>NZ_CP061038.1:0-2400000 GCF_014490665.1 Sphingomonas alpina | reverse complement strand
ACCGCCATCATTTCTGTCGCTTTGACGCATCTCGCGACCACCGCGATCTTCACGCTGGCCATTCATATCCCCCGCCGAAGCCATCGACGGGATCAGAGCTGTCGCGGCCATCAAGGCCGCCAATATCGATGCACGCATTTCGAACCCTTCCATAGCACCGGCGCACAAAGGCCCGGTTGATAGGCGTGATGTGCGCCATTCCCGATGAGCCGTTTCTGAATTGCGATGACAGCATTGCGAAAGGTTTCGGGGCAACGCCTATTTGGTGGGCAGCAGCGCGGGAACAAGCCTTGCCGCATCCGCCGGGTCGATCCCGGACGGGACACCAGCGGGAATTGTTTCGTCGCCGCGTTGCGCGCGCGCTGCACGCAGCACCGTCTCGACCAGGCGCGGGTAGATGCCGCAGCGGCACAGATTGGTGATGCCCTCGCGGATATCGTCCTCGGTCGGGTTGCCGTTCTTCTTCAGCAACACGGCAGCCGCCATGATCATGCCGGGAATGCAGAAGCCGCATTGCGGTACATTCTCGGCGATGAAGGCAAGCTGCGCCGGGTGATCGCGCTCGCGCGACAGGCCCTCGATGGTGGTGACGAAGCTTCCTTCGATCGAGCCAATCGTGGTCTGGCAGGAGCGCACCGCCTGGCCGTCGATATCGACCGTGCACGCACCACAATGACCGTTGCCGCAGCCATATTTCGTGCCGGTCAGATTGGACGCGTCGCGCAATGCCCAGAGCAACGGCGTCGCCGGATCCATCCGGTAGTGGACTGGCTGATTGTTGACGGTGAAGCGGGTCATGTGCCGACCTTAGCGATATGACGGGCTTTGCGAAACGGGGCGTTTCCGAACGGCGCATTGCCGGCGAACGACGTGCGGGCGATATTCCCTTCATGACATTGCCCAGCCTTTTCGTGCCCCATGGGGGCGGACCCTGCTTCTTCATGGACCCGGCCGGTGGTCCGCCGGATGCGATGTGGCGGCCGATGCAGGCCTATCTCGCCGGGCTGATCGCTTCGCTGCCCGAGCGGCCTCGTGCGATCCTGCTCGTCTCCGGCCATTGGGAGGAAGATGACATCACCATGCATTTCGGCAACGGCCAGCCGCTGATGTACGACTATTCCGGTTTTCCAGCGCATACCTATCACCTGCAATGGCCCGCGCCCGGCGCGCCGGATGTGGCGCGTCGCGCCGGTGAACTGCTCGCCGCGTCCGGCTTCCCGGTGCGCGAGGAATCGGTGCGCGGCTGGGATCACGGCGTGTTCATTCCGATGATGGTTGCAGTGCCCGGTGCGGACATTCCGCTCGCGCAAATGTCGCTGCGCAAGGATCTGGACCCGGCGGCGCATATTGCGATCGGCCGCGCACTGGCGCCGTTGCGCGATGAAGGTGTCCTGATCATCGGTTCGGGCATGAGCTTCCACAATCTGCGGGCTCGCGGGCCCCAGGTCACGCCGGTCGCCGACCAATGGGATGCGGCATTGACCGCAGCGGTGACTGATCCCGATCCGGCGGCACGGACCGAGCGCGTGATACGGTGGGAAGAACTGCCCCATGCCCGTTTCGCGCACCCCGAGGCGGAGCATCTGCTGCCGTTGATGGTCGCGCTCGGCGCCGGCGGCGATGATCCTGGGGTGTGCGATTATCGTGATCATGTACTGGGTTGGACTGTATCGGGATATCGCTTCGGCTAGATGATTTGCGAACGTTCCCAACGATTATACGCGAGCCCGATTGCCAGATAGTGCGGCAATGCGCCAAGGTGCTTTTCGAGTCACCGGTAGCGTAGACGCCGGACGATAGGGAGCGCCTGAATGCACGTTGATCCGACCACCACGGCACCAGGCACGCTGCCTGTCGATGAAACCGCAACCAAGGGCGTCGATGCACCCGACCTTCAGGTGTTCGTCTTCGCGCTGTTCTTCATCTTCGGCGGCATCACATCGCTGAACGATGTGATCATCCCGAAGCTGAAGGACCTTTTCACGCTCAGCTATGCCCAGGCACTGCTGGTGCAATCGGCCTTCTTCGCCGCTTATTTCATCTTCTCGATCCCCGCCGCCGCGATCGTGCGCAAGGCGGGCTATATGCGCGCCGCATCGATTGGCCTTCTGACCATGACGGCGGGCTGCCTGTTGTTCGTTCCGGCCTCGCAATCGGGCACCTTTGCGGTCTTCCTGCTGGCGCTGTTCGTGCTCGCCGCGGGGATCACCACGGTGCAGGTGGTCTCCAATCCGTTGATCTCGCTGCTTGGTAACCCGCGCACCGCACATAGCCGACTGACCTTTGCCCAGGCATTCAATTCGTTCGGCACCACGATCTTTCCTTATGTCGGATCGATCCTGATCCTCGGTTCGCTGGCTACGGTCGACGTCTCGACGCTGACCGGTGCCGCGCTTGACGCGTATCGCACGGCTGAGACGCAGGTGGTGGTGCGGACCTATCTCGGCCTGGCGGTTGTGCTGGTGATCGTCGCCGCGGTGGTCTGGACCCGCCGCAATCGCCTCGGCAATGTGGTCGATGATTCCGGCAGCGTCCTGAAAGCGTTCGGGCTGCTTGAGCGGCCGCGCTTCGGCCTGGGGGCGATGTGCATCTTCCTCTACGTCGGCGCTGAGGTTGCGATCGGGTCGCTGATCGTGAACTATCTGATGCAGGCTGAGGTGATGGGCTTGGGCGCGGAGAGCGCGGGCAAGCATGTGCCCTTCTATTGGGGCGGTGCGATGGTCGGCCGCTTCATCGGCGCATATCTGCTGCGCATCGTCTCTCCGGGCAAGGTGCTGGCGGCGGTCGCTACGGGCTCGATCACGCTGATCCTGATCTCCGCGAACACCACCGGCGCCGTCTCGGGCTGGGCGCTCCTGGCGATCGGCCTGATGAACTCGATCATGTTCCCGACCATCTTCAGCCTCGCCAGCGAAGGTCTCGGCCGTCGTGCGGCGGAGGGATCGGGGATCATCGCGATGGCGATCGTCGGCGGCGCGATCATCCCGCCGCTCACCGGCCTGATCGCGGATCACTCAACCCTGCAGTTCGCGATGCTGCTGCCGGCACTGTGCTACGCCATCATCCTTGCCTATGGTATTTACGCGCGCCGTCCTGCGCCGGAACTCGCGGCAAGCTAAGCGGTCAGCGCGGCGATCTCGTCGGGTGAGAATCCGCACTCGGCGAGGATCGTCGCGCTCTCCGCGCCCGTCGGCGATGTCGGCGCGACGGTCTCGCTGACCGAATAACGCGGGGCAGGAGCGGGCTGGACGATTCCGCCCACTTCGACGAACGCGCCACGCGCGACATTGTGCGGATCGGCGACCGCCTCGTCGAAACCGAGCACCGGCGCGAAGCACACTTCGTGCCCCTCGAACGCGGCGCACCATTGGTCGCGGGTGCGGGTCTTGAACATCTCGGTCAGGCGCGCCTTGAGCACCGGCCATTGCCGCGGGTCGAACTGCGCGGCCCATTCCTCGCCATCCAGCGCCATGACCTGGCGGAGTGTTGCATAGAATTGCGGTTCGATCGCGCCGATCGAAACCCATTTGCCATCGGCGGTCTCATAGGTGTCGTAGAAATGCGCGCCGCCGTCGAGCAGGTTGGTGCCGCGCGCGTTGCTCCAGCGGCCGGTACCGCGAAAGCCCCAGATCATGCTCATCAGCACGGCCGAGCCTTCGGTCATGGCACAATCGACCACCTGGCCCCGGCCTGTCGCCTTTGCGCTCAGGATCGCGCTGAGCATGCCGAAGGCGAGCATCATGCCACCGCCGCCAAAGTCCCCGACCATGTTGATCGGAAAGCCCGGCTTGCCGCCGGCCGGACCATAGGCATGCAAGGCGCCCGACAGTGCGATGTAATTGATGTCGTGGCCCGGCGCCTGGGCGAGCGGCCCGGTCTGGCCCCAGCCGGTCATGCGGCCATAGACGAGCCTGGGATTGTCGCCGATCAGCACGTCGGGACCGAGTCCGAGCCGTTCCATCACGCCGGGTCGGAACCCCTCGAACAGGCCGTCGGCGGTCGCTGCGATCCGACGCACCGCAGCGATCGCCTCTGGCTGTTTGAGGTCGAGCGTGATCGTGCGACGCGACCGCAGCAGCGGATCGGTGCTTTCCACAGTGACGCTCCTGGCGCCGCCTGGGCGCGCGATGCGGATCACCTCCGCCCCGTGATCGGCGAGCATCATGCCACAGAACGGACCGGGACCGATGCTGCCGATCTCGACGATGCGAATGCCCTGAAGCGGTGGCGCGGTCATGGGGCGGTCTCCGGATTGTCCGCCCCGAGCATCGGTGCTGCGCGGTCGAGCGCGAGGCTGGAGTCGGAGAAGGCGATCGGGGTACGCAGGCCGGGGAGCGTCTGGCCATCGCGATCGAGCGTCAGCGCCATGCCGCGATGGATCACTTGCGGATCTGCAAAGGCCTGAGCGACGGTGTTGATCGGCCCGGCAGGCACGCCGACACCTTCCAGCGTGGCGAGCAACGGGTCGCGATCGAGCAGCGAGGTTGCTGCGGTGATCGCGGCGAACAATGCCGGTTTGTGTTCGAGCCGCCCGGCATTGGTCGCATAGCGCGGATCGCTCGCCAGCGCATCGAGCCCGAGCGCACTGCAAAAGCGCTGATACTGAGCGTCATTGCCGACCGCGAGGATGAACCAGCCGTCGCGCGTCGGGAAGACGGCATAGGGCGACACGTTCATATGCGCGTTGCCGACCCGCGGCGGTGTGACGCCGCTGACGAAATAGTTCATCGCCTGATTGGCGAGCACGCCGGTCATCGTGTCGAGCAGCGACATGTCGATCTGCTGTCCGCGCCCGGTCTTCTCACGCGCCGTAAGTGCGGCCTGGATGGCGATCACCGAATACAGGCCGGTGAAGATATCGGCAAAGGCCACGCCGGTCTTTTGCGGCGCGCCATCGGGCTCGCCGGTCAGGTCCATGATCCCGCCCATGCCCTGGATGATGAAGTCGTAACCGGGGCGATGGGCATAGGGGCCGGTCTGGCCGAAGCCGGTGATCGAGCAATAGACCAGGCGTGGATTGAGTGCGCTCAGGCTGGCATAATCGAGGCCGTATTTGGCCAGTGCGCCGACCTTGAAATTCTCGATCACGACATCGGCGTCGGCGATCAGCGCATGGACTTGCGCCTGGCCTTCGGGCGTACGAAAATCGACCACGACAGACTTCTTGCCACGATTTGTGGCGTGGAAATATCCCGCATCGCGGCTGCCGTCGGGATTGGTGATGAAGGGCGGCCCCCAGGTGCGCGTGTCGTCGCCCTCCGGGCTTTCGACCTTGATCACCTCGGCGCCGAGATCGGCGAGCGTCTGGCCCGCCCATGGTCCGGCGAGGATGCGGGCGAGCTCGACGACCTTCAGGCCGATGAGGGGTGGCGCACCCATGGTCAGAATGCCGCAATCCCCGTGATCGCGCGACCGAGGATCAGCGCGTGGACGTCATGCGCGCCCTCATAGGTGTTGACGGTTTCGAGGTTCATCAAGTGACGCATCACCTGATATTCCCCCGAAATGCCGTTGCCGCCATGCATGTCGCGGCTCATCCGCGCGATGTCGAGCGCCTTGCCGACATTGTTGCGCTTGACGATCGAGACCATTTCCGGCGCGAACCGGCCCTCGTCCATCAGTCGACCGACGCGTAAGGAGGCCTGCAGCCCAAGTGCGATCTCGGTTTCCATATCGGCCAGCTTCTTCTGGTAAAGCTGGTTGGCGGCGAGCGGCTTGCCGAACTGGTGCCGGTCGAGGCCATATTGCCGCGCGGCGTGCATGCAGAATTCGGCCGCGCCGAGTGCGCCCCAGCTGATCCCGTAGCGTGCGCGGTTGAGGCAGCCGAACGGCCCCTTCAGGCCCTGCACTTCGGGAAGCAAGGCATCCTCGCCCACTTCGACGCCGTCCAGCATGATCATGCCGGTGATCGAGGCGCGCAAGCTCAGCTTGCCCTCGATCTTGGGCGTTTCCAGCCCCTTCAGGCCCTTTTCCAGGACGAAGCCGCGAATGCCGCCGCCATGATGGTCGGACTTGGCCCAGACGATGAAGACATCGGCGATCGGCGAATTGGAGATCCAGGTCTTGGCGCCCGACAGGCGATAGCCGCCGTCGATCTTCTCCGCCTTGGTGCGCATCCCGCCCGGGTCGGAGCCGGCATCGGGCTCGGTCAGGCCGAAACAGCCGATCCATTCGCCGCTCGCCAGCTTGGGCAGATATTTATGCTTCTGCTCCTCCGAGCCATAGGCGTAGATCGGATACATCACGAGGCTCGACTGCACGCTCATCATCGAGCGATAGCCGGAATCGACTCGCTCGACCTCGCGCGCGACCAGGCCATAGGCGACATAGGAGGCGCCGACGCCGCCATATTGCTCCGGCACGGTCGGCCCGAGCAGGCCCAGCTCGCCCATCTCGCGGAAGATCGCGACATCGGTCACTTCGTTCTGGAATGCGTCGATGATGCGCGGCGCGAGCTTTTCCTGCGCATAGGCGCGCGCCGTATCGCGGATCATCCGCTCGTCATCCTCGAGCTGGTCGTCGAGGAAAAAGGGGTCCGCCCAGTCGAATTGGCCCATGCCGCTCATGTCAGTCTCCAGAATCTGATCCGCCGTTGCCAGTTTGGCGGGGTTCTTGTCCAGCCGTGGCGGTGATTTGAGCGGCCTTGTCGATGGTCGGCGAACGGTCGGTGCGGTTGGTACCATGGGTTGGAGCAACTCGCAGCCGATTCAACCGGACGACAATATCGTGTTCAGTACTGACACTCTTCGAGTTAACTTTCGAGTAATAATGTTGAGACTGGTGTCCGTTTGATTTGGCTCTAATGCGGGGTCGATCAGCGGATTTATCTCATCCGAACGGGGGCAAATATGTGGCGGAAACAGAGGCTCTGGGCGAGCGCGGCTTGCCTTGTGATTGTCAGCGCGGCGGTTGATGCGCAGGCGCAGTCAATAACCTATCGCTATGACGAGTTTGGTCGGCTGATCGGCAGCACGTTCAGCGGCGGTGTGAACAATGGCCGGCAGACCGCGACATGCTTCGATGCCGTAGGAAACAGGATGCGCTATGACGCAACTGCTGCGGTTCCCGCGGCGTGTGGTGCTGGTCTGTCGATCACCCCCAGCGCGCAGGGCCTTGAAGGGGGGCGGCAACCTTCGCCGTCAGAAAAATCGGATCGACTGCGTCGGTCGTCACGGTATCCTATGCAACCGTCAATGGAACGGCTGTCGCCGGCTCGGACTATACAGCGGCGACAGGAACCCTGACATTCAATCCGACCGATACGGTCGCAACCCTTACAGTAGCATTACTACCCGATAATCTGCCGGAAGGCGTGGAAACTTTCACGGTGGTTCTTTCAAACCCGTCAGGTGCTTCAATATTGAATTCTACGGGTATGACATCGATCGCTGAAAATATCGATACGTGGTTTTCCCCTATAACTGCAGTATCGGGCCAATATCTCCTGTCAAAAGACGGCCGATTCAAATTGATAATGCAAAGCGACGGCGATCTCGTCTTGCTATTCGGTTCCGATAAAATCTGGTCGTCTCAAACAGCTGGAAACCCGGGTGCCTATGCAACATTCCAGGCAGACGGAAATCTGATCGTCTACAAAGCTAATGGGGCAATGGCCTGGGCCACTAACACCGCCGGCAACACAAATGCCCGATTGGTGGTCCAAAGCGACGGAAACCTGGTGATCTATCGATCGAATGGTACAGCGGCTTGGGCAAGTAATACGTGTTGCCGTTAATAACCCTATAAAGCTGTTGGATCGCAGAATATTTCTGTTCTAGAAAAGTTCTATGTATTTAGAGCTTTCTGCCAAAATATATCCAAATAGATAATAAAATTTAGCGGAGAAATTTGATGTCACGCAGGCTCTCGGGCACACGAGTTAGGCGGCATGATCGTATCTTGCTGGCGGTTGTCGCGGCTATTTCTTTTTCTAGTCCCGCGCTGGCGCAAACGGAAGCGCCGGAGGTGGATACAATTGATGAAAATGGTATAAATCTAAAATCATTACGTTTTAGCTCTAGAGCTGAAGATATTTCTATTGGAGCTGGAGAATTCCCGAGTCGACTTAGTATTAATAGAGTCAGTTCACCTGGTCGGTATCATGCATTCGGCATGGGGGATGCAATAAATCTCGATATATTTATTGGAAACGAATATAATGGAGACACGTCTCCTTTGTCGATGAGTAATAAGCAGGCACTTCGTCTGACGATGGGAGGTATAAGCCGGGTATTTGATGTAGATGGATCGCTAACGAGGTTTGAGCCGAGAGATCGTAGCGGTGGATACATTCTGAAAACAGATGAAAATGGAGTAATGGTATTAACCTATTATTCATCGACAGGAGGAGAGTTAAGATTTTTAGTTATTAATAATACAGTTTGCGGTAGAAGCGTCGAGGCCGTCGGGCAGGGAAATATTAACTGCTCCAGGATTTCGCGATGGAGGTCGGCTGAGGGTGTGGATGCCAATTTCTCTTACGCTGTGCGCGGTGGGAGGTCTGTTGGTGCTTTTAAAGAGACAGATTTATTGGAAGTATCTAACACTTTGGGGTTGTCTCTAAAGTTCACTTATTCGAGTTTCAAGGATTCTGGGAGATATACGGAGCCTACCTATGGCGTGACTCAGGTGGTGGCTTCCTCAGATCAACTCGGAGTATGCAATGAAGCAATCGCATGTTCTAGGAAAACGACGTATCAATATAATGTTCTCCCGCCGGTTCTACCAGATGTTTTGGATGACACTAGATTTTTAGTATCAAAAATCACTGATTCAATGAATCAGGAGACGCAGTATCTGCATCCTAGTGACGGAACGTTCCGTATTCGGCGTCCCGCCAACCCGAGTACGGATGCCATGGTTTTGACTATATTGTCGCAAGGCGCGTCAGGGAGCATCAGGCTGGCTGACGGCCTCGGAAATATCTGGAATTATTCGCAATCCGTCAGTTCCTCGAATGTAACGACAATAACGCGTACGGACCCGCTCAACAAATCTCGTGTTTATGAACTCGATGCGCGGGGAAATCTGGTGCGCTTCAAGGACGAGCTGCAGCAGGAGACGCTGTGGACTTACGATTCTGTTGGGCGCTTATACAGATCAAAACAACCAAATGGTGTTGTGACTGATCTGGGCTACGATGGCAGGTATAATATCCGTTATACCGAGGTCAGCGCTGACCCGCCCGGATCGGCCTCAGACATCGTGACTAGCGCCGTATTTGACGATCCGTGCGTCAATCCGAAAACCTGCAACAAGCCGAAGTCGACCACCGATGCGCGCGGAAATGTCACTGATTATACATATGACCCGGTTCACGGCGGCGTCCTGACCATCACCGGGCCGGCTCCATCAGTCGGACAGCCAAGACCGCAGACCCGATATACCTATGCTCTGGTAGCAGGCAGCTATGTCCTTTCGAGCACGTCCGCCTGCCGGACAGCAGCTTCCTGCGCGGGAACGGCGGACGAGATAAAAACTGTTTTCGGCTATGGCGCGAATGGCGTGCTGCCGATATCGACGACCACTCAGTCGGGTGATGGTGGCTTGGTATCCAGTACCAGCATGTCCTACGATGCTCTAGGTAATCTGGTGAGCGTGGATGGCCCTTTGTCGGGTACCAGTGACACGATCTATCGCAGATATGATCGCCTGGGCAGGATGGTCGGGGGAGTGGCGCCAGATCCCGACGGGGCCGAGAGACTAAACCGACCCGCGCAACGGATAACGTACAACGCTAACGGTCAAACCACCAAGACCGAGGACGGCTACGTCAACAGCCCATTGGATGCCGGTTGGGCGGGATTCACGGCAATGCTGTCATTGAGCAGCAGCTTTGATGTCAATGATCGTAAGCTGAAAGATGTGCGCGAGGCCGGCTTCGGTGGTGGGCCGGTTTCTGTAACTCAATACAGCTATGATGCCGTTGGGCGGCTCGATTGTACGGCAGTCCGGATGAATGCGGCGCAATTCGGTACGCTCCCGCCAACTGCATGCACATTGGGGCCGGAGGGAACGTTCGGTGCGGATCGTATCACCCGGAACACCTATGATGCGGTCGGACAGGTGATCAAGGCGACCTCGGCTTACGGAACTCCCCGCCAGGCGGATGTCGCTGCCATGACTTATACCAAGAGTGGAGAGGTCGAGACCGCAAGGGACGCCAATGGCAACACGACCACCTACAGCTATGACGGGTTCGGGCGCCAGATAAAGGTCCGCTATCCGCTTCCCGCAACGGCTTCGGGAGCAAGTTCGCAAACCGATTATGAGGAGTTGGGCTACGACGCCAACGGCAACATCACCAGCCGACGGCGGCGCGACGGGCAAACCATCGGCTATTCCTATGATGCGCTCAATCGGATGACGGTAAAGGATATCCCCGGCGGGACTGCGGCGGATGTCTATTATGGCTATGATCTGAGTGGGGCGCAGACGTTCGCCCGATTTGGTTCGGCAACTGGTGGCGGAATCGTCAACCTGTATGACGGGTTTGGGCGATTGCAGAGCAGCACCAACACGATGGGAGGCGGGGCGCAAGGGGTATCGTATCAGTGGGACGTCGCCGGCAATCGAACCAGGCTGACCCATTTCGATGGCGTATATTTCACCTATGACTATGACGGTGTTGGCCGCGTTACGAAGATCAAGGAGAATGGCGCCGCCACCATTGCCGAAATCGATTATAATGATGATGGACATCGTCGAAGCTTGACCCGCGGCGGCGTTACCACTTCCTATATCTATGGTATAGACGGCTGGCTGACCCAGATATTCGATGATCTCGCTGGCACCGAAAATGATCTCATGACGGGCTACGATAATAACAATGCAGGACAAATATATAGGAAGTCGCTTTCGAACGACGCCTATTCCTTCAAGGGGTATTTTGCCGCAAATGGTCAGCCGATCGCGGATATCAACCGATCATATACGACCAACGGACTGAACCAGTATGTCACGGCAAGCCCGGCGTCATTTTGCTATGATAGCAACGGCAACCTCACATCGGATGGGACCTCGGTTTATCGATACGATATCGAGAATCGGCTGATCGAGAAGCGTGCGCCGATCGGGACCGGCTGTCCCACCGACTATACGGGCGGTCTTGATGTGTCGCTGACCTATGATCCCTATGGCCGCTTGTGGAAGATAGCCCGTACGGTCGGCGGTAAATCGGTTTTCATCTATGATGGCGACAATCTGATAGGAGAGGATCTGGGGGCATCGGGAAGCGATCCGACAACTTTTCCTGCGCCGACGAGCCGGTACGTATTTGGCCCTGGTGCAGACGAGCCGATGATCTGGTACCCGGGCGGCACCTTGAATGGTCGTCGAAGCTTTCAGGTCAATGAACAGGGATCGATCGTATCGGCTGCCGATGCGACCGGCGCGCTGGTCGGCGTCAATGCCTATGATGAATATGGCATTCTCAGCTCGACGGTTGCGGCGCCGGGAACCCGGTTCGCTTATACCGGGCAGACTTGGATCCTTCCGCTCGGCATGTACTATTACAAGGCACGCATCTACTCGCCGACCTTGGGACGTTTCATGCAGACCGATCCGATCGGCTATGGCGATGGGATGAATCTGTATCAATATGTCGGAGGGGATCCAATCAATACTACCGACCCAAGCGGATTGGCCGGCAATTGCCCGTTCATTACTCTTTGTGCTGGCGGGGGTGGGGGGCTACCCGGCAACGACAATGGCAATGGTGGCGGCGGTGGGAATCCCATCCGTGACAATAGCGGCCAATCCAATTTCGGTGGCTGGAACGCATTGAACGGGATGGCCAACAATGCGTTGAAGTTTCGGAGTACGGTTGGCGCTGATACGTTGGCGAAAAAGGATTGCTATTTCACACCGGGAGTAATGACTTGCCGCCCTCGCGAACCAAGGCCTGATCCTAGAAAGACTGCGGCGAGAAACATCTTGGTTTGCAGTCTACTTGCACAGTCGCGCTGGAGCTTTGAAGGTGCGCAACAGCGCGCTTTGGACGTAAGGAATCCCGCACACGGCCCCAAAGATTGGAACAACGAGACATACCGGAATGCCGAGAATTTCCTGTATGCTGCTGAAAAGGGATACAATGATGCCGAGGTGTGGACCTATCAGAATCTAATAAAGCCTTTAAAGCGGATCACCCGTGGTAGTAGTCCATATTCTGTAGACGCATTGCAGGCGGGCTATGATGGTAATGATTTTCATAAAGCAACTAAGGCTGATATGAGGAATTGGTGTAAAAATGTGGGGTAAAAGATATTGGGGTCTTCGCGTAATCATAAACGCGACTCTAGCAATCTTGATGGCGCTCTATTTTGTTTCATTGCCTGAGAGAAGTTTGATGCTTTGGCCAAGGGTATTAACTACCATACTTCTTTTTGTTGGCGTTATTGGCTTGATTGCTGATATAAAGAGCGCCAGGATTTTTGGAGTTTTTGGTATCATTATTTCGTGGATTGTAATGTTGCTGCTTGCGCTTCCTGACTTGTCGCAGTCCACTACGCGTTTGGAAGTATATTTACGTGGTATGTTAATAACAGGGGCCGCCATCGTCTGGATGTCCTTATACCTTATGGCCGGGACGAAGGCGCTTAATATACAGGAGTTTAGCGAGCATGATTGAGCGCCTGAGCGCCTGAGCGGTTGGCATGCCGCATAACTGCAAATGGGCATTGCAAAGCAGCAAGTGTCGGGCAGATTAGCGCGGGTTTGTTGGACGGAAAGAACAAGTGGCAGACCATAAATACCAATGATCAGCTGGGGCACGCGGAAATCGCAGAACATCCTTGGTAAAATGCCAAAGGAATAGTTACGGTGGCGTCCAGGTGCGCTCTGCAAATTAGTACCAATTTTGGTTCTGGCGTAGTCGTTAGTTATACGTTCACATTTTACGTTGGTGTGCCTGTGTCGGCTGTTGCGATGTACGGTCGCCGCCGAAGAGGTGATAAATGCGAAGCGCCTGCATCAAGGTGGGATTGAAAAGGGCGCACCAATTAACGGCTGAACTAAACATCAACTGCCGCCTAAACCCCCAGCACCCGATCATCGAACAACCCGAACGCCAGCGTCGAGGCATAAAACGCCACCGCCCGGTCGCGCGGCATGGTGCCGGCCCATTTGCGCATGTCGAACGCGGCGTTCTGCAGCGCCATCAGCGCTTGCGCCGCGATCAGCGAGTCGATCGCACGGATCGAGCCTTCGGCGATGCCGTCGCTCATCGTGCCGGCATAACGGCGGGCGATGCGGTTCGAGCGTTCGACCATCGCGCGGCGTACGCTGCTGGGCAGGCCGTGCAGCGCCGTGGTGCGGAGCAGGGGGCCGCGTTCCGAGAACTGGATATCGCACAGCGTCGCGATGGTGCTCGACAGGCGGTGCCAGTAACTGCCGCCGCGTTCGTCGGCCTGATGCTGGGCATCGGCGATCGTGTCGAAGCTGCGCTTGTAGCAGGCGATGACCAGATCGTCCTTGGCGTCGAGATGATGGTAGAAGCTGCCCTTGGTGACGTTCAGCTCCGACGCGATCTTCTGTACCGAGGCGCCGCGATAGCCGAGTTCGTTGATCAGCCGCGTCGCGGCGAGCAGGAACGCCTCGCGCCCCGGCTCCGACTCGTCATGGTCGAGATCGATCAGCTCCGGCGTCCAGTCCTGGCCCATCGCGGCAATCCCGCGTTCGAACACATCCATCAGCCGCTTTTCGACCCGGTCGAACTGGTCGAGCTCGTAACGCACCAGCCAGACCGGCAGCCAGAAGGTGTTTTCGAGCAGGACGTGCGCGCGCGCGCCGAACAGGTCGGTCTGCGCGCGGTTCCTGCCCGGTCCCCACAAGCTGCGCGTCTTGCGGAACACGTCGCGCCAGGCGGCCATCAGCTGGCCGCGCATCGGTTCTTCCATCGCGCGCAGGTCGGACAGGACGGCGAACGGCGTTTCGAGTCCCTGCTCGATGCGGGTCAGTCGTTGCATGTTGATCGACAAATACCGGGCGACGCGCTGCTGCGGCGTCGGCTCCTTCATCGCTTCGTCGAGCATTTCCTGCAGCCGGTCGAGCGTGTTCTCGAAACAGGCGGTGGCGAGGTCGTCCTTGCGCTTGAAATAATAAGTGACGCTGGTGGTGTTGAGCCCGACACGGCGCGCCACGTCGGCGAAAGTCATGCCTTTCGCGCTCTGTTCGTTGATCGCCTGGGCGGCGGCGGCGAGGATCGCGTCGCGCTTCGCGCGGAAACGCTTCGTGCCGCTCTCGTCGTCCTGATAGGCTGTGTCCGGTTCCCCCATGACGGATATGTATCAGTATCTTTTCGAAGAAACAGTGTTTTTTCGAATGGCGCGATATCCGGCTATTTCATCGCTTATGACGCTTTACCGAAAACGCGGTACGGTCTAACGAACCCGGGCTAGAGCCGTAGGAGAAAGCATATGGATTTCACGTTGAGCGAGCGGGAGACCTATTTTCGGGACCGCGTAAAGAGCTTTATCGATCAGAATATCCGACCGCGGCAGGACGATTACAACAAGCAGAGCCATGAGGGCGATCGCTGGAAGGTGATCCCGGTGATCGAGGAGATGAAGGAAAAGACCAAGGCGGCCGGCCTGTGGAATTTCTTCATGCCGCCGCATTCCGGGCAGAGCCATGTCGACGACAGTTTCGAGTTCGAAGGCACACAGCTCACCAACCTCGAATATGCGTTATGCGCCGAGGAAATGGGCAAGGTCGGCTGGGCATCGGAGTGCTTCAACTGCTCCGCGCCGGACACCGGCAATATGGAGGTGCTGCATCGCTACGGCACGCTGGAGCAGAAGGAAAAGTGGCTCCGCCCGCTGATGAACGGGGAGATCCGCTCGGCCTTTCTGATGACCGAGCCGGCGGTGGCATCGTCGGATGCGACCAATATCGAGACACGCATGGAGCGCGATGGCGATCACTATGTGATCAACGGCACGAAATGGTGGTCGTCGGGCGTCGGCGATCCGCGCTGCAAGATCGCGATCACCATGGGCAAGACCAATCCGGAAGGGTCGCGCCACAGCCAGCAAAGCCAGATCCTGGTGCCGATGGATGCGCCGGGCGTGACCATCAAACGCATGCTTTCGGTTTATGGGTATGATCATGCGCCGCACGGGCATGGCGAGGTCGTGCTCGAAAATGTCCGCGTGCCGGTCGAGAATGTGCTGCTCGGCGAAGGGCGCGGGTTCGAGATCGCGCAGGGCCGGCTCGGGCCGGGCCGCATCCATCATTGCATGCGGACGATCGGCGTTGCCGAAATGGCGATCGAGTCGATGGCCAAGAGGTTGCTGACGCGCGTCGCATTCGGCAAGCGCATCGCCGATCATTCGGTGTGGGAGCAGCGTATCGCCAAGGCGCGCATCGATATCGAAATGACCCGGCTGCTGTGCCTCAAGGCGGCCGATATGATGGACAAGGCGGGCAACAAGTCCGCGCAACTCGAGATTGCGATGATCAAGGTGGCGGCGCCCAATATGGCACTGCAGATCATCGACGATGCGATCCAGGCGCATGGCGGCGGTGGCGTATCGAGCGACTTCCACCTTGCGCATGACTGGGCGGCGATGCGCACGCTGCGCTTTGCCGATGGTCCCGACGAGGTGCACAACCGGGCGATCGCACGCAATGAATTCGGCCGCTACGCCGATCTGCCCGAGGCGATTGCCGCCAAGGAGCAGGTGCGCCGCTAACGACCTCGACCGGCACCGACGAAACACCCCGGCCTGTACCGGGGGAATGGAGATGGAATGAAAGCAGCCGTTCTTTTCGAGCCTGGAACACCGCTTCAGATCGAGGATGTGACAATATCCAGCCCCGGCCCGCGCGAGGTGCTGATCCGCACCGTCGCGGTCGGTGTGTGCCGGTCGGATCTGCATTTCGTCGACGGCGCTTACCCGCACGCACTGCCGACCATTCCCGGCCATGAAGCGGCGGGCGTGGTCGAGGCGATCGGCAGTGACGTCTCCACGGTCAAGGTCGGCGATCATGTCGTGACCTGTCTCAGCGTGTTCTGTGGCCACTGCGAATTCTGCGTCACCGGCCATATGCATCTCTGCATCGACAGCAGCGTACGCCGTCCCAAGGGCACGGCATCGCGGCTGATGCTGGGCGACCGTATCGTGCATCAGATGCTCAACCTGTCGGCCTATGCCGAACAGATGCTGGTGCATGAACATGCCTGTGTCGCGATCGACCGGGACATGCCGCTCGATCGCGCCGCGCTGATCGGCTGTGCGATTACCACCGGGGCGGGTGCGGTGTTCAACGTCGCCGATGTGACGCCCGGCGAAACCGTCTGCGTGGTCGGCTGCGGCGGGATCGGGCTGGCTGCGGTCAATGCGGCAAAGATTGCCGGCGCGGGCAAGATCATCGCGGTCGATCCGGTACCGGAAAAACGCGCGCTGGCCGAAAAGCTCGGCGCGACGCACAGCGTCGATGCCCTGTCGGACACGGCGGCCGAGCAAGTGGTCGAGGCATCGCGCGGCGGTGTGCATCACGCGATCGAGGCGGTCGGCCGGCCGCAATCCGCGGCAACCGCGGTCAAGGTGCTGCGGCGCGGCGGCACCGCGACGATCCTCGGCATGATGCCGCTGGGCGAGAAGGTCGGGCTATCGGCGATGGACCTGCTTGCGGGCAAGAAGCTGCAGGGCGGACTGATGGGCGGCAATCGTTTCCCGGTCGATATTCCGCGGCTGGTCGATTTCTACCTGCGCGGCGATCTCGATCTCGACTCGATCATCGCCGACCGGCTGCCGCTCGCGCGGATCAACGATGCGTTCGACGAATTACGGCGCGGCGACAGCGTCCGCTCGGTGATCGAGTTCGCGTGATGGCGAGCGATGCGCAAAAGACCATGGTCGGCACCGTCGCGGTCGAGGAGCGCGATCGGCTTGATCTGGCGGCGCTCGATGCCTGGCTGAAGGGTCATGTCGCGGGCTATGCCGGGCCGCTCAGCTACACCAAATTTGCCGGCGGCCAGTCCAATCCTACCTATCGCCTGGAAACACCCGACCGTGCCTATGTGCTGCGGCGCAAGCCGTTCGGGCCGATCCTGCCCTCGGCGCATGCCGTGGACCGCGAATATCGCGTCATCGCCGGGCTGCATCCGACCGGTTTTCCGGTACCGCAACCTTACGGCCTGTGCGAGGACGATGCGGTGATCGGATCGGCCTTCTACGTGATGGAGATGGTCGAGGGGCGAACGATCTGGGACGGGTCGATGCCCGATGCGACACCGGCCGAGCGGCGCGCCCATTATGACGCGATGGTCGACACATTGGCGGCGTTGCACAATCTCGATTACGCGGCGGCCGGGCTCGAGGCCTATGGCAAGCCGGGCAATTATTTCGAGCGCCAGGTTGCACGCTGGACCAAGCAATATCGCGCCTCGGAAACCGAGCCCATGCCGGAGGTCGAGGCACTGATCGAATGGCTGCCCTCGACCCTGCCGGAACAGACACGCACTTCGGTGGTGCACGGCGATTTTCGCATCGACAACATGATCTTCGCTGCCGGTGAAGCGAAGGTGATCGCAGTGCTCGACTGGGAGCTGTCGACGCTGGGCGATCCGCTGGCCGATTTCTCCTATTTCCTGATGAACTGGGTCACTCAGCCCGAGGGGCGTTCGGGCGTGATGGGCCTGGCGGGCGAGGAAACCGGCATTCCCACGATCGAACAGGTGGTGGCGCGCTATTGCGCGGCGACCGGGCGCGACGGGGTGCCGCAGCTCGACTGGTATTTTGCCTATAATCTGTTCCGCCTGACCGGCATCGTCCAGGGGATCAAGAAGCGCATCGTCGACGGCACGGCATCGAGTGCGCAAGCGGCCAAGACCGCTGAGCGGGTCGGCGGGCTTGCCGCGGCGGCATGGGCCTTTGCGCAAAAGGCCGGCGCCTGACACGACCGAATAGGGAGAGGGTGAGGATGAGTTTGTTCGATCTGACCGGCAAGGTCGCCATCATCACCGGATCGACCAAGGGGATCGGCAAGGCGAGCGCATTCGAGCTGGCCGAACACGGCGCCAGGGTTGCGATCTCAAGCCGCAAGCAGGATGCCTGTGAGGCAGTCGCGGCGGAGATCAACGCGAAATATGGTGAAGGCACCGCGATCGCGGTCGCGGCCAACATCTCCGACAAGGACGGGTTGCAGAATCTGGTCGATGAGACGCGCCTCGCGTTCGGGCAGGTCGACATACTGGTCTGCAACGCCGCATCGAACCCCTATTACGGGCCGCAATCGGGTATCTCCGACGAGCAGTTCCGCAAGATTCTCGACAACAACATCGTGTCGAACCATTGGCTGATCGGGATGGTCGCACCGGAGATGCGCGAGCGGCGTTCGGGCAGCATCGTGATCATCTCCTCGATCGGCGGCATTCGCGGTACCCCGGTGATTGGGGCTTATGCGATCTCCAAGGCCGCCGACATGCAGTTGGCGCGCAACCTCGCGCATGAATTCGGACCTGACAATGTGCGGGTGAACTGCATCGCGCCGGGGCTGATCAAGACCGATTTCGCCCGCGCCTTGTGGGAAGACGAGGCGGCGACCGCGCGGCGCAATGCGACGACGCCGCTTCGCCGCATCGGCGAGCCCGACGAAATTGCCGGCGCCGTGGTGTTCCTCGCCGCACCGGCCAGCGCGTTCATGACGGGTCAGACGATCGTCATCGATGGCGGTGTCACGATCTGATGAGCTGACGCGCTAACCCATCCCCGTTCGTGCTGAGCCTGTCGAAGCACCATCCTTCTGAGAGCGATGCGGGGAAACAGAAAGAACGGCCCTTCGACAAATGCGGGGCGAACGGGAGTTGGAAGATGGCAAGGTTCACCGGCAAATCGATCATCGTTACCGGCGCGGGGTCGGGCATCGGGCGCGCGGCATCGTTGCTGTTCGCGAGTGAGGGCGGGCAGCTGCTGTGCGCCGACAAGAGTGATGCGGTGAATGAGACGGCCGCACTGATCGCCAGCGCCGGCGGCACGGCACATGCGCTCCAGATCGATGCCGGCACCGAGGAGGATGTGGTCCGCGCGGTCAATACCGCGTGCGACCATTATGGCGGGCTCGACGTGATGTTCGCCAATGCCGGTATTTCGGGCGGCATGGCCAATATCTTCGACACTGACGTGTCGCTGATCACCGAGGTGCTCAGGGTCAATCTGATCGGCCCCTATCTGGCGATCAAGCATGCCGCACCGAAGATTGCGGAACGGGGCGGCGGGGCGATCGTGCTCACCGCGAGCGTCGCGGGCATTCGCTCGGGTGCGGGCAGCCCGGCTTATTCCGCGTCGAAGGCGGGCGTGATCAACCTGGCGATGGTGTCGGCGCAGCAGCTTTCGGGATCGAATGTCCGCGTTAACGCGATTTGTCCCGGGCTGACCGAGACGGGCATGACCAAGCCGACCTTCGATTATGCCCGGGAAGCCGGCAAGACCGACCGCATCGGGCGGCTCAACCCGCTGCGCCGCGGCGCGCAGCCCGAGGAACTGGCCAAGGTCGCGGCATTTCTTGCCTCAGACGATGCGAGCTATGTCAACGGACAGGCGATCGCAGTCGATGGCGGCCTGTCGTCGAGCCATCCGGTGACCAAGCAGGAATATGGCAAGACGGCAGTTTAGGAGATTTCTGACACGTGGTTCGGTCGATCTGAACTCGCTGACGGACAGGTTTCTGAAGGGAGCCAAAGACAGAAATGAGTGCTTCCCCGGCGAAGGCCGGGGGCCAGTCGGGAGACAGGTGTAACTGCTGTTGCGCTCCATTATTTCTTCTATTTCAACTGGGCCCCGGCCTTCGCCGGGGAAGCATTCTTGATTTGAGAATTGCGCGTTAAGCTGCGTCAATAGCGAGGCCGAAAACGGATCGACCTCAGAAGGGGGAGAGAGCGATGACCGACACACCGACGGGCTATCCACGCGCCAGGGGCTGGTTCGCCGCCCTTGGTCTCATCCTCATCCTGGCCGGCGCATGGCTTGCCGCATCGATCCAGACCTCGGGTGGGATCAGTGTGCGCGATATCCGCTTCGCCGGCACCAACGGCACGACGATGAGCGCGTTACTCTACGTCCCGCGCGCCGCGACGGCGGCAACGCCAGCGCCGGGCATCCTTGCGGTGCACGGCTATATCAATTCACGCGAGACGCAGGATGGCTTCGCCATCGAATTCGCGCGGCGCGGCTATGTCGTGCTGGCGCTCGACCAGACCGGCCATGGTTACAGCGGTGGCAAGGCCTTTTCGAACGGCTTTGGCGGGCCGGACGGGCTCGCCTATCTTCGCTCGCTGCCAATGGTCGACAAGGAGCAGATCGGGCTGGAGGGGCACAGCATGGGCGGCTGGACCGTGCTCGCCGCCGCCGCGGCGATGCCTGATGCCTATCGCTCGATCGTGCTCGAAGGTTCCTCGACCGGCGCGCCCTACGCCAAGGACGGCAGCCCGGCCTGGCCGCGTAATCTGGCACTGGTGTACAGCCTGTACGACGAATTCTCCGGGCTGATGTGGGACAGTCCGCGCGCAATGGATCTTGCCGGCAGTGCAAAGCTGCAGCGCGTGTTCGGGTCGGGCGGGGCGGTCGAGCCGGGCAAGCTTTATGGTTCGGTCGATGCAGGGACGGCACGGGTGCTTTACCAGCCGGCAACCACTCATCCTGGCGATCATATTTCGTCCGCCGCGATCGGCCATGCGACCGACTGGTTCGCACGCACATTGAAGGGTGGTACGCCGCTGCCGGCGAGCGATCAGCTTTGGTACTGGAAGGAAATCGGCACCGGGATCGGGCTGGTCGGGTTCGTGCTGCTGATCCTCGGCACATTCGACCTCCTGCTGCGCAACACACCGTTCCGTGTATTGCAGGCGGCGGCGATCCCGGCGGTCGCCGAGCGCGACGCCCGTTGGCGGCGCGGCATGTGGCTGACGACACTGGTGCCGGTTCTGCTGTTCTTCCCTGTCTTCATCGCGATCTTTTTGCTGGTTCCGGCGACGGTGGTCCTGCCGCAGACCGTGACGACTCAGGTCGCGCTCTGGGCACTGCTCTGTGCGGGCGCTGGCATATTGCTGCGGCGCTTCGGCCCGGTGCCGGTGCCGACGCCCGCATCGCCCTGGCTGGCCGCGATCGGCCTTGCGCTGGCGACGGTGGCGGTCGGTTATCTGGTCGTCTTCCTGGTCGACCGTCTGTTCATCACGGATTTGCGCCTGTGGATCCTCGCGGTGAAATGGCCGAGCGCGTGGCAATGGAATATCGCGTCAATCTATCTGGTACCGATCACCATCGCCTATCTTGTGACCTTGCGCGGGGTGCACGGCCTGATGGTGCAGGGCGACAGCGCGGGGCGGCAGTATCGCACCGCGATGACCGCCATGGCGGGCGCCTTCGCCGGTGTGTTCGCGCTGGTCTATGCCGGCTTTTTCGTCACCGGCACGCTGATCACCGGCTTCGATCCGCTCAGCACGGTGATCGCGTTGCAGTTCGTCGCGATCCTGCCGGTGATCGCGATCATCGCGACCTTTGCCTGGCGGCGCACCGGGAGCCACCGTGCCGGTGCGCTGATCGTCGGGTTGCTGGTCACGCTTTATGTCTGCGCAGGGACCGCGACGCAGGGCTAGATGGGGATTTGACAGGCGTTCCGATCCTGCGCACCCTTGCGTCATACACGGGGAGGCAGCGATGCGGGGGTTTTTCATCGGCTTGGCGGCGTGCGGATTTCTGGTGAGCGCGGTACCGGCCTTCGCGCAGGATGCGGGAGACTCAGGGGCAGGAGCAGGAGGAGGCGAGGAGATCGTCGTCACCGGGATGCGCAGACTGGATCCCGACGACGACGACAATGATCGCGCCAAGGAAAAGCCGGTGCCCATGCCGGCGGCGATTCAGATGCTCCGCCGCACCGCCGACTTCGCGATTCAGCAGGTCGTCATTGTCGGCGACACCAGCGATGAGGATGAGCGCCACACCGAAATCTACGCGATGACGCGCAAGGCGATCGACCTTGCCCGCCAGGGCGGGGTGCAGGTGGCAAGCGGCGAGATCGTGGTCGAACCGTTGACGCCCGCCAATTACAAGGACCTGAAGATCGTCGAGGACGACCACAGCCGCGGCGAACTGGTCAAGTTTCTCGTCAAGGTGCCGCTTGAACCGAACATCGATGCGAAAGCGGCGCTCGCTCGGATCGACAAGTTCATCAAGCTGGTGCCCACCGTGGGTCGCGCCGAGATGAAGGCTTATAGCGAATTGACGCTGAGCGTGGTCAATCCCGAACAATATCGCGGGGCGATCATCGATCTGGTGGCGAAGGATATGGCGGCGACCAGTACGCGCTTCGGTCCCGGCTATGGCGTTGAGGTCACCGGGCTCGACCGGCCGGTACAATGGAAACGCGCAGGCTTGACCGAAGTGCAACTGTTCCTGCCGTCGGCGACGACGGTACGCCCGCGCAACTGAATGCGCTTTGTCGACAAGGGGGAGGATGGACATGCGGATCGTTTCGAAAATGCTGATCGCGACGACGATGCTCGGCGTCGCAGTACCGGCATTGGGGCAGGAAGTGCTCGTGACGGCGCAGCGGCGCGGTTATAATAATGGCGATGCGAGCTACAGCGACGGCGTCGTTGCGTCGTCGCGCCCGATCATCAATCTGAAGCGCACCGCGGATTATGCGGTGCAGACGGTCCGCGTGGTGGGTGATGCGCGTGATTCAACAACGCGGCGCAATGACCTGCGTGCCACGATCAGCAACATGATCGCGACCGCCGGAAAGGCGGGCGTCGAATTGGCGACGGGAAATTATGTCCTCGAGCCTCTGACGCTTGCCAGATACGGGAATCTGGCTTTCTCCGGCGACGGACGACCGGACACGGACCAGACCAGTTTCCTGGCCAAGGTTCGGCTCACGCCCGGAATGACCATTGACGCCGCGAAGGCAAAGATCGCGCAGTTCGTCGCGTCGGTGTCCAAGGTTGGCCGGTCGCAGGTCAGCGCCACCGACGGCCTGACATTGTCGGTGATCAACCCTGATCAATATCGCGGCCAGATCATCGACCTGATCGCTGCCGATGCCGCGCTCTCGGCCGCCAAGTTCGGTACTGGTTCCGGGGTCGATGTCACCGGGCTCGACCGGCCCGTCGAATGGGCGCGCGGGGGACCGACCGATGTGTTCCTGTTCCTGCCGTCCACCTATACGGTGCGGAAGCGCTGAGCGTCAGGTGGTGTTCGATGGCGCCGCCCGCGGCTCCAGCGCGGGCTTAGAGAAATGCCCGTCTCAGGCAAAACCCGTCCATGCTGACGGTTCCCCGGCGAAGGCCGGGGTCCAGTAGGGAAAGGTCGGGGTGATGACGTGGGAGGCGAGGCGCTCGGGCCGGGCGCCGATTCAACGCTACGGCGAAATATGAAAACGTGGCGATGGACGGGAAGCCATTCGGTTTTCCGCCGCGCTCTTTGACATGACCGGAAAAAATGCTCGCCGGCCCGGCTGGCTGTTATGGCCCGAACAGCCAGCAACGCTGGCTGTTATTGGCTGTTCCTTCGCTGTTATGCTGGCTGTTACCTGGCTGTTCGGTGGCTGTTATCCGACCTTAGCCAATTCAGCGTAATGCACTGAGATTAAATCTTAATCTGAGTAAAAAATCCAACATAACAGCCAGCAAGAATTTATTCCCGAAATAACAGCCAGCAATTCGTGCCACGGATCAGGCTTTTGCCGTCGTCGTCCAGCTGTCCACCACCCGCTCGAGAACGCTGAGCGGCACGCCGCCGACGCTGACGACGAGATCGTTGAACTGCTTCACGTCGAACCTGGCGCCGAGCGCGGTCTTCGCCTTGGTGCGCAGCCGGTTGATCTCGTTATGCCCGGTCTTGTAGCCGAGCGCCTGGCCGGGCCAGGCGCAATAACGGTTGAGTTCCGACCGGCATTGCGACGCAGTGTAGCCGGTCGCCTCGCCGAACCAGCGCATCGCCTGTTCCATGGTCCAGCGCTTGTGATGCAGCCCGGTGTCGGCGACGAGCCGACAGGCGCGGAAGTTCATCGATTGCAGATAGCCGAGATGCGCGAGCGGATCGTTGGCATAGGCACCAACCTCGTCCGTGAGCTGCTCGGCATAGAGTGCCCAACCTTCGCTATAGGCATTGAACGCCAGCAGAGTGCGGATCAGCGGCAGGCTATAGGTATATTCGCCCTGCCAGACATGCCCCGGTATTCCTTCATGACTGACAAGCGTCGGCAAGGCGAACCGCGGCCAGATGCTGGTGTCCTTCAGGTTGATGTAGAAATTGCCCGGAGACTTGCCGTCGATCGATCCGGCCCCGGCATAGGCGTTGGGCGCGCCGCCCTCGATCGAGACGGGGACACGCTTCACGATCAGCTTGCCCGCGACGACCTTGCCGAACACCTGCGGCATCTTGCCGCGAATGCCCGCCACCGTGCGGTTGAGATAACCGAGCAACTCGGTGCGCCCGGCGTCGGTACTGGGAAAAAGCAGGTCGGGCCGTTTGCCGAGTTCGGCCAGCCGCGCGCCCACGCTGCCCTGGGTCAGGCCCTGCGCCTTCAGGAGCACATCCATTTCGGCGCTAAGCTTCGCGACCTGTTCCAGGCCGGACTGATGGACTTCCTCCGGCGTGCGCTTGGTCGTGGTGCCGGCCTCGACCAGCCAGGCATAGGCGCGCTCGGCGTCCGGCAATTTCCACATGCCGGGCGTGTCGCTGGCCTTGGCTCGCACTTTGGTCAGCGCGGCTGCCTGACGCGTCAGGGCTGGGGCGATCCTGTCCTTGGCGATCTTCGCTGCGTTCTCGCCCCACGGGCCCGCGACGCCCGCCTTGCTGGCCTTCTCGGCGAACGACCGGATCAGGCCCCAGTCTGCGATCGGTTGGGTTGCGGCGCTGTTGAGCTGGCCTGCCGTGATGTCGAGCAGGAAGTTGGGCAGCATGATGCCCTTGGCCGCATCGGCCTCGATCCGCGCGGTCTCGGCATCGAGCGAGGCGGCATAGGCCTCCAGCCGCGTCAGATAGGCATCGGCGTCGGCGCGGGTGGCGATCTCGTGCTTGCTCTCCATCATATCGGGCACTTCGGCGAACGCGCCGGTACCCTGCGACACGATATAGGGCGTGCTGCGATAGGAGACATTCTGGTTGAGGATCGCGACATCGCCGCCGGGCAGCGCCGCCCAGCCGCCGACCGCGAGCTGATAGGCCGCCTGGACCACATCGACATCGAGCGCGACCTGGGCGGAGAGTGTCGCGCGGTCGATCGCTTCGAGCTGGCGCAGGCGGGCCCTGGCCGTATCGCGGTGGCTGGCGTCGCCGGCTGCGCTTCGATCGGCCAGCTTCGCCTTCAGTCCGCTGCGCTTGCCCGTGTCGATGCCGAGCGTCGTCGCATTGTCGGGGAAGGTCGCGAGCATTTCCTCCGCGATTGCGGCAAGGGCGTCCGCCGCTGCCGCATCGCCGGGCGCGCCGGCTTTGCCCGCGGCAAGCGCAGGGAATGTAGCTGCGACGCCGGCGATGCCGGCACCGGCGAGGAGGTTTCTACGATTGAGCAGCATGGGTGGTCCTGTGATGAGCGATTGGCGCCATGCTGCCACAGGTCGGGCGAGGGATGACAGCGAATTGCTGCAGCGGGATCACTCGCGCAGCCGCATCAATCCTTCCTGTGCGCAGCTGGCAACCAGTCGGCCGTCCCGCGCGTAGATCTTGCCGCGATTGAAGCCGCGCGCATGCCCCGCCCAGGGGCTGTCGGTCGTGTAGAGCAGCCAGTCGTCGGCGCGGAAATCCTCGTGCAGCCAGACCGAATGGTCGAGGCTGGTGCTCTGCAGCTTGTGAGTCATCCACGACACGCCGTGCGCGAGCGAGGCGGTGCCGAGCAATGACATGTCCGATGCATAAGCCAGGATCGCGCGGTGCATCGCGGCATCGTCGCCGATCGGCGCGACGACGCGGAACCAGCTGCTCTGGCGCGGCTCCTGCTTGACCGGGTGAAGCCAGCTACGCGGCGTGACCGGGCGGATCTCGATCATGCGCGGGCGCAGGAACTGATGGCGGAAGCGTTCGGGAATCTCGTCCATCATCGCGAGGCGCAGCTCGCGGTCGGACTTGAGTTCTTCCGGCGGCGGCACGTCGGGCATCGCATCCTGGTGCGCCAGCCCACCCTCGGGGGTTTGCAGCGAGCAGGCCATGTTGAGGATCGGCTGGCCCTTTTGCATGGCGATCACGCGGCGCGTGGCAAAGCTGCGCCCGTCGAAATCGCGCACCACGCGGTAGATGATCGGCAATTCCTCCGCCCCGGGCCGCATGAAATAGGCATGGAGCGAATGCGCGATCTTCGGCGCATCGGTCGAGCGCTGCGCGGCCTGCAGGGCCTGTCCGATCACCTGCCCGCCGAACACCCGGCCGAACCCGTCATTGCCGACCTTGCCGCGATAGAGATCGGTGTCGAGTTCCTCGACATCGAGGAGATCGACAAGCTCGGTGGCGAGCTGTTCGGGTGTGGGTTCGGTCATCGGAACGCGCCTATCAATAGCCCGCCGCGAGCGCCAGCCGGTCGGCATGGAAGTTCGCATCGCCGAACATCTCGGCCAGTACGCGGGCGCGCTTCATGTAGAAGCCGATGTCATACTCGTCGGTCATGCCGATGCCGCCATGCATCTGCACGCCTTCCTGCACCGACAGGGTCGTGGCCAGGGCGGTCATCGCCTTGGCGACCGACACTGCAGCGTCTGCCTTTTCGTCACCCTCGTCGAGCAATTGTGCAGCCTTGAGAACGGCGGCGCGCGCAACCTCCATTTCGGAATAGAGGTGCGCGGCGCGGTGTTGCAGCGCCTGGAAGCTGCCGATCGTCGCGCCGAACTGCTTGCGCTCCTTGAGATAATTGACGGTCAGGTCCATCGCGCCGCCGCCCACGCCGAGCAATTCGGCCGAAGCGCCGGTGCGACCAGCGCGGAGCAAACGGTTGAGCGGATCGCTGCCGGCATCGACTTCGCCGATCACCGCATCGGCATCGACCTCGACGCCGTCGAAGGTCAGGCGTGCGGCGAGGCTGGAATCGGCGAGGCGCTCGGCCTCGGAGGTCAGGTTGGCTGCACTCTTGTCGACTGCGAACAAGGTGATGCCCTGTTCGTCATCCGCCGACCCGGCGGTACGCGCGGCGACGATGATCAGGTCGGCGATATGGCCATGGGTGACGAACTGCTTCCTGCCGGACAGTTTGAAGCCATTGCCTGAGCGCTCCGCTTTCATCGCCACGGTGCCGCGGTGCTTGGCGGCTTCGTCGATCGCGAGAGCCGCGACGGTCTCGCCTGCGATTATGCCGGGGAACCAGCGTTCGGCCTGGGCGCTGCCCTTGAGCGCTTCGACCGCGGCGACGGCGGTGGACAGGAAAGGCGAGGGGGACAGGTTACGGCCGATCTCCTCGAGCACGACACCGGCTTCGACATGGCCGAGGCCCAGGCCGCCTTGGTCCTCACCGATCAGGATGCCGGTAAAACCCATTTCGGCGAAGCTCTTCCACAGGTCGCGTGAAAAGCCCGTCACGTCCTTCGCATCGCGCAGTGCGCGCATATGCGAGACCGGGGCGTGCTCGGCGACGAAATCGCGCGTCGTATCGCGGAGCATCGTCTGTTCGTCATTGAGATAGAGAGGCATCGAATATTCTTTCTTTTCGTCATCCCCGCGAAAGCGGGGATCCCGCTTCTTCTTCTGGCTGCGGGGCAAGGCAGCGGGATCCCCGCTTTCGCGGGGATGACAGTTAAGCTGAAGGCAAATCCAGGATCCGCTTGGCGATGATGTTGAGCTGGATCTCGCTGGTGCCGCCCTCGATCGAGTTCGCCTTGGTGCGCAGCCAGGCGCGCGCCGCGCCGCCGCCCGAGGAGCGTTCGCTCTCCCATTCAAGCGAGTCCGAACCGCCGGCCGCCATCATCAGTTCGTAGCGCGACTTGTTCAGTTCAGTGCCGTAATATTTCATCATGCTTGGCTGGGCAGGATGGGCGCGGCCGGCCTTGAGCTCGTCGATGAAGCGTTCGGACATCATGCCGAACGCTTTGGCGCGAACTTCGAATAGCGCGATGCTCGCGCGCAGCAACGGGTCGGCGAGCTTGCCGTCGTGATCGAGCCCGACGGTAGCGATCGCGCCGTCGATCAGCGGATTGCGACCGGTCGAGGCGAGACCCATGCCTGAGATCATCTCGCGCTCATGGCCGAGCAGGTATTTCGCGACGTCCCAGCCCTTATTCTCGTCATGGATGCGATTGGCCTTGGGCACTTTCACATTGTCGAAAAAGGTCTCGCAGAACGGCGAATAACCGCTGATCAACAGGATCGGCTTGGTCGATACGCCTTCGCTCGCCATGTCGAACAGCACGAAGCTGATCCCGCCCTGCTTGTTGGTCTTGTCGGTACGCACCAGGCAAAAGATCCAGTCGGCCTTGTCCGCATAGCTGGTCCACACCTTCTGCCCATTGACCAGATAGTAATCGCCCTTGTCTTCGGCGGAGGTCGCCAGGCTGGCGAGATCGGACCCGGCGTTCGGTTCGGAATAACCCTGGCACCAGCGGATTTCGCCGCGCGCGATCTTGGGCAGATGTTCGAGCTTCTGCTCCTCGGTGCCGTATTTCAGCAGCGCCGGCCCGAGCATCGAAATGCCGAACGAGTTGAGCGGGTTGCGCGCCTTGATCGCGGCAAGTTCCTCGCGCAGGATCTTGGTCTCGGCCGGGCTCAGCCCGCCGCCGCCATAAGCCTTGGGCCAGTCAGGCACGGTCCAGCCACGGCTGGCCATCGCGTCCATCCATTCCTTCTGACCGGGCTGGAAATCGGGATTGCGACCGCCCCATGTCGCGTCCTTTTCGGAACGGACGGGTTCGCGCATTTCGGGCGGGCAATTCGCCGCGAGCCAGGCGCGGGTCTCGGTGCGAAAAGTGTCGAGGTCGGTCATCTTGGTTCCTGAATCTGGCAGTTCAACCGATCGCGCCGTCGACAAGACGGGCGACCGCAATGGCGGTGTGATCACGGTGCGGCGCGGCAATCACCTGCATGCCGATGGGCAGGCCATCGGCGGTCTTGCCGATCGGCACTGCGGTGGCGGGGAGGCCGGGGAAGGTGGCGATGCCGGGCCAGGCGAATTGCACCGCGAACGGCGTCTGCTCGCCATCGATCGGCAGCATGCGGCTGCGCAATGCGGTGTCGTCATGCGCGAATGCGGCACTGCCCAGCACGGGCGCGAACACCACGTCGAACTCCTCGAACAGCCGCACCCAGGCGCGCTTGTTGCGCGCCTGATCGTCGAGCAGGTCGAACCATTGGATCAGCGTTGCGGGCGTGCCGCCCTGCGGTGCGAGGCCGCGGGCGATCGCAATGCCGAGCATGCGCATATAGTCGCTTTGCTGCTTTGCCAGATCGGGCAGCAGATCGGTCTTGCGCGTCACCAGCGCGCCCGCCGCTTCCAGCGCCTGTGCGGCCGTTTCGATCGCCGCGACGATCGCGGGATCTACCTTGGCCGATGGATGCTCGGTCAGCAGCAGGATGCGTAAGCCGCGCGGGCTTTCGATCGCGGCACGCGGTTGCGGCACATCGGCGACCAGATCGAACGCCAGCGCCAGATCGGCGCCGTCGCGCGCCATTGGCCCGATCACCGCCAGGACCGAGCGCGCGCCATCGGTGCCGGGGAAGAAATGTCCTTCGTTCGGCAGCACGCCAAAGGTCGATTTATGACCCCAGACACCGCAGAAATGCGCCGGCACGCGGATCGAGCCGCCAATGTCGGAGCCATATTCGAGCGGCACCATGCCCGAGGCGAGCGCCGCCGCCGCGCCGCCCGACGATCCGCCCGGCACACGCGACAGGTCATGTGGATTGCTGGTGCGGCCATAGACCGGATTGACCGATTGCAGATCGGCAAGGCTGACCGGCACATTGGTCTTGCCGAGGAAGACCGCGCCGGCCGCCTTCAGCCGCTGGACCGCAACTGCGTCCTTTTGCGCGATATGGCCGCGATGCGCCTCAAAGCCCCAGGTCGTCGGCAGGCCGGCGATGTCGTAGCTTTCCTTGATCGTCATCGGCACACCGAGCAGCGGCGCGGTGTCGCCGGCGGCGAGGCGGCGATCCATCTCCGCCGCCTGTTCCCGCGCACGATCGAAATCGCGCACGATCACCGCATTGATCGGGCCGTCGCGTTCCTCGATCCGCGCGATTGCGGCCTCGCACTCGAGGAGAGCGCTGCTCTCCCCGTTGCGGATCGCCGCGGCGGTTTCGAGTGCGGTCCGTTCCATCAGTTGAAACGCCCGCCGCTTTCCGCCTTGCTCTTCAGCAGTTCGGCGACTTTGAAGCCGTGCTTCTCCAGGCCGGCGACGATCTTCTTCAGGCCTTCGGTGTCGGCCCAGAACATCGGCCCGCCGCGATAGACCGGCCAGCCATAGCCATAGATCCACACCACATCGATGTCCGATGCACGCTGCGCCATCTTCTCCTCAAGGATCAGCGCGCCTTCATTGACCATGGTGTAGAGCGTCTTTTCGATGATCTCTTCATCGCTGATCTCCCGCTTCTGCAGGTTCGATTTGCTGCGGAATTCCTCGATGATCTCGGCGACGCGCGCGGACGGGGTCGGATTCCGCTTCTCGTCATAATCGTAGAAGCCCTTGCCGGTCTTCTGGCCCCAGCGGCCTTCGGCGGCGAGCGCGTCGCGGATATTCTCGATCCGGGTCGGATCGCGGTGCCAGCCGATATCGACCCCGGCGAGATCGCTCATCTGGAACGGCCCCATCGGCATGCCGAATGCGACATGGACGCGGTCGATCTGCTCGGGCGTCGCACCTTCCATCAGCAGCTTGTTGGCCTCGACCTGGCGCGGCATCAGCATGCGGTTGCCGATAAAACCGTGGCACACGCCCGCGACCACCGCGACCTTCTTGATCTTCTTGGCCAGCGCCATGACCGTCGCCAACACGTCGTCCGCGGTCTTCGCGCCGCGCACCACTTCGAGCAGCTTCATGACATTGGCGGGCGAGAAGAAATGCATGCCGAGCACGTCCTGCGGACGCGCCGTCACGGCGGCGATCTCGTCGATGTTGAGATAAGAGGTGTTGGAAGCAAGGATCGCGCCCGGCTTGGCAATCGCGTCGAGCTTGGTGAATATCTCCTTCTTCACCTCCATCGTCTCATACACGGCTTCGATGATCAGGTCGCACTCGGCGAGATCGGCGAAGTCCAGCGTCGGCTTCAGCGCACCCATCGCCTGCTCGACCTGTTCGGGCTTGAGCCGGCCCTTGGCGGCCGAGGCCTCGTAATTCTTGCGGATCACGCCGGTGCCGCGATCGAGTGCTTCCTGCTGCATCTCGACGATCGTCACCGGAACACCGGCCGACAGGAAGTTCATCGAAATACCGCCGCCCATCGTACCGGCGCCGATCACGCCGACGCGTTTGATGTCGCGCAGCGCGATGTCCGATGCGACGCCGTCGATCTTCGCGGCCTGGCGCTCGGCGAAGAAGATATGACGCTGCGCTGCGGACTGCACGCCCATCATCAGCTTCATGAATTCCTGACGCTCGAAGGCAATGCCTTCTTCGAACGTCGAGCCGTCCGCTGCCTTTTCGACGCAGGCGATGTTGGCGGCGGGCGCGTCGAAACCGCGGAAGCGCTTGGCGTTGTCCTTCTTGAACGCGGCGACCGCGTCCGGGTCGGGCGTGGCGGTCTTGCGGCTTGCGATTGGCAGAGGGCGCACGGCGGCGACTTCGCGGGCGAAGGCGATCGCGTCGGCGACCAGGCTGTCCTCGCCGGCGAGCCGGTCGATCAGGCCCACCTCAAGTGCTTTTTTGGCGCTGATCGGGTCGCCCTTGGCGGTCAGCTCCAGTGCGATCGGCACGCCGGCAAGGCGCGGGATGCGCTGTGTGCCGCCGGCGCCGGGGAGCAGACCGAGCTTCACCTCGGGAGTACCGATCTTCGCCGAGGGTACGGCGATGCGGTAGTGGCAGCCAAGGGCGGTCTCGCAGCCGCCCCCCAGCGCCGTGCCGTGGATCGCCGCGACGACCGGCTTGTCACTTGCCTCGATGATCTCGATCAGGGTCGGCAGGCCGGGCTCCTGCATGGCCTGGCCGAATTCCGTGATGTCGGCGCCGGCGAAGAACGTGCGGCCGTCGCAGCGGATCACCATCGCCTTGATCGATGCGTCGGCGAGACCTTCCTTGAGGCCGGCATCGAGCCCCTGGCGCACCGCGGCGCCGAGCGCGTTCACCGGCGGGTTGTTCGAGATGATGACAAGGATATCTTCATGGCGTTCGGTGGTGATCGGACCGGTCATTCTAGTCTCCTCTTTGTTCCCCGGCGAAGGCCGGGGTCCAGTTGGGAACGCTGGGTAATTCAGCGCCACCCATGATGATTCTGGCCTTCAACTGGCCCCGGCCTGCGCCGGGGAACAGGGTCAGGTCAGCGCGGAATAGATCAGCGTCTTCAGCTCGCGCCGGATCGGATAGACGTTCGATGGGCTCATCTGAGTCATGAAGATCATGTGCAGCTTCTCGACGGGGTCGATGAAGAAGGCAGTCGAGAACATGCCGCCCCAATAATATTCGCCGACCGAGCCCGGGATCATCGAGCGCGCGACATCGATATTGACCGCGAAACCAAGCCCGAAGCCGGTGCCGGCATTGGCCGCCTCGCTGAACAGCGACTGCGACATGGTCGCGAGGTCCGAACCGCCGGGCAGATGGTTCTGGGTCATCAGTTCCAGCGTCTTGCGTCCGACGATGCGCGCGCCGTCGAGCTCGCCGCCATTCAGGCACATCCGGCAGAAGCGATGATAATCGAGTGCGGTCGAGACCAGCCCGCCGCCGCCCGACAGGAGTTTCGGCTTGCGGCTCCATGCGCTTTCCGTACCGCGATCATACATCACGCGGCCCTTGCCGGTGACGAAGGTGTAGCAGTCGGTCAGCCGGTCGATCTTGGCCGCCGGCACCTCGAAGAAAGTGTCGTGCATCTTCAGTGGCGCGAAGATGCGCGCGCGGAAGAAATCGTCGAGCTTCATCCCCGACACGCGCTCGACAACCGCGCCGAGCACGTCGGTCGACACCGAATAGTTCCACCCTTCGCCGGGCGAGAATTCGAGCGGAATCTTGCCCAGCGCCCCAATAAAGCCGTCGAGATCGAGATTACCGTGCCAGTTCTCGATCTTGCCCTCGCGATAGGCGGCATCGATGTTGGAGCGGTTCTGGAAGCCATAGGTCAGGCCCGAGGTATGGCGCAGCAGATCGACCATGCGCATCGGCTCGGTGGTCGATCTGGTCGCGAACGGCACCCCGGCACCGCCGCCATTATAGACGCCAAGTCCCTTCAATTCGGGCAGTACATGATGGACCGGCGTATCGACCGCCACCAGCCCCTGTTCGACCAGCATCATGAAGGCGATTGAGGTGACCGGCTTGGTCATCGATGCGATACGGTACAGTGAGCTTTCATCGACCGGCTTGCCGCCTTCGCGCGCTGCACCCTGGCTGCTGAAATGGACGATCTCGCCGTCGCGCGCGATCAGCAGCTGGGCATTGGGGAGCTTGCCCGAATCGACATAGCGCTCCTTCAGCAGGCCATCGATATGGGCCAGCCTTGTGGCGTCCAGACCGTGCGATCCTGGCTTGGCGATCTTCATCTGGCTTTTCCATACCCCCGGTTCGAAACTGGTCGCACCCTATTGCCTTGAGTGGCGCGCGAATCAACACTAACCTTGGTTGGAACGGCAGATAAGCCAAACCCGAAGTTCAGAATATGGAGAGACGCGTCTTGGATATCGAACCTCTCATCGCGCTCGACCCCAGCTGGCCCGTGATCTCGCTGGCGCAGGCGCAGGCCGCGCTGACCGTGCCGGGCAGCAAGTTCGAAATGGACGTGGCCGAGATTCGCGGCGTGCCGACCCGGGTATGGAAATATGCGCCGCCGTCGCTCGCCTTCCTGATCCAGGCCGCCCGCGCCTATGGGCAGAATGTCTTCACCATCTATGAGGACGAGCGCGTCACCTATGAAGCGAATTACCGTGCCGTCGCGACGCTGGCGACGAAGCTGCTGGAAATGGGTGTGGCGAAGGGTGATCGGGTTGCGATCGCGATGCGCAACCTGCCCGAATGGCCGGTGATCTTCTTCGCTGCCGCCTCGATCGGCGCGATCGTCGTGCCGCTGAACGCGTGGTGGACCGCCGGCGAGCTGGAATATGGCATCGACGATTCGGGCACGCGTCTGTTGTTCGTCGATGATGAGCGGCATCAACGGCTGGTCGAGTCCGCTCCGGCGCTCCCCGCGGTGGAGCGGATCATGGTTGCGCGTGCGTCCGGCCCGCTGGAGGGCAGGGCGTCGCGGCTGGAGGATTTGATCGGCACGCCGACCGATTATGCCGCGCTGCCCGATGTGCCGTTCCCGCAGGTCGCGATCGACACCGACGACGATGCGACGATTTTCTATACCAGCGGCACGACCGGCCATCCCAAGGGCGCGCTCGGCACGCATCGCAATTTGATGACCAATATCATGTCGGCCGGCTATGCCTCGGCGCGATCGGTGCTGCGGCGCGGCGAAACGCCCCCCGACCCAACGCCGCGCACCATGCTGACGGTGATCCCACTGTTCCATGTCACCGCGTGCAGCGCGAGCATGATGGGGGTGATCGCGACCGGATCGACCATGATCTTCATGCGCAAATGGGACGTGGTGCGCGCGATGGAGATCATCGAGCGCGAAAAGGTCAACATCACCGGCGGCGTGCCGACCATCGCCTGGCAGTTGATCGAGCATCCCGACCGCCACAAATACGACCTCTCCTCGATCGAGGCGATTGCCTATGGCGGAGCGCCTTCGGCACCCGAACTGGTCAAGCGCATCCATGAGGAATTCGGCGCTTTGCCCGGCAATGGCTGGGGCATGACCGAGACGATGGCGACGGTGACGAGCCATTCGAGCGAGGATTATCTCAACCGCCCGACCAGCGCGGGGCCGCCGGTCGCGGTCGCCGACCTCAAGATCATGGACGATGAGGGCACGACCGAAATGCCGCTCGGCGAAGTCGGCGAGCTATGGGCGCGCGGGCCGATGATCGTGAAAGGCTATTGGAACAAGCCGCAGGCGACCGCGGAGACCTTTATCGAAGGCTGGGTGCGGACCGGCGATCTCGCCAGGCTCGACGAGGAGGGCTTTGTCTATATCGTCGACCGCGCCAAGGACATGATCATCCGCGGCGGCGAGAATATCTATTCGAGCGAGGTCGAGAATGTCCTCTACGCGCATCCGGCGGTGACCGACTGCGCGCTGATCGGCATCCCGCACCGGACACTCGGCGAGGAACCGGCGGCGGTGGTCCATCTCGCGCCGGGTATGGAAGCGACCGAGGCGGAATTGCAGGCCTGGGTGCGCGAGCGGCTTGCGGTCTTCAAGACACCGGTCGCGATCCGCTTCGTGCATGAGACATTGCCGCGCAACGCCAATGGCAAGATCCTGAAAAAGGATCTGAAGATATTGTTCGAGGACAGGGTTGGGGTGGCGGCCTGACGCGGTTAGACCGCGTCGATGCGATTTTTCCGTCGGCTCATGCTTTGCGTTGCTCCGGCCTTGCTGGGGGTGGCGGCAAGCGAGCCGCTGTCCGAATCGTTCGATGTCAGTGTGCCGCAGCTTCCGCAGATCGTCGCGACCGATGGCGGAAAAGCGGTCCGTTACGAGCTTCATCTGACGAATTTCGCCACGGTGCCGTTGGCAGTGCGCGGGATTCTCGTCACCGATGCCGATACCGGCAAAATCCTCAGGAGCTTCAGCCGCCGCCCGCTGCTGACGCATCTGATCCCGCTCTCCGGGACCAGGGACGACCCGAGTTCCGCGCGGGTGACGATCCAGCCAGGTGCAAGGGCTGTCCTCTATGTCGAACTGAGCGGACCATTGCCGCGGCGGATCGGCCACACTGTGGATTATGTCGCGGCCTGCGAGACGTGCCCGTTGCGTCTCGAAATCCCGGCGGTTGCGGTGAACCAGGCCGCGGCCGTGACGCTCGCGCCGCCGCTGGCAGCGGGCCCCTGGGCGGCGGTGCAGTCACCGGACTGGCCGCGCGGCCATCGCCGGGTGGTCTATACGCTGGACGGCAAGGCGCGCATTCCCGGACGTTACGCGATCGACTGGGTCGGCCTCGACGATGCCGGGCGCACGACGCGAGGTGATCCTGATCGCGCCGTGGATGCGATCGGCTATGATGCGCCGGTCCTGGCCGGCGCCGACGCGCGCGTTGCGGCAGTGCGTGACGGGATGGTGGAAAGCGCCTCGATCGCCCGCAATCCCGATCATGTGCTCGGCGATGGATCGGGCAATTATGTCGCGCTCGACCTGGGGCAGGGCCGCTACGCTTTCTACGAGCATCTGCGGCCGGGCAGTATCCAGGTGAAGGTCGGGCAGCGAGTCCGTCGCGGGCAGGCGATCGGCGCGCTGGGCTTCAGCGGCGACACGACCGGCCCGCATCTTCATCTGCACGTCGCGAACGGGCTGGATCCGCTCAAGGCGGAGGGCATTCCCTTCGTGATCGATAGTTATACCGAGATCGGCCGGTATGACGATATCGGCGCGCTTGGCAGCAAGCCGTGGCAATCGGCGGGACCGACGCGCAAGTCCCACGAATGGCCTGCGTCCAACGTTGTGGTGCGCTTTCGCTGAAAGTCAGAGGCCCCGGCGCATCCCGCGCCACATGAGACACCTGCGCCGGTAGCGCTGCGGCGATCCTGCTTTCGACAAAGAGAAGGAGCGTGCCGCGGCAAGTCCGGCAAGCGGTGACACGCTTCAGCGGGTCAGCCGACCACCTTGTCGACCGCCGTTTTCCAACCGGCCAGCCTTGCCGCACGTATGTCGGCATCGATCGCCGGCTCGAACGTCTCGACGCTGCCGCGCATGACGCTCGCCGCTTCGAGTCCGTCGAATAGGCCGCACCCAACCCCCGCCAGCATCGCCGCGCCCAGCGCAGTGGTCTCGGCGAATTTCGGGCGTTCCACCGATACGCCGAGCATGTCGGCAAGATCCTGCGCCATCCAGTCATTGGCGACCATGCCGCCATCGATGCGAACGCTCTGCCAGTCGACGCCATCGGCGGCAAAGGCGGTCTTCAGATCGTGCGCCTGATGCGCCATCGCCTCGAGCGCGGCACGGACGATATGCGCCTTGCTGGTCGAGAAGCTGAGCCCGGACAGTGCCCCGCGCGCCTCGGGCTGCCACCACGGCGCGCCAAGCCCCGAGAGCGCGGGCACGAGATAGACGCCGCCATTGTCGGGCACGCCACGCGCCAGCGCTTCGGTTTCGGCGGCGGTGCCGATCAAGCCGATCTCGTCGCGCAGCCATTTGATCAGGCTGCCCGCGACGAACACCGACCCCTCCAGCGCATAGGCGCGACGCCCGCCCAATTGCCAGACGATGGTCGAGAGCAGCCGGTTGCGCGAGGTCGGCGGGGTCGGTCCAGCCTGAGTCAGCACGAAAGCGCCGGTGCCGAAAGTCGCTTTTGTCTCGCCGGGCTTGAGGCAGGACTGACCGATCGTCGCGGCCTGCTGGTCACCGGCGATGCCGCAGATCGGGATCGGCGCGCCGAATAGCGTCGTTTCGCCGAACCGGCCGGCGCAATCGACGATCTCGGGCAGCGCCTTGCGCGGGGCGCCGAACAATTCGATCAGCCCATCGTCCCAATGCCCGCTGCCGATCGCCATCAGCGCGGTGCGGCTGGCGTTGGTCGCATCGGTGATGTGCACGCCGGCCCCATTTTCCCCGGCAGTGAGTTTCCAGATCAGCCAGCTTTCGATCGTGCCGATGGCGAGGCGGTTTCCGGCCTCCTTCAGCTGCGGCCAGTTCTGCATCGCCCAGCCGATCTTCGACCCAGAGAAATAGGGGTCGAGCAGCAACCCGGTCTTGGCCTGCACGGCGGGCTCATGCCCGGCTTCGCGCAGGTCGCGGCAGATCGCGGCGGTACGCCGGTCCTGCCAGACGATCGCCGGGGCAAGCGGCTCGCCGCTCTCGCGGTCCCAGAACACCACCGTTTCGCGCTGGTTGGTGATGCCGATCGCGGCGATCCGCTCCGCGCCGCCGGCCTGATCGACCATCGCGCGGGTGACCGCCAGGGTTCGCTCCCAGATTTCAGCAGCATCATGTTCGACGCGGCCCGGCTCAGGATAATGCTGGGTGAGTTCAGCGGCCTTGCTGGCCAGGCACTTGCCGTCGGGAGCGAAAAGCATGGCGCGGGTCGAGGTCGTGCCTTCGTCGATGACCAGGATCAGGTCGCTCATGTCGTGGCCTTGTCTGAGAGCAGGATACTGGCGATCAGGCCGCCGATTGCGAGAATGAAGGCCAGGCCGATCAATGCGGTCAAAAGACCCAGCGGGAAATTGCCCGGATTTGTGCTGGCCGGATCGAATAGTTTGCCGAAGAAGCTGCCGTACAGCATGCCCACGGCCACACCCCAGGACGCGGAAAAGAAGGATCGCGTCGCGCGCGTCGGACGGCCGACGGCGATCGCGGCGGCGATCATCATCGCGCCGGCCAGCATATCGTCCATCCAGAATGCGACCGGCCGCCCGGCGCCCCAGGATCGATACGCCTCGCCGGCCATGAGCAGAATTGCGCCGATGATCGCAATGATGCGCAGCGCCTTCATCTCGCGCGAACCCCTTGTCGATCGAGCCCACACCGCATCAACGCTCTCCCCATCCCGCTGCCTTTATCGGCATGGCGCGGAACGACCATATCCCACGATAATCAACCGCGACAACCGGCACGGCGACAGCATCGCTTGCGATAGCCGTCCGCGGAATTCATGCTGGATCGCATCGCTTTTCCCATCAACCACGGGTAGTCGAATAGCAGATCCGAGCGAGAGAAAGCGTTGAAGTCAGGGGACTGGCTCGGCGCAAGTGGAGGACCATCCGGATGGTGTTTGGCTGGAACAAGAAGAACCGCGCCGGGGAAAAGGATGACGCTATTGCCGAGCGCTGGAATCGGCCCGGGCGTGATTATGCGCGACGAATTAACGGGTTCATTGCCGACCAACGCGCCGGACGGGCTGTGCCTGACGATTGGCCAGGTGACTCGCGTGACCTGGATCTTGCCGGCAAGGTCATCGGCCAGGTCGAGCGGCTCCATCGCGACGGTCAATATGGTGCCGCCCGCAACCTGTTTGATCCGGCACATGAGCCGTTCATTCCGCTGCTCGATGAAGCGGGGCAGAATCTCAGCTGTGCGGTGATACTGGGCCCGGATGACTATCTGGTGCGTCTGGGATCAAGTTATCGACCCGGGCCGACACTGCGTATCACCGGCAATGAAACGGTCGAGCTGCCGGAGATACTGGCTGCCGCCACAAGCCGGGATCACGAGCTGTTGTTGCTGGTTCGCGCGCGGGGGTTCGCGATTTCCCGGGGCTTTGACGGCGCGGTTGTGGCGGAACTGCCCTGGCCGGAGGGTATCGAGCCCGGCGCGCTCGACGATATCCATATCAGCGAGGACGGCTTGCGTATCGCCTTTTGCCAGGACGACGCCCATGTCTGGCTGGGGCACGTCCTGCCGGATGGCGGCGCACATTGGGACAGAGTCTATCCTGATGATGCTTTTCTGGCGGAGCGGCGCGAAGAAGACGACGACCCCGATGAAGACGAAGCAGATGGCGGCTGGTCCGACAGCATGATGCATTGCGCGCTATCACCCGATGGCTGTTTCATCGCTTATGGTTCGCAATGCTATGGGCACTACATCGATGCGATCGATGGTCCCGGCAGGGTACGACGCTGGGCGGCGCTCGGATACATCAGCGAATATCCCCATAACGCATGTTTTTCCGACGATGGTGGTTTTGTTGCGCTCAATTCCTGCCATTTTTACCATGGGAGAACGCTCGGGGCGCGGATTGCCGCAGTCGAGGGGATCGTCACCGAGCCCTATCAAGAAACCGATCTGACCAGGGAGATTGACGGGGCCTTGCGGGTCTATGCCTCCACCTGGCTGCCTGCCGACGTTGCCGGTCACGCCTCCGGCGCCTTTGCCTTGGCAGGTGCGGGTTATCTCAACATCGTGACACCTGATGGGGAAATTTTAGCGAGGCAGTGTTTCGGTTCCAGTGCGTCATCGATCGATTACTGCCCCAAGAGCAAGCAATTGCTGTTGGGGTCTTATTCCGGTTTTCTGCATGTATATGATATCGCCGAAAACGAGGAAGCGGACCTTGCCATCGGCGATCGGCCGCGGCGCGAACGGTCGCGCTGGGTTTTATGGAAAGACCGTCCGCCTTTTCGTTGGTAGCCGAATAGGTGCGCGCGCAGATGATATCCCGCGACCATCCATCACGACAACTTGCGTGGTAGCTGTATCGGCCGCGATGGCTGTCCTCCGATTTGGCGCAGCGGATCGGGATTACAAGCCGCGGGAATTGAGGCTAGTGTCGCTGAGAATAGCGAGGGGCAGGTAAGAAGTGGCGGACAAGGCGACGGAAGAACAGAAGCCGATCGAGCCGCCGGTGATCACGCCGGCGTCGACATTCGGCGCGTTCGGCCTGCCGCTGGTCGGCACGGTCGAAGCGGGCGAGGATTCGCGGATCGCGATGCGCCGCGATCGCCTGCTTGCCGCCCTGACCCTGATCTGCGGCATCGGCCTGGCGCTGGCGCTGCCCTTCGCCCTGAAGGCCGGGGCGGAATTCTTCCTGCCGACCACCGCTGCGCTGGTCATTGCGATCGCGCTGGTGCCGGTGCTGGAATGGCTCGAGCGGCATCATGTGCCGTCTGCGCTGGCGGCGCTGACCTGCGTGCTGCTGTTCCTGGTCGCTGCGAATATCGCGCTGGCGGCGATCATCGTGCCGGCGACCGAATTCTTCCGCAAATTGCCCGACCGGATCGACCGTATCCAGATGAACATCCAGCCAGTGCTGGATCTCTATTCGACCCTGGAAAAATACATCAACCGCACGGTACGTCAGCTTGCCGCGAACGACGCGGTGCGCCAGCCGCAGACCGTCGCCGCGACACCGCCCAATTCGATTCTGGAACTCGCCGCGACCTCGGCGCCGACATTGATCATCCAGGTCTTCTTTGCGATCCTGGTGGTCTATTTCTTCCTTTCCGGCTGGACCCGGCTGCGCAAGAAGACGATCACCAGCCGGTCGAGCTTTGGCGGCGCGATGGCGACCGCGCGGGTCATTCAGGACGTGGTCGACGATGTGTCGGCCTATCTCGGCACGATCACGGTGATCAATCTGTCGCTCGGCCTGGTCATAGCCTTCACATTATGGCTGCTCGACATGCCGTTCCCGCTCATGTGGGGCGGCATCGTCGCCTTGCTCAACTACGTGCCCTATTTCGGACCGATCATCGCGGCGATGCTGTTGCTGCTCGGCGGGCTGATGACGTTCCAGGATGTGTGGGTCGCGGTGCTGCCCGCGATCATCATGATCGGCGCGCATCTGATCGAGGCGAATGCGGTGACGCCGTTCATCGTTGGGCACCGGCTGACCATCAACCCGATTCTGATTCTCATCTCCTTGAGTTTTTGGGGATGGGTATGGGGCACGACCGGCGCCCTGCTTGCGGTGCCGCTGCTGATCATCCTGCAGACCGTGATCGGCGCGGCGGGCAAGCCCGATATCGCCGGTTTCCTGTTCGAACACGGCACGTTGACGCAGCAGCGCAAGCGCCGCGGACGGAATGATTTGCCCGAAGGCTAAACAGTCTGTTGACAGGGTAGGGCACCTCGCTTAGGTGCCGCGCCTCACGCTTCATAAGCGGGTGTAGCTCAGTTGGTTAGAGCGCCGGCCTGTCACGCCGGAGGTCGCGGGTTCGAGCCCCGTCACTCGCGCCATTCCTCAGATGGAATGGCCCTGAACGCGATCTCGACCGATCAAGCGATCGATCGAAAAACCGCCGGCGCCGATCGTCGCGAAGACCAGCCCGAACAGGATCAGCGCGACCGACGGAAACGCACCGCGGATCCCCAGCACGGCGTCGACCATCACCAGCGCAACGATGAAATTGACGGTACAGATCAGGCCGGCCCAGCGCGTCGCCAGCCCGAGAATCAGCGCGATGCCGGTCAGGAACTGCGCCCAGACCGAGAGCGGGGCCATGATCTCCGGTGCCGCGAAGCGATTGTGGCGCAGAAACGCAGCGAACTCGTTCATCCGTTCGGTGCTGACGACATTGTCCCAGGTGCCCCAGACAAGGAACGCGCCGATCACGACACGCGCGAGGAGCAATGCGGCATCGCTCCCGCGTGCGAGAAAGTCAGCTTTTACCCACTCGCGTCGCATTGCCCGTCTCCACCTGGCGCCAGCGTCCCGTTTCCATCCAGAGCAGCATGCGCCGCATCGGCAGAATCCACAGCCAGATGATGCCGGTGACGACGTAAAAGACAAGCTGCAGCAGCCAATGCCACGTGCCCACCCAGTCGGATGCCGTCGCCACCAGTATGACCCAGATCGTGATCATCGCGAGAATTGCCAGCATGCCGACCGGCTTGCGCCAACTGGGCGTCATCGGGTGATCCATTCTCTTTCGGTGGCGATGGCGTGGAGCGGTACGTCCCACGACTCGACGGGTAGCGATTCGGCCTGCTGTATCGACCAGGCGATGCCGATACGCCAGCTGTCGGGAAAGCGCAGGAACGCGCGGTCATAATAGCCGGCGCCCTGGCCGAGCCGGTTGAGCGAGCGGTCGAATGCGACCAGCGGGGCAAGAATGATGTCCGGGCTGAGCTCGGCGGCATGTTCGGCCGGCTGGTGCAGACCGAAGGGTCCTGCGATCAGCGCCGCTTCGGTATCCCAGCTGAGGAAGCGCATCGGCGTCGCGCGGTTGACGATATGGGGCAGGGCGATGATGCATCCGGCTTCGACCGCAGCGCGCGCGAGCGGGCTTGGATCGGCTTCGCTGCCCATCGGCACATAGGACGCCACGGTCATGCCGTGCGACAGCCGCTCCAGATAGGCGGGGGGCGGGGTCATCACGGGGCATGTGGCCGCGACAAAGGCGTCGCGCGCGGCGCGCGTCGCGGTGCGCACGGCTTGCTTGTCGGGCATCATATCAAAATGCGGTGATTGTGGCGGGACCACCGTGGCCGTTTGCCTGAATATCCTCTGACGCCAGTAGCATCAGGTGGGGATCATGTACGACAGGCCAAGACCTGCGCAGGGACAACCCCCTAGGAAGAATAATCGCCTCAGGGATAATCGGTAAGGCTCGTACCGGGCAGTGCCCGCCACTTATTGTTATAGGGATTGAGAGGTTAATTCTCAAGTGCTTCGGCCAGGCTTTCCAACCGGTCGGCGAGTCGGTCGAGCAGCGCGCTGCTGACGCCTTCGGGCGGGCGGTTCTGGGCCTCGTCGAGCGAATCGGCGAGCATCAACGCAATGAACAGCATCGTACGTTCGGCATTGAGGCCACCTGCGGCACGCGACGCGGCTGCCCATTGCGCATCAAGCATGCTGGAAATGCGAAGCAGCTGGTCCTCTTCCCCATCCCGACAGGCAACGGTGTGACGGCGGTCGCCGATGGTCAGCGTGACGTCGGCCATCAGTCCTCATCCTCCTGCGCGATGATGTCGTCGAGTGCCGCAATCGCTTCGATCATGCGGCTGCGCAGCGCTTCATGACGGATGGCAAGGACCTCGGTTGCCCGGGCCCGGGCAGCCATGGCGGCTTCGATCCGGGCAATGGCGACCTCGATACGGTCGGTGGCGGAAGAAGGGGCATCGGCCATGTTGTTGCGATAGCACGGCTTCGCGCTGCGACAAGATCGATTTGGACCGCACCGGTTGACGCAGCGTTCGGGCCACCGCAAAGACCGCGCACATTATCGACTCGCCGGCTGCCCCCAACCAAGACTTTTTGCGCCAGGAGCTTTTGGGGCCCGGTAACCCGAGGAAACCGATGTCCGCATCCGATACCGATCTCGCTAATGCCATCCGCGCGCTTGCGATGGACGCCGTCGAGGCCGCCAATTCCGGGCATCCCGGCATGCCGATGGGCATGGCCGATGTCGCGACCGTGCTGTTCACCCGCTACCTGAAATTCGATCCCGCCGATCCGGCCTGGCCCGATCGCGATCGTTTCGTGCTGTCGGCCGGGCACGGGTCGATGTTGATCTACGCGCTGCTCAACCTGACCGGCTATGCGCGTCCGACGATGGATGACATTCGTCGTTTCCGGAAACTCGGCAGCCCCTGCGCCGGCCACCCGGAGAATTTTGAACTTGCCGGCGTCGAGGCGACGACCGGGCCACTGGGACAGGGCTTTGCCATGGCGGTCGGCATGGCGGTCGCCGAGCGGCATCTGAACGCGGTGTTCGATGACAGCCTGGTCGATCATAATACCTGGGTGATTTCAGGCGATGGTTGCCTGATGGAAGGTATCAACCACGAGGCGGTCGGCCTTGCCGGGCATCTCGGCCTCGGCCGTCTCAATGTGCTGTGGGACGACAACAAGATCACCATCGATGGCGCGACCAGCCTGTCGACCAGCGAGGATATTCCGGCGCGCTATCGCGCCAGCGGCTGGCATGTCGTGTCGTGCGACGGCCATGACACCGCCGATATCGCGCGGGCGATGGACGAGGCGCTGGCCGATCCGCGGCCCTCGCTGATCCAGTGCCACACGATCATCGGCAAGGGCGCGCCGAACAAGCAGGGCACGTCGGCGACCCACGGCGCGGCGCTGGGCGCGGCGGAAGTCGCCGCAGCGCGCGAGGCGCTCGGCTGGCCCTCGGCGCCGTTCGAGATTCCCGCTGATATCCGCGATACCTGGCTTGCCGCGGGCGCACGCGGTGCTAGTGTTCGCAGGGATTGGCAGGAGCGACTGGCAAATCATTCGGATCGTGTAGAATTCGAACGCCGCATGGCCGGCGACTTGCCGGCCGGCAATGTCGTCGCCAAGGCCTTTGCCGGCTGGACGAGCACGCCGCAGAATGTCGCGTCGCGCAAATCGTCCGAGCTCGCGCTCGACGTCCTGACGCCATTGGTACCCGAGATGCTCGGCGGATCGGCTGATCTGACCGGCTCCAACAATACCAAGGCCAAGGGGCAGCAACCGCTGACGCGTGCCGATTATGCCGGGCGCTATGTCTATTACGGCATCCGCGAATTCGGCATGAGCGCGGCGATGAACGGCATGGCGCTGCATGGCGGCGTCATTCCCTATGGTGGCACCTTCCTGGTGTTCAGCGACTATGCCCGTCCTGCGATCCGCCTCTCGGCATTGCAGCATGCGCGCGTGATCTACGTCATGACGCATGATTCGATCGGGCTGGGCGAGGATGGTCCGACGCACCAGCCGATCGAGCATCTCATGTCGCTCCGCATGATCCCCAATCTCGACGTCTATCGCCCGTGCGATGCGGTCGAGACGGCGGAATGCTGGGCGCTGGCGCTCGAGAAGAAGACCGGCCCCGGTCTGCTCGCGCTTTCGCGGCAGAATCTGCAACAACTGCGCACCGGTGGCGAAATGCTGAGCGCAAAAGGCGGCTATCGTCTGCGCGAGGCCAATGCGGCGCGCCGGGTTGTGCTGATCGCGACGGGATCCGAAGTGCATATCGCGATATCGGTCGCCGACCGGCTGGAAGAACATGGCATCGGCGCCGATGTGGTCTCGATGCCCTGCACCTCGCGCTTCGATGCACAGAGCGAGGATTACCGCGCCGATGTGCTGCCCGACGGCGCGCTGCGCGTGTCGATCGAGGCCGGAGTGACTTGGGGGTGGGAGCGCTACACTGGCGATGCCGGCCTGCGCTTCGGCATCGACGGCTTCGGTGCCTCTGCGCCGATCGAGCCACTATATGAGCATTTCGGCCTGACCGCGGATGCGATCACGCCACAGATTATTGCTGCATTGGATTAATGCCCCGGAATTAACGCCCAGCCGTTCGCCCTGAGCTTGTCGAAGGGTGCGCGCTTGGGCTTCGACAGGCTCAGCCCGAACGGGTTGAGGAGATCAGGAGGAAGACTATGACGATCAAGGTTGCGATCAACGGGTTCGGACGCATTGGCCGGCTTGTCGCACGCGCGGTGCTGGAGCGGGGCGATACCGGCCTCGAACTCGTCGCGATCAACGATCTTGCCGACGCCAAGTCGAACGCATGGCTGTTCAGCCGCGATTCGGTGCACGGCAAATATCCCGGCAAGGTCTCCGCCGAGGGCCAGGATTTGGTGGTCGACGGCAAGCGCATCCGCGTTACCGCAGAGCGTGATCCGGCGAACTTGCCGCACAAGGAACTGGGCGTCGACATCGTGCTGGAATGCACCGGCTTCTTCACCGACCGCGAAAGCGCGCAGAAGCATCTCGATGCCGGCGCCAAGAAGGTGCTGATCTCGGCCCCGGCCAAGGGTGTCGACCTGACCGTCGTGTACGGCGTCAACCACGACAAGCTCGAGGCGGGCCATGACATCGTCTCGAACGCTTCGTGCACGACCAACTGCCTGGCGCCGGTTGCCAAGGTGCTGAACGATGCGATCGGCATCGAGCGCGGCCTGATGACCACCGTCCATGCCTATACCAACGACCAGAAGATCCTCGATCAGATCCACCCCGATCTGCGCCGCGCACGCGCGGCTGGCATGTCGATGATCCCGACCACCACTGGCGCTGCCCGCGCGGTCGGTGAAGTCCTGCCGGAACTGAAGGGCAAGCTCGACGGCTCGGCGATCCGCGTGCCGACCCCGGACGTCTCGCTGATCGACCTGACCTTCACCCCGTCGCGCGACACGACCAAGGATGAAGTCAATGCGATCCTCAAGGCGGCGTCGGAAAGCGGCCCGCTTAAAGGCATTCTCGATTACACCGATGAGCCTCTGGTCTCGATCGACCTGATGCACACGCCCGCATCCTCGACCGTCGACAGCCTGGAAACCGCGGTGCTGGACGGCAAGCTGGTCCGTGTGGTCAGCTGGTACGACAATGAATGGGGCTTTTCCAACCGCATGGTCGACACGGCCGGCGCGATGGCCAAGTTCATCTGATGACCATGCCGTCGCCCCGGTTGCCGGGGCGGCGGTGCGGTATAGGGCGCGCCACGCGTCATTGATGTGATCGGGAATTGAGAAGTATGGCCAGGCCGTTCAAAACACTCGATGATATGGGTGATGTCGCCGGCAAGCGCGTGCTTGTCCGCGAGGATCTGAACGTGCCGATGGCGGACGGTGCGGTGACCGACGACACGCGGTTGCGCGCGACCTTGCCGACGGTAGGCGAACTGGCCGACAAGGGCGCGATCGTCTTGATCCTCGCGCATTTCGGGCGTCCCAAGGGGCAGCGCAATCCGGATCTGTCGCTGGCGATGCTGACCCGGCCCTATGAAGCGGTGCTTGGGCGCCCGGTGCGCTTCATCGGCGATTGTGCCGGCGCGGAAGCCGTGGCGGCGGTGGCCACGTTGCAACCCGGTGATGTTGCGATCCTCGAGAATACGCGCTTCCATGCCGGCGAAGAGAAGAACGATCCGGCGCTGGTCGCCGATATGGCGAAGCTCGGCGATTTCTACGTCAACGACGCTTTTTCCGCCGCGCACCGCGCTCATGCCTCGACCGAGGGCCTGGCGCATGTCCTGCCGGCCTTTGCCGGCCGCGCAATGGAGGTCGAACTCGATGCGCTCGACAAGGCATTGGGAAATCCCGAGCACCCGGTCGCCGCGGTGGTCGGGGGCGCCAAGGTGTCGACCAAGCTCGACGTTCTCAAGCACCTCGTTGCGCGTGTCGATCACCTGATCATCGGCGGCGGCATGGCCAACACCTTCCTGGCGGCACGCGGCGTCGATGTCGGCAAGTCGCTGTGTGAGCATGATCTGACCGGTACCGCGGAAGAGATTTTCGACGCGGCGGAGCGGGCGAACTGCACGATCCATCTGCCCTATGACGTGGTGGTGGCGAAGGAATTCCGCGCCAATCCGCCGGTCCGCACCGTCAATGTGCATGAGGTCGCACCGGACGAGATGATCCTCGATGTCGGCCCTGCAGCGGTCGAGGCACTGGCCGATGTGCTGAAGAATTGCCGCACCCTGGTGTGGAACGGACCGATGGGCGCGTTCGAGACGCCGCCGTTCGACATGGCGACGGTGGCACTGGCCAAGACGGCAGCGGCCCTGACGCGTGATGGATCCCTGGTCTCGGTGGCCGGTGGCGGCGACACGGTCGCGGCGCTCAACCAGGCCGGTGTCGGCGATGACTTCACCTTCGTCTCGACCGCGGGCGGTGCGTTTCTGGAGTGGATGGAAGGCAAGGAACTGCCTGGCGTCGCGGCCCTGACGCGCTGATACCGGGAACTTGCTGCATCGCAGCATAAATTGCCCGTGATTGGCCGTTGCGTCGGGGCTCGTGAAAACCCGCGGGCGCGGTCGGCTCTGCCGGCAACGTTCCATGACCGGCTCGCGCATCTCAGCCGCATGACTGACGAGAGCGGGGGAGGGCGCCTACCTCTACCGGTTTTTCATGCATCTGCTGCCTTAGGTCGACGGATCGACAGTCGGCGGCAAGCGTCGCTCTCGACTGTCCTTGATTCAATAGTGGTGCGCGTCATGGCAGGGTGAATCCCGATGGAGCGCTGTTCAGGCCTTCCGCCCGCTCTTTGACATGACAGGAAAATCTCGAACATCTCTGCGCTGGCTGTTCCGGCCATAACAGCCAGCATCGTTCGCTGATATCTGGCTGATAACTGGCTGTTCGCTGGCTGTTATCGACAACCGCCGGATTCAGCTTAAGCCTTTGAAAAAGGATGGCATCAAGCTTGCAATCTCAGCGTAATGGCCAGCAAAAAAACTTATCCCGGAATAACAGCCAGGAACAGCCAGCACAGCCCTTTCCAACTGGGTGCGACTCGCGGTTCGCCTTGCTTGGTTGAAACTCGATCCGTCCTAGGACGCCGGAACAGGCTCGTTGAGCAACGGCACCAGGTTGGCGTTCAGATCTTCCAGGTCGAAAGAGGCCGCCTTGGCATAGCGAATACGGCCACTGCGATCGATGATATAGTTGGTCGGCACCGCCTTGATCTGGCCATAGGGGCCGGAGATTTTCCGCACCGCCGGCATCTTCATCATCGCGAAGACCTTCTTCAGCTGATAGATTGGCAGGGATCCCTCGGTCGTTACCGCAAAAACCTTCAGTCCATTCTTCTGCTGCAATTCATAATAGCGATCGAGCAGTGGCAGCTCTTCCCGGCAAGGCGCGCACCAGGTGGCCCAGAAATTCAGCACGACGACGTTGCCGCGCAATTGATCCAGCGTGACCTTCGACCCATCGACCAAGGTGATTTCGAATGGCGGGGCCATGTCGCCGACCTTGGGAATTTTTGCGCCGACCAGAGCGAGCGCCATTACCCCAAGTCCCAACGCTTTGAACAACCCCCGCACGCGCTTCGTCATGTGACCATCCCCTGTCACCGAAAAGAATGTGTTGTGTTCCGTGACGCGTCAAGCACCGCTCGGCTCACCGCACATTGCCCCGCAGCGCTTGCCCCGCTAACAGCCGCGCCAGCACATTCGTATCGTATAGGGGATTATGATGACGCCGATCGTGAAGGCTATTCTCGACAAATATGAATCGGACAATCCCGGCGTTAAGGCGAACCTCGCGCGCATCCTGATGCAGGGCAAGCTCGGCGGCACGGGCAAGCTGATCATCCTGCCGGTCGACCAGGGTTTCGAACATGGCCCGGCGCGCAGCTTCTCGGTCAATCCCGCTGCCTATGATCCGCACTACCATTATCAGCTCGCGATCGATGCCGGCCTGTCGGCCTATGCCGCGCCGCTCGGCATGCTCGAGGCGGGCGCTGCGACCTTCGCCGGCCAGATCCCGACCATCCTGAAGGTCAACAGCTCGAATAGCTGGGCGACCGGCGCCAACCAGGCGGTGACCGCCGGCGTCGAGGATGCGGTGCGGCTTGGCTGCTCCGCGATCGGCTTCACCATATATCCCGGCTCGGACGATCTGTTCGACATGATCGGCCAGATCCGCGAACTCTCCGCCGAGGCCAAGTCGGTAGGCATCGCCACCGTCATCTGGTCCTATCCACGCGGCGGCGCGCTGCCCAAGTCGGGCGAGCTCGCGCTCGATGTCGGCGCCTATGCCGCGCATATGGCGGCGTTGCTCGGCGCACACATCATCAAGGTGAAGCTGCCGAGCGACCATATCGAGCAGAAGGAAGCCAAGCCGATGTATGAGGGCACCGACTGGTCGAAACAGTCGGACCGGGTGCGCCATGTCGTGCAGTCGAGCTTTGCCGGCCGCCGCATCGTGGTCTTCTCGGGTGGCGCCGCCAAGGGTGCCGATGCGGTCTATCAGGACGCGCGCGACATTCGCGACGGCGGCGGCAATGGCTCGATCATTGGCCGCAACACCTTCCAGCGCGAGCGTGGCGAAGCGCTGGCGATGCTCGAAAAGCTGGTGCGCATCTACAAGGGCGAAGAGTGAGTGACGACATGATCGTCAGGCGGCGCACCTTGCTGGGCGCCGCCATGGCGATCGCTGCGGTCGGCGCGTCGTCGCCGGCGATAGCATTTGGGGGCGCTTTGGAGGGGGCCATGGAAGAAACCGCAAAAGGCGAACCCTATGGTATGATCGCCCGGATATTGGCCAAGCCCGGTCAGCGCGCTGCACTCGCCGTGCTGCTGAGCGCCGGCACCGACATGATGCCCGGTTGCCTGAGCTATGTGGTGGCCGAGGATCTTGCCAATCCCGATGCACTCTGGGTGACCGAGGCGTGGGAGAGCAAGGCGGCGCATGGCGCGTCCTTGTCCCTGCCGGCGGTGCGGGAGGCGATTTCCAAGGCACAGCCTTTGATCGCCGGTTTCGACAGCATTGCGGAGACGCGGCCGATCGGCGGCGTGCCCGTCGCGCAAGAATGAGCGATCTCGCCTGGACCCGTGTCGATGAGTATATCGCGGCTTACCTGCTCGGTCCCGACGACGCGCTGGACGCTGCATTGGATGCCAATGAAGCCGGCGGGTTGCCGCCGATCGACGTGTCGGCGACGCAAGGGAAGCTGCTCCATCTGCTGGCACGCATCGCCGGCGCGCGCCGCATTCTCGAGGTCGGTACGCTCGGGGGGTATTCCACCATCTGGCTGGCGCGCGCACTGCCCGAGGATGGCCGGCTCGTGACGCTGGAGCTCGATCCGCATCATGCCGAGGTGGCGCGGGCCAACATTGCCGGAGCCGGGCTGGCGGACAAGGTCGATATCCGCGTCGGCGCGGCAGAGGACACGCTCAATGCAATGACCGCAGCGGATGAAGGGCCGTTCGACTTCGTCTTCATCGACGCCGACAAGCCCGGCAACGTCGCTTATCTCCGCGCCGCGATCGCGCTGTCGCGGCCGGGCGCAACGATCATCGTCGACAATGTCGTACGCGAGGGCGGGGTGCTTGAGGCCGCTAGTGACGATCCGCGGATTCAGGGAACGCGTGCCCTGTTCGAGGCTGTCGCCGCCGAGCCGCGGCTGAGCGCCACGGCAGTTCAGACGGTCGGCACGAAGAAATGGGACGGTTTTCTGATCGCCGTGCTAGGGGCGCCGGCATGACTGACATAGACCCTCTCGGCCCGCTCGACCCGAATTTCGCCGCACGCTTCACGCGCGATATCCGGCGCCCTCCATGCCAGCTCTATCTGATCTCGCCGCTCGATGTCGGCGGCACTTTCCCTGATCGCCTGGCGCGCGCGCTTGAGGCCGGGCCGGTGGCGGCATTCCAGTTCCGCGTGAAGGATGTGGACCAGCACGAGGCAACACGGCTCGGCGAGCCGCTGCGCGCGATCTGCGCCGCGCATGATGTGGCGTTCATCGTCAATGACAGCATCTCACTTGCCAAAAGGCTGGAAGCGGACGGCGTGCATCTCGGTCAGGAGGATGGCGACCCGCGTGAAGCGCGTTCGGTGCTAGGCCCCAATGCGCAGATCGGCGTGACCTGCCATGACAGCCGCCACCTGGCGATGGAAGCGGGTGAGGCCGGTGCCGATTATGTCGCGTTCGGCGCTTTCTACCCGACCACGACCAAGGCTGTCAGCCATGTGCCAGATCCAGTAATTCTGAGCTGGTGGGCGACCGTATTCGAAGTGCCGTGCGTCGCGATCGGCGGGATCACCCCCGCCAATGCCGCGCCGTTGATTGCCGCCGGCGCGGATTTCCTTGCCGTATCGCACGCCGTCTGGGGTGGGGACGAAGCGGCGGCAGTCAAGGCGTTCGGGGCCGTGCTGGGATGAGCGGGACGTTCAACGGCGGCTGTGAGTGCGGCGCGACGCGCTACCGCATGCACGGCGACCCGATCATGACCAATTGCTGCCATTGCCGCGACTGCCAGCGCATCACCGGGTCGGCTTTCGCGATCAACGCCATGACGGAAACCGATCGGATCGAGATACTCCAGGGCGAACCGCTCGTGCGAAGCCTGGAGCGCGAAGGGGCGGGCGATACGCGGGCTTGGCGTTGTGGCGTATGCGATACGCTGTTGTATGCCGATCATCCGATGTTCGGGGACAAGGCACGCTTCGTTCGCGCCGGGACGCTTGATCAGGGCGAGCTCCTCACACCTGATGCGCATTACTTCATCCGGTCGAAATATCCCTGGGTCACGATCCCGGTGGGGGTGGCGCAATTCTCAACGCTTCCGGAAGATGGCACTGGCGTCGATCTGGGCGAGCTGCGAACCGCTCGGCTGATGGCGACTTTGGTCGAGTCGCCGCACTAGGCGCTTACCAGTGGCGCACGCGTCCGGTATCGACATGGACGAAGCCGTCGCGTGGATAATAGCCGACACCGCCGCCGCCCAGCGCCATTGCCGCGCCGCGCAGTCGCTCAAGCGACACGCCCGGAATCATGATGTCGCTCGCCTTGCCGAGCATATGCTGGCTCTGGTTCGCTACGCCGGTATGTTCGCCGCCCCTCGCGCGAAGCGCTGCATTGGTCTTGGGTGAGCGATAGCCGGAGATCAGGTCGATCTTGCGCGATCCCGAGACGTCGAGCTTCTCGCGCAACTGCACCAGCAGCGACAATAATTGTGGGTCCATGTGAAACATCTCGCCGGTGCGCCAGTCGCGCAGGCCATGATTCAGTTCGGCCAAGCCTTCCGGCACCAGGCGCCCGGACCGGACGAAAACGGCATCGACGCTTTCATTGGTATGGACATTGCGAAGCGCGAGTCGCCATTCGTCGCTCGCGGCGAACGCCGGGAACGGCATCATCAGCGTGGCGCCACCGGCAACCGCCCCGCGAATCAGTGCGCGGCGTGACAGGACAGGTGTAACGGGATGCTCCAGGCCGGAAACATGCCCCCCAATCATCGTTGTCTCCATGAAGCAAGATGTAGGAGATTGAAACGGTGAGGAAAATCGCGACCGCAGCAGCTTGTCTGGCAATAGTCTCCATTGGTCCCGTTGGCGCAATGGGGCAGGGAACAAAACCCGCGGTGAAGCCAGCGCTCGATCGCTCGATTCTTCATGCCCAGGTCATTCTCGACCATCTCGGCTTTTCCCCGGGCGTGCTTGACGGCCGGGCAGGCAAGTCGCTCGCCGCTGCCCTGAAAGGGTTTCAGGAATCGCGCAACCTGAAGAAGACCGGTGCGCTGGATCGTGCGACGATGCGTGCGCTGCATCCGTTCCGCGGACTGCGTCCGACCAAGAATCTGTCGCTTGAGCCGGAAACGCTGGAGGGGCCATTTGTCGATCCCATGCCAAAGGATCCGGCTGAACAGGCCAAACTGCCCGCGTTGGGATATCGCTCGGCGCTGGAGAAGTTGAGCGAGATGTTCCACACCACGCCAGAAGTGCTGGTAGAGCTTAACGGTCCGACCGCCAGCCTCACGCCGGGATCGGCATTGGTGGTGCCCAATGCTTTGCCGGTATCGCGTAACTATGACCCGAAACTGCCGGCTGACTGGCGCAAGACGCTCTCCGACCTGAATGTCGACGCCAACCAGCCGCAGGGCGTGAAAGTGGTGGTCGACAAATCCGATCAGGTGCTGCGCGTGCTCGACAAGGACGGCAAGCTGGTCGGCCAGTTCATGGCGACGATGGGCAGCAGCAACGATCCGCTGCCGATCGGCAAATGGACGATCAAGGGCGCATCCTATAATCCACCCTTCCATTATAATCCGAAGCTGTTCTGGGATGCCGATAGCAGTGACAAGGCGGCAAGACTGCCGCCGGGGCCGAATGGTCCGGTCGGGGTGATCTGGCTCGATCTGTCCAAGCCGCATTACGGCATTCACGGCACGCCCGAGCCGAGTACGGTCGGCCGGGCGGAAAGCCATGGCTGTATTCGCCTGACCAATTGGGACGCGGCGCGGCTGTCGCTGATGATCAAGCCGGGCACGCCGGCGGTGTTCCAGCCCTGAGCGGCTTGCGCAAATTGGGCTATGGCCTGCTGGCTGCCCTTGCCGCGCTGATCGGCATTTGGGTGGCACTGCTGGTCTTTTTACCAGATGCGCCGGCCGGGGTCGCGCCGCATGGAGCTGTGTCGCGCGCAGTGGCGAAAGCCACGCCCGCCGCACCGACGGATATGGGGCATGCGGCGCTCGCCATGCCCGTCACGAGTGTTCCGCGCGAGCAGTTGCGCGACAATTGGGGAGATCCGCGCGACAATGGCCTGCGCGCGCATCATGGGACCGACATCATGGCGCCGGCCAACACGCCGGTGATCGCCGCTGCGCCAGGTACAGTAGAGAAACTTTGGAGCAGCGCGGCGGGCGGCACGACGATCTATGTGCGTTCGCCGCAGCGCAACTGGACCTATTATTATGCCCATCTTTCAGGGTACGCGCCGGGTCTGCATGAGGGACAGGTGGTGAAGACCGGCGACCCGCTCGGCTTCGTCGGCGACACCGGCAATGCAGGGGCAGGCAATTATCACCTGCATTTCGGCCTGACCCGCACGACGCCCGAACAACATTGGTACGAGGGGCAGGATGTCGATCCCTACCCATACCTTGCCGGAAAGCCCTCCTCCCGCTAAAGGCCGCCCCTTCGCTCTTTCCAGCTTGCAGGTTTCCCATGAAGATCAACGCGGTCGAGATTCGTCCCGGCAATATCCTCGAATTCGAAGGCGGCATCTGGAAGACCGTCAAGATCCAGCATACCCAGCCGGGCAAGGGCGGGGCCTATATGCAGGTCGAGATGAAGAATCTGATCGACGGCCGCAAGAACAATGTCCGCTTCCGTTCTGCCGAGAGCGTTGAGCGCGTGCGCCTCGACACGGTCGATTTCCAGTTCCTTTTCCGTGAAGGCGACACGCTGACCTTCATGGACAAGAATAATTACGAGCAGATCACGCTTGATGCTGACATCCTCGGCGATGCCGCTGCGTTCCTGCAGGACGGCATGGATGTCGTGATGGAATTGTGGGAAGAGCGCCCGATCTCGGTACAACTGCCCGATACGATCGAAGCGCTGATCGTCGAGGCCGACGCAGTGGTGAAGGGGCAGACCGCATCGTCGTCCTACAAGCCCGCGATCCTCGAAAACGGCGTACGTGTGATGGTCCCGCCGCATATCGGTGCCGGCACGCGTATCGTCGTCGATGTGTACGAGCAGACCTACGTAAGACGGGCCGACTGAATTAACGCCCGCCTGCCTGAGGAACGAGGAGGGGGCTGCCCCATCGTTGCTCGCGTGACACACACTTACCCGATCCCTCCCGCATGCGAGAGGGGAGGAGAATGACATGGTTTCCCATTCCGGCCTGATGACTGTCATGGATCGCGCCGCGCGCAAGGCGGGGCCGCGGCTGCGCCGTGACTTCAACGAGGTCCAGCAGCTCCAGGTCAGCCGCAAGGGCCCGGCCGATTTCGTGACGATGGCCGATCAGCGCGCCGAGCAGACCTTGTTCGAAGAGTTGTCGCGCGGCCGCCCGGATTGGGGTTTCCTGATGGAGGAACGCGGCGAGGTTGCCGGCGACCCCAACAAGCCTCGCTTCATCGTCGATCCGCTCGATGGCACGACCAACTTCCTGCATGGCATTCCGCATTTCGCGATCTCGATCGCAGTTGAGGAAACCCTGCCCAACGGCAAGCGCGAGGTCACTTCGGCGCTGGTCTATCAGCCGCTGACCGACGAAGCCTTCTGGGCCGAAAAGGGCCGGGGCGCCTGGGTCCAGTCCGAACGGCTGCGCGTATCTGCGCGGCGTGACCTGGCCGACTCGCTGATCGCGACCGGCATTCCGTTCCTGGGCCATGGCAATTTCGCCGAATGGAGCCGCATCTTCGGTGCGATCGCACCCGAAGTGGCCGGCATCCGTCGCCTCGGCGCGGCCTCGCTCGATCTTGCCTGGGTCGCGGCCGGGCGGTTCGATGGCTTCTGGGAATCGAACCTGCAGCATTGGGACACGGCGGCCGGCATGCTGCTGATCAAGGAAGCGGGCGGCTTCGTCACCGACTTTCGCGGCGGTGAGAAGATGGTCGAGCGCAGCGAATATCTCGCGGCAAACGACGTGCTGCAATCGAAGCTGCACAAGCTGCTCGCCGGGGCGTTGCGCTAGGCATTTGGCTCGCCGATTGCGCGGCTATTTGCGAGTCATTCTCACCCGTCAAAGCCTTGCCCGGTAACGGCCATCGGCCTAAAGCCGCGGCATCTGTTCGCACATGCGAGATGCCCTTTGTTCGACCTGTCGCAATATCTGCCGATCCTGCTGTTCCTGGGCGTAGCCATCGTCCTGTCCAGCGCGTTCGTGTTCCTGCCGATGATCGCATCGCGCTTCACCGGGTCGCACAAGCCGACCGCCGAGAAGCTGACCGAGTATGAATGCGGCTTCCCCGCGTTCGAGGATCCGCGCAGCCAGTTCGACGTGCGCTTCTATCTCGTCGCGATCCTGTTCATCATCTTCGATCTCGAAGCCGCGTTTCTCTACCCCTGGGCGGTGAGCGTGTTCAGCCTCGGGTGGACCGCGTGGATCTCGATGATGATCTTCATCGCGGAGCTTGCGCTCGGCCTTGTCTATGCCTGGAAGAAGGGAGCGCTGGAATGGGAGTAGAACTCACTGTGCCGCCGCCCGCCGGCACCTTGCCCGATGTCTCGTTCCTCAACGACATCAACGGCGAGCTCAACGACAAGGGATTCCTGGTTACCTCGACCGAAGATCTGTTCCAATGGGCGCGTACCGGGTCGCTATGGTGGATGACCTTCGGGCTTGCCTGCTGCGCGGTCGAGATGATCCATGTGAACATGCCGCGCTACGATCTGGAGCGTTTCGGCGCCGCGCCGCGCGCCAGCCCGCGCCAATCCGACGTGATGATCGTGGCGGGCACGCTGTGCAACAAGATGGCCCCGGCGCTGCGCAAGGTCTATGATCAGATGTCGGAGCCGAAATACGTCATCTCGATGGGCTCGTGCGCCAATGGCGGCGGCTATTATCATTATAGCTATAGCGTGGTGCGCGGTTGCGACCGGATCGTGCCGGTGGACATCTATGTCCCGGGTTGCCCGCCGACTGCCGAGGCCTTGCTCTATGGCATCATGCAACTGCAGCGGAAGATCCGCCGTTCCGGAACCATCGAACGGTGAGGGCGCCCGCACCGGCTTACGCCGCGAATGACGGCATCATCGACTCCGCTGGCGCAGTACTCGGGGCGGCTCTGCTGTCGTCGCTCGATGCGGTCGGCGAAGTCGCGCTCCATGTCGATCGCGTCTCGCTGGTCGAGACGATGGTCGCGCTGCGCGACACGCCCGGCCTCGAATATCAGCAGCTGATGGAAATCGCCGGCGTCGATTATCCGGATCGCGAAGATCGGTTCGAGGTGGTCTATTGTCTGCTCTCGCTGACGCGCAATCACCGCATCCGCGTGCATGTGCAGACCGACGAGGAAAAGCCGGTGCCGTCGGTGACGGGCATCTGGCCGGTCGCGGGCTGGCTCGAGCGCGAAGTGTACGACATGTACGGCGTGCTGTTCGAGGGGAATCCCGACCTGCGCCGCATCCTGACCGATTACGGTTTTCGCGGCCATCCGCAGCGCAAGGACTTCCCGCTCTCCGGGTTCGTCGAACTACGCTACTCCGAGGAAGCGAAGCGCGTCGTGTACGAGCCGGTGAAGCTCGCACAGGATTTCCGTACCTTCGACTTTACCTCGCCATGGGAGGGCGCCGAGTACATCCTGCCGGGCGATGAAAAGGCTGCACTGCCCGAAGCCAAGGGCGCGCCGACGCCGCTGAAGGCGGACGAGATCGTCAAGGCCGATGCGGCGAAGAGCGAAGCCACCGCACCGCCGCCCAAGCCGAAGACCACGGAATCGCCTGCGCAGACCGGCGCCGGCAAGGCCGAGCCTGATGCGACGCCCAAGCCCGCCGCTCCCGATCTGGTAAAGGCGCCGCGCAAGCCGCGCGCCAAGCCCGCCGCATCCGGTGATGCGCCTTCCAAGCCGCGTACGCGCAAGAAGCCGGATACGAACAATGGCTGATTATCTCGACGAGATCGAACGCCGCACGGATGCCGCTGATCCGACCTCCGGTGACGTGGAAATCCAGAACTATACGATCAATTTCGGCCCGCAGCATCCGGCCGCGCACGGCGTGCTGCGCCTGGTGATGGAGCTTGACGGCGAGATCGTCGAGCGGGTCGATCCGCATGTCGGCCTGCTCCATCGCGGCACCGAGAAGCTGATCGAGTACAAGACCTACACCCAGGCCTTGCCCTATTTCGACCGGCTCGATTACTGCTCGCCCCTCTGCATGGAGCACAGCTTCGTGCTCGCGATCGAGAAGCTGCTCGACCTCGAAGTGCCGATCCGCGCGCAATACCTTCGCGTCTTCTTCGCTGAACTGACGCGCATCTCGAACCATATGCTCAACCTGGGTTCGCACGTCATGGACGTCGGCGCGATGACGCCTAACCTGTGGCTGTTCGAGATTCGCGAAGACTGTATGAACTTCTTCGAGCGTGTGTCCGGCGCGCGCATGCATTCGGCCTATTTCCGGCCCGGCGGCGTGCATCAGGATACGCCGCTCAAGCTGCTGACCGATATCGCCGACTGGCTCGACACGCGCTTGCCGCGTTTGTTCGAGGATGCGATCAGCCTGGTCGCAGACAACCGCATCTTCAAGCAGCGCAATGTCGATATCGCCACGGTCAGCCGTGACGATGCGGTGAAATGGGGCTTTTCCGGCCCGATGATCCGTGGTTCGGGCATTCCCTGGGATCTGCGCAAGTCGCAGCCATATGACGTCTATGCCAAGATGAACTTCGACGTGCCGGTCGGCACGCGTGGCGATTGCTATGACCGTTTCATGGTGCGCGTCGAGGAAGTGCGTCAGTCGGCACGGATCATGAAGCAGTGCCTGAACGAGATGCCCGACGGCCCGATCGCGTCGCTCGACCGCAAGGTCGTGCCGCCCAAGCGCGCCGAGATGAAGCGCTCTATGGAAGCGCTGATCCACCACTTCAAGCTCTATACCGAAGGCTTCCATGTACCGGCGGGTGACGTCTATGTCGCGACCGAAAGCCCCAAGGGTGAGTTCGGCGTGTATCTGGTCGCCGACGGCAGCAACAAGCCGTATCGCTGCAAGATCCGCCCGACCGCGTTCAGCCATCTCCAGGCGATGGACTTCATGGCCAAGGGGCACATGCTCGCCGACACCACCGCCATTCTCGGCGCGATGGATATCGTGTTCGGGGAGTGCGATCGGTGATCGCCGGCAGCGTGAATAATTGGAATGCGTTGGTGCTGACGGCTTGTCTGTCATTCACTCTTTTATGTGTGCTCGTTGTCTCTGAGGTTATTGTCATGTCCCGTTGGGGAATGTGGGTTGTCGGTGCCATAGGCGTCTTCAGCCTCGCAACTTTTGGCAAGGGCCTTTACGCACGCCGAGCAATCGAGCCGACCGGAGCCGTTAATGGCTGAAGCACCTAAAATCCCTGACGAAGCCGAAACCCGCGCGCGCTGGGGCGCGTTCGCGTGGACCGACGAAAACCAGAAAAAGGCGAACGAGATCCTCGGTCGCTATCCCAAGGGGCGCGAGCAATCGGCGTCGCTGCCGTTGCTCGATCTCGCCCAGCGCCAGGTCGGTGCGGAAACGCAGACCCAGGGCTGGCTGCCGGTCCCGGTGATCGAGTTCGTCGCGCGCGTGATCGGCGTGCCCTATATGCGCGTCTATGAGGTCGCGACCTTCTACACCATGTTCAACATGGCGCCGGTCGGCCGCTATCATGTCCAGGTGTGCGGTACGACGCCGTGCATGCTCGCCGGATCGGACGATGTCCTGTCGGCGTGTAAGAATCATGGTCTGATCAAGGGCAAGACCACACCCGATGGCCTGTTCACTCTGACTGAGGTCGAATGCCTCGGCACCTGCGCCAATGCGCCGATGGTGCAGATCAACGACGATAATTACGAAGATCTCGATTACGACCGCACCACCGCGATCCTTGATGCATTGGCAGCGGGCAAGACGCCGCCGCCGGGATCGAGCACCGGGCGCAAGAGCAGCGAGCCCGCCGGCGGGCCGACCTCACTCAAGGCGATGGTCGACGAGAATCACGATTATCGGGGAGAATGGTGATGAACAAGAATACGCTCATCACCATTCTCGCGATCATCGGCGGCATTGTCGTGCTCGGCTGGGCGCTCAAGCTGACCTTCAAGCTGCTTGGCCTGTTGATCGTCATCGGCATCGGCCTGGTAATCTATTTCGGCGCGCAAAAGATGCTGGGAGGACCGAAGTGAACATTGGTCTGAACATCGCTCTGGTGACCGGACTGGGCATTTCGCTGACCATGGCCGCAGTCGCGCTGTGGTTCATCGTATCCGCTCGCCGCAATCGGAAGGGCGAAAAATAATGCTCGCCGACAAGGATCGCATCTTCACCAATGTCTACGGTTTTCAGCCGTGGAACCTTGCCGCCGCGCAGAAGCGCGGCGACTGGGATAATACCAAGGCGCTGATGGCCATCGGCCAGGATGCGATCATCGACAAGGTGAAGGCATCTGGCCTGCGCGGCCGTGGTGGCGCGGGCTTCCCGACCGGCATGAAGTGGAGCTTCATGCCCAAGGAACCCAAGCCTGACCGGCCGAACTTCCTGGTCATCAATGCCGATGAATCCGAACCCGGGTCGTGCAAGGACCGCGAGATCATCCGCCACGATCCGCACAAGCTGATCGAGGGTGCGCTCATCGCCGGCTTTGCGATGCGCGCGCGCGCCGCGTACATCTATATTCGCGGCGAATATATCCGTGAGGCGGAGACACTCTTCGCCGCCGTCGCCGAGGCGTATGACAAAGGGCTGCTCGGCAAGAATGCCTGCGGGTCAGGCTATGATTTCGACGTGTTCGTCCATCGCGGCGCCGGTGCCTATATCTGCGGCGAAGAGACCGCGATGCTCGAAAGCCTGGAGGGCAAGAAGGGCCAGCCGCGTCTCAAGCCGCCGTTCCCGGCCGGTGCCGGCCTGTATGGCTGCCCGACCACGGTCAACAATGTCGAATCGATCGCGGTCGTCCCGACGATCCTGCGTCGCGGGCCGGAATGGTTCGCCAGCTTTGGCCGCGAGAAGAACGAGGGCACCAAGCTCTTCCAGATCAGCGGCCATGTGAACAAGCCGTGCGTCGTCGAAGAGGCGATGAGCATCTCGTTCCGCGAACTGATCGAAGTGCATTGCGGCGGTATTCGCGGCGGCTGGGACAATCTGCTCGCGGTGATTCCGGGCGGTTCGTCGGTACCGCTGGTGCCGGCGGCGGAGATCATGGACGCGCCGATGGATTTCGACGGGCTCAAGGCGCTCGGCTCGGGCCTCGGCACCGCGGCGGTGATCGTCATGGATAAATCGACCGACATCGTCCGCGCGATCAGCCGCCTGAGCTATTTCTACAAGCATGAGAGCTGTGGCCAGTGCACGCCATGCCGCGAAGGCACTGGCTGGATGTGGCGCGTGATGGAGCGGATGCGCACTGGCGATGCCGATGTATCGGAAATCGACACGCTCTATCAGGTGACCAAGCAGATCGAAGGCCATACCATCTGCGCGCTCGGTGACGCTGCTGCCTGGCCGATCCAGGGCCTGATCAAGCATTTCCGCCCCGAAATGGAGCGGCGGATCATCGAAAAGCAGGGCGGCGGATTATCGCCGATGATGGAGGCGGCGGAATGATGTTCCGAGGCGTTGGCGTGGCCTGCCTGGCAATCGGGATGACCGTTCCTGCCGCAGCGGAAACGCGCGAACATGGCACGCAAGCCTCGATCAGGGCGGCGCAGGAGTTTGCAGCTTGCTTGGTGGAGCGCCGCAGGGAGGATGCCCGGCTGTTTCTCGATACGACGACACCGGACGTTGCCGCGCGAGTTAGTCGCCCGCTGTTTCGCGAGGCGGACTGCCTCAACCTGCCCAATGCGACCGCGTTTACCGAGTCAATGAAGGTGCAGTCGCCGGCTGCGATCCAGCGGGGGTTGTTGGCAGAAGCGTTGATCAACGGAATGATAGATCAGCCGGTACCGGAAGCTCAGCCGCTCAGGGCCAATTATCGCAATCCGTGGTTTAAGGTGTCCGCGCGGGAACAGGCCGTCGACGAGATGGCTATATGCGTTGCCGCGACAAATCCGTCAGGCATTATGAAACTCGTCCGCGCCGAAGCGGAAAGCGCCGAAGAGCGGGCTGCGATTGCGAGCCTTTCGCCATCGCTTAATCCGTGCCTGGTAACCAACGCCAAATTGATCGCCAATCGGCAATCGCTGCGCGCGGCGCTTGCCGAAGCGCTGTATCACCGTATCGCAACGCCCGAGTTGTTGATGACAGCGGAAGCTGGTGACGATCGGCCGGCCCCGACATCGGCGGTGAGAAACTGATATGCCTAAACTTAAAGTAGACGGGATCGAGATCGAGGTCCCCGCCGGCGCCACTGTGCTGCAGGCGTGCGAAATCGCCGGTAAGGAAATCCCTCGTTTCTGTTATCACGAGCGGCTGAGCATCGCCGGCAATTGCCGCATGTGCTTGGTTGAGGTGAAGCCTGGTCCGCCCAAGCCGCAGGCGTCGTGCGCCTTGCCGGCGGCGGACAATCAGGAAGTCTTCACCAATTCCCCGATGGTCAAGAATGCGCGCGAAGGCGTGATGGAATTCCTGCTCATCAACCATCCGCTCGATTGCCCGATCTGCGATCAGGGTGGCGAGTGCGATCTGCAGGATCAGTCGGTCGCTTATGGCCGCGGCCAGTCTCGCTATGACGAGAACAAGCGCGCCGTGACCGAGAAATATATGGGGCCGATCGTCAAGACGGTGATGACGCGCTGCATTCAGTGCACGCGCTGCATCCGTTTTGCCGAGGAAGTCGCCGGGGTCGAGGAAATCGGCGCGATCGGTCGCGGCGAGGACATGCAGATCACGTCATATCTCGAAAGCGCGGTGACCAGCGAGCTGTCCGGCAATGTCGTCGATCTCTGCCCGGTCGGTGCGTTGACCTCCAAGCCCTACGCCTTCGAAGCGCGGCCATGGGAGTTGAAAAAGACGCTGACCATCGACGTGATGGACGCGGTTGGCACCAATATCCGCCTCGACAGCCGTGGCCGTCAGGTGCTGCGCGCGCTCCCCGTGATCAACGAGGACGTCAATGAGGAATGGGCGAGCGACAAGACGCGCCATGCCGTTGACGGCCTGGTGCGCGGCCGGCTCGACCGGCCCTATGTGCGGACCAATGGTAAGCTGGTGCCGGCAACCTGGGATGAAGCCTTTGGCGCCATTGCGGCGGTGAATGCCGGTTCGAGTGTCGCGGCCGTGCATGGCGACCTGGTCGATAGCGAGACGCTTTACGCTGCAAAGGCGCTGCTTGGCGCGATGGGCTCGACTTTGCTCGAAGGGCGGCAGACCGGCATGGCGTACGACGCCACATCGATGGCGGCGGTCAATTTCAACACCACGATAGCTGGCACCGAAGACGCTGATGTGATCCTGCTCGTCGGCACCAATTTGCGCTGGGAAGCGCCGTTGGTGAACACGCGTATCCGCAAGGCGATCAAGAAGGGCGCGAAGGTCTTCGCGATCGGACCGGAGACTGACCTGACCTACAAGGTCGAATGGCTCGGCAGCGACCTTACTTTGCTCGGCAAGCTGCCCAAGGCCGCCGCCGATGCGTTCAAGGATGCGGCCAAGCCGATGGTCATCGTCGGCGGCGCGGCACTCAAGGGCGGCCACGGCGCGGCGCTGGCGCTGGTCAAGAAGCTCAATCTCGTTCGCACCCTTGAAGGCGGCGGGGTGTGGAATGGCTTCAACGTCCTGCACATGGCGGCGAGCCGCATGGGTGGCCTGATGCTCGGTTGGGCGCAGAAGGGCGGCATCGCCGATATCGCTGCGGCCAAGCCAAAACTGGCGTTCTTCCTCGGCGCGGACGAGGTGGATTTCTCGGCCTTCGACAAGAGCTTCAAGGTCTATATCGGGCATCATGGCGACAAGGGCGCGGCGCATGCCGATGTGATCCTGCCGGGCGCCAGCTATGCCGAGAAATCCGGCACCTGGGTCAATCTCGAAGGCCGCGTGCAGCGCGGCGAGCGTGCGGTGTTCCCGCCAGGCGACGCGCGTGAGGATTGGACGATCCTGCGGGCCTTGTCGGCGGTGCTGGGCAAGACCTTGCCGTTCGACACGATCGAGCAACTGCGTGCGGCGATGGGCGCGGACACGCCCGATCTCGCGACGCTCGGCCTGCGCAGCTTTGGCTGGAACCCGCCGGCGCTCGAAGCCAAAGGCGAGGGTGAACTCACCGGCTATCCGATCAAGGATTTTTACCTGACCAACGCGATCTGCCGCGCGTCACCGACGATGCAGCGCTGCTCGGCCGAACTGGTCCATGGCCAGGAATTCGCGGAGGCGGCGGAGTGAAGGGCGTGAGTTTTAATTGTTCCCCGGCGGAGGCCGGGGGCCAGGCTCGGCGCGCAGCGCCGATCGCGCTGTCGCGCGAGTCTTTCCCGGGCTGGGCCCCGGCCTTCGCCGGGGAACCGAAACTATGACCGCGTTCTTCCAAAACTGGGTCGGCATGCCGTTCGAATGGGCGTGGTTCACCTCCACCATCGTCGGCATTCTCGTCATTGCGCTGCCGCTGATGCTGGCGGTGGCCATGATCATTTACGCCGATCGCAAGATCTGGGCTGCGATGGCATTGCGTCGCGGTCCCAACGTGGTCGGTCCGTTCGGCCTGTTGCAGAGCTTCGCCGACGGTCTGAAGGTCTTCCTGCAGGAAACCATCGTACCCACGGCCGCGAACAAGGGCCTGTTCCTGCTCGCACCGATCATCACCTTCACGGTCGCGCTGATCGTGTGGGCGGTGGTGCCGTTCCAGGTCGGGGTGATGCTGTCCGACATCAATGTCGGCCTGCTCTACGTTCTCGCGGCTTCGTCGCTCGGCGTTTACGGCATCATCCTGGCTGGTTGGTCGTCCAACTCCAAATATCCGTTCTTCTCGGCGATCCGCGCCGCGGCGCAGATGGTCAGCTATGAAGTCGCGATCGGCTTCGTGCTGATCTCGATCGTATTGTGGACCGGCAGCTTCAACCTGTCGGCGATCGTCGAGGCGCAGAAGGGGCTGTACGGCTTTGCCAACGGCTTCATCTTCAACCCGCTGCTCTTTCCGATGGCGATCGTGTTCTTCATCTCCTCGCTGGCGGAAACGCAACGCGCGCCGTTCGACCTGACCGAGGCGGAGAGCGAACTGGTCGCGGGTTACCAGACCGAATATTCGTCGATGAGCTTCGCGCTCTATTGGCTTGGCGAGTACGCCAACGTCATCCTCATGTGCACACTCAACGCGACCCTGTTCTGGGGCGGTTATCTCCCGCCGTTCGACTGGGCGCCGCTCTACTGGGTGCCGGGGATCATCTGGTTGTTCGCCAAGATTCTGTTCTTCTTCTTCCTGTTCAGCTGGGTGAAGGCGACCGTCCCGCGCTATCGCTATGACCAGCTGATGCGTCTGGGCTGGAAGATCTTCCTGCCGCTGTCGCTGTTCTGGGTATTTCTCGTGTCGGGCTTCCTGATGCTGACACGTGTTGGAGTTCCGTCATGAGCCTTGCTCAGATCATCAAATCCTACACCCTGTGGGAATTCCTCAAGGCGCATGCGCTGACCTTGCGGTATTTCTTCAAGGCGAAGGCGACGATCAACTATCCGTTCGAGAAGAACCCGCTGAGCCCACGCTTCCGCGGCGAGCATGCGCTGCGGCGTTACCCGAACGGCGAAGAACGCTGCATCGCATGCAAGCTGTGCGAGGCAGTGTGCCCGGCGCAGGCGATCACGATCGAGGCCGAACCACGCGAGGACGGCAGCCGCCGCACCACGCGATACGATATCGACATGACCAAGTGCATTTTCTGCGGCCTGTGCCAGGAAGCGTGCCCGGTCGATGCGGTGGTCGAAGGACCGAATTTCGAATATGCGACCGAAACGCGCGAGGAGCTGATCTACGACAAGGCGAAGCTGCTCGATAATGGCGATCGCTGGGAACGCGCGATTGCCGCGAACCTTGCCGCCGATGCACCGTACCGTTAAGCGCCAGCCGACTTAGAGGGGCCTCCCGATTCCGTGATCCAAGCAATCGCCTTTTACCTGTTCGCGACCCTCGTGATCGTCAGCGGCGCGCTGACCATCACCGCGCGTAACCCGGTCCACGCCGTGCTCTGGCTGATCTTCGCCTTTTTCAACGCGGCGGGGCTGATGGTGCTGGTCGGCGCCGAATTCATCGCGATGCTGCTGATCATCGTCTATGTCGGCGCGGTCGCGGTGCTCTTCCTGTTCGTCGTGATGATGCTCAACATCGATTTCGCCGAGCTGCGTGCCGGTTTCGCGCGCTATGCGGCGATCGGCGTGGTCTTCGCGATCGCACTCGCGGCGGAGATCATGGTGGCGTTCGGTGCGTGGAGCGCGGGCGCGATCGAGCTTGGCCGTCGCGCCGCGCCGATCGATCCCACCATCAACAATATCGAAGCGATCGGCCGGCTGCTCTACACGCGCTACCTTTTCGTGTTCGAAGGCGCTGGCCTGGTCCTGCTGGTCGCGATGATCGGGGCGATTGTCCTGACGCACCGCGAACGCGGCGGGGTGCGCGCGCAAAATGTGTCGCGCCAGAACGCTCGCCGTCCGCAGGATGCGACGCGCAATACGCAGCCCGGCGTCGGGCAGGGGGTGGAGCTGTGATCGGGCTGACGCATTATCTGGTGGTCGCGGCGATCCTGTTCGCCCTCGGCGTGCTGGGCATCATCGCCAACCGCAAGAACCTGATTGTCATGCTGATGGCGATCGAACTGATCCTGTTGTCGGTGAACATCAATTTCGTTGCCTTCTCGGCCTATCTTCACGATCTGGTCGGACAGGTGTTCGCGATGTTCGTGCTGACCGTCGCCGCGGGCGAAGCGGCGATCGGCCTGGCGATCCTGGTCATTTACTTCCGCGGACGCGGTACGATTTCGGTCGACGACGTCAACCGGATGAAGGGGTAATCGCAGCGTGACGTCGATCCTCTTCATCGTTTTCCTGCCGCTGCTCGCTGCGATCGTCGCCGGCCTGGGCAACCGCATGCTCGGCAACGTGCCGACCAAGGTCATCACGACCGGCGCGCTGTTCCTGTCCTGCGCGCTGTCCTGGCCGATCTTCTTCAGCTTTATCGCCGGCAGTGCAGAGCCCAGCGTCGTGCCGGTGCTCCATTGGCTGCGTTCGGGCGATCTGCAGGTCGACTGGGCATTGCGCGTCGATGCGCTGACCGCGGTCATGCTCGTGGTCATCACCTCGGTCTCTGCGCTCGTCCATCTGTATAGCTGGGGCTATATGGCCGAGGACGACAGCCAGCCGCGCTTCTTCGCCTATCTCTCGCTGTTCACCTTCGCGATGCTGATGCTGGTGACCGCCGACAATCTGGTTCAGATGTTCTTCGGCTGGGAAGGCGTCGGTCTCGCCTCCTATTTGCTGATCGGTTTCTGGTTCAAGAAACCCAGCGCCAATGCCGCCGCGATCAAGGCGTTCGTGGTCAACCGTGTCGGCGATCTCGGTTTCATGCTCGGCATCTTCGGGACGTTCCTGGTGTTCGGGACCGTCTCGATCCCCGAGATCCTCACCGCGGCGCCCGGCATGGCCGGCTCGACCATCGGTTTCCTCGGCCATCGTTTCGATACGATGACCATCCTGTGCCTGTTGCTGTTCGTCGGTGCGATGGGCAAATCGGCGCAGCTTGGACTGCATACCTGGCTGCCCGACGCGATGGAGGGGCCGACCCCGGTGTCGGCGCTGATCCATGCCGCGACGATGGTCACCGCCGGCGTGTTCATGGTCTGCCGCCTGTCGCCGATGTTCGAAACCAGCGCGGTCGCACTGAGCGTGGTGACGACCGTCGGTGCCGCGACCTGCTTCTTCGCCGCGACGGTCGGCCTGGTGCAGACCGACATCAAGCGCGTGATCGCCTATTCGACCTGCTCGCAGCTCGGTTACATGTTCTTCGCCGCCGGCACCGGCGCGTACGGCGCGGCGATGTTCCATCTGTTCACGCACGCCTTCTTCAAGGCGCTGCTGTTCCTCGGCGCCGGCTCGGTGATCCATGCAATGCACCACGAGCAGGACATGCGTTACTATGGCGGGCTGCGGAAAAGCATCCCGATCACCTTCTGGGCGATGATGGCCGGCACGTTGGCGATCACCGGTGTCGGTATCCCCGCGGTGTTCGGCAATCATCTCGCGATCGGCTTTGCCGGCTTCCATTCCAAGGACGCGATCATCGAAGCGGCCTGGGCCTCGGGCCAGTCGGGCGCATCGATTGTCGGCATGATCGTCGCGCTGCTGACCAGCTTCTATTCCTGGCGGCTGATGTTCCTGACCTTCTACGGCAAGCCGCGCTGGACTCAGTCCGAGCATATCCAGCACGCGCTTCACGACGCGCATGATCATGACGATCACGCCGCCGCGCATGACGATCACGGGCATGACGACCATGCTCATGCCGATCATGCCCATGGTGGGGGTGATGGCACCGGCGGCTACCATCCGCATGAAAGCCCGTGGTCGATGCTCACTCCGCTCGTGCTGCTCTCGGTTGGTGCGGTCGCGGCGGGCTTCGCCTTCCATGGCTTCTTCATCGAGCCCCAGGCTGGGGAGATCTTCTGGAAGGGCAGCATCGCGTTCAGCGAGCATCTGATGCACGAAATGCACGAGGTGCCGCTGCTGGTGAAGCTTAGTGCGACGATCGCCATGGCGCTCGGCCTGTGGGGCGCGTGGATGTCCTATGTCCGTGCGCCAGCTTTCCCGGCACAGGTGGCGGACCAGTTCCGCGTGCTGTACCGCTTCCTGCTCAACAAATGGTATTTCGACGAACTGTACGACTTGCTGTTCGTGCGCCCCGCCTTCGCCATCGGCCGCCTGTTCTGGCATCGTGGTGACGAAAAGACGATCGACCGGTTCGGGCCCAATGGCTCGGCCTGGCTGGTCCAGCAGGGCACGCGCGTCGCGGGACGGTTCCAATCCGGATATGTCTATAGCTATGCCTTCGTCATGCTGATCGGCCTGACCGCCGCGATTACCTGGGCGATCACACGATGAGCGGCTTTCCGATCCTTACCGTGATGCTCGCGATCCCGGCGATCGCCGCGATCGCCTGCCTGTTCGTCAATGCGAATACGGCGCGCTGGCTCGCGCTTGGCGCGACTTTGGTCGATCTGCTGCTCGGCATCGGCCTGTGGGCGCAGTTCGATATCGGCGGGCCGCAATGGCAGTTCGTCGAACATCATGAACATCTGTTCGGGGTGTTCGGCTGGTCGCTCGGCATCGACGGTTTCGCGTTGATGCTGATCATGCTCAGCGTGTTCCTGATGCCGATCTGCATCGGGGCGAGCTGGAGCGCGATCACCAAGCGCGTGCCGGAATATATGGCCGCGTTCCTGATCACCGAAGTGCTGATGATCGGCACCTTCGCGGCGCAGGACCTGTTCCTGTTCTACATCTTCTTCGAAGCCGGCCTGATCCCGATGTATCTGATCATCGGCATCTGGGGCGGTGCGAACCGGATTTACGCCAGCTATAAATTCTTCCTCTACACGCTGCTCGGCTCGCTGCTGATGCTGATCGCGATGCTGTGGATGGTGCAGGAAGCCGGCACGACCAGCATTCCGGTGCTGCTCAACTATGACTTCCCGGTTCAGGCGCAGACCTGGCTGTGGCTTGCCTTCTTCGCCTCCTTCGCAGTCAAGATGCCGATGTGGCCGGTCCATACCTGGCTGCCCGACGCGCACGTCCAGGCGCCGACGGCGGGGTCGGTCATCCTGGCCGGCGTGCTGCTGAAGCTCGGCGGCTACGGCTTCCTGCGCTTCTCGCTGCCGATGTTCCCTGAAGCCTCGGCGCAGCTCGTCTGGCTCGTCTTCGGCCTGTCGGCGGTGGCGGTGATCTACACCTCGCTGGTCGCGCTGGTGCAGTCCGACATGAAGAAGCTGATCGCCTATTCCTCGGTCGCGCATATGGCGATCGTGACGATCGGCCTGTTCGCCTTCAATCAGCAGGGCATCGAAGGCGCGATGATCGTCATGCTCTCGCACGGCCTTGTCTCGGGCGCCTTGTTCCTGTGCGTCGGCGTGATCTACGATCGGCTGCACACGCGTGAGATCGACCGTTACGGCGGCCTCGCGATCAACATGCCGAAATATGCGCTGTTCTTCATGCTCTTCACCATGGCGTCGGTCGGTTTGCCCGGCACCAGCGGTTTCGTCGGCGAGTTTCTGAGCCTGGCGGGCACGTACAAGGTGTCGACCACGATCACCCTGTTGTGCACGACCGGCATCATCCTTGGCGCAGCGTACATGCTGTATCTCTATCGCCGCGTCGTGTTCGGCGACCTGACCAAGGACGATGTCCGCGCCATGCCCGATATGAGCTTGCGCGAAATCGCCTTGCTCGCGCCGATCGCGGCGGTCGTGCTGTGGATGGGCGTCTATCCGGAAAGCTTCATCGCGCCGATGCGCGGTGATGTGCAGACCCTGGTCGCTCGCGTGGCCCGCGCCACGCCTCCCGGCGACTCGCAATTGAAACTCGGCAAGCCCGCGCCCGCCGCGGCGCACGGCGCCGCACCTGCCGCGCATGAGGGCGCTCACTGATGGATTACAGCGCTTCACTCCTCATGACCCTGCCTGAGCTGGTGCTCGGGATCGGCGCGATCGCGCTGATGCTGGTTGCCGCCTGGGGCGGCCAGGCGTCGACCCGCGCCGTGTCCTGGACCGCGGTCGCGATCCTGGCCGGTGCCGGTATCTCGCTGATCGGCCCGGCCTCCAGCGGCGGTGAGGCATTTTATGGCCTGTACCGTGCCGATGCCTTTGCCGCCTTTGCCAAGGTGCTGATCTATATCGCCGCTGCGGTGGCGATCATAATGGCGCCGCGTTTCTTCGCGCGCACCACTGGCGACGATCTGCGTCCCGAATATCCCGTGCTGATCCTGCTCTCGGCGGCGGGCATGGGCATGATGGTATCGGCGGGCGACCTGCTGACGCTGTATGTCGGTCTCGAACTGCAGAGCCTTGCTGCCTATGTGCTGGCGAGCTTCATGCGCCGCGACACGCGCTCGGCCGAGGCGGGCCTCAAATATTTCGTGCTCGGCGCACTCGCCAGCGGCATCCTGCTTTACGGTATTTCGCTGGTCTACGGCTTCTCCGGCAGCACCATGTTCGACCAGATCGCCACGGCTTATGGCGCGGGCCATTCGCTCGGCCTGACCTTCGGGCTGGTGTTCGTATTCGCCGGCCTCGCCTTCAAGATCAGCGCCGTACCATTCCATATGTGGACGCCCGACGTCTATGAAGGCGCACCGACCCCGGTCACCGCATTCTTCGCCAGCGCCCCCAAGGTCGCGGCGATGGCGATGGCGGTGCGCGTCGCGATCGAGGCGATGGGCCCGGCAACCGATCAATGGCGCCAGATCGTGATCTTCGCGGCACTTGCCTCGATCATCCTCGGCGCGGTTGCGGCGATCGGCCAGAGCAATATCAAGCGGCTGCTTGCCTATTCGTCGATCAACAATGTCGGCTTCGTGCTGGTCGGTCTTGCCGCCGGCACCGAAGCGGGCGTCGCATCGGTGCTGTTCTACCTGACCGTCTATGTCGCCATGACCCTGGGCAGTTTCCTGGTCGTGCTGCAGATGCGCGACGCCGATGGGCAACCGGTCGAGACGATTGCCAGCCTGTCAGGCCTGTCGCAGACTCGCCCGGCTCTCGCGCTGGCGATGCTGGTCTTCATGCTGTCGCTTGCCGGCATTCCGCCGTTGCTTGGTTTCAATGCCAAGCTGGCGGTGTTCAATGCAGCGATCGGTGCCGGGCTTTATCCGCTGGCCGTGGTCGGCTTCGTCGCTTCGGTGATTGGCGCCTATTATTATCTGCGTGTCGTGAAGGTGATGTATTTCGACGAACCGGCACCGGCATTCGAACGCAATGACAGCATCGTCGAAGGCGGACTGATCGCGGCGGCGGCAGTCTTCGTTTCGCCGGTCGGCTGGGTGCTGCTCGCGCCGCTCGGTGCGCTGACCCTGGCTGCCGCACGGTCGCTGTTCTGAGCCATAGCATCCGCACCGTCGCCGAGACGGGATCGACCAACGCCGATATGCTGGCGCTCGCACGGAGCGGCACGGAGGAAGGCGTCTGGCTGCGCGCGGAGCGCCAGACCGGCGGTCGCGGGCGGCAGGGCAGGGCCTGGGCCTCGCCAGTCGGCAATCTCTATGCCTCGACCCTGGTGCGGCTGCGCGCCAGCGACCCACAGGCAGCCACGCTGGCATTGCTCACCGCGGTGGCGCTTGAAGAAGTGGTTCGCGCTTACCTCCCCCAATGTCATTCCCGCGAAAGCGGGAATCCAGCTTCTTCTTCCGCGAGCGCTGAAAGGCAGCGGGATCCCCGCTTTCGCGGGGATGACGGGGCGAGATCTTCGCTCCAGCTCAAATGGCCCAACGACCTGTTGCTCGGCGGGGCGAAACTCTCCGGCATCCTGCTCGAAGGAGCCGGGGATGCCGTGGTGATCGGCATCGGCGTCAACCTGGCGCATCATCCAACCGAGCTTGATCGCCCCGCCACCAGTCTCGCCGCGCAGGGTGTCGCGCCCGATCCGGCCGATTTCCTCGACACCCTGGCCGAGGCGTTCGCGCTCTGGCTCGCGCGCTGGCGCGGCGAAGGTCTCGCGCCGATCCGCGCGCGCTGGCTGGAGCGTGCGCATGCCGTTGGTACAGCGCTGACCGCCCGGCTGCCCGATGGCAGCGCGACCGACGGCCTGTTCGCCGGACTCGACAATGACGGCGCGCTTATCCTGCGCTTGGCGGATGGCACGACCCGTGTCATTCACGCCGCCGATGTGTTCCTGATCTGAAAGGCTGCCGCATGCTGCTCGCGATCGATGCCGGCAATACCAATGTCGTGTTCGCGCTGGTCGATACCGGTGGTGGCAGCGGCAGTGGCGTCAAAGCGATCAAGGCGCGCTGGCGCATCGCCACCGACCCGCGCCGCACCGCGGACGAATATGCCGTGTGGCTCAGCCAGCTGCTGACGCTCGAAGGCTATGATCGCAAGGACGTAACCGCGGTGATCATCGCCACGGTCGTGCCGCGCGCGCTGCACAATCTGCAGATGCTCGCGCGCAAATATTTTGGTGGCGAGCCGCTGATCGCCGGCCAGCCGCCGGTCGAATGGGGCATGCACCTCGATGTCGAGGAACCGCATGCGGTCGGCGCGGATCGCGCGGTCAACATGATCGCGGCGCATGCGCTGTATCCCGGCGACCTGATCACGATCGATTTCGGCACCGCGACGACCTTTGATTTTTCCGATTATTCGGGCGCGTACAAGGGCGGGATCATCGCCCCCGGCATCAACTTGTCGCTCGACGCGCTGGTCACTGCCGCCGCCAAGCTGCCGCGTATTGCGATCGAGGCGCCGACCGGCAATCTCTCGGTGATCGGCCGCGATACCGTCAGCCAGATGAATATCGGCATCTATTGGGGCTATATCGCGATGATCGAAGGGCTGGTCGCGCGCATGAAGGAAGAGGTCGGCCGGCCGGTAAAGGTCATCGCCACCGGCGGTCTGGCGACCCTTTTTGAGCAACACACCAATGTTTTCGACTATATCGAGGGCGATCTGACCATTCAGGGGCTGGCGATGCTGTGGGATCGCGCCCATATAAGGGCCTAGAGATTTGCGAGAGCGCGCCCGGGAATGGCGCCCCGCTCCATCCTCAACCAGATTATCGCGCTGAACGCGCACTCCTATGGCCGTCCGCTATCGCGGGACTGGCCGAACCAGAAAGACAATAATTTTAGTGACTAATCCAAAGAAAGAACTCCTTTTCGTCGCGCTCGGCGGCTCCGGTGAGATTGGCATGAACGTCAATCTCTATGGCTGCCAGGGCAAATGGCTGATGGTCGATTGCGGCATCACCTTCGCCGATCCGGCCTATCCCGGCATCGACGTGATCCTGCCCGACCTGCAATTCATCGAAGAACGCCTCGACGATCTGGTCGGCATCGTGCTGACTCACGGCCATGAAGACCATATCGGCGCGCTGCCCTATCTCGCTGAGGATCTCGGCGTGCCGCTTTATGCGACGGCGTTCACCGCCGGCCTGATCCGCGGCAAGCTCGAAGAGGAAGGCAATGCCGACCGCGTGAAACTTCACGTGAAGCGGCCCGGTGAGCCCTTTGATCTCGGCCCGTTCGGTGTCCAGTTCGTGCCCATGTCGCATTCGATTCCCGAAGCGAGCGCGCTGCTGATCGACACGCCTTATGGCCGCATATTCCATACCGGCGACTGGAAACTCGACGCGGCGCCGGTGCTCGGCAATCCGGCGACGACGGAACAGCTCGCGGCCATCGGCGATGCCGGCATTCTCGCCTTGGTGTGCGATTCGACCAATGTCTTCAATCCGGAAGCCTCCGGCTCGGAAAGCGATGTCCTGCTCGGCTTGATGGACACGATCGGCAAGGCCAAGGGCAGGGTGCTCGTCACCTCCTTCGCCTCCAACGCCGCCCGCCTCCACACGCTGGGTGAGGTCGCGCGTGAAACCGGCCGCGCGCTGTGCGTTCAGGGCCGCTCGCTCGATCGCATTCTGAAGGTCGCCCGTGCGACCGGCTATCTGAAGAATTTCCCCGAAACGATCGACGCCGATGCCGCGATGCGCCTGCCGCGCAACAAGGTGCTGGTCGTTGCCACGGGCGGCCAGGGTGAGGAGCGCGCTGCGCTTGGGCGCGTCGCCAATGGCCAGCATCCGATCAGCCTCGACGCCGGCGATACCGTCGTCTTCTCGTCGAAGCAGATCCCCGGCAATGAAGTCGCGATCGGTCGCATCCAGAACCAGCTTGCGGCGAAGGGCGTGGTGATGATCACTGACCGCCAGGCGCATGTCCATGTCTCCGGTCACCCCGGTCGCCCCGAACTGGCGCAAATGTATCGCTGGATGAAGCCCGATGTGCTGATGCCGGTACATGGCGAAATGCGCCATCTGATGGAGCAGGCGCGCTTCGGCCTGTCCGAAGGCGTGCCGCAGGCACTGGTGCAGACCAATGGTGATATCGTGCGGCTGGCACCGGGCGATCCGCAAAAGATCGGCCATGCCGCGGTCGGCCGCCTCGTACTCGATGGCGATGTGATCCTGCCGGGCGACGGGGCGACGATCAACGAGCGGCGCAAGCTGTCATTGTTCGGCCAGATATCGGTCGCGGTCGCGATCGGCAAGAATGGCGCACTGCTCGGCCAGCCGCAGGTCCAGCTTCAGGGCATTCCGGTCGAGGAAGACCGCGACCCGTTCGTTGCCGAGGCCATCGACGCCGTGGTCGAGGCAGTCCGCTCGGGCGGCCGTGATCGATCCAAACTGCGCGAGGGCGTCAGGCTCTCTGTCCGCCGTGTCGCGACGCGCTGGACCGGCAAGAAGCCGATCGTCGACGTGCTGCTGATCGAAGCCTGATCCGGCGATGCGGTGGACCTCGGCTCTCGCCATCTATTTCCTGTTCTGGGCCTTTTCGGTGTTCTTCGTGCTGCCCTTTGGGGTGCGCACGTCGGACGAGGCAGGGGTGGCGCGCGTGCCGGGTCAGGCCGAGAGTGCGCCGCATACCTTCCAGGCCGGCAAGGTCGCGCTCCGCGTGACCATCGTTGCCACGATCCTGTTCGGGCTGTTCATGCTCAACTATCATTTCGGATGGGTCACGCCGAACACTGTCGACCTGTTCGACAGGCTGGGCAACGAGGGGGCATAGGGGCGGGATTCGCCCTTTGAGCCTGGCTTCGCTGGTTCGGGGTCAGTGCGTTATCAGCAAGCATGACGTGCTGGAATGAAGGGGGGAGACATGACGTCAGCCGAGATTGACGAACCGCCGAGCCTCTCCAAACTCGACCTTATTCGGCGCTTCTTGCAAGCGACGGGCATCCAGGAGCGCATTGATACAGGCAGCTTCTTGCAGCGGTTCGCGCTGCCCGGCACGCCATTGTTCACGCGGCTATTAGATGGCGGCGCGGTACCGATTGATGCCGTAATGCAGGGGACGCGGAAGTTAGAGGCCGCATATGCCTGCCATCGACAAATATGGCAGGATGAATACGAAACCCATATCAACTGGGAGTTCACCGAGACCGAACTTCAGATCATAGTGGCTTTCTTCGAAGCGCCGGAAGGGCAGCACTTTCTTGAGGGGCGTTGGCGGATGGACGCCTATATCAGCACGAACACGGAGGAATTGGTCGAGCAGATTATTGCCGAAGCGGAGCGCGCCAGCCCCGCGCCTGATTGATCGGCGGCTTTTCGAAAATCGACTGGGTAGCACGCGACCCGATGTCGACCAGCTTGATCGTCCGCGAGGTGGATCCCCTTACAATTGGTACCAGTAGATAAACAGGCGAACCTCGTCCTGGCCCGCCGGCGCAATGCCCAGATTCAGCGATTCCGCCCCGCCGTGCCAGGGCAGCTGGACCGTTTCCAGCCCCTTGGCCTTACCGGGAGTCCATTGACCCTTATCCGCACCAAGATGGAAGTTCGCCTCCGCCTCGAATGGCGCCTGATCGGATTCCGGCATCGGCAACCGTGCCAATAACGCTTTCCAGTCGCCCATGGGCATCACTGCCACCAGCCGGGCTGAATCATCCTGCCCACTGTTCTGCTCGGCGAATTCGCTCTTGGCGGTGGGCGGCAGTTCAAGCCCAATCCGTTTCAGGATTGCAGCGGCGTCGCCCTGCGTCTTCTCGGTCGTCATCCGTGGTTTCTCCTGCGCGGGCGAAGCGCTGCATGCGATAAGGGTGAACGCCGTCGCCAGCATTGGCAAAGCCCGCATCACGATCGTCTTTGCCGTGTGAGAATAGATTGTTCGGGGGGAATGTGGCATCGCCATCCCAGGTAATGGCGCGGCGTACGGATCCGACGCAATCGAACTCGCGAGCAAGCCCCTGGCGGTGGAATTCGCCCATGAATTTATCGGTGACGAGCACGCCACCGATCACCACCGCCTTGCCGCCATCCCAATTATACCGGTCGCGAAAGCAATAGGTGAAATCCACCTCATAACGCCTGCCATTCTGGGAGGGGGTGATGGTTGCCTCACCCTTGCCCCAATAGGAGTAGCCGCCAATCGCGAAGTACCACTCCGGGTTCTCGCTCTCCTCGTTATACGAGCTTTCGGTGTTGCTTGACGTGAACAGATGTCGGCCGACCGGCATTCCCTGGAGGAAACGTTGCGCCTGGCGAAATTCAGCCACCATCGCGCGCTTCGCGCTGGGCACACAGCGAATCATATCCTCCAGATCGATCGTATAGGTCTGGCCCGAATTGTTGAGATAATGTCGCAGATGGCGGGTCGCGTTGACCCCGGGGTAAACCATGGTCGGCAACCCGACCGCGGCATCGAGGAGCGCGTATTGCGCGACCGTTTTGGCCGTCACCGGCTTGGATCTCCAGGGCCCGGCGCCTCGATCGGCGGGGGTGGGCGGATCGACGGTACCAGTGCGGTAATGCCGGCCCACGCTGTAAAAGTTCGAGATTGGGGTGGACGCGGAAGGGTAGCGGTTTGATCGTGACATGGGCGCGGACCTCAGCGCTGTATCGGCAAGCGACAGGGGTGGGGCGCCAAACGAAGAAACGACATTCGGTCTCCTGTGCCTGATTGTTGGCCGGAGGATATCATCGATGAACGCACGTTTATAGCCGATCCTACATCGATACAGCGCGTTGCGATGCCATCCTGCCATGGTTCGCTGTTGCTACGCCCAGCTCCCGGCGCGCCGTTGTTGAGGGCCTGGTGCCTATCGTCCAGTTCCGGTGAGGGCGATTCAAATCCAATATCGACCCTGGCAGCATATACCGGACGGGGCTCTACCGGGCCTTCGCCACGCTCTTTCTCATTGTCGTCAAAACTGAACGCTCGCGCATGCTGTTGCGTCGAAAACAGCATGCTGTTCCGTGCTGTTTTCATGCTGTTATTCAATAACAGCATAATTGATCGTAAGAGACTGGAAACAGGATAGAATTTTGAACCCGAAATCCAACTTAACAGCATGGAAAAAATTGGCGCCGAAATAACAGCAGAAACAGCATCATTTCGGCCCCGAATCGCTCTCGTGAAGAGATGTCGGCGAGTGGGGCGCCTCGCGGCGCGATCAGGTGCGCAGGCGCTCGATTGCCTGGGCGAGCGCAACGTACAGCTTGCCCATATCCGACGACAGCAAGGTCACGCCCAGCGGCGATCCGTCGCGTTGCGCCAGGATCGCGCGCAGCATCGCCTCAAAGTCGTGGATATAGCGATTGACCTGCTGGCGGAACGCCGGGTCCTCGTCATAATGCCGCAGGATCTCGCGCGCCTCTCCGGCGTCGAGCAGGCGCACCGCGCGGCGGGTGAAGACGCCGCGATCGCCCTTCAGATAGGCTGCCCAGGCACTGTCGGAGACTTCGGCCGAGACCGATTTGGTGATGTCGATCGAAACCGAGTTGAGCGATTCGATCAGCAGCGACACACGCCGGGCGAATGTATCGCGATCAGCGGCTTCGCGTTCCTCACGCGCATCCTCGATCCGGCTTTCGACCATCGCTGTCGAATCGGCGATGGCAAGCATCTGGCGCGTCAGCCGCTCGGATGCGCGTTGCGCGGCTTCCGCCGCCATCTCCGCGGCTTCGCCGATCGATGCGATCTGCTGCAGTACGGCATTGCCAGCGGCACGCTCCATCGCCGCGACGCTGGCCGTCTCGAGCGCCTGAGTCGCCTCCGGAATGACCGTGGCCAGCGTTTCGCGCGCGCGGTCGGCGGCGGCACTGGCAGTATCGCGGACGCGGAGCAGCGCTTCGACCAGCCGGGGTGCGGCTTCCTCGGCGAAGCGATGCGTGCGGCCGATCGTGTCGTCGACCATCTGGCCGAGCGCATCGGCCTTGGCCTGGCCGCTGGTCAGCGTTTCGAGCAATGTGCCCGACAGCTTGTCGACCGTATCGCGCTGATGCGAGATGACCTGAGCGATCGCTTCGATCGCGTCGTGCGTGCTCTCGGCCGCAGTAACGAGCGCAAGAAGTTCGGGCTTGGCGTCGCCGATGACCTTGCGGCTGTCGAGGATGCGCGTGTCGAGCCGGGTGAGCGCGTCGGGCAGCGTCTCGTCGATCTCGCGCGCTGCGGCGTCGAGCGCGAGCAATAGCCGCTCGGTCGTGGTGATTGCGCTGGTCGCCATCAGGTCGCCGGTCTTGAGCGCTTCGGTCATCGCATCGGCGGATCCGCCCAGCGCGCTGATCGATGCAGCGAGCGTCTGGGTTCGATCGACCCCCTGTGCGTGAAGCGCATCGAGACGTCCCGACACATGGGTAATGCCGTCGTCGAGTTCGACGATGATCGCGTCGCTCGTTCCCCGCTGCTGATCGAGTCGCGTAGCGATCCGGTCGATCAGCGCCTCGATCGTGCTCATCCGCGCGGCCAGCGCCTCGGCGCCGTCCTTGCCGGCACGGTCGAGCGCCGCCTGGTTGGTGCCGAGCATCGCCAGCATCGCTTCGCCCTGCGCAGTGATGCCCTTGCGCGCTTCATCGACGGCATCGGCGGTACGGCCGAGCAGGCCGTCGACCGCTTCCGACATCGCTTCGGTAATCTGTTCGAGCCGCGTGCCGGCGGTCTCGCCGGTCGCTTCCATCCGCGTGATGTGCGCGGCGAGTCGCTGCGCCGCGCCGCCGGCGACGGCATCGGCCTCGCGCCCGCGTTCGGCCAGCGCGGTCAGCTGCGCATCGAGTGCACCGGCCTGTTCTGTCGCGCTCAACCCGGTACGTTCAAGCGTCCGCGCCATTTCGGCTGTTTCGCTGTGCGCGCGGGGCAGCATCGCCATCAACACATCGAGCTTGGCATGGGCGATCGCCGCGGCCTCGGCCAGGGTCCTTGCATGCGTGTCTGTCTCGGCCACTTGAGTCGCAAGGCCGGTGCCGATCGTCGCCAGCTTGTTCGCGGCGCCGTCGCCCATCGCCATCAGCGCGGTGGTCTGTTCTGCGAGCTTGGTGCGATTGGCGTCGATCGTGCGCGACAGCACCGCGACCGTTCGCTCCAGGCTGGCGGCCTCGGCGCGCATCGCCTGAGCGGTGATGCCGAAACGATGCGCCTCGGCCCTGCTGGTGCGCAGCGCAAGGATCAGCAGGATACCGATCAGCGCCGGGGGGACACACAGCGCAGCGATGAAGCCGGTCAGCGCCATCGGCTCGGCCCGCGTCAGGCTCGGCCAGGACAGCCACAGCATCGCGCCGACCCAGCCGATCGACACCAGCACGCCGAGGGTGGGCGCGACCCAGCCGAATCGGGTGCGCGGCGCGTCATCGGCGTCGTCATCGTCGAACTCGGGTGTCAGTTCGGGCGTTTCGATGGGCAATGGATCCGACAAGATAAGATCATCCTCCGGGGCGGCCTTGCCGTGCCCCGGGCGGATATCGACAATGCGCGAACCCCCATTCATATCCATTGTTTACCACGATTTGCAGCGCCGGAAAGCGAATAGCGAAACCTCGCCTTAAGAGTTGCGATGTACGACAGCGGCATGGCGTATGATCCTGGTGCAATCGATGCGACGCTGGCGGCAGCGGTGGGTGACGAACCTGCCCTGATTGCCGAGCTGCGTGAGGCGTTTCTCGACAGCGTGCAGCGCGGGCTGGACGGCCTGGAGCGTGCGCGCGATGCGGAAGGGTGGCAAGCGGCGGCCTGGCGGCTGAAGGGCTTGGCGGCAAGCTTTGGCGCGATCCGGCTGATGGCGATCGCCACTGAAGCCGCGACCGTTCCGCCACATGATGTCGTCCTGTTGCGCAAGCTGCGCCGCGCGGTCGAGCGGCTCTGAGAGTCACTGGGAGAGTCACTGGGAGAGTCATCGGGAGCGCGGTTCGACGGCGTCTTCCTTTCGGCGCACGGATGGGTGCATCCATCTCCTAACCGCTGCCTCGGTCGATTGGGGCCGACGCGGGTCTTTGCCATTCGCGCCGTGACGCCCTAACAGCCGGATGATGCTGGCTGGATTGATTTTCGCGACTGAGGATGCCGACGACCGGCGCGGCACGCTGGCGGCGACCTTGCCGTTCGGTGGACTGACGCTGATCGAATTCCAGGCGCGGCTGGTGGTCGCCGCCGGCGCATCGCAGCTTATCGTTGTCGTTGCGCGGCTCACGCCCGAACTGCTTGGTGCGATCAGCCGGATCGGGCGGCGCGGCGTTTCGGTCGATGTCGTGCGCAACGCGGTCGAGGCCAAGCAGAAGATCCACCCGCTCGCGCGCGTGCTGGTCGTCGCCGATGGCCTGGTCACGACCGGCGATGTTGTCGCTCTGCTTGCCGGCGATGGCGAGGATGCGATCCTGACCATGTCCGACCGCGACGCGGTGCCGGGCTTCGAGCGTGTCGGTGTCGATGCCGCCTGGGCCGGTCTGGCGCGGCTCGATCCCAAGCGGATCGCCGAGGTGGCGGCGATGCCGAGGGACTATGACTTCCAATCAACGCTGCTGCGCGTCGCCGCGCAAGCTCAGGCCGTCCAGATTGCCATGCCGCCCGGTGCTGCCGGCGGTGCGCACGGCATCGAACGCGATTCGCGCACCTTGGCTGATCGCGGGAACGTCATCCTCGCGGCGCTGGTGTCCAAGCCAGTCGCCTGGGCCGACCGATTCCTGCTCGCGCCTCTCGCCCGGCTCGTGCTGCCCGCTTTGATGGCGCGCGGAATGCCGACCTGGGCCCTGGGAGCGACGGGGTGTGTGATCGGCCTTGGCGGGCTCGCAGCGATCTGGTTCGCCTGGCCAGGCACAGGGGTGGCGCTCACCATTGTCGCCGCGCTCGCCTTCACCATCGGGCAGGCGCTCGCCTGGCTGCGCGACGAGGAGGGGCTTTCGCGCGCGCAACGTACCGCGATTCCCGGATTCGCGGCGCTCGCCGCACTTGAACTCGGGCATGCCAGCATGCAGACCGGCACGGCAACCGGATGGACTCTGTCGATCACGCTGATCGCCGCAGCGGCGCTGGTCGAACGCGCTGCACATGACCGGACGCGACGGGCCTGGTGGGCGACGTCGGTCGCCTATCTGGTGGCGATGCTGATTCCGGTCGGTGCAGGATATCCGCTGATCGGGTTATCACTGGCGGCAATGTATGCCGGGGTGACGCTTTTCGCTGCCATTGAGGCATTTCGCGAAAAGCCTTAGTTTCGTTTTAACGACATTTCCCTAAGCCGAGACACATGTCGATCAACGTTCGCGACATGGATGATGGCACCCAGAGGGGGCCGGCCCGCTGCTTGTGCGCGCAGCCGGTGCAGACGCGCGTGCCGATCATCGGCTCGCGGTAGCGATCGACGATTTTTTCCTGCCCGATGATGCCCGGCTCGACGATCGATCGCGATCGGCGATGGCGACCGCGCTTGCCGCGATGGTGGTGTCGATCGACGGTGCGCTGCGGCAGCATGCGGCGCGCCTGCTGGCCGCCCGCGAAGAGACAATGTTGGCTGAGACCCTGACTGCGGCCAGCGTCTCGGTACTGGATCGCCTGGTCGTTGCCGGCTTGCTGCGCGATGTGGATCTGATGCGTGAGTTGATTGCGCGTGTGCAGCAGGATGCGCTGGGCGACGCGCTGCCGCCGGCCGCGCCCGACGAACCCGAAAAGCCCAGCCTGCTCGCGCGCCTGGTCAATCAACCCGATTCGGTCGTGGCGGCCGGGGCAATGGCGCTGATGACGGCGGAAAGCCGGCGGCGCGGCGCGATCGATGGCGGCATGGGCTCGCATACCGACTTGCCGGCCGATCTGCATCACCGGCTGGTCTGGTGGGTCGCGGCGGCTCTGCGCGAACGGTTCGCGACCGATGCCGACGCACCGATGGCAGCACTGGATCGCGCGCTCGCGGAAGCGGCTGCGCGGAGTCTTGCGGCACATGACGAGGGCGACCGGCTGGAAGCGGCAGCGATGCGGCTTGCGGCGGCAATCGAGGCATCGCCCGGGGAACTGCCCGCCTTGCTGCTCGAAACGATCGGCGACCGCCGCATCGCCCTGTTCATCGCCCTGATCGCGCATGCGATGGGTCTGGACTTCCACCAGGCGCGCGAGGTCGTGCTCGATCCCGATGCCGCCCGGCTCTGGCTGGTTCTGCGGGCGCTCGAGCTGGGCCGTGAACCGATCGCTCGCATCGGGCTCGCGCTATGCGAAGCCGATGCACGCCGCGATCTCGAGGCCTTTGCCGATCTCGATCGACACGATCGTCGCGACCCCGGCCGATACGGCGCGTGCTGCGCTTGCGCCGCTCAGGCTTCACCCCGATTATCGCGCTGCGCTGCGCGCACTGGCGCGGAAGCGGGCGTGAACATGCTCGATTCAAGCCTGCCGCCGGTGCGCGGTCTGCTCGATCCCGCCGGCCGGCTGATCGAGGCCGATCAGCGGTTGCACGAACTCAACACCCGGGCCGGTGGCGGCCTCGGCCAGCCAATCGCGATCCCGCAGGTCGCGACCCTCGCGCGGCTCGCTCAGCGGCTCGGTATCCTGATCTCGCGTGGCGTGGTCGCGGGCGATGGGGATGGCGACGTCGATCTGTGGGTTCGCGCCAATCCCGATGCTCAGGGTGTTCGTCTGGAGATCACTGGCTGGCGCATGCGCTCGGCCTGGCGCTCCGGCACGCCCGATGGCGAGCGCGAGGGCGATTTCCTGCGCAGCGGCGCTGACTGGCTGTGGGAGACCGATGCAGCGCTCAGGGTCAGTTTCCTGTCGATCACCGTGGGCGCGAAATACGGCTTCGATGCAGGCGAGATGCTCGGCCAGCCGCTGACGCGCCTGTTCCTGCTGGGGGAGGACCGCGAAGGCGCGTTTCCGATCCTTGGCGGGCTGGCGATGCGGCAGCGCTTTGACGATCAGCGCGCGACCGTTCGCCCCACCGGGCAGGCGGTGCGACTGGCTGCAACGCCGCGCACCGACAGCCAGGGCGCGTTTGCCGGCTTTATCGGCGCCGCGCACATGATCGATCCCGATCCGGCGCCGGTTGCGCCCTTTCCGGAAAATGAAGGCGTGTCGGGCGCCTTTGCCGCGCGGCTCGATGCGGCGCTGCGTTCGCCGTTGGGGCGGATCATCGCCAATGCCGACAGCATCAATGCGCAATCGGAGGGGCCGTTGCGTCAGGACTATGCCGATTATGCCGCCGATATCGCCAGTGCCGGCCGGCACCTGATGGGGCTGGTCGACGATCTGGTCGATCTGCAGGCGATCGAGCGGCCCGGCTTCAAGGTCGCGGCTGAACCGATCGATCTCGCGGACGTGTCGCGTCGCGCGGCGGGCCTGCTCGGTGTCCGCGCGAGCGGCGCCAAAGTGCGGATCGACAAGCCTGCGCCTGACGACATGCTCCCCGCGACTGGCGAATTCCGCCGCGCGCTTCAGATATTGGTCAATTTGATCGGCAACGCCGTGCGCTATTCTCCGGTCGACGGCATGGTGTGGATCCGCACCGAACGCGAGGGCGATATCGCCGCAGTGATCGTCGCCGATCAGGGCAAGGGCATCGCGATCGAGGACCAGAAGCGCATTTTCGAAAAATTCGAACGCGTCGACCCGCACGAAGCGGGCGGCAGCGGCCTTGGTCTTTATATCGCGCGCCGCCTGGCGCGAGCGATGGGCGGCGACATCACTGTCGACAGTGCGCCGGGGCAGGGCGCGCGGTTCGTCTTTACCTTGCCGTATCGCGAGTAACTGGGTCGGGTCGAATGTCGCCTGGCCAGGTCAGTCTCGCCTGGGCGGTTCCTGCAAATGTGGCAATGCGCTATGGCTGCTGCACCTGCAGTCTTCGCGAGTCCGTTATGACGCGATTGGATCGACGAACCGCTGTGCTGAGCCTTGGATTGGCCGCCGCCGGCCTCGCGGTGTCTGCGCGAGCCGGCTGGTGGCGACGCGGTGCCGAACCCGCACGCGCCAATCTGTACAATTGCGAAGGGTGCGAGGCGGTTGCCGAACGCGCACCAGCCGGGCTTCCGGCATCGCTGCGGATGGCAGGCAAGGCCGAGCCGGGCGAGCGCATGATCCTTACCGGCCGCGTGCTCGCCGCCGATGGCACAAGGCCGGCGGCGAATGTGGTAATCTATGCGCATCATACCAATGCCGCCGGGCGCTACGCCAACGGCACGAGCGAATCCGAATGGAGCCGGCGTCATGGGCGCCTGGGTGAAGACGGGCAGAGACGGCGTGTACACTTTTGATACGATCAAGCCCGCGCCCTATCCGAACGAGACTATGCCGGCGCACGTCCACCTGTTCATCGCCGAACCGGGGCATCCGGCCTATTATCTCGACGATGTCGTGTTCGACGGCGAATTCGGCGTCACGCAGGCCTATCGCCGGGCGCAGGAACTGCGCGGCGGAACGGGGATCGTTCGGCTGGAGCGGAATGCGGCCGGGGTATGGCTCGCCCGCCGCGACATAAGGTTGGAGCGGCACGCCTGAATTGGATCGTCCGGCTCAGAAACGCCGGCTGAAGACGATCAACCCGATCCCGAACAGCGCAATGATCGCGCCGTAGATCGCCCATTGGCCCTGCGCGAGCATGAAGCTCTGCGCAGGCCACATGATGAGGCCGAGGCCCTGACCGCAGAAGAACAGGCCGGACAGCGTCACCAGGACGCCGCCGGCCCGCAATGCGGTTTTGATCAACGCTTGTCCACGGTGACGTAGTCACGCTGCGTCGGACCAGTGTAAAGCTGACGCGGGCGGCCGATCTTCTGTTCCGGATCGGCGATCATCTCATTCCACTGCGCGACCCAGCCGACGGTGCGGGCAAGCGCGAACAGGGCGGTGAACATCGTCGTCGGAAAACCGATCGCCGACAGGATCACGCCGGAATAGAAATCGACGTTGGGGAACAGCTTTTTCTCGATGAAATATGGGTCGTTGAGCGCCATCTCTTCAAGCTTCAGCGCGACGTCGAACACGGGGTCGGTGACGCCGAGTTCGCCGAGGACCTCGCGTACCGTCTCCTGCATCACGGTCGCGCGCGGATCGTAATTCTTGTACACGCGGTGGCCGAAGCCCATCAGGCGAAACGGATCGTTCTTGTCCTTGGCGCGGGCGATATATTCCGGAATCCGGTCGACCGTGCCGATCTCGCGCAGCATGTTGAGCGCGGCTTCATTGGCGCCGCCATGCGCCGGGCCCCACAGGCAGGCAATGCCGGCGGCGATGCAGGCGAACGGATTGGCGCCCGACGAACCGGCAAGCCGCACGGTCGAGGTCGAGGCGTTTTGCTCATGGTCGGCATGGAGGATGAAGATCCGGTCGAGCGCGCGCTCGACCACTGGATTGACGACATATTCCTCAGCCGGCACGCCGAACGTCATACGCAGGAAATTGCCGGTGTAGGACAATGAGTTGTCGGGATAGAGGAAAGGCTGCCCGACAGTATATTTATACGCCATCGCGGCAATCGTCGGCATCTTAGCGATCAGCCGGTGGCTGGCGATCATCCGCTGGCGCGGATCGGTGATGTCGGCGGAATCATGATAAAAGGCCGAGAGAGCGCCGACCACGCCGCACATCACCGCCATCGGATGCGCGTCACGGCGGAAGCCGCGATAGAAGGTCGCGAGTTGCTCGTGCACCATGGTGTGGCGGCTGATCGTGTAGCTGAAATTGTCGAGCTCGTCCTTGGTCGGCAATTCGCCGTTGAGCAGCAGGTACGACACTTCCATGAAGCTCGACTGCCGGGACAATTCGCCGATCGTATAGCCGCGATGCAACAGCACGCCTTCATCACCGTCGATATAGGTAATCGCGGAATCGCAGCTGGCGGTCGAGGTGAAGCCCGGGTCGTAAGTGAACTTGCCGGTCTGGGCATAGAGTTTGCGGATGTCGATGACATCGGGGCCGACTGTGCCCGGCATCACGGCATAGTCCAGATCCTTGCCGCCAACGCTCAGCTTTGCGGTGTCGCTCATCGAATAGGTCCTTTACGTTCCGGCTCAGCTGGCCATCTGGTCGGCGATCCGGCCGAGGCTTTCGTCACGCCCGAGCAGGTCGAGCACTTCGAATATCCCGGGCGAGGTCTTCTTGCCCGTCAATGCCGCGCGCAACGGTTGCGCGACCTGACCCAGCTTCGTCCCCGCTTCGTCGGCAACTTGCCGAACCGCGTCTTCGAGTTTCTCCGTATCCCAGCCGTCGAGCGCGTCAAGCTTGCTGTGTGCAAGTGCGAGAATTCTGCGCCCGTCGGCGGTCAAGAGATCGGCCGCGGAATGGTCGATTTCAAGGGGACGGGTGCGAAACAGGAAGGCGGTACCGCTCGTCAGCTCGACGAGATTGGCAGCGCGCGGCTTCAGTGCCGCCATGCTGCGACGCAAAAGATCGCGCTGCCGGTCATCGACTTCGAAGTCGAGTCGTCCGGCCACCATATCAGCCAGCCGCGCATCGTCGGCGAGGCGCATATAATGACCGTTCAGGTTCTCAAGTTTTTTCAAATCGAACCGGCTTGGTGATTTTCCGACGCCGTCCAGAGTAAACCATTCGATCGCCTGTTCGCGGCTGATGATCTCGTCATCGCCATGCCCCCAACCGAGCCGGAGCAGGTAGTTGTTCAGCGCCTCGGGCAGGATGCCGAGTTCGTCGCGATAGGAATCGACCCCGACCGCACCATGCCGCTTGGACAATTTACCACCGTCCGAACCATGGATCATTGGCACATGGGCATAGATCGGCTCGGGCCAGCCCATGCCGCGAATCACCGCGAGCTGGCGGAAGGCATTGTTGAGATGATCGTCGCCGCGGATGACATGGGTGACGCCCATGTCGTGATCGTCGACCACCACTGCGAGCATATAGGTCGGCGTGCCGTCCGACCGGAGCAGGACAAAGTCGTCGAGCTCGGCATTCTGCACGGTGATCGAGCCCTGTACCTGGTCGACGATCGTCGTCGCGCCATCCTTCGGCGCCTTGATCCGCACCACATAAGGTGCGCCCTCCGGCGCTTCGCTCTCGTCCCGGTCGCGCCAGCGGCCGTCATAGCGCATGGGCAGTTTGGCGGCCTTTTGGCTTTCGCGCAGCGCGGTCAGCTCCTCGGCCGTGGCATAGCATTTATAGGCATGGCCCGAGGCAAGCAGTTGATGTGCGACCTCGGCATGGCGCGGTGCGCGCTCGAACTGAAAGATCGCCTCGCCGTCCCAATTCAGGTCGAGCCAGGTCATCGAATCGAGAATTGCGTCGATTGCCGGCTGGGTCGAGCGCGCGCGGTCGGTGTCCTCGATCCGCAGCAGGAACTTGCCGCCGCTCGCCTTTGCGAACAGCCAGTTGAACAGCGCGGTGCGCGCGCCGCCAATATGCAGGAAGCCGGTCGGCGATGGTGCGAAACGAGTCACGACCTGCCCGGGCACCGGGGTAGCCGCCGAAACGCCCGGAGCGGCGGCATCAGTAATTGCGCTCAAGCGCGCATCCTTTCAGAATTGAAATCAGATGGCCAGTTCAGCCGACCACGCCCCTAGCACGCGACCTTGGCCGCTTCAAATCGGCCTGGGCGCAGGTATGGCGTCCATGCGCGATGCGCTAGAGCGCTGGCTCGAGGCGGAACGCGACCAGTTGGTGCTGTGGCTGCCAGTGACAATCGGGGCGGGTGTTACTCTCTGGTTCGTGCTGCCCGACCCATTGTCATGGGGTACGGCGCTGACGGCGATGATCGCGATCGCTCTGTTGGCGTTTGCGGTGGGGCGCGGGGGCAGGGCAGGGCATGCTCTGGGCGTTGGCGTGCTGGCAATGGCGCTTGGCCTTTCCCTTGTCTGGTGGCGGGCGAACGATGCGGCGGGCGCTGTGCTGACGCGGCCGGTGATCACGACGTTCGAAGCACGGGTCGAAACGATCGAGCCGCTCGCGGCCCGCGACCTGGTGCGATTGCGGCTTGCGACGATCCGGGTCGTCGATCAGGCAGCGGACCGGTTTGGTCGTGCTATCCAGCTGCCCGCACATGTACGGGCCAATCTCGCCGAAACCGATGTGCCGGCCGGGCTGACGCGCGGTGCGACGATCCGATTGCAGGCACGACTGATGCCACCCCCGCAGCCCGCCGTGCCGGGCGCCTATGACTATGCGCGCGTGGCATGGTTCGACGAGATTGGCGGTACAGGGCGCGGATTTGCGCCGGTCACAATCGTGACGCCGGGCGATGCGCCAGGGGCGGGGCTGCGCGACCGGTTGTCGCGGCATATCCAGTCTCGCGTCGGGGGTAGCGCGGGCGGGATCGCCAGCGCGCTCGCGACTGGCGATCAGGGCGCGATCGCGGAGGAGGACGCCGAGGCAATGCGACGCTCCGGCTTGGCGCATCTCCTGTCGGTGAGCGGCTTGCATATCACGGCGGTCGTGGCGGCGACGATGCTGGTGGTGTTGCGCCTGCTTGCGCTGAGCCCATGGCTTGCGCTGCGCTTCCGATTGCCGCTGATCGCGGCGGCGGCGGGCGCGGCGGCAGCGATCGGCTACACCCTCCTGACCGGATCGCAGGTGCCGACGATCCGTTCCTGCGTTGCGGCGCTGCTGGTATTGACCGCGCTGGCGATGGGCCGCGAAGCGATGACCTTGCGACTGGTCGCGGCAGGTGCGGTGGTCGTGCTGCTGCTGTGGCCGGAATCGCTGGCGGGGCCCAGTTTCCAGCTTTCCTTTGCCGCGATTACGGCGATTATCGCGCTGCACGAGCATCCGCGCATCAAGGCATGGTTCGCGCCCCGCGACGAACGCTTGGTCGCCAAGATCAGGCGTAACCTTGGCTCGTTGGTGCTCACCGGGCTGGCGGTTGAGTTCTCACTGATGCCGATCGCACTGTTTCATTTCCACAAGGCGGGATTCTACGGTGCGGCGGCAAATATCGTCGCTATTCCCTGGACCACCTTCATTGTCATGCCGCTCGAAGCGCTGGCGTTATTGTTCGATCTGGTCGGCCTGGGGGCGCCGCTGTGGTGGCTGACCCAGGGAGCACTGAACCTGTTGCTTTGGCTGGCGAGGACGACCGCGGGCCTGCCGGGGGCCGTGGCGGCACTGCCGGCCATGCCGGATATCGCCTATGCCCTGATCGTGATCGGCGGCTTGTGGGTCGCGCTGTGGCGGACGCGGTGGCGACGGTTGGGATTCGCTCCTCTCATCGCCGGGGTCGTCTGGGCGCTGATGACTCCGGCACCAGATCTGCTGGTAACGGGGGATGGGCGGCATGTCGCGGTGCGGACGGCGCGTGGAGGGCTGGCGCTGCTGCGCGATCGGGTCGGCGACTATACGTCGGACATGCTGGCGGAAAATGGCGGTGTCGACGGCACGCCGCTGCTACTGGCTGATCAGCCCGAAGCACGGTGCAATCGAGATTTGTGCCTGACCGAGCGCAAGGTAGGAGGGCGAACTTGGCGCATCCTCGCCACGCGCAGTGCTTATCTGGTCCCGGCGCGCGAGCTGATCGCGGCATGCCGGGGCGCCGATATCGTGGTCAGCGAACGGCGCTTGCCCCAAGGCTGCACACCGCGCTGGCTGAAGCTCGATCGCCCGACCCTGGCGCAGACAGGTGGGGTGGCGATCACGCTATCCAACGGCAAAATCACCACCGTTTACCGGCCGGGCGACCGCCATCCGTGGCGGAACCCCGGCGCGGATATCAATCGTAGCGGCGCAACAGGCCGGCGAGCTTACCCTGAACGCGGACTTGGGCGGGGGAATAACGCTGGGGATCATAGGCACGGTTCGCCGGGTCGAGCCGAACCATTGCGCCCTCGCGGCGGAAATATTTGAGCGTCGCTTCGCTCTCCTCGATCAGCGCGACGACGATTTCCCCGTCGCGCGCGGTATCGGCGCGGCGGATGAGTGCATAGTCGCCGTCGAGAATTCCTGCTTCGACCATCGAATCGCCTGACACTTCAAGCGCATAATGTTCGCCATTGCCGAGCAGCGCCGCGGGCACCGCGAGCATCGAATGACCCTCGAATGCCTCGATCGGCACGCCGGCGGCGATGCGGCCGTGCAGCGGGATTTCGATCACATCGTTGGCGGGCTCGGGCAAGGTACGGATGTTGGGTGCAGTGACAGGCGTCTTGCGCGCGGCGTCGCCGCGTTCCGGCATCTTCAGCACTTCAAGCGCGCGGGCGCGATTGGGCAAGCGGCGGATGAACTGGCGTTCCTCGAGCGCACTGATCAGGCGGTGCACGCCCGACTTCGACTTGAGGTCGAGCGCCTCCTTCATTTCCTCGAACGAAGGCGATACGCCGGTTTCGGCAAGGCGGTCGTTGATGAAGCAGATCAGCTCATGCTGTTTGCGCGTTAGCATCCGTAAATCCTTCGTCGGAACAGACTGGGAACGTTGTCGCAATGTTCCGTTGGATTGTCAAGCGATGCGCAACACTTGGACCATATCTCCCGCGGCAGCGGCATGCGCATGGGGCGGACGGACGATCAGGCAGTCCGCGCGCGCAAGCGTGAGCAGCATCGACGAGTCCTGGATGGTGGAGGCGAAGACTCGACCATCGCGGGATTCCGCGCGCAGATAATCCTGGCGATGATCATTCGCGGGGAGAGGTTCGCCAAGCGTGGCGGTCGTCGTCACGGGCAATGGGTTGGCGGCTCCGGCCATGGCGGCGATCAGCGGTCGCAGGAACAACATCGCGGTGACGAATGCCGATACCGGGTTGCCGGGCAGGCCGAGCACCACGGTCTCGCCGATCCGCCCGGCCATCATCGGCTTGCCGGGGCGCAGTGCGATCCGCCAGAAATCCACGCTGCCCCCTGCTGCCTCCAGCGCGGGGCGGACCAGATCATGATCGCCGACCGAGGCACCGCCGGTGGTGACCAGAATATCCGCATCGACCTGGCCGAACGCTGCGGTCATTACATCGAGCCGGTCGGGCAGGATGCCGAGGTCGATCGTCTCGACCGGCAGGTCGGCGAGCAATGCGACGAGCATCGCACCATTACCTTCGGGCAGATCCGCGCCGGTAATCTGGCCCCCGGGCGGGACAAGTTCGTCGCCGGTGGCGGCGATGGCGACACGGATCGGCCGGTTGACCGCCAGCGTGCCGTGCCCGGCGGTTGCCGCGAGTGCGATCCGTGCGGCGGTGAGGCGTTCCCCATGGCGTACCAGCACATCGCCGGTTGAGAAATCCAGGCCCTTGCCGCGCATATTGCCACCCAGCCTGTGCGGCCCTTCGCCGGTCAGGTTGATGATGTCCCCGTCACGACCGGCTTCCTCCTGAACCATTACCGTGTCCGCGCCGTTGGGCATGGCCGCGCCGGTGAAGATGCGGACGGTTTCGCCAGTACCGACGATTCCGAAAAAGGGGCGGCCAGCGGCACTTTCCCCAATCAGCGCGAAGGGGCCTGGCAGGTCGCCGAAGCGGATCGCATAGCCGTCCATCGCCGAGAGATCGGTGGAGGGCTGGGTGCGCCGTGCAAGGATATCGGTGGCAGCCCAGCGGCCAGCCGCGCTGCGCAACGGCTGCGTCTCGCTGGGGACCCGGGCGACGAGCGCGAGGAGTCGCGACTGAGCCTCGGTGACGGGGAGAAGGGGCTTGGGAATCATGTGGTGAGGCGCGTGATCTGCCGTTCGGCCTCCCTCGACGGGTGACGGTAACGGTGAAAAGTGAATGGGAGCATGAAACCAACGCTGTCACATTTGGCGCTGGTGGGACAGACGGATTCTCTTCCCCGGCAATCTTATCGACCGACTCCTCGATGAACGACGCTGCCACAGCGGGTTCAGGAACGTTGGTCCATCGTCTACGCTTTGGGGGGCATCAAGGAGTTGGATGCCATGACCATGAAAATCTCCCAGCGCGTTCGCCAGGCGAGCGCTGTCATTGCGATCGCGGCGTCGCTGGCCCTTGCCGGCTGTAACCCAAAGGCGGCGACCGAAGAGAGCAAGGTCGCCTCTCAACTGCCTGAATTGCCGGCCACCTTGCCCCTCGCGTCGGGCGGGGCGACGGTGGTTCGATCCGCCGCAGCGGCTGCCGCACTTCCTGCAGCCAAGCCAATCCGGGTGGTACAACTGGCCGATCCGGGCCAATCCTATGCCTATGCTGACGATGCCCGGGGATTTGCCGACGCAATCGGCGATGCACCACCGGATTATGGCTTCGACTATGATGATGTCGAGCCATGGGCCTGGCAGGGGTATGACGATTCGATCGCGTTCGCCGAACCGATCGATGACGGCTATCGCTATTATTATTACCGGCCGGGTGCCGTATCGCCCTATTTCGTGCGCGACCATGACTATGGGTACGGCTATGATAATGGGCAACTCGCAGTGGTCTATGCCGCCAGCGGGGCGATCCTGCCTTACGCCGCCTATGGACCACGCCAGGACTATGCCGCGCGCTATTATGCGCGAGGCCGCGATCTCTACCGCTCGTCGCACCAGCGCCGCCCGGTGATCGCGGCCAATTGGGCGGCTCGCCAAAATGCCATTTCCGCGACGCAGGCGCGCTGGGCCGCGGCGCGGTCGCGTGAAGCCGATTGGCAGCGCTATCACGCCAGCGTGGTCCAACGGCAGCAGCGCCACTGGGGCCAGGAGCAAGTGCGTCGTCGTGCGGATACCGTGCGCTACGACGCATGGCGCGATCAGCGATTCAGCACGCGACCACCGCCACGCGCCATTCCAGCCGCCTGGACACTGGCGCCCTGGGCGCGTGACGCCAATCGTTACGCACCGGCCGCGCGCGGTTTTGCCGGTGATCAAGGCGAGCGCCAGCGCGCGGCCGCTGTCGAGCGCCGCCGTGTCGCTATGTTGGCGACACGACCGGTCGACGATCGCAGCGAAGTGCAGCGTGCAATGATCGAACGACGACGCGCGCTCGCCGAGCAGCAGAGCCAATTGCGCTTGCGGGAACGCGACAACGCCGAGGGCCAACGCATTCAGGCGGCCCAGCGTGCCGAGGCGGCGCGGCGCCAAGGCGAGCGAGCGCGACAGATCGCGGCGGGCGAAGTCGCGCAACGCGATCGGCAGGCGCGCGCGGTGGCGATGCAACGGCGCTACATCGCGATCGATCGGGATCAGTCGGCTCGGGTCGCGCAACAGACCAGGCGCGCCCAGGCACGGAATGACGAGCAAGCCCGCGCGGTACAGGCACGCCAACGCCAGCAGGCTCAATCGCAGGCGCGTGCGGCGCAGCTTCAGCAGCGTCGACAAGGCCAGGTTGCGGCGCAGCGGACCGAGGTCGAGCAACGCCGCCGGGGTCAGGCCAGGGCGGTCGAGGCCCAGGAGCGTCGCCAGGCGCTAGCGCAAACGCGCGCTGTCCAGATTCAGCAGCGACAACAGGGCCAGGCGCAGCAACGCCAGGCGCAAATACAGCAGCGCGCTGCGCAAGCTCAGCAACGTCAGGCGGGACAAGCTCAACAGCGCCAAGCTCAGGCGCAGCGCCAACAGGCTCAGGGGCAGGCTCGCGCTGCTCAGGCGCAACGGCAGCAGGTGCAAGCCCAGGCACGCGCGGCGCAGACGCAGGCGCGTGCCGCAACACGGCCGTTATCTGCCGCGCCTTCGGCAGGACCGCCGCGGCCCGATCGCGGCCCTGGTGGCCGGGGCCGTGATCCCCGGTAATCGGCGTAACTGGTCGGCCGATCAGGCCGACCAGTTGCCGGATTTGCCGCCGGTCTTCGACAATAAGCGCACACTGTCGATGATCATCGCCTTATCGATCGCCTTGGCCATGTCGTAGATCGTCAGCAGCGCGATGGAGACGGCGGTGAGTGCTTCCATCTCGACGCCGGTCTTGCCGTCGGTCGTGGTGGTGGCGATGGCCTCGACGCCGCTTTCGTCGATCTTCAACTCGATCGTGACGCGCGACAATGGCAGTGGATGGCAGAGCGGGATCAGGTCGCTGGTGTGCTTGGCCGCCATGATGCCGGCGACCCGCGCGACCGCGAGCACATCGCCCTTGGCGGCCGCGCCGTCGCGAATCGCGCTGACCGCGGCGGGGGACATGGTGATGCGTCCGGTGGCGATCGCCTCGCGCGCCGTGACAGGCTTGGCTGAAACATCGACCATCCGCGCGGCTCCGGCTTCATCGAGATGAGTCAGCCCGGTCACCCGATCAGCGCCCTGGTCGCGGCCTCGACATCGTGCTGGCGCATCAGCGCCTCGCCAATCAGGAAGCATTTGACGCCGCGTTCGGCCATTGCATCGAGATCGGCGCGCGTGGTCAACCCGCTTTCGGCGACGAAAGTACAGCCGGCGGGCGCTTTCGACACCAGTTCGTAGGTGCGGGCGAAATCGACCGTGAAGTCCCGCAGGTTGCGGTTATTGACGCCGATCAGCCGGGATTTAAGCTTCATCGCGCGGTCGAGTTCCTTTGCGTCATGAACTTCGACCAGCACATCCATGCCGCATTCCAATGCCGCAACTTCGATTTCCGCAAGCAATGTGTCGTCGAGCGCGGCCATGATCAGCAGGATCGCATCGGCGCCGATCGCGCGTGCCTCCGGCACTTGCCATGCATCGACCATGAAATCCTTGCGAAGCACCGGCAGGGTACAGGCGCCGCGCGCCGCGGTCAGGTAGGAATCGGCACCCTGGAACCAGGTCTCGTCGGTCAGCACTGACAGGCAAGCCGCGCCACCGGCTTGATAGGCGCGAGCATGAGCGGGTGGGTCGAAGTCTTCGCGGATCAGCCCCTTGGACGGGCTGGCCTTCTTGATCTCGGCGATCAGCGCATGACCGGCCGCGGCCTTTGCGTCGAGCGCGGCACGAAAACCACGCGGCGGCGTTTGTTCGGCGATCCGCGCATCGAGATCCGCCAGCGGCGTGGTCGCCTTGCGTGCGGTGACCTCAGCCCGCTTGGTTTCGAGGATGCGGTCGAGAATATCGGTCATGAATAAGCGATCCAGCGATCGAGCAGTGCGTTGGCCAGGCCGGAATCGATTGCCTCGCGAGCGGCGTCCGCGCCGTCGGTCAGCGTGTCGCTATGGCCCGCGACCATCAGCGCGGCGGCAGTGTTGAGCAATACGGCGTCGCGATAGCCGCCAGTCTCGCCGGCAAGCAGGCGACGCAACGCTGCGGCATTATAGGCCGGGTCGCCGCCATGGATCGCGGCGATCGAGTGACGCGGCAGGCCTGCATCTTCTGGCGCGATACGGGCCGGCATGTTCAGGCTGCCGACGCTGACGGCGATGCTTGGGCCGGCGCCGGACAGTTCGTCGAGCCCTTCCTCACCGGAAACCACCAGCGCAGCCTCGGTGCCGAGTTGTTCGAGCGCCCCGGCATAAAGCGGGACGTAGTCGGGGCGGGCGATACCGATCAGCTGACGCCCGACCCGCGCGGGATTGGCGAGTGGGCCCATCAGATTGAAGATGGTGCGGCGACCGATCTTCTTGCGGATCGGAGTGATGCGCTTCATCGCCGGATGGTGATTGCCCGCGAACAGGAAGGCGATGCCGATGTCGCGCAGGCTCCCTTCGGCCAAGCGCCCGGCGCGCTCCATGTCGAGGCCGAGCATTTCGAGCGTGTCTGCGGCGCCGGCCTTGCTGGAGGCGGCACGGTTGCCGTGCTTGGCGACCGGGATGCCGCACGCCGCGACGACCAGCGACACGGCGGTCGAGACGTTGAGCGTATGGTGCCCATCGCCGCCGGTGCCGCAGACATCGACTGCCCCGGCTGGCGCAGCGATCGGGATCAGGCGGGCGCGCAGCGCGCGGGCGGCCTCGGCGATCTCGATGCTGGTCTCACCGCGTTCGGTGAGCGCGATAAGAAAGTCGGCCACAGCCTCTTCCGAAGTCCGCGCATCGAGAATGTCGGCAAAGGCTTGTGCTGCGGATTCGTGCGACAGCGGTGAGCTGGGATCGGGCAGCAGGACGACGGCGGTCACGCCAGCGCCTTTACCGTGATGCCGGCCAGCCGCAGGAAGTTGGCGAGCAGGGCATGGCCGTGTTCGGTGGCGATGCTCTCGGGGTGGAACTGGACCCCGTGGATTGGCAGCGTGGCATGGCGGACGCCCATCACCGATCCGTCGCTGGCGGTGGCGTTGACGAGCAGGCCGTCGGGCGTGTCCTCGACGATCAGCGAATGATAGCGCGTGGCAGTGAACGGGCTGGGCAGTCCTTTGAACAGGCCGGTGCCGTCATGGCTGACAGGCGAGGTCTTGCCGTGCATCAATCCGCCGCGGACGACTCGTCCGCCAAAATGCTGGCCGATCGCCTGGTGACCCAGGCATACGCCGAGCAGGGGCTTGTGCGCCTCGGCGCAGGCCGCGACCAGATCGAGGCTGATCCCCGCCTCATTGGGCGTGCAGGGGCCGGGCGAGATCAGAAACGCCTGGGCATTGCTTGCAATCGCATCGCGGGCGGTGAGCGTATCGTTGCGCACGACCTTCACCTCGGCACCCAACTCCATCAGATAATGGACCAGGTTCCAGGTGAAGCTGTCATAATTGTCGATGACCAGGATCATGCACGCGCCGCTAGCGTGTTTGCGTCACTACGACAATCGGCACCGATCGTCGCGCGACCGTCACTCCGCCGCGATCGATAGCGGAACAGTGGCGCGAATCGGCTGGCGGTGAGGGGGCGCGATGCCGAAAAAGCTTCCCTGAGGATGATGTATTGTCTCGTCGCGTCGTTCTATTGGCGAGATAACGCGTACGCTGCCCGTTTTTGGCCCCAATCAGGGTAGAGGAGGCTCATACAGGGTGGAGCAATTGGCGTTGGCGGACGTTGATACCGCCACAGGAGTCGCAACCGATGATCCGTTTTCCCATTGCGTTTATGTTGCTCGCCCTACCTGCGGCGCTCGTTGCCCAGGATAAGCCGGCGGAGGATGCCAGCAAGCCGTTGAAGCGCATTCGCAATGTGCAGCTCAACCAGGGCGAGCGATGCCCGCCGGCGGCAGATGACGAGATCGTCGTGTGCGGGACGCTGGATGAGCCGTATCGTATCCCGAAACAGTTCCGCGAATCGAAACCGGACGCCGCCAATCAGAGCTGGGTCAATCGCGCCGCGACAATCGACGAGGTTGGCCGCGTCGCCGGCGGATTGCCCAATACCTGTTCGCCGGTCGGTACCGGCGGTCAGACTGGCTGTGTCACGAAGATGCTGCGTGAATACACGGCGGAGAAGGTGGAGAAGAAAAGGCTCGAATCGAGCGTTCCCTGACAGGGGGCTACCGATAGCGTCGCAACGAGCTGTGGCAGCTATTGGCCGAAGCCAGCCTCGCTGGCGCGCGCGATCGCTTCGCGGGCAGCCGCAAGCAGGGCGCCGGCCTTGGCCTCGCATTCTCGCTGCTCATAGGCCGGGTCGCTGTCGGCGACGATGCCGGCTCCAGCCTGCACGTGCATCATGCCGTCCTTCACGATCGCCGTTCTGAGCACGATACAGCTGTCCATCGAGCCGTCGGGTGAAAAATAGCCCACGCCGCCCGCATAGGCGCCGCGCTTCTCCGATTCGAGCTCGGCGATGATCTCGCACGCGCGGACCTTCGGCGCGCCGCTGACCGTGCCGGCGGGGAAGCCGGCAAGGAGCGCGTCGATCGCGTCGTGATCCTTGCCCAGTCGCCCGACCACGTTCGAGACGATGTGCATGACATGGCTGTAGAATTCGACGGTGTAGCTGTCGGTAACGGTGACCGTCCCGGCATCCGCGACGCGGCCGACATCGTTTCGGCCAAGATCGAGCAGCATCAGATGCTCTGCGCGTTCCTTGGGGTCGGCGAGCAGGTCGCTGCGGTTGTTCTGGTCTTCCCCGGCGGTTTTTCCGCGTGGCCGGGTGCCGGCGATCGGGCGAATGGTAACCTCACCATCGCGGACGCGGACGAGGATTTCGGGGCTGGAGCCGGTCAATGCGAAACCGGGCAGGTCGAGATGATAGAGAAAGGGAGAGGGGTTGATACGGCGCAGCGCCCGGTACAGTTCGATCGGCGGCAGCGCGAAGGGCAAAGTGAAGCGCTGCGCGAGGACGACCTGAAAGATGTCGCCTGCGACGATATAATCCTTCGCCCGGGCAACCATCTCGCCATAGCGGCCGGACGGCAGGACCGGGTCGAGCGTGACCTCGGGCAGGTCGAGCGCGCGCGCCGGGGGCGGCAGTCCGGCACTGGCCAGGCGCGCGGCGACCATGTCGATCCGCTCCTCGGCCTCGGCGATGATCGCCGCGGGATCGCGCGCGGCATCGGGCCAGACCGGCGCGACGATAAACAGGGCATCGGCCAGCCGGTCGAAGATCAGCACGATGGTCGGGCGCACGAACATCATGTCGGGCAGACCGAGCGGGTCGGCGTCGGGGCGCGGAAGCTTCTCCACCAGTCGTACGGTCTCATAGCCGAAATAGCCGACCAGGCAGGCAAGCGCGCGCGGCAGTTCGGCCGGCACATGGTCCATGCGGCAATCGGCGACCAGCGCGCGCAACGCATCGAGCGTGGGAGCATCGCAGGCGACGAAATCGTCGCGATCGGTGAGCCAATGGCGGTTGATCTCCGCCCGGTTCCCTTCCGCGCGGAAGACGAGATCGGGGGCGAGGCCGATCAGGCTGTGCCGGCCGCGGATCGCGCCGCCCTCGACCGATTCGAGCAGGAAGTCACCGCGCCCCGGCTCGATCAGCTTGAGCGCGGCGGCGACCGGCGTTTCGGTGTCGGCGATCTGCCGGCGCCACACCAAAGCCGGTCGGCCCGCTGCGAGCGCGCCGGCAGGATCGGACCCGCTGCCGGACCCCACAGGCTTAATTGGCGCCGCCCTGGCCGGTCAGCGCCGCCCGGACCGTGGCGATCGCCTTGTCGTTCTTCTTCACGCCGACCTGGCGGCGTATGGCCCCGACGAACTGCTCGGCATATTCATTGCTGAGCACCTTGCCGAGATCGGCGCGGGTCGCCTGGACGATGTTCGGTTGGTTCGCGGCATTACCGCGTTCGATATGGTTCAGATAGACGATCGCCCAGCCTTCGTTATTGCCCAGTTCGAGCAGCTTGCCGGTCTTTTCCGTCATGCTGAACATCAAGGCGAGCGGAGCCGGGACATTGCGGCCGGCACTGGCCAGCTGCGCGCGCGAGGCGTTGATCGGCTGGATCGGGGGCGCCTTCACACCGCTTTGCGCAAAGGCCTGCGCGATCGGCGTGCCCTTGTTGATCTTGGCGACGATATCGGCGGAGATCTTCCGTGCGGCGACCCGGGCGCGGTCGATCGCGAAGTCACGCGCGATGGCCGGGCGAATCTGCGCCAGCGCTGGTGCGGTCGCCGGAACGACGCGATCCAGGCCGACGATTGCAAAGCCGCCTTCCTGGTCCATCGGTACCAATTGTGGGCTGTCGCCCTGTTCCGCGGCGAAGGCTGCGGCGACCACCGGCAGGAAATCCGGGGCCGCCTTGACCGTCGCGTCATCGGGGTTGCGTCCGTCCGACAGCAATGCAGGAGTGACCTGCGCGGTCAGCTTCTGATCGGCAACGACCTCGGCAAAGGTCGCCTTGTCGGCGATCGCCTCGTCGATTGTATCATGCATCGCACTGAGCGCCCGGGCGGTCTTGTCCTTGGTCAGCGCGGCGATGAGTTCGGGCTTGGCCTGTTCCAGCGTCTTGCCCGCGACCTGCTCGATAGCATCGACGCGGACGACCGCGAAGCCGAGCGCCGAACGCAACGGTCCGACGACCGCGCCCTTGGCGGCGGCGAAAGCCGCGTCGGCAAGAGCGGCTGAGCTTTGCCCAGCATAAGTGGCCTTCTCAACCGCGGTCAGCGTGGCCGGCTCAAGCCCGGCGGCACGCGCGGCGGTTTCGATCGGTGTGCCTGCCTTCACCTTGGCGGCAAGGGCGTTGGCCGATGCCTGGTCGGCGAGGATGACCTGGACGAGCGTGCGTTTCTCGGTCGGCGCATATTTGGCGCGTTGCGCCTGATAAGCGGCGGCGACCTCTGCCTCCGTCGGCGTCGTGGATCCCTTGAGCTGGTCATGGGTGACGATGGCGTAGCGGATCACGCGTCGTTCGGGGACGGTGTAACGGGCGATGTTGCGCTTGTAGAAGGTCGCGACCTCGGCATCGGTCGGCGGCGCGCCCTCGGCCATCGCGCGGGTCGGAATGAAGCCGACCTGACCCTCGCGCTTTTCGAGCAGCAACGAAGCATAGGGCAAAGCAAGTTGCAGCGGCACCGGATTGGCGCGACCCATCTGCGCCATGAGCTGCTGCCCGATTATCGACCGTGCGATATCGGCGCGCACCTGCTGGTCGGTCAGCCGCTGCTGGGCGAGCAATTGCTCATAGAGTTTCTGGTTGAACTTGCCGTCCAGGCTTTGCAGCGAAGGAAAGCTTGCGATCTGACCATCGATCGCACGCTTGCTCACCACCATGCCTTGAGCCAGGCCGTATTGCTCGAGCGCCAAGCCATCGATCGTACGATTCAGACTGCCGTCGAGTCCGCCGTTGTTGACGAAGCTGATCATGTCCAGGCCGGGTTGCTGCTGGCGGGCATTCTCCATTTCGCTTTGTACGCGTGACCTGAGTTCGGTCTCGGTAAGCTTCCGCTTTCCGATCGTCGCCACGGTATCGCCGGTCGGCGTCGCCGCCGAATTGAGCCCATTGATGTCGGTCGCCGCGAACGCCAGCCCGATGATCGCGAGAAAGGCGAAGGTGATGATCAGGCCGACCTTTGAATTGATCAGGCGGCGGATAAGGCTGAGCATGAGGAACCGATCTGTTGAACGCGCGGAATTGCGACTGCTTTACGGGCAGCATCGCGCGGCTTCAAGCGTGTGCAGTCGGCCAATGGCGTCGGGTCGATGGAGACGGGCCGGATGGAGACGGCTTGTGGAGTCACGCGGGAGCGCTCTATCGGGCGGAGAAGGTTTTGGAGGGCACAGATGACACGACGCAAGCTGATCGCGGGCAATTGGAAGATGAACGGCGATCTCGCCGCACTGAGCGAGCCTCGACGCGATCGCCACTGTGGCGCTGGCCCATCCGGGCGTCGATGTCGGCATTGCGGTGCCGGCAACGCTGATTGCGGCGGCCGGGCGCGGCCCCGATCTCGCGATCGGCGCGCAGGATGTCCATGCTGCCGACAAGGGCGCGCATACCGGGTGCGTTTCGGCGGCGATGATCCGCGAGGCCGGCGCGCGCTTCTCGATCGTCGGCCATAGCGAGCGCCGAGCCGATCAGCATGAAAGCGATGCGGAGGTGAAGGCCAAGGCCGAGGCACTGCACCGCCAGGGTCTGGACGCGATCCTGTGCGTTGGCGAAACGCTGGAGGAACGTGACGCCGGGCGTGCCGAGGCGGTGGTGACGGGGCAGCTTGCGGGGTCTCTGCCCGAAGGTGCTGGCGCAACCTGGTTGTCGATCGCTTATGAGCCGGTCTGGGCGATCGGTACCGGGCGGACGCCGACCATCGCCGATGTGGCGGCGATGCACGGTGCGATCCGCGTAAAGCTGCGCGCGCTGATCGGTGATGAGGCGAATGCGGTACGGCTGCTCTATGGCGGTTCGGTAACGGGCGACAATGCAGGCCAGCTGCTCGGTGCGGGCGATGTCGATGGCGCACTGGTCGGCGGGGCGAGCCTGACGGCAGCGAAATTCGTGCCGATCATCGAAGCCGGGGCGGCACTGTAATTGACCGCTGTTTTCCGCTGTTATTTCGACAAAAAAACCTCACCCCTGTTATGTTGGATTTGGAACGCCAATTTTCAGCCCATTCACAAGGGCTTGACCCCTCTTCCGCTGTGTTCGTTAACAGGGGTGGAACAGGGGTGGAGCAGCGGAATAACAGGGGTGAGCTGACCGCTGTTACGATCAAAACAGCGGGCGCGAAAACGCGCGATATTTACCGGTCATGTCAAAGAGCGGGGCGGAGCGCCGTTGGCATCCCGTCCGGCGCAACGCTGTCATGACTCGCTCCAGGGTTGAATCGGCACCGCCGGCGCTGGCTGGCGATCCGTTTCGGAACCGCTATCGCTTACCCATAGCGCGTTTTGAGCAGCGCCCAGGTTGCCCTGAGGCCAAGCGCATCGCCGCCCTTGGGGCGCCCCGGTTTGGCCGATGGCCGCCAGGCGAAGGTGTCGAGATGGGCCCAAGCGGTCCCTTCGGGGATGAAGCGACGCAGGAACAAGGCTGCGGTGGTCGCGCCGGCGAAGCTGCTGTCGGCCGAATTGACCAGATCGGCGATGTCGGATTTGAGCAACTCGTCATAACCGTCCCATAGCGGCATGCGCCAGAGCGGATCGCCGACCTCGGCAGCCGCTGCGAATAGCGCCTCGGCCAGCGGCTCGTCATTGACGAAGGTCGCCGGGAGGTCGGGGCCGAGCGCGACGCGCGCCGCGCCGGTCAGCGTGGCGAAATCGATGATCAATTCCGGCTTGTCCTCGGCTGCCCTGGTGATCGCATCACCAAGCACCAGCCGGCCTTCGGCATCAGTGTTGGTGTTTTCGACCGTCAGGCCCTTGCGGCTCGCGAGCACGTCACCGGGGCGAAACGCATTGCCGGCGATGCTATTCTCGACTGCCGGAATGAGCAGATGGAGGCGAACCTTAAGCCGTGCGGCCATCACCAGCCCGGCCAGTGCCAATGCGTGCGCCGCACCGCCCATATCCTTCTTCATCAGCCGCATGCCGGCGCTCGGCTTGATGTCGAGCCCGCCGGAATCGAAGCACACGCCCTTGCCGATCAACGCGATGCGAGGATGTTTCGGGTCGCCCCATTCGAGTTCGATCAGTCGTGGTTCGCGCCCCTTGGCGGCCGCCTGGCCGACCGCCTGGATCATCGGATAGCCCTTGGCGAGCGGCTCGCCCCTGGTCACGGTCAGCGTCGCGCCGTGCATCTTGGCCAGCGTTGCAGCCTCGGCCTCCAGTTCAGCCGGGCCGAGGTCGGCGGCGGCGGTGTCGACCAAGTCGCGGACCTGTGCCGTGGCGGCGGCGAGGCGGACGGTCTCCTCGATCCTCGCAGGTTCCCCGGTGAGCAGGATGCGCGGGCCGATCGCCTCGCGCTTGCGATAGCGCTCGAAGCGATGCTGCGCGAGCATCCAGCCGAGCATCCCTGCGCCGGGTTCGCCGGTCGCGAGCCTGTAGCTGCCCTCGGGCAGCGACTCGCCGAGCGAGGCGATCCGCCATGGCGAACTGGCCGCCTCGTTGCACACCAGCAGCACCGACCAGTCTTCGGCCCCGTCACCCGGCAGGACGGCGCGGTTGCCCGCCTTACCGGTCAGGCGGTGCGCCGCGACCGCTGTTCGCACACGCGCGGGTTGGCTGGCGAGCCAGTCGGCGAAGGCGTCGGGATGGACGACATGAATGGTGCGAGCCGCCTGGCCGCGATCCGGCTGCAGCAGAGTGGCGAAGTCGGTCATTTCTGTACCTGCGCAACGAGGAATTGTTCGATCCGACCCCCATCGCCCGGTTCGGCATAGGTGCTGATCCCGACGGCGCGATCGGCAAAGGTGACGCGGAAATTTCGATTGACGAAGCCGCCGCGCAGTCGTGACTTTCCCATCTGGGTGAAGTCGCTGATCTTCCCGAGTGGCGCGAGACTGGCCTTGAAATCGGCCAGTACGACCGGCGTGAAATAGAAATCCGCATCCTCCGTCAACAGGCCGCGATCGAGCGTACCGTCGCGGAGCTGGTCGAATATGGTGCGAACCTTCTTCATCGCAGCGCTATCCGCGGCATCGGCGGGAGGCGGCGGTAGCACGGTCTTGATGATGCGCTGGGCGATCTCCTGATAGGCGTCGCCGGACCAGGTGTTGACCAGGACGGTCACCGCTGCCTTCTCGTCAGGAAAGACGATATTTTCGCTCAGAAAGCCGACTGCCTCGCCGCTATGCTCGATATAGCGACGGCCGTTCGAATTGCCGGTCGAGACGCCCAGGCCATAGCCATTGGTCGATCCGTCGGTCAGCCGCACGGCGGTTTCCTGTGCCGCCCAATCCTCGGGTGGCAGGATGGCGCGATTGAGGCGCGCAACATTCCATTTGGCGAGGTCGCGCGCGCTCATCGACAATTCGCCGGCCGCAAACAGCCAGCCATGCGCGGCGGGTGTCGCGACGCGAACGGGGCCGAGCGCGTTACGGCCATAGCCCTGCGGATAGCCCGGGCCCACCGCCAGGTCCTGATCGATCGCCTTGATCCCGAGCGGCTTGAAGATCTTGCGGTCGAGATAGGACAACAAGGATTCGCTCGAGACTTTTTCGACGATCATGCCGGCGACGACATAGCCCGTATTGGAATATTGCCATTGCGCGCCAGGTGCGAAATCGAGCGGCTTCTTCGCCCAGCGATCGACGATGCCCTGCGGCGTTACCGGCGTCGCCATCGCCTTGAAGCTGTAATCCTGCGGCCAATAGTCCTGCAGGCCCGAGGTATGGTTGAGCAGTTGGCGCAGCGCGATGGTATCGCCACCAGTGATGTCGGGGATATATTTCGAGACCTTGTCGTCGAGGCTGAGCTTTCCCTCATTTTCGAGCAGCAACAGCGCCGCCGCGGTGAACTGCTTCGACACCGATGCGATCTGGTACGGCGCATCGGCATTCGCCGCCTTCATGGTCTCAGACTGCTTGCCATAGGCCTTGGCGAAGACGATCTGGCTGCCCCGCACAATTGCGACCGACGCAGAGGGTGCGCCGGTTCTCGCGAGCGTCTCGGTCACGAGCGAGTCTATCTGGGTCGTTTCGGCCGGAGTCAGGGCCTGAGCGTAAGCGGCGGGCGCGGCGGTCAGCAAAGCGAGGGAGAGCAGCGGGCGAAGCGTCATCATGATCCTCTGGGAAGAGCGGAATGCATAGATGCACGAGCCGCACGTCCGCTTCCAGTCCCATGCGATACTGCCCGGACAGCGAATGCTGGCGATGCCAGGCAACTGTCCCGGTATCCGCCCATAACGAGAGGGGCAGGAGATTTGGATCACACCGTCACGTTGCGTCATCTGCCTGGTTCTGCGGCCTGGTGGCTGACCTTTCGCCATTATCGCAGCGAGCAGCGGTCGTTGTGGGTATAGTAAGTTGAATGTCGAAGAAAAGATAAGTTGGCCAAACCCAAAGAGAAGTTACAAGTAATGTGCAAATCAACACCAGATCGGTGGAAACTTTCCTTGAATCGCTCTCGAATGAGAGGATGATGTTCCCCGGGGCATGGCAGAGACAAGTCGATGCTCACCAAGGCAGGGAGGTTGTCATGGAATATGCATTCTTGGCGATGATGGGTTGGTGCGGGACGAAATGGCCCGGATGGTGGCGCGGGCCGCGGCCGCCGCAGCCTGACCCCTGGTGGTGGATCGTCAGCATTGCCGGCGCGGTCGGCGGGATTATCGCGGTGGCGGTGTTCAAGCCGGTGATCGGTGACGCCGGTTTCTTCGCCACGACGATTACCGCTTTCGCTGGCGGTATCCTGGTCGGCAGCATTGTCGACGGCATAGGTGGATTAACGAACAAGGGTTGAGCCACCCATTGTGGTGGAGGGAGACAGCATCTCGGGATGCCGTCTCCCTTCATTGCGTTTCCGTTGCCGACGGATTCGGCCCGGGGCTCGACCGATGCGTCTCATAACGGGCAGTACAGCGTTCTCGATCAGCCTGTTTGGCGGCGTGAAATAGGGAACTGTTATTGTCCCTTTTCGTTTGATCCCCGCACGCTCGATCAAGGACATTCGCCATGCCGAACCGCCGCAGCTGGGCCGCCATGATCCTGGGGTTCGTGATCGGGCTGATCGGACTGGTCCTCGCCATCGGTGGCGCCTGGCTCGCGGTGCTGGGCGGATCGCTATATTATCTCGTGACAGGCGTGGCGATGCTCGCCGCTGGGGTGCAGCTCATTCGCGGGCGCATGGCCGGCGTGTGGCTCTACATTGCGATCTTCGTGTTGACCCTGCTCTGGGCCTTCTGGGAGGTCGGCACCAACCCCTGGGCTTTGGTACCGCGCGTGATCGCGCCGCTGGTGTTGCTGTTCGCGGTGTTGCTGGTGATGCCGACACTGAGCCAGGCGGCCAATCGCTGGCGGATCGGGCTGGGCGCTTCCGCTGCCGTGCTGCTCGTCGCGGTGATCGGCGGTGTGGTGATCGGATCGAGCGCGCAATCCCCGGTGAGGGCAGCGCTGCCGTCTCAAGCGGCGCCGGGCATGACCGACAGCTCCGGCCAGGTGGTCGGTGCGGACTGGCCCGCTTATGGCGGCACCTATAGCGCGCGCCGCTTCTCGCCGCTGACGCAGATCAATGTCTCCAATGTCGGCAAGCTCAAGCGTGCCTGGCTGGCACATACCGGCGACATGCCGGCCACGCCCGATGCGGCCAAGATGTATGGCGCGGAGACGACGCCGCTGAAGATCGGCGATACGCTGTATATGTGCTCGGCCAAGGGAATCATGATCGCGCTCGATCCCGCGACCGGGGCGGAGAAATGGCGCTTCGACCCGAAGGTACCGGACAAATGGATTCCCTATACCGCGGCATGTCGCGGGGTGAGCTATTATGCCGTGCCCAATGCGACCGTCGGACAGGCCTGCGCGACGCGGATCATCGAAGGCACCCTCGACGCGCGACTGATCGCGGTCGATGCTGCGACCGGCAAGCCGTGTGCCGATTTCGGCACCAATGGCCAGGTCGATACCAAGATCGGCATGGGCGAAGTCTATCCCGGCCTGGTCTCGATCACCTCGCCGCCGACGATCGTGCGTGGGGTGGTGGTGACGGGACACCAGATCCTGGACGGGCAGGAACGCTATGCGCCGTCAGGTGTGATCCAGGGCTATGACGCGGTCACCGGCGCGCTGCGCTGGGGCTGGGACATGCTCAAGCCGGACTGGACCGGTGCACCGCCGGCGGGCCAGCAATGGTCGCGCGGTACCCCGAATATGTGGACCACCGCTTCAGGTGATGAGGCGCTCGGACTGGTCTATCTGCCGCTCGGTAATTCAGCAGTGGATTATTGGAGTTCGCTGCGCACGCCGATCGAGAACAGCTTCGCCAATTCGCTGGTCGCGATCGATGTCGCGACGGGCAAGCCGCGCTGGTCGTTTCAGACGGTGAAGAAGGATGTGTGGGATTATGATCTCGGAAGTCAGGCGACGCTGATCGATTATGCCGGTGTGCCGGCGTTGCTGCTGCCGTCAAAACAGGGCGATATCTATGTGCTCGATCGCCGGACCGGCCGGCCGCTGACCCCGATCGGCACGATCAAGGCGCCCGGGGGCGGGATCGAGCCGGCGGAGCGTTCGCCGACGCAGATCGTCTCACTGTGGCATACACTGCGCAAGGACCCGCTGACCGAGCGCGATATGTGGGGCATGTCGCCGATCGATCAGATGATCTGTCGCATCCAGTTCCGCCAGGCGCGCTATGCCGGCTATTTCACCCCGCCCGAGACCGGCAAATATACCGTCGAATATCCCGGCTATAATGGCGGCAGCGACTGGGGCGGCATTACGGTAGATCCGCAGCGCGGCGTGATCATCGCCAATTACAACGACATGCCCAACCATGTCCGGCTGGTGCCGCGCAAGATTGCCGACCAGCGCGGCTGGAAGACGCGCGAGCAGGCCGGTGGTCCGACCCCGGGCGCGGAAGGTGCGGGCGACCCGCAGGCGGGCACACCCTATGCGGTCGACGTCAATGCCGGCTGGCGGATGAAGTTCACTGGCCTGTTGTGCAAGCAACCACCTTATGGCGGGATCCGAGCGATCGACATCCGCACCGGCAAGACGATCTGGGATCGCCCGCTCGGCACGGCGCGCACCAATGGGCCGTTCGGCATTCCATCGATGCTGCCGATCAATATCGGCACGCCCAATAATGGCGGATCGGTGGTGACTGCGGGCGGACTGGTGTTCGTTGCCGCGGCAACCGACAATCTGATCCGCGCAATCGATATGCGCACCGGCAAGGTCGTATGGTCCGATGTGCTGCCGGCGGGCGGGCAGGCGACGCCGATGGTCTATGAACAGGGCGGACGCGAATATCTCGTGATCATGGCCGGCGGGCACCATTTCATGGAAACGCCGATCGGGGATTCTCTGGTCGCCTATGCCTTGCCGAAGAGCTGATTTTCAACGTCATGCTGAATTTGTTTGGCGCCTATCTCTTCTTGTGTTCCCGCGAAGGCGGGAACCCAGCCTGGGCTCCCGCCTTCGCGGGAGCACAAAGAGGGATTGCTCTCAATTTAAGCCGATCCCTTCGCCGATGGGATGAGTGCCAAATTGGTTTAGGGTGACGCTGGGGTTTAGGCCGGCACCCCGAACAGATCATGTTCGTCGGCATCCTCGATCTCGACGCTGACGATATCGCCCTGTTTCAGATGCCCTGCATCGCGCAGATGCACTTCGCCGTCGATTTCCGGCGCATCGGCCTTCGAGCGGCCGGTCGCGCCGTCCTCGTCCACTGCATCGATGATCACATCAAGCGTTCGGCCGATCTTCGCCTGCAGCTTGTCGGCAGAAATCCGCGCGGTCAGCTCCATCAATCGGGCGTAGCGCTCTTCCTTGATCTCTTCGGGTACCTGGTCGGGCAGGGCATTGGCCGCGGCGCCCTCTACAGGCTCGAAGCGGAAAGCGCCGACACGGTCGAGCTGCGCTTCCTCGAGCCAGTCCATCAGATATTTAAAATCATCCTCGGTCTCGCCGGGGAAGCCGACCACAAAGGTCGAGCGGATCGCGATGTCGGGGGCGATGGTGCGCCAGTTCTTGACTCGCTCGAGCACCTTCGCCTCGTTTGCCGGGCGCTTCATCAGCTTGAGCACATTGCGGCTGGCATGCTGGAACGGGATGTCGAGATAGGGGAGGATCAGTCCCTCGGCCATCAGCGGGATGACCTGGTCGACATGCGGATAAGGATAGACATAATGCAGCCGCACCCACGCACCGAGCTTGCCCAGCTCGCGCGACAGGTCGGTCATATGGGCGCGGACTTCCTCACCTTTCCACTGGCGCGGCTGATGGCGGATATCGACGCCGTAAGCCGAGGTGTCCTGGCTGATCACCAGCAGTTCCTTGGTGCCCGCCTCGATCAGCTTTTCGGCTTCGCGCAGGATCGCGTCGGGGCGCCGGCTGACCAGGTCGCCGCGCAATGACGGGATAATGCAAAAAGAGCAGCGGTGGTTGCAGCCTTCGGAAATCTTCAGATAGCTGTAATGGCGCGGGGTGAGCTTCAGGCCGCTTTCCGGCACCAGGTTGAGAAAGGCGCTGGGCGGCATCGGCGCCGCCTCATGGACTGCGCCGACCACTTCCTCATATTGATGCGCGCCGGTGACGGCGAGAACGTTGGGGAAGCGCGCACGGATCGTCTCGGCTTCCTTGCCCATGCAGCCGGTGACGATCACGCGGCCATTCTCGGCAATCGCCTCACCGATGGCTTCCAGGCTCTCTTCCTTGGCGGAATCGAGGAAACCGCAGGTATTGACCAGCACAACGTCGGCGCCGGCATAGTCGGGCGACATGGCATAGCCATCGGAACGGAGCTTGGTCAGGATGCGTTCGCTGTCGACCAGATTCTTGGGACAGCCGAGCGAAACCATGCCGATTTTCGGCGGGGTGGGGAGGATTGTTGCCATGGGAAGCGCGGCACATAGGCGATTATGACGGGATTTTCTAGTGACCCTATCTCTTGGCGCTTTGCTCGTCGCTCGTTCGGGCAGCAAATTGTGGCGCGAACGGCCAGCTTGCTCGACTTCGCCCGAGATGAACGGATAGAGTGATGGAGACGGGGTCGACAGGATCGGCTCCGATGGTGGAGCATTATGGCTGAGTTCGAATTGATCCCGCATCCCGCCTTGCCTCGCGGCCCCCTGAACAGGGTGACGGTCACCGCCGAGCGGCCGTCTCGCGATCTGCTGACCCTTCATTACCATGTGGCCGGCGCGATCGATGCCGTGTTGTGGCCAGTGCCGATCGCGCCGGCCTTTACCGACAATCTGTGGCAGCATAGCTGTTTCGAGGCGTTCATCGCGCCGGGCGCCGGTGACGATTATACCGAGCTCAACGCGTCGCCGTCGGGCGGATGGGCGATCTATGAATTTGACGGTTATCGCGACGGGATGCGCAATTCGCAAACCGCGCAGTATGAGAATGAAGGATGGCGCATGGCGCCGGATGCGGCCGAGCTGACGGTGTCGCTCACTTTGCCTCTACTTGCCGACGGGACTGTGTGGCAGGTCGGCCTGACCGCGGTGATCGAGGCGAAGGACGGCACCAAGTCCTTCTGGGCGCTCACGCACCCGACCGACACGTCCGAAATACCCGATTTTCACAACCGGGATTGCTTTACCGCTGAGCTCGCGGCACCCACGGCGGCATGAAATTCGGTCTCGATCGCCTTCTCGCCGACCCTGCGCTGCGCAAGCCACTCGAGGGTAAACGTGTCGCATTGCTCGCGCATCCCGCTTCGGTCACGGCCGATCTGACGCATTCGATCGATGCTTTGGTCGCAAGCGGTCTCAACGTCTCAGCGGTGTTCGGCCCGCAGCATGGCGTACGCGGCGACCTGCAGGACAATATGATGGAGTCGCCCGACTTCACTGACCCGATTTACGGCATGCCAGTGTTCAGCCTGTACGGCGAAGTGCGCCGGCCGACCGGCCAGTCGATGGGCACGTTCGACGTGATGCTGGTCGACCTGCAGGATGTCGGGTGCCGCATCTACACCTTCGTCACGACGCTACTCTACGTGCTGGAAGCCGCGGCCGCACATGGCAAGTCGGTCTGGGTGCTTGACCGGCCCAATCCGGCTGGACGACCGGTCGAAGGGCTGACATTGCTGCCGGGCTGGGAGAGTTTCGTTGGTGCCGGGCCGATGCCGATGCGCCACGGGCTTACATTGGGCGAGCTGGGGCATTGGTTCATCGACCATTTCAAGCTCGATGTGGATTATCATGTGGTCGCGATGGAGGGATGGGAGCCCGATGCGGCGCCCGGCTATGGCTGGCCGGCGGATCGCGTCTGGATCAATCCAAGCCCCAATGCCGCCAACGTCAATATGGCGCGGGCTTACGCCGGCACGGTGATGCTGGAGGGCACGACTCTGTCGGAAGGGCGCGGGACGACGCGGCCGCTCGAACTGTTCGGCGCACCTGATATCGACGCGCGTGCGGTGATCGCCGAAATGCACCGTTTCGCACCGGCATGGCTGGCCGGCTGCACGCTGCGCGATATCTGGTTCCAGCCGACCTTTCACAAGCATGTCGGCCAGTTGTGCAGCGGTGTGTTCATTCATGCCGAGGGGGCAGGATATGATCACCAGGCATTCAAGCCGTGGCGGGTGCAGGCGCTGGGTTTCAAGGCGATCCGGCGGCTCTATCCGGATTATGATCTGTGGCGGGATTTCCCCTACGAATATGAATTCGGCAAGCTCGCGATCGACGTGATCAATGCCGGTCCGGGTTTGCGCGACTGGGTCGATGACGCTCTTGCCGAGTCGCGCGATCTCGATGCGGTTACCGGCCCGGATGAGGCGGCATGGGTGGCCGAACGGGGCCGATTCCTGCTTTATTGACTTGTCGGACAACCGTTCGGCGCGGATTCGCGACATTCCGGCCCAAAATATTATATTTGGTAATGTTTCTGCAGCATCACGCTGGCGACTGGGAAGTCGTTTGCGGGGACGAATTCAGTGGAATCCAATCTTCATTATTACGCACGGCGCGCAATGCAGGAACATGCTGCGGCGCGGACGGCGGTTACTGCTGAAGCGCGCAGTCGCAGGCTTGCGCTGGCGCAGCAATTTCAGGCCAAGCTTGAGGCGTTGAACGCCTGATTCTCGGGCATCCAGCGACGACTCTATTCGATGATTTGAGCGGCCGTCCCCGATCACGGGGCAAGGGCTAGCTACACTCCCCGATTCTAACGCTTCCGCGTCAATTCCCGCATCCCGTCATCCAGTCCTGCCAGCGTCAGTGGATACATGCGGTCGTTCATCAATTCGCGGATGATGCGCACGCTTTGCGAATAGCCCCATTGCTGTTCCGGAATGGGGTTGAGCCAAACCGCTGCCGGATAGGTGGTCGTCATGCGGTGCATCCACACCGCGCCCGATTCCTCGTTGAAATGCTCGACGGAGCCGCCGGGATGGGTGATCTCATACGGACTCATCGAGGCATCGCCGACGAATACGAGCTTATAGTCGTGCCCAAACTTGTGCAGCACGTCCCACATCGGCGTCCGCTCGGTGAAGCGGCGCTTATTGTCCTTCCACACTCCCTCATATGGGCAATTGTGGAAGTAGAAGAATTCGAGATTCTTGAATTCGCTCGTGGCGGCCGAGAACAGTTCCTCGCACAGCTTGACCCAGGGATCCATCGAGCCGCCGACATCAAGGAACAGCAGCAATTTGACTGCATTGCGGCGCTCGGCGCGCATCACGACGTCGAGCCAGCCCTGGCGCGCAGTGCCGTCGATCGTCGCGTCGATATCGAGTTCGTCCGCGGCGCCTTCACGCGCGAACTTGCGTAGGCGGCGCAGTGCGATCTTGATGTTGCGCGTACCGAGTTCGCGCGTGCTGTCGAGATTCTTGAAGTCGCGCTGGTCCCACACTTTCAGCGCGCGCTTGTGCTTGCTCTCGCCACCGATGCGCACGCCTTCAGGATTATAACCGCTATTGCCATAGGGCGAGGTGCCGCCGGTCCCGACCCATTTGTTGCCGCCCTGATGCCGGCCCTGCTGTTCCTCGAGCCGCTTTTTCAGCGTTTCCATGATCTCGTCCCAGGAGCCGAGCGACTTGATCGCTTCCATCTCTTCAGCGGAGAGATATTTCTCGGCGACCGCTTTCAGCCAATCCGCGGGGATATCGGTGGGCGCCTGGCCGAAGGTGGTGGCGACCCCCTTGAACACCTTGGAGAAGACCTGGTCGAAGCGGTCGAGCAGCCCTTCGTCCTTCACGTACACGGCACGCGAAAGATAATAGAAATCCTCCGGCGTGCGATCGATCACGTCTGCATCGAGCGCTTCGAGGAGCAGGAGATGCTCCTTCATGCTGGCCGGAATGCCAGCGGCGCGAAGCTCGTCGAGGAAGTTCAGGAACATTGCGAATCCTTCGCCGGCGAGGTCATTTCGCGCTTTCCATGACTATATCCATGCGAGTGTCACCCGTCGCCAGGAGCTTCACGCTTGCTTGACGTGAGGTGCCCTCGGTTGCCGTGCCGGAAAAAAGAGCATTGATCTGGGTGACGGACGGAATCGCATCATAGCTGCCATAAATGTTCGCGACGCCAATCTCCGCCACCTTGAAATCATAGCCTGGCGATGTGAGCGCCTTTTCGATCACCAGCATCGATCCCGCGTCGTTGATGACACCCACAACGGTGTCTGGATCCGCCAATCCAACCGGTTGCAGCAGGTCGATCGAGCTATCGCCATGTTTAATGGTGCCACGCACGCAGGCCTGCTGGAGGCCGTTGTTCGGAAATGGCCGGGCAAGATCGTCCTTCTTGCCCTTGGGATCGATCGTGACAACGGCAGAGTTCATTGCAGCGGCGAGAACCCGAGCCGTTGTCTTGTCGGTTTTCGGGACAACTGCTGCCGGGCGATCGGCGGCCGGGCAGGGCGCGGCGAGCTGAAGCAGCCCGACCGGATGAACATAGGTGCCCTTGTCGATGCGTAGCCCGGCTAGGAGCCCGTCGAGCACGGCAACCACTTCGGATCGACGCTCTGCCGGGCCGCTGGCGCGCAACTTCACGATCCACCCCGACGCGCGCAAAAAGGCGGCTGCAGTTGCTACAGGTTCCCCGCCATTGACCTTCTCGGCCCTGCCGTCGGAATAAACCAAGCGAATGACCGTGCCGGGGTGCCCATCCGATGCGACCACACTCTGCTCGGTGAAGGTAATTGCTCCGAACCGACCGCGGATACTTCTATCGGTTTGGTACGCGGTCAGTGCAACGTCAGGATAAGCTGGCAGATAGACATAGGCGGTGCCGAAGATCTTGCGGTCAGGCGTTTCGAATTGCGCCACATTGTCCAATCCCTCGCCTTTGCGCGAAAATTCATGGGTCTCAGTCATTACCGCCGAGCCGGCGGTTTTGGACAATGAAAGATGGGCGGTCGGCACAGCGATGCGATCGCCCGAGGCTTGCCAGCTGAGCGGCGGTTTCTTGGCCGCGACGGCAGGCGCCGAGAGGAGGAGCGCAGCAGCGACCTGAACACCGACCCGCAATCTCATCCACGCTACTCCCATTGTTGGAATAGCGTGCCGCAGCGGGCCGGTTCGCGCAAGCGGGTCAGCGATAGGCGTCGATCAGCGCGCCGACGTAGTCGGGATCATTGCCGCTGAGCTCCGGCGCTGCATGCGCTCTGGTGACGGCGCGTCCGGCTGTCTTGTCCGGCATGCCGTAAATGAAGCCATAGACCGGATAGACGGTGCTACCCAGGCCGTCCATGTCACGGTACCAGACCTTCACTTCGCTCCAGTCTTTCTCCGGCGAGACGTCCGTCAGGGTCACGTCCTGCTCGGCATGGCCGCGCTCGCCATTCTGGCGCGACCAGTTGGCATGAGTGACCATGACGACGCGCGGCGTGACGACACGGCTGATCACCGCGACATGACCGAGATGCAGCCGTGGCGATTTTCGGAACACGACGACCGCGCCGACCTTCGGCGTGTCGCCGCGGCGATATTTGCCCTCGGCGGCGTCCCACCAGGTCCAGGCGTCGCCATAAATCTGGATCCCGGAAGCGGCCCGCGCAAAGGGCACGCACTCACCGACATAATCGAGCAGGGACTTGGCACCCGCGGGCATACTGACGGTCGAAACCGCGGCGGCGAGCCACACAAGGCGGGAGGATAGGTGTCCCATACCCCGCAGATCCTTGCCCATTTCGCGTGCCAAAACCGTTGGGAGGCGTGGTTTAGGGTGCAGTTACCATAATGCGGGAAGGCTGTTCCGGCCGGTGCAGCAGCGACACCAGCACGAATGAAATGATCATCAGCAGATACCAGGCGCCGAGCTTCTGCGGCGAAACCATCGACCATTCCGCCTTTTGCGAGGGATAGGCCCAGGCGCGCGTATAGGTTCCGATATTCTCGGCAAACCAGATGAACAATGCGACGAGAAACCAGCCGATCAGCAACGGCATCGACCGGGCCTTTCGAAACGGCTGAAACCACACCCGCGTCCGCCAGAACAATATTGCGGTCGCCGCGAAGAGCAGCAGACGCGCATCGGGCAGCCAGTGGTGCGCGAAGAAGTTGATATAGATCGCTGTCGCCAATGCGATCGTCATCCAGCGCGACGGGAAATGATCGTAGCGAAAATCGAAGATGCGCCAGACCCGTGCGATATAACTGCCGACTGCCGCGTACATGAATCCCGAGAACAGCGGCACGCCGCCGATGCGCAACAGGCTAGGCTCGGGATAGACCCAGGATCCGTGTGCCGTCTTGAATATCTCCATGATCGTGCCGACGACGTGGAAGATCAATATGAGCTTCGCCTCGCGCAGGCTTTCGAGGCGGAAGAGGAGCATTGCGGCCTGGATCAGGATCGCGCCGATGGTCAGCACGTCGTAGCGCGCGATCGGCGCATCGACGGGATAGAAGAAGTGCGTGGCGAAGAGCATTGCCAACATCAGAGCGCCGAACAGGCAGGCCCATCCCTGTTTGAAACCGAACAGCAGGAATTCATAGAGCGCCGCCGTCCAGCCGCGCGTCGGCTGCGCTGCTTCGAGGCGAGCGCGGACTTGGGCAAAACGGGTTGCGCCGGGCGGTGATACCGAAACGACTGATTCGCTTACGGTACCATCATTTGCTGGGTGCGGCTGACTGTCGACTGGATCCACTCTGCTCTCCCCGCCGGCCGGCCTGGTAATCGGCATGGTGCGGCAGGAGTAGCAGGAAACCGGGGGCAAGCAGCCCCTGCGCGAAAGCCTCCTCTAATATGCGTTAAAGGGGGTGGGTTTCTGGACACCGCTGGACTTGCGCTGTTCTACCAGCTCATGATCCCGGCGATTGCGCTCGTTCATTTCCGCCCATTCGGCCCTGGTCAGGCAATAGGATCGTGCCAGGATCGTGCCGGTCCCGACGATCGGGCGGCAAATCTTCTTTTCCTTCGCCGGCGGTGGTGCGGCTGAATCATCTGATTTTCCTGCGACTGCCCCTGCAACTGTTGGTGCCGCCACGAGAAGAGTGGCCAGCGCGGCCAACGACAATTGTGGAAAACGCACGGCAAACCTCCCTGATCAGGGTGTCTGCATAGGTCGATCGCGGGCATGGGTACCGGCATGTCGGCCAAACGTCATATATTGTCGGCCGAACGTCATGCCCTGACCATAGTTGGCAGGGCGAGGCAGATTACCCCTTGTTCTGCTGACGCTTGGCCATGAAGGCCAGCCGTTCGAACAGCATCACATCCTGCTCGTTCTTGAGCAATGCGCCGTGCAGCGGCGGGATCGCCTTGGTCGGGTCGCGGTTCTGCAGCACATCGAGCGGCATGTCCTCGTGCAGCAGCAGTTTGAGCCAGTCGAGCAATTCGCTGGTGCTCGGCTTCTTCTTCAGGCCCGGCACGTCGCGCACGTCGTAGAAGATGTCCATCGCCTTGTTGACCAGGATCTTCTGGATGCCGGGGAAATGGACGTCGATGATCGCCTGCATCGTGTCGCGGTCGGGAAATTTGATGTAGTGGAAAAAGCAGCGGCGCAGGAAGGCGTCGGGCAACTCTTTTTCATTGTTCGAGGTGATCACGACGATCGGGCGTTCCGCCGCTTTCACCGTCTCCTTGGTCTCGTAGACATGAAATTCCATACGATCGAGCTCCTGGAGCAGATCGTTGGGGAATTCGATGTCGGCCTTGTCGATTTCGTCGATCAGCAGCACCGGCGGCTTGGGGCGCGTGAACGCCTCCCATAATTTGCCGCGGCGAATATAGTTTGAAATATCATGGACCCGCTCGTCGCCGAGCTGACCGTCACGCAGGCGAGCGACCGCGTCATATTCATAAAGACCCTGCTGTGCCTTTGTCGTGGATTTGATGTTCCACTCAATCAACTCGGCATCGATCGCGTTGGCGATTTCATAAGCGAGGACGGTTTTGCCGGTGCCGGGTTCGCCCTTGACCAGCAGCGGGCGACGCAGCGTGACCGCCGCGTTGACCGCGACCTTCAGATCGTCGGTCGCGACATAACTTTGGGTGCCCTCGAAGCGCTTCATGCCGCAATCCCGTTTCATTTGAATACCGGGTTTGGCGATAGAGGGAATTCGGCTCTTGGCGCAAGCGCGCGATTCAAATGTCAGAGATGGTTGCGCGCGCTCGCACGTGCTTCGAGCAGGTCCCACAGCCCGCGATGCTGCGCCAGCAACTGCTGCGCGCCGAACGCCATCGCCCGCTCGACACCGGGTGTGTCGCCAAGGGACGCGGCGACGGTGGCGATTTCCGCCTCGATCGGTAGCGCCGATGCAGGTGGCGTGACCCCAAAGCGATTGGCGGCGGCATCAAGTGTCATCCGGATCGTCGCCCAGTCGAGCACCAGTGCGATCGCCGCGCCGGTCGCGCATCCCGCGCGGTCGGACTGGGCGAGCATCTCCAGTGCATGACGCTGACCGATCACGGCGGCTTCCGACTCGGCCTGGCCCGGGGTTGAGGGCAGGGGGCCTGCAGCAGCGGTCAGCGTGGCGAGATACGTGCGTTCGACGGCGAATCCTTCGGCCGCCTCGATCAACCAGTCCTGGGCAAGGGGTTGCACATTACGATCGGCAGCAAGATCGATCACGCCGGGATGGCGGCCATGCAGGGCGCAAAGCGCATGAACGCAGTCCGCGAAATCGCGTACCGCCACATGCCGGTTACCGAGCGTCCGCGGCATCGGGTGCGTCGCGCTGCCATCGGCGTCGGCAAGCGAGGCGATGATGCCCCAGCCGCTGTCCCGCCTTACGCTATGAGCCGAATCAAAAGCCATGATCCCCCGAATTTCCAATGCGCGAACCGGATCATTCCGGTTCGTGCTTCTCTGTCGGGTCAGGGGATATACCGAAGCACGTAAAGACCTGGTGTACTGGCGATTAATCCTGTCTCAACCAGAGTGTCGGGAAACGATCATCGCCGACACCGCCTCGATCGCCGCACCGCGTCGGAGCGCCGCCAGGCCGATCTGTACCGGCACCGCCTCACCCCGATTGACCAGCATGGTGGCGGAGACGGCCTTGGGATGGCCGCCGGCGATCACCGCTTCGATCGCTTCCGCAACCCCGACTCGGGAAGCGATGTCGAGCAAGGTTACGAAGCGAACGCTCGACAATGCATCGATAGACAAGCCGGAAAGCCTGGCGAGTGGGGCTTCGGGGTGATCGAGGTAGCCACGCAGGTTGATTCGCGCGCTGGCGATGCCGGGAATGGCGGCAATTGTCTCGCTGGTTGCGTGGCGTTCGGCCTCCGCGTCGCGCAGGTCGCTGGCGATCGTGACGTCGTGGACAAACAGTGCAACGCCGCCCGGATGCGGCTGGATCGAAATGGTCAGGCTACGATTGCCGTAACGGATCGACGGCAGGTCCAGCGACTCGGTCAGGCCCGATGCCGCGACGCGGTGGATTGCCTCGGCGAGAAATTGACGCGCGGCGTCGGGTCCCAGCGCATCGATCGAATGGCCGGGATCGACCGCTGTGCCGAAATAACAGCGCGCGGACCGGCTTGCGGCGGTCACACGCAGATCCTGATCGGCAAGAATGACCATGTCATCGACCGAGTCGAGCAATGCGGCGCTCGCCGGATCATTGCCGCCGGCACCGGCCGCATGGGGTGCGCAAAGGGCATCCATGACGTCGATCGATGTCAGGATCAGCCGCGGCCGTCCGCGATGCAGGATATAAACCGGCGAGCGTATCGCTCGCTCCTGCCAGACTCCAAAGTGACGCACCAGATCCGATGCCGTGACGATATGGTCGCGCGGGGGATCAAACGGAATGACTTGGGCAGATGCGGTCATGTCATTGCTCCCTTTCTTGGGAACCTGAACAAGCGGCGCTTATTGCCGCAACTGCAAGGCTACTGATCCGATCCGGTTGAGTATTTTACATGGTTACCGGGAGGAACCTCCAAAACGGATATAATTCATCCCGAATTTGCCGCGATTTCAACGCCGCCCGGCCGTGAATCATGGGATTCGGAACCATTGTCCGGTGGCGCAATGGTAAATAGGCGCCGCTAAAACTCGATCAAGACAAGAGGGAAAGCGGGGCACTTCAGATACCACCCACCAAGTTTCAGGGTTTCCGTCGGGATAGCAGGTCCCGCGCTTCCGACGGAAAAAGCGGCACGTCGCCACCCTCCGGAGGCGTGCCCGGTCCCGGCGGAAGAATGGTCCCCTTCCGCCGGGGCGCACTTCTCCCCGATTGCGAGCGCCTCGATCTATGATCTGCGCCGAACTGACGAGAGATTGCGTGACCGCTGCACGCTTCGCCTGGACATCCGTAACATAAAGACGGCGCACCGGCATAGTCGCCGTGCGCCGTTATTCATCCGGGCCGTTTGCCGATGCGATCGGATCGGCGGCGGATGTGCTTGTCGCTTGGACAAGCTCACCCGCCGGCCAGGGCCATTACTGGTCGAGGAAGCTGCGCATTTTCCGCGAACGGCTCGGATGCTTGAGCTTGCGCAGTGCCTTGGCTTCGATCTGGCGAATACGCTCGCGCGTCACGCTGAATTGCTGGCCCACCTCTTCCAGCGTGTGATCGGTATTCATGCCGATGCCGAAGCGCATGCGCAGCACGCGTTCCTCGCGCGGGGTCAAGCTGGCCAGGACCCGCGTGACGGTTTCCTTGAGATTGGCCTGGATCGCCGCATCGACCGGGATGATCGCGTTCTTGTCCTCGATGAAGTCGCCGAGATGCGAATCTTCCTCGTCGCCGATCGGCGTTTCGAGGCTGATCGGCTCCTTGGCGATCTTCATCACCTTGCGGACCTTTTCGAGCGGCATCGACAGGCGCTCGGCCATTTCCTCGGGCGTGGGCTCACGGCCCTGCTCGTGGAGGAACTGGCGGCTGGTCCGCACCAGCTTGTTGATCGTCTCGATCATGTGCACCGGAATACGGATGGTGCGCGCCTGATCGGCGATCGAGCGTGTGATCGCCTGACGGATCCACCAGGTCGCATAGGTGCTGAACTTGTAGCCGCGGCGATATTCGAACTTATCCACCGCCTTCATCAGGCCGATATTGCCCTCCTGGATCAGATCCAGGAATTGCAGGCCGCGATTGGTGTATTTCTTGGCGATCGAGATGACGAGGCGGAGGTTCGCCTCGACCATTTCCTTCTTGGCGATACGCGCCTCGCGCTCGCCCTTCTGCACCATGTTGACGATGCGGCGGAACTCGGCGAGGCTCATGCCGGTCGCCTGGCTGATCTCGGCGATCTCCATGCGAATCCGGTCGACGGCGTCGCTCTCATTCTCGACGAACGCGGTCCATTTCTTGTCGAGCTTGCCGAGACCCGCAATCCACTGCTCGTCCAGTTCGTGGCCGATATAGCGGTCGAGGAAATCCTTGCGCGGCACCTTGTGGCGCTCGGCAAGGCGCAGCATCTGCCCGCCCAGCGCGGTGAGGCGCCGGTTGAAGGCATAAAGCTGATCGACGAGATATTCGATCTTGGCGTTATGGAACTGGACGCTCTCGACCTCGGCGGTGAGGTCTTCACGCAGCTTGTGATATTTACGCTCATCCGCGGCCGACAGTTCGCCGCCGGCGCTCATCGCCTCCAAGCGTTGCTGCTGCACCTTGGAGAATTTCTTGTACAGCGCGGTGATGCTCGCAAAGCGCTCCAGCGCCTGCGGCTTCAACTGCTCTTCCATCTGCGCGAGGCTGAGGGTGTTGTCCTCCTCCTCGTCATCGGACGGACGCGGCGTGCGCCGCTCGGTCATCGAATCCTCGTCCTCGTCGGCGGGCGCCTCTTCAGGCTCCTCTTCTTCCTTGAAGGAAGGGCCGGCGGTCTTTTCGGAAATCTCGCCCGATCCTTCGCCATCCTCGTCGTCGGTCAGCGATTCGGGGGCCGGGTCCTTGGAAAGCATGGCATCGAGATCGAGGATCTCGCGCAGCTGCATCGTGCCCTCGTTGAGTGCGTTCGACCAGTCGATAATCGCGTTGAAGGTGATCGGGCTTTCGCACAGACCCAGAATCATCGTGTCGCGGCCGGCCTCGATGCGCTTGGCGATGGCGATTTCGCCCTCGCGGCTGAGCAGTTCGACCGCGCCCATCTCGCGCAGGTACATCCGCACCGGATCGTCGGTACGATCGATGACTTCTTTCTTCTTCACGTCGAGCGAGGGCGCGCTTTCCTCGGCGGTATCGACCGATTCGACCTCGTCCTCGGCCTGCTCGTTATCCTCGCCATCCTCGCCGGCTTCGTCATTTTCGACGATGTTGACGCCCATCTCGTTCAGCGCGGACATGACGTCCTCGAGCTGATCGGATGACATCTGATCCTGCGGCAGCGCCTCGTTGAGCTGCTCGTACGTGATGTACCCACGCTTCTTGGCGCGTGCGACCAGCTTCTTGATCGACGCGTCGTTAAGATCGATCAACGGCGCATCGGTCGTCTCGGTCGTATCAGTCATTCATTGCCCTCGGTACTAAAAGCTCTGGCGTCTTCGTTCGCCTGCACTAGATTTGCAAGCCGAGCGTCAAGCGCCTGTTGTTCCTTCACCAGCGCGACCTGCTTTTCGAACGCCCCGTCCCAATCGAACGAGGTATCCGAATAGTGCGCCTTCATCGTCGCCGTCGCCTCGGCCAGTGCCGCATCCACTTCGGGTCGAGACACCAGGATCGCGATCGCCTCGTCGAGGTCTTCGCGAGCCCGTTGTGGCTCGGCATCCTTTTGCGTAAACGAACACGATAATTGGTCGGCCCGCAGAAGATCATGCGCGATTATATCAAATTCAGATGAGGCCAATATGGTGAGAAGGCCCTCGCTATCAAGCGCTCCGCCATTATTTGCATCTTTAATCGCCAGATTCACCACCGCCTCGAACAATTTGGCGAGCGCTTCGTCGGCCAGTTTGAGTGATCCCAGCACCTCCATATGGCGTGCGATCTCGGCCGGGTGACGGATCAGACCGGCCAGAATTGCCTTGGCGAGGATGCGGTCGATGCCCGTGGCGCCGACGCTTTTCGCATAGTCCGTCACCGGGCCCACCGGCGGTTTCCATTTATCTCGCGGACCACCGCGCTTGCCCGGTACGAAAGGCGGGCGGGGAGTCCATTCCTTGCGTTCCTTCTCGTACATCTTGTCGAAGCGGCGGCGGAATTCGGCGAGATATTCGGTGCGGACGTCCTGGTCAGCGATCGCATTGGCGAGCTCGGTGAAGCGGCGTTTGAAGCCCGCCTTCTGTTCGGGCGTGTCGAGCGGCTCCGCGTCGCGTTCATGGTTCCATAGGCGATCGACCAGAGGTTCAGCGGCCTGAACCAGCGCTTCGAAAGCGGCCGGCCCCTTGGCGCGGACCAGATCATCGGGATCCTGACCCTGTGGCAGGGTGACGAAGGCGAGGCTGCGGCCCGGCCCGAGCATCGGCATTGCCCGGTTGGCGGCGCGGATTGCCGCTTTTTGCCCCGCCGAATCGCCATCGAAGCACAGGATCGGTACATCGGAAAGGCGCCATAGCCGTTCGAGCTGCGCCTCGGTCAGCGCGGTGCCGAGCGGGGCGACTGCCTCGCCGAACCCGGCCTGAGCGAGAGCGATGACATCCATATAGCCCTCGACGACCAGCACGCGGCCTGCTTTGCGGCTTGCGGCGGCCGCCTTGTCGAGATTGTAGAGCGTGCGGCCCTTGTCGAAGAGCGGCGTTTCCGGGGAGTTGAGATATTTCGGCTCGCCATCACCAATGATCCGTCCACCGAATGCGACGGTGCGTCCGCGCGGGTCGCGGATCGGGATCATCAGCCGCCCGCGAAAGCGATCGTACGGATCCTTGCCTTCGACCGAGATCAGCAGGCCAGATTCGACCAATAACGGGTCGCCATACTCCTTGAGCGCATCCTTGAGCTTCCCCCGCGAATCGGGCGCAAAGCCGAGCGCGAATTCCTTGGCGGTCGACGCCTTGATGCCGCGCCTCTCCAGGATCGTACGGGCTTCGGCGCCGCCGATGCCGTTCAACTGATCGGTGAACCAGCTTGCGGCATCGGCGCAGACTTCATGCAGCCCCTTGGCGCGCTCGGCCTTTTCCGCCGATTGCCGGTCCATCGCCGGCAATTCCATGCCTGCAGCCTGGGCGAGCTCCTTCACCGCGTCCATGAAGGGTAGGCCGCGCTGGTCGGTCAGCCATTTGATCGCATCGCCATGCGCCGAGCAGCCGAAGCAATGGTAGAAGCCCTTGTCGTCATTGACGTAGAAGCTCGGCGTCTTCTCGTTATGGAACGGGCAGCAGGCGCGGTATTCCTTGCCCGCCTTTTGCAGCTTGGTGGTGCGGCCGATCAGCGCGGACAGCAGGGTGCGGGCGCGGAGTTCGTCGAGGAATTGCGGGGTGAGGGTCATTTTGTTTCACCCCTCCCGCTTGCGGGAGGGGCAGGGGCGGGCTCGCGGTCAGCCACCATCGCCGCGTTCACGATATTTTCCAGAACACCGTCCATGTTCTCATTCAGGTCATTGTTCCAGAACCGGATAACGCGATAGCCTGCGGCCTCGATCGCTCGAGTCCGCGCTTCGTCATGCATTGCTGCATCGGCATGCTGGCTGCCATCCAGTTCGAGGACCAATTTGCATGATCGGCAAACGAAATCGGCGAAATATCCAGCGATCGGTATCTGGCGGCTGAATTTGAGGCCATTCAACCGCCCACCTTTAAGCTGCTGCCACAGCATCTGCTCATGCAGCGTCGCGTTGTTGCGCAGGTCACGCGCCCTTGCGGTCGGCCTTCCCAGCCGAAACCGAGAGCCCACCCCTCGATCCCCTCCCGCAAGCGGGAGGGGAGGAAGAAGGGCGTCGTTGTCCATTTACGACAAAGCCGCCTTCACCAGGCCGCTCGCCTTGCTCATATCCAGCGTCGTCGCATGCCGCGCCTTCAACTCCGCCATCACCCGGCCCATATCCTTCATGCCGCTGGCGCCCAACTCCGCCTTGATCGCCTCGATCGCGGCGCTGGTATCCGTCTCGCTCATCTGCTGCGGCAGGAAAGCCTCGATCACTGCGATCTCAGCCGCTTCCGCATCGGCCAGTTCCTGGCGCCCGCCCTTCACGAACATGTCGATCGATTCGCGGCGCTGCTTGACCATTTTCTGCAGGACTTCGACGACCAGCGCATCGTCGCTCTCGGGCGCCTTGCCGACCCGCGCTTCGATGTCGCGATTCTTGATCTGCGACTGAACGAGGCGGAGCGTGGCGGTACCGGCCTTGTCCCCGCCCTTCATGGCGGTGACGAGGGCGGTCTTGATGTCGTCGCGAATCATTTTAACGTCCTTCGAAGGCAATCTCGACGCCTAGCCGAACCGTCATGTCTTTAACAGATTGACGCATCGGGCTCGCGCCTCTAGCTCCCGCCCCTTAGCGACATTGAAACCCCATGGAGTGCCCGCCACGATGGCCGACGCCAAACCTATTGCTGCGCCTGAAGGAGCCACGGGGGTCTTGGTCCTCGCATCCGGAGACGTCGCATGGGGGCGAGGATTCGGTGCCGAAGGCGTCGCGGTGGGCGAAGTGTGCTTCCATACCGCGATGACCGGGTATCAGGAGGTGATGACCGACCCCTCCTTTGCCGGGCAGATCATCACCTTCACCTTTCCGCATATCGGCAATGTCGGCGCCAACCCCGAGGATCTCGAGGCTAACGACCCGCATGCGCTCGGCATCATCGTGCGCGAGGACGTGACCGAGCCGTCCAATTTTCGCTCGGTCGAGCGGCTCGACAGCTGGATGAAGACGCATGACCGGATCGGCCTGGCCGGGGTCGACACGCGCGCGCTCACGCGCCGCATCCGCACCGGCGGTGCGCCGAACGGCGTGATCGCGCATTCCGCGACGGGCGAATTCGATATCCCGAAGCTGCTGGAAATGGCGCGCGCCTGGCCCGGGCTTGAAGGCATGGACCTCGCGATCGAGGTCACGACCGAGACGCATTATGGCTGGGAAGGCGGCATCTGGCGGCTTGGGTTCGGCTATGACAACGCATCAGGCGCTGAGGCCCGCCCCCATGTCGTCGCGATCGACTATGGCGCCAAGCGCAACATCTACCGCAACCTCGTCAAAGCCGGCGCGAAGGTCAGCGTCCTTCCCGCCACCGCAACCTTCGATCAGGTCATGGCGCTCAAGCCCGATGGCATCTTCCTGTCGAATGGCCCGGGCGATCCCGCCGCGACTGGCGAATATGCGGTGCCGGTGATCCGGCAATTGCTCGAAACGCGCATCCCGCTGTTCGGAATCTGCCTCGGTCACCAGCTGCTCGGGCTCGCGGTCGGTGCGGAGACGACCAAGATGTTCCAAGGGCATCGCGGCGCCAACCACCCGGTCAAGCGGCTGAGCGACGGCGCGGTCGAGATCACCTCGATGAACCACGGCTTTGCGGTGATGAGCGAAACGCTGCCCGCGACGGCGCGCGAGACGCATGTGTCGCTGTTCGACGGCAGCAATGCCGGCTTCGAACTGACCGACCGGCCGGCGTTCAGCGTGCAATATCATCCCGAGGCGAGCCCGGGGCCTCAGGATAGCCTGTATCTGTTCGAGAAGTTCGTTGGGTCGTTGCTATGACAACTGCAAGAGCCATACCATATATTGCTGCGGCGCTTATTAACTATGCTCAGTCAGTCGAAGAGCAGGGGGTCATTAGGGGGGACGTTGATACTATCTCGGAGTTGGCAACTGCCGCCGTGGATTTCGACGTTTCAGAGCTCATTGCATCGGCCGCGTTGAATATTCTTGTGGAGACTGGTTTGGCGACGATCGCTAGCGATGATTTTGCGGGTAAGTTTTATAGAATTAACGGCGCGGGTCTGAGTGGGCTCGTTTCCATGGCCGCAGAACAGGGGCGTCTATTATCCAGGCAGATGCAGCGGGATGGGCTCTTTAATGAATCCGATGCATTGGAAAGCGGTGATTATACAGAGTTTTATCTTTTGAAATCCATTCCTGTTCTGCAGAAGTATTCTGATTTCGGTGCAGTTTGGCTGAATAAGGCTCTGCAGAATTTAAAAACAGAGCCCGACGATAGTGAAATTATACTGCCTAGTGACGCTGACTTACGTCAAACCCAAGCTCGAACTATTTCTTTAGATATGCATGATGCCTCAGTCGTAGGCGCTATTTCTACACTTGATGATCTATCAAAAGAAATCGATAGAAATAATGAAGTCGGAGACAAGTTGGGTGATGATAAAATTGTTATTCAGGCGGAATTGAAAGCTGCATCGATATTGCTTGCAGCTGGAAGGTTGAGAGTTAAGCCATTTATTCGGCTTTTGAGTAGTACATTGCGCTGGCTGATAGAAAAAGCCGCGGGAACAGTAGTGGCGGAAGCAGCAAAACACCTTTGGAAGCTTATCAGCGGGCTAGTTTTTTAATGCCAAAACGCACTGACATCTCCTCCATCCTCGTCATTGGCGCTGGCCCGATCGTGATCGGCCAGGCGTGCGAGTTCGATTATTCCGGCACGCAGGCGATCAAGGCGCTGCGCGAGGAGGGCTATCGCATCATCCTGGTCAATTCGAACCCGGCAACGATCATGACCGATCCCGAGCTGGCCGACGCGACCTATGTCGAGCCGATCACGCCCGAGATCGTCGCCAAGATCATCGCCAAGGAACGCCCCGACGCGGTGCTGCCGACGATGGGCGGGCAGACTGCGCTCAACACTGCGCTGGCGCTGTTCAACGACGGTACTCTGGAAAAATACGGCGTGCAGATGATCGGCGCCGATGCCGAGGCGATCGACAAGGCCGAAGACCGGCAGAAATTCCGCGAGGCGATGGACCGCATCGGGCTGGAAAGCGCACGCTCGGCGATCGCGCATACCATCGATGAGGCGCTTGCGGGGCTGGAACGCACCGGCTTGCCGGCGATCATCCGCCCCAGCTTCACCATGGGCGGCTCGGGCGGCGGGATCGCCTATAATCGCGAAGAATTCGAGGAGATCGTCCGCAAGGGTCTCGATGCTTCCCCGACCACCGAAGTGCTGATCGAGGAATCGCTGCTCGGGTGGAAAGAATATGAGATGGAGGTCGTGCGCGACCGCAACGACAATTGCATCATCATCTGTTCGATCGAGAATATCGATCCGATGGGCGTCCATACCGGAGATTCCATCACCGTCGCGCCGGCGCTGACGCTGACCGACAAGGAATATCAGATCATGCGCAACGCGAGCATCGCGTGCCTGCGCGAGATCGGCGTCGAGACCGGCGGCTCGAACGTGCAGTTCGCGGTCAACCCGAAGGACGGTCGCCTGATCGTGATCGAGATGAACCCGCGCGTGTCCCGTTCGTCCGCGCTGGCCTCCAAGGCGACCGGCTTCCCGATCGCCAAGGTCGCGGCGAAGCTGGCGGTCGGCTATACGCTCGACGAGATCATGAACGACATCACCGGCGCGACCCCGGCTTCGTTCGAACCCACGATCGACTATGTCGTGACCAAGATTCCGCGCTTCGCGTTCGAGAAGTTCAAAGGCGCAGAACCGATCCTGTCGACTGCGATGAAATCGGTCGGCGAAGTGATGGCGATCGGCCGCAACATCCATGAATCGATGCAGAAGGCGCTGCGCGGCCTGGAAACCGGTCTGAGCGGCTTCAACATGGTCGAGGCGCTGCAGGGCGCACCGCGCGCCGAGATCGAGGCTGCGCTGGCCCGCGCTACGCCCGACCGGCTGCTGGTCGCGGCGCAGGCGCTGCGCGAGGGCTTCACCGTCGCCGAGGTGCATGCGATCGCCAAGTACGACCCGTGGTTCCTGGAGCGCATCGCCGAGATCATCGCGGCGGAGGAGCAAGTCTGCTCGAACGGCCTGCCGCGCGACGCGGCCGGCTTGCGCAAGCTCAAGTCGATGGGCTTCAGCGATAAGCGCCTGGCCTATCTCGCGCTCAAATCGGCCAATCTGCGCGGCGGCAGCGAGCGTGGCATCGCGCGCGGCTCGGGCCTGATCCATGAGGCGGTCAAGGCGATGACCGGCGGCGTGACCGAGGACGAAGTGCGCGCTTTGCGTCACAAGCTCGGCGTGCGCCCGGTGTTCAAGCGTATCGATACCTGCGCTGCAGAGTTCGACGCGAAAACACCCTATATGTATTCATCCTACGAAGCGCCGAGCTTCGGCGAACCGGAATGCGAAAGCCAGCCGAGCGATCGCAAGAAAGTCGTCATCCTCGGCGGCGGGCCGAACCGGATCGGGCAGGGGATCGAGTTCGATTATTGCTGCTGCCATGCCTGCTTCGCGCTGGAAGAGGCGGGCTATGAGACCATCATGGTCAACTGCAACCCGGAAACCGTGTCGACCGATTACGACACGTCGGACCGGCTCTATTTCGAGCCGCTGACTGCTGAGGATGTACTCGAAATCCTTCATGTCGAGCAGCAAAAGGGCACGCTGGTCGGCGTGATCGTCCAGTTCGGCGGCCAGACCCCGCTGAACCTCGCGCATGCGCTTGAACAGGCCGGTATCCCGATCCTCGGCACGAGTCCCGACGCGATCGACCTGGCCGAGGATCGCGAGCGTTTCTCCGCTCTCGTCACCAAACTCGGCTTGCGTCAGCCCGCCAACGGCATCGCGCGCAGCCGCGACGAGGCGATCGCCGTCGCCGAACGGATCGGCTACCCGGTGCTGATGCGGCCAAGCTATGTCCTTGGTGGTCGCGCGATGGAAATCGTCGATTCGCCGATCCAGCTCGACGATTACATCCAGACCGCGGTGCAGGTGTCGGGCGACTCGCCCGTGCTGATCGACCAGTATCTGCGGGATGCGGTCGAGGTCGATGTCGATGCGATCTGCGACGGCACCGATGTGACGGTCGCCGGCGTGCTCCAGCATATCGAGGAAGCCGGCGTCCATTCGGGCGACAGCGCCTGCTCGATCCCGCCCTATAGCCTGTCCGAAGCGGTCATTGCCGAGATCGAGCGCCAGACGATCGCGCTGGCGCATGCGCTGTCGGTGGTCGGGCTGATGAACATCCAGTTCGCGGTCAAGGACGGCCTGGTCTATCTGATCGAAGTCAATCCGCGCGCCAGCCGTACCGTGCCGTTCGTCGCCAAGGCGATCGGTGCGCCGGTCGCCAAGATCGCGGCGCGGGTGATGGCGGGGGAGAAGCTCGCCGACCTGCCCAAGATCGATCGCCACATCGATTATTTCGCGGTCAAGGAAGCGGTTTTCCCGTTCAACCGTTTCCCCGGGGTCGATCCTGTTCTCTCACCGGAAATGAAGTCTACCGGCGAAGTGATGGGAATCGATAGCAATTTTTCGATCGCATTTGCAAAAGCAGAGCTCGGGGCCGGGACCATATTGCCTCGCTCGGGTACCGTGTTCATCAGCGTCAAGCCAAGCGACAAGTCAGTCATTCTGCCCGGGGCCAAGCTGCTTGCCGAGCAGGGTTTCCGGATCGTCGCGACGGACGGCACTGCGGCTTTCCTCGAAGCGAACGGCGTACCGGTCGAGCGCATCAACAAGGTGGCGCAGGGGCGGCCGCATATCGTCGACCGGATGAAGGACGGCGATATCGACCTGGTGTTCAATACCACCGAGGGCTGGCAATCGCTCAAGGACTCGCAACCGATCCGCGCGGCAGCACTGGTGCAGAAGATTCCGCACTTCACCACAGCCCCTGCAAGTGTCGAAGCGGCACAGGCGATTGCGGCTCTTGCAACGCACGACCTTGAAGTACGGCCTCTGCAATCCTATTATTCGCACTCGCACAACTAATTCCCCACATGAGAACAACGTGCGGGCGGGCCCATCAGGGTCGGCCAACGGGGAATTTTTGAAGACGAAGGACTAGAGGGATGGCTACCGTCGAAAAGATGCCGATGCTGCAAGAGGGCTATGAGAAGCTCAATGCGGACCTGAAACGGCTTAAGGCGGAGCGCCCCCAGATCGTCGACGCGATCGAGGAAGCGCGCGCCCATGGCGACCTTTCCGAAAATGCCGAATATCATGCCGCCAAGGAGCGGCAGGGCCAGATCGAGGCGTCGATCAGCGATATCGAGGATAAATTGTCCCGCGCGCAGGTCATCGACCCGAAGGAATTGTCGGGCGACAAGGTCGTGTTCGGCGCGACCGTGACCTTGCTCGACGAGGACGAAAAGCCGGTGAAGTACCAGATCGTCGGTCAGACCGAGGCGGATGCCAAGGGCGGGCGCATCTCGTACAATTCGCCGCTCGGGCGTGGATTGATCGGCCGCAAGGTCGATGAAGAGGTCGAAGTGACCGTACCGTCGGGCGACCGCTGGTACGTCGTGTCGAAGATCGAATTCATCTGAACGGGATCGACCTTCCGCGCGGACGCTTCACCGATGCGCTGATCGCGTTTTCGGTCTTCGTACTGCTGTTCGCTTTCGCCGTGATCGGCCTGGCCGAGGCGTCGATGATGTTCGGCTTCATTCCGCGAGATTTCGTGGCCAGCGGCTGGCGCGACGACCCGGTTCGGTCATGGCTGTCGCCGCTGGCATCGGCGTTTCTGGCGCGCGACTTCGTCTCTGCGACCTTCAACCTGATCTTCCTGCTGATCGCTGGCCGCTATGTCGAAAAGGCGTTGCGGCCGGTCGGGCTGGGTATTCTTCTCCTCGCCGGGGCTTATGCCGGCGCGCTCGCGCGCCTCGTGCTGACGCCCGGTTCGCTGCTGCCGAGCGCCGGGCTCGAACCGGCCGTCTTTGCGGTCATCGGCGCTTATTTCATGCTCTACGGTGTGCCCGGCGCCATCCCGATCGGCCATGGCAAGAGCCGCTGGGTGCAGATCGCGATGCTGGCCGGCGTCTGGCTCGGCATCCAGCTGGTCTTTTCGCTCATCGCACAGAGCTTCGAGCTGTCCGTTTCGATCATCGAACCGCTCGGCGGCCTCGCCGCCGGTGTCGCGCTGGCGCGGCCGCTGCTCAAATGGCAATATCGCCGCGCGTGACGTGAACGTGGCTCGTCAAAGCGTTCCCGAGCTGAGCTGATCTACCCCTTCCGTTCGCCCTGAGCCGGTCGAAGAGTACGCGCAGCGCATGGGCTTTGACGGTGTCAGCCCGAACGGATGGAGGGGATTCCGGCCAGGTCGATGCTCTGGCTCAAACCTACGCCGCGGGCGGTGACATCAGGTCCGGCTGGAGCAGCCGGTGCAGGTGCACCACGACATATTTCATCTCGGCATCGTCGACGGTCCGCTGTGCCGCCGAGCGCCATGCTTTTTCCGCGCTTTTATAGTCCGGGAACACACCGACGATCTCGATCGAATCGAGATCGTCGAAGTCGAGAGTGCGCGGGTCGCTGACGCGGCCGCCGAAGACGAGGTGGAGTTTGCTCATGATATGCGTGCCCAGGGAGAGGAGTCGCGCATGTCCTTAGAGCGAGGCTTCCAGCTATTGAAGTGCTATTCCTTCGTTTTCGCCGTCTGGGCCGCGGCGGCGCCTGCCGTCGCCAGCGCCTTCACGACGCCGCCGAGCAACTTGCCCGCCTGATCTCGTGCAGCTGCCTTGTTCAGCCCGAGCGAATCCAGTTCAGCTTTGCCGGCATCGCGTGCTGCCTTGGCGGCCGCGCCCGCGGTGTCGGTGATGCGCTTGCCGACCGGTGCCAGTAATTTGCCTTCGCGCTCGCTGCGCGGGACCAGCGCACCGATCACTGCACCCAGCGCGATGCCGCCGGCGAGCAGCGTCATCGGGTTGGCTTCAAGGCTCTCGGCGGTCGAGCGAGCGGTCTTCAGCGCGGTTTTCCGGCCCTTGTCGATCGCCTTGGCGGCCTTGTCATAGGTTTTTTCGATCGTGCTGCGCTTCGGGGCAGGGCGAGCGGCAGTGTTGGGGGTCGCGTCGGTCATGGTTTTGTCCTCTTGCCACGGGCGCCGGCCCGTTCCTTGGTCAAACTCGTCGGCGGGGCAGGGGTTGCATCGCCCGCCGGCTCGCGAGTGGTGGTTTCGGCTTGGGTTTCGCCGAATTCGCTGATCAGCTTCGACAGCGGCTTGCGTGCCAGGAAGATTCCGACAGCGGTCGCCGCGCCCGCCAGTGTCAGGGGGTGACGTTTCGCCGCCTCCAGGCCCTCGCGCGCCATTTCCTGCCCCGCTTCCTTCAACTCCTGGATTGCTTCGCGCGCCAGCGCCTTGGGGTTGAGGCGTGCCTGGAGTTCGACCAGCGTGCCGGCGAGCTTCTCGCGCGCTTCCGCCGAGCGCTTCTTCGCGAAAGCAAGGTCCGGCTCGTCGGTTTCGGTCTCGACGCTCATTCCGCGTGATCCTTGATCGCGGTGACCTTGCGGATCTTGTCGATCGCGATCTTCACCAGCACGGCGGCGATGGCCAGGCCTGACCCGATAACGATGACAATCGCCCAGGCCGGCCCGATCGCACGTGCCAGGATCAGCACCAGTCCGACAAACAGCGCGATAAAGGCGCTCTGGGCAAGCAGAAAGGCCGTCACGCCGAGCAGGATCGCGGCCTTGGCATCGCCAATCCGATCGAACAACTGCGCGCGGTATAGCCGAATCTCGGCTCGTACGAACCGCTCGGCGTCGTCGATCAACCGCGAGAACAGCCCTGCGATGCTGTTCTCGTCGGGCGACGGCTGATCGTCCATGTTACCCCCTGAAACCTGGCGCTGCCCGAATTGAGCCCGAGGCTAAGCCTTGTTGTCGGTTGTGCGGTCTGCGGCGTCGATGCCCGATTTAATCAGGCGGACCAGGACGAAGCCGATCGCTGCAGCCGTACCGATCGCGATCACCGGGCTCTTTTTCACGAAACCGCGCGCATCGGCGATCAGGTCGTCGATTTCCTTCGCCTTGAGCGATTCGGAAAAGCCCGACACCGCTTCGGCGGCGGTGCGGGCATATTGGCCATATTGCGCACCGATCTTCTCATCGACGGTGCCGGCGGCATCGTTGATCATCTTCGATAATTCGTCGAGCGCACCGCCTGCGCGCGCTTTGCCGTCCTCGGCATAGCTGCGTGCCTTGTTGCCGGCGTCCTTGGTGATTTTTGCAGCACCGTCCTTCAATGCCTGCGCCGAGATCGGGTTGGTGTCGTTCGCAGCCTTGCTGGTGGTCGTCTTCGGATTTTCGATGGGGTCCACGGTCGGGCCTTTCAGAGGTTTTGCGGGCTTTGGCTTGGGGGTCGGCTTGGCCGCGACGGCACCGTTCAGCGCTTTCGCCCGAGGCGTGGCGGTGGTGGCGGCCTTCTTCACCGGCTTGGCCGGTTTCGGAGCCTTGGGAGCGTCTTCGGCCATGTGAACCCTTTCTCGAATACTCGTGTCGATCAACCGGCCAGTATGGCTTCCGGTTCCATCGACCCCCCGCGAATTGCCGCCCGCGCCGTTAGCCGATAGAGGCTCGGCCCGCATCCACCGCAACCTTGGCGCCCGCCCACGATTAGAAGGATCGTTCCGTGACCGCAATCATCGACATTCATGCCCGCCAGATCATCGACAGCCGCGGCAATCCGACGGTCGAAGTCGATGTCATGCTCGAGGACGGCAGCTTCGGCCGCGCGGCGGTGCCCTCGGGCGCTTCAACCGGCGCGCATGAAGCCGTGGAGAAGCGCGACGGCGACAAGAGCCGCTGGTTGGGCAAGGGCGTGCAGGCGGCGGTCGACGCGGTCAATTCGGAGATCGCCTCGGTCGTGCTCGGCATCGATGCCGAGGATCAGGCCGATGTCGATCGCGCGATGATCGAACTCGACGGCACACCGAACAAGGCGCGGCTGGGTGCCAATGCGATCCTCGGCGTAAGCCTGGCGACGGCCAAGGCTGCCGCCGATGCGCGGGGTCTGCCGCTCTATCGCTATGTCGGCGGCGTCGCCGCACACGTCCTTCCGGTGCCGATGATGAATATCATCAATGGTGGAGAACATGCTGATAATCCAATCGATTTTCAGGAATTCATGATCGTTCCGGTGGGCGCGGATTCGCTGTTCGAGGCGGTGCGTTGCGGGTCCGAAATCTTCCACACGCTCAAGAAGGGGCTGCACGACAAGGGTCTCGCGACCTCAGTCGGCGACGAAGGCGGCTTTGCCCCCAACATCGCCAGCACCAGCGATGCGCTCGATTTCATCATGACGTCGATCGAGAAGGCGGGATACACCCCGGGTGACGATGTGATGATCGCACTCGATTGCGCGGCAACCGAGTTCTTCAAGAACGGAAAGTACGACATCTCGGGCGAGAACAGGATCCTGTCGAGCCATGAGATGGCGGAGTATCTCGCCGACCTGACGCGCCGCTATCCGATCTTCTCGATCGAGGACGGCATGGCAGAGGATGATTTCGAGGGTTGGAAAGCGCTGACCGACCTGGTCGGCAAGAAAGTCCAGCTGGTCGGCGACGATCTGTTCGTGACCAATCCAAAGCGCCTGAAGCAGGGCATCGCCGATGGCCTGGCTAACTCGCTGCTGGTCAAGGTCAACCAGATCGGCACGCTGACCGAAACGCTGGAGGCGGTGTCGATGGCCAATCGCGCCGGCTATACCGCAGTGATGTCGCATCGCTCGGGCGAGACCGAGGATTCGACGATCGCCGACCTCGCGGTCGCGACCAATTGCGGGCAGATCAAGACCGGCAGCCTCGCGCGCTCGGACCGGTTGGCCAAATACAACCAGCTGATCCGCATCGAGGAAGAACTGGGTGACGCCGGTCGTTATGCCGGGCGTGACGTGCTGCGCGGGTAAGATGGTAAATTAAAGCTTGATCCCCGAGTCGCGTGCAGTAAGAATCACGCAATGACAAAGCGTTCTCCCTTACGCCTCATGCTCCGCCGGGCCCTGGGCCCGGCGGTTCTATTGATCGTGATGGCGGTGTTCGGGACTTACGCTGTGCTCGGCCCCAATGGCGCGCGTGCTTATGGCGATATCAAGCGTCAGTTGACCAAGCGCGATGTCGAACTCGCCGCTCTCAAGCAGAAGCGGGCGGAGTGGCAGAACCGGGTCAATCTGCTCGATCCGAAAAAGGCCGACCCGGACATGGTGGATGAGCTGGTGCGCAAGAAACTGAACGTCGCGCATCCCGACGATGTCATCCTGCCGATGCAGCCCTAGGGCCAATCGACATTTAGTCGGTGGCTGATGAGTGTGTCGGACTAGTATCTGATATATAACGATATTATATGAATTTCTGCCGTAGCTCGGCCTGAGATATGTTACACGACCGGTGTAACATATCTCCCCCGTTTGCGGTGGGGTCGCCGGCGGCGATTCAACCCTGACACGGAATTGGGCATGCCATCCCGTACCGGACTTGTACCGATGCGCTCTTTCTCAATGTCAAAACCGGATAACACAGTGCGACTAGCGCCGATGGCGACCCGAAGCTCTGGGGCGGTTTCGAGCCGAGTTGCTCTGCTCCCGCCCGTTCGCCCTGAGGTTGTCAAAGGGCCGTTCTTCTTCTGCGGCAAGAAAGAACGAGCTTCGACAGCCCCGGATCAAGTCCGGAGCCGGGTAATTCCACCCAGCCTGATGTTGCTCTAGCCCTTGGCCGAGCAGAATTTGTCGAAATAGGCCTTGAGTGACTCCCCGCTCGCTGGCAGCTCGGTCTTCATCGCCCCCGATTTGCCATCCAGCGTCGCCAGCGTCAGCGCGAAATTCTTTGCGGTAAGGATCGCGTCACGAAACGCTTCGGCACTCTCAGCCTCCACGTTGAAGCTGCTCCGCGAGAATTGCACGGCCTTGAAGGGTTTTCCATCGATGTCGATCGCCATGGTTCCGCGATCCTTGCCATTTGTGTCGTAAGCGACGTCGAAGGGCAGGTCGACCGATGCGGCCCATTTCATATTGCTGGAACTGCCCCAGTTCGCCGGGCATCGCAGCGTTATACGGGTATTGCGAAAGGCCATCGGACCTTCGTTCGCCAGTCCCGCCAGGGTCAGGATGGCGGTTCCCTGAAAACTGTCGCTGCCGCCCGGGCTGGGCGCGGTGATCTGCCAGCGCTTGCCGGCAAGGATCTCCGTCCCACCGGCGAGCGCCTCTACCTTGCCGACATCGCCGGACTCCTTGAACCCCAGCGCAGCGTAGCAAGCGAGTTTCTGCTTGTCGTCGGCGATCGCGACACATTCGGCCAGCCGCCATCCCTGCGCCGAGAGAGTACCGGCGGCGGTGTCGAAGGCGGCCGGGATTGGTTGCCCATCGCCCTTGGTGCTGCCCGAACCTTTTGGCTCGCTGCTGCAGCCGCTCAACCAGGTGGCGGCCGCGATCAGGGAAATCGCCAGGGTGCGAGTGCGAATCATCAGGACTCTCCGGGGTTGTCCAGCCTTGGGGCTGATTCGAATGGAATATCAGCAATTCGATATAAATAGCTGCGAAGCAATATAATCTATCTTCTACTTGCCAAGAAATGTCAGCAGATCCTTGGTGAACCGATCACTCTCGGTGACGGTCAGGCCATGCGGCGCGCCATCATATTCGACCAGCTGCGCCCCGGCGATGCTTCTTGCCGCTTCTCGTCCGGTGGCGTCGATTGGAACAATCTGGTCGGCGGTGCCATGAAGCACCAGCGTAGGCACGCGGAACGCCGCCAGGTCCGCCCGGAAATCGGTATGGCCGAACGAGTCCGCACAAGCGAGGATCGGTTTGAGGCCAGCCAGCCGGGAAACTTGCCACGCCCAGTCGAGGATTTCCTGACTGACCGGGCTCGAGACCAGGCCGACCCCGAAGAATTGTTTGAAGAAGGTCGCGAAGAAGGCATGGCGATCCTTGCGGATCCCATCGCCGATCGCCCGGAGCTGCTCCTCGGGCACGCCGTGCTGATTGTCGTCGGTCTTCAGCATATAAGGCACGATCGACGAGATCAGGCCGGCGCCCACTACGCCTTTGCTGTCATGGCGGCTCATATACCGTGCGACTTCGCCGCCACCCATCGAGAAACCGACCAGCACGGCATCGTTATCGGCGCCGGTTGCCGCCATGACGTCAGCGAGATCATCGGCAAGCGTATCATAATCATAGCCGCTCCACGGCTGATCTGAACGCCCGAAGCCGCGCCGGTCATAGGCGATCGCGCGAAAGCCGGCATCGGCCAGCGCCAGCGCCTGTGCATCCCAGCTGTCCGCCGAGAGCGGCCAGCCATGGACCAGCACCACCGGCCGGCCGCTGCCCCAATCCTTCACATACAGGTCGGTGCCGTCGCGGGTCTTGATATAGGGCATGGGAAACTCCCGGATACGCTCGGATGGAACAGGCTGAACGAGCTGGCTCGGGGGCAGGTTCCGGCCGGACTGGCGCGCGCCATCGCAACCTGCCAGCATCGCGGCAACGACGACTCGAGAGGATTTTCATGCGACTGAAATTGCTGGCGGGGATTGCGGTCCTCGGGCTTGCTGCGTGTGCTCCGTCAACCACGACGGTGAGCAACACGACCATCGAACTGACGCTGCCGACCGCCAATTGGGCTGGTTTTCGCGATGCCTTTATTGAGGGCTGGTTCAAGATCGACCCGGCCAATGCAGTCTATCAGGGGCGGCATGATTTCGATGGCGGCCTGGGCGACTGGAGTGCGGCGGGGCTGAAGCGGCAGGGTGACTTCCTGCGCGATGCGATCGTCAAGGCACGCGCTTTCGACGCGGCGAAGCTGGGCAAGCAGGATGCGTTCGAACGCGATTATCTGGTCGGCGTTGCCGAAGGGAAGCTATTCTGGCTCGAGGATGCGGATCAGCCGCACACCAATCCGGCCTGGTATGTCGGTGCCGGGCTCGATCCCAATGTCTATATCGCGCGCAACTATGCCGATGCGCCGACGCGGATGAAGGCGATGATCGCTTTCCTGCAAAAAGTGCCGGCGGCGGCGGCGAATATCCGCGCCAATCTGAAAACGCCGATGCCGCTGAGCTATATCAATTACGGCGCCGCGGGCTTCAACGGCTTTGCCGATTACTACACCGGGGACGCGAAAAAGGCGTTTGCCGGCGTGCAGGACGCCGCGCTGCAAAAGCAGTTCGACGAGGCTGCGGGCCCGGCGTCGAAGGCGATGAAGGATCTCGGGAGCTGGCTGGAGAGCCAGAAGGCGACCGCGACACAGGATTTCGCGCTTGGCGCGGACAAATTCTCGCGCATGATCAAGATGACCGAGGGTGTCGACGTGCCGCTCGACCAGCTCGAGAAGGCGGGGCGTGCCGATCTCAAGCGCAATCAGGATGCGCTGAAGGCTGCCTGCGCCCAGTTCGCGCCCGGCGCGACCATTCCCGCCTGCATGGCGAAAATGAACGCCAACATGCCCGAAGGCGGGCCCGTTGCCGAGGCGCGCAAGCAGATTCCGCTGCTGAAGGCGTTCGTGATCGCCAAGGATATCGTCTCGATTCCCGATAACGAACAGGCGCTGGTCGAGGAAAGTCCGCCCTATAACCGGCAGAATTCCGCCTATATCGATCCGCCCGGGCCGTTCGAGAAGGGTATTCCGTCGATCTATTACATCTCGCCGCCCGATCCGAGCTGGAGCAAGGCGGAGCAGGACGGTTTCGTGCCGGGCAAGATGGACCTGCTGTTCACCTCGGTGCACGAAGTCATGCCGGGTCATTTTCTGCAGTTCCGCCACGCCAATGCCTCGCCCTCGCTCTTCGGTCGGCTGTTCGTCGGCTATGCCTTTGCCGAAGGCTGGGCGCATTATGCCGAGGAGATGATGTGGGATGCCGGCCTGAATGATGGCGATGCGGAGACGCATATCGGGCAGCTGTCCAACGCGCTGCTGCGCAATTGCCGGTATCTCTCGGCAATCGGCCTGCATGCGCGCGGCATGACGCAGGAACAGTCGCGCAAGATGTTCGTCGACGAATGCTATCAGGACGAGGGCAATGCCAAACAGCAATCGGCGCGCGGCACCTATGATCCGGCCTATCTCAACTACACCATGGGCAAGCTGCTGATCCGCAAGCTGCGCGACGATTGGGTCGCGACGCGCGGCGGGCGCAAGGCATGGAAATCATTCCATGACGAGTTCCTGAAATATGGCGGTCCGCCGATCCCGTTGGTGCGCCAGGCGATGATGGGCGAGCCGACGGCCAAGGCCGTCTTCTGACACAGGTCTCCGGGTCGCCCGGCTGCGGTTTCGCAGCCAGGCGACCCGGAGGTGTTGCGGCTTTATCGGCTGATCATATCGAGCAGCAGCTTCGCGGTCACAGCCGCCCCGTCGGTGCGGATCGTGCCCGCCATGGCGGTTGCTCGCGCGCAGGTTTTGGGCACCAGGGCGGTTTTGAGTGCGGCGGAGAAGGAGTCGAAGGTTGGTGCTGGTCCGTCATGGCCGGCGCCGATGCCCAGTTCGGACACCCGGCGGGCCCAATAGGGCTGATCCCCGATCTGCGGCACGACCAGCTGAGGCGCACCCGCTCGCGCCGCCGCCGTCGTGGTGCCGGCGCCGCCATGATGCACCACGGCGGCCACCCGACCGAACAAGACCTGCTGATTGACCTCTCCGGTGACGAAGCAATCGTCCCGGTCGTCGGTCAGTGCCAGGTCCGCCCAGCCTTGCAAAAGGAGTACGCGGCGTCCCTGCGCCCGGATCGCCTCGATCGCCACTCTTCCGGCCTCCCTGGCAGCGCTCATCGGCATGCTGCCAAAGCCGACATAGACCGGCGGGGTCCCGGCATCGAGGAACGCCAGCAGCTCCGTCGGCAGCGGGCGTTCGTCCGGCAGGATCCATGCGCCGTTCTGCACGACGTCGCGCAGGTCGGTCTGCTGCCATGGGCTCAGGACCGGATCTGACGCCAGCCACGGGCGGTCGGTAAAGACATGATCGCGCACATTGTTCACCGGCGGTAAACCGATCCATGTGCGGTGCGCATTGACCCCGCCACCGAACACCGCATCCATGGTCTGGATGTCCCGGTCCCACAGCACCCGGTTGTCGGTCACCTCCGCCGGAACGGGGTGGCCCGGATAGGCGTGCGGCCGGTGATGCGTCGAGGGCAGCCAGTGCGGGCAATAGGTCGCGTACACGTAACGGATGCCCAATTGCTCGGCGACCGACTGTGCCGCCGCGGTGGACGGGAACAGGCCGGCTGCCAAGATCAGGTCACACCCCTGAGCCGCCGGGGCGATCGCGTCGAACTGCGCCGCGACGATCTCGGCGGCACGCGTCGGCAGATCGACCGCCGCCTTGTTCTCCAGCGCCTTGGTCACCCATTCACGCACTGAAGAGAAGGCCGGTATCAAGGGCAAACCGGCGCGGTCCAGCAAGTCCATAAAATCCTGATCCGGCGGAGCACACACACGCACCTCAACGCCCATTGCGCGCAACTCGACCGCGAGTCCCGCTATCGGCTCGACGTCCCCGCGCGACCCATAAGTCGTTAATAGAACACGCATTTCGCTACTCCCATTTCTTGAGCTGGGTCGCGTTCATGGCGCATGTAGGGGGGACTTGCCGCAAGCCCCCCGGTCCGCTATACGCTCCGAATAGCAAGGGGGAATGCCTCCCATGCCCTTGGCGTCGAGTATCGATGCGCCCCCCTCGATCTCCAAATCATATGCCCTGCATCGGCTTGGCCTGTCCGAGCGAGTCGGCCAGGAGACGCTACTTCACTGAGCTCGCCGGCTGAACGTCCTGAGTTTCCTCGCGCTGCGGATTGCGGATCGAGGGGCGCAGGCGCGCAATGCTGCATAGCCCGGCGATCAGGGCGAGGCCGGCAGCGAACAGCGGCGGTGCCATGCCTGCACCGATGCCCATGGCGAGGAGCGCCGCGACCAATGTTGCGCCGGTGGTCTGCCCGACCAGGCGCACGGTCGACACCAGCCCGCCCGCGGCGGCAGCGCGCTCGCGCGGTGCGCTACCGATGATCAGGCGCGCATTGGGCGGCAGGAAGGTGCCGAAGCCCGATCCGCACAACGCCATCCGCCACGCCACATCGAAATAGCTTGGATCTGCCGGCATGAAGGCGATCAGCAGTAGTGCGGTGATCGAGATCGCCATGCCGATGCCGCCAAGAATACCCGCCGGGATGCGGTCCGACAGCCAGCCGGCCAGCGGCGCGACGATCATGTTGGTCAGCGGCCAGGGCGCGATCGCTGCACCGATCGCGGCGGCGGTGAAGCCGTATTCATGCAGCCGGAAGGGTGTCGAGATCAGCAAGGTCATCGACGCGATAAAGGCAGTGAAAGCTCCGACCACCGACAGCGCGAGCACTGGACGCGAAAGCAGGTCGATCGGCAGGATCGGCTGCGCCTCTCCGCGTTCGCGCCGCACGAACAGCACGCCGACCAGTGCACCGGTCAGCACGATCGCGCCCGAGACGATCGGGCTGTCGCCATGCACGCCGGTTTCCAGTCCGCCGATGATCAGCCCGAACATCGCCGCGCACATCACCCCGCCGAGCACATCGAATGGTTCGGGTCGCGGCTTGGGGTCGGGGAGGGCGCGACCCAGCGCGAGCGAGGCAAGCGCGAAGGGCACCGCGCTGGCGAACACCCAGGGCCAGGGTGCGATCGCCAGTACCAGTCCGCCGACAGTCGGTGCTGCAGCGGCGGCGCTTGATACCACGACCGAGTTGATGCCCAGCCCGCGGCCAAGTTGCTTGGCAGGATAGATCGACCGGATCAGCGCGGAAGACACGCTGAGTGCCGCGGCAGCACCCAGCGCTTGTGCAGCGCGTACGATCAGCAGGAAAGGCAGGCTCTTGGCGAAGAAGCACAGGATCGTCGCCACGGTGAAGATCAACTGGCCGTACTGGTACATGCGCTTCAGGCCAATGCGGTCGCCGAGTCCGGCGAGCGGCAGCAGCAGCATGACCAGCACGAGCTGATAGACGGTGACCACCGTGACGATTGCTGAGCTGTCGACCTTCAGGTCGCGGGCGATGGTAGGCAGTGCGACATTGGCCACGCCGCCGTCGATGATGACCAGCGCCGTGCCGCATGAAATCGCCGCGATGGCGGCGTAGCGGCGAGGCAGGGGAAGGCCGTCTTTCACCGGTTCCGAATAGTCCTTGTTCGCCGCGACGCAACCTCGACGCATTTGTCAGACATGTCTTGCTGCAATGCAGCATATTGTGCTAAGGTGCGAACATGAAGTATCCGGAACATGACGGCCCCGAGGCCGCGCCGCAGGGTCCCGTGCCGACCATTTTCGAAGCGATCGTGCGCAAGCGCTGCATCGGGCTGACCTATAACCGGGTCAGCATGACGATGGCGCCGCATGTCATCTATACCAAGCATGACGATCTGTTCGTCGATGGTGTGGTGGTCGATCGCGAGGGCAAGCCGCCCAAGGAATATAAGGTCGGCACCTTCAAGCTGACCGGCCTCAGCGAGCTTGCGCTGACCGATCGCCCGTTCGTGACCAGCGATCTCTTCGATCCAGGCTCATTCAAATATGCCGACGCGCTGATGGCGGTCGATCCGGCCTGAACCGCCGGACCTGGCCGCCGGGCTGAATCAGAGCCCGCCGCCGAGCGACCGGTAGAGCTCGACCAGATTGGTGCCGCGGTTAAGCCGGGTGGTGACCAGTTGTTGCTGAGCGGCATAGGATGTGCGCTGCGCATCCAGTGATACCAGGAATGAATCGATCCCCGCCGTATAGCGGGCCTGCGACAGCTTTGCGGCGACTCGCGCCGCTTCGGCGCGTGCGGTCTGTGCTGAAACCTGCTCGTCGATCGTCCCGCGCTGCGCCAGTGCATCGGCGACTTCGCGGAACGCGGTCTGGATCGTCTTTTCGTACGTTGCGACGGCGCCCTTCTGGGCCGCTTCGGCGGCGCGCAGATTGCCCTTGTTTCGACCGGCGTTGAACAGCGGCAGCGAAATGGCCGGCGCGACATTGTACGTGCCCGTGCCGTTGCCGAAGAGCCCGGAAAGCGCGGGGCTGATCGTCCCCAGCGTCGCGGTGAGCGAAATGCTCGGGAAAAAGGCTGCCCGCGCCGCGCCGATATTGGCGTTCTGCGCGATCAGCTGATGCTCCGCCTCGAGCACATCGGGACGGCGCAGCAGCAATTCCGACGACAGATTTCCCGGCAGCGCGCGGACCATCGCATCGCCCTCGCCAAGCTCGGCGGGAAGCAAAGCCGCATCGACCGTCGTGCCGACCAGCAGGTTGAGCGCATTCTGGTCCTGCGCGATCCGGGTCGAGAGCAGGGCGATATCGTTGCGGGCGGACTGATAGTTGGTTTCGGCCTGGCGTGCTTCCAGCTCGGACGCCACGCCGATTCGGAACTGCGCGCGAGTCAGCGACAGCGTCTGTTCGAACGCCTTCAGCGTCTCGCGCGACAGGCGCAGCTGGTCCTGGTCGGACGCCATGGTCAGCCAGGCCGACGCGATCTCGGCGATCAGGGTGATCCGGGTCGAACGCTGCGCTTCCTCGCTGGCGAAATAGCGCTCCTGCGCTGCCTTGGTCTGGTTGCGAATGCGACCGAACAGGTCGAGCTCGAACGCCGAAAAGCCGACATTCGCCGAATAGGTCGAGATATCGCTGGACGCTGCGCCGGCGACCCCACCAAAGCCGGCCGCTTGCGCAGCGGTGTTGGTATAGGTCGCCTGCCCGTTTGCATTGATCGTCGGCAGCAGGTCGGCACGCTGTACGCGATATTGCGCGCGGGCCTGGAGCACATTGGCCGCCGCCAGCCGCAGGTCGCGGTTATTGTCGAGACCCAGCGCGATGACCTGCCGCAGCCGATCTTCGACGAAGAAATCGCGCCAGCCGATCTTGGTCACGTCCGGCGCGTCGGTCGGCGCAGTCGGATAGACTCCGCCCTGCGGCAGGGTGGCGGGCACCGCGCCGACCGGACGGACATATTTCGGCGCCAGGTTGCAACCGGCCAGTGCGACGCTTGCAGCGAGCGCGGCGAGGGTATGGGAACGAAGGGTCACGGTCAGGCTTCCTGCGGTGCCGGGGAGGGGGCGTTGGTGTCGGGAGCGGCATCCGTGGATGTCTTCTCGCCACCATGGCCGAACAGGCGCAGGACAACGACGAAGAACATCGGCACGAAGAAGATGCCCAATATGGTGGCCGAGAGCATACCACCGACCACGGCGCGGCCGATCGCATTCTGCCCGCCCGCGCCGGCGCCGGTCGAGATCGCCAGCGGCATCACGCCGAAGACGAAGGCGAGACTGGTCATCAGGATCGGCCGCAAGCGAAGCTTGGCCGCGGCAACCGCCGCGTCGAACGCGTTCATGCCTTCTCGCATACGCTCTTCGGCGAACTCCACGATCAGGATCGCATTCTTCGCCGACACGCCGATCGTCGTGATCAATCCGACCTGCAGGTAGATGTCGTTGTTGAGGCCGGTCATCGCCGCGGCGAGCAACGCGCCGAGCACGCCGAGTGGCACCACGAGCATGACCGATACCGGTACCGACCAGCTCTCATAGAGCGCGGCAAGGCACAGGAAGACGATCAGCAGCGACAGGCCGTACAGTGCGGGTGCCTGGCCACCGGAAAGCTGTTCTTCATAGGACAGCCCAGTCCATTCAAGGCTCGTCCCTGGCGGCAACTTGGCATGGATTTCCTCCATCGCCTTGATCGCATCGCCCGACGAATAACCGGGCGCAGCGGTACCGAGCAGTTCCATTGCCGGCTGGCCGTTATAGCGGGTGAGCTGCGACGGCGCCTGTATCCAGTTCAGCGTCGAAAAGGCCGAGAAGGGCGCCATCGTGCCGGTCGCGCTGCGCACGAAGAATTTGTCGATGTCCTCCGGCGCCATGCGATAGGGCTCGTCGGCCTGGACATAGACGCGCTTGACCCGGCCGCGATCGATAAAGTCGTTGATATACGAGCTGCCCCAGGCAGTCGCGATGGTGCTGTTGATATCGGCCAGATCAAGCCCGAGAGCGCGCGCCTTGTTTTGATCGACGTCGACCTTGAGCTGTGGCGCATCGTCGAGCGAATTGGGACGCACGCCGACCAGGCGCTTGTCCTGCATCGCCATGCCCATCATCATGTTGCGCGCGGCGACGAGCTTTTCATGACCTATCCCGCCGATATCAATCAACTGCATGTCGAACCCCGTCGCATTGCCCAGTTCCGGCACCGCGGGGGCACGATGGTGAAGATCATTGCATCCTTGAACTGCGAGAGAGTGCCCATGGCGCGACCGGCAATCGCCTGCGCCTTGTTGGCTGCACCCGAGCGTTCGTCCCATGGCTTCAACCGGACGAACACGATGCCGCTATTCTGGCCGGATCCTGCAAAGCTGAACCCGTTGACGGTGAAGACGCCGTCCACATTAGCCTTTTCCGCAGTCATCAAATGGTCGCGCACCGCATCCAGGGCTTTTTCGGTACGGCTGCTGGTCGATCCGGATGGACCTTGGACCAGTGCCAGCATCATGCCCTGATCTTCATCGGGCAGGAAGCTGGTGGGCAGGCGCACGAATAGCACCGACATGCCGACCGCGATCAGCAGATAGACCAGCATCGAGCGCTTCCAGCCGCGCGCCATGCCTTTGACGCCGCCTTCATATTTGTTCTGGCCACGCTCGAACTTGTCGTTGAACCAGCGGAAGAAGCGCGCGAGCAGGCCATTGCCTTCGCTCTTTTTGGGATCATGCGGTTTCAGGATCGTCGCGCACAAGGCCGGTGTCAGGATCAGGGCAACCAGGATCGACAGGACCATCGCCGCGACAATGGTGATCGAGAACTGACGATAGATCACGCCGGTCGATCCGCCGAAGAACGCCATCGGCAGGAACACCGCCGACAGCACCAGCGCGATGCCGACCAGCGCGCTGGTGATTTCGTCCATCGATTTGCGCGCCGCTTCCTTCGGCGACAGATGCTCGGTGGTGATCAGGCGTTCGACATTCTCGACCACCACGATCGCGTCATCGACCAATAGCCCGATCGCCAGCACCATGCCGAACAGGGTGAGCGTGTTGATCGAATAGCCGGCGACCGCCATCACCGCAAAGGTGCCGAGCAGCACCACCGGCACCGCGATCGTCGGGATCAAGGTCGCGCGGAAATTCTGCAGGAACAGGAACATCACCAGGAAGACCAGCACCACGGCCTCGACCAGCGTCTCCACCACCTGCTTGACCGAAAGCCGGACGAACGGCGTCGTATCATAGGGATAGACTATTTTGACGTCGGACGGGAATTGCTTGGCGACTTCGGCCACGCGCGCCTGAACGGCGGTGACGGTGGCAAGCGCATTGGCGCCCGGCGCCAGCTTGATCCCGATGCCCGCTGCGGGCTTGCCATTATATTTGGCCGAGGCGCCATAGTTTTCCGCGCCGATTTCGACCCGTGCGACATCCCCGAGCCGCACGACTGACCCATCGGTATTGCTCTTCAGCGTGATGGCGGCGAACTGTTCCGGGGTGGTCAGACGTGACTGGACCGACACCGTTGCGTTGAGCATCTGCTCCTTCGGTGCAGGCTGCGCGCCGATCTGGCCGGCCGATACCTGGGCGTTCTGCGCCCGCACTGCGGTCGTCACGTCGGTCATGGTCAGCGAATAGGAATTGAGCTTCAGCGGATCGACCCAGATGCGCATGGCATATTGTGCGCCGAACACCTGCGTATCGCCGACACCGTTCACACGGCTCATCGGATCCTGAAGCCGGGAGACGGCATAATCGGCCAGATCGATATCGCTGTGCGACCCATCCTCGGAGTAGAGTCCGATAAAGAGCAGGAAGTTGGCGGTTGCCTTGGCGACCTGGATGCCCTGCAGCTGGACTTCCTGCGGCAGGAGCGGGGTGGCCGCCTGCAGCTTGTTCTGTACCTGCACCTGCGCGATGTCGGGGTCAGTGCCCTGTTCAAACGTCAGGGTGATCGTGACGATGCCATTCGAGCTCGAAGATGACGAGAAATAGCGAAGGTTGTCGATCCCCTTCATCTGCTGCTCGATGATCTGCGTCGTCGTATTCTCGAGCGTCTGGGCATCCGCACCCGGATAGGTCGCAGTGATCGAGACCGCCGGGGGCGCGATCGTCGGGAACTGCGCAATCGGCAGAGTGTTGATCGCCAACACGCCCGCAAGCATCAGGATGATGGCGATCACCCACGCAAAAATCGGGCGATCGATGAAAAAGCGGGCCATGAGTCTTTACTTCGCCTGAGCTGCGGGGGCGCCTGGGGCGCCGGCGGGCTGCTTTGCGGGGGCATTCGGGTTCCAGGGCGACGGCTTCACCGGCATTCCGGGACGCAACATCTGACCGCCTTCGACGATCACGCGATCGCCCGACTTCAGGCCCGAGGTTACCAGCCAGCTGTCGCCGACCGTGCGGCTGGTCTTCAGCTGGCGCAGTTCGACCTTGTCGCCGGCACCGACGACCAGCGTGGTCGGGTTGCCCTTTTCGTCACGGTTGACCGCACGCTGCGGCACCAGCATCGCCTGGGCCTGAGTGCCCTCGACCAGCTCGGCGCGCACATACATGCCGGGCAGCAACAGGCCGCGCGGGTTGGGGAATACGGCGCGGATCGTCTGCGACCCGGTGGTGGGATCGACCGACACATCCGTGAATTTCAGCGTGCCCTCGATCGGGTAGGTCGAGCCGTCCTCCAGCTTCAGCCGGACCCGCGCATCGCCGCCGGTCGAGACCTGGCCGGCAATCACTTGCTGGCGCAGCCGCAGCACGTCGGCGCTGGCTTGAGTCACGTCGACATGAATTGGGTCGAGCCGCTGGATCGTGGTCAGCGCATCCGCCTGCGAGGAGGTGACCAGCGCGCCGGTAGTATAGATCGAGCGCCCGATCCGGCCGGAGATCGGCGCGGTGATCGTGCTGCGGCGCAGGTCGATCTGTGCGGTGCGCAGTGCAGCCTGTTGCACGGCGACATCAGCGCGTGCCTGCTGCGCTGCGGTCACGGCATTTTCGTAATCCTGGCGCGAGATGGCGTTGATCGCGACCAACTCGCCATAGCGCCGTGCCAGCGCCTGGCTCGACGCGATCGCCGCTTGAGCCCGGCTCAGTGCCGCGCGCGCGTTGGCGACCTGTGCCGCATAGGGTGCGGAATCGATGCGATAGAGCGGCTGCCCAGCGCGGACCTGGTCGCCTTCCTGGAACAGTCGCGCCTGAATCAGGCCATTGACCTGTGGTCGAACGTCCGACGTCTCGAAGGCCGCGGTCCGGCCCGGAAGCTCATTGGTCAGCCTGATCGCCTGTTCGCGAATCGTGACGACACTCACCGGTGCGGGCCCGGGCTGCGGCTGCTGCGGCGCCTGGCCGCAGGCGCTGAGCGTCAAAACCATCAGGGGGCCGCGTAGCGAAAAAAACCATGCCATTCCTACCGGAGTTGGGTATGTGAGTGATCGTTCACTCTCTGTCGGGGCCGCTACTGCAAAGGCTCTGGCGGCGTCAAGGCTTTAGGAGAAGTTCGGGGCAATGAATTTGGTAGACCTTGTGGCGAAAGAGCCGAAAGGGGCGGAGATCCGGCGCCGTAAGATACTCGACTGCGCGCGGGCTCTGTTCATCGACCATGGATTCCACGCGACCGGCGTTGCCCAGATCTCTGCCATGTCGGGCGTCGCGGTGGGCCAGATCTATCGCGACTTCGCCAGCAAGGAGGACATCGTCGTCTCGATCGTACAGGACGATTGCGTCAGTTTCATGGATGCGGAAACGCTGCGCGATGCGATTGACCATCGCGACAAACCCGGCGTGCGTGAATGGCTCCGCCATTTCGTCAACCCGCAGGACGAGCGTGGCGATGAGGACGGGGCACGCCTGTTTGCGGAAATCATCGCAGAATCGGCGCGCAACGAACGGATCGCCAGCATCTTCACGACGATCCATGACGATGTCCGCGGCAAGACGCTCGACGCGCTCGAAGTCCTGTCGGAGGGAAAAGACGAGGTGCCTGCGCGGGAGGTCGTTGCCGATCTGATCGCGACCATGTCGCTGGGGTTGATGCACCACCGCATGATGCGCCGCGACCTGGCGATGGAACCGCTGGTCGAGGCGCTGGAGCGGATCATCGACCGCGAGATCGAAGCGCTGAGATCCGGGCACCAGTGACCTAGCGCGGTTTCCAGTCGGGTGGGGCGAGTTCAAAGCCCGCAAAATCGAACGCCGGCGTCACGACACAGCTGACCAGGGCCCAGCCCGCGCGCGCCTCGGCCGATTGCCAGGCTTGCGGCGGAACGATTGCCTGGGGCGCATCGCCGGTCAGCAAGTGTTCGCGGGCGTCTCCGTCATCGATCAGCAAGGTGAGCGGCGATCCGCTATGCCATAGCCAGAGTTCGGCGGCGTCGACTCGGTGCCAGTGCGAGCGCTGACCGTCTTCCAGCAGATACAGGATCGCGGTGGCCAGCCCGCGCCCGCCATCGGGCGCGGGCTGGCGCATCGTCTCACGGTACCAGCCGCCCTCGGGGTGCTGCGCCAGTGCGAGGCGGTTTATCAGGGTGGCCGGGTCGGTCATCTGGCACCGTTGTCGAGGAACTTGCGCACCAGCGCCACGGTGGCGGCCGGATTCTCCTCCATGATCCAGTGGCCCGATCCCGGCACCACATCCCCGGTCACGTTTGTCGCACCCGCGCGCATCACGGTTGCCATCATCGGGCCGAACGATTTTTCGCCGCCCAAAGCGAGGATCGGCATGGTCAGTTTGCCCTTCGCGGCAAGCCATGCACGGTTGTCGATCGCGTCCTGGTCGAAGGCGGCGAACTGCGCAAAGCCCGAATGCATTGCGCCGGGCATCGCGTAGAGTGCGGCATAGTGAACGCGTGAGCCCTCCGTGAAGCTGGCTGGCGTGGCGGAGAATTCATTCCAGAAACGGTCAAGATAGATGCGCTCACGCCCCGCGACCAATCGCTCCATGTCCGGCCCGCCAAAGCGGAAATGCCAGAGGAGCGGATTCTTCAGTATCTCCTCCCATGGACCGACGCCGGGGATCGGCGCGTCGATCAATACGAAGCGACCGACCCGATCGGAATGAAGTGCGGCAAAGGCGAAGCCGACCATATTGCCGATGTCATGCGTGACGAGGTCGACCTTGCCAACCTTGAGCCGGTCGAGCACCGCGACAACATCCCCAGCCTGCGTCTTCTTGTCGAACCCTCCGGCGGGCTTTGACGACAGGCCCAGGCCGCGCAGATCGGGGACGATCAAGGTATGGTCGCGCATCAGGTCGGCAGCCAACGGCGCCCACATGTCCCCGGTCTCGCCATAACCATGGAGCAGGACGACCGCTGGTCCCTTGCCACCCACGCGGACATGGATCGTCGCGCCATTGCCGCTGACCTCCTGTGTCTTGAAGCTGGCGGGAAAGGGCGGCACCTGTGCCGTTGCGGAGGCGGCGAGGGTCAGCGCGGCGAGCGCCGCAAGAGTGATGCGGATCATGATGGACCTCAATTCCTGATAAAGGCGAGGAGGTCGGGATTGATCACCTCCGGATGCGTCGTACACATGCCGTGCGGGAAACCGGGATAGATTTTCAGGGTCGGTTGCTGCACCAGTTTGGCGGAGAGCAGGGCCGCGTCCTGATAGGGCACGATCTGATCGTCGTCGCCGTGCAGGATCAGGCACGGGATATCGATCTTCCTGAGATCCTCGGTAAAGTCGGTCTCGGAAAAGGCCTTGATGCATTCATAATGCGCGAGGATCGAGCCGGCCATGCCCTGCAGCCACCAATGATCGATGATCCCCTGGCTGATCGTCGCGCCGTCGCGGTTATAGCCATAAAAGGGATACGGCACGTCCTTGTACATTTGCGCGCGGTTGGCCGCGAGCTGCGTGCGGAACCCGTCGAACACTTCGATCGGCAGGCCGCCGGGATTGGCGGCGGACTTGACCATGATCGGCGGCACCGCGCCGATCAGTACCGCCTTGGCGACGCGCGCCGTGCCGTGACGGCCAAGATAGCGTGCGACTTCGCCGCCACCGGTCGAATGGCCGATCATCACGGCTTGCTTGAGGTCGAGATGCTCGAAGAGCACGGCGAGATCGTCGGCATAGGTGTCCATCTCGTTGCCGGTCGCTGTCTGGCTCGACCGGCCATGGCCGCGACGGTCATGCGCGATGACGCGGAAGCCGGCCTGCAGGAAGAACAGCATCTGCCCATCCCAGTCGTCGGCGCTGAGCGGCCAGCCATGGCTGAACACAATCGGCTGACCGCTGCCCCAGTCCTTGTAGAAGATTTCGGTGCCGTCTGCAGTCGTGACGTAAGGCATGCGGTGTCTCCCGGAATGGTGCCGCGCGCGGCCGACTCCGGCCGCTTCATCGGTCGCCGGGATGATGCCAGCGCGGGTACCGCTCGACCAGTGGAGATCATCGTCTATTCGCAATAAACCCAAGTAAAATCGCCCGCAAATGGGTCGAACTTTCCCCTGTTCGCCCCTGTTATCGCGGCATGTATTTTCTGCCCCTGTTATGTTGGATTTCCGGGAAGAAATAACGCTTGATTTTCAGGAGTCTGCGATCGTTCGCCCCTGTTATGAATATCAGGGGTGGAACAGCGGATAACAGGGGTGAGCCATCCTCTGTTCGCGTGGTAACAGGGGACGCATCCTTTAGTGTATTCATCATGAGAAAGAGCGAGGCCGGACTTGAGGCGTTCCGTCCGGGCGACGCTGTCATGGATGATGGCGCTATTGAATCGCCGATCGGCGAATGCCTCAATTGGCACGGCGCGCGGGGATGGCAATCAACAACGCAGTCCGAATATCGGGGCGGCGGTTGCCGCCGCCCCGATCGTTCAGCGGCAGATGCGCACACGGCGATGGTGGCGCCATTCGGTGCGGCAATGGTCGCGGCGGTTGTTCCAGCCATAGCGATTGCCGCCATTGTGACGGTTGTACCGGCGGTCATGGCGGCGATCGTCGCGACGATCATAGCGGCGATCGCGGCGGTCGTAGCGGCGGTCGTCACCGCGAGCTTCGCGGCGGTCATGGTCGCGATATTGTTCGGACTGGCGCGACTGATCGCCGCGGTTGCCGCCATTATATTGCGCGCTGGCGCCGGCCGACATGCCGAGCATCGCCAGTGTGAGGCCGGCTGCATATAAGAGTTTCATGATTCATCCTCTCGGGTCCGGGATATCGGACTGTGGCGATGATACGATCCGCCAACGGCATCGTTCCTGAACCGCTTGGTCAGGTCCTGTATTGGTTGGCTGCGCTGATTGAGCGATGCCCGGATCCGGTGATGCTTATCGCACATGCACCTGCCGGTCCTGGCGAAAGGGCTCCCAGATCGAGATATCGCGGTCGCAAGCGAGCAAATCGGGCAACGCATCGTGCCACGCGGCGCGATAGGGACGCTGGAGCTGCACCTCGAGTACGTCCTGATGATTCTCCCAGGTCTCGTAGAGCATGTAGCGATAGGGTGATGACGGATCGCGGTGGAGTATGGCCTGATGAAACATCGGCTCCGCCCGCATCGCATCGAGCACGTCCGTCAACAGGGCCAGGAAACGATCATGCGCCGCGGGCAGGACGTCGAAGATGATCGTATAGGTTATGGCCATGTGCCGCGCTCCTCTTGTGTCGAATGCGCGGCGGGATGCAGGGTTGAGGCCGAAGCGTCGATTACCCGACGGGTAATTGCCCTCATCGCATGCCCCGATTTCGCGAAACCGGCGACGATGGCAAAGTGTCGTGATATGGGTCGGCAATGAACCGGACCCGCCCTGTTCCGCCGCAGCATGCAGGGCACCGCCCATGAACTTTGTGCAATTCCTGAAGTCGCTCGACGATTTTCTCTACGAAGCGATGAGCTGGCTGGTCTTCTATCCGATCACCCTGGTGCGCACGGTACAGCATCCGCAATCGATGATGGACTATGCCGACACCGAACTCGGCGACCGTGAGGAGGAACAATATACCGACACGCTGAGCCCGCCGCTGTTCCTGCTCCTGACCTTGATCCTGTCGCACCTGATCGAGCTGGCGCTGGTCGGCGAGAACCCGATCGTGAAGAGCAATCGCGGCGTTTCCATGCTGATCGACGACGATACCAGCCTGTTGCTGATGCGGCTGGCGATCTTCAGCATCTTCCCGCTGATCATGGCCGCTGGCCTGTTGCGGCGAGAGGGCACCCGCTTCACGCGCAAAACGCTGAAGCTGCCTTTTTACAGTCAATGCTATGTGGCCGCGCCGTTCGCTTTTCTGATCGGTTTCGCGGCGACCATCGCGCAATGCCATTGGAGCTGGTCTGGCCATGCCGCGCTGGCGATGATGGCGGTTGCGTTCCTGTGGTACGGCACGCAACAGGCGCGCTGGTTCGCCGGCCATTTGCATACGAGCCTGGTGCGCGGTTTCGGGATCGCATCGATCGGGATGATCGAATGCGTGGCCGTCTGCATCGTGGTGCTGCCGCTGCTATCCTGAACGACAGGGTCTGGACCCTAGAAGCGCCGGCCGTCGCTCCAGTCACCGATATCGCAGCTGCCACGGAAGTGTTCGATCCCGTCGATCGCGATCCGGCCGCTCCGGCGATCGATATCGACCCTTGGGCTATTGAGGCCGTTCAGGCGATATTTCGCGGTGATGCGGTTCCGGTCTACGCGCAGATTGGTCAGGTCCCACCAGCCGTCGCGGCCGCCCGAATGAATCGGCGCGACCAGCTTGCCGGTCAGATGGATGCGGCCACGCCCATTATAAATCTCCACCTGCACCTGGGAGTCGAAATTCTGTCGTCCACTGACATAGCCGCCGCGATATTCGTAGCGGCGGCGATCGTCATTCCACTCATAGCCCGACCGGTACTCAGCGCCCGGCTTGTTGCCTTCGCCATAGCAGATCAGGGTCAGCGACCCGCCGCGATCATAAGTGTCGTCATAGCCGCCGCGCCCGGGCGGCCGTCATTGTCCGGAGGATATCGGGATGGCCGCCGGTCGTCATCCCGATCCCGATCGTTTCGCCCGCGATAATCATCGCGCTGGCCGCACTCCACGGACGGGACGCTGTTGATCGCACTGTAGCGGCCGTTCGACGTGGTGATCTGCACGCATTGGCGGTTGCGGTCGTTCCACCACAAAGACCATTTCGCGGTGCCGCCGGTGGTGGTGCGGACGAAGCGATACCCGCGCATCTGCATCTGTGTGTCGCCGCCGGCGGCGCGCGCATAGACGAGATCGAGGAGATCGGACGGCGCCTGTGCGGGCGCACCCTGGGCGCCCGGCGCCAGCGTTGCGGCAGCGAACATGAAGGCGAGGGAGCTGACCATGGTCGTGCCTTTCGATAATCTTGTCGGCGTAACTCCGGCTAACCGATTCCGGCTCATCACGCGATGTGTTTTCTATCCGGTTCGGCCCCAGTTACAGTCGATATTGTTCGGATCGATGGACATTCATGTCGAAACCGAACCGGATCAAATAGTGATTGGACCATCCAAATAACCGGATTATGCGGGAGCATGACCAAATTCGACGGGGCAAGTCCCGATCATCATCACCTGAAAGCGGAAATCGATCGCTTGTTGTCGATCTGCGATACGCTGGGCGTCGGCGTCGTGGGCTGCTATCTGCAAATGGCGGCCGATACACTGGAAACAGAGATGTCCACGGCGTTTGTCGCGCCGGCACCGGTCAAGCAGCCTTATTACTCCAACTGATCTTGCCGGGCGGGTGCCGATGGCATCGCCCGGCGTCGGTCGAGCCGGACATGGCTCTTCCTGACCCTTCTCGTCGGGCGCGGGTAATCCGCGTCCGTTGTGATTCTCCCACCTTTGATCTTGCTTAACAGCGGCTTCCGCCTGATTAACGGCGCGAGGGAAGGGGGAGCCGTAGCGGGGAATGCCGGAATCGCGTTTCGACAGATTGACGCTGCGCCAGAAGGATTGTCTCCGGCTGGTGGCGCAGGGCTATACCTCGAAGGAAATCGGCCGCGAGTTGGGTATTTCATACTCGACCGTCGACAATCACCTGCTGGCGGCGACGCAGGCGCTGGGTGCCGGCAGCCGCGCCGAAGCAGCGCGCCTCTTCATGCGGCATGCGGCGGATGAAGGCGGGGATCAAGGCGAGTATCCGGTGGGGGATTCTACTGGGCAGCAACTGCCTAGGCAGCCGCAAACCCTTGCCGTTCAGCCATTTGTTGCCGATCCATTGCCCCGACAACAGCGGGGCCCGCAGGACATTCTGTCGCGGCTGGCCCCACCCATCGGGGGTAGAGACAATGACCTGACCCGTTCGCAACGATTGTCGGCGATCGCACGGATCGCCTTCTTTTCGGTGCTGGCTTTTGTTGCCTGCATCATGATCATTCGGATGAGCCTGCAAGCGCTGTCCTGATCACCGAACCCGTTATTCGTCCGCATTTTATCAACGTGCCGTGTTCCGGCGCGAGGAGATTCTCATGACTTTTTTGACCGAAGCCGCGGGGCGCGTCATTTCGAGCGACATGGTTGCCGTGTTCCACGCAACCGATGATGCGCTGCTGAGCAGCGCGCGTGTGGCGGCATCGATGCTGGAGGGAACTGCGAAATCCGACCTGCACCCCCGGGCCAAGCAGAAGCTGCTCGAATCGCTCAGTGCCGGGTTCGACAAAATGCTGGCCGGGCGCCGAGACATGGTGAACGCGCATGGCCAGATGATCGTGATCCAGCGGCAGAGCAATCTAGCGCCGGTCGGGTTTGGCTGCTGGGGCGCGCCGGAGAAGGTGCTGACGGGCCAGGATCGTGCCGCCCCGATGGTCGAGCCGATGCCATCGGCGGTCGCCTGAGCCTTGGAGGCCGAAGCCGCCGTCTTGACGCATTCGTGACGTCTGTGTTGGGGCAAGGCGATGGTGAGCCAATTATTTACGATCCTGTTATTTGCCAGCTGCGGCTATGCCTGCATTGCCGGCGGGAAAGACGGACGATGGATTTCGCTGTTCATCATCGCCGCGGCGCTGCTCAGCATCCCGGCATCGTATCTCGAACAAAGCTGGGCGCACACGCAGTTGCCGGTCCTTGGCGTCGACCTGTTGCTGCTCGGCGCGCTGGTTGCGGTATCGTTGCGCAGCCGGTATTTCTGGCCGCTCTGGATGACCGGGTTTCATCTCGGCAGCATCGCCACACACCTCGCGACGATCGCGGCACCGGTCCAGCTCAAGCCGATGTTGTACTTCGCGATGCAATCCTTCTGGAGCTTACCCATGCTGCTGGTGATGGTGGCGGGAATCATGTTCGACCGCCGTGCCGCGCGCATGCCGTCGCGGCACGCGTCGGGAGGCGGCGCTCGTGAGTTCGGCCGATCCGCCCTGCCGGGGCGCGATGGACTGGCGCGGCCTGACGACGAAACCCGCGTCCAGCCTTGATCTTCCGTGCCTGAACGAGGCGGGGCTTTCGGACGCAAGGCTGTTCGATGGCGGGCCGCCGGACCATCTGGACATCGTGCGCGATTATCTGCGCGCCCGACGCGGGCGTACTCAATTGCTGCCGGCGGAGCTTTTCGCCGAGCCGGCCTGGGACATTCTGCTCGATCTCTATGTGTCGCACATCGAGGGACGGTGCGTCAGTGTCGCGAGCGCTTGCGACGCTGCTGCCGTTCCCCCAGCGACCGCGTTGCGCTGGCTCGACCGGCTGGTCGTGCTTGGCCTGGTGCAGCGTGCGGGCAATTTCGACGACCAGCGCCTGTCGTTCGTTGACCTCAGCCCGACGGCGCTTGAAGCGATCGAGCGCTGGGTGGAGGATTTCCTGCTCGCGGCGCGACGTGGAGGTGCGGAAGGCTAGGGAGCGGGTGGAGCTCGCTTCCAACCGCGGCCAGGCGAATCCGTGTACGGTGTGGGACGAACCCGGTAATCGAGGCTTTATGCCGATGCTGCCTTCGCCTAGGATCGCAGCCATGCGGGGATTTCAAGCGACGCGGATCGGGAGCGTGGCGGTGGCCGTGTTGATGCTGTCGGCCTGTGGCGGCGGCAATTTTCGTCCCGTGAGCGATATGCCCGTCCGGATTGGTCAACCTTATCAGATCCGCGGTACGACCTATGTGCCGGCCGCCGATCCGCGCTACGACGTGCTGGGCTATGCCAGCTGGTACGGTAATGAATCCGGCAACCGCACCGCCAATGGCGAGCGCTTCCGCCCCGGCTGGATCACCGCTGCGCATACCACCCTGCCGCTGCCCAGCTATGTCGAAGTGACGGCGCTCGATACCGGGCGGCGGATCATCGTGCGGGTCAATGACCGCGGGCCGTTCGTGCGGGGTCCGCGCATCATCGATCTGTCGCGCGGTGCAGCGGAGATGCTCGGCATGAAGGCGCAGGGGCAGGCGCCGGTCCGCGTGCGCGCGGTCGAACCGCCGGAGAAGGACCGCAAACGCCTGCGTGAGGGCAGGCCCGCGCGCGACCTGTCGCCGGTTGGGGAGCGCGTGCTGCAGAATCTGCGTGCGCAATTGTCGGGGGCGGGATTCTAGCGAGGCGAAAGATCGATGGCCGAGACGGATGACACCTGATGATCGAAATGCCGGGTCTGGTCCCTGAACTGGATGTTATCAGCCTCGAAGCGTCGCTCGCCATCTATCGCGGCGTGCTGGGCTTTGAGCTTCTGGCGGAGCGCCCGGACGAAGGTTTTGCCTATCTCGGTCGCGGAAGGGCGCACCTGATGCTGCAGCAGGCGGACGGGCCGGGGCGACGGTTCCGAACGGCGCCGCTGGAGAAGCCCTATGGGCGCGGCATCAATCTGCAGATGGAAATCGACGATGCCGACGCGCTATACCGCCGGGTGGTCGATGCGGGTCTGACAATCGTTCTCGCGCTGGAGGAACGATGGTATCAGCAAGGGGCAATGAGCAGAGGCCAGCGGCAATTTGTCGTCAGCGACCCTGACGGATATCTGCTCCGGTTTTTCAGCACTCTGGGCACACGCGACGCATAGCTGCCCGACTGGGCGTGTACCGCGGTTACCTCACCATGATGAGCGGAGAGGAAAAATCGCATGCCGTGCCCCAGTTCCATATCCTGATCTCGCCCGCCTGGAGCTTTTCGAACGCGTCGGGCATGATCGGGCAGGCGCGGAGCTTGGCTGGCGAGGCCTTGGTAATCTGTCGCTGGATCTTGCCGATGATCGACCGCAATTTCACCCAGTCCACCTCATCCAGGAATTCCTCCGGAAAGATCGACTGGCCGCGCGCGCCCTTTTCGGTCCAGCACGTAATCGATGAATCGGCGAGGCACCCCATCTGATCATTGTTGCGGTTCACTCTGATGCAGGCAGGGCTGAGCAATATCGTCCGCCCCTTGCCTCCTAATTCTCTCTGCATTTCGGGTGTGAAGGTTATTCGGTCGATGCGCGGCTGGCCGCCGACACCTTGCGGCCAGGCGGTGAGAGTCCAGCCGCCATCATCGAGGTAGCGGGAGACGACATCCCAGCCCTCGAACCAGCGATTGGGTTTATCGGGCCGTGAATATCCCTCGAACAGCTTCATCTCCGGCACGTCGAAAAGCCATTGCCAGACCTGGGCAATGTCCGATTGGGTAGCGAAGAAGGTCATGGTCATTGGCTATTGTCGCCTTGCCGGCGGCATCGGTCTAGCGATCATACTCCGGGGGCGGCAGCTTCACGGGCGTGGGATTGAGTGTCACCCAATTGACGGCAAGCTCGCACATCCGGTTCGTATCGCCGTTTCGTCTCTTGATCTCGGTGATAATCTCCCGCGCGTCGGTCAATTCGGCGTCGGGAAGTGGGGTGCCGGTGCCGACATACGCGAGGAAGGCATCGGCCATTTTCCTGAAATCGGCGTCCCAATTGCCCCCGCCATTGCCGTCGATCTCGCGGCGGATCTTGCCGGCGATGCGGATCACTTCGCCCTGTGTGGTGCTGGCAGGACCTTTTGACGGGATCAGCAATTCCCAGAGTTCCTGAAAGCGGTCTTCCCAGCGCGCGGCCCTGGCTATGATCGGCGATGTGCCGTCATGCATGGCGCGGCGGGGAACTGGTGGCACGTCGAACAGGGCATAGAGTTTGTCGAGCCCGGCGCTTGTTTCGTCGAGATAGTCGGGGTTGAAACCGGCGCGATGAAATTCGAAACCGGTGCCAATCCGCGTGACGAACGCCTTCATTGCCGGCGTCTGATGCGCATCCGCCTTCCGGCGCGAGCCAAAAACGGCGGATAAAAGTCCCTTCTGCTTTGGCGCCTGGCGCCGGCCTTCCTCGATCAGCAGTTCCGCCAGCGTCGCCATGTTCTTGATATTGGCGTTGCTGCAGGACTGCAGCGCATGGGCCAGCGGCGTCTGTTTCGCGCGGTTGAGGGCATCGACCCGCGCGCCATGCTCGATCAGCAGGTGTGTGGTGCGGAGATTATAGTGTCCCGCCGCCTTATGGAGCGGCGTGCCGTGCAGGTTCTCGCCATGATGAAGGTCCGCGCCAAGCTCCAGCAGAATCTCGACATTCCCCTGCCAATGTCCTGCCCGCGAATGCAGCGGAGTTTCCCCATAGGTGTCGACCGCCGAGAGATCGGCACCTTGCTCGACCAGCCAGCGTGTCAGTCCGTCAGGACACTGGTTGAACGCCAACGCGGTCTGCTTGCGGTAGCCGCCCCGCGCATTGATGTCGCAGGTGTCGAAGATCGCCTTGAGCGCGTCCAGGTCGCCGCTTTCAAGTTGCGCCTCGAAATCCTTCGGCAACAACTTCTTCCTGGCTTTGGCCATGACGCACCTCCTGATCGCGATCTACAGGAATATGGGCCGATCGGAAGCCGCATCAGCGACGCATGCGCTGTGCTCGCCTGTCACGCGGCGGTGATGGCGTCGCCCAGGTTGAGCATCTCGCCGCGCGTCACGATTACCTTGTCGCCCAGCTTGACCGCGCCGAACAGCTTCTTCGCAAACGCGACCGGAATGCCGACGCAACCATGCGTGACGAAGCCGTCGCCGACCTTGCTGCCATGGATCGAGATGCCGTCATTGGTCATGCGCAGCATGTACGGCATCGGAGCGTTGTACAGGTTGGAGACGTGGTCGGCGTCCTTCTGCGTAATCGGGAAGATGCCGAGCGGTGTCGGTGTTCCCTCATCGCCATAGATAATCACCGCCGTGCCGATCTCATAGCCGGCGCGGAACACCGACAGGGTCTGCGCGGCGAGGTCGACCGTGACGACCATCTGGCCGGTCGCGGGCGCGCCGCTTTCGTCCCAATAGGAATCGCCCTGATGCATCGGGCCGGGGATCGACAGGATGCGCTTCACGACGAAGCGGGTGTTGACGGGCGCGGGCGCAACGGCCGGGATTGTTGCCGCCGCCTTGGCGGGGACGGGAGCAAGGTTGGGGGCGGGTAGCTTTGCACTGGCGATCGGTGTTGTCGCGTTCGTCGCCGGGGCAGCGATCAGGCCGATGCCACCGACGAACAGGGCCGCGCCGAACAGCAAGGGGGCGATCAACTGGATGCCCAGGGTCTTGCGGCCTGCCGCCAGGGGGATTCTCCAGCTCATCTGCCACTCTGTCCTGCAAAGCGGCGCGCGTCGCCAGCCCCTGTTTTCGAACGTGCCGGGCCGGGACGAATTAACGGGTCGTTTACCTTGATTGGCGGGCTACGCAGCCATGCGGGCGCATTGCGCATTGCCATCGCGAACCTGCTGGACGATCACGCTGCCATGCCATTCTTACCATCAGTGCCCCGAACGCTTGCGGTCTGCCTGTTGGCAGCGGCAAATCCGATCCTTGCTTCGCCAGCCCAGTCCACGATCGACAGCAAAAGAGAGGGGGCGCAAACAAGGGAGGGGCTCCGGAGCACCTACAAATCAGGGCTGTCGGCATGGGATAAGGACCATGATTCGCGCCTGAGCCGCGTCGAGTGGTCTATGATGGTCGACGCCGTTTATGCACCGGAAAATGTCCACCTCGAAGCGGAGGAGTTGAAGCGTGCGCGTGATGGGGAGATGGCATTCTTTTCCGCCACGGATGGCAATCACGACGGCTCGCTGACCTTGGAGGAAATGCTTCGCCTGCCGCTCGCCACGTTCGATTGCCTGGACACGGACCGCAACGACAGCATTGCCGCGGACGAAATTTCGGACGGCGTCGGGCATTGCGGGTCATTCGATGCCGGTTCCGGGAAGATCATTATGCCGACGCGCGGCGGCAATTGACGATCTGCTGGCTCTGAGTCCGCCGAACGACGCGCATCGGAGGCGTGCATAAGAACGCGCTCCGATACGCCGTGTTGGGTTCCGGGTTCAGCGATACGCAGGCGTAAGGACCGGCGCCCTCATCATGCCGCGACCTTGTTCCCCCGCGCCGCGATCAGGTTCGTCAGCACGGCGATGCGCTGGCGCTCAACCGTGGAATCACGCGAAGGGTGCGCCTGAAGCTGGTCGAGCAAGGCGCGCAGTTCCTTTTCCCATTGTTCGGTGTTGAGCTCGGACATGGTGCCTCTCCTCGGCGTCGTGATGTGCAGGTGAAAACGAGTATGGGGAGGAGTGAGTTCCTCAAGGGCGGCGCAGCAGGGCGATCGTGCCGTGCCCGCCATCGGCACAGACGCTGACCACCGCAAACGACCCCGACGGCTTCGCCCATAGCTCCTTCACCGCCTGGCTGAGGTCGCGCGCGCCGGTTGCGGCGAAGGGGTGGCCGATCGCGACCGACCCACCATTGGGATTGACCCGGTCCCACGGGAAAGGGCCGAAATCGAAGTCCACGCCCGCCCGGTCGCGCGTCCAGCCGGGCTTTTCCAGCGCGGCGACATTGGCCAGCACCTGCGCGGCAAACGCCTCATGGATTTCCCACAGTGCGATGTCTTCATATCTGAGGCCATGGCGCGCGAGCAGGCGGGGAATGGCGAAGCTCGGCGCCATCAGCAGCCCGTCGATGCCGTGATCGACCGCGGCGATCTCATGATCGATCAGCTCGGCATGGAAGGTCCCGGCTGGAAGCTTTGCCAGCCCCGCCTCGGTCGCCACCCAGCACGCCGCCGCGCCATCGGTGATCGGCGAGCTGTTGCCCGCGCTGAGCGAGCCCTTGCCCGACTTGTCGAATGCCGCGGGCAATGAAGCGAGCTTTTCCGCCGAGGTGTCGGCACGCGGATTGGCGTCGCGCGTGATCTCCGGCAGCGCGATCACCAGATCGTCGAAAAAGCCATTGTCCCACCCGGCCACTGCGCGCTGATGACTCTTCAGTGCCCAGTCGTCCTGCGCGGCACGGCCGATCTCCCAGATTTGCGCGGTCTCTTCCATATGGTCGCCCATCGTCCGCCCGGTGATCCGGTTGGCCCAGCCCTTGACCGGCAGGACGAGATCGTCGGGGGTCAGGGTCTGCAGCGCGGCAAGCGCTTCGCCGGGATTGGTACGGAACAACTTCACGATGCGCTTCGATGCCTCGAGCTTCAGGCCGATCGGCGGGTTGCTCATCACCTCGGCGCCGCCGACCATGACCAGATCGGTGCCGCCGCCGAGCAGCCCGGCCGCTGCGAATGCCGCGACCATGGAGGTCGAGCAGGCCAGCACCGCGGAAAAGGCCGGGACGGTGGGATCGAGTTTCGCGTCGAGCCAGATTTCGCGCCCGATATTGCTCCATCCCAGGCTCGGGATCACCGTGCCCCAGATGAACAGGTCGGGGCGGGCTTTCTCAGCCATCGCCTGGACCAGAGGTACCGAGAGGCTGATCGCATCATGATCCGCCAGCGCCCCGCCGCCGCGGCCGAACGGCGTCCGCAATCCAGAAGCGATAAAGGTTTTCAGAGCAAAACGCTGCATGCTGTGTCTCCGGGCGTGGCCGCCGATGCTGTTGCTGGCTGGAAGATCGGGAGCCAGTCGGGGAATGACAAGACGGGCCGTCATGCGCCGGAGGCAGGATGGTCATGCGCTCAATCCGGACGGCGAGTGCGGCTGAATCGTGCTGAACACCAGAAAGCAGCGAGAGTGCGCAGGGTCGGGCGATCCTCCAGCGAATGGCTTCATTCGGGCGCCATATCGCGCTATACTCCCCGCCATGACGTTCATCATTCTCAACCGCGCGGCTGCGTTTCCGCTGATCTGAGCGGGCCGATTGCGGCCTCGCTTCGTGCAGCGCTCATGGGCTGCCGATCCTTTGCGTTTGATATGATTGCGAGACACTCATGGACCTCGATCCTGCGCGAGCGCTCAGCGCCGCCGACATCCATTCGTTCATCCGCGACGGCTTTGTTCGCCTCGACCAAGCCTTCGCCAAACAGACTGCCGAACAGGCGCGCGCCATCCTGTGGCAGGCGACGGGATGCGATCCCGATGACCCAAGCAGCTGGACCCGCCCGGTCATCCGCCTCGATCAGTTCGGCCAGCCGCCGTTCCGCGAGGCGGCCAATACGCCGGTGCTGCGCCGCGCGTTCGACCAGCTGGTCGGGCCGGGACGCTGGATTCCCCGCGTCACGCTGGGGACGTTTCCGGTCCGCTTTCCCTCCTCCGATGCGCCTGGCGACACCGGCTGGCATGTCGATGTGAGCTTCGGGACCGATCATCCGGACTTCATGGAATGGCGCGCCAATGTGCGCAGCCGGGGCCGGGCGCTGCTGATGCTGTTCCTGTTTTCCGATGTCGGCCCGTATGATGCCCCGACCCGTATCCGGATCGGGTCGCACCGCGACATCGCCCGGCAGCTGGCGCCGGCGGGGGAGGCGGGGCTGACCCTGCGCGAGCTGGCGGCCGACGGCTTCGCGGCGTCGGCGCATCGGCCGGAAGTGCTGGCCGTGGGCGAGGCCGGCACGGTGTATCTGTGCCATCCGTTCCTGGTACATGCCGCCCAGCCGCATCGCGGCACGACCCCGCGCTTCATGGCGCAGCCCCCGCTATTGCCGCGCGAGCCGCTGTGCCTCGACCGGGCCGATGGCGGCTATTCGCCGGTCGAGCGGGCGATCCGGGAGGCGATCGGGACGCCGGGCGGGCCGCTTCTGTCGCCCTGACGGCCGGTCAGCGGTCGAGCCGAAGCGCATCGGCGCTATACAGCACGCTGCCGAAATGATGCCGCCACAAATTGGCGCCCAGATCGGCCGACCGATCGAGCGACGATCCGATGCTGAGCCATTTGAGCAGGGTCGGGTGAAGCCCGGCGTCGAACAGCATGAAGCCGGCGGCGAGGCAGCATGTGTCGGCCTGCACGCCGCACACCAGCACGCGGTCGACGCCAAGCGATTTCAGGTGATCGATCGCGTCGGCCGGCGGCAGATAGCCGTGTTTGATGAATATGCGGTCGGCCGGCACCAGGCTGTCGTCATCAGCGCCGGGATGCCAGCCGAGCTGCCGCTCGAACGGGGTTATCGCCTCGTCGTGCCGCTCGACCGTGGCGATGGTGTAGAGTCTCCGGCTCAGCGCCGTGATGTCGCGGATCATGCCCTCGGGCACCGCGAAGCTCGGTTGGACGTCGACGACGAGCAAGGCCTGTTTTCGAAAAATCATATGCAGCGCCATATCCGAACCAGCCCCGCGCCGAACAGGTTGCTTTCCAGAAACGCAGCTTTGATGACGAACGACAGGAGATATGGGACACCGGTTTGTGTCACCTTCGCTCTGCCCTGGTCTCGACAAAAATCCTGCATAATTCATTGAATATCAAGTACTTAAGATAATAATCTCCAATAGATTGCGCAATACAGGCAATGACTTCCGATCCCGACGCGCCGCTGCTGACCATCGAAGACCTGCGCCCTGTCGCGCGCTGGGCCGCCGATTGCGCCGAACGTGCGCTGCCGATTTTCGAAGCGAAGGCACCGGACGACACCCGTCCGCGCGAGGCGATCGCGGCGAGCCGGGCCTTTGCCGACAGCGGGATGCGCACCGCGGCGCTGCGCAAGATCGCCTGGGCAGCGCATGCCGCCGCGCGAGAGGCTGGCGATCCGGCTGCCGCGGCTGCTGCGCGGGCGGCCTGCGCTGCCGCGGCAACCGCATACACCCATCCGATTGCGAGCTCGCATCAGGTGAATCACATCCTCGGTCCGGCGGCTTACGCCGCGCAGGCGATCGCGCTCAGCGCGGGCGAAGCCGGCCACGGGGAGGCGGAAATTCACTGGGCGATCGCTCAGGCATCGCCGGAGGTCCGGCACGTCGTGCAGCGGATGCCGGAGCGTGCGCCAGGTAAGGGTCAATTGGGCGCGCTGTTCCTACAGCTGGAGATAGGGTTGCGCCGCTGATCGGGGATCGGCACCGTCGAGCCCCATGCCGGCGCTTGACTTTGGCCGCTCAGTCAAATCTCTGGACGGCACTGGGGGGCATCGATGAACAGATATTGGGGCAGCGCCGTGCTTGCGGCGGCGATTTCCGTGACGGGGAGCATGGCAGAGGCGAAAGAGGCGGCGAAACCCGCCAGCCCCTGGACCGGTTGCGGTGAAAACCAGGTCTCCGGGACGACCAAGTTCATGATGGGCCCGACCGCGGCCCGCGCGCTGACGCCCAGGACAGTGCCATCGGTCGGCATCGAACGCTGCACCGCGGCGCTCGATGCGCTGGATCCGCAGGCCGGTTGGGAGCGGCGGGCGGCGCTGCTGCGGTCGCGCGCCAAATTCCGGGTCGCGGCCAAACAGCATCGCGAGGCGCTGGCCGATCTCGATGCGATCGCCGCGATCGAGCGCCCCGATACGGCCTATGCGCGCAGCTTCGGCGTTTCGCTGCACATGCTCCGCGCGATCGCCTATCTCGAGGCAGGGCGGCGCGACGATGCGGCCGACGAGGCGGTTCGCGCGATGCAGGCGCGGCCGTGGAACGCCAGGATCGCGGGGTTCGCCTTCTCCCTGTCCGGCTTGCGAACCACGATCCCGCCGCGGGAAAAGGCGCGCTGGGACAATCTCGTCCGGCTCGACGGCGATTATATCGAGCGGCGTGCCGCGGCACTGGCGCGGGCGGGCGAATGGGCCGAGGCGCTGACCGACTGGCAGAATGTCCCGCTGGCGCCCGGTGGGATCGGCCAGACCTTCATCAACCTGCCCAACATCCGGGTCATAGGCATGCCCGGCCTCGCGGTGACCGGGGTGAATGCCGGGCGCACGGCACAGGCAGTGATCACCGCCGCCGTGGCCGGACGGTCCGACCTTGCCGAGCTGTGGCTGGAACAGGCGCGCAAGAACATTGCCGCGCCACGCGAGCCGACCGCGATCGAGCGCAATTTCAAGATCAATAGCGACCCGGCCGAGCAACGCGCCGCGCTCGACACATGGTCGCCGCTGATCGAGGCTGCGACCCTGCTCGGCAAGGGGGATGCGCAGAGCGCCGCGACCCGGCTGGAGGGCGTGAAGGAAATGCCGGTCGGCCAGATCACCCTGGCACTGATCCATGCCGTGATCGGCAAGCTGCCTGCCGACAGCCATCCGGGCCTGCGATCGGCTCTCGCCCAGGTCGAGGAACAGCATCAACTGGACGGCAATGAGCGCTTCGTTGTCGGATTCGATCCGGCGGCGCTGATCGACGGGATGCCCGATCATGAGGAGGTCATGCTCGCCAATCCCTACCGCTCCGCCGTCAAATTCCTGCGCGCGAACGGTTTTTCGGTGAAACTGGCGAAGGACGGAAAGAGCGCGGTGGTCACCTTCTTCGGCAACAAGTCGCACCCCTTCGCGCTCGGCGAAATGGCGTTGCTGCGCGCCGCCGAACTGACCGTGGAGCAGGGCAAGCCCGCGTTCAGGGTGACCGGCAATGACGAATATACCCAGACATCGACGATGACCATGAACGGCACCCCGGTGGGGCCGTCGACCGTGTCGGGGCATAGCGTCAATCTGACCGTCGAATTCGTCGATGCCGGGGCGTCCGACCGGCCGGAGAGCATCATCCAGGCGGCGGATGTGCAGGCGGCGCTGGCGCCGATTTATGTGAAGGCCGATGGGTCGTGACGGGAGGCGTTCAGGGACATTTGCGGCCACGTTCCGCGTGAGCTGCGCGGCCCTGAACCTAACCGCAAGACAATGGACGATCACCTTGGTCCAGCAGATCGCAACGCGGGCGCGGCGGGTTGCGCTCAAATCATACCCGACAATCGAAAACCATATGTAAAACCGGAAATGCGTTGTATTGGCGATACCGATATAACGAGAGTGACATGTTTATGACCACGGCCAACCTGTTTTCTCCCTTCACCTGCAAGTCGTTGACGCTCCGCAACCGGATCGTGATGGCGCCGATGACCCGGTCGCATTCGCCCGGCGGCGTGCCGACCGACGAAGTGGCCGGCTATTATCGCCGGCGCGCGGCGGCCGATGTCGGGTTGATCGTGTCGGAGGGGACAGGGGTCAATCGCCCCGCATCGCTCAACGATCCCAATGTGCCGCGCTTCCACGGCGAGGCCGAACTGGCCGGCTGGCAGAAGGTGATCGACGAGGTGCATAGCGTCGGCGGCGTGATGGCGCCGCAACTCTGGCATGTCGGCGCGGTCAAGACGCGGCACGCAGACTGGACGCCGCCGGGCGCCTATGACAGCCCTTCGGGCCTGTCCCGGCCGGGCAAGCCATTCGGCCAGGCGATGGCCGATCACGAGGTCGCCGACGCGATCGCCGCCTTTGCGCAGGCCGCCGCCGATGCCAAGAGGCTCGGGTTCGAGGCGGTCGAACTGCACGCCGCGCATGGCTATCTGATCGACCAGTTCTTCTGGGAAGGGACCAATGAGCGCAGCGATCCCTATGGCGGTCCCTCGCTGGTCGATCGTTCGCAATTCGCCGCGCAAATCCTGAAGGCGACACGCGCTGCGGTCGGCCCGGACTTTCCGATCATCATCCGCATCAGCCAGTGGAAGCAGCAGGATTATGCCGTGCGCATGGCCAATTCGCCGGCCGAAATGGAACGCTGGCTGACCACTTTGGTCGATGCCGGCGCCGACATCCTGCATTGTTCGCAGCGTCGCTTCTGGGAACCGGAATTCGAGGACCAGGGGTCGGACCTGAACTTTGCCGGCTGGGCGAAGAAGCTGACCGGCCAGCCGACAATCACCGTCGGGTCGGTCGGCCTGTCGGGCGATTTCTTCAGCGCGTTTGCGGGGCAGGGGTCGGAGACTGCCTCCCTCGACGAGCTGGTCCGGCGGCTGGATCGTGGGGATTTCGATCTTGTCGGGGTTGGGCGCGCCTTGCTGCAGGATCCGCTCTGGGCGACCAAGATCAAGGAAGGGCGGACCGGCGACCTTGAGGCGTATCGAGGGGACGCGCTAGCTACGCTGTCCTAGCTAGGCGATGGCGCTGTGCTCGCCGTCATTGGTCGGGGGGCGATGGTTCGGAGGATGGGCCATGGCGGCAGTTCGCTAATTGTCGCTGCGTCTTGCGGCCGAAGAGTGAGAAAAGTGGACTGTCACCGTAACTCAAAAGTGGAGTGTTGTCGTAAAGATGGATACATTATGCGGTCGGCGAAAACGGCGGAATGGAAGCACTGAGCTGTGTGGAGATAGGCAAAGTAAGGCGCCGACGTAATTCCTTTCATATCCTAGCGGGTTGTCGGGAGCGAAAAGCTCCGCTTATAACGAGCCCGAACCGAAAAACGTCCAGCGGGAGGTAACAATGGCCGAGAGCGATTTCGTCGTACCGGAGACCTGGATAACTTCGGTCGAGGTTGAAGGGCTTCATAACCGACTGAGTTTCACTGTGGCGCTCAGAGCTGGCGTAAATATCATTTATGGCAAGAACGGTATTGGCAAAACGACGCTTCTTCATGTGATTGCTAATTTGTCGGAAGGAGACGTCGCGCGGTTCTCTTTCCTAAGATTTAACCGCATAGAGGTTACTAACAATCATGGGCAGACCATTAAGTTAGTCAAGTCGGATAGTTCCTTAACGGTTTATATCGACGATCAAGAAACCTCCTATCAACACGGGATCAATGATCTCTCCGAAGCTGAGCAACAAGCTATTCGCGCTGCACTGGGAAATCGTGCAACTTATCTCCCGGCGTTCAGATCGGTTTTGGAGCGGATGCGTGAAAGTGCATACGCTGCCCAAGAAGATCGCGGCAGACCGGAGTATGAGGCGTTACGCCGATCAGAGTGGGAAGCCATTCAAACAGAAAAAGGTTATGACCGTGCGATGCGCCGCGAAGGAAATCTTTTAGAGTCGAATGTTTCAAAGACTCTTCGTTGCCGGGAGTGGTTTGGGCATTTTGTACCCGTCATCCGCTATCCTTCCATCACAGATGTTGTTGCTGGTCTAAGTGATGAATGGACTACCGCGCAGATTGCCATAAATAGGATCGAACAGAAGCAGTTTGAGACGGCTTTCGTGGAGATATTCTCCGCGATCGCAAAAGGAGACATCGCGACCGAAGATCTAGATCACGGCCCCTTGTTAGAGGAAATACGCGACCTGGTGACTCTTGATGATAGTCCTTTCCAAGGACCAACAAAAATGTCTGCATACTTGCAACTTGTTAATATCGCAGATAGCCCATCCAATGCTGGACGGAACTATGGCAATGTTCTTCAAATATATAGGGATAAGCTATTTGAGCGTAAAGTCGAAAGGGAGAATGCTCTAAAATCTGTTAACGCATTTCAAGATTCAGTAAACGTATTCCTATCAACGAAATCATTTTGCATTGGAAATCGATCTTCGTTTCGAACAAAGTTGCGGGAGCGATCGGTATTTATCGAGCCTGAACAAGGGAAACCTTATGGAGTGATGGCTTTGTCTTCTGGTGAGCGCCAGATCGTTACGATGCTATTTTCTGCAACTCGTTCGCTATTTAGGGGCGGGTGCTGCTTAATTGATGAACCGGAGCTGTCGCTTCATGTTGATTGGCAGAGAATTATCCTTAAGCAAATCGAAGGGCAACACCGAGGCCGTCAGATCATTGCATGCACGCACTCGCCTGAAATTGGCGCCGACCATGAGGATCGCGTTCAGTTTTTTGAACCGAGAATTATTCAGACGAGTGACGATGATAGCAATGAGTTAGAAGAGAGTGTTGGTCTGTGAGTACGAGTTACTCCCTTGGAGGCTATAGAATCGCAATTCAAGCTAGAACAGCAAAAACGATTTTAGTTGAGGGACGTGACGATAAGCTTTTACTGGACTCGTTAAGGCAATGCTGGGCCAACGTGCGTGGTATCGTCGTTGACTCTGTTGATATTATTTCGGACGTCGCGTTAACGGGCTTTGGTGCCAAGGCTAAAGTTGATCATGTCACTGCCAATATTCCCGCAGCGCTAAGTGTACTTGACAAGTTTGTCGCCTTTGTTGATCGTGAGTGGGAAGAGCTTATCGATCCGAATACGTCTGATCCTCTACCATGGTCCTTTCCATTACAGACTGGCATTCGTATTAAGACGCCTGGGCATTCGATCGAAAACTTTGGCTTTGCTAGAGAATTTGTTGAGGTTTATCTTCGACATTTCGGCGGTTCAGTGGCCACACCAGCATTACTTGCGGACGTGGGCGCTGCGATTCCAGAATTAATGAGAGCAGGTGCGGCTTTCTCGGAGATAGCACGAAAGCATAGCATTATTGGAAAGTGCGCCAATATCTTTGAATTATCCGACATCCATTGGAACGGCCGCTCAGTGACCTTGTCAATTTTATTGGAAGCACGCTTAGCGAGTCGCGGTGCGCAGAATGTCGTCGGACTGATAGCCCAGTTCACGAACGAGTATCACGGAAAGTGGTCGCAAGCGCCACTTTCTCATGAAACTCATTTCCATGCCCATGGCCATATTGGTGAGGCAATTCTTTGGTTCGGTATCGCAGAGATTGCGGTTAGTCATGGGTTTAGTGCCGAGATCGGTCGCGAGATCGCTTCTGGGCGACGGGAAGAAAAGCGGCGCGTGTGGCATACCTGGATGTGCAGTTTAGCACCGGCGACCCTAGCGCCGATCGACCAAGCACTAACATGAGCCGCTGAAACTGAAACTTCGGACCGGTCGTCCTATTGTTTGCTAGGCCCGCGTCACGTGGAATAGATGCATGGGCGGTTTAGGATCGCCTTGTGTTCGTAATAATGAGGCGATGACTTGCCAAAGCGGTAACAAGGCGGTTGTCGATTATTTCAAACGGGCAAAGGGTTGGACTGAGGCCGCTCGCTCCAGCGGCAATCGCTGACGAATCGGAAATGTCGCGTAACACCCTAGATTGCCCGAGCAGAGTCAAAATTGTGAGTCAGTCGCTTAGTGATCGGCCCCAAGCCACAAAAAACCCTACATTTTCGCATATTGTAGGGGTGACTGGCGGAGACGGAGGAATTCGAACTCATAGTACTAGTGAGCCGCCCGAATGCTAAAATAAGCATGATATTATCGCTCACCCGACAGTAACAAAACTATCCATAACCCGCTTCCGCCCCGCAGCCTCGAAATCGATCTCCAGCTTATTCCCCTCGATCTCGGCAATCTCGCCATAACCGAACTTCTGGTGGAACACCCTCATCCCGACCGCGACGTCGGACCGCCCCTTATTCCCGATGCTCACCGCGCTGGCCCGGCTTTCCACCACCCGCGAAGGCTCGCGAGTGAAGGTACGGCTGGTAAAGCTACCGCCCGGGTTCACGCCCGCCGCGCGCTGCCAGCCCGGGCCTCTTCCCGTACCGCGCGCCACATCCGCAAAGGGGTCGGCGCGTTCGGACCAGTTGGCGCGCCACAGGCTTTCGCCGCCGGACATGCTGCTCTCGCTCTCGGTATGTGCGTCGGGCAATTCGCCGACGAAGCGCGACGGGATGCTGCTGGTCCATTGGCCATAGATGCGGCGATTGGCGGCGTGGATGATGACCGCGCGGCGCCGGGCGCGGGTGATCGCGACATAGGCGAGGCGGCGTTCCTCCTCCAAGCTGGCCAGGCCGCCTTCGTCGAGTGAGCGCTGCGAGGGGAACAGCCCTTCTTCCCAGCCGACCAGGAAGACCGTGTCATACTCCAGGCCCTTGGCGGCGTGGATCGTCATGATCGTCACCTTGGCCTCCTCCGCCGCCGCCTCGTTATCCATCACCAGGCTGACATGTTCGAGGAACGCGGTCAGGCTCTCATATTCCTCCATCGCGCGGACCAGTTCGGTGAGGTTCTCCAGCCGGCCGGCGGCCTCGGCGGATTTTTCCACCTGCCACATCGCGGTATAGCCGCTTTCGTCGAGGATCTGGCGCGCCAGTTCGGGGTGCGGCGTATCATTGGCGAGCGCACGCCAGCGCGCCATGTCGCCGACCAGATTGCCGAACGCGCGGCGTGCCTGCGGGGTCAGCTCATCGGTGTCGAGGATGCGCGCGGCGGCGGTGGCGAGCGGAATGCCTTCCGCGCGGGCGAGCTGGTGCACTTTCTGCACCGCCTTGTCGCCAAGCCCGCGCTTGGGCACGTTGACGATGCGTTCGAAGGCAAGGTCGTCGGCCGGCTGCGCGACGACGCGCAGATAGGCGAGCGCATCGCGGATTTCGGCGCGTTCGTAGAAGCGGAAACCGCCGACGATGCGGTACGGCATGCCGATCGAGATGAAGCGGTCCTCGAACTCGCGCGTCTGGTGCTGCGCGCGGACCAGGATGGCGATGTCGTCGATGCTCTTGCCCGCGCGCTGGCAGCTTTCGATTTCCTCGCCGACGCGGCGTGCCTCTTCCGGGCCGTCCCATACGCCGATCACCTTGACCTTCTCGCCGTCGGGCTCGTCGGTCCATAATGTCTTGCCGAGGCGGCCGCTGTTGTTGGCGATCACGCCACTCGCGGCGGCCAGGATATGCGGGGTGGAGCGGTAATTCTGTTCCAGCCGAATGATCGCCGCGCCGGGAAAGTCCTTCTCGAACTTCAGGATATTCTCGACCTGCGCGCCGCGCCAGCTATAGATCGATTGGTCGTCATCGCCGACACAGCAGATATTCTTGTGTTCCTGCGCGAGCAGGCGGAGCCAGAGATACTGGACGCTGTTGGTGTCCTGATACTCATCGACCATGATATATTTGAAGCGCTCCTGGTACATTTTCAGCACCTCGCGGTCGCGCTTCAGGATGACCAGCATGTGCAGCAGCAGGTCGCCGAAATCGCAGGCGTTGAGCGCGATCAGGCGCGCCTGATAGGCGGCGTACAGCTCCTTGCCGCGGCCATTGGCGTAGAGCTCGCTCTCGCCGGCATCGAGATCGGCGGGAGTGAGCCCCTTGTTCTTCCACCCGTCGATCAACCCGCCCAGCGCGCGCGCCGGCCAGCGTTTCTCATCCAGATCGGCGGCGGTGATCAGTTGCTTCAAAAGGCGCAGCTGATCGTCGGTATCGAGGATGGTGAAGTTGGATTGCAGTCCGACCAGCTCGGCATGGCGGCGCAGCATCTTCGCGCCGATCGCGTGGAAAGTGCCGAGCCACGGCATGCCCTCGACCACATCGCCGACCAGCCGCCCGACGCGGTGGCGCATCTCGCGCGCTGCCTTGTTGGTGAAGGTGACGCTGAGGATCTCCGACGGCCAGGCGCGCTTGGTGAACAGCAGATGCGCGAGCCGCGCGGTCAGCGCCGCGGTCTTGCCGGTGCCGGCACCGGCGAGGACCAGGACGGGACCTTCGGTGGTCAGCACGGCCTCTCGCTGCGGCGCGTTGAGGCCCGAGAGATAGGGCGGGTCGTCGGGGGAAGGCGCGGGAAGACTCATCGGTGAACAGGTAGGGAACGCGCGCAAAGAGAGCAAGCCGGAATGGGGTTGCGCGGCGGCGGCTCTTGTGGAACAAAACAGGAAACAATGAGGGAATCAACGATGCCGACGGGACGATGCCATTGCGGGGCGGTGACCTATCAGACGACGGGCGAGCCAGTCTATCACGCGCTGTGCCATTGCGACGATTGCCGCCGCGCGGCGGGCGCGCCGATGGTCGGGTGGATGGCGCTGCTCGCCGGGCAAGTGACGGTATCCGGCGAGACCGTCACCTATGCCTCTTCGGAACATGGCCGGCGGCAATTTTGCGGCACGTGCGGGACGGGGCTGTTCTACACCAATGCCGAGGTGCTGCCGGGGATCATCGATATCCAGTCGTCGACGCTCGACGATGCCGCCGCCCATGCCCCGGCGATCCATGTGCAGGTGGCGGACAAGCTTGGCTGGGTCGACGGCATTGCCGGCCTGCCCGCGTTCGAACGCTATCCGGGGCAGTGATGTCGGCGGCACTGCGTGGTGACTTGTCCGCGTGCGACCGCTAGCCTGATCGCCGAACGCGCACACCGGAGGGGATAGGCATGGACGTCGTCGGACGCTGGCACGACTATATCGAGAGCAACGACCCGGCAAAGCTCGATGCGCTGATCGCCGAGGACGCGGTGTTCCTTTCGCCCGCGGTACATCGGCCGCAGGCCGGCAAGGCGCTGGTGATGCACTATCTCCGCGCGGCGATGGTCGTGCTCAACAATGACAGTTTCCGCTATGTCGACGAATGGCATGGCGAAGGTTCGGCGGTGCTCGAATTCGCGCTGAGCATCGATGGCATCGAGATCGAGGGCGTCGACATGATCCGCTGGAACGAGGCCGGGCTGATCACCGAATTCAAGGTGATGCTGCGGCCGTTAAAGGCACTGAACACGGTGATCCCGCGGATGGCGGCAGTGCTTCAGGGTGAGGCGACTTAGGGCAGGCTTATTTTCAGCATATGTTCGCGGCGGCGAGCAAACAGGGGTTCGCATAGAGGCGCAGAGCGCGCGGAAGTCCCAATGGGCGCTCCATCGCGCCCGTTATACCCAGCTGCGTTGATGCTGACTTATCTTTCACCTGCTTCCCCGGCGAAGGCCGGGGCCCAGTTGGTAGGCATTTGTTGGCCTGGCGCTTCGCGTTGTCACCTCGATCCTCTCGACTGGGCCCCGGCCTTCGCCGGGGAAGCAGTAAAGTTGGGTCAGCAGCAAGGCGAGTTGGTATTGCTCCCTGCTTACGGATCGGTTGGCCATTGCAGGCTGCCCATGCCGCCGGACACACCATCTCCGCGTCCTCTGCGCCTCTGCGCGAACCTTACTACTGCGCCACCGACCACCCGGGCCTGAAAGTCGACGCCCCGAGGGACACCGGCTTGCAGCGGCGGGCGTCATTTTCCGATGCAATGCCCGGCGGCTGGATAAGCGCGATTCAACAGCGATGCCTGTCATGGCAGCGAGACTATGGACGAGAGTGCCACAAGCCTCCGGCCCGCTCTTTGACATGACCGGAAAATCCTCAACGACTTGGTGCTGGCTGTTCCGGCCATAACAGCCAGCGTCGTTCGCTGTTATCTGGCTGATAGCTGGCTGATAAGCTGGCTGTTCGTTGGCTGTTATTCGGCGACGGAAATATAATCTAAATTATTGAAAATATTATATAAATTATCACATCGAGGACGAACTGGCGGCCTGCAAAAAAACAAATACCTGAATAACAGCCAGGAACAGCCAGCAAATGGCTCTCTTGTCCCAACTTGCAGTCCCGGCGCGAGCCATCGACGGCGATTGTCATGTGATTGTCATAATCCCGCGCAAGGGCGTGACCATGTCTACCACATTCCCCGCGACCCTTGCCGAGTCGCCACAACCTGCCTTGCGCGGCCGGTTCGACTCGCGCTCGCATCCGATTGCGAAATGGGTCTTTATCGGCGTGCTGCTTGGCGGGCTCGTATATGCCGGGCTCAGCGTGATGACCGATACGCGGGACGTGGGCGAACAGCTTGCGTTCGGCGCCTTCGCCTTTCTCGCGCTGGCGCTGGTGATCGCGCTGGGGTTCGAGTTCGTGAACGGGTTTCACGACACCGCCAATGCGGTCGCGACCGTCATCTACACCAATTCGATGCCGGCGCAGCTGGCGGTGGTGTGGTCGGGGTTCTTCAATTTCCTCGGCGTGATGCTGTCGAGCGGCGCGGTCGCCTATTCGATCATCACCTTGCTGCCGGTCGACCTGATCCTCAATGTCGGCAGCAGTGCCGGTTTCGCGATGATCTTCTCGCTGCTGCTGGCGGCGTTGCTGTGGAATCTCGCCACCTGGTATGTCGGCCTGCCCAACAGTTCGAGCCACACGCTGATCGGGTCGATCCTCGGCGTCGGCTTCGCCAATCAGCTGATCCAGTCGGGCGCGAAGGGCGGTACGGCCGGGGTCGAATGGGGGCAAGCGTACAAGGTGCTGACCGGGCTATGGATGGCGCCGCTGATCGGTTTCGCCGCCGCGCTGCTGCTGCTGTTCGTGATGCGCCGCGTGGTGCGCAATCCCAGGCTCTATGCCCAGCCCGACGCGGGCGCGCCGCCGCCGCGCGGCATTCGCGCGCTGCTGATCTTCACCTGCACCGCGGTCAGCTTCGCGCATGGCGGCAATGACGGGCAGAAGGGCATGGGCCTGATCATGCTGATCCTGATCGGCTGCGCGCCGACCGCCTATGCGCTGAACCGCTCGCTTCCGACATCGGCGACCCCCGCTTTCGTCGCCGCCGCAAACGGCGCAAGCGCGACTTTCGACGCCAAGGCGGGCGACGTGACGGTCACCCCGGCGGAGGCGCGCGGCGTGCTGACCCGGGCGCTGCAGGTCAAATCGGTCGATACGCCCGAGGTCTATGCCGCGATCGAGACGGTGTCGCGCGGCCTGGCGCAGCGCGTCGGCGATTATGGCGCGCTGAGCAAGGTGCCGGCCGAGGCGACGCCCAATCTGCGCAACGACATGTATCTGGTGCTCGACACGACCAAATTGATCACCAAGGCGAAGGATGCGGGGACACGATTCAGCGAACCGGAGCTGAAGGCGATCACGGCGTATCAGGGGCTGCTCGAACAGGGCACGCGCTTCATTCCGCTATGGGTCAAGATCACCGTCGCGATCGCGCTCGGCCTGGGTACGATGGTCGGCTGGAAGCGGATCGTGGTCACGGTCGGCGAGAAGATCGGCAAGAGCCACATGACCTATGGCATGGGCGCATCGGCGGAACTGGTCGCGGCATCGGTGATCCTGATGGCGGAGCGGTTCGGCCTGCCGGTATCGACGACGCACATCCTGACCTCCGGCGTGGCGGGCGCGTCGGTCGCCAATGGCCAGGGGCTGCAGGGGCGGACGATCCGCAACATGGCACTGGCCTGGGTGCTGACCTTGCCGGCCGCGATGTGTCTGTCGGGCGGGCTCTACTGGGTGATGCTGACCATCGTGCAGGCCGGAGCGACACGCTAACAACCTTTCGGCTGGTTCTGGGGAATTGTTGGGGCGGGACGAAATCACCTTTCTCCGTTCGGGCCGGACTTGACCGGCGCGGTGCGCCGCGCGAACGCTGCGGCATGACAAGCCCCATGAAAGCGCATCGCCGCGTGCTGCTCGCCAGCCTCATTGGCACCTCGGTCGAGTTCTACGATTTCTACATCTATGCGACCGCGGCGGCTTTGGTATTCGGACCGCTCTTCTTCCCGTCGGAGAGCCAGTCGGCGCAGCTGATGCTGTCCTATGCCAGTTTCGGGCTGGCCTTTTTCGCGCGGCCCTTGGGGGCGGCGGTGTTCGGGCATTTCGGCGACCGGCTGGGACGCAAATCGACGCTGGTCGCTTCATTGATGCTGATGGGCGGATCGACCGTGCTGATCGCTTTCCTGCCGGGTTATGCGCAGATCGGCTGGGTCGCGCCGCTGATCCTGTGCGTGCTGCGCTTCGGACAGGGGCTGGGGCTGGGCGGCGAATGGGGCGGGGCGAGCCTGCTGGCGGTGGAGAATGCGCCGCGCGGCTGGGAGAATCGCTACGGCATGTTCCCGCCGCTCGGGGCGCCGATCGGGTTCATTGCCGCCAATGGCTTCTTCCTGCTGCTCGGCGTGCTGCTCACCGACGAACAGTTTCGCGACTGGGGCTGGCGGGTGCCGTTCCTGGCCAGCGCGATACTGGTCGGGCTGGGGCTATGGGTACGGCTCAAGCTGACCGAGACGCCGGCGTTCCTCGATGCCGCCGCGCATGAGGCATTGCCCAAGGTGCCGATGGCGACGCTGCTGCGCACCCATCTGCGCCCGACGATTGCCGGGACGGTCGGGGTGATCGCGTGCTTCGCGCTGTTCTACCTAACCACCGCCTTCGCGCTGAGTTACGGCACGACTACGCTCGGGCATGGTCGTCAGGCCTTTCTCGGGCTGGAAATCGGCGCGGTGCTGTTCCTCGCGCTCGGCGTGATCGTATCATGCGTCTGGGCCGATCGTCGCGGTGCGGCGGCGATGCTGAAGCTCGGCTTTGCCGGATGCGTGATCGCGGGCCTGCTGATGGGTCCGATGCTTGGCGCGGCGTCGCTGGTCGTGGTGTTCGCTTGGCTCGCCTTCGCGCTGTTCGCGATGGGCTTTGCCTATGGGCCGCTGGGTGGGTGGTTGCCGTCGCTGTTCGAGCCGGGGGTGCGCTATACCGGTGTGTCGGTGGCGTTCAACCTCGGCGGGATCGTCGGTGGGGCGCTGGCGCCGATCTTCGCGCAAATGCTGGCCGATCGCGGTGGATTGAACCTGGTCGGGGCGTATCTGGTCGTTGCGGGCGTGCTGAGCCTGAGCGGGTTGATGCTGCTCAAGCGGCCCGCTTCGGCAGCTTGAGTCCCCATCCGCTCGTTCGAGCCCTAAATCGTCCGCAGGATCGTCAGCTTGGCCTTGCCGTGTACCCGCTCGACATCGATCGCGAAGCCGTCGACTGCGACGGTCTCGTCGCGTGCGGTCTCGATGCTGATCCAGGTCGCCGGACCGGTCCAGCCGAGGCGCGACAGCTTGTCGAGCGCGACCGCGCCCGCACCGGTGCCATAGGGCGGGTCCATCAGGATCAGGTCGAGCGGCTGCGTCACGCGGGCCAAGGCGAGCACGGATTGCGGACGGACATCGCCCTTCGTCTCGAGCTTGGCGAGATTGGCGCGCAACGCGTCGAGCGCGGCCTTGTCCTGCTCGACGAACACGCAACTTGCCGCGCCGCGCGACAGGGCCTCCAGTCCGAGCGCACCTGAGCCGGCGAACAGGTCGGCCACCGCCAGTTCCTCGAAACTGCCCAGGCGGCTGGTCAGCATCGAGAACAGCGCCTCACGGGTGCGGTCGGCGGTGGGGCGGGTGGCGTCGCCCTTCGGCGCGATGATCTGGCGACCGCGCCAGGTGCCGGCAATGATACGCATGCTTTACTTCCGGGTTTTCGGCGGGCGCGCCGGGCCGCCGGGCTTGCTGCCGCTGCGGGGTTTTGTCGGGCGCGAGGAGGGGCGGGCGTCGGCGCCTCGATCAGCGCGCGGCGGACGGGCAGGGCGATCGCCGTGTGGCGCTCGCGCATCGGGCTTGGCGCGGACGTTGCGGCCGAGTTCGGCGTTGAACACGCGCTTCGGCCGGTCGCCGCCTTCGCCGCCGACGCCCTGTTTGGGCTTGGCGTCGTAGAAGCGCTTCGGCTTGGGCGCTGCGCCGCTGGTCGGACGCGCATCGCGTGGTGGGCGCTCCCCGGGGCCCGGCGTCGTATCGGGCGCCCAGCCGGCCGGTTTCTGACCGCGAGGCGCGCGTGGCGGCCGTGCGTCGGTGAAGGATTCACGGTCGGCACGCGACGCGGCAGCGCGATCGATGCGCGGTGCGGGGGCCTTGGGCCGCGCGGGGCGCTTGTCGCCGATCGTCACCGGCTCGGGACGCGCTGCTCTTGGACCGGCCGATGGTGTGCGTCGATCGCCCGGACCCTCTGTGCGGCGTGGCGCGGGTGACGGCGGACGCCGCGCGCCGGCTACGACCGGCGTTGGTCTCGGCCGAGCGCTGTATTTCTCGTCCTGCTTGAGCCGCTCGGGTGGCGGGTTGCGGGTCGGGTTCTTGCGGAAGGCGACTACGTCATGCTGGCGTACTTCGCCGATATCGCCGGGCGGCAGGTCGCCGAGTACGAACGGGCCATAGCGGGTGCGGATCAGGCGCGAGACCTTGAGCCCGAGATATTCGAGCACGCGGCGCACTTCGCGATTCTTGCCTTCGGTCAGGATCATCTCGATCCAGACATTCGCTCCGGTACGGCGTTCGAGATTGGCGTTGATCGACCCATAGCGCACGCCCTCGATCTCGACGCCGTGGATCAGATCCTCGAGCTGCGCCTGAGTCACAGCGCCATAAGCGCGGGCACGGTACGCCCGTTCGACGCCGGTCGCGGGCAGCTCGAGCTGGCGCTTCAGCTCGCCATCGGTGGTGAGCAGCAACAGCCCCTCGGTATTGAGATCGAGCCGACCGACCGGAACCAGGCGCGGCAAGTCCTTGGGCAGCTTGTCATAGATGGTCGGTCGCCCGCCGGGGTCGCGCTCGGTCACCAGCAGGCCGGACGGCTTGTGATAGAGAAACAGGCGCGCAGGTGCGGCGGCCTGGACCGGATTGCCATCGACGGTCACACCGGCGAGCGAGGTCAGGATCGTCGCGGGCGTTTCGATCGCGACGCCGTTCAGCGCGACGCGGCCTTCCGTGATCATGCGTTCGACTTCACGCCGCGAGGCGATGCCGGCCCGAGCGAGCAGCTTGGCAATGCGCTGGGAATCGCGGGACGACTCCCCGGGCGCGTCTTTGGATGGCTTATTCAGGGTCACATTCCGGCTGATACAGGCAAAATGCGGGGTGACCCGAAAAAAATGTTGCGGCAGATCGCGCGACAGCGCGTTAAGGGACGCAGGCGTAACGAGGTTATGGGGAATTCTTCCCGGCCCAGTGTGTAAAGGCGGACCCCCGGACCATGTTGTTCGGCAAGAAAAAACGGCGAATTTGCAAGCTGTTGATCGTGGAAGACGAGCCTTTGGTTGCGTTCGACACGGAACATTTCCTGCGCGAGGCCGAATTCGAGATCGTCGCCACGGTCGATCGCGTCGTTGACGCGATGACGGTGATTCGCGGCGGGCATGATATCGACCTGGTACTGGTCGATATCAGCCTGGCGGACGGCAGCGGCATCGATGTCGCGCGCGAGGCGCACACGCACGACCTGCCGGTGCTGTTCGTGACCGGTGACTGCCCTGCGGGTGGGCAGGATGTCGCTGTGGGGTGCCTGGCCAAACCCTATACGCAGCGCGACCTGCTCACCGCGATCGACGTGATCGAGGCGGTACTCGAGGGCAAGAAGGCGAAGCGGCTGCCATACGGGCTGAAGCTGTTCGAAAAGACGGCGTAAAAGTCGCTTAGAGCCGCGCCTCCACTTCATCGTGGAAATGCCGCATGCCGGTTTCCAGCGTGCCCAGAGTCAGCCGGTCGATCGCGCCCGAGGAGAGCCCCTCCTGGCCGAGCGCGGCGGCGCGGAAATCCTCCGACGCGAATACGCCGCCGTCGAGCAGATTCCAGCTCTTCTCCCAATGCGCCAGCGCCTTTTCACTCGTCGGCGCCTCGGGGATCAGCATGAAATCCTCGATCAGCACGCGACCTTCCGACTGCGGCATCAGCGTCATCAGGTTCATGTAATCGGGACTGACGATCAGCACGGTGCCGGGGAACATCTGATAGGTATAGGTCATCGCCGCGCGCAGCGTCGGCCAGTCGTCCGACTGCGCCGCTGCCAGCGCTGCCTCGCGCCCGACCACCGATCGCTGATGCGGGCCGATTCGATCGCCGGTCGAGACGCCGTCCTTGAAGAACGGGCCGATCGTCGCGGCATGTAGCCGCTGGACGTGATAGCTTTCGAGGAACGCGTCCATGATCAGTTTCCAGTTCGCCGCCACGTCGTGGGTGCGGCGACGGAACAGATGCTGGCCGGCCATGTCGAAGGCGTCGAAATCATGACCCAGTGCTTCGGCTTCGGCGAAATCGGCCTGTTCGTCGAACGCGAACCAGATCAGTCCGCCGGCTTCGCGTGTAGGCAGGCGCCTGAGACCGAACTGAGTCTTGTCGAGGCCGGGAAAGGCGTCGGGTCGGGGCAGGCCGGAAAGCGCGCCGTCGAGCGTATAGCTCCAGGCGTGATAGGGGCAGATCAGGCGTGGCGCGCAGACGGCCTCACCGCCCTCGACCAGGCGCGTGCCGCGATGCTGGCAGACATTGAGAAAGACATGCGCAGCGCCGCTCTTGTCACGGGTGATGAGCAGCGGCTTGCCGAATCCGTCATGCGGCACGGCCATGTTCGGCTGCGGCAGCAGCGCGGACGGTGCGATGACCAAAGGTAGTTTGGAGAAGATCCGCTCCTGTTCGGCCGCATGACGCGCCGGATCGGTATAGGCGGTGGCATCGATATGCGTGATGCCCTGATTGGGGCGCGTGCCGCCATTCGCCAATATCGTGGCGAGCGCGAGTTGCCCCTCGGTTGGTCGTACGATCTTCACGGGTGCGTTCATCGACGCTTCCTCTCCCAGCTTTTCCCGCTAGTCTCTGCGTCTTGAGCGCGGGGAGCAAGAGTTTGATGGACGAAGCGGCGACCAGGCACGGCAAAAGCTGGCTGGACGGACTGAGACCCTATGTCGAAAAGGCGCCGGTCGCGTCCTTCTTTCTCGGGGTCTCGTCGGGCGTACCGTTTGCGATGATCGCGGCGACGCTGACCACGCGCCTGGCGCAGGTCGGCATCGAGAAGAAGACGATCACCGCCTTCACGCTCGCTTTTCTGATCTACAATCTCAAGCCGCTCTGGGCCTGGGTTATTGATGGCGTCCGGCTGCCCGGGCTGCATCGGCTCGGCCAGCGTCTGTCATGGCTGATCGTCGCCGGGTTGATGTCGGTCGCAGCGATCATCAACCTCGGATTGACCGATCCGACCGCGAGCATTGGCGCGACCGTTGTGGCGGCATTGCTCGTCGCGTTCGCCGGCGCGACCTATGACATCGTCATCGATGCCTATCGCATCGAGCTGCTCGAGCCGTATCAGATGGGCGTCGGCTCCGGGATGACACAATATGGCTGGCGGATCGGCTCCAACGGCGTGGCCGCGCTCGCACTGGTGCTTGCGGTCCGTTACGGCTGGTCGGTGGCCTATATCGCGTGCGCCCTGTTCGCGCTGTCGGCGATCGTCACCGGATTGATCGTCGGTGAGCCGGTGCGACACCGCGAACCGACCGGGCGACGCGGGATGAGTGAAATCGGCGCGTCGATCGTCGGGCCGTTCGTCGAATTCTTCCAGCGCCAGGGTGCAGCGATCATCCTGCTCTTCATCCTGATCCACAAGATCGGTGACACGCTGGGCCAGTTGGTCGTGCGTTTGCTGTTCGACGACCTCGGCTTCACCAATGACGAGATCGCGCTGTACGATGTCGGCGTCGGCTTCTGGACCTATCTGATCGGTATCTTCGTGGGCGGGGTACTCTATGCGCGGCTGGGTATGAAAAAGTCAGTGCTGATCAGCCTGATCCTGATGGCGGTGTCCAATGCCAGCTTCGCATTGCTGGCTGCGTCGGGCCATTCCAATCTCGGTATGGCGGGCGCGATCGGCTTCGAGAATTTCGCCAGCGGGATCGGTGGTGTTGCGGTCACCGCTTATTTCGCGGCCTTGTGCGACCTGCGCTTCACCGCCGCGCAATATGCGCTGATCTCTGCCGCCGCGAGTATCGTCGGGCGTATTCTGACCGGTACGACCGCAGGTGCGCTGGTCGAACGCTTCGGCTTCGTCAATTATTACTGGATGACCACTCTCGTCGCATTGCCCGGCGTGCTGTTGTTTTGGTGGATGATCCGGACTGGCATCGTGGACGGTGCAATCGGTACGGCCGGGACCGAGGCGGCGGAGGCTACGGCAGAGCGCGCTGAAGCACGACGCGTGGCCGATGAGGAGGAGCGCCAATGACGCGCCGGCAATATTCTGACCGCGGAGTCGGGATCACGGCCGAATGATCCTCTATCTCGCGATCCTCGCTATTCAGGTGATGCTGATCATCGATGTAATCCGCAACGGGCGGAACCAGTTGTGGATCATGGCACTGATGTTCCTGCCCGGGCCGAGCACGATCGCGTACCTCGTGATCGAGGTCTACCCGCGGTTGCAGGGCAATCGTCATGTGCGCACCGCGCGGGCGAACGTCGTCGCGAAGCTTGATCCGGAGCGCGAGGTTCGCACGGCGCGCGATGCGCTCGACCTGGCCGATACCGCCGCCAACCGCATCCGGCTGGCCGACGCACTGGCCGGATTGGGCCGTTATGATGACGCGCTGCCGCTATACCGCGAAGCGACCGAGCGCGGCCCGCTCGACATGCGGACCGGTGAGAAGCTGGCGCGCGCACAGTTCGAGACCGGCGCCGCGGCAGAGGCATTGGTGACACTCGACGCCAACCCCGCGCCGAGCACCCAGAGTGACCGCGACCGGCACGGCCTGCTCCGCGCCCGCATCTTCGAAACATTGGGGCGCAAGGAAGAAGCGCTGGCCCTCTATGCCGATCTGGTCACGCGCCTGCCGGGTGAAGAGGGGCGCTGCCGCTATGCCGCGCTGTTGCTCGATCAGGGGTGGGAGAAAAAGGCGCGTGCGGTGCTGGAGGAAGTCGAGGGGCGGATGAAGCGCCTCGACCGGCAACAGCGCGCGGCCGAGGCGGATATGTATCGCTGGGCGACGGAGAAACTTGCGACGTTGCGCGCGCAGGGTTAGGCCGCGATCGGCCGGCCAGCATCGGCGAATGCCTGAGTTACCGCGGTCGCGCTGGCCAGAACACCATCGGCATGGCGCAGGCCCAGCAGGTCCGCGAGCAGGAAATGTGCCGTTTCAGGGGCAGTTTCGGTGCGCGCCAGGACGGTCAGCAAGATGCTCTCCGCCGGCGTCATTCGGCCGCAGCAACAGGGTGCGATCGCGATCGGGCACTGCGCCGCGCTGGCGAGATCCGCCATGAAGGCGCGCATCAGCACCAGCGGGCGACGAAAACTCTCTCCGAAACCGGTGATCATCGCGTGCGTGGCGGGCGCATCGGACAGTCCGCGCGCGCCCATCCGGCGCATCGCGAACAGAGCCAGCCGGGCATTGGGGCAAGGCGGCACGGCGTGCGGCAGCAATGTCGCATGGGTGAGGGCCGGATTGGGAGACGACATTGGAGCGGGCGTCATGGGGGACTCCGTTAAGAACCCCATGATCGTCGCTTGTCCGTTATTGCAAGTCAATAGCAATAAGATCTAATCCGGTGCTTCGTCGTTTTCGGCGAGCACTTCACCGGCAAGATAGAGCGATCCGAGGATCAGAATGATTGGCGGGGCGGTGGAATCGCGTGCGATAGCGGTCAGCGCCGCGACGGAATCGGGTGCGACAAAGGCGGGAATGGTCATGGCACGCGCGATGGCGGCGAGATCCTCCGGCGCATGGCAATCATGGTCAGGGACCGGTACCGCATGGAGCGATGTGACGAACTCCCTGATCGGGGCGAGCAGTCCTTCGGGATCCTTGTTGGCGAGCATGCCGAGGACAAGGTGAATGCGCGAGCCGGCGTCGACGATTTCGCGAAGCGCGGCGGCAACCGCGATGCCTGCCGCCGGATTATGACCGCCGTCGAGCCAGAGCTGGCTGCCTTCCGGCAGAAGCGCGGTGAGCGGGCCTTGGCCGAGGCGCTGCATGCGTGCGGGCCAGCGTGCCGCCCCGGCGGCCGTTTCATACGCCTTGGGCGGGATTCTCAGCTGACGCTGGTGCCGCAGCATGGCAATGGCGAGAGCGAGGTTTTCAGGTTGATGCGGACCGGCAAGCGCGGGGAGCGGCGTCTCGATGCTGCCGGCCGTATCCTTGTACGTCAGATGCCGGTCGTCAGCGCTGAATTGCCAGGTCTCGCCAGCCGCCGAAACCGGCGCGCCAGCGGCATGTGCGACGCTGGCGACACGCTGCGCAACGGAGGCCGGATAGCGCATGGTGACGAGCGGCACGCCGGCCTTGGCGATGCCCGCTTTCTCGCCGGCAATCTCCTCGGCGGTGTTGCCGAGAAAGAATTGATGATCGACCCCGAGCTGCGCGATGCCGGTCGCGGCGGGGCTGGCGATGACATTGGTCGCGTCGAGCCGCCCACCCAGGCCGACCTCGACAATGCAGGCATCGGCGGGGGTGCGTGAAAAGGCGAGGAATGCGGCGGCGGTGGTGACCTCGAAGAAGCTGGCGCCGATGCCGTCGGCATGATCGAGCACTTCGGCGAGCAAGTTGGCGAGCGCATCGTCCTCGATCAAACAACCGGCGATCCGGATCCGCTCGTTGAAGCGCACGAGATGCGGGCTGGTATAGACATGCGCGGTCCGTCCCGCGGCCTCGATCGCCGCGCGTAGAAAGGCGCAGGTCGAGCCCTTGCCGTTGGTGCCGGCGACATGGAAGACCGGCGGTAGCCTATCCTGCGGGTTGCCGATCCGGGCGAGCAATTCGGTGACCCGCCCCAGGCCGAGGATATCGGCGCCGGGGGAGAGCGACCAGAGACGGTCGAGCTGAGTCTGCACCGCCGGAGAGGCGGAGGTGGCATGGTCGGGCATCAATTCCCCTCCGGCATCGATGATAGATGGACGAAGGCTAGGCCGCCTTCTTCGCGCAGAGATAATCGATCACGCTGGCGAGCGTCTCGCGCAGGTCCTTGCGATGCTTCACCATGTCGAGCATCCCGTGCTCGAGCAGATACTCGGCGCGCTGGAAGCCTTCGGGCAATTTCTCGCGGATCGTCTGTTCGATCACGCGCTGGCCGGCGAAACCGATCAGGGCACCGGGCTCGGCAATCTGCACGTCGCCGAGCATCGCATAGCTGGCGGTGACGCCTCCAGTCGTCGGATCGGTCAGCACGACGATATAGGGAAGGCCCGCATCGTGCAGCATGGCGATCGCCACGGTCGCGCGCGGCATCTGCATCAGGCTGAGAATGCCCTCCTGCATGCGCGCGCCGCCCGCCGCGGTGAAGATGATGTAAGGGCAGTTGTCCTCGATCGCATTCTCGACGCCGCGCACGAACGCTTCGCCGACCGCCAAGCCCATCGATCCGCCCATGAAGGCGAAGTCCTGCACCCCGACCACCGCTTTGTGGCCATGGATCGTGCCGCGTGCGTTGATCAGCGCATCGCCTTCGGAGGTCGCGGCGCGCGCGGCCTTGATGCGGTCGACATAGCGTTTTGTATCGCGAAACTTCAGCGGATCGTCCGGCACTTTGGGCAACGGGATGATCGTATAGCTGCCCTCATCGAAGACGTAGGAGAAGCGCAGGATCGGCCCGATGCGGTCATGATGGTCGCAATGCGGGCAGACATGGAGATTCTCCTCCAGTTCCTTGACGAAGGTCATCGTCCCGCATCCCTTGCACTTGTGCCAGAGATTGTCGGGCGTGTCCTTCTTCGCCGGAACGACGAACGAGAGCGCGTTACGGACGCTGGTCAGCCAGCTCATGCTAATTCCTTCCGGGCGGCGCGGATCGCCGTCGACAGACTTTCTATATAGGCGCGAACAGGGCCGGACGCAGCCTCGCCATGTTCGGCGATCAGGTCGATGATCGCGGAGCCGACCACCACGCCGTCCGCGACCTTGGCGATGGCCGATGCCTGTTCCGGCGTGCGGATGCCGAAGCCGACCGCGACGGGCAGGTCGGTCGAGACCTTGAGGCGGGCAACGGCTTCATCGATCGACACCTGCGCCGCCTGTTGCAGGCCAGTAATGCCGGCCACCGACACATAATAAAGAAAACCGCTGGCGCCATCGAGCACGGTTGGCAAACGCGCCACATCGGTGGTCGGCGTGGCGAGACGGATCGGGTCGATCCCGGCGGCACGCAGCGCCGGGCCGAGTTCCTCGTCTTCCTCCGGCGGGATGTCGACGCAGATCACGCCGTCCACGCCCGCGTCCTTTGCCGCGGCAGCGAACCAGTCGGCACCGCGAATGGTCATCGGATTGGCATAGCCCATCAGCACCAGCGGCGTTTCCGGATGGCGGGCGCGGAAGGCCTTGGCGATGGCGAGGATATCGGCGGTTTTGGTGCCGGCACCGAGGCTGCGCAGGTTCGCGGCCTGGATCGCCGGGCCATCGGCCATCGGGTCCGTGAACGGCATGCCGAGTTCGATCACGTCCGCGCCGCCCTCGACCAGCGCGTCGAGGATCGTGGCGGTGGCAGCGGGGTAGGGTCGCCGGCGGTGACGAAGGTCACCAGCGCGGGGTGGCCTTTGGCGAAGGCAGCGGAGAGGCGGGTCATTCGGCCCACCCCTGCATGGGCTTGGGCCAAATTTTGTCGAACAGCGTCGGCATCCTCAACAGTATCAAGACTGCCACGCTGCCGCTCAATCCACCAACCAGATGCCCCGGAAAGCGCATTGAGATCGCAACGGATATTGCGGTCAGAACAAGCAGGATTGTTGCGACAAAGGCAATTCGGGCGAGCGTCCGCTTCACATCGACACTCCCAGCGCTTCGGCGACGGTGAAGATGTCCTTGTCGCCACGCCCGCACAAATTGGCGAGGATGATCTGGTCGCGGTTCATGTCGCGCGCGCGCTTCGCGACGGCGGCGATGGCGTGGCTCGGTTCGAGCGCGGGGATGATGCCTTCGGTGCGGCACAGAAGCTGGAATGCGTCGAGCGCCTCGACATCCGTCGCGCTGGTGTATTCGACCCGGCCGATCGAATGCAGCCAGCTATGCTCCGGCCCGATGCCGGGATAGTCGAGCCCGGCCGAGATCGAATGCGCTTCGGTGATCTGGCCGTCCTCGTCCTGCAGCAGATAGGTCTTGTTGCCGTGCAGGATGCCGGGCGCGCCGCCGGCGAGGCTGGCGGCATGTTCCTTGTCGAGGCCATGGCCGGCCGCCTCAACGCCGAGCATCGCGACGTCCTTGTCGTCGAGGAAAGGGTGGAACAGACCGATCGCGTTCGATCCACCGCCGATCGCCGCGACCAGCAGGTCGGGCAGGCGGTTGATGCGCCCGAGCATCTGTTCGCGCGCCTCGCGGCCGATCACGCTCTGGAAATCGCGCACCAGCTCCGGATAGGGGTGCGGGCCGGCAGCAGTGCCGATGATGTAGAAAGTGTCATGGACGTTGGCGACCCAGTCGCGCATCGCCTCGTTCATCGCATCCTTCAGCGTATGCGCGCCGCTCTTCACCGGGCGGACTTCCGCGCCGAGCAATTTCATGCGGAACACATTGGGCGCCTGACGTTCGACGTCCTTGGCGCCCATATAGATCACGCAGGGGAGCCCGAAGCGCGCACAGACGGTCGCTGTGGCGACGCCGTGCTGGCCCGCGCCGGTCTCGGCGATGATCCGCGTCTTGCCCATGCGCATGGCGAGCAGGATCTGCCCGACGCAATTATTGATCTTGTGCGCACCGGTGTGGTTGAGCTCGTCGCGCTTGAACCAGATTTCCGCGCCTTTTCCTTCGGGCGCGGACTCGCGCAGCGCCTCGGTCAGGCGTTCGGCATGGTAGAGCGGGCTCGGCCGGCCGACATAATGTTCGAGCAAATCCTCAAACTGCGCCGTGAAGGCCGGGTCGGCCTTGGCGGCGCGATAGGCCGTGTCGAGGTCGAGGACCAGCGGCATCAGCGTTTCCGCGACATAGCGGCCGCCGAAATCACCGAAATGGCCACGTTCGTCGGGCTGAGCCCTGAACGAATTGGGCGCGAGGGGTTGAGAAGCGTTCATCGTGGCGGGCTTTACCACCCTCTTCGTTGGTGTCGAGCGGGTTAGAGCGTTGCGACGGCCTTCAGGAAGGCGGCGATCTTCGTCTCGTCCTTGATACCGGGCGCGCTTTCCACGCCGGACGAGACGTCGACCAGCGTCGCTCGCGTGCGGCGGATCGCCTCCGCGACATTGTCGGGATCGAGTCCGCCGGACAGCGCCCAAGGCATTGGATGTCGAAAGCCGTCGAGTAATGCCCAGTCGAACCGCACGCCCATTCCGCCTGGCAGTGCTGCGCTTTCGGGCGTTTTTGCATCGTAAAGGATGCGGTCCGCCGCGGCCGTATAGGTCCGTGCGGCGTCCAGGTCGGTACGAGTCTTCACCGCGACCGCAGCCCAAAGCTCCAGGCCGGTGCGCGCCTTGATTTCGGCCACTCTGACAGGGCTGGTCTTGTGGAGTTGCAGTGCGTCGAGCCGGCCGGCGTCGATCGCAGACTCGATCTGGGCATTGTCGGGATCGACGAAGACGCCGACCCGGGCGACATGATCGGGCACGCGCGCGGCAAGCTGGGCTGCGCGTTCGCGCGACAGGTGCCGCGGCGAGGGCGGGAAGAAGACGAAACCGACATGACTCGCCCCGCCCTTGATCGCGGCATCGAGGGTTTCCGGCGTCGACAGGCCGCAGATTTTGGCGGTGATGGGCATTCCCGCCCTCTAGCGCCATTCGCGCGAAAGCGTGACTCCCGTTTGGGCTTTGCAGAGGAGAAGAAAAAGCAGCGGAACTCTACAGCGTTGCGCCGATATCCCGCGCTGCCTGATCCGGATCTTCCGCCTGGGTGATCGGTCGCCCGACCACCAGGATCGAGGCGCCGGCATCGATCGCTTCGCGCGGGGTCACGACGCGTTTCTGGTCGCCCACACTGCCATTTGCCGGGCGTACGCCGGGGACGACGAAGAATCCCTTGGGCCACAGTGCTTTGGCGGCGGCGACTTCGGCACCGGAACAAACCACGCCATCGACGCCGGCCGACATCGCCAGCTCGGTCAGCCGCATCACTTGCTCATGCGGGTCGCCGGCATAGCCGATCGAGCGGAGATCGCTGTCGTCGAGGCTGGTCAGCATGGTGACCGCGACAACCTTGGTGCCGGTCGGCGCGGCGGCCTTGGCATCCTCGAGCATGGCACGGCCGCCGGCGGCATGGACGGTGAGGATGGCGGGCTCGAGCGGGCGCAGCGCCATGATCGCCTTGGCCACGGTATTGGGGATGTCGTGGAATTTCAGGTCGAGGAAGATCGGCAGGTCGAGCTCGGCCATTTCGCGCACACCGGCACGACCATTGGCCATGAAGAATTCCAGGCCGAGCTTGATGCCGCCGACATGGTGACGGATTTTGGTGGCCAGTGCATGCGCCTTTGCCATGTCGGGCGTGTCGAGCGCGGCGAAGATGCGGCTGCTCATGCGACGCCCGGCGGCACGGCGGTGGGGACGGACGCGGGCGGCACCGATGGCGTGGATAATGCGGGGGGCGATGCCGGTTCCGGGTCGGGAGCGAGAACCGGCGGCGGCGGTGCCGCGGTCGCGTCGCGCAGATCGGTCATTGCGCGCTGCGAGGTGGAAAGACGATTGCGCAAGCGCCAGATCACCGCGCGGTAATAGGCCATGGCCGGGAGGAAACCGATCAGGAAGGTGACGAGCAGCAGCAGCGGCAGGTTCACCTCGGCGATCAATCCACCCCACAGTTTGAGCGGTACGGTCGTCCAGTTCCCAATCGTGAAGATCGCCGCGATAAAGGCGAGCAGGCACCAGAAGAGGATTTTCAGGAATTGCATGACGCCACGCTAACGCGAGCGATGGCGATTGGCCAGCCCATGCGGGATCGTTACGGTGTCATATCGGTGCAGATGTCCGCCGTCATGCTGAAACAAGGTCAGGGCGACGAAACCAAGTATAGCTACCCAATCTCCTTTCGCAGGCTCTCGATCAGCGCCGTGATCGCGGTGAGCTTGGGCGCTTCCTCATCGAGGATCGCGTGGAACACGGCGCGCTTGATTGCGGCGATGCGGCCGGGTTTCAGACGGGCCGTATCGGGCAGCGAGGATACGACGATGTCGATCACCCGTTCGGACCCATGGAGGCGGCCCCACAGATAGTCATTCTCGCGATACGCGCGGCTGAAGAACGCGCCGAACGCGTTGAACTGGATGCCCTTCAGCGTCGCTTCGGCGCCGCCGCCGCGGATCGATCTGGCGTCGTCGGGTGCGATACGGTCGACCTTGACCGGATCGAATTCGTCCAGCCCTTCGCCCTGCAGCAGCGGCAGGGTGGCGACATCGAAATAGGGAAAGCCGAGATAGGTCAGCAGCATTGGCCGCTTCACCTCGCGCTGCAGGCCGGCAAAGGCAGCGGAGAGCCGCTGCTCGGTCTGTTCGTCGAGCGTCTTGAGGTCGAGCGACGCGGCAAGCTTGTCGAGCAGCGGACCGGCGTTACCGCGCAATTGCCGCACGTCGCGGCGCAGGGCGGCGTGATGCTCCGTACGTTTGACGTCGAGATAGGCGGACAGGGAGATATAGATCGCCTCGCGCAGCTGGCCGATATCCGCATCGGCATTCTCTTCCTCCAGCGCGGTCAGACGGCGGGCCATCAGGCGCAGCCGGCGGATGCGGAAGCCGAGATCATAGGTGCGCAGGAAATCGATCGTCGTTGCGCTGGCGCCATCGCTGAACGACGGGGTCATGTCGTCGAAGCCGCGTTCGCGGACCGCAGCGGCGATATGGCCGCGAATGGTTGCCCAACGCTGCGGCCCGGGCTCGCTCCCGACATGATAGAGCAGGTCCGTGATCAGTTCGATCACCCCGGTGATCTTGAGATGGCCATAAGCGACATAGCCATAGCCGGCCTTGCTCGCGGCGGCGGCCTGGGCGCGGCGGCGCCAATGACCCAGCCGCGCGGGCGTCGGGGAATCGAGGAACAGGGTATAGTCGAACAGCGATTCGACCTGTGCCTCGACCTCCGGGCGAATCGCCTCGACGATCATCCGCATCCGCTCGATCCGGCGCGAGCGCCCTTCGATCGCTTCGAGATTGTCACGGATCGGTTGCTGACGCGGCAGTTCGGAAACCGCGCCAAGGATCGTCTGGAAAAAGCTCGGCGCAGCCTGCGCCTTGGCTCCGAGGTTGAGCTTCATGCCGGGGGAGGGGTCGATATAGACGAAGCGGCGGTCGACCTGGCGGCGTGCGGGGCGTTCGCGCAGTGCATCGATCGCCGGCTTGAACGGGGCGTTGGCAAGTACCGATCCGTCGATCAGCACGGCCTCTTCTTCCGCACCGATCGCCGCCTGGCGCGGCAGGATGCGCTTGAGGAATTCCTTGCGGCTGGGCCAGTCCATGCCGCGCTGCTTCAGCACGCGATCCATTTCCTTGACCGTGAAAGGTGGGAAGGCGCCGGGAAAGCTTGATGTGGCGCGGCCGGCAAAGGCGAGTTCGGCCGGATGGGCGAGGGTTTCGCCGGCCATGCCGCGATCGGTGAAGTTAACCACCAGCCGGTGCTCGGTTTCCATCACCTCGGAGGGGGAGTTGAGGCTCAGCCGCTCCGGGTGGCCGCGAAAATCGGTCACGGTGACGAACAGGTCGAGCGGCTGGCCGACCGGCAGCAGGCGCTCGCTCTTGGGCCCTTTTTCCATCGCGTCGAGCGCGTCGAGGATCAGATTGGTGAAGCGCTCACCGCCAAAGGGCGGCGCGAACCAGCGCGAGCGGATGAAGTGCGACAGCTTTGCCCGCACCTCGTCACGCGCACCCGCTTCGACAGTTTCGTCGATCTTGTCGCCGCTGCGCCGTCCCGCCATCCAGGCGATCGGCAGTGCCCAGACCTTGGTCAGTTTCGACGCCGGTGCGGCGTCTTCCGCGATCAGCGCCTCGACATCGGCGGAATCGAGCCAGAGCTGGGTGAGCGGTTCGAGGCTCTGGCCGGTGGTGATCGCCTGAGCCAGAAAGACGCCGTTGAGGCCGCCCGCGCTGGCTCCGGCGATGATGTCGACCAGTACGCGCAGGCGAATCCCGGTCTCATCCTCGATTTCCTGAAGCAGGGCGCGGTAGATGCCCTGGCTGCCGCTGATCGGGGCCTGGCCGTCGAGAAAGGCGCGGCTGGCGCGGGCGAGCCGCCAGATCTCCTTGGAGATGCCGTGCATATAGACAGCGAGGCTGATGCCGCCATAGCAGATCAGGGCAAGGCGGAGTTCCTTCTCGCGCATCAGGCGGGGCTGCCGTCGATCAGCGCCCAGACGGGCAGGTGATCCGATGCCTTGCGCGCGGCTGCACTGTGATGGACGCCGCAATCGACGATGCGCAGGTCGTGCGACACCATGATCTTGTCGAGCCGGCCGACCGGGCGACGGGCGTGAAAGCTCGGCCCGGTGGCGGCGAAACTGAAATGATGCGCGAAATCGCGCAGACAGCCCGATCCGGCGCTCCAGTCGTTGAGGTCGCCCATCATGATGGTCGGCCGTTTCGTGACGCAGGACTCGACATGGCTCAGGATCGCATGTGCCTGGCGCCGGCGCCACAGGCCCGACAGGTCGAGATGCATGCCGACCACCCGAATCGGCGCGCCATCGACCCGCACATCCGCCATCACTGCGCCGCGCGGTTCGAGCGTGGGCAAGTGAATCGCTTCGCAATCCATTACCGGCGCATCCTTGCGCACGAGCAGGCCATTGCCGTGCCACCCCATGCTCGCCGCGCGGATGCCGAACGAGACCGCCTTCCACGGGCTATGCTCGCTCAGCAGGTGCGCGCTGATCACCGCGGCCTTGCCCCCGAAGCGCCGGTCGCACTCCTGCAGCGCGATCACATCGGCATCGATTTCGCGCAGCACCTCCAGGATACGCTCCGGGCTTCGGCGGCGGTCAGTGCCCACCCCTTTGCGCATATTGTAGCTGGCGACTTTTATGGGGCGGTTCGGGATCATGCGGGTAGGTAACGCCGCCCTTCAAAAATGGTGCCCCTGTCGGACGAGGCCGCGACCGGGTGCGATCCCTCTTTCGTCAGTTGGTCGCCTAAATCAAGCGGTCGCGTTTGCGCAAAAAGCAACGCTGGTTTTCGCATATGGTTATTCTCCATGTCGGATAGTGCAGAGGCGGTCCGGTTTTTCCCGATAATAGGTAAGGGCAAGCCGGCATTGGCCCGGCGAGCAATGATATGCCCGGCTCTGTGCGATGGTTGAATCGTCATCGAGGGCGAGCGGCGGGAGATATGTTACACCAGTGATGTCCCATATCTCAGGCCGCGGCTTCGGTGGGTGAGTTGAGATATGTTACACCGGTGATGTCGAATATCCCGGGCCACCGCCTCGGTGGGCGAGGTGAGATATGTTACACCGGACTGTCCCATATCTCTTGCGCTGACACTTTTGCGGGTGGTTAAAATAACTGTTATATATCAGATATTTATCTTGTATATTTAGCTTTTCTGGCAAGGCGTTCGGGGGTATTGGTTCATCCAGCTTTGCCCGCAGGAGATGGGCTCGCGCTGCCGGATATCCGTCTGGCCGGATCTCGATATGGCTTGGGCCGTCCGTGGGGGCCGGTTCGTGATTCTGGCCAGGAATGGTGCCGGTTGCAGGAATCGAACGCGCGACCTTCGGTTTAGGAAGCCGTTGCTCGACCAGCCGAGAAAAAGGGCAGCGCCCTGAAAGCCGCAGAACCTTTGACCCGCTTGCGCATGTTCATCCTCCATCCCGCCCTAAAACCAGCAACCCCTTGCGGAACGGAGGTGGGCGGCAACTGGCAATCTGCCGGGCGCGCCCGGCGGGCCGCGTCCAGAGGGAGCGCTGCCCACACGCGCGACAAGATGATGCGCTTCCGCGGATTCGGCGGTGCCCCGAGTTGCGGTGGGGGCACAACTGATGAGGCGCTTCACAGCGTTCAAATCTGACCATCTTCCAACGATCTCCCGGGCTGGACGTCCGGTCCAAAGGGCTGCACTAATAATTATTACTGATATAATGTTTAACGATTATCAATTTGACTTACCCTTGCCCGTCTTCAGATTGATCGAAACCGGAAAAATCAAAAAGGGGGGGACTACAATGAACCAAACAGCTATGTGCGGCGTGCGGATTAAACGCCTGGTTTGGCTGACACTGCTGGCAAGCGCGAGCCTTGGTCACGCTGCCGTGGCACAGGCGGCCGGCGGGCAAGAAGGTCCTCTGCCCGCGACCGACACGGCATCCACCGAGGACGAGATCGTCGTCGTCGGTTCGCGTCTGGCGGGTGGGCCGGCAAAGACGGGCACCCTGCCGGTCGAGGTCATCGGGGCGGACGAAATCGCCGCCACCGGCGCGACGACGTTACAGCAGGTTCTGACCCAGCTGCCGTCGGCCGCCGGCGCGATGAAGCTCGACGGATCGGACATATACGGCGTCGCATCGATCAATTTGCGCGGCCTGGGTGATCGCTACACGCTGGTCCTGGTCAATGGCCGCCGCATCGTCGGCGAAGGCCCCGGCAATCTCAACCTGATCCCGACCAACGCCATTGAGCGTATCGAGGTGTTGAAGACCGGCGCTAGCGCCGTCTACGGTACCGATGCGCTCGCCGGCGTCGTCAACGTCGTCCTCAAGAAGAGCGACGACGGGCTGCGCGCAAGCCTCCGCTATGGCGCGGCCGACCGCGGCGGCCTGAGCACGCTCGACGGTTCGCTGTCGTTCGGTACGGAAAGCGAGACCACGCGCTTCTATGCCATCGCCGGCTATTACAAGCGCGAACCGCTGCGTCAGGCCGATCGCGGCGCCGGATCGAACGACGCGCGCGCGTTCGGTGGATATGACGGCCGCAGCGACTTCACCTCGCCGGCCAATTTCGACCTCAATGGTGTCCAGTATATCCTGAATACAGATCGCGTCGGGCCGGGGCAGTTTTCCAACAATCCTGCCGATTATCGCCCCTTTGATTTCGAGCGCGATGCGCATGATCGGGCCGCTTGGGGGGCGACGTTCATCGGGGAGTCCGAACGATACAGCGGTTATGTCAGCCTGGAGCACGACCTGTCCCCCAGCACAACGCTTTACGGCGATCTGATGGCCAAGACCGAAAAGATGCGCGTGACCGCCGGCAGCAATGTGCTGCCGATTGGGGAAGGCGGGCTGATCGGGCCGGTCCCGGCGTCGAACCCGTATAATCCGTTCGGCACCGACATCTCGGGCCTGAATCTGCGCCTTCTGGACCTCGGGCAGAGCGGCACCATCGTGCGCAACCGCGAAATCCGCGCATCGGTCGGGATTCGCGGCGAGCTGGGCGGGGGCTGGAAATATGACGTCGGCACTGATCTCTATAGCGGGAACCAGCGCATCTCGTTCTTCGGATCGGCCGGCTTTTCGTCCGTCGGGCTGAGGGCCGCGCTCAATCGTACCGGTGCGGATGCGCTCAATCCCTTCTGTAACCGGTGCAACACCCCGGCCCAATTGGCGGGGGTGAAGGCGGACCTGACGACGACGCAAAAGGTCACCGCCTGGAACATCAGCCCGACCATTTCCGGCGAACTGTTCGACACGGGCTCCGGCCCGGTGAAGCTGCTGTTCGGCGTCGAGTATCGCAATCTCGTGCTGACAGAGGACTATTCGACCGGACTGCAGGACGGCACCGACCTGTTCGGCCGGCGCCTGGTTCCGTTTAAATATAGCCGCAACAGCAAATCGGTGTTCGGTGAACTCAAGATCCCGCTTCTCGGGGAGGGTGAGATCAACCCGGAACGGTTGGGCGTGAGCATTGCCACGCGCTACGAACGGTTCAGCGACGCTGGCGGCGCCTTCGTCCCGGCCGTGTCGGCAGCGCTGGAGGCGGTGCCCGGATTCCTCGTGCTCCGGGCGTCCTATAACAAGGCGTTCAATGCACCGTTCCTGAGCGAGCTCAATCAGCCGGAAACCTTCTATATCGAAAATTTCAACGACCCGAGAAACAACAATCAACCGCTGCGCGCCCGCTTCGTTTCGGGGGGCGATCCGAATCTGAAGCCTGAGAAGGCGGACAATTTCTCAGCTGGCTTCGTCATTAAGCCCAGTTCCATGCCCGGTCTGACCTTCGGCGTTGATTACTTCTCGATCCGGCAGCGCGACGTCATCGTCGCGCCCGATGCAAATGCCATCGTGCTGGGGCGTGTTGTTCCTGCCCGGCCATTCGTGGAGGGTGTGAACGTCGATGGCGCTGGCAGCGACATCATCATCTACCAGAACCTTTTCAATGGAGGATCGAAGCAGTTCAGCGGTTTGGATGGGGAACTGTCCTATTCCTACAAAATGGGAGAGGCTGCGCTCAAGACGACGATCACCGGCAGCTACCTGCTTGATGTCAAGCTTGATACGGGCAACGGCGCGGGCAGCCAGAGTGTGCGGGGTACCTACGACCCGTCATTCGGCGCCTATCCGCGTTTTCGTTCCCGCGCGATCCAGTCCGCGACGATTGGTCCGGTGAGCGCCAGCGTGACGCTGAACCACGTCTCTTCGCTGCAGGACGCGGTGCCCGGGGGCGTAATGGGTTCGGCGCGGATCGGTGCCTACGACACCGTCGATCTCAACGCCATGATCGACATCGGCAAAATCACCAACAGCGGCGTGCTTGGCGGCACCGTTCTCACGGTCGGGATCGACAATATCGGGAACAGGCGCTCACCGTTCATCCTCGGCCTCAACGAAGTCGACTTGAACGGCACCTACGACCTGCGCGAGCGGTTCTTCTACGTCGGCATCAGCAAGAAGTTCTGATAGGAGGTGCAGGTGAAACGCGCGCGGCCGATCACGCCGCCGGCGCAGCGGTCACGGCCGACAAAGGACATATATTTGGGGGACGATGTGGTCCGGCTTCTGCTGGATCATATCTCCCCCCTTTTGTATGGCCGATCGTGCCATATGCCCGCCAATGGGCCACTTGCACGACCCGTACGCAGACCGATCGCGGGAGGCTTGATATGGCGCCTGAAGGCCAAATAGTAAGAAAATTCCATGAAAATTAGCTTTGACATGGATTTGCTAAGAACTCTTGTCGCTTTCGCGGATACCGGAAGTTTCAAGGCGGCATCTCAAATAATATTTCGATCTCAGCCAGCCGTCAGTACACAGATGAAAAAACTTGAAGAGATGGTTGGAGTAGATTTGTTCGTCAAAAAGGGACGGGAGATCGTTTTCACCGAGAGCGGAGCAAAATTTGCTCTTCAGGCGAGACAGATATTGTCCCTGCACGACAGAGTGGCCGACGATTGGCGCAGAAGAATAGTTTCAGGAAAGGTAAGATTTGGGATTCCAGATGATTATGCTCAGATTGTGCTTCCGAACATATTGAATAATGTCATCGATAAATATGAAGATTTATCCGTCGACATATTGACTAATACATCGCCAATTTTGATAAAAATGCTCCAAGATGGTGAACTGGATCTCGCGGTGATTGCGACATCGTCTCCGCTGGAGGATGATATTGTTCTGCGACGCGAGGAGGTCGTGTGGGTCACGGCCCCTGATCGCGACACGCACAAGCAATCCCCGCTTCCGCTGGCTTTGTTCTCGGATGATTCCCCTGTTTATCGGACAACTTTGGCGGCGCTGCAGCGCTTCTCAACGTCAGGCGGGGAAGAACCGCTGCGCTTCCGTATTGGCGTCACGAGCAAAAGCTGGGTCGTGCTGACGACCGTGGCCGCCAACGGCTATGCCGTCACGACGATGGCGAGAAGCGTCGTTTCGAGCGGTTTGCGGATTTTGACTGAGGAAGACGGTTTTCCCCAACTCGGGCAGATCGCCCTTGTTCTGCGCGGCACGCCCGATAGCCAGTCGATTGCCACTTCGCACCTGGCTCAGGAGATTCTCGATTTCTTCAAGGCGAAGCCAGTGCCAAACTGAAGATCGGCGCCGATAGCGGGCGCTTTGCGATTCCCGCCGACCTCGGTCTCAAGGCAATCGCTCATCTAGTTCCCGAATCGGCTTTGCACATAGGCAGGTGATTTTACACCCGCTCCGGTCAACAGGATAACGGTGGTCTCTCTCGCATCAATCTCTCCGGCCTCGACCAGCGATTGAAAGGCTGCATTGGCAACGGCGGAGGTCGGCTCGACGAACAGGCCCGAGGCCGCCAAGTCGAACAGCGCCGCTGCGATCTGGTCTTCCGATACGGCCACCATCTTGCCGTTCGACCGCCGGATAGCCTCCAGAACCTGACGCAAGCGTACAGGAAAGCGGATAGAGGCTCCCTCGGCAATGGTCGGCGCCACATCGATCGATAAGGCATCGAACGTGTTCGCCCGCCATGAAGCTGTGATCGGCGCGCAATGCGCCGGCTGAGCCCCGAACAGGCGAGGCAGTCGATCGATCTGGCCTGCTGCGAGCAATTCGGAAAAGCCAATGTCGCAACCTAGGACATTGCTGCCCGCGCCGGTCGTGATGATGACATTGTCGGGCGCCTTGTAGCCCAGATCTTCCCATATCTCGTACGCCGTCATCTTCGTTCCCTGAAGGAAGAAGGGGTGCCAGTTGTGGCTCGCGTAAAATATCTTCTCGGCCTGTCGCAGCGCCTCGCGCTCGGTTGCGTCGCGCGGTCCCGGCACTAGTTGCACCTCGGCGCCGAAAACCTGCATTTGTGCGATCTTGGCCGGGGACGCGCTCTCCGGAGCAAGGATGCGGACGCGCATGCCCGCGGCAGTACCATAGGCGGCAATCGCGGCGCCGCCATTGCCCGAGCTATCCTCCAGGATAGCGGGGACGCCCAGTTGCTTCAGAAACGAGACCATCACCGCGGCCCCCTTGTCCTTAAAGCTGCATGTGGGTGAAAACCATTCAAGCTTGAACAGCCCCGTCTTGCCGCCGACCTTGCGTTCCACCATCGGGGTACAGCCTTCGCCAAGCGATACAGGCTGGCCGATCTCAACCGGTAAGGCCGCAGCATAGCGCCATAGGGTTCGGGATGCTTTATCGATGTCATCCCGCGAAATTCCGGGAAGCGATTCAACCATCAACGGAGAACCGCTTTCTGCGCGCCAACGCGGTTCATCCATATCATAAGTCTTGTTCGTCGACGGATCGACAAATCTGGCAGGCGCTGCGCTCATCTGGAATTCTCGAATCAGGACGTCATTCGCCGGCATTGGCGAAGTGCGCGCATATCGTCCGCGGTGCGTGCCTCTTCAAATCAGTAATGTCGAAGCGAGACATTCGAACTAATCAATTGTCCGGGGCTGGTCGCACCTTATCGTCAAATTTCCAGTCTGCCGGGTCGGGCAAGCAGGGGGGCGGCGAATATGAAACACAAATGGGGGCGAACGGCCGCTCGGAACATGATCCTGCTTTCCGGCATGGCCCTGCTTACCGGCATTCCAAACGCGACGGCGCAGTCGAGGCCCGGCGCCGCCGCGCTGACGTCTCAACCGGCGCTACTGCGTCTGGACGACGGCGGCCTTGTCGCGATCCGTCAGGGATGGTTCCGCGTTCCGGAAAACCGGGCAACGAAGGACAGTCGCCAGATCGAATTGCCGTTCATCCAGATTCCATCGGCCAGCAAAGATCCCGCGCGCCCGGTCATTTTCCTGCTTGCGGGCGGTCCCGGCAGTTCGTGGATCGATTTCTTCAACGGCCCCCAAGGCCGTGAGCAGGTTCTTTTCTATCGTCAGTTCGCCGATGTCGTCCTGTTCGATCAACGTGGCGCGATTCATGCTGCACCGGCTCTCGACTGTCCTGCGGTCGAGCGCATTCCTGCCGCAACGCCGCTGACTGATGCCGTCTATATCGACGCGATGCGCAAAGTGGCTATGGCGTGCAAGACGGGCTGGGAAAAGGCGGGCGTGGATCTGCGCGCTTATGAAACCATCGCTAACGCCGCCGACGTCGATGCCTTGCGAGCCGCATTGGGCTATGGCCGGATCAGCCTGATCGCTGGCAGCTACGGGTCGCATCTCGCGATCGCGCTCATGCGCTATCACCCGCAATCGATCGAGCGGGCGATCATCTGGGGAATGGAGGGGCCGGACGATACATACGACATCCCCGACGGAATCCTGCAAAGCCTGAAGACGCAGGCGGCAGCAGCGGAAGCCGACCCCAAACTGCGTCCTTATCTTCCGCCGGGCGGCCTGATCGCGGCATTGCGGACGGTTGTGGCCCGGCTGCGCGAACGGCCGACGACGGTGGAGATCGAAGGCGGCGGCACCATCACCCTCGGTGCCCTCGACCTGCAACGTGCGCTGACAACCCAAGCGAATCGCGGCGGCGAATGGCCCGCCTTCGTCACTGCGCTCTATCGCGGCGACTATCGTCCGCTCGCCGATATAGCGCTGCGCCAGCGCGATATCCGGTTGAGCCGCAGCGTGCTTTTCGCGATGGACTGCGCCTCGGGCCTCAGCGAGGTGGGACAGCGCCTGATCCGCGACAGTCCCGCGACACCGCTGCTCGGCGACATCAACCTGCCTTATTTCGCCACCTGCGACATCTGGGACAGCCCCGATCTCGGACCCTCGTTCCGCGCGCTGCTCCAAACTGACATTCCGATCCTGTTGTTCCATGGCGACTGGGACGTATCGACGCCGCTCGCCAACAGCCAGGCGGCGATACGCGGTTTCTCGAAAGGCAAATTCGCGGTCGTCCACGGCGGCACCCACGGCGTGTGGGAAGAGCTGTTCCAGTATTGGATGCCGCTGCGGAGCACCGTGCGCGACTTCATGCTCGGCGACGATCCTGACCTGCCGGCAGAGATTGCTCTTCCGGCGATCGATTACCGTATCCCTGAAGAATGAGGCAGCCGATGTCCTTACCTCTCCACAGTGAAGAACAGATCGCTGGACCGCCCAGGATTGCAGGAGACCATTCGGGCGGCTTTCGCCTTCCAGAATCCGGTTCGTTCAACGCATGTCCTATGCGCCGCGTCCGCACTCGCCCTCAGCGTAGGGTGTGATCGCGATGCATGACCGAAACAAGGATTGCCTCGCTGCATTGCGTGAAGGGAAAACAGGCACCTGGATTCGTCCGCGCATCTCCGGCGCGGATGCGCTGGGCCATGTCATCAGCGGCGGAGACGTCGATGCCGCCGCCGAACGCTTCGTGCGTTTCGCTCCCATCTTGACCATGCTTTTCACCAGCGGCGCGTGGGATGGGCATATCGTGTCCGAGCTGCTTGATTTTCATGGCCCCGACGATGCCAACTGGTTGGTGAAGGGCGATCATGCGCTGCCCATGACGGGATCGATCAAGGCGCGGGGGGCGTCCATGAACTGCTCTGCATCGTCGAGCAGATCGCGCTCTCCAACAACCTGTCCCTGGATCGGCTGACCACTCCCGAGGCGCGATCGATCCTTGGCAGCTATCGGGTCGTGGTCGCCAGCACCGGGAACCTTGGATATAGTATCGGGGTCGTTGGACGCGCTTTTGGGCTGGTGGCGGAAATTCATATGTCCGCCGACGCGAAGGCATGGAAGAAGGATCGTCTTCGCGACATCGGCGCCGATGTCGTCGAACATGCGTGCGACTATTCGGAGACAATCGCCCGTGCTCGCGTCGCTGCGGAGAATCGCCGCGATACGATGTTCGTCGATGATGAGGGTAGCCGCCATTTACTCACTGGTTATGCCGTGGCCGCGGACGAACTTGCCCGCCAGCTCGATGCCCGTGGTGTTCGCGTTGACGCCGAGACGCCGCTGGTGGTTTATTTGCCTTGTGGCGTCGGCGGCGCTCCGGGCGGCATCACCTATGGCTTGAAGCGTCGCTTCGGCGACGCTGTCGCCACCGTGTTTGTCGAGCCGGTGGCATCGCCGTGCGTGATGGTGGCATTGGCGTCGGGCCTCGCGTCGCCTCCCTCGGTCTATCAGTTCGGCTGCGACAATGGCACGATCGCGGACGGTCTCGCCGTGCCCCGCGCCTCTGCGCTGATGCTGGATGCGGTCGGCGAGGCGATTGACGCGGTGGTGGCGGTAACGGATTCGGCGATGCTCGATTGGGTCCGGACCGCCTGGAACCGATCGGCGTTGCGACTGGAGCCGTCGGCGGCAGCCGCCTTCGCGGCGCATGCCCCGTTCAATCTCGCCGCCAAGCACGAACCGGAGTGGCCGAGACTCGACAGGGCGACACATCTGTTCTGGGCAACGGGTGGCTCGAAAGTCCCGGATCCTGAATTTACCGCGCTGTTGTCGCCGGACTACGCCGACGCAGAAGGATAGATGAGGGGGATGGCCGTGACCGCTGGAGATTATTCAGGACGCCTGATCCATGACTGTATCGCGCTACGGGAGAATGACGAAGATTCTCCCCGTGGAAGCTGCATCGCGCCAGCGAGATTCCGATCAGTTGCATTGGCGGCGTTCGTTTTCAGTTCCCTGGCCGCCCAGCCTGTTCTCGCCAGGCAACCCTATGACATTCTTGTAAAGGGCGGCACGATTTATGACGGGTCGGGGCAAAAGCCCTTTCGCGGCGATGTCGGCATCCGGGACGGCAGGATCGTCCATGTCGGGCGCCGCACACAGGGGCGTGCCTTGCGGACCATCGACGCGCGCGGAAAAGCCGTCGCCCCCGGCTTCATCAACGCAATGAGCCAGACGGCCCTTTCCCTTTTGACCAGTCCGTTGGCCGAAAGCGACCTACGGCAGGGCGTCACTCTGGTGGTCGTGGGGGAGGGAACGTCTGCGGGACCACTGACGCTGGGAATGCTGGAGGAACTGCATCGGAGCGGCGGGGTGCCGGCCGATCTACAATGGCGGACATTGGATCAGTTCGCGAAGCTGCTGAAGTCGCGGGGAATCGCGGTCAATGTCGCGTCATGGGTCGGCGGTTCGACCTTGCGCCAAAATGTCGTGGGCCTTGCAGATAGGGTGCCATCGGCCGACGAGCTTGCCCGCATGCGAGCGCTGGTCCGGGAGGCGATGGAAGACGGTGCATTGGGAGTTTCGACCGCACTCATCTATGCGCCGGGAGCCTATGCGAAGACCGACGAACTGGTCGCACTTGCCGAACAGTCGGCGCAATGCGGCGGTCTGTTCGCCAGCCATATCCGCAGCGAAGGCGATCGCTTTCTGGAAGCGCTGGACGAGCTGATCGCCATCTCGCGTCGCTCGGGCGCACCGGCCGAACTTTTCCACATCAAGGTCGGCGGCCCCGCCAACTGGCCGGCGATGCCCATCGCGCTCAACCGGATCCAGGCCGCACGCGAGGCGGGAATCCGCATCAGCGCGAACATGTACAGCTATGCCGCGTCCGGCACTGGACTCACCGCGTCTATTCCCCCTTGGGTACAACAAGGTGGGTGGGATGCTTTCATGGCGCGGATCAAGGATCCCGCCATCCGTGCGCGGGTCATCGCCGAGATGCGCGATCCCAAGCCGGATTGGGAAAATGTGATGCGCGGGGCGGGCGGTCCCGATGGCGTGGTCCTTTCCTCCTTTCGAACCGATGCGCTGAGGCGGTTGGCCGGCAAAACGTTGGCCGAGATCGCGAAATTGCGCGGCACCGACCCCGAGGAAACGCTGCTGCAACTCATCGAGGAAGACGGCAGCCGGATCGAGGCCTTCTATTTCACCATGAGCGAGGACAACTTGCGTCTGCAATTGCGCCAACCCTATGTTTCCATCGGTTCCGACGCGGCGGCGCTTTCGATCACGCCCCAGATCATCAAGAGCGGCGCGCATCCGCGCGCGTTCGGTACCTTCGCCCGGATATATGCGAAATACGTCCGCGAGGAGAAGGTGCTGACGATGCAGGAAGCGGTGCGGCGCATGACCAGCCTTCCTGCCGCGCACTATCAACTGGGCGATCGCGGCTGGCTGAAGCCCGGCTTCACGGCCGATGTCGTAGTGTTCGATCCGGCGCGGATACGCGATCGCGCCACCTATCAGCAGCCTTTCCGCTTTGCCGAAGGGGTGGAGGAGGTGCTGGTCAACGGGGTGCCCACCGTCGTCGGCGGAGAGCCGACCGGCGCGCTTGCCGGCCGGTTCGTGCGCGGGCGGGCGTGGACCGGCCGCAAGGATGGCGGATGTCGCGCCGCTGCAAATGATTGGCCCTGGCCGCTCGCGTAATGAGCAGCGCAAGTCATTTAGGAGAAGATCATGCTAGCCCTGACCGCACTTGCCTTGTCCGTGTCCGGAGCGCCGGTCGACGATGCCGCCATTCGCGCGTGGGTTCGTGAACGAGCGACACCGGTCCGCACCGTGGAGATCGTCCCGGACGACGAAGATCTAACTCCCATCGGCAAGCTGGCAGAAAATGCGCGGGTTTTTGCCTTGGGGGAGGAGGGGCATGACGCCCGCGAATTCTGGAAGCTGCGCAATCGCCTGTTCGCCTATCTGGTCGAGAAGAAGGGCTATACCGCGATCGCCGCGGAGACCGGCTATGGCGGCTCGATCGCGGCCAATGACTATGTGCTGGGCGGAGATGTCGATCCGGCGACAGCGGCCAGGGGTGTCTTTTCCTGGACCCCAGGCGCCTATGCCGAAAATCTCGAACTGCTCAACTGGATGCGCGCCTATAATGCGCGCCGGACGACGAAGCGGAAGATCCAATTCTATGGGCTGGAGATGGTCGGCTGCATGCGGCCGGACGGCGCATCATTACTGGCAGCGACATCCACCTATCTCGCGCGCGTCGCCCCAGACCATACGCGGGATCTGCGCCACCGCCTTTCGGCCATGGGTCCTACGTTCAATCGTGCCGCCTATCCCCCGCTGTCCGAGGAAGCGCGCAGCGAGATGACGGTCGCGGCACAGGATCTTGTCTCGCTGTTCGAACGCAATCAGAAACCGTGGATCTCCAGGTCATCGACCAAGGAGTATTTCGAAAATTACAGGCTGGCCGTGGCGGCACGCCAGTTCGCCGCTAATCTCCGCATGGTGAATCAGGGACGCGACATCGCCGACGCCGAAACGCTGCGGTGGGTATTGGAGCGCGAGGGGGCGGACGGGCGCGTGTTTGTTTTCGCCCACAATATGCATATCACCAAATGGCGCGGGCAGCCGGACGATCCGTTGATGCTGCACAGCAGCTTCGGTGAACTGACGCACGATTATCTGGGCGATCGGCTCCAATCGGTTGCGACGGTGTTCGAGGGCGGTGATGGCCGAGATATCCTGGGCATTTTCCGGCCGGCCAACCGGACCTATCGGATCGCGCCGACGATCGAGGGAACCGCCAATGCCCTGCTCGCGGGAGTTGGCTCCGATCGCTATTTCCTGTCGTTGAAGGACGACGGGGCTTCACCCGCTGCCAGCCGGTGGCTGACGACGCCGACGCAGTTTTGGAATCTCAATACGCCAGATCAGGACACGCTGATTCCATCGGCGGCGTTCGACGGGATCATCTTCATCCGGTCGCTTACCCCGCACGTGCCACTCGCCGCAAAGCCTCTTCAGCCCGAGGCGTTCCCCTGTGAGCCCGGGGTACCGGAGCGATGACCGGGATGCAGGCTCATATGCCGTGATCGCCAGCCTTCTGTGTGCCGCGCCGGTCCAGGCGAAAACGCAGGACGGTACAACCGGTCGGCGTACCGCCTCAGCGCGCCACGGACGCGGGAATCGCGGATTGAATCGCGCCTGCGCCAGCAAGAATATTTGCGCGCGCGCCGCGATTTCGATTGGCCTGCTTCACGATTGACGCTCAACTGATCGTCTGCAAGGCTTGATTGCGTGGCGAATATCAACCTCGAGCTTTCTCTTCTCCGCACGCTGGTCGCCTTTGCCGACTCGGGCAGCTTCAGCTTGGCCGCGCAACTCGTGGGGCGAACCCAGCCGTCCGTGAGCATGCAGATGCGCCGATTGGCGGACTTGGCGGGCAATGAAATTTTCGAGCGGCGTGGACGCCATATCAACCTGACCGACTTCGGTATCAAGATGGCCTTGCAGGCCCGTGACATGCTGACAATGCATGACAGAATCGTTGATGATCTACGCGGTTCGGTAGTCCAAAACCCTATCCGCATCGGGATTCCGGATGATTATGCGACGATCGTTTTGCCGCGGATCATGGAACATCTGGATCGACTTCACCCGAACGCCCCGATGAACATCACCACCAGTACGTCGCCCAAGCTCAATAGGTTGCTTGAAAGCGGCGATCTCGACCTGGCGATCGTCGCGACGGCCAGCCCCGAAAAACGTGATGTCTTCATTCAGCGGGAAACGATCGTTTGGGTAAGCGCGCCCGATCATGACGTTCATCGTCGCAACCCCCTGCCTCTCGCCCTGTTTTCCGATGAATCGCCGATCTACCGGGCAACCGTCGCAGCGCTGCCGGAACTGAAATGTCCCAAGGGCAATGTTCGCGACATCGATATTCGGTTGCGTAGCGGCAGTTGGTCGGTGTTGACGACGGCGGTGACGCATGGATTTGCGGTGGCGACAATGGCGGAGGCCGTCGTTCCGCCGCATTTGCAGATCATGCGTGAGGCGGATGGCTTTCCGGACATCGGCCATATCGACATCGTCTTAAGGCCGACATCGGACAGCCAGTCGGTCACCACGGCCAAGCTCATCAAGGAAATATTGAAGACGTTTCAAAGCGAATCTCACCCGGTTTAAGTGTCGGAAGCTGCACGTCATGACGATCGGCGAATCTGCGCGTCTGCACGTCGTCTAATCGCAGAGAGCAGGCCAGCGCGGAACGCGTGAACGATCAAGGGGATCTATCCCACGCCCCTGGTGGAGATGTGCGTCCCAGAACCGACCGCCGTGCCATCGAACAACGGAAACCGTGCTGCCGTGGCAAACCTCAGGTTCAAAGCTTTGCGGTATGATCAATGACTTGTTGGTCGAATTTCAAGGATTCAGAGCGGTGCTCCGGCGAGATTCGAACACGCGGCTTACGGTTTAGAAAACTGCAGTTCAACCAGCCAACTCAACCCCGCATACATCCGGGAGCCGCAGAAATCTGCGGCTTTCAGAGCTATGTGACCTGTTCCGAAAGCGTCAAGCAAGAATTAGGTCACAAATTTGGACACAAAGCGGGCGATTGGAATGGCCGAAGCGACCAGCTTTCCCGGTTCATCTTGGAATAGCATCGCAAGGTGGTGCGACTGTGCTGACTCTGCGAATCTCCTCCTTGGTCCTGACGCCCTTAATCAGCGACTACCCCGTAAACAGGGGATTGAAATCGGACTGCCGGGCGACGAGGCTGCCCCATCGCGTATGGACCGATGCGCAGGCCCATTGAAGCATGAGTGAGCGAGAGACGTGAAAGCGAACGTCGTCATTGTCGAGGACGATCCTCTCGTCGCCGCTCATGTAGGACGCGGCGTGGCAGCGCATGACGGCTTGTCACTAGTGGCCACGACAGGCACGCTTGCGGGCGCACGGGCTTTGCTCGACCGGAAGGTAGATCTGTTCATCCTCGATCTCGGCCTTCCCGACGGAAGCGGGATCGAACTGATCGAGGAAATCCGCGCACGAGGCGGTCTGGAACCGAAAATACTCGTCCTTTCGGTGCTGGGCGATCAGGACACGGTGCTGGCAGCTGTACTTGCAGGGGCGGACGGCTATCTGCTGAAAGACATCGACAGCCTCGACGTCGGCCGGCAAGCCGCCGATGCATTGATCGGCGGCGCGCCGCTGTCGCCCAGCATTGCGGCTTATGTGCTGCGGCACCTGCGCCGGCAGCGCGAAGACGCGAAACCCGACGACACGGACCCGCCACTGTCGCCACGCGAAATCGAGCTGCTGCAGCTGCTGGCGCGCGGGTACAGTAACCGGCAGGCGGCGGCCGAACTCGAAATATCGCCGCACACGATCGGCGATCATGTGAAATCGATCTACAGAAAGCTCCGGGTGAGCAATCGGGGCGAGGCCATGGTGCGTGCCTTTCGCAGCGGATTGCTGCGCCAGTGAGGATAGTGCCCCGGTTGAGGGGATGGCGTCGCGCGCTCGCGATCATCCTAGGGGTGCAATTGCTGTTCTGGGGCGCCTATGCGCTCATTGTCGCCGGCCTGCAGCCGGCGGGCACGCTGGAGCTTTACCGGCTGCCCGCGGCGCGGGCGTTGCTGGCGTCCGAGCAGGGCCAGTCGAGCGCTTTTGCGGCCGGGCTTTCAGGGCCGGCCCTGCTGCGCATCCCTGGCTGGCAGCCGGTAATCCTGTATCCCGCTCGGGCGAGTCTGTTGACGCGGGACGAAACGGCGACCGGGATTGAATGGTCGCTCACCTGCCTGGAAAACCCCTGCCCAAAGGCGGTGACTGCCTATGCCGGGCCTTTCGACCCTATGGACCAGGCGGCCGACTGGGAAAAATTCCTGCGTTTCGACATGGTATGGCTGGTCGTCGCAACCGAAATCATGATGGGAGCGGCGCTGCTGGTGCTGTTGCCGGTCAACCGATTTTCACGCCTTCAGGGTATTACCGGCCTGCTGCTCATCCTGGTCGGCGTCGATGCCTGGCTCACGACTTTTGGGGCACTGAGCCTGCCCTATGGCTGGTTTCCGCTGCTGCGCTACGGCACGGAATATCTGATGTTGACGATGGCGGCGCTTGCCGTGAACGGCTTTGTCGACTGGCGGCCGCGCGAGGCCTGGGCCGCCTGTGGCTGTTTCATCGTCGTCTTCACCATATTGCTCGGGACCATGATCGCGGGCGCCAGCTTCGCGGCAATCGTGCCCTGGCTCGATGCGATCACACTGACCCTGTTGCTCGGATATGGCGTCGTCGCTTTGCTGCGGATGGGGCGGACGGCGCCGGGGCCGGCGATCCGGGTACTGGCGATATTGCTCGTCGCCCTTGCCTCGATTGCCTTCGACCTGTTCCTCCTGCCGCCGCCGACCGGCTTCGCGCTGCAGGCATCGGTTCTTGCCCCGCCGCTGACGATGTTCGGCATCCTGTTCGAGATCGCGTTGCAGGGGCATCGGCTCAATCAGGAGGCGGAGGAGGCGCGCAGCGATCTGGAGCGTCAGGTGCTCGAACAGGACGCGAGCCTGCTGCGCTCATCGCAATTGCTGCGTCATCAGGAGCGGTTGATCGCGATCGACGCCGAGCGCCAGCGCCTGCTGCGCGACATGCACGACGGGGTGGGCGGTGTGCTGACACACCTTCTCCTCGATGTCCGCGAGAATCGACTGACTGCACCAGAAATCGAACAGGGACTGCAATCCGCGGTCGATGACTTGCGAAATATGGCGAGCGCGATCGACGCAGGCAACGAACCGATCGACGAAGCGCTGGCGATGTTCCGGGAACGCATGGTGGGCCGTCTCGTCCGATCGGGCATTGCCCTGGACTATCGCTGCACGCTGCCGATCCCCGCGCCGAGCCTCGACGTCCGGCGGTTGCTCAGTCTCTACCGGCTGCTGCAGGAAGGCATCGCCAACACATTGCGCCATGCGTCTGCGACGAGGATCGACCTTGCGGTGGAGCAGGGCGACGATGGCGCCATTCTCGTCATCTTGTCGGATGACGGCACGGGATTCGAGCCCGATAGCGCCGCCGGCGCGGCGGGCGAAGGGCGAGGTTTGGCCAACATGCGCCACCGCGCCGCCCAGATGGGCGGCCGCCTTGGCATCGAAAGCGCGGCCGGGCTGGGTACGCAGCTGACCTTGGCCATCCCGATCGCCTTTGCCGCAGGACGAAAAGCGTGAACTGATCACATTATCATCCCGGCATCCCCTGAACGCGGGATTGTTGTGACGGCCCCAAGGTGGGAAATTTCATCGCTGACGTAACCAACGCCAGTCCTGACGGGACTGGCGCTCGCAGCGTGGGCGGTGAGGGGGAAGGTCGAAGTGCCGGGCAACCGCAAGATCATGAACACCGAGCGACAGGGGCTTGCGGCGGTGGGGGTGAGCCTGCCGATCGCGTCAATGTGCCTCACCGGTGTTCGGCGAAGAACGCTTTTTCCGAACTGGAAATTCAGGGGAGTTGGATAATGGTATCTCGACGCATTGTATTGGGCACGGCGGTGGGCGCCGCGACGATCGCTTCGCTTCCCTTGTTCGCCGCGGAGAATCCCGCCAGCGGCCCGATTGCGCGCTATGACATAAAGGCGGGGACGGTTTCCGGCACGGCTGCGATGGGCACTGGCTCGATGATAGGCATGATGCTCGGTGGTCGAACGGGCAACAATGTCCAGCATGAGCTGCTGTTGCGGCTGGGATCGTCGCAAGTCGCGACCAAGGGCGAGCCCAGGGCAGAGCATTTCATGCCCGCCGCAGCCAGGCTCGGCAAATCGGTGCTTCTGAGCACACCCAGGGTGGAACGCGAAGAGGGGGATCAATTGCCGCAGAAGCCGAAGGGCCGGCTGTTGCTCTTCTGGGGCTGCGGTACGAATGTGCCCAAGGGGCAACCCGTGGTCATCGACTTTGCCAGGGCTGCTGCCGGCCAGGCGCCTGCAGGCATATGGACGACCACGATCCCGCGCGATCGAGGGCCCAGCTTGCAGAATAGCCGGACGTTCGGTCATTGGCCCTATGACGATGGCAAATCCGCAAAGCCGGACAGCTCGTTGATCGGCGCGCATCGCATCGCCAGCAACTATGCGCCGGAAATAGGTTTCACGGCCACCAGGGACTTCATGCAGCCCTTGCAGGTTACCAACCGCCAGCAAGCCGGTGGTGCAACCATGCTGAGCTGGAACAGCATTGCTGATGCGACCGGATATCTGGCGTTTGTCACCGGCGGCAAGATGGGGCCGAATAGCGAGATGGGTGATATGGTGATCTGGACCAGCAGCGCCACGCGTCAATTCGGCGGCGGGCTGTCGGACTGGCTTTCGCCGGTTCAGGTGGCCGGTCTGGTGAAGGACAGGACCATCCTGCCCCCTGCCGCCACAAGTTGCGTCGTTCCGGCCGAAGTGCGGCAGGCAATGCCGGACTTCAGCTCAGGCACCTTGACCGCTTTCGGGCCGGAAGAGGATTTCTCCTATCCGCCGCGCCCGGCCTCTGCCGCCGCCGCCTGGCGGCTCGAATGGACGGCCCGGATCCGGCATCGTTCCGTGACGAGCTGGGTGGAAGCGCAGGGCAGGTCGATGGGTGCCACGGGGCTGCCGGGTGGGCAGGCGCGGGAGAAACAGGAACCGCAGAAGCGGTGCAAACCCAAGGGTCTTGGCGGAATGCTGGGTGGGATCGTACGCGGTGGAGGCGGTTGCTGATTTCCTCCCCTGTGGCGAGGCAAACCCCGAATTTACCAACATTATCGTACTGACATCCCCTGAACGCGGGATTGATGTGGCGCTGTCGGCGCAGCACAAGTGCGGCCGGATCTCTCCAGCGGGAATGGAGAGCAATCAAACGATTACGGTCCCGCCGACGGTGGCGTGGGGTGGATGCCTGCGCGCGCCGCCTTGCATACCCGCGCGGCCGGCCGTCGCAAGGGGACAGGAACGATGACCGCAAGGAATTCCGGCAACAGCAATCGTTCGCGAACGATCTCCCTCAAGGCATTGTCGCTTACGACCTCGACACTCGCGCTCCTTGCGATCGCCGTCTCGCCTCAGTCAGTGCATGCCCAGACCTATACTGGCAACGACACGACCAACGGCCCGTTCAACTCCCCGGGCCTCGCGCAATTCAGAGATTCCAGCAAGCTAGATGCGGCGGCGGCCAATACGGTGACCGATGGGACGCAGATGTTCTACGACACCAGCACGCTGGACGCGTCGGTAGCCAATGCGGTGAACGGCGGGCTGCAATATTTCAAACAAGCCAGCGTTCTCACCGCGCGGGCGGCTAACAGCATCCACGGCGGACAGCAGGACTTCAGCGGCGACAGCATCTTGAACGTGAATGTTTCACGCGCGATCGGCGGCGGAACACAGTATTTCAGGGAACGCAGCAGCCTCAACCTCAATGTCGCAAACGCTATCGGTGGTGGGACCCAGACCTTTTTCGAATACGCTACCCTCAACATCCGGGCCGCCAATGCGCTGGACAACACCAATGCTCTGATTTTCAGCAATCAGGTCGGAGGCGGCATCGGGGGTTTCATGTACCTAAATGGTATCGATACCGTCGTTGGCCGTATCACCAGCGCCGCCAACAACAGCGGCTGGATCGCGAACAATGCGGCTACGGCCGCAACCCTGACGATCGACAGTTCACTGCTCGGCGATTCTTCTTTCTCGGGGGTCATTGCCGATGGGGGTGCTCCGCTTGCGCTGGTCAAACGCGGGTCGGGTGCGCTCACCCTTTCCGGCTCGGATGGCTATTCGGGCGGGACAACGATTGAAGCGGGCACATTGCTGCTCCGTGGTGGCGGCTCGCTGGGCGCGCAGACCGGTTCGCTCACGATCTACAGCGGAGCGGTGCTCGACCTTGGTGGTGCATCCGGAAGGGTTGGCGGGCTCTCCGGGGCAGGTACCATCACCACTACCCAGCCATCGTCCAATGGCCACCTGTTTTCCATTCTCGATCAACCGGCGGACATGACGTTTTCCGGCGTCATCAAGGACGGGATCGACAGCGCCGCCGGTGGCGCGGCGATTCAAGTCGGCCTGCGCAAGGCAGGCGCCGGCACGCAGACCCTGAGCGGCGTCAATACCTATACTGGCGGGACGACCATTGAATCCGGCATGCTGCGAGTCGCTGGCAACGGGACATTGGGCGCGGCCACCGGGTCGCTCAACATCGGCAGCGGCGGCACACTCATTTTTGACACTACGGCCCTGAAGGTCGGCTCGCTCTCCGGCGCAGGCACTATCACCCGGTCGAACTTCAATCCCGGCATGCTCACCGTCGATCAGGCGATCAACACCAATTTCAGCGGCGCCATCAACGACTATTTCGACGAGATCAACGGCGTCACCACCATGACCGGGCTGACCAAGGGCGGCACTGGCACGCTGACCTTGAGCGGCAACAGCGCCTATACCGGCGCCACCAATGTGACGGGCGGCACGCTGCTCGTCGACGGGGCGCTGGGCAACGTAATGTGGGGCCCCATTCAGCTCGGCACGTCGCAGGTTGCGGTGGCGTCAGGCGGCAGCCTGGGCGGAGCCGGCTCGATCAGCGGCGGCGTTTCCGTCGCATCCGGCGGCACCCTCATCGGGCGGGCCGGCCAGACCCTGTCGATGGGGTCGCTGGCGCTGGATGGCGGCTCGGTGGTCGATGTCTCGCTCGGCGCACCGGGCAACACCCGCCTGTTCGAGGTCGCCGGCAATCTGACGCTTGCCGGCACGCTCAACGTGGCCGATGCGGGTGGCTTCGGCAATGGGCTCTACCGCCTGTTCGACTATGATGGGACGCTGACCAACAACGGGGTGACCGTTGGCGCGACGCCAACCGGCTATGCCGCTGGCGACCTTACCGTGCAGACGTCGGCCGCCAATCAGATCAACCTGCTGGTCGGGGCGGTCGCGCCCGGCTCCTACAACTTCTGGAACGGCGCACAGACCACGCCCAACGATATGGTCAATGGCGGCGCGGGCACCTGGACCGCGGCCGGGACGAACTGGACGAACGCGGGCGGCAGCGCGAGCGGCGTCTACGATCCGGCCGCGATGCTGATCTTTCAGAGCACGCCCGGCACGGTGACGGTCAGCGCAGGCGGCGGCGCGCTCGACGTGAACGGCGGCATGCAGTTCTTCGTCGATGGCTACACGGTAGCGGGTGACGCGCTGAATCTCACGGCGGCCGCCACGCCGATCCGCGTCGGCGACGGCAGCGCAGCCGGGGCGAGCATGACCGCGGCCATTTCCTCCGCGCTCACCGGGACCGGCGGTCTCGACAAGACCGATCTCGGCACGCTGACACTAACGGGCGCCAGCAACTTTGGTGGCGAGATCGACATCGACGGCGGCACACTCGCGATCCGCAATGGCGGCAGCGTTGCCAATGGTGCCGGCGTGATCGCGAAGGACGCCGGCACCACAGGCACAATCGTGGTCGATGGCGCGGGCTCGATGTGGAAGAGCAGCTCTGGTGTTCTCGTCGGGGTCGGCGCGAACAGCAGCGGCACGTTGAACATCACCAACGGCGGCAACGTTCTCCAGACCGGCGGCGACGGCATCGTCGGCTATGGGGCCACTGGTACGGCCACGGTCGATGGCGCGGGTTCGACGTGGATCAACAGCGGCACGACGAGCGCCATTCAGGTCGGTTGGGGCGGCGGCAGCGGTACACTGAGCATCATCAATGGCGGCAGCGTTTCCGACACGTTCGGTCAGATCGGCTATTCTGGTGGCGACGGCATGGTCACGGTCGATGGTCCGGGTTCGACATGGACGAATAGCAGCAACCTCAACGTCGGCGCATTCGGCAGCGGTAGGTTGAACATCAACAATGGCGGCAGCGTTTCCAGCGCCACCGCCATTGTGGGAAACGGAACCGGTGCCAATGGCACGGTCACAATCGATAGCGCAGGCTCATGGACCAACAACGGCTCCCTTGTAGTCGGCCAGGGCGGTTCCGGCACGCTGAACTTGAATGGCTTGGCGGGCGCGCGCGGCGTGCTGAAAACGCAAAGCATCACAAAGGGCCAGGGCGCCGGCGCCGTCAATTTCGATGGCGGCATCCTGCGCGCCGCGAGTTTTAACGGCGACCTGCTGGGAAACTTCGCCGCGGGAGACGTGACGATCAAGGCGGGCGGCGCGTTCATCGACAGCAATGGCGGGGCCGGCAGCATCTCCTCGTCGCTGGGCGGCATAGGTGCCCTGACCAAGCAGGGTGCAGGCTCGCTGACCCTGACCGGCGCGAACACCTATGCCGGCGGCACGGTCATTGAATCCGGTACGTTGCAAGTCACCAGCACCGGGACATTGGGCGCCACGACCGGGGCGCTCAGCATAACGAGCGGGGCCATGCTCGATCTTGGAGGCACGTCGCAGACGGTCGGTGCGCTGTCGGGCGCGGGCAACATCACCAGCACTGTCCTGGGCAACCTGAGTCTGCTGACTGTCGATCAGGCCACCAATACCATTTTCTCCGGCATCATCGGCGACGGGTTCGATTCCATTGCGGGCGGTACGGCCCAGGTCGGATTGTCCGTGCTCGGCGGGGGCGTTCTCAGGCTGTCGGGGGTGAATAGTTATACCGGGCCGACCACAATTTTCGGCGGCGGCGAAATCCAGGTCGATGGTTCGATCGCCAGCGCCGTTACAGTCAATAGCGGCGGCGCATTGTCCGGTGCCGGTACGATCTTCAACGCGGTGACGCTGAACCACAACGGCGTTCTGGCCGGAAAGTCGGGTCAGACATTGACCATGAACAGCCTGACTCTGAATGATGGGTCGGTAGTTGTCGCGGTTCTCGGGGCACCGTCCACGACTGAATTGTTTAAGGTCCACGGTGATCTGGTGCTTACCGGAACCTCAACGCTGGGTGTTTTTCCCGACACCGGCTTCGGCGCGGGCCTCTATCGGGTGATCAGCTTTGACGGCAACCTGACTGGCGGCGGCAGTCTAACGGTCGACCCGGCGGCGAACCCCGCGTGGAACCTCGAGGTTCAGACCGCAGCCCACCAGGTCAACTTGCTGGCGGGCACATCGGCCAACCCCGGCGCCTTTGCCTTCTGGAACGGTGCGCAGACAGCGCCCAACAATATGGTCAATGGCGGCACAGGCATGTGGAGCGCTGCTGGAACCAACTGGACGAATGCGGGCGGGAGCGCGAGCGGCGCGTACGATCCGGCCGCCATGCTGATCTTCCAGGGAATGCCCGGCACGGTGACGGTCAGCGCAGGCGGCGGCGCGCTCGATGTGAACGGCGGGATCCAGTTCTTCGTCGATGGCTACAAGGTAGCGGGTGACGCGCTGAACCTCACGGCCGCGGCCACGCCGATCCGCGTCGGCGACGGCACCACTGCCGGGGCGAGCATGACGGCGACTGTCTCCTCCGTGATCACCGGTAGCGGCGGTCTCGACAAGACGGACCTCGGTACGCTCGTTCTTTCCGGGTTCAACACCTACACCGGTGACACGACGATCTCGGCGGGCACGCTGAAGTTCGACGTCGACCTGGGCGGCACGCTTGGCGCACCCACTGGAGCGCTTGCGATCGCCGGCGGCGCCACGTTTGATCTGACCGGTACCAACCAGACGGTCGGCGCGCTGTCCGGTGCTGGCAGCATCACCAGTTCGGTATATGGTGGCCGGCAAAGCCCGCTCACGGTCAATCAGGCGACCAACACCAGTTTCAGCGGTGCGATCACAGACGGATACATGACGGGTGCCGGGGACGGCACCGTATGGCTGATCAAGGAGGGTGCGGGCGCGCTGACCCTGACCGGAAACAGCACATTTGCCTTCACGACCGTCGATGGCGGTACGCTGGCGATCGCAAATGGCGGCACGGTTGCGAACGAAACCAGCTATTTGGGTAACGCGGCGGGCAGCAATGGTACGATTCTCGTCACCGGCAGCGGGTCTATGTGGAGTACGGATTATCTGTACCTCGGTTACGCGGGCGCGGGCACGCTTACCGTCGCGGATGGCGGCAGGGTCAGCATCGACACGGTGGATATGGCGCACGCAAGCTCCGGCAGCGGCACGTTGAATCTGAACGGTACGGTCGGAGCGCGCGGTGTGCTGGAAACGGGCTTCGCGGGGGGGAACCGCGGTGAGGTGACAGTCAATTTCGACGGCGGAATCTTGCGCGCCACCGATGCCGACACTTTACTGAACGGCGGCGCCCCAGGCTCGGTGACGATCAAGGCGGGCGGCGCCTTCATCGACAGCAATGGTTATCAAATGGAGATCGCCTCTCCGCTAGGCGGCGTCGGCGCGTTGACCAAACTGGGCGCTGGGACGCTGACCCTGACCGGCACCAACAGCTATGCCGGCGGCACGATCATCGACACAGGGACGTTGCAGCTTGCCGGGGCGGGGACGCTGGGTGCGCCGACCGGAGCCCTCACCATTGCGGCCGGCGCGGCGCTCGATCTCGGCAGCACATCGCAGACGGTCGGTTCGCTGTCCGGCGCGGGCGATATCACCAGTACGGTGACGACGGGGACACCCAGCCTGCTCACCGTCGATCAGGCCACTGACACCATTTTCAGCGGCGCCATCAAAAATGGCATCCAGATACTCAGCCCCGGTAGCGCCACCCTCCCGCCGATTCTCGCGCCAACCCTTGTCGGGTTGACCAAATCGGGCACGGGTGCGCTCACCTTGAGCGGCAGCAACACCTATACCGGCGATACCAATGTGACCGGCGGTATGCTGCTCGTCGATGGAGCTTTGGGCAATACCAAGGTTGCGGTTGGGTCGGGTGCTGCCCTGGGCGGCGGCGGCACGATCGCCGGCGATGTTTCCGTGGCGGATGGCGGTACCCTTTTGGGGCGGGCGGGCCAGACCCTGTCGATGGGGTCGCTGGCGCTAAGCGGCGGCTCGTTCGTCAATGTTTCGCTCGGCGCACCATCGACGACCGGATTGTTCAACGTCGCGGGCGATTTGGCGTTGAACGGCACGCTGAACGTCGGGTCTGCCGGCGGCTTTGGAGACGGGCTCTACCGGCTGTTCGATTATGGCGGCGCGCTGAGCGGTTCCGGCCTCGCCATCGGCGCGACGCCCGCGGGCTATGCCGTTGGCGACCTGACAGTGCAGACCTCGGTCGCCCATCAGGTAAACTTGGTGGCCTCGTCGGGACCGTACATCTTCTGGGACGGCGCCAATACCACGGCGAATGGAACAGTCGACGGCGGCTCCGGGATATGGAGCGCTGCCGGCACCAACTGGGCCAACACCAATGCCACCGCCAATGGCGCCTATAGTCCCGCGACCATGCTGATCTTCGTCGGCACGCCTGGCACCGTGACTGTGGATGCGGCCGGAGCCGGCGCGCTCGACATCGGCACCGGTGTTCAATTCGCGAACAATGGCTTTGTGGTGCAGGGCGACGGCCTGTCCCTGACCGGGGGAGCCACTGCTATTCGCGTGGGCGACGGCACTGCTGCGGGTGCGGGCATAGCTGCGACCATCGGCTCTGCGCTCGGCGGCTCCGGCCGCCTCGACAAGACGGATCTCGGCACCCTGATCCTCACCGGCGCCAATAGTTACAGCGGCGGCACGACGATCTCGGGCGGCACGCTACAACTCGGCAATGGCGGGACAACGGGCTCGATCCTCGGCAGTGTGACCAATAACGGCACACTGGCTTTCGACCGTTCGGATATCGTGACCTACGATGGCACAATTTCCGGATCCGGCGCGCTCAACCAGATCGGCGCCGGCACGACCATTCTCGCTGCGGCGAACAGCTATGCCGGCAGCACGACGATCTCGAACGGCGCGCTGGAGATCGCCGCAACCGGCAGCGTCACCTCGGACATCATCAACAATGCCGCCTTCCGGAATGCCGGCACGGTGGCAGGGCGCATGACCAATAATGCCGGGGCGACCTTCACCCAGACGGGCGGCAGCGTCGCGAACGGTGTGATCAATGCCGGCACGGTCAACGCCAATGGCGGTGCGCTGAACGGCGCCATCGCCAACAATGCGGGCGGCATCTTCACTGTCGGCGGTGCTGTAACTGGCAACGGCATCTTCAACAATGCCGATGGTGCGACGCTCGCCGTGACCGCGACCGGCAGCTATGCCATTGCCGGGCTCCTGAGCAACAGCGGCAGCGTTACCATCGCCCAGGGCGGCTCGCTGACCGCCCCGGCCGGCATCCGCAACAATGCTGGCGGTGTCATCACCAACAATGGAACGGTGACGGATGCTCTCGATAATGCCGGGACCGTCACCAACAACGGCACCTACAATGCCAGTGTCGCCTCCAATACCGGCACCATCAACAACAGCGCCGGCGCGACCTGGAACGGCAATTTCAACACGGCGGGAATCGTCAACAATGCCGGCACGATCAACGGCAGCCTGACGCAGAGCGGCGGAATGACGGCCAACATCGGCGCGGTCACCGGCATGGTCACGGTGCTGGGTGGCCTCTTCACCGGCACGGGTTCGGTCGGCGGCCTGAACATCGCCGGCGGCGCGACGGTCGCGCCGGGCGGCAGCGGTATCGGCACGATGACTGTGGCCGGCGCCATTACCTTCAATCCAGGCTCGATCTATCAGGTCGCCGCGAACGCCGCCGGACAAGCCTCCCGCATCAACGCGACCGGGCAGGCTATCGTCAACGGCGGGACGGTCAGCGTGGTGGCTGGCGGGGGCAATTACCGGCCGCAGACCGACTATACGATCCTGACGGCGACCGGCGGCGTCAGTGGCACCTTCGCCGCCGTGACCAGCAACCTTGCCTTCCTCGATCCTTCGCTCCGCTACGATGGCGGCAACGTCTATCTGCGGCTGCGTCGCAACGACATCAGCTTTGCCGGGGTCGGCCAGACGGCGAACCAGATCGCGATCGGCGGGCCGACCGAGAAGCTGGGCTGGGACAACCAGGTATTCGACGCGGTCGTGAATCTCTCGGCCGATCAGGCACGCGGGGCCTTCGACCAGCTTTCAGGCGACATCCATCCATCGATCCGCACCACGTTGCTGGAGGATAGCCGCTTCGTGCGCAACGCGGTCCGGGACCGTTTGGAGGGAAGTGCCGGCGACGAAAGAGGTGGTGTCTGGGGGCAGGTGATCGGCTCGTGGGGGCATTCCGGCAATGATGGCAATGCGGCACGGCTTGACCGCTCGACCGGCGGCCTGCTGATGGGCCTCGACGCCGGAAGCGAGAATGTCCGGCTGGGTGCCGTCTGGGGCTATAACCGCACCAGCATCGACGCCGACGTACGGGGATCGGCGGGTACGATAGATAGCTATCACGTCGGCGTCTATGCGGGCGGCCAATGGGGTGCGGCAACAATCCGCACCGGCATCGCCTATAGCTGGAGCGACCTGCACACGACGCGGAACATCGCTTTTCCGGGCTTCAGTGACACGACGCGGGCGAGCTACAATGGCGGCACGGTCCAGGCGTTCGGCGAACTCGGCTATGGCTTCGATCTCGGCCGCACCAAGATCGAACCCTACGCCAATATTGCCTATGTCCGCGCGCGCACGAGCGCGTTCAGCGAAAGAGGCAGCGATGCCAAGCTCTCCGGGGTCAAGGCAGCGACCGCTGTGACCCTCGCGACGCTCGGCTTGCGGGCCGCGACCGGTTTCGACCTGGGCAACGCCCATGCGACGCTACGGGTCGGAGCAGGATGGCGCCATGCGTTCGGCGATGCCACGCCGGTCACGGCAATGCGCTATCAGGCGGGCGGCGGCGCATTCCCCATCTCGGGCCTGCCGATAACCCGTGACGCCGCTGCCATCGATGCGGGTCTCGATGTCGCCATTTCCGATTCTGCGATCATCGGTATCTCTTATGGAGGCCAGTTTGGAGCCCGCCTCTTCGATCAGACCGCGAAGGCGAGCCTGACATTCAGGTTCTGAGATGGCGGCGATTGGACCACTTCCGCTGTACACCGCTCTTTGATTATGCCGTGGCCGGATTAGGAAAGCGACGGTAGAAGCTCGCACGGCTCACGCCGGCCCGCTGACCTGCTCCCCATTTTCAGGCCGCGGATAAGTTAGCTTCGGTGTCCATATGCCCCCGGCGTGGGCGGTTAGTAAACTCGGCGGGTGCCAACCCGCCAAGGCTGCTGTGCGGACGCACGTTGTTGTAGTTCGTCCGCCATGCCTCGGTGATCCGTCTCGCTGTTGCCAGCGATTCGCCGCCGGTACAGCCACAGCTTCTTTCCGCCGGCGCGAACTTCAATCGAGAGCCCCGGTGTGGCCGGGTCAACTTGATTTCCTGCTTTCAGCGCATCGATGCTGGCAGGTGTCAGGGGCCTTCCTTCTTTCCATTTTCCGACTCCAGGCCGGTCTGCAGGTCAAAAATCAGGTCACAAATCGGGAGCCAAGAGGTGTCCAGCCGGGTCTAACCCGGTCGAATCCAGGTAAACCTTTTGGGCGACTTTAAATTTGTGGGATCAATGACTTAAGGGCCGAATCACTAGGACTCGGATGTGGTGCCGGTTGCAGGAATCGAACCCGCGACCTTCGGTTTACAAAACCGCTGCTCTACCAGCTGAGCTAAACCGGCGATCTTCAGAAAACCGCGGGATTCTGCGGCGCTGGTTCCTATCTGATCTTGGCCCTGAAGGGTCAAGAGGAAATTGGGGTGCGAAACAGGTCGCAACGCGAGCCGGTTGACCAGGCTCGCGCCACCCGGTCGCTGATCGGGTGGCGCTTGCAATGTTCGGGAAATCAGGCGGGCTTGCTGGCCGCCTTGCGACCTGCCGGCTTCTGGCCGGGCTTGCGGCCAAGGCCGATCTTCTTCGCCATTTCGCGCCGCGCAATCGAGTAGTTCTCGGCGACCATTGGATAATCGGTCTTGAGATTATAGCGCTGGCGATAGTCTTCCGGCGACAGGCCATGCGTCGACAGATGCCGGCGCAGCGTCTTGTAGGGCTTGCCGTCGATCAGCGAGATGAGGTGATCCTTCGATGCGAGCGACTTGCGCACCGTCACGGCAGGCGTGAAGTCTTCGCCGGACGCCGCATCTTCGCCGGCGGCCGATCCGGTGCCCGACGAGCCGGTTGCCAATTCATTGACGGTTGCATGCATCGTCCGCAGAAATGCCGGAACCTCGTCGGCGGACACGCGGTTATTCTGGTTGGACAGCCAAGCGATGGTCAGTTCGGTTGCCAGTTCGACGGCATTCAGGGAAGTTTCTTCGGTCACGATATTCTCCACTCGCAGTAATGCTCTGCGCGCCGAGCATATCGTCAAGATCGGTCAATTGCTACAATAATAGAACTATTGGAACTTCCAGATCATCTGCCGAGCGGATGGAAAAGACTCTCGGAATGCGGCTAGGCCCGGATCCGTTGGATGAATGCCTCGACGATGCGGTTGAATCGGTGGGGGTCATCAAAAGCGCGTGCGGCCAGCATCGCGCCGTACACTGCCGCCATGAACGTCTCCGCCTCGATCGTCGGTGATGCGGCAAGTTTCATCGTGCCCTGCTTCACGCCGAGCGCGAAGACCAGTTCGAGCCATCTGGCAAGATCGACGAAGTGCCCGCGGACAGAATTCGCGACTTCTTGCGGCAGGCTCGGCAACTCGGCGGCGAGGATCGCGGCAAGGCAGAATGGCGCAGTCTGGTCCTTGATGCAGCGCTCCCAATAGCCGGTGTACATCAGCAGTTGGTCCATTGCCTCGGGCGAGCCCTGATCGAGAGCGGCGATCTGCGCCCGGATGGCCATGCGTGCCTGCTCCACGACGGCGACGACCAGATCGACCTTGGATGGGAAATGGTGGTGTATGCTTGCGTTGCGGATGCCAAAGCGCTTCGCCAAGTCTGCGTAGCTGAACCCATTATACCCGCCGCGCATAATCAGCTGGGCGGCGCCGTCCACCAATTTTCCCGCCGTATCGCTCAAGATCGCGCTCATGTTCCCTACCTTCTGATAGGTCGATATATTTCGCGGCCAACTGATTGCAAGCCGCGAAAACCTGGCCTCGACCGTTGCATAACGTCGCCGTCACATCCGCCCGTCCGCCCGGGTATCGACCGGGATGGACGATGAAGGGGGTTGATTACCGCTAGTCTACCTTCTAGTAGGTAGACAATCAAACGGAGCAGTCATCATGTCAATCCAAGCCATCGACCAGCACCCCATCGAATCTTCCTCCAGCTGGCTCAAAAGCTATTATTTCATCCGCTTCGCGGTTTCGGCCATCTGGGTCGCGGCTGCCTTTACGATAGCGAAGAGCATGCCGGCGCTCGCAGCCGTCATGCTGGTCGCCTATCCGGCATGGGACGCGCTCGCCAACGTCATCGACGCCAGGCAGAGCGGCGGGCTGGGTCGCAACAAGAGCCAGATGCTGAATTTCATCGTCAGCGCGATCACTGCGGCGGCCGTCTTCGTCGCGCTCGGCAGGAGCATGAATGCAGTGCTCGCCGTGTTCGGCGCATGGGCTGCACTCGCTGGCCTGTTCCAGCTGGTGACGGGCGTCCGCCGCTGGAGGGCCGGGGCACAATGGGCGATGATCCTCAGCGGCGTTCAGTCTGCGCTCGCCGGCATCTTCTTCGTCATCATGGCTGGCGGGACCAAGGCCGTCGGCATTACGGATATCGCCCCGTACGCGGCGTTTGGTGCGTTCTACTTTCTGATATCCGCGATCTGGCTGACGGTGAGCGATGCTCGTCACGGCTCGAATCGCGTCGCCGCCTGAACGTCACTGAAAAGAGCGGCCTGAATGCCGGAATTCGGAGTGGTGCCGGGCGCTGGACACAAACCGGCGGTATCAATTTCACAAGGCGGCTGCCCCCGCGCCGGAGGGCAGAGGCCGTCGAGTCAGGGCACGCCGAAGGTCCAGCCCTCCGTGCGGGCAATTTCGGGAGTCATGGCAACGGGCTGCCACAACTCGCGTCGATGCGCATTGGCACGGAGCCAGGCGGCGGTGAGGATCGCATCGGTCGCGTGGTCGGTATAGCGGGCAAGCGGGACGTGCGGCCGTGAACCGATTGCCGCTAGAGCGGTATCGAGCGCGGCCGCATCACGAAGCTTGCTCAGGCCTTTGCGAAGTCCCGAGGCGCGGGCGGCGATCGCGGTGTAGATCTCGACGATGCACGCGCCGTTTTCCGGAATAGGATCGAGCGGCCAGACGGGAATTGCTCCACCCAGGTGATACAACACGCGCATGCCGGCAAAACTTGCCTTGGCGACCTGCGCCGCGCCGATCGCGTCATAGACGGTGGTCGGCTTGCCGCCGCCATTGGCCTTGTGATGCGCCTCGACACGGCGGAGATGCATGAAGTCCGCCTTGGCACCATCGGCCGCGCCGAGATAGAAATGCGTGCCGCGCCGGTCTTCGAGGAACGATGCGGCGCCAAGATCGGCATCGGGGCTATGTGCATCGACATAGGCCCAGAAATCGCGCGGATTGGTGGTGACGGATTCGCCGGGAAGATAGGCGCCGCGTTCGAGAAAGGGCGGTGAGAAGCTGAAGTCGAATCCGACCAGCAGTGGCGTATTTGCACGGGCGCGGAGCCAGTCGAGAATTTCGGTTCGCGACCAGGCTTTGCCGGGGGGATCGACGATCACCGGCGCGGCATCACCGGCTTCGCACAGCGCCAGCGCAATGCCGGGATGGCTGCTGCCCTTGGCGCCCGACCAGTCGATCGCTGCGAATTGGGAGAAATGATCAGGGACGGTCGCCACCGCGCTCCGCTCGCTGCGCGCCGGTGGCACGATCCCACCAGGCGCGTTCGATCAATGTCTTCAACCGCTCCGGGTCGGCAGCGTCGGTCCGCACCAGCACTGTCGGCCAGCCTTCATATTGCGGCGTCTGCCAGAAGCAGTCCGGGTCGGTTTCTTTCAGCACCTCGATCTCCTCACGCGTGGCACGCAGGACGAATGTGCCGGGTGCCCGGCCTTGCGAGATAAGCTGTTGTCTACGGATTTGCGGTGAGGTCGATCCTTTCGCGCCGACGCCGATCGCGACGCCGGGAAGCGACAGCGCAAAGGCGACCGCCTCGTCCCAGCCGAAGCTCATTGTTTCGCCTTGCGCGGCTTCACTTCGGGCTTTGCGGCGGCCCAGTCGTGCGCGCGTTCGATCATCGCATGGACCCGTTCGGGATCGCTGCTGCCATAACGGACCAGCAGGCCCGGCCAGCCATGATAGTGCGGCGTCTGCCAGAAACTGTCGGGGTCCGTCTCGATCAGCATTTCCTTGGTGTCCTGATCGATCGCCAGCACGAACGATCCCGCCTCGCGGCCGGTATGAATGAAGGCACGACCATTGGAGACGATCTTGACCGCCGGACTGCCATAGCTGGTCGAAATACCGGTATCGGGCAAGGCGAGCGCGAAGGCAGTGACGCTGTCCCAGTCGAGGCTCATCGTCCGCCGTCCCTGGCCCCACCGTCCTTCATCTCCTGCCACCAGGCCATGCGCTCTGCGATGCGCTTTTCCATGCCGCGGTCAGTCGGTTCGTAAAAGGTCTGCGGGCTCATTTCCTCGGGCCAGTAGTTCGACCCGGAAAAGCCGCCTTCAGCATCATGGTCATAGGCATAGCCCTTGCCGTAACCGATATCCTTCATCAGCCGGGTCGGTGCATTGAGGATATTCTGCGGCGGCATCAGCGAGCCGGTTTCCTTCGCGCTGCGCCATGCCGCTTTTTGCGCCACATAGACGGCGTTCGATTTGGGCGCGGTCGCGCAATAGAGGCACGCCTGGGCGATGGCGACTTCGCCTTCGGGACTGCCGAGGAAATCATAGGCGTCCTTGGCGGCAAGGCACACCACCAGCGCATTCGAATCGGCGAGGCCGATATCTTCGCTGGCAAAGCGCGTGATGCGGCGCAGGAGATAGAGCGGTTCCTCGCCGGCGGTCAGCATGCGCGCGAGATAATAGAGCGAGGCCTGGGGATCGCTGCCGCGCATCGATTTATGCAGCGCGGAAATGAGATTGTAATGGCCCTCGCGGTCCTTGTCATAGACTGCGACGCGGCGTTGCAGAAATGCCGATAGACCGGCCGGGTCGAGCGGCTCGGGCAGGTCGACCGAGAACAGCGTCTCGGCCTGGTTGAGCAGGAAGCGGCCATCGCCATCGGCCTGCGCGATCATGGCCTCGCGCGCCTCGAGCGTGAGGGGCAGGGGGCGTTCCTCGACCTCTTCAGCGCGGTCGAGCAGTTTGCCCAATGCGGCTGCATCGAGCCGGTGGAGGATCAGCACCTGCGCACGGCTGAGCACGGCTGCGTTGAGTTCGAACGACGGGTTTTCGGTGGTCGCGCCGACCAGCGTGACGGTGCCGTCCTCGACATAGGGGAGGAAACCGTCCTGCTGTGCACGGTTGAAGCGGTGGATCTCATCCACGAACAACAAGGTGCGCTTGCCGATCTTCGCGTGCTCGCGTGCCTCAGCAAAGGCTTTCTTGAGATCGGCCACGCCGGAAAAGACTGCGGAGATGGCGACGAAGCGCAGATCGACGGCATCGGCAAGCAGTCGTGCGATGGTGGTCTTGCCGGTGCCCGGTGGGCCCCACAGGATCATCGACGACAGGCGGCCGGCCGCGACCATCCGGCCGATCGCACCCTCGGGGCCAGTGATATGTTCCTGCCCCACGACATCGCCGAGCGTGCGCGGACGCAGCCGGTCGGCCAGGGGCGCATTCTCCGCGATGGTCTCGCGGGCAGGGGGATCGAACGTCGCGAACAGGTCGGCCATCTGTTGAAGATAGGGGCGTGCGCGCGCGCTCACCACCCCGTTTACACAGGATGTTCCCCGGCGAAGGAGTATCGGGTTGGATCGTTCCGCGGACGATCCTTGAACATGCGGGGCATGTTCAACCCGATGCTGGTCCAGTCGCAATGGAGAAGGGAACTGGCGTGGCGCTCCGTTCCGCAAATCCTTCCGACTGGGCCCCGGCCTTCGCCGGGGAAGCGATGGAGGGAGAGGGGGCCCTCAAAGCGATGAAATTTTTTCACCCTCCCTATTGTCTAAACTGTTTCAAGATATATCTTAGTGCCATCGTGACATATGAAAGGTATATGATGTTCAATACACAGAGAGGCGGCTGCCATGGCCGCATGGGCGGTCATCACATGGGTCCGCGCGGTGGTTCGCGTCGCTGGGGTCCGTTCGAGGTCCGCTGGGAAGTCAGCGATGAGGGCCGCGGCGGTCGTGGCCGGGGTCGTGGACGGATGTTCGATGGCGGCGAGCTCAGGCTTGTGCTGCTCAAGCTGATCGCGGATCAGCCGCGTCACGGCTATGACCTGATCCGCGAGATCGAGGAACTGACCGGCGGTGCCTATGCGCCGAGCCCGGGCGTGGTCTATCCGACCATCACCTTGCTGTCCGATATGGGGCTGATCGAGGAACAGGTCGCCGAGGGCGCCAAGAAACTGTTTGCGGTCACCGAAGCCGGGGCGGCGCACCTCGCGGAAAACCAGGAACAGGTCGATGCCCTGTTCGCGCGGCTCGCCGAAGTCGGTGCGCAGCGTGAGCGGACCGATGTCGCGCCGGTACGTCGCGCGATGCACAATCTTCGCTCGGTGCTCCAGCATCGGTTGATGCGCGAAGATATCGAAGGCGATGCGCAGCATGAGATCGCAGCATTGCTCGACGAGGTCGCGCAGAAGATCGAGCGGCTGAAATGAGCGCGGTGGCGGCTGTCGCTTCGGTTCCGACCGCGAACGGGAGCCGCTACCTCCAGCAATTATGCAAGCATTGGCAGCATAATCTGGAGGTGGCGTTCACCCCCGAACACGGCACCGTGGTGTTCCCGAAGAACGCGCGCGGCGCCGACTGGCCCGGTGACGGGCTGGTGACGTTCGATGCCGGTGCCGAGGCGCTTGAGGTGCGGATCGATGCGAGCTCCGTCGGGCAGCTCGACGGGTTGAAGGATGCGGTTGCGCGTCACCTCGACCGCTTCGCGTTTCGCGAAGCACCATTGGCGTTCGACTGGAAATAAGCCGCGCGCGACGGGCGCGGCTTCAAAGTCCGCGGCGTGCCATCACGTCGAGATAGGTGTCGATCACCGTCTGGTTGATCGCGTCCCACTCATAGGCCGCCGCCCTGGCATGGCCCGCCGCGCCCGCAGCGTGGCGGGCCTCGTCATTCTGGACCAGCCGCGCGATCGCGTCGGCATAAGCGCCGACATCGCGTGGCGGCACGAGATAGCCGTTCACGCCCTCCTCGATCAGGTCGATCGCGCCCGTGGCGCGCGCCGCGACTACCGGTACGCCGGCCGCCATCGCCTCCAGCGTGACATTGCCGAACGTCTCGGTCACGGATGGATTGAACAGCACATCCATCGACGCGACGGCACGGCCGAGATCGTCGCCGCGCTGGAATCCGGCAAAGGCCGCATCGGGCACGCGTTCCGCGAACCAGTTGCGCGCCGGGCCGTCGCCGATCACCAGCACACGGTGCTTCACGCCGCGTCGCTGCAGCGTCGTCACCACATCGGCGAAGATATCCAGTCCTTTTTCCAGCACGAGACGGCCAAGAAAGCCGATCGCGACCTCATCATCGGCAATGCCGAGCGAGCGGCGCCAGGCGAGGTCGCGCGCGCCGGGGCGGAAACGGTGATGATCCACACCGCGCGACCAGATCGACACCGGCGTCGTCACGCCCCAGCTGCGGATCAGCGTCGCCACCGAGTCTCCGGGCGTCACCACCTGATCGAACCGGTTATAGAAGCGGGTCAGCAACCGGATCATGATCGGTTCGAGAAAACCCAGGCCATAATAGCGCGGATACGTCTCGAACCGGGTATGGAGCGAGGCGACCGCCGCGATGCCATGCTTGCGCGCATAGCTGACCGCGCGGTGGCCCAGCATTTCGGGCGCCGAGACATGGATCACATTGGGCGCGAATGCGGCCAGGTCGCGCCGGATGCCGGCGGGCAGGCCGCGCGCGATCTTGTATTCGTCGCGACCGGGAAGTTTCAGCGACGGCACGCTGACCAGGTCGCCGGTCGGCGCGAAGGCCGGACGGCGGCTGGTCGGCGAATAGACGCGCACCGTCACGCCCTGTTTCAGCAAATGCCCGACAAGCAGGTTCAGCGCCTGGTTTGCCCCGTCGCGCGTATAATTATAATTGCCGCTGAAGAGGGCTACGCGGAGGTCGGTTGCCTGCATGGTGGCGGGGCATAGCGAAGCCGGAGGCGCGTGACTATCTCCACCGCGAAGGAGACCTCCATGACCGATCTTGCCGATTTTCCGATCACGACCCGCTGGCCGGCGCAACATCCCGACCGTATTCAGCTTTACGGCCTGCCGACCCCCAATGGCGTCAAGGTATCGATCATGCTGGAGGAGACCGGCCTGCCTTATGAGCCGCACCTCGTCGATATCGGCAAGAATGAGAGCTGGACCCCGGAATTCCTCTCGCTCAACCCCAATGGCAAGATCCCGGCCATCATCGACCCCAATGGCCCGGGCGGCGCGCCGATCGGCCTGTTCGAATCCGGCGCGATCCTGATCTACCTTGCGGAAAAGACCGGCAAGTTCCTCTCCGCCGATCCGGCCACACGCTATGAAACGATCGCCTGGCTGATGTGGCAGATGGGCGGCCTTGGGCCGATGTTCGGCCAGCTTGGCTTCTTCCACAAATTCGCCGGGCGCGAATATGAAGATAAACGGCCGCGCGATCGCTATGCGGCTGAATCGAAGCGGCTGCTCGGCGTGCTGGAGCAGCGGCTCGAAGGGCGCAGCTGGATCATGGGTGACGAGTACAGCATCGCCGATATCGCGACTTTGGGATGGGTCCGGAACCTGATCGGCTTCTACGAAGCCGGCGAGATCGTCGAGTTCGACACGCTGAAGAATGTGCCGGCCTGGCTGGAACGCGGTCTGGCGCGGCTTGCGGTGCAGAAGGGGTTGGCGATTCCGGCCAGAGCATAAGGTCTATTTATAGTGCGGCACCCTCTTTCTCCCCTCCCTGGAAGGGAGGGGTTGGGGTGGGTACCGCCGAGGCACTCGGCGGTTCTCGACAGAACAAGTTCGGCGCTTCCTTCCGGATTCATCATCACGTCGCTGTTCCACAGGCGAATGACGGTCCAGCCCAGATTTTCAAGATAAGTGGTTCGCTCAGAATCGTAGTCAGCCTGGTCATGATGCTGGCTCCCATCGAGTTCCACTGCGAGCTTTGCCGTCCGGTTGGCCAGATCGATGATGTACCGGTTGTCGACCGAAAGCTGCCGCGTGAACGCAGGCCGATAGCGCGATAACAGTTTCCACAGCACGCGCTCAGCATCACTCGGCTCTCGCCGCATTGCTCTGGCTCGGTCGGTCATTAGTTTCGAAACGCGGCGCATGAGGGAAGCTTAGAACGGCTCGCTGTGCTCGCCAACCCACCCCTAACCCCTCCCTTTCAGGGAGGGGAATAAGTTGTCTGTTCCCCTATCGTTCCATTTCTGATAGCGCGCGCTGATGGCAAAACCTCAGAAACGCTATGTCTGTCAGGCCTGCGGATCGGTCTCGCATCGCTGGGCGGGGCAGTGCGCCGATTGCGCGGAATGGAACACCCTGGTCGAGGAAGCGGGCGGCACCGTCACGCCGTTTCAGGCCAAGCATAACCTTCAGTCCGGCGGCCGCGCGTTCCAGTTGGTGGGTCTCGACGCCGAGATCGCCCTGCCCGAGCGGATGCCGAGCGGGATCGCCGAACTGGACCGCGCTCTTGGGGGCGGCTTCGTCGAGGGATCGGCGACGCTGATCGGCGGCGATCCGGGGATCGGTAAATCCACCTTGCTGTTGCAGGCTGCCGCAAAGATGGCGCTGGCCGGGCTGTCGATCGTCTATGTCTCGGGCGAGGAAGCGGCAGATCAGGTACGGTTGCGCGCGCGTCGGCTCGGCCTCGGCAATGCGCCGCTGCAACTCGCTGCGGCGACCTCGACGCGCGATATCCTGACCACGCTGGGGCAAGGGCGGCCACCCGCGCTGCTGGTGATCGATTCTGATCCAGACGATGCATTCCGACCTGATCGAAGGCGCGCCGGGCACGGTCAGCCAGGTGCGGGCGTCGGCACAGGAGCTGATTCGCTTCGCCAAGGAGCGCGGCACCGCAGTGGTGCTGGTCGGGCATGTCACCAAGGACGGCAGCATCGCCGGTCCCCGCGTGCTCGAGCATATGGTCGACACCGTGCTGAGCTTCGAAGGCGAGCGCAGTCATCAATATCGTATCCTGCGCGCGATCAAGAACCGCTTTGGCGGCACGGACGAGATCGGCGTGTTCGCGATGGTCGCCGAAGGGCTGGCCGAGATATCCAACCCCTCGGCATTGTTCCTGACGCAGCGCGATGAAGGCGTGACCGGCACAACGGTGTTCCCGGCGCTTGAGGGCACGCGGCCGGTATTGGTCGAGATACAGGCTTTGGTGGTGCGGCTGGCCTCGGGAGCGACGCCACGGCGTGCGGTGGTCGGCTGGGACTCGGGCCGGCTGGCGATGGTGCTGGCGGTGCTCGAGGCTCGCTGCGGGCTGAGTTTCTCGACCTCGGAAGTCTATCTCAACATCGCCGGCGGGTATCGGGTGCAGGATCCGGCAGCCGATATGGCGGTCGCCGCCGCTCTGGTCTCCGCGTTGAGCGAGCGGCCCGTGCCGGTCGATGCCGTGGCGTTCGGCGAAATCGCGCTGTCTGGCGAGATCCGGCCGGTCGCACATGGCGCGCTCCGATTGAAGGAAGCGAGCAAGCTCGGGTTCGAGCGGGCGCTGGTTCCTGCTGCCGTGACGGACGACAAGAGCGGCCTGAAACTCACCGGGTTCAGGACCCTCGGCGATTTCGTCGATCATATGCTCGGGCGTGGGTAGCGCCGACCGGTTCGGCGCTCTATCTCCATCGCTCTGGGACAATCACCCCGCGGTCGTCTCGCGCGACGTCGAGAAACCTTGCCACGATCTCAGCGGCCTGTTTCTCAACGTCGCGCGAAACGAGCGGTCAGGGGCGAGCGAGCGCTAAAGGCATGAAGGCACGATGGGACTGACCGCACTCGATATCCTGGTGCTGATTGCCGTGATCGGTTCGGCCGGCCTTGGGCTGATGCGCGGCTTCGTGACCGAAATATTGTCGCTGTTCGCCTGGGTCGCGATCGTTTTCGCGCTGAAGCTGTTGCACATGCCGGTTTCGGCGATCCTGGCGCCGATGGTCGGCACGGCATCGGGCGCGGCGGTGCTGGCCTTCGCGATCATTGCCGGCGTGACCTATTTCGGCGGGCGGATGGTGGCGGGCGCGCTCGGCAACCGGACGCGGACGTCAGTGCTCGGACCGGTCGATCGCGCGCTCGGCTTCGGCTTCGGCGCGATCAAGGGCCTGATCCTGGCGAGCCTGGTGTTCCTGCTCGTGGTGCTGGTGACCGATACGATGAGTGGCGGGGCGTCGCATCGCCCTTCATGGCTGACCGAATCTCGCACCTATCCGTTGCTCAACACGACCAGCGCAAGCATCGCCGATTTCGTCGACCGGCGACGCAAGGGGCAGCCAGTGTTCGGCGCGGGAGACAATATGACCGAGAGCGGCTCCAACATGACCCGGGGAGCACGGCGATGAACGCACCGCTCTACAATACCGAAATCCTGCGGCTCGCCGCGACCATCCCCCTGTCAGGACCGACTGACCGACCCGATGGGATCGTCGGAAAAACGCTCGCCGGTGTGCGGCAGCCGGGTGACGGTCGATGTCAATCTCGACGCCGAAGGCCGGGTCGGTGAGGTCGGCATGCTGGTCCGGGCGTGCGCGCTGGGACAGGCATCCTCTTCCCTGCTGGCAGCAGACATTGTCGGCAAGACACCACAGCAACTGGCCGAGGCCCGCGACGCGCTGACCGCATGGCTGGCAGGTGAAGGACCGGTGCCGGGCTGGACGGGATTCGACCTGTTCGTGCCGGCCTTACCGCATACCGCGCGGCATGCTTCGATCCGCCTCGCTTTCGAAGCCGCTGCTGACGCTGCCGCTCAGGCCGCGCGCTGATGGAGCACGGCGCTTCTCTGCTTCGCGACGGCGTTGTGTTGCTTGGCTTCGGCCTGATCTTCGTGCTGATCTTCCGGCGCTTTGGGCTCGGTGCCACGCTGGGGTATCTCGTCGCCGGCGCAGTGGTCGGGCCGCAACTGCTCGGCCTGGTCGGCGGCGCCGAATCGAAGATGGGCATTGCCGAGCTCGGCATCACCCTGTTGCTGTTCATCGTGGGGCTTGAGCTGAATCCGTCGCGGCTGTGGCGGATGAAGCAGGAGATTTTCGGGCTCGGCACGCTGCAGGTCGTGTTGTGCGGCCTCGCCATTTCCGCCGTCGTGTGGGTCGGGACGCGATCATCGGTCGCCGCCACGCTGGCGCTTGGCCTGCCGCTCGCCCTGTCCTCGACCGCTCAGGTCCTGCCGATGCTGCAGTCGGCCGGACGCATGCGCACGCCGTTCGGAGAGCGCGCCTTCTCGATCCTGCTGTTCCAGGACCTGTCGATCGTGCCGCTGATCACGATCATCGCGGTGATGTCGCGCAATCCCGCCGATGCCGATGGCCCACCGGGCTGGCTGCTGTTCATCTATACGCTGATCGCGATCGCCGGGCTGATCCTGGCCGGGCGCTTCCTGCTGCGTCCCTTGTTCCGCACCATCGGCAATATGGGCGAGCGCGAGATGTTCGTCTTTGCGGGGCTCTTCACCGTCATCGCCAGCGCGGCGGTGATGGAATCGCTCGGCCTGTCGACTGCGCTCGGCGCATTCGTCGCCGGCGTGATGCTGGCGGATTCGCCTTATCGCCATGAGCTGGAGGCCGATGTCGAGCCGTTCCGCTCGATCCTGCTCGGTCTGTTCTTCCTGACCATCGGTATGTTGCTCGATCTGCATGCGATCGCCGAACGGCCCTTGTTTGTTGCGGGGATGGCGCTGGCCCTGATCGCGACCAAGGCGGCGATCATCATGGGCATCGGATTGCTGTTCAAGATGCGCTGGCGCGAGGCGCTGGCGCTCGGTCTGTTGCTCAGCCAGGGGGGCGAATTCGCCTTCGTCCTGTTTGCTCAGGCGCAGAATGCGCTGTTGATCGCGCCCGAGGCGGCGAGCCTGTTCGGGGCCATCGTCACGCTGTCGATGGCGACGACACCATTCCTGATGCGGGTGACTCAACGCATCCGGACCGAGCCGGTCAGGCTGGAGGATCGCGAGGGGCCGACCTCGGACGGTGCCAATGCACTGATCGTTGGTTACGGGCGGTTCGGCCAGACCGTAGGCCAGATGCTGGTTGCGCAGGGCATTCCGGTGACCCTGATCGACAATGATATCGAGATGATCGACGTAGCCGGCAATTTCGGCGCGAAGGTCTATTATGGCGACGGCACGCGCATGGATTTGCTGCGCCAGGCCGGCGCGGCGGAGGCGGAACTGATCATGTTCTGTCTCGACAAGGATCAGATCGGCCCGGAAATGGTCGAGGCGGTACACAAGGCATTTCCCAAGGCGGAGATTTTCGTGCGTGCCTATGACCGTCGTGCGCTGCTCAAGCTGAAGGATGCGCCGACCTCGGGCGTGGTGCGCGAGGTAATGGAATCGGCGGTCAAGATGGCGAGGATGGCGATGCGCAGCCTCGGAATCGAGGAGGAAGAGATCGTCCGGACCGAGGAGCACTACCGGGCGCGCGACAAGGAACGGTTGAAGGCGCAATATGAGGCCGGCGATCTCCGGGCCGCGCGCGACCGGATCATCACGCAGGATCCCCGGAGCGGCATCGACGAGTCCGGCTCGATATGACGACTTGTTTGATATGAAGAATCGTCCGCTGCGCGATCGGCTGGGCTTCGCGGTGGCGGGCTGGCAGGCGGCGTGGCGGAGGGAGCGTAGCTTCCGGACTCAGGCGTGCTGCGCGGTATTGGCGATCGTCGCGCTGCTGATCCTGCGTCCATCGCCAATCTGGTGGACTCTGATCGTGGTGACGAGCGCGCTGGTGCTGGCGCTCGAGCTGATCAATTCGGCGCTCGAGGCAGTGATCGACCGGTTCCATCCGAAGATTCATCCCGAGATCAAGGCGGCCAAGGATATGCTGGCGGGCGCGGTGCTGGCGATCAGCGTCGCGGCCTTGATCGTCGCGGTGGCGCTGGTCACCACACAAGCGCCGGCTTTGCTGGGGGAACTCGCGACATGGCAATGATGAGGCTGACTGCGATGATGACGGCGTGGCCGGTGCTGATTGGGCTGGTATTGGCTGTCCCGCTATCGGCCAGGGGGCGTGCCGGCGTCGCACCGGAATTTCGGCATATCGATGCGCGCACGATCAAATCCGCGCGATTGGTCCTGTCCGAGATCTGGCCGATCAGCGATTTGGCCAAGGGGGAGAAGGGGTATTATGCCAAGCGCAGCGACGGCGTTGTTCCCGTCCGCCGTGCAAAGACATGCTGGCTGACACGCGGGCAGATTGCCGTGACGATCGCTGCGCTGAAACGGGCGCGACCGCGCAGCGACGATCTCGACGCGCTCAGTGCGGACATTGCGATTCACTACCGAACCAAGGCGGGCAAGGAAATCGTTGCGGTGATCAGTGACCCCGACCCCGGCGAACCGCTGCTGATTTTCTTCGACGATCGTCTGGCGACACTGAAACAATCCGATAGAGGCCGGATCAAACGCGTTGCGGCGCAAGCGGGGTGTGGATGACACAGATATTGATGATTCTGGCGGCGCTTTCGGGCGCGCTTGCGGTTGGGGCGGGCGCATTCGGTGCGCATGGTGCGAGCGGTGCTGCCGCGGAATGGCTGAAGACCGGCGGGTTGTACCAGTTGATCCATGCGGTTGCCGCGCTTGCCGTGCTGCGCCTCGACGCGAAAGGACCGGCAGTGCTGTTCCTGTCGGGCGGCGCGCTCTTCGCCGCCTCCCTTTATCTCATGGCGCTAGGGTTGCCGCGATCGATTCTCGGCCCGATCACACCAATCGGCGGCATGCTGTTGATCATCGGCTGGCTGTGGCTGGCCTGGGTCGCGTTCCGCACGCCGGCCTGAGTATCGGCTCAGGCCGACACGCGCTCCGCCTGCGCGTCGAGGAAGCGCGTCACGTCGGCCAGCTCCACCGACTTGTCGACAAAGGTCTGGCCGATGCCGCGCGCGAGCAGGAAGGGCAGGGTGCCGGCATCCATCTTCTTGTCATGCAGCATGTGCGCGACCAGCGTTGCGCCGTCGGCCTGAATGCCAGCGGCAGACACGCTGTCGGGCAGCTCGACAGCTCGCAAATGTGCCGCAACCCGCCTGGCGTCCTGGCCCGGGCAAAGCCCGCGTTCCGCCGAATAGCCGAACGCCAGCGCCATGCCCGCCGCGACACCCTCGCCGTGCAGCAGTCGGTCGGAAAAGCCCGCCTCGGCCTCCAGCGCATGGCCGAAAGTATGGCCGAGGTTGAGCAGCGCGCGCTTGCCGCTGGTCTCATACTCATCCTCGGCAACGATACGCGCCTTGGCGGCGATGCTGTGGGCGATCGCATGGGTGCGGGCGTCGGCATCGCCGGCGAGCAGGGCGGAGGCATTGGCTTCGCACCATTCGAAAAAGCCAAAATCGTCGATCAGGCCGTATTTCACCACTTCGGCATAGCCGGCGCGGACCTGGCGCAGCGGCAGCGTGTCGAGGGTGGTTGGATCCACCAGCACCAGCGCCGGCTGATGGAAGGCGCCGATCAGGTTCTTGCCGGCGCGCGAATTGATCGCGGTCTTGCCGCCGACCGACGAATCGACCTGGGCGAGCAGCGTGGTCGGGATCTGGACGAAGCCGCAGCCGCGTTTGACGATACTGCAGGCAAAGCCGACCAGATCGCCGATCACGCCGCCGCCGAGTGCGATGACATGATCGCCGCGTTCCACGCCATGGTCGAGCAAGCTGTCGGTCAATAGTTCCAGCGTTGCCCAGCTCTTGCTGCCTTCACCGGGCGGGGAGCACGATTGCGTCGCTCGCGACGCCCGCTGTGTGCAGCGACGCCTGTAATGTGGCGAGATGCGGCCGAAGATTCTCGTCGGTCACGATCGCCATCGTCCGCCCGCGCGACAGCGGCGCAAGATGCTCGCCCGCCCCGGCAAGCAGGCCGTTCTCGACCATAACCGTGTAGCTTCTCGCGCCCAGCTCGACGGTAATGATGGTCATGAGCCGAGCGCTTTCAGGATTGCGTTGACGGTAACTTCGTGCGGAGCGTGGTGGCTCGGCACCCGGATCGGCGCCATCGCGTAGAACGGGTTGCGCACCTTGGCGAGTTCGATCAGCACGTCGCGCGGATTGCGGCCGCGGAGGAGCGGACGGGAATCGCGGCGCTGCACCCGATCGGCCAGCACATCGGCGTTGGCGTCGAGCCAGATCGCGATCGCCTGCTCGAGGATCAGCGTGCGGGTGTCGTCGTTTATGAAAGCGCCACCGCCGGTCGCAATGACCTTCGGCGTGCCGTCGATCAGCCGCGCGATGACGCGGCGTTCGCCGTCGCGGAAATGCGCTTCGCCGAATTTTTCGAATATATCGGCGACCGACATACCTGCAGCGGCCTCGATCTCATTGTCGGCATCGACGAAGGGCAGGCGCATGCGCGCGGCGAGCCGACGGCCGACGGTTGACTTACCCGCACCCATCAGGCCGACAAGGACGATAGGCAGGCCGGTCCAGGGCTCGGGAGGGGAGTGGCTTTGCAACATTGCGCCGGGGCTATACAGCGACCCCGCGTCTGCGGCAAAAGGTCGCTGCTCTCGACTTGTAATTCGTTTTCACAGGGTTTTTTTCATGTCCCGCTTGATGGTTACGCTCATCGTCGTTCTGGTCGTACTGATCGGCGGACTGTTTCTGCTGGCCGGAAGCGCCAAGGAAAAGGCGCCGGTTCGAGTCGAGAAGGTGGTTCCGCTTGCGAATCTCTCGAACTAGCGCTTCGCTCGGCGCACTGGCGATAATGTTGCTTGGCGCGGGAATACCCGCGCTGGGACAGGACAAGCCTGAATCGCTGCTGCCACCCGGATTCAACGAACCGGTCACGACGCCTGCGCCGGCTCCGCCGCCGCGCCCACGTCCGACGACGCCCGCAACGACGCAAGTGCCGCGTCCGACGGCGTCCGGAGTCGTGGCCGTGCCGACATCCGGGGCAACCGACGTGCCGGACGCGCCTGTCGCGGAGGCGACGCCGGCGCCGGTCGACCCCACGCTGCCGCAAGTTACGACGAGCGTTCGGTACGAGATGCCGGACTATGCTCGGCGGTCGCTGGCCAGCGTCGGGGCTGCCGGCCCAGCCGAGGGCGCGCTTGGGCCGACGGCATTCCGCGGCGCCGATGGCATCTATCTCGAAGCGCTGATGCGGTATCTGGACGCGCCGGTCGCTTCGCGCTGGCTGTCGATCGGCCTGCGCCGGGCGCTGATGGCGCGAATCGACACGCCCGCGCGGGTCAATGGTGCCGATTTCGCCGCCGAGCGAGCCTGGCTCCTCGTTCGCATGGGCGAATCGGTTGCGGCGCGCGCGGTCGTGCAGAGCGTCGATTCGGACAATTACACGCCAAAACTCTATCAGGCGGCGATGCAGGCGGCGCTGGCGACCGGGGATCCCGGCGCGCTGTGCTCGCTGGCCGATCAGGGCGCCAAGGTTGCGCGCGAGCGCGCCTGGTTGCTCGCTCCGGCTATCTGCGCGGGGCTGGCCGGATTGCCGGCCAAATCGACCCCGGCGCTCAACGCGGCCGAAAAGGCGGGGGTCGCGCGTGGCATCGATATTCTGCTCGCCAAAAAGGTCGCCGGCACCGGGTCGCGCGGTCGCCAGGCGATCACGATCGAATGGGATGCCGTCTCGCAGCTGACCGCGTTCCGCTACGGCTTGGCGACCGCTACCGGCACGGAGATTCCCGACAGCTTGCTCAAGACCGCCGCGCCGCATGTGCAGGCATGGCGTGCGCTGTCGCCGATGCTGGATACGCGCAGCCGGATCGCGCCGGCCGACTATGCCGCGGCGCGCGGTGTGCTCTCCAACGCGGCTCTGGTCGATCTTTACGGCGCACTTGATGCCGAGGACGATCAATCGATCGCCGAGATCGGCGTGGCCCGCGATCTGCGTACCGCCTATAATGGTGCGACCCGGGCCGAGCGCATGGCCGCCCTGCGCACTCTGTGGGATGAACCCAAGACCGCCGATGGCCGGTTTGCGCGACTGATCCTGACCGCGCGCGCCGTAGCACGCCTGCCAGTTGATACGGTGGAGGCCGATGTCGACCGCGTCGTCGCATCGATGCTGACTGCGGGCCTGGACAGTTTCGCGCAGCGCTGGCGGAGTCGCGCCGAGCGAGGCAGCGACGCCTGGGCGATGCTGGTGCTGGCCGAAACCGATTCAGGCACTGGCTATAGCTATGGCGATGTCAGCGGTTATGCCGGGAAGAATGACGGCACCGGACTGAAGCGGCGGATGTTCTTTGCCGGGATGGCCGGGTTGGGCAAGATTTCCGCTGCTGAAGCGGAGAGTGGGGCGCGTTCGCTCGACGTGCCGATCGGCAATGAAAATGGCTGGACCCGGGCGATCGACCGTGCCGCGCGACAGAACCAGCCTGGCCTGGTCCTGCTGCTTGCGGCGATCGGGATGCAGACCAGTGACTGGCATGGGGTTCCGCCTGAGGTGTTGTTCCGTACGGTCAGTGCGCTTCGCGCGGTCGGCCTGACCGGCGAGGCACGGATGATCGCTGCCGAGGCGATTGCACGGCTTTGACTGCGCCGGTGGACCGGTCGCCGCCCGACAGGGATTTGGTCGAGCGGTTCCTGGAAATGATGGCGGCGGAGGCCGGGGCGGCGAAGAACACGATCGCCGCCTATCGCAGCGACCTGATGCTCGCATCCGAGCATCTCAAGGGGCGGCTGGCAACGGCATCGCCGGCCGATCTTGGTCGTCTGGGCGAGCATTGGCTGACGCTGTCGCGGTCAAGCGTGGCGCGCAAATCAGCGGCGTTGCGGCGCTTCTACGCTTTTCTCGCCGATGAGGGGCATCGCGCCGACGATCCGGGTGTCGCACTGCCCCGTCCGGGCGCGCAGCGTGCGCTGCCCAAGACGCTTGGCCATGGCGATGTCGATCGGCTATTCGCTGCCATTGCCGCAAGGATCGCGCGCGATCCACCCGATCCAAACGATCTTCGCCTGCTCGCTTTGGTCGAACTGCTTTACGGATCGGGGCTGCGCGCGACCGAACTGGTGTCGCTGCCGCGCAATGCCATCGCACCCGACCGGCCCTATCTGATTCTGCGCGGAAAGGGGGGGCGCGAACGGCTGGTGCCGATCTCGGATCGTGCGCGTGCGGCTGTGGCGGGGTGGCGTGATCATGTCGCCACCGATCGTGCATGGCTGTTTCCATCCGGCAAGAGCCATTTGTCGCGCGTGCGCCTCTATCAGTTGATGAAGGCGCTGGCGGCGGAAGCGGGCATTCCGCCGGACCGGGTCAGCCCGCACGTTCTGCGCCATGCCTTTGCGACTCACCTGCTTGAGGGCGGCGCGGATCTGCGCGCACTGCAATCGATGCTTGGCCATGCCGATATCGCCACCACCGAGATTTACACCCATATCGACAGCGCGCGGCTGGTCGAACTGGTCAACAGCCGTCACCCGCTGACCGATGCGAAGCACCGGCCGGACGCAAAGGAGCGCGTTGACGTGAAAGGGCAGGGGGCTTAACCGACGCGACCTGATGGCAAGCTTCCTCGACTTCGAAAAACCGATCGCCGACCTGCAAGGGCGGATCGATGAACTGCGCGAAACCGCCGCCGACGGCACGGTCGATATCGACGCCGAGGTCGCGCGGCTACAGGCCAAGTCGGACAAGGCGCTGCGCGATACCTATGCGCGGCTGACACCGTGGCAGAAGACTCAGGTCGCGCGGCACGGCGAGCGCCCGCATTTCCTGACATATGTCGCCGGCTTGTTCGACGGCTTCATGCCGCTCGCCGGTGATCGTGCCTTTGGCGACGATCAGGCGATTCTCGGTGGCTTTGCGCAGTTTCGTGGCCAGCGGGTGATGGTGATCGGCCATGAAAAGGGCGACGATACCGCCAGTCGCCTGCGGCACAATTTCGGCATGGGCAAGCCGGAGGGCTATCGCAAGGCGATCCGCCTGATGCAGCTGGCCGATCGGTTCGGCCTGCCAGTCGTTACTCTGGTCGATACCTCAGGTGCCTTTCCCGGTGTCCAGGCCGAAGAGCGCGGCCAGGCCGAAGCGATCGCGCGCTCGACCGAGCAGTGCCTGGCGCTTGGGGTACCGATGGTCGCGGCGATCGTCGGCGAGGGCGGCTCGGGCGGCGCGATTGCGCTGGCCGCCGGCAACAAAGTGCTGATGTTCGAGCACGCCGTGTATTCGGTGATTTCGCCCGAAGGCTGCGCGTCGATCCTGTGGCGCACCGCCGACAAGGCGGCTGACGCGGCAGAGGCGATGAAGGTGACGGCGCAGGACCTGAAGGGGCTGGGTATCATCGACACGATCGTGCCGGAACCGCTTGGGGGCGCGCATCGCGATCCGGCCCTGGCGATCGCGACATTGGGCGATGCGATCGGCGACGCACTGGACGAATTGAATGGCCACGACTCGAAACAATTGCGTCAGGCGCGCCGTGAAAAGTTTCTTGCCATGGGGCGACTCTGAAGATCGAGCTAACAGGCAATTAACCATAGCTCTCGCGAATAACAGAAAAAGGGCGGCGGAACCGAAGTTCCGCCGCCCAATTCTTTTAAGCTTTAGAAAAGCTCAGGTAGCCTTCATGTTCGACGACACGTTCGTGAACGTGGTCTTCAGCTGGTTGCCCAGGCCCTGCATCGCGGCGATTGCGGCGACGGCGATCAGTGCGGCAATCAGGCCGTACTCGATGGCGGTGGCGCCCTTGCTATTCTTGATGAAGTTGCGAATCTTCTGCATTTCCGGTCTCCCTTGTCAGACTTCAGTTACCCGGCTGAACCGGAGAACCGGGACAGCAACCACAGGTGTAGGAGCGCTAGGTTGATGAAAGTTTAAGCTGGGGCGAAAAAACGCGTCGCGGATGCGATTGTGCGGAACTTTTTATTAGTTCGCGCGTGCGTTTTCCATTTTGTTGTTCACATTGCCCCACATGCCGGTGGTCGTGTTGGCGACCTCGACAAAGGCGGCGATCATGGTGATGACGACCAGCGCGGCGATCAGGCCGTATTCGATGGCGGTGCCACCTTTGCGATTTCCCGCCAGCCTTTTTATCGCGCTCATGATCATGCGGGTTCGCCCGTGTCGGATATAGACACCCGATTTAGGGCAGGAGAGTTAATCAATGGCGAACGCCGTCATCGAAAGAGCGGAACTGGTCCTATTTCCCGTCGTCGCCGCTGCGCTGATCGATGGTGAGGGCAGGGTATTGGTCCAACAGCGCCCGCCAGGGAAGATGATGGCCGGACTGTGGGAGTTCCCTGGCGGCAAGCTCGAACCCGGCGAAACACCGGAGGCGGCGCTGATCCGTGAGTTGCACGAGGAACTCGGCATCACGGTTTCGGCGGCGAGCATCGTACCCACCGCCTTTGCCAGCGAAAGGCTGGGTGAACGGCATTTGCTGCTGCTGCTCTATCTCTGCCGTACGTGGAGCGGAACGCCGCGCGCGTTGGATGCGGTGGCGATCGACTGGGTCGCACCGGCCGACCTCCATGCTTTGGCCATGCCGCCCGCCGATCTGCCGTTGATCGGCCTGCTCGAGCGGCTGATCTGAGATGGTGGCTTTTGCCGGCACGCTCGGGATATGATCGTACGCGGCGACGGGGAGCACAAGCGATGAAACGGGGACTGATCGGCAATCTGCTGCGCGATCTCGAGGCACCGATCGAGGCGCGGGGCTTTGGTACGGGCTGGTTTGCGGGGTTCTTCTCGCTGGTATTCGCCGTGGCCGGGCTCTGCTTCGTTGCAGCGCTTCGCTGGCCCGACTGGTTCGCCATGCCACAGCTCGAACTGGTCCGCGGGCAGAGCGGCTTTCGCGCCTTTGTCCATGTCACTCTGCTTGCCGCTTATGGTCTGGCGCTGCTCAGCCTGTTGCTCCGGCCGCGCAAGGCACTGGGCGCCACTGCGTTGATCATCGCATTGGTCGCCACCCTGCTTGGCGGTGCAGCCGTCCAGCCGGCCGAGAGCCATAATTGGGGGATCTTTTTCGGGATCGATTTCTTCGCGCTGAACATGATCGCGACGGGGCTGATGTTTGCCCCGATCGAACGAATCTTCCCGCACCGCGGCGATCAGCGCCTGTTCCGCACCGAATGGCGCGAGGATCTGTTCTATTATCTTGTCAGCTCGATGATGGTGCAGCTGATCACTTTCCTCGCGCTGGCGCCGTCGACCTTCATCATGGCCTCGACCAGCAATTTCGGCCAGTTCCGCGCTTGGGTCGGCGGCCTGCCCTGGCTGGTGCAGTTCGCTGCGGCGATGTTCCTCACCGATCTGATGCAATATTGGTTTCACCGCGCCTTTCACCGCTGGCCCTTTCTATGGGGATTCCATGCCGTGCATCATTCGGCCAAGTCGATGGACTGGCTGGCGGGTTCGCGAATGCACTTCGTGGAAATCATCCTGCTGCGTGGCGTGACCTCGCTGCCGCTGCTCACCTTCGGCTTCGCGCCCTCGGTGATGCAGGCCTATGTCGCGATGGTCTATATCTACGCCTCGCTGGTGCACGCCAATCTGCGCGGTGATTTCGATACGCTCGGCAAGTTCCTCGTCACGCCGCGCTTCCACCATTGGCACCACGGGATCGAGGATGTCGCGATCGACAAGAATTTCGCGATCCACTTCCCCTGGCTCGACCGGTTGTTCGGCACGCATCATTTCCCCAAGGGCGAATGGCCCTCGGGATATGGCGTGATGGAGGAAGTGCCGCGCGGCTATCGCGCGCAATTCGCCTATCCATTCCGCAATTTGTTCAAGCGGAAGGCCGGCTAGAATGATTTCGAGCTGAGTTGATCCACTCCCTTCCGTTCGCCCAAGTTCAGCACGAACGGAAGATGTGATTCCATCCAGGTCGACGAGATTCTAATCAGTCGCTTTCAGCAGCTTCAGGAAATCGACATCGGACCAGCGCTTGGCCGGGTCCTTTGGCGGATTCATCAACGCGGCGATATCCAGATCGGCCATGCGCACGATCGTCAGCCCGAGCGACGGAATGACATAGAGCCGCTGGTCCCCGGCGCCGGCGGCAAGGACGATATCGGCGGGCAGTTCCGCCGCCCTCCGCCCGATATCGGTGCCGGCGGTGATCGGGTCGGCCGCTTTCCCTACATGCGGCAGCCACCAGGTCAGGCCATAGGCTGGATTGACCGCGCCGCTCTTGAACATTGCAGCGAAGCTGGCCGGGTCGACGATCGGCTTGCCTGCCACCGTGCCGCCGGCGCGGATGAATTCGCCGAACTTCGCCCATTCCGCCGCGGTAAGTATCGCACCTTGCGGCAGCAGCGGATTGCCGTCGATGCCCTTGCGCCAGTCGGCATAGCGCAGGCCGATCGGATCGAGCACGCGCCGCGCGAGATAGGCCAGCACGTTATCCGATTGTCCGGCCGCTTTCAGCTTGCGCTTCAGGATTTCGCCAAAGCTCTGCATCGGCGTCGGGCCGTACAGAAAGCGGGTCCCCGGATCGGCAACGAGCGCACCATCGAGCGAGTCCCGATAGGTCGGCGGCTTGCCGATCACGCTCGGCTGACCGCTGGTCATCGAGAGGATCTGCCGGATCGTGATCCTGCTTTTCTGCGGATCGCCTTGCCATTCGATCAGTGTCGCCGAGGCCGGCTCATCAAGGGTGAGCAGGCCATCCTGCACGGCGGCTGCGGCCATGATGCCGACGAAGCTCTTGGTGCCCGACCAGAGCTCGTGCGGGGCCGTGTGGCCACCCTGCGCCGTATCGCAGACGATCTTGCCATGATCGAGCACATGGACCGCCACGCCCCGATGTGCGTCGGAATAGCGCGTTGCGGCGGCGCAGGACATGGCGTCGGGCTTCGCCGTCGCGGGCGCGGCGATCGTCATGGCGGCAAGCATCGTCGAGATGAGCAAGGCCGGGCGCATATGCCTCTCCAGTATGAGTCGTTATATTATCGATAATATTGCATATGCTGGCGAATACGCGCTACCGATAAGTGATCAGCCGGGTATATCTAGGGCCATGACCGATAGCATCGCTTCCGAACCGCCGCCGCAGGACCGCCTGATTGCCGACGCCCTGATCGAAGACATTGTCGAGTGGCGGATCAAGCCGGGATCATGGATCCGCGAGCGCGAGATCGCCGAGCGTTTCGGCGTCTCCCATGCCCCGGTGCGCGAAGCGTTCCGCCATGTCGCCAATATCGGCTTCATCCAGGTTGTGCCGTGGCGCGGCGCGCATGTGATCGAGATCGACCGGCATGCGGCGACCGAAGTGCTGGAGTTGTGGAAAGCGATGTTCGGCGTGGTCTGCCGCCTCGCCGCGACGACGATGTCGGATGAGGATGGTGCCGAACTGTTGCGCCGGGTGGAGGCGTACCGGGCGATCGTGCGGCAAACCGACAATACGTTCGAGCATCTGGCGGTATCGAACCGGGTCGGGGCGTTCATCGCGCGGCGCTGCGGCGCGGCGCTGGCAACCAACATGCTCGACCGGATCGCCCTGTTCGCGCGCTGGCAGCACCATGTGATCTCTGCCAATCATTTCAGCGAGAAGGGCGGCCACCACTCGGCCGAACTATTCGCCATATTGTGCCGTCACATCGTGGCGCGAGAGCCGGATGCGGCCGACGATGCCGCGCGCGCTCTGCTCGGCTATCTGCAGGATGGCTTCACCGCACCACTCGAAGAATATCTTGCGACGAAAAAGGTGGATCCGCCCAAGCGGCGCGCCCGCAAGGAGTAATGGCGAATGGCGGCACCGACGCGGCGCGATGTGTTGACGGCATCGGGGGCGACTCTTGTCGCGGCGCCGGCTGCGGCGCTGGCGGATCCGGCAGTCACCGATCGCCTGTCTGCCGATCTCGACCGGTATATCGGCTTCGGCAACAAGGCGTCGGGTGGCGCCGGCGATACCGCCTGCGGTGAATGGCTGCAGGCAGAACTGGCGGCGGCCGGCTTCCGGGTCGAGCGCCAGACCTTCACCGTGCCCTGGTTCGAGGCACGCCATGCATCGCTGACCATGGGCCGCGACTCGGCACCGCTCATTCCGCAGGCCATCGTCGTGCCGACCGGGGCTGGCGGCGTCTCCGGGCCGCTGGTGCGGATCGACCCCGGCGCCGGCGCGAGTGGCCCGCTCAGGGGAGCGGTCGCCTTGCTCGATCTGCCGTTCCAGCGCTGGTCGAGCGCGGTTGCCAAACCGATCCGCGAACCGGTGACGGCCGCATTCGCCGCGGGCGTGGCCGGTGTCGTGATCGTCACCAATGGCCCGACCGGTGAAGCGCTCGCACTCAACGCCACGGGCACTGCGCCAATGTTTCCCGGACCCGTAGGCGTCATTGCCCCGAAGCAGGCCAGGCCGTTCCTGGCCGACGCGATCGCCGGCAGAAGGGCGACATTGCGGATCGACGGGGAGGGTGGGGCACGCGCCGCGTTCAACCTGATTGGACGGATCGATCGCGGGGCGGAAGATTGGATCGTGGTGTCGACACCGCGATCGGGCTGGTTCGATTGCGCGGGCGAACGCGGTCCGGGTATCGCCGTGTGGCTTGCGCTGGCGCGCTGGGCCGGGCGTGAACTGAAGAGCCATAATCTGGCGTTTCTGTGCAACAGCGGCCACGAATACGAGAATCTGGGATCGGAACATGCGCTGCGCGCTGCCGCCCCGCCGCCCGGCCGGACGACATTCTGGCTTCATCTCGGCGCGAACGTCGCATCGCGCGACTGGCACGAACTCGGTGCAGGGATGCTCATGCCACTGCCGAGCGCCGACCCGCAGCGTTTCCTGGTCACCAGCCCGGCATTGGTCGATGTGGCGCGGCGTGCCTTTGCCGGGCAGTCCGGGCTCGAAATGGCGTATCCGTCGGGGCAGGGATCGGCGGGCGAACTGACCAATATTCTTGCCGCGGGATATGCCGGCGTCGCCGGCATTTTCGGCGCGCACCGCTTCCATCATGCCGCGACCGATGATGCGCGCTGCGTCAGCACGGTGCACGCGGCGCAAGTGTTCGACTCCTGCAGGGTTATGATCTCCGGGATTTCCGCGCTTTAGCGCGGCAAACGCCAACTTCATTGACAAGCGGGGCGTGGAATCGTCTAAATTATCGATAATTCGAGTATGACTCGATATCGGCAAGGGGTGGACGATGACTCGCAAGGCAGTGCTGCTGGCTTCGGCCGGATTGATTTCCGCAATTCTTCCCGCCGCCGTGCAGGCACAGGCTACCTCGGAAATCGAAGATTCCACCGCCCTTGGCGCTGACGACAATCAGGGCGATGTGGTGGTCACCGCACGCCGTCGCGAAGAGCGGCTCGCCGATATTCCGACTGCCGTCTCGGTGATCGATGCGGAGTCGCTGGCCAGCCGGGGCGGCGCGACCGATTCCCGCGAATTGCTCGCCGATCAGCCGAGCGTCCGGTTCAACAATCTCAACTCGTCGATCACCTCGGAAATCTCGCTCCGCGCTTCATCGACCGCGCGGGCGACCAATGGCGACCCGAGCATCGGTCTGTACGTCAACGGCGCCTATATCGGCGGCGGCGGGGTCGGCGGGCGGAACTTCACCCGGCTCGATTTTCTCGATGTCGGACGGATCGAGGTGCTGCGCGGCACTCAGGGTGCGCTTTATGGCCGCAACGCCGTGGGCGGCGCGATCAACATCGTATCGGCGCAGCCGCAATTCGATACGTCGGGCTTCATCAAGGCGCGCTACGATTTCGAGACCGAGGGCAAGCAGGTCCAGGGGGCAGTGAATGTCGCCCTCAGTGATTCGGTCGCGGTGCGCTTCAGCGGCGACGGCATCTCGCAGAATGGCGGTTTCTTCTACAATCCCGACCACGACACCTATTTCGATCGCCAGAAAGGCTATGGCGCGCGCGCGCAAATCCGCTTCAAGACCGGGCCACTCGACCTGACCCTGCTGGCCGAGCGCCAGGATCTCGATACGCCGTCGATCCATTATCAGGTATCGATCGCGCGCGGCACGCCCGGCTACCCGAACGGCTTCACCCAGCCGAAATTCTCCTATTCCTGGAATACCCGGCCGCGCGCGACGCAGGATCACAACACCTATCAGGCGTTCGGTACGCTTGATCTGGGCGGTGTGACGCTCAGCGCGACCAGCTATTATCGCAATCGCAAGTCGCAATATGATCTCGACAATGACGGCATCGACGCGGCGACGGTTGCCGCGGCGGTCGCGGCGGGGCAGATTCCGCTGGCAACGGCGCAGCGTACCGATGTGTTCGGCGCATCCTATGTCATCGACCGGACCAGAAGCTTCAATCAGGACCTGCACCTCAGCGGCACGGGGTTGGACGGCAAGCTGACCTGGCTGATCGGCGGCGACCTGCTGATCCTCAACAGCGACTATCAGGTCACCACGTTTCGCACCCCGACCGCGCTCAACATCTCGACCGGCACGCGTGCGCCGGTGTCGCTCAGCTACAAGAGCTATGCGGGCTATGGTTCGCTCGGTTACGATGTGACCGACAGCCTCAATCTGACCGGTGAAATCCGCTATACCAAGGATGATCGCTCGCTCAGCGGACGGTTGTTCGATCGCGGCACCGGCACTCCGGCGGGCGGTGCGGCCCGCGTCATCGACGTCCGGATCAAGCCTGATAACATCGCCTATAACGTGACGGCTGCGTACAAGGCAGGCGGCGGCGTTCTGGCCTATGCCAAGGTCGGGTCGAGCTACCGCGCCGGCGGCTTCAATACCAATCTCGGCGACCCGCGCCAGCCCAATGCCATCCCGGCTGCGTTCGGCAACGAAAACTCGACCACCTATGAAATCGGCGTGAAGGGGGCGCCGGACCGGTCATTGTTCTTTGCGTTCGCCGGCTATTACAACAATCTCAGGAGCCTGATCGCGCAGCTCGACAATGGCTGCATCCTGACCAACCCGACCTGCCCGGTTGCGGCGACGACCTATCTGACCAACGCCGGCGACGCCAAATCCTATGGCGTCGAGGGAGAGCTGACCATGACTCAGCCCGTCGCCCATGGCCGCTTCCGCGCGTCGCTCAGCGCGTCATGGCAGGGCGGCAAGGTGACCAGCGGGCGCTACGACACTCTGCGTTTGCCGCAGGTGCCGGATTTCATCGGCGCAGTGAACCTGAACTTCCGCCACGGCTTTATCGGCCAATCGACCTTGGTCGCCAACGCGCTCTATTCGGTTCAGTTCGGCGGCCTGCAGGAATTGCGGGTTAATTCGGTCAAGCTCGACGATTACAGCCTGGTCAATCTGCGTCTCGGCATCGAGATCGACAGGGCGACCTTCAGCGTCTTCGCCAATAATGTCGGCAATCAGGTGTACCGTGTTGCGCGCGATACGACCGTCAACCGCTACAGCACGCCGCGCGTGATCGGTGTGGACGCATCCTATCGCTGGTAGGGCAGGTATTGCCGGAGCGGGACGCTTGCGGATGGGCCTGCGTCCCGCTGCGCCATCGACCGGCAATCAGCACCATCATGCCGCGGCTTTTGTCGGCGCCAGCAGGTTGAGCGCGGCATATTGCAGCAGCATGATGGTCTTGCCGTCCTGGATCGCTCCGGCGCCAATCATTTCAAGCGCAGCGTCGATGCCGAGTTCGATGACCTCGATATCCTCGCCTTCCGATGCATTTCCGCCGCCCCGTCCGGTGCGCATGATCGGGTCATATTCAGCAACGAAGAAATACAGCCGTTCGGTGACGGAGCCGGGGCTCATATAACAGCTGAAGATCGCCCGGGTGGCGCCAAGCGTCAAACCCAGCTCCTCTTCCACTTCGGCGCGGATACGGTCCTCGGGTGACGCTTCGTCAAGCAGGCCGGCCGCCGCCTCGATCAGCAGATCGTCGCATCCGTTGACATAGGCGGGAAAGCGGAACTGCCGCGTCAGCAACACCGTCCGGCGAATGGGGTCATAGGGCAGCAAGGTGGCGCCATTGCCCCGATCATAGGTCTCTCGATTCATCGTCTGCCAGCTGCCATCGGCGCGCCGCCAGTCAAAGCTGGTCTTTTTCAGAACGTACCAGTCGTCCGACAGGGTGGTGACGTTGTGAATGCGGATTCGATCGCTCAGTGACATGTGCGTATTTTCGTGCAATATCGTGCAGAGTCAAGAAGGATGTGTCAGAGAATGTTGACCGAGCAACGCAAGCGCCACCTTCTTTCCCTGCTCAAACAGGACGGACGGATCGTGGCGAAAAGCGTGGCGGCCGGCCTCGGGTTGTCGGAAGATACGATCCGGCGCGATTTGCGCGAACTTGCTGCCGAAGGTCTCCTGCAACGAGTTCATGGTGGCGCACTGCCGGCATCTCCCGCGGTGGGAACATTGGCCACCCGGTTGTCGATCGGTGCGGCCGACAAGGCTGCAATCGGGCGATATGCGGCGTCGATGATCCGGCCGGGACAGACTGTCTTTGTCGATGGCGGCACGACCGCGATGCAACTCGTCAATCATCTCGATCACCGGCTGATGGCGACGATTGTCACGCACAGCCCACTCGTCGCCGGCGCGTTGGCGGACCACGCCGTCGATGTGCTGTTGATCGGCGGCAAGCTGTTCAAGCATTCGATGGTGAGTGTGGGCGTCGCCGCGCTGCGGGCCGTGAGCGAGATCCGGCCCGATATATTCTTCATGGGCGTCACAGGTGTTCATCCGACCGCAGGGCTGACCACGGGTGACCCGGAAGAGGCGGCAATGAAGCGGGCGATCGCCGATACTGCCGCGGAACTCGTGGTCATGGCGTCGTCGGAGAAGATCGGCGCCGCATCGCACTTTGTCATCGCACCGATCGAGCGGACCGATATTCTGATCACCCCAGCCGGCACCGATCAGGATTCCAGCACGCAATTCACGGCGCTCGGGGTTGACGTGAGGCGGGTCTAGGAGGCCCGCAAACGGACGGTCGTGCGTTTGCCGTCACATCTGCACATTGGAGGCCCGACCGGGAATCGAACCCGGGTGCGAGGATTTGCAGTCCTCTACGTCACCACTCCGCCATCGGGCCCCGATGCGAGCCGCGCGAAATGCACAGGGGGCGGGGTACCTGTCAACCGCCACCGTGAACATTGCCGAGAAAATCAGCCAGGCCGGTTGCAACGCTCGCTTGGCGCGGAGGCAGTCGCACGATACAAGCCGGCCAGAGAAACAAGTGTATTGCGTGACTAAAACAGTTGTGCAACAAGGTGGCACCATGAAATTGACGGCAATCGACTCCGACCGCTTTACCGCCATGCGCCATGCGATGGTGGCAAGCCAGTTGCGCACCAACGCGGTCAGCGACCCGCGTGTGGTCGCGGCCATGGCGCGTGTCCCGCGTGAGGCTTTCCTGCCCGCCGAGGCGCAGGCGCTTGCGTATCGCGACACCGCGCTGCCGCTTGGGCAGGGACGCTTCCAGAATGTGCCGATCGCGACCGGACGGCTGCTGACCGAGGCTTATCTGCTCCCCGCCGACAAGGTTCTGCTGATCGGTGCGGCTGGCGGCTATACCGCCGCTGTGCTCGCCGAACTGGTGACGTCGGTGGTTGCCGTGGAAAGCGATGCCGCGCTCGCTGCACTGGCGCGCGAGGCGCTGGTCGGCACGGCCGGGGTGACGCTGGTCGAAGGACCGCTCGAGACCGGGCACGCCGCTGGCGCGCCCTATGATGTCTTGATGGTCGACGGCGCGGTCGAGCAGCTGCCCGATTCGCTCGTCGCGCAATTGCGCGATGGCGGACGCGTCGTCGCCGGAATCGCCGACCGTGGCGTCACCCGGCTGACATCGGGCCGCAAGAGCGAAGGCGGTTTCGCGTTGCTCGATTTCGCCGACATCGATTGTGTCCCGCTGCCTGGCTTCGCCCGGGCCAAGACCTTCACCTTCTGAAAGATGCCGCTGATTATGCGTCGGACCTATTTTCTCGTCGGAACCGCGCTGGCGCTGGCTGCCGCACCCGCGTCGGCGGAAACGCTGCGCGATGCGCTGGTCAAGGCGTACAACACCAACCCGACGCTGTCGGGCGAGCGCGCCCGTGTCCGGTCGCAGGACGAGAATGTGCCGATCGCCAAGGCGCAGGGGCGGCCCTCGTTGAGCACGGACGGCGGGTTCACTCAGAATGTCCTCAATGGCCCCGGCGCGACGAGCCTCAATTCCCCTGAGCGCACGCTCAATGCGACTGCCCGGTTCTCGGTGCCGCTCTACAATGGTGGTGCGGTAAAGAATTCGGTGCGCGGCGCGGAAACACGCGTCGAGGCCGCACAGCTTGGTTTACGCGGGACTGAAGCCGATCTCTTCAACGCAGTGGTCGGCGCGTACATGGACGTCATTCGCGACGAAGCGATCGTCGGATTGAATCAGCAGAATGTGAAGGTTCTCGACGTCAATTTGCAGGCGAGCCGTGATCGCTTCCAGGTCGGTGATCTGACGCGCACCGACGTTGCCCAGTCGGAGGCACGTCTCGCCGTCGCGCGAAGCCAGTTGCAGACCGCGGAATCGCGCTTGATCTCCAGCCGCGAGAATTATGTCCGGCTGGTCGGGGATGTGCCCGGTTCGCTGGAAACGCCCCCTGCCGTTCCCGGCACGCCGGCCGGCTCGGAACAGGCGGTCGAGATTGCGCTCGACAACAATCCCAACCTGCTTGCGGCACAGAAGAACCGCGACGCGTCCGATTTCGACATCAAGGCTGCACGGGCCGGCCGTCTCCCGCGCATCAGCGGCGTCGCGACTGGCAATTATTTCAACTATCTCGGCACGCTCGGCGATGGGCTGAATGTGCCGGGCGGCCTTGGGTCGCAGAACGGCACCTCGGCGAGTGCCGGCCTGTCGTTCACGCTGCCGCTATACCAGGGCGGGCTTCCTGCCGCTCAGGTTCGCCAGGCACAGGAGCGGCGCGGCCAGGCGATCGAACAGGTCACCGAAACCGAACGGACCGTCATCGCCAACACGCGCTCGGCCTATGCGGTATGGAAATCGTCGGAAGAGGTGATTGCATCGTCCGAAGTCGCGGTGAATGCCAACAAATTGTCGCTTGAGGGCGTCCGCGCCGAGAACAGCGTCGGCAACCGCACGATCCTCGATATCCTCAACGCCGAACAGGAATTGCTCAACTCGCAGGTCACGTTGGTGACGGCGCGGCGCGATGCCTATGTCGCACGCTTCGCATTGCAGGTGGCGATGGGCCGGGCCGAGGCGCGCGACCTGGGACTCGACGGCGGGCCGCTCTATGATCCGGTGACCAACTACAAGCGGGTCCGTGGCAAATGGAACGACTGGGCCTCGGACCCGGCGCCGCAGCCGGTCGCCACCAGCACCCGGCAGACCAGGGCGCAGGGCTCGGAAGTCACCCGTCCGCTTGACCCGATCCTTGACGCGCCGGTTGACAGGGGTACTGCAAATCCCGCAGGTGAGCCGAAGTAGGACCGCTCTCGATGCGGTTGCTCGGGTTTTAAGGGTTGCCGATGGGGGATGTCAGCGCCGAACCGTCGATGGAGGACATCCTCTCGTCGATCAAACGCATCATCGCCGAAGAGGGCGACGCGGCCGTGTCTGCGCGGAACGCGCGCAAGCCCGCTCGTCCTGCTGCGCCGGACTCACCGGCCGATATCGATGATTTCGGCCATAGCGAGATCCTTGAACTGAGCGACCCGGTACGCGCCACGCAGCCGGTCGTGATCAAGGCGCCCGCGGCGGACCCCCAGCCACAGCCCCAGACGACGCCAGCCGAATCGATTCTCTCGCCTCAAACCACCCAGGCAAGCCGCGGCCCGCTCGAGGCCTTGTCGCGCATGGTGGTGAAACCCGAAGTGGCTGGATCGGATACGCTCGAGGGCATGGTGCGCGAGATGATTCGTCCGATGCTGCGCGACTGGCTCGATTCTGCATCTGCCGGCGATGGTCGAGACGATGGTCGCGCGTGAGATCGCCCGCATCACGGGGCAACCCCGCTAAGACGATTTCGAGCTGGGTTGATCCGCCGCCTTCCGTTCGCCCTGGGCCTGTCGAAGGGCAGGCGCAGCGAATGGACCTTCAACGTCGAGCCGATGCCGCCTTTTGGCGCGGACCGTGCGGCGGATTGGGCATAGTCGCGACGCACGGCGTGCAGGTCGATGGTCTCCGGCAACCGCATATTGCGCGTCACCCCGAAGGCCTCGCGCGTAAGCGACGGGTCGCTTGGAGCCCCTGGCGATTGTTTGCCGACCAGGTCTCCGCCGGCCGATTCAATTGCCAGCCCGGTCATATCAATATGCTGCCCATGAACCCTCACCATATCAAAGCAACATTGCCCGATCGGTCGAATCGGCGCTCCCTGTTATGTCCTCCCGCACTCCCTGTTCGGGCCGCGGCATCTCCCTGTTCCGTGGTGACGAACTCCCTGTTCCGGATTAACAGGGAGAATTGCAATCAAGCTGTTGATATAAAATGCGATTTTATCCAACAAATGACCCGAGTCGCGCCAAAAAAATATGCCGCTCCCTGTTATTCTCCCTGTTATCGCTCATGAACAGGGAGCGGGCTCGCGATCGGTAGCCGGTTTGAATGGCGGTTGGAGCAGTTTCGCGCTGAGTTGCCCCCTCTCTCCCATTTGCCCTGGGCTTGTTCAGCGCTTGTCCCCTTCGATCAGGGGACGGAATAATCGAGAGTGATCGCCCCTTCCTTAGTGCTCCCGCGAAGGCGGGAGCCCAGACTGGGTCCCCGCCTTCGCGGGAGCACAAGCTTCCTTTCTGAAGGAGATATGCTGACTTGTTCCGGGGATGACGGAATATTTCGAAAAGCAAACTCTCCAAATCTGAATGTCGATCCGCTCTGGATCCGTTGTTGTCGGGTATCTTGCATGGGCCATGGTCGGGGCGTTGCTCAGGCGGCGTCATCTGCTCTATCGTTGCGCTCATGAAGATGATCCTGTCCGCGAGCCTGATCGCGATCGCTACAGCCTCCACTCCGGCCGCTGCCCGCCAACTCACCATCGACGACGTCACCATGCTCTCGCGCGTGTCGGCTCCCGATGTCTCCGCCAATGGCCATTGGCTGGTCTGGCAGCAGCGCGAGACCGATCTGGCGGCCGACAAGGGGCGCTTCGACCTGTGGCGGCTCGACTTGACGAAGAAGAATGCGAAGCCCGAAAAACTCGCTGCGGAAGCGGATGTCAACGAAACCAGCCCGCAAATCTCCGCCGATGGCGCGACGGTCTATTTCCAGTCGGACAAAGGCGGAGATGACGCTATCTGGTCGATCGCGATCACTGGCGGCGAGCCGCGCAAGCTGACCGGTTTCCAGGGCGGTTTCGGCGGTTTCAAGGTCGCGCCGACCGGGGACAAGATCCTGGTCTGGGCGGATCGCAAGCCCGGCGCGCCGAGCCTCGCGCCGGCGATGGTCAAGAAGGATCCGAATGCCGGCGCGGCGCGGTCCTATGATCAGATGTTCGTGCGGCATTGGGATAGTTGGAGCGACGGCAGCCGCTCCCAATTGTTCGTGCTGCCGCTGACCGCCGACGGTGCGAGCGGCGACGGCGTGGCGATCGGCGGCAAGCTGATCGGCGATGCACCGTCCAAGCCCTTTGGCGGCGGCGAGGAAGTGGCGTGGAGCCCCGACGGCAAGACGGTCTATTTCGCATTGCGTGAGGCGGGCCGGATCGAGCCGCTATCGACCAATCTCGATATCTTCGCTGTCCCGGCCGATGGTTCGACGGCGCCGGTCAATCTGACCGATGCCAATGACGGCACGGACAATCTGCCGACCATCTCGCCCGATGGCCGCAGCCTCGCCTATTTCGCGATGAAGCGTCCCGGCTATGAAGCCGATCGCCAGGTGCTGATGCTGCGCGATCTCGCCACCGGGCAGGTGCGTGCACTGACCGAGGCCTGGGACCGTTCGGTCGCGTCGATCGCCTGGGCGGGGAACGGCAAAACCCTCTATGTCACGGCGGACGATACGCAGGAAACGCCGGCCTTTGCGGTCGACGCGGCGACCGGAAAGGTCACGCGCCTGACGCAGCTGGGGCATGTGTCCGGTGTCGTGCCGACCGCCAAGGGCATCGTCTTCGCGCTGAACAGCCTGACCGCGCCGGACGATTTCTGGCTGCTCTCGGGCAGGAAGACCACGCGCCTGACTGCGGTCAATGCCGGAAAGCTTGCCGGGATCGACATGCCGGCGGTGACGCGGTTCAGCTTCACTGGCGCGAACAAAGACACGGTCTGGGGCTATGCGGTGAAGCCCGCCGGCCTCGCGGCGGATGCCAAGGTGCCGGTTGCGTTCATGGTCCATGGCGGGCCGCAGGGGTCGAGCAACAATAGCTGGTCGTACCGCTGGAACCCGGCCGTATTCGCCGGTGCCGGCTATGGCCTGGTCGCGGTCGATTTCCACGGCTCTACCGGTTACGGCCAGGGCTTCACCGATGCGATCACCAACAATTGGGGCGGCTGGCCACTGGAGGATCTGCAAAAGGGCCTCGATGCGGCGACGACCAAATTCGGCTGGCTCGATGGCGACAATGCCTGCGCACTCGGCGCGTCCTATGGCGGCTACATGATGAACTGGATCGCGGGGCAATGGCCCGACCGGTTCAAGTGCCTCGTCCAGCATGACGGCGTGTTCGACGCCCGCGCCATGGCGTACGAGACCGAGGAATTGTGGTTCGACGAATGGGAACATGGCGGCAAGGCCTATTATGAGGATCCTGCCGCGTTCGAGAAATGGAACCCGGTCAACCATGTCACCAGCTGGAAGACCCCGATGCTGGTGATCACCGGCGAGAAGGATTTCCGCATTCCCTATACGCAGGGGCTGGCGGCATTCACGGCGCTGCAGCGGCGCGGCATCCCGTCGCGTCTGGTCGTCAATCCGAACGAGAATCATTGGGTGCTCAAGCCGAAGAACAGCCGTCAATGGTATGGCGAGGTGCTTGGCTGGCTAGGGAAATATACCGGGAAGGCCAAATAGCCTTCTTCCGTTCGTGCTGAGCTTGTCGAAGCACCGCCCGTCTTCGAGCGAAGAAAGTGCGGCCCTTCGACAGGCTCAGGGCGAACGGAGGTTTTCATTCGTGAAGCAAACGGTAAAGCCGCAATGCTATGACCGAACTTCCCAAAACCTTCGACCCCGCCGAAATCGAATCCCGCTGGTACGCCCATTGGGAAGATAAAGGCCTGTTCCGCCCCGATCGCCCCGGCGCGGAGCCCTGGACGATCGTCAACCCGCCGCCCAATGTGACGGGCAATCTGCATATCGGCCATGCGCTCGACAACACGCTGCAGGATATCCTCGCGCGTCACGCGCGGCTGAAGGGCAAGGATGCGCTGTGGGTGGTCGGCACCGACCATGCCGGCATCGCGACGCAGATGGTGGTGGAGCGCAACATGGCGCTGCATCAGCAGAAGCGCACCGACTTCACGCGCGAACAGTTCGTCGAGAAGGTCTGGGAATGGAAAGCGGAAAGCGGCGGCATCATCACCCAGCAGCTGCGCCGCCTCGGCTGCTCGATGGACTGGAAGAACGAGCGTTTCACCATGGACCCGGGCTTTTCCAAGGCCGTGCTCAAGGTGTTCGTCGACCTCCACAACCAGGGCCTGCTCTACCGCGACAAGCGGTTGGTGAACTGGGATCCCGGTCTCGGCACCGCAATCAGCGATCTCGAGGTCGAGACGCGCGAAATCAACGGCCAGTTCTGGCATTTGCGCTATCCGCTCGAGGACGGTTCGGGCTTCATCTCGGTCGCGACGACGCGCCCGGAAACGATGCTCGCCGATATGGCGGTCGCGGTGAACCCGACCGACGAACGCTACACCGCGCTGATCGGCAAGCATGTGAAGTTGCCGATTACTGGCCGGCTGATCCCGATCGTCGCTGACGAGCACGCCGATCCGGAACTCGGCTCGGGCGCGGTGAAGATCACGCCGGGTCACGATTTCAACGATTTCGAAGTGGGCAAGCGCGCCGGGTTCAAGGCGGCCGACATGCTCAACATGCTCGATGCCAAGGCACAGGTGCAGCAGACCAGCGACGGGCTGATCCCCGCCGAACTGATCGGCCTGACCACCGCCGAAGCGCGCAAGGAAGTCGTCGCGCGGCTGAAGGCGGGCGGATTCCTCGTTCCGCACATCGACAAGGAAGGCGCGGAACACGAGTCCGAACCACGCACGATCCAGACGCCTTATGGCGACCGGTCCGGCGTGGTGATCGAGCCCTGGCTGACCGACCAATGGTATGTCGATGCGGCAACGCTTGCGAAACCGGCGATCGAGGCGGTCAGGTCCGGCGCGATCAAGATCGTGCCCAAGACCTGGGAAAAGACCTTCTTCAACTGGATGGAGAATATCCAGCCCTGGTGCGTCTCGCGTCAGCTCTGGTGGGGGCACCGTATCCCGGCATGGTTCGCCGAGGATGGCCGCATCTTCGTCGCCGAGGATGAATCCGGCGCGCAGGCGCTGGCGGGGAGAGGGCGTTGCGCTCACCCAGGACAGCGACGTGCTCGACACATGGTTTTCCTCTGCGCTCTGGCCCTTCGCGACGATGGGCTGGCCTGAGGATGGCAATCCGACCCTGCACGGCCGTTATCCCAATGACGTGCTGATCTCCGGCTTCGACATCCTGTTCTTCTGGGATGCGCGGATGATGATGCAGGGCATGCACTTCATGAAGGAGGTGCCGTTCCGCACGCTCTATCTTCACGGCCTGGTCCGCGCCGCCGACGGCTCGAAGATGTCGAAATCGAAGGGCAATACGGTCGACCCGCTCGGGCTGATCGACCAGTATGGCGCCGACGCGCTGCGCTTCTTCATGGCGGCGATGGAAAGCCAGGGCCGCGACATCAAGATGGATGAGAAGCGGGTCGAGGGCTATCGCAACTTCGCGACCAAGCTGTGGAACGCCGCGCGTTTCTGCCAGTCGAACGGCATTGCCGCGAGCGCCACGCTCGAAGCGCCCAGGGCCGATCTGGCGGTCAATCGCTGGATCATCGCCGAGACGATCCAGACCGTGCAGGCGGTCGATCTCGCGCTGGCGGACTATCGCTTCGATGGCGCGGCCAATGCGATCTATCAGTTTGGCTGGAGCCGCTTCTGCGACTGGTACATCGAACTGATCAAGCCGGTGCTCGGCCAGATGGACGCGCCCGCGTCCGGTCCCGAAGCGGACGAGACGCGCGCCGTGGCCGGCTGGGTGCTCGACCAGCTGCTCGTGCTGCTCCACCCCTTCATGCCCTTCATCACCGAAGAGCTGTGGTCGAAGATGGGCGCGCGCGACACCGACCTGATCGTCGCGAAATGGCCGATGGCCGATGCGCGCTCGATCGATCCGGAGGCGAGCAAGGAAATCGACTGGCTGATCCGTCTGGTCAGCGAAGTCCGCACCGCGCGCAACGAGCTCAACATCGTGCCCGGCGCACGCATGAAGGTCTATGTCCGTGACGGCTCCGCCGCGACCTTCGATCGCCTCGCACGGCAGGCTGCCGTGCTCGGTCGTCTCGCCCGGATCGATTATGTTGCCGGCGAGCCGGCCGAGGGCGGCGCGATCCAGATCGTGGTCGATGAAGCGACCTATATCCTGCCGCTCGAAGGCGTGATCGACCTCGACGCCGAACGCGCCCGCCTGACCAAGGCGATCGCGGCGGCGGAGAAGGAGCGCGATGCGTTGGCGGGCCGGCTCGGCAATGCCAGCTTCGTCGAACGCGCCAAGCCGGAGGCGGTAGAAAAGGCCAAGGCGGACCATGCCGACAAGGCGGTCGAAGCCGAGCGGCTGACCGCGGCGCTCGGGCGGTTGGGGTGATCGTCCATACCGGCTATAAGGGGCTGATTGGCTCTCCCTCGCTTTCCATGGGCTGTTCCCCGGCGAAGGCTGGGGCCCAGTCGCGAAGGCCGCTTTTGCCGGGCGCCGCATACCGCAACGATTGCCTCTCGACTGGGCCTCGGCCTTCGCCGGGGAACGGACTTATCCATGCTTGTTCGGTCACAGACTCAGCCAGGGCGGAGTAAGGCAGGGCAATGGCAACACAACCGACCCGTCCCGGTCAGCGCGACCTGACGACGGGACCGATCCGCCGCACTCTGCTGTTGTTCGCGCTGCCGACGCTTGCGTCGAATATCCTGCAGACGCTGAACGGCGCGATCAATTCGATCTGGGTCGGGCGCTTCCTGGGGGAAGGCGCCCTGGCGGCGACTTCCAATGCCAACATCATCATGTTCCTGACGTTCGGTGCGGTGTTCGGGTTCGGCATGGCAGCGACGATCCTGATCGGCCAGAGCGTTGGCCGACGCGATATCGAAGGCGCGCGCCGCGCATTCGGGTCGGCGGTCGGCCTGGTCGTCGGTGGCGCGATGGTGATCGCGGTGCTCGGCTGGATCTTTGCGCCGGATATCCTGCACCTGCTCGCCACACCCGGCGACGCGATGCAACTGGCGCTCGACTATCTGCGCGTCATCTTCCTTGGCTTGCCCGCCTCGATGCTGCTCGTCCTGCTGACCATGGGCCTGCGCGGCTCGGGCGATTCGATGACGCCGCTCTGGTTCATGGGCCTGACGGCGCTGCTCGATACGATATTCAACCCACTGCTGATCATCGGTGTCGGTCCGTTCCCGGCACTCGGTATCGCAGGCTCTGCGCTGGCGACGCTGGCGGCGAACCTGATCTCGGTCATCGCCTTGCTCTTCTATATATATCGGCGCGACTTGCCGATCCGGTTGCGCGGCCCGGAACTGCGCTTTCTGCTCCCAGAGGCGGCGCTGGTACGCACGATCGTCGGCAAGGGACTGCCGATGGGAGCGCAGATGCTGGTCATGTCGACCGCCGGCCTGACCATGGTCGGGCTGGTCAATCGGCTCGGCGTGGACACCGCCGCTGCTTATGGCGTGACGCAGCAGCTTTGGGGCTTCATCCAGATGCCCGCGCTGGCGATCGGCGCGGCGGTCAGCGCGATGGCGGCGCAGAATATCGGCGCTGGCCGTTGGGATCGGGTGGCAAGCATCACCAATGCCGGGCTGCTGACCAATTTCGTTCTGACCGGCGCGATGGTCGTAGCGGTGATCCTGTTCGACCGGCCGGTGATGGGGCTGTTCCTCGGCGATCACAGCCCGGCTCTGCCGATCGGGCGGCATATCCAGCTGATCGCGAGCTGGAACTTCGTGCTGTTCGGCATGACCATGGTGCTGTTCTCGACGGTGCGCGCCAATGGCGCGGTGTGGGCACCTCTGCTGTCGCTGATCGTGGCGCTCTATCCAGTGCGGATCGGCTTCGCTGTCTTCGCCAAGCCCTGGCTCGGTGCGGATGCCCTGTGGTGGAGCTTCCCGATCGGTTCCAGCGTCACGCTGGCATTGGCGTTCCTTTATTATCGCTATGGCGGGTGGAAGCGTGGCGTCCTCGCGGTCCCACCGGATCCGGAAGAGACCGGCGAAGCGGCACATGCGACGAGTGAGCCTGCAGGTCGGCAGCATCCGACCGGGTAGGAGGGCCGGTGTGCGAACGATCAGGCCGGCACCATGACCTGGATGATTCCGGCGGCAACCCGGGCCGTCACCGGTGTTTTCGCCAGAACTTCGCCATCGATCGAGATCGGCAAGGGCGGCTCGGTGCGAAGCTTTAGCGACGTGCCGCTGATCTCCACCGTGGTTTCGTGCCGTGCGTCGAGCCGCAGGACACTTGTCGCCCAGTTCTGGATCAGCCGGCGCTTCACATGGCCGGTCACCGCCTGAACAACGATCACGCCATTATCGACTTCCGCCTGGTCGTTCAGCGCGGTGCCGCCATGATAAGGACCGTTGGAAATGCGTACTTCGACCGCCGGAATGCGCTGCTCATCCGGGCCTTCACCGACGATCAGTGTGAACGGCTTGAAATGGAGAAACTCCCACGCCGCCCAGCCGAGATAGCCGATCCGGCCGAGATATTTCTTCAGCCCATGCGGCACGCTTCGCGCAATCTGCGGGGAAATGCCGATCGCCGCGCAATTGGCGAAATAGTCGCCATCGATCATGCCGAGATCGATCCGTTTGAGCTGGCCGGTAGCGAGCACCGCAACCGCTCCCTCGACATCGAGTGGGATGCCCAGCGTGCGGGCGAAGCTGTTGGCGGTGCCGAACGGCAATATCGCGAGAGCTGTGCCGGTCCCGACGAGCTTGTCGACCAACCCGCTGATCGTGCCGTCGCCGCCGCCGAGGATCATCAGGTCGGGCTTTTTCGCCAGTGCGCGATCGATCACAGCCTCCAGCTGGTCGGGGTTTTCAACCGCATGCGCGTCGACCGGAAAGGGCAGCGCTCTCATGGCGGCGCAGGCGCGTTCGAACAGCGCCTGGCCTTTGCGCGACTTGGCATTGACGATCATCGCGGCGGAACGAATCTGGGACATTAGCCGGGCTGACTTTCGCTGTTATTGTCAGCCCCAACGCGCCGGGCGCGGTTTCGCCCCCGTAACGCTTGCACGCTGTGGCGCGATCAATCAAAAAGCGCGCCATGTCCGCTCAATATCCAGCCCTCCGTCTCCGCCGCACCCGCGCATCCGCCTGGAGCCGTCGGCTTCATGCCGAAACCATACTCACCCCCGCCGATCTGATCTGGCCGCTGTTCATCGCCGAGGGGCAGGGGGTCGAAGAGCCAATCCCGTCCCTGCCGGGCGTGTCGCGCTGGTCGGTCGACGGAATCGTCGCGCGGGCGAAAGAGGCGCGCGATCTGGGCATTACTTGTATCGCATTGTTCCCGAACACGCCTGCGGGGCTTCGGACCGACGATGGCCGCGAGGCGCTCAATCCCGATAACCTGATGTGTCGCGCGATTCGCGCGATCAAGGACGCGGTGCCGGACATCGGTGTGCTGACCGATGTGGCGCTCGATCCCTATACTGCGCACGGCCATGACGGGCTGGTCGATGCGGCCGGCTATGTCATGAATGACGCCACAGCAGAGATACTGGTCGGCCAGTCACTCAACCAGGCGGCGGCGGGCGCGGACATCATCGCGCCGTCCGACATGATGGATGGCCGCATCGGCCTGATCCGCGAGGCGCTGGAAAGCGGCGGCCATCACAATGTGCAGATCATGTCCTACGCCGCCAAATATGCGAGCGCCTTTTATGGGCCGTTCCGCGATGCGGTCGGTTCGCGCGGGCTGCTGAAGGGCGACAAGAAGACGTATCAGATGGATTCGGCCAATGCCGAAGAAGCGATGCGCGAAGTCGCGCTCGACCTGGCCGAGGGTGCGGACAGTGTGATGGTCAAGCCGGGCCTGCCCTATCTCGATATCATCCTGCGGGTGAAATCGGAGTTCCAGGTGCCGGTCTTCGCCTATCAGGTGTCGGGCGAGTATGCGATGATCGAGGCGGCGGTTGCGGCCGGTGCGGGCGAGCGCGACGCGCTGGTGCTCGAGACATTGATGGCGTTCAAGCGTGCGGGCTGCTCGGGCGTGCTGACCTATCATGCGGCCCATGCGGCGCGCCTGCTGCGCGCATGATCGAAACCGAACGCCTGATCCTGCGCTGGCCGATTCCGGCTGACCATGCCGCGCTGCACGCGATGTGGGCAGATCCGTCGGTGATGGTCGATCTGGGCCCGGTCAAGACGCCGGCCGACAGCGATGCGGCGCTCGTGCGCCACGCGGGGTATCGGGACAGCCATGGTCTTGGCTTCTGGACTGTCGAACTGCGGCAGGATGGTAGCGTGATCGGCTTTTGCGGGCTGAAACCCGGCGCCGAGAATACGCCGGCTGAAAACGAAGTGGAGATCGGCTGGATGCTCGGCCCACTTTGGTGGGGTAAGGGCTATGCGCGCGAAGCGGCGATGGCGAGCCTCGATTGGGCCTGGACGAAGCTGGCGGCACCGCGGGTCGTGGCGATCACTGCGGCGCGCAACCTGTCGAGCCAGCGGCTGATGGCGCGGCTCGGTATGACCAAGCGTGCCGCGAATTTCGAGCATCCGGCCTTCCCCGAAGGCGATCCGCTTCGGGACAGCGTGATCTTCACGATCGACCGTCCGGCCACGGCATGATTGCGACCGAACGCCTGATTCTGCGCGCGTGGCGCGACGATGATTTGGTGCCGTTCCATGCCATGGGCCAGGACCCGGAAGTGATGCGCTATCTTGGCCCGCCATTGTCGCGCGAGGCGGTTGCCGTACAGATCGCGCGCCAGAATGCGCTGATCGATGAGACAGGCCATTGCTTCTGGGCGCTGGAGCGGCGCGAGGATGGCGCGTTTCTGGGCTTTTGCGGGGTCAAGCTTGGCCCGCCGGGCACGCCGATCGCGGGGCAGCTGGAGATTGGCTGGCGGCTTGCGCGCTCCTTCTGGGGGCAGGGCTATGCCAGGGAAGCAGCGCAGGCGAGCCTCAACTGGGTCTGGGCCAATCTCGAGGCGACCGAAGTTGCGGCGATGACGGTTCCCGGCAATAGCGCCAGCTGGGGGCTGATGGAGCGCCTCGGCATGACGCGGATGGTCGAGGAGGATTTCGACCACCCCGCGCTGGCCGAAGGCGATCCGCTGCGACGCCATATCGTGTACAGGATCGCACGACCCTGATGCCATTTCCGGCAGTGCCTGCTCGTTTCGCGCGGCCCCTGTTTGTCGTCACGATCCTGACGGGATCGTTCTTGTTGTTTCTCGTCCAGCCGATGATTGCACGGATGGCCTTGCCTCGGCTCGGCGGCGCACCGGCGGTATGGAACTCGGCGATGCTGGTCTATCAGGCCTTGCTGCTTGGCGGTTATGCCTATGCACATTGGCTCGGCCGGCTTGGCCCGCGCCGGCAGGCGGTGATCCATCTTGCCATATTGCTGATCGCGGCGCTGTGGTTGCCGATCGGATTGATGTCGATGCAACTGCCCCCCGATGCACAACCAGCGATCTGGGTGCCGTGGCTGCTAGGCGCGTCGATTGGCCCGTTATTCTTCGCCGTGTCGGCGCAGGCGCCGCTCCTGCAGCGCTGGTTTAGCATTTCAAGTAAGGGAAGCGATCCCTATGCTCTCTACGCGGCATCGAATTTCGGCAGCTTTGGCGGGCTGATCGCCTATCCGCTTATTGTTGAGCCCGAGCTGGCGATTCGCGGTCAAAGCATCCTGTGGAGCGCCGGCTATGGGCTCCTGATCATCTTTGTCCTCATCTGCGCGCTGACTTTGCCACACCGGCCGGTGACGGTGGTCGACAAATCGGCTGCGGTCAGCGCACCACCAGCTTGGAATCGTGTCACGCTTTGGATCGCGCTGGCGCTGGTACCGTCTGGGCTGATGCTCGCGACTTCCACCTTCATCACTACCGATATCGTGGCGATGCCGCTGCTTTGGGTCATGCCGCTTGGCCTATATCTGCTGAGCTTCACGATCGCCTTTGCCGGCAATCGCATGATCGCCGACCTGCTCACGCGGATCGCTCCAGTCACGATCCTGCTTTTCGGTGGGGTGATGGCGACCGGCTATCAGCACCAGCCCTATCTGACCGCCTGTCTGGCGCTCGTCCTGCTGTTCATGGCGGCGGTCGCGTTGCACACTGCCATGTACAGATTGCGGCCAGCGCCCGATCGGTTGACCGGTTTCTACCTCGCCATGGCGGTGGGCGGCGCGCTTGGCGGCGTATTCGCTGCGTTGATCGCGCCTTTGGTGTTCGACTGGACCTATGAATATCCGATTCTGATCCTGGCCGCAGGCGCGCTGGTGCCGCAATCCTTCCTGGTCGATCCGGTCCGGCGGCTTTGGCGTGGAACCGCCCGGCGACGACGAATCGCGACACTGGCGATCGGGCTGGTCACGCTGGTGCTGATCGTGACGGTAATGAGCGATCCTGCGACGCTGGATTCCGAAGGTAAAGCGCCATCCCCGTTGGCGTTCTTCATCATCGTGGCACTCGGCCTGATCGCCGTGGGACGGCGCGTGGCGTTCGTGATTGTGCTGGCGGGCGCGTTGGTGGTGTTTGGCGGTTATCGATCGATCGTCATCTCGATGGAGCCCGGGGCGCGGGTGCGAAGCTATTTCGGCGTCTATACGGTGCGCAGCGGCCCAATGTTGCAGGAACTTGCCCATGGTACGACCGTCCATGGCACGCAGCTGATCGGCAGCGAAGCGCGTGAGCGTACCCCGACCGCCTATTATGTCCGTAAATCCGGCGTTGGGCAGGCTATGCTGGCATTGCCTGTCCTCTATGGCGACAAGGCAAGAGTCGGCGTGGTCGGCCTGGGGGCCGGGACTCTCGCCTGTTATGCGCGGCCCGGCCAGGATTGGCGTTTCTATGAGATCGATCCTGTCGTCGTGCGCATCGCGCGCGATACCGGCCAGTTCACCTTCCTGTCGCGCTGCCTGCAAAATCCGAAAATCGTGATCGGGGATGCGCGGCTCAGCCTGGGTGCCGAGGCGACTGGTGCGCTGGATATCCTGGCGCTCGACGCCTTCTCGTCCGATTCGGTGCCCATGCATGTCATGACGACCGAAGCGTTCGCCACTTATGGCCGGGTGCTGGCGCATGACGGCGTGCTGCTGGTCCATGTGTCGAATCGCTTTCTCAACATGGAGCCAGTCGTGTCATCGGCGGCGGTCGCGGGTGGATGGAGCGCGGCGCAGCTCGAATATTATCCCGGCAGTGATGCGGGCCCGGCCGAAAGCGCGTCGATCTGGATCGCCTTGTCGCGCGATCCGGGCACCATCGCCACGCTAAAGGCCCGCGATTCTGCCTGGGCACCGGTGCCGCGCTACCCGCATTTCACGCCTTGGAGTGACGATTATTCGTCCATCCTGCCGCTGGTGAAAGGCCTGTGGTAAATCAGACTGCGGGCATCGAGGCTTGCAGGGTTTCAATCCTTTTTGTCTGCAGGTCCAGTTCGGCCTGCGCCGCGTCGCGAGCGGCTTCAAGCGAAGGATAAGGCGGCTTTCCTGCCGCGGCGCGTGCGATCGTCGCATCTTCCAGATCGGTGAGTGCTGCTGACGATGTCGCGCGGAACGCGTCCAGCTCGGCCAGCGCAGTCTGCGCTTCGATCCAGCGATCACTGCCGACTGCCTGGCCTTGGGCTGCTTTAGCCAAAGCTTGCGCTCTGGTTGCGGCAGTTGCGAAATCCTTTTTCGCGGTGTTGATCGTCGCACCGACCTCGGTAATCCGCCGGTCGAGTGCCGGATCCGGCTCAAGCGCGACCGGCGCAACCACCGGCTCGGCGTCGCCACGCGATTCGATTGGGCGCGGCAACAGCGAAGGATAAGGCCCCTTGCTCCGCTCCGCACAGCCGGTTGCGATCAGGGTGAAACCCGCGATCAAGGCGAGGCGCGCAAGGGGCCGAGCAAGGGGGCGGGCAGGAGTTTGGCGGTGCATCATCGCTTATTGCTCTATGCGTCGCATCAAGCATGCGCAACGCACTTGCGCCCCGCGCATCACGCCTCTATGAGCCCCCTTCCAGTGCGCACCCGTAGCTCAGCTGGATAGAGCATCAGACTACGAATCTGAGGGTCGGGCGTTCGAATCGCTCCGGGTGCGCCAATTTTTCAATAGCTTAACTTTCCCCTCGGGGACCGTTCCGACTTTCCCCAGTCGGAATTCCGACTTTTTTAGATTTGTCGGATCTCGCGCGCCGTCGCCATCGCGATTCGGTTGCCGCGACGGAAAATGATTTTCCTGACTGGTGATTTCGATGTGAGTGGTTTGATCTGCCGCTTTTAGCGGCCGACAAAAAGGGATTCGAGAAAATCATCCCGTCAAATTTCAGCTTTTATATGCCATATTCGAGCAAATGTATAAATTATTGAGCGATAGAGAGCGTATGCATATTCGTTTCATTAAAGAAATGATCAAAGATCCTTCCAAAATCCCGGCATGTACTCGCCGGACTCGCCAATGAATGAGGATAGGTTGTTACAAGACTTTTATCGAACGGAAGTTTTTCGTGCCGTGCTCCGGCCAATCTTGACGCTGAACTTTATCCATTGGATGAACTGACCGCGTGCCGAAAACTCCGATGAATCGGAACGGCCGCAAGGGTCGGCCCCCGCCGACCCACCAACAGGAGCGAAATGTCTATGCGTACCCGTTCATTGTCAGCTTGCGCCGCAGTTGCCGGCCTCCTTCTGCTCGGTGCCTGCTCGGGCGGCACCAAGGCGGGCGATACCGCCGCCAACACGGTAGATGCTGCACCGGCAGCCCCGGCTGCCGCGAAAATGCCCAAGGCAGGCCTTTGGGAGCTCAAGACGACGTCGATGGGCGTTGCGGTCCCGGCAATGAAGGTTTGCGTCGGAGAGACCAAGCCCGGCGACAATCCATTCGTTGCGAAGCAGGCGGGCGCGAACTGCACCAAGAGCAATGTGACGTCCAATGGATCGGGCTATGACATCGATTCGGAGTGCACGTCCAACGGTATGACCATGACGACCAAGGGCAGCGTCACGGGTGATATGTCCAGCGCCTACAAGGTCGAGATGGCCACGACGATGAAGGGCCCGAACCTGCCGCCCGCGGCGCAGAAGGAAACCAAGGTCGTCATCGAAGCGAAGTATCAGGGCGCTTGCCCGGCGGACATGCAGCCCAAAACGGCTGGCTGATCCGGTGAGGGAGGGGAAGATCGCTTCCCCTCCCAAGCTGGACGCTGCTGAAAGGCTGCAGCAGTTCGGGTCAATTGCGTGCCAGATATTGATGGATCTGGGCGACCACCGCCGCCCCTTCACCGATCGCGCCGCCGACGCGCTTGACCGATCCCGCCCGGACATCGCCGATCGCAAAGACACCGGGCACACTGGTCTGCAGGGTCAGCGCATCCTGGCCGGTGGCGATAAAGCCCTTTTCATCCGGTAGCACGGCGCATTCGCCGAGCCATTCGGTTGCCGGATCGGCGCCCACGAACATGAACACATTGCGAATCGGCGCTTCCATGCTGTGCCCCGAATCGCGATTCTTCCAGGTCACCTGCTCCAGCCCGGCAGTGCCGCCATCCAGTGCGACCACCTCGGTCCGGCTCATCAGTTCAATTCGTGGGTTGGCGGCGATGCGGTCGATCAGATAGCGCGACATGGTGGCGGCCAGCCCATCGCCGCGGACCATCATCCGTACCTTGGCGGCATGGCCGGCAAGATAGACCGCTGCCTGACCCGCCGAATTGCCGCCGCCGACCAGGATGATTTCCTGCCGGCTGCAGAATTGCGCCTCGACCGGGGAGGCCCAGTACCACACACCGCGTCCCTCGAACTCTTCGAGCCGGGTCAGGGCAGGGCGGCGGTACCGCGCACCCGATGCGATAACCACGCTGCGCGCGCGATAGATACGGCCATCGTCGATATGCAGCCGGTGGATGCCGTTGGCGTCGCTGCATTCCAGCGTCCTGACACAGGCTGGAATGGCGATCTCGGCACCGAATTTCTGCGCCTGGACAAAGCCGCGCGCGGTCAGCGCCAGGCCGGTGATGCCGGTCGGGAAGCCGAAATAATTCTCGATTCGTGCGCTGGCGCCAGCCTGGCCGCCAAAGCCGCGCGCATCGAGCACCAGCACCGACAGGCCTTCGGAGGCCGCATAGACCGCGCTGGCCAGGCCTGCCGGCCCCGCACCGACGATCGCCACGTCATAGACGCATTGGTCGTCGGGTTTGCCGATCATGCCCATGGCGACCGCGATGTCGGTATCGGACGGCGCGCGGAGCACGGTGCCGTCGGGCAGGATCGCGAGCGGCCAATCGGTCGGCACCGGCTGAAGATGCGCGACGATATCCGCCGCTTCGTCGTCCGTCGCCGGATCGAGCGACCGGAAGGGCAGGCCGTTGCGGCGCAGGAAGCCGGCGATCCGGACGCGGCCGGGATCGTCGCCCGGCGCGATCAGGATCGGGCCGCCCGCCGCCGCATCGATCAGGCGAGTCCGACGCAGGATCAGCGCACGCATGATCCGTTCGCCAAGATCGGCCTCGGCAACGATCAGCGCGCGCAGGTCGGCGGGCTTGAGGATCAGCGCGTCTACGGGCTCTGCGGCGTCCGCATCGACCAACGCGGGACGGCCGGACAGGCTGGAGATTTCGCCGATCAGCGATCCCGGCCCATGTTCAGTGATCGGGCTGACATGGCCGGCGCCGTCATGCTGGACGATCGATACACGCCCCGAGAGCACGACCAGCAGCCCGATGCCGCGATCACCGGTGGCGAAGAGCCGCTCGCCCGCCTGATAGCTGCGCTGCCCGCCAAACCGGGCGACGCGGGCGATGTCGTCGGCCGATAGAATGGGATACATCTGTTCGCGGCGCTGCACCGGGACGAGTGCCGGCGGCGTCTCGTCATGATCGTCGATCGTTACAGCCATTTGACGCGCCGGAACCGGACATAAAGCGCGGTGCACAGCGCCAGGATCACCGCGACCGTGACGAAATAGCCGTATTTGGTCTTGAGCTCCGGCATATATTCGAAGTTCATCCCGTAGATACCGGCGATCGCGGTCGGCACGGCGAGGATCGCGGCCCAGGCGGCGAGCTGGCGGGTGATCGCGCCCTGGCGCTGCTGTTCGAGCAGGGTGCTGACCTCGAATACGGAGGTCAGCACGTCGCGCAGGCCGCCGACCATATTTTCGACCCGCCGGACATGATCGAGCACGTCCTTGAAATAGGGCTTTGTCTCGGCGTCGATGCACGGCACGTCGAGGTTGAACAATTTGCTCGTCACCTCGCCCATCGGGCCGATCACGCGCTGGAATCGGATCACCTCGCGACGCAGCGTGAACAGGCGCTTGGTGTCGTCGTATGACAGCGATGCATCCATGGTCTGGGTCTCGATCTCGAGCACTTCCTCCTCGATCGTCTCGACGATCGGCAGATAGCCATCGACGATGAAGTCGAGAATGGCGTGGAGGACATAATCGACGCCGTGGCGCAAGAGCCCGGGTGCCGCCTCGAGATGCGCGCGCAGGCCGCTATGCGCCCGGGCGGAGCCGTGACGGACGGTGATGATGTGATTGGGGCCGACGAAGATCGCGGTTTCGCCATAGTCGATATGATCGTCGTTCAGATGCGCGGTGCGGGCGACGACGAACAGCTGGTCGCCATACACGTCGATCTTGGGCAATTGATGCTTGTTCTGGGCATCCTCGACCGCCAGCGGGTGCAGGCCGAATTTCTCCTGCAGCGTCTCCAGTTCGGCATCGGTCGGCTCGTGCAGGCCGATCCACACGAATTCCTTCTTGTCGCCATGGCACGGCGTCGGTTCGTCGATTTCGATCGGCCGGATGCGCTGGCCGTCACGGTAGAGAAAGGCAGCGATTACGCTCACGGGCACCTCATTCGACGTCTCGGAGCGCCGGAGGTAGCAAAGCGCGTGCGAAACGTCGCGTTCCGAAATGCGCTCAACCCAGCACCTGTCAGCCGCCCGGTGACTGGCCGGCGTCCCGGATCGCCGCCAGAACCCGGTCAGCCAGTTCCTCGCGGCAGATCAGCAGGTCGGGCAGGAGCGGATCGACGCAATTATAAACCAGCGCACTGCCGTCGATGCGCGAGGCGTGCAGCCCGGCCGCCAGGGCCACGGCGACCGGTGCGCAATTGTCCCATTCATACTGGCCGCCGGCATGGAGGTAGATGTCGGCGCGACCCTCGACCACCGCCATCGCCTTGGCGCCGGCCGAGCCCATCGGGATCATTTCCGCATCGAGTGCTGCGGCGACGGCAAGTGCAATCTCGGGCGGGCGCGAGCGGCTGACCACCATGCGCGGGCGAGTGCCGAGCGGCGGGTATTCGGGCGGCGTGTCGTCAGTGACGAACACCTTGTGCGCGGCGGGCAGGGCGACCGCGCCGGTGACCGGCACGCCATCGATCGCCAGGCCGATATGCACCGCCCAATCGTCGCGTTCCTCGGAAAATTCACGCGTGCCGTCGAGCGGATCGACCACCCAGACGCGTCGCGCCGAACAGCGCGCGCGGTCGTCAGCGGCTTCCTCGGACAGGATGAAGTCGTCCGGTCGCGCGGTGCGCAGATGCGCAATGATCGCGGCATTGGCGCGTTCGTCGCCGCGCTTGCCAAGCGTTGCGCCCGAGCAATCCCCGGTGGCGCACAGCGTGCGGAGCAAGTCTCCTGCCTCCAGCGCCACGGCGCGGGCCAGTTCGGCATCGGTTTGCAGCGTCTGTGTCAAAGGTCCGGACTCCACACGCCCATGATATGTTCGACGATCCGTTCGGCGGCGGCCTCCGGCGTTTCGCGTGTCGTGTCGACGCGGACATCGGGATTGACCGGTGCCTCGTAAGGACTGGAAATGCCGGTGAAATTGGCGATCGCGCCGCTGCGCGCCTTGGCATAGAGCCCCTTCACGTCGCGCGCCTCCGCCACGTCGAGCGGCGTGTCGATGAAGATCTCGACGAACTCACCATAAGGCAGCATGCCGCGGACCAGCTCGCGTTCGGCGCGGAACGGCGAAATAAAGGCGGTCAGCACGATCAACCCGGCATCGGTCATCAGCTTGGCGACTTCACCGACGCGGCGGATATTCTCGATCCGGTCGGCATCGGTGAAGCCGAGATCCTTGTTGAGGCCATGGCGGATATTGTCGCCGTCGAGCAGGAAGCTATGGCGGCCCAGCGCGTGCAGTTTCTTCTCGACCAGATTGGCGATGGTCGATTTGCCCGACCCGGACAGGCCGGTGAACCAGAGCAATTTTGGATTCTGCCCCTTTTGCGCGGCATGCGCGGCGCGGGTGATATCGACCGCCTGCCAGTGCACGTCCTGCGAGCGGCGCAACGCATAGGTCAGCGTGCCCGCTGCGACGGTCGCATTGGTCAGCTTGTCGATCAGGATGAAGCCACCGAGATCGGTCGAATCGGCATAGGGTTCGAAGACGATCGGCCGGTCGGTATAGACTTCGGTCACGCCGATATCGTTGAGGCCGAGCGTCTTCACCGACAGTTCGGCCAGCGTATTCACGTCAATCGCATGGCGCGGCTGCTGGATCGTCGCGCTGACTGTCTGGGTCGCCAGTTTCAGCCAATATGCGCGACCCGGAAGCAGTTGCTCCTCCGCCATCCACACCAAGGTTGCCTGGAACTGGTCGGCGACCTGTGGCGGTGCCGCTGCGGCGACGATCACATCGCCACGTGAGCAATCCACCTCGTCGGCGAGCGTCAGCGTCACCGACTGGCCGGCAACTGCTTCGTGCAGGTCGCCGTCCATCGTCACGATCCGTGCAATCGTGCTGGTGCGCCCGGAGGGCAGGACGCGCACCGCGTCTCCCGACCGGATCGATCCGGTCGCGATCGATCCGGCAAAGCCGCGGAAATCGAGGTCGGGCCGGTTGACCCATTGGACCGGCATACGGAACGGACCTGCCTGTGCCGCATCGCCCTCCAGGTCGATCGCCTCGAGATGCTCGATCAGCGCCGGTCCCTGATACCATGGCATCGCCTCGGAACGGCTGGCGATATTGTCGCCGGCCAGGCCTGACAGCGGGATGGCGGTGAAGGTATCGATCCCGATCGATGCGGCGAAGTCGGCATAATCGGCCACGATCTGGTCGAACACGATCTGGCGGTAATCGACCAGGTCCATCTTGTTCACCGCCAGCACGATGTGGCGGATGCCGACCAGATGGGCGAGAAAGCTGTGGCGCCGCGTCTGAGTCAGCACGCCCTTGCGCGCGTCGATCAGGATCACGGCGCAGTCGGCGGTCGATGCGCCGGTGACCATGTTGCGGGTATATTGTTCGTGGCCGGGCGTATCGGCGACGATGAATTTGCGCTTTTCGGTCGCGAAGAAGCGATAGGCGACGTCGATGGTGATGCCCTGTTCGCGCTCGGCGGCGAGGCCGTCGACCAGAAGTGCGAAATCGATATTTTGCCCCTGCGTCCCGACCCGCTTGCTGTCGGCTTCGAGCGCAGCGAGTTGATCCTCGAAGATCATTTTCGAATCGTAGAGCAGGCGCCCGATCAGGGTGGATTTTCCGTCATCGACCGAGCCGCAGGTGATGAAGCGCAGCAGCGACTTGCGCTGATGCAGCGCGAGATAGGCGCCGATATCGGCGGCGATCAATGCGTCGGGAGTATAGAGATGATCGCCATGACCTTCGTCATCCCCGCGCAAGCGGGGATCCCGCTGCCTTGTCTCGGTCGCGACAGAAGAAGAAGCGGGATTCCCGCTTTCGCGGGAATGACGGTTGAGGGGAGCGTTGCTCATCAGAAATAGCCCTCCGCCTTCTTCTTTTCCATGCTCGCGCTCTGATCATGGTCGATCGCGCGGCCCTGACGCTCGCTTGTAGTGGTCAGCAGCATTTCTTGAATCACCTCGGGCAAGGTTGCTGCCTCGCTCTCGACCGCGCCGGTCAGCGGGTAGCAGCCAAGGGTGCGGAAGCGGATCGAGCGTTCGACCGGCGCTTCGCCGGGGCGGAGCCGGAAACGATCGTCATCGACCATCAGCAGCAGTCCGTCGCGCTCCACGGTCGGGCGTGGTGCGGCGAGATAGAGCGGAACGATCTCGATATTCTCGGCCAGGATGTACTGCCAGATATCGAGCTCGGTCCAGTTGGACAGCGGGAAGACGCGGAAGCTTTCGCCCTTGGCCTTGCGCGTATTGTAGAGCCGCCACAATTCGGGGCGCTGGTTTTTCGGATCCCAGCGCTGATGCGCCGAGCGGAAGCTGAAGATCCGTTCCTTGGCGCGGCTCTTTTCCTCGTCGCGCCGCGCGCCGCCGAACGCCGCATCATAGCCGCCGGCCTCAAGCGCCTGTTTCAGCCCCTCGGTCTTCCACAGATCGGTATGCAGGCTGCCATGATCGAACGGATTGATTCCGCGCGCCTCGGCATCGGGATTCTTGTGGACGATCAGCTCCATGCCGGCCGCCGCTGCGGCGCGGTCGCGCAGCGCATACATGTCGCGGAATTTCCAGGTCGTATCGACATGGAGCAAAGGGAAGGGTGGTCGCGCGGGGAAAAAGGCTTTCTTGGCCAGGTGCAGCATTACCGCCGAATCCTTGCCGACCGAATAGAGCATCACCGGGCGCTCGGCCTCGGCGACGACTTCGCGCATGATATGGATGCTCTCGGCTTCGAGGCGCTGGAGATGGGTAAGGGTGACGCTCATTCTCGCCTCAGATAGTGGCGAATTGCCGCGGCGCGATCAACTTATGCTGTTGCGCCTTAAAGCTGAGGGTCAGTCGGCCTGTTGGCGCTCGATCGAATCGAGGATTCGCGCACCCGCCATGAACACCGCGACCGGGCAGACCGAGAAGAGCAGCCAGCCGCCGACCCCGGGATATTGATGGAGGTAATGCACCCCGCGTTCGACCGCGCCGAGGCCAAGGCCATAAATGACCAGGAACGCCTCGAACTTGGACTTGATGACGAACAATCTGGCGAATTTGGTCCACATGCCAGTGATGAAGCAAGCAGCGGACCAATGGCGGAAACGCGCGGTTTCGTTTTAACGAATATGGTTACCTGTCAATTAATCCGACAATCTTACGTTCATCGAGGCCCAAGTTCGTTGAGGCCGAGCGCCTCCAGCAGCGCCGTGCGCGCTCGCTCGATCGTCGCGATCAGTGCCGGATCGGCGATCATCGCGGAATCGATCCGTTCGGGCCAATGCGCCGCGACCACCGCGGCGATGCGGTCGAGTTTCGCGTTATCGACCAGAAAGCGCGGATCGACCTTTGCCGGGTCGCATACGACGCGCAGCCGCAGACAGGCCGGGCCGCCGCCATTGGCCATCGACTGGCGCACATCGACAACTTCGAGATGGCGGATCGGGCCATTGCCCGCCACCATGTCCTGCAGCCAGGACCAGACCGCGGCATTTTCGCGTGCTTCCTCGGGCAGGATCAGCGCCATGCCGCCGGAAGGCAAAGTGACGAGCTGCGCGTTGAACAGATAGGATGAGACGGCGTCGGCCAGGCTGACTCGCGCTGCCGGGACTTCGACGATCTCGACTTCGGGCAACCGGTCGCGCAGTTCCTTGTAGAACCCTTCCTTGCCCTCGAACGCCAGTTCATGGGTGAACAGCACGCGCTCGTTCGCGACCGCCACGACATCATTGTGGAATGCGCCGGCGGCGATCGCCGCTTCGGATTGCGCGACGAACAGGGTGCGCGCCGGATCGAGCCGATGACGCCGCGCCACGCTGGCGCTGGCTTCGCGGTGCTGGCGGGCAGGGAAGGGGCCGCCCGATACGCCATAGACGAACACTTCGACCGCGGGCCGGCCATGTTCGACGCAGAGCCGCATATGGTTGGCCGCGCCCTCATCGCCGAACGGCGCCGGAACGGCGTCATGAACGGCGAAGGCGGGGTCGGCAAAGGCAATGCGCAACTGCGCGAGCGTGCCGCGCCATTCATGGCTGCGATGCGGCATGGTGACGAGATTGGCGGCGCTGAGATGGCACCGCCCGTCGGCGGTATCGGGCGCGGGCGAGACGGTCGCGGCATTGGCGGCCCACATCGCCGAGGCCGACAAGGCCTGTGCCTGAAGATGCGGGGCGGCATCGGCATAGCTGGTGGCGAGGCTTTCGAGCCAGTCGTGATCGGGCCGCGCCAAGGGCAGCAAGATGCCCTGAGTCAGGCCGAGCGCGATATTGGCGCGCATCTTGGAGATGCCCTCCAGCGCCGCGGCGCGCGGTTGCGATACCTTGCCGGCATTATTGGTCGCGGCGAGATTGCCATGGCTGAGCCCGGCATAATTGTGGCTCGGGCCGATCAGCCCGTCGAAATTGATCTCGGTCAGCATTCAGACGCGCCCCGCATAGCTTGCCATATCGCCCGGACCGACGCCGAGCGCCGCCGCACAGGCCTGGTCGATCGTGATGCCGTCGTCACCCCGGCGAATGCGGGCGTGCGAGCAGCGAAAATCGGCCAGCCGGCCGGTGGCGACCAGTGCCTGATCGCCGCCTTCGTCATCTACCGCGACGACCTGGGTGGTCACCGCTTCGCGGATGGTGCGGACATTGTCGGTCTTGGTGGTCATGGTCGGGCCGCCGTCGAAAATGTCGACATAGCGTTCGAACGCGAAGCCTTCATTTTCCAGCATGCGCATCGCGGCGCGGCCGGACGGGTGTGGCAGGCCGATCGCCGCACGCGCGCTTTCCGACAGCATCGCAGTGTAGATCGGATGCTGCGGGAACAGGTCGGCGATGAATTGATGTCCATGGATCGCATTGAACTGATCGGCGTCCTGGAAATTCATTCCGAAGAACCGCCCGGCCAGCCCGTCCCAGAAGGGCGAGCCGCCCGCTTCGTCGATGATGCCGCGCAATTCGGCGAGGATCCGGTCGGCGAAACGCGCACGATGATTGGCGATGAACAGATAGCGGCTGCGCGCGAGCAGCATGCCGAGCCCGCCGGCGCGTTCGCCGGGGTGAAGGAACAGCCCGCCGACCTCGCTCGCGCCTTCAAGGTCAGTGGTCAGCGCCAGATTTTCGGCGTGGAAAGTGCGGTTCAATTCCTTGCTGTGCTGCGACAGGGTGCTGAGCCGGTAGCTGTAAAAGGGATAGCGTTGCCCGACCTGAGAGAAGAGCTGGCAGGTGCCACGCACTTCGCCGGTATCGACATTTTCCAGCACGAGGACGAACAGATCGTCGCCAAGCGCATCGTCATCGCGCGCAAAGGCCTGCGCCGCGCGGTCGAGCTTGGTCTGCAGCGAGGCGCGGTCGGGCGGCAAATTGGTGAAACCGCCCCCGGTCAGCTTGGCCATTTCATAGAGCGCCTGCAGGTCCCCTTGACCGGCGGCGCGGATGCGAAAAATTCATGAAAGTCCCCGTTCGGCGATACGCATGATGGTGAGGGCGGAGAGCGCGGCGCGCTCGCCCAGGCTGTCGATGATAAGGAATTCGTCGGGTGAGTGAATCGCGCCGCCGCGCGCGCCCATCGTGTCGACCACCGGCACGCCGCAGGCCGCGATATTATTGCCGTCGCACACGCCGCCCGAATGGCGCCAGGCAATGTCGAGGCCGAGATCGGCGCCGGCATGTTTGACCAGGTCGAACAATTTTGCTGCCCCGTCATCGATCGGCTTGGGCGGACGGTTGAAGCTGCCATGGACTTCGATCCGGACATCATGCCCGGCGGCGACCATCGCCACCGCGCTGTCGATATGCGCCCGGGCGCGAGTGATCTCCTCCAGCGTGGCGGGGCGGAAATTGACGCGCAGGATGGCGAGGTCGGGGACGACATTGTTCGGTCCGCCGCCATCGATCCGCGCCGGGTTGACCGCCAGCCGGGGGCCGCGCGCCTGAGTCAGGCGCAGCGCGAGATCGGCTGCCGCGACGATCGCATTGCGCCCGTCCTCGGGATTGCGGCCGGCATGGGCGCTGAGGCCATGGACGACGATCGAGAAATTGCCCGTGCCGCCACGTGCGCCGGCCAGCGTGCCGTCGGGCAGAGCGGGCTCATAGGTCAGCGCGGCGATCTTGCCGCGGGCGGCGCGCGCGATCAGGCCGGCGGAGGAGAAGGAGCCGGTTTCCTCGTCGGAATTGATCACCACCTCATAGCCGATCCGGTCGCGCAGCGGCGACGCCTCGACCGATTTGAGCGCGGCGAGCATCAGCGCCAAGCCGCTCTTCATGTCGGCGACGCCCGGGCCGTTGAGCGTGCCGTCATCGCGGAAGGTCAGCGACTGGAACGGGTGATCGACCGGATAGACCGTGTCCATATGGCCGGTGAACAGCATCTGTGCCGGTGCGTCGGGGCGGACCCTGAGATGGAGATGCCTGCCATGCGCGAGCGGGGTGACGGTGCCGTCCATACCGACGCTTTCCGCTGCCTCGGGCTCGACCAGGGCGATCTCGCCGGGGAGTGCGGAGAATTCGTCGACCAGCAAGGCGGCGACTTTTTCAAGGCCGGCGAGATTGCGCGTGCCGCTGTTGATCTCGCTCCAGCGTTCGACCTGCGCCAGCATCGGCTGGCTGCGTGCGACATCGAGCGCGTCTGATTCTGCAGTTGAAAGAACGGACATCGGCCTCGTCTAGCGAGTCAGATGGCCCCGCTCCACCCACTTTGGTTGCGCTTCAGAAACTATAGACCAAAGACGCGCGGCTGGTGGTGTCCGTACCGACACGCCCGATCGGCGGCATGCTTTCATATTGCACGCTGTAGGAAAGTTTTGCGGCAAGCGGGCCGATCAGCTTGGCGTTCAGCGCGGTGGTGCCGGTGATGCTGCTGTTGAAATGCTGGATATAGGCCGAGGCATCCTGGCTGAGCGTGATGGCGCTCGACAATTTCCAGTCGAAATCGATCGAGCCGCGCGCGGCGATGCTGCTCTCCACCGTCGTATCGGTGTAGTTGGTGTGGCGATAGGCCGGGCCGAGTTCGACATCCAGTTTCATGCCCGGCTGCTTGATCGCGCTGTATCCGGCGCCCAGCGACGCCGAATAGCGGTCGGTATAGCCGAGGAACCGGTCGCTTTCATATTGTGCCGCGCCATAGACATAGCCGCGCTCGCCGAATTTGAAATTGGGCTCATAGGCGGCGAGATAATGCTCGCGGCTGACCAGTCCCAGGCTTTCCTGATAATCCGCGGCGAGCCGGACCTTGTGGCGCCAGCGCAGCGTCTCGCGCTGCAGGTCGAGCGCGGCGCTGAGGCCGATATTCTCGGTATTGCCGGTGGTGAAATAGCCGCCAATCTCGGCGCGGCCTTTCCAGAGATCGAACGGCCCCGCCTCGCGCAGCTTTTCCTGCAGCTTGGCCAGGCGGTCGGCGCGCCAGGCAGCGGCGATCGCGGCGATCGCATCGGCATTATCGGGCGCGGCGGCGCGGGCATATTTGACGATCGTCGCGACCTCGCCGTCATTGCCCGAAGCAAGGGCCGCGTCGAGCATGGCCCTGACCTGCGGCGGAATCGCCGCCGGATCGGCGTTGGCGAGGAGGAGTGGGGCGGCGAGCAGCAGCACGGCGGCGGGCAGCAACGAAGCGGCGGGCAGGGTGGGGAGGATGCGCACCAGTCGGGCATAGCGTCCAAAGCATTGTTCCGGAACCGGGTGCAGCAACAAAATATCGTTGGTTGGGGTCATTTGATCGCGGGGGTGGTCAGATCCGTCGTTCCGATGGCGGGGCAGGAAGAGGGCGCGCGCGGAGGCGCGGAGGACGCGGAGGTTTTTTCAGGCGCGGTCATCGCGCTTCGATACTTGCCTGCTTGCGGAGCGGTCGTTCCTTGCGGATTGACCGTTTCGTGGCGCGCATCCTCTCTGCGTCCTCCGCGCCTCTGCGCGAGCCGTGATCTATCTTGCGTGTTCCCCGGCGAAGGCCGGGGCCCAGTCGGGAAGATCGTGGTAACGAAGCGAAGCGCCAGCCAACAACTGCTTCCCGCCTGGGCCCCGGCCTTCGCCGGGGAAGCAGAAAGAAAAGGTTCGCGATCGAGCTCAATCCCAGTTTCCGGGTCGTAAATCGGCATAGAGTTGCTCCCATTCCTCCTCCTCGGTGAGTTTGCGCACGCGGCGATACATCTCGGGCCACACCAGTTCCTCACGCGGCAGGACCGGTGCGGCGAAGGTCAGCGCGAGCGCATCGGCATCGTCGGGCGAGGCCAACCCGCGCGCTTTCATATGCTGTTTCTTTTCGAGCAGGATCGAGACCTGATCGGCGGCATAGCCATATTCGACCCCGGTCAGATCGGTGGCCAGTGCGTCGTCGTCGGGGATCGCGCCGGCCTCCAGCCAGCCGCGCATGTTGCTCCACATCTCGGAGCGCTTGTTGGCGGTCCTGACCCGCATATCGCCCGACCAGGCGGCGTCTTCGCCCTTGCCGCCGAACCAGACTTCATGGACATTGGCGACACCGAGCTGGCGCAACCGGTCGACCACCGCGGCACCGATATTGCCGGCATCGACGAAGATCGCATCGGGCCGGTATTGCTGCGCCGCCAGCGCGACATCGCCGGCCAGCGTCATCGCATCGGTCTGGCGCCAGCGCTGCCACGGCCGGCTGCGCGCATCGCGGCCGCAGCGGATGGCGAGCGTCGAATGATCATCGCCAAAGCGCGCGCAATCGAGCCCGAAAATGATCGGATCGCTGACGAGATTGTGGAACTCGCGGACGCGGGCTGCATCGACCACGTTGCTGGCGATGAACTGCATCGAGGAGGCGCTGGGGAACTGGCCGCGCACCCGGACCCGCACAATGTCGCTGTCCTCGCCATAGGTCGCGACCAGCTCATCGAGATAGGCCTTGTTGGTGCCCTCGACCTTGCGGCTGTCGATTTGCGCCGTGTTCCACAGATGGCGGTGCGCGCCGAAGCAATCTCGGAATGCGCCGGAGTTGCTGGTCGGGTTGCCGAAGGCGAGGAAGATGATCTCCGTTTCCTCGTCGGTCAGTGCGCCGAGCGCCACTTCCCATACTTTAGCGGGAATGCCGCTGGCTTCGTCGAACACCAGGATCAGGCGCTTGCCCTGATTGTGCAGGCCAGCGAATGCCTCGGTGTTGGTGAGGCTCCAGGTGACCAGATCGGCGCGCCAGCTTCGGTCATGGCCCGGGGTGGTCGAGACGAGCGACGTCGCGCCGACCCGGAACCAGTCGCTGGTCAGTGACAGGTTGGACCATTTCGCCAGTTCTGGCGCGGTCTTGGTGAGGAGTTGGTTTTCGGTGTTGGCGGTGACGACGACGCGCGTGTCGACGCCGGTATCGAGGCCCCATTTGATCAGCATCGCGATCAGCGCCGATTTGCCGATGCCGTGGCCCGAAGCGCGGGCGATGCGGCATGGGGTGTGCTGGGTGGCAGGGTTTTGGAGATGCTCCCGGATCACCTCCATCACCTCGCATTGCCATGCGCGCGGGCCGCTAACGCCCTTCAGCGCGCCTTCGCCCCAACGATAGGCGAAGTCGGCATGGGCGAGAGGATCAAGCCTGAAGGCATGCATATACTCGACAAGATCATCGTCCGGCGCGGCGTCGGCCGCTGGATTATTCTCGGGCATGATAGCGCAGTGCCTCGTGAGATTCCGGCGATTTCCGGTTGGCGACCCGGGCGGCCGCCTTGCGGAGTTCTTCGGCCCAATTCCTATCCTTCTCAGGCGGCGGGGTCGGTCGTGCCCAGAGTCCGGGGCGGCGCGCGCGCAGCCATTGCAGCGCGGCGGCGGCATCGGGGCGGACTTCGCGCTGGTAGCGCACGATCACCGGCTCCGTCGTGCCGGTCGGGTAGTAGACGCTGACCGCTTCCTCCTCATAGCCGATCGCACGCTCGTACAGCGCGCGTTCGACACGGTCGTCGGCCACATCCTTCCCGAGCCGGGTCGCCTCGGCGAATTCGGGATAGGCGGCGCGCCAGCGGAAGATGGTGCTGCGCGAGACGCCGAATGCTGCGGCAAGCTCGCGATCGGTCAAGCCCTCGGCGTAGAGCTCCTGCGCCTGGCGGACATAGTCGGGGTCGAAGGTTGAAGGGCGTGTTTCCATGCTGCCGGGATAATGGCGATTGCAGGGGGTTTGAATCGAGGGCGCGATAAAAGGCGCGGGGAGATATGGGACACCGGTTTGTTCCATATCGCTGGCGCGCGGCCATCGCTAGCGGCGCATAAATATATAATTATATCAATATCTTATGAATTTATGCGAGGCACGCATAGCGAGATAAGTATTGTGCCCCCCGAAATAGAATTGCCGGCCCGGCGCGACAGCAGCATTGGCTCAGTCCGGCAGCGCCCAGCGTATTTTGGGTCGGAACCGCACCCCAATCGCGTTGTCGCCGTTCTCCAGCTGCTCCTTGACGATCGCACGCATATACAGGCGATCAGCCATACCCGTGAAATAGGGTGCGTTTTCCGGGGGATCGAAGGATATATCCTGGCAGATGACCGACCGATCCGTTTGGACCTGACATTCGAATAGCTGAGCGCCCGCGCGTGCCTCACGCCTCGCTCGCGCCGGATAATTATCCCCTCGAAGAGCGGTGCCGGCTTGCAGCACGATCTGCCTGACATCAACCAGCACACCAGTGGTGAGGTCGATCGATGGCCGGGGCATCTCCCGGGTTCGCACCGTCAGTCTTGCCAGCCTGAAGAAAGGTGGCTTGTTTCCTTCCGGGGCATGGGCGCTAAAATTTATCGCCGTGCTCCAGAATGGAGAAACGGCACGCGGCGGCAACCCAAGGGCTGCGCGGTCGATCGCCGGAAAGACCGGCAGTGCCGATGGGGCCATGGCACGCAGCAGCTGTATTGCGAGCGACTGCTCCCGATCCGACCAGCTGTCGGGCTGGCAGGTGCGGCGGTCGATCGCGCCGTCATCGCCGATCTCGCAGGTGATCTGCTTTTCCAGCGCAGGCACCACGCCGCCCCATTGCGTCGTATGGCGATACCGTTCCGCGATGGAGAGTATTGCGGGGTCGATCTCGATCGGCGGCACGTCGTGCGTTTCGGCGGTGAACGGAGTTTTGCCGGCATCACCACCACCACTGGCGATTTGCGCAGGCGCGGGCATTGCCGCCGCGACGGACACGGAAGCGGCGGCGCAGAGCATCGCCAATATCTTCACTGGTTTGATCATTACCGCCATATATCCCCCGGATGCTCGATCCGTCTTCAAGCACCGGATGCTGGCGGTTTCAATGTCTCGCTTCGCCCCGAATGAATGTGCTTCCCCGCGCCGGACTCAACTGCGGCGCTGAAGCAGCGCCAGTACGACCGTGGATGCGGCAAGGATGGCGGTGAGGGTCAGCGGCGCGATTGCGCCATAGGTGTCCACGGCATAGCCGCCGACCACCGCGCCGATGGTGATGGCGACCTGGAACGAGACGACCATCAGGCTGCCCGTCGCCTCCAGTGCGTCGGGCGCGGCGCGAGACAGGTTGGTCGGCAGCACCACCGGCGCCATGCCGAACGCGAAGCCCCACAGCGTCACGAAGATGAAGGCGACCGCGACATGCGCGCCGGCGAGCACCAGGGCGAAGGCGGCCAGCCCCATCAGCGCGCTGGTGGTCACCAGGGCCATGCGGATATTCGCATCGGCCAGGCGGCCACCGGCGACATTGCCGACCACTGCGGCGATGCCGAACCCGAGCAGCGCGAGAGCAATGGGAACCGTCGGCAGCAGCGCCACCTGTTCGAGGAAGGGGCGGACATAGACCGACCCGGCGAAATGCCCCGTCATCAGCAAGAGAATGGCGAGCATGCCGAGCTGGATGCCACGCCGCCGCGTCAGCCGCAGGACGTCGGAGAGGCTGTTGCTGGTGGTTGCCGGCAAGCTCGGGAGGCTCAGCGCCTGTAGCAGCATGGCGAGCGCGGCCAGCCCCGCCGTCATCGCCATCGCGACGCGCCAGCCCAGCCAGTCGCTGATCAATGCGCCCAGCGCCGGCGCCGCGATGGTGGCAAGCGATACGCCGAGCGTGACGATCGCCATGCCTCGGCCGATCGAATTGACCCCGGCCACCCGCGCCACGACCGCGACCGACAGCGCCCAGAAGCCGCTGAGCGCGATGCCGAGCCCGGCCCGGCCGAGCAGCAACCACCAGAAATCGGTCGCCAGCGCGGCAAGGATGTTGGAGCCGATCGCCAGGGCGCTGAGGCCGACCAGCACAGTCTTGCGGTTCAACCGGCCGATCAACACATTGCTGAACAAGGCGGTCACGGCGCCGACCGAGGCGGTGGCGGTGACGACCTGCCCGGCGACGCCCTGGCTGACGCCGAGATCGCGCGCCATCGGCGTCAGCAGGCCGGCGGGCAGGAATTCGGCCGAGACCAGCGCAAAGCTGGCGGCCGCCATCGAGAGGACCGCAAACCAGGTCGATGCGCCCCATGCGGCTTCGTCCGGCGCGGGGCTGTCGCTGGTTGTCGCCGCGCCGTCGAGGTGCAGGGCTATCGTGTCGGACATGAAGAACCTCCTGGATGGGAGGGCCTATATAGGGTGGCGTTTTCGGATTATCTGTATCCTATGATCCGAATTCCATGCCTATTCGTCCGGAATTGGTGCGGCGCACAATGCCCGGCGAGACGCGCGTGATGCGCTTGAAGGCGCGAGCGAACGATGCCTCGGACTTATAGCCCAGGCGGCCGGCGACCGCGGCGACCGACTGGTTGCCCTGGCCGAGCCATTCGCGGGCAAGCTGCATGCGCAAGCCTGCGAGGTAGCGCGCCGCACCTTCGCCAAGGACCGTGCTGAAGCGTTCGGCAAAGACCGATCGCGACTGGCCGGCCAGCGCGGCGAGGCTTTCGAGCGTCCAGCCATGGCCGGGGTCGCGGTGGATGGCGGCCAGGACACGGCCGAGATGGGGGTCGCGGATCGCGGCGAGCCAGCCGATGGTCGAACTGTCGGCACCATCCACCCAGCAGCGGATGAGCCGCGCGGTGAGCAGATCGGCCATGCGCGACAGGATCGTGGCGCTGCCCATGCGCGGTTGCGACGCCTCCACGGTCATGGCCTCCAGCAAGGGGCCGATGATCGGATCACTGGCGGCCACGTCACAGCCCTTGATCAGTGGCGGCATCAGGTTGATCAGGGGGTGAAGCGCATACGCGTCCAGCGCCATGGAGCCGCAGAAAAGCGTGCTGGTCGCGCCGGTCCCTTCGCGCACGACCTCACAGACATTGCCGCCCAGCCCGACCACCTGACACTCCTTGAGGCAGTCGTTGACGACATGGGGAGAGCTGGCCAGCCGGTGCGCGATGCCTTGCGGCAACAACACCAGATCGCCGTCATTGAGCGGCTGCCAGCCCTGCGCCTCGGTGTGGATGAAGCATGGCCCCTTGCTGACGAAGTGGAAGCGCAGCAGGTCCTGATGCGGGAAGCCGATGCTCCAGGGGTGCCGGAGTTCGCAGCGGCCATAATTGACGCCGCTCAGGCGGAAGTCCTGCAGGACCTGGCTGAGCGCGTCCATCGCGACTGGGGGTGGGGAGGGGCTGGACGATGGGGTGGGCATTTGGGTGATTTATGTGCCGGGCGTCTGGGTCGCAACTGGGTGATGAGAGGGCGGTGAGGTTGAGGCGAGAGTCTTCCGTGTGGCGTCGGGCTGCTTGCTTAAATCCTTGCCAGATCCTGTTTTGAACCGGGTTGGCCAAGGCCAGCGCACAACTGATACGGGCGCATTTGATACGGGCGCATTCAACCATCTATACAGCATCAGCCGATTGCGGGCGGGTCAGGGGTTAAGTAAACTGTCACCGTAATGTGTTCGGCAGATGGCCTAATGTGATTAGCTTGTTGCTCCGACCGCGTGCATTATCTTGCCCATAACGACGCGCGAGACATTGATTAAATGAGCAACGAAACGCCAAATGCGGCTGAAGCGCCGGGCGAGATCACAGCCGACCGGCCGCGCACCAAGCTCGAGGAAGATGAACTCGGCTATCGCGATTTCGCCGAAGCGATTGCGGCGGGTCTCGCTTCGCGCGCTGGTGACGACGGCTTGGTGATCGCGGTCCACGGCAAATGGGGCAGCGGCAAGACCTCCGCGGTTAACATGGTTGTCGATGCGCTGGCCAAGCGCGAGGCGATCCTCGACGAGGATACACGAACGATCGTTGTGCGGTTCAACCCCTGGTGGTTCTCCGAACAAAAAGACTTAACGCGCGCATTTTTTGGCGAACTAAACGCCTCGATCGGCCAAAAGCTGTCGGTCGGGGTCCGCGACGGCCTGCGGCTTATCGCGAAGAAGGTGACCGGCGCAACCGATCTCGTCTCGGCTGCACTGGCTTGGACGCCGGCGGGCGTGCTCGCGAAACCGATCGCCGATGCGATCAAGGCCGCGGGCGAGGAAATCCCTGACGAGCGCAGTCTGGAGAATGTCCGCGATGATCTCGCCAAAGCCCTCCGCAACGAGAAGCGCAACATTGTCGTGATCATCGACGACGTCGACAGACTTGTCGCCGACGAAATCCGACAAATTTTCCGGCTCGTGAAGTCGGTCGCGGATCTACCGCGCGTGACCTATCTCCTCGTGTTCGACCGTGACATCGCGGTCCGCGCACTCGAACGACCTTCCGATCCCGACGGCCCCGAATGGCTTGAGAAGATCGTTCAAGCGTCTTTCGATTTGCCGCCGGTAGCGCAAACCGATCTCAATCGGCTGTTCGTGCATCGACTCAGCTTGATTGTCGGCGACGAGCCGGTAATTGACGTCGTGCGGTGGGGCAATATCCTGCATGGAGCGGTCGCACCTTGGCTGCGTACCGCGCGCGATGTAGGCAGGCTGGCTAACGCGATCGCCATGGCATGGCCGGCCGTAAAAGGGGAAGTCGATATCCCCGACTTCATCGCGATCGAGACAATGCGCCTATTCGAACCGGCGCTCTACAGGTTCATCCGCCACCATCCTGACGAGTTGACCGGTGCCGAGCCGCATCACGGTGGCCGTGAGGATCGCGACGCTTTCGGACAGATGCTTCTCGCCACAGTCGATGAACACCGACATAGCCGTGTGAAGCGCGCATTACCCTATCTCTTCCCGCGGCTCGATGCGATCTTTTCGAACACTTGGCATGGCGGAGATTGGCGGCAGACAGAGCGCGAGCGCCGTGTGTCGTCCAAGCGGCGATTTCCAGTCTATTTTAGTCTGGGACTGGGGGATGGCATCATCTCGTCGGCTGAGATCGAGGCATTCCGGACAAGCTTTGACGATCCGGCGAAGACCCGCGCAGCGGTTCAATCTTTTGTCGATGCGCACCGACGCGCCGGCGGCACCAGAGCGAGCGTACTGCTTAATGCGCTGATGGCGCGAGCGGATGATGTTGCGGTCGCCGACGCCGAGAAAACGGGCCGCGCGCTGCTCGCGGCGGCCGACCTTTTTTTAATCCTATTGATGGCCAGCGCACTCCGGAGGATTTGCCGATGCGCTGGGCGGTCTCATTCGCTATCGAGCCGGTGCTCGCTAAGTTGACTCCTGAAGGGCGCGCGGCGCTTCTTGCCGAAGCGGTCGAGGGACCATCGCCTATATTTGCTACGTATATGGTGACGAGGATGAGTGTCGAACATGGCCGCGCCGGCGATCAAGAAGCAAAGAGCGAGCACGAACGCAGCCTGCCACTCGCGGCGGTGGTAGATCTAGAACAGGCGCTGGCGACGCGGATCGCGCGGGACGCAGCGTCGGGCGCGCTTGTCCAATTCGACGATGCCGCTGGCATGATGTGGACTTGGGCAAACCTAACGAGTGAAGCGACGGTGCACGACTGGATCGCGAGTAAATTCGACGAGCCCAGCTTCGCCGCTTGGTTGATGAAGACCTTCACTGGCGAGGGCACTTCGCATTCGTTCGGCGATATGGTCGGCCAGCGAATTTACACGGTTAGTCGCGACAGTCTCTCGAAGTTGCTCGATGTCGATAAGTTGCAGGCGATTGCAGAGCAGATGGTGGCGGACGGCAAGGACGACCACAGCGCCGCCGAGCATTTTCTCGCCGGCCTGAAGGATCGCTTCTAGTGATCATCTGCAGCACGTCTCACGGGTGACAAGGCGTTCATTAGTGCAGCTACTTTTTCTGCCCCATGATCGAAAGCTGCCAGACGTCTTGCGGCCAAAACTGAGCAGTTTGGTAGAGCATCTCGTTTACACCGAGAGGGTCGGCGGTTACGGTGACGTCAACTAAACAAACGCACTAAACTAAACGTCGCCGAAACTTAACCTCCGTCACCGAAACCCACCAGAACCAGACCTCCCTCAACTCACCCCGGATGGGCTGCCGACCAGCGGCCATTCTGGGTTCGCCCGCCATAACCATAGGCATTGCCGTTCACCTCATGCACGAGGACATAGCTTTCCTCATGCAAGGGCCCGAGCAACGCCTGCATGCCGTGAAAGGCGGCGTTGACGAACGCGATCGTGTCGGTCTTCACATTGGTGCCGCTGGTGATCTTGATGTCGAGCCAGAAGGCGGACAGTCCGTTATCGGTGGGGTGGCTGCCGGCGATGAACCAGCTTTCGGGCGCGGCGGGTTCGACCAGGACGGCGGTCACGCCCTGATCCTTGAATTACCGTGACACGTGCAACAATCCCTTATCTTCGGAGGGGCCGCATGAAAGGGGGTTATTGCACGTGTCACCGAAACCCGCGCGTCACCGAAACACCGGTTGCAGCGGCGCTGTCACCGCATTTCCCGAACGCCCACCCAATTCTGAGGGTTACTCCGCAAGATCGAAGCGGGTGGCGCGCGCCGAGCGCTCCTTGCCGGTTCGCCGGGTGAGCGCGGCATAGAGTTCGGGGCGCCGGCCGGTCATCCAGCGCCGTCCGCTGCTGGAGCGGACCAGGGTGAGATCGAGATCGGCGATGACGATATCGTCCGCGATCGACCTGCTTTCGGCGACGATGCGGCCATAGGGATCGAGGATCATGGCGTTGCCGGTGCGCAGCTCGTCCTCGTCCCGGCCCACGCCGTTGCTGAACAGGACGAAGACGCCATTGTCATGCGCCCGCGCGGGGAGCCAGCGCAGGAGCCATTCCCGGCCATTGGGTCCCGCGAACGCGCGCCGGAGGGGTTCCGGATCTTCGTGCCGGCCTTCCCACAGGTCCAGCGGGATCGGCTTCATGCCATGCGGGCTGCGCGAGTGCGTCCCGCCGGTCTGGTGCGGCGCGAGGAGAATATCGGCGCCGTCCAGCGCGCAGGCCCGGACATTCTCGACCAGATTATTGTCCCAGCAGATCAGGATCGCCATGCGCACGCCCCAGGGCGTGTCGAACACCGTGAAGCCATCGCCGCTGCGGATCAGCGGATGCTCGAACGCGTGCAGCTTGCGATGGGTATGGCCGGAGCCGTCGGGAAGGCAGAGGCGATAGGCATTGTAGAACTGCCCGTCGGCAGCACTCTCCAGCCATCCGACGCCGATGGCGAGGTCGAGCCGCGCAGCGAGCCGCGCCACGCGGCGCAGCGACGGGCCGTCTTCGGGTTCCGCAAGACCTGCCAGGCCGGCCGCATCGAGCCCGGGAATGTGCCAATATCCGGTGATGCACATCTCGGGCATCAGCGCGAGTTCGGCGCCGGCGGCGCGCGCGTGGTGTGCGAACGCGGCAACCCTGGCGAGATTATACGCCTTGTCGCTCGCCCGATGCCGGAACTGGACGGTGGCTGCTCGCAATGTCGATGTCATTTCCCGTCTCCAGCGGATTGGATGGGCGGGATTTACGGTGGTGGTTCATAAATCACAGTGAGAAATTTTCCGTCTGTGATAATCGATGGGAATGGAAGTATCGCAGCTTCGCGCGTTCGTTACGCTCGCCGATCTGCAGCATTTCGGCCGCGCGGCCGACCGGCTGCACATCACTCAGCCCGCACTGACCAAGCGGCTTCAGGCGCTGGAGGCGAGGATTGGCGCCAGATTGTTCGAACGCGACCGGACCGGCACGGCATTGACGCCGGTCGGGAAAGCGCTGGTGGCCGATGCGGCCAGGATCGTCGCCGACGCGGAGGCATGGTCGGCGCGTGCGCGCGCTGTCGTGAACGGCATTGAGGGCCGTCTCGACATCGGCTTCGGCCTCTCGACCATCGACCTCGCGCCGAGACTGGTGGGGGCGTTCCGCCGCGCTTATCCGACTGTGGCGGTGTCGCTGAACGACTTCTCGTCCAGTGAACAGATCGAGCGCCTGCGCGACGGCCGCCTCGATCTCGGTTTCGTGCGCTTTCCGGTCCCGGCTGCGGATATTGCGAGCCGCCCGCTGATGACCGGCCAGCTGGCGCTCGCCAGCTTTGCGGATGGGGCCGGGACGCGCGGCACCGCTGACCTGCAGTCGCTCAACGAGATCGGGTTCATCCTGATCGACCGGACGCGCGGGCCCGGCCTGCGCGCGCAGATCGACCGGTGGTGCGATCTGCGCCGCTTCGCCCCGCGCATCATTCAGACCGCTGATGATATCCAGACGGTGCTGGCCCTGGTCGCCGCCGGCGTCGGCGTGTCGATCGTGCCGCACCAGGCGGCGCGGCTGATGGGAGAGTCCGTTGCGCTCGAGCCGTTGAGCGGCGCGGAGGCGGAGTGGAGCCTTGGCGCGGCCTGGCGCTCCGGCGCCAGCAATCCGGCATTGCGGAATTTTCTTGGACTTATGGACAGCATGGCCGGGGTTGCTGGGCCATCCGCGGCGGAGGCGAGCTAGGCCTTGGCTGGGCGTCATTCGCCAATCGTGCAATGTCGCAACGACACCTTCAGCCTTATTCAGGGGCCTGAATCAGTCACTTGCTCACCCGGCAAGCCGGCTTATGAATTCACGGCCCGGACAACATCCTGCGGATTGGACATATGGCGCTCAAACGAATGGACAATATGGGCATCGTCGTCGACGACCTCGATGCAACGATCGATTTCTTTCGCGAGCTCGGGCTTGAGCTCGAAGGGCGGGGCGCGATCGAAGGAGAATGGGCCGGACGTGTCACCGGGCTGGGCGATCAGCATGTCGAGATTGCCATGATGCGCACGCCGGACGGCCATAGCCGGCTCGAACTGTCCCGCTTCCTCAGGCCGGCTGTCGTCGCGGATCACCGCAACGCCCCGGTCAATGCTCTGGGCTATCTTCGCGCCATGTTCACCGTGGATGATCTCGACGAGACGCTTGAACGGCTTCGCAATCGCGGCGCGCAGCTCGTCGGCGACGTGGTCCAGTATCAAGACACGTACAGGCTCTGCTACATTCGCGGGCCTGAAGGCCTCCTCATCGGCCTTGCCCAGGAACTCGGCTGAGCGCTCAGGCCAGATAATCCGCAAACCCGGCCAGCACTTCATCGTACAGCGCCTTCTTGAACGGCACGATCACCTCGGGCAGTTCGGCCGGGTCGGCCCAGCGCCAGGCGCGGAATTCCTGGTGCTTCGTCGCGATGTCGACATCGCTGTCCTTGCCGAGGAAGCGGTAGAGGAACCAAAGCTGGCGCTGGCCGCGCCATTTTCCCTTCCACACCTTGCCGATCATGTCGTCGGGCAAGTCGTAGTACAGTTCGTGGTCGATCGTCGCGATCAACTCGACCTTGTCGGGAGTGATGCCGGTTTCCTCAGCCAGCTCGCGGATCGCGGCCTGTTCGGCGTCCTCGCCGTCGTCGATTCCGCCTTGCGGCATCTGCCAGGCCTCGAGCGTTGAATCGATGCGCTGGCCGACGAATATCTTGCCTTGCGCGTTGAGCAGCATGATTCCGGCGCAGGGGCGATAGGGGAGGGTTGCGGGGTCGGTCATGATTTTGTCCCGGTGAGATCGGTCGAAACTGAGATCCTCCCCCGTGCAGGGGAGGATCTGCAGCGCTAACTCGCAGCTTGGGCCATCACACGATTGGCTTCCGCCTCGGCGATGATGGTCCTGAACGCCGCCAATGCCCCGGCGACATCGCCTTGCGACGACGGGATCGCCTGGCGCAGCGTGATGAAGCCGTGGACGTTGCCGACGGCTTCGCGGAAGATCGTCGGCACGCCGGCGGCGATCAGGGCGGCGGCATAGGCGCGGCCCTGGTCGCGCAAGGGATCGAGGCTGGCGGTCACCACCAGCGCGGGCGGCAGCCCGGCGAGCGGGCCGAGCAGGGGTGAGGTGCGGATATGGGTGCGTTCGGCCCGATAGGCGGCCTCGAACCAGTTCATGCTGTCGCGGGTGAGCAGATAGCCTTCGGCGAATTCGCTGAAGGAGGGAAGCTCGCGGCTTGAATCGGTCGCCGGATAGATCGGGAATTGCGCGATCACCGGGACCTTTGCGGGGGCATCGCGCAGCGCGACGGCGGTGACGATCGACAGGTTGCCGCCCGCGCTGTCGCCGCACACGATCAGGCTGGTGACCGAGCGGCCGAGCTCGGCCGGGCTTTGCGCGACCCAGCGCGCGGCGGCTTCGCAATCGTCCGGCGCAGCGGGCCAGGGATTTTCCGGCGCAAGGCGGTAATCGACCGAGACGACCGGAAGATCGAGCACGCGCGCGGTCTCGGCGCAGAAGCTCGCATGGCTGACGATATCGCCGATAACGAAGCCGCCGCCATGATAGAACAGCACCACCGGCCCCGGCTCGCGCGAGGCGCGGGCGTCGAACAGGCGGGCGGGGATGTCGCCGGCGGGGCCGGGGATCTTCAGGTCGGTGATCGTCGCCAGTTCGCCGAGCGGCAGGTCCGCGACGTCCTTCATCGCGACATACAGTGCGCGTGCGGCGGTCGCATCGAGCTCGTGCATCTTCGGGCCCGGCACATTGTTGAGATAGGTCAGGAAGCCGCGGACATCGGGGCGGACGAACGGATCGGACATAGAGCGGCGTCTCCTGACGGGGCCGGAGCATGGCGAAGCCCGGCATTCGCGCTTACCTAGGCACGATGATCGCCCTCGTCCATCATCCGGATTATGTTGCGCCGGCCCCGGCGCGCAGCAGCTATCCGTGGAACAAGAACGGCCTGATCCGCGATCTGCTGAGGGCCAGCGATGCGGCGCTGGAGTGGTTCGAGCCCGACGCGATGCCGGTCGCCTGGCTGGAGGCGGCGCATGATGCCGACTATGTCGCCGAAGTGCTGGAAGCGCGCGTGCCGGCGATCAAGGAGCGGCGGATCGGCTTTCCCGTCACGCCGCTGGTCGCGCGGCGTGCGGCGGTGGTGCCGGGCGGCACCTGGCTGGCGGCGCAACTGGCGCTCGATCGCGGCTTTGCCGCCAATACGGCCGGCGGCAGCCATCATGCACTGGCCGATACGGGCGCGGGCTTTTGCGTGTTCAACGACCTGGCCGTCACCGCAATCCGGCTGGTCGAGGAACGCATTGTCGAGCGGGTGCTGGTGGTCGATTGCGACGTGCATCAGGGCGACGGGACGGCCGCGCTGACCGCCGGGCGCCCGGAGATCGCGACCTATTCGATCCATGCCGAGAAGAATTTTCCGGTGCGCAAAGCCCGCTCGACGCTGGATGTGCCGCTCGCCGACGGGGTCGGGGATGATGCCTATCTCGAAACATTGCGCGCCACGCTGACGCCGCTGCTCGATGAATTCCGGCCCGGGCTGGTGCTGTATCAGGCGGGTGTCGATCCGTTTGCGGGCGATCGGCTTGGCCGTCTCAGCCTGACGCTGGACGGGCTGGCGCGGCGCGAGGCGCTGATCGCCGGGCTGATGATCGAGCGTGGCATCGCGCTCGCCAGTACCGTGGGGGGCGGTTATGGGCTGGATGCGCTGGAAGTCGCCCAGCGGCATGTGCGCTCGATCCTCGAGCTGGGGGGTGTCTTTGAAAAGAAGCGGTTGCACCCGCCCGCGCATTTTCTACCTTGGGCTCGCAGCGTCGCGGGCCTAGACGACGCACACTGAAGTTTACAGGATGATGACAATGGCGACCGCCGTCCATGAGGTGACACCCGAAGAGGCGTCCGCCCACCCGCTTGCAGAATCCGTCGTGGTTCGTTTCGCCGGCGACTCGGGCGACGGTATGCAGCTGACCGGTGGCCAGTTCACTCTTTCGACTGCGCTGTCGGGCAACGACCTGGCCACCTTCCCCGATTTCCCGGCCGAGATTCGCGCGCCGCAGGGCACCTTGTTCGGTGTGTCCGCCTTCCAGATCAATTTCGGATCGACCGCGATCGAGACCGCGGGCGATGCGCCCGACGTGCTGGTGGCGATGAACCCGGCGGCGCTGAAGACCAATGTCGAGGCGCTGAAGCCCGGCGGGCTGATCATCGCCGATGAAGGCGAATTCTCGAAGCGCAACCTCGACAAGGCGAAATATGAGGTCAGCCCGCTGACCGATGGCAGCCTGGCCAAATGGCAATTGCTGGCCTTCAACATCTCGCAGCTGACGCTCGATGCGGTGAAGCCGTTCGGGCTCGGCAACAAGGAAGCGCTGCGCTGCAAGAATATGTGGACGCTGGGGCTCGCGCTGTGGATGTTCGATCGTGACCGCCAGCCGATCGTCGACTGGCTGAAGAGCAAGTTCGCCAAGATGCCGGTACTGGCCGAGGCGAATATCGCCGCGCTCAACGCCGGCCATGCTTATGGCGAGACCGCCGAGCTCGCCGGGCCGATGAAGCAGCATCATATCGCGGCGGCGCCGGCGGAGGAGGGGCTTTACCGCACCGTCACCGGCGCGGAGGCGATCTCGCTCGGGCTGGTCGCGGGCGTGCAGCTGGCCGATGTGCCGATGTTCTTTGGCGGGTACCCAATCACGCCGGCTTCGGCGATCCTGCATCACCTGAGCCGGCTCAAGGAATATGGCATCACGACCTTCCAGGCGGAAGACGAGATCGCCGCAATCGCCAGTGCGATCGGCGCGTCCTATGCCGGGCAGCTTGGCGTGACGTCATCGTCGGGACCGGGCATTGCGCTGAAGGGCGAGGCGATGGGGCTGGCGATCATGACCGAGCTGCCTTTGGTCATCGTCAATTCGCAGCGTGGCGGTCCTTCGACCGGCTTGCCGACCAAGACCGAGCAATCCGACCTGTATCAGGCGGTCTATGGCCGTAATGGTGACGCGCCGATGCCGGTGATCGCCGCGCGCTCGCCCGCCGATGCGTTCGACTGTGCGATCGAGGCGGTGCGCATCGCGGTGCAATATATGACTCCGGTGATGCTGCTGACCGACGGCTATATCGCCAATGCCGCGGAGCCGTGGAAAGTGCCCGACATGAGCAATTACGCACCGTTCCCGGTGACCTATCTCGACCATGTGCCGGAGGGCGGGTTCCTGCCCTATGGCCGCGACGAGAAGCTGGCGCGTCCCTGGGTCAAGCCCGGCACGCCCGGCCTGCTCCACCGCATCGGCGGGATCGAGAAGCAGATCGGCACCGGCAATATCGAATATGGCGCCGCCAACCACCAGAAGATGACCGAGATCCGCCGCGACAAGGTGGCGAACATCGCCATTCCCGATCAGGAGGTCGAGCTTGGCGAGACGAGCGGAAAACTGGCGATCGTCGGTTGGGGATCGACCTTCGGGCCGATCCATCAGGCGGTGCGCCGTATGCGCCGCAAGGGGCATGACGTGTCGCATATCCATATCCGCCATATCTGGCCGATGCCCGCTAATCTCGGAGACTTGCTAAAGGGTTACGAGAAGATCATCGTGCCCGAGATGAATACCGGTCAGCTCAAGACGGTGCTGCGCGACCAGTTCCTGGTCGATGCCCGGCCGCTCAACAAGATCTCCGGCCAACCCTTCATGATCTCCGAGATCGAAGCCGCCATCGAAAGCGCACTCGCATGAACGACATGACTCCAATCGCCAAGACCACGCCGAAGGACTGGGAAACCGACCAGGAAGTGCGCTGGTGCCCGGGTTGCGGCGATTATGCGATCCTGAAGGCGGTGCAGCGGACCATGCCCGAATTGGGCGTGTTGCCGGAAAATACCGTGTTCGTCAGCGGCATCGGCTGCTCGTCGCGTTTCCCTTATTATATGGAAACCTACGGCTTCCACACCATCCATGGCCGTGCGCCGGCGGTGGCGACGGGGGTCAAGCTGGCCAATCCCGATCTCGACGTGTGGATCATCACCGGTGACGGCGATGCGCTGTCGATCGGCGGCAACCACACGATGCATTTGCTGCGCCGCAACCTCGATTGCCAGGTGCTGCTGTTCAACAATGAGATCTACGGCCTGACCAAGGGGCAATATTCGCCGACCAGCCGGGTCGGTACGCGTTCGCCCTCGACGCCGTTCGGCTCGGTCGACCGGCCGGCCAGCCCATGTGCGTTCGCGCTGGGTTCGGGCGCGCGCTTCGTTGCCCGGGCGATCGACGTGAACAAGAATCTGCCGAGCGTCCTCAAGGCCGCGCATGCGCACAAGGGCGCGAGCTTCATCGAGATCTATCAGAATTGCATCGTCTATAATGACGATGTGTTCGCCAGCTTCACCGACAAGGACAAGGCGCAGGCCGGGCAGCTGTGGGTCGAGCATGGCCAGCCTTTGCTGTTCGCTGGCGGCACCAAGGGCATTGCGCTCGATCAGGAGCGGCTGATCCTCAAGATCGTCGATGTCGTCGATGGCGACTGGGCGGCGGCCAAGGTCATCGTCCATGACCAGACCAACCGCGCGGTCGCGCATATGCTGGTCGAACTGCCGCTGGGCACCTTCCCGGTCGCGCTTGGCGTGATCTACAACGACCCGGCGCCGACCTTCGAAAGCGCGGTGGTCGCACAGAACAAGCAGGCGTCCGAGGGCAAGAAGCCCGACCTGCAGAAATTGCTGTCGCAGGGGCAGACCTGGCAGGTGGAAAAGCAGCCGCACGCGATGTGATGACCCCAGCGCTGGCCTTGCTTGCGTCGCTGCCCTTGCTTGCGTCGCTGCCCTTCGCGCAGACTTCCGAACCGCCGGCTGCAAGGCCGCATCTGTCGATCGTCATTGCCAGGATGGTGACGAAGAAATGGACCGGGGAAGACACGTGTCCCCCAGATTTCATCTGCATGCGATATCCCAATCGAGCGACATTCGATCGGGGCAAGACGATCAGCGGACCGTCCGTTCCGGCAAAGTTCGTTGGCCGTATCTGGGTTCATGCCGTCCAGCCCAAGACAAGGCTGGGAATGCTGGTCGAACGGGTCGGCGATCGCTATGAGATTCGTGCCTAGGTCTATCCATCAAAAGATCATAAATTCTGCTTTCAACAAACGGTATTGGCGGAATTTTCGGTTGATTTGACCGGTGCGAACAGGGACGGTGAGGATGCCTGCATTGCCGAATGACTGACCCAGTTCTGCTCTGGCTGCGCCGGGATCTGCGCCTGAGCGATCAGGCCGCGCTGACCGCCGCTGCTGCCGAGGGGCCGGTCATTCCGGTCTATGTCCTCGACGACGACACGCCGAAGCATCGCAAGATGGGCGCCGCCTCGCGCTGGTGGTTGCACCATAGCCTCCGGTCGCTTGACGCCAGTTTGCGCGACAAGGGTTCGCGGCTGACCCTGCGACAGGGTAAGTCCGGTGAAGTGCTGGCCGAACTTGCCAGGGAAACCGGCGCGACGCGGGTGCATTGCCTGCGGCATTACGAGCCATGGTGGCGCAATGCCGAGCGCGCCGTTGCGGCGTCGCTCGATCTTGTCTGTCATGATGGCAATTACCTGACGCCGCCGGGGTCGGTGACCACTGGCGCAGGGCAGCCCTACAAGATCTACACACCGTTCTGGCGCGCGCTGAACGAGCATATGCCGCCGCCGCAGCCCGCGCCGGTGCCGCGCGAGATTCCGGCGCCGGAGCATTGGCCGAAAAGTGAGGACCTGGACGATTGGGGTCTGCTGCCGACCAGGCCTGACTGGGCAGGAGGCTTTCGCAAGGAATGGTCGCCTGGAGAAGCCGGGGCGGCCGAAAGGCTCGACGACTTCATTCCCAAGGCCGCGCATTATGATATCGGCCGCAACCTGCCTTCGGAGGAATCGAGTTCGCGCCTCTCGCCGCATCTGCATTTCGGCGAGATTTCCCCTGCCACGGTATGGCACCACGCGATCCGGGCGCGGGGAGACGCGACCATTTTCCTGAAGGAGATCGCCTGGCGCGATTATGCGCAGAATGTGATCCTGCAATATCCCGATTATGGCAAAACCAATGGCCGGGCGGCGCTGGACGGTCTGGCCTGGCGCAGCGGCAAGACGGCCGATGCCGACCTCAACGCCTGGAAAACAGGGCAGACCGGCTATCCGATCGTGGATGCCGGCATGCGCCAGCTCTGGGCCACCGGCTGGATGCACAATCGCGTGCGGATGATCGCGGCGTCCTTCCTGATCAAGCATCTGCTGATCGACTGGCGCATCGGCGAGCAATGGTTCTGGGATACGTTGGTCGATGCCGATTACGCGAGCAATAGCGTCAACTGGCAATGGACCGCCGGCACGGGCGTCGATTCAAACATGTTCGTGCGAATCATGGCGCCGCTCACTCAGTCGGAGAAGTTCGACGCAGGCGGTTATATTCGCGAATGGGTGCCCGAGCTTGCCGGGCTGGGTGACGATGCGATTCACGATCCCGATGCGTTCGGGCGGCGCCCGGCAGTCTATCCGGTAAAGATCATCGGCCACCGCGAAGCGCGGGAACGCGCGCTTGGAGCCGCCAGACAGGCGAAGTGACGGCACCATCAAGAATCGCTTTTCGCCGCCCCGCGCCGGGTGCATGAGGCTGCGGATATGAACGCAACCGTGCCAAACAGGGGGCGCCGGTTCGGGACGCGCACAGCGCGGGGAGTGGGAAGCGCCGGCTGGCTGCTCAACCGCTTTTCGTGGGCGTTCCACCGTATCCTCGACCGCATCGACCGGGGGCTGGAACAGGGCGCGATCGAGGTGTCGTTGCCCGATGGATCGCGACGCCTGCTCGGCGGGCGCGCACCGGGGCCGGTGCCGGTGGTCGACCTGCGCAGCTGGCGGGCGTTGCTCCGACTGGTCCGCAACGGCTCGGCCGGCTGGTATACCGCCTGGGTGGCTGGGGAATGGTCCAGTCCCGACCCGGTGCCTCTGTTCGACCTGTTCATGCGCAATGGGCGGTCGCTCGGCGATACGGCGCGGGCCGGCGGCATGGCGCGGCTTGCACGGCGCATCGGCCATTGGCTGCGCCGCAACGACAAGGCCGGTGCGCGGCGCAATATCGAATTCCATTACGATCTCGGCAACGACTTCTACCGCCTGTGGCTCGACCCGGGCATGACCTATTCGAGTGCGTTGTTCGCGGAGCCGATCGACCCGGCGCAGTCGCTCGGATCAGGGCAAGCGGCCAAGCTGCAGGCGATGCTTGACCGCACCGCGACCAAGGCGGGCGACACGATCCTCGAAATCGGCAGCGGTTGGGGCTCGTTTGCCGAACTCGCCGCGCGCGCAGGGCGCAAGGTCCATGGCATCACGCTGTCGGCGGAGCAAAAGGCGATGGTCGACCAGCGTATCGCCGATGCCGGGCTGGATGGCGTCACCGTTTCGCTGACAGATTATCGCGATGTCGCCGGAAGCTATGACGCGGTGGTCAGTATCGAGATGGTCGAGGCGGTCGGGCAGCGATATTGGCCGGCCTATCTTCGCGCCATTGCCGATGCGCTGAAACCCGGCGGTCGCGCCGCGATCCAGTATATCATCATCGATGACGCGCTGTTCGAGGGGTATGCGCGCAACGTCGATTTCATCCAGCGCTTCGTTTTTCCGGGCGGCATGCTGCTGTCGGAAAGCCGTTTCCGTGCGCTCGCCGAGCGCAACGGGCTGGCCTGGCAGGACCGGGTCGGCTTCGGCCAGCATTATGCCGAAACGCTGCGACGCTGGCGGGTGAATTTCGATGCCGCGGTCGAGGCAGGGCAGCTTCCGCCGGAATTCGATACGGATTTCGTGGACTTGTGGCGCTATTATCTGATGTATTGCGAAGGCGGATTTCGCGGCGGCGGTATCGATGTCGCGCAAGTGACGCTGGTAAAACAATAAAAGGGGAGATGAGGATGCGGCGGCTGGCGATATTGGGCGCGGTGGCGCTGGCGGGGGTCGCAACTCATGTCGAGCGGAGCCATGCGCAAGCGGTCGAATCGCCTGAAGTCCGCCTTTCGACCGGCGATGCGGACAAATTGCGCAGCGCGGGTGCGACCATCCTGTTCTGGTCGCAAGCACAGCGCGACGAGAACTTCCCGGCCATGGAGAAACTGTTTCCCGGCCATATCGTCAAGGCGGGAGGCAAGATCCATCCATTGCCGCAGGGCAAGCCGCTGCCGCTCGATGCCGCGGTGGTCGACGCCTATATGGCGGCGCAGAATGTCGCCGGCCTGATCGTCCTGCAGGACGGCAAGATCCGGCTCGAACGCTATGCCCGGGGCTATTCCGCCGAGGGGCGTTACACATCCTTCTCGGTCGCCAAGTCGTTCAGCTCGACCCTGGTCGGCGCTGCGATCCGCGACGGCTATATCAAGTCGGTGTCGGAGCCGGTGACCAAATATATCCCCGACCTGGCCGGCAGCGGCTATGACGGCGTGACCATCAAGCAACTGCTGACGATGACCTCGGGCGTCAGATGGAACGAGAATTATACCGATCCGAAATCCGACGTGGCGACGATGTATGCCAAGCCGGTGCCGGCGGGCGTCGATCCCACGGTCGCCTATATGCGCACCTTGCCGCGCGAAACACCGCCGGGCGAGAAATGGGTCTACAAGACCGGCGAGACCAATCTGATCGGGGTGCTGGTGACCAAGGCCACCGGCAAGCCGCTCGCAACCTATCTCAGCGAGAAGGTGTGGAAGCCCTATGGCATGGAGCGCGACGCGTTTTGGATGATCGATCAGTCGGGCCAGGAAATCGGCGGCTGCTGCCTGTCGGTCTCGCTGCGCGATTATGCGCGGATGGGCCAGCTGGTGCTCGACGGCGGCAAGGGCATCGTGCCCGCCGGCTGGTTCGCCGATGCGACTCGCGCGCAGGTCGAGACCTCGCCGGCTTATGGCTATGGCTATCAATGGTGGACTTATCCCAACGGCTATTTCGGCGCGCAGGGGATTTTCGGCCAGAGCATCTTCATCGACCCGGCAAAGAAGATCGTCATCGCGGTGTCGGGTGCCTGGCCGAAAGCGACCGGCGACGATCTGAAGGCGGAGCGGGCGGTGTTTCAGCTTCAGGTGATCGAGGCGGCGGGGAAGTAGGTCCTGGTTTCTGCTCGGTGCTTAGCCCCTTCGGTCAAGGGATTGGCATAGTCGAGGGGGATCGCCCCCTCCTTGTGTCCCCGCGAAGGCGGGGACCCAGTCTGGGCTCCCGCCTTCGCGGGAGCACAAGCTTCCTTATGTAAAGGGAATAAGCGCCAAACAAGTTCGGGACTATGTCAGTCTCAATCAGTCGATCCGCTCGAAATGCCCGGTGTCGAAATCATCGGCGAGCAGCGCGACGATCCGGTTCGCTACCACTTCCGGTTCCTTGACCGAGGCGGGGTCCTCGCCGGGATAGGCGCGCGCGCGCATCGCGGTGCGGGTCGCGCCGGGATCGATGATCGCGGTGCGGATCGAGCTGATTCGCTGCATCTCGTCGCCATAGGCCGCGATCAGCGTCTCGAACGCGGCCTTGGATGCGCCATACAGCCCCCAGAAGGCGCGCGGCTTGCGCCCCACGCTGGAGGTGATGCCGAGCAGGCGGGCACGCGGCGATTTGCGCAGCATCGGATCGAACGCAGCGATCAGCGCGGCCTGGGCGCTGACGTTGAGCGTCAGGACCTGCGCCAGTTCCTTCGCATCGATCGCCGGTACCGGCGCGAGACTGCCGAGCATGCCGGCATTCAGCACCATGATGTCGAGCTGTTCCCAGCGTTCGCCGATCGCCGCACCGAGTCGGGCGATGCTGTCGGTCTCGGTCAGGTCGAGCGGCGCGATCGTTGCGCTGCCGCCGGCGTCGAAGATCGCGGTCTCGACCTCTTCCAGGTCCTTGGCGGTGCGCGCGGTCAGCACGACATGCGCGCCCGCCGCGGCAAGCGCCTTTGCGGTCGCGGCGCCGATCCCGCGGCTCGCGCCGGTGACGAGGGCGATCTGGTTGGCGAAGGGTTTGTCGGTCATCATTCTTCCTCCGCCACCCCCCGCCGCCCAAGGGCCGGGGGTCAGCGTGACGTTTGAGAATTTGGCTTAGCTGACCCGCTCGGCCAGCAGCGCGAACTGATCGACCGATGCGACGTCGTCATGATCGGTCAGCATGGTCGGATAATCGCCGGTGAAGCAGGCGTCGCAATGGCTCGGCCGGGTATCCGACCGATTCGCTTCGCCCAGCGCCTTGTACAGGCCGTCGATCGACACGAACGCCAGGCTGTCGGCCTGGATATAGCTGTTCATCTCGTCGATGTTCATGTTGGCGGCGAGCAGCTTGCCACGCTCCGGCGTATCGACGCCGTAGAAGCAGCTGTGCCGGGTCGGCGGGCTGGCGATGCGCATATGCACCTCGGCCGCGCCGGCATCGCGCATCATCTGCACGATCTTCAGGGAAGTCGTGCCGCGCACGATCGAATCATCGATCAGGACGACTCGCTTGCCCTTGATCAGCGCGCGATTGGCATTGTGCTTCAGCTTGACGCCGAGATGCCGGACCTCGTTGTTGGGCTGGATGAAGGTGCGCCCGACATAGTGCGAGCGGATGATGCCGAGTTCGAACGGAATGCCCGATTGCTGGGCATAGCCGATCGCGGCGGGCGTGCCCGAATCCGGCACCGGGATGACCAGGTCGGCATCGACCGGGCTTTCGATCGCCAGCTGCGCACCGATTTCCTTGCGTACGGTATAGACGCTGCGGTCCTCCGAGATCGAATCGGGGCGCGAGAAATAGACATATTCGAAGATGCAGGGCCGCGGTTCGGTCGGCGCGAAGGGGCGATGCGACGATACCTCGCTGCCCTTGACGATGACCAGCTCGCCCGGGTCGATCGAGCGCACGAAGGTCGCCCCGACCACGTCGAGCGCGACGGTTTCCGACGCGAAGATGATCGCATCGTCGAGCTTGCCCATCACCAGCGGACGGATGCCGAGCGGATCGCGGCAGGCGATCATGCCTTCCGGCGTCATCACGATCAGCGAATAGGCGCCCTCGACCCGCTTCAGCGCGTCGATGAACTTGTCGACAAAGGTGCGGTAGTTGGAGGTGGCGACGAGATGGATGATCGTCTCGGTGTCGGAGGTCGACTGGAAGATCGAGCCACGCCGCACCAGGTCGCGCCGCAGCCGCATCGCATTCGAGATATTGCCGTTATGCGCGATGGCGAAGCCGCCCGAGGCGAGATCGGCATAAAGCGGCTGGACGTTGCGCAGCGCGGTCTCGCCGGTGGTCGAATAGCGCACATGGCCGCAGGCGACATTGCCGCGCAGCTGGCCGATGATCGCCGGGCTGTCGAAATTGCCCGCGACATGGCCCATTGCGCGGTGCGTGTGGAATTCGGCACCGTCGAAACTGGTGATTCCCGCCGCCTCCTGGCCACGGTGCTGCAGCGCGTGCAGGCCGAGCGCGACGAGCGCGGCGGCGCCTTCGCTGCCCGAGGCGCCAAAGATGCCGCACTCTTCGCGCAGCTTGTCCCCATTTGCATCGGGGAGGTCGAACGGATTGGTTGTCAGCATGGCGCCCTTCGGGGAGTAAGCGGCGCCCGCCATATAGGCATGCGATCCGCGTTTGTCGCGTTTTTGTCACATCGATCGGGACCAATCTGCCGCATCGGCAGTTTTCCGTGGATCAGGAGGCACTTAGTCATGGTCAAAAATCACGGCCCGACGGTCAAGAACGACAAGCTCTATGAGGATTTGCGCCGCGACGGCGCGTCGAAGGAGAAAGCCGCGCGGATCGCCAACGCCAAGGCGGCCGGCACGCTCGACCATCGCAGCACCCAGCTGGAGGATCGCAGCAAGGCGGATCTGCTGAAGGAGGCGCGCGAGATCGGCCTCGAGGGCCGCTCGAGGATGGACAAGGCCGAACTGGTCAAGGTGATTCGCAAGGGGTGAGTCGGGGATACCGAATCTAGGCGAGGAAGCTTGTGTCCCCGCGAAGGCGGGGACCCAGTCTGGGCTCCCGCCTTCGCGGGAGCACAAAGGAAGGGGCGATCAGCGAGACTTGGTGTGAGCCGCCCGCTTTCGCCCGCTTCGCGCCCGGCGTATGGCTGGGCCATGCCTGATTCCCGCGATATCGGCCTCGAGCTGAACCCCAATTACGATGCGAACGGCCTGATCACCGCCGTCGCGACCGACCGTGCGACCGGTGAACTGCTGATGCTCGCGCACATGAATGCCGATGCGCTCGCCGCGACGATCGCCACCAGAGAGGCGCATTTCTGGTCGCGCAGCCGGAGCAAGCTGTGGAAAAAGGGCGAGACGTCGGGGCATGTCCTGCACGTCACCGATATCCGCATCGATTGCGACCAGGATGCGATCTGGCTGATCGTCGATCCCGCCGGTCCTGCCTGCCACACGGGTGAGCGAAGTTGCTTCTACCGCCGGATCGATGGCGATGCGCTGAGCCCGGTAGAGTGAAAGCCAGGCCGATCCTGCTCTTGCTGGCGCTGGCCGCCTGTTCGCGCCAGCCGGAGTCGCCGGCCAAAAAGGCGACGCCGGCGAACGGGCTGGAGGCCGCGGCGATCGAGGCCGGTGTGATTCCCGATCCCGACAGCAGTGACATTACCGGGCTCTATGCCCGCGACACCGACCGGGTGTGCATCGTTCCCGCCGCCAGCGCCTACCGGATTGGCGTGTTCGTCGATTATGGCGATCAGAATTGCGGAGGCAGCGGGGTGGTCACGCGGGCAGGAGAGACGCTGACGCTCGATTTCCCCATCGCACCGGGCTGCAGTTTCGACGCGCGATTCGAAGGCGACCGAATCGCATTCCCGGGCAAGGTGCCCGACGCCTGCGCGAAACTGTGCGAACGCCGTGCCTCGATCGCCGCGCTCAATGTCGACCGGTTGAGCGAATCGATCTCGGAAGCCTCCACGCTGCGTGACGCGAAAGGCAAACTGCTTTGCGGCGGTGCCAATTGACATTGACGTTCACGTAAGCGGCACTAGAATGCGCGGCATGTCGACCGTCGCCGCCTATGCCGTCGTTCCGCAACGTGCCGATCGGGATCATTTTTCGATCTCCGATTTGTCCGCCGAGTTCGGCGTGACCGCTCGCGCCTTGCGTTTCTATGAGGACGAGGGGCTGATCGCCCCCGAACGACGCGGCACGACGCGCATCTATTCGCATCGCGATCGCGCACGGCTTGCCTGGATCCTGCGCGGCAAGCGCGTCGGCTTTTCGCTGACCGAAATCCGCGAGATGATCGATCTTTACGACATTGGCGATGGCCGCAAGGCGCAGCGCCAGGTGACCATCGAGCGCTGCCGCGAGCGAGTCGCGCTGCTGGCATCGCAGAAACAGGACATCGATGCGGCGATCGCCGAACTCACCGACTTTGTCGCCGTCCTCGAAAATTCCCAGATTCCCTGAATTCCAGCAAGGCTGAAGGACTTACAATGCCGCAATATACGCCCCCGGTTCGCGACGTGCGCTTCATTCTCGAGCATGTCGTCGGGCTCGACCGTTACGCCAATCTGCCGGGTTTCCAGAACGCGACCCCCGATGTGGTCGACGCAGTGCTCGACGAGGGCGGCAAGTTCGTTGCCGAAGTGCTGTTCCCGCTCAACCATTCGGGTGACCAGGAAGGCTGCACGCGTCATGACGATGGCAGCGTGACCACACCCGCCGGGTTCAAGGAAGCCTATCAGGCGTTCGTCGAATCCGGCTGGGGCACCTTGTCCGCGCCGGAGGAATTCGGCGGCCAGGCAATGCCGCATGTCGTGTCGACCGCGTTCCAGGAATTCATGATCTCCTCGAACATGGCGTTCGCCATGTATCCCGGCCTAACGCATGGTGCGATCGCCGCTTTGCTGGTCAAGGGCACGCCCGAGCAGCAGACGAAGTATGTCCCCAACATGGTGTCGGGCAAATGGGGCGGCACCATGAACCTGACCGAGCCGCAATGCGGCACCGATCTCGGTCTGATCCGCACCCGTGCCGAGCCGCAGGCCGATGGCAGCTATGCGATCACCGGCACCAAGATCTTCATCTCGTCGGGCGAGCATGACCTGACCGAGAACATCATTCACCTCGTGCTGGCCAAGACGCCGGGCGCGCCGGACAGCTCGAAGGGCATTTCGCTGTTCGTTGTGCCGAAGTTCATGGTCGGTGACGATGGGGCGCTGGGCGCGCGCAATGCGGTGTCGTGTGGCTCGATCGAGCACAAGATGGGCATCCACGCCAATTCGACCTGCGTGATGAATTATGATGGTGCGATCGGCTGGCTGGTCGGCGACGAGATGAAGGGTCTCGCCGCGATGTTCATCATGATGAACGCCGCGCGGCTTGGCGTCGGGCTGCAGGGACTGGCAGTGGGCGAGACGGCCTATCAGAATGCGGTGCAATATGCGCAGGATCGCCGTCAGGGCCGCGCGCTGACCGGGCCGAAGGAGCCGAACGAAAAGGCCGACACGCTGTTCGTCCATCCCGACATTCGCCGCATGCTGATGGATGCCAAGGCGCTGACCGAAGGACTGCGCGCATTGTGCCTGTGGGGAGCGCTGCAGGTCGATCTGGAGCATGCCGCGGCGACCGATGAGGAGAAGCAGCTCGCCGCCGATCTGATCGGCCTGCTCACCCCGGTGATCAAGGGCTATGGCACCGACAAGGGCTATGACATCGCGACCAATGCGCAGCAGGTCTATGGCGGCCATGGCTACATCGCCGAGTGGGGCATGGAGCAATATGTCCGCGATGCCCGGATCGCGATGATCTACGAAGGCACCAACGGCGTGCAGGCGATGGACCTGGTCGGCCGCAAGCTGGCGCAGAATGGCGGCCGCGCGGTGCAGGCCTTCTTCAAGGTCGTCGCCGACGATGTCGCGGCGGGCAAGGCAGATCCGGCCACCGCCGCGTTCGCGACGGCGCTCGAAAAGGCAGCCGGCGAGCTGCAGGCGGCGACCATGTGGTTCATGCAGAACGGCATGCAGAACCCCGACAATGTCGGCGCCGGCGCGCACAGCTATATGCACATCATGGGCATTGTCGCGACTGGCCTGATGTGGCTGCGCATGGCGAAGGCCGCGGTGGCGCTGAAGGCGGCGGGCGAGGGCGATGCCGCTTTCCTCGACGCCAAGCTGGTGACCGCGCGTTACTTCGCCGAGCGGATCATGCCTGACGCCGGTGCGCTGCGCCGCAAGATCGAGGGCGGTGCGGAAGCGTTGATGACGCTGCCGCCGGAGATGTTCGCGGCTGCCTGAGGGGCGGACGGCGACTGGAGCAGCGTGACCTCTGATTAACCCGCCACCGTCATTCCCGCTTTCGCGGGGATGACAGAAAAGGGTAATTTCAGAGCCATCTGATTTTAGACGCTTCCGCGCTCATTATCCCGATGCGCTGCCTCGCCCGGGGGCCGCATCGGGCGACTTACGGTCTGGTTGCCGGTATTGTGGTCGGCTGCGGCGCCGGCTTTATCGGGCTGGCTGAAAACTCGCTGCGGCGTCGGACACCGGTCAGGCCGTCCGTTGCCGGTTTCAGCGTGGTCGACAATGGCGGCGGCAGGACCCGCGCGCCGGGCAGGTTTTCGAGCCGGAAGGTCTCGGTCGGGCGAACCACGGGCACGAACACCTGCAGCTTCATGCACTGGTTCAGGTCGGGGCGACGATATTCGGCGCAATTCCACAAGGCCTTGTCATAGCCCTTGGCACGGTCGCGCAGATAGCTGAACGACATGGCCGCGACCTGATTGGACTGCAGCGGCAGCGCGGCCGGGGTCTTGGCCTTGCTGTTCCATGCCATGACCTTGCAATAGGGCCGCTCGCCGCAGGTTGCCGAGGCCAGCGTGGCAAAGCTTTCGGGCGGCATTTTTGCATCAAGCGTGATGAGAAAGCTGTTCGTATCGGTCGCGATCGGCGGCGGCAGGGTGCCGGCGAGCGCGGCGCCTTCGATCGTCGCTGCGGCCGCCTCCTCCAGCGCGGCGCCCATCCGGTGCGCGTCGGACAATGCGGCAAGCTTCGCGATGACCGGCTCGCTCGACAGGACGCGCCGGCCGAATGCAGGCGGCGTGCCCCACCAGCCGGTCCAGCGGAAGAACAGATGGGTGCGGACCTTGGTGACCTTGTCGAGGCTCGAGCTCCAATACGGCACCACCCAGTCGGTGTGATAATGCGTCGAATAGCCGACCGGTTTGAACACCGAGCCGGTCAGCGCCAGGATCGCGGTCTCCCGCGCCCGTTTCCATGCCACATCCGACCAGCGGTGCCGGACGAGTGCGCCATCGCAGGTGAAGGTGAACTGGCAGCCGGTGGAGCGCTCCGACCCCTGGAACACTACGCCGCAGATCGTCTTGGGAAAGGCGGGATGGCGGGTGCGGTTGATGATGACCTGCGCCACGGAGCGCTGGCCGAGCGTATCGTCGCCTGCCTCGTACAGCACGGCCGCGGCCATGCAGTCGATCGCGCGTGCCTTGTCCTCATCTGTCCCATCCAGCGCGAAGGGTCGCGCCGCGGGATTGGGCGCGGTCGAATAGGGAATCGTCGCGTTGAAGCTGCGCGCATCGTCCGGCGGCAGGTCCTGATATTTGAGCGGTTCGACCGGCGGCAGTTCCGCCTGGGGGACGATACGCTGCGGCGGCATGACGATGTGGCGATACGGCCGGACCGGCGGTGCAAAGATGACGATCAATGCCGGCACGGCGATGGCGGCGATTGCCAGCAGGGCGAGCAGCAGCCGAAGCGCGATGCCCGGCCGCATCGCGACGCTCGAACCGGCGAGGGTAGGGGATTCTGGTCACGGAAGGGGCGTCAGCAGCGGTCGGTCTGGAGCGGGAAGGGGATCACGGTCGGCTCCTGGCGGATCGGGCAGCGGCCTTTAGCGCAGAATGCCGGGAATGAGAAATCGGGCATGCGAATGGCGGCTTTGCCCATTTTTATATCGCTTCCCCGGCCTTCGCCCGGGAAGCGATATAAAAGAAGTGATAAAAGGGTTGGTCAGCTTTCCGGGAGGAAGTCCGGCACCGACAGATAGCGCTCACCAGTGTCATAGTTGAACCCGAGCACCCGGACATTCGCCGGCAGCTCGGCCAGCTTCTGGCTGATCGCGGCAAGCGTCGCGCCTGAGCTGATCCCGACGAGCATGCCTTCCTCGGTCGCTGCGCGGCGTGCGAAATCCTTGGCGGCGCCGGCCTCGACCTTGATCGCGCCGTCGATCGCCTGGGTATGGAGATTGGCCGGCACGAAGCCCGCGCCAATGCCCTGGATCGGGTGCGGGCCGGGCTGGCCGCCGGAAATGACCGGCGAGGCCTCGGGCTCGACCGCATAGACTTTGAGGTCAGGCCATTCCTTCTTGAGCGTCTCGGCGACGCCGGTGATATGGCCGCCGGTGCCGACGCCGGTGATGATCACGTCGATCGGCGAATCGCGGAAATCATTGAGGATCTCCAGCGCCGTGGTGCGGGTATGGACCGCGATGTTGGCCGGGTTCTCGAACTGTTGCGGCATCCAGGCGCCGGGGGTCTGATCGACCAGCTCGAGCGCGCGCTCGATCGCGCCCTTCATGCCCTTTTCGCGCGGCGTCAGGTCGAAGGTCGCGCCATAAGCAAGCATCAGGCGGCGGCGTTCGAGCGACATGCTCTCCGGCATCACCAGCACCAGCTTGTAACCCTTGACCGCGGCGACCATCGCCAGGCCGACGCCGGTATTGCCGCTGGTCGGTTCGATGATCGTTCCGCCGGGCTTCAGGTCGCCCGAGGCTTCCGCCGCCTCGACCATGGCGAGCGCGATGCGGTCCTTGATCGATCCGCCGGGATTGGAGCGCTCCGACTTGATCCATACTTCGCGGTCGGGGAACAGTTTCGCCACGCGGATGTGCGGGGTGTTGCCGATCGTCTCGAGGATCGTGCTGGCTTTCATCGTGCTGCCTCCATCTCAATGTCTGCGGCGTCTCGCGCCGTTTCGGGTGGATCGAACGTCTTTGCGTTGCGGATGCTGGGGAACAGATAGGTCCACAGGATCGTGACCACAATCGCCCCGCCGCCGCCAACCAGCACTGCGCCGACCGGCCCCAGCCCTGCGGCGAGGAACCCCGATTCGGCCTCGCCCAGTTCATTGGAGGCCGAAATGGTCAATTGCGAGACCGCGCCGACCCGGCCGCGCTTGTCGTCCGGCGTGTAGAGTTGAATCAGCGACTGGCGGATATAGACCGAGAACATGTCGGCAGCGCCCGCCACTGCAAGGGCGATCAGGCTGAGTACCATGATCTGCGACAGGCCGAAGACGATCGTCGCGGTGCCATAGACCAGCACCGCAACGAGCATCTTTGGGCCGACATTGGTCTTGAGCGGGCGGAACGAGAAGAACAGCGCGACGATCGAAGCGCCGACGGCGGGTGCCGCGGCGAGCGCGCTCAACCCCTGTGGGCCGACCTTCAGGATATCGTGCGCATAGATCGGCAGCAGCGCACTGGTGCCGGCCAGGAAGACCGCGAACAGGTCGAGCGTGATCGTGCCGAACACCATCTTGTTCTGCCACACATAGGTCAGGCCGTCGGCGATCTGCTTCAGCGGATGAGCGTTGCCGACGGCAATGGAGCGCGGCACCTTGCCGATCAGGAATACACAGACCAAAGCGATGGCGAACAGCGCGCTGGCGAGCCAATACGCGCCCGAAGGGGTGATCGCATAAGCGAATCCGCCGACCGCCGGGCCGATGATCGTGCCGACCTGCCAGGAGATCGAGCTGAGCGCGATCGCGGTCGGCAATACTTCGCGTGGGACCAGATTGGGGGCGAGCGCACTGAAGGCGGGACCGGAAAAGGCACGCGCAAGGCCAAGCAGTACGGCGACCCCGAACAGCACCGGCAGAGTCATGGCGCCGTCGAGCGTGACCGACGCGAGAATCAGTGCACAGCCGAGCTGCAACGTCACCGTCACGCGCGTGATCCAGCGGCGGTCGAAGCGGTCGGCGACCCAGCCGCTGATCGGCGTGGTCACGAACAGCGGCACGAACTGCAACAGGCCGATCAGCCCGAGCTGCGCCGCGGCGGCGCTGGGCGACATGGTCTGGCGCGCGATGGTGTAGGTCTGCCAGCCGATCACGATGATCATCGCGTTCTGCGCGATCGTCATGGCGAAACGCGCCGCCCAATAGGCGCGGAAATTGGCAATGCGGAAGGGGTGCGGGGCGGAGGCCATTGCCGAGACCTTTAGGCGCGAGGATTGCGGCGGGGCAATCGCCGATTGCTTTGCAGGCGCAAACTTCGCCTGTTTTCCCAGACGATTGATGTCCGGCCCGAAAGGGGCTTATAGGCACCGCTTCCTCCCCTACGGAAACGAGGTTTTCCCATCGTGGCAAAAGCCCCCGCCGCTAACAAACCAGCCGCCCGCAAAGCTGAACCGCCGACGCCCAACCGCGAACGCCCCGACGAGCCCAAGCTCTACAAGGCGTCGAAGGAGGAACTGCTTGAATTCTACAAGCAGATGCTGCTCATTCGCCGCTTCGAAGAGAAGGCCGGGCAGCTTTACGGACTCGGCCTGATCGGCGGATTCTGCCACCTCTATATCGGCCAGGAAGCGGTCGCGGTCGGCCTGCAATCCGCGCTGTCGGACAAGGACAGCGTGATTACCGGCTATCGCGATCACGGTCATATGCTGCTCTGCGGTATCCCGCCCAAGGACGTCATGGCGGAGCTGACCGGGCGTCAGGCCGGCATCTCCAAGGGCAAGGGTGGCTCGATGCACATGTTCAGCGTCGAGCATAAATTCTATGGCGGCCACGGCATCGTCGGCGCGCAGGTCTCGCTCGGTACCGGCCTTGGCTTCAGCCACAAATACAAGGGCGATGGCGGCGTGTGCCTCGCTTATTTCGGCGATGGCGCGTCGAATCAGGGCCAAGTTTACGAGAGCTTCAACATGGCCGAGCTGTGGAAGCTGCCGGTCATCTATGTGATCGAGAACAACCAGTACGCGATGGGCACCAGCGTCAACCGCTCCTCGGCGGAAGACCAGCTCTATCGCCGCGGCGAAAGCTTCCGCATTCCCGGCATCCAGGTCGACGGCATGGACGTGCTGGCGGCACGCGGTGCGGCGGAAGAGGCGCTGGCCTGGGTCCGCGCCGGCAAGGGGCCGATCATCCTCGAAATGAAGACCTATCGCTATCGCGGCCATTCGATGTCCGACCCGGCGAAATATCGCAGCCGTGACGAAGTCCAGGCGGTGCGCGACAAGTCCGACCCGATCGATCATTGCAAGAAACTGCTCGAAGCGGAGGGCGTCAAGGAGGACGAACTCAAGACGATCGAACAGGAAATCCGCAAGATCGTCAACGAAGCCGCCGACTTTGCCGAGAGCGCGCCCGAACCGGAGCCCGCCGAACTCTATACCGACGTGCTGGTGGAAACCTACTGATGCCGATTGAAATCAAGATGCCCGCGCTCTCCCCGACGATGGAGGAGGGCACGCTTGCCAAATGGCTCGTGAAGGAAGGCGATACGGTCAAGTCCGGCGACATCATGGCCGAGATCGAGACCGACAAGGCGACAATGGAGTTCGAAGCGGTCGATGAAGGCACGATCGGCAAGATCCTGGTCGCCGAAGGTACCGACAATGTGAAGGTCGGCACCGTCATCGCCACGCTGAATGCCGAGGGTGAGGATGCGACCGCGGCCCCGCCTGCGCCTGCCCAACCGGCACCCAAGGCGGAACAGCCGACTGAAAAGGCTTCCGAAACGCCGGCGCCGCAACCGCAGGTCAAGACCGGTGCAGGTCATGAGCCGACCAAATATGACGGTCCGACCGACCCGGCGATCCCGGCCGGGACCGAGATGGTCAAGCTCACGCTGCGCGAAGCGCTGCGCGACGCGATGGCCGAGGAAATGCGCCGCGACGATCGCGTGTTCCTGATGGGCGAGGAAGTCGCGCAATATCAGGGCGCCTACAAGGTCAGCCAGGGCCTGCTCGACGAATTCGGCGACAAGCGCGTGATCGACACGCCGATCACCGAATATGGCTTTGCCGGCGTCGGTACCGGCGCGGCGATGGGCGGTTTGCGCCCGATCGTCGAGTTCATGACCTTCAACTTTGCGATGCAGGCGATCGACCACATCGTGAATTCTGCCGCCAAGACCAACTACATGTCGGGCGGCCAGATGCGCTGCCCGATCGTGTTCCGCGGACCCAATGGCGCGGCGAGCCGGGTCGGCGCGCAGCACAGCCAGAATTACGGCCCGTGGTATGCCAGCGTACCCGGTCTGATCGTCATCGCGCCCTATGACGCGGCCGACGCCAAGGGCCTGATGAAGGCCGCGATCCGCAGCGAGGATCCGGTCGTGTTCCTCGAAAACGAACTACTCTATGGCCGCACTTTCGAAGTGCCGAAGCTGGACGATTATGTCCTGCCGATCGGCAAGGCGCGCACCATGCGCGAGGGCAAGGATGTGACGATCGTCAGCTATTCGATCGGTGTCGGCCTGTCGCTCGAGGCTGCCGAGGAGCTGGCCAAGGAAGGCATCGACGCCGAGGTCATCGATCTGCGCACGTTGCGCCCGCTCGACAAGCAGGCAGTGCTCAGGAGCCTGAAAAAGACCAACCGCATGGTCGTGGTCGAAGAAGGCTGGGCGACCTGCTCGATCGCGTCGGAGATCGTCGCGATCTGCATGGAAGAAGGGTTTGACGACCTCGATGCCCCGATCCTGCGCGTCGCCAATGAGGATGTGCCGCTGCCTTATGCGGCCAACCTCGAAAAGCTCGCGCTGGTCAGTTCGGCCAAGATTGTCGAGGCGGTGAAGAAGGTGACGTACCGCTAGCGAAATTAATCCCTGACCGGGCCATCCCGGTCAGGGATAAGAGCCGGACCAATGCCGAATTCAGCAGCGCGATATCGCGGCACCTTCGGTATTGAGCAGTTCCTCGCCCTGGGATGTCGTCTTGGTGGTGAGGTCCCGCCGGTCGCGCACCGACATTGACGCGACCTCGACGAAATCTCTGCTCGGTGCGAGTGAGCCCAGACCGATCAGCGGTACATATTCGTAATATACCTCGACATACATTGTCGCATTGCTGTTCTGGACGGTCACCTGGCGGGTGGCCGGGCCCATTCCGTCCATATTATCGCGGCCTGCCAAACCATAGGTCGAGACATGGTCGGTCTTCGTGCCGCGACACCGCTGCCATTTGATCCGGTACTTTCCGGCATGTGCCGGATCGATTTCAAGACTCGAGAGAATTACCCGGCCATGGCCGTAGAGCGGGATTTCGCCCGCTTGCAATTGGGCACCTGTCAGCAGGTCGTTGACGTCGGTCTCCGTCACCGTTTTTGCGCTCAACTGGCTTCCATTACCCATGCGCGCGGCATTGTCCGCGACATGAAGCGCGATCTGGCTGATCCGCATCTTGACCGTGATGTAATTGGTCAATTCGGCGCCGGTCAGGCTCATCAGGACCAGAATCGGCAGGACAAAGGCGAATTCAAGCACCGCCGTGCCGCTCCTGCTGACCCATAAACGGCGCGTGATGCGAAGGAGGGTGATATTCATAATGGGCAGTACTTTACGATACCGACGTAATTGCTCTGGTCGCTGAAAGGCTGGTTTTCGAGCACCGTCGTCGCGGAGATGCGGGTCGTGCTTGCTTCGGCCCGCGCCGCCGGAGTCGTGGCAATCAGGTTGTAGAGCGGGAAGAAGCGCGGATAGCTAACGGACACGGTGTAGACGGTGCGGTCCTTGGCGTTGCCCTGGCCGCTGCCACCACCGTCTGCGTCCCAGGTGTTGGTTCCGTTCTCATCCTGATACGGTTCACCCTCATCACAAGTGCCGTTATGGTTGGTGTCGGTAAATGGCTCGGCCACCGGAGTCGCGATGGCGTCATAGCTGCGAAAGAATCTGCGGCTGAAAGTGATGGTCGCATTGGTGGCGATCGCGCGCACGGAAGCACGCACCTTGTTATCGAGCGCAATCTGCTGAGCTTCTGCGGTACCCGATTCCAAGGCTCCATCTCGGGCGACCTTCTGTACAACGCCTTGCAGCACTGCCCTCATGTAGAGCGAATGGGCGGTGTCGAAGGCGCCGAGCAGCAGCAATCCCATGACCGGCGCGACGATTGCGAACTCGATGGCCGTCACGCCGCGTCTGTCGGCGGCGATCCGGGCAAATGCTTTGCGGCTCATCGTGTCAGCCTCAGCTGCGAAATCTGATTGGCGATGTCGGCAAATGTCCGCTGAAGCTCTGGTGAATTGCGTGCGGAAAAGAACCGGCCCGATGTGGCGCAGGTGCGCATCTGTGTTTCAACCGCCGGTGCGCTCGCGCCGAACCAGATCACCCACAAGGTGATGTTCTTGTTCTTGATCGCCGTGCACAATGCGTTGGTCCGTGCATTGACCTGATCGGTCAACGTGCCCGGCTGGCTGTCGGAAGAGCAGCCGCTGGTCGGGACCTGCGACGGATCGGTTTGCCGCCGATCGTACCAGGCCAAACCATAAGCCTGATAATTCATCGTGCTGGTACAGGATTCACCGTCCGTCATGAAGATCAGGTGGCGCTCAATCTCTCCGCCGCCGGGAACTGTGGTTCCGTTCGGCAGGGTGTTGGGCAGTGTGAATTCATTCTCCGCGCGGAAGATTCCGGTCGGGGACAACAAGCGCGCGCCCCAGACCAGGCCGATGTCATGATATGTGTTGCTGCCCTTGTGAAGAGAATCGACATAGGCGTCAAAAACGCTCGGATCGGTCCATTTCTTCATCTTGGTTGCCGAAGTGAGGCAGGAATAGCTTTCGCCAGTATAGCTCTGGTTGAAGGTGGTGACATCGTCCGTCGTGTATGAACCACTATTGGAATAGCTGCTCTTGCGGGGGTAGATGACCTGATTGAGGACGGGCCCCCATTGGGTTTCCGTGTTGCTTGCCGATGGTGCGGAATCGATATCGAGATCGTTGGCGCCGGCCGGGATCGGGCTGTAGCTTGCCTGACGCACGGTGTGGCGTTCCTCGACGCAACCGTCCCATGTTACCGTCATGTCGGTATGATTGTCGCCGATGGGCAGCGTCATGCTGCTGTTCCAGCCGCTGCCGTTCTTCAGGCCGGAAACATTCAGATTCGTCTGCTTGTACAACCAGGCCGGGAAAGGCAGGACATTGGCAACATTCTGGGTCGAGCGATTCCAAAATGCCCGTCGTTCCAGCTGCCGTTCACGGTACTGCAGCTTGCAGGTTCGGTTGTTGCCCGATGTTCCGGTCGAATTGATGGTATAGTTGCGATGCTTGGTCATCACATAGGCACGCCATTGCGTAGCGGATTCCTGGTCGGCCCACGAACTTGGATTGCCGTTGATGGTATAGGTATCGGCCGGCACCGCGATCCCGGTGGTCGAACTGCTGCAACTGCTGTTCTTGTTGATCGTCACCGCAGCGACCGATGTGTCGACCCATGCACCATAGGCCTGGGCATTGCGGGTCGAACTGTCCCACGACGAAAACAGGCCGTACACCGTCGTTCGCTCGCGAGACTGGTACGGCCAGCTGTCGGCAAAATAGCTGCTGGGCAGCAAATAGCCGACGTTGACGTTGGTGTCATAGGGCACAAAGCCGAAGCGGACCTGTACCTGATCGCCGGTCCCCCCACTTGGCGTGCCCGCAACACAGGTAGCGTTGGTGTTCAGTCGGGCGACGATCTCATAGAAACATTTCACCGCAATCTTCAGGCCGTCGAGCTTGGGCGCTGTGTCGCCAGCCAGTGTGTCACCCATGGAACCGGTGTTATCGAGTACGAACATCACATCGGTATTGGGCAATCGCATTTCTGCGTCACAGGTAACGGACAGCGTTTCGGTCGACTTCTGAAAGATCTTCATCAGTGTCATCGGCAGCACCGTCGATGCGCTGCCCGATACTTTACCTGCGCTTTCCGTGAACGTTTTCGAGACCGTTCCCGAACCATAGGAGCCCGATTGAAAATTGGCATCGAAGAATTGCTTCGCCACGTCATTATCGTCGGTACCCCATACGCCGCCGCCCATCGCCTTGCGGCCAGCGAGGGCGCCGGCATCGCAGGCGTGTTGCAGTCGCGTCTTGGTGATGTACATGCGACTGATGTCGATGCCTCCGCCGACCAGCCCCGCGAGAGGGATCAATGCCGCCGCCATGATCGCCAACGTGTTGCCACGGACGTCGCGTGCCAGCCGCCCCAGAAAGCCACGCGCCACCGTTTGCTCGATCGCCCTGATCCCCGACATTAAGCCGCCCCGCAATAATCGTATTGGTCCCAACCAGGGGCCTATGCGTCGGGAAGGGATAATCGCGGCTCAAGCGACGTGGTTAACGTTACGCTCACGATCTGGGAGGCGATTGCGCCGATGACCGACCCCGAGCGCATTCTGGCCCTGTCCTATGCGCCGCCTTCGCAGCGCGCGGGTGTGTCGGCGCTGTTTGCGCTCGACGATGCGTTGGCGGCGGTCCTGCGCACTACCAGCGAGCCGATGATCGGCCAGATGCGGCTGACCTGGTGGCATGAAGCGCTGAGCCGGCTGGATAGCGGCGTCGTGCCGGCGGAGCCGGTGCTGGCGACGCTGGCGGCGGAGGTGATCCCGCACGGCATTTCGGGCGCCCGGCTGGCCGACATGATCGATGCCTGGGAAGTGTTGCTCGATCCCGACCTCCCCGATGATGCCACGCTGGAGCAATATGCGGCGCGCGGCGTCATCCTGTTCGGTGCCGCCGGAAGCTTGCTGGGGATCCCGCCATCCGATCCGGTCGCCCCGGCTGGACGAGGTTGGGCGCTGGCCGACCTGGCGCGGCATATCCAGGACGCTGACGTCGCACGCCGCGCGCTTGGCCTGGCGCAGGGGCCATTGGCGGCGGCCACCGCGGCGCGGTGGAGCAGGGCGGGCCGGCCACTGGGGGCGCTTGCCCATCTTGCGCGGCTTGATCTTGCCGTGCCGCTTGGCGAGGCGATTGCGCGGGGCGCGCCGCGACGCGTGTGGCGCGTCTTGATTCATCGCCTGTCGGGACGTTAGCTTCTGTTCATCCTGGCTGAGCGATAACGCCGGCGGGACTGAAGAACGGGGAGAGTGGGACGATGTGGCGCTATGTGGCAGGCGGCGTGGCGGCATTGCTGCTGATCGGGGCGGGGGTCGTGCTGTTCAATGGCCCTGCACGTTCGGTCTCTCCATTGGCGGCGGTCCCGCCGCGTGCCGGCCAGGTCGCCGATGACGATGAAGCGATGCCGGAGACGATCCCGGAGGCTGGCGCCAAGACGCGGGAGGAGAAGCGCTTCAACCGTTACGACAAGGATCGCAACGGGATTATTGCGCGCGAGGAGTATCTCGCGCAGCGCCGCAAGGCCTATGCGAAGCTCGACACCAACCATGACGGGCAATTGTCGTTCGACGAATGGGCGACCAAGGCGACCACCAGGTTCGCCGAGGCGGACAAGGACAAGTCCGGCAGCATGAATGCCGTCGAATTCGCCACGACTGCGCCGAAGCGCAAGGTCAAGGCAAAGCCGGACTGTCCCGCAGTTGCCGCACCGCGGGACGAGGACAGCTGAGGAGAGCGGGGGCGGCTTCCCGGTTTCGACTTCCGCCGCGTGCCCAGCCATGGCTTGACCCAACTTCACTGCTTCCCCGGCGAAGGCCGGGGCCCAGTCGAGAAGGTCGAAGTGACAACGCGAAGCGCCAAGCACCAAGCCAACAAATGCTTACTTACTGGGCCCCGGCCTTCGCCGGGGAAGCAGGTGGAAGATAAGCCCGCATCATGTGAGTTGGTAACAGCCAGCATTGGCCCGGCATATTTTCAGGATCCAGGATGCCATGTTCGATACTGGATCGAATCAGGCTGCGCGGCCGCCAGTGGCTGCTACCCATTCCTCGAGCGCCGCGCGGGCCCGATCGGTGTACATCTTCTTGCGATCGGCCTTTTTGGTGCGGCCTTCGATCGGCGGGAACAGCCCGAAATTGACGTTCATCGGCTGATAGGATTCGGCCTCCGCGCCGCCGGTGATATGGCCGAGCAGCGCGCCGAGGGCGGTCTCCACCGGGGGCGGCGCGAGCGTGCCGCCGGCCAGTTCCGCCGCCGCAAAGCGTCCGGCTAGCAACCCGATCGCGGCGCTTTCGATATAGCCCTCGCACCCGGTGATCTGCCCGGCGAAGCGAACGGTCGGGCGCGCCTTCAGGCGGAGGGTTTCATCAAGCAGGACGGGTGAGCGGATGAAGGTGTTGCGATGCAGCCCGCCGAGCCGCGCGAACTCGGCATTCTCCAGCCCCGGAATGGTGCGAAACAAGCGGACCTGTTCGGCATGTTTCAGCTTGGTCTGAAAACCGACGATGTTCCACAAGGTGCCCGAGGCATTGTCCTGGCGCAGCTGGACCACGGCATGCGGCCAGCGCCCGGTCTTGGGGTCGTCGAGCCCGACCGGCTTCATCGGCCCGAAGCGCAGCGTGTCGAAGCCGCGTTCGGCCATCACCTCGATCGGCATGCAGCCCTCGAAATAGGGCGTGTCCATTTCCCAGTCGCGGAACGGCGTCTTCTCGCCATCAATCAGCCCCTGATGGAAGGCGGCGTACTGATCGCGGTCCATGGCGCAGTTGATGTAATCCTTGCCTTCTCCCTTGTTCCAGCGCGACTGGAACCAGGCCGTCTCCATGTCGATGCTGTCGAAATGGACGATCGGCGCGATCGCATCGAAAAAGGCCAGCGCTTCGGAGCCGGTCGCAGCACCAATGCTCTCGGCCAGCCCCGCAGCGGTGAGCGGTCCGGTCGAGATGATCACCGGGCCGTCGGCGGGGATCGTGTCGACTCGCTCGCGCACGATGGTGATGTTGGGATGCGCCTCCAGCGCAGCGGTCACGCCGGCCGAGAAGCCGTCGCGATCGACCGCCAGCGCGGAGCCGGCCGGCACCTTGTGGATATCGGCCTCGCGCATGATGATCGAGCCGAACGCGCGCATTTCGGCATGGAGCAGGCCGACTGCATTGCTGGTCGCATCGTCGGAGCGAAAGCTGTTCGAACAGACCAGTTCGGCCAGGCCATCGGTATGATGTGCCGGGGTCATCTCGCCCGAGCCGCGCATTTCGGAGAGCTTTACACAGTACCCTGCTTCGGCAAGTTGCCAGGCGGCTTCGGAACCGGCCAGGCCGCCACCGATGATCTGAATGTCATGAGTCATGCGCGTCAGATAGCGAGGCCATCGACCAACACAAAGTTTCTTGTCCGATGGGCTGCGAACCTCGTGCTGGACGGATGGCGCGGCCCGACGAACGGTTGTGGCGATTGAGGCGGAGATGCCAAGCTGCCGGGAGCCCTTGCCGTGGTTGGCGCCTCCTCGCTGCGCCCCTGAAACCGATCCTTTGTTGATGGGGGACGACGCCGTCGCTAGGCAATCGACATGAATGTCGACCATCGTCTCGCAACCTATGGAACGCTCGCACCCGGCAGGCCCAATCATCACCAGCTTTCTCACCTTGAAGGAGATTGGCGGGTCGGGAAGGTCAAGGGCACGATGGTGCAGAAGGGGTGGGGCGCGGCGCTTGGATACCCGGCCCTGGTGCTGGCGGACGATGGCGACGACATCGACGTCCAGCTCTTTGTGTCGCCGGACTTGCCGGCACACTGGGAACGGCTCGATGCGTTCGAGGGAAGCGAGTATCGGCGCGTCCAAGTCCGGGTCGAGACGGCCAAGGGCTTGCTGGAAGCGTGGATCTATATCGACGCGGATCAGCGCGCTTAGCGTCTGAGCCGGAAAATTCGCGCGTTGCCCAACAAGCCAGATCCGATATCTGGGATGCCACTTGTCGTCAGGGACCTTCGGCCAATGGGCATTCTTCCCAGCTGACGCCGCGGCGGCAGAGCAGCGCACAGATTGCGCCAGTGATCACCAAAGCGATTCCGGGGATGGATACCGTGCTATCGGGTTCTGCGAGCATCGTAACGAACGCCATCGACAAGACACCGGCCAATGCCCAACTGACCGGCAATTGCATGGCCGGGTTGCGGCCGCCCAGCCACATCATCGCCTGGAGCCCGATAAGGTTCGGAACGATCGACAGGAACGCGCCACCGATCATGCTGAACATCGTCAATGGCAGGAGCGCGGCGACCCAGCTCCAGTCATTCGGCAGTTGCACCGCCGCACTCATATCCGTCGTCCATATGGCGATGCCCATGCTGGTGACGTAGATCGGGCCCGCCAGGAAGGTCGCCAGCGCAAAGCCGTGATAGTTTGTCGCCGCACGATGACGAGTGGGCATCATCACTCTCCAGATATGCAGTGGCGGGGCAGTACGCCCGCCCCGCCCGAATTGCTCACACGGTCAGTTTTGCGGAATCGCCCTGTTCGTTCAGCCAGCCATTCACCTTGCGGCCGAACTGCGCGATCGCGCCCATGTTGAAGAAGTGCATCGCGCCCAGCACCACGACTGCCAGCCCGACCTTGCCGCTGAGGAAGCGTATCGCACCGGTCAGCGTGGTCGGTTCATTGCCAAGGCTCAGCGTCAGGGTGATGAATCCGATATTGATGAGATAGAACCCCACCACCAGCAAATGGTTGGTGGACCGCGCCAGTACTTCATTCTGGCCGAAGCACTGGATCAGGAACACGACGCCATTTTTCGACAATGTGCGCGCGACCCAGATGGTGATGGCGATCGTGATGACCAGATACAGGGCATAGACAGTCTCGACCATGGCTTGTTCCTTTTTCAATCTGAAGTTTCTGTAATTTGAGAAATATCGAGGCGTGGCAGGGCGGAAGAGAGGGCATGATTGTCTCCTCAGTCCTTGGACTTGCCGGGAATGAAGCGTGCGACCTTGCCGCCGAGCTTCATCAGCGTGACGAGCGTCGGTTTGGGCAGGACGCGGACCTGATCGTACCAGGTGCCGAGCGTGGAAAGGAATTCATGCATCCGCGTGATGCGGTCGCGAACATGTTCTGGCGCCTTGCCATCGGCTTTCAGCCGCTCCGACAATTGCCTCATCAATTCGATCGTCGGGTCGATCTCGCGCCGCTTGCGCTCGGCGGCGATGCGCATGAGCATTTCCCACAAATCGGTTTCGGCAGTGAAATGGTCGCGCCGGTCGCCCTCGACATGGACGCGGCGAACAATAGCGTAACCCTGCAGTTCCTTGAGCGCGGTCGACACGTTGGACCGTGCGAGGACCAGGGTCTCGACAATCTCCTCGGCATGCATCGGACGGTCGGACAGATAGAGCAGGGCATGGATCTGCGCGACCGAGCGGTTGACGCCCCAATGCGTGCCCATCTCTCCCCAATGCAGGATGAAGGCCTTGACGTCGGGATGCTCGGTTATCTGCATGTGTCTTTCATTTCTGTTATTTCAGAAATACAGGATGTGGTGAGTTAGGTCAAGGGCCGGCTGGATTGGGGCGATCGACCTTCTCAATACCGTCATCCCCGCGAAGGCGGGGATCCCGCTTCTTAGCAACGGTTGAGAGTGAGCGGGATTCCCGCTTTCGCGGGGATGACGGTGGGAGAAACGAAAAACCAAGCTTTGGTTCATTGCCTGGCAAGAAGGGCCACGTCGTTATTGCCATATTCACCGCCGCCTGATAGCCGGCGCGCATGTCGATGAAGATCAGCACCATGAGCATTATTAAAACGACCGCGAAAGCGGGCGTTCTCTGGTGCGCGTGGTGATCCCCACGACATAGCAACAGAGGCCCCGCCGGAAACGGACGGGGCCAGTCGATCCAGACAGCGCCGTCCTCCGCATCATGGAAGGAAGCGTTATGCTGAACACACTATCCAATCCCAATTCTCTCCGACACGACGACGGTTCTGCCGATACGCCGGTGATCGCCCCGATGATCGCTATCGTCGGTGCGACCGGCGCGGTCGGTGTCGAGCTGATGCGATGCCTGGAAAAGCGTGGCTTCCCGGTCGGCGCCCTGCGCCTGCTGGCGTCGGCGCGATCGGCCGGCAGCACGCTGCCTTATGGCGCGGACCAGGTTCAGGTCGATGAATTGCGCGACGACAGTTTCGCGGGCGTCGATGTGGCATTGTTCTCGGCCGGAGCGACCATTTCGCGCCGCTATGCGCCGATCGCGGTCGCCGCCGGTGCAATGGTCGTCGACAACAGCTCGGCGTTTCGCATGCAGGCCGATGTTCCGCTGGTCGTGCCCGAAGTGAATGGCGCGACGCTGGCCGGACATAATGGCATCGTCGCCAATCCCAACTGCGTCGCCGCGATCATGACCATGGCATTGGCGCCGCTGCACCGCGCCGCGCCGATCCGGCGGGTCTTTGCCGCCACCTATCAATCCGCCTCGGGCGCCGGCGCGGCGGCGATGGAGGAGTTGCGGCAGGCGACGGCGGCACATCTGGAGGACCGGCCGTTCGAAGCGAAGGTCCTGCCGCATCCCTATGCCTTCAACCTGTTCAGCCACAATGCCGATATCGATGGCGAGAGCGGCTATAATGGCGAGGAATTGAAGGCGGCGGCCGAGACGCGGCGCATTCTCGATACCCCGGACCTGCCGATCGGCATTACCTGCGTCCGCGTGCCGGTGCTGCGCGCGCACTCGATCGCACTCAGCGTGGAGTTCGGGCGGCCCGTTTCACCGGATGAGGCACGTGACCTGCTTGCCGCGGCGCCGGGTGTGCGGGTGGTCGACGACCGCGCTGCCAACCATTTCCCCATGCCGTCGGAGGCCAGCGGGGTCGACGATGTGCTGGTCGGCCGGATCCGCACCGACCTCGGCGATCCGTCCGGCCATACGCTCGCCTTGTTCGTGTCGGGCGACCAGTTGCTGAAGGGCGCCGCGCTGAATGCCGTGCAGATCCTGGAGCGCCTGCTCGGCCGCTGATCGTCGTTGCAAGCCGCATGGCGTGATCCGCCAGGATTGCGCCATGCGGCTAAACCGATGCGTCGCTCATGCGTTATGTCCGGCAGCCAACTCAGCAAGGGACAGCAACATGATCGACCATATCGGCCTTGCCGTGACCGACATTGCCCGGTCACGCGCCTTTTACGAGGCGGCGCTCGCACCTTTGGGCATCCGCACGATCGAGGTTATCGACCCGAGCCAGACCGAGAGCGGCGGCACCGCAGTGATGATGGGCGCCGATGAAATCTTCTTCGTCATCGCCGACAATGAAGCGATCGGGGAGGGGACGCATGTCGCGTTTCGCGCCGCGTCCCGTGATGACGTCGATGCCTTTCATGCCGCCGCCCTGGCGGCCGGCGGGCGCGACAATGGGGCACCGGGAATCCGGAAGAGATATCATCCCGATTATTATGCCGCATTCGTCCATGACCCTGACGGCATCAATGTCGAGGCTGTGTGCCATCTGCCGGAAAGCTGACGGTCTCTGGGCCGCGAAAGGCGGGGCTGACACTGGCGTGCGATGCGATACAAGGTGGGCCATGTCGAACCGCCTTCTTTTCATCGCTGCGCTGATTGCCGGGGCAAGCTATTACTTCGTCGATCATGTTCTGGCGCCCGGGACGGCTGCGATCGTCTGGAAAGGGGCGGGTGTCGGGCTGCTCGCCTTATGGGCGGCGACACAGGCGCGCGATCGTGCCGGCTGGCTGATCACGGCGGTGCTTGCGCTCGGCGCGCTGGGTGACGTGCTGCTCGAGACGTCGGGACTGACGATCGGTGCGTTGGCATTTCTTGCCGGGCACCTTGTGGCTGTCGGCCTGTATCTCACGCATCGCCGCTCGGGCGGTGCCGCGGATTGGGCTGTCGCGGCGCTGATACTGGTCGCAACGCCGGTTGCGGCGTGGTTGCTGCCAACCGATCGCGGCGCGGCACCGGGTATCGCGCTGTACGCGACCGGCCTTGGTGCCATGGCGGCCAGTGCCTGGCTCAGCCGCTTTCCGCGTGGCTATGTCGGCCTTGGTGCGCTGCTCTTCGTGGTGTCCGATCTGTTGATTTTTTCACGGATCGGTCCGTTGTCCGCATCGCCCGTTCCCAATCTTCTGATCTGGCCGACCTATTTCGGCGGTCAGGCGCTGATCGCCTGGGGGGTGGTCGCGGCACTCGATCGAACGAGGCGGGCATGAAGATTTTCACGATCGGATATGAAGCCACGACGATGGCCGATTTCCTTTCGGCACTGACCGGTGCCGGGGTCGAGCGGGTGGTCGATGTGCGGGCCTTGCCGCTGTCGCGGCGTCCGGGCTTCTCGAAAAACACCCTCGCCGCATCGCTGGCCGCGGCCGGCATCGGCTATGTCCATCTCAAGGCACTGGGCACACCCAAACCGGGTCGCGATGCTGCCAAGAAGGGCGATGTCGCGACCCTGAAGTCAGTCTATGCGGCACAGCTCGATTTGCCTGAGGCACAGGTCCAGGCGGCGCAAATGCTTGAACTTGCCGCCGAGAAGCCGTCCGCTCTGCTGTGCTTCGAGCGCGATCCCTGCCATTGCCACCGCACCCTGCTGCTCGCGGCGGTGGGCGAAGGTGCCGAGGTGGTAGACCTTTACCCATGATCCATACGCTGGCGGTTTCCGGCTACCGCTCGCTGCGTGAGGTGACGCTGGCCCTGGGCGACGTGACGGTCGTCACCGGCGCCAATGGCAGCGGCAAATCGAGCCTCTATCGTGCACTGCGCCTGTTGTCGGATGTCGCGCAGGGCAGGGTGATCGCCTCGCTGGCGGCTGAAGGCGGATTGACCTCGACCTTATGGGCCGGGCCGGAGCGCTTCAGCCGCGAGATGAAGGCAGGAACACAGCCGGTCCAGGGCGTGGTGCGTGACGGGCCGGTCAGCCTGAAGCTCGGCTTTGCGGGGGATGATCTGGGTTATGCGATCGACCTCGGCCTGCCGATCCCGTCACTGTCGCGCTTTGCCGCCGATCCCGAAATCAAGGTCGAGGCGGTATGGAATGGTGCGGTATTGCGGCCGGCGATGCTGGTCGCGGAACGGCGCGGCCCGAGCGCGCGCATTCGTGGCGAACGCAGCGGTCAATGGCATGACAGCCGGACGGGACTGTCGTCGTTCGATAGCATGGTCACGCAGTGCGCCGACCCGGCCGATGGCCTCGAACTGCTGATGTTGCGTGAACGGATGCGGCGCTGGCGCTTCTATGACGATCTGCGCACCGATCGCGCCGCGCCCGCGCGCCGCCCGCAGGTCGGCACCTTCACGCCGGTGCTGGCCGGCGACGGCAGCGATATCGGTGCCGCGATCCAGACGATCATCGAGATCGGCGATGGCGATGCGCTGCAGGAAACGGTCGGCGATGCCTTTGCCGGCGCGCGCATCAGCATTGGTGCGGATTTCGAGGTCGAAATGCACCAGCATGGGCTGTTGCGACCGATGCGCGGCGCCGAATTGTCCGACGGTACGCTCCGGTATCTGCTGCTGATGGCCGCCTTGCTGTCGCCGCGGCCGCCTGAACTGATGATCCTCAACGAACCCGAGGCGAGCCTTCACCCCGACCTGCTGGCGCCGCTCGCACGGCTGATCTCGCTCGCTGCACGGGATTGCCAGATCATCGTCGTGTCGCATGCCGCCGCGCTGGTCGATGCGCTGGTCGGACATGCGCTGACGCGGCAGATCGTGCTGCGGAAGGAACTTGGCGAAACCCATGCGGAACAGCAGGATGCGCCACCGAAATGGGCATGGCCGACGCGCTGAGTCCTGGCATTGCCGAGACGAGTTGTGCGCCATTCGAGCGTGACTATTGTGATCGGGAGAGCGAAAGGCATGACATGCGAAAGCAAGTGATATTGGCACTGGCGGCCTTGTGCATCCCGATCACCGTGGCGGCCTGTGATGGTATCCAGGGGGCCGCGCAAACCGTCCGGGCTCAGGGGCTGGCGGAGGCGCGTGCCGGGTACAGGACGCAGCTGGTCCAGCAGACCCGCGATGGCACGCGAGCGCCGCAGCCGCCCACGGGCGTGCTCGACCTGATCCATTACAAATCACCGGCGGGGCAACTCGCCGCCTATATCACGCCGCACCCGGCAGGTGGCGGCCGCCATCCGGCGATCATCTGGATTTCCGGCGGCGACAGCAATTCGATCGGGAATTTCTGGGACAAGGCGGATCCCGAAAACGACCAGACCGCTGCCGCGTTTCGCGATGCCGGGATCGTGACCCTGTACCCCTCGCTGCGCGGCGGCAACGACAATCCGGGCTATCGCGAAGGGTTTTACGGCGAGGTCGACGATATCCTGGCGGCGGCCGACTATCTCGCGGCGCAGGAGTATGTCGACCCGCAGCGCATCTATCTCGGCGGGCACAGCACGGGTGGCACGCTGGTTCTGCTGACTGCGGAGATGAGCAAGCGGTTTCGCGGAATATTCGCCTTTGGCCCGGTCGCGGAGGCGAGCGATTATGGCGGTCAGTTCTTCTATGCCGACCTGAACGACGCGACTGAGGTCAAGCTGCGCTCACCGATCCACTGGCTCGGGTCGGTGACAAGCCCGACATTCGTGTTCGAGGGTGCGGACCAGGGCAATGGCGATTCGCTGGATGCGCTGAGCGCCGAATCCAGCAATCCGCAGCTGCATTTCTACAAGGTGCCGGGACGCACCCATTTCAGCATCCTGGCGCCGGTCACGGCGGTGATCGCGCGCAAGATCATCGGCGATGCTGCCGGCAAGGGGACGGTGTCGTTCAGCCAAGCCGAGCTGAACATGGCGCCGCGCTGATTGCGTGGAGATTGAACCACCACCGTCATTCCCGCGAAAGCGGGAATCCCGCTTCTTCTTCTGAGTGCCGACCCGATGCCTTTCGCGGGGGTAGCAGTGAGAGTCACGTCTAAGAGTTCACATATAAATATCTGATATATAATAGTTTATATCAGAATCACGCCGAAACGGCGACGGGAGATATAGGACATTTCGGTGTCCCATATCTCCCGTCATCGGTGAGCTTCGCGCGGTCGCCATGAGTGATTCAAGCATGACGCAAGGTCGGGCATATCATCCCGTGCCGGGCTTGCACCGGCGCGCTCTTTCTCAGTGTCGGAAAACAGAGTGTCGCGTATCTATGCGCGCTAGGGTGCGTTTTAGCCCGCCACCGGAAGCTTGACCGACCCGTCCGCCAGCCGTTCCAGCGGCCCATAGGCAAAGACGGCTTCAAGCAGCAGCGGGCCGTAGAGATGCGGGAACAGCTGCCCGCCGCGCGATTCTTCCCATTTCAGTGAAGCGCCGAACGAGCCGAGATCGACCGCCGCGACATGCAGGTCGGTCCGGCCGGCGAAATGCTTGTCGACCGTCTCGGTCAACTGCTCGCAGGTGGAGAGGTGGATATAGCCGTCGGCCAGATCGATCGGTGCGCCGAGGAAAATCCCGTCACGTTCCAGCACCGCCATCTGATCGGCGGTCAGGACCTTATAGGCCGTGACGGGAAATTCGCTCATTCGCCATCCTCCGGCGTGGTCCCGGCGTCGTCGATACCAGCGTCATCGATGCCAGCATCGTCGGTCGCGCCGGTGTCCGGTGCCGGCAGCGCCGCCACATCGGCGGGATCGGCCTCGGGTTCGTCTTCGCTTTCTTCGATCCGGGCAGCCGAGACCACATGCTCGTCCTTGGCGACATCGAACAGCTTCACGCCGGCCGAGCTGCGGCTGATGATGCGGAAGCCCTGATCGTCGCCGCGTTCATGGCGCAGTTCGATCGGCATGCGGATCAGCTTGGCCTGGTCGGTGACCAGCATCAGCTGTTCGCCATGTTTTGACGGGAAGCTCGCCACGACATCGCCGTTGCGGGCGAGATTGTCGATATTGGTGATGCCCTGACCACCACGCCCGATGCGGCGATATTCATAGGCCGAGGACAGCTTGCCGTAACCATTGGCGCAGACCGTCAGGATGAACTCTTCCCGCGTACGCAATTCGGCGAAGCGTTCCGCACTCATCGTCGGTTCGCCGTCCTTTTCCGGCTTCCACGGTGCGAAGCGGACATATTCCTCGCGTTCTTCCTGGCTGGTACCGACACGGTGGAGGATCGACAGCGAGATGACCTCGTCATCGCCCTTCAGCGAGATGCCGCGCACGCCGGTTGCGGTACGGCTCTGGAATTCGCGCACGTCATCGCCGGCGAAGCGGATCGCCTTGCCCTTGCGCGTTGCGAGCAGCACATCGTCGGTCTCGTTGAGCAGCGCAACGCCGATCAGGCGATCGTCGCTCTCGTCATCGAAGCGCATCGCGATCTTGCCGTTGTTGGGCACGTTGGTGAACGCGTCCATCGAGTTGCGGCGGACATTGCCCTTGGCGGTCGCGAACATGACGTGCAGCGCACCCCATTCGGCCTCATCCTCGGGCAGAGGAAGCACGGTCGAGATCGTCTCGCCCTCGGCCAAGGGGAGCAGATTGACCATCGGCCGGCCGCGTGTCGCGGCACCGCCCTCGGGCAGGCGCCAGACCTTCTTGCGATAGACCTTGCCGTGAGTGGAGAAGAACAGCACCGGCGTGTGCGTCGAGGTGACGAACATTTCGGTGACCACGTCTTCATCCTTGGTCGCCATGCCGGCGCGGCCCTTGCCGCCCTTGGCCTGGGCACGGAACGTGTCGAGCGTGGTGCGCTTGATATAGCCCTGCATGGTCACGGTCACGACCATGTCCTCGCGCTCGATCAGGTCTTCGTCGTCGATACCGTCGGCGGCTGCGGCGATCTCGGTACGGCGCGGCGTGGCGAACTGGTCGCGCACGGCGGCCAGTTCTTCCTTCATCACTTCATAGAGCTTGGCGCGGTCGGCGAGGATCGCGAGCAATTCGGTGATCGAGTCGGCGAGTGTCTTGAGTTCGTCGCCGATCTCGTCGCGGCCAAGCGCGGTCAGGCGGTGCAGGCGCAGGTCGAGAATCGCACGGACCTGCACGTCGGACAGGCGATAGATTTCGCCCTCCTGCTTGTCCTCGACGGCCTCGACCAGGCGGATATAGGGCGCGATCTCGGCGATCGGCCATTCGCGCGCGGCGAGTGCGGCACGCGCGACGACCGGACTTGCCGACCCACGAATGATGCGTACGACCTCATCGAGATTGCTCACGGCGATGACCAGGCCGAGCAAGATGTGCGCACGTTCGCGCGCCTTGGCCAGTTCGAATTTCGACCGGCGCGTGATCACCTCTTCGCGGAACTTGACGAAGGCTTCGATGATGTCGCGCAGGTTGAGCGTTTCGGGCCGCCCGCCGCGGATCGCCAGCATATTGGCCGGGAAGCTCGATTGCGCCGGTGTATGGCGCCACAATTGGTTGAGCACGACTTCCGGGGTCGCGTCGCGCTTCAGGTCGATGACGATGCGCACGCCGTGACGGTTCGATTCGTCGCGAATGTCGCTGACGCCCTCGATCCTTTTGTCCTTGGCGGCTTCGGCGATTTTCTCGACCAGGCCGTTCTTGCCGACCTGATAGGGAATTTCGGTGAGCACGATCGAGCGGCGATCGCCACGGCCTTCCTCGACCTCGTAGCGCGAGCGCACGATGATTGAGCCGCGTCCTTCCTGATAGGCCGAACGGCAGCCCGCACGACCGAGGATGATCGCACCGGTCGGGAAATCGGGACCGGGCACGATTTCCATCAATTCTTCGACCGTAATCCCGCCATTCTCGATATAGGCGAGGCAGGCGTCGATCACTTCGCCGAGATTGTGCGGCGGGATGTTGGTCGCCATGCCGACGGCGATGCCGCCCGCGCCATTGACCAGGATATTGGGGAAACGCGCCGGCAGGACGGTCGGCTCTTCGCGCGACCCGTCATAATTGGGCGCGAAATCGACCGTGTCTTTCTCGATGTCCTGCAGCAGCGCCATCGCCGCCTTGGTCAGCCGCGCCTCGGTATAGCGCATCGATGCCGGCATATCCGGGTCCATCGATCCGAAATTGCCCTGGCCGTCCATCAGCATCACGCGCATCGCCCAATCCTGGGCGAGGCGGGCGAGCGCCATATAGATCGAGCTGTCGCCGTGCGGATGGTAATTGCCCATCACGTCGCCGACGATCTTGGCGCATTTGCGATACGGCCGGCCGGGGACGAAGCCGCCCTCCTGGCTGGCGAAGAGAATGCGGCGATGCACCGGCTTCAGCCCGTCGCGCACATCGGGCAGCGCGCGGGCGACGATCACGCTCATCGCGTAATCGAGATAGCTGGAACGCATTTCGTCGACGATCGAGATCGGCGAGATATCGGAAGGGTCGGCGAGGAGTGTCTCGTCGGTCAAATTTCGAAGCTTTCGGGTTGTGTGACGTTGTGGTTACGTCACTAGCCCATCAGCTTCGCGCTGACCACCCCCGCACGCGTACGAGCGCGCGCGAGGGACGGTCGATCCGGGACTTATTTGCAGGCCTTCTTGGTCGCGTTTCCGGCCTTGGAGCAATTATAGGTGATCTGCTTGCCGGTAGAGGTTTTGGTCGTGACCATGCGGCCTGCCGGGGCGGCTGCCGCGACTTTGGTGGTCCGATGCGTGGTGACGGCAGCCTGAGTCCTCACCGCCGGTGTGCGAGCGGCCGGCGCAACCGTGGTTTTGGTGGTCGCGACGGTCTTGACCGCAGCGGTTTTCGCCACCGGCTTGGCGGTTGCAACACCGGCGGCACCGGCAAACAGCGCCGATGCGGCGAGGATCGAGGTGATCAGTGTCTTCGACATGGGTACAACTCCTGTCCAGTGCGACGCGGTATCGCGCCACTGATCAGGGTAGTGCGCCAGGGCGGGTGTCGGCGATGTGACCCGCAGGTGAAATGATTGTCATGCGGGGATTTCGGCGCCGTCCCAGCCAAAGAATTTGCCGCTGTCCGGTGCTCGCAACCCGTCGATGACATCGAGCAGCTGGACCGCCGCACGGTCGGGAGCGAACAGGTTTCCGGGCGTCACATTGCCTTGAAACGGGCGGGACAGAGCCGTGTCGACCGTGCCGGGATGCAGGCCGACCACGATCGAACTGCTGTTGCGGCGCCTTTCCTCGATCGCGAGGGTGCGGATCAGCATGTTGAGCGCTGCCTTGGAAGCGCGATAGCCGTACCAGCCGCCAAGCCTGTTATCGGCGATGCTGCCGACCCGCGCGGTCAACGCGGCGAAAACCGTGCGGCCGGTTCTGGGCAACAGCGGCAGAAAATGCTTGGCGAGCAGCGCTGGGCCGATCGCGTTGATCGCAAGAGTTCGGGCAAGCCAGTCGGGATCGAGCTCGGCATAGGCCTTTTCGGGACCATGATCGTCCTGGTGAAGCAGGCCCGTCGCGACAAAGATCAGCGTCGGTGCCGGGCCCGTCGCCACAACCGCAGCAGCAGCGGCAATGCTGGCCTCGTTGGTCAGATCGATGTGCCGCCTGCCGCTCCCGCTCCGGGCAAAACCGTGCACGAGATCGAACGCGCCCTCCTCGATCAAAGCCGCTTCGAATGCGCCGCCGATGCCGCCGGACGCACCGATCACGACCGCTGCGCCAGTCAAGCGGCGCCTCGCATGAAGCGCCACTGCGTGTCGTTGCTCTCGGCCGGGTCGAAGCGATAGCCGTCAGTGTCGAAACCCTGCATCGCCTCGACGTCGCTGATGCGGTGCTCGCATAGCCAGCGCGCCATCATGCCGCGCGCGCGCTTGGCGTTGAAGCTGACGAAACGCGGCCCGTCCGGGCCGGGCTCGCGGAAATCGACCTGGATGACGCGAATATCCTGCGGCAGCTTGCCGGCGACTGCTGCCCAATATTCCTGGCTGGCCAGGTTGAGTACGACGCCAGACCCTTCCTCGGCGGCATCCTGTGCGAGCAGGTGTGCGATGCGGCTGCCCCACCAATCGTAGAGACTCTTGCGCCGCGGTGCCCAGCGCGTGCCCATTTCCAGCCGATAAGGTCGCATCGCATCGAGCGGGCGGAGCAGGCCGTACAGGCCGGACAGCATCCGGACATGATCCTGGGCAAAGGCGATCCCCGCCTCATCGACGGTCCGTGCCTCGAATCCGGTATAGACGTCCCCGGCAAAGGCGAAGATCGCCGGGCGATCGGGCGCATCGCCGAATCCGGCGAACCGATCCGCATTGAGTTTCGCCAGCGGCTTGGAAATATCCATCAGCGCCGCCAGCCGTTTCTGGCTGAGATTCGCCGCCGATGCAGCCAGTCCCGCCGCCTCTGTCGCGAAACGCGGCTCGGTCGGGGTCACGGCCGGAATCGGCTTGGCGTAGTCCAGGGTTTTTGCAGGGGAAAGCACAGCGATCATCCGGCCCGGTTAGCGGCGCGATCGGTCATGGTCAAAGCGATGCTTCGATGCACGGAACCGAACGGCATGTTCGATCGTCGTGCGGCGCGTGCGGGAGATGCCTTTCCTACCGCCGCTTGCTTGAACCCGAAGCCGGGGGTGGCTACAGCGGCCGGGCCAGGATGGCGCCGCGCGCCGCCAATAGGAGAGTTCCATCGTGAAGACATTGTCCCGGGCCGCACTGGCGGCCATCTTGATCGCCAGCACATCGAGTGTCGCGATCGTGGCTCCGGCCTATGCGAAGAAGAAAGAGGAAGCCAAGGCGCCGGGCCTGCAACTCAGCAAGGAAGCGCGCGAATTCGCAGTCAAGATCGATGAAGCCGCGCGCGCGCGCGAAGCTGCACCGGCCGAGGGCAAGGCACAGGCCGACGCGGCGTACGCCGCTGCTGTGGAAGCCAATCTGCCGGGCCTCGAGAGCGTGGCGAAGAACGACGATGAACGCTATCTCGCCCAGGCCTATCGGCTTCAGTTCGAAGTCCTCAAGATGGGCAATGGCGGCAACGACAATGCCATGGCCGCCCCGCTCGATGCGCTGCTCGCCAATCCCAAGACGCCCAAGGAAGCTATTGGCCGTTACGCGTTCACACGCGGCAACATCGCATTCAACGCCAAGCAATACCCCGTCGCGCTGAGCAATTATGCCAAGGCGAAGGAGGTGGGCTTTACCAACGCCGACCTGCCGTTGCTGATGGCGAAGGCGAAGGTTCTCGGCGGTGACCCGGTTGGCGGGATTGCCGATATCGAAACTGCGGTGGCGGCGGACCGCGCGGCCGGCAAGCCGGTGTCCGAAGATCTCTACACTTACGCCATTACCGCGCTGCAAAAGACCAACGACAATGCAGCGGTCCAGCGCTGGACGCGCAACTGGCTGCATGCTTTCGGTACGCCCAAGAACTGGCGCACCGCGATCTATGTGTTCGGTTTCCAGGGTGCCGGTGCCAAGCGCATCGACAAGAAGCAGCGCGTCGACCTGTTCCGCCTGATGCGCGCGACCAATGGTCTTGCCGGCCAGGACGATTATCTCGAATATGCCGAGCTGACTTTCTCGATCGGTCTTGGCAGCGAGACGATTGCCGTGCTCGACGAGGGCAAGAAGAACGGCAAGATCCCGGCGTCGAGCACGACCGCGTCGCAGTTCCGATCCGACGCCGTCAAGCAGATCGCCACCGAAGGAACGCTGGCCGCGCAGGAAGCCAAGGCAAATGCAGCGAAGACCGGCACTGTGGCGGCCGATACCGGCGATTTCTGCCTGGGCAGCGGCAATTATGCCAAGGCGATCGAGATGTACCGACTCGCGCTGACCAAGGGATCGGTAGACGCCGATGAAGTGAATACGCATCTCGGTATCGCGCTGACCGCGACGGGCGACAAGCCCGGTGCAAAGGCAGCGTTCGCGCTGGTCAAGAATCCGCCGCGCAACGAAATCGCGACGCTGTGGACAACCTGGATCGATGCACCGGCGGCGGGCGCGCCCGCCGCATAAGCGGCTCGGTTCGTCCCCAAAAGTGAGAAGGGCGGCAGCGATGCCGCCCTTTTTCATGAGGATCGGGTGTCAGGAAGGGCGGACGGGTATCCCGGGCACCGACTTGGCGGTTCGGATCGTCAGGGAAGTCTTGACGCTTGCGACATTCGGGGCCGGGGTGAGATGCGTCGTCAATATATCCTGGAAACTCTTCAGGTCGCCGGCAACGATCTTCAGGATGAAGTCGATTTCGCCATTGAGCATATGGCATTCGCGGATTTCCGGGATCGCGGCGACATGATCCTCGAATGCGGCGAGATCGTGCTCGGCCTGGCTGCGCAAGCTGACCATCGCGAAGACGGTTATCGGATATCCCAACGCCGCCGCGTCGAGTTGTGCATGATAGCCCTTGATCGCTCCGGCATCCTCCAGCGCGCGGACGCGGCGCAGGCAGGGCGGGGCGGTCAAACCGACCCTTTCGGCGAGCTCGACATTCGTCATTCGTCCATCGTCCTGCAACAATCCCAAAATCTGCCGGTCGATTTGATCAAACGCCATTGCGTACAACTCCCGCGCGACGCGAATTTTCGCGTGCGTCTCTGTGGTTCAGCATAAGATAATTGCGGGGGAACGCAATTGTCCCACATTGCTACGTCCCGAAATCAACAGTTCCTCAAGCCGCGTATGGCGGTTAAGAAATTATTACGGCGCGCCTTTCGCGCGTCGATACGGGGGTACCGGTTTGCGCTTCGACGATAGCCTTGAAACGGTCCTCTCGGCAGATATGTCGACGCCGTTTGGCGCGCAGTCGGCATGGCGCCAACTGGTCGACCTGATCGGTCGACGCCGGGTGCCGGTAAGCCCGGCAGCGATCACGCGTCTCAAGGCGATTCGCGTGCAGGTGCCGCCGCCGGTGCGCGCGGCGAGTGCCCGGTCCCTGTCCTATGCCGATCCCCCGGCTGAACTGGTGCATCTGTTCGCCGAGGATGACATCACCATCGCGGCGCCGGTGTTGCGCGTCGCACGGATGCGTGCTGACCAATGGATCGATATGCTGCCCGGCCTGTCGCCGGCCGGCCGGTCGATCTTGCGCCACCGTCGTGACCTCGCGCCCGAGGTTCGCCGTGCACTGGAGAGCTTCGGATCGGTAGATTTCCGTCTGTCCGCGGCTGGCGGCGAAGCGCTGTTTGAGGCTGGCGTTGAGCCGGGCGGAATCGACACCGACTTCGAGCTTCCGAAAATGCCGTTGCCCGGCCCCAAAACCGGAATATTGCGGGGCGAGTCACAGGCAGCTGAGATCGAGCCGGTGGATGCCGTCATCCTGCCGATGCAGACTGCCCCCGCCGAATCGGCATTTGTCTCGCTTGGGTCGGTCGCACTTGGCCTGCCGGTCGTTGCCGAGGCGTTGCGTCAGGCGGAAGGAGGTGATGCTCCTTCGTCGGGAACCGACCCGCTCGACAGCCAGTCCACCGGGCCCTTTGAGATCAACGAACTGCTCCAGCGTATCGACGCCTATCAGCGTCAGCGCGAGGACAAGCCCAGCATTCCCTTGTTGCGGAGCGATAATGACGCTCAGCCGGCGCTGTTCGATCTCGAGCCTGTCCAGTCGCCCAGTTTCCGGTTCGAAACCGATGCGGCCGGAATCGTCCGCTGGATCGAAGGAGCCGCGCGTGCGCCATTGATCGGCCTGCCGCTCGATTTCGCCGCATTGCCCAATGGATCACGCGTCGACGGCGTCGCGGCAGGTGCGTTCCGCCGTCGTGCCGGATTTGCCAATGCCCGCCTGGTCGTCGAGGGCAATTCGGATGCGGCGGGGCAGTGGCGGATCACCGGCATCCCGGTATTTGACCGCGAAACCGGACGGTTCACCGGCTATCGTGGCACCGCCCGTCGCCCTCGCGCGGACGAAAGCGCGGAACCGGCGCGCGTCTCTCGCAACCCGCAATCGGACGCGTTGCGCCAGCTCGTCCATGAATTGCGCACACCGACCAACGCCATTGCCGGCTTTGCGGAGATGATCGAGACGCAACTGCTCGGGCCCGTTCCGCAGCCCTATCGCGACCATGCCAGCCAGATCCGCAGTCAGGCCGCGGACCTGCTGACGGCAATCGACGATATCGATCTGGCGGCGCGGATCGAATCCAACGCGCTCGACCTTCGGCCCGGCACGGTTCCCGTCGCATCCCTGCTGGCGCAGATCGCGGACGATCTTGCGTCTCTCGCGCGATTGCGCGGCACCGTTCTGATGATCAAACCCGGCTCGCCGGAAATGGCCATTGCGGGCGACGACCGCGCCGTCGAGCGGTTGATCGCTCGGCTCATGGCGACATTGGTCGCGTCGGGCAGCAAGGGTGAGAAGATCGAGATCGGCGCTGAATCCGGTCCCGACGCGCAGGTCGTGCTGACCTTCGATCGCCCGCAGTCGCTTGCCGCTTATGGCGTCGAGAGCATCCTGACGATCGACGCCGAGGCGGAAGCGGAGGCCGAGGGCGCACCGTTGCTTGGGACGGGCTTTGCACTCCGGCTGGCGCGCAATCTCGCCAGTGAGCTTGGCGGCGCGCTGGTGATCGGCGAGCAGGCCTTGACTTTGCACTTGCCTGCCGCCGTTATCGCGCCTGTGGAGCAGGTTTCTTCCAGCTGAGCGTGGCAGGGATCGCCTCGCCCTCGATCGGGTCGATCCATCGCCCCGCGCCACCGGCCGCAGCCGACCGGGTCTTGTGGTCCGACGATTTCGGCACGCGATTCACGATCATGGTCGATACCGAGGAAGAGTTCGACTGGAGCGCACCCTTGTCGCGCGAGTCGCGCAACGTCTCGGCGATCGGTGCGCTGCCCGAGGGACATCGCCGTTTTGCCGACTGCGGCGTGCCACTGACCTATCTGGTTGACCATCCGGTCGCGACCGACCCTTTGTCGATCGACATCTTGCGCGACGTCCTGACAGATGGTCGCTCGGCGATCGGCACGCAGCTTCATCCCTGGGTCAATCCGCCGTTCGAGGAAGCGCTGACCCCGGCCAATAGTTTTGCCGGCAATCTGCCAGAGACGCTGGAAGCGGCGAAGCTCGGCGTGCTTACCAATGCCATCGCGACAGCATTCGGTGCGTCCCCTTTGGTCTATCGCGCCGGGCGTTATGGAATAGGGCCCGCTACCGTAGCGTTGCTGGCATCGCGCGGTTACCGGATCGATAGCTCGATGCGCGCTTGTTATGATTATAGTGCGGAAGGTGGCCCGGATTTCCGGGCGGTCGGCAATCACGCATTCCATGTCGGCGGGATGATGGAGTTGCCGCTCACCACCGTTTTTACCGGCCTGGCCCGTCATGGCGGTGCCGGGCTTTACGAGGCGCTCGGCCGTATTCCGAAAGGGCGTGGGCTGTTCGCTCGTACCGGCTTGTTATCGCGCGTTGCCCTGACGCCGGAGGACATGCCGCTCGCCGACGCGCTGGAGGCAATCGCCGTGGCGCTGGGGCAGGGGGTGCGGGTGCTCAACTTCTCGTTCCACTCGCCATCGCTCGCGCCGGGGCACACGCCCTATGTTCGCGATGCTGCGGATCTCGCTGTGTTCAATCGCTGGTGGGACAAGGTGCTGGCGGATCTCGATCGGCGCGGCGTGCGCCCCGTGTCGCTCGCCGAATTGATTGCCGCGGGCACGCGACCGTAAAGCGCGGCTTGCCAGCGGCGGCGCGCCTCCGCTAACGGAACAGACGGTGGGGCCTGTAGCTCAACTGGTTAGAGCTGCCCGCTCATAACGGGTAGGTTGCGGGTTCAAGTCCTGCCGGGCCCACCAACACCGTCTGCATGGCATGGACATGCTATCCAGAACTCATTGTTGATCAATGGCTTCGACCGACGCCGCAATCGACGCGAAATCGACGAGCGGAGCGTCCGGCGATCAATCTGAAAATGCCGGCCCGGACATCTTCGATACACATTCGAGATTGAGCGGGGCGCCGGGATCGCGAAGGAACGCTATTGTCAGTTGCCCTCCGCAGCGATTGAACATCGCACCATGGGCCTGGCCCGGAATCAGTACGAATCGAGCGTTGGGCATGGTACGCAGAAGACGCCTCCCCCAGTCGGGCGGGGTGACAGGGTCGAATTCGCCAGCGAGAATCAATATCGGCACGTCGCTTGTCACGGCCTCGTTGGCAGATGGCTCTGCGGCGCGCACGCCCCAGGCCGCACAGGTTTCCAGTGTCGCGGTGCGTCCGTCCACGCCCCCTAATCCAAGGCCGGGTGAGATTTGCGCCTCCATCCGCTCGCGCTTTTCAAACGGCATTTCTTCACCGCACCATATGGAAAGCCGCTGGCCCCAGTTGAAACTGGACGGGCCAGGCTGGAGCAGCGGAAGCAATCCCTCAATGCGGTCGTTCGCAACCTCATCCATCAAATGGGGCAGTGCAGGGATCAATCGGGGCTGCTGAAGCGCCGCACCGATGGCTTCGACAATGTCGCGACCACGCAGGACGCGGCCGTTCGGCGCGGTGATACCCTTCCGATCGGCGCGTGCGATCAGCGCAGCGAACCGATTTCGGAGATCGGGGTGCCGCGTATCGCATACGGGATCGCTCGCGCATCCATCAAAGACAAGGTGGATCGCGCGCCGAAGTGCGGATCCGGCCATCTCGTCATAGTTGATGTCGACCGGCAAAACGGAGTCGAGCACGACGCTGCGGACCCCCTCCGGGTGCCGCGCGAGCACCGTCTGCGCCAGGCGTGTGCCATAGGAATAGCCAATCAGATTCCACTGCCGAACACGGAGCAGACGGCGTAAATCCTCAAGGTCGTCAGCGGATTCGGCAGAGGTATAGCCGTCAAGATCAATCCCGGACGCAATCAGGGCCGTGCGGCAGCGTTTCGCCGCAGCCGTTTGGGCATGCCCCGCCGCGCTGGCGGCCCGGAGCTGGTTCAATTCAGGGCAGGCAAGCGATGGCTGCGCGAACTTGTTGCCGCGGCCCTCGAGCAGGATCTGGTCGCGCTCGGCCAGAAATGGATTACCCTTGCCCGTCGTACGGCCCTCGACGCTGCTGAGGCCTGGTCCCCCCGGCAGATAGACGACCGGATCAGGAGCAGGGGTAATTCCAGTACTGCGCAGGATCATCACCGGAAGCCTGATGGTCCGGCTGGCGGGCTTGTTGCGGTTTTCGGGGACAATGAGCATGCCGCAGTCGATCCGTTCACCGTCCGCAACAGGAATCGCACAGTCTACCTTCTCAAAACGTGCTGCTGCGTTCTCCGGTCGCGGCGTCGCGGCCATCACCGGTGCAGCGATCAGGCACCCCACCACGGCAGCAAGGATGCGATTACCGAAGATGACCAAAACAATTCCCCTTGTTGAGCATGGTGTATTGCATCTGTATGTCACCCATGCAAATCGTGCGTTTTGCATGTTCGGCCCTGCTGGAATCGCCTCAAACATGCGTTGCCTACGAAAGTCTTCGTTGACTCCTACGAAGTCCTTCGTATAAATCGATGCATGGCCAGTACCGATCTCCCCAAACCCACCGAAGCCGAACTGGAGCTGCTCGCGGCGCTGTGGGAGAAGGGTGAGGCGACGGTGCGCGAGTTGTTCGACGGCCTCAGCGGCGACCGTCCGCGCGGCTATACTTCGGTGCTGAAGACGCTGCAGATCATGACCGAGAAGGGCTTGGTCGAGCGGACTGAGCAGGGCAAGGCGCATGTCTATCGCGCTGCCGCCAGCCGGAGCGACACGCGAAGCCAGTTGCTGCGCGACCTGACCACACGGCTGTTCGCGGGATCGGCCGCACAGCTCGCGATGCATGCACTGTCGATGGAAACGGTCGACGCTGACGAGCTTGGCGAGATTCGCAGGCTGATCGAGGCGAAGAGACCGAAACCGTGACGCTGCATGCCGACGCGCTTGCCTGGACGCTGATCCATTTCTGCTGGCAGGCAGCGGCGATCGCCCTTGTCCATGGCGCTGTCGACCGGTCTCTTTCCGGAATCAGCAGCCGCGCACGCTATGGCCTGGCGCTTGCCGCGATGCTGGCGATGGTCGGCGCGGCCATTGTCACCTTGGTCCATCAGGAAATGCTGGCACGGGTTGCCGCGCTCTCCGCCATCATCCCGATCGCCGGCCAAGGCGTGGCACTGGCAGACATGGCAATGGATGCCGGAGCCGGGTTCCGGCAGGTGTCGGCCTGGTTCCCGACCAACGGGGCATTGTTATTCTGGCTCGACATGGCGTGGCTTGCCGGGGTGTCGTTGCAGTCGGTCAGGGCGATCGGCGGATGGATCGTGCTGCGCCGTCTCGTTGGTGCGGCGGATATGGTGGTGCCGGTGGCCCTGTCGGCAATGGCCGACGGGTTATGCGCCCGTATGAACCTGCGTCCGGTCGCGTTGCGGCTGTCCCGGCAGGTCTCCGGGCCGTTTGTGATGGGCCTGTTCCGTTCCGTCGTGGTCGTGCCGCTTTCCGCGCTCGCTGCCTTGTCACCCGATCAGCTTGAGGCGGTGCTGGCGCATGAACTCGCCCATGTCCGCCGCGCCGATTATTTCTGGAACTTGCTGCAGACCTTGGTCGAAACCCTGTTCTTCTTCCATCCCGCGATATGGTGGATCGGGCGCAGGCTGCGCGAGGAACGCGAACATTGCTGCGACGATCTGGCGTTGGCAGCGTGCGGCAACCCGCTGGCCTTCGCCACCGCCTTGTGCACGCTGGAGGCGGCGCGAAGCCCTGGTCTGGCCCTTGCGCTCGACGGGCATCGACCGGCCTCGGCGTTGCGTCGCAGGGTCGCGCATATCCTGGGAGAGGCAGTGCCGGCACCGCATCGCGCGGCATCGCTGCTGCTTGCGGGCATCGCCGCTCTAGGCCTGTGCGCGGTCTCGGTTCTTCCGCACGCGCGTGCATCCATTGTGCAGCCTGCCCGGGCCAAAACCGTGCAGATCCGGCCCGTCGCCATAGCCGGGACTGCGACGATCGCGACTGACGCCAGCCGAACGGAAGCAGCTGGGCCAGCCGCGCCCGAGCCGCTCGCCGTCACCACCGCAACCGATCCAGCGAGCGTCGATCCTGTACCGCTCACGCCGTCGACACCGCAGGCGCCACGCGCCGAATCCTATGAGGAAGCGATGCTGCAGGCCGGCTACGCCGGCGAGATGCGTGCGCTCCCGTCATTGGAGCAGGACGGTGTCACGCCCGATTATCTGCGCACCATCCTTGCGCTTGGGCTGGGCGCCCCCAATGCCAAGCAACTGAGGATTCTCTGGTCGAACGGCGCCCGCGCCGCCGATCTCGAGACGTTCCGCGCGGTCGGAGCAGCGCCGTCGACCCTCTATGATTTCGTCGGCTATAGCCTGTTCGGCGTGACCCCGGCGCTGATCACCGGCATGCGCGAGGCCGGCTTCGATGGTATTCCGCCAGGCAGGCTGGTCAAACTCGCCAAGGTCGGGGTCACGCCGGCCTATGCCGCCGCGGCGAGACGGGCGCGGCCTGACATCGACCTCCGACAGCTGATCGGCCAGCGGATGGACGAGAATGACAGGGAACGCGCCGCGAGCGACGGAGCCGGCGGCGGCTAGCCACCGGCCAGTCACAGCATTGACGACAGTACCGACGATGTGACGGCGGACGCCCATGGCTTGTCCGCGAAAGGAGAAGCGATGAGACGCATGACCCCATCTTCCAAAGGCCATCGCTGATGCCGTCGGGCAGGAGCGCAATGGCCGAATGGGCGCTGAACATGGCCGATATATGCCCGCCAAGCGGCGCGGACATCGATGCGGCACGCGCCGCGGCAGGCCAGTTGTCGCGGCTCGATCGCGGTGATGGCGTGGTCAGCTTACGCGCCGGAACTGGCCGGGAAGCGATCAGGCTGCCGATGACGGTCTTCCGGGCGCTGCTGCGCATGGTGGCGGAAACGGGCAAGGGCAATGCCGTCGCCGTGGTCCCGCTGGAGGCGGAACTGACCACGCAACAGGCGGCCGATTTGCTCAACATGTCGCGCCCCCAGCTCGTCAAACTGCTGAAGCAGGGCGAGCTGACCTATCGGATGGTCGGTACGCACCGCAAACTGCCGGTGCGCGACGTGCTGGCGTACCGTGCGGCCCGTACTGTCCCGTCGGGAATTCCCGCGCAGGAAGATGCTTGATGCGGATCGGAGTTTTCCTGCGCGGTGCGATCACGCTCCTGGCGCTTGCCGCCATACCGGCGCGTGCAGCGCCTGATCCTGGCGCACAGGTCGATGCGATCATGCGGCGCCTGATGGCCGAGCGCCATGTTCCCGGCGCGCAGGTCGCAGTGGTTCGCGGCGGCCGGGTTGCGCTGCTACGTCATTATGGCATCGCCAACTTGCAGACGCCGGTCGCCGTCACCGACTCCACGATCTTCTCGGTCAATTCGATCACCAAGGCCTTTACCGGTGTCGCCGCGATGCGCGCTGTCGAGGCGGGCCGGCTCGACCTGTCGAAACGCGTTGGCGACTATCTGAGTGATCTGCCCGAAGCCTGGCGCGGCGTGACTGTCCGGCAATTGCTCAGCCATAGCTCCGGCCTGCCCAATTTCGCGGGAAGCGCAGGCAGCAAGCAGGGCGAGGAGGCGGCGGCCTGGGGATGGGCGCTGGCTCAGCCGGTGCGCTTCCCGCCCGGAGAGCGTTTCGACTATAGCCAGACCAATTACGCGCTGCTCCAGAACATTCTCAACGCGCTGGACGGCCACCCGCTCGACGCGCCGGTCGTGCTCGCTCAGACCGCGCTGGTCGGCATGCCGGGGACAGGCCTGCATGACAGCCGCGAGGTCGTGTCCGGCAAGTCGGCCGCCTATGCCCTGGAGAATGGCGCACCGCGCGGCCTGTTCGAGACTTTTTCGCCCAAGCATCGTGCCGCCTCGGGCATGGACAGCACCGCCGCGGACATGGCGCGCTGGATGAACGCTATCCTCGATGGCCGCTTGCTCGGCGCCGCCGCGCGGCAGACGATGTGGACGCGCGTGCCCTTCACCAATGGATCGCTCGGCCAATGGGGTATGGGCTGGCTGGTGATGGACCGCGTACGGCATCGCAGCGTGGGCATGACCGGCGGCTCGCGCTCGGCGATGTTCCTTTATCCCGACGACAATGTCGGCGTGGTCATCCTGACCAACCTCGCTGGCGCCACGCCGGAGGATATGGCCGACCAGATCGCCGCGCTCTACATCCCTGGCATGCAGCTGGAGGGCGTGGGGGCACTGCGCGCGGCGCTGGACCGGCAGGGCTATGGTGATGCCTCTGCCGTCCTGGCCGGGCTTCGACGCGATCCCGGATTCCGGGTCGATGAGCATGAACTCAACGACTGGGCATATCGCTTGCTCAGCTTTGGCAAGCCGAAAGAAGCGCTGGCGGTGATGAAGATCGGGGTCGAGTTGTTTCCGCGCAGCGGCAATGCCTATGACAGCCTGGCCGACGCCTATGCGATCAATGGCGAGAAGGCGGCGGCGATCGCCAGCTATGAGCGGTCGATTGCGCTCGACCCGAGCAACGCTCATGCCGTGCAGCGCCTGAAAGCGTTGCGAAAATAACCCGGCGCGGAGAGGCGTTCACCGGTAGTCGCATGTAAAAAGCACAGCTTTGCGGCCACACCGCTTGCATCCGCCCCATCAACCCGCGTAGAGGCCCCCATTCGTCGGGGAGTGGCGCAGTCTGGTAGCGCGCCTGCTTTGGGAGCAGGATGTCGCAGGTTCGAATCCTGTCTCCCCGACCATCACCGGTTTCGACGGTTTTCAGAGCGTTCTGAAAATGGCCCAGTCCCGCGCATGGCATATCGCTTGAGCCAGGGGCGGCGAAAACTGCGCTAACCGTCTGCGGAATCCCCAATCGCTGTCGATCGCCTGAAAGCCTCTCTTTCAGAGCTCGGATCGGTGACGAAAGCCGGTACGGGCCGTCGGTTCAGGCGGATCGATACAAAAAAAACGCGCCACCCAATGGGTGTGGTCGCGCCTCCCTCGTCAGGCGCCCGCCGCATCGACTGTCAAATTAAGTGCTCGTTTCCGTCATCATTCCGTCGCCTGATCATCGCGAAAGCGCAACGCGCCGACCCTAGCGGGATCGCCAGATCCGCCAGAGATTAAAGGGAAGCGCGAATGATCAAGAAAGCCAAGCTGGCCGGCCTGGGCATGGCCATCCTGTCGATGATGTGCGGCACGTCGGCCTTCGCTCAGGCGGTCGCCGAAGCGACGCCGGTCGATACCGGGAACTCGGATGAGGACATTATCGTGACAGGGCGTGCCGGCAGCGGTGAGCGCACCAAGCTGGAGACCAGCTATGCAATCACCACCTTGTCGAGCGAGTCGCTTCGGTCGCGTGCGCCGTCCAGCGTTACCGAGACATTGAAATCGGTACCGGGCTTCTGGGTCGAGGCCTCGGGCGGCGAGGGCAGCGGCAACGTCCGTGCGCGCGGTATCCCGGTCGATGGCTTCGGGTCGATCAACCTGCTCGAGGATGGCCTGCCCGTGCAGCATGATCCCGCGCTGGGGTATCTCAATGCCGATCAGGCATTCCGCATGGACGAATCGATCGACCGGATCGAGGTCGTGCGCGGTGGTCCGTCGTCGGTCTTTTCACCCAATGCGCCGGGCGGCGTGGTCAACTTCATCACCAAGCGGCCGGGCGAGAATTTTTCGGGCAATGCGCGGATTTTGTACGGCCCGACTGCTGACCTGTATCGCTTCGACGGCTGGATCGGCGGGCCGATCGGCGGGGGCTGGAAATTCGATGTTGGCGGTTTCTATCGCAACGAACGCGGTGTCCGCGATCCTGGGTATACCGGCAACAAGGGCGGTCAGATCCGCGCCGACCTGTCGCGCGACTTCGGCAACGGCCATGTCAGCCTCAGCTACAAGCGGTTGGCCGATAACGCGATCTTCTACACCGGCATTCCGCTCAGCAAGGATCGCAACGGCGACATCGTGGGCATTGCCGGCTTCGACCCGCATTATGGCACCACCGCGAGCCGTGCGAGTGCGTTCCTGACGCTGCGCAGCGCCAATGGCCCGGTCTCGTTCGACAATACCGATGGCAGCAGCATCCGTCTGGATCAGTTTTCGGCGATGGCGGACTGGGAATTCGGCGACGGCTGGACGCTGTCGAACAAGGCGCGCTACCGCGATTCGAGCACGGTGCGCAATGGTGTCTACCCGGCCGCGATCAATACCGGCGCGGCGTATGTCGGCTCGAAACAGACCGCGCTGCTCAACGCCTACCCCGGCGCCACGCGCGCCCTGCTTCGCTACACCGACACCGGCGAAGCCTTCAATCTTGCGGGCCAGAACGGCAATGGACTGATCTTCGAGAACAGCGCGCGGCCGGTTTCGGTCGATGAGAGCGAATTTCTCGACGATCTGCGCCTGACTCGCAAGTTCGACCTGTTCGGCCAGACGCATGATATCGCGTTCGGCGTCTATTTCGCGCATATCGACGAGACGTTCCGCCGCTATTCGGCGACCGCCCTGCAGGATGTGTCGGACAATTCGCGCCTGCTCGATCTCGTCGCAGTGAATGCCGCCGGCCAGGTCGTCGGTTCGCTGACGCAAAACGGCGTGTCACGCTATGGCTCGGAATTTGCCAATGGTTCGGGTTCGTCGGATACGATCGCCGTCTATGCGTCGGACGAGTGGCAATTGACGCCGCAACTCCGGCTCGACGGAGGCATCCGCTATGAGCGTGTCACGACCAAGGGATCGCAGGAGGGGAGCAAGACGGTCGATCTCGGCGATGCCTCGACGCTGGCGGACAACAGCGTGCTGACCGGGAACGGCATCTTCACCCCGTTCGATCGACGCTTCGATCATGTCGGATTCACGATCGGCGCCAATTGGCAGTTCAGCGGCTCTGCCGGCGTGTTCGGCCGCTATACGTCCACCTTCCGCCTGCCCAGCGTGGGCAGCTTCATTACCAGCGCCACGGCGGTGCCCGTCATTCAGGGTATTCGCATGTGGGAAGCCGGGGTGAAGGCCGCGACCCCGTTGTTCAGCGTCTATGCCACGGGCTTTCTGACCGATTTCGATTCCTTCTCGATCTCGAACTTCCAGTTCAACAGTGGCACCGGCGGCTATACCTCGCAGACGGTCTATACCGACACGCGCGCTTATGGCGTCGAGCTGGAGGGGACGATCCGGCCGGTCGACTGGTTCGACTTCACGGTCAATGCGACGGTTCAGGAAGCCACGTTCCGTAACCTGCGCTTCAATGAGCTGTCCGGCACGACGCTGATCCCGCGCGACTATTCGGGTAATCAATTGCTGCGCGTCCCGAAAATCGCGCTCCGGGCGACGCCGGGGGTCAATTTGTTCGACAAGCGCTTCCGCGCGCAAATGGATGTCGAGCATTATTCGGATCGCTACGCGGATGCCGCAAACACGTCGAAGTTACCTGCTTATACCGTGATCAACGCCAGCGTCCGCTTCGGCCTCACCGACCAGATCACGCTTTGGGCCTATGGCGACAATCTGACCAACAAGCTCGGCCTGACCGAGGGCAATCCTCGTGCCGGCGAGCTCACCAGCGGTCAGGCGAACGATCAACTGTTCATCGGGCGGCCGATCGTCGGTCGCAACGTCCGGTTCGCGGTGGATTTCAAATTCTGATGATGCGTGTTCGCACCCTGATCCTTCTCTTGTTCCTCCTGGCCGTCGCTTCTCCGGCGGCGGCCGAGTTGGCGGTGCCGGCCGATTTTCAGGTCATGGGGGTGGTGACGAGGGCCGATCACCAGCATTACCGGGACGTGCCGTTCGATGTGCCGGCGGGCGTCGAGCGGATCACCGTGATCCTGTCCTATGACAAGGCGAACAAGACGGTCATCGATATGGGGGTGCGGGACCCCATGGCCTTCCGTGGTTGGAGCGGGGGAACCCGCGACCGCTTCACGATCAGCCCGAGTGATGCGTCGCCCGGTTATCTCGCCGGCGCGATTCCCGCTGGCCGCTGGCGAGTCGTTCTGGGCGTGCCCAATGCCCGGGCGGGAAGCCGCAGTACCTATACCGTCAGCGTCTTTTTCGACCGCGGCAAGAAGCGCAAGGCGACTGCCGCGATTGCCGGTCCGCCGCTGAACGATGCGCCCGGCTGGTATCGCGGCGACCTGCACATGCACGACGCCAATAGCGATGGAAGCTGTCTCAGCCAGTCCGGCAAGCGCGTACCCTGTCCCTTGTTCCGCACCGTCGAGGCAGCGGCGCGGGCAGGGCTCGATTTCGTCGCCGTCACCGATCACAATACGGTCGCCCATTTCGGAGCTTTGCGCGAACTCCAGCCCTGGTTCGACCGGCTGCTGCTGATCCCGGGCGTAGAAGTCACCACTTTTGGCGGCCACGCCAATATCTTCGCACCGTCGCATGTCGTCGACTTCCGGGTCGGCGGTAAGCAGGTGCCGACCGTCGCGGCGCTCGAGCGCAAGGTGGCCGAGGCGGGCGCCATCATGTCGATCAACCACCCCGCGCTGCCGTCGGGGGAGCTGTGCATGGGGTGCGGCTGGACCTGGCCGGCGACCGACTATGCAGGGATCACTGCGATCGAAGCGGTCAACGGCACCATGGCGGAGGGCCCTTTGGCGGGGATCGGCTTCTGGTACGCGCGGCTCAACGAAGGGCACCGCCTGACCGGTATTGGCGGGAGCGACAATCACGATCCCGATATGTCCCCCGGCAAGGCGCCGATCGGTCGACCGACCACGGTCGTCCATGCCGAGTCGCTGTCTACGTCCGCGATTATCGACGGCATTCGCGGCGGGAACGTGTTCATCGACGTCGACGGCAGCCGCGACCGCCTCCTGGAGTTGCAGGCCGTCTCCGGCACTGCCAGTGCCGCGATGGGCCAGACCTTGCCGCTGAGCGGATCGCTCGAGCTCAAAGTGCATGTCGTCGGCATGTCCGGGGGCAACATCCAGGTGATCGCCAACGGGAGCCCCTTGGGGGCGTTACGGGCGCCGGTGACCATGGCCGATCAATGGAGCTCGTTCGCGCTGGATCGGGCTATGGCCTGTGGCTGGATCAGCGCGACCGTGCTGGCGGGCGGCCATCCCAAGCTGATCGGAAATCCGATCTATATCCGATGCGCCTGATGCGATGGTGATTGCGCCGCGATCGTGAATATTGTCTTGGCCGTCCGGTAACCGCCAGGCGAGACCTATCATGCGCACCATTTCCGACGATGTCGCAGTCAGGCTTTATCATTTGGGTGACGACGGTGTCGCGGCAACCCTGCTGTACGGAACACTGGCTGAAGCCTTGACGCTTGCCGCAGCGCAGCCCGGGGATGTGCAGGACGAGCTGTTCCTGCAAACCAGCAACGATGTCGTCAGCTATCTGGATTATATCGAGGGATAGCGGCGATCAGCGCGCGTGAGCGCCACCCGTCGATCGCGCTTCGGCGCATGCACCTGAAGCCTTTCGAGCCGAGCTGAACCCGTTAACAGCGATTCAATGAAGCTGTGGGATGCGGCACTGTGACGGTCGGACGAGACGCCAGCCCGGCGCGCTCGTCCTGCTCTTTCACATGGCCGCGAAGCACCGGGTGATCCTCGCCCCTGTTTCGACCGAAGTGGCCCCTGTTATAGCCCCTGTTACGCCCCTGTTTTCATAACAGGGGCGAAGCCAGCGATGTAGCTGAAAACAGACGCTTAATCCGGCGGCCGGATCCAACATAACAGGGGCGAGAAAATACAATCCCGAAAACAGGGGATAACAGGGGCGGGAAGCTGACGGCGCTGGTCGATCAACTTGGATCGGAAACATCGTGGCGTCGCTATCGCATTGCCTCCTGCCGCTTTGCCTGGCGCAACAAAAAGGCGCCCCCGAAGGGACGCCCTGTCTGCTCAAACCGATCGGGCCGAAGCCCGACCGAGCTGATTACATGTTGTCGACCTTGGCGTCCGCGGCTTCGCGAACATTGTCGGCAGCTGCGTTCAGGTTGTCAGCAACGTTGCCGGCATTCTCGGTGATCGCGTCGGCAGTGTTCGAAGCTGCTGCTTCGAGGTTGTCGGCGCCCATTTCGAGGTTGTCGGCAACCATCTCAGCGTTGTTTTCAACGGCTGCGGCTTCCGGGGTCTTGGTGCAAGCAGCCACGGACATCAGGCCGGCGGCGGCGAGAACAAAGGCGATTTTCTTCATGCGGTTGCTCCCAAGCATAGCAATATTCGCGGCCAGCCCGAATGCTGTCACGAAGCTTGAGCAAATAGCGGCGAATATCGCACCGTCAATCGCAATTTGATCACGATCCTGCCTTAATTCAGCTTGCCGCAAGGTTCTGCTCACTCGGTTCGTCGCTTATTTCGGGGTTACCGCCCCAATTTCCTCAGGTGCGTTGGCGATCACGGCGAGCATCGTGGTCCAGGCTGCCACATTCTGGCTGAGCTGTGCGGGGTCGATCCGATCCAGCGTATCCTCGGGCGTGTGGTGATAATCGAAATAGCGCTGCCCCGACTGATTCAGGTCGATTGCGGCGACGCCAGCCTTCATCATCGGTCCCACATCGGCTCCGTCACCCGCAAGTTCCTTGCCGCGCACAATGCCAAGCGGTGCCAGCGCCGCCGCGAGGCGATCGCCGGCCGCCTTCGCGCTGTCCGGCAGATTGGTTTCGACTCGCCAGACACGATCGGCACCGAAATCCGATTCCGCAGCGGCGGCATGGCGTTCCTTGCCATGCGCCTCGGCATAAGCGCGCCCGCCAAAGCCGCCGACTTCTTCCGATCCGAACCAGACCACGCGAATCGTCCGGCGCGGCTTGGGACCGGTGAGGAAATATTTCGCGGCGGCCGCGGTAATCGCAATTCCTGCACCGTCATCGATCGCGCCGGTGCCCAGATCCCAGCTGTCGAGATGGCCCCCGATCAGCACCACGCCGGCCGCCGGGTCGGAACCCGGCACTTCGGCGACGACATTGCCCGATTCCTGCGTGCCGATCTGGCGTGGCGTTAGCACCAGTTTGAGTGTGATCGGCTTGCCGCGCGCAACCATGCGCGAAAGATTGTCGGCATCCGCGGTCGATAGTGCGGCCGAGGGAATCGGCGTTACGCCGGCGGCGAAATTGGTGAGGCCGGCGTGCGGGCCGCGGCCATGGTCGGAGCCGATCGAGCGAATGACGATCGCCGCCGCGCCCTTGGTCGCGGCGATGTTCGGCCCGGCAAAGCGCGCAAGACCGAAGGTGCCATAGGAAGACCCGTCCTGAGTCGCGACCATCGCGTTCGAGACGAAGGCGATCTTGCCCTTCAAGCTGCCTTCCGGCGCGGCCTGGAGATCCTGGACGCTGGGGAAATAGACGATCTCCGCCGTCAGCCCTTCTGGTGGAGTGGCGCCGGAATTGCCCAGTGCGGTGAGGCGCAGCTTTTGCGGGAAGGGGGAAACCACTTCGGCAGTCTCCTCGCCGCGCACCCAGACCGGCATCTGATAGGGTTCGATCCGGACATTCTTGAACCCGAGCGCCTTCAACTTCGCGACGCTCCAGGTTCGCGCCCGTGCCTCAGCCTCAGTGCCGGCAAGGCGCGGTCCCACCTCGGTCGTGATCCCTTCGATGATATCGTATGCCACCTCGTCCTTCAGGGCGGCATCACGCAGCTTTGCCACGTCGGCGGCGACCGATGCGGAAGCCGCGGAGGTCGGGCGGTTCTGGGCCAGGACCGGGGTGGTGAGGGCAGTGGCGGCAAGCGCCGCGATCAGGGCTGTGGTGCGCGACATAGGGTCTCCATTTGCCCCGAGCCTGTCGGCTCGCAAGGCGAGCGTCGCTCAACGGCTTTTTTGTGATGGCGAGCGGCTTAGAGCCAAGGGCAGGGGTTCCACAAGCGTCGCGCGCACGGAATTTGCGGCGGGCGATGTTTGCCAACCGCGCCAACGCCCACTACATGCGCCCCGACCTTTTCGAACATCCATTTCGAACATTCAATCTCGCGGAGCACGACCCCCGATGGCCGTCCAGTATAGCTATGTGATGAAGGGTCTGACCAAGACCTTCCCCGGTGCCGCCAAGCCGGTGCTCAACAATATCCACCTGCAGTTCCTGCCGACCGCGAAGATCGCGATCATCGGGCCGAACGGGTCGGGCAAGTCGACCCTGATGAAGATCATGGGCGGCATCGACCCCGATTTCACCGGTGAGGCCTGGGCCGCCGAGGGGATCAAGGTCGGTTATCTCCCGCAGGAGCCGCAGCTCGACCCGACCAAGACCGTGATCGAGAATGTGAAGATGGGCGCCGGCCCCGTCGCGCAGATGGTCGAGCGCTTCAACGCGATCACTGCGGAGATGGGCGATCCGACCGACACGACCGATTTCGATGCGCTGATGAACGAAATGGGCGAGTTGCAGGAAAAGATCGACGCGGTCGATGGCTGGGCGCTCGACAGCCAGCTCGAACAGGCGATGGAAGCATTGCGCTGCCCGCCGAGCGATTCGCCGGTCACCAACCTTTCGGGCGGTGAAAAGCGCCGCGTTGCGCTGTGCAAGCTGCTGCTCGAAAAGCCCGATATCCTGCTGCTCGACGAACCGACCAACCATCTCGATGCCGAAAGCGTTGGCTGGCTGGAGAATTTCCTCAAGGAATATACCGGCAACGTCATTCTCGTGACCCATGACCGCTATTTCCTCGACAATGTCGTGAATTGGGTGCTCGAGCTCGATCGTGGGCGCTATTACACCTACGAATCCAACTATTCCGGCTATCTCGAAAAGAAGGCCAAGCGGCTCGAACAGGAAGAGCGCGAGGAGCAAGGCAAGCAGAAGGCGATCCAGGACGAGCTCGCCTGGATCCGCCAGACCCCCAAAGCGCGCCAGACCAAGTCCAAGGCACGTATCCGCGCGTTCGACGAACTGGTCGCTGCGCAGGAGAATCGCACCGTCGGCAAGGCCGCGATCCTGATCCAGATGCCCGAACGCCTTGGTGGCCGGGTGATCGAGGCGAAGGGCTTGACCAAGGCTTATGGCGACAAATTGCTGTTCGAGAATCTCGACTTCAACCTGCCGCCGGGCGGCATCGTCGGCGTGATCGGCCCGAACGGCGCGGGCAAGTCGACCTTGTTCAAGCTGATCACGGGCCAGGAGCAGCCCGATGGCGGCGAGATCGAGGTCGGCCAGACCGTCAAGCTTGGCTATGTCGATCAAAGCCGCGATGACCTGACACCGACGAAGACCGTCTGGGAGGAAGTGTCCGGCGGTTCCGACGTGTTCCGCTTCGGCAAGCAGGAAATCGGGACGCGCGCTTATGTTGGCGCGTTCAACTTCAAGGGCCAGGACCAGCAGAAGAAGGTCGGCCAGCTGTCAGGCGGTGAGCGCAACCGCGTCCATCTCGCGAAGATGCTGAAGGAGGGCGGCAACGTCCTGCTGCTCGACGAACCGACCAACGATCTCGACGTCGAAACACTGCGTGCGCTCGAAGAGGCGCTGGAAAGCTTCGCCGGCTGTGCCGTGGTCATCAGCCATGACCGCTTCTTCCTCGATCGCCTCGCCACGCACATCCTCGCGTTCGAGGGCGACAGCCATGTCGAATGGTTCGAAGGTAATTTCGAGAGCTATGAGGAAGACAAGCGCCGTCGCCTGGGTGATGCGGCGGACCGCCCGACGCGCCTCGCCTACAAGAAGCTTACACGCTGATCACGCGGTATCCCCGACCGATGCTCAATCGGTCGGGGCAATGACTTAAGGGCGTTCGGCTGAGGTTTTCGCCCGGATCGCTTCGAATTCGGAGCCCTTGCTCCACGCCGGCCAGCTGCGCGAATTGGCGAGCGATCCGCCGATGGTCTGGAACAGTGCCACATCCGCCGCCGCGCCGCGCAGGTCCCAGCCGGCGGACCAGGCATCACAGGTCTTGTGGTAGCAGGTCATATATTCATCGAGCCATTTCTGGCCGGCGGCACGCCCACCGGCTTTCAGGTCCGATGCGCCGCCCAGCGCCATCAGCAGTAACGAAGGCACGCCCCGGCGGACGACGGAGAAATGATCGGCGCGATAGAACAGGCCGCGCTCGGAAAACGTCTCCGGCGTGATCACGCGATCCTGCGCTTTCGCCGCCGCCGTCAGGTCCGCGTCGAGCGAGGAATTGCCTGCGCCAACCAGTATCACGTCGCTCGCCGGGCCTGCGGTTTGCAGAATGTCCAGGGTCAGGTTCGCAACCGTCTTGCCGAGCGGGCGAAGCGGATGGGTGGCGTAATATTCGGACCCGAGCAGGCCGCGCTCTTCCCCAGTCCACAATGCGAAGACCATGGTCCGGTCGGCGCGCGGCGCTGCCTTGAGTACGCGCGCCAGTTCGAGCACGCCGGCGACACCGAGCCCATCATCGTTGGCGCCGGGGCGGATCGTCTTACCCTGTGCATCGGCCGGGCCAGCGCCATAGGCGTCCCAGTGCGCGGCGAACATGATACTTTCCTCCGGGCGTGTCCGACCTGGCAGGGTGGCCAGGACGTTGGCGCTTTCGATCCGCTCGACATTGACCGGCAGCGCGGCGTTGAAGCGCAGGCCCTTGAGCTCCACTGGCCGGAACGCGGCCGAGCGTGCCTGGACCCGCAGTGCGGCAAGATCGAGCCCGGCGGCAGTGAAAATGCGAGTTGCGGTATCGTGCTCGATCCATCCCTGCAGCGGGATACGCGGATCGTCGGCTGCGCGCACAATGTCGAAATTCTCGCCGTTCGACGCCGCCACCGTACTCCAGCCATAGCCGGCCCCGGCGGTGTCATGCACGATCAGCGCGGCGATCGCCCCGCGCCGTGCGGCTTCCTCGAACTTATAGGTCCAGCGCCCATAATAGGTCATGCGGCGCCCGCCGAACCTGCCCGCGGAATCCTCTCCAGCCACGGCTTCAAAATCGGGATCATTGACCAGAAAGACGGCGACCTTGCCCTTCAGGTCGATGCCCTTGAAGTCGTCCCAACCTGCTTCGGGCGCGCTGACACCATAGCCGACGAACACCAGTGGAGCCGCAGCGATGTCGATCCGCGGCGTATCGCGCACGGTGGTCAGGTTGACCTGAGTCGATTGAGCGAGCCCGATGGGCTGGCCATTGGCGACTGTCAGCGAGACCGATCCCCCTGAGCCGATCCGGGTGTGGATCAGCGGCACCGCTTGGGTCCAGCTGCCCTTGTCGCCGCCGGGCTCAAGTCCCATCGCCTTGAAGCGCGCAATCAGGAAATCGATCGTCTTGCGTTCACCGGCCGTCCCCGGGGCACGTCCCTCATACTCATCCGACGCCAGCGTCTTCACGACGTCCGACAGGCGCGCCGGATCGACGGTTGCGCGTGGCGGCGCGGCATCCCGCGCCAGTGCCGGCGGCGCCAGCAAAAGGGCTCCGGTAGCGATGATCAGTCCGCGCATGGCGACCTCCTTATTTTTTCAGTTTGACGAATGCCCCGCCATCGCGGCGATCGACGATGAAGCCAGGGACGGCCTCGAACATGTCCGACAGCCGGCCATAGCCATAATTGCGGACATCGAAACTCGACCGATTGCTGGCGCGCAGGCCGACTTCGCTCAGCGAGGCGAAACCGCCAGCATCGCGTTTCGAGGCGTTATAGGCGTCGATCAACATGCTCACCACCTCGGACTCGATCCCCTCCCGCACTTTGCCTGGAGTCGTCGACGCGGGGATGGGAGGTGCGGGCTCCTTTCGTGCGACCAGTTCAGCGACGTCGATGAAACGATTGCAGGCCGCTCGAAAGCCCTCCGGCGTGGTGGATCGCCCAAAACCATAGACCTTCAGCCCATCCTGACGGATACGTGTCACCAGCGGCATGAAATCGCTGTCCGACGACATGATGCCGAAACCGGTCACGCGGCCGCTGGCGAGCAGGTCCATCGCGTCGATCGTCATCTTCATGTCGGTCGCGTTCTTGCCCTTGGTCAGGTCGAACTGTTGCTGCGGCTCGAGCGCGTACCGCAGTGCGACCGCTTCCCAACCCTTCAAGGCCGGCTTGTTCCAATTGCCATAGATGCGGCGGACATTGACGGTGCCGAGATCGGCAAGCGCGGTCAGCACGGGGTCAATCGCGACGGGTGAAGCATTGTCTGCATCGATCAGCAGCGCGACATTGCCGGTGGGAAGGGTATCGGTCATTACGCCATTCTGCACCGGGTAAACGATGGCGTCACCCCGCGTTTATCGCTTCAGGCGGTAAATCGCTTGGTGAATCCCTTGGGCGCGCGTTCCGTGTCGGGGCGCGCTTCGAGGCTGTCGATCCGGGCAAGCTCCGGACCCTGCCGGCATGCGTCGAGAAAGGCCGTTACCGCATCTCCGTCGCCGATCACCAGCATCTCGACCCGGCCGTCCCGCAGGTTGCGAACCCAGCCGGTTACGCCGCTGTCGTGCGCCCGACGCACGATCCAGTCGCGAAAACCGATATGCTGAACCTTGCCGCTGATAAAGACACGTTGCGTCGACGCCATTCCACCCCACCCATTTACCCAACGAACACCCGGTAAGAGCGCCGTCATGGCAGGCCTAGCACAGCATCCCCATGTTGCGACGCAAGCTGCCGGGAATCCGTCGTATTCCCGGCAGCCTTGGTCGTGCTGCGAGCCGTCAGGCGCGATTGCGGGCTGCGTCGGCACTCCAGGCGCCGGCGCCTGCAGCTGCAAGGTAGAGGAAGATGAAGCAGTACAGGATTGCCGCTTCGCCGCCATTGACCGATGGATATAGGCTCTTGGGTGCGTGAGCCATGAAATATGCCACCGCCATCATACCCGACAGGATGAACGCGACCGGTCGGGTGAACAGACCGATGATGATCAGCGCGCCGCCAACCAGCTCCAGGGTGCCCGCGGCGTACAGCAACGGATTGAGCGGCATGGGGAAGGGCGGGATGTTGAAGAATTTCGAGACGCCGTGATGCAGGAATGTGACGCCGGCAACGATGCGGAGCAAAGCGAGTAGTTTGGGTGACCAGTTGGCTGGTATCGGCATGACGGATATCCTCTTGTTTCGATACCGCATCGTTTCACGCACATGTCGGTGGGTCAATCAGTCGAGGCGAAACGCTCGGTTGCCGGATAGGCGATCGCAATGACTTCATATTCCTTCTCGCCGCCGGGCAGGATCACACGGCGGACATCGCCGACCGCGGCACCGCGCAGCGCACGGGCGAGCGGCGCGCCCCAGCCGATCCGGCCTGATCCGGTTTCGGTTTCGTCATCGCCGACGATGGTCAGGACGCGTTCGGCATCGTCTTCATCGGCAATGGTGACGGTCGCGCCGAAAAAGACCCGGTGGCGATCCGGTTGCGCCGCCGGGTCGATCACCTTGGCCGCCTTCATGCGCCGGGCCAGCCAGGCGAGCCGCCGGTCGATCTCGCGCAGCCTTTTGCGGCCATAGATATAGTCGCCATTTTCCGACCGGTCGCCGTTGCCGGCTGCCCAGGAAATAACATCGACCAGCTTGGGCCGTTCCTCACCGAGCAGCTGGCGATATTCGGCGCTGAGCGCGGCATAGCCGGCGGGCGTGATGTAATTAGGCTGATCCATGGGCTTCAGCCCGGTCGCTGCTTGCCCAGATACCAGCTGATCCGGTTGGCGCCGGAGGAGCGTGACCGTGCGGGGTTCATCAGATCGTAGACGACCGCATTCTCCAGCACGCGCTGTACGTAATTGCGGGTTTCCTGGATCGGAATCGCCTCGATCCAGTCGATCATGTCGACCGTACCGGTGCGAGGGTCGCCATTGGCGCGGAGCCATTTGTTCACGTTGCCCGGCCCGGCGTTATATGCTGCGACGGCCAGCGGGTAGCTGCCATAATTATTGTAGATGCGCTGGAAATAGGTCGATCCGAGCTGGATATTGTAATCGGTATCGGTGGTCAGTGCGCCAGCATCATAGGACAGGCCCATCTTGCCGGCGGTTTCGCGTGCGGTGCCGGGCATCAACTGCATCAGCCCGCGCGCGCCGGCATGGCTGATCGCGGCGCGGTCGAACTGGCTTTCCTGGCGGGCGATGGCATGGATCATCGTCCAGTTGCTCGCCTGAGTTTCCGGCACGCGTACATTGGGGAAGGCCACTGAAGTATAGTCGGTGAAGCCGTTCTGCAGCGCACTGCGGCCCACCATCACGCCGAGGTCGGGCCGGCCGAGCGTACGCGACAATTCGGTCGCCAGGATGTGATCGCTATCCGTCTTTGCGTCGATCGCAATCTGGCGCACGAACGCGGTCTGATCCTCCCAGCGCCCGACCGTGCCGAGATACTGCGCGGCACGCACCGTTTCGCGTGCATAGAAAGCGTTGCTTACCGCATCGGTGACCTGACGCGGCGCGGTATTGGCCGGCGGCGTCATCGGCTGGCCGAGGCGTTCGATGGCCAACTGACCATAGAACAGGTCACGATAGCCGGCGGCTCGCGTGAAGAACGCATTTGCCTCGGTCGTGCGTCCGGCCGCCTCGGCCGCACGGCCCGCCCAATAATAGCCCTTGGACTGCGACTGTGGCGTCAGTGATCCCTGAGCATAGCGTTCGTACATGCCGACCGCATCGGCAGGCTTGTAGAGTTTCTTGAGAGCGGTCTGCCCCGCCAGCCATACCAGGCTGGTGTAATCGTCGCGCTCGCCAAGTGGCGTCCGGCTGATATCTGTACCCGCGGGATAGGCGTCATCGACCTTGCTCGCGATGTCATAGGCCGTCTGATACTGGCTGTCGTTGGCGGCGCCGCGTGCATTGGTGAGCAGCACCTCGAACCACTTCTCGACATCGCCGGGCCGGTTGGTCAGCGAACGGGGACGCGCCAGCCAGGACCGCGCGCTCGGTCCGGCATTGTTGTTGCGCAACCATGTCGCGCGGTCGGCGATATAGCCGGGGTCGTTGGCGCCGGCTGCCTGCGTCGCAGCGGAAAGATCTGAGGCATTGGCGGCGTTGGTGCGGAAGGCGAGACGTGCCTCGAACAGGGCGCGCCTGCCCGGGCTGACCAATGCCATCTGGCGTTGCGCCGATTGCGTCGAGCCCTGCCACAACAGCTCGTCCATGCGGGCGTCATGGTCTTCCGGACGGAGCGCTCCCGCGAAGCCCGAGATCAGCTTCGCCTCGTCGGTTACCGAAAGCGGTCCCGACACCCAGGCTTTGCGTGCCGCGAATTGCGCTTCGTCCCGAGCTCCGGTCAGCGCTAGCGCTTCAGCAAACCGTGTCTTGCCCGTCCCGGTCAGCGGCGGGTGGCGGCGGAAAAACGCAACGGCAGTTGCTGGCGACCAATTGCCGGTTTCCATCGACCGTTCAGCGGTACGGCGGAGCGCATTCTCTCCGGGCCAGCCGGGGTGCGCGATCAGGAAACGGGCATAGCTGTCGAACGGATAACTACTCGATTGACGCAGCGAATTCCATTCGCTGATCGCCGCGGCCATTGCGCTGCTTTGGGGAGTCTGCCCCTGGAGCAATTGCTGCGCACGGCCCCAGCCGAGCTGTTCCTGCGGTACGCCTGACGCGACGGCAAGTCCGGATACGCCGGCAAAGAACACTGCCGATTTGAAGACCGATGCTATCATATGGACAGAATAGGCGATCGGTCCCTATTTGTCCCCCACAAATCACGAAAAAGTGGGGATTCGTCGCCCCGCGGGAGCAAATCAACCATGTTTTCGGGATCGATCCCGGCGCTCGTCACGCTGTTCGAGGCGGACGGCTCCTTTGCGGAAAATGCCTATCGCGATTTCGTCGAGTGGCAGATCGCGGAGGGCTCTGCCGGTCTGGTGCCATGTGGCACGACCGGTGAAGCGGCGACGCTGAGCGCGGAGGAGCATTTCCACGTCGTGCGCGTCTGTGTCGATCAGGCGAAGGGCAGGGTCCCGGTCATCGCCGGTGCGGGATCCAACGACACGCGCGTGGCGATCCAGAATATCCGGGCCGCGAAAGACGCGGGCGCCGATGCGGCACTGATGGTCCCGCCTTATTACAACCGTCCCAATCAGGAGGGTATCTTCCGCCATTTCGAAGCGGTCGCCAATTCGTGCGATTTGCCGATCGTCCTGTACAATGTTCCCGCCCGCACCGTCACCGATATCCATGTCGAAACGATCGGCCGGATCGCGAAGGCTTTCCCGAGCGTGGTTGGACTGAAGGACGCGACCGGTATCATTCAGCGCGCCTCGGCTCAGCGTGACATATGCGGTGAGGCCTTCTGCCAGCTATCCGGCAATGACGATATGGCGCTGGCGTTCAACGCCAGCGGTGGCGTGGGATGCATTTCAGTCACTGCCAATATCGCGCCAAGGCTGTGCGCGGAGTTTCAGGCGGCTTGCGCTGCAGGCGATTATGCCAAGGCGCTGGCGCATCAGGACAAGCTCTTTCCGCTGCATACGGCATTGTTCACCGACGCCTCTCCGGGGCCGGTGAAATATGCCCTGGGCCAGGTGAAGCCGGAATGGCCGACCGGTCTGCGCCTGCCGATGACCTGGCCGGGTGAGGCCAGTCAGCATGCCGTGGATGCGGCGCTGAAGCAGGCGGGAATTCGTTGATATCGGCGCAATAAGCCGTTTCACGTTCAATCGCTGGTGCGATTTTCTAATCGATCCTGGCTGTTATTTCCGGGAATGAATTTTGCTGGCTGTTAAGTTGGATTTTTCGGCCAAAATTACTTATGTATTTCAGATGTTTATGTCCGACCTGGCTGTTATCGAATAACAGCCATGGAACAGCCAGCATAACAGCCAACCGAACAGCGAATAACAGCCAGCACGCTGGCTGTTATTGATCGGAACAGCCAGCCGACCAAATCGGCGGATCAGGCCGATGGTTTTTCCAGTCATGAGAAAGAGCGGGACGGTGAGCCGACCGGTTTTTCCGTCCGCCGCCACGATTTCATCATCCGCCATATTGTTGAATCGGCGCTCCCGGCCACCTCATTGTCGTCAAATGCAGCCCCATCGCACGATCGGATGGTGACGATATCTCAGGGGAGATGCGCACCCGCTTCCAATCTGCCGCGCTCGCGCCTACATGCCCACCTCCCATGGCACGTCCCAAACCCGCTACCTTCGAAAAGACCAAGATCGTCGCCGAGAACCGGCGCGCCAAGTTCGATTATTCGATCGAGACGGTCTACGAGGCGGGCATCGCGCTGACCGGCACCGAGGTGAAGAGCCTTCGTACCGGCCAGGGCTCGATTGCGGAAAGCTACGCCGAGGTCGATGATGGCCAGGTCTGGCTGATCAATTCCAACGTGCCGGAATTTTCCCATGGCAATCGTTTCAACCATGAGCCGAAGCGCCCCCGTAAATTGCTCCTTCATGAGCGGGAGATAAACAAGATGCACGGGGCGGTGGCGCGCGAAGGGATGACCCTGGTGCCGCTGTCGATCTATTTCAATTCGTCGGGCAAGGCGAAGGTGGAACTGGCATTGGCGAAGGGCAAGAAGGCGCATGACAAGCGCGAGACGATCAAGGAGCGCGACTGGAAGCGCGAGCAGGGAAGACTGATGCGTGATCGTGGCTGAGCAGGGGGTGTTCGCCAAGTTCGTCGCATGGTGCCGCCGCAACATGCCGACGCGCGAGAGCATGGAAAGCAACCGCTTTCTCAAGCCCGTCGCGCACCGCGTGCTGCGGCCCGAGCTGTGGCGCTTTACCCGCCGGTCAGTGCCGCGTGGCGTTGCGCTCGGCATGGTGACCGGCATCCTCGCGCCCGTCGCGCAGGTGCCATTGTCGGCGGTCCTCGCGCTGCCGTTCCGCGCCAATATTCCGGCGGCGGCGCTGACCACTTTCATCACCAACCCCTTCACCACGCCACCGCTTTGGGTCGCGGCCTATTGGATCGGACGCTGGGTGTTGCGACTGGATGCGCATGTGCCGGGGAGCCCGATCGCCGATACTGTTGCCGCCAATGCGAGCTGGCTGAGCTGGATCATGTCCGAAGCCGCGCCGGCGACGATCGTCGGACTGTTCGTGATCACGATCGTTTTTGCTGTGGTCGGGTATGTCGGCAGCGCACTGGGCTGGCGCCTGTGGATCGCGCGCAAATGGCGCAATCGCCACCGGTCCAAACTGGTGGAACCTGCAAATTGACGCAGCGTATTGTTTGACTAGAACACGGCATCCTCCTCCTGTCCCCAGGGATGTCCCAATGTCCAGATCACGCATCACCACCCTGTTTTTGTCGATCTCCGTTTTCGCAATCTGCGCCGCCGCCAGCGCGCCGGTGACCGCCCCCGATATGACGGCGGAAATGCCCGCGCCGACGGCAGCCAAGCCATCCATCGGCAGCTTCGGCTTTGACGAAACGGGCATGGACCGCGGCGTTGCGCCGGGCGACGATTTCTACGGTTTCTCTAATGGAACCTGGTCGGCAAACACCCCGATCCCCGCGGACAAGGCCAATTATGGTGCGTTTGACCTGCTGCAGGATCTGTCGCGCGATCGCACCAGGGGTATTCTCGAGGTTGAGGCGGCCAAGCCCGGATCGAAGATCGGCGCCGCCTATGCCGCCTATCTCGATCAGGCAACGATCGAAGCAAAGGGACTGACTCCGATCAAACCCTGGCTCGACCGGATCAAGGCGCTGAAATCCGGCGCGGGCTATGCTGCGCTGGTGGCCGAGGCGGATCGCAACGGGGTTGGCGTACCTTTCAATGCCGGGGTCTCGCAGGATCAGAAAGATCCGGAACATTATGCGCTGCAGATGCGCCAGGGCGGGCTGGGCCTGCCGGATCGTGATTTCTACATCGACGCGAATGACGCCAAGCTGGTCGCTGCAAAGGCGGCTTATCAGGCGCATATCGCCAGGATGTTCACGCTGGCGGGTGAATCCGATGCGGAGGCGCGCGCCAAGGCGGTGGTCGATTTCGAAACCGGCATCGCCCGGATCAGCTGGACCCGCGCCGAGAGCCGCGACGCCAACAAGACCTACAACAAGATGACTGGCGCCGATCTTGCCAAAGCTGCGCCCGGCTTCGACTTCGTCACCTATTTCAAGGGGATCGGCATCCCCGCCGCGACGGTGATCGTCGGCCAGCCAAGCGCAATCACCGGTACGGCCAAGCTGATCAGCGAAACGCCGGTGAGCGTCCTGAAGGATCAGCTGCTGATTCGCTCGCTCGATGGTTTTGCGAATGTGCTCCCGGCAGCGTTCGACAAGGAAGCCTTTGCGATGTTCAGCACCGTGCTGTCGGGTACCCCGGAGCAGCCGGCGCGATGGAAGCGGGGCGTCGATTATACCAGCGGCATCCTGACCGACGATGTCAGCAAGCTTTATGTCGCACGCTATTTCCCGCCGGAGACCAAGGCGGCGGCCGATGCGCTGGTCAAGAACATCATCGCGGCGATGAATGTGCGGATCGACAAGCTCGACTGGATGGCACCGGAAACCAAGGTGAAGGCACATGCCAAGCTGGCGGCCTTCACGCCACGCATCGGCTATCCCGACAAATGGCGCGATTATGCCGCGTTGCGCATCGTGGCCGGCGACGCATTCGGCAACACGCTGCGCGCCAATCAATGGGCGCATCAGTATAATGTCGAGAAGCTCGGCAAGCCGATCTATCGCTGGGAATGGGGACTGGCTCCCATGACGGTCAATGCCCAGGCCAACCCGACTTTGGTCGCAATCACGTTTCCGGCGGCGATACTGCAGCCGCCCTTTTTCGACCCCAATGCAGACGCAGCGATCAATTATGGCGGCATCGGTGCAGTCATTGGTCACGAGATGAGTCATCATTTCGACGATCAGGGATCAAAATATGATCTGAAAGGCCAGCTTACCGACTGGTGGACGCCCCGGGACGTCGAAAGCTTCAAGAAACTGACCGGCAATCTTGTCGCGCAATATGAGACTTATGAACCGCTGCCGGGTCGCAAGGTCAATGGCACCCTGACCCTGGGCGAAAACACTGCCGATCTCGCGGGTCTGAGCGCTGCGTTCGATGCTTATCATGCGTCGCTCGGCGGCAAGCCTGCGGCGGTGATCGACGGCTTTACTGGCGACCAGCGTTTCTATCTCGGCTGGGCGCAGGTGTGGCGGCGCAGCTATCGCGAGGCGGATCTGATCCAGCGGCTCAAGACTGACCCGCACGCCCCGTCGCAGCAGCGGGCATGGATCGTCCGCAATCTCGATCCCTGGTACGGCGCATTTCAGCCCAAGGCAGGCGAAAAACTGTATCTGACGCCGGAACAGCGCGTCCGGATCTGGTAATCGGCTTGACGCGACTCCGAGGGCGGCCAAAGAGGGGCGGACGATGGCCAGTCTTCCCACCCCTCCCGCTGCTTCGCTCAGTCCCGCACGCACCGCGGCGCTGATCGCGAGCGGGTGCGGTGCGGCGGCGGCGCTGGTCATTCTCGGACTGGTTGGCAGCCTTGCGATTGCGGGTTCCTTCCTCGCCACTGGTCTGGTTATCGCGGGCGGCCTTGTCGCCGCGCGACGCTTGTTCCCGCCAGTTCGCCCCGGTGAAGTCGAGGCCGACTGGACCGTCGCGCGCACGCTTGCCGCAAGCAGCGCTGACGCCGTTGCCATCACCGATCGCGCTGGTCGCCTGATCTGCGCCAATGACCGCTATGAAACATTGTTCGGTGGCTTTCCGACCCCGCCGGGTCTGCCGGTCGACGATGCCGGCATCGACCGCCTCAGTGCCGCCGGGCGCGCCGCATGGCGCGATGGTGAAGCCGGAGTCGACCGCCTGCTTGCGCGGGGCACTCCACTTATGGCGCATGTCGAGCGGGCGGGGCGCGACGAGGATTTGCTGGTGTGGCGCTTCCGCGGCGCAGAAGGTCTCGATCTCGCCTCCTCGGTCGAAGGGATGATCGGGGGGCTACGGGTGATCGTCTAGCCGCGGCCGGCATCATGACCGCGTTGATCGGCCCCGACGGCCGTATCCGTGCCGCCAATCGAGTGTTTCGCGCGCGCGCGATGGGGCATGAGGAAGGCGCGATTACGGGGCGCGATTTTGCACGTTTCCTGATCACCGACAGTCATGGCCTGGTGCGGTTCGAACGTGAGGGGCTGACCGGCATTCCCCTGCGCGTGCTGCAAATCCCGTTCCTCGAGGGCGAGGATGCACCGATGCTCATCGCCTTGCTCGATGATGAGGGTGGCGGCGAAACGCCGGCGATCGGAGCCAGCGCCTCGGCGCATGTGCGCAGCCTGGTCAGCCTGATGCCGTTCGGTATGGCGCTGGTCGATCGCGACGGCCGCTTCATCCAGATGAACGACGCCTTTGCGCGCGCGGCCCTGGTCGATGCCGCCGCGCCGCCGCTCTATCCGGGCGATCTGCTGGTGCGTGAGGACAAGGGTGTCGTCGCCGACGCGATCCGTCGCTTCGCCAATGGCGCGACGCATTCGACCGATCTTGCCGTGCGGCTGAAAGACCATCCCGATGAGCCGGTTGCGCTGTCGATCGCCGGCGCGCGCGGGCTGGGCGATGCCGCCGTACTGCTCAGCCTCAAGGATAATGGCGAAGAAACCCGGCTCAAACGCGAAGTCGCGCAAGCGACCAAGATGCAGGCAGTGGGTCAACTTGCCGGGGGCGTGGCGCATGATTTCAACAATATCCTGACCGCGATCATCGGGCATTGCGACCTGATGCTGATGCGCCACACGCCCGGCGACAGCGATTATGACGACATCCAGCAAATCCGCGCGAATTCGAACCGCGCGGCCAGCCTGACCCGCCAGCTGCTCGCCTTTTCGCGCCAGCAGACCTTGCGGCCGCAGGTACTGCAATTGCCCGACGTCATTTCCGAAGTGTCGAACCTGCTCAAGCGGCTGCTCGGCGAAACGGTGGCGCTCACCGTCAAGCATGGCCGCAATCTCGGTCCGGTGCGCGCCGATCCCGGCCAGCTCGAGCAGGTCGTGGTCAATCTCGCGGTCAACGCGCGTGATGCGATGCTCGCGCGAGATCCACGTGGCGGCGGGACGCTGTCGATCCTGACCAAGTCGGTTTCCATCGCCGATGTCCGCAAGATGGGATCCGACATCCTGCCGATCGCCGACTATATCGCACTTGAGATCGCCGATACCGGCAGCGGCATCCCGGCCGATATCCTGCCCAAGATCTTCGAACCCTTTTTCACCACCAAGGAGGTGGGGAAGGGGACCGGGCTCGGCCTGTCGACCGTTTATGGCATCGTCAAACAGTCGGGCGGTTATATCTTCGCCGACAACAACAAGGCCGGCCCCGGCGCGATCTTCACCATCTATTTGCCCGTTCATACCGCGAGCGGCATCGTCGAAGCTTCCGCGCCGGCCACTGTCCGCGCTGCGCCGAAGGAAAAGCCGGCCGACCTTTGGGGCACAGGGACGATCCTGCTGGTCGAGGATGAGGACATGGTTCGTGCCGTGGCCGAACGCGCGCTCAGCCGCCAGGGCTATACGGTGCTCACGGCCGAACATGGCGAAGCGGCGCTGGAGGTGCTGGCGCGCAGCGAGAAGCCCGATCTGCTCATCTCCGACGTGATGATGCCGCTGATGGACGGTCCGACCATGGTTCGTCAGGTTCGCCAGCGCTATCCCGACCTGCCGATCCTGTTCATGTCAGGCTATGCCGAGGAGACACTGCGCAAGTCTATCGACCTCGACAACGTACAATTTCTTGCGAAACCCTTTTCGGTTCAGCAGCTTGCCGAGGCAGCTCGTAGCGTTTTGATGCCGAAATGACTTGGCGGCGCGCGCTGTGTTTGGCTAAGGGCGCGAGATGAGCTCACCGCAGAATATCCTCATCGTTGAGGACGAGCCCCTGATTGCCATGATGCTCGAGGATTTTCTCGATGTGCTTGGCAAGAAGCTGGCTGGCAGTGTGGACAATATCGCTGACGCGCTTCAGCTCGTCGAAGCAGGCGGGATCGATGCCGCCATTCTCGACGTGAATTTGCGCGGCGGAGAGAAAAGCTTTCCGATCGCGGACGCGCTTGCCCGGAACGGCATTCCGTTCGTGTTCGCAAGCGGTGGAACCTCCGAGAGCATTTCCGAAGCGCATCGGGATCGCGCGACGCTGGCCAAGCCCTTCACGATGGACGGAGTTGCCAAGGCACTGGATGCATTGGGCTGATCCCGATCCGTCGAAAAAGAAGTTTCGCAGGACTGCTATAATTTCTTCCGGTGCTTCCTCCGGGAAGACCGGTGCTTCCTCCGGGAAGAAATGCCCCGCCGAGACCGATTTGCCAAGGACATCGCGACACCAGCCGCGTCACAGGTCGAGTGGACCGCCGTCATCGATATACCAGTCCGCCAGGCCATTCTTCGCGCGAAGATGTGAGTTTCACCAGTATGGCGATTTCTCCTGCCGATTGGATGGGTTCGGCAGTTTAACGCGCATGCCCGGGAAAGGCTCGCCACGGGTACCGTGAAAAATCTCATGTTCCGCTCTTGTTCTATAGGAACAAACGCGATACATGGTTCCAACATGCATTGAATGCGTGGCGGTATAGGTCTAGCGGCGGAGGCTCCAATGGCGGCGAATTTGAAGGTCATCGACAGCAAAATGGCAGTTTCCAACGATAAGGCGGCCACCGAGCGCCAAAAGGCGCTCGACGCCGCACTCGCACAGATCGACCGTGCCTTCGGCAAGGGGTCGGCGATGAAGCTCGGCTCGAAGGAGACGATGCAGGTCGAAGTGATCTCGACTGGCTCGCTCGGTCTCGACATCGCGCTCGGCGTCGGCGGCTTGCCGCGCGGTCGCGTGATCGAGATCTATGGTCCGGAAAGCTCCGGCAAGACCACGCTCGCGCTGCATGTCATCGCCGAAGCACAAAAGGGCGGCGGTACCGCAGCGTTCGTCGATGCCGAGCACGCGCTCGACCCGGTCTATGCCAAGAAGCTCGGCGTCAATATCGACGAGCTGATCGTATCGCAGCCCGATACCGGCGAGCAGGCGCTCGAGATCGTCGATACGCTGGTTCGCTCCAATGCGATCGACGTACTGGTGATCGATTCTGGTCGCTGCGCTCGTGCCGCGTGCGGAAATCGAGGGTGAGATGGGCGACAGCCATGTCGGCCTTCAGGCGCGCCTGATGTCGCAGTCGCTGCGCAAGCTGACCGGATCGATCAGCCGTTCGCGCTGCATGGTGATCTTCATCAATCAGCTGCGCATGAAGATCGGCGTAATGTACGGCAATCCGGAGACCACGACCGGCGGCAACGCGCTGAAATTCTATGCCAGCGTCCGGCTCGATATCCGCCGCACCGGTCAGATCAAGGATCGCGAAGAGATCATCGGCAACACCACCCGGGTGAAGGTCGTCAAGAACAAGGTCGCACCGCCGTTCAAGCAGGTCGAGTTCGACATCATGTACGGCCAGGGCGTGTCGAAGATCGGTGAGATCCTCGACCTCGGCGTCAAGGCCGGCCTGGTCGAGAAATCGGGCGCCTGGTTCTCCTATGACAGTGTCCGCATCGGCCAGGGTCGTGAGAATTCGAAGACCTTCCTCAAGGAAAACCCGGAAATGTGCGATCGCCTGGAAAAGTCGATCCGCACTCGTACCGACAAGGTTGCCGAGGAAATGATGGCCGGCCCCGAGCCAGAGGATGATGGCGAGGAGATGTGAGGCCTTCCTCTCCCGACGGGGAGAGGGATGGTGTCACGATCACGCCAGTTTCAAGTCGGCGTCCCGCGCGTCGCAAACACATGGGAAGGCCCGCCTGTCATGGCGGGCCTTTCGCGTTTCATGGCGTTTTCGAGTGAAGGCTGTCGCCCGAAGATCGTGACTCGCTCGACATCATCTCCCGAGCCGCTAGCGTGCCGAGAAAGCAGGAGAGGACTGCCATGACCATCATCGTCCATCATCTCGAAAACTCGCGCTCGCAGCGTATCCTGTGGATGCTCGAGGAGCTTGGGCTGCCCTATGAGATCAAGCGTTATGAACGAAACAAGGCGACGATGCTCGCCCCGCCCGAGCTCAAGCGCATTCACCCGCTCGGCAAGTCGCCGGTGATCGAGGATACCGACGCAGAGGGGGGACGCGTGATTGCCGAGACCGGTGCGATCGTCGAATATCTGGTCGAAAAAGGCGACGGCAAGCTCGGCCCGCTGGCGCACCGCGATTCGGTGCTGCGCTATCGTCAGTTCCTGCATTATGCCGAGGGTTCGATGATGCCGCCGCTGCTGCTGAAACTGGTCCTCGCGCGCATTCCCTTGTTCGGCAAGAAGGCGATGAAGCGTATCCAGCCGATGATCGACGTGCATCTCGACTATGTCGAGGCAGAGCTTGCCAGCCGACCCTGGTTCGCCGGTGACGAAATGACCGCGGCGGACATCATGATGAGCTTTCCGCTCGAAGCTGCGCGGAGCCGTGCTGGGCTTGATGCGTCACGTCCCGCGACCATCGCCTGGCTCGACAAGGTTCATACCCGCCCGGCTTATCAGGCCGCGCTGGAGAAGGGCGGACCCTATGCTTATGCCTGAAGGGTAACCGTCCGAGGATCAGATCAGCGCGATACCGACCGCGCCGTTGACCAGGTCCCGCACGGCATCCAGGATCGCATTGATCGCTTCCTGTACCAGTTGCATGGTCAGTGCGGTCATTGCGACGATCACGCTGACCGCAGCGTTGACCTGCATCTGGAACAACAGCTTGATCGCCTCGGGCTTGAAGCCATTATCGGGTTCGGCCAGCGCTTCGATCTGGATCGCGATCTTCTTGAGCTCGGGGATCGCATAGGTCTGCATCTCAGCCCAGATGCCGCCGGCAAGACCTTTACCGGCATCGATCATCTTGTCCGCCAGCGTTCCTACATCGATCCCCATCACCCGTTCCTCCGGATTATCGCGCCCGCTTGGCGATTTCGACAGTGATCGCCGCCCGGAGCTGAGCGCCGACGCCGCCATCGATGAACTGGCCATGCGCCATTGGCGGCAGACCGGCATCGCCCTGGATCTGGTGCACCTTGGCCATGTTGCCATAGCCGTCCTGGATCAGCCGCAGCAGCACGACCTGGCAATCGTCCTTGGGCAAGGTGCCGATCGTGCCGCGCACATCCTCCGGGATGCGAGCCAGTGCGAAGGCGCGCGACACCAGCGCGCTCGAGGGGCAATCGTTGAGTATGCGGTGCGCCTCGGCTCGCACGACCAGCGCACCGACCTTCGCGGTCGCGGTTTCGTAGAAATCGCTGTTCTTCGCATAGCTGCCTTCGGGCGTGCCGCGCAGCGAGATCATCCGGTCGACGAACGCTGTCGTATCGCTGTAAAGGGCCGTCAGCCCGCTGTCGATCTGCTCGTCATAAGGCGGCACCAGCAGGATCGGAGCGCAGCCGTTGAGCAACGCGACCGCAATCAGCCCAGCCAGAACCAATCGCAACCGCTGCCAGATCATCACCGATCGCCTCATCACCAACTACAGTTCGATGCCGTTGTTTCACGCACGAAACAACGGGTCCAGCGGAAAGCGTTGGCCGAAACAGATTGGGCCTTCCTTCCCGGCCAGACCCTTGAGCGCAATATCAGACATCCGCGCAGTGGCTCAGGGCACATGTTGAAGCGCCGCCGATGACATGGCTGTGAGGACATGATCGCGGGTTTCGGGACGAGCGGGGGAGATATGTTACACCGTAAATGTAACATATCTCCTGCCGTCCATCGGCTGAACGCCAATATAATTTTTTATATATCAGATACTTAATGTGATTCGATCGTCTCGAAGCACGAATGCGCCGGATTGAACGCCCGGCTTCCTATCCCATCAATCCCTTGGATGGAGCGTGCGGCGGTTCGATCTCCGCAGGCTCGCGTGGATCGAGATCGCCCTCCCATTTCGCCACCACCGTCGCGGCGACAGCGTTGCCGATGACGTTGGTCGCCGAGCGGCCCATGTCGAGGAAGTGATCCACCGCCAGAACGAGCAGCAACCCGGCCTCCGGGATCTTGAACATCGGCAAGGTCGCCGCGATCACCACCAGGCTGGCGCGAGGGACGCCGGCAATGCCTTTCGATGTGACCATCAGCACCAGCAGCATGGTCACCTGCTGCCCCAGGCTCAGTTCGATCCCGTAAGCCTGCGCGATGAACAGCGACGCGAAGGTCATGTAGATCATCGACCCATCGAGATTGAACGAATAGCCGAGCGGCAGGACGAAGCTTGAGATCTTGGGCGGAACACCAAAGCGATCGAGCGCTTCGAGCGTACGCGGGTACGCCGCCTCGGAGGAGGCGGTCGAAAAGGCGAGGAGCAACGGCTCGCGGATGTAGCGCACCAGCAACCCGGTACGCTTTCCGATGAACAGGAAACCGATCCCGATCAGCAGCGCCCACAATGAGAACAGCCCGATATAGAAAGTGCCCATGAAGTAGGCGAGGTCGCCGATCACGCCGGGGCCGCGCTCGGTCAGGGTGCTGGCGACCGCCGCGAACACCGCAAAGGGTGCGAATCGCATGACGTAATTGGTGACCTGAAGCATCACTGCCGCGAGGCCTTCGATCCCGCGTACCAGCGGCGCGGCCTTTTCGCCGACCGCCGTGATGGCGACGCCGATGAACAGCGCGAAAATGACGATCTGGAGGATCTCATTGTCCGCCATCGCCGCGATCCCGGATGCGGGAACGACATGGGTTACGAACTTGGCGAGATCGAACGCGCTTTGATCCACACCGCTCGCGGCGGTCGCGGCCGGAATTGCCAGGTTCAGCCCGACACCCGGCTGGAACAGATGAACCAGGATGAGCCCCAGCGTCAGCGACAAGAGGCTTGCGCACAGGAACCAGGCGACCGAGCGCAGCCCGACCCGGCCGAGCGCACCGGTATCGCCCATATGCGCGATGCCACCCACCAATGTTGCGAAGACCAGGGGAGCGATGATCATCTTGATCAGCCGCAGGAACAGGGTCGTCACGATCGAGAGATAATAAGCGATGTTCTTGAGTTCCGCCGCCGCTGCGGGGGTACCGTCATCGATGATGGCATTGAGCGCCCAGCCGACTACCAGGCCCAGCACCAGCCCGAGCAGGATAAACCATGTAAGGCGCTTGGCCATGAAATTCTCCGAGAAACGATTACCGGTAGGGAAGGGGATTGCGACGGCGCGGTCAAGGACCGTATCGCTGTGTCTGCCGGGTTAGGAAAGAGAATGACGATGCAGCGGCCGTTTTTGATCGATCGACGTCGGATGGTGGCGGGCGTCGCGGCGCTTCCGCTCCTGGGCAGGGCTGGTGTCGCGCACGCCGCGGATCCGGACCTTTCCGCGCTAAGCGATATCACTTCTGCGACCCGGGCGATCGGCGGCGCGGAGCGTGCGGCGCGCATTGTTCAGGCCCAGAAGCTGATGAAGGCCAATGGCATCGGGGCGGTGCTGATCGAATCGGGATCGAGCTTGATCTACTTCACCGGCGTTCGTTGGAGTCGGAGCGAGCGGCTGACCGCCGTGGTAATTCCGGTCGAGGGCCTTCCCTGCATCGTCACTCCCTTTTTCGAGGAACCGTCGATCCGCGAATCGCTCGGTATCGAGGCCGATGTGCGGGTCTGGCAGGAAGATCAGGACGCGCTTGGCGTTGTCGCCGGGTTCCTTCGCGACCGAAAACTGGCCGGGCGCCCGATCGGTATCGAGGAAACGACGCGCTATTTCGCGGTCGATGGTCTTGCCCATGCGCTGCCCGGTGCGAAGATCGTCTCCGCCAACCCCGTCGTTCGCGGATGCCGGATGATCAAGACGGCGACCGAGATCGCGCTGATGCAGGCCGCAACCGATGTGACCATTGCGGCCTATCGCTGGACATATCCACGCATCGAAAAGGGCATGACACCGCAACAGATCGGGGCGCTGATGAATGCAGCGACGCGCAAACTGGGCGGCAGCCCGGAATTCGCCTTGATCCTGCTGGGGGAGGCCGCCGCCTATCCGCATGGCAGCGGCAAGCCGCAGCTGGTGAGGGAGGGCGAGGTCGTGCTGATGGACTGCGGCTGCACCGTACAGGGCTATCAGTCCGACGTATCTCGTACCTTTGTGTTCGGTGCAGCGAGTGCGGAGCAGCGCAAGGTCTGGGATCAGGTTCGCGCGGGACAGGCCACCGCCTTCGCTGCAGCGAAGCTCGGGACACCCGCCGGTCAGGTCGATGATGCCGTACGCCGCTACTACACTGCCAACGGCTATGGCCCGGATTATCGGCTGCCGGGGCTGTCGCATCGCACCGGCCATGGCATCGGCATGGACGGGCATGAGCCGGTCAATCTGGTGCGCGGTGAAAAGACGCCGCTCGCGCCGGGCATGTGCTTCTCGAATGAGCCGGGGCTCTATTTGCCCGGCAAGTTCGGTATTCGGCTGGAAGATTGTTTCCATATGACGGCAGCTGGGCCGAAATGGTTTTCGGTACCGCCGACCTCGATCGACAAGCCATTCGGGTGACGCAGCGCATACCGGTTCTCATCAACAGGGAAGGCGGTGCTGCGGCGGGGAAGGGCGCTGCATTGTCCGACGAAGTGCACGCAGCATTTGCCGAAGCCGGCTTGGAGATCGATCTTGAATTGCTGGATGCAGACGATATGCGCAGCGCCGCCCGGCGCCTGACCGATGCACCATTGGTGATCGTAGGGGGCGGAGATGGCACGCTGGGCTGCGTGGCGCGCGTTCTGGTGGACCATGGCAAGAACGGTGCACTCGGCATCCTCCCGCTCGGCACACGAAACCACCTCGCCCGCGAACTGGGTATCCCGCTGGATCTCCCCGGGGCGGTGGCGGCCATCGCTTCGGGGATCAGGCGGCGGATCGATGTCGCCTGGGCGGGAGAGCAGATGTTCCTCAACAATGCGTCGATCGGCCTCTACCCGGAAATGGTGCGAGTCCGCGACGATACCCAGCGTCGGCACAAGGTCGCGAAATGGCTCGCCGCCATTTCCGCCAGTGCCAAGACCCTGCGTCGCGCCCGTCATCATCGGCTGCGTCTGAAGAGCGCCGGTCGTGATCGCGAGATCATCACTCCCATGCTGTTCGTCGGCAACAATCATTACGAGATCGAGGAAGGGCATCCCGGCAAGCGCAGCGGGCTCGATGACGGGCTGTTGTCCATCTTCGCGATCGGTCCGAGCCATCGCTTCGCCCTGATCGGCTTTGCCGTTCGCGCGCTCTTGCGACGAGTCCATCGCGAGCGGGATTTCGTCGCGATCGGCGATGTACCGGAACTGGAGATCGGGGGGACGTCCCGCTCGGTCGAGATCGCTCTCGACGGCGAGGTCATGGAACTGGATCTGCCGCTCAAGCTGCGGATCGATCCGCTGGCGCTGACCGTCATCGCGCCACCGCTGCCGGTGGCTTGAGTAGGGAGCAGTCCTCGCCTAGATCGGCGGGCATGACATCGACCAACGACATCCGCCGCAGCTTCCTCGACTATTTCGAGTCCGCCGGTCACGCCCGCGTCCAATCCGCGCCGCTCGTGCCGCAGAACGATCCGACCCTGATGTTCGTCAATGCGGGAATGGTGCCGTTCAAGAATGTCTTCACCGGCCTCGAAACGCGGCCTTATGTCACTGCGGCGTCGAGCCAGAAATGCGTGCGCGCCGGCGGCAAGCACAACGATCTCGACAATGTCGGCTATACCGCACGGCACCATACATTCTTCGAAATGCTCGGCAATTTCTCGTTCGGTGATTATTTCAAGGACCAGGCGATCACTCATGCCTGGACCTTGCTGACCAAGGTCTGGGGCATTCAGCCCGAGAAGCTGACCGTCACCGTCTATCATACCGACGACGAGGCGTTCGACCTGTGGCGCCGGATCGCCGGCTTGCCCGAAGAGCGCATCATCCGCATCGCGACCTCGGACAATTTCTGGACGATGGGCGACAATGGCCCATGCGGACCGTGTTCGGAAATCTTCTACGATCATGGCGACCATATCCCGGGCGGCCCGCCGGGCAGCCCCGACGAGGATGGCGACCGTTTCGTCGAGATCTGGAACCTGGTGTTCATGCAATATGAGCAGGCCGACAATCAGATCGTCGCCGACCTGCCCAAGCCATCGATCGATACCGGCATGGGTCTGGAGCGCATCGCTGCGGTGTTGCAGGGCGTGCACGACAATTATGATACCGATACGTTCAAGGCGCTGATCGCGGAATCGGGCGCGCTGACCGGGACGTCCACCACTGGCGACAATCAGGCCAGCCATCGCATTATCGCCGATCATTTGCGGACCAGCGGCTTCCTGGTCGCGGACGGCGTGCTCCCCGCCAATGAAGGGCGCGGCTATGTGCTGCGCCGCATCATGCGCCGCGCGATGCGTCATGCGCATCTGCTCGGCGCGAAAGAGCCGTTGATGCACCGGCTGGTGCCCGCGTTGATTGCCGAGATGGGCGCCGCCTATCCCGAATTGCTGCGTGCGCAGGCATCGATCGAATCGACGCTGTTGCAGGAAGAGAAGCAGTTCCGCCGTACGCTGACCAACGGCCTGCGCCTGCTCGATGAAGCGACGGCGAGCCTGGCACCAGGCGCCACGCTGCCCGGTGAAACCGCGTTCAAGCTCTACGACACGTTCGGTTTTCCCTATGACCTGACTGAGGATGCGCTGCGTTCACAGGGGTTCGGGATCGATCGTGAAGGCTTTGATGCCGCAATGGCCAAGCAGAAGGAGAACGCCCGTGCCGCCTGGAAGGGCTCGGGCGCCAAGGCTTCGGACGAAGTCTGGTTCGACATTGCCGAGGAATTGGGCGGAACCGAATTTATCGGCTATTCGGCCGAAGGCGGACAAGGCCAAGTCCTGGCGATCGTCAAGAATGGCAAGCGGGCCGAGAGTGCGTCAGCGGACGAAACTGTCGATATCGTGTTCAACCAGACGCCCTTTTACGCCGAAAGCGGCGGGCAGGTGGGAGATCGGGGGACCGTCGGCAACACAGATATGCTGGGCGTAGTCGAGGACACGCAGAAGCATCTTGGCCGTGTATTTGCTCACACAACCAGGATCGAAGACGGTGAAATCAGGGTCGGCGATACCGTCGGCTTGTCGATCGACCGTGACCGTCGGAATCAGATCCGCGCCAATCACAGCGCGACCCATTTGCTCCACGAGGCGCTGCGCCAGCGGCTTGGCCTGCATGTCGCGCAAAAGGGCAGCTTGGTTGCACCCGATCGCCTGCGCTTCGATTTCTCGCAGCCAAGTGCGGTCGATCCGGCGCGGATCGGTGAGGTCGAAGCCGATGTGAATCGCCACATCCGCGCCAACGGTCCCGTCTCCACGCGCCTGATGACGCCCGATGAAGCGATCGAAGAAGGCGCAATGGCGTTGTTCGGCGAGAAATATGGCGACGAGGTGCGCGTCGTCTCGATGGGCAGCGAGGACGGGAAGACCTATTCGCTCGAACTGTGCGGCGGCACTCATGTCGCGGCGCTGGGCGATATCGGCCTGTTCAAAATCATCAGTGAAAGCGCGACACAGAGCGGCGTGCGCCGCATCGAAGCGCTGACCGGCGAGGCTGCACGGCAATATTTCACCGGCCGTGACGAGAAACTGCGCGAGGCTGCCGCCGCGCTGAAGGCGAGTCCGGACGAGGTCCCGGCGCGTGTCGCAGCCTTGGTCGAAGACCGACGGCGCCTTGAGCGCGAACTGGCGGAAGCGAAGAAGGCATTGGCGCTCGGCGGTGGGGCGGGGGCCGCTCCGGCCGGACCGGAGCAGGTCGGCGGGGTCAATTTCGTCGGTCAGGTGATTGCCGATTTCGATGCCAAGGGCCTGCGTGGCGCGGTCGATGAAGCCAAGCAGCGGATCGGTTCGGGCGTTGTAGCGATCGTCGCAGTCAATGAGGGCCGCGCGTCGATTGCGGTCGGCATCTCCGACGATCTGGTGGCGACGCACAATGCCGTCGACCTTCTTCGCCGCGCGGTATCCGTGCTGGGCGGGCAGGGCGGCGGTGGCCGGCCCGATATGGCGCAAGGTGGCGGGCCGGAGGGCGACAAGGCCGATGACGCCGTCGCGGCGATCCGGGCAGCCCTGGAAGAGGCCAAAGCGGCAGCCTAGGGGCGTCGGGCGCATGGGGTTCCGAGCGAGCTGTGCGGATAGAGCTGAAGGGACTGGCGGCGGGAGATATGTTACACCGGTCGTGTAACATATCTCCCGCCGCGTTCCGGTGTAAAATCCATATAATTTGATATATATCAAGTAGTTAGCTTGATGGTTGAAGCTGAGCGGCGTCGTCGGCCTGACCGGCTCGCCCGTCAGGTCGCAACGACCGAGATTGGCGGATCTGGTGGTCTTGCTACGGAGCGTTATTCTCGCCCAATACGCTGGGTCCGGAGGATTTGCGCTGCAATCGCCGGATGCGCGGCTCGCGTTCAAGGCTTGCCGCCGCCATGATTTCCTTGCGCAGTTCGTCGCGCTTTTCGTGGATCGATGCGATCACCGGCCCGACCGCGACGCCGAGATCGACCAGCACGGCCTCAGACAATTGCAGCGAGCTTTCCAGCGTTTCCGGCACGGCATCGGTGGCCCCGGCGCGGTAGAGTTCCGCAGCATGTTTCGTATCGCGCGCGCGCGCAACGATGGTCAGCCCCGGAACCCAGCCGCGCACGCGGCGGGTGAGGCGAACCGACAGGACCGGGTCGTCCATGGTCAGAATCAACGCCTTGGCGCGGCCGAGATTGAGACGATCGACCAGCTCCGCCCGGGAGACATCGCCGAAGATCACCGGATAGCCCTCGGCGCGGGCGGCCGACACCGCATCGATATCGGCCTCCACCGCAATGAAGGGCTGGCCATGGACCTTGAGCATGTCGGCGACCATCCGCCCCACCCGCCCGAATCCGATGACCACCGTTCCCGGGCCATCCGGTGGAATTTCCGCTTCTTGATCGCTTTTGTCTCGTTGTTCGATGCGGCGCGCGACCTTCTTGCCCAGTTCAGCGAGCAATGGGGTCAAGGTGAGCCCGATCGCGGTCACGGTCTGCCAGAAATTCGCCGTGGCCGGCAGGATCAACTTCGCTTGCGCCGCGGCGCCAAGGACGATGAGGGTTGTTTCCGACGGGCTGGCCATCAGCACGCCGGCCTCGGCCGCGACGCCATTGCGAATGCCGGAGAGTTTGAGCAGGCCGAAGGTCATCGCCGTCTTGATCGCAACCACGGCGGTGATCGCCAGCAACAGGCTGACCCAATTGTCGAGGATGAGCCGGATGTCGAGGCTCATGCCGACGGTGATCAGGAACACGCCGAGCGCCAATCCCTTGAATGGCGCGGTGATGACCTCGACTTCGCTGTGATATTCGGTCTCGGCAATCAGCAGGCCCGCAAGCAGCGCTCCGACGATCGGCGACAGGCCGGCGGCGGTGGTCGCGAGGCTGGCGACAATGACAACCAGCAGCGATGCAGCCAGAAATAGTTCCGGGCTCTTGGTCCGTGCTGCCTGGGCGAAAAGGCGCGGCAGGAAGATCCGGCCGGCGACGAAGATCACCGCGATGGTGAACAGGCCACGCATCGCGACGCCCAATATCCCGCTCAATCCATCGCCGGCCGCGCTCGGTGCGAGCGCGGCAAGTGCGAAGATGATCGGTACCAGCGCGAGGTCCTCGAACAGCAGCATCGCAAAAGACGTCTTCCCAACCGGGCTTGCAGTACCCGCGATCGGCAACACCAAAGCGGTCGACGACAAAGCGAGGGCCAGGCCGAGCGCAGCCGAACCCGCCCAGCTTTGGCCGAGTAAATGGAGCGCGAAACCGATGAACAATGCGGATCCCAGCAGCTGGGCGGCGCCCGTCCCGAACACCAATTGCCGCATCGCCCATAATCGCTTGAGCGAGAGTTCCAGCCCGATCGAGAACAGCAGCAGGATGATGCCGAATTCCGCGAACGGCTCGATCGAGTGCGCATCCGAGATTGTAACATAGTAGAGCCAGGGATAATCTCGGACGAGCGAACCCAGGCCGGACGGGCCGACCAGCAACCCGACCAGGATGAAGCCGATGACCGGGCTGATCTTGAAACGTGCGAATGCAGGGATGACAATACCGGCTGCGCCGAGAATGACGAGTGCGTCGCTGAATCCTGCGTTACTGAGCGGTGATGCCATCCGTGCATCTAATCGTAACGCGAGCGGTTTGTCAGCCGATGACTGAGCGAATTTCCGATCTGGTCATTATTGGCGGAGGGCCGGCGGGAATGGTCGCCGGCCTGCTATTCGCTCGCGCCGGCGTCAAGACGCTGGTGCTTGAGAAACATGGTGATTTCCTGCGCGATTTTCGGGGTGACACCGTTCATCCCTCGACCTTGCGGGTTTTTCACGAACTTGGCTTGCTCGATGCACTTTTACAGCGCCCCCATAATCGGGTCGAGCAATTGGGTGGTCGCATCGCGGGGCAGGAATTGACGCTTGTCGATTTCCGTCATCTCCGCGTCCCCGCACCGTACATCGCGCTGATGCCGCAATGGGAGTTCCTCGATTTCGTTGCAGATCAGGCACGGGGCTACCCCGCATTCAGCTTGAAACAGGATTGTGCGGCGGTCGATCTGATCGAGGAAGGCGGTCGTGTCAGCGGCGTTCGCACCATGGATGGCGCGGAGATCCGCAGCCGTCTGGTCCTTGCCTGTGACGGGCGCGATTCGCATTTTCGCGCCGGCCTTCCGCTCACCACAGTCGGCGCACCGATGGATGTGTTCTGGTTTCACATTCCGAAAAACGCGCAGCCGCAGAATGACAGTATGGGCGTGTTCGATACTGGGCGGCTGTTCGTTCTGATCGACCGAGGAGACTATTGGCAGTGCGCCTTTGTTTTTGCCAAGGGAGGCGCAGAGAAAATCAGAGCCGAAGGCCTTGATGCCTTTCTCGCTCGTGTTCGGACGGTCGGGCCGGAAACGGCAGCGGTCGGCGAAAGCGTGAAAAGCTGGGACGACGTCAAGCTGCTGACGGTGACGGTCGATCGACTCGATCGCTGGCATCGCCCGGGCCTGCTGGTGATCGGTGACGCAGCGCATGCCATGTCGCCGATCGGCGGTGTCGGGATCAATCTCGCGATACAGGATGCGGTCGCCGCCGCCAATGTGTTGGCAGGTCCGATGGCGCGGGGTGATGATGTCGATGCGTTCCTGGAACAGGTCGAACGGCGCCGAATGTTGCCGACGCGACTCACTCAAGGTGCGCAGCGCGCGATCCAGAATCGCATTATCCAGCCACTGCTGGCGGGCACCAAACCGATGAAGCGACCGCCGTTCGCCGCTCGCCTGCTCAATTCGGTGCCGCTGCTCCGACGATTGCCGGCGCGGGTATTGGGGCTCGGCTTCCGGCCGGAACATGTCCGATCGCCGGTCGCCGAGCCGCCACGTTAGATTCCTATTTGGCGCCCATCGCGGTTTCGAGATTGACGCGCACCGCTTCGAAGAACTGCTCGGTGGTCATCCAGGGCTGTTCCGGACCGATCAGGATCGCGAGATCCTTGGTCATCTTGCCGCTTTCGACCGTGTCGATGCAGACCTTTTCGAGCAGTTCGGCGAACTCGGTCACTTCGGGCGTGCCATCGAACTTGCCGCGATATTTCAAGCCACCGGTCCAGGCGAACACCGATGCGATCGGATTGGTCGAGGTCGCCTTGCCCTGTTCGTGCATGCGGAAGTGGCGCGTGACCGTGCCGTGCGCCGCTTCCGCCTCGACCGTCTTGCCGTCCGGGGTGAGCAGCACCGAGGTCATCAGACCGAGCGAGCCAAAGCCCTGCGCGACCTGATCCGACTGCACATCGCCATCGTAATTCTTGCAGGCCCAGACGAATTCGCCGTGCCACTTCAGCGCCGACGCGACCATGTCATCGATCAGGCGATGTTCATAGACGATGTTCGCTTCCTTGAACTTGTCTTTGAATTCGCTCTCGAAAACGTCCGCGAAAATGTCCTTGAAGCGGCCGTCATAGGCCTTGAGGATGGTGTTCTTGGTCGAGAGATAAACCGGCCAGCCGAGATTGAGGCCGTAATGCATCGAGGCGCGCGCAAAATCGCGGATCGAATCGTCGAGATTGTACATCGCCATCGCGACGCCGGCCGAGGGGAACTGGAACACTTCCTCGTCGATCACCGTACCGTCATCGCCCTCGAACACCATGCGCAGCTTGCCCGGGCCGGGAACGCGGTAATCGGTCGCGCGATACTGGTCGCCAAAGGCGTGACGGCCGACAACGATCGGGTGAGTCCAGCCCGGGATCAGGCGGGGGACGTTTTTCATCACGATCGGCTCGCGGAACACCACACCGCCCAGGATGTTGCGGATCGTGCCGTTGGGCGATTTCCACATTTTCTTCAGGCCGAATTCCTCGACCCGCGCTTCGTCCGGCGTGATTGTCGCGCATTTCACGCCAACGCCGTATTTCTGGATCGCGCGGGCGGATTCGACGGTGATCTTGTCATCCGTCTCGTCACGCTTCTGGATGCCGAGATCGTAATAGTCGAGGTCGATATCGAGATAGGGAAGGATCAGACGCTCACGAATCCACTGCCAGATGATCCGCGTCATCTCGTCGCCGTCGATCTCCACGACAGGCGTCTTCACCTTGATCTTCGCCATCGATACTCTTTCCGTAAGGGAGGTTTCGCCAAGCGTCTAGGAGCAAGGCGGGCCGCGATCAACCTTGGCAAGCCAGAGAAATGGTTTGATGGCGATGAAGCTGTCGATCGCGCGCTGGAGCGTTGTCACGCTGCGCTGCGATGGATAGAACAACGCCATGTCATCATTCGATAAACCGCCGGTGGCGAACCCGACCATTAGATGGCGGTTCCCCGACATGCACCCTGAAGGGCGCAAATATGTTCTGATCGCAGGCGTGGTCGTCATGCTGTCGCTGATCTTCTGGGATTTCTGGGCATGGCCCTTGATCGGCCTCACCCTTTGGGTCGCGGCCTTCTTTCGCGACCCCGTCCGTGTAACGCCGGCGGGAGAGGGGCTGATCATTGCTCCGGCCGATGGCCTGATCACGATGATCGAGCGTGTGCCCGTGCCGCGTGAGCTGGCCGGAGAAAATGGTTTGGGCGATGCGCCGCTGATCCGCGTATCGATCTTCATGTCGGTGTTCGATGTGCACATCAACCGCACGCCGATCGCCGGCACGATCCGTCAGGTCGTCTATATCTCGGGCAAATTCCTCAATGCCGATCTCGACAAGGCGAGCGAGGAGAATGAGCGTCAGCATATCGTGGTCGAGGGGCGCGATGGCCGCCGTGTCGGCATGACGCAGATCGCTGGCCTGGTGGCGCGGCGTATTCTCGGTTTCGTCAAGCCGGGCGACATGGTCGCCACCGGTCAGCGCGTCGGGCTGATTCGCTTCGGCAGCCGGGTAGATGTCTATCTGCCGGATGACATTGCCTGCCAGGTCGCGCTTGGACAACGCAGCGTGGCGGGGGAAACGGTTCTGGGCCGGCTCGGCGGCATCGTGCCGACCGGCATATCCCAGTGACCTATTCAGTGTCTCCCCGCCGGTGAATCGTCGTCCCCGACAATTCACGCGTGGTCTGCCGTTGCGCGCGGTCGCACCCAATGCGGTGACCGCACTGGCGTTGTGCTGTGGCTTGACGGGAATCCGTTTTGCGATCTCCCATGATTGGGAAATTGCCGTCGCCCTGATCCTGATTGCTGGCGTGCTTGACGGTCTCGACGGCAGAATCGCTCGAATGCTGCACGGCGAAAGCAGATTCGGTGCGGAACTCGATTCGCTGGCGGACGCGATCTCATTCGGCGTGTCGCCCGCCTTGATCCTATATCTCTGGTCGCTGTCGACCTTGCCGCGGATCGGCTGGCTTTGCTCGCTGGTGCTCGCGGTGTTCTGTGCGCTGCGCCTGGCGCGCTTCAACGCCAATATCGATGTCACTGAACAACCGCATAAATCGGCCGGATTTCTGACCGGCGTTCCCGCACCGGCTGCCGCCGCGATGGCATTGCTGCCACTGTTTTTATGGTTCTGGACCGGCGAAGCGGTGTTCCGCTCGCCTTATCTTGTCGCGCCCTGGGTGGCCGCGGTTGCCTTGCTGATGGTATCGAGCGTCGCCACCTATTCGTGGAGCTCGCTCAAGTTGCGCCGGAATATCCGGTTCGAGGCGCTGGCGGTGTTCGTTCTGCTTGGGGCGGCGATCATCTCTGCGCCGTGGCATACGTTGTCGCTGTTGTGCATCGCCTATATCGCGTCGCTGCCGTTCAGCGTCTCATCCTATGCGCGGGTCAAGCGGCTGCGCGGAGCACAACCGGCGTCGCAACCGCCCGCGACGGAGGCAAAAAGCGTCGATCCCTGACCACCAGACGATGGGTTGCCGACAGGATCGGGTCTTCGCGCCCCGACAGGATCGCGGTGATCCGCGGCATCGCAGGAAGCAAAGTATAGGCGAACACGGCGATCGCAGCGGCGAAGGCGCCAGTGAAAACCAACAGTGCGACGATCATCATCATTGCCCAACTCCCTGAATTCCGGGCCAAGGTCAGGATACGCCAACAAGAGCAGCGTCGTTCCGTTCCATGTCCGCCTTACGGACACTGTATGTTCCACTGATGTTCTGCATGTCAACACTTGATTTGCAGGATCGCTTCGGATAGAGGGCGCGCCTTCACACCGCATGGGAAGCACACATCGCCGGTGTCCGCCTAGTTCGCCCCTTGGGTGCGCTTGACGGATTACTCGCTTCCCAGAGGCTCAACCGGAAAGGAACTATCTTATGGCGGCACCTGTCGTCTCCATGCAGCAATTGCTCGAAACGGGCGCGCATTTCGGCCACCAGACGCATCGCTGGAACCCGAAGATGAAGCCTTACATCTTTGGCGACCGCAACGGCGTCCACATCCTCGATCTGTCGCAGACCGTGCCATTGTTCGCACGCGCGCTCGAATTCGTCGCAGCATCGACTGCAGCCGGCGGCAAGGTGCTGTTCGTCGGCACCAAGCGCCAGGCACAGGAGCCGGTCGCCGAGGCCGCGCGCCGGTCGGGCCAGCATTTCGTCAACCATCGCTGGCTGGGCGGCATGCTCACCAACTGGAAGACCATCTCGGGTTCGATCAAGCGCCTCAAGACGCTTGAAGAGCAGCTGACCGGCGACACGCACGGCCTGACCAAGAAGGAAGTGCTGCAGCTTACCCGTGAGAAGGACAAGCTCGAGCTGTCGCTCGGTGGCATCCGCGACATGGGCGGCATTCCCGACGTGATGTTCGTGATCGACGCGAACAAGGAAGAGCTGGCGATCAAGGAAGCCAATACGCTGGGTATTCCGGTCGTCGCGATCCTGGATTGAACGTCTCGCCCGACGGTATCGCTTTCCCGGTACCGGCGAATGACGACGCCAGCCGCGCGATCCGCCTGTATTGCGAAGCGATCGCGATCGCCGCGACCCGTGGCGGCCAGGAACAGCAGCAGCGCCGTGGCGTTGATGTCGGCGCTCTGGAGCGTCCGCCGGTCGAGGAAGCTTTGACCGTCGCGCCGGCCGCTGAAGAAGCGCCGATTGCCGACACCGTGGTCACTGCCGAAGACTTTGCCGCACCTGAGGCGCCCGCCGCCGAAGCACCGGCAGCAGTTGAGGCCCCGGCCGCAGTTGAAGCTCCGGTAGAACCCGAGGCACCCGCTGCCTCGACCGAGCCTGAAACGGCTGCTGAGGGCGAGCGCCAGATCGACGCCTGAGCGTCGCGGAACTGACATGCGGGCGGGGTAAGGCGCAGCCTTTCCCCGTCCGTACCCATATTCCCCATATTAATTTTCTGGGCACAAGAGGAATTTGACATGGCCGAGATCACGGCAGCAGCGGTGAAGGACCTGCGCGAGAAGAGCGGCGCAGGCATGATGGATTGCAAGAAGGCGCTGACCGAAGCCGGCGGTGACATGACTGCGGCGATCGACTGGCTGCGCGCCAAGGGCCTTGCGTCCGCCGCAAAGAAGTCCAGCCGCACTGCGGCCGAAGGGCTGGTCGGCATCGAAGTGTCCGGCACCAAGGGTGCAGCGGTCGAGGTCAATTCCGAGACCGATTTCGTTGCCAAGAACGTGCAGTTCCAGACCTTTGTGCGCGACGTGACTTCGGTCGCGCTCGAGCTCGGCGATCTCGATCGATACGATCAAGGCGGCATCGCTTGGCGGCAAGACCGTCGAGGAAGTGCTGACCAACAACATCGCCACGATTGGTGAAAACCAGACGATCCGTCGCGCCAAGCGCCTCGAAGTCACGTCGGGTGCGGTGGTGCCTTATGTGCACAATGCGGCGGCTCCCGGCCTGGGCAAGATCGGCGTGCTCGTTGCGCTGGAAAGCGATGCGGGCGCCGATGTGCTCGAACCGCTCGGCAAGCAGATCGCGATGCACATCGCGGCGGCTTTCCCGTTGGCACTGAACGAAGACGATCTCGATGCCGAGATCGTCGAGCGCGAGCGTGCGATCGCCACCGAAAAGGCAGCCGAGAGCGGCAAGCCGGCGGATATCGTCGCCAAGATGGTCGATGGTGCGATCGCCAAGTATCGCAAGGAAAACGCCCTGGTCAGCCAGTTGCTGGTAATGGATGGCAAGACCAAGATCTCCGACGTGGTCGCCAATGCCGCCAAGGCAGCGGGCAAGACGATCGTGCTCAAGGACTATGTCCGCTTCCAGCTCGGCGAAGGCATCGAGAAGGAAGCCAGCGACTTCGCCGCCGAAGTCGCCGCAGCATCGGGCGTCAAGCAGCCTGCTTGATCCGACATATCCTTTCCCCGCACCGGGAGAGGGCACCAGAAGGCCAGGGCCGACACTTAGTCGACCCTGGCCTTCTTGGTAAAAGAGGCGGGTAATTCTCCCGCCTTCCCGCTTCCCATGGCCGGTCGCGCCGACTAAGGTCCGCGCCGCCCCGTCCGCCAGTATGTTGGAACCTTGTGACTGTACTTCGCTTCAAACGCATATTGCTGAAATTGTCGGGCGAAGTCCTGATGGGCGAGAATGGTCTCGCCATCGATCCGGCCGTCACTGCGCGCGTCGCGGGCGAAATCGCGGACGTGAAGGCGCAAGGCTATGAGCTGTGCGTCGTTGTCGGCGGCGGCAATATCTTTCGCGGCCTGGCTGCGGCCGCCAAAGGTTTCGAGCGTGCGACCGCCGACCATATGGGCATGCTCGCGACCGTCATGAACGCGCTCGCCGTGCAGAATGCGCTTGAGCAGATCGGCGTCTCCACTCGTGTGCAATCGGCCATTTCGATGGACAAGATATGCGAGCCGGTGATTCGCCGCCGCGCCGAACGCCACCTGGAAAAAGGCCGCGTGGTGATCTTCGCCGCAGGCGTCGGCGAGCCCTATTTCACCACTGACAGCGGTGCCGCGCTGCGCGCCGCCGAGATGAAGTGCGATGCCTTGTTCAAAGGTACTTCGGTCGACGGCGTCTATGATGCCGATCCGAAAGTCGTACCGGGTGCGACGCGTTACAACACGGTCAGCTACGATACGGTGCTGGCCAAGAATTTGAAGGTGATGGACGCCAGCGCCATCGCGCTTTGCCGTGACAACAATATCCCGATCGTCGTTTTCAACATCCGTGAGCATGGCAATTTTGCCGCCGTTCTCGCAGGTGAGGGCGTGTCGACGACGGTTCAGAAGGAGCAGTAACCATGGCAGCTTATGACAAGGCGGATCTCGAACGCCGCATGGCCGGCAGTGTCGAAGCGCTTAAGCACGACCTGCAGGGCCTGCGCACCGGTCGCGCCTCGACCTCTCTGCTGGATCCTGTGACGGTCGAAGTTTATGGCGCGCACATGCCGCTCAACCAGATTGCGACGGTATCGGCACCCGAGCCGCGCATGCTGTCGGTACAGGTATGGGATAAATCCAATGTCGGCCCGGCCGACAAGGCGATCCGCTCGGCTGGCCTCGGCCTCAATCCGATTGTCGACGGCACCACGCTGCGCCTGCCGATCCCGGATCTGACCGAGGAGCGCCGCAAGGAACTCGCCAAGCTTGCGGGAAAATATGCCGAGGATGCGCGCATCGCCGCGCGCAATGTCCGTCGCGACGGCATGGACAGCCTGAAGGCGGACGAAAAGAAGGGGCTGTTCGGCGAGGATGACCGCAAGCGCCACGAAACCGAAGTCCAGAAGCTGACCGACAAGACGATCGGCGAGATCGACGCCACGGCATCGGCCAAGGAAAAGGAAATCCTCGGCAAGTGATGCCCGTGCCCGCCACGGCTGCGCCTCCCGCTGCCGGGACGACGCATTTGCCACGCCATGTTGCGATCATCATGGACGGCAATGGCCGCTGGGCGAAGAAGCGCTTCCTGCCGCGTTTTGCCGGGCACAAGGCGGGGGTCGAAGCGGTTCGCGCCGTGACGCGTGCGGCGCGTTCGATGGGGATCGAGGCGCTGACACTTTACGCCTTTTCATCGGAGAATTGGCGCCGACCCGAAGAGGAAGTGAGCGACCTGATGGGGTTGCTTCGCTTGTTCATCCGCACCGACATCGACGAACTGGTACGTGAAAATGTGCGGTTGCGCGTGATCGGCGATTATCGGCGCTTTTCGGCCGATCTCGTGGCTCAGGTTGAGGATGCGATTGCGCGCACGGCGAACAATAGCGGTCCGATATTGGTGATTGCGCTCAATTATGGCGCGCAGGCCGAGATCGCGGCGGCCGCCCGGCGGCTTGCCGCCAAAGCTGCGGATGGTGCACTGGACATCGCCCATATTGACGAGGCGGCGATCGAAGCCGAACTCGACACCAGCGACTTGCCACCGCTCGACCTGCTGATCCGCACCTCGGGTGAAGTGCGCCTGTCCAATTTCCTGCTGTGGCAGGCGGCCTATGCCGAACTGCTCTTCATCGACACATTATGGCCCGATTTCGACGCCGCGGCGCTCGAAAGCGCAGTTGCCGAATTCGGTCGGCGTCAGCGGCGTTTCGGCGGCCTTTGACCATGAAAAGCTCCGATCTTGGGCTGCGGTCCGCCGTCGCCGTGCTGCTGGTTGTGGTCGCGGCGCTGGCTTTATGGTGCGGCGGGATCGGTTTTTGGCTGGTCTGCGTCATCCTGTCGTTGGTCATGATGGCGGAATGGGCCGATCTTGATGGAGTCGATCGGAAAACCCGGCGGATGGCGCAGTTCGCCCTGTCAGTGCCGCTCGCGCTGATGGCACCGGCTTCACTGGTCATCGAGGTCCATAATTTCTTCACGCTCGGCCTGCTGGCCGGTGCGGCCATTTTCGTCGCGATCGTGACGCGGCGACCGACGCTGGCGGCGGGCGTGATCTATTGCGGACTCCCGGTACTGGCGCTGGTCTTCATGCGCCGGCAGGACGAAGGCATCGTCTTTACTCTATGGGCGCTGGCATTGGTCTGGGCATGCGATATCGGCGCCTATTTCGCCGGCCGTGCGATCGGCGGCCCGAAGCTGTGGCCCGCAATCAGCCCGAACAAGACCTGGGCCGGGCTGATCGGCGGCGTCGCGCTGGCAAGCCTGTTCGCGATGGTCATGCACGTCTTTTACGGCTTGCCGTGGCGCATGACCCTGGCAACGCCGGTGCTGGCGGTGCTCGCGCAAGGTGGCGATCTGTTCGAAAGCTGGCTGAAGCGCAGGGCAGGGGTCAAGGATAGCGGTAATATCCTGCCCGGCCATGGCGGGGTGCTCGACCGGCTCGACGGGTTGGTGCCGGTGGCGCCGATCGCTGCGTTTCTGGTCATCCTGCCGCGATTTTATCCTTGAAGACGATCACCATCCTTGGTGCGACCGGATCGGTCGGCAGTTCGACACTCGACCTGGTCGAGCGCGAGCCCGAGCGCTTCGAAGTCCTGGCGCTGACCGCCAATTGCGACGTCGCAAAGCTCGCCAAGGCCGCAGTTCGCACCAATGCGCGTCGCGCGGTCGTGGCGGACGAACGGTGCTTGCCGGCGTTGCGCGACACCCTGGCCGGTACCGGCATCGAGACGACGGGCGGCGCACAAGCATTGCTCGATGCGGCGGCCATGGGTGCGGACTGGACCATGGCGGCAATCGTCGGCTGTGCCGGGCTCGAACCGGTGATGGCGGCGGTCGAACGGGGCGGCACGGTGGTGCTCGCCAACAAGGAGCCGCTGGTCTCGGCGGGGGATGTCGTGCTTGCCGCAGCCAAGCGCCACGGTGCGACCCTGTTGCCGGCGGATTCCGAGCACAACGCCATTTTTCAATGCTTCGATTTCGATCGGCCCGAAGGCATTCGTCGGATCATCCTAACCGCGAGCGGCGGCCCGTTCCGCGACTGGTCGATCGAGGAGATGCGCGGCGTGACGCCGGAGCAGGCGATCGCGCATCCCAATTGGTCGATGGGCGCAAAGATCTCGATCGATTCGGCTACCCTGATGAACAAGGGGCTCGAACTGATCGAGGCGGCGCGGCTGTTTCCGATCTCGCACGAGCGGATCGAGATTATCCTGCACCGGCAGTCGGTGATCCATTCGCTGGTCGATTATGTCGACGGCTCGGTGCTCGCCCAGCTTGGTCCACCCGACATGCGCACGCCGATCGCGCATTGCCTTGCCTGGCCGGACCGCATGGCGACACCGATGGCGCCGCTCGACCTGATCGCGATCGGCCGGCTCGATTTCGAGGCGCCCGATCCGGAGCGTTTCCCGGCGCTGCGGCTGGCGCGTGAGGCATTGGAGGCGGGCGGTGCGCGTCCGGCAATTCTCAATGCCGCCAACGAGATCGCGGTTGCGGCGTTCCTTGACCGCCGGATCGGCTTCCTCGAAATTGCCGCAATCGTCGCCGATACGCTGGATCGTTACGACCCGCCCGCCCCGGAGACGCTCGATGCGGTATTGGCAATCGACGCCGAAGCGCGGAGGATCGCGGGCGAACGTGTGAAGGATTGCGTGATTTGATCCAGACCCCCGGCCTCTGGCTAACCATCCTGGCATTCGTGCTGGTGATCGGACCGCTCGTGTTCGTTCATGAAATGGGTCATTATCTTGCCGGTCGCCTGTTCGGCGTGAAGGCCGATGCGTTTTCGATCGGCTTCGGCCGCGAGATTTTCGGGGTGACCGACAAGCGCGGCACGCGGTGGAAGTTCGGCTGGCTGCCGCTGGGCGGCTATGTCAAATTCGCCGGCGACATGAATGCGGCAAGCCAGCCCGATGCTGAATGGTTGTCACTTCCCGCGGAAGAGCGCGCCAAAACTTTTCAGGTGAAGCCGTTATGGCAACGCGCAATCATCGTCGCGGCGGGACCGGCGGTGAATTTCCTCCTTGCGGTCCTGATCCTGATGGGATTCGCTGTCGCTTATGGTGATAGCCGCACCACCACCGTCGTTGGCGCGGTTGAAAAGGGCAGTGCGGCGGCGGCGATCGCACTGCAGCCCGGTGATCGCATCACTTCGGTGGGGGGGCGCTCGGTCGAATGGTTTGAAGATATTCGCCGCTATGTCCGGATTCGAGCCGGCGAACAGGCCGAGGTCACTTTTGACCGCGGCGGTACGTCGATCCGCCGCACGGTGACGATCGGCACGCAGATTCAGCGCGACCGCTTCGACAATGAGTACCGCCTTGGCTTGCTCGGCGTCGCGCCGGCTCAGGCCGTTCGCGTTTCGGTCGGGCTGCTGGAAGCGCCCGGTGTCGCTGTTCGTGGCGTACGCGATATCGTCACCATGATGGTTGAAACGCTCGGCCAGATCATCACCGGCAAGCGCTCGGTGAAGGAACTCGGCGGGCCGCTCAGCATCGCCAAGGCGTCGGGCGAGCAGCTGGCGCTGGGCCCCGATGCCTTTGTTTTCCTGATCGCTCTGGTGTCGATTAACTTGGGGTTCATCAACTTGTTGCCAGTTCCCATGCTGGATGGTGGCCATTTGTTTTTCTATGCGATCGAGGCGGTTCAGCGGCGGCCGGTCAAGCCGCAAGTCCAGGAATGGGCTTTTCGCGGAGGTTTGGCGGCACTGCTTGCGCTAATGATGCTCGTAACGTTCAATGATTTGGGCGCTTTTGGGCTGTGGAAGAATTTGGCCGGGTTGATCGGCTGACGCGGTTGAGGCAGGGCAGGCGAATTAAGCGGCCCGCGTAATTTTCTCCGGTTGGGGTGGACAGTGACAGCGATCAAGGTTTCGAAATTCGGCGCTAGCGCCACGGCGGCGTTGCTTGCGGGCACGATGCTGTCGGGCATCGCCGGCGCACAGACCGCGCCGGCTCCCGCCGCGCCCCGGGCTGCCGCGCCCCAGGCCGGTGCGCCTCAGGCCGCTGCACCGGAGACTCCGGTCCCTGTCGCGGCACCGGTGACGCGCGCGATCAAGTCGCTCCGCGTCGAGGGATCGCAGCGCATCGAGCCTGATACCGTGCTCTCCTATACCAAGTTGCGCGTCGGCCAGGCCTACACCAATGAGACGCTCGACCAGGCGCTGCGCGACCTGCTGGCGAGCGATTTCTTCGCCGATGTGTCGATCGCCGGCGTCGAGAGTGGTGACATCGTCATCCGCATCCGGGAGAACCCGGTGATCAATCGCATCGTGCTTGAGGGCAACAAGCGCCTCAAGTCCGACAAGATCACCAAGGAAATCAAACTCGCCCCGCGCCAGATTTTCACGCGGACCGCCGTGCGTCAGGATGTCGCGAGAATCGTCGAACTGTATCGCCGCCAGGGCCGCTTCGGCGCCTCGATCGAACCGAAGATGGTCGCGCTCGACCAGAATCGCGTCGATGTCGTGTTCGAAATCAGCGAAGGGCCGAAATCTAAGGTTCGCCAGATCAACATCATCGGCAACGAGGTGTTCGACGATGACAAGCTGCGTGAGCAGATGGCGACCAAGCAGGCGCGGTTGTTCCGGCTGCTCAGCTCGAACACGAGCTACGACCAGGATCGCATGGCGTATGACCAGCAGAAGATGCGCCAATTCTACCTGACGGAAGGCTATGCCGACTTCAAGGTGACCTCTGCCGTTGCCGAACTCAGCCCCGACAAGTCCGACTTCATCATCACCTATGTCGTGGAAGAGGGGCCGCGCTACAAGTTCGGCGACGTCACCGTCGATAGCTCGATCCGCGACTTCAACAACGAGGCGCTGGCCAAGGGTTTGGCGATCAAGAAGGGCGACTGGTACAACGCCAAGCTGGTCGAAAGCTCGGTCGACAGCCTGAGCGAGACGGCCGGCTTGTTCGGCTACGCCTTTACCGAAGTGAATCCGGAATTCCAGCGCGACCGTGAAACGCTCACCATGTCGCTGAACTTCAATATCGCCGAAGCGAAGCGGTCCTATGTCGAGCGCATCGACATCAACGGCAACACCAATACGCAGGACAAGGTGATCCGGCGCGAAATCCGGCTTTCGGAAGGCGACGCGTTCAACAGCTTCCAGGTCAAGCGTTCGCAGGACCGGATCAACTCGCTCGGCTTTTTCCAGGAAAAGTTCGAGATCAAGCAGACGCCCGGATCCGCCCCGGACCGGGTCGTCCTGACCGCCGATGTCGAGGAAAAATCGACCGGCGAATTGCAGCTTTCGGCCGGTTTCTCCAGCCTTGAAAGCTTCATCGTCCAGGCGTCGATCCGCCAGCGCAATTTCCGCGGCAAGGGACAGGAACTGCGCGCGAGCGTCAATTATTCCAGCTATTCCAAGTCGGTGGAGCTGGGCTTTACCGAGCCGTATCTGTTCGACAAGAATATCGCGATCGGCGGTGACATCTTCCGCCGCGATTACAACTCGTTCAACTATGTCGGTGACGATCGCAAAACGACCTACAGTCAGGTCTCGACTGGATTCCAGATCCGCGCGGGCATTCCGCTCACCGAATATTGGTCTGCATCGGCCCGTTACGGCCTGACGTTTGACGATGTGAGCCTCGATAGCCAGTATTTCACCGGCGGTCAGTGCGATGTGGTCAAGGCGGGCAGGTATCTCTGCGAAGCGATCGGCAACCGCGCGACCTCGTCGGTCGGCTATTCGTTGATCTTCGACAGCCTTAACAGCCGGTTGCGCCCAAGCCGCGGTCAACGATTGGTGCTGAGCCAGGATTTTGCCGGCCTTGGCGGTGACGTGCGCTATATCCGCACACGTTTCGACGCCGACAAATATTGGGGCCTCGGCGGCGGCTTCATCCTGTCGGCAAGCGTCGAGGGCGGTTACATCCATTCTCTTGAAGGTAGTCGCGGTCCGGGCATTGACAAGGTGCGCATCACGGATCGTTTCTATCTTGGTGAGCCGGAATTCCGTGGTTTCGACATTCGCGGCGTCGGGCCCCGCGTCCAGCGCATTCAGTACACGACGGTCGATGGCAAGCAGGTTCTGGACACCGACAAGAACAACATCATCGACGATGCGCTGGGTGGCCGGGCCTATTATTCCGGACGACTGGAACTGGAAATCCCGCTCAGCGCCGGCGCGCGCGAGCTTGGTCTGCGTCCGTCCATCTATCTCCAGACAGGCGCACTGTTCGGTATTACCAAGCCACGGCCGACGATCGAATTCGAGACGGTGAACGGCGTCGTCCAGCCCAAGGTCTCGCCGGTCCTCGATACGGCCGGCAATCCGCTGTATTACTTCACCCAGGCGGACGGCAATCAGGTCGTCACCAGCTGCCCGGCAGGCATTCCCGACGCATCCGGCACTTGCAATGGCGGCAGCGGAAACACGGCGCTGACCACGACACAGCTACCCTTCAAGGAGCAGTTCGTCGGCAATTCGGCCAAGCCGCGTTTGTCGATCGGTGCCGGTGTCAACTGGACCTCACCCTTTGGTCCGCTGCGTATCGACCTTGCATATGCGCTGCTCAAGGATAAGGGCGACGACACCAAACTCATTACTTTCAACGTAGGGACATCCTTCTAATGAATATGCACAAGAAGCTTCTGTTGGCCGCGGTGCTGGTAGCCCCCGGCGCAGTCATCGCCGCCACTCAGGCGCAGGCGCAGACCGTTGCGGTTGCCGACCCTGAAGCGGCGGTCGAGAATTCAAAGGTCTGGGCTGCGGCACAGGCAGAGATCGGCACGACCTACAAGACGCAGCTCGACCAGGCGAAGACGCGCGGCGATGCGATCGCGGCCGAACTGGCCCCGCTTTACAAGAAGTTCGATACCAATGGCGACAATCAGCTGAGCCAGGCTGAAATCGCCACCGCGCGGAGCACGCGTGCGTCGGAACTGGCGCAGATCGAAGCCAAGGAAAAGGCGGCGCAGGAAGAGCTGGGCCGCATGACCGCACAGCCATCGCGCGCGCGTGCCTATGCGATCGAGCAGATCACCGCCAAGGTGAACGAAGCCGTCACCAATGTCGTCAAGACGCGCAACATCTCGGTGCTGATCCGCCCGAACGCTGCGTTCTTCGCCAGCCCGGCCGCTGACATTACGCCGGCGATCACGACCGAGATCGATCGCCTTTTCCCCAAGGCGAGCATTACGCCGCCTGCCGGCTGGCAGCCCGGTCAGCAGGGCCAGCAGGCCGGTGCCGCCGCAACGCCCGCAGCGCCGGCGACCGGCGCGAAGCCCAAGAAGCAGCCCGAAAGCCGGTGACGGATACGGTGACCGCGGAAGCGCTTGGCCCGCTCGATATCGGGCGGGTCATGGCCGCGCTGCCGCATCGCTATCCGATGCTGCTGGTTGACCGCGTCGAGGAACTGATCCTCGACCGGTCGATCGCGGCGATCAAGGCGGTGACGATCAATGAAGGCTTTTTCCAGGGACATTTCCCCGGGCGGCCGATCATGCCCGGCGTACTGATCGTCGAGGCGATGGCGCAAGCAGCAGGCATCCTTGCGGTCGAATCACTTGGCCTCGCCGGTTCGGGCAAACTCGTCTATTTCATGGCGATAGAGGGCGCAAAGTTCAGAAAGCCGGTAGAGCCGGGAGTGCTGCTGCGGCTCGAAGTCGAATTCGTGCAAAAGCGTTCGAGCGTATGCAAGTTCGCCGGCCGTGCTACGATCGACGGACAACTTGCCGCCGAAGCGAATTTCACCGCGATGATCGCGGATCCTCCCAAATCCTGACGATACAGACGCGGCGTATCGCATCTTGCGTCAGAAACGCTGGCTCCCGGGCGGGGCTGCGCTTGTGTTTCACCAGCGCCTTCTGTAAGGCGCGCCTTCCTTCAGGCTGGTCGGAACCAGCCACTCTCGGAGATTTGACGTGAAGAAAGACATCCATCCCGATTATCACACCATCAAGGTGCAGATGACCGATGGCACCGTGTACGAGACCCGCTCCACCTGGGGCAAGGAAGGCGACACGATGACGCTCGAAATCGATCCGCTGGCGCATCCGGCATGGACTGGCGGTCGTGGCACGATGCTCGACACCGGCGGCCAGGTCGCGCGCTTCAACAAGCGCTTCGGTGGGCTCACCCTCAAGAAATAAGGCTGTCGCGCGCCGTCGTTAACGGCACGTTAGCCAAGCGAGCATAGGCTTCCCCAGGTTGTCGGCGGTCCGTCGTCCGCACGAAAGGGGAGCCATGTTCGCTGCCGAATACGAACCTGCTGTCATGAGCAACGGACTCCGGCGAACGCCGCGGGCGCCGGTGTCGCTCGATGCGCGGATCGGGCGGGGCGGACTCGATCGCACCTTGTGCAAGGTGAATGACCTGTCGGTGCACGGCGCCCGCATCCATAGCTATTCAGGATTGCGCAGGGGCGCGGTCATTTGGCTGACCTTGCCGCTGATTGGCCAGATCGCCGCCACGGTCATGTGGGCCGATGATTTCGAGGCCGGCTGCCAATTCCATCACCCGCTCGACGATGCAGTGTTCGAGACGCTGGCTGCGCTCAGTCCAAAATAGATTGAGCGGCGGTGGGAGGGCCATTATACGTATGCAAGCCGATGTACGGCCCTGCTTTCTTCACGAGATCGATTGGGGCCGGACGGGAACGCGGCGATGAATTTGTTATGCTCGATCCTCAACCACCGTCGCGACGCCGCACGGGTGTGGGATGACGGTCATAATTACCGCGCGCCGTGTCGCCGGTGCGGCCTTCCACTGATCAAGGCAACCCTCGGTGATTGGCGCCCGTTCGACGCGACCCGTGATTATCAAACCGATGGCGCTCCGCGCAAATCACGTCCCGACAGCCGCTAGGAATTGACGCCCGAATTGCTGCCATGACCGCCATATCCTTTGGGACGGCCATCGCTACCTCCTTGATCGTCTTCAAAAGCTGTTGGCTCGGCGCGGCGAATCCGGCCGCCTTTCGCTTCAGATAAATTCCTGTTCGATCGTGTCGCTGGCATGGATGCAGGTGATTTCCAGCCGTCCTGTCCCGACATTCTCGAAACGATGCGGAATACCGGCGGGTCCGACGAGTATGTCTCCCGGATAACCCCGGATTTTTTCATCACCCACGGTGAACTCGGCTTCGCCTGTCCTGACGATCCAGGTTTCCGAATAGGGGTGTACGTGCAAGCCAGGCCCCTGACCCGGTTCGTTATCGACCAGGAAAAACGATACCCCGCCGCCATAATTGCGGCCTTCGAAGCGCACCGTGCGGCTCTCGCCCGCCTGCGGCTCCCGATGACGAAGGACACTGTACATGGACGTCTCCTTTAAAACTATCTCGACGAGAAGATATATTCCGCAGAACTATCTTCCTGTCAAGATACCTTCCTTGATGGCGATTGATGCGCTATGCTTTGACCCCGGCGCAGCTCGCGCCCGAGGCGTGACCTGATGAATGAGCTTGAAGCAGGCGAGGGCGCTGCAGGCGGTGACCATATCGACCGGCTGCGTCGGCAATGGGCGCTCGAACTGCCTGACCTCGATACCGAGGCTATGGCGATCCTGGGCCGCGCCTATCGACTGTCGAATCTGGTGCGTGCGAGTATTGAGGCGACATTTGCGAACTTTAACCTAGACCGTGGGGAGTTCGATGTGATCGCGACCTTGCGGCGCTCAGGGCCGCCTTACCGGCTGACCCCGACCGAACTCTACACCTTGCTGATGGTCTCGTCGGGTGGCCTCACCCACAGGCTTGATCGGCTGGAGAAAGCGGGGCTGATTCAGCGCGAAAAAGCGCCGCGCGACGGCCGTAGCGTGTTGGTGGCGCTAACCCAGGCAGGCATTGAGCTCGCCGAGCAGGCCTTCCGCACGGACATGGCGAATGAATCCTCTTTCCTGCACGCTCTGGACGCAAAGGAGCGTGAGGTGCTCGCGGTCTTGTTACGAAAGCTGATTGTCGGAATTGAAGGCAAGGCGCTCCCCGCAGCAGGCTGAGCTTGCGGGCAGAAGTCATGCAACCCTGGTGGTTCATATCACTTTCTGCGAGCCACGATGTAAGGTCGGTGGTCATTGCCCTTTGTCGCGTGGCTTTCAGTAGCAAGAATGTCGAAGCCTGCAGCGCTTATGTGCTGGCTGAGCTCCGCTGCTCGAAACACACCCGCATAAGGTGCTTTGCCGACCGCGCGCATCGCGGGAAGGGCAATCCGGATAAGCGGATTCATATCCCCGACACAGGGCGTCTTTGAGATGAACAAGCCATCCGCCGCAAGCAAGGCATGGATGCGGTGCAGCGTGCCGGGCAGGTCGCGGACCAGATGGAGATAGTTGAATCCCAGAACGGCATGGAACGGTCCGGCGTCCGAGGTAAGCGCTTCTGCGGTCGCGGTGCGGAAGACAAGCGCCGGGGCAGGGTCGGCAGCGTGCTTGTCCATGGCAATCGCGATCATTCCAGTGGAAATATCGGTCGCAAGATAATTTTGAACATGGGCGGCGAGTTGAAGTGCCGTCGTGCCTGTTCCGCAGCCCAGTTCCAACACGCTGTCACCCGACCCCAACAGGGCGCGGGTCCGGTTGAGCGTGCGTTCATATCCGGCCTGGTCGCCAATCGTCCCCATGGCGTATTTTGGGGAGACCCGGTCCCAGAAACGGGCGTCACTCGCGCTGCTCATGGCTGTTCCTCGCAAACATCTTCGCTGAGGATAATCGGGCTGCATGAACGGGGTCTTGCCTGGCTTCGGTGTCGTCCATTTCGGCAGGAAGATCATAGTGGCGCAAATTTCGAACAGCGGACTGTAGGGTAAGACCTTGGCCGGCGGCGGATAGGATCGGTTTTTCATGCGCGTCGATATCGTTGCGCGGCTGGCGGTCAGCAGGCGTTTAATTCTTAAGTCGTTTAGCCATTACAATCCGCGTCCCAAATGGGTGGCGGAGCTATACCGCCCAAATAAAGCGGATCAACGACATGGTAAAAGCGAAAGCAAAAGCATAGCCAAATCGATCCAATTTGACCAAATTCTGCCCCCTCTTGTCCCTCAATTTTCCAATCAGCATCATAACTCCGCCGATAAGGATCGGAGTTATAAAGAGATTGGGTATTCGGAAATTAGGATTTCGGATAGCTGATGTCGGGAAAATCCACAGGCTGATGCCGCCGGCGATTGCGCCCAACAGGATAAATCCAATCGTAGAGAGCGCCGGATGCCTTGGCTTCCTGACCGTGTCTGCAAGGCTGTGAAGGCCTAGTTCGACCAATAGCTCGAAAAATATTTGAAGTAAGATTTCCCCAAAAAACTGAAGGATCACCTCAAATATGAACTCCATGGCCTCGCCACCTCAGCGTTGGACAATGGCGGAAGAGGTGGGATTCGAACCCACGGAGAGCTTGCACCCTCGCTGGTTTTCAAGACCAGTTCCTTAAACCACTCGGACACTCTTCCACACCGATGCAGCGGCCACTCGGCTATCTCACCCGCGCGTTGTGGCGCTTAATGCGCCGACGTGGCGGAGCGCAAGCCCGGAATGCCGGCACTGAACGATGCGGTCGCGGCGCTTTGTGCCCCGGGCGCGACCATCGGGGTTTGTCTCGCGGTGCTGCTGTGGCAAGGTCGGTCGGTATTTGGGAATTTGATCAGAATGAAGCAGTGGTTCGGGGCGGTGCTCGCCGCCTGTGTATGCGTGATGACAAGCGGATCGGCTCATGCCCAGGATGAGGCCGGTTTCCAGGAGTATCTCGTCACGCTCAGGGCACAGGCGCAGGCACAGGGGGTGAGCCGTGCGACGCTCGATGCGGTCATGCCGACGCTGACGCTCAACACCCGGGTGATCGAACTCGACCGGGCGCAGCCCGGGGCCAGCCCCACCACGTCCGGCATCCTCAATTTCGCGCCCTACAAGGCGCGCCATGTCGATGCCTCGCGGATCAATCGCGGGCGCACCGCCTATCAGGCGCAGCGTTTCCGGCTGCAGCGGATCGAGCGCGAGCTTGGCGTGCCCGAATCGATCATGGTCGCGATCTGGGGACATGAGACCAATTACGGCAGCGTGATGGGTAATTTCGACCTGCCGCGTGCACTTGCGACGCTTGCCTTTGAAGGACGCCGCCGCGAGCTGTTCTCAGCCGAGTTCATCGCAACGCTGCAGATGATGGATCGCGGCCTGCCGCGCGGCCGGTTGCTGGGCAGCTGGGCGGGAGCGACAGGCGGACCACAATTCCTGCCGTCAATCTATCTGCGCCTCGCCAAGGACGGCGATGGCGATGGTCTGCCCGATATCTGGACCAGCGATGCCGATACGCTCGCTTCGATCGGCAATTATTTCGCCAATGCCGGCTGGCGCGCCGGCCAGCCCTGGGGATTTGCGGTCAACGTACCCGCGGGGTTTGATCGCAGCTCGATCACCAACCGCACCTTGTCGCCCCGCTGCCCCAGGGTATTCGAGCGGCACAGCGCGTGGAAGACGATGGCCGAGTGGCGCGCGCTTGGCGTTGCACCGCAAACCCGGACCTTGCCGGGCGACCGCGTGCTGGCGACATTGCTCGAACCCGATGGTCCGGGAAAAACCGCTTATCTGCTAACCGGAAATTATCGGGTTATCCTCGATTATAATTGCTCGAATTTTTACGCTCTTTCGGTCGGGTTGCTCGCGGATGCAGTTGAACAATAGATTTGCCATTGGTTTCACGGTCTTGCTCGCAGCGTGCGGCGGGGGCGGGGGACATGCGGCGACGCCGCAGCAGCAATCCAATGGTTCGAATGACGGGGCCGCTCGTGGCGCCCGTTACGCACCGCCGCCGCCGTCCAATCGCGTGGAACCGTCGCAACAGGCGCGCCCTTCCGAGCCGCTGCCGGCAGATATGCCGTCCGGTCCGGGGCCACGCGGCACCTCGGGCGAGCAGCAGCGCTATGACGAAGTCGGCTTTGCGAGCTGGTATGGCGAGGAAGTGGGCGGCGGTCGCACTGCATCTGGCGAGCCGTTCAATCCCGACGCCATCACCGCGGCGCATAACAGCCTGCCGCTCGGATCGTTCGTCGAGGTTACGGCGCTGGATAGCGGGCGCACGATCGTCGTGCTGGTCAATGACCGCGGCCCGGGTGCCGGCGATCGGCTGATCGACCTGTCGCGTGGTGCCGCACAGTCGCTTGGCCTCAATGGCCTTGCACCGGTGCGCGTACGCCTGGTCAACCCGCCACTCCCCGAACAGATCGCGCTGCGTCAGGGGCGGGCGGCGTCACAGCGCATCGATGCACCGCCGACGCTGCTCACCGCATTGCGCCGCAAGCTGCCGGCGCGCGCGGCGGCAACTCCGCCACAGCCGGTACGGGGACGGCCTGTGCCGGCGAACCGTGCATCGGCAAATCCCTTAGCGGCAAACCCTGTACCGGTACGGGGGGCAGCGGTTCGCGCTGCGCCGGGCGCATCCTATGCGCCACCGGGCGAGGTGCGCCAGCGCCCGGCGCCACCGCCCGAACAACCGCGCCAGCGGCCAGTGGCGGCGCCACGCGGCGGGCCGGGCCTCTATGTCCAGGTCGCAGCCCTGTCGAACGCCGGTCGGGCCAAGGCATTGGCCACGCAGCTTGGCGGGCGGGTCGAAATGGCCGGATCGATCTTCCGCGTGCAGATCGGGCCGTTTGCAAACAACGCTTTGGCGCAACGGGCGCGTGACGATGTGGCGAGACGTGGTTATGGAGATGCGAGGATCGTGAAAACGAACTGAGTCATCCCCTAGCGTTACGGACTGCCCATGAAGAACATGCCGATCAAGAAGCTCGCCGCCGCCTCCGTCATCGCCCTTGTCCTGGCCAATCCGAGCATGGCCGCCGCGCCTGTGTTCGAGACGCCGGCGCCGGTCGCCTATCTGACTGACCTGTCGTCGGGCGCCGTCCTTTATTCGAAGGATCCGGACCGGCGCATGCCGCCCGCGTCGATGGCGAAGATGATGACGGTCTATGTCGCGTTCGACATGCTGAAGAAGGGCGAGATCAAGCTCGACCAGCAGTTCGACGTCCGGCCCGAGACGTGGAAGCAGTGGCATGGCCCGGCTGCGGGATCGACGATGTTCCTGTCGACCGGTGAGAAGGTCAGCGTCGAGAATCTCCTGAAGGGCATCGTGACGCTCTCCGGCAACGATGCCTGTGTCGTGCTGGCCGAGGGCATTTCCGGCACCGAAGCGGCATTTACCGAGCGGATGAACCAGGCGGCCAAGCGGCTCGGCCTGACCAACAGCCATTTCGGCACGTCGAACGGCTGGCCCGACAATGGCGTGACCTATGTCACTGCGCGCGACCTCGCGAAGCTGGCGGCGGCGACGATCAAGGACCATCCGGATTATTACAAGAAGTTCTATTCGCTGCCGAATTTCACCTGGGGCAAGACGCTGGGCGCCGGTGCCGACATCACGCAGGCGAATCGCGACCCATTGCTTGGCCGCGTTGCCGGGGCGGACGGGCTGAAGACCGGCCATACCGATGAGGCCGGCTATGGTTTCACCGGCTCCGCGCAGCAGAATGGCCGCCGCCTGATCATGGTCATGGCCGGGCTGACCAGTTCGAACCAGCGGATCGAGGAATCGGTCAAGTTCATGAACTGGGGCTTCCGCGCCTGGCAGGCCAAGCCGATCGTCGCCAAGGGCCGCAAGGTCGAGACCGCAGAGGTCCAGCTTGGCACTGCGAGCAGTGTCGGCTTGGTTGCGCCATCCGACCTGACCGCGACTCTGCCCGCGGGCGCCGCGCCCGACATTCAGTTGCGCGTCGTTTATAACGGCCCGATCAAGGCTCCGATCAAGGCGGGCCAGCATATCGCCGACCTGGTCGTGACGACCCCCGACATGCCGGCACAGAGCCTGCCGCTGGTGGCCGACAAGGATGTCGATGAGGCGGGCTTTTTCGGCCGTGCCTGGGCTGGCCTGATGGGCCTGTTCGGCGGGTGAGGGGACGCTTCATCTCGCTCGAAGGCGGCGAGGGGGCGGGTAAATCGACTCAGGTCCGGCGCCTCGCCGAGGCGCTGGGCGCGCGCGGGATCGAGACACTGGTCACGCGTGAGCCGGGCGGCAGCGAAGGTGCCGAAGCGATTCGCGGCTTGCTGATGCAGGGTTCGGTGACGCGCTGGAGCCCGCACAGCGAAGCCTTGCTGTTCGCAGCGGCGCGCGCGGACCATGTCGAAAAGCAGATCCAGCCTGCGCTTGGTGCCGGGACCTGGGTGATTTGCGACCGGTTCATAGACAGCAGCCGGGCCTATCAGGGCGTTGCTGGCGGAATCGACGATGCGGCAGTGCTCGCGCTGCACGGCTTCGGATCGCGCGGCCTGCTGCCAGACCGCACCTTCATCCTCGAAGTCTCGCTCGACCAAGGCCGCGCACGGGCGGATGACCGCGATGGCGCCGCAGCGGACCGGTTCGCTGCACGTGGCGACGATTTTCATGCCCAGGTCGCGTCCGCGTTTCGGGGATATGCCGAGCATGAGCCCGACCGGATACGCCTGATCGATGCATCGGGATCGCCCGAGACGGTAACCGAGGCTTTGCTCGCCGGCCTGGTCGATCTGCTGCCATGACCCTGCCGATCGGCAATGACGCCGCACATGCCGCCTTTGCCTCGGCGATGACGGGCGGGACATTGCACCATGCCTGGCTGTTCGCGGGCCCCGAAGGCGTGGGTAAGGCGACTTTCGCGCGGATTGCTGCGCTGCGCCTGCTGGCCGAAGGCGCAAACCCCGGTTCGTTGCCGCCCGGCTATGACGTGCCGGGCACGGATCGCACGCGCTCGCTGATCGCTGCCGGATCGCATCCCGATTATCGCGAACTGACGCGCCAGCCCAAGGATGCCGACAAGCCGGGGCAGGATCTCGCGCGGAGCATTCCGATCGCGCAGGTCCGTGCATTGGGACCGATGTTCGCGACCACGCCATCCATGTCGTCGCGTCGTATCGTCCTGATCGATGCGATCGACGAGGTGGAGCGACCCGGTGCCTCGAACGCCTTGCTCAAGAGCCTGGAGGAGCCGCCGGCCGGCACGATCTTCCTGCTGATCAGCCATGCGCCCGGCCGGTTGCTGCCGACGATCCGCTCGCGCTGTCGCCTGCTGCGCTTCGATCCGCTCGACGATGCGGCAATGGAGCGTGTGCTGCGCGCGCAATTGCCGGATGCCAATGCCACCGAAATCGCGGCGCTGGTGACGGCGGGGCAGGGCTCGCCCGGCCGCGCGCTCGGCTTTGCCGGGCTCGATATGGCGGCGCTCGACAAGGCGATGACCGGTATCGCCAGGGATGGCGACCCGAGCAATACGCAGCGCGCCAAGCTGGCCAAGCTTTTGTCGCCCAAGGCGGCGCAACCACGGTACGAGGCGTTTCTCGACCGCGCGCCTGCCTTCATCGCCGCCGCTGCACCGGCGAAGCATGGCGCTGCGCTGCAGACCGCCCTGAACAGTTATGACGCCGCGCGCGCATTGTCCGCCAGTGCACGCAGCCTGTCGCTCGATGCGCAGGCGACGGTGTTCGAGATGGCCGGTCTTGTCGCGACTCTGGCCGAGCCGGCCCGGTCGTGAAGGCGAAAGCTCGCTGTTCCTGGCTGTTAATCGCGCGATATTGTTTTCCTGGCTGTTAAGTTGGATATCTACTGAGGATTTCCTGTTTAATTTCATGATCTTGCAGGGCGCTGGCTGTTATCGAATAACAGCCAGTTATCAGCCAGTTATCAGCCAGCATAACAGCCAGGTAACAGCCAGCTAACAGCCAGCTAACAGCCAGCTAACAGCCAGTGTTGATGGCTGTTTCTGCGATAACAGCCAGCCATGGCTGTGATCCCGGATCGACGATGAGAAAGAGCTGCTGTGCCCGCCATTGCGCGCGAGAGCATCTCCTGCCTCAGTTCAGGCCGACATTGAATCGTGCGCAAACGATTGTGTCGGTGGTTCTAATCACCGGAAAACCGCGCTAGGAGGCGCGCATGGGCGACCCTTATTATATCACCACCGCGATCAGCTATCCCAATGGACGCCCGCATATCGGCCACGCTTACGAAGTGATCGCGACCGACGCGATCGCGCGCTATCATCGCCAGGCTGGGCGGGATGTGCGGTTCCAGACCGGGACCGACGAACATGGCCTGAAAATGGTTCAGACGGCACGCGACCGGGGCGTGGAAACGCGCGCGCTCGCCGATGAAATGTCATCCTATTTCAAGGAGATGAATCAGAAACTGAACATCTCCTATGATCGTTTCATCCGCACGGTCGAGCCCGAGCATCATGCCGCCAGCGCAGCGATCTGGCAGGCGATGGCCGATGCCGGGGACCTGTATCTCGATCGCTACGAGGGCTGGTACTCGGTCCGCGACGAGGCGTTCTATGACGAGAAGGAACTGGTCGACGGGGAAGGGGGCAAGCTTTCCCCGCAGGGGACGCCGGTCGAATGGACCGCGGAGGAGACCTGGTTCTTCCGCCTGTCGAAATATCAGCAGCCATTGCTCGACCTCTATAACGCACAGCCCGACTTCATCCTGCCCGAGACGCGGCGCAATGAAGTGATGCGCTTCGTCGAGGGCGGCCTGTCCGACCTGTCGGTGTCGCGCACCAGCTTCGATTGGGGCGTGAAGGTGCCGGGCAGCCCGGGGCATGTGATGTATGTCTGGGTCGATGCGCTGACCAATTACCTGACTGGCGCCGGCTATCCCGACAATGCCGCTGATTTCGCGCGCTACTGGCCGGCCGATCTGCATGTGATCGGCAAGGATATCGTGCGATTCCATGCCGTTTACTGGCCAGCCTTCCTGATGTCTGCGAAGCTGGCGCTGCCGCGGCGGGTGTTCGGGCATGGTTTCCTGCTCAACCGCGGCGAGAAGATGTCGAAGTCGGTCGGCAACGTCACGGACCCGATCGAGCTGGTCGAACGGTTCGGGGTCGATGCGCTGCGCTATTTCCTGCTGCGCGAAGTGAGCTTCGGCCAGGACGGCAGCTATTCGGAAGAGGCGATCGTTACGCGCTGCAATGCCGATCTCGCCAATAATGTCGGCAATCTCGCGCAGCGCTGCCTGTCGATCGTCGCCAAGAATTGCGATGGCAAGGTACCGCCGGCGGGGCCGCCGACGGAGACCGAAGAGGCCCTGCTGGCCAGCGTTGCGGCGGCCGAAGCCGGTTTGCATGCGGCGATGGGTGAACTCGCGCTGCATAATGCACTGGAGGCGGTGTGGTCGGCGGCGCGTGACGCCAACCAGTATTTCGCCGATGCCGCGCCGTGGAGCGTGCGCAAGACCGATCCGGCACGGGCCGATACCATCCTGCACTTCACGATCGAGGCGATCCGCCGCATCGCGATCATGGCACGCTGGGCAATCCCTGACGGTGCGGACCGGTTGCTCGACCTGCTCGGACAGAATGCCGATGCGCGTGACTTTACCGCACTGAACCGGCCGGTCGCGTCTGGCACGATCTTGCCTGCGCCGAGCGGCGTGTTCCCGCGGCTGGAACTGGCGGCGGAGCCGGGTTGATGCTTGCCGACAGCCATTGCCACCTGAATTACAAGGGGCTCGCCGAGGATCAGGCGGGCGTGCTCGAGCGTGCCCGCGCGCGGGGCGTGACAGCCATGCTCAACATCGCGACGCGCGAGAGTGAGTGGGACGATGTGCTGGCCACTGCCGAGCGCGAGGCCGATGTCTGGGCGACGGTCGGAATTCATCCGCATGAGGCCGACCAGCATGCGCATATCGACACCGCCAAGCTGGTCGATCGCGCGCGGCATCCGCGCGTCGTCGGCATCGGCGAAAGCGGGCTCGACTATTATTACGACCATAGCGACCGCGAGCGGCAGCAGATCAGCTTTCGCGCACATATCGCTGCGGCACGCGAGACCGGATTGCCGATCGTCGTGCATACGCGTGACGCCGAGGAGGATACCGCTGCGATCCTGCGCGACGAGCTGGGGAAGGGGGCCTATCCCGGCGTCATCCATTGCTTCACTGCCAGCGGTGCTTTTGCCGATATCGCGCTCGATCTGGGCTTCATGATCTCGATTTCGGGGATCGTGACGTTCAAGAACGCGAAGGACCTGCAGGAAACCGCTGCACGCCTGCCGCTCGACCGGCTGCTGATCGAAACCGACGCGCCGTTCCTGGCGCCGGTACCGCATCGTGGCAGGACCGGAGAGCCGGCATTCGTCGCGGACACCGCGCAATTCCTGGCCAATTTGCGTGGCGAGACGGTCGAACAGCTGACCGAGGCGACGGCGCGCAACTTCCATCGGTTGTTTGCCAAGACCGTCGCGTGAAAGCGGGCCGGTGAAGATCCGGATCCTCGGATCGGGCACCTCCTCGGGCGTGCCGCGGATCGGCCCCGATCACGGCGGGGACTGGGGCGAGTGCGATCCGACGGAGTCACGCAACCGCCGGACCCGCGCATCGGCGATCGTCGAGACCGACACGACCCGGATCCTGATCGACACCAGTCCGGACATGCGCGAGCAATTGCTCAGCGCCAATGTCTCGGATGTCGATGCGGTGATCTGGACGCACGATCATGCCGATCATTGCCATGGCATCGACGATCTGCGGCAACTCTATCATGCGCGCGGCCGGCCGGTGCGCGGGCTGGCGCGACCGGCGACGCTTGCCGCGCTGAGCGAGCGTTTCGCTTATGCCTTTAGCGGCCGTGACGGGTATCCGCCCACGATCCATGGCGAAATCCTGCCCGACAGGATCGAGATTGGCGACATTGCGATCCGTGTGGTCGATCAGCCGCACGGCAATATCAGTTCGGCGGGACTGCGCTTCGACCATGATGGCCGATCGATCGGCTATGCCACCGATTTCAATATCTTAAGACCTGATATGCGATCATTATATCAGGATCTGGATATCTGGGCGGTGGATGCACTGCGGCGTTTTCCGCATCCGACACATCCCGAATTGTCAGCGGTGCTGGGGTGGATCGAGGAACTGCGTCCGGCCAGATCGGCGCTGATCCATATGGACCATTCGATGGATTATGCCAGTTTGCTGAGCGAATTGCCGGCCGGAGTCGAGCCGGGCTATGACGGGCTGGAGCTGAGCACATGACCGATGGCCAATCTGCCGGCGTGATCTTCTCAGTGCTGTGCCTGGTGCTGGCGGTCGGTTCGCTGGCCGGGCGGCGTATTCCGCTGAGTTTTGCGGTCAAATCGGCGCTGGCCTGGGCTGCGATCATCGGCATCATCTATCTCGGCGTGATCCATCGCTCGGCAATTGTCGGCAGTTTCAATGACTTCGAGCATTGGGCAAGCATCGGAAAGCAGCAGACCGACGGCAAGACGATCCGTATCGCGCAGAGCGATGACGGGCATTATTATGCGCGCGCGACGATCAACGGCGTCACGCGGTCGATGATGATCGACAGCGGCGCGACCACCGTTTCGCTGTCGGAAGCAACCGCCAACGCCGTGGGCGTCAAATTCGACAAGAATAGCGAACCGGTCCAGCTCCAGACCGCCAACGGCATGGTCGATGCGTGGCGCGCAACCATCAAGCAGCTAGATATCGACGGATTGCATGCGCGCGATATCAAGGCGGTGGTATCGGCCAAATTCGGCGATGTGGATGTGATCGGAATGAATTTCCTGTCGCGGCTGCGTTCATGGCGGGTGGAGAACGGTACGCTGGTGCTTGAACCGACGGAGAGCGGAAATGAGCCGAATGCCGATACTGATTTAACATAATGTGTATTATCGGACTTAGGTAGAATGGTGCCCGGTTCGAAATGCCCTCTCAGCAGGATGACCGGGCTTCAAAGGAATATCCCGTCCCCGGCAATGCGGCGTTGCTTTTGCGCAGAGCAATGGAGTTTATCAGAAACGTCAGAATGACTCGATCTCGACAACTTGTGAAAGTTGGTGGCTGTGAGCCGGATTTGATGAGAAATTTTGTTCACTTGGTTCTTGGCGTCATGGCCCTTGCATCTGCAAGTCAGTCGCGCGCGGCCGAAGGATGCGGCATGTATCCCGAAGCGGTGTACGAGACTGTGATAGCCTCAGGATGGTCTGACTGTGATTTGAAAGACGCAGGTGAACCAACGTTGTGGCAGAAGATTCCGAACGAGCTGAAGCAGGTTACGCGGTTCGTATTCACTGAAGGCCATGGCTCGTTCTTCCGGTTCGTCACGATCACGGAGAAGCTGGATGGTACCGGAGAGATGAAGATAGGCGGTGCGGATCACGATAAGCGCGATCATGCCACCCGCCCCCCTCATCGTTCCCGGCAGCTTTCCCGGGAACAGATTTCCAGACTGAATGCTCTGGGAGCGCAATCCGACCCATGGAAATTTGACGTCGGATCCTGGGATGGCGATGAAATCTATATGCACTGCCAATTGCTCGAAATGGAGCGGGCGAATGCCGACGGCTACAGATATTCGTCAGTCAGCATAGGGTGCAGCCATCCTACTAAGTTGATGCCTTTAGTGGATGAGATCGTTCGTCTGGCTGGATTGGAAACCATCAATGGAGGGCGGCTCTACCGCTGAAGCAAGAAGCCTGCCTGGGACACCTTCCCTTTTCGCCACATATGTCGAGCGGCGATCGCAGTTGCAGGCGCAGTTTGCGCAACAGCCGGGCGAGTTCGTTGCGTTCAATTTCGCTGAGACCCGAGACGGCCTGTTCGGCTTGTTCGAGTAACTCAACCCGGCCGTGCGTAAGCTTTTTCCGGCATCGTTTTCAAACAGATGCCCCAGATGCACGACGCGACCGACGACTGCCATTGCCGAGACATCAAGTTCGGAACGCTCACGTTGCCATGCAATCCTGGTCCATCGGGGAAGTCATGACGGCACCTTTTATCAGCTTCGCGAAGATCCAGTCGCAAAACAGGCTATCTAGGACTTTCTGAAAACAGGAAAAATGACCGGCCTTCCAGTCGCGATTTGCACCCCCGGCGGGCCGTGGGAAAGGTGACGGAGCCCGGCGTTGACCGCGTACCGCGCGTTGCGCGGATGGCGGCATTGCTGCTACGCGAAAGGGTGACTTTCAAATCAGAAACAACGTCCGTGAGCGACGAAGCCGCCCCCGCTGCTGCCATGGACCGCCTTGTCGCGATCATGGCGCGCCTGCGCGATCCGGCCACAGGGTGCGAATGGGATTGCGCACAGGATTTCGCGACGATCGCCCCCTATACGATCGAGGAAGCCTATGAAGTCGCCGATGCGATCGCACGCGGCGACATGGCCGACCTCAAGGATGAACTGGGCGATTTGCTGCTCCAGGTCATCTTTCACAGCCGCATGGCCGAGGAATCCGGCCTGTTCGCTCTCAGTGATGTCGCGACCGCGATCAGCGACAAGATGGAGCGCCGCCATCCCCATATCTTCGGCGGCGCGGCCGAAGGCGGCCATTATCTATGGGAGAAGATCAAGGCCGACGAGCGCGCCGCAAAAGGCGAAGCCAGCACGCTGGACGGCGTGGCGATCGGCCTGCCCGCCCTGCTTCGCGCCGAAAAACTGCAGAAGCGCGCGGCACGCACCGGGTTCGACTGGCCCGATGCGGCGGGACCACGCGCAAAGGTGATCGAGGAGATTGCCGAGATCGATGCGGCCGACATCGATCAGCGCGAGGAAGAGGTCGGTGACCTGCTCTTCTCGGTGGTCAACTGGGCCCGCCACCTTGGTGTCGACCCCGAAGCGGCGTTGCGCGTGGCCAATGCCAAGTTCGAGGCGCGTTTCAAAGCGATGGAAGCCGAAGCCGGCGAGAGCTTCGCCAGTCTTGATCTCGATGCCAAGGAAGCCCTGTGGCAAGCGGTCAAGCGTCACGCCGGCTAAGGATGAAGCGTCAGCAGCCACCAGTCGGGCATCGCGCCCAGGCGGATGGGCGCGGATCCTGAACCAAGCCCAGCGGTGACGACGGTCAGGCGACCGGGATCGCGAACCAGCCCGCAGCGATAACGAAGCATGTAGAGCGGCTTCCAATGGTCGCGTGGCGCGCGCGTAATCAGCGGGCCAAGCCAGGGCAGCACGACCTGTCCGCAATGAGTATGCCCTGCCAGCACCAGTGGAAAGCCGGGCGGCAGGTTCGGGACGATATCGGGCGAGTGAGTGACGATGATCGGCGCGCCGCCAATCCGGCGCGCCGCGGCGATCGAGCGGGCGATATCCTCATGGCCGGAGAAACGATCGCCGATGCCGATAATCGCCAGCGGGCCACGCCGTTCGGCCTGATTTTCGAGAGTGATGATCCCGGCCTTCTCCAGCGCGGAGCGGATTGCGGTGGGAGACGTCCAGTGATCATGATTGCCGAGCACCGCGAAAACGCCGAGCGGTGCGCGCAGCCGCGAGAGGGGCGCGGTCAGTCCTGTCGCCCGTGCCTCAATCCCCTCGGCGTCATGCCCGGTCACGAAATCGCCGGCGATCACGATCAGGTCGGGGCGAGCCGCGTTCACCTGATCGACGATATTGGCCAGTCGTCCCGGCCGCATGCCGTGGTTGCCGAGATGGATGTCGGACAGCAGTGCAACCCGGACCGGAGGCGTGCCGGCGGCCAGGCCGGGCATCTTCACCATTGCCCGTCGCATGATCGGTATGGCCTGAACATTCGCCAGGCCGATCGCGGCAATGATCAGGATCAGTGCCGACAGACCAGCGACAGTCACCAATATCGGTCGCCATATGCGCGTTGCCATCCCGGCGCCCATCCCCCTCAGACGCCCGGCTTCGCGGCGGCGGTCAGGCGCCGCGCTGGCTGAACCGGTCGTAATCGCGCGGCGACATGCGCACCTCATAGATCGCCTGATCGTTCTCCACATCCTGGCCGAGCACTTCACCATGTGCGTGCAGCCAGGCTGCGCCGGCGCCATCGGCCGAATCGAGTGTGATGCTGTAGCGGCGATGATTTTGCGTCAACATCGCGGCGATGGTCTGGATCAGCGTATCGACCCCTTCCCCGCTCAGTGCCGAGATCGCCACCACGTCGTCGCGACGTTCCGCTTCGCCAAGCAGTTCGGTGCGTTCGTCATGGTCGAGCAGGTCGAGCTTGTTCCATGCCTCTAGCCGCGGCGTTTCCAGCGCGACGCCAATATCCTTCAATACCGATTCGACATCGGCGCGCTGCGCGGCGGTGTCGGGATGCGCGATATCGCGGACATGGATCAGTACATCGGCGGAAATGACTTCCTCAAGCGTCGCCTTGAATGCCGCGACGAGCTGGGTTGGCAGTTCCGACACGAATCCGACGGTGTCGGACAGGATCGCCTTGTCGAGGCCCGGCAGGCTGATCTGGCGTAGCGTCGGATCGAGTGTGGCGAACAACAGGTCTTCCGCCATGACGTCAGCGCCGGTCAGACGATTGAAAAGCGTCGACTTTCCGGCGTTGGTATAGCCGACCAGCGCAATCACCGGCCAGGGCGCGCGCTGGCGCCGTTCGCGGTGCAGGCCACGCGTGCGGCTGACCTGTTCGAGCTCGCGCTTCAGCCGCGCCATGCGGTCGCGGATCAGGCGCCTGTCGGCCTCGATCTGGGTTTCACCGGGGCCGCCGAGAAAGCCGAAGCCGCCGCGCTGGCGCTCAAGATGGGTCCAGCTGCGCACCAGCCGGCCGGCCTGGTAATCGAGATGCGCCAGTTCGACCTGCAATCGCCCTTCAGCGGTCGCGGCGCGTTCGCCGAAAATCTCCAGGATCAGGCCGGTGCGGTCGATGACCTTCGCGCCAAGCTCCTTTTCGAGATTACGCTGCTGCACCGGCGTCAGTGAGGCGTCGAACACGACGAGTTCGGCCTCTTCCATCCGCACCGTGGCGGCCAGCATCTCGACCTGCCCGCTGCCGAGCAGAGTCGAGGGCCGTGCACCGCGCACGCGATAGGAGACTTTCTCTGCAACGACGACGCCGATCGCCGCGGCGAGACCGGCGGTCTCCTCCAGGCGAGCGGCTACGTCGCGTGAGGACGCACCATGTTCGGGAAACACGACAACGGCACGGGCACCACGCGAGAATTCATCGCGATCACGTTCGAAACCTGTGGTCAAACCTCGTCGCTATCCGTTGTTTCATCAGCCAAATTCAGCGGATTGGCCGGCTGGATGGTGGACACTGCATGCTTATAGACCAGCTGCGACATGCCGTCGCGCTGGAGCAGCATGCAGAACAGGTCGAAGGCTGCGATCTGGCCCTGCAGCATGACGCCATTGACCAGGAACATGGTCACATTGTCATCCGACTTGCGCACCGCGTTGAGAAAGATTTCCTGCAACAGGGGCGCGCGCTTCTGGGCTTCGCCGACCGCATTGACGATCGCTGCGACGTCGACGGTACCCGAGGGCATGATGGTCGAAATGGCGTGCTTGTAGATCAGCTGCGACTGGCCGTCGCGGCGCAACAGGACCGAGAAATTGTCGAACCAGGTTACGATCCCCTGCAATTTCACGCCTTTGACGAGAAACATCGTCACCGGCGTCTTTGAGCGCCGGAGGGCATTGAGGAACAGGTCCTGAAGAGAGGTTTGCTTGTCGGCCATCGGTCGATCCTTTGTTCTTGGCGGGTTTTCCCGCTGTGCGCCGGTTCCCGGCGTCGGAATGGGCGCTATCGGGCGCTTGTTGCTAATCTAGGGATGCGACAGTCTCGCGTCTACTCCCTCACGTCTACTCCCCCACATCTATTCCTCGCGTGTTTCGGTGATCCCGAGCAGCTTGAGTTTGCGGTGCAGTGCGGAGCGTTCCATGCCGATGAAGTGCGCGGTGCGTGAGATATTGCCCGAGAAACGTCGGATCTGGACGCGCAGATATTCGCGTTCGAACGTCTCGCGCGCCTCGCGCAGCGGCGACCCCATGATTGCGTTGGTGCCGCCGCCCATATCGCCCGGCTCGCCCAGTACTTCGGCCGGGAGCAGGTCGAGATCGATTCTGCCCGATCCGGTCGCCCGGTGCGAGGATGATCGTGCGTTCGACCACATTGCGCAGCTGGCGGACATTGCCGGGCCATTCATAGGATTGCAGTGCGACCATTGCGTCGGGTGCGATTTCCGGCGTCGGGACGCGTCTTTCCGAGGCGTAATGCGCCATGAAATGATTGACCAGCGCAGGGATATCCTCGCGCCGCTCGCTCAGGCCGGGGATCAGCACCGGTACCACATTGAGGCGGTAATACAGGTCCTCGCGGAACCGCCCCTCGGCGATCTCGTACATCAGGTCGCGCGAAGTCGCGGAGACGACCCGGACATCGACCTTGACGACGCGCTGGCCCCCGACCCGAGTAAAGCTCTGATCGGTCAGCACGCGCAGGATCCGGGCCTGGGTGGCGATCGGCATATCGGCGATCTCATCCAGAAACAGGGTGCCGCCATGCGCCTGTTCGAGCAGACCGGGGCGAACGATGTCGCCGCTTTCCTCGGCGCCGAACAATTCTTCTTCGACGCGTTCGGGAGTCATGCGCGCCGCGCTGACGATCACGAAGGGTGCATCGGCACGCTGGCTCCAGCCATGAAGCAGGCGCGCGGCGACTTCCTTGCCGACGCCGGCCGCCCCCATCACCAGCACCCGGCTGCCGGTCGAGGCGACCCGTTTCAGTGTCGCGCGGACGCCGTTGATCGCGGTCGAGCTGCCGGTCAGGTCATTGTCGCGCCCGGCGCTGGCGCGGAGCGAGGCGACTTCGCGGCGCAAGCGCTCCGTCTCGGTCGCGCGGGCGACCATCAGCAGCAGCCGCTCGGCCTCGAACGGCTTTTCGATGAAATCGGCGGCGCCACGGCGGATTGCGGCGACCGCGGTATCGAGATTGCCATGGCCGGAAATGACCAGCACGGGAATCGACGGATCGCGGCGTTTCAACTCGTCGAGCAGTTCCAGCCCGTCGAGGCGCGACCCCTGCAACCATACGTCGAGCAGGACGAGCGAGGGGCGGCGTGCGGCGATCGCCTCCAGCGCCGCATCGCTGTCGGCGGCGCTGCGCGTTTCATAGCCTTCGTCTTCGAGCACGCCCGAGACGAGTTCGCGAATGTCGCGCTCGTCGTCGACGATGAGGATATCGAGTGCCATGGGTCAGGTCCGATTTCGTGTGAGTTCAGTGGGGCGACGATCGTCGCAATCGGCAGCGCCGGCATCCGCGCCGTTACCGGTATCCATTGCCGCGAGCGCGGCCGCGTCGAACGTCATGATGACCAGCGTTCCGCCGCCCTCCCGGTCGCCGAAGGAGATCGTGCCGCAATGCTCCTCGACGATCTTCTTGACGATCGCGAGGCCAAGCCCGGTGCCGCGGGCGCGGGTCGTCATATAGGGTTCGACGATGCGGTCGCGCCCGGCGGGCAGACCGACGCCATTGTCGGCCACGGTGATGCGGACCGTGCGGTCATTGTCCCGGCCGACCGTCATGGCGATCTCTCCCGCCCCCTCGCCGTCGACCGCTTCGATCGCCTCGACCGCATTCTTCACGATATTGGTCAGCGCCTGGCCGATCTGGCGACGGTCGCAGACCAACTCGAGGCCGGGATCGTCATTGGCCATCACGAAGCGAATCGCCGGGTGTGCGACCTCGTGCAGGAACAGAGTCTGCTTGGCGATGTCGCCGATCACCTCAGGCCGGAACAACGGCTTGGGCATCCGCGCGAAGGAGGAGAATTCGTCGACCATGCGGCGCAGGTCGCCGACCTGGCGGATGATCGTCTCGGTCAGGCGGGCAAAGGTGCCGTCGTCGCTGGCGATCTGCTTGCCATAACGGCGCTGGAGGCGCTCGGCGGCAAGCTGGATCGGGGTCAGCGGGTTCTTGATCTCATGCGCGATGCGGCGCGCCACATCGGACCAGGCGGCGCGGCGTTGATCGAGCAATTGCTGCGTGATGTCGTCGAAGGTCAGGATCGGCCCGTCCTCGGAACGCGCGATCTTGACCGCGAGCGTCTTCGCCTCGCCGCCGGCATCGATCTCGACGATCGCATCGCGCGCGTCGCTGCCGATCAGCGCGGCCAGTTCGGGCGATACATCGCCAAGCGAGCGCCCGACCGGATTGCTGTCGCCGGTGTTGAGGAATTCGATGGCGGAACGGTTGATCAGGCGGATGGTCCCGTCCCCCGCGACCGAGACAACACCGGCCGACACGCCCGACATCACCGCTTCGATCAGCGCACGACGGCTTTCGAGTGCACCGGTCTGTTCTTGCAGGCGCCCGGTCATCTGGTTGAAGGCATTGGCGAGCGTGCCGACCTCATCCTCGGTCTTGGGTGCGGGAACGCGCGCGGTCAGGTCTCCGTCGCTGACCCGGCGCGCGGCCGCAACCAGTTCGCCGACCGGGCGCACCAGCCGATCAGCCACGGCGAGCGCGATCCATACAGCGATGCCGATGATCAACAGCGAGATGCCAAGCAATGCGGCATTGAAGCGCAATTGCAGCGCCCGCGAGCGCGACTGCAGCACGCGATAGTCGGCCAGGATGGCATCACCACGCTTGAGCTGCCCTGCCAGTTGCTCATCGAACACCCTTGCGGTGTAGAGATAGGTACCACTGCCATAGTCCAGCGCGACAATGGCGCCCGCCCGATCGTTGTTCTGCACCGTCACATACGGAGCGCCGCGATCAATATCGTCCATCATTTGCGTGGTGACGATATTCTTCAACGGCCGGCCATAAGGATTAAGGACGGCGAGCGGGTCCTTCTCGTTGCGGCGCAGGATCACTGCTTCCGACAATTCGCGGTTATAGGTCTGGAGGAACAACAGTTCACGGAACCGGGGGCTCACGATCGACAACTGGCGCAGATCGGCGGCCAGATCGCCGCTCATCGCCTTGGTCTGATCCGCGACTCGGTCCAGTTCTCGCTGGTAGTTCTCGCGCACCAGTGTGCTCGCATTCTCGAGCATGCCGCGCGCACGATCCGACGACCAGAATTCGACGCCATATTGAAATAGCAGCGACGCGAAGATCACGACGAGCAAAGTGGGAACGGCGGCGACCATCGAGAACATCGCCACGAGCTGAACGTGAAGCCGCCCGCGCCCGCCCAGCGGCGACCGTGCCGCGCGCCGCATCGCCACGCGACGCCCGAGCAGCACCATCAAGGCGATGCCGGGCAGCAGGTTCGCGACCAGGAGAAGCGCAATGATCGTCGGGGTAAGCGAGCGCTGCGGCGCCTCGCCGCCGGTCACGACGAAGTAGGTGCCGACCGCGATCGCGATTGCCACGCCCAGTACGAGCAGTTCGACAAACGGCGTGACACTGAACCGGCGGCTCTGCGTTTTCATCTCAGTCGAAGGAGCCAATCCGGCGTGCATCGTGTCTTTGGTACAACGATACCGTGGCAATTAGAACACAGAATCCAACCTTTCAACGCGTCTCAGGCTCGGTCGAGCGCCCTGCGACCGGATCGATGCCGAGCAGGTCGAGCCTTTTTCTCAACGTGTTGCGATTGATTCCCAGCGCCCGTGCCGCGCGCAGCTGATTCTGACCATGCCGGGCGAGCATCGCTTCGATCAAGGGGCGCTCCACCTCGCCGATGATGCGGTCATAGAGCGACCCGTTATCGAGCGCCGCCGGCTCCTCGCGCGCCAGCCGCTCGATCCGCGACCGCACCGCCGCCTCGATCCCGGGGTCGCCTTCGAAGATCGTTGGCGCGGTCGCGGCGGCGCCGAGCATGGCGCGCACTTCATCGGCGTCGATCCGTTCGTCACGGCTGAGCACGGCCATGCGTCGCATGATATTCTCGAGCTCGCGGACATTGCCCGGCCAGTCGTAGTTTTCGAGCGCGACGATCGCGGCCGGAGCAAGTTGCTTCCGTGGCAGGCCGCTCTCCGCCGCCTTGTCGAGGAAATGGCGTGCAAGCAGGGCAACATCCTGCCGCCGCGCGCGCAGTGCCGGCAGGGTCACCGGCACGACGTTGAGGCGATAGAACAGATCCTCGCGGAATTGCCCGCCGCTCACCAGTTGCGCCAGGTCGCGATTGGTCGCGGCGACGATGCGGACATCGGCGCGGATCGTCCGTGCGCCGCCGACCGTGGTAAACTCGCCCGATTGCAGCACGCGCAGCAGGCGAGTCTGCGCCTCCATCGGCATGTCGCCGATCTCATCGAGGAAGAGCGTGCCGCCTGCCGCCTGCTCGAACCGCCCGGCAGAGCGCGCCTGTGCGCCGGTAAAGGCGCCGCGCTCATGGCCGAACAGTTCGGCTTCGATCAGCTCGCGCGGGATCGCCGCCATGTTGATCGCGACGAACGGCGAGCGGCGGCGCGTGCCGAGGTCATGGATCGCACGCGCGACCAGTTCCTTGCCGGTGCCGGATTCGCCCGAGATCAGCACGGTGAGGTCGTTCGACACGACGCGGGCGATCACGCGATAGACATCCTGCATCGCTGGCGAACGGCCGATCAGCGGCAGCGTATTGTCGTCCTTGTCGATTGCTTCGAGCGGTGCGCCCTGGCGGCGGGCAAGCGCGCCCTGCACTGCGCGCGACAGGGCATCGAGATCGAACGGCTTGGGGAGATAGTCATAGGCGCCGACCTCGTTCGCGCGGACCGCTGTGCTCAGCGTGTTCTGCGCCGACAGGACGATGACCGGCAGCGCCGGGTGCTCGGCGGTCAGCCGGGCGACACGGTCCAGGCCGTTGCCGTCGGGCAGCACGACATCGGAGATCACCACGTCGGGCAACCGGATCGCCAGCTGCACGTCGAGTTCGGCCAGAGTCGCCGCAGTGGTGACAATGTGCCCCGCACGGCGCAGCGATTGCGCCACCACGGTACGGATCGCGGCATCGTCATCGACGACCAGGATAGTGCCGCTATTCATCGAGGACACACCCTAACTCCCTCTCGGCAACAGAATACGGAAGACGGTCGCCTCGGGCATGCCTTCGCGGGCGTACTGGATGATCCCGCCCATATCGCGCACCAGCTTGTCGACCAGGGCGAGGCCAAGCCCCTGCCCCTCCGGCTTGCCGGAGATGAACGGGTCGAACAGATGCTCGGCAATGTCGGGGGAGCGCCCGGACCATTGTCGATCACGCAGATCTCGATCGGCAATGGCTGGCGCGGACGGCCCGGCGCGGCGCTGACCGCCATGCCGTGGCGATAGGCGGTGGCAAGCGTGATGCGTGCATCGGCCTGCTGGACCATCGCCTCGGAAGCATTTTTGAGCAGGTTGAGGATCACCTGGAGGAGCGCGTCGCGATCGACCAGCGCCGGCGGCAGCGACGGATCGAAGCGCTCTTCGATCGTGACGTCACGCGCGAAACCGGCCAGCGCCACGCGGCGGGCATGATCAAGCAGCGGATAGATATTCTCCGGGGCCGGGTTGAGCGGCCTGGTGTCGGTGAAGTCCTGCATCCGGTCGATCAGCGCGGCAATGCGGTCGACTTCAGTGGTGATCAGCGTGGTAAGCTCGTCCGCCCCTTCCCCGCCGGTCGCCAGCAACTGCGCCGCGCCGCGGATGCCGGAAAGCGGGTTCTTGATCTCATGTGCAAGCATCGCTGCCGCACCGACCGCGGCGCGCGCGGCGGAGGCGCGGTCGGCGCTATGGCCCATGCGGCGCGAGGCAGCGGCGTGGTGGAGCGTGATGGTACGCCAGCCGGGATGGTCGGCAACCAGCCCTTCGATGAAATCGACCCGCATCCGCCCGCCCCGCGCCGTGTCGATCTCGGTATCGAACGCGGCAAAGCCATGGCTGTCACGGCCATTGTCGTCGCGTGGCGACTGGAGGATCGATTCGACCGGCTGGCCCACCATTGCGCGTTCGGACAGGTTGAGCAGCGTTTCGCACTCGGCATTGGCGTGCGCGACGCAACCGGCGGGATCGATCACCAGTACCGCCACCGGCAATGCCGCGAAGAGATGCGCGAATTCCGGACCGGCGGCAGCATCCGGTGCGGTCATGACGTCACGCCGCGACCGCTTTCGGTGCCGGATCGCGCGACTGTTCAAATTGGGGCGCGTAGAAATCGGCGAGCATTGCCTGCACCGTCTTCGGGTCGGCAATCTGGTTCACACGATTGCGGAACTCGGCCGATCCATGCAGCCCGCGTGTGTACCAGCCGATATGCTTGCGCGCCATATTGACGCCGGTTTCATTGCCATAGTGCGCGAGTATTTCATCATAATGCTCTGCGATCACTTGATATTGTTCGTCGATCGTGGGGTCGGGGACACGCTGGCCGCTGGCGAACCATTCCATCACCTGGGCAAGCAGCCAGGGCCGGCCATAGGCGCCGCGCCCGATCATGACGCCATCGGCACCAGATTGCTCCAATGCCGCCTCGGCATCCTCGATCGAGCAGATATCGCCATTGGCGATCACCGGCACGCTGACTGCGTCCTTCACCCGGCGGATAAAGGCCCAGTCGGCATTGCCCTTGTACATCTGGTTGCGAGTGCGGCCATGAACGGCGATCAGCTTGACGCCGAGGTCCTGGGCAATGCGCGCAAGTTCGGGCGCGTTGAGACTGTCGTGGCACCAGCCCATACGCATCTTCAGCGTGACCGGCACGCTCACCGCCTCGACCACGCCTTTGATGATCGCACCGGCATTGTCGAGATCGCGCATCAGCGCCGACCCGGCATCGCCATTGGTCACCTTACGCACCGGGCAGCCCATATTGATGTCGATGATCGCCGCGCCACGGTCCTCGCTCAGCTTGGCCGCCTCGCCCATCTCATACGGGGTGCAGCCGACCAGCTGCATCGACACCGGATCCTCGATCGGATCCCAGGCGGCCTTTTGCAACGACTGGCGCGTCTCGCGGATCGCCGCCTGGCTGGCGACCATTTCGGTTACGTTGAGCCCCGAGCCATAGCGGCGCACGAGCTTGCGGAATGGCATATCGGTCACACCGGTCATCGGCGCGAGCACGACAGGGCGTTCGATCCGGACGGGTCCGATCTGGATGGGGGATAGGGTTTTCATGAATGTGCCTGAAAAACAGGCAGTACGCGAGATAGGCCGCAATGGCAAGATTATCAGCGCCCGAAATGGACGACGAATCCCGCACCCTCTCCCTGTTATTGGGCGATAACAGCGAGAATAACAGGGAGCGGTATATTTTTTGCGGCGAATCCGCTCATTTTGTTGGATAAAATATATAGCAATATCAGCTGGTTGAATTCCATTCTCCCTGTTACTCCGGAACAGGGAGAATGATGGTGCGGAACAGGGAGCGTTGACCCCCGGAACAGGGAGTTCGGCGTGAGATAACAGGGAGCGCCGATTCAACCGGTGCGACAAGTCTGGTTCAAGGATGGCGGCGTTCATGGAGCGATGCGCTGCCACGATCGGCCAAGTGATTGAATCGGGGGCGGTGCATAAAACGGACCGAGATACATGCTGAACGCCGACAGCCCCGCTCCGGGTGTCTGAAAACACCTGATTGTCGTGCAGTGGGCGGGACTTGCCTTGCCATTTCAAAGCCGTCACTTTCCGATCCCATTGCCGTTTCATGAGGGACAGGCGATCGAGCGATGAAATTGACCACATCAATATTTGTGGGACTTGCGGGACTTGGCTCGATCCTCGCGGCCGTTTCCACATCCAGCCCGCCACTCACCGCGGCAAGCGCAAGTGATAATCGCGCTCCGGCAATCTGGGAGCCATCACCGGGCCACGTGCAGGAAGCAATATGGGCTGGACCAGTCCCCGACCCTTTACCCAATGCTAAACCTGAATCGGTGGGTCCCCCACCGGGCCGGGAATGGTGGCCAAGGGCAAACGACGTCAGCAAGCCTACTATGACGATCTACTTGCCCAAGGGGCAAAATACGGGTGCGGCTGCGGTGGTCTTGCCGGGCGGCGGCTATCAGTTCCTGGCCATGGATCTGGAAGGAACAGAAATCTGCGACTGGCTCACGTCCAGAGGCATCACCTGTGTCCTTTTGAAGTACCGGGTGCCGGATTCCGGCCCGACATTGCGGGATGGCAAACGCTATTATCCCAAGGTGCCCACGGCCTTGCAGGACGCACAGAGGACGGTTGGTCTGGTACGTCAGCGCGCCAAGCAATATCGCATTGATCCCAATAAGATCGGGGTAATCGGATTCTCCGCCGGGGGGCATCTGGCAGCGGCATTGAGTACCAATTTCGCAAAGCGTGCCTATGCGCCGGTGGATGGTGCGGACAGGCTGAGTTGTCGCCCGGACTTCGCCATCATCGTTTACCCCGGCCACCTCTGGGCGCACGAAGACGAAGATAAAGCCACTCGCGATCCATCTGACTTGAAGCTGCGCCCCGATATAAAAGTGAAAGCCGATACACCGCCGACATTCCTCCTGCATGCCGAAAACGACACAGTAGATAGCGTTCAGCAATCCCTGACGTATTATGTGGCTCTCAAGGAAGCAGGCATCCCTGCCGAACTACATGTTTATGCAGAAGGCGGACACGCGTTTGGCGTTCGTCCAACCAAGTTACCGGTTGGGCGCTGGACGCAATTGGTAGAACTATGGTTGCAGTCTATCGGCACTCTGTCGGCGCTGCCGGTCGCGAAGGACGTGTTCGCCAGGCGCAGCAAACCCGATCGAGCCACTGATCCGGTGGGGCGCTGAAATGGAGACGAAAATGCGCGGGACAACACGGAAGCGGGCGGCGCTCTCGTCGAGGTGCCCGCTGTCTCTCGCATGCGGTTCGACGATCTGGACGTGATCGCGGACGCCGCGGTCGATGGCATGGCCTAGCCTGGACTCCCCATTGGCCGGTCCGCGAGCGAATATGTTCGGGTGATTTGATCGAGCTGTGGCGCGACCGCCCCTCCGCCACGCTGGAATGCTACGCAGTCTGGCCGGCTGCCCAATATCTGCCCCTACGCTCCAGGATGGCGATCGACCTGCTGGCCGCCGAACAGCCTAAAGGGCTGGGGCGCTGACGCCGGATCGCTCGCTCTTTTCCGCCTAGTCGCGTAGAACCTCACCGGCGCTGTCGGTGCAGGCTCAAGCGATACGGGGGGCGGTTGTCATTCACTCGACGCCCGTACGATGCGACACCTCGATACTAACTAGGCTGCACGACCTCCTTGCATGGATTGTCGTCATCAAGCGCTGCGACAGCCGCCTCCGACGCAACCCCTGCGGTCAGTTGCAGGCATCCGGTTCGTGCGGTTTTCCAGGCTTCATATTGCTGGGCCCGCGACTGCGCGATCGCAGCTCGATCATTGCTGACGATCCAGGGCTTGCCACAGGGAAGATCGATCATCGCGATCGAAGCCTTGAGCACCGCGACCGTGTGCGTCAGCGAGGCAAGGGCGCCAATGGTGGGGGCCGGACTATTCATGATGCTGGCCAGCCGCTGGCACTGCTGCCCATTGGCGCTGCCAACATCGTCGTCGCGTTGATCGCGATCCGCCGCATTCGATGCAATTGCCGGATCGTGCGACGCGACTAATCCGCGTTTTTTCGCGAGTTTGGAAAAATCTGCGACGCAATATTGGTCGTTTTCACTATCGTCACAGCCTCGGGTAATTGTGCCCGACCCATTGAAATTGCGGTGGTCGGGCGAATTCCCCGGCACGAACGAGTTCCAGGTATATCTGCCGTTCTGAACACCATCGACATAGGTTGCAGATGTCTCTGTCCAGTTTCCCTTCAGACTTCCGTTCACGGTGACTCTTTTGAAAACGCCGGATCCATTTATGGGTTGCCCGGCAACGCATTCCCCCGTCCAGAGGAAATCATCCTCTTCGGAATCGATGAAATTCCCGTTTCCCCCAAACTCATAACTGAAGCAGCCTCCCCGGAAAAAGACCTTGGCGACGTTGAGATCGTCGAGCTCGGGCGCGTCGAGGTCGGCACGGCCGCCGCTGCCGGTTTGCGCTGAAACGGCGCCCGGAATCCCGAGCCACACGATGGCGAAAGCAGTCAATGTCCGGCGCATATATTTCCCCCTCAAAACAATTGCCTGGCGAACATGCCTTGCCCGAGGCAGTCCCCAATGAAGACGGTGTAATCCCGCCCTTGCATCCCGCTTCCCCCGTTCGGGTGAAGGATGCACCTTGGTACCATATTCGTCACGGCGGCAGTCCACCAATTGCGGTCGCCTGCAGCGACGCGATCCGCCGGACGACACCAAATCCGCGACCGGAGATTCGGGACACGGTCCAACACCGGGACGATGAACGCCAATCCGAAACCAGTGAGGAAATATCAATAACATATTGATATTACTATATATTAACAGGACCCCCGCGCCGGGGCTGGCAAAGGAAATGTGACACGACCGGTGTAACATATCTCTGCATCCACTGGCCGTCCGTGGCCGCCACTGTCCCATCCCCGGATTCAAACCCCGTGCGGCGACTGCTATCGCACCGGCGTGGAAATACCCCCGCCCTTCCCGCACACACACCCGGCCCCCGACGCGATCGGCCATTGCGCATGCCGAATAGCGGGTGGCGAGGCGGTCGGGCATGGGCTAGGCGATCGGCATGACGGCCAGTCCTGCCTCCCGCCCCGCCCCACCCCACCCCGCCGGACCTCGCACTGCGGCGATCATCGTCGCGGCCGGCCAGGGCCTGCGCAGCGGTGGCGACGGCCCGAAGCAGTTCGCGCCCGTCGCGGGCAAGCCGATGATCGCGCACAGCCATGCCACGCTTGCCGCGCATCCGGCGATTGGCCGGGTGATCGTCGTGATCGGCGACGGCCAGGATGCCCAGCTCGACAAGGCGCTCGGCCCGGTCGAGCGGGTGACCGGGGGTGCCACGCGGCGCCTGTCGGTCCTGGCGGGGCTGGAGCACCTCGCCGAAACCGGCATGGATCGCGTGCTGATCCACGACGCAGCTCGCCCTTTCCTGCCCGTGGCGGTGATCGATCGCCTGCTCGCCGCGCTGGACGAGGATGGCGGCGCGGTTCCCGCCCTGCCCGTCGCCGACACGCTTGCGCGCGGCATGGAGGTGCTCGGCGCCGGCGTCTCGCGCGACGGCCTGTTCCGTATCCAGACGCCTCAGGCGTTCCGCTTCGACGCGATCCTCGCCGCACATCGCGGCTGGAGCGGCGACGAACCCACCGACGATGCGCAGATGCTGCGCAAATCAGGAGCGACCGTGGCTTTGGTCGAAGGCGATGCGATGCTCGAAAAAGTGACTTATCCGGCCGATTTCGTGAACGCGGAAATGCGTCATGCCGCCACGATGCGCGTGCGCAGTGCGACCGGCTATGATGTCCACCGCCTCGCCGAGGGTGAGGAATTATGGCTCGGCGGTGTGCTCATTCCCCATGACAAGGGATTGTCGGGGCATAGCGATGCCGATGTCGCGCTTCACGCGATCACCGATGCCTTGCTCGGCACGATCGCCGAGGGGGATATCGGCACGCATTTCCCGCCCAGCGACCCGCAATGGCGTGGCGCGGATTCGGCGCAGTTTCTCGAACATGCCGCAGCGCTCATCCGCGCGCGCGGCGGGATCATCGATTTCATCGACCTGACGATCATTTGCGAAACACCGAAGATCGGCCCGCACCGCGCGGCGATGCGCGACCGGGTCGCAGCGCTGTTGCGGCTCGCTCCCGGCCAGATTAGCATCAAGGCGACGACGACGGAGCGGCTCGGTTTCACCGGACGCGGCGAAGGAATCGCCGCCCAGGCAATTGCAACGATCAGGATCATGGGGGACGCATAATGACGAAGCGGCGGATCGGGCTGACGGCAGCCATTACCCTCTGGGCCGGAATGGGCGCGACCGGCGTTCAGGCGGCCGAGGCTGCGGCCAAGCCCTGCGTGACCCCGGCCGAGGCTTCGGGGTTGATGCTGTTCATCGCCCCCGACGCGATCAAGGCCGTCGGCGAAACCTGCGCGACTGTGCTCCCGGCCGACGCGCTGCTGCGTCAGACATCGGGCGCGTTCATCGACAAATATCGCGCCGAAGCGGATTCGGCATGGCCATCGGCGAAAGCAGCATTGGCCAAGATTGCCGGCGACGAGATGAAGCCGGCGCTGGAGAATGATAGTTTCAAGCCGATGATAGCGTCGTTGATGGCACCGGTCATCGCCAAGGACATCAAGCCAAAGGATTGCGCTCAGATCGACCGGATCGTCACGCTGATCGCGCCCCTGCCGCCGCGCAATGCCGCCGAACTGATCGTCACCCTGGTGCAGTTGAGCGGCGAGAAGAAAGAGAATTCCAAGCTGCCGGTCTGCCCTGCGGGCCGGAATTGACCATGGACACCATCCTGCCCGCGGCGTTGGTCGATGCCGCTCGGCGCGTCGTCGACGCCAACAAGGCGATCGGGCGGCGGATCACCGTCGCGGAAAGCTGTACCGGTGGCCTGGTCGCGGCGGCGATCACCGAAATTCCCGGATCGTCCGATGTGCTCGAAGCGGGCTTTGTGACCTATTCCAATGATGCCAAGTTGGAATTGCTGAACGTCAGTCCCGATATTCTCGAAACCTTCGGCGCGGTATCGATCGCGGTGGCGTGGAACATGGCGCAATCGGCTTTGGAGATGAGCGGCGCGGACGTCGCCGTCGCCATCACCGGCGTTGCCGGCCCCGGTGGCGGTACCGAAAAGAAACCGGTCGGGACGGTCGTATTCGCACGTGCCGAGAAAGGCGCAGATCCCGGCCATGTGGTGGCGGATCGCAAGGATTTCGGCGACCTCGGGCGCGGCGGCGTCCGGCTTCAGGCGGCGCTGTGTGCGCTCGAACTGCTGTTGCCATCGGCGGAGGACGAGCCGGCATAAAGCACTGCGGCGCGATCCTCGAACGCGCCGATCATCTTGCGCAGCGCCGATCCGAACACTTGCCCGGCGAGCATCTCGAACATCTTGTTCTTGAATGCGAAATCGACGCTGAAATCGACCAGGCAGGCCCCTTGGCCATCGGCACGAAAGGTCCATTCGTTGCGCAGATATTTGAGCGGCCCGTCGAGATAATCGACCCGGATATGGTCGGGGCGCTGCTTCTCGACCTTCGAGGTGAAGGTTTCGCGCAGTCCCTTGAAGCCGACGATCATGTCGGCGACCATTTCGGTCGGGCTGTTCGACCGCACGCGGATTGCCGTCACCCAAGGCAGGAATTCCGCATAACGCCCGACATCGGCGACCAGGTCGAACATCTGTTCCCGACTATAGGGCAAGCGGCGGGTTTCTGAATGGCGGGGCATCAGGCGCGGGCGAGCTTCGCCTCTCTTGCCGCGCGCAAGGCTGCGAAATCGTCGCCGGCATGATAGCTCGACCGGGTCAGCGGCGATGCCGCGACCAGCAGGAAACCTTTCGCGCGCGCGATCGCGGCATAGGCGTCAAAGGCTTGCGGCGTGACGAAGTCCAGCACCTTGGCGTGGCGCGGGGTCGGCTGCAGATACTGGCCCATGGTCAGGAAATCGATGTCGGCCGAACGCATGTCGTCCATCACCTGATGCACTTCGAGCCTTTCCTCGCCCAGCCCGACCATCACGCCGGATTTGGTGAAGATCGACGGATCGTGGCGCTTGACGCTTTCGAGCAAGCGTAGCGACGCATAATAGCGCGCGCCCGGCCGGATCGTCGGATAGAGACGCGGCACGGTTTCGAGATTGTGGTTATAGACGTCGGGTCGCGCCTCGACGATGGATTCAACCGCGGCCTGTGCCTTGTTCCTGAAATCCGGCGTGAGGATTTCGATGGTCGTTTTCGGCGTCGTGCGGCGCAGCGCCTGGATCACCTTGACGAATTGCGACGCGCCGCCATCGGGCAGGTCGTCACGGTCGACCGACGTGATGACGATATGTTCGAGGCCAAGCTCAGCCGCCGCATCGGCGGTGTGTTGCGGTTCCAGCGCATCGACCGCGCGCGGCATGCCGGTCTTCACATTGCAGAAGGCACAGGCGCGGGTGCAGGTGTCGCCGAGGATCATCACCGTCGCGTGCTTCTTGGTCCAGCACTCGCCGATATTCGGGCACGCCGCTTCTTCGCATACCGTATTGAGATTGAGCCGCCGCATCATCGCCTTGGTCTCGGCAAATCCGACGCTGGTCGGTGCTTTGACGCGGATCCAGTCGGGCTTGCGCTGGCGTTCCGGGCGGGGGAGCGGAGTCATGTCGGTCATGGGGTCGCAGATAGCGATGCTTTGGCCCGCTTGCCACCCCCCGTTCCCGGTGCAAAAGGAGCGCCATGACCGGCTTTTCGAATCTCATCCAGGGCTATCACCGCTTTCGCGACTCGTCCTGGGCGCAGCAACGCAGCCGCTGGGCGGTCCTCAGCGATGGACAGACGCCAAGCGTGATGGTGATCGCCTGTTCGGACAGCCGGGTCGACCCGGCACAGATTTTCGATACCTCGCCGGGGGAGATCTTCGTCGTGCGCAATATCGCCAATCTGGTGCCGCCATTCGAGCTCGATGGCGGCCGGCATGGCGTATCCGCCGCGCTGGAGTTCGCGGTGACTCAGCTTCAGGTGTCGGAAATCGTGGTGATGGGGCATGGCTCATGCGGCGGCGTCCATGCCGCGATCCAGCAGACTTTTGCCGGCAAGCCGCCGGGCGAAGGCGGGTTTATCGACCATTGGATCGACTTGCTTGATGAAGCGCGCGACGACATCGTCGCGCGGCTGGGGACCGGCCCGAACGCGGTGCGCGCCCTGGAGATGGAAACGGTGCGGGTCAGCCTCGCCAATCTGCGCACCTTTCCGTGCATTCCCGAGCGCGAGGCGGCTGGCACGCTGACGCTGCACGGCGCCTATTTCGCCATTGCCGACGGCTTGCTGCATGTGATGGACGATAAAGGCCGCTTCGATATCGCCTGATCAGCCGTCGCGTCCGGCGCGGCGATGATAGGTCAAGGCGAGACGGATACAGGCGGATAGTTCGGTTTCCGGCACGGCATCGCCAATCCCAAGCGTGATCGCGCGATCGCCCTCGAAACTGAGCGTCTCGAACATCGATCTGAAAGTATCGACCAGGCTGGTCTTGCAGTTGAAGTACAGGGCATAGCGATCCGGCACTGCCGGTTTCCAGGCGATGCGGATCGTACTGCCGCTGCCCGATGCCTCGGTCAGATAGGCCGGCTCGCCCCATTTCAGCGTCTCGGTCAGCGCACCGACGGCATCCGTCTCGGCCGCGACCGCGAAGATCAGATCGCGGATGGTCATCAGCGCCGCGCGAGCATCGGCCGGATAGCCGGCAAACACCCGCGCGACCGGATCCGGCATCATCCCTTCAACGCCTTGCGCGCCATTTTCTCCACTGCCGGGTCGAGCGGCGGCGGGGTCATGTCGATATTCGCCTCCAGCCGGTCGGCGATCGCGGTCAGCGCGGCGATGCGCGCCGCCTTTTTGTTGTTGCCATCGATTGCGCACCACGGCGCCCAGCGCGTGTCGGTACGGCGGAACATCTCCGCCATCGCATCGAGATAGGCGCCGCGTTTGTCGCGGTTGCGATAATCGTCGGCACCGGTTTTCCAGCGTTTCCAGGGATGATCGAGTCGCGCCTTGAGCCGTTCGTCCTGCTCGGCTTGCGTGGTGTGGATGAACATCTTGACGATCGTGGTGCCCGAATCCGCCTGTTGTGCCTCGAATTCGTTGATCTCGTCATAGCCGCGGCGCCACTGCGCCTCGGTCGCAAAGCCCTCGACCCGCTCGACCAGCACACGGCCGTACCAGCTGCGGTCGAACACACCGATATTGCCGTCCGCCGGCAATCTTTTCCAGAAGCGCCACAGGAAATGGCGGGCGAGTTCGTCGGCGGTGGGTGCGGCGATCGGCCAGACCTCGAAATTGCGCGGGTCCCATTCGGCGGTCATTCGCTGGATGATCCCGCCCTTCCCCGCCGCGTCCCAGCCCTCGAACAGGACGATCGCGCGCTTCTTGTGCACGATGTGCGCGACCTGGATATGGGCGAGGCGCTCCTGGACCGCGATCAACGCGTCGGAATAATCGCCGTCGAACTTCTTGCCCGATTCATAATCGGATAGATTGATGCTCATATCGACATCATAAACTCAGGCCGACGGGATTTGCACTTCCCAATTGCCGCGCCGGCGCAGCACGAACCAGTAATAGCCGGCGGACAGCGCGATCTGCACGCCGGTCATGATCAGGGCGGCGCGACCGCCCTCCTCGACATCGATCCAGCTTGCCCAGGCGACGCCGGCCAGCGCAACCAGGGTCAGCACCGGCGCGACGGGGTAGAACGGCATGCGGTAATGGGCATGCGCCGTCCGCCCGGTGCGGCGCCCGACGATCGCGGCGACGCAGATGCCGGCATAGATCACGATCAGCCCGGTGCCGCTGAGGATCAGCAGCAGCTGAATCGACAGGAAGCAGCAGGCGACCCCGATCGCGCCGATCAGCAAGGTGCCGATCCAGGGCGACCCGAAACGCGGATGGAGGGTGGTGAGCCAGCGATCGAGTGGCCGCCCCCAGGATCCGTCGCGCGCGGTGCCATAGAAGAAGCGTGCGCAGGCCAGCACCCAGGCGATCACCGCATTGACGATGGCGATCACCACGCCGATCGCAACCCAGCCGGCGAGCGTGTCGCCGCCGCGCGCCGCGACGAGCAGGCCGAAGGGATCATCGGCGCTCAGAAACGCAGCCAGGTCCCCTGCCCCCATCAGCCCGCCAAGGACGGGCAGCACCTCCAGCAATACTGTCAGGACGAGTGCGGCGAGGATCGCGCGGGAGATGCTGCGCGAGGCATCGTGCATCTCCTCGCCGAAATAGACCGCCGAGCCATAGCCGTTGAGCGCGAAAATCGCGATCGAGGTGGCCAGGCCGATCTGGGTCAGGGTGGTCGGCACCAGCCCGGCCGGGGAAGGCATCACCGGTGCGGTGAGGAATTCGGCTGCCGAGCGCGCGGCGCCGTGAAAGCCCAGCACCGCAACGACGATCAGCGCGAGCACTTCGAACAGCAAGAAGATGCCAGTCATCCAGGCGTTGATGCGGATGCGCAGGATTGCGATGAAGGTTGCGCCGATCACCACCGCGATCGCCACCGGCACTTGCGGCAGGCCCGGCACGATGGTCGACAGCACCGCGCTGATGCCGAGAGCGGCGACGGGAACGAAGAAGATATTGTTGAACACGTTGACGCCGAGCATCACGAAGCCGGCAAGCGGCCCCAACGTATGCGCGACCGCGACATATTCGCCGCCTGCGACCGGCCAGGCCGAGGAGAGTTCGGCATAGATGAAGGCGGTGGCGATGCACACGATCCCGGCCAGGATCAACGCCCAGATCGCGCCGGTGCCGGCGACCTGCAACATGCCGGGAATGATCACGAACACCGACGAGGCGGGCGTGGTGACCGAGAGCGTCAGGAACAGCACACCGAACACGCCGAGGCTGCGCACCAGCCGGGACGGCGGTTCGGGCGTCAGCTGATCATTGAGCATGCCTGTCCCGCCTCTGCCCGTTCGCGCCCCCTGCGCGTGGGAAGCGCCCATGCGGCACACAGAGATGCAGGACAAGCCCCGACGCTCTTGGCAAATATGGCTCCGGCTCCCCCGTCATCCCTGCTTTCGCAGGGCGACGGGACTATTAAGATCAGCGTTTATGCAGGCTTGATGGCCTGAGCGTCGACCGTGCGGATGTTGAGTTCCTTGAGCTGCTTCGACGTCACGAATGCCGGCGCGCCCATCATCAGATCTTCCGCCTTTTGCGTCATCGGGAAGACGATCACTTCGCGGATATTGGGCTCATCGGCGAGCAGCATGACGATCCGGTCGACACCTGGCGCGGAACCGCCATGCGGCGGGGCGCCGCATTTGAACGCGTTGATCATGCCGGCGAAGTTGGTATCGACATCGGCCTGGGTATAGCCGGCGATCTCGAACGCCTTGTACATGATCTCCGGCTTGTGGTTCCGCACGGCACCCGACGACAATTCGATGCCATTGCAGACGATGTCGTACTGATAGGCCAGGATATCGAGCGGGTTCATCGTCTCCAGCGCTTCCATCTCGCCCTGCGGCATCGAGAAGGGGTTGTGGCTGAAATCAACCTTCTTCGCGTCCTCGTCATATTCGAACATCGGGAAATCGACGATCCAGCAGAATTCGAAGCGATTCTGGTCGATCAGGCCGAGCTGGTCGGCGACACGCGTCCGCGCCAGGCCGGCAAGCTTCGCTGCCTGCGCTTCCTTGCCTGCGGCGAAGAAAATGCCGTCGTTCGGGCCGAGGCCGAGCGCGTCGGCGATCGCCTTCATGCCGTCCTGGCCGTGATTATTGGCGATCGGGCCGCCGAATACGCCGTCCTTCTGCGTCGCATAGCCCAGGCCGGGAAAGCCTTCGCCTTGTGCCCAGCTGTTCATGTCGTCGAAGAACTTGCGGCTCTTCTCATGCGTATTGGGCGCCGGCAGCGCGCGCACCACGTCGCCGCCTTCGACCATCGAGGCGAAGCGCCCGAAGCCTGAACCCTTGAACAGCTCCGACACATCGGTGATCAGGACCGGATTGCGCAGGTCAGGCTTGTCGTTGCCATATTTAAGCATCGATTCGCGGTACGGGATGCGCTTGAACGGCAATGGCGATACGGTGCGGCCCTTGCCCTGCCAGTCGGCAAATTCCTCGAACACGCCGTGCAGCACCGGCTCGATCGCCGCGAACACATCGTCCTGTGTGACATAGCTCATCTCGAAATCGAGCTGGTAGAATTCGCCGGGCGAGCGATCGGCGCGGGCATCCTCGTCGCGGAAACAGGGCGCGATCTGGAAATATTTGTCGAAGCCGGCGACCATCAGCAACTGTTTGAACATCTGCGGTGCCTGCGGCAGCGCGTAGAACTTGCCTGGATGGACACGGCTCGGCACCAGATAGTCGCGCGCGCCCTCGGGCGACGAGGCGGTCAGGATCGGGGTCTGGAATTCGGTGAAGCCCTGCCCGATCATGCGGCTGCGGAGTGACGAAATGACGTTGGAGCGCAGCAGGATATTGGCGTGGAGCCGCTCACGCCGCAAATCGAGGAAGCGGTAACGGAGACGGATATCCTCGGGATATTCATTCTCGCCGAACACCGGCATGGGCAATTCCTGCGCCGCCGACTGCACCACGACGTCACGAGCGCGTATCTCGATCTCGCCCGAGGGCAGGTTCGCATTCACCGTCTCGGGCGAGCGGGCGACCACATCGCCGGTAATCGTCACGACGGATTCGGCGCGCAATTTGTCGAGTGCGGCGTGAGTCGGGCTGTCGCTATCGGTGACGATCTGCGTGATGCCGTAATGGTCGCGCAGATCGACGAACAGCAGATTGCCGTGGTCGCGCTTGCGGTGAATCCAGCCGCTAAGCTTGACCGATGTTCCGACATCGGCGGCGCGGAGCTGTGCGCAGGTGTGCGTGCGATAGGCGTGCATTCGGATTCTCACTCTGGTTCGTCACCCTAGCGCAAGCCGGGATCTCGCGCCGCAAGCGCGCGCGCCATAACGGGAGATCCCGGCTCGTGCCGGGATGACGTAAATATGTGGGGCCGCGCTTCTCTTTCCATGCCGCCTTTGTCAACCCGCGCTCCCCTCGCTATGGCGTTGCGATGCATATCCATGACCTGATCACCGACAGCGCGACCCTCGCCAATCTCTGCGCCCGATTGTCCCAGGCGGACTTCGTCTGCGTCGACACCGAGTTCATGCGCGAGAACACCTTCTGGCCGGAACTCTGCCTGATCCAGATCGCCGATGTGAACGAGGCGGCGGCGATCGATCCGATGGCGGCGGGGCTCGATATGACGCCGCTGCTCGAGCTGCTGGTCAACAATGAAGACGTGCTGAAGGTTTTCCATGCCGGGGGCCAAGATCTTGAAATCGTCTATAATCTGACCGGCAAGACGCCGCATCCCCTGTTCGATACCCAGGTTGCGGCGATGGCACTCGGCCAGGGCGAGCAGATCGGCTACTCCAATCTGGTCGATTCCTATCTCGGCATCGTGGTCGACAAGGGCGCGCGGTTCACCGACTGGTCGCGCCGCCCGCTCGATGCGCGGCAGATCGAATATGCCATCGGCGACGTCACCCATCTGGCGAAGATCTTCCCCAAGATGCTCGCGCGGCTGCGCAAAACCGGGCGCGGCGAATGGCTCGACCAGGAAATGGAGCGAATCGGCGATCCGGCCAATTACGCCAATGACCCCGAAGAAGCGTGGAAGCGGATTCGCATCGCTGGCCGCAAGCCCGATGTGCTCGGCCGACTAAAGGCGCTGGCGCGCTGGCGCGAGCTTGAGGCCCAAAGCAAGGACCTGCCGCGCGGCCGAATCGTCAAGGATGAGACGATTGCCGATATCGCCGGTCACCCGCCACGCAAGCAGAGCGACCTGGCGAAGGTGCGCGGGCTGTCCGCAACCTGGGCGGGCAATGACATTGGCGGGCGGCTGATGGCGGCGCTGGAGGTAGCGGTGCCGATGTCGGCGGACGAGATGCCGGTGCGCGACGACCGCAAGCCCGGCCTTGGCAAGGACGGGGCGCTGGTCGCCGACCTGCTCAAGCTGCTGCTCAAGATTCGGTCGAAGGAAATCGATGTCGCATCGCGCCTGCTTGCACGCAGCGAGGATCTCGAGGCGCTGGCGGCGGGCCAGCGCGATGGCCTGCCGATCCTGCAAGGCTGGCGATTCGATCAGTTCGGCCGTGATGCGCTGGACCTGGTCGAAGGACGACTGGCCTTTGCTGTGGTAAACGGCAAGCTCAAGATGACCCGGACGGAGGACGTGACATGAAGCTGATTCTTGGAACCTCGCTGCCGTTGCTGCTGTTGTCGGCTTGCGCAATGGATGGCCCGCCCCAGCGTCCCGGCCCACCCCGCGCCTGCAACGCCGACCCGGCGCAGCAATTCATCGGCCGGCCGGGATCGGCCAGGACGGTGGCAAGCGCCAAGCGTCGCGCCGGTGCGCGCACCGTGCGCCGGATCACGCCGGGGATGATGGTGACGATGGATTTCCGGGCGGATCGCCTGAACGTCTATGTCGACGCGCAGGGCCGGGTCGAGCGGCTCAGCTGCGGCTGAGTTACATCAGCCTGAGGTCAGCTCGCGGGTGGTGGTGCGGCACCGAACAGGCTGTCGGCGAAAAGGTCGAGCGTGCGCTGCGACATGCCGGTATTGTTGAGAATGACGACGGTCGAGCGATCGTCGAAGCGGTGGCCGAGCACCGAGCGATACCCTTCGGTATTGCCCGTTTCCCACCCCGCCAGCCGGGTTGTCCCGTCAATGGTCAACGAGCGGATACGGCCGCCCAGCGCATAATTGTCATTCGGCGCGTTGATCGTTTTCAGCTCGCGGAGCGAGGTGCTCGATAGAAAACCGGTATCGAACACCAGATGTGCTGCGCGCAGCAGGTCGGCGGCGCTGCTGTAATATCCGCCTCCGGCCGCCATGATCTCCAGACGACGCACTTGCATACGCGCCGGCGGCGTACCGCGATAAGAGGCCGCGGGGGTCGGCAGATCGCGGCTCGTTCGAGTCGCATCGGTGTGTTTCAGGCCCAGCGGATCCAATGTGATTGTACGCACTACCTCCTGGAATGGCTGGCCGGTTGCCGCCTCGACCATCGCCGTGATGATGAACCAGTTGGTCAGCGCATAATCGAATTGGCTGCCGGGCTCGAACGCCAGATCGGCGGAGGCGTACAATTTCACTCCGTCGGCAGCGGATACTTCGCGGGTCAGCACGTCCGGATCGAGCTTTGCGGCCGGCAGGAACATGCTCGGGATGCCGCTGGTATTCGACAGCAGGTGGCGAAGCGTGACCTTGGCGCCGGTATCCGCCCGATAGTCGCGCAGGACGGCGGTGATCGGCGCATCGAGCGACAATTTTCCGCGCTCGACGAGCCTCAGCACCGTCACTGCCGTCAGCCATTTTGAGATCGAGGCGATGGCGTAACGGGTATCGATCGTCGCCGGCCGCCCAGCCTCGCTATCGGCCATGCCGAAGGCGCGCGCATAGTTTGGCTTGCCGGCTCGGCCCGTCATGACGATGCCCTGAAACCCTTGCGCCTTCACAAAGGCGTCGACGGTCGGATTGTCCTGCTCGGGCGGTCCATTTGCGAAGCCTGTTGCGGGACTCAGGCCAAGCAGCGCGCCCGTCACAAGCAATTGCCGACGATCGATCACACGCCCCTCCCCACTTCCAGATGCATATTCACTGGCTCGGAAAAGATGAATGCCGGCTGACGTCAGGAAGACGACACCGATAATGGTTCACGTCCAAGGGCTGCCGCCAGCGCCTTGTGTCGCCGCTCCACGGCTTCGCCGTACAGGGGCGCGTCGCCGGGTTCCAGATGCAGCGCGAGCGTCGATGCGCCGACGAAGAGGCGCGATCGCTGCAGCGGCCCGGCAAGGCCGCCGCTCAACCTCTGCCCGAGGCGCATTGCGAGCCCCCATGCCGTCGCGCGCTTGAGGTCCTCCGGTGGCGCGAGTTGGTTGATCGGTGGTGGCGTCTCCGTGCCACCGCCAAGGCTGGTGAACAATGCCTGGGCCATCAAGGCACGACCCGGCGCGTCGATTGCGACCCAATTGCCGTGGAGCGCGATCTCGACGCCGCGTTCGGCGCGGAATTCCGGATTGGCACGCCAGCCCACATCGGCAAGCTGGCAGGCGGCATGACGCAGCCGTGCCATGCCGGGCGTATCGTCAGCGAACAAAGGCGCGATCCAACGATCGAGCAGGTCGCCATGTTCGGCAAAGCGACCATGACGACGCCCCTCGTCACGCGTCGCGACGATCAGCGGATCTTCCGCGCGGATCATCGGGTCGAGTTGGCTGTACAGCAATCCTTCGCGCAAACCGAACGCGGACACGATCGTCGTTTCGCTGCCGAGATATTTGAACAAAGCAGACAGCAGGGCGGCGCCGTCGCCCAATGTCGCGGCGCGTCCCGAGGACAGGCCGGGGATGGCGCGCAGCCGTCCCTTGGTGACATGACTGATCGTTCGGCTCATTCGCGTGATCGCAGCGGGCGCCATGGTGTATTGATGAATGATCGGCAGCGGGTATCCGTTCAGATGCATGTCGAGCCGCGCCAGTGCCCGCCAGGTGCCGCCGACCAGATAGAGCGGCAGCTTCTGGCCGCGTCCTGACCAACCCGCGCCTTTCAACCCCTTGGCGACCTGACGTTCGAGTGCGCCCTGCCCGCCCTTGATGCGGATCGGCCCGACCCGGAGCACTCCAAAGGGAAAGGACACGCGGTCGCGGACCTCGCCATCCGACACGCGCACCAGTTCCAGGCTGCCGCCACCCAGATCACCAACGATACCATCGGCGTCGGGGATCGCTGACAGCACGCCCTGGCCCGCGGCCATGGCCTCCTGTTCGCCCGACAGTAGTTCGACGTCGAGGCCGAGGGACCGAGCGGTGTCGAGCAGGATATGGCCGTTGGAGGCCTCTCGCACCGCGGCAGTCGCAACGGTGCGCAGTCGGGTGACCTCCATCTCATGCGCGACCGCAGCAAAGCGCGCCAGAGCATGGCCGGCCTTTACCAACCCTTCGGGGGCGATCTTTCCGGTTTCCGACAAGCCTCGACCAAGCCCGGCCATGACCTTTTCGTTGAACAGGATCGCGGGCAGTCGCTCCGGGCCTTGATAGATCACCAGGCGGATCGAGTTGGAGCCGATATCGATGATCGCGGTACGTGGTTCCCCTGCCGAATCGGCCTTGGGCTTACGGAACGGGAGAGTCGGCATCGCCGGCTTCAACGCCGACGACGCAGCGAAAGTTTCGGCACGGATTCGCCGAGCTCGAGCGCGGCACCGCGCCCCGACAGCGACGGGTTGGTCATGAAGTAGCGGTGCAGATTGAACGGCCGGTCGCCCGGATCGTCACGGACATAGCTGCCGTCGGCGTGCAATTCCCAGCTTTGTTCATTGTCGATCAGATTGGCGACCATCACCTGGTCGAGAATTTGGTCATGCACCGTCGCATTCTCGATCGGCAGCATATATTCGACTCGGCGGTCGAAATTGCGCGGCATCCAGTCGGCCGAGGAAATGAACAGCTTCGCGCCGTCATTGGGCAGTGCCTTGCCATTCCCGAACGCCCAGATGCGGCTATGCTCCAGGAAGCGGCCGATCACCGATTTGACGCGGATATGTTCCGACATTCCCGCCACGCCCGGACGGAGGCAACAAATGCCGCGAATGATCAGCTCGATCTCAACCCCGGCATTGCTTGCCTCGTACAGCTTCTCGATAATCGCCGGATCGACCAGCGAGTTCATCTTCGCCCAGATCGCCGCGGGCTCGCCCGCCTTGGCATTGGTGATCTCGGCGTCGATCATTGCGACAAGATTGGGCCGCAGATCGCGAGGCGACAGACTGATCAGCGCCATGTCCTGCGGTTCGACATAACCGGTGACATAATTGAACATCTGCGCCGCATCGCGACCGAGGCGCGGATCTGCCGTGAAGAAGCTGAGATCGGTATAGATCTTTGCGGTGACCGGATGATAATTGCCGGTGCCGAAGTGGCAATAGGTACGGAATTGCCCGGCCTCGCGCCGCACCACCATCGACACCTTCGCGTGCGTCTTCCATTCCATGAAGCCATAGACGACCTGGACGCCGGCGCGCTCCAATGCGGAGGCCCAGACGAGATTCTGCTCCTCGTCGAAACGAGCCTTCAATTCGACCACGGCGGTAACCGATTTGCCCGATTCAGCGGCCGCAATCAGTGCATTGATGACGGCGGGCTGCTTCCCGGCGCGATACAATGTCTGCTTGATCGCCACGACATCGGGATCGGCTGCGGCCTGTTTCAGGAAAGCGAGCACGACCTCGAACGTCTCGTACGGGTGATGGACAACGATGTCCTTGGACCGGATCGCCGCGAAGCAATCGCCGCCGAACTCCCGGATCCGTTCCGGGAAGCGAGGGCTGTACGGTGTGAACTTCAGGTCCGGGCGATCTTCGTCGACGATCGCATCCAGATCGTTGATGCCAAGAAAGGTGCCGCCTTCGGTCACGAAAGAATCCGCGCCCCCCAGTTCGTCACGCAGCGCCGAAGACAGCCGCTCCGGCATGCCCGATTCGAGCTCGAGCCGGATAACGCGCCCGCGCCGGCGACGCTTGATCGCATTGGCGAAGTAGCGGACGAGATCCTCGGCCTCTTCCTCGATCTCGATATCGCTGTCGCGCAGTACGCGAAATTCGGCCGCGCCGTGCACGTCATAGCCTGGGAAGATCAACACCGAGAACCGCTTCACCAGCGATTCGATCGCGACATAACGTGCGCGGTCGCCAGACCCTTTCCTATCGGGCAGCCGCACGAAGCGCGCCATGGTCGCAGGAAGCATCACCAGTTCGCGAATCGGCTCGTTGTCGGACTGGCGAACCAGGTCGAACATCACCGCCAGCCCCTTGTTGGGCATGAACGGGAATGGATGCGCCGGGTCGAGCGCTTGCGGCGTCAGGATCGGGAATATCTGTTCGCGGAAATGCGTTTCGAGCCAGGACAGGTCGGCGACATCGACCGCACCATCGATCGTCTTCGATCCCAGCACTTCGATCCCGGTTTCGGTGAGTTGGTGGCGCAGATCGCGCCATACCTCGCGCTGGCTCTGCACCAGCGCATCCGCCTCACTCACCACAGCGGCCAGTTGCTGGCCGGCAGTCATCCCGTCGGCCGAGCGGCGATCGACATCCTGCGCCAGTTGCCCCTTCAGGCCGGCAACGCGGACCATGAAGAATTCGTCCAGGTTCGAACCGGAGATCGACAGGAAACGCAGCCGTTCGAGCAACGGATGTGCGGTGTTGCATGCTTCCTCGAGCACGCGACGGTTGAAGGCCAGCCAGGAAAGCTCCCGGTTGAAATACCGTTCGCTGTCGCCGCCCTCCGCAAAGGGATCGTCGTCGTCATCAAGGCGCGCGATATGGGCGGGACGGGTCATGGGAGGCTTTCGTCTGAATCTTTGGCGTCAGGGGTATTGGGGGGTGCGATTCGGGCGCCCGGTCGGTGATAAGCCCGATTTCCGACAAAGTCGCGCGTGCGAGCGGGATTGACAGGCGTTTCCGGCGTTCCATCACTTCCTGGTCGAGCGCATCCACTGCGCGGAGCAGGGCGATATGGCTGCGCTCGACCCGCGCGAGCAGCCATTGGATCAAATCGGGCCGCGCATCGAGGCCGCGGCGCAGGAACATGCGCTCGAACAGCGCCTGCATCAGTACGTCGTCCGGCGCACCGATCTTCGCGATCGGGCTCGCGGTCAGGCGCGAGCGTAGATCGGCCAGCTTGACCGTCCATTCGGGCGGTGCGGCATCCGCGACGATGACCAGCGGGTGACGCGTCTCCTGCGCGCGGTTCCAGGCGTGGAACAACGCCGTCTCGCTCTGTCGTTCGGCATCGTCGATGATCGTCCCGCCACTTTTTGCGGCAAAGATGCGCGCCAGCAGGCTGCGGCCCGATTTGCGCGGGCCGGTGAGCACCACCGACATGACCGGCCAGGACGCCCAATGCTCGAGTTGCTGGACAGCACGGGAATTCGACTCGCTGACCAGGAACTCGTCGTCACGCGGGTCGGCTGGCCATTCGAACGGCAGCGCGATCTGGCTCATCAGCCGGTCGCGTTTTCCGCGGGCGTCGGGGCCGGTGTGCCGCCTTGCGACGGTTGCCCCCCACGCCGGATGCGCAATGTCGTGCCGACACCCTGGACCTGCCACCCACGCGATTCGAGCGCGGCATGAAGCGCCGCCGGATCGCCGTCATAGCCGACCCGCATCACCGATACGCCGCCAAGTGCAAGGCTGCTGGTCAGCGCCGAGCGCACACCGGGAATCGTGCGCATAGCCGCTTCGGTTGCCGATACGGCGCCAGCTCCTGGTGTATCGAACTGGATCGACACGATCGACCGCGCCTCGCCGGTCGGGGTTGGTCCCGTCGCGCCCGGGAGCGTCGTCTCGTCGTCCGGCAGGTCCTCGATCACCGTCGGCGCAACCGGCGGCGGCACATACGCAAGGCTCGAGTCGGTCTGGAGCAGGCCGGACTGCAGTGCCGACTGATAGGCCTCGTCGATGCGCTTGACCCCGGCATCGAGCAACGCGTCCAGGCCGTCGCCGCTGCCGACGCGCAGGCTGAACTTGGCGATCAGGTGATTGTCGGGCCCGTGTCGCGCTTCGAACACGCCGACTACCGGGCCGCCCGGCCATTGGCGATACAGCCGCACCACCGGCACGAGAATGTCCGATGCGCCATATTGGTCGAGGATCGTACGCCACCAGCCGCGTCCGGGTCGTCCAACCTGGCCGACGTTGAGCAGCATCGCATCCGGACCGGTACCGGCGGGGCGAATATAGTCCACCGCACTATTGCCGGTGCGGAAGCGGCCCCAGGCTTCCTGCCAATCGGTCTTTCGCTCGAAAACCTGCCCAGTGCCGCCGGACCATTGCAGCGGAAGGACCAGCATCGGCGGCGATCGCAGCGCCTGCCCGCCAACGCCAAGCAGGCCGCCGGCACGGGCGCGGCTGAACAATACGCCGAGGCGCGCGACATAACGGTTGGGGCCGATCTGCTCGTCCTCGATCACGATCCCCGAGACCATCGAATCGAGCGTTCCGTCCGACAGCGTCCCGCCGCCGCCGCCAAGGCGCTTCGACAGCATCGCCCAGCCCTTGCGCTGTGCGACCTTCCACCCGGCATAGCGCGCCGCGTCGGCAGTCTTGCCGGTCACGTCGACCTGGATGCCGCTAACCTCGAAACTGCCTGACCCGTCGGCTGCGGTCATTGGTTGGTCTGGTGCATCGGCCTGCGCGATCACCATCCCGCCGGTCGCGATAAGCGCCAGCGTGAGAGCCAGATGGGACGGGCGAAGAAAGCGGCGGACAAACATTGCGGCCCTTTTGGCGAAGCAAGCGTGGAAATCCAAGCGAGATATGGTTAGGCGGCAAGGATGAGTGAAACTGAACCGGGTAATGCACCCTATACCTATGCCCAAGCGGGCGTCTCGATCGCCGCCGGCAACGCGCTGGTGCGTGCGATCGGACCATTGGCCAAGGCCACGCGCCGCGCCGGTGCCGATGCCGATCTCGGCGGATTCGGTGGTTTCTTCGATTTGAAGGCCGCCGGCTTCGTCGATCCGTTGCTGGTTGCGGCCAATGACGGCGTGGGCACCAAGCTGAAACTGGCGATCGAGCACGACCGACATGACGGCGTGGGAATCGATCTGGTCGCGATGTGCGCCAACGACTTGATCGTTCAGGGCGCCGAGCCGCTTTTCTTCCTCGACTATTACGCCACCGCGAAGCTCGACTCCGCAGTCGCCGAACGCGTCGTCGCCTCGATTGCCGATGGTTGCCTTCAGGCCGGCTGTGCGCTGATCGGCGGTGAAACCGCTGAAATGCCCGGCATGTATGCGCCGGGAGATTATGACCTGGCCGGCTTCTGCGTCGGTGCGGTTGAGCGCGACCGGGTGCTGACCGGGCGCGACATCGCGGCGGGTGACGTGATTCTCGGGCTTGCCTCATCCGGCGTGCATTCCAACGGCTTCTCGCTGGTCCGCAGGCTGGCCACCGACAAGGGCTGGAAACTCGACCGCCCGTCACTGTTCGATCAGGAGATGTTGCTGATCGACGCACTGATGGCGCCGACGCGGATTTATGTGAAGAGCCTGTTGCCGGTGCTCGCCGAGGGACGGATCAAGGGACTGGCCCATATCACCGGCGGCGGGCTGCTGGAAAATGTGCCGCGTGTCCTCCCCGCGGGCGTGCATGCGCGAATTGATGCCGATGCCTGGCCGCAGCCCCGGTTGATGGCATTCCTGCAGGCGCAGGGAGCGATCGAACCCGAAGAAATGTCGCGCACCTTCAATTGCGGGATCGGCATGGCGGTAGTCGTGGCTGCCGAAGAGGCGTCCGCCGTGACTGTCGCGCTGCAGTCCGGCGGTGAGACGGTCTTCACGATCGGCACGATCGAGACAGGCGAGCGCGGCTGCACCGTGAGCGGATCGATCGAAACCTGGGGTGCACGCGCCGATTGGACAGCGACGCACCTTGCATAAGGTCGGTATTTTGATTTCGGGCCGCGGCTCGAACATGATGGCGCTGGCCGAAGCTGCCAAGGCGCCCAACGCCGCTTACCAGGTCGCGCTCATCGCCTCGGACAAGCCCGACGCCGCTGGCCTGGCTTGGGCCAGAACCAACGGTATCGCGACCTTTGCCCAATCCCCGAAGGGAATGCCCAAGGCCGATTACGAGGCAATGATCGATGCCGCGTTGCGCGAGGCAGGCGTCGAGAGCATTGCGCTGGCTGGCTATATGCGCCTGCTCTCCGATGATTTCGTCGCACGCTGGCGTGACCGGATCGTCAATATCCATCCGTCGCTGCTGCCCAAATATAAAGGCCTCGACACTCATGCGCGCGCGATCGATGCGGGCGATACGGTCGCCGGATGTTCGGTTCATATCGTGACCGAAGAGCTTGATGCCGGCGAGGTGCTTGGCCAGGCCGAGGTTCCGATCCTGCCCGGCGATACCCCCGATCGGCTCGCGGAACGCGTGCTGGCCGCCGAGCATCGCCTTTACCCGCAAGTTCTGGCAGACTTTGTCGCGCGATGAGTCCCGATCCCGAATCCGTACTCGCCAAGGTCCGCGACGCCGCGCTCGGATTTCCCTCGACCTATGAGAAACTGTCGCATGGCTCGCCCGGATTCTTCATCGAAAAGGGCAAGGCTTTCGCCTATTTCTGGCACAATCATCATGGCGACGGCGAAACGGTCACGATCGTCAAGACGAGCGGACTTGAGGAGCAGCAGATGCTGATCGAGGCCGACCCGGATTTCTATTATTCGCCGCCCTATCTAGGCCCTTCCGGCTGGATTGCGATGCGGCTGGATGGCGTGGATCTCGACTGGGACCGCGTTGCTGACCGGATCGCGACGAGCTGGGAAATGGTCGCGCCGCGCCGATTGCTGGAGGCTGGTGGACGATGAACGACGAAACGCCCGCCGCGCCGGACATGCCGCCAGAACCCGCTGCGGCCCCTCCCCAACCATCACCATCGATCGAGACCGTCACGCAGCAGGCGGTCGATCGCGCCGAAGCAGCCGCGACGCGGCGGCGCTGGGTCACGCTGGCCGAACTGGTCGGCGTCGCCGGGCTGATCATTGCCGCCGCCGGACTGTGGATGAGCTGGTCCGACCGCCGTGCCGACGATCAGGCGAAGCAAGTGGAAAAGGCCAGCGAGGCCAAGGTCCGCACGCTGGTCATGCTGAAGGGCACCGTGGAAAAAGGCGGCGACCGCCTGAAACTGTCCGATGCCGCGCACGACGTCCAGAATATCGATGTCACTTTCCCGTCAGCGCTGGGCATCGCTGCGCAGAACAGTGTGCTGGAGCCGCGGATCGAGGCGAGCTGGTTCTCGGGCCCGTTGCTGAGCTTGACCGACAATGGCCCTGACAGCCAGGAAGGGCGCTTGCCCGTACTGATCACCGCCAGCTATTGGGATGCCGATACCGAACGGCGGGATACCGCGATCTATGACGTGGTGTGGAAGACCAAGGGCCGCATGCTGCTCGGGCGGGCACTCCATGTCGAAGGGCTGATGCTGCGCGAACGGGCCGGATCGAAGGCGCGGCTCGATGCGATCTGGGCGCGTGAAAAACCCAAGCCCGCGAAATAACCTAGAGGGTGAGCGCGTAGACCGGGTCTTCATGGACCTCGGAGCCGACCTCGAAGCGGCGCGTGCCGATCATCGTGAAGCCGTTGCGCTCGTAAAAGGCGCGGGCGCGGGCGTTATATTCCCACACGCCCAGCAACATGCGGCGATGGCCTAGCCGGATCGCATCCTCGGCCGCGCGCCTCATCAGCGCAGGACCCACGCCGGAGCCGTGCGTCTGCTTCATCGTGTAGATACGGCGCAGCTCGATATCGCCGGGCTGCTGCTCGATCGGAAAATCCGGTGTGGTCAGTACGGCGTAACCGACCGGCGCGCCGCCGGGTTCGACCTCGGCCAACGTGACGATCGTCCCGGGATCGCGGGTCCAGTCGGCAAAGACCTCGACCGCGTTATTCTTCTGGCAATGCGCCAGCAAATCGGCACAGCTCAGCACCAACGCATAAGTATCGAGAAACGCCGCATTGGCGACGAGCGATAGGGCGGCCGCGTCTTCCGGACCGGCCTGTCGCACGCGCCACTGCATCTTCAGCCGACCAATTCTTCTGGCTTGAAGAAATAAGCGATCTCGATCGCCGCATTCTCGTCGCTGTCCGAACCATGGACCGAATTGGCTTCGATCGATTCGGCCAGTTCCTTGCGGATCGTGCCGGCATCGGCATTGGCCGGATTGGTCGCGCCCATGATGTCGCGGTTGCGCTGCACGGCGTTCTCGCCTTCCAGCACCTGCACGACGACCGGGCCGGAGATCATGAAGTTGACCAGGTCGTTGAAGAACGGGCGCTCGCGATGAACGCCGTAAAAGCCCTCGGCCTGATCCTTGGTCATCTGGATGCGCTTCGATGCGACGACGCGCAGGCCGGCCTCCTCCAGCATCTTGGTGACGGCGCCCGTGATGTTGCGGCGGGTGGCGTCGGGCTTGATGATCGAAAACGTGCGGTTCGCGGCCATGACCGTGAAGCTCCTGTATCTTGAATGATGTCGAAAATGGCGGAAAGTCGCGGCTCTCTAGGCGGGGCCCCGCCTCAATGCAAGATCGCTGCGATTAAGCAGCCTGTTCCCAACGACCATTGTCATTCTGTTTCCAGTAGCGCCGTTCGATCCCGTCACGATCAGCGAGCGCCTTCCATGCGCTGCGCGCTTCGGCGATGCGGTCGCCATCGAAGAAGTGGAACGCGCGATCGAAGCCGAGCGCTTCCTCGCGCCAGAGGCCATCGACCAGCGCGATATAGCGCGCATCATTGGCGGCAAGCGTGTCCGTGGCGATCAGGATCGGCTGGTGCGCGTCGCCTTCACCACCCGCCTCGCCATGCGGCAGGAAGCTCTCGGCCGAATAGGCCCAGAGCAGCCGGTCGAGCGCCGCTCGCTGTGCGCCGCTTTCGGCGACGATCAGCAACCGCCCGCCGCCCGACAATATCTTCTCCGCAATTTGCGGCAAGGCCCGGTCGAGCGGCGTGACGGTCAGATGATAGAAATCAACCTGCATCGATTCTGGCATCAGCCTTCGAAATTGTCCGCGACGAAGCGGTCGAGCAGGCGCACGCCATAGCCGGTCGCGCCCTTGTCGAAGGTCGCGCCCGCCTTGTCGGCCCACACCATGCCGGCGATGTCGAGATGCGCCCAGCGCACCCCGGTTTCGATGTAGCGTTGCAAAAATTGCGCTGCAGTAATCGAACCCGCGCCGCGCGGACCGACATTCTTCATGTCGGCGATCGGGCTGTCGATCAGCTTGTTATAGGTGTCCGACAGCGGGAAGCGCCACAACAGGTCGCCCGACGCTTTGCCCGCGGCGAGCAGTTCGTCGGCAAGCGAATCGTCATTGGCGAAGCAGCCGCCATGTTCATTGCCCAGGCTGATGATCATCGCGCCGGTGAGCGTCGCGAGATCGACGATCGTCTTGGGGCGGTGCGTTTTCTGTACCCAGGTCAGCGCATCGCACAGTACCAGGCGCCCTTCGGCGTCGGTGTTGAGCACTTCGATCGTCTGGCCCGACATCGATGTGATGACGTCGCCCGGGCGCATCGCGGCGCCATCGGGCATATTTTCGACCAGGCCGCACACGCCGATCACATTGGCCTTGGCTTTGCGCGAGGCGAGCGACTTCATCGCTCCGACCACCGCGCCGGCGCCGCCCATGTCCCATTTCATGTCTTCCATGCCAGGGCCGGGCTTGAGCGAAATGCCGCCCGTGTCGAAGGTCACGCCCTTGCCGACCAGTGCCACCGCGGGGTCGCCCTCACCTGCGCCGTTCCATTTCAGCGCGAGGAGCCGCGCTTCGCGGGCCGAGCCCAGGCTGACGCCGAGCAGTGCACCCATGCCGAGATCGCGCATCGCCGCCTCGTCGAGCACGGTCACTTCGAGACCCAGGCCCTGGGTCTCGGCCAGCACTTTGGCCACGAAGCTCTCCGGATAGATCACGTTCGGCGGCTCGGCCACCAGCGTACGGGTCAGTTCCAGTCCTTCGGTCAACGCCTTTTGATGCGACCAGGCCGCTTCGGTGCCTTCCGGCGCGTTGAGTAAAGTGATCGAGGTCAACGTCGGCTTGGCCTTTTCGGGCAGCTTGGTGCGGTAGATATCGTGCCGCCAGCTGCGCTGCGCCGCCGCGGCCGCGAACCGGGCGGCGGCCTTGGGCGCGGGATCCGCGCCGGCAAAATCGACCGTCACGGCCTCGACGCCCGAGGTGAGCAGTCGGGCGGTCAGCGCGCCGCCGGCCTTTTCATAATCCGCTTCGCTGCCATTGCCGGCGCCGAGTAGCAGAATCCGGCGTACGCCATCGCCTGCACCGACAAAGACTTCGGCAATTCCAGCAGCTTCGCCGTCGAACCGGCTGCTGCGCGCCGCGCCCAGCGCGATCTTGCGCGCTGCATCATCAAGCCCCGGAAACGTCGCTCGCTCCAGCGCATCCTTTTCGACCAGCAGCGCAAGCGGCGTGCCGGAATCGGCGGGAGCGGCGGAGAAAAGGATCTGCATGGAAACCTCGGTCGATTGAGATTGGGGGATGAGTCGCCCCCTCTAGGCCAGCGAAGCCAGACTGGCAAAGTGCCCGCGGCCGCCGACTCCATGTCTCAGCGAGATTGCGGCGGACGTCTCGTGATGCGATAGGGCAAGCGTTCGCGCGTCATTCCGGCGCGTCTGGGGGTGTGTTTCCCGACGTGAAGCGTTCCGATCTGCTTTTGACGTGTGCCCTGGCCGGTGTGACGCCGCTCGCCCTGATTCTTGCGCCGGGTGTGCAGGCGCAGGACCTGCAGACGCGTACCGTCCCGCCGCCACCGCCCTCCGCAACACCGTTGCCGACGACCGATGAACAGGTGCAGTTCACCGCCGGCACGCTTGAATACGACCTCAATAATGAGGTTGTGACGGCCAATGGCGATGTCCGCATGTATCGCGGCGGCGACCGGCTGCGGGCCGACAAGGTCGTGTGGAACCGCAACACCGGCAAGGTCCTTGCGACCGGCAATGTCGCGGTGACCAATCCGGGTGGCGATACTGCCTATGGCGATTCGATCGACCTGACCGATTCCCTGAAGGACGGCGTGGTCGACAATATGCTGATCGTGCTTGAACGCGGCGGCCGCCTTGCCGCGCGCAAGGGCACGCGGGCACTGGATGAGACGGTGACGCTCGACGATGCCGCCTTCACGCCCTGCGCGGTGACCACGTCCAAGGGGTGCCCCAAGGAGCCGTCCTGGAAGATCACTGCCGTCAAGATCGTCTATCGCCCCGACCGCGAGCGGGTTTATTATGACGGTGCGCAGATCAACCTGTTCGGCCTGCCGTCGATCCCTTTGCCGAGATTCTCGCACACGGTCAGCGACGGCAGCGCGAGCGGCTTGCTGAGCCCCGATTTCCGCTACGGCCGGGTCAACGGCCTGGAATATTCGCAACCCTATTATTTCCGCCTGGCGCCCAATCGCGGCCTGATCGTCACGCCGCGCGTGTTCAGCAACGCTCTGCCGATGCTTCAGGCCGATTACAGCGCGCTCGACAGCAAGGGGGCGTACCGTATCGGTGCCTATGCAACGGTCAGCCGGCGCAGCGACGATCTCGGCTCGGCAGCGCCGCTGGTGACGGAAATGGCGTTTCGCGGCTATCTCGACGGCGTCGCCCGGTATCAGTTCGACGAGAATTGGAGTGTGAAGGCCTCGCTACGGCTGGCCACGGACCGCACCTTCTTGCGCCGGTACGACATCTCCAATGACGACCGGCTCCGCTCGACCGCGAGCCTGGAGCGGATCGATGCGGACAGCTATTTCGCCATCACCGGCTGGGCGGTGCAGACGCTGCGCATCAACGACAATCAGAGCCAGCAGCCGATCGCCTTGCCCGAACTCGACTATCGCCGTCGTTTCAATGACGGCCTGCTTGGCGGCAAGTTTCAGATTCAGGTCAACACGCTGGCGATCACGCGGACCCATGGCGAGGATACGCAGCGCGCTTTCGCCAGTGCGCGCTGGGATTTGCGCAAGCTGACCTCGTTCGGACAGGAAGTGACCTTCACTGCCTTCGCCCGCGGCGATGTCTACAACGCGAACGACACGCTCGCCACGACGATCCCGAGCTATCGCGGCACCGAAGGTGTGCATGGCCGCGTAATGGGCACGGTCGCGATCGATGTGAAATGGCCGTTCATCGGCGAATTCCTGGGTGGCACGCAGCGCCTGACACCGCGGTTTCAGATCGCAGCGTCGCCCAAGACCGAAAATCTCGACATTCCCAATGAAGACGCGCGTGCGGTCGATCTCGACGATTCCAACCTGTTCGCGCTCAACCGCTTCCCCGGTTATGACCGGTTCGAGGATGCGACGCGGTTCACCTATGGTCTGGATTGGGCGCTGGATCTGCCGGGCCTGTCGATCAAGACCAATGTCGGGCAAAGCTATCGCCTGGGTCAGCGACCGGTAATCTTTCCGGACGGGACCGGCCTGACCGACCGTTTTTCCGACATTGTCGGCCGCAACGAGATCCGCTTCCGCGATTTCGTGTCGTTCACACAGCGCTACCGGCTCGACAAGGACAGTCTGGCGGTGCGTCGCAACGAGCTCGACCTGACCGTCGGGTCGCGCAGTACCTATCTGCTGGTCGGCTATTTGCGGCTCAACCGGAACATCGATCCGGCGCTTGAAGACCTGCAGGACCGCGAGGAAGCGCGGCTTGCCGGCCGGGTCCAGGTTGCGCGCTTCTGGTCGCTATTCGGCTCTGCGGTCTTCGACCTGACCGATCGCAATGAGGATCCGCTGTCGGCGTCGGATGGTTTTTCTCCCGTTCGCCACCGTGTCGGCGTCAATTATGAAGATGATTGTCTGCGCTTTGGCCTGACCTGGAAGCGCGATTATCAGAATGCCGGCGACGCCCGCGCCGGCAATAGCTTCCTGTTGAGTCTGGCATTCAAGAATCTTGGCCGCTAAGCTTGGGTTCACCTGCCCTGTTTCATGGATTTACCGCCGGGACGCGACGGCGCGATATGGGATATTGAACGACGTGATGATTTCGAAGACGAAGGCGGCCCGGACCGGCCGCGCGGTTGCTTTCCTGGCGGGCCTTGCGGTTGCCGGCACCGTGGCCGCACAAACCGTGAGCGACAACAGCGTTCCGAGTACCGGTCTCGACATTCCCGCCAATATGCAGATTTTCGGCAAGGTCGACCCGAACGTCCGCAAGCCGACCGCAATCGTCAACGACAGCGTCATCACCGGCACCGATGTCGACCAGCGCGTGGCCTTGATCGTTTCGGCCAATGAACTCAAGCTCAGCGCAGAGGACAGGGATCGCCTCAAGCTGCAGATTCTGCGTCAGCTGATCGACGAGACGCTGCAGATCCAGGAAGCCAAGACCAGCGACATCACGGTGACGCAGCCGGAGATCACTCAGAGCTTCGACCGCGTGTCGCGGAACTTCAAGCGCAGCCCGGCCGAGATGCGTACCTATCTGCGCTCCGTCGGGTCGTCCGAGCGATCACTGAAACGCCAGATCGAGGGCGAACTTGCCTGGCAGCGCTATCTGCGTCGCAAGGTCGAACCCAACGTTAATGTCAGCGACGAGGAAGTGCAGGGTATTCTCGACCGCATCAAGGCGTCGAAGGGTATGGACGAATTCCATGTGAGCGAAATCTATCTGTCGGCAACTCCCGAACGCGCGCAGCAGGTCAATGCCACCATGCGCCAGATGATCGAGAAGATTCAAAAGGGCGAAGCACCGTTCGAATATTTCGCGCGTAACTCCTCCGAAGCCTCGACCCGCGCGGTCGGCGGCGATCTCGGCTGGGTTCGTGCTGCGCAGCTGCCGGATTCGCTCGCCGCCGCGGCAACGTCGATGCAGGTCGGCCAGGTCGCCGGGCCGATCGAAGTGCCGGGCGGCTTTTCGATCCTGTACCTGGTCGACAAAAGGCAGGTGCTGACCGCCGACCCGCGTGATGCGCGCCTCGCCCTGAAGCAGCTGACGGTGCGGTTCCCCGCCGGCACGACCCAGGCGGGCGCCACCGCGCGCGCGGCGGAGTTCGCCAAAGCGGTGCAGACCATTCAGGGCTGTGGCGGCGTGGCCAAGATCGCCGGCGATATCGGCGCCGAAGTGGTCGACAGCGACGCGGTGTCGATCCGCGACCTGCCGCCCGCGCTGCAGGAAATCATGCTGAAGCTGCAGGTCGGCCAGGCGACGCCGCCGTTCGGATCGGCGCAGGACGGCGTCCGCGCGCTGGTGGTGTGCGGCCGCGACGATCCGCGTAACGGCGACTTGCCGCAAGCTGAGGCGATCCAGCGCCAGATGGAGCAAACGCGCGTCAATTTGCGTGCGCAGACGCTGCTGCGCGATCTTCGCCGCGACGCGGTCATCGATTATCGCTGAGCGGCCCGTCCGATGACCCTGCCGCTTGCCGTTTCGATGGGCGACCCTGCCGGGATCGGGCCCGAAGTGATCGCCAAGGCATGGCTCAAACGCGATGCGCATGCGCTCGCGCCGTTCTTCGCGGTCGGCGATGCACGCGCGATCTCGGCTGTCTGGCAAGGGCCTGTCGCCCGGATCAGCGACCCGGCCGAGGCTAACCAGGCCTTCGCCACCGCCCTGCCCGTCCTCAATGTCGAGGATGGCGGTGAGATCGTGCCCGGCCGGCCTGACGTCGATGGCGCGCGCTGCGCGCTGCACTCGCTCGAAATGGCGGCCGGCCTTGCGCGATCGGATGCCGCCCGTGCGCTGATCACTGGCCCGGTGTCGAAGGCACAACTCTATCAGATCGGCTTCAATTATCCGGGCCAGACCGAATTCATCGCCGAACGCTGTGGCATTGCCGGCGACAATGCGGTGATGATGCTGGCCGGGCCGACACTGCGCGTGGTGCCGGTGACCACGCATGTCGCGCTGGACAAGGTATCGGCGATGCTCTCGATCGAGTTGATCGTCGCCAAGGGCCGGGCGACGGCCCGCGGGCTGCAGCGCAATTTCGGGATTGCCGCGCCGCGCCTCGCCTTTGCCGGGTTCAACCCGCATGCCGGCGAAGGCGGCGCGATCGGGCGCGAGGAAATCGACTTCATCATCCCGGCGATCGCGCAGCTGCGCGACGAGGGCATCGATGCGACCGGCCCGTTCGCCGCCGACACCATGTTCCACGACCGCGCGCGCGTCACCTATGACGCGGCGATCTGCTGCTATCACGACCAGGCGCTGGTGCCGCTCAAGACGCTGCATTTCGATGAAGGCGTCAACATCACGCTCGGCCTGCCGATCGTGCGCACCTCGCCCGACCACGGCACCGCCTTCGGTATCGCCGGTCAGGACAAGGCCGAGCCCGGCGCGATGATCGCTGCGATTAAGATGGCCGGAGAAGCGACCGCGCGCCGCGCCGCCGCGGACGCGTGACCGACACATTACCGCCACTGCGCGAGGTCATCGCGCGCCATGGACTGACCGCGAGCAAGGCATTGGGGCAGAACTTCCTGCTCGACGGACAATTGCTGTCGCGCATTGCGCGCGTGCCGGGCGATCTGAAGGATGCCGAAGTGTTCGAGGTCGGTCCCGGCCCCGGCGGCCTGACCCGCGCCTTGCTTCAGGCGGGTGCGCGCGTGACCGCAGTGGAGCGCGACCGCCGCTGCATCCCCGCGCTTGCCGAACTGGGCGATGCCTTTCCCGGCAAGCTGCGCGTGATCGAGGAGGATGCGCTGGAGATCGACGCGGCCGCCCTGTTCGAGGGCAAGCCGCACATCGTCTCCAACCTGCCCTATAATATCGGCACGGCACTCCTGGTCCGCTGGCTCTCGGCCGGCTGGCTCCCCTGGTGGTCGAGCCTGACGCTGATGTTCCAGAAGGAAGTCGCCGACCGCATCGTCGCCGGGACGGATGACGACGCCTATGGCCGGCTTGCGGTGCTCGCCCAGTGGCGCAGCAGCGCGAAGCTCGCCATGCCGGTCCACCGCTCGGCTTTTACGCCGCCGCCCAAGGTGATGTCCGCTGTGGTGCATATCGTGCCGCAGGCGGCCCCCGAGGGCGTGGATTTCGCGGTGCTGGAACGCCTGACCGGTGCCGCGTTCGGGCAGCGGCGCAAGATGCTGCGCCAGAGCGTCAAGGGCGTGCCCGGCGCACTAGCGGCGCTGGAGCAGGTCGGGATCGAAGCGACCCGCCGGGCGGAAACTGTAAGCGTCGCGGAGTTTACCGAGGTGGCGCGCGTGATGAGCGCGTAAGGAATTTTGCACGCCGGTTCTGGCGATCCTGTGTTCGACACTGAGAAAGAGCGCGCCGGTATATGCTCGACGAGAGATGAGATGCCCGATCCCGGGTAATGGTAGAATCGCCGCCAGCAACAAGGCTGAGGGACTGGCGGCGGGAGATATGGGACACCGGTATGTCGCATATCTCATGTCTCATACCCCGACGTCACTTCGCCATGAGATTTTGACAATATCGTTATATATCAAGTATTAACTTGAGCACTTAAGTTGTAATCGATCACCGTTGAGCGCGCCCGCTCCGGTCGTGCTCCTTACACCTCGTCTATATGGTATCACCCGAGCGATCCCGGCTCAGCGTGAACGGCGTGGGTTTGATCTACCCTGCTCCAGGGTCGGATCACAATTTCCAGCCCCGAGATGGAGAGCCTGGAAAATGCGATAACATGCGGCATCGGTACCGTTCACCGAAGACGATTTGCTGTACAAGCAAACTCAGTCGTCCCAAGAAATCCCGCAATTGCAGGTACCCTGGGGCGGATCGAAGGTGCAGGGCAACATAATAGGGGCTGGCGCGATTACCGACATTCCACCCTTCGTGATCGCAGCGCTGGTCCTGCTCTTCCTCGTCCAGTTCGCTGTACTAGCCTTCTTCCTGATCCGCGGAAAAATGCGGCGCGCACGCTCACCGGTCATTCTTCGCCCGGGCGGCAGCGTGGAGATTCCGCTGGTTGCCGCCTTTGGCGGGTGGAAAGGCATCCCGTGGATCTCGATGACCGATTCCAACCTCGCGCCGCTGCTGGTCCTGCACCAGACCGATTTCGAATACCGCGTGATCCGACTGAAACGCCGGCCCTATACGGATATCAGCAAAGTCGACCTGCGCATGGCGATCGGCACGGTCAACATCGTGCTCGACTTCGACAATTCGGTAAGAAACTTCGCCGGAAATACCGCGAACAAGGAAAATGCCCGGAAAGCATTGGATATTCTCGCGAGCAAAGGCTGCCCGCTGAGCGAGCGCGTGCGCGTCTTCCTCTCAGATCCTGCCCTGACTCTTATTCCTTAGCGGTTGCCGGCTTCTCGGGCACCTTGGTCTGCGCCGCCGCCGTCACGATCGGCGGCCCCTTGGCGATCACTGCCGCCAGCGTCACCGCCTCGGGACAGGCCGCCTTGCCGCACAGGGTCTTGATCTTGCCGAGGTTCGCCTTGGCCTGGATCACCGCGCCCTTGGCGACCAGGGCCTCGCCCTGGCCCTGCAGCGCGACGCGATCGTTCGGCTCAAGCAGCAGCGCCTCGCGGTACAGGCGGATTGCCTTGCCGGGCAGGCCGCGTGCCTGGGCCACGTCGCCGAGCACGATGAACGCGGCGCGATTGCGCGGATCGACCACCAGGGCGGTTTCGAGCGCGTCGGTCGCGCCGTCCAGATTGCCCGCCGCCTGCGCTGCCTTGCCCTGCGCAAGCAAAGCCATCGAGCGCGGGTCGATCTGATCGTCGGGGCGCTGGCCATGGAGGGCAGTCGATACCGTGAGCAGCGTCAGGGCTGCGGCGGCGGCGACGGACGAATAACGCATGATGCTCTCCAACAGGGGCAGAACGGGTTTTGTCACAATGGTTCGGCTAGCATGGCCGTTTCAGTCTTGCGACAAAAAACCCGTCGGTATCATCATGCGCCGGTGTGAGCCGGATGCCGGGGCCATGCGTTCGCCCGGCGGGCAAGTCGAGTTGGTCGACACTCCACTCCGGATGCTCGCCGAGGAAATGTGCGACTTGCCCCGCTCCTTCGTTGTCGAGCAGCGAGCAGACGATATAGATCAGCGCCCCGCCCGGCTTGACCAGGTTCGCGCCGATCTCGAGCACATGCGCCTGGGTTGCGACGAGCCGCTCGATCCGGTCCGGGGTCAGCCGCCAGCGCGCCTCGGGGTTGCGCCGCCAGGTGCCGGTGCCCGAACAGGGCGCATCGATCAGCACGCAATCGCTGTTGCCCTGCCAATCCTCCAGTGCTTCGGCCTCGCGCGTCGGGTTGAGCAGCCGCGTCTCGATGATCGTCGCCCCGGCCCGCGCGGCGCGCGGCGCCAGGCGCGACAGGCGGTTGCGATCGGTATCGGTGGCGAGCAGCACGCCGCGATTATCCATCGCCGCCGCCAAGGCGAGCGTCTTGCCGCCGGCTCCGGCGCAAAGGTCGACGATGCGCATGTCGGGCGCGGCCTTCGCCGCCATGGTGACGATCTGGCTGCCCGCATCCTGTACCTCGATCGCGCCGTCCTTCGCCGCCTCCAGCGCCTCGACATTGGTACCCGAGGGCAATCGCAGCGCATCGGGCAATGCGGCGATCGGTTCGGCACCCTCGATCGGCTCGGGCGCGGGCTTGAGGCGGTTGATCCGTACGTCCAGCGGCGCGCGGTCGATCAGCGCGGGGAGTTCTTCCTCGCCGATGCCGGAATCGAGCAACTTGGCGACGATCCAGTCCGGGGCGGTGCCGATCTTGCCCGCGGTTTCGCTCGCACCGATCGCGGCCGGGGCATGCGCCGAGCCGTCGAACAATGCCGCGATATCCGGATCGGCCTGCGCCAGCGCGAGCATCGCCGCCCGGCCGCTTTTGGGGCGATCGCCCAACTGCCGGATCGCCGCATAGACCAGCTCGCGCACCGCGCGCCGATCCTTGCTGCCGGCATAGCGCCGCTCGGCGAAATACCGCGCGATCAGCGTGTCGGCCGCCGCGCCCTGGTCACGCGCGGCGACGACGATCGCATCGAGCAGCTCGATCGCTGCCTGAATTCGTGCCGATGGTGTCATTTGATATTCCAGACTTCGTCATGCCGGACTTGTTCCGGCATCCACTGCGCCGCTTAGGCTATAGGCGTTGCTCTTGCGGCACGGTGGACCCCGGAACAAGTCCGGGGTGACGAAGAAAGCCTACCGCGTCGGATAATTCGGCGCCTCACGCGTGATCGTCACGTCATGCACATGGCTTTCCATCAGCCCCGCACCGGTGATCTGCACGAACCGCGCGCGCTTCTGCAATTCCTCGATCGTCGCCGATCCGGTGTACCCCATTGCCGCCTTCACGCCGCCGACCAACTGGTGGATCACGTCGCGCGCCGGCCCCTTGAACGCGACCTGCCCCTCAATGCCTTCGGGCACCAGCTTGAGCTGATCCTTGATATCGCCCTGGAAATAGCGATCGGCGGAGCCTGGCCCATCGCGCCGACCGACCCCATGCCGCGATAGGATTTATACGCCCGACCCTGATAGAGGAAGGTTTCGCCCGGCGCTTCCTCGGTGCCGGCGAGCAGCGACCCGATCATCACGCTCGACGCGCCGCCGGCCAATGCCTTGGCGATATCGCCCGAAGTACGGATGCCGCCATCGGCAATGATCGGAACGCCGCTCCTATGGCCTTCGGCGGCGCATTCCATCACTGCGGTCAGCTGCGGTACGCCGACCCCGGCGACGACGCGCGTCGTGCAGATCGAGCCCGGCCCGATGCCGACCTTGATCCCGTCCGCCCCGGCATCGATCAGCGCGCGCGCGGCTTCCGCCGTCGCGACGTTGCCGGCGATGACCTGCACCGAATTGCTCAGCTTCTTCACCCGCTCGACCGCGCGCGCGACGTCGCGGTTATGGCCATGCGCGGTGTCGATCACGATCAGGTCGAGCTCGGCATCGACCAGCGCCTCGGTCCGCTCGAACCCCTTGTCGCCGACCGTCGTCGCCGCGGCGACGCGCAGCCGGCCCGCCGCGTCCTTGGTCGCATTGGGGTAATTGACCGCCTTTTCCATGTCCTTGACGGTGATCAGGCCGACGCAGCGATAGCTCTCATCGACCACCAGCAGTTTTTCGATCCGGCGTTGATGCAGCAGGCGGCGGGCCTCGTCCTGCGACACGCCGCTCGACACGGTGGCGAGATTCTCATGCGTCATCAGTTCGGCGACCGGCTGGCGCGGGTTGCCGGCAAAGCGTACGTCGCGATTGGTCAGGATACCGACCAGCTTGCCGTCCTTCTCGACCACCGGAATGCCGCTGATCCGATGCCGGGTCATCAGCGCCTGCGCTTCGGCCAGCGTGGCGTCGGGTGCGATGGTGATCGGGTTGACCACCATGCCGGATTCGAAGCGCTTGACCTGACGCACCGCGGCGACCTGCTCGTCGATCTCCATATTGCGGTGAAGCACGCCGATGCCGCCAAGCTGCGCCATGACGATCGCCATGTCGGCCTCGGTCACCGTGTCCATCGCCGAGGACAGGATCGGGATGTCGAGCTTGATGCCGCGCGTCAGCTGAGTCGATGTGTTGGCCTGGCTGGGAACGATGTCGGACTCCGCCGGATACAGCAGAACATCGTCGAAGGTGAGGCCGAGGCGGATTTCCATGGGGTGCCAGTTCCTGCGCGGGGGAGAATCGTGGCGGCTCATGTAACCAAAGGTGCCGATAAGCGCTAGGGTCCGCGGCACCGCATTTGGCTGTTCTTGCCCAACCGATGTGCTAAATCTGGTGCGACCGATTGGAAGAGGGCGATATCATGGAATTGACCGCAGGCGTGCTCGTGCTGGCGCTGGTGCTGCTCTACCTCTTCACGAGCATCAAGATCGTCCGGCAAGGCTATCAATATACGATCGAACATTTCGGCCGCTTCACGACAACGGCGCGCCCGGGGTTCAATTTCTACCCTGCCTTCTTTTATCGCGTCGGCCGCCGCATCAACATGATGGAGCAGGTGATCGATATTCCGGGGCAGGAGATCATCACCAAGGATAACGCCATGGTCGCGGTCGACGGCGTGGTGTTCTTCCAGGTGCTCGACGCGGCCAAGGCGGCGTATGAAGTGTCCGAACTCTATGTCGCGATCCTGCAGCTGACCACGACCAATCTTCGCACCGTGATGGGCTCGATGGACCTCGACGAGACCCTGTCCAAGCGCGACGAGATCAACGCCCGGCTGCTCTCCGTGGTCGATCACGCGACCACCGCCTGGGGCGTGAAGATCACCCGCGTCGAAGTGAAGGACATTCGCCCGCCCGCCGATATCGTCAACGCGATGGGCCGCCAGATGAAGGCCGAACGCGAAAAGCGCGCCAACATCCTCGAAGCCGAAGGCAGCCGCGCATCGGAGATCCTGCGCGCCGAGGGCCAGAAACAGTCGAAGATCCTCGAAGCCGAAGGCCGGCGCGAGGCGGCGTTCCGCGATTCGGAAGCACGCGAGCGCGCTGCCGAGGCCGAGGCGACCGCGACCAGGGTGGTGTCGGTCGCGATCGAGCAGGGCAGCCCACAGGCGATCAACTATTTCATCGCGCAGAAATATGTCGAGGCAGTCGGCAAGTTCGCCACCTCGCCCAACGCCAAGACCATCCTGTTCCCGGTCGAGGCGACACAACTGATCGGTACTTTGGGCGGCATCGGCGAGATCGCGCGCGAGGCGCTGGCGGATCGTCCGGCGGCATCGCCTGCCGCCCCTGCCCGCCCGCGCGTTCCCGTGACGCGGGGTGAGCAGTGACGATCGACGGGATGAGCGCCGGCGCATTCTGGCTCATCGCGGCGCTGGTGCTGGGCGTCACCGAACTGGTCCTGCCCGGCGTCTTCCTGGTCTTCATCGCGATCGCCGCGGCGATCACCGGCGTGGTGATGCTCGCGCTGCCCGACCTGCCGCCGATCGTGCAGTTCGCGTCCTTTGCGATCTGGAGCGGCGTTGCGGTGATGATCGGGCGCCGCTGGTATCGCGACTATCCGGTCGCCTCGAGTGATCCGATGCTCAACGATCGTGGCGCACGGCTGATCGGTGAGATCGTCACGGTCGAGCAGGCGATCGAATCCGGTTCCGGCCGGGTCCGGCAGGCCGATGGCAGTTGGCCGGCACGCGGGCCGGATGCCCCGACCGGCGCGCGAATGCGCGTGGTCGCGATCGAAGCCGGCGTGCTGGTGGTCGAGACGATCGCCCTTCCCGCCGCCTGACGGCCCCCGGCTCGCGCCGGGGACCCGGGGATTACCCTTTCGGGATCATTTCTTGCCGAACAGGCCGCCGGCCAGGCCGGCGATATCGTCGAGCGGGTTACCGTCGCCGTCGCGATCGAGCAGCCCGCCGACCTTGCCCAGGATGCCATCGGCACCGCCGGACGCACCGAGCAGGCTGGCAAATTGGGCAAGCGACCCTTCACCGCCGATATGGCCGACGACCTGCTGCAGGATGTCCGGCGAAATGCCTGTGGTCGAGGCGGCGGTCGCCACGGTATCGCCGGGTTCGGGATGCGCCTGGCCCAGCGCGGTCACCGCACTTTCGGCTTGCTCCGGTGTCAGGCCGACCTTGGCGGCAAGGTTCGCGATATCGACATTGCCGGCAACCTGGCCAAGCAGTCCATCAAGCAATCCCATGATCAATTCCTTCGACTCGAACGGTGCCCTAAGCGGCATCGCACGCTAAGCCGAACCGGCCCTGCACACGAGCGAATCCTGATGGCGCGAACCGCGACCGGGACGCAGCGCCCGATCTGGCCGACCGAATGACGACGCGGCCGGCCGGGAATACCTCAGCCGTTATGCTTAGTGCCCCACTCAGCGCCCCAATTCAGCGCCCCGTGAGCTTGCCCGCCATGCCGAGGATATCGTCAAGCGGATTGCCGTCATGGTTCAGGTCGATCAGCGATCCGAGCCCGCCCCAGCCCGACGCCGTCGGTGCTGCCGGGGCCGGTTGTGGCGCCGCCTGCTGACCGCCGCCGAGGATCGACCCGACAAGGCCACCGAGCATGCCGCCAAGACCGCTCTGCGGGCTTTCCGATGCGGCGCCGGTCGACGAAGCGCTCGCCTGTTTCGCCAGATAGCCCGCGACCGCCATGGCCAGCAGCGGCAGCATCTTCTTGAGCAGATCCGACGACACACCGCTTTGCGCTGCGGCATGGTCGGCTACGGTACGGCTGACATCCTTCGAACCGAAAATCTGGCCCAGCACGTTGTTACCGGCATTCACGTCGCTGGCGCCGGGCGCGAGGACATTGGCGAGCAGGCCCCCGCCGCCAAGGCTGCCGAGAATGCCCGCAAGGCCGGCCAGACCGTCAGGATGCTGTTGCGCCTGCCCCTTCATGCCGCCGAGGATCGCGGGGAGCAGTGCCGCGGCGCCCGCCTGCGCTGTGCCTTCGTCGATGCCGAGCTGGCTGGAAATGGCGCTGATACCGCCCGCCTGATTGATGATGTCCATTACGTTCATCTGTCGCGCTCCTTGCGGTCCGGGGTCAGCCTAGGACCGAACGGCAATGCTGTCAGCCTGAATCGCCCCGCGGCGAAATCAGGGCAAAGCGACCAGGTCGGGTGGCACGAATCCCCTCCGCGCAGCGACGGAAAACAGGCGTTTCCGGCTGTAGAAACGCAGCGGCCAGTCGCGCAGCCCGATCGGGGACGCCAGCAGCGTATTGACTGCCTCGACCAGCGCTTCGCCCGGCGCACGGCCGGACAGATGCAGCCTGATCCCGGCGACGAAACAGCGCGTGATCGTGTCGTGATAGCCCTGCGTGTCGTCATTCACGCCGCCGACGCTCTCATTATAGGCGGAGATGATCGCTGCGATCCGCGTATCGACGTCGATATCGGGCCGATCGCGGATCAGCCACAGGGTCGCGCCGAGATGCGCCTCATGCGTCCATTCCGCCTTGGGCAGCGTGCACGCGAGCAACCCCTCCCCGATCCGGCGGATCGCGGCGTCATCGGCAAAAGGGCGAAATGGCAGGTCGGTCATCGTATCAGGCTTTCCTTGGTGCCCGATCCGATGACCGGGCTGTTACACAGTCTGGGCGGTTCGGGAAGCAGGTGCCGATTGTCGCACGCCCTCATCGACATGGTCTGCGAACTGGGCGAAATTGTTGACGAACTCATCGACCAGCTTGGCCGCCGTCGCGTCATATTCAGCCTTGTTCGACCATGTTTCGCGTGGGTCGAGGATCGCGCTGTCGACGCCCGTCACCGCAACCGGCACCTTGAAGCCGAAATTCGGATCGGTGCGGAACTCCGCGTCGTTCAGGCTGCCGTCGAGCGCGGCATTGAGCAATGCGCGGGTCGCCTTGATCGGCATGCGCTTGCCGACGCCGTATTTGCCGCCGGTCCAGCCGGTATTGACCAGCCAGCAATCGACCCCGCCCTTGGCGATCCGCTCCTTCAGCAGATTGCCATAGACCGATGGGTGGCGCGGCATGAACGGCGCGCCGAAACAGGTCGAGAAGGTCGCGCTCGGCTCGGTCACGCCGATCTCGGTGCCCGCGACGCGCGCGGTATAGCCCGACAGGAAATGGTACATCGCCTGGTCCGGCGTCAGCTTCGAGATCGGCGGCAGGATGCCGTAGGCGTCCGCGGTCAGGAAGATGATGTTGCGCGGCACCGGCCCCATATTCTTCTCCGACGCATTCGGAATGAAGTCGATCGGATAGGCGCCGCGGCTGTTTTCGGCGAGGCTGTCATCGTCAAGGTCGAGCTGGCGTGTGACCTGGTCCATCACGACATTTTCCAGGATCGTGCCGAACCGCTTGGTCGTCGCAAAGATCTCCGGCTCGGCATCGGCCGACAGGCGGATCATCTTGGCGTAGCAACCGCCCTCGAAATTGAACACGGCGGTGTCCGACCAGCCATGCTCGTCGTCGCCGATCAGCGTGCGGCTGGCGTCGGCGCTGAGTGTCGTCTTGCCCGTGCCCGACAGACCGAAGAACACGGCGGTGTCGCCATTCGCGCCCATATTGGCCGAACAATGCATCGGCATCACACCGGTCGGCGGCAGCAGGTAATTGAGCAGGCCGAACACCGACTTCTTCATCTCGCCGGCATAACGCGTGCCGCCGATCAGGATCAGCTTCTCGGTGAAATTGACCGCGATCACCGTCTCGCTGCGGCAGCCATGCTTGGCCGGATCGGCAACGAAGCTCGGCAGGTCGATGATCGTGTAATCGGCGACGAAGCCGCGCAGCTGGCTCTCTTCCGGTCGCACCAGCATCGTGCGGATAAAGCTGTTGTGCCAGGCAAGTTCAGTCACGACGCGGACGTTGACGCGGTGCTCGGGCTGCGATCCGCCGAACAAATCCTGGATGAACAGATCTTCCTTGCTCTTCAGCGCAGCGAGGAAATCGGTCTTCAGCGCGGCGAAATGCTCAGGAGACATCGCCTTGTTGCTCTTGCCCCACCACACAGTGTTCTCGGTCTCGGCATCGCGGACGATGAATTTGTCCTGCGCCGAGCGTCCGGTATGCGCACCGGTTTCGACGACCAGCGGGCCGTCGGCGGACAATTTGCCCTCGCCGCGTGAGATCGCGGCCTGAATCAGGCGCGCAGTGACCAGGTTCCAGTGCAGATTGGCGCGGGTCTCGATACCCTGCGCTTCAAGGCCGGCGTCGGGAATGCGATCGCTCACGTTTGTCTCTCCGAATAATGCAGTGCGGGCGTTGCCGCATACCAATGTGATGATTGGGCGCATATCGCCGCCACGCCGGAGCGTCAAACATTGGGCCAACGGGCGCACGCCAACTGCGCCGGAACCGCGCTCATGCGCGCCGGACGTCAAATGCTCCACCCTCTCACTGCCGAACGATTGCGGTCTGGATTTATCCAGGAATAGATATATTCTTATTTAAATTCCATAAAAATATCAAACTGGAGAGGATTATGCTGACTAAGGCGTCGACTCGGTCCTGGCAGGAGAAGGGATATTTCTTCGAACGCAGCCTGATTGCGAAGGAGCGCGTTGCACAGATCGAGGCCGAGACAATCGCGGCCATCGCCGCCGATCCGCCGGCGGCGCATCTCGGTGAGCGCGTCTATCTCACCGCACAGGATCTGCTGATCTATCCCGAGACCGCGCCAAGCCCGGTCGCGCGCAACCCGGAGGATTATATCGCCAAGGTGTTCAACTGCCACGCAGTTGGCGCAGCGCATGAACTGGCGGTCGACCCGGCGATCACCGCGCGGCTGGCCAACCTGCTCGGCCCCGACATCGACTGTTTCCAGAGTCAGTTCATCTTCAAGAACCCGGGCGTGATCGGCCAGCCCTGGCACCAGGACGGCTATTATTTCCGTTATGACCGCCAGCCGCAGATCGGCGTGTGGGTCGCGCTTAGCGCCGCGACGATCGAGAATGGCTGCCTCTGGGTGCTGCCGGGTTCACACCAGGCGAACATCATCCATGAGCATGTCCCCGACCGGCGTCCTGAAACGCTGCAGGGCTATCTCGAGATCGTCTCTCAGGACACATCGGCGGACGAACCCGCGCTGATGGAGCCGGGCGACGTGCTGTTCTTCCACAGCTATCTGATGCACCGCTCGACCGACAATGTCGCCGACTATCGCCGCTCGGCGATGGTCTATCATTATGCCGAGGCGGGGACGCAACCGGCCGATCCGCTTGCGGCGGCGATGCTTGCGCCGGTCAACCGCTGGGTGCCGGCGCGGCGCAGACTCTAGCGGCCTTCCCCTCCTCCGTTCGGGCTGAGCCTGTCGAAGCCCGCGGACCAATTCATCTCAACCAGCGGTGCAGGCGATACCAGCGACTTCGATCAGCCGCGGATCGTCCAGCCGCGGTGCAGGCGCATCGGCAGGAAAGGCGCGCGCCAGCGCCTTGGCGATGCGGTCGGCGACTGGTTGGTTATACCAGCTTTCGTCCGGCGCCAGTTCGCGCCCCCGATCGCCCGACTATAGCGATATTGTCCCCAATAGATTGCCAGCGGTTCCTCCAGCGCGTTGAGCGGATTTCGCATCGAGGCGGCCGCAGGACATAGCCGCAGATAGGCCGTTGAAAGGCGCTGCCGGATACCATCATCCATGCCCGCCGAGAGGTAGTGCGCAAATTCGTGCAGCACGATCGGCGCCCAATTCATTTCCTGCATGTCGGCGTTCGGATTGGATTGCAGCAGGATATACCGCCCTCGCACCTTGGCCTGAGTGGTGGCGCGATCGGGCCACCACACGAACCGCGCGGTAAAGGCCGGCGCGGGCGGTACACGGTAAAAGGCCCGCATTTCGGCGATGAAACCGGCCAGCTTCGGATCGGTCAGCTCTGCTGCCAGCCGTTTATGCTGCGCGCCAAATCGCGATTGTGCAGCCAACAAGGTCGTCGCACGTGGCGCGAAGCGCGCGACATAGGCACGCAGCATCGCTCGATCGCTGGCCGGCTGCGCCGCAATTGCCGTACGGGCGCTCTGCGCGAAATCGGCTCCGGCAAAGAACGGCCTGGAGAATGGGTCAAGATCACGCAGCGTCTTGGCCGCCAATACGGTCATTGGTCCGGAGGCCGGTTCATCCCGCGCCACGGGCGCAGTGCGCAGCCGAAAGGCGCGATAGGCGGCGAGCAGGCGACGATCTCGTGCGCTCAATCCGTATTGCCGCGACCAATCCGCGCCATAGGCTGATGCAGTATAACCCGGCAACCAGTCAGGCAGATTGTCGAGCAGGATGAATATATCGGTCGGCCGGTGGTATTGCACGTCGACGGGTGGCGAAGGAGCGAGTGCCGCGCTCGCCATGGTTGCGTAGATCGTGAACGGCGCACAGATGATCAGGAAGCGACTCATGACGCGGCGGTAGGATGGGCGGATGCTCCTGCCAAGCGCCTCCTGTTTTCGCGTAATTCCACGCGCGGCCCGCTGGACCGTCCGATTCTATCGCTCGCCCGGGCGTGCCATGGGCCGGGCATGGTCCAACCAAACGCCCCACAACCACAAACCCTGCACCGGATGAATCCGCCGTCCGCTGTTCCCACCCCTGTTCCGGTCCATTCCACCCCTGTTAATCACCGCTGTTCCATAACAGCGGTGATGCAATGTATGATGCTGAAATACCGCCATAAATCCGCAGCCAAAATCCAACATAACAGGGGTGGTTTTTTTATTCCGCCAGAACAGCGGTCCGCCGCCCCGCAAATGGCGACCGCGCACCGGACAAGCCGGTTGAGCGGGCCCCGGCTTTGCACTACCTCAACCGTAACAAACCATGAGGCTGCCGAATGACGGCGACAATCGCGCTGGTCGATGACGACCGCAACATCCTGACATCCGTGTCGATCGCGCTGCAGGCCGAGGGCTTTGTGACGCGGGTCTATTCCGACGGCGAAACCGCGCTCAAGGCGCTGATCGAGAATCCGCCCGACCTGGCGATCTTCGATATCAAGATGCCGCGCATGGACGGGCTGGAACTGCTCCGGCGGCTGCGTGAGAAGCAGGCAACGCCGGTCATCTTCCTGACCTCCAAGGATGATGAGCTCGACGAGGCGCTGGGTCTCGCGATGGGCGCGGACGATTATATCGCCAAGCCTTTCTCGCAACGCCTGCTGATTGCCCGCATCCGCGCGATCCTGCGCCGCACCGAACTGGCCCAGGCCGGGCCGGCCGGCGATGAGGAATCGCCGGGCGGCGAACTGGAGCGCGGGCGACTGACCATGGATACCGCGCGGCACCGCGTGACCTGGGGCGGCGCCAATGTCACGCTGACCGTGACCGAATTCCTGATCCTCGAAACCCTGGCGCAGCGGCCGGGCATCGTGAAGACGCGCAACCAGCTGATGGATGCTGCCTATCAGGACGATATCTATGTCGATGACCGCACCATCGACAGCCATATCAAGCGCGTGCGGCGTAAATTCCGGCAGATCGACCCCGAATTCGATGCCATCGAAACCCTGTATGGCGCCGGATATCGCTTCTCCGAGGAATGATGCGTGAGACTGACGACGGCGAGCTGACGCTTCGCTGGTCCGGCCGTGTTTCGCTCACGCCGCGGATCCTGTTCGTCAATATTTTCGCGCTTGCGCTGCTGGCCGGCGGGTTCTTCTACCTCGATTCCTATCGCAGCCGGATCGTCGACAGCCGTGTCGCCCAGGCCAGCCGCGAGGTAAGGCTGATCGCCGAGGCGATGCGCTCGGTTCAGCCGGCGCGCCGCGATGCACTGGCGCTGCGCCTCGCCCGCGATACCGGGGCGCGGCTGCGCCTTTATGACGAGGCGGGGACGCTGATCAGCGACACGCGCTCGCTCGGCCTTCGCAACGTCGTGTTGAAGGACCCCGATAAACAGGATTGGGGTCAGGGTGCCGCGCGCTTCCTCGACGCGATGATCGATACCGTGGTCGGCACGCCGCGCGCGCCACTCTATCGCGAGCGCAGCGCCGGGTTCGACTGGCCCGATGTGCGCACCGCGCGCAACACCGAGACCGCACCCGCGACGGTGTGGCGCGCGCCCGACCGGACGCCGGTGATCACGGCCGCCGCCGCCATATCGGGGCTCAAGGGCGTCCAGGGCGTGGTGATGACGACAATGAACGCGACCGACATCACCCAGACGGTGCGGGTCGAGCGCTTCCGCCTCAGCGTCGTGCTGCTGATCGTCGCGATCGTCTCGATCCTGTTGTCGCTGTTCCTCGCACGGACGATCGTGCGGCCGTTGCGCCGCCTGGCGCGCGCGGCGGTGCGGGTGCGGCTCGGGCGCGCGCGCGAAGTGGTCGTGCCGCGCCTGCCGACGCGCCGCGATGAGGTCGGCATGCTCGCCCGCGCTTTGTCGGACATGAGTCTTGCGTTGCGCGCGCGGATCGATGCGACCGAAGCGTTCGCCGCCGATGTCGCGCATGAGATGAAGAATCCCCTCGCCTCGCTTCGTTCCGCGGTCGAGGGCCTGTCGCGGGTGCGCGACCCGGAACTGCAGGAGCGGCTGCTCGCTATCGTACGCGACGATGTCCATCGCATGGACCGGTTGATCACCGACATTTCGGAGGCATCGCGGCTCGATGCGCAGCTCAGCCGCGCCAAGTTCGAACCGGTCGATATCGGCGCGATGCTCGACGCTCTGCTCGCCCAGCGCGACGATCGCGGCATCGAGCGTGGCATCCGGTTGCGCTTCGATCATCGCAAGAGCGACCGGCTGATCGTGATGGGCGAAGGATCGCGGCTCGAGCGCGTGTTCGAGAATCTGGTCGACAATGCGGTGTCCTTCTCGCCCGATGGTGGCCTGATCACCATCGCTGCGGCACGCGACCAGGACGAACTGGTCATCAAGGTCGAGGATGAAGGGCCCGGTGTGCCGGAAGAAGCCCGCGAGCAGGTATTCAGCCGGTTTCAGTCGCTGCGCCCCGAGAGCGAGGAATTCGGTAAGCATTCGGGTTTAGGCCTCGCCATTGCGCGGACCATCGTCGAGGGGCATCAGGGATCGATCGTGGTCGAATCGCGCGAGGATCGATTGAGCGGGGCACGTTTCGTGGTGACATTACCCCTAAGGGATCGCAGATGAGCCGCGACTCCAAATTTCCGCCAAAAACTGCCGGCGTCTCGACCGAGACGCTGCACGTGTCGACCGTGGCCATCGACGGCCGGGCCGTGTTGATCGAAGGACCGTCGGGGGCCGGCAAGTCGGATCTCGCGCTGCGCCTGATCGATCGCGGCGCGGTCCTGGTCAGCGACGATTATACGATCCTGATCCGCAACGGCGAAACATTGCTCGCGACGGCGCCGGTCACGATCGCCGGCAAGATCGAAGTACGCGGCATCGGTATTGTCCCGATGGAGCATGTCGAGCGAGTGCCTGCTGCTCTGGTGGTGCGGCTGGCCGGCGGATTCGACCGCATGCCGCTCGAACGGATGGAGCGAAAGATCGCCGGGATCGCGATCCCCGAAATCACGCTGGACGCGCATGAGAACGCCGCGCCGATCAAGGTCGAGCTGGCATTGCGGCGAATCATAGCGCCGGCATGAGCCGCGACCCCAAGAATATCCTGCTCGTCACCGGCATGTCGGGCGCGGGCAAGTCGACCGTCCTCAGGACGCTTGAGGATCTCGGCTGGGAAGTGGTCGACAATCTGCCTTTGCTGCTGCTCGACCGGCTGCTGTCGGCGCCGTTGCCGGAAAGCGCGGAGAATGCATCGCAGCCGCTGGCGCTCGGAATCGGCGCCCGAACGCGCGATTTCGATCCCGAACGCGTGGTCAAGCGAATCGAGAAGCTGCGCGCGGAACATGGCCATGACATCGGCACGCTGTTCCTCGATTGCGCCGGCGGCGAGCTCGAGCGACGCTATTCCGAGACGCGGCGGCGCCATCCATTGGCGCTCGACCGGCCGGCAAGCGACGGCATCGCGCGCGAACGCGAGCTGCTTGCCCCTTTGCGGGGTTGGGCGAACCGGCTGATCGACACGACCAGCATGACCGCCAATGAACTGGCGCAGAATGTCCGCGAGACTTTTTCCGGCGAGAAGCTCGGCGCGCCGACCCTGTCGGTGACGTCGTTCGGTTTTGCCCGCGGCGTGCCGCGCAATGCCGATCTGGTGTTCGACATGCGTTTCCTGCGAAATCCGCATTGGGTCGAGGCGCTTCGGCCGGGAACCGGGCTCGACGCCGATGTCGGTGACTATATCGCGGACGACCCTGCGTATGACGCCGCGCTGACCCAGATCGAATCGCTGCTGCTGCTGTTGCTGCCGCGCTACAGGGCCGAAGGAAAATCCTATGTGACGGTCGCGTTCGGCTGTACCGGCGGGAGACACCGCTCGGTGCATGTCACGGAACGGGTAGCCCAACGGTTGCGCGACGAAGGATTTTCGCCCACGGTCACTCACCGCGATCTTGCCGCGGCGCCCCAGGACTCGCTGGAGGGTGCACCGGCAAGTGGGCCTGGAAGTGGAACTGTTTTGCAATGATCGGCCTGGTTCTGGTGACGCATGGGCGCCTCGCCGATGAATTCGTGACCGCGATGGAGCATGTTGTCGGCAAGCAGGATCGTATCGCGACCATCGCGATCGGCCCTGACGACGACATGGAAGCGCGCCGCAGCGATATCGCTGACGCGATCGCTCAGGTCGACACCGGTCACGGCGTCATCCTGCTGACCGACCTGTTCGGCGGCACCCCTCCAATCTCGCCATCTCGCTGATGGAGAAGGGCCGGGTCGAAGTGATCGCCGGGATCAACCTGCCGATGCTGATCCGCCTTGCCTCGGCACGGACCCGGATGAAAGTGGTCGATGCCGTCGCGGCGGCGCGCGAGGCGGGGCGGAAATATATTACCGTCGCTTCCGAGGTGCTTGGCGAGGCTGCCGCTTGATGCCGGTGCAACGGACGGTCCTCATTACCAACAAGCGCGGCCTTCATGCGCGGGCCAGTGCCAAGTTCGTCACCCTCGCCTCGACTCAGCCGGTCGAGCTGTCGGTCGAGAAGGACGGCGCGGGCAGCGTCACCGGCACCTCGATCATGGGCCTGATGATGCTCGGCGCGGCGATGGGCGATTCGATCACCATCAGCGCCGATGGCGACGGTGCCGAGGCGGCGGTCGGCGCCTTGTGCGAGCTGGTGGAAGCCAAGTTCGGCGAGGATTGATGCCGCGTGAGATTACCGCCTTTTCCAACCCGCTGATCAAGCGGGTGCGCGAGCTGCGCGACAAGCGTCACCGCCGCGAACAGCGCCAGTTCCTTGCCGAAGGACTGCGCATCCTGACCGAAGCACGCGAAACCGGGCGCCTGCCCCAGACCCTCTTCTATGCGGCCGCCAGCGCCGGCCATCCTCTGGTCAACGCGCTGTCGATCGACGTCGAGGCAGCGGGCGGCGAGTCGATTCAAACCACGCCCGACATCCTGTCCAAGCTGTCGGGCAAGGACAATCCACAGGCGGTGGTCGGCGTGTTCGACGAATTTGCCAGTTCGCTCGACGCGCTCGAGCGCGGCAAGGCCGATATCTGGCTGGTCGCCGAAAGGCTGCGCGACCCGGGCAATCTCGGTACGATCCTGCGCACCGGCGATGCGGTCGGCGCCGGCGGCCTGATCCTGATCGGCGAGAGCGTCGACCCTTTCTCGGTCGAGGCGGTCCGGGCGAGCATGGGTGCACTCTTCACCGTACCGGTGGTGCAGGCGGAATGGTCGGAGTTCGTGCCATGGCTGCGCAGCGGTCCCGGCCAACTGGTCGGTCTCAGTCTCGATACCGAAAGCGACTACCGCGCCGCGCGCTATGCCTCGCCGACCTTCCTGCTCACCGGCAATGAAGCGCAGGGCATGCCGCCCAACTATGCCGCCGAGTGCGACCTGCTGGTCAAGATCCCGATGCTGGGCAAGGCCGACAGCCTCAACGCAGCGGTGGCGACGGCAGTGATGGCCTATGAAGTATTGGCGCAGCGCCGCGGCTGACGGCGTGCCGATCGGCTGCGTCATGATCGGTTCAGCCACGCAGCGCTAGCCGCGATGGTTCAAGGAGATCCGCCATGAAGTTCGCCCTCACCCTTGCCTTCGCCGTGCCCACCATGCTGCTGGGCGGCACCGCGCTCGCCCAGCGGGAGCGCGCGCCGCTCTATGAAGCGGTCGGCACTGAACCTGGTTGGACGCTGGTGATCGACCGCGACCTGATCCGCTATGTCGGCGATTATGGCCGGACCAGGGTGACTGCCTCCACGCCTGAACCGCGACCGAGCTTCAACGGCAGGCGCTATGTGGCCGACCGCATCACCGTCGATATCACCAATGTCCGCTGCAGCGACGGGATGAGCGACCGGGTCTATCCGGACAAGGTGACGGTGACGATCGGGCGCCGCACCGTGAGCGGATGCGGTGGCAGGTCGATCGTGGCACCTGCCCCCGCCCCTGCATCGTTGCTTTCCGGCGCGTGGCGGATCGAGAGCGTCGGCGGCCTGCCGACGCGGGGCCCGAAGCCAGCAACGGTGACCTTTACCGGCAACCGCATCGGCGGCAGCACCGGCTGCAACAATTTCGGCGGCACCTATCGTTTCGAGCGTGGTTTCCTGGTCGCGGGCCCCTTGATGGCGACTCAGATGGGCTGCCAGCCCGGGGTAATGGCTCAGGAGCTGGCCATCCTCGGCGCGTTCAATCAACGGCTGAGTATCAGCTCCAATCGCGGCGGAAAGCTGGTGCTGAGCGGGCGTGGCCAGGCCCGACTCGTGCTGGTGCCGACATTCCCCGGACGGCGGTGATGCGCGTCGTCAGATCGATTTCGGCCGGTTCTTCTTGATGTACTCAAGCTCGCTCTTGGCATTCACGTTGTTCGGATCGAGCTTGAGGCATTTCTGCAGCAGCGCCTCCGCGTCATCCCAGCGGCCTAGCTCGACCATGACATAGGCGATGCCGAACCAGGCGCGCCCCAGATCCCTGGCGCGGTCCGGGCCGGAAGACTCGGCCGCCTCCTCGGCGCGCCGATAGGCATCGAGCGACGCAGGCCAGTCCTTGAGCTGTTTGAAGGCGTATCCCAGCTCGTTGAGGTACTGGGCACGATGCGGCCGCATCGCGATCGCTTTCTGCAGAAACGGTATGCCGGCGTCGGGCTTGCCCATGTCGATCAGGACATAGCCTTTGCCCCACAGCGCCAGACACCAATCGGGCGCGATGGCGATGGCATTACGGGGCGGTTTCGCGGCAGCGGATTCGGTGAGGTAAAGCAGGGTCTCCTGCGCCCCTTCGGCGCAGAAGATCTGGCTCTTTTCATTACGATGAAGCGCTTCATACTCGGCAAGCAAGGGATCGAACAGCTGCAGGGCGAGAGCATTATTCTTGGCGAGCAAGGCAGTGAGCGCCTGACTGAGTCGCGCGTCCCGCACTTTCTCGACCGGTGCTTGTTGATGCGTTGCCGGCACGCTGGGAGAAGCGCCGGCGGTTCCGAGCAATAGCGCGATCAAGAGTGCCACGATTCACCTCATTGGTTGTCGAACGGTATCACTTCTGCACCCCGGCCTTGTAGTTGCCGAACTCGGGCGACAGGAAGCGCAGATTCTCTTCCCGCAACGCCGCGCCGGCATCATCATACAGAAATGGCAGAAAGGCGTAGCGCTTGCCGCGAGTGACGGGCGTCGCTTCATGCAGCAACGAGCAGGAAAAGACGACTGCGCCGCCAGTCGGTGCGCGATAGGTGCGTCCGCCGAATTCGGGAAAACGCAGATCGCCCCCCTCATAGTCTTCGGCATTGAGGTTGATCGTGCAGGCGAATTTACGATGCGCCGTACCCTTGGTGGTGTTGTCGCGGTGCGCGCGAAAATGGCCCCCGCCTTGATCGTCATCGTAACAGGCGACGATCCAGCGTTCGATCCGCGTCGCATCGAACTGAAAGGCGCGGCTGATCATCGGGCGCAGGAAGCGGTTGAGACGCACCCTGAGCGCCGCGATCAATTGCTCGTCCTCGATGGTACAGTCCGACCGCCGCTTATGGGCATGGTCGACCTTGAGGACGGTCATTCCATTCTCTTCGCGCATGAAGCCGGACTCCTCACCGCCCTGTCGCTCATAGAGCTCGATCAGCTGGCGACAGAGTGCGGGCTCCAATATGCGCGGCGCGATCAGCACCGGCGCACTGACATCCTGGCCATGATCCCGACTGTGCCCGATCAGCGCCTCAAGCCCGGCCATGATCGTTTCGCCGTCGGAGATCTCGGCACGGTCGACAACGCGGAGCATCGCATCGAGCAGCAGCCAATGCGGGCGATAGCGCTGTGCCTCTCGTTCGTTATCGACTGCGCCATATCGTCCGGATACGGCCCGATCCTGATCGAGGAACCAGCGGATGCCGGGCAATGAAGGCTCGATGCGCTGTTCCGTGACATCGCGCGGATCGATCGAGACGCCGAAGAAGCAGGCATTGGCATCGTCGAACAGATGCCGGTGACGTTCGACCACCTGCAGGGCGGCCTGGCTTGCGGGCCAGCCGGCGCTGCCATGGAACAGCAGGACGATCGCCCGGCCGGCAACGGTGTCGAATGCGTAACGCGGACTGCCGCCAAGTGCGGCGGCGTGGAACCAGGGTGCGAGGTCTCCGGGGACAAGAAGCTTGGCCATCGCCAACGGATACCGGATCGGTCGATGCTGTAAACCTTTGCCCGGTCGGGACTTACTCGGCCGCCTCATCCAGGCTGCTTTCGAGCAATGCCGGCGCGTCGCCATAGCGCGCCAGTGCCTCGACGGGGGGGACGTCCTCGATCTCGCGCGCGCCCGGCTCGATGTTGAGGTCCTTGAGCTTGCGTGCCGTGACCAGCGTACGGCTTTCGAAACTGGAAACAAAGGCGTTGTAATTGTTGACCGCCGAGGTCAGTCCGCCCCCGACCTTGCGCAGATCTCCGGCCGCCTTGGCCAGCCGGTCGTACAGTTCCTTGCCCAGTTCGCCGATCTGGCGCGCTTCCTTGGCGAGCCGTTCCTGGCGCCACACCGCCGAGACCGTGCGCGCGATCGCGATCAGGTTGGTCGGGGTGGCGAGCAGCACGCGCTTTTCGAACGCGAAGTCCCACAGAGCTGGTTCCTGTTCGAGCGCGGCCGACAGAAAATGCTCACCGGGCACGAACATGATGACATAATCCGGGGCATCGGCGAACTGGCTCCAATAGGCCTTGTTGCCGAGCCCATTGATATGCGCCTTCATCGATGCGGCGTGCAGCACCAGCCCGCGGGTTCGCTCGTCTTCATCCACCGCGCCAAAGGCGTCCTGATAGGCATTGAGCGAAACCTTGGCGTCGATCACCAGGCTGCGGCCACCCGGCACCCTCACGATCGCGTCCGGTCGTAGCCGTCCGCCTTCATCGCCCCCCGCTATGCTGACCTCGGTCTGGAAATCGGTATGTTCGGACAGGCCGCAGGTTTCGAGCACATTCTTCAATTGCTGCTCGCCCCAGCGGCCACGCGATTTGGGCGCGTTGCGCAGCGAATTGACCAGCTTCGCGGCCTCGCTGCTGACCTTCTCCTGACCGACGCGTAGCCCTTCGAGTTGCCCTTTGAGCTGATCGAAGGCGCCCTTGCGCTCGGATTCGACCTTGGTGACCGTCTCCTCATATTTCAGCAGGCGGTCGCTGACCGGCTGGAGCATCGATTTGAGGTTCTGGCCGGCGGTTTCCTCCGACTGTTTGAACCGCGCATCGGCGCGGGTGAGGAAAGTCTCCTGCGCTTCGATGAGCAGCTTGTTGGACACCTCGGCGAACTGCGCAGCCATCAAATCCTTCGCCTCGCGCAGCTCGGTCAGGCGCGCCTCGAAGGCGCCGGCCTGCGCCTTCAGCGTGGCAAGATCGGTGCGCGCGATGTCGCGCTCATCGCGAATGATCTCGAGCGTCCCGGCAAGTTGCACGGCTGCCCGCGCCCGCTCCTCGGCCAAAGCGAGATCGACAAGGACACGTTTATACTCTTCGGCGCGCGCATCGCGCTCGGCGCGCATCTCGGCGCTTCCCCTTCCGCCGAGGAACCAGCCCGCCCCAAGCCCTGCCAGCAGAGCGACAATCAACAGTAACGAAATGGTCAGGCCGGTCATTTGGAATCTCGATGGAACATTGCAGGAACCCTAGCGTGGAGGATTGTGTTGCGCCAGCCCTTGGCTAGGACGGGCGCCATGCAGACCGACATCGCGATTTCCCGCGCCGCCATCCTGAAGCCGATCAATGAGATTGCCGCCACGCTATCAATCCCTCCCCAGGCGGTCGAACCCTATGGTCATTTCAAAGCGAAGATCGACCTGTCCCGCGTCCCGGCGACGGGAAAACAGGGCAAGCTGATCCTCGTCACCGCGATCAACCCGACCCCGGCCGGCGAGGGCAAGTCGACCACTTCGGTCGGGCTGGCCGATGCGCTCAACCGGATCGGCAAGCGCGCGATATTGTGCCTGCGCGAGCCATCGCTCGGGCCGTGTTTCGGCACGAAGGGCGGAGCCGCTGGCGGCGGTTATGCCCAGGTCGTGCCGATGGAGGATATCAACCTCCATTTCACCGGCGATTTCCATGCCATCACATCGGCGCACAATCTGCTCGCGGCGATGATCGACAATCACGTACATTGGGGGAATGCGCTCGATATCGACGTACGGCGGATCGTGTGGCGGCGCGTGCTCGACATGAACGACCGGGCGCTGCGCGACATCGCCCAGTCGCTCGGCGGTCCCGCCAATGGCTACCCGCGTGAGAGCGGCTTCGACATCACGGTCGCGTCGGAGGTCATGGCGATCCTGTGCCTGGCGAGCGATCTGGAAGATCTCGAGGCGCGATTGGGGCGGATTGTCGTCGCCTATACGCGCGGCAAGCAGCCGGTCACCGCGCGCGACCTGAAAGCCGATGGCGCGATGGCGGTGCTGCTGGCTCAGGCCGTGAAACCCAATCTGGTGCAGACGCTGGAGGGCAATCCGGCGTTCGTCCATGGCGGGCCGTTCGCAAACATCGCGCATGGCTGCAATTCGGTAATCGCCACCCGCGCCGCGCTTGGCCTGGGCGATTATGTGGTGACCGAGGCGGGATTCGGAGCGGACCTGGGCGCCGAGAAATTCTTCGACATCAAATGCCGTCAGTCCGGGCTGAAACCGTCAGCGGCGGTGATCGTCGCGACCGTGCGCGCGCTGAAGATGAATGGCGGTGTGGCCAAGGCGGATCTCGGCATCGCCGATCCCGAGGCTGTACGGCGCGGCGGCGTCAATCTGGCGCGGCATATCGAAAATGTGCGGCAGTTCGGGGTGCCGGCGATCGTCGCGATCAACAAATTCTCGACGGATACCGAGGCAGAACTTGAAGTGATCCGCGAAATCGCCGCGGCGCAGGGGTCCGAAGCGATCCTGTGCACGCATTGGGCCGATGGCGGCGTGGGCGCACAGGCGCTGGCTGAAAAGGTCGCCGAACTGTGCGATCATGCGACGCCGCAATTCGCGCCGCTCTACGACGACGGATTGTCGCTGTTCGACAAGATCAACACCGTCGCGACGCGTATCTATCGCGCGGAAGAGGCGATTGCCGATCCGGGCGTGCATGCACAGCTGAAACGGTGGGAGGATGCCGGGTTTGGCGCCCTGCCCGTCTGCATGGCGAAGACCCAGTACAGCTTCTCTACCGATCCGGCGAAGCTCGGCGCCCCCACCGGGCATGTCGTGCCGGTGCGCGAAGTGCGGCTGTCGGCGGGCGCGGGATTCGTCGTGGCGATCTGCGGTGAGATCATGACCATGCCGGGATTGCCGCGCGTGCCGGCGGCGGAGTCGATCCGGTTCGGGGCAAATGGCGAGATCGAAGGGCTGTTCTGACTTTTTGGCAGGAGGACATTTGATCGAACCGCCCTGTCATTCCCGCGAAAGCGGGTATCCCGCTTCTTCTCAGTGCGGGACAAAGCAGCGGGATACCCGCTTTCGCGGGTATGACGGAAAAGAGTTTACCTGACTCGATCGGAACCACCGCTTCTCCCCCAGGGGAGAAGGCCAGATACCCTCAGGCCGCCTTGCGCGCCTTGGCCAGCTTCTTCAGTACCATGTCGCGCTTCAGCCGCGAGATATGGTCGATGAACAGCACGCCGTTGAGATGGTCGATCTCATGCTGGATCGCGGTCGCCATCAGGCCGTCAAATTCCTGCCCATGCGCCTTGCCGTCGCCATCGAGCCATTTGATCGTGCAGCGCGCGGGGCGCTCGACCTCGGCATATTGCTCGGGAATCGAGAGGCAGCCCTCAGTATAGGAAGCGATTTCGTCGCTGACCGACACGATCTCCGGATTGATGAAGACATGCGGTACCCGGACCGGCTTGGCGTCCTTCTCGTCGCTTTCCGGCTCCTGCAGATCGATCACGACGATGCGCTGCTCGATCGCGACCTGAGTCGCGGCTAGGCCGATGCCACGCGCATCATACATCGTGTCGAACATGTCGGAGACGATCGCGCGGATTGAATCGTCCACAGCGGCGACGGGCTTCGCTACGGCGCGCAGGCCGGGATGCGGGACTTCGAGGATTTCCAATATTGCCATTGCCGCGAGCTAGGAAAGAGCGGGCCTGACGTCAAGCGACCGGTCGTCGCGCCCGCAACGCCTGCGCCAGCGTGCCTTCGTCGAGATAGTCGAGTTCGCCACCCACCGGCAGGCCATGAGCGAGCTGAGTCACGCGGATCGGGAAGCGCTCGATTCGCTCGGCGATATAATGCGCGGTGGTCTGCCCCTCGAGCGTTGCGTTCATCGCCAGCACCACCTCGTCAGTGCCGCCGGCTTCGATCCGGCGCACCAGCGAATCGATCGTCAGATCCTCCGGCCGAATGCCTTCCAAGGCCGAAAGCCTGCCGCCAAGGACATGGAAGCGTCCGGGAAACAGGCGCGAGCGGTCAAGTGCCCAGAGATCGGCAACCTCCTCGACCACGCACAACGCGCGCGAATCGCGGCGCGGGTCGGTACAAATTCCGCACGGGTTAGTTGTATCGATATTACCGCAATTCGAGCAGGTTGCGAGGTTTTCCTCGACTGCGTTCAAAGCATTGAGCAACGGCCCGAGCGCGGTTTCGCGCTTCTTGAGCAAGTGCAGCACCGCGCGCCGTGCCGAACGCGGCCCCAGGCCGGGGAGCCGCGCCAGAGCCTGTGTCAGGGCTTCGATCTCGGGAGATGCCATTTGGAACAGATAGGGGGTTGCGCTGCCCTCCGGCAAGCGGCCAGAGCATAGACATGCGGATCATCTTCATGGGCACGCCCGAATTCTCGGTGCCGATATTGCAGGCGCTGGTCGACGCCGGCCACGATGTCGCGGCGGTCTATAGCCAGCCGCCGCGCCGTGCGGGGCGCGGCAAGGCGCTGACTCCCTCCCCGGTTCAGGCGCGTGCCGAGACGCTGGGGCTGACGGTGCGGACGCCGATCTCGTTGCGCGATGCGGAGGCGCAGGCGGAATTCTCAGGTTTCGGGGCCGATATCGCGGTTGTCGCGGCTTATGGATTGATCCTGCCGCGTGCGGTGCTCGACGCGCCCCGCCGCGGTTGCCTGAACGTCCATGCGTCGCTCCTGCCGAGATGGCGTGGTGCCGCGCCGATCCAGCGTGCGATCCTCGCCGGCGATGACGAGACGGGCGTCTGCATCATGCAGATGGAGGCAGGTCTCGACACCGGGCCGGTCCTGCTGCGCGAGGCGACCGCCATTGACGCCAGGACCGCCGGCGAACTGACCGATGAACTGAGCGCAATGGGTGCGCGGCTGATGGTGAAGGCACTTGCCGATCTGAATGCCTATCCGGCCGAACCACAGCCGGACGATGGCGTCACCTATGCTGCCAAGATCGACAAGGCCGAGGCCCGGATCGATTTCACCCGCAGCGCGATCGAGGTCGAGCGCCAGATTCGCGCCTTCAACCCGGTACCGGGTGCCTTTTTCGAAGTCGCGGGCGAACGCATTCGAATTCTCGAAGCCGTGGCAAAACCCGGCTCGGCTCAGCCCGGGCTGGTCATTGGTGACTCGCTGGAGATTGGCTGCGCGGATGGCGTACTGGTGCCGGTTCAGGTCCAGCGCGCCGGGCGTGGCGTCATGACGTCAGTCGAGTTGCTGCGCGGCTTTTCGGTTCCGGCCGGAACGGTTCTGACGTGACACGCTTTGCGCTGACCGTCGAATTCGATGGCCGGCCCTTCATGGGCTGGCAACGTCAAAGCCACGGACCAAGCGTCCAGGCAGCCATCGAGGCGGCGGCGCTGGCGATTACCGGCGAGACGGTGGCGGTGCACGCGGCGGGACGCACCGATGCCGGAGTCCATGGGTTGGGCATGCGCGCGCATGTCGACGTCATGCGGCCGATCACCCCGTTCCGGCTGATGGAAGCACTCAACGCGAAGCTGCGGCCCGATCCGGTGGCGATTCTGGCATGCGAGATCGTGCCGGACGACTGGCATGCGCGCTTCACCTGCCTGGCGCGGCATTATGAGTATCGCATCGTCACACGCCGGGCGCCGCTGACCGTCGAACGCGGGCTGGCCTGGCGGGTACCGATCGACCTTGATGCCGACGCCATGGCCGAGGGCGCAGCGCGGCTGGTGGGACGCCATGACTTCACCACCTTCCGCTCCGCGCATTGCCAGGCCGACAGCCCGGTGCGCACGCTCGACCGGCTCGATGTGGTGCGCGAGGGCGAGCGGATCCTGGTACGGGCATCGGCACGGTCCTTCCTGCATCATCAGGTGCGCTCGATGGTCGGGTGCCTGGCGCTGGTCGGTCAGCGGAAATGGTCCGCGAACGATATGAGTGCCGCGCTGGAGGCCCGGGACCGGGCGGCACTTGGGCTCAATGCACCGCCCGACGGGTTGTTCTTTCTCCGGGCGGACTATCCCTGACCGGGCCACCGCCATCGCTCACCCTGAATGGAGATCGCTTGGGGTGATGTCAGGCTCCAGTGTCTTATTTTTTGTATTTAAATATCTGATATATAATGATATTATTCGGTCTCTTTGGCCGGACGGTGGCCCGACATATGCGACAGACTGGTGTCCCATATCTCCAGCCTCTTACAAGGACGGTCTGAGATAAGCGGGATTTTGGGGGCAGATATCCCGCCGACGCGATAGCCCCAGAAATATCCGACACTTCCGGTGTCCCATATCTCCCGTCGCCCCGCCCGGAGGTCCGTTGCCGGCAGCGATTCAACCATCACTTGGGGTCAGGCATCTCATTGCTTGCCGGGCTTGTACCGGCACGCTCTTTCTCAATGTCGAAAACATCTGGATCCCTCAGAGATAAGCCTCTGGGGTCTTATCGACTTGAGTGGAATCACCTTTTCCCGCTCGTGCTGAGCTTGGCGAAGAACGGCTCCCTTCGACTGCCTGCCAAGCTAGCGACTGAACCGCGCCGCCAGTTCGACATGGGTCGACCAGCGGAACTGACCGACCGGCTGGATCCAGTCGAGCGTATATCCGCCTTTGCACAGCATCTCCGAATCGCGTGCAAAGCTACTGGGATTGCATGAAACATAGGCGATCACGGGGGGGCGGGAATCGGCCATCAGCAATGCCTGTTCACGGGCTCCGGCACGAGGCGGATCAAGGATGATCGCCTGGAACCGATCCAGTTCTGCGACGGTCAACGGGCGCCTGAACAGGTCGCGATGATCGGCAAAGATCTGGCGACGGGCCAGCGCTGCGGCCGATTTGAGCGAGCCGATCGCGTCGCGTGCCGCTTCTCCGGCATAAACGCGGCCGGGCAGCGCGAAGGTGAAGGTGCCGAGGCCGGCGAACAGATCGGCAGTCGTCGTCGCTTCCCCGATTGCCTCCCGAACGGCCGCGATCAGCGCCGCCTCCCCCTCCCGCGTCGCCTGCAGAAAGGCGCCGGTTGGCAATGCGACCGGCACCCCGCTCAGGGAGATGGTGACTGGCTCAGGTTCCCAGCGCACCTCGGGGCCAAGGCCGCTGTCGATCGCGAAGCGTGCGACATTGTGCCGGGCGCAGAAGTCGCTGATCGCTTCGGCCGCTGCGAGCCCTTCCGGCTCAATCCCTTCGATCAGCAGGTCGATACCTTGGTCGGCCTCGGTCAGATGCAAGCGCGCTCGGCGGTTCTTCCTGAGGAATTTGGCGAGCAGCGGTCGCAGCGGCGCGATCACCGCGAACAGTGCCGGGGTGAGGATATGGCACTCCTCGATATCGACCAGGACATGGCTGGCATTCTCGCTGAAGCCGATCTGGATGCGGCCGCCCTTCATCTCGGCCTGCAGTACGGCACGGCGGCGGCTGAACGGCGGCGACAATAACGGCGTGCGGATGTCCGTTTCCAGGCTGTGTGCTGCCAGTGCGCCGACGATGCGGTCAGTGATGAAGTCGCTGTAGCTGGAGTCATCGAGATGCTGGAGCTGGCAGCCGCCGCAACGCGGAAAGTGGCGGCATGGCGGCGCCTGATGATGCGGGCCCGGAATGACGTCACCGCTGATCGTGAGCTGATCGCCCGGCGCTGCGAGTGCGGCATGACGACCATCGGCAGTGATGCCGTCGCCTCGGGCGGCGACGCGGACGATGGTATCGGTCATAGTCTGCTCCTGACGGCCGTCAGGGCGTCTGCAAGATCATCGGCAATAAAGGCGCCACGCAGCCGCCGGGCGGCGCGGGCATGCGCCCATACGCCGGCACAGGCGGCATCGAAAGCAATGTTTGCATTCCCCGACAGGAAAGCGCCGACCGCTCCGGCCAGAACGTCGCCGGTGCCGGCGGTCGACAGCCAGGCATTGGCGGATTGCGCAACGCGAACCGCCCCTTGCGGCGATGCGATGACGGTATCGGCGCCCTTGAAGATGATCGTCGCACCCGATCGCAAGGCAGCAGCACGAGCGCGGTCGATCTTGCTCTCCTCGCCCTTCCCGAACAGCGCATCGAACTCGCCCGCATGTGGCGTCATGATGACGGGAACGGCGCGGTTTCGAACGACATCGAGACGCGCGGTGTCGAGCAGGTGAAGCGCATCGCCGTCGATCACCAGGGGAACGGCTGACGCCAGAGCCTGATCGAGGCGAGCGCGTGCCTCGTCGCCGCGTCCGAGGCCGGGCCCGATAATCAACGCGCCGATGCGCTTGTCGGTCAACGCATCCGGCGTGAACGCCTTGCGCACGATGGCATGGGGTTGCAGGGCGCCATGCTCGGCGAGCAACAGAACATAGCCGGCACCCGCCCGGAGCGCCGCGATAGCGGACAGTTCGGCGGCTCCCGGCATGTCGCCACCGACGACCGCGACCATGCCGCGCGAATATTTATGCGAGTCCGGACCCGGCATCGGCAGATCCGGTGCGGCCAGCACCATGACGTCACTGGACGCCGGCACGCCGATATCGAGCACGCGTATCGCACCGCACAGACCGGCGGCTGGGTAAAGCAGATGAGCGGGTTTCGGCGCCCCAAGCGCCAGCGTGACGTCAGCGGCGGGAATATCGCCAAGCGCCACGCCGCGGTCGGTATCCACGCCGCTCGGCAGATCGACCGCGATCGACAAGCGGGCACGAGCGTTCAGCCGCCGCAGTGCGGCGACGATCGCCGGGTCGAGCGCACGCGACAGGCCGGTGCCGAACAGGGCATCGACCAGGATCGGTGCGGATTTCGTTTCGGCCAGCGTCTCGACTGGCCCGGACCAGCCCGCACAGGCATTGCGGGCCGCGTCGGTCGCCGGCGGCGCGAGCGCAGCGACGCGCACCGGCAGGCTCCAGGCCCGCAACGCCGCGGCCGCGACATAGCCGTCGCCGCCATTATTTCCGGGACCGCACAGGATCAGCACTTCGCTGCCCGATGCGAGCCGCCTGATTGTCTGAGCGACCTCGGTTCCGGCGCGGGCCATCAGAATGTCGACGGAGGTTCCGTCGGCAATCGCCGCCTCTTCCGCCGCGCGCATTTTCGCTGCAGTTACTACAGGTTTACCGGAAAGTGGCGTCATGGCTTCGCGGCAGCGGGTCCGCGTACGGTGGCCGGCAGACGATAGCGATCCCCGCCCAGCGCCACCTCGATCTTGTTGTCGGCCAGCACGGTGACCTCGGCCTGTTCAGCCCCGTCGGCCGCGATCACTCCGCGCCCGTCCTTGGTCACCAGCAGACGGTGGAAGGCACCGTCGGGATGGCGCACGGTCAGGATCAGTCCATCGGCCGTAGTCTCACGATCGACGGTGCAGACGCGCGCGAAATCGCGTGAACCGCCCTGGGCACAGACCAGCTCCCCCTTGTCCTCGATCGCGGCGCGCTGTTCGGCCTCGACCTTGGCAAGAGTGGAATGGTCGGTCTTGGTCTCGCCGCAGGCGGCCAGGCTCAGCGCGGCAACACTCAGTGCGACTGGGAGAAGAAGCAGGCTTTCGCTAGATATCCGCATAGACATGACGTTCGGCACTGGCTCCCGGGTGCGTGACCGCCCCCTTATAGGCCGGACCGACCGTTGCCGCATAGCGCCACAGCGCACCGGACTGGTAGTCGTTCACTCGAGGCTGCCAACGGGCCCGTCGCTCAGCAAGCACATCATCCGCGACATCCAGGTCGATCGTTCCCACTGCCGCGTCGATGCTGATGATATCGCCGTCCTCCACCAGCGCGATCGGCCCGCCATCGGCCGCTTCCGGCCCGACATGGCCGATGCAGAATCCGCGCGTCGCGCCCGAAAAACGGCCATCGGTGATCAGGGCGACCTTCTCGCCAAGGCCAAGACCATAAAGTGCGGCAGTGGTCGACAGCATCTCGCGCATGCCGGGGCCGCCCTTGGGGCCCTCATAGCGGATCACGATGACGCAGCCCTCGACGATTTCGCGCGCCTCGACCGCCGCGAAACAATCCTCCTCACAATCGAACACCCGCGCGGGGCCGCTGAACTGCAGGCGGTGCATGCCCGCGACCTTCACGATCGCGCCATCGGGTGCGAGGCTGCCGCGCAGGCCGACCACACCGCCGGTCGCGGTGATCGGCGTCTTGACGTCATAAATGACCTTCTGGTCGGGGTTCCAGGTAACCTGGTCGATATTCTCGCCCAGCGTCTTGCCGGTCACGGTCAGGCAATTGCCGTCCAGGAACCCGCCCTCGAGCATCGTCTTCATCAGCATATAGACGCCGCCCGCCTCGTACATGTCCTTGGCGACATACTTTCCGCCCGGTTTCAGGTCAGCGATATAAGGCGTTGATTTAAAAGCCTCTGCAACGTCGAACAGATCGAACTCGATCCCCGCCTCATTGGCCATGGCGGGAAGATGCAGCGCGCCGTTGGTCGAGCCGCCGGTTGCCGCGACGACGCGGGCGGCATTGATGAACGCCTCGCGGGTGCAGATGTCGCGCGGGCGGATATTCGCCTCAAGCAGCGCCATGACCTGATCGCCAGCCGCGCGCGCAATCTCGTCACGGCCGCGATAGGGCGCCGGCATCATGTTGGAATTGGGCAGCGACAGGCCGATCGCTTCGCCGACACAAGCCATGGTATTGGCGGTGAACTGACCACCGCACGCGCCGTGCCCGGGGCAAGCGACCTTTTCGAGTTCGATCAGTTCCTGCAACGGGCATCCGCCGGCCGCATACTGGCCGACCGCCTCGAACACATCGACCACGGTGACGTCCTTGCCGTGATAGCTGCCGGGCAGGATCGATCCGCCATAGACGAAGATGCTCGGCACATTGAGGCGCAGCATCGCCATCATCATGCCGGGAAGCGATTTGTCGCAGCCGGCAAAACCGACCAGCGCGTCATAGCAATGGCCGCGCACGCTGAGTTCGACCGAATCGGCGATCACCTCGCGGCTGACCAGCGAGGATTTCATTCCCTGATGACCCATCGCGATTCCGTCGGTGACGGTGATGGTGTTGAACCGGCGCGGCATGCCACCGCCTGCGATAACACCGGCTTGTGCCGCGTCGGCCTGGGCATCGAGCGTGGTGTTACACGGCGCGGAATTGTTCCCGGCGCTCGCGAGCCCGACGAACGGCCGGGCGATATCCTCTTCGGAGATGCCCATGGCGTAGTAATAGCTGCGGTGGGGCGCGCGTTCAGGGCCGACGGAAACATGGCGGCTCGGCAGGCGAGACTTGTCGAATATGCGGGTCATGCGACAGCCTATGTCGCGGGAGAGGCCTTTGACGCAAGTCTATTGCGTATGGTTTCGAGCGTCGAGCCAAGAATTTCGCCCCAGCGCGCGACGCCCGCGGCATGGGCGATCTCGTCATTGCGGACTTCGATTGCCAGACTGGCGATGCCATTGGCCTCGCCGTGCCGGTTGAGAGTCGCGTTGAGAATGCGGCCGGAATAGGGCTCATTGTCGCCGGTCGGGATGCCCGCTGCGCGCAACAGCTCGACGGCGAGATGCGCAGCGCGGGTATCGCGATTGTAGAGAATGCCCGCTTCCCACGGACGGCGCCCTGCCCCGCCATGCTCGAGCTCGGGCGTGAAACTGTGGATCGAGGCGAGCAATACCGGCTGATGTCGCCGGACCAGTTGGGCGAGTGCGCGATGATAGGGTGCGTGAAACTGTACGATGCGCGCCGCGCGATCGGCGTCGGCATTGCCCGGGATCACATGCCCATCGCTGATCGCCGGGATCAGTGACGGATGATCGGGCTGGCGGTGGAGATCGATGACCAGGCGCGATACGGTCGCAAGGATTGCGGGCGCGCCGAGCTGCGCGGCAAGGGTTCGGGTCAGCGGTTCCGCGCCGATATCGATCGCAATATGCTTGTCGAGCAACGCCGGGTCGATGCTGAGATCGATGCCCTGCGGCACGGCGTTGGACGCATGATCGCAGATCAGCAGGATGCCGCCGCTCTTGCCGTCGATAAGGGTCGGGGTGCTCATATGGAGACGAGAAGAGCGGCAGGACGCAGCCCACCGCTCTTCCGGTCAGATGGCGCGCGGGGGGACCGTGGACCATCAGCGGACGCGGCACGCAGGGCGACGGATCCGTTCGACCGGTACGGAGCAAGAGCGGTGCCAGATGCGTCGTAAGAAGGGCGAGCGTGGAGACGAGCTTGATTCTGTGCCGATCTGGGACGGAATAGTGTCATGCGAGTGTCGATTCGAGACACCACCAGCCGGGTCGGCTGGCGCGGATCGCGGCCATGGCAATACCCCGATCCCGGTCTGTTTCGTAGAGCGCGAAGCAGGTCGCTCCGGATCCGGACATGCGGACCAGCATCGGATCGGCATACTGCGCCAGTTGGTCGAGCACCTCCCCGATTACCGGCGCGGCAACACGGGCCGGTGCTTCGAGATCGTTTCGGCCGCTGCGCGCGCGATCGAGCAAGGGCCCATTGCCGATCGGGCCGCGATCACCCCCGTCCCAGGCGCTGAACACCGTGGCGGTCGACACGGCAACCCTGGGATTGACCAGCAACACGGGTGTTCCCGACAGGCCGGCCAGCGGCTTGAGTTGCTCTCCCCTGCCCGTACCGATCGCGCTCCGGCCGAGCAGACAAGCCGGTACGTCTGAGCCAAGCGTCTCTGCGCAGGCGATCAGCCGGCGATCGTCGAGCGGAACGTCGTGGAGTCTGGCGAGGGCGCGCAACGTTGCAGCAGCATCCGCCGACCCGCCCCCGATACCCGAAGCGATGGGCAGATTCTTTTGCAGCACTATTGATATTTCACTCGGTAAATCAAACTTCTGCGCGAATATCTTTACGGCGAGCATCACCAGATTATCGCCGTCCGCCGCCAGATCGGCTGCAAACGGGCCATCGATATCGAACCCTGAAGATCCCTGCGTCAGCCGCACTTCGTCCCCATCCGTCAGGAACGCGAACAGCGTCTCGATCTCATGATAGCCGTCGGCGCGGCGCGCACGCACGTGGAGCGCGAGATTGATCTTGGCCGGCGCCTTTTCGATGATCACGGGCGCTGGGTGCCCTCGACCGGGCCGGAAGCGATCTTGGCAGCGAGCCGCGCGGTGTCGCCGGGGTTGGCGACAATCGCCGCGGCGCGCCAGGAATAGCGCGCCTCGTAGCGGCGGCCTACGGCCCAATAGGCATCGCCGAGATGCTCGGCGATATCGCCATTGGCGGGTTCCGCTCGCGCGGCGCGTTCGAGCAGCGGCAGGGCGCGGGGCGCGTCGCCAGTGCGAAAATAGGCCCAGGCAAGCGAATCGGTGACGGACGCGTCGTTGGGAGCGAGACTGCTGGCGCGTTCAAGCATCGCACGCGATTCCGCGATCTTTTCACCGCGCTCGATCCGGGCATAGCCAAGATAATTGAGCGCCAGCGGTTCGTCTGGCGCCAGCGCTACAGCCTTTTCCAGCGCCTTGCGTGCTTCCGGCCAACGTTTCGCCTGATCGAGCGCACTGCCGAGTTGAAGATAATGCGCCCAGGTTACCTCATTGCCGACGCGCTTGATCGACAGCGCGAAGGCCTTGGCCGCGTCATTATAGCGCCGCGCAGTGAGGAACAGGCCGCCGAGCCGCGTTGCATCCTCGCTGTCTGCGCCGGGCGCAGCCGATAGCGCCGTTGCCGCAAGCAGTGCTCTCGCCGAATCGCCGGCGCGGTTGAGCACCGTAATGCGTGCGTCGAGCGCGACGGCGTGAAACGGGCTGTCGGGGCCGATCGCCTGCAGAACCAGCAGCGCGCCTTCGCTGGCATCATTCCGCGACAAGGCGTCGGCGAGCAGCAACCGCGCCCGGTCATTGTCCGGCTCGACCCGCAGCGCGGCGCGGATCAGGGCGATCGAGATCGGCGTCGGATCGCCTTCCGCTAGATCGGCGGCGAGCCTGAGCAGCAGGCGCGACAGGCCGAACCCGGCCGATGGCTTCACGCCATTGCCGAGCCGCGAACGGAAAGCGACGATCACCCGGTCATCCCCGCGCAACAGCGCCTGGGCGAGATCGCCGCGCCCCTCCCCCGCGAGCAACTGCGCGGCGTTGACTCGCAAGTCGAGGCTCGCCTGATCAGTGCCCAGCAACGCCTGCAGCGCGATCACCCCTTCATCGATCCGCCCGCTCGCGATCAACAGCAGCGCGCGATTTTCGGTATTGAAGCGGCGCGCGATCGATTTGCCCTTTGCCGGATCGAGCCCGGCCAGCGCGTCGCCTCCGGCGCCGAAGGTCACCCATGCCCGGAGCGAGGCCTGGGCAAATTCGAACGGTCCCTTGCCAATCCGATCCAGCGCCACGTTCTGGGCGGGAAGGTCGTTCTTCCTGATCGCCGTGGCGAGCGCGAGCAATGCCGCGTCGGGCGGCCCTTCGCCATTTTTCTGAAGGACCGCCAGCGACCGATCGATCAGTGCATCGTCGCCCGCCTCCAGCGCTTCACGATAGGCGCGCCGCGCGACGGTGACGCTGTCCGGCGCCTGGAGCAGCGCCTTGTCGTAACCCGCCACCGCAATTTGCGTGCGCCCATCGCCATCGGCAGCGCGTGCGCGCGCATAAGCGGTAAGATCGACGGTCGACCCGACATTGGCAAACACCGGGCCCGTCGCACCAAGTGCGAACCCCAGCAGCAACAGGCGGTTACATGTTCGGATAGTTCGGCCCTCCGCCGCCTTCGGGGACGACCCAGTTGATGTTCTGGGTCGGATCCTTGATGTCGCACGTCTTGCAGTGGACGCAGTTCTGGGCGTTGATGACGAATTTGGGATCGCCGGTTTCTTCGCCCACAATCTCGTAAACGCCCGCCGGGCAATAGCGTTGCGCCGGCTCGTCATACATTGGCAGGTCATACTCGACCGGGATGGCCGGATCCTTGAGCGTCAGATGGACCGGCTGATCCTCCTCGTGATTGGTGTTCGACAGGAACACCGAGGAAAGGCGATCGAAAGTCAGCACGCCATCAGGCTTGGGATAGGCGATCGGCTTGACCAGGTCCTTGCGCCACAGCGTCTCATTGTCCTTGTGGTGCTTCATCGTGAAGGGCATTTTTATGCCGAGATGCTCGGCCCACATGGTGATGCCGGCCAGACCCGACCCGATCAGCTCGCCGAACTTCTCGACCAGCGGCAATACATTGCGGACCTTGGACAATTCCTTGGCCACCCAGCTGGTCTGATACGCGTCGGGATAAGCGCCCAGTTCGTCATGTTCGCGACCCGCCGTCACGGCGTCGAACGCCGCCTCGGCAGCCATCATGCCCGATTTCATCGCGGTATGGCTGCCCTTGATGCGCGGTACGTTAAGAAAACCGGCGCTGTCGCCGATCAACGCACCACCAGGGAAGACCAGCTTCGGTACTGCCTGGAATCCGCCATCGCTGATCGCACGCGCGCCATAGGAAACCCGCTTGCCACCCTTCAGGATCGCCGCGATTGCCGGATGTGTCTTCCAGCGCTGCATTTCCTGGAACGGCGAGAGATAGGGGTTGGAATAGTTGAGCCAGGTGACGAAGCCGAGCGCGACCTGACCATTGGCTTGGTGATAGAGGAAGCCGCCGCCATTCGAGCCCTCGGTCTCGGTTAACGGCCATCCCTGGGTATGGATCACGCGGCCGGGAAAGTGATTTTCGGGATCGATGTCCCAAAGTTCCTTGATGCCCAGGCCATAGACCTGCGGCTGGCTGTCTTTGGCCAGGTCGAAATTGCGGATCAGTTCCTTCGAAAGGTGCCCGCGCACGCCTTCGCCGAAGAAGGTGTATTTGGCGTGCAGCTCAAGGCCCGGCGTGTAATCCGGCTTGTGCGTGCCGTCGCGCGCCACGCCCATATCGCCCGTCGCCACGCCCTTGACCGAGCCATCGGCGTTGAACAGCACTTCCGCAGCCGCAAAACCGGGGAATATCTCGACGCCAAGCTCTTCCGCCTGCCCCGCCAGCCAGCGGCACAGATTGCCCAGGCTGCCGGTATAGGTGCCCTTGTTGTGCATGAAGGGGGGCGTGACGAAGTGCGGCATGCCGAACTGCTTGGTCCGGGTCAGGATCCAGTGCTGGTTGTCGTTGACCGGCACTTCCGCCATCGGGCAGCCGCGCTCGCGCCAATCGGGGATCAGCTCGTCGAGCGCCTTTGGATCGACGACCGCGCCCGACAGGATATGCGCGCCGACTTCGGAGCCCTTTTCCAGCACACAGACCGACAGGTCGCTGCCCTTTTCGGCGGCAAGCTGCTTCAGCCGGATCGCCGCGGCCAGCCCTGCCGGGCCTGCACCGACGATCACCACGTCATAGGGCATCGACTCACGGTCGCTCATCTTCGTCCTCCGTCGTGACGTCCTCACACGCGCGCTCGTCGCGTCCCGGGAACGTCTTGTCCTTGTCCCGGTGCCAGCGAATTGACCGCGCCGTCAACTAGTGACTCTAAGACAAGTGATGGGGGCTGACCAAAATTTCGACTGGCGACACGCCGCTGCAAGCGCAATCGACTGGTGGCGCGAGGCCGGGGTTGATGCGACGATCGACGAAGCTCCGCGCAACTGGCTGGCGCGCGTAGCGGCGACGCCCGTCGTCGAGACTGCGCCCGATGTCGTGGCGCCGTTCGTCTTGCCCGATACGATGGATGCCTTTCTCGCCTGGCGGTCGGGGCCCGATGCGCCAGAAGCCGGCTGGCCGGAGCAAATGATCCCGGCGCAAGGCACTGTATCGTCGGATCTGATGGTGCTGGTAGACCTGCCGGAGCGCGAGGACGCAGCAACCGCGACGTTGATGAGTGGCGCCGTCGGACGATTGTTCGATCGAATGCTTGCAGCGATCGGGCGCGATCGCAATTCGGTTTATCTCGCCGCCGTCTGTACAGCCCGGCCGACGAGCGGGCGGGTCACGCCCGAAATGGAAGAACGGCTGCACGAACTGGTTCGGCATCATGTCGCGCTCGCCGCGCCAAAACGGGTGCTTTTGCTCGGCAATGCGCCGAGCCGTGCGTTGCTTGGGGCGGATGCGGCGCGAGCGCGCGGTGGTTTACGAACGCTTAACCTTAAGGTTGGCACGGTGGAAACCGAGATTGAGGCGGTCGCGAGTTTCCATCCGCGCTTCCTGCTCGAAAAACCGGCTTTCAAGGCCGAGGCCTGGAAAGACCTGCAGATGTTGATCGGGGGATTGGATTCATGATCCGAAACGCAACCGGAAAGGCCCTGCTGGCCTGTGCAATGGCGGTGGTTCCACTGGGTCATGCTTACGCGGCCGACACCGCCGACGGTGCCATTCCCGACACGGCTCGCGTCGATGTGGCCCGGTCGGGGACCGGCATCCCGGTGCAGTTGGATGCCACCCAGCGCGATGGCTATCGCGCGGTTTTTGCCAGCATCCGGGCGCAAAAATGGCTCGATGCGCAGATCCAGCTCGATTCGATGAAGCCCGGCCCGCTCCATGCCATCGCCAAGGCCGAACTGCTCACTGCAAAGGGATCGCCCAAAGCCGATCTCGACCCGCTGATGAAGTTGCTGAACGAAGCGCCGGAACTGCCCCAGGCGACGCAGATACTGACCATGGCGAAATCGCGCGGCGCGATCGACCTGCCCTCCCTGCCTGAAACGCGCCGGCTCACCTGGCTCGGCAGTGCGCCGGTCCGGACGCGCGCCAAGAGCATCAAGAGTGATCTTCTCGCCGCCGAACTGGCAATCAGGATGCAGCCCTTCGTCAAGGCTGACCAAGGTGCCGAGGCGCAGGCCTTGCTCGACGCGACCCAGGGACTGACCCCTGAGGCGCAGACGGAATGGGAGCAGAAAGTCTCCTGGATCTATTATCTGCAGGGCGACGATGCGAATGCCAGAACGATGGCCGCCAAGGCCGCTCGCGGCGTCGGCGACTGGGCGGTTCAGGGTGACTGGGTCAATGCGCTCGCCGCATGGCGTCAGCATGATTGTACGGCAGCAGAGAGCGGTTTCGAGACCGTTGCCGCGCGAGCGAGCGACATCGAACTTCGCGCCGCCGGCCAATATTGGGCGGCGCGTGCCGATATGGCATGCGGCCGGCCCGAACGGATCGAGGCGCGGCTGAAAAGCGCGTCGCAATATCGCGAGACATTCTACGGCCTGCTCGCGCGCCAGACGCTGGGCATCCGTGACACCACGCCGCGCACCGCCAGCTATATCGCGGGCGACTGGCAGGCACTCGGCCGTCGGCCCAATATCCGTGTCGCTGCCGCTTTGGTCGAAATCGGCGAGAACAACCTCGCCGATGAGGTGATCAAGCAGCAGGCGAAACTGGGCGATCCGAGTGAATTCGGCTCACTGGTCCGGCTGACCTCGACGCTCAATCTGCCCGGCACCCTGGTATGGCTAGCGCATAACGGCCCGGTCGGCGCGGCTGCGTCGATCGAGGCGCGCTACCCTGCCCCGAACTGGACGCCCGATGGCGGCTGGCGGGTCGATCGCTCTCTGGTTTATGCCCATACGCTGCAGGAATCCAAGTTCCGCACCGATGTGGTGAGCAGCGCGGGTGCCTATGGCCTGATGCAGGTGCGTCCCGGGGCGGCAAGCGATATCGCGCGCAAACAGGGCCGCAGCTTCGATCGCTCCGCTCTCACCCGCCCATCGACCAATATCGAGGTCGGGCAAAGCTATCTCGAACAATTGCGCGACCTGCCGCTGACCGGCGGGCTGCTGCCCAAAGTGATCGCGGCCTATAATGCCGGGCCGCTGCCAGTGCAGATCTGGAACGCCCAATCGCGTGATGGTGGCGATCCGCTGCTCTACATCGAATCGATCCCCTATTGGGAAACGCGCGGCTATGTCTCGACCGTGCTGCGCAACTATTGGATGTATGAGAGCCAGAGCGGCAAGACCGTGTCGCCGAGCCGGGTCGCGCTGTCGCAGGGCATGTGGCCCCGCTTCCCCGGGCTTCCCGGCGCATCGTCGGTCAGGCTGAGCGCAAAGGCGCCAAACGTGTCCTTCAGTGCCAATTGACGAGAGCGCCGCATTCCTGCCGGTCAGGATCGCGGTGATGACGGTGTCCGACACTCGCACGATCGCCGACGACCGGTCGGGCGACGCGCTGGTCGATCGGCTGCTCGCTGCGGGGCATGTGCTCGCTGACCGGACGATCGTCCTCGATGACGTTGCGACGATCGCCGGCCGGCTGACGCGGTGGATCGACGACGATCAGGTCGACTGCGTGATCACCACCGGCGGCACGGGCGTGACCGGGCGCGACGTGACGCCCGAAGCGATCGAACGGGTTCAGGACAAGCCTATTCCCGGTTTTGGCGAGTTATTCCGCTGGCTGAGCTTCCAGACGATCGGCACGTCGACGATCCAGTCGCGCGCCTGCGCGTGCGTGGCGCGCGGCACCTATATCTTCGCGCTGCCGGGATCGACCGGTGCGGTGAAGGACGGGTGGGACGGCATCCTCAGGGATCAACTCGACAGCCGGCACAAGCCCTGCAACTTCGTCGAGCTGATGCCGCGGCTGATGGAGCGATAAACGGCGGCGATATTATTTCGCCGCGTCCTTGGCGGTCTCTTTCGCCGGCTCGGCCTTTTCATTCAGGAACTTGCCGAGCGAAACGTCCATCTGCGCATACCATTCGATATAGTCGATGAAATTGGCATAGGTCGTTTTGCCGATTGCGCTGAGATAGATATACTCCACCAGATCGCCATCCGCGTCGATCGCCACCTTCAGAAATCTTTTGTCGCGATTCCACTCATTGGCCAGCGCCGGCGAGAAATGCGGCTGTTTCTTGTACCAGGAAAAGAATTCGAGCGAATCGCACCCGGTGTTGTTCTTGCAGCCATAGAAGCGCACGGTGAACTCGCTGCCGTTGACGCCGCTGGCGATATATTCCTGGCCGGACTCGCTCTTCTTGATGTCCGCCTTGTACCCCGCCTGCATCATCACCCCGGCGACAGTCTTGATATCGCTGATATCGATGACGCGGTCCTGAGCCTCGCCCTTTGCCAGCGCGGGCGTGGCGACGGCCAGGGCGCCGGACAGCGCCAGTGCGGAAATGGCCATTCTCAACATCATTCTCTCCTGAAGCCCCGCCATGATCTACCGCGACAATCGCCATGTTCAACCGGAGACTGTTCCGGATTCCCGATATCCGCCCCCGTAAGCGACTGTTAAATCCCTGACGCTATCATGCCTGCGATCCTTCGAGAGGCATTCTGCATGACCGCGCCGATTTTCGATCTGACCAACAGGCTGAAGGCCAAAGCCGAACTCACGCCCGACGATACGCTGGCAATGCGCCGGGTTGCCTGGCCCGACGGCATCATCGACCCGGCCGAGGCCGATGCGATCTTCGATCTGAACACCAGCGTGAAAAGCAGTTCGCGCGAGTGGGTCGATTTCTTCGTCGAGGCGATGAACGCCTATCTCGTCGAGCAACAATCGCCCAAGGGCTATATGGATGAGGCCAAGGCCAACTGGCTGATGGCGAAGATCGACATCGATGGTCGGGTGGACTCGCTCGGCGAGCTGGAATTGCTGGTCAAGGTGCTGGAAAGCGCCCCCAACGTGCCTGACTCCCTGAAATCTTATGCGTTGCGCCAGATCGAAACGATCGTACTGACCGGCACCGGCCCGACCCGCGACGGCGGTTCACTGGATGCCGGATCGATCAATATCACCGAGGTCAAACTGCTGCGTCGGCTGCTCTATGCGCAAGCCGGTGACGGTCCGGCATCGGTCAGCCGCGCCGAGTCCGACATGCTGTTCCGCATCAAGGATGCCACGCTCGCTGCCGCCAATGCGCCGGAATGGCAGACCCTGTTCGTCCAGGCGGTCGGCAATCATCTGATGGCGCATGGCGATTATCAGGCACTCAGCCGCGAGCGCGCGGCCGAACTCGACGGTTTCATGAACGATACACGATCCGGCGTCGGCGGCTTTCTTGGTCGAATTGCGGGATCCAGCGTCAAGGGCGGGTTTCGCACGGTCTTCGGCAAGAAACCTCAGTCCGTCGATCATGATGCCGCTGTCGCCGCCGATCGCGCTGTGGTTGCGGATGAACAGGCATGGTTGACGTCACGGATCGATGCCGACCAGGGATTGGATCCGCTGGAAAAGGCGCTTCTCGCTTTCATCGCCGCGGAACGATAAACGGCCGGGCAGAAGCTCCTGCAGCAAATGGGGCGGCTATCAACCGGATGCGAAAGCGTCGTCCGCCCTGCAATGCCAACATCACGAGACAGGTCGACGTCCTCTCAGGATGTTCTTGTTGTGTTCCGAACGATCTGCTAAATCGGAGCGATGGCCGGAAATCGCCCGACGCGTGGCGCCACGCTCAATCGTGACAGTGTCCGCTTCAACCTCCCCGAGCGCGAAGCGGACGGCGACTGGCTTGATGCGCAGGGCGATATTGACGGCGAAGCACCCAAGCTGCGCACCACGGTGACGATCGAGAAACCGCGCACGATCATCACCCGCAATCAGTCGCCGGACGTCGGCTTCGACCGCTCGATCAACCCGTATCGCGGGTGTGAACATGGCTGCATCTATTGTTTCGCCCGGCCGACGCATGCCTATCACGATTTGTCACCCGGCCTGGATTTCGAGAGCCGGTTGTTCGCCAAGCCCAGCGCGGCGATCCTGTTGCGCGCCGAACTGTCGAAGCCAGGCTATATCGCCAGGCCGATTGCGTTCGGGACCAATACCGACCCTTACCAGCCGATCGAGGCCGAATGGCGCATCACGCGCGCATGCATCGAGGTGCTGGCCGAGACCGGCCATCCGCTGACCATCACGACCAAATCCGATCGCGTCGTGCGGGACATCGATCTGCTGGCGCCGATGGCGGCACGCGGGCTGGCGGCAGTGGCATTGTCGGTGACCTCGCTCGATCCGCGCATCGCCATGACGATCGAGCCACGCGCCCCCGCGCCCGAAAGGCGACTGGCGGCAGTTCGCAAACTGGCCGATGCGGGAATTCCGACCCATGTCTCGATCGCGCCGGTCATTCCAGCGATCACCGATCACGAGATGGAACACCTCCTCCAACGCGCTGCCCAAGCCGGCGCGCGCACGGCATCCTTTCTGCCGGTGCGCCTGCCACATGAGGTTGCCCCATTGTTCCGCGCATGGCTCGATACGCATTTTCCCGACCGCGCGGGCAAGGTGATGGCAACGATCCGGGACATCCGCGGCGGGCGTGACAATGATCCCAATTTCGGCACGCGGATGCGCGGGCAAGGGCCATGGGCGGAACTGCTCCGGACGCGGTTCCACATCGCGTGCCGGAAATATGGATTGAACGGCGACCGCATTATCGTGCGCAGCGATCTGTTCCGGGCACCCAGAGGTCCGCAGGGCGACCTGTTCGGCTAGGGCGGCCCGGCGGGATGCCCCCTTCCCGCCGGGCGCGCTTTGCCGCATGGTTGCATCGTATCTACGACCTGGGGGTTGCATGTTTTCGACGGCGGGGCTTGTTCTGCAATTGAGCTATGCGCTGCTGGTCGCGGCGATGCTCTCCGGCAAGCCGCGCTTGATGCGATTGCTGATCGCGCTGGCGGCGATCCTCATCCTCTTGCGTGCAGCTCTGCTGGTTCATGACGGCGCGGCGATCGTGTGGATGGCAATTCTGCTCACTGCCTGGCTGTTGAAACTATGGGGCGACCGGCGCGAAAATGCCGCGACGACGCTGTTCGACGAGCGGGAGGAAGCGATGCGGAGTGGGTGTCTGAACGACCTGCCGCGCGGCGCCGCCCGCCTGTTCATCGATCAGGGTTTGTGGCTCGAAGGAGCGACCGGCGAAATTCTGACCAACGAAGGGCAGACGGTCGACCATATCTATTTCCTCGCCAGTGGAGAAGCACGGGCAAGCAGTGGCGGCCGGACCGTGGGCATGTGTCGCCCTGGCGATCTGATCGGTGAAGCGACTGTCCTGTCAGGCGGCGCCGCGACGGCTACCGTCACCCTGGTATCGCCAGCGACCTTCTGGTGCGCTTCGACCGCCGATGTCCGACAATTTCTCGATGACCATGACAGCCTGCGTATCACGATCGAGCGCAGCTTCTCAAACGCGCTGAGAGAGAAATTGCGCGCCGCCAATCGCCTCATCGCCACCAGCTAGCGTGTCGAGCACAGCCGGCGACTTCAGGCAGAGGCGGAAGATATGTTACACCGGTCGTGTAACATATCTCGGGCGCCGACTTCAGCCGAGCGACTGGACTGCAACACCGGAGGCGGGAGATATGTTACACCGGTCGTGTAACATATCTCAGCCGGTGCGGTGACCGATGGTCTATATAATATTATTTTATATCAAACGTTTATATTGAATTGGTGATGCTGGGCATGAAGCAGGGCGGCATGCCCTCAATTGAATATCCGGCCGGTTCCGGCCGTCACCTGGTCACTCGAATACCCCAGCCGGCGCAGTTCATCCTGAGAGATCGGCTCGATATCGGCAAACGTCGCGAATGTGGTCGCGCAGCCAGGACAAGCGAACGGGATAATTTCGAACCGCTGCAGATCGACCATCGTGCCGGTTTCTTCGCACACCCCGAACACATGGCGACAGTCCGGGCAGCGGGCGAAGATCAGCGCGCCCTCGCCGCGACAGCACGGACAGCGTGGCTGTGTCAGGGTGTAATGGGTTGTATCGGGCATGCGGCTGTCCCCGGGCGGCAGAGCGGCAATGAAGCAGACATTGTCATGGAGCTTCCTTCCTGAGCGATCCGGCCAATCAAGAACATCCATTATGGAGTAGACACACTGAGATTGCAGGGCATTTTTATTTTTCGTTAGCGAGGACAGCTTTAGCTACACAAGCATAGGAGAAACCGATGTTTTCTGTCCTAGCTTGCATTCAACACCAGCATGATTGGCGGCTGATTGTCGTCGCGGCGGTAATTTGCCTGATCGGTAGCTTCACCACCATGCTTTTGTTCCAGCGCGTGCAGGAATGCGACCGCGCGCACCGATATCGCTGGATGGCGACGGCGGCGGTTACTTGTGGCACCGGCATATGGGCGACGCATTTCATCGCAATGCTCGCTTATGACAGCGGCTTCCCGATCCGCTATGCGCCCTATGCGACGGCCCTGTCGATTATCGTCGCGATTGCTACCGCCGGCGTTGCCAGCATCGTGGCGCATGGGCGCGGCAGTGCCGCATCATTTGCGGGCGGCGGTGCCGTGCTTGGCCTTGGCATTGCCGCCATGCATTTCACCGGGATGGCGGCGATCGAAGCGCCGGCACGGCTCAGCTATGATGTGCCGGTGACCGTATCGGCCGTGCTGGCCGGCACCATATTCGCGTCCCTCGCTCTGGTGGCATTCCATGCTTTCCGTGGCATCCGGCGATTTACGATCGCCACGGCGCTGTTCGTCCTGGCAATCTGCAGCCTCCATTTCACCTCGATGAGCGGCATCACGCTGCGGCCCGACCCCAGCATTATCGTCACTGGCGCATCGATCGACCGTTCGCTGCTCGCCGGCATTGTCATTGCCGTTTCAACGGCACTCAGCCTCGCAGCGTTCGGCGCTGCCTTTCTCGACCGCCATCTCACCGACCTGAGAGGGCTGGCCAACGCATCGCTCGAAGGCTTGCTGATCGTCCGGGACGATCGGATCCTTGACATCAATGAACGTCTTGTCGAGCTGTCGGGCTGGACATCATCCCAGCTGACCGGTCGTTCACCGACCACCATACTCGTGCTGGGACCGGAAGGCCTGAATTGCTGCAGCGACACCGACGGGCCGTCCGAGATCACGCTTCTGCACGCCGATGGCGGCGAGATTCCGATCGAGATATTATGCCGGACGATCGAATATCGCGGACGCGAATCCCATGTCCTGGTGGTTCGGGATATCACCGAACGCAAGAAATCGGAGCGCAGGATCGAGCATCTGGCGCACCATGATGCACTGACCGACCTGCCCAATCGCGCGCTGTTCGACGATCGCATGGATCTGGCGCTGCGCCTTGCCGCGCAACGGGATGAGCAGGTCGCAATTCTCTGCCTTGACCTGGATCGTTTCAAGGCTGCCAACGACATCTTCGGCCATGGCGAAGGCGATCGCATCCTGCGCAAGGTGGCCGACATTCTCCGCGACGTGACGGGCCCGACCGACACGATCGCGCGACTTGGCGGGGACGAGTTCGCGATCATCCAATCCGGCGCTCCTCAGCCGGAATCGGCCGGCCAGCTCGCGGACCGCGTGCTGGCCAGCTTTGCCGAGCGGATGAACATGGCCCGCGATCCCAAGGCTGTCGGCGTTACCATCGGCATTGCGGTTTTCCCGGCCGATGGATCGAACAGCGATGAATTGCGTACCAATGCGGACACCGCGCTGTATCGCGCCAAGGGCGCCGGTCGCGGCACCGCCTGCTTCTTCGATGCAGCGATGGACGAAACCGCCCGCATCCGGCGTGAACTGGGACATGACCTGCGGCGTGCGATCCTGCGCAACGAGCTTTCCGTCGCTTATCAACCACTGATCGCTGCACGGACCGGCCAGGTGGCCGGCTATGAGGCGCTGTTGCGCTGGATTCATCCGGAACGCGGGGTGATCGGCCCCGCCACCTTCATTCCGATCGCGGAGGAGAGCGGCACGATCGTCGATCTCGGCGCATGGGTGCTGGAACAGGCCTGTGCCGAAGCCGCGCGCTGGGCGGAACCGCTGACCATCGCGGTCAATGTCTCACCGGTGCAGTTTCAGCTGCCCAATTTCTGCGAACAGGTGGCGGACGTGCTGAGCCGGACAAAGCTGGACGGCACCCGGCTTGAACTCGAGATCACCGAAGCGGTCCTGATGCGGGATCGCGAAGCCGTTCTGGTGCTGTTGCATCGCCTGAGGGCACTTGGCGTGCGCATCGTGATGGACGATTTCGGCACCGGCTATTCGTCGCTCAGCAATCTACAAAGCTTCCCGTTCGACAAGATCAAGATCGACGGCAGCTTCACGGCGGCGATCGAACATGACGAAGCCGCGCGATCGATCGTCCGGGCGATCATCGGGTTGGGTCACAGCCTCAATTTGCCGGTTGTGACCGAGGGGGTCGAGACAGAGGCGCAGCGCCTGATCGTCACCGAACAGAATTGCTCGCAATTGCAGGGCTTTCTGCTCGGCAAACCCGGCGCGGAGCCCAGCAGCGCAGTTCTCCCGGCGGAGATTGTTCAACTGGACAGCGCACGACTGAATCGGGCTTGAGGCTCGCCGATCCGGCATGTGATGCCGGATCGAAGCTCCCAGCCAACCTCCAGATCGCCATCCGCTTGGGTGAAAGCTCCTTCCCCGTTCGTGCTGAACTCGTCGAAGCACCGTCCTTCTTCTGCGTTGAAAGAGAGAAGAACGGCCCCCTTCGACTGCCTGCCAAGGCAGGCGCTCAGGACAGGCTTCGACAAGCTCAGGGCGAAAGGAAGGGAGTGGATCAGCTCAGGTCAAAATCGCTCTAGGCCGCCGCCAGTTTGTAATCCTTGAACCGCGCGCGCAGTTCGGTCTTGAGCAGCTTGCCGGTGGCGGTGTGCGGCAAGTCGTCGACGAACACGATCTCGTCCGGCAGCCACCATTTCGCGACATGATTGCTGAGATGCGCGGTGATTTCGTCGGGCGTGACGTTGCTGCCCGGCTTCCGGACTACCAGCAGCAGCGGGCGCTCGTCCCATTTGGGGTGATAAATACCGATCGCGGCCGCTTCGCCGACCCCGGCGCAACCGATCGCCGCGTTCTCCAGCTCGACCGAGCTGATCCACTCACCGCCCGACTTGATCACATCCTTGGCCCGGTCGGTGATCTGCATCGTTCCATCGGGATGGAGCACCGCGACATCACCGGTGTCGAACCAGTTGTCGGCGTCGACCGCATCGGCATCGGCCTTGAAATAGCGTTTCACCACCCAGGGGCCGCGGATCTGCAGCCGGCCGGAGCTGACGCCATCGCGCGGCTGCTCGCGATCCTCATCGTCGAGCACGCGCAATTCGACGCCAAAGGGAATTGACCCCTGGCGCGACACCAGATCGAGCTGTTCGCCCAGGGTCATTTCGTCCCAATGCGGCGGCGGGAAACCGGCGGTGCCGATCGGCGAGGTTTCGGTCATTCCCCAGAGATGCTTGACCACCACGCCCATGCCCATGATCCGCTCGATCATTGCGCGCGGCGCGGCCGAGCCGCCGATCGTCACCTGTTGCAAATGACGCGGTTCCTCTCCGGTCGCGTCCATGTGCTGGAACATCGACAGCCATACCGTCGGCACACCGGCGGAATGCGTCACCTTCTCGTCGTTCATCAGCCGGCACAGTACCTTCGGATCGTTGACCGCCGAATAGACGAACTTCGCACCCGACATCGCGCCGGCATAGGGCAGCCCCCAGGAGGCGGCGTGGAACATCGGCACGATCGGCAGCACCACGGCGTTGGCGGACAGGTTGAACACCCAGGGCGCCACCTCAGCCATCGCATGGATGATGGTCGAGCGATGTTCGTAGAGCACACCCTTCGGGTTGCCTGTCGTACCGCTGGTGTAGCAAAGCATGCACGGGTCGCGCTCCGGACCCTCGACCCAGACGTAGTCGCCATCTTCGGCCGCGATCAGCGCCTCGAAACCATCGGGGCCGTCATCGTCGAACGCGACATAATGCTCGATGCTGGTCCATTGCGGCTTGAGCCGGTCGACCAGCGACTGGAATTGCTTGTCGTAGAACAGCACCCGGTCTTCGGCATGGTTGGCGATATAGACCAGTTGCTCGTCGAACAGCCGAGGGTTGATCGTATGGATCACACCTCCAATGCCGATCGCACCGTACCAGGCGACGAGATGACGGCTATGATTCATGGCCAGGGTGGCGATCCGGTCGCCCTTGCCGCAGCCGAACCGTTCAAGCGCCTGGCAAAGCTTTCGTGCATCGCGGGAAATGCCGGCCCAATTGGTGCGCGTCTCCTGCCCATCGGCATAGACGCTGACGATCTCCCTGGTGCCATGCTCGCGCGCGGCGTGGTCGATCAGCCTCGGAACCCGAAGCTCGAAATCCTGCATTCCACCCAGCATTCACACCCTCTCTTGTCATCCAACCAGAGCGAGCCTCGTCTCGGAGGTTCTCAGCTCGACATCGCCGACATCCTGCAGGGTCTCGATGCGTCCGGCAAGCTCGCCGTCGAGCAGAAAGTCGCGACCGAGCAGCACGCGCGCGGTACCGCCGCCGGGAAGGGCTGCCCTGATCCATACCTGGCCACGCCCGCCGCGATGCTCGGCGAGCATTTCGGCCAGCGCCCGGACGGCCTCGGGAGTCTCAATGGCGGCTTCGAGGACGAAGCGAGCATTATTGGCCAGTGCCTCGAACGGCTGGATCCGCTTGATCGTGACGCGAGGCGATTCCTCGCCCGGGCGACGGTCGAGCTCGACGGTCAGGATACCGCAGCCGCCGTTCCGCGCCGCTTCCTCAAGCTCCGCTGCCACCACGTCATCGAAACAGGTCGCGACGAACTGGCCGGACGGATCGGACAGGGTCGCCATCAGGTAGCGCCGGCCCTTGGCCGAGGTGCGCCAGCGTGCATCCTCGACCAGCGCGGCCATCGTCGCTCCGGCGCGGCTGCCATCGTCAGGAATGGAGAGATCACCTAGTGCCGCAAAATTGCGTGCGCCATGCGCGCGGGCGAGATGACCGTGACGGTCGACCGGATGCGCGGAGAAATAATAGCCGAACGCTTCCTTCTCCTGCTCCATGCGTTGAGCCAGCGTCCAGCGTGCGCTCAGCGGCAGCTTGATCGCCGGTTCCTGCGCCTCGCCTTCGCCGAACAGACCACCCTGCCCGCTGACCTTCATCTCCTGCGTGCGGGCAGCAGTGGCGAGCAACGTTTCGGCGATGGCGAAGATACCGGCGCGGTTGGTGTCGATCGTATCGAACGCCCCGGCGCCGGCCAGGCCTTCAAGCTGGCGCTTGTTGAGCAGACGCGGATCGACCCGGCGCGCAAAATCGTCGAGCGTGTCGAAAGGGCCATTGGCGACGCGTTCGTCGACCAGCTTCTCCATCGCGCCCTCGCCCACGCCCTTCAACGCGGCAAGTGCGTAACGTACGGCGAGCCCGTCATCGTCATACTCGACGCTGAACTCCGCCTCGCTTTCGTTGACGCACGGTGCATGGCATTTGACCCCCATGCGCCGCATGTCGTCCGCGAAAATGGCGAGTTTGTCGGTCAGGTGCAGGTCGTAGCACATCGACGCGGCGAAGAAGTCGTGCGGATGATGCGCCTTCAGCCAGGCGGTCTGATAGGCGAGCAGCGCATAGGCGGCGGCGTGCGACTTGTTGAAACCATATCCGGCGAACTTGTCGATCAAGTCGAACAGCTCGTTCGCCTTGGGCGCGGCGATCTTGTTGACCGCCATGCAACCCTCGACGAACCCGGCGCGCTGGTCGTCCATCTCCTTCTTGATCTTCTTGCCCATCGCCCGGCGCAACAGATCGGCCTGGCCCAGGCTGTACCCGGCCAGCACCTGCGCGGCCTGCATCACCTGTTCCTGATAGACGAAGATGCCATAGGTTTCGGACAAGATCTGTTCGAGCAGTGGATGCGGATAGGTGATCGGCTCGCGCCCGTTCTTGCGCGCGCCGAAGCTCGGGATATTGTCCATCGGGCCCGGACGATAGAGCGACACGAGCGCGATGATGTCGCCGAAATTGGACGGGCGGACCGCCGCCAGCGTACGCCGCATACCTTCGGATTCGAGCTGGAACACGCCGACCGTGTCGCCCTTCTGGAGCAGCTTGTAGACGCCCTCATCATCCCAGGCGAGCGCATCAAGGTCGATCTTAATTCCACGTTTTGCAAGAAGTTGCACCGCCTTCTTCAGAACCGATAGCGTTTTCAATCCGAGAAAGTCGAACTTCACCAGGCCCGCCGCCTCGACATATTTCATGTCGAACTGGGTGACCGGCATGTCCGATCGCGGATCGCGATAGAGCGGCACGAGCTGGTTGAGCGGACGGTCGCCGATCACCACGCCGGCGGCATGAGTCGAGCTGTGCCGCGGCAATCCCTCGAGCTTCATCGCCAGGTCGAGAAGGTGCTTCACCCCGTCATTGTTGCGATATTCCTGCACCAGCTCGCTGACGCCATTGAGCGCCCGGTCGAGCGTCCAGGGATCGGTCGGGTGATTGGGAATGAGCTTGGCCAGCCGGTCGACCTGGCCATAGCTCATCTGCAACACGCGGCCGGTGTCCTTGAGCACGGCACGAGCCTTCAACCGCCCGAAGGTGATGATTTGCGCCACGTGATCCGAGCCATATTTCCGCTGCACATAGCGGATCACCTCTTCGCGCCGCGTTTCGCAGAAATCGATGTCGAAGTCGGGCATCGACACGCGTTCCGGGTTGAGGAAGCGTTCGAACAGCAAGCCGAGTTTCATCGGGTCGAGGTCGGTAATGGTCAGCGCCCAGGCGACGACCGAGCCGGCACCCGAACCACGGCCCGGACCGACCGGAATGTCATGATCCTTGGCCCATTTGATGAAGTCCGCGACGATCAGGAAATAGCCGGGAAAACCCATCTGGATGATGACGTCGAGCTCGAATTCCAGCCGCTCGCGATAGGGAATGGTCCAGTCGTCGGGCGTATCGCCTGCGAACGGCAGGTTCTGGAGCTCCGCGATCCGCCGCAGCCGCATGTCGAGCCCGGCCCGCGCATCGACACGCAGCGCTTCGGATTCGGCGTCACGGTCGCCGGCAAGACTTGGCAGGATCGGCTTGCGTGCCGGAGCCGCCACGGCACAGCGCTGTGCGACGACCAGCGTGTTGGCGATCGCTTCGGGCAGGTCCGCGAACAGCATGCGCATGTCCTTGGCCGGCTTCATCCAGGCGTCGGGCGAACTGCGCGGGCGATCGTCGCTGGCGATATAGGTCGAATTGGCGATGCACAGCATGGCGTCATGCGCCTCGCTGAAATCCTCATCGGCAAAGCAGCACGGGTTGGTCGCGACCAGCGGCAGGTCGTGTTCATAGGCCAGGTCGAGCAAGCCCGGCTCCGCCCTGCCCTCGACCTCGTCGAGCCGCCGCGTCAGCTCGATATAGAGCCGGTCACGGAACAGCGACTGCAGCCGGTCGAGATAGGCGCGGGCACGATCCTCCTGCCCTTCCGCCAGCAGCCGCGTCAGGCCACCCTCGCGGCCCGCAGTCAGCGCGATCACGCCATCGGTACGCCCTTCGAGTGTCGCGAAATCGACATGCGGCGCCTGTTCGATCGGCCGGTCGAGATGCGCCATCGACACCAGCGCGCAGATATTCTGATAGCCGGCCTCATCCTGCGCATAGAGCGCGAGCCAGTCGAGCGGCGCCTCCACGCCTTCGGGCATGTCGGGCCGTGCGACGCCGAGCATCGCGCCGATGATCGGCTGCACTCCGGCCCCCTTCGCCGCATCGGAAAAGGCCATCGCGGCATAAAGGCCGTTGCGGTCGGTCAGTGCGGCGGCCGGGAAACCCAGTTCCTGGGCGCGTTTGGCGATCGCCTTCGGCTCGATCGCGCCATCGAGCATCGTGTAGGACGAGAAGATACGCAAGGGTACGAACGCGGAATGAGGCATGATGCCGTTATGCGGATAGTGACGCGCCAAGGGAAGCGTCGAGGGCTCAAAAAGCTGTGGCTAACTTCGATGCCGGCGATCATTCCCATGACGGGATGACGAGGCTGATACGCCGCGCTTGCAGAGAGAATTTCGTTGGAAATGCCGCCTGCCTAATAGGCGCCATGCATAGCAAATACAGCCATTATGGTTTCAACCCGTTCGACTTATCGCAAACAAGAATAGGATGTCTTGCGATTGACATGGACCTGTGAAACTCTCTCCATAGCAGGTAATTCGAGTCACATCCGGCGCATCGGCCAGATAAGATACGGGGGCAACTTGTATGGCGACGTTCAACGGCACCAGCGTAGCTGATTTTTATACCGGCACCGCGTCGGGAGATTTCATCTACGGCAATGGTGGTGACGACGACCTGGCCGGCGGAGCGGGTTCGGATTATATCGATGGCGGGTCGGGAAACGACTTTCTTTTCGCCTATCTCGGGCTGGACACCGATACCTCCGCCGACACCTTGCTTGGCGGGGATGGCAACGACCATATCTTTATCGGCTATGGCGACAGTGCGAATGGCGGCAACGGCACCGATAACCTGTTGCTCTTCATGAACAACGCCTCGTCCGCCGTAAACATCGACTTTACCGGCCTGTGGTTCGGCGGCAGCGCCACATTGGGCGGCGGCACGATCCAGGGCTTCGAGAATCTCGATTCCGCGGTCGGCACGGCCTTCAACGACACGATGATCTCAGGGTCGCTCGCAGGGAAGATCTGCAGCCTGCTTGGCCAGGGCGGCGGTGATTCGCTCACCGGCGGTGCCGGTCACGATCATCTGACGGCGGGAATGGGCGGCCTTTCGGCGCTGGGAACGGATATCTATTATGACGTGCTCATCGGCCTTGGCGGCGACGACGTCCTGTCGTTCGGAATTGGCGATTATGTCGATGGCGGTTCCGGATTCGATACGCTTGAGTTCGATGCCGGCGCCAGCGCGACCGGCGTGACGATCGACTTCACGACCCTGTTCAGCACCGGCACCGACACCATTCTCGGCACCTATATCAACAGCGTCGAGGACATCGAGTGGGTATATGGTTCGCTATATAGCGATACCATCAACGCGGGGTCGGCATCGACCAAGGCGTCGCTCTTTGGCCGGGACGGCAATGACACGCTGATCGCGGGCTCGGCCAGCGACACGCTGACCGGCGGCACTGGTGCGGATACCCTGACCGGCGGCGGCGGCAGTGATGAATTCGTGTTTGCCGCGGGCGATATCGGCGGCACGACCTGGGCGACGACGGACCTGATCACCGATTTCAGCCATGCAGCGGGTGACAGGATCCGCCTGTCGGACATCGACGCCGTCGCGGGCGGCTTCGACAACGCCTTTTCCTTTATCGGGACCGGATCGTTCACCGGCGTCGCGGGTCAGCTGCGCTACGAAATCGCCGGCGGGGTGACCACCGTCTATGGCGATACCAATGGCGACGGCATCGCCGATATGGCGATTGGCTTCAGCAGCGCGGTCAGTCTCGTCAGTGGTGACTTCTTCCTTTAGCGCGGCGCCGACAGCAGCTTCTCGATATCCGCCTCGATATCCCCAGGCTTGGTCGTCGGGGCATAGCGGGCGATCGTCTTGCCGCTGCGATCGACCAGGAATTTGGTGAAGTTCCATTTGATCCCGGTCGAGCCGAGCAATCCGGGGGCGTCGCTACGCAATTTCTGGAACAGCGGGTCGGCGTCGGATCCGTTGACGTCGATCTTGGCGAACACCGGGAAGGTCACATCATAGGTCAGGCTGCAGAAATTGGCGATTTCCGCCGCATCTCCCGGCTCCTGGCTGCCGAACTGGTTGCACGGAAAGCCAAGCACTTCGAACCCGCGATCGGCATATTTGCGGTGCAGCGCCTCAAGCCCCTCATATTGCGGCGTGAAACCACATTTCGAGGCAGTGTTGACGATCAGCAGCACCTGGCCGGCATAAGCGGACAGATCGACATTGCTGCCATCGGCGGCCTTGACGCTCAGATCGGTCACAGCGGTCATGCGGTCGCTCCTTCATGGCGCGCGAGCAGATAGTCGAGATTGGCGCGGACGCCTGGCCATTCGGTCGCGGTGATCGAATAGACCACGGTGTCGCGCAAATGGCCATCGGGCATCACCATATGGTTGCGCAGCACGCCGTCGAGCTTCGCACCGAGCCGCTCGATCGCGCGCCGCGAACGCTGATTGAGCCAGTCGGTGCGCAACTGCACGCAGCTGCAGCCGAGCGCCTCGAACGCATGAGACAGCAACAGCCGCTTCGCCTCGCTGTTAAGGCCGGTGCGCTGCACCCGGCGGGAGTACAGTGTGCCGCCGATCTCGACCCGCCGATGCGCTTCGCTCATGCGCATGAAACGGGTCGTGCCGGCAATCGCGCCCTCGGCATCGACCACCGCAAAGGGCATCGCCCGGCCGGCCTCTCGTTCACCGATCAGCTTCGTCATCCAGCCCTGGATCGTGTCGGCATTGGGCACGAAGGTGTAGAATTGGTCGGCCAGATCATCTGCGATCGCGGCAACCAGCGCGTCGCTGTCTTCGGTCAGGAGCGGACGGAGCGTAACATGCCGCCCGGACAGGGTCGGTGTGGTCGTCCAGGCCGACATCCGATCAGCCCGCCGAACCACGGCGCGGCGTCGTCATGCCAGCCGTCCCTCATGAAGCCGGACCACGCGGTCCATCTTCAGTGCCATGCGCTCATTATGAGTCGCGACCAGCGCCGCCGACCCTTCGTGACGGACCAGGCGGAGGAACTCGGCTAGAACGATATCGGCCGTGGCCTCGTCCAGATTCCCCGTCGGCTCGTCAGCCAGCACCAGTGCCGGGCGGTTGGCCAGCGCGCGGGCAACCGCGACGCGCTGCTGCTCGCCACCGGAAAGCTGGCTCGGCCGGTGAGTCAGGCGTTCGCCAAGGCCGAGCGCGGTCAGCAGCGATTCGGCACGATCATCGGCCTGGGCGCGGGTGCGGTCGCGGATCAGCTGCGGCAGGACGACATTTTCCGCGGCGTTGAAATCGGGCAGCAAATGATGGAATTGATAGATGAAGCCGAGATAGTCGCGGCGCACCAGGGTGCGGCCATGCGCATCGAGCTTGGCCGCTTCCTTGCCGGCGATCCGGATCGATCCGCCGAAACCGCCCTCCAGCAAGCCGATCGCCTGAAGCAGAGTCGATTTGCCCGACCCCGACGGGCCAAGCAGCGCGACGATCTCCCCTGCCCCGACGGTCAGATCGACACCGCGCAGCACCTCGATCGTGACGTCGCCCTGCGTGAAACTGCGCGTCAGGCCGGAAACTGCGAGGATCGGCTCACTCATAACGCAATACCTGGACCGGGTCGGTGCTCGCTGCCTTGAACGCCGGATAGAGCGTGGCGAGGAAGCTGAACACCAATGCCATCAATGCGATCACGACGATCTCCACCGGGTCTGTCTTGGACGGCAGTTCGGTGAGGAAACGGATCGCCGGGTCCCACAAATTCTGCCCGGTGACGAACTGGACGAAATTCACCACACCCTGCCGGTAATAGAGGAAGATGAAGCCGAGGATCAGGCCGGCGACAATGCCGAGCGCACCGATCGTCGTACCGACCACCATGAAGATGCGGATGAGGCCGACCCGCGTCGCGCCCATGGTGCGCAGGATCGCGATGTCGCGGGTCTTGGCGCGCACCAGCATGATCAGCGATGAGAGAATGTTGAACACCGCGACCAGGATGATGATCGACAGCACGGTGAACATCGCGACTCGCTCGACCGCCAGCGCCTCGAACAATTGTGCGTTCATCTGACGCCAGTCGGCAATCACCGCGCGCCGCCCGATCTTGTCCGCAAGCGGCGCCAGGATCGTCGCTACCCGGTCCGGATCGACCGTCTGCACTTCGATCATACCGACGCTGTCGCCGAGCAGGAGCAATGTCTGAGCATCCTCCATCGGCATGATCACATAGGCCTTGTCGTAATCATACACCCCGATCTCGAAGATCGCTCCGACGGTATAGGAAACGATGCGCGGCACCGTGCCGAACGGCGTGGTTTGTCCCTGCGGGCTGATCAGCGAGATCTCGCTGCCGACCTGCGCGCCCAGCGCATCGGCGAGGCGCGACCCGATCGCAATCTTGCCGCTGCCCGGTGCCAGGCTGGCCAGCGACCCCATCACCACCTTGGTACTGATCGTCTGGTTGCCGCGAATATCCTGGATGCGCATGCCGCGCACCAGCACCGCCTCGACCCGGCCATTATAGCTGGTCATCAGCGGCTGTTCGATCATCGGCGTCGCGCTGGTCACGCCCGGCGTCGCCTGGGCGGTCCTGACCATGTCGCGCCAGTCGGGAATCCGCCCGCCGATCCCCTGCACTACCGCATGACCGTTCAGTCCCACGATCTTGTCGAACAGTTCGGCGCGAAAGCCGTTCATCACGCTCATCACGATGACCAAGGCGGCGACACCCAGCATAACCGCGACCAGGCTGATGCCGGCAACGAGGAAGATGAACGCCTCCCCCTTGCCCGGCAGGAGGTAGCGCCGCGCGATCATGCGTTCGTAGCGTGACAATATCATGGGTGCCGGTAACGCCCGCCCGAGGAATGACAGCGCCGCTCTAGGGTCCAAACCCAATCACCGCAATGGTTGGGACGGCGCGGGTCTTGCGGCAAACGAACCGCACCCCGAAGCACGCATGCATTACTGGCAACTGATCCACCCTGTTGCGCAATCGCCACAGGATCGCCGCAATCGAACCAAACTGGTCACATTGGCGGTGACAAACGGCGGCACCGATCCTAGCACTTCCAACACTGAGACACAGGCAATGGCCGTGGTTCGGGGAATGCTTTCAGCGCCGCCTTGAAAACAGGGTGTGCAGCGAGGGCGGGACAAGGGGGCTGACGAGCGATCGTCACGCAGGCGCCCGGGCTGGAAACGGTCCGGGCGTTTGCTTTTTCAGCCCCGTCGCTTTTTTCAGCCCAGTCGTTTCTTCGGTCGAGTCACTTCTTCAGGCCAATCATATCGACAGGATCCTGACATGCTGGCCCTCTCCCGCGTACGGGAGAGGGCCAGCATGGGTCAGAACGATGCGCTGAGCGTCAGGCCATAGGTCCGCGGATCGCCGGGGTTGCCGGATACAAGGCCGGTATTGCCGGGCGTGGTTGCCAACAGTTCGAAATATTTGGCGTCGAACGCGTTGCGCACCCAACCGAAGATGTTGAAATCGTCGGTGCGATAACCGAGGCGGAAGTTCGCCAGCGTGTAGCCATTGATATCGGTGTAGATCGACCGCGAGGCATTCGACGAGAATTTCGAGCGGTTGTTGGCATCCGCGCCGAGATAGACCTCGCCATCCTTGCCGAAGATCTGCGCCGGCACATTATACTCGCCGCCGAACGAGAAGGCCCATTTCGAGATGCCGGGCAACCACTGGCCCGAAATGTCGCAGACCAGCGGGCTCGGCTGGCCGGGGACGCCGACCAAACCGCCAGGGTTGCCGGCCGGGGCAGCGCTACCGCCCGAACGCTCGGGCGGGCACGGCGCGTTGGTGAATTTGGTATACTCATGATCGGTAAAGGCGCCGTTGACGTACAGGTTGAAACGCTCCGATGGCCGGATCGAGAAGTCCGCCTCGATACCGCGCACACGTACCTTGTCCGCATTGGCGAGATAGCCGCGCAACGTGGAGTTGGCACCATCGTTGACCAGCGCCTGATAATCCTTGATCGAGGTCCAGAACCCGGTGAGGTTCAGCGTTGCCTTGCGGTCCCAGAATTGCGACTTCAGGCCGATTTCGAAATGATCGACCTTTTCCGGTTTAACCTGAGCGAATTGGGTTTGGGCGACACCGGCCGCCACCGGCACGCCATTCAGATTGAGGCCACCGGATTTGAAAGTATGCGCATAGGTCGCATAAAACAGGATGTCGCGCGACGGCTTGTACGATGCGGTGAAATCATATGATGCATTCCAGGCGCGATACGCTTCGTCCCTGAACGCCTGCGGCGTCAACGCAGTGCGTTGCTCGATCTGGCGCGGGTTGCCGCCGGTGGCGGGCACAAGATTACCCTGTGCGTCGCGAACGATGCTCACATAGGAGCCGACCTTGTCGTCATAATTGACGCGTATGCCGGGCGAGAGAGTGATCTCGTCGGTCACTTTCCAGTTCAGCTTGCCGAACAGCGCACCGCTGAAATTCTTCAGGCGGATATCGTTGCTCGCATTCAGCCCGTCGAGCACGGTGGGATCGAGGTAGAGCAACGGGTTTCCTGGCGCCGTCGTATCGCGCACCGTTGGACTGATCAGCCAGCGGCTAGCGGCCGAGCCCTGACGCTGCGTGCCGGTGGTATGAATGTCCTGATAAAAAGCGAAAGCGCCGACCACATAGTCGAAGCCATTACCTTCGCCTGCATAGCGGAGTTCCTGGGTGTACTGGTCCTGCTTGGTCGGGTTCTGCGACAAGGTGGTGATCGGCAGGCCAGTGAAATCGCGATCGTTCGCCGGCAGCCAGTCCCAGAACCGCCACGCGGTGACCGAGGTTAGCGTGCCAGAGCCAAGTTCGAGCTCGGCGCGCAGCGAGGCGCCGCCCAGGATGTTGCGGGCATTGAGATCCGCGTCGAGATCGGTCAGGCGATCGAACGGATTGGTGCTCGGCACTGCATAGCCGAGTTGGGAGGTAAGTGAGGGATATTGCCGGTTGGCGGGGCGCTGTGTCGGGCCGTAGCGGACATAGATCTGCGCGCAGCATTCCGGGTTCTGGCGATTATAGTCACCGGACAGCGTCACCTTGAAGCTGTCGCTCGCTTTCCACAGGATCGCACCACGGAAGCCGATATTGTCCTGCGCGTTGACATAATTGCCGCTTGCTACGTTGTAGATCGTGCCGCGGCGGCTGGTGACGGAGAGGCCGATGCGCGCGGCCACGGTGTCGCTGATCGGGCCTGAAACCGATGCCTTGGCCTGTTTGAATTCGAGGTTGCCAGCGGTGACTTCGGCACGGCCTTCATAAGAGAAGCTCGGCGCCTTGGAGGTGATGTTGATCGCGCCCGCGACGGTGTTCTTGCCGTACAGCGTCCCCTGCGGTCCGCGCAGCGTCTCGACCTGCTGCACATCGAGGAAATCGAGCGTGGCGACCGCGACACGGCTGAAATAGACCTGGTCGATATAGACGCCGACGCCCTGGTCGATCCCGTCATTGGTCAGGCCGAGCGGCGCACCGAGGCCGCGGATGTTGACCGATGAGTTGCGTGGATTGGACGAATAGAATTGCAGCGTGGGCTGAAGCTGCTGAAGCCGCTGCACGTTGAAGCTGCCGGTCGTGTCGAGCTCCTTGACGCCGACGACCGAGATCGCGATCGGCACGTCCTGCACCGCTTCCGCGCGACGACGTGCGGTGACGATGATGTCGGATGCGACCGAGCTGCGCTGAACATCCTCTTCATCGCGCTCCTGCGTGCCGGGAACAGCCACTGTCGGCGAGACCTGCGGCGGCGCAACGGCTTCCGGAGAGGTCTGCGCAATCGCTGTCGAAGCCAGCAAAGCGGAAAGTGTGTGAGCGAGCATGAATGATTCCCCCCTAGAGAAGAGCTTAAACTCTACTATTCCAGTGGGAGTTCTATCCGCTGCGTTCTTGAGCGCCCTAAAGTTGAACTTTACGCTGACGCAAATCCGCGCTTTTTCGCTTTGATGCTTCGGTGAACCGACCCAAATCAGCGCTGCGCGGTGCCATTGGCAAACGACCCTCCCCCGTTTCGGGAGAGGGTCGTACGGTCGAGCAGCCCGTCGATACGATCGACATCACCCTTCGCGGCGAAGCGATTCCCGTGACGCTATTGCCCGCAGCTTGCCATTCCCATTTGCTTGAGATTGTTCATGGCCTGCGCGCGCGTCGGGCGGATTTCTCGCGCCCTGTTCACGCCCTGCGCCGCCGCGTTGCCGGCCCCCGTAGCGCCGTCGAATACCCGCACGTGCGGCTTGCCCTGACCGCGCGCGCCGGACTTCTGCGTTGCCGCATCTGTCGGGCAGCCCTTATCGGCATCGCGCAGATCCTTCGGCCCATCCACCCGGGCGGACAGGGGCGCGGCGGCGAACAACAGCGAACCAAATGCCGCCATGATAACAAACTTCTTCATCGAAAAATCCTTTCAATCTATACCGTTATGAGTTGATTCAGCCACAATTCCGGTTGGCCAGGCCGATCTGTTTGAGGGTATTCGACGATTGCATCCGTGCAGCCGGAGCCCCGTCATCCGGCTCCGCCGCCTTGGCGCATATCTGGCCTGCGGACACCGAACGCCGATCGGGTGCGCCAGCCTGGTCGGGTTGCGCGCGGCCGCGGATCAGCGAAGGTATCGCGATGGCCGCTGCCGGATCGGCTTCCGCATTCTTCAGCGCCTCCGGGCCGGAGGCTGTCCGTGCCGAGGCCGGCATCGCGATGAGCAGCATGGCTGCGCTCAACGCAGCCGGAACGATGTTGATTTTCGGCATGACAGATCCTCGATCCTGATTGCCGTTCCTCGGTTGGTCGGCGTCTGACGGCGCATTAGCGGTGAGACCCGCGAACCGGCAGGTGCAGCGACACGCAGCGACAGGCGCAACGGTTGTGCAACCGTTACGTGGCGGCAATCGCCGGAGCCCGATTCAACTGCAGAACGCGTGCGGGCAACATGCGCTCAAGGCATGCTGCCTGCTTGCACCGCTCTTTCTCATGGTTGGAATAAACAGGGAGAGGATCACTCCCTGCTTCACCGGAATAACAGGGAGCCGATCTCCCTGTTATCCAGGCACATCTCCCTGTTATCGAATTAACAGGGAGGCCTTATGCAAGTCATTGAGCAGGCGGGTTTATTTGACACGAAAAACAAGTTTTCCGGTCCGGAAGAGGCTGAAATAAATGCCGCTCCCTGATAATCTCCCTGTTCATCGGACAAAACAGGGAGAAAGCCCGGGTTTCAGACCAGCCGGCTCTGCTTGACCGCGGCTTCGACGAAGCTGGCGAACAAGGGATGCGGGTCGAACGGCTTGCTCTTCAATTCGGGGTGGAACTGCACACCGATGAACCATGGATGGTCAGGCCGCTCGACGATTTCGGGCAAGGTGCCGTCGGGCGACATGCCGGAAAAGACCAGCCCGCCCTTTTCCAGGACATCGCGATAGCCGGTATTGACCTCATAGCGGTGGCGGTGACGCTCGCTGATATCGTCGCTGCCATAGATCGAGGCGACGACGCTGTTGCCATCGAGCTTCGCTTCATAGGCGCCGAGGCGCATCGTGCCGCCCAGATCGCCGCCTTCTTCACGCTTCTGAATACCGTCGGCGGTCATCCATTCGGTGATCATGCCGACCACCGGTTCGTCGGTCGGGCCGAACTCGGTCGATGAGGCATTGGCGATGCCACCCAGGTCGCGCGCACCCTCGACGCACGCCATCTGCATACCGAAGCAGATACCGAAATAGGGCACGCGGCGCTCGCGTGCGAAGCGCACGCTGGCGATCTTGCCCTCCGCGCCGCGCTCGCCGAACGCGCCGGGGACGAGGATCGCGTGAAGCGGCTCGAGCTTGGCCGCGACGTCGCTGTCGGTCTGTTCGAACAGCTCGGCGTCGATCCACTGGATGTTGACCTTGACCCGATTGGCGATGCCGCCATGGACCAAAGCCTCGTTGAGCGACTTGTAGGCATCGGGCAGGCCGACATATTTGCCGACCACGCCGATCGTGACTTCGCCCTCGGGATTCTCGAGCCGGTCGACAATATCGATCCAGCGATCGAGCTTGGGCGCTTCGCCGGGCTCGATCCCGAACGCACGCAGAACTTCCGAATCGAGTCCTTCGGCGTGATACTGCATCGGCACGGCATAAATGCTCTTGGCATCGAGCGCCGGAATGACGGCGGCCTGGGGCACGTTGCAGAACAAGGCGATCTTGGCGCGGTCGCTGGCCGGCAGCGGCTGTTCGCAGCGGCATACCAGCACATCGGGCTGTACTCCCAATGCGGCGAGTTCGCGTACCGAATGCTGGGTCGGCTTGGTCTTCAACTCACCGGCCGCTGCGATATACGGCACCAGGGTCACATGGATGCTGACCGACTGGCCGCGGCCGAGATCGTTCCGGAGCTGGCGAATCGCCTCAATGAAGGGCAGCGATTCGATATCGCCGACGGTGCCGCCGATCTCGCACAGCACGAAGTCGAGGTCGTCGGTCTCCGCCTGGGCGAATTCCTTGATCGCGTCGGTGACGTGCGGGATGACCTGCACCGTCGCGCCGAGATAATCGCCGCGCCGTTCGCGCGCGATGATCTGCTGATAGATCCGGCCCGAGGTGACATTGTCCGACTGGCGCGACGGCACGCCGGTGAAGCGCTCATAATGGCCAAGATCGAGATCTGTCTCCGCCCCGTCATCGGTCACATAGACTTCGCCATGCTGATAGGGCGACATGGTGCCGGGATCGACGTTCAGATAGGGATCGAACTTGCGAATGCGCACGCGATAGCCGCGCGCTTGCAGGAGAGCCGCGAGGCTCGCCGCCATGAGACCTTTGCCGAGCGAGGAAACCACGCCGCCGGTGATAAAAATGAACCGCGCCATGGGAGCAAAGGCCTAGCGTCGTTTAGGGTCGCGCGACAAGCGCGCGACTCCGAAAAGCTGTCAGAAATCCGCTAAGTTGCGGATTGTGGCTGAGATTATTGCGCGAGCGGAACTGCGCTATTGTTCACCGGTGCGGTCGCGTTCGCCGCGAGCGCTGCTGCCGTTGCCGCATCATCGGCAGGAGGTGCCGCAGCCGGCGCCGCCACTGGCTTGCGTGCGAGGGTCGGATCGATCGTCACCGCCTGACGGGTCGAGGCGAGCACCGCGAGCACGATGCTCAGCGTGACGAATACTGTCGCCAGAACCGAAGTCGCGCGAGTCAGGAAGTCGGCCGCGCCGCGTGCCGACATCAGCCCCGATGGGCTGCCCCCGTCCCCAGCCCGCCGCCTTCCGACCGTTGCATCAGAATGACGCCGACCAGGAAGGCCGCGACAACGGCATGAACGACGAGGATAAAGGTGAACATGAGTGGGTGCGCGATCTTTGGATGAGGAAAGCGGCCACATAGGCGAGGCGGCCGTTTCGATCAACCACCGCACAGGCGAAACGTTCTGGCGGCTAAGATGAACATTTCGCCTCCGCACTGAAACCAGCCGCGCTTGCGGGCGTTATGAACACCGATGTCCTGCCTTCGGGCATTGCGTAACGTGGAATTCTATTGTGGCCACCATCCTTGAACGTTCCCCCGCAGCGGCGGGTTCTACCCTCGGCTCCTGGATGCAGGCACTGGTCGATTATGTACGGTCCGGCGAACCCGACCTGACCAATCGCCAGATGGCGCTGCTTCTCGTCGTTTATCTCAGACCGGGCCCGCATACGGTGCGCGGGCTTGCCCGCGTGCTGAATGTTTCTAAACCGGTCGTCACGCGCGCCTTGAACAGACTTGGTGCGCTGGGCTATCTGCGCCGTCAGCGCGACGATACCGACAAGCGCAATATCTTCGTCGCGAAGACCAATGAAGGGGCAGAGTTTCTTGAAGAGTTCGGGCAATTCCTCGGCGATGCCGAGCAACCCGCCGCCCGCCGGGCCAGCGCGTAGGAGCTTTGCGCTTACCGGGCCGTCGGTCACGCTCGATCCGCGTACCAACGCCGTCCGCCGCGATATCGCGGACATTCGTCTCGCCGAGCACGTCTTCGCGCCGCATTACGCGGCGCCGTTGCCGATGGTGGTTGCGACACGGACGACCCTGCGGAGCGAGCGGCCGCTGGATTCCGCGTCGATCGCCATCCTGATGCCAGAGGACCTGTTCGAGGTGCTTGAATATGCTGGCGACGACGCTTGGGGAATCGCACCAGCTCACGGCCAGGTCGGCTATATCGCCGCGGCCGCGCTGGCGCCCTACGTCCAATGAGCATCAGCGTCTTCATCGATGGCGCCGCGGGCACCACTGGCCTGGAGATTCGCGAGCGGCTTGCCGGACGAGTCGATATCGCGCTCGTCGAGATCGATGACGCACGGCGCAAGGATCCCGCCGTCCGTGCCGAGGCACTGAACGATGCCGACTTCGTTATCCTGTGCCTGCCCGACGACGCCGCGCGCGAAGCGGTGGCGCTGATCGACAATGACCGCACACGGGTAATCGACGCTTCCACCGCGTTCCGCACGGCGGAGGGCTGGAACTATGGCTTTCCCGAGCTCGAGCCCGGCCAGCAGGCGGCGATTGCCGAGGCGAAGCGGGTGAGCAATCCGGGCTGCTACCCGACCGGCTTTCTCGCGCTGGTGCGCCCGCTGGTGCGCATGGGCCTGGTGCCGGTCGACTGGCCGCTCACGGTCAATGCGGTGTCGGGCTATTCCGGCGGCGGCAAGGCGATGATCGCCGAGTTCGAGAGCGCGAATCCACCCCCGGCCGCGCGCACCTATGGGCTCGGCCTTGCGCATAAGCATGTGCCGGAAATGCAGAAGCATGCGCGGATCGAGCACCCGCCGATCTTCATGCCTTCGGTTGCCAATACCTATCGTGGCATGATCGTGGAGGTGCCGCTGCCGCTGCATGCGTTTCCACGCCGGCCGAGCCTGCATGTCTGCGAGGCGGTGCTGAGTGAGGCGTATCGTGACTGTGCGCTGATCAATATCGTCGAGGGCGATGCCGCCACCGTCGCGATCGAGGCCGATGCAGGCACCGACCGCCTGACGCTTCGCGTTTGCGGCAATCCCGAAACCGGCCAGGCGCGGCTGATCGCGACGCTCGACAATCTCGGCAAGGGTGCGGCGGGTGCTGCGGTGCAGAATTTGAACATCATGGCGGGATTCGACCCGATCGCCGGGCTGACCGTCTAACGCATACATATTCCCGTTGGCGGCGCGCCTCCCTCAGGCTACCGCGCGGCACGGCGAATTAAGGAGATATCATGCGCAATCCAGTGGCCAAGCTGCTCCTGTTCGGTGCGACCGGCGATCTGGCGCAGCGTATGCTGCTCCCGTCGCTCTATGGCTTGCATGCCGACGGATTGTTGCCGGAAGAGCTGACAATCACCGGCACGGCGCGGTCCGAGCATGACGATGCCAGCTTCCGCAAGTTCGCAAAAGGTGCGCTCGACGAATTCCTGCCTGCCGACCGCAAGGACGAGAAGGCAATGAAGTCGTTCATCGAGCGGCTGGGCTATCAGCCGCTCGATGCGACTGACATGGCGCATTATAAGGATCTGGCGAAAAAAGTCGGCGATGTCTCAAAGGGTCTAGCAATCTTCCTATCGACTGCGCCGTCGCTGTTCGAGCCGGTGATCAAGGGACTGGCCGGCGCTGGCTTGGCCGGGGAAACCGTGCGGATCGGGCTCGAAAAGCCGCTCGGTTACGACTTGGAAAGCAGCCGAGAGATCAACGACACGGTGGCCACTGCGTTCAGCGAGGACCGCACGTTTCGTATCGACCATTATCTCGGCAAGGAAACGGTCCAGAACATCCTCGCGCTGCGCTTCGGCAATTCCTTCTTCGAGCCGGTGTGGAATGCGCGCGGCATCGACAATGTCCAGATCACCATCGCCGAGACGGTCGGGCTGGAGGATCGCGCGGGCTATTATGAGAATGCGGGCGCACTACGCGACATGGTCCAGAACCATATGCTGCAATTGCTCGCGCTGATCGCGATGGAACCCCCTGCTCGCTTCGACGGCACAGCGGTTCGCGACGAAAAGGCCAAGGTGTTCCGCTCGCTGCGCCAAATGGCCCCGGCAGATGTTCCGCATCTCACCGTCACCGGCCAATATGCCGCAGGCGCTGTCAATGGCGAGATCGTGAAGGGTTATGCCGATGAGCTGGGCAAGCCGTCGAACACAGAGACCTTCGTCGCGATCAAGGCGCATGTCGATAATTGGCGCTGGCAGGGCGTGCCTTTCTATCTTCGTACCGGCAAGCGCATGCCCGCGCGCCGGTCCGAGATCGCGATCCAGTTCAAGGCGGTGCCGCACTCGATGTTCGGCGACCGTGGTGGCCTGCTCCAGCCCAACATGCTGATCATCCGGCTCCAGCCCGAGGAATATGTCCGGCTGCTGGTGATGGCGAAGGAACCCGGGCTCGACCGCGACGGCATCCGGTTGCGCGAGGTACCGCTCGATCTCAGCCTCGACAGCGCCTTTGCCGGCACGCGGCGGCGCATCGCCTATGAACGGTTGCTGCTTGATTTGATCGAGGGCGACCCGACCTTGTTCGTGCGCCGCGACGAGGTCGAGGCGCAGTGGCAATGGATCGACGCGATCCGTGCAGGCTGGGAAGCGAACGGGGTGAAACCCAAATCCTATGCCTCGGGCGGATGGGGCCCATCGGCTGCGATCGCGCTGACCGAGCGCGACGGAGTCACGTGGCAGGATGATTGAGTTTTGACCTAACGAACCACCGCTCGCCCTGAGCTTGTCGAAGGGCCGCTCTTCTTCTCCGACATTCCGCCGAAGAAGAACGGTGCTTCGACAAGTTCAGCACGAACGGCTTTCATTTTTCAGATTTATGGAACGGACAGATGAGCGAAGAAATCGAATGGTGGGATTATGACGACGCCGACGAAATGGCGGATGCGGTCGCGGGCGATATCGCCTTTGTGATCGAAAGCGCGATCGATGCGCGCGGGGCGTGCGTCATCGCCCTGGCCGGCGGCAAGACCCCCCTGCCCATCTATACCAAGCTCGCTGCGACCAAGCTCGACTGGAAGCGCGTCACGATCATCCCGACCGACGAGCGCATCGTGCCGCTCGGCGATCCGCTGTCGAACATCACCGCGATCGGCAAGGTATTCATCCCCAAGGGCGCGCGCGTGATCCCGATCGTCAGCGAAGCCGCCGCCGATTACAAAGCGGCGGGCCGCGCAGCGGATTCGCGCCTTGGCGATCATCACTGGCCGCTCGACCTGTGCCTGCTCGGCGTCGGCGCGGACGGCCATACCGCCTCGATCTTCCCCGGCCCCGATTATGAGGAAGCGATTGCCGGCCCGCGCGAACGCCGCGCGCTTGGCGTGATGCCCGATCCGCTGCCGCCCGAGGCGCCGGTGCCGCGCGTGACGCTGAGCCGCGCCGCGATCGTCTCGGCTCGTGCCCTCACGCTCGCCGTGACCGGCGACGCCAAGCGCAAGGTGATCGAGCAGGCAATCAAGCAGGGTCCCGCCTCGCCCTACCCGATCGGCCGCGTGCTCGCCGACGCGGAATTGCCGGTCGACATCCATTGGAGCCCCGCATGACGCTCAACGCTGCTGTCGCGGCCGTCACCGACCGGATCATCGAGCGATCGAAGCCGACGCGTGACGCCTATCTCGCGCTGATCCGGCACGAGCGCGACAGCGGCATCGAGCGGCCCATGCTCGGCTGCGCCAATCTGGCGCATGGCTATGCCGGTACCGACGAAGATCGTGACGCGATGAAGCCGGGCACGGCGATGAACATCGGCATCGTCACGGCCTATAACGACATGCTGTCGGCGCACGCGCCCTATTATCGCTACCCCGAACAGATGAAGATCTGGGCGCGCGAAGCCGGCGCGACGGCGCAGGTCGCCGGCGGCGTGCCGGCGATGTGCGACGGCGTGACGCAGGGCTATCCCGGCATGGAATTGTCGCTATTCAGCCGCGACACGATCGCGATGAGCACCGGCATCGCGCTGAGCCACGGCATGTTCGAGGGCGCGGCGCTGCTCGGCATCTGCGACAAGATCGTCCCCGGCTTGCTGATGGGCGCGCTGCGCTTCGGTCATCTGCCGATGATTTTGATTCCCGCCGGACCGATGCGCACCGGCATTCCCAACAAGGAAAAGGCCCGCGTCCGCGAGCTTTATGCCGAGGGTCTGGCGACGCGCGACGAACTGCTCGAGGCGGAGATCGCCGCCTATCACGGCAAGGGCACCTGTACCTTTTACGGCACCGCCAATTCCAATCAGATGATGATGGAAGTGATGGGCCTGCACATGCCTGGCGCCGCCTTCGTCAATCCGGGCACCAAATTGCGCCAGGAACTGACTCGCGCCGCGGTCCATCAACTGACGAAGATCGGCTGGAAGGGCGACGATTACCGCCCGCTCGGCGAATGCGTCGATGAAAAGGCGATCGTCAACGCGGCGATCGGACTGCTCGCGACGGGCGGCTCGACCAATCACCTGATCCATCTGCCTGCCATTGCCGCCTGTGCGGGAATCGTGATCGACTGGGAGGATTTCGACCGGCTGTCGAGCGCCGTCCCGCTGATCGCGCGCGTCTATCCCAATGGCTCGGCGGATGTGAATGGCTTCGAGGATGCGGGCGGCATGCCGTTCGTGATCCGCGAGCTGATTGATGCCGGACTGATGCACCGCGATATCCGGACCGTCGCCGGCAATGACCTGGCCGATTACGGCAAGACTGCGACGCTCGATGGCGAGGCGCTGAGCTGGGTCGATCCCGGCGAGAGCAAGGACGATACGATCCTGCGTCCGGCGAGCGCACCATTTTCGGCGGAGGGCGGCTTCCGTATCCTCGCCGGCAATCTCGGCCGGTCGTGCATCAAGGTCAGTGCGGTCGAGCGTGACCGCTGGACGATCGAAGCGCCGGCGCGGGTCTTTTCGACTCAGCAGGAGGTGCAGGACGCGTTCAAGGCCGGCGAACTCGACCGCGACGTCGTGGTGGTGGTGCGCTTCCAGGGGCCGCGCGCGAACGGCATGCCCGAGTTGCACAAGCTGACGCCGCCGCTCGGCGTGCTGCAGAACCGCGGGTTCCGCGTTGCTTTGGTCACCGATGGCCGCATGTCCGGCGCCTCGGGCAAGGTGCCGTGCGCGATCCATTCGAGCCCCGAGGCACTTGGCGGCGGCCCACTCGGCAAAGTCCGCGACGGCGACATCATTCGAGTGTCGGCAGAAACCGGCGAACTGGTCGCACTTGTCGATCCGGCGGAATGGGCCGCGCGCGAGTTCGCCACTGCGCCGGCTCCGGCGATGGGCACGGGCCGCGAACTCTTTTCGATCATGCGCGACCGCGCGAACGAAGCGGAGCGCGGCGGTTCCGCCATGCTCGCGGCAATGGGTTGGTAGAATTGGGGGACTGGTAAGCATGGAAGTCGTCACGGTCGACATCGGTGGGACGCATGCCCGCTTCGCCATCGCCGAAGTGGCCGATGGCCGCGTCGTCTCGCTTGGTGAGCCGACCACCCACAAGACGGCGGAGCATGCCAGTCTGCAGACCGCCTGGCAGGCGTTCGGCGCTGCGCAGAAGCGTCCCCTGCCCCGTGCGGCGGCGATCGCGGTCGCGTCTCCGGTCGGCGGTGAGGTGATCAAGCTGACCAACAATCCGTGGATCATCCGACCCGCGCTGATTCCCGAGCGACTCGAAGTCGATGACTATGTCCTGATCAACGATTTCGGTGCGATCGGCCATGCCGTCGCCCAGGCGCCGGACAGCGAGTTCCTGCATCTGGCGGGTCCTGACCAGCCCTTCGTGGAGACCGGCGTGCTGACCGTATGCGGTCCCGGCACCGGACTGGGCGTAGCGCAGGTGTTGCGCACGCCGCAGCGCTACCATGTGCTCGAGACCGAAGGCGGGCATGTCGATTACGCGCCGCTCGACGGGATCGAAGATGCGTTCGTCAAGCATCTGCGCAAGAAGTTCACTCGCGTCTCGACCGAGCGCATTGTCGCCGGCCCCGGGATCGTCGGCATCTATGAGACGCTCGCAGAGATCGAGAACCGCGCGATCCAGCGGCTCGACGACAAGGCAATCTGGACCATGGCGCTTGAGGGCAAGGACAGTCTCGCGCTCGCCGCGCTCGACCGCTTCTGCCTCAGTCTCGGTGCGGTGGCGGGCGACCTTGCGCTCGCGCACGGGGCCAAGGGCGTGGTCATCGCAGGTGGCCTGGGCTTGCGGCTCAAGGAGCATTTCGCGCGGTCGGGCTTTGCCGAGCGATTCGTCGCCAAGGGCCGCTTTCAGCAGATGATGGCCGCGATTCCGGTCAAACTGATCATTCATCTCCAGCCGGGCCTTTACGGCGCCGCGGCCGCATTCGCACAGGAGCACACGTCATGACCGGCATCGAAGCAATCATGCGGACCAGCGCGGTCATCCCGGTGCTGGTGATCGACGATGCCGCAACCGCCCGTCCGCTCGCCGAGGCTCTGGTCGCCGGCGGCCTGCGCGTGCTCGAAGTGACGATGCGCACGCCTGCGGCGCTGGATGCGATCCGCGAGATGAAGCAGGTGCCCGGCGCGATCGTCGGTGCCGGCACGGTGGTGACCCTGGAACAGTTCGAGCAGGTCATGGATCTCGATGTCGAGTTCATCGTCTCTCCCGGTCTTACCGAAAAGCTCGGGCGTCCGATCGTCGATAGCGGTGTGCCCTTTCTGCCCGGCATCGCCAATTCCGGCGACATCATGCGCGGGCTCGACCTCGGGCTGACGCATTTCAAATTCTTCCCGGCCGAGGCTTCAGGTGGATTGAAGGCGCTGAAGGCCTTGGCCGCGCCCTTCTATCAGGCGCAATTCTGTCCGACCGGCGGCATCACCGAGGCGAGCGCACCGGATTGGCTGGCGTTCGCCCCGGTGCTGTGCGTCGGCGGAAGCTGGGTGACCGGCGGCACCATGGCCGAGGTGGAAGCCAAGGCACGCGCGGCAAACGCGTTGCGGCGATAGTCCGGAAGGCATCTTCTCGGACGAGAGGTTGGTTTTTTATTGAACGCTGTCTAATGGTTACCGCCTCGGCTCGACGATAAGGGATCATGGCCAGACGATCGGATCATACGCGCGAGGAATTGAAGGCGATGATCGTCCGCGAGGGCCATCGCCAGATTTCGGAGGTCGGCTTCGCGCATTTCTCCGCCCGAGAAGTGGCCAAGCGGATCGGCTATTCGATCGGCACGCTCTACAACGTGTTCGAATCCTATGACTTGTTGGTCCTGGCGATCAACGCGCGGACACTGGCCCTGTGGCAGGCGCATCTCGAGGCACGGCTGGACGGAATCGAGCAAGGCCGGCTGCGCACTCTGGTCGAGGCCTATTTCGAATTCGCCATCCTCCACCGCCATGCCTGGACCGCGCTGTACGACCACCGTCTTCCCGACGATGTACGAGCGCCGGAATATTATCGCGAGCAGATCCGGTCGCTGACCGGCATCGTCCGTGACGAGATCGCCGCCGTGCTGCCGGAAGACAAGATGGATGAGGCCGACGCGCTGACCCGATCGCTTCTGGCGACGGTGCACGGCCATTGCTTCTTCACTCTCAACGGCACCTTCCAGCTGCTGGGCGAAGAGACCCCACTGGAGACTGTCTATCGCCGGGTGCTTGAAACCATTGCCGCCGTCTGAGCTCTTTACAAAGAAATGAACACCGTTCAATATTAGCTCATGAACGCGATTCGGGGCATTGGATTTCGTCTGGCGGGCAGCGGCAGAGCGCTGCCACGGTCACTTGTTCCTTCGACCGACATCGATGCCAGGATCGGCGCCGAAGCTGGCTGGACCGAAGCCAATTTCGGAATCGCGACGCGCCATTATGCCCAGCCGGACGAAACGAGCTCGATGCTAGGGGCACAGGCAGGTGCGGTCGCGCTGGCCGATGCCGATTGGAATGCGGAGGATCTCGACGTGCTGATCGCCGCCTGCGGGGTGATGGAGCAGCCGATCCCCGGCACTGCGCCGCTGATCCAGCGACGGCTGGGCATTGGCGGCGGCGGCATTGCAGCGTTCGACGTCAATGCCACCTGCCTCTCCTTCCTTGTCGCACTCGACACCATGTTGATGGGTATGGCGTTGGGTAAATGGCGGCGCGGGTTGATCGTTTCGTCCGATATTGCCTCTGCAGCACTTGATTATGGCTCGCCCGAGGCATCGGCGATCTTTGGCGATGGCGCCGCAGCGATGGCGATCGAGGCGGGCGGGCCGAGCCGGATGCTGGCTATGCGGCTCAGCACCTTTGGCGATGGGGCGGATCTATGCCGGCTCGAAGCAGGCGGTACGCGGCTTCGTCCGCATGACGATATCGAGGGTTTCCTTGCCGTAAGCCGTTTCCGAATGGACGGGCCTGGCCTGTTCAGTGCCACAGCCCGGCGCTTTCCGCCATTTCTGAAGCGCCTGCTCGCCGATTCGGACATGCCAATCGGTGCCATCGATACGATCATCCCGCACCAGGCTAGCGCCGCTGCGCTCGAGCATCTCAAGCGTTCGGTACCGGACGGCCATGCCAGAACGGTCGATATCTTCCGCGACCACGGCAATCAGATCGCGACCGGCATGCCACACACGCTGCATGTCGCGCGAACAAGCGGACGCACCCCGCCAGGCTCGCACAGCCTGCTGATCGGCACCTCGGCCGGCGTATCGCTGGGCGGCGCGGTGATCCGCTGGTGAGCCGTCATGCCCTTGTCACCGGGGCAACGGGCGGGCTCGGCCGTGCCTTGGTCGGCGCGTTGATCGATGATGGCTACCGCGTCACCGCGACCGGGCGCGATGCGCGGATCGGTGCCACACTTGGCGTGCCGTTCGCCGCCGCCGATCTGGTGACCGACCCGGTTGAGCCCCTGACAGATGGTGTGGATGTGGTGTTTCACCTTGCCGCTCTGTCGTCGCCCTGGGGAAGGCGAGATATGTTTCAGCGTATCAATGTGGCGGCAACCGACCGCTTGTTGCGGGCGGCACAGGCGGCCGAATGCCAGGCGTTCATCCATGCCTCGACCCCATCCATCTACGCCGAGCGCCGCAATCGAGATCGGATTGAGCGAGGACAGTCCAGTCGCGAACCCCTTCGCCAATGACTATGTAGCGACCAAATATGCCGCCGAACAGATCGTGCTGGCGGCCAATGCACCCGATTTTCGGACCGTGGCGCTACGGCCGCGCGCAATCGTCGGGCCGCATGACACGGTGCTGCTCCCGCGCCTGATGCGGGCGGCGGCGCGCGGACGCTTCCCATTGCCCGGCGACGGACAGGCGCTGATCGAGCCGACCGATGTGCGCGACGCGACGGCGGCGTTCATCGCCGCCGACCGGCACCGCGAGGATGCAGGCGGCCAGGCAATCAATATCTCCGGCGGCGATCCGCGGCCGGTGCGCGAGCTGCTTGATTTGCTTTTCGCCCGAATGGGGGCCGTTGTGCGGTACAAAGCCGTACCCATTCCGCTTGCCCTGGCCGTGGCGGGCGCAATGGAACATGTTGCAGCGCTGTTACCGGGACGGCCCGAGCCACCGGCGACGCGCTACACGATCATGACTCTCGCTTATTCGCAAACCCTGTGCCTCGACCGTGCCAAGGCGCTGCTCGGCTGGACACCGCGTCACCGCGTTGAAGCGATGGTCGATCATGCGCTGCAGGCGCGGGAGCCCGATAATGCGTGAGACGATCGTTACCCTGATACGCGCCGGCCACTGCGTTCATCCACAGCGCATGACGATCCGCGACGGAAGCTGGCGTCCGGCAGTCTTTCCGGCGCTGTCGATCCTGATCATCCATCCGGTCGAGGGGCCGATACTGTTCGATACCGGCTATGATCCCGCCTTCTTTGCCGCAACCGAGCCCTTTCCGGAACGCTTCTACCGCTGGCTGACGCCGGTCACGCTGGCGGCAGGTGCCGAGGTTGCGGCGCAGCTGCAGCGCTTCGGGCTGGCGCCGGGTGATATCCGCCACCTGATCCTGTCGCACTTCCATGCCGATCATGTCGCCGGCACGCATGCCTTTCCCAATGCGGCGATCCATTGCTCCAGGACGGGGCTCGACGCGGCTTGTTCGAGTGGACGTTTTGCAGCGGTACGGCGCGGCATGCTGCGCGCGTTGTTGCCCGCCGACATCGCGGCGCGGGCGCGGTTCTTCGAAGACGCCCCGCGCATGATGCTCCCCGGCGCGTTGCAGCCTTTCGACATGGGCGCGGATATTCTCGGCGACGGCAGCGTGCTGGCGGTCGAACTGCCCGGACATTGCCCCGGGCATTGGGGCGCGGTGATCAACGACAGCGCCCATGGCGAGCATTTCCTGGTCGCCGATGCAGCCTGGTCGACCGATGCGATCCGCCGCGACATGCCGCCGCCGGCGATCACCAGCAATTTGCTCGGCAGTGCCAAGCGGGTCGAGGCGACCTTGCGGCGGCTCAACGCACTGTGGCGCCGCAATCCGGAGATCCGCCTCACGCCCGCCCATTGCCTCGAGCGCGCCGCCGAAGCCGAGCCGGGTGGAATTAGCGCGTGAAGGCGTCGCAACTCGACAGCCGTGCCATCTGGTATGCCGCGAGCAACGAGGACACGCGCAGCGAATGCCGCGCGCTGCAACCGAAAGGCCGTCGCGTGCTGAGCATTACCGCCAGCGGATCGCGGACCTTCGACCTGCTGATCGAAGACCCGGCATCCATCATCTCGATCGATCAGAATCCGGCTCAGACCGCTCTCGCCGAACTGCTGGCATCTGCTTACCGACGCCTCAGCTACGGTGAATTTCGAGACTTTGCCGGTATCACCCCTTCAACCGACCGTGACCGGCAATTCGCCCGATTGGCGCCCGATCTGTCACCGGATGCCCGGCAGTTCTGGGAGCATCATCCCAAGCACATCGCGACCGGCATCATCTATTGCGGCAGATGGGAAGGGTTTCTGCGATCGATCCAGAAGCTCGCGGGCAGCCGTCGTCGCGATCTTGCCGCACGACTGCTGACCGCGGCGACACTGGATGCCCAACATGGATTGTGGCGCGGCACCTGGGATGACCGTCGCTGGCGGCTGTTCCTGCGATTGTTGTCGATCCGATTTCTGTGGACACACGTTGCGCGCGAACCGGGTATCGCCTTTGTCGCCCCGGATTTCGACATTTACCGCTATGTACGGGCGCGGTTCGATCATGTCGCTAAGCACCATTTACTGTCGGAAAGCCCCTTCGCCTGGCTGATGCTGAACGGTACTTATCCGTCACAGGCCCTGCCCCCCTATCTGAGCGAGGCGGGATTCGCGCAGATCCGCACGCGGATCGATCGGGTGCAATTCGTGACGGCTTCCATACAGGATTTCCTGCGCGACTGCGCACCAGACAGCCTCGGCGCCGTGTCGCTGTCGGACTATTCCTCCTATTGCGATGTCGAGGTGCAGCGCGGCGTATGGGCCAGTCTGGCAAGGGCCGTGACGGCAGACGGGCGTGTGTGCGAAAGAAAATTCTTCAACAAATCGGGGACCGATCTGCCCGAGGCGTTGGGATTCACGCGTGACCGGGCTCTCGAAGATCAGCTCTTCCGGGAGGACCGAGCTTTTTTCTATTCCTTTGTCGTTGCTGGAAAGGGCTGAAGCGATGTCGGATATATGGCCGGCCGCTGTCAGGGATGGATGGCATCCGGTTGCCTATGCCCGCGCCGTTCGCAGCAAACCGCTCGCTACGCGGCTGATGGGGCGAGCTTTGATGGTCTATCGCCATTCGACTGGCGTCGCCGTGTTCGACGACCGCTGCCCTCACCGCAACGTCCGTTTGTCGCAGGGGTGCGTGAAGGGTGACGCCATTGTCTGCCCTTATCATGGTTGGGAGTTCAGGCCCGACGGTCAATGTACCAGGGTACCCGGATCCGCGAGCTGCCCCGCCGTCGCGGCACGGTCACACCCGGTGACGGTCAAGAATGGACTGGTCTGGACCAGCTTGGCCGAGAATCCGTCACCTTTTCCGGCATTGCCGAGCGAGATCGGGAACGCCGCCTTTGATAACTACTGGTGGCCGGTCAAGGGATCGACCGCGAACCTGGCCGATGCGATCGAGAATTTGCTCGACCCGATGCACTCCTATTTCCTGCATCCCGGGCTGGTCCGCGCCTCCCGTACGCCTAATTCGATGCAAGTCGACCTGACGCTCGGGCCCTGGGGCTGCGAAGCGCGCTACACCGAAAATCGCGCGACGATGACTTGGCTGCAGCGGGTGAGCGAGGGGGACAGAGTCCATAGCTATGGGCGCTATTTTGCGCCGACCATCGTGCAGATCGCATTCGAGGACAAGCGTGGCCTGACGATTGCCATTACCGTGATCCTGGCCCCCGAAGATCACCACCGGACACGACCCTATGCGCATTTCGCAACGCGCAAGGGATTTATGCCGGCTTGGCTCAAACGCGCCCTGATCACGGCGTTCAATCTGCCGATCCTGTTTCAGGATCGCGCCGCGCTCGCCGATCAGGCACGCAATGCTGCGCGTTTCGGCGGACCGGACTATGCGATCGGGCCGGTCGATTTTTTCGGGCCGACGATCTGGCGGCTGTTGAACGGCAAGCCCCAAGCCGAAGAGCGAAAGACGTTTCAGATCACGCCCTGATCCGGCGACCATTCGCGTCGAACCCGGCGCAGTTTGCGGTCGAACGGAATGGCGATGCCGCGCGTGACGGTGATTTCCAGAGCACCGATGCCGATATCTTCGGCAAGCGTCGTCAGGGCTGCCTTGACCGCATCATCGGCTGCCGCGCCAAGTCGATCCGACAAGGCAATAGCGATGCTGCGCGGGCCGGTCTGCACGATCCGGAAATCGTCAATCGCGCGGTCGCTGTCGATCACGGCGTTGCGCAGCACATCAGGCGTGACCATACGGAACCTGCCGTCCGCGGCCAATAGCTGGAACACGTCGTCCTGCCGCCCCTCGATCCGCGCCACGGCCTGGAGCGGCGATCCGCACGCGCAAGGGCGATCGGACAATGCCAGCAAGTCATTCATGCGGTAACGCGCCATGACTTGGGTGGAGCGGGTAAAATCGGTGATCAGCGGGATGGCGAGGCCGCTGTCGCCGGAAGGCTGCCATTCGAAATGCACGGCATCCTCCGCGAGATGGAGCGTGCCCTGGGGACAGGCGACGCCGAACAATCCTTCTGTCGCCATATAGATTTCGCGCACCTGCGCGCCAGTCGCGGCCTCGATCACCCGTCGATCGAGCGGGTCGAGCACTTCGGCGCCGCTGAAGATATTGCGCGCCGGCAGCCGGTCCATCTCGGCGAGACGGCGCAAGACCTTGGGCGGCGCGACGATCGTGTCGGGCGCAAACTCGGCCAGTTGATCGGCCCAGGCATCGACGCCCTGGGCAAGATCGAAAAAGCGCAAGGCAATGCGCCGCCCGCGTTCAGCCGAGCGGTACAGCGTCGAGAAACCCGGTAGGGCGAGTGCGACGCGGTGCCGTCGCCACAGGATATCGGGCAGCGTCTTGGCGAGGATCGTGCCGAGCCAGACGAAACGCTCCGCCTCGCTGATCACGAAATAACCGCGATTGCCGCTGGTACCGGTGCTCTGACCAATCGGATAGCCCCGTACGCGATCCTCACCCCGGTCGATCGCGCTGCGGACTTCATCCACGGTGATTCCGGGTCGGTTGAAGGCAGCAAAGTCGGCGAGCAAACTCGCCTTGTCGACGATCGGCAGATCGGCGAGGCGATCCACGGGCCGGCCGGCATAGGCGCGGACGCGAGGCACAGACCGGGCGAGAAAGGCTTCGATGCGCCGGGCCTGCCATGCACGGACGTCATCGGATGTCTTCAGGCGGCGAGCGAGCGATCGGGTTCGCCAAAAGGCCGACACGGCGGTCAGGATCGGCGGCATCATCATCCCCCAAATGCGCCGGTCCGGACATGGCCGCCGCGCCGCGTGCCGATCACATCTCTCCGCGCGCGCGCCTGATCGCATACCATTTCTGGACATTGGCATTATGCTGTTCAAGCGTGTCGGCAAAGACATGCCCGCCAGTGCCGTCGGCAACGAAATAGAGCGCATTGGATTGCGCCGGATCCAGTACCGCGTCGATCGAACCGCGCCCCGGGTTGGCGATCGGGCCCGCCGGCAGGCCGGTCATAGCATAGGTGTTGTAACCATTATCGGCCTGCAGTTCCGAACGCAGGATACGGCGCCCGAGCGGACGCCCCTTGGTCACAGGATAGATCACGGTCGGATCGGCCTGAAGCGGCATGCCGCGTTTCAGCCGGTTCGAATAGACCGCCGCGACCAGGCGCCGCTCGCTCGTCTTGCCCGTTTCCTTCTCGACGATCGAAGCCAGGATCAACGCGTCGCGCGACGTCGTCACGGCAATGCCGGGTTTGCGTTTTGCCCAGGCTGCGGCGAGATATTGCGTCATGGCGCGCTGCATCCGCTTGACCATCGACGCGCGCGTGTCGCCGCGCTGGAAGCTGTAGCTGTCGGGCATGATGGAGCCCTCTGCCGGCACGTCCACCGGCCCTTCCAGCTCGTCCTTTTTCATCAACGCTTCCTTGACCGTCACCGACGGCCAGCCCGGCGCGATCATGACGAAGCGCTGCAGCGTCTTGCCGCCCTGCAGCAGCTTCAGGATATCGGCCCGGCTGAGATGCGCGGGCAAGCTATATTCGCCCGCCTTGATCCCCTGCCCGCCGCCAAAGATGCGCGCAAGCAGCTTGAAATTGCTCGCCGATCCGATCGCGCCGGCCTTTTCGAGCTGATCCGCGGCCTGCCCCATGCCGGTGCCCGGCGCGATGCTGATCGTGATATTGCGCTTAAGCGGCCCGCTGCCGCCCCAATAATAGACCACACTCATCGCCGCCACGATGGTGATGAGCGCCAGAATCAGCGCGGAACAGCCGAGTTTGCGCACACCAGGTCAGATCGCGCGCATGACGAGGCTGGCATTGGTGCCGCCAAAGCCGAACGAGTTGTTCAACACCGCCTTCACTTTGCGTTCCTTCGCCTTGTGCGGGACGAGATCGACGCCAACGCAATTCTCGCTCGGATTGTCGAGGTTGAGTGTGGGCGGCACGATCTGGTCGCGCAGCGCGAGGATGCAGAAGATGCTCTCCACCGCGCCGGCACCGCCGAGCAGATGCCCGATCGCCGACTTGGTTGAGCTCATCGACAGCGTGTCGATATTGTTGCCGAACAGGCGGCGCACTGCATTCAGCTCGAGCTCGTCTCCAAGCGGGGTCGAAGTGCCGTGCGCGTTGATATAATCGATGTCCGCCAGCGACAGGCCCGACTTCTTCATCGCCATTTCCATCGAACGGAACGCGCCCGACCCTTCGGGGTGCGGCGCGGTGACGTGATAGGCGTCGCCTGACAGGCCATAGCCGATCACCTCGGCGTAGATCTTCGCACCGCGCGCCTTGGCGTGCTCATATTCCTCGAGGCAGACGATACCGGCCCCCTCGCCCATCACGAAGCCGTCGCGATCGACGTCATAGGGGCGGCTGGCGCGTTCCGGCGTGTCGTTGAAATTGGTCGAGAGCGCGCGCGCCTGAGCGAATCCGGCGATGCCGAGCGGGCAAATCGCGCCTTCCGCGCCGCCGGCGAGCATCACATCGGCATCGTCCATCGCGATCATCCGCGCGGCGTCGCCGATCGAATGCGCGCCGGTGGAACACGCTGTGACGACGGCATGATTCGGGCCCATCAGACCGTATTTGATCTGCACCTGGCCAGTGATCAGGTTGATCAGGCGACCATGGACGAAGTGCGGAGAGACTCGCCGCGGGCCCTTTTCGTGCAGCACGATCGATTCGCTGGCGATGCCTGGCAGGCCGCCGATCCCGGCGCCGATCGAGCAGCCGGCGCGATATTTCTGCTCTTCGGTCATGTCGAGCAGACCGGCGTCTTCCAGCGCCTGGCCGGCTGCGTCGATGCCGTAGATGATGAACGGATCGACCTGGCGCTGCACCTTGTGATCGACACGTTTGCCTGGATCGAAGCCATATTCATGCTCGGGCGGCTTCACCTCGCAGGCGATGCGGCAGGCATAGTCGCTGGCATCGAAACGCGTGATGGTGCCCGCGCCCGATTTGGCCGCGAGAATGTTCGCCCAGGCCGTTTCGACGTCTGCGCCGAGCGGGGTGACGAGTCCAAGTCCGGTTACGACAACGCGGCGCATGGCGAATCTCCGTAATTCATCTGCAAAAGCGAACGGCCCCCCGCCCCCTGTGCGACACGATAATGTGCGACACGCTGGGACGGGGAGCCGGTCATGTGTTCAGCCAAACGATGGGCGCGGGCGACGCGATTGCATCGACCCAAGCCCGCCGATCAGTCCTTATGCTCGTCGATGAAGGTGATCGCGTCCTTGACGGTCGTGATCTTCTCGGCGGCGTCATCAGGGATTTCGACGCCGAATTCTTCTTCGAACGCCATCACCAGCTCGACGATGTCGAGGCTGTCCGCGCCAAGATCGTCGATGAAGCTCGCGTCCTCGGTCACCTTCTCGGCCTCGACGCCGAGATGCTCGACGACAATCTTCTTAACGCGGTCTGCGGTCTCGCTCATGGTATCGTCCCTCTATTGCTGGGGGTTTTGGTAATTCCCGAACGCACGTAGAACGCGTCCGGTGCCCGCGCAAGGGGGCGTCCTTCAGATCATGGCCATCCCGCCGTTCACATGCAACGTCTGTCCCGTAACATAACCGGCCTCCCGGCTGGCGAGATAGACCACCGCCGCGCCGATATCCGCGCCTTCGCCCATCTTGCCGGCCGGAATGCGTGCGTTGAGCGCTTCCTTCTGCGCATCGGGCAACTCGTCGGTCATCGGCGAGGTGATGAAGCCCGGCGCGACACAATTGACGGTGATGCCGCGTGACGCGAGTTCCTGCGCCAGCGCCTTCGACATGGCGGTCAGCCCGCCCTTGGACGCGGCGTAATTCGCCTGGCCGGGATTGCCAGTCGTACCCACAACGGATGTAATAGAGATGATCCTGCCGAAACGCGCCTTCATCATCGGGCGGGCGGCCGCGCGGGCAAGGCGGAAGGCAGCCTCGAGATTGACGCGGATCACCTGATCCCATTCCTCGTCCTTCATGCGCATGACGAGATTGTCGCGCGTCACGCCGGCATTGTTGACCAGGATATCGAGCTTGCCGAACGCCTCGACCGCCGACGGCACCAGCGCATCGACCGCGGCGCCATCCGACAGGTTGCAGGGCAGCGCGACATGATCACCGCCCAGGCTCACCCTGAACGCCTCCAGCTTGTCGGTATTCGATCCGGATACGGCAAGGCGCGCACCCTGCGCCGCCAGCGCCTGCGCCACGGCCGAACCGATTCCTCCCGAAGCGCCGGTCACCAGCGCGGTCATGCCTGTCAGGTCGAACATCTCTTAATCTCCACTTAAAGCCCTCTCCCCTCTGGGGAGAGGGTTGGGAGAGGGGCAGTAATGAGAGCCAGCGCTTTGGACTGCCCCTCTCCCCGGCCCTCTCCCCGGAGGGGAGAGGGGGAATTGCATTAAAGCGCCTTCGCCAGCGCCTCGATATCGTCCATCGTGACCACGCTGGTCACCTCGACATCGGCCACGCTGCGCTTGACCATCGGGCCCAGCACCTTGCCGCCGAATTCTAAGAAATGCTCGACTCCGGTCGCGGCCATCGCGATCACCGATTCGCGCCAGCGCACCATGCCGGTGACCTGCTCGACCAATAGACGACGGATCGTGTCGGCATCGCCGACCGGTGCGGCGGTGACGTTGGCGAAGACCGGGACCAACGGGGAATCGATTCGCGCCTCGGCCAGTGCCTTTTCCATCGCATCGGCGGCAGGCTGCATCAACGGGCAGTGGAACGGAGCCGACACCGGCAGCAGGACCGCACGCTTGGCGCCCATGTCCTTGGCGAGCGCAATGGCGCGCTCGATCGCGCCGCGCGCGCCGGAGATCACCACCTGGCCCGGATCATTGTCATTGGCGACGGTGCACACCTCGCCCTCGGCCGCGGCTTCCGCGATCGCGCGAGCCTTGTCGACGTCCGCGCCGAGCAGGGCGGCCATCGCGCCCTCGCCGACCGGCACTGCGGCCTGCATCGCCTGCCCGCGATGCTTGAGCAGCAGCGCCGTGGTCGCCAGGTCGATCGCACCCGCCGCGCATAAGGCGCTATATTCGCCGAGCGAGTGGCCCGCGACATAATCGGCCTTGTCGGCCAGGCGAATGCCGCCTTCCTGTTCCAGCACGCGCAACGTCGCGATCGCATTGGCCATGATCGCCGGCTGGGCATTCTCGGTCAGCACCAGCTGATCCTCGGGACCCTCGGTCATCAGGCGGAACAGATGCTGGCCAAGCGCCTCGTCGACTTCCTGGAAGACGGCGCGGGCGACCGGGCTGGCTTCGGCGAGCGCCTTGCCCATGCCGACGGCCTGGCTGCCCTGTCCGGGGAAAATGAATGCACGCATGTTCTGGCTCCTGATCAGGCGCGCCGGACTAGGAAGATGAACGGGTGAAGGCAAGCCGCGACATTTTGCGACCATTTCGCCGGTGTGGCGGCACATCGCTGCGACACCCGGCCCCCAGATAGGTGAGGACGCCGCAATGAGGCGCCAACATTTCCTGAGGAGGAAGTCGATGAAGAAGTTCATTTTCGCAGCGCTCGCCGCATCGGTCGCGCTCAGCCCGATCGCCGCGGCGCCTGCTTTGGCCGCGCCGCAGCAGCACCAGAACGACCGCGGTTATCACGGCCAGCAGCGCAAGGTGGTGGTGAAGAAGGTCGTCAAGCGGACCCCCGCCCGGACCTATCGCAGCAATTGGCGCAAGGGCGAGCGTTTCGACTATCATCAGGCGCGCAACTATCGCCAGATCGACTATCGCCAGTATCGCAAGCTGAAGGCACCACCGCGCGGTTATCGTTATGTCCAGTCGGGCAACGACGCAGTGCTGGTCGGCGTGACCTCGGGCATCATCGCCGCGGTGATCGCGGGCGCCCTGAACTAATCGTACCATCAGACGCATTGGCCTTCCATGGATGGGCGGCGGAGACGAGGGTTTCCGCCGCCCTTTCCTTGCTGCGCCGTCAGTGGGGTTGGCGAAGCGCACGCCGCTCTGCCATAAGCCGCCGGCAACAGAACCGGAGCCTTCCGAATGCGCATTCGTCCGTGGATATTGGTATCGGCCGTCGCTGCCGTCGCATCGGCTCCCTACATCGTCATCGGCCAGGTCCGCGCCGGCTATCTGCCGTCAGGCGCACTCGACATCATGCAGGTGCTACCGCCGGCGCCGGTCAAGGGTGACCTGCGCTACGAACATGATCGCCAGGTCTTCAAGGCGACCCGGGCAATGCTGACGACGCCGCGCGGCGACCTTGCCACGCGTGATGTCGCGACCGGTATTCCCTATATGGCGAGCGCATATAGCTGTGCGGTCGGCGTGAATATCACCCCGGAAAACGCCCCGCTGACGATCAAGCTGATCGCCAAGTCCGGAATCGATGCCAACACCCAGTCCGGCGCCGCCAAGAACGCCTTCAAGCGGCTGCGCCCCTTCCAGATCGACGAGGGCAAGATCTGCCAGCCAGCCGATGAACTGAAGAACAGCTTCGACTATCCCTCGGGCCACACCACCTGGGGCTGGACCTGGGCCTTGATCCTGGCCGAACTCGCGCCCGATCGCGCGACGCCGATCCTCGCGCGCGGCCGTGCCTATGGTGAAAGCCGGATCGTCTGCGGCGCGCATAATGCCAGTGCGATCGAGGCCGGGCGGATCACCGCCTCGGCAACGCTGGCCGCGGATCATGGCCAGGCCAGCTTCCAGGCAGACGTCGCGGCTGCGAGGGCCGAACTGGCCGCGCTGCGCGCGAATCCGGCGACCGCGAAGCCCGAAGGGTGTGATGCGGAGGCTAAACTGGTCGCTCAGCCGATCCTCTAACGCTTGCCTTCCGCCCGAAAATCGCTAAGGACGCGGCATCCGGGGTGGAGAGCATGGCTCTTCGCCCCTGATTGCTTTGCAAGAAGCAGAAGTACGAGACGATAGCCGGAGGGGCGGTGCGCATGGTGCGTCCGTCAGCGATCGGCCAAGACGAAGGACAAGACATGGCTCTTTACGAGCATGTGTTCCTTGCGCGCCAGGATCTGGCACAGGCGCAAGTGGATGCACTGGCTGAAAACGCCACCAAGATCATCACCGACAACAAGGGCAAGGTCGTGAAGACCGAATCCTGGGGCCTGCGCAGCCTGGCGTACAAGATCGCCAAGAACCGCAAGGCGCATTATGTGATGCTCGAAATCGACGCCCCCGGCGATGTCGTCGCCGAGCTGGAGCGCCAGACCCAGATCAACGAAGACGTGATCCGCTACATGACCGTCAAGGTCGACGCCCTTGAAGAGGGCCCGAGCGTGATGATGCGCAAGAGCGATCGCGACCGTGAACGCCGTGGCGACCGTGAAGGTGGTCGTGGCGACCGTCCCGACCGGGGCGATCGTCCCCGTCGCGACTTCGACGGCGAATAAGGAGCATATAGACAATGGCACGCCCATTTTTCCGCCGTCGCAAGAGCTGCCCCTTCTCCGCGAAGGATGCGCCCCGGATCGACTATAAGGACGTCCGTCTGCTGCAGGGCTTCGTGTCCGAGCGTGGCAAGATCGTCCCGAGCCGCATCACCTCGGTGAGCGGCAAGAAGCAGCGCGAACTCGCCCAGGCGATCAAGCGCGCGCGTCACCTGGGCTTGCTGCCCTACATCGTTAAGTAAGGAGCGGACCCATGGATGTTATCCTGCTGGAACGCGTCGAAAAGCTCGGCCAGATCGGCGACGTGGTCAAGGTGAAGGACGGGTTCGCCCGCAACTTCCTCCTGCCCAACAAGAAGGCGCTGCGCGCCAACGACGCCAACAAGAAGGTCTTCGAAGCCAATCGCGAGAAGATCGTCGCCGACAACAATGCACGCCGCGGCGAAGCCGAGGTCGAGGCCAAGTCGATCGACGGCATCACGCTGACCCTGATCCGTCAGGCGTCGAACACCGGTCAGCTGTACGGCTCGGTCGCGGTGCGTGACCTGCTCGAGCTGCTCGAGACCGAGGGCCACAAGGTGCCGAAGTCGGCGATCGTGCTCAACAAGCCGATCAAGGCGATTGGCGTGCATGACGTGAAGGTTTCGCTCCACGCCGAAGTCGCGGTGATGATCAAGGTCAATGTCGCACGCTCGCCTGAAGAGGCAGAGATGCAGGCACAGGGCGTCGACGTCATGTCCGCAATGTTCGAAAAGGACGAAGCGGGCTTTGTCGAAGCCTATGATCCCAACGCCGAGCCGGGCGCCACTGCCGAGGTCTCGGCTGAGGCTCCTGCCGCCGACGAAGAGACGACCGAAGGCTGAGCCTTTCGGTACGACACATAGAGAAGGGCCGTCCGGAGCGATCCGGGCGGCCCTTTTTTTGCCGGAAGCAGATCGCGGCAACGTCACATCACGGTCATCCGATCAGGCCGAAGGTCCGCGCCAGGAAAATCAGGACGATGGCACCCAGGATCGAATAGACGAAGCCGGCCGGATGGAAGGGCTGGTCCTTCGTCGCAGGATGGAGCAGCCGGCCGATAAAGCCCGCCACGAACGATCCCGCGATGCCGAGAACGGCACTCATGATCAGTCCCATATGAACCGCGCCGGGATAAAAGAACCGCGCCAATATGCCGACGATCAGGCCGACGATTACCATGCTCACATATTGCATAAGCACCTCTCCATGGGGCGTGGCCATGATCCGACGACGATGGTCCGCGCCACCCGCATCAGCGGACGATCGGAACGGCGAGTCAAGTGTTGGTTAATCGCGCTCAATCAGGTCGTGAGCGCGAGCCATTGCCGTCAAAGAATCGGATCACGGCACCGCAACACAGGCGCCGACCACAGCGGCCAGTGGGAGTAGGGCGAGAAACAGGGGGACGATGGTTTTCATGATGCTTCTGTTCTGTTTCGATGACTTGCCCTGAAAATGCGCGCCGGATGCAAAGGTTGCCCTCAGCTGAACAAGAATCTTTTCGCGATATCCCGGAACCTTTTCGCGTCGAACAGATATCGCGCACATGCCGCAAGCCTTCCGGAATCGAGTTCGTTGACGCCGTTCTCGTCCAGGAATTGCCGGAATGGTTTCGGGTCGTCTTCAATCTAGCCTCAGGAAAATAAAATAGTCAATGCTATCCTTTTTCTCTCGGGCCGATCGATCGGCGATATTCTCCTCACCAGCCGAGATAGACGCGCAATGGATTCGCCGGGTCGGACAGAAGCTTGATGGTCAGCACGAACGACATGAGCACCAGCAAGGGGCGAACACCCCGGCCGCCGAAACGCATCGCCAGATGGGCACCGACCTGATTGCCGGCGATGCTGGCCGCCGCCATCGAAAACCCCAGCAGCCAGATCACCTTGCCACCGGCGATCATCACGGTCAGCCCCGCAAGGTTGGTACAGAAGTTGAGGAATTTAGCGTGGGCGATGGCCCGAACCAGGCCGAGTCCGCCCAGCGCGACCAGCGCGGTGGTGAAAAACGATCCGGTGCCGGGTCCGAAAAAGCCGTCATACAGCCCGATCATGCCGACGATCATGGTCAGCCCGGCGACACCGAGGCGGCTATGGCGATCCATATCGCTCATCTTCGGTGCGACGAGGAAATAGATCCCCATCGCAATCAGTAGCACCGGCACGAAGCCGGCGAGAAAAGACGGGTCGACCTGCTGCACCGCAAACGAGCCGAGCCCTGCCCCAACCAAAGCCGCCAGCGCCGGCCAAGCAAAGCGGCGAAAGTCGACATGCCCCTTGCGGGCAAAGGCGAGGAACGCCCCTCCCGTCCCGAAGGTGCTCTGCAGCTTGTTGGTCGCCAGTGCGGACACCGGCGGAATCCCCGCCGCCATCAGCGCTGGAATGGTCAGCAATCCCCCGCCCCCGGCCAACGCATCGATCAGACCGGCCAGAAAGGCGACCACGCAGAGCAGTCCGAGGATCTCGATCGTAAGATGCATGGGGCGCTTTAACAGGGAGGTTTGACGCTGCAACCATAGTGGCCGGTATCCGGACTGCGACGCGTGCCGTTTCCCGATTCAACGCCGGTGCGGACCATGGCAGCTTGAATCGGTACGGAGCGTCACACACGTTTCCGCCCCGCTCTTTGACATGACTGAGAAATATTGAGCCATCCGGCGCTGGCTGTTTCGGCCGGAACAGCCAGCACCTTCGCTGTTCCCTGGCTGTTATGCTGGCTGTTACCTGGCTGTTATTCGATAACAGCCAACACCTATCAAACCATTGAAACAAATCGATATTTTTGATCGAATGCATCAACTTAACAGCCAGCGAATTGTATTTTCCGAATTAACAGCCAGGAACAGCCAACAGACCGCGCTGATACTGGTTGCGAAACGCCGTCCGATCTCGCCTTTCGCGGGGTGTCATCCTGCGAAATCAAGGGTGCGGATCGATCTATTTCCGCCCGAACAGCTTCTCGATATCGCCATGCGCCAGCTTTACCCAGGTCGGTCGCCCATGGTTGCATTGCCCCGAATGCGGCGTGACCTCCATTTCGCGGAGCAGCGCATTCATCTCGGTCACCGACAGGATGCGTCCGGCGCGAACCGAGCCGTGGCAAGCCATGGTCGCGGCGACATGGTCGAGCCGTTCCTTCAGGCTCAGCGCTTCGTCGAACGCGGCGAGTTCATCGGCCAGGTCAGTGACCAGACCGATCACATCGCCCTGCCCCAGCATCGCCGGCACGGCGCGGATCAGCATCGCGCGCGGGCCGAAGCGCTCGAGGTCGAGGCCGAACTCGCTCAGTTCCTCCGCGCGCGCCTCAAGCCGGTCGCAGGCGGGTTCGTCGAGTTCGATCACCTCAGGAAGCAGCAGCGCCTGGCTCGCGACACCGCCAGTCGCCATGGCTTTGCGCATCCGTTCCAGCACCAGGCGCTCATGCGCGGCATGCTGGTCGACCAACACCAGGCCATCTTCGGCTTCGGCAACGATATAGGTCTTCGCCACCTGGCCACGCGCAACGCCGAGCGGATAGCTGGTCGTTTCCGGCGGCGGCGCATAAGCCGGTTCGGCTCGCGCCATGGGCGGCGGGATGAAGCTCGGCCTGCGATCCTGGACGGCGTAGCGTGTCTGGGGCGCTGATGAAGGCGGCGCGTCCCATTGTTCCACATCCTGCCGGTCCCAGAGCTGCGGCGCAGGCGGCGACATTGGCTCACTTTGCCATGCCGCCATCGCATCGCTGCTCGGGCGCTGCGCGCTACGGTGGCCGGCCTCGTCGAGTGCGCGGCGCAGACCGCTGACGATCATGCCGCGCACCATCGCGGGTTCGCGGAAACGGACTTCGGTCTTGGCCGGATGGACGTTCACATCGACCGCGTCGCTCGGCACGTCGAGGAACAAGGCGACCACGGCATGACGGTCGCGCGCGAGCAGTTCGGCATAGGCACCGCGCACCGCACCGACCAGCAGCCGGTCCTTCACCGGGCGGCCATTGACGAAGAGATATTGATGATCGGCAATGCCGCGATTGAAGGTCGGCAGGCCGGCGATTCCGCCAAGCTTCAGGCCCTCGCGTTCCAGTTCGATGACAATGCCGTTTTCGACCAGCCCGCGATCGGTCAGCGCGGCGACGCGGTCGGGCAGGCTCTCCCCGCCTGACACCGACAGGACGCGTCGGCCGTCATGCTCGACCGAAAAGCCGATATCGGGGTTTGCCATGGCGAGGCGCTTCACCACGTCGAGACAGGCGGCATATTCCGACCGGGCCGAACGCAGGAACTTGCGGCGTGCCGGCACGCGTTCGAACAATCCGTCGACACGCACCCGCGTGCCGGGTGGGATTCCGACCGGCCCTTCGGAGTCGAGCAGGCCATTATCGACCACGCGCGACCAGCCTTCCGCGCCGCGCACCCGGCTCTCGAGCGTCATGCGCGCGACGCTGGCGATCGAGGGCAACGCTTCACCGCGAAAACCGAGCGTCGTGACCGCTTCGATCGCTTCGTCGGGGAGCTTGGAAGTCGCATGACGCTCGAGCGCCAGCGCCATATCGGGCGGTGTCATGCCGCAACCGTCATCGATCACCTCGATTCCGTCCACACCGCCGGCGCGCAGGCGGATATCGATGCGAGTCGCCCCCGCATCGACTGCGTTTTCGACCAGTTCCTTCAACGCACTGGCGGGCCGTTCGACCACTTCACCGGCAGCGATACGATTGACGAGATGTTCGGGGAGGCGCCGTATTGACATGGGTGATGCTGTAGCCCAAGCGACGGCATCCCGCGACCCGCATCTACAGGCATCCAGAGCGTGGAATTTCCGCACTGGATCTTTCGGATATAATCGTTTCGCGGAGGATCGGTGCGAACTGCCAGTTCCCGTAAACGCGGGGGCGGCCTGAAACGGAATAATCAATGAGCTTCTTCTCGAAACTTTTCAGGTTTTCATCGCACGACATGGCGATCGATCTCGGGACCGCGAATACCGTCGTGTATCTGCGCGGCCGGGGCATCGTGCTGAACGAACCGTCGGTGGTCGCGGTCGAGACATTGAACGGCGTCAAGCGAGTCAAGGCGGTTGGCGACGACGCCAAGCTGATGATGGGCAAGACCCCCGACAGCATCCAGGCGATCCGCCCCTTACGCGATGGCGTGATCGCCGACATCGATGTCGCCGAGCAGATGATCAAGCATTTCATCCATAAGGTTCATGGCGGGCAGCGGCGCTTCTTCCGCTGGCCGCAGATCGTGATCTGCGTGCCGTCGGGGTCGACCTCGGTCGAGCGCCGCGCGATCCGGGACGCCGCATCGAATGCCGGCGCATCGCAGGTCTGGCTGATCGAAGAGCCGATGGCGGCCGCGATCGGCGCCGACATGCCGGTGACCGAGCCGATCGGTTCGATGGTGGTCGATATCGGCGGCGGCACGACCGAAGTCGCGGTGCTGTCGCTGCGCGGCCTCGCCTACACCACCTCGGTCCGGGTCGGCGGCGACAAGATGGACGAAGCGATCGTTTCCTATGTCCGTCGCAACCATAACCTGCTGATCGGCGATTCGACTGCCGAGCGCATCAAGCAGGAAGTCGGCGTCGCCAAGCCGCCACCCGACGGCATCGGCCTGACCATCCACGTCAAGGGCCGCGATCTGGTCAATGGCGTGCCGAAGGAAATCCAGATCAACCAGGGCCAGATCGCCGAAGCCCTGTCCGAACCGGTCGGCCAGATCGTCGAGGGCGTGCGCATCGCACTCGAGAATACCGCACCGGAACTGGCGGCCGATATTGTCGATCAGGGTATCGTACTCACCGGCGGCGGTGCGTTGCTCAAGGGTATCGACGAAGTGTTGCGTGACGAGACCGGCCTGCCGGTAACGATCGCCGACGATCCGCTGATCTGCGTCGCGCTCGGCACGGGTCGCGCGCTCGAAGACCCGGTGTTCCGCGGTGTGCTGCACAGCGCCTGATCGGGTGCGAGCGTACGCCGTGATGCTTTTTTGTCCTCGTGCCTTTGAACCGGCACGGGGCTTTTAAGGGGGTAAGATGGCGCCGTCTCGCAACCGGCGCCCGGGTTTTTCGCGGCGGGCGCAATATGGTTTGTTCCTGGGTTATGTGATCGCGGTCGCCGGAGCGATTGTCGCGGTGGTCCTGCTTGTCTTCGCGACATTGAACCCGCCTGCCTTCGCTCCCCTGCGGGCGGCCGTAGCAGAAGTGACGACTCCGATTTCTTCGGGGTTCGCGGGGCTCGGGCGCGGTATCGCGTCGATCCCAACGGGAATCGGCAATCATTTCACGGTCATGCAGAAAAATGCCGCGCTGCGTAAAGAGCTGGAGGCCAACCGCGCCCTGCTGCTGCGCGCGCGAACCTTGTCCTATGACAACCACCGGCTGAAGACATTGCTTCATTTGCGCGAGCGCGTCGCCGATCCGGTGGTCGCGGCACGGCTGGTTAGTTCTTCCGGATCGAGCACGCGTCGGTACGCGGTGCTCAATGCCGGCTCGTGGCAGGGCGTGCGTATCGGACAGCCGGTCCGCGGCCCGGAAGGGCTGGTCGGCCGAATCCTGGAAACCGGACCCAACACGGCGCGCGTGCTGCTCATCACCGATCCCGAGAGCATCGTGCCGGTACGGCGCACGCGTGACGGGCTGCCGGCACTGGCCGCGGGGCGCGGCGATGGCATGATCGACGTCCGGTCGGTCAGCGTGTCGAATGTCGCGTTCGAGCCCGGTGACGTGTTCGTGACATCGGGCACCGGCGGCATCTATTCGCCCAATGTCCCGGTCGCACGCATCGTGCGCCGGTCGCGCGACACCGCGCTCGCACGGAGCTTCGCGCAGCCCGACACGCTCGATTTCGCGCTGGTGCAGCAAGGTTTCATGCCGATCCAGCAGCCCACGCCCCCCGCCACCACGACCGCCCCCGCGCCATGAGAGCACCGGCCCGCAACCCGTTCGACCCGACACCCGCGCCGATGCTGCAGCGGATCATCCCCGCCGCGTCGGTGATGATCGCCTCGCTGATCACCCTCTGGCCCTATGTCGCAAGCTTCCCGCTACTGCCGCCGCTCGGTCTGCTCGTGCTGCTCGGCTGGCGGCTGATGCGGCCCGACGCGTTCGCGATCTGGGCGGCATTGCCGCTCGGCCTTTTCGACGACCTCGTGTCGGGTCAGCCTTTGGGCAGCGCCATGCTGCTATGGATGATCTGCTTCTTCGTCATCGACACGATCGATCAGCGCTTGGTGTTCCGCGATTTCTGGCAGAATTGGCTGATCGCTGCCGGCGCGACCGGCTTTTGCCTGATTGCGGGGCGGCTGATTGCCGCGCCGATCGGCGCGCATGTCGATACCGTCCTCTTGATGCAAGCCATCATCTCGATCATGTTGTTCCCGCTGGTCGCACGGTTCTGCGCGTGGCTGGATGGCAAACGCGAAGGCGCATGAAAAGGCGCGCACCCTGACCATGCGGAACGTTACCGAAGCGTCCCAAACCTATAGTTTCAGCCGCCGGGCGATGATGCTCGGCGTGGGGCAAGGTCTTGTCGCCGTGACTTTGGCCGGGCGCATGACCTGGCTGGCCGTCGCCGAGAATGAACGCTACCGCATGCTGGCCGAGAGCAACCGCGTCAACATGACGCTGGTGCCGCCCCGGCGCGGCTGGATCGTCGATCGTCACGGCGCCCCGCTGGCCAACAACCGCACCGATTTCCGCGTCGACATCATCCCCGACCGGCTCGAGGACAAGGATCGCGTGCTCGCGCTGCTGCGCGACATCCTGGCCTTGCCGCCCGAAGAGATGGATCGCATCGCCACCGACCTGAAACATGCGGCGGGATTCCAGCCGGTGCAGGTCGCGGAGAATCTCAACTGGGAGCAATTTGCCGCCGTCAGCGTGCGCCTGCCCGAACTGATCGGCGTCGCGCCGACGCGCGGTTTCGCGCGCAGCTATCCGGCCGGTCCGGCGGTCGCGCACTTGACCGGCTATGTCGGCGCGGCGTCCGCCGAGCAATATCAGAAGACCAAAGACCCGTTGATGGTCACACCTGGTTTCAAACTGGGCAAGGATGGGCTTGAGAAGACGCTGGAAAAATCACTGCGTGGCGAACCTGGCGCGAAGCGGGTCGAGGTCACGGCACGCGGCAAAGTGGTCCGCGAGCTAGAAACGCGCAGTGACACGCCGGGTCAGACCGCGCGACTGACAATCGATGCGGGCCTGCAGGAATATGCCGCCAGACGGCTGGGCACAAACAGCGGATCCGCGGTGGTGATCGATTGTGACAGCGGCGACATCCTGGCGATGGTGTCGATGCCCGCTTATGATCCGAACAGTTTTTCCGACGGAATCAGCCATCTCGAATGGAAGATGCTGTCGGACGACGATCACGTCCCGCTGATGAACAAGACGCTGCAGGGGCTGTATCCGCCGGGGTCGACGGTCAAGCCGATGAACGCGCTGGCGCTCCTGATGGCCGGGGTCGACCCGCATGCACGGGTCAGCTGCTCCGGCGCGATGCGGGTCGGCAATGGCGTATTCCATTGCCACAAGCGCCGCGGGCATGGGCCGCTCGACATGAAGAATGCGGTCATGCAGAGCTGCGACATCTATTTCTACGAAATGATCCGCCGGGTCGGCTATGATGCGATCGCACCAGTGGCGCGGATGTGCGGACTGGGCGAGAAATATCATCTCCCGTTCGACACGCAGCGCTACGGCACCGTCCCCGACAGCGCGTGGAAGTTGAAGAAATACAAGGACGCCTGGACCGTCGCGGATTCGCTCAACGCGTCGATCGGCCAGGGCTATGTGCTCGCCAACCCGCTGCAGCTGGCTGTGATGGCGGCGCGGATCGGCTCCGGCCGACACCTCCAGCCGCGCCTGCTGATGAACGGGCGCGCGCCGCTCGCTGCCCCGCTTGCTGCAAGCGCCGAGCATCTTGCGATCGTGCGTGACGCGATGTTCGGCGTGGTCAATCAGGGCGGCACGGCAGGATCGGCGCGATTGCAGGTCCCGGGCATCACACTGGCGGCCAAGACCGGCACTGCACAGGTTCGTCGTATCACCATGGCCGAGCGCGGCAGTGGGGTGCTCAACAACCGGCAGCTCCCATTCAAGCTGCGCGATCACGCGCTGTTCGTGTGCTTCGCGCCGGCCGACAAACCCAAATATGCCGCCGGCATCGTGCTTGAGCATAACGGCCATTTGATCCGCAATCTCGACACACCGCTGATCGCGCGCGACATCATGACCTATATGTTCGATCGTGATCGCGCATTGGCGGCGCTTGCCGAAGGTGAGCCGACTTGGGGCGGCGACATCGCGACACGCGGCGCGGCACAGGCCGCCGCGTTCCGCGCTGCCGCCAATGCCCCGGCGCCCGGTGTCGGCGCGGCGACCGAGACCAATGCCACCCAGCCGACCGCCGCGCCGGCCGTGGAAGCCGCGACCGCGGCGCAGAATGCGACCGCCGAGGCGCTGGGTGCCGCGACTGCATCGGGCAACGGCATCGCCCAGGTCGGATCGACGGAGTCACAGGAATGAACCCGGGCCTCAACTTCGTCCCCGCCCCGCTCGCGCAGCTACCTTGGCGGATTATCTTGCTGGTGATCCTGATCGGCTGTTTCGGACTTGTCGTACTCTATTCCGCGGCCGGCGGCTCGCTTCGGCCCTGGGCGCTCAACCAGGGGATCCGGTTCTTCATCCTGCTCGCCGGCGCGATCGCATTGTCGCGGGTGCGGGAATCGGTGTGGAGCAATATCGCGCTTCCGGTCTATGCCGGGCTGGTCGTCGCGCTCGTGCTCGTCGAATTGCTCGGCGCAGTGCGCGGCGGCAGCCAGCGCTGGCTTGATCTCGGCATTATCCGATTACAGCCGTCCGAGTTCATGAAGCCGTTTATCGTGCTCGCCTGCGCCAAGTTCTACGACATGCTGCCGCCCAACGAGACGCGGCGTTTCGGTGCGATCTGGCCAGCGGCACTGCTGATCGGCGTGCCGGGCGCGCTGGTCATGCTGCAGCCCGATCTGGGCACCGCGCTGATGATCTGCATGGGCGGCGTGGTGGTGATGTTCCTGGCAGGCGTGCCGCTGAGGCTGTTCATCGGCGGCGCGCTGGCATTGGGCGCGGCGATCCCGCTCGCGGTCAATTTCGTGCTGCACGGTTATCAGCGCAACCGCATCCTGGTGTTTCTCAACCCCGAAAGTGATCCACTCGGTACGGGCTATCATATCAGCCAGTCGAAGATCGCGATCGGCTCGGGCGGCATTTTCGGCAAAGGCTTCCTCAACGGGACGCAGAGTCATCTGGATTACCTGCCAGAGGGCCATACCGATTTCGCGCTGGCGACGATGATGGAAGAATGGGGCCTGATCGGCGGAATATTGCTGATCATCGCCTTTTTCGCCGTGATCTTCTGGGGCGTGAATGTCGCGCTGCAGGCCCAGACCAAGTTCGGCCGGCTTACTGCGGCGGGCCTAGCGACGACGATCTTCCTCTATGTGGCGATCAACATGTCGATGGTGATGGGCATCGCGCCGGTGGTCGGTATCCCCCTGCCCTTTATCAGTTTCGGCAGTTCGGCGCAGCTGACCGTGCTGACCTGCCTCGGTATCCTGATGTCGATCGACCGGCAAAATCGGCAAACTTCGCGCTGGTAGGCAAAAAAGGCGAATTTCGGGTTTGCATTTCGCGGCGGCAATGGTAACGCGCGCCCTCCCCGACAGCGGTGGCGCTTCCAACGCGCCGATGACGCCGCACCGGATATGGACGCATAGCTCAGTTGGTAGAGCAGCTGACTCTTAATCAGCGGGTCCTTGGTTCGAGCCCAAGTGCGTCCACCATATTTTCAATGACTTAGCGCCCATTGTGAGCAGCGGTCAGCCGCCAAGGCCGGAACCGCATGCGCAGTAATGCCGTCCTCGGTGAGTTCGGCGGTCAGCGCTGCGAGCCGTCCGGCGCTCCGGCCTGTGAGAACGATTTGCCAGCCTTCACGGCCGAACCTGCGGGCAACCGCCTGACCGACGCCAGGGCCGGCGCCGATGATCATGATGGAGTTGGACATGGTGCACTCCTTGTGTGGGGCTGCTAGCCGTCCCTCTCTCGAAGTACGGCCGGTCAGATTGTGGGAAGGTCAGGCGAGCACCTCGGCGAGTTCGATCAGATTGCCGAAGGGGTCGCAAAAGAAGGCGAGCTTGCGGCTGATCGCCGGGAGCACGAACGGCTCGGTGACGATGGTGACGCCGCGGGCGCGCAGCTTCTCGACTGTCTCCTCTACGCTGGTCACGTTGAGGCAGAAATGATGGTAGCCAGCGTACTTCAGGCTGTCGCCGAGGTCGGTGTAGGGCCGCACGTCAGTTGGCTGCGGCTCACCCCCGCCGAGGATCTCGACATAGAAATGGTCGTCGGCCGCGGGCGCGACATAAGCGAGTTGCTCGTCGGCATAATCCCAGGTCGCGACCACGCGGAAATCGAGCACATCGACGTAGAAGCGAAGAGCCGTCTCGAGATCGGGCGTGCGCACCGCAACGTGGTGGCCGCGCATGTCGGCGAAGGGCGAAGCGCTGTTGGGCGCGGGCGGAATGAAGTCGGCCATGATAGAGTCCTTTCAGGCTAAAATTGCTTTTGAGATCGAGGTGGGTTGCCGATCACCCGGCAGGCGTGACGCGCGCCCAGAGGTCGTTGAAGGCGATCGCGTCGAAGAAGGCGGCGGCGCGGATCACGCGGCCGTTCTTCATCTGGAAGAACCAGGCGTAGGTGTTGACGTAAGGCTTGCCGTCGCGCGCGGTGCCGGCGGCGTCGAAGTGGATCACGACGCGATCGGCGTCCGCAGTGATGCTCTTGACCGTCGGCTTGATGCCGATCGACATCCGCGCATTGAACGGACGGATCACGTCGCTAAGAAAGTCCTCCTTGGTCGGGTAGGTCTTCGAAGCGACCGAATTGCCCTCGATCGTCCAGCTGGCCTCGTCGGCGAGCAGTTCGAACGGGTTGCCCGTGCCGGCCTTCCATGCGTCGAACTTCCCCTCGACCGCTGCCTTGTTCTGACTTGTCACGGTGGGCGAGATGCTCTGCGCTTCAGCGTGGGGCGCGAGGGCGAGGATGCCGATGCTCGCGGCGGCGAAGCCAAGGGCGGCACGCGCGGCAAAGGGCGCCCAGAAAAGGGTGGTGCTGGTCATCGTGTTTCTCCGGTAGTGAAGTGGAGCGACGGCGGGTCACCGTCGCTCCGGGGGTGGGATCAGATTTCGGCGGTCCAGGCGGCGGCCTGCGCGTCTTTCAGCATGTCCTCGACGAATTGCGGGCAGACGTTGCGGACCTTGCCGGTGTCGGCGGGCACGATCGCGATCATCCGGTCGATCATTTCCTTGGGATCGAGATGGCCCTGCGGGCTGGCGAGCAGCGCATCGAACGTCGCACGAAGTTCGCCACGTTTGGTGAAGTTCTTCGCGTCGTCGAGCCAGCGGAACGCGGTGTCCGCCATCGTCTCGTTATAGCCGGTCAGATAGGCGCCCGGGTTGATGGTCTGCACCTTGATGCCGAACGGCGCCACTTCCTGGGCGATCGCCTCGGCGACCGATTCCAGCGCGTGCTTGGTCGAGACATAGGTGCCCCAGCCGGCCGGCGTGAACAGCCCGCCCATCGACGAGGTGAACACGATCTTCTTGCCTGACTTTCTTTCGGGGACCCATTTCGCAATGAACGCCTGCGTCAGCTCGAGCGGCTTGAAGACGTTGATCTCGTAATTCTTGCGGACCAGATCGAGCGGGATTTCGCTGACCGGGCCGCTCTCGCCATAGCCGGCGTTGTTCCAGAGGATGTCGGCGTCGAGCGTCTGGATGAACGCCATGTCATAGGGGTCGAGCAGGTCGAGCTTTTCCACCCGGACATTGTCGAGTCCGAGATTGGCGACCTTGGTGCGCAATGCCGCGACTTGGGGTGAAATCTGCGCGGTTGCGATGATGTTGTGGCCTGCCTGGGCCATGCCGATCGCGGCGGCTTCGGCGAAGCCCGAACCGGCGCCGGTGATGAGGATGGTCTTGGTCATGGGAATATCCTTCGTCTGCTGGGTAGTGGTGTTGGTAGAGGAAGAGTCAGGCGGTGAGCGCGTCGACCGCGGCCTGGGCGATTTCGAGATCCTGGGCAGGCGCGCCGCCCGAGACACCGACTGCGCCGACGATCTCGCCGTCGGTCGCGATGACCGGCAGGCCGCCCGGAAAGGGCATCAGACCGCCATTGCTTGCCTCGAGATTGTGGGCGGGAGCGCCGGGCTGGCAGTAGTCCCAGACTGCCTCGCTGCTGATCTGGAACAGCGCCGAGGTGCGAGCCTTGCCGATCGAGACGTCGATGCTGCCGAGCACCGCATTGTCCATGCGGGCGAAGGCCTTGAGGTGGGCGGCAGCGTCGAGCACCGCGATATTGGCGGCGACGCCGAGGGTGTGGGCGCGGGCAGCGCCGGCGGCGAGCATCGCATCTGCCTGTGCAATCGTGAGGGTCATCGTCTTGCTCCTGGTTGCCGGTGCCCGGCTGACAGGAGCTATTTGCGCTGGTTTCATTCGCGCGATTAGACGATAAGTTTTCTCATCAGTGCTGAGCGAGAATCAGTAATGCGGACGACCGACCTCTCCGAGCTTGCCGCCTTCGATGCCGTCGCGCGGCATCGTAGCTTCCGTCGGGCGAGCGAGGAGCGCGGGGTGACAGCGTCGGCGATCAGCCATGCGGTTTCCAATCTCGAGGCCCGGGTCGGCATCCGCCTGCTCAATCGCACGACGCGTAGCGTCTCGCTGACCGATGCGGGGGCGATGCTGCTCGCGCGGCTATCGCCCGCCTTCGGCGACATCGGTTCGGCGCTCGATGCGCTCAACCAGTTTCGCGACACACCGTTCGGCAAGGTGCGGATCAATGCGCCGAATTCGATCGCGCCGTTCGTTTTGGGGCCTGTGATCGGACCACTGATCGCGGCCAACCCCAATCTCGAACTCGAGATCGTCGCGACGGATCGGCTAGTAGACATTGTCGAGGAAGGCTTTGACGCCGGCATCCGGCTTGGCGAAAGTCTGCGCGACGGCATGACGGCGGTAAAGATCAGTCCGCGATTGCGCTTCGCCGTAGTCGGGTCACCGGGCTATTTCTCCAGCCGCCCGATACCGAGAATACCCGCCGACCTCACATCGCATATCTGCATCCGCAACATGTATCCGAGCGGCGTCGGCTATCCTTGGTCGTTCGCGCGCAATGGCGAGGAAATCGATATCGACGTGAATGGGCCGTTGGCGCTTCACGATCACGAGCTGATGATCGAGTCAGCGCTGGCTGGTGTTGCGCTTGCCTATGTCTGGGAAGACCGCGCACGACCTTATGTTGAGAGCGGCCGATTGGTCGCATGTCTCAACGATTGGATCGTGCCGGAAGACTGGCTCTACCTCTACTATCCGACCCGAAAATATCTTTCGGCAGGCCTGCGCGCAGTTATTGAGGCTCTACGAGCCGGATAATCCCAGACGCCACGATGGAGGAAGTAGCCCATAATTTATGGCGGCTTTCGGCGTCAGTGCTCGTTCAAGTGAACGACCGAAAGTGGGGCGCGAAGCAGTCATCGCGCCTGCCGTGATTGGGCACTCCCGCGCTGACAGGTAACAGTCTCCTGCCAGCGCTCCGGATCGGCTTTGGCCATCATTCCTGACCAGCATGCCACATGTCCGACGAAACGAGCGATGCGCTTTCGCCAACTTCTGCCAGTCTTCGACGAACCGGTCGGCACGCCGTTCTGGGTTCGCGCGCATCTCCGCCTCGAGCGCCATAGCGCGGATGGCGTTGCTGGTCCGGCCCTGAGACGCCTCGCCGATCAGTCCCCTATCACGCGCAAATGCGGAACGCAGATCGCGGGCCGCCTCCGGTTGCACGGCGTCGAGGGCTTCACGCGCCTTGTCATAGGCGATGCGCTGATGCGGCAGCTCAGTGTAGCCGTCATTGCGCATCCGCATAATGTCGACGGTCGCGCGCGCGAATCTCTGCACAGCGTCACCCCGCTCACCATAACCAATCCCTGATAGGCGAGGACGATTGACGCATCGAGCAGGGCCAACGACACCAACCTGCGATATCGCGCCATGTCCACCTATTGGGCAACGATGGAAGCCTGGGCGCCGAAGTGCGCCCATGCATTTCGAGATCGTTCGGCGACATGCGTCCGTGAAGGCGGTGTCGAGTGCTGCAAGAACCTGCTTCGTCTGTTCAGATGTTAACGATGCGCCTAGAACAATGGCGAGACCTCGACGCACCTGTCGGCGTCGGAATAGGATGCCAGGACGATTGCACGGCGGGTGCTGGAACGGATGCTCCCCTAGCGTCAGGCCGATCCACTCGGATCTGTCATTGGACCGGACATTTCACGCGACCCTGGCGCACGCGTGAAGGGCAGCGAGCCGGTCTGGCGCTCGATCATGCGGTGGACCACCGGCGGTGCCGGTCCCTCGTGCAGCGCGGCAATCTGGGCACTATTATCAGCGTCGGCATGAGTGCGCCGCTGGTTGTGGCGAACATAATCGAGCCAGGTCGGCACATGATAGCGCTCGACCCACAATGTCGGATCGCCGAGATCACGCAGCAACGTCCAGTGCCGCGCGCCATCGCGGCGGCGGATGCGTCCGCGCTCGCCCATGACGCGAAGAAAGGTCACGATGTCCTTCTGCGCGATGCGATATTCGATCGTGACTACCACCGGACCGCTGCGCGATTCGATCGGGACTGCCGTCTCCGGCTCGGTCCAGCGGCTGAGCGGATCGAGGTTCAGTTCCTCGACCTGGGGCAATGGCAGGCGAAAGCCGATCAGCGCTCCGGCCAATTGCAGCGCCGCGGCGGCGAGCAGCGCAGCCGTCACGCCGCGATTTTCCGCAATCACGCCGAACGCCCAGCTACCCGCAGCCATGCCGCCAAAAGCCGCCATCTGATAGACGGCGAGCGCCCGCGCTACGACCCAGCGCGGCGACGCCATCTGCACCGTGACGTTGAAGGTCGAGAGCGCCAGCACCCATCCCGCGCCAGCGAGCAGCAGCGCGACGATCGTGCCGGCCATGACATGGCTGGCGGCAGTGGCAGCCGTGCCGAGCGTGAGGCCGAGTGCGCCGATCAGGACGATCCGCTCGGTCGAGACGCGGTGGCGCAGCCAACCGCTGGCAAGCGCCCCACCCACCGCGCCGACACCGAATGCGCCGAGCAATACGCCATAGGCCAAGGCGCCACCGCCCATCAGGTCGCGCGCGACCAGCGGCATCAGCGCCGGCACTGCGCTCGCGGCCAGGCCGAACAGGCTGGCGCGGAGCATGACGACGCGCAGATTGGGTGACATGGCGACATAGCGCAGCCCCGCGCCCATCGCGACACCGAGCCGTTCGCGCGGGAGCAGGCGCGGCGGCGTCTCGGGCCGCCAGCGCACAAGTACGACGATCAGGCCGACATAACTCACCGCATTGGCGAAGAAGGCCGTCGCTGCACCCGCCGCCGCGACGATCAGGCCGCCGATCGCCGGACCGACGCTGCGCGCGATGTTGAAGCCCATCGAATTGAACGCGATCGCGCCGGGTAGCACGGGGCGTGGCACCATGTCGCCGACCGAGGCCTGCCAGGCCGGACCGTTGAACGCCGTGCCGCAACCGATCAGGAAGGTGAAACCGAGCAGCAGCCAGGGACTGAGCAGGCCGAACCAGGCACAAGCGGCAAGCCCGGCCGAGACGATCAGCATGAAGCTCTGCGCCCAGAGCATGACCAGCCGGCGATCGAGATTATCGGCGACCGCCCCGGCCCAGAGCGAAAGAAGCATGATCGGCAACGTAGTCGACGCCTGGACCAGCGCGACGAACTGCGGGGAGGTAGCGAGCGACACCATCATCCAGGAGGCGCCGACCGATTGGATCAGGCCACCGAAATTGGACGCCAGATTTGCGATCCAGATCTCGCGAAAGATCGAGATTGAAAAAGGCGAGACGGGCCTTGCGGAGTCGGGCGCGGATCCGGACATGGGATATCGATGCGGCAAGAGATCAGCGATGCCAACCCGCGCCGCCGCCTTTTATAACTTGGCCAAAATACTTTTCTCGCGACAGCTAAGGTAAACGCGGGTTGCAAAGATTCAATATAACACATTGATATTACACATTTTAATGAATGCTATCTAAACCGACCGGGCGCTCGACATCTCGTAAAATCGTTGGAGAAGGTCGCTCATCTCGAGCCTGAGATATGAAACAGACCGGTGTCCCATATCTCCCCAGCTCCGTCATCAGGCCCGACACTCACACCGTTCGGCGTACACTTAGACGACGGGAGAACCCTAGACTGCCCGGGACAGATAATGCGATCGATTCAACCCCGCCCGAACAGGCATTACATCCCAGGTTGCTCACCTACCCCAGCCCGCGCTTTCACATTTTCAGCTATGCCAAATCCGCTTTTTCATAAACTGGCTGTACGACCAGCAAATTTATGCTAGGTGAGCGCGATGGTCCCGCAAAGCGGTCATAGAGGTGCGTAACGGCGCACCGATAAAGAGGGAGAGGCGTTTGCGATGCTGAAATTTACGATCATGAGTTCGACACTTGCCATCGGCACGGCGCTGCTGGCGGCACCTGCCACCGCGCAGACGGCAAGCCCGGACGAAACCCAGTCCGGTGCAGAACAGGCGGCCGATACCGGCCTGGGCGACATCATCGTCACTTCCCAGCGCCGGAAGGAGACGCTGCTCAAGGTGCCGGCATCGGTCGAGGTATTGAGCGGCGACCGGCTTCAGGCCGCACACATCAACAATCTCGCAAATGTCCAGGAGATATCGCCCAGCCTGAGCGTGTCCCAAACTTCGAACCCCAGTAACGCCATTTTCACCATACGCGGGATGGGGACGGCCGTCCGTGGCTCCGAACAATCGGTCGGGGTCTATATCGACGGCGTGTTCCGCGGCCGGCCCGGTGCCGCCTTGCAGGATTTGCTCGACATCGAGCGCGTCGAGGTGCTGCGCGGACCTCAGAGCACATTGTTCGGCCGCAACAATTCGGCTGGCGCGATCAATATCTCGACCTCACTCCCCGATGTGAATGCCTTTGGCGTATATGCCGAGGGTACTTATGGCAATTTCAACACGATCCAGGCGCGTCTTTCGGTCAATATCCCGCTGGTGACTGACAAGCTCGCGCTGAGCGTGGCGGTTGCGGAGAATTACAGCGACGGCTTCCTGGACGCCCCCAACCTGCCACGCGGACGAAGCAACGCGCGCGACCGGCAGAGCATCCGCGCCCAGCTCTACTGGACGCCGACCGACGCAACCCGCGTCCGGCTGATCGGCGACTATTCGCAGATGAATGACCGTTGCTGCTCCTATCTGCCGCTGTTCGTTTCCGACGCCGCCGTTGCAACACCTTTTTCATTCAATGTGCGCGGCGGATTTATCGGCTACACCCCTCCGACGCCGGGCACCCGTGGCGTGTCGCCGAGCAATCCCGCGAGCACCGGAACATTCTATCGACCGTTCGATCGCAGGTCGACGCAGGATTCGCCGTCGGGAGAGAAGGCGCAGGACAAGGGTGTCTCGCTTCAGATCGACCAGGATTTCGGTAATCTTACCCTGACGGCAATCGGCGCGCATCGGCGTTTCCAGAGCGATTCCAGCCTCGACATCGACGGTGTCGATTCGGCGATGATGAATGTCCGGTCGAGCCCATCGAGCGCCATCAAGGAGACGTCGGCGGAAGTCCGATTGCAGAATGCAGCGGGCAGCCCGGTCGAATTCGTCGTCGGCGGTTATTACTTCAACCAGAAGACCATCGACACCAACATTCTACAGATCCGGATCAAGCCCGCTGCCGCGACGATCAGCTTCTACAACTCGGTCGGCGCCGGAACGGCAAAGAGCGGTGCGCTGTTCGGTCAGGCGACCTATAATCTCACCGATGCGCTCCGCATCACCGGCGGCCTGCGCTACCTGAGCGAGGACAAGACGGGGCATGTCACGGTCGCCCCCGGTTCCTTTTCATTCCCTGGCGACGCGAAGCGGAATGACGATGCGCTGATGGGATCGGCGACGATCGCCTACCAGCCGAGTCCCGCAGCCAATTTCTATCTTCGTTATGCACGTGGCTACAAATCGGGTGCGATCAATCTTCTTCGGACCAGCGCGAACGAGCCGTCGGTCGCGCCCGAGACGACCGACGCGTTCGAGGCGGGCGCGAAGTTCCGCCTGTTCGGCGACCGGCTGAGCACCAATATCGCGGTCTATACCCAGACCGTAAACGATCAGCAGGTTCAGGCCTTCAATAGCCAGACATCATCGTTCCTCACCCTGAACGCCGCCAAGGTCCGTTCGCGCGGGGTCGAAGCGGAAATCCTTTATCGCCCGGTCAAGCCGCTCGCGTTCAGCGCCAGCGTGAACTATCTCGACGCGAAGTATCTAAGCTTCCCGGGCGCCCCGCCGCCCGCCGGTAGCGTTGTCCCCAGCCAGGACCTCACCGGCCGGCCGCCACCCAATGCGCCGCGCTGGACGCTGGTCGGCGGCGTCAGCCTTGACCAGCCGCTCAGCGACACGGTTCGCTTGCTCGGGAACGTCAATTTGCGCCACGCGACGAGCTATTACACCGATCTGCCGCTGACCGAGGCTTTCCGGAACGGGAACACGGATTTCCTGAGCGCCAGCGTCGAGCTTGCCTTGCGAAACGGCTTCGGCATCCAAGTCTGGGGGCGCAACCTGACCAAGGAAAATACCTATCTCGGCGGCATTGGCACGCCGGGCGGTAGTGGAAGTCTCGCCGTCTTCGTGAACGAGCCCCGGACCTATGGCCTGACCTTGCGGTTCCGCCATTGATCGGGACGCCCGGCCGCGACCTTCACGGTCGTGGCCGGGTCTGCCGCAAATCTAACATTGGCATCCCGGCGGGCGCTGTGCTTACCTGCCGGTTACAGTCATCGGCCCTCCCACGATCAGGTTTCCAGCGAGCGCATGCCCTCACCCACCGCCCCCGCCCCCGCCCCTGCACCCGGGCGCGTCAAACCCGTCCGCCGCAAACAGGAAGACCGGACGGCCGACACGCGGCGGCGCATCCTTGAAGCCACGATCGGCTGCCTCTACCGGATGGGATATAGTGCGGTCACGATTGCAGTGGTGGCGAAGGAGGCCGGCGTCAGCCGCGGCATCATTTCCTACCATTTCGCCAGCAAGGCGGATCTGATGGTCGCGGTCCGCGACGCGGTCCATCTCGAAGAGATCGCGGCTGATCGAAGAGACACGCAGACGGATCGGGACGGAAGCCTATCTGAACGAACTGCCGCGGCATGTCCTTTCGGGCATGTTGCGCGAGCCGGGAATCGCGGTGGACGAGATATTGCTCGCGGCGCGCGCGGACCCCGATCTCAGCACGAAACTTCGCACCGCCGAAAGCAACATCGAGCACAGGGTCCTGAGCGGACTCAAGGGCTATTATGCCGAACTGGGGATAGAGCCTCCGCCCAATCTTGCGATCATCATGCGCGTGTTCGTCGCTGCATTTCGCGGCCTTGCAATTACCGAGCTGGTGCAGGGCGAAGAGGCCGATACCGAAGCCAGCGTCGCCTACCTCATGGAGCTCTTTGGGCAGCTGAACATCGCGCGAGCCCGCGACCACACTCCGGGATCGTCATAAGGGCACCCGCACCTCTGGAATAGCCTGCACGCGCTCGTGCGAGCCGGCGCCGAGCAGTTCGGCATCACGCCCCGGAAGGGCAAGCTCAACGGACGCGCCTTCCGGCACATTGACCTGGACTCGCAACTCGCCTGCATCGAGATCCCAACGTACGCGAAGCAGCCCCTGCCGCGTCTCCCACGCCGTTTCCGCCCAGCTCACGCCCCCACCGGGCCGTGGCGCGACACGATAACGTCCGTCGACGGCCGATAGTGGCGCGATGCCACCGATCGTGCGGTGCATCCAGTCTGCGACCGCGCCGAGCGCATAATGGTTGAAACTGGTCATTTCGCCGGGGTTGATCGAGCCATCCGCGAGCATCGAATCCCAGCGTTCCCATATTGTCGTCGCACCCATCCTCACAGGGTAGAGCCATGACGGGCATTTGGTCTCAAGCAGCATGGCATAGGCATCGTCGAGATGCCCCGTCCTGGCGAGCGCGTCGCAGACATAGGGCGTGCCGGCAAATCCGGTGCTGATCCGGTGGCCAGAGGCGCGCGCGAGTTCGGCGAGCCGTTCTCCGGCAATCGGGATGTCGGCTTGGTCGAGAATGCCGAAAACGATGGCCATCGCATAGACGGTCGTGCAGTCGCTCTCGATCCGTCCATCCTCGACATAGGCAGCGTAAAAGGAACGGTGCAAAATCGCCGCCTTCTCGGCAAACTCCGCCTCATCGTCTCGGTCGAGTACGGCAGCCGCCTCGGCAACGAACCGCAGCGAACGATAGAGGCTGATCGTGGCGACCACGCCCGCGTCGGCCTTCGCCGCCAACGGGTTCTGCGGCGGCGCTTCGGGATCCAGCCAATCCCCGAACTGGAAGCGACCTTCCCAAACGCCGCGATCCGAAAGTTGCGACCAGGCCCGGTTCACATGTGCGACCTGCGCATCGAACGTCTCGGCGAGAACGCGCTTGTCGCCATAAGCGTCCCAGATGGCGCGTGGGACCCACACCACGGCATCCGACCAGATCGCGGTCGTATCGATCATCTTGAACAAGGGCCTGGCGTCGAAATATTTGAGAATATCCGGAACGACCCATGGCACCAGGCCATCGCGCTGCGCCTGTTCGATGCGCAGGTCGCAAAGCCATTCGCGCAGGAAGTCCTCGACGTCGAACAGAAAAGCCGCGGTCGGCGCGAACACTGCGAGGTCACCGGTCCAGCCCAGCCGCTCGTCGCGCTGCGGACAATCGGTCGGCACACCGACGAAATTGCCCTTGGTGCTCCAAAGGACATTGCTGTGGAGCTGATTGAGATCATCGTTCGAGCAGCGGAACCAGCCTGTGCGCTTCAGGTCGGATCCGATGACCACCGCTTCCACGCCGCCATCGCGCGCCAAGGCCTCGATCCCGCCCGGCCAGCCGTCGATCTCGGCATAACGGAAGCCGTGAAAGACCAAGGTGGGTTCGAGCAGATCCTCGTCGCCGCTGAGTGTATATATATCGGTCGCCTTGGCCGATCGGAGCGGCCTCACGCCAAGCTCCTCATGCTCGATAATTTCGGCGTGGCGGATCGTCAGCATGTCGCCCGCCGCGCCTTTGACCTTGACGCGGATCCAGCCGACGAGATTCTGGCCGAAATCGACGAGAAGTTTCCCGGAAGGCGATGTCCACAAATGCCTGGGCGCTAAAGTCTCGATGCGCCGTATCGAGGGACCGAACTGGCGATCGAATTTACCCGTGTCGAACTCGACCATTTCGGCAGGCAGCCAGCCCTTTGCCGCAAACCCCGGCCGCAACCAGTCGACATCGATCAATCGGGCATCGATCGACTGGCCGTTATAGATGTTCGACCGGCTGATCGGACTCGTACCGGCGAGCCAGTCTCCGTCGGTCGCAACGATCTGCCTGTGCCCGTCGGCAAAGTGGAGATGAAGCTCGGCAAAACCGGCCGGTCGCTCGCCATATGTCACATGCGGCGGAACGAAGAGCGGTGTCGCGTACCAGCCGTCGCCGAGTTGAAGAGCGAGCGCATTTGCGCCCTCCGACACGAGCCCGGTCACGTCGCTGACCGTATAGCGCACTCGCCATTCGTAGGACGTCCAGCCCGGCGCGAGAAGGTCGTCATTGACCGGCGCGCCGTTCAGCCATGCCTCGACCACCCCCAAAGCCGAAAGCAGCAATGTCGCCTGGACTATCTGACCGTGTCCCTCGTCCAGCGCGAACTCGACTCTCAGGCGCGGCGCCGTCTCGATCGCGATCGGCGCGGCGATCATGTTGCCGATACCGGGTACCGGGGCGTCGATGCCCAATTGTCCGCTCATTGGAATCCTTCGAATATCTTGACGATCCGGGGAAGCGCATCGCGAGCCTCAGGAAGGAAAGTAAAGACGGGCCAGCCGTGAATGAGGCCCGGCATGATGACGAACGCCATTGTCATTCCCTCGTCGCGGCTCCGCTGCTCGAGACGGGCGGTGTCGGGATAAAGCACATCGCGCGTGCCCGCGAAGACGGTGACCGGCGGAAGCCCCTCCATACTGGCGAACAGCGGGCTGACCCGCCCGTCCGCCGGATCGAGCGCACCTGCCCATTGTCGGCCGGACCATCTGAGCGAATCCACCGTCATCAACGGATCATCGATCGACAATGATCGCGGATCGGACAGCGTGACATCGAGCCAGGGAGCGATCAGCAGCAGGTGCGCGGGCTGCGCGCCGCCGCGACGGACAAGTTCCTGCGTCACGGCGAGGGCGAGTCCGCCGCCAGCCGAGTCCCCGATGACCGAAACGGATGCGCCTGACGCCAAGGCCTGCGCGACGAGGTCGGTCGCCTCTGGAATAACGAACGCCGCGGTCCCGCGCGGCGCCAGCGGATAGAGCGGAACCAGCGCGCAGCAACCAAGCTCTCTCACCAGCGTCGCGATCCAGCTCCACTGAAAGCTCGCCATCTGGGCGATATAGGCGCCGCCGTGGAAGTAGATGAGCTTATGTGCGCACGCCGCGCCGCCCTCGGGCTCGAGACGCCAGACCGGCCATTCACCGAAATGGTCAAGCGAGGCCGTCACCCCGTCCAGGCTGGCCGCCGGCGGTCCGGGAGCCGGGAGCGGCGCGCCTGCCGAGGCCGCGGTTGCCCCGGCAAGCTTGACGAGCTTGCCGGCAGACCGGTGCCGGATCCGCGCCAGATACGCCACCGCGACAATCAGCTTGTGCCGCAAACTCGTGCCGTTACCCACCCTCTCCGGCCGCGGCGTCATGGATGAAACGGCGCCGCTTCGACCTCGAACTCGCTATGCTGGTCGCGCGAGCGAAAGACGACCCAGGCGGCGGCAACGCCGATGAATGTCGTCACCGCGAGGATGCCGTAGAGCGCCCGGACACCGATCTCCTGAAGCAGAAGCGGCGTCACCGACGCCGCGGCCGCGGCAACCAGGCGCGCGATCGCGATGATCGTTCCCTGGGCGGTCGTGCGCACGAGCGTCGGGAAGGATTGCTGAGACCAGACACGATACATCCCCTCAAAGGCGAAGGAGGCGCCGATCGCGTTCAGGAAAAAGGCGAAGACCAGAGTTGTCGCGGAAAAGCCGAACGTGGCGATGACCAGCGGCATCAGCACGAAACACACCGCGCCGAACTGGAAATAGCGGAAGCGCACAGGCTTGTCGGCAATCCTCATGAACCAGAGGAAACCGATGAGCACGAGGGGGAGCGACAGGAAGGAAAATTTCGCGGCCGACGAGACGGTAAAGCCCGCCTCCTTCACCATCATATAGCTCAAATACTGGCCGTTGGTGTTCCCAAGGATGCTCGTGCCGACATAGAAGATCGACAGGCCGATGAAGGGGACGAGATAGGGCGCGCGAAACAGGATCGACACCTTCGCCGATTCGCCCTTCCGCGCGCCATTATCTACTTTTCGCGCCGCACGTGCATCGAGCCAGAGCTGCGATTCCGGGATCGTCAATCGTGCGAGCAGCACGATCACCGAAACAAGAACGACATGACCGAAGATGAAATAGATCGCGTTGCGGCCGAGATCGCCGAAAAGCGCCACGCAAATACCATTTGCAGCGATACCGATAAGCCAAAGCAGGTTCGAAAAACCGAGTAATCGGCCACGATTTTCGTCATTCGCGGCCTCGGAAATCGTCGCGAGCGACACCGGAAGATCGGCACCGATCGCGAAGCCCATGACGGCCACGCCGAGAAGGATGGCGGTAAAATCCTGCGCCGTCATGAGCGCCAGCGCGCCACCGATGATGAAGAACATAGTGATCACGAATACCGGCCGACGGCCGAAGCGATCACCAAGGCGGCCGCCGACAGCGGCGCCGATCGCCATCGTCAGCGTCAGGGCGCTCGCTGCGATGCCGACCTGCCCGGCCGAAAGGCCGAGCTGCTTTTCGAAGATGACAAGACTGGCGCTGAAGGCCGTGATCGCAGCAGCGTCGATATACGATGCCATGCCTGCCACAGTCCCGGACCACCAGGGGTTGGCTGTAAGACTGGACCGGACGGGAGATGACATCGCCCCTCGATGTGCGGTTTCCAAAGTCATCTGCTCTCCCTCGCATGGCGCGTGTCACCTCTCACCTTATTGCGGCGAGCACCGTTCAAGGACATTTGCGCACTTATCGATCAATAGCAATCAATATAGATCACAGCGAGCCATTGCAGGCCACGGACAGATCGCCGCCAGCCCATGCCGCTGCGCCAAAGCAAAACTTCTGCGCTGCGAATTTCTGTGTGCGTTGCATATCCTATAAGATTAATAGAGATTGAAAGAGGTAAACAATGCCAGGAGGCCGCCCATCGGCTCCGAGCACAGAGCCGCGCAGGAGCCTTCATGAACGTCGCTACCCAGATCCGCCCTGTCGCAGCAACCGACCGCAGCCCGCTCGATTTTCTCTGGTTCATCCCATCGGGCGGCGATGCGCGGTATCTGGCATCGCCGACTGGCGAGCGTGCACCCACGCCCGGCTATCTGCGTGAAATCGCGGTCGCGGCCGACCGCCTTGGATATTACGGCGTGTTGATGCCGACCGGCGCGGCCTGTGCCGATGCCTGGATCACCGCCGCTTCAGTCGCTCCCTTTACCGAGCGATTGAAACTGCTCGTGGCGCTGCGCCCGGGCCTGACCGCACCCGCCGAAGCTGTGCGCCAGGCGGCAGCGCTTGATCGGCTGAGCGATGGCCGTGCGTTGCTCAACGTCGTGACCGGCGGCAGCCCCGTAACGCTCGCCCAGGACGGCATATTTCTCGGCCATACCGAACGCTACGAGCAGACCGCCGAGTTCCTCGACATCTGGCGCAAGCTGGCGCGCGGCGACACGGTCACGCAGGAGGGAAAATATCTCTCGATCAGCGGCGGCAAGCTGTTATTCCCCTTCGTCCAGCAACCACACGCGCCGATCTGGTTCGGAGGCTCTTCCGAGATCGCTCGCGAGATCGCCGCCGAACATGTCGATGTCTATCTCGCCTGGGGCGAGCCGCCACAACAGCTGAAAGAGATCATCGACGATGTACGCGAGCGCGCCGCGAAGCGCGGCCGGACGATCCGCTTCGGCCTGCGCATCCATTTCATCGTGCGCGACACCGACGACCAGGCCTGGGCGGCCGCACATGACTTGATACAGCATGTATCGGACGAACAGATCGCCCAGTTCCAGGCGATGCTGACCAAGGGAACGGATTCGGTCGGCCAGAGCCGGATGCAGGCGCTGCACAAGGGGAGCCGCGACAACCTCGAAATCGCCCCCAATCTATGGGCCGGCATCGGCCTGGTTCGCACCGGGGCGGGCACCGCACTGGTCGGCAGCCCGGACAGCATTGCCGATCGGCTGCAGGAATATGCCGATATCGGCATCGATACGGTGATCGGCTCAGGCTATCCGCATCTCGAGGAAGCGTATCGCGTGGCCGAATTGCTCTTCCCGAAACTCAACCTGCCGCATCACCGGCGCGAGACATTGCCCCCGGTCCTGCCCTTCCTGCCGCCGATCGCCGGACAGAAAGCGGCGGGACGGATGACCTGAGCTGCACTGTTATGAGTTGCCCCTCCCTCCGCCGTTCGCCCTGAGCTTGTCGAAGCCTGTCCTGAGCGCCTGCCTTGGCAGGCAGTCGAAGAGGGCCGCACGAACGGGAGAAGTGAATTCACTCCAATCTATACTACGCTAGCGCCTCAGCAGCCGATCCAGGATTACCCCCTCGATCCGCGCCAATTCGGCATCGCCATGGCGGCGTGGCCGCGGAATATCGACGCGGATATCGAGCGCGATCCGCCCCGCCTCCAGCACGATCACCCGGTCGCCCAGCGCCACCGCTTCGGCAACGTCATGCGTCACCAGCAGTGCGGAGAAGCTCTCCGCCGCCCAGACGCGCTCGAGCAGGCCCTGCATCTCGATCCGGGTGAGCGCGTCGAGTGCGCCGAGCGGTTCGTCCAGAACCAGCAGCCGCGGGCGACTGATCAAGGCGCGCGCCAGTGCCACGCGCTGGCGTTGCCCGCCGGACAGATTGGCGGGCCATTCCCCCGCCTTGTCGGCCAGCCCCACTTCATCCAGCCGTTCATCGATCAGCCGGTCGCGCGTCGCCCGATCGACGATCCCGCGCGCACCGACCGCAACATTGTCGCGCACCGTCGCCCAGGGCAGCAGGCGCGGCTCCTGAAAGACCACGCGCGACGCGGCGATATCCGTCTCGACCCGCCCCTCGCTCGGGGTGAGCAATCCCAGGACAGCGCGGAGCAACGTGCTCTTGCCGCAACCCGATCGCCCGACGATCGAGACGAACTCGCCCGCGGCAAGGTCGAGATCGAGCCGGTCGAGTACGCGATTGGCGCCGAACTCGACGGTCAATCCGCGCACGGCGACGGAAGCCCCCGCACGCGGCGTGTGGCCGGGGTCGATCACCCGCAGATACGGTGCACTCATGGCTCAGGCCTTTGCATAAGCGGGGTTCCAGCGCAGCAGGCGCCGTTCGAGCAGGCGCGTCAGGCTGTCGGCAAGCTTGCCGAGTGCGGCATAGACGAAGATCGACAGCACGATGATGTCGGTCTGGCTGAACTCGCGCGCCTGCATTGCCATATAGCCGATGCCCGAATTGGCTGCGATCGTCTCGGCGACGATCAGGGTCAGCCACATGATGCCAAGCCCGAAGCGCAGCCCGACCAGGATCGACGGCAGGGCACCGGGAAAAATCACCCGCCGGAACAGCTCCCACCGCGTCATGCCATAGCTTTTGCCCATTTCGATCAGCTGCGGATCGGTCGAGACGACGCCGTGATAGGTATTGAGGTAGATTGGAAAGAAGATCCCCCACGCGACGAGCAATATCTTGGCCTGCTCGCCGATCCCGAACCACAGGATGACCAGCGGCAACAACGCAAGGTGCGGGATGGTCCGCACCATCTGCAAGGTCGGGTCAAGCAGGCGCCGGCCGGTCGGCGACACACCGCACAACAGGCCAAGCAGGAAACTGACGGCGCCGCCCGCGACCAGTCCGGTCAGCGCCCGCGCCGTGCTGACCGCCAGATTGGCGACAAGCTGACCATTGGCGATCAACTCCCCAGCCGCCTTCACCACCGCGGTCGGCGCGGGCAGGATGTTCGACGGCAACAGCCCCGCGGTCGACGCCAGTTGCCAGGCGAGCAGCAGCCCGACCGGCACGATCGCCGGGGTGATCGCGCTGTCGCTCAACCGCCAGCGCCGCGCGGCGCTCATTGCGCCGGCGTCCAGCCCTGCCATGCCGCCTTCGCCGCATCGACCTTGATCGGGATCACCTTGGCGTCGAACAGATAGTCGGACACGCGCTGCTGCGCGGCGATATCGACCGGCGTGACCGGATCGACCGCGAACAGGAAATCCTTGTAGCGATCGAGCATGCCCTGCAGCACCGCCGGCGGCAATCGCGTCGCCTTGGCGACCTCATCGCGGTAATAGCTGCGGTTGGCATTGCCCCATTTCGCCTCGGTGCGGAGCTCGTCGAGCGTCGCCTTCAGCACATCGGTCCGGTCGCGCACGAAGCTCCCCGAGGCGACGTAAAAGGCCACGGTTCGCAGATCGGCCTGCGGTACGGCGATTTCGCGTGCTCCGCCGCGCAACTGCGCCAGCGTGAAATACGGATCCCAGGTCAGCCAGGCGTCGATCGAGCCATTGGCAAGCGCGGTCTGTGCGTCACCCGGCGTGAGATTGACCGGCTCGATGTCGGACAGTTTGAGGCCGATGCTGCCAAGCGCGGAGGCGATAGTATATTCGGACGACGACCCCTTGGTATAAGCGACCTTCTTCCCCTTGAGATCGGCAAAGGTGCGGATCGCGGACGCCTTGGGCACGACCAGGCCACTGCCGACCAGGCCGGGCAAGCTTTGCGTCGCGACGTAGTAGAGATCGGTTTTGGAAGCCTGGGCATAGACCACCGGCGTATCGCCGACGAGGCCGATATCGACAGCCCCGGCGCGCAAGGCTTCGATCAATGGCGGTCCGGAGGAGAATTCGACCCATTTGACCGGCCCGAAGCCGCGTGCCTTCAGCCGCTTTTCGAACTCGCCACGTTGCTGCGCCACGAACGGTGCGCCGTTCTTCTGGGTGGCGAACACGATACCCTTGTTCGCGGCCGCCTGTTTCGGCGCGCCGCCGCATGCAGCGAGTGACAGTGTGGCGGCAAAGCCGGCAATAGCGGCGAGGATATGACGGCGGTTCATGCTGCGATCTCCTGAAGCGCGGCTGGTTCGGGCAATAGCTGACGGCTCGGCTGTCCATCGACGCCGACTGCAACCTGTCCGTCGAGCGTCACGCGGCGCACGACGCGGTGCTGGTCGCCATAATCGTCGATCGCATAATGCTGGGTGGCGCGATTGTCCCAGATCACCACATCGCCTTGGGTCCAGCGCCAGCGCACGGTATTTTCCAGCCGCGTCACATAGCTTTGCAGGATGTCGTAGATGCGCTGCGACTCCGTCGTCGTCAGACCGATGATGCGCTTCACGAACGCGCCCAGCAGCAAGGTCCGCTCGCCGCTTTCGGGATGCACGCGCACGACCGGATGCTCGGCCTCGTAGACGGTCGATGCGAAGACATGCCGGTGGATCGCAAGTTCGCGCTCGCTCGCCTCGGGGCGTACCGCGGCATAATCATAGGCGTTGGTGTGAACTGCACGCAGCCGGTCGGCGAGAGCGCGCAGATCCTCGGGCAGGTTCTGATAGGCGGCGGCGGTGTTGGCCCAGACGGTGTCGCCGCCGGCTGGGGGAATGGTCACCGCGCGCAGGATCGAGGCAAAAGGATAGGCCTCAACAAAGGTGACATCGGTATGCCAGTTATTGGCGCGCCCGCCGAGCTGGGAATCGAGTTCGAACAGGAAATCGCCGCCCCGGCTCGGTACTGTCGGATGCGCGACCGGCGTGCCGAAACGCTTGCCGAATGCCTCATGCCCGGCATCGTCGAGATGCCCCTGCCCGCGAAAAAACAGCACCTTGTGCCGCACCAGCGCCGCGCGAACCGCTGCGAGCGTTGCGTCGTCGAGATCGGCGCCCAACCGCACGTCGCGCACTTCGGCGCCGATCCGGCCGCCAACCGCGGCGATCTCGATCGGACTGTCGGGATCGGGAACATTGAGATACGCATTCGCAAGCGACGTCATGATCTTTCTCCTGTGAGAATGAGGCGTGATGGCCGGGCGGGCATCAGAACCGCCCCTTGACGGTGGCGCCGAAGGTGCGCGGATCGCCCAGCACCTTGATGAAGGGATTGACCGCGGTCGCCTGGCCAATGCCCACGGCGTAGCGCTTGTCGAGAACGTTGCGGCCCCAGAACAGCAGCGAATATCTGTCGTCCGCCGTGCGGATGCCGATCCCGGCATTGGTCAGACCATAACCTTCCTGCGCGCCATAGGCGGAATAGGGATTGAGCAGGTTCGTCGCGCTGCGATAGGTCTGATTGACATATCCGTTTAGATTGAACCGGTCGCTGACCGGCGCGTCATAGGCGATACTGGCCTGGCCGCTCCACTTGGCCGACCCGACCACGCGCTTGCCGGACAGATCGAGGCTCCGCGGTCCGTTGGCATAGCTATATTCGACCGGCACCGGCGCATTCTTGTAGGACCGATATGTGGCGTCGTTGTACGATCCACTGAGCGAAGCACTGAAGCCCGCGCCGAGCTTCACTTCGCCTTCGACTTCAATGCCACGCAGCCGCACCCGGGCGGCATTGCCGAGGAAATTGCCCAACGAGACGCGCGTGGGATCAAGCTGAACCGCCTGATAATCCCTGATATCGTTCCAATAGAGATTGGCATTGAGCGTCGCGCGCCCAAGCGTCGTCTTCAGCCCGATTTCATAATCGGTCGACTTCTCCGGATCGATGATCACCGGCTTGTCGCCCGATGCGCTAAGATTGGCGGCGCCCGATTTCTCGCCATAGCTGACCGAGGCGTAGAGCAGTACGTCGTCGCTGATCTTGTAGGACGGATTGATCAGCCAGGACCAGCTATCAGTGGTGCGCTTGTCCGCTACCGGCGTAAACAGCCCGCCGAACGCAGTGAGGATCGCAGTCCGTGCCCCAGCGAGCACCGCCGGGAGTGGCGCTCCGCCAAAGGTAATAGCGGTGTTCGACGCCTTTTTCGTCTCACGAGTAAAGCGCACGCCGCCGGTCACGGAGGCGCGTTCGTTGAGATGCACGGTCGCCTGACCGAATGCGGCGCCGCTCGTCACCTGGAGCTTGCCGACCTGATCATACTCGACCCCATCGAGGATCGCGGACGGCAGCACCCCGGGCAGGAACCATCTCGTCGCATCGGACTGGAAGATCGAGCGATTGTTGCTGATCAGATCCTCACGCAGAAAATAACCGCCGACCTGATAGTCGACCGTGCCACCCGTCGGCGACGCAAGCCGCAGCTCCTGCGAATATTGGTCGACATCGACATCGAAGCCGGCGCGCAGGATCGAGAAAGGCGACTGATCGCTGTCGTTCTTGGGCCGGAAGCGTAGCTGACGCCACGCCGTCACCGCAGTCAGCGTATGACCGCCGAGCTTGATATTGAGCTCGTTGGAGATGCCGTTGACACGGCTGTCGATGCGCTGCTGGGTATTTAGATCGGCATTCTTGCCGACCGTGTAATCCGGCGCGTAGCCGAACAGGGTGCGCATCTTGGTATCCCAGCTTCCGGCACGGGCAGTGCCGTTGACGAAGGTCGTCGCGTCGGCAAAGTTGGGATAGTAATTGTTGAATTCGCTGGTTTCGTAATGCTCGGCGATCAGGCGGCTGGTGACCGGGCCGCTATCGAACAGCAGCTGCCCGCGCACTGCCCAGCGGTTGATGTCGAGATATTTCTGCCCGTCATATTTGTTGCGCGCCCAGCCGTTCGACTTATCCTGGTAGAAGGTCACGCGATACGCGAGCGTGTCACCGATCACTGGCCCGGTCGCATTGGCCCGGATCTGGTACCGGCCGTAATTCGCGTACCCTGCCTCCAGGTTCAGTTCCGGCGTGAAGCTTGGCCGCTTGGTGGTCACGACCAGCGCCCCGATCGTTGTGTTCTTGCCGAGCAGGGTGCCCTGCGGTCCGCGGACCAGTTCGATATGGTCGAGATCGACGAAATCCAGCCAGCTGAAGCCGACATGAGTGAAGAATACATTGTCGACGATCAGGCCAACACCGGATTCAGCCCCGTCATTATTCGCATTGCCGCCAAGCCCGCGCACATACAGGCCGGAGACGCGGGTATTCTGCTGAACCGCGGAAAAATTGGGCAGCTTCGCCGCGAAATCAGCAATGCGGTCGATATGCTGTGTCTGCAGCGTATCGCCCGACACGGCGCTGATCGCGATCGGCACGTCCTGCAATCGCTCGTCACGACGCCGCGCCGTGATCAGAATATCCTCCGATTCCTCGACGGCGGGCGCTGCCTCCGCCGCTTCGTCCGTGACGGCGGCACCTGCCGATACGAGCTGTATCGCTTGAGCCGGCGGCGCTAGCGCATATGCCGGCATTGCGCCCCAGATCAGAGCCAATCCCCCAACCCCGGAGCGGAGCGAAACCTGTCGTGCCATCATCGTATTTAGTGTCCCGCCCAATATTTCCCACTAAAATGATGGGATATTCAGGCGTAACAATCGTCTGCGCTCTTTAGGGCTTGATACGTTTTCTATTCTTCAGATCATGCCGGTATGGGAAGGGTCCAGATGTCTGGCCGTTCACATGCCTTTCTTCTTAGTAGCTTATAAATAACGATATTATTGCGGTCGCTCGCGCAGCCATGGCTTGAAGAATGAGACAAACCGGTGTCCCATATCTCCTGCGCCCGCTCCCATGGCCGGGGTCACGGTAGCGATTCAATCCTCTCGCTGAACCTGGCATGTCATCGCTTGCCGACATGTTCGGCAGGCTCTTTCTCAGTGTCGACAACAGCATCGGCGTGGCGCCGGCAGCGCAATGGTCGCGCCCCGGCCCGCACGAACAACGCGCGCGCTCGATACTCTAGAAGATCAGTTTCCCACCGACGATAGCTAGCGTCCCGGCGAGAACCGCGCGCGAGACGTGATCCGGGATGCGTGCCGAAACCAGGCTGCCGATAATGATCCCCGGCACCGACCCGATCAGCAGCGACACCAGCAGCCCGAAATCAACCGAGCCCATCGCCCAATGTCCCATGCCCGCAATCAGGGTCAGCGGCACGGCATGAGCGATGTCGGACCCGACAAGACGGTTGGTCGGCAGCTTGGGATACAGGACTAGAAGCGCCGTCATGCCGAGCGCCCCTGCCCCCACTGACGACAGTGACACCAGAACACCAAGTGCGACACCCAGAATGACGGTCAGGCGCTTCACCTTGCCGTCGGTCATCGCGTCTATGGCATCCGCGTAATAGGCCAGAATCTGACGGCGAAACGCCATCGCGATCGCCGTTGCGATCAGTGCGAAGCCCAGTGTGACCGTGATCACATGCTCCGTGCCGTCGAATTTCGTGCCGGCATAGGCCAGAGCCAGAAGCGTCACCAGGGTCGCAGGCACGCTGCCTATGGCCAGCCGCCGCACGACCTTCCAATCTACCGTGCGGTTGAAACCATGGACTGCGGTGCCGACGGTCTTTGTCGCAGACGCATAGAGCAGATCGGTGCCCACCGCGGTGGTCGGGTGGAAACCAAATGCCAGCACGAGCAGCGGCGTCATCAACGATCCACCCCCGACACCAGTCAGGCCGACAAGGAGACCCACCGCGACGCCCGCGAGCGAATATAGAGGATGGATCTCGAACATCTCTTTCCCGCCTGTTGAACGTTGACGGCGGGTCCGGCAGCCGGACCATCCTAGACAAAACTACGCCGCATTCGACAACGCATGCGAGGTAGATTTTCTCCTGCCCGCCATCAGCAGACTGTCCCGCGCAAAAGCGTGGCCGTGCGATGGCATGATAGATTTTCTTTGTTTTCCTACTAATTCGATGGGGTATCGGCGTAAGGCAGAAATCGGGGAGTTACCACATGCCTAAAAAATCCGCCTGGCTGTTCGCCACATCGCTTGTTTCGTTCCAGGCGAATGCTCAGGACCTTGCGGCTCCCGACACATCGACAGCGGCAAGCACCGTGCCCGGCGACGAAATCGTCGTGACCGGCACGCGCTTTTCGGATCGTACGGTCACCACCTCGCCGGTGCCGATCGACGTGTTGCGCGGCGATGATCTGCGCGCGTCGGGCTATCAGGAAACCACTGAAGTGTTGCGCCAGCTCGCGCCATCGTTCGCCTTTGCGACACCGACCACGCCGGACGGCAACACGCATATCCATTCGGCCTCGCTGCGTGGTCTGTCGCCCGATGAGACTTTGGTCCTGGTCAATGGAAAGCGCCTTCACAATGCCGCCTGGGTCAATACCGGCGGCACGATCGGCAAGGGCGCAACACCGACCGATCTCAATCAGATTCCCGCCGCCGCGATCGGCCGGATCGAAATCCTCCGCGACGGCGCATCAGCGCAATATGGCTCCGACGCGATCGCCGGCGTGATCAACATCTTGCTGCGCGAAGACACCAAATTCCACGGCACGGCCAGCGCCGGCTCCACCTATAATGGCGGTGGTGACACCTATGAATTCTCGCTCGGTGGTGGCCTCAAGCTCGGCGATGACGGCTTCATCAATGCAACCGCTTATTATCGCGACCATAAGGGTGCGAACCGGGCGCTGCCGGATACGCGCCAATTCTATTTCGGCACCTCGCCCACCGGCACGCCGCAGCCCCTGTCGGCCCGCTATGGCGCCGGGCTCGGGCTTAATCCGCCGGGCGGGATTGCCGGCACCACGCTCGACCCGCGCGAGGCGGCCGTCGATCGCAATGTGTGGCGGTTCGCCGATGAGGGGGACACGAAGGACGCAAGCGTGGTCGTCAATCTGAAGAAGCCGATCGGCGATGCCGAGCTTTACGGCTTTGGCGGTTATCGCGAGAGCAAGGCGCACTCCAACGCGTCGTTCCGCCGCGCCGGCCAGGACGAGAATGTCCGCGCGATCTACCCCAATGGCTTCCTCCCGTTCATCGACACCAAGAGCGTCGACTATTCGGCCGGACTCGGGCTGCGCGGCGACCTGGCGGGCTGGGGCTGGGACCTGTCCTCGGTCTATGGTGGTAACAGCATCGAATATCGTCCGACCAACACGCTCAACGCGACGCTTGGCACGGCAAGCCCGACCCGCTTCTACGCCGGCAAGTTCAGCAACTGGCAGTCGACCACCGACCTCACTTTGTCGCGCGATTTCGATGTCGGGCTGGCGGCACCGGTCGGCTTGGCGGTGGGTGCCGAGCTGCGCTACGATGGTTATAAGATCACGCCGGGCGAGCCGAACAGCTATGCCTTTGGGTCGGCCCGCATCCTCGATGGCCCCAACGCCGGCGCGGTACCGACGATCGGATCGCAGGGCTTTGCCGGTATCCAGCCGGCCGACGCGGTCAAGGTCGATCGCCATGCGATCGGAGCGTTCGCTGAACTCAATACCGAGGTGACCAAGGGCTGGCAGGTGAACCTTGCCGGCCGCTATGAGGATTACAGCGATTTCGGCGATACCTGGAACGGCCAGGCATCGACTCGCCTCCAGCTGCCGGCCGGCTTCGCACTGCGAGGTTCGGTCAGCACCGGCTTCCATGCGCCTTCGCTGGCGCAGCAATATTTCAGTTCGACCAGCAGCCGCACCATCGTCAACAACACTACCGGCTTTCCCGAATTCGTACTGGTACGCACCGCCCCGGTCGGGTCGACGCTCGCCCGGGCGCTCGGTGCGCAAGACCTCAAGCCTGAGAAATCGACCAATTTCGGCGGTGGCCTGACCTTTGCCGGCGGCGGGCTCACCGCATCGGTCGATTATTATCAGATCGATATCGACAATCAGATCGCACTGTCGTCCAATTATGTCGATGCCGCCGGGCGCCGTGTCCTGCGCGACTATCTCGCGTCGATCGGCATCCCGGGCGTGACCAGCGTGCGCTACTTCACCAACGCGATCGACACGCGCACCCGAGGCGTGGATGTGACGGCCGCCTATACCACCAGGCTCGGCGGCTGGAGCGTGCTGCGGCTGAGTGCTGCGTATAATTATAATCAGGTCCAGCTTCGTCGGGTCGGCAGAACGCCCGGCCAGATTACCGCGCTGGGGATCACCACGCCCTTGTTCGACATCAACGAACGCACCCGCATCGAACATGGCCAGCCGCGAGACAAGATCGCGCTAGGCGCCAACTGGAAGATCGGGCCGATCACCTTCGATGCCCGCACCACACGCTACGGCCGGGTCGAGCAGGTCGCGCTGACAAACCAGACATCGGCCAATGTCGCGCTGATCGCACAGGGTTCGACGCCCTTCCGGACGCTCCCGACAGAATCGGGTGCCGCCGGCAATCTCGATGTGATCCAGCGGCTCGATCCCAAATGGGTCACCGATTTCAGTTTCACCGGTCAGGTCACGCCCAACATCACCGCGACGGTCGGCGCCAACAATATCTTCAATGTCTATCCGACCAAGAACATCGCATCGACACCGGCGCTGACCGGGGCCGATACGTTCGGGGTGTTCCCATATAGTGAGTTTTCGCCCTTCGGCTTCAGCGGAGCCTTTTATTATGTCCGTGCAGGATTCAGCTTCTGATGTCTGAGAATGCTCCTCTCACCCGCCGGCAATGGCTGCAAGTCGGCGGCGCGGGCCTCCTCGCCACCGCGATGCCGGCCCGCGCAGCTAGCCCGCCGCGCCCGGTCGGCCCGATCCGGCTCAACCTGAACGAGAATGCGTTTGGTCCATCGCCTAAGGTAGGACAAGCGATCGCCGCGCATATTCGCGGGGTCGAACGCTATGTCGAGCAAGGCGAAGTCGATGCGCTGACAAAGCAGATTGCCGCGCTCGAACGGGTCGCCCCTCAGCAAGTCGTGATTGGCGAAGTGCTTGAGCCACTGGGGCTTTTCCTGGCGCGCCAGAATCCGGGCGGCGGTGGCATCGTCTATTCGGCGCCCGGCTATACCGCACTGGTTGATGCCAGCGCGCCGCTGGGCGGGGTGGCGGTGCCGGTCCCGCTCAACGCGCGGCTCGAAAACGACCTGCCGGCGCTTGCCCGCGCGATCGACACGCGAACGCTGGCAGTCAATCTGGTCAATCCGCACAATCCATCAGGCACCGTGAACGACCAGGCGGCGCTGGACGCATTCATTCTGGACTCCGCGCGCCGGACACTGGTGGTCGTCGATGAAGCCTATCTGGAGTATGACGACCTCGCCGGTCGGAGTGCGGTGCGATATCTTCGTGACGGCGCAAATGTCCTGGTCTTCCGCACCCTTGCCAAGGTCTACGGTCTCGCCGGGCTTTCGGTTGGCTATGCGCTAGCCCCGGCGGCGCTGGCCGAGGGACTCCGCAAGGCCGGGATCGGTGCACCGCATTCACTCAACCGCCTGGCCTTGGTCGCCGCAGCGGCGGCGCTGGAGATCAGGCCCATGTCCGGTCGGTCCGCGAGCATAGTGTCGGCGAACGGGCCCGGCTGACCGCGACATTGGACAGCCTCGGCTTACATCACACCGACAGCCGGGCGAATTTCGTCTTCTTTCAGACCAGCGCCGTTGCGGATGTGCGCCGCGTCGCAGCCGAGCGCGATATTCAGATCGCACGCAGCTTCCCGCCACTCGACGATTGGGTTCGGATCACCATTGGCACGCCCGCCGAGAATGATGCGGTCATCAACCTGCTGCGCGATGTGCTGAGAAAGGGAAAGAAATGAGCGATCATGGCCAAACTATATCGACAATCGCATTTCCCGGTGAACTGAACATCGTGATCGATGGCCTTCAGCGCGCGCGACAGGATTGGCGCACCGGCCATGCCCGGCATGCCGAACGCGGGCTCCAATTTCCATCGCGCCGCGCCTTGGAGCGGATCCTCCGCGAACTGGGTTCCGCACTGTTTCCGTTACGCCTTGGGCCACCGGAGCTGACTGCCGATAACGAAAATCGCTGGATCGAAGCGACGCTGGAATCGACCCTTTCGCAACTTGTTGCACAAATCGTTATCGAGCTTCGGATCGCCCGGCCCGGAATCGACAGCGCCGAGGAAAGCGCGGAAGCCGAACGCATCATCGGTGTGTTCGCCGCGAGCCTACCCCGCATCCGGCGCCTGCTCGACGACGATGTCGAGGCCGGCTTTGCCAATGATCCCGCGGCGCGCAGTGTTGATGAAGTCCTGCTATCCTATCCTTCGCTTGCGGCGATCATTCATCACCGGCTGGCGCATCTTCTTCATGGCCTTGGCGCGCCACTGGTTGCCCGCATTATTGCCGAGATCGCCCACACCGAAACCGGGATCGACATTCATCCCGGCGCGCGGATCGGACGGCGGTTTTTCATGGATCATGGTACTGGAATCGTGATCGGCGAAACCGCCACGATTGGTGACCGCGTCAGGCTGTACCAGGGAGTGACGCTGGGCGGCGAGCCAGTGGCGGCGGGTGCGGCTCAGGCGGAAGGTGAAGGCACCACGCGACGCCATCCCGCGATCGAGGACGATGTCGTGATCTTTGCCGGTGCGGTCCTGCTTGGCCCGTTAACTGTCGGCGCGCGTTCACATATCGGTGGCAATGTCTGGCTGCGGCGCGATGTCCCGTCAGACAGCGTGGTCGAAGCACCCGAACCACTGATCCGCCCGGCCGGGAGCGAACGCTGAACTGAGCGTCCGCCCAAGCCTCGACTCAGGCCACCTCTTCGACCTGGTCGAGATACGCCCCATAGCCCTGCGCCGCCATGTCGTCCCGGTGCACGAAGCGCAACGAAGCTGAGTTGATGCAGTAGCGCAAACCGCCACGATCCTGCGGCCCGTCCGGAAAGACATGGCCGAGATGGCTGTCGCCATGCGCCGAGCGAACCTCCGTGCGCACCATGCCGTGCGTGTCGTCGCGCAGCTCGCTCACATTCGCCGGTTCGATCGCCTTGGTGAAGCTCGGCCAGCCGCAACCCGATTCATATTTGTCGGACGAAGCGAACAGCGGCTCGCCTGAGACAATATCGACATAGATGCCGGGCTCCTTGTTCGCGAGCAGCGGGCCGGTGCCGGGGCGTTCGGTGCCGCTCTCTTGCGTCACGCGATATTGCTCCGGGGTCAGCGCCGCGACGGCTTCGGCGGTCTTGCGATACTCGGTCATGATGGGTCTCCAATCCCGCCTTAAATGGGATGCGCGCGGCTATTTGTCGAGGAAGCCGGCAATGGCGGCCGCGATCTCGCCCGCATGGGTTTCGAGCGCGAAATGGCCAGTGTCGAGGAAGCGGATATCCGCATTGGGCAGATCGCGGCGATAGGCCTCGGCGCCCGGCGGGAGGAAGAACGGATCATTCTTGCCCCAGATTGCCAGCAGCTTAGGCTGATGTTCGCGGAAATAGGCCTGGAAAGCCGGATAGAGCGCGACGTTGCTGGCATAGTCGAGCATCAGGTCGAGTTGCACCTCATCGGCCTCGGGCCGCTCGAGATAATGGAGGTCAAGCGCGATGCCGTCGGGCGAGATCGCCATGACATCGGCAACGCCGTGCTCATATTGCCAGCGGATCGAATGCTCGGTCAGCATTTTGCGCAACGCCTGGCGATTGGCATCGGTCGGCTCGCGCCAGTAGCGCTCGATGGGGTTCCAGCCGTCGCTGAGCCCCTCGACATAGGCATTGCCGTTCTGCGTGATGATCGCGGTCACCCGCTCCGGATGCGCCATCGCGATGCGCAACCCAGTCGGCGCGCCATAGTCGAAGATATAGATCGCGAACCGCTCGAGCCCGATCACTTCGGTGAATCGGTCGATCACCTTGGCGAGTTGGTCGAAACTATAGGTAAAGGCATCGCGCGACGGCAGCGCCGAGCGGCCGAAACCGGGCAGATCGGGTGCGACAAGGTGGAAGCGATCGGCGAGCAGCGGGATCAGGTCGCGGAACATATGGCCCGAGGTCGGGAAGCCGTGCAGCAGCAACAATGTAGGCTTCGTGGGATCGCCAGCCTCGCGATAGAAGATCTCGAAGCCATCGACATCGGCGGTGCGGTAAGTGATATTGGTCATGACATGCTTCCTCGTTGCTGGAACGGCAGGCGCCGCCGGCTGGTGGTAATCGGGTCGATCAGGATCGTTGGAGCGGCTAGAAGCCCAGGTCGCTGAGCCCCGGATGATCGTCGGGTCGCCGGCCAGGTGGCCAGTGATAACAGCGGTCGCAGTCGCGGATCGGCAGATCGTTGATGCTGGCAATGCGCAGGCGCATCAGGCCATTTTCGTCGAACTCCCAATTCTCATTGCCATAGGAACGGAGCCACTGGCTGCTATCGTCCCGCCATTCATAGGCAAAGCGCACCGCAATCCGGTTGTCGCAGAATGCCCACAATTCCTTGATCAGCCGGTATTCCAGCTCTCGTTCCCATTTACGTGTCAGGAATGCGGTGATCGCGTCGCGGCCCTCAAGAAATTCGGCACGATTCCGCCATTTGCTGTCCGGCGTATAGGCAAGCGCCACGCGTGCCGGATCGCAGCTATTCCAGCCATCCTCGGCGAGCCGCACTTTCTCGGTCGCGGACACCAGCGTGAAGGGTGGCACGGGCAGGCGTTGGTTCTCCATCATCGATCTCCTTCGGCGGCGAGTCTGGCGCGCAGCCCGGCATTCTCGCTCTCCAGCTGAGCCAGGCGATCCCGCAGCGGCTTGACCGCTTCGGCAACCTCCGGTTCGGTGAAACGCGGCGTGATGTGCTGCGGACAGTTCCAGTCGAACGCCTGCAACCGCAGCAACAGGATGCGCTCCATCTTCGCCTTGTAATCCGGGACCGTGACCCGTGCGGTGAGCGCAGGATCCGCGTCGAGCGCGACCGCCTCGATATGCGCATAGATCTTCAGCCGGGCGCGCCGCGTATAATCCATCAGGATCAACGCCGCGCGGTCGCTCGCGGCGAGGTTGCCAACGCTGATATATTGCCGGTTCCCGCGATAATCGGGTATGGCGAGCGTACGATCGTCGACCAGTTTCACGAACCCGCGCGGACCGCCGCGATGCTGGACATAGGGCCAGCCGGTCTCCGACACCGTCGCCATGTAGAAGCTGTCGCGATCGGCAATGAACGCCGCCTCATTGTCGGTAAAGCGATCGAAGGCGCGGTTGCCCTTGAAGTCGGTCCACGTCCCCTCGACGCCCATCGCAACCTGTGCGGCGCGGACGCTGGGGGTCACGGCAATGTCGAGGAAACCATAGGACATGATCAATCTCCGGCGTCGGAAAGATGTCAGGCGGCGGCGCGGACCGCAGGGAAATCGATATCGGTCGCCGCGACTTCGTTGAGGAAGTTGGTGAAGACATTCTCGGCAACCAGCGCGACGATCTCTACGATCTGAGCCTCGCCAAAGCCGGCCAGGCGCACCGAAGCGAGATCCGCGTCGCTCACATGGCCGCGCTCCCGCGTCACACTGACGGCGAAGCGCACCGCGGCATCGGCGCGCGGATCGGAAGAGGCGCCGCCACGGTTGAGCGCAATCTCCTCCGGGCCGATCCGGGCCAGGTTGAGCGCGAGATAGGAGTGTGCCGAGAGGCAATAGTCGCAACCATTGACCTCGGCGACCGCCAGCGCGATCCGCTCACGCGTCTTGACGTCGAGCACTTTCTTGAGCGGTTCCGACAGGCCCGTATAGCTCGCCAGCGCCGCCGGACTGATCGCGAGCAGCCGGAACAGGTTTGGCACCACGCCAAGCTGGCGGTGGACCGCGTCGAGCGTCGCGCGGGACGCTCCGGGTGCTGCATCGCGGGTCGGAATAACGATACGGGACATAATCAGCTCCTGTACTGCGCGAGCTGCTCCGGCCCGCTGACAGGGAAATGGGCCTTTTAAGTTCAGTACATAATCCGATAAGATTGGAACTCAGCTTACCGAAAAGTGGAAAGATTGATGGATCGCTTCGAAGCCATGTCGATGCTGCTGACCGTCATCGAACAGGGCAGCCTGTCTGCCGCCGGGCGTGCGCTGCGCGTTCCCGTGCCGACGCTCAGTCGCAAGATTTCCGACCTGGAAGCGCTGCTCGGCGCCCGCTTGCTGATCCGCACCACCCGCAAGCTGACCCTGACCGATGCCGGCATCGCTTATGTCGCAGCAGCGCGGCGCATCCTGGAACAGGTCGAGGATGCAGAGCGCGAGGCGGCGGGCGAGTTCGTCACGCCGAAAGGCGAACTGGTGCTGACTGCGCCGGTGCTGTTCGGCCGACTGCACGTCCTGCCGGTGGTGATCGATTTCCTCGCGCTGTTCCCGGAAATCAATATCCGCCTCATTCTGTCGGACCGCAACGTCCATCTGGTCGACGATCATGTCGATATGGCGGTCCGCATCGGCCGGCTGCCGGACAGCACCATGATCGCGACACGGGTCGGGTCGATGCGGACCGTGATCTGCGCCAGCCCTGCCCTGCTCGCGGGGCATGGCGTACCGCAAGTGCCGGAGGATCTCGCCCGGCTGCCCTGTATCACGCTCGCCATCCCGCTGCCGTCGCCGGGCTGGCAAGTTCGGCCTGCCGGATCGGATATGCCTGGCGAAATCCCGATCGTAGCGCGGCTCACGGTATCCACAGCCGAGGCGGCGGTGGATGCGGCGGTTCGTCGGGTCGGGGTCGCGCGTCTGCTGCACTATCAGGTGGCACGGGCGGTCGAGGCAGGCACGCTGAAGATCATCCTGGAGGCGTTCGAGCCCGAGCCGGCACCGATCAACCTGATCCACGCGGCGCGTGGCCAGATGCCGCTCAAGATGCGCCGCTTCCTCGATTTCGCGGCACCGCGCCTGCGGCAAACGCTGGATGGCGGCACTTGAGACCCGCTGATATTCGACAAAGAGCACCGTCGGAATGCGGGTTGCGTTCAACTTCGGACCGGCCTTTCCGCTGTTATTCGGAAAATAAAAAACCTCACCCCTGTTAAGTTGGATTATAAATCCGTCTTTATTACCAATCTTCAATGCTTTGATCAATATATCCAATATTCGACGGGAAGTATGGAACAGGGGTCAGATGGCGCAATAACAGCGGTCAGCTCACCGCTGTTATTGCCGGAACAGCGGTCGCGGACAGGCTCGATATCTATCAGTCATGTCAAAGAGCGGGGCGAACCACCGGATGATGTTTCTCCCGCCACCACGCTTTCACGACTCGTCTCGAGGTTGAATCGCCCGTGGTCAGGTTATTGGCAACATGCCCCCAAACAGTAAGATGTGTGCGCCGCTCACCTTGGGAGCTGGCGCGACCTTTGACCGGGACGACGGACAATGATGATGTTCTGGCGCGCATCTGCCCTTGCCGGTCTGGCGCTTCTAACGGCAGCGGCGCCCGGCACGGCCGTCGTCAGCGTGGATGGCGGGCAGATCCGTGGCGAGCCGCTTGCCGACCGCATCGCCTTTCGTGGTGTGCCGTTCGCAGCGCCGCCGGTTGGTGCGCTGCGCTGGAAGCCGCCGGTTCGGGTCAAGCCCTGGACGGGCGTGCGCGATGCAACGCGCTCAGCGCCGGCCTGCGCCCAGCTCAGTGACGGCTGGAACCAGGCCAATGCCGGCTATAGCGCCGAGGACTGCCTGTACCTGGAAGTCGCCACGCCGAGCCTGACCCCAGCGCGGCCTCTGCCAGTGCTGGTGTGGGTCCATGGCGGCGGGAACAAGGCCGGCGGCGGCGTGGGCACGATCGCATCGCCGATGGTACGCCGCGGTGTGGTGCTGGTGTCGATCCAGTACCGGCTCGGCGCGCTTGGGTTCATGGCGCATCCGGCGCTGACCGCGGAATCGCCCTTTCGTGCCTCGGGCAATTACGGGCTGATGGATCAGCAGGCGGCGCTGGCCTGGGTCAAGCGCAACATCGCCCGGTTCGGCGGCGATCCGGCACAGGTGACGCTTGGCGGTCAATCGGCCGGGGCGATGGACGTCGGGCTGCTACAGGTTTCGCCCCTGGCCAAGGGGCTGTTCCGACGCGCGATCGAAGAGAGCGGTACGGCGGGCTTCGGCTTTCCGGCCCGCGATCTGCGCGCCAGCGAGGCGATCGGCGAACGGCTCGCCACATTGGCGGGCCAGCCTCATGCCACTGCAGCCGCGTTGCGTGCACTACCGGTCGCCGCATTGCTGGAGGCGGCGCGCGGCATCACCCTGCCTGGCCTGCCCGAGGCCGGCAGCCCGTGGGTCCAGGTCACGATCGACGGCCATGTCATCACCGAACCGCCGGCGAAGACGCTGGCGCGCGGCGGGGGGCAGCGCGTGCCGCTGTTGATCGGCACCAATGCGCAGGAGATCGATTTCTACCCCGATTTGGCCAGCGCGCACGAGCGGCTGTTGCTGGCATTCGGCGCGAATGGAGCCGCGGCGGCGCGCTTCTATGGCTTCGACCGCAGCGAAGCGCCGTCCGCCGACCGGTTACGCGGTCCGGTCCGAATGCAGATCGGCACTGACATCGTCTTCACCTGCCCGACCGAGTTCGTTGCCGGGATGCGCCAGCAGTCGGGGACTACGGTGTGGCGCTACGACTTTACCTATCAGCCGGGACATTCGAGCGAATTGCGCCATGTCTTCGGCAATCCGGGCGAGGACGGCATTGCCGCCGATGCGCCGCCGCTCCAGGCCTATTGGGTGAACTTCATCCGTAGCGGTGACCCGAACGGTGCCGACCTGACGCGCTGGCCAGCTTATGGCGCAGCGCTGCAGTATCTGAATCTGGGCGCCGGCATGCCGGTCGCCGGTACAGGGTTGCGTGCCGAACTATGCACGCACTGGTCCCCACCCTGATCAATTGAAGCGGATACCGATCCAGAAGGTCTGCGGCGTGCCATAGTCCATCGATCCCCCGGCGTTGCGAGTGACCACGGTCTCGTCGAACAGATTCTCCACCCGCCCGATGATCGACACATGCTTCGTCACCGGCATGCGCGCCGTTGCATCGACGGTCAGCGCGTCGGGCAGGACATCCTTCTCAAGGTCATCCTCGAACTGCGCGCCGACATAGCGCAGCGTCGCCGACAAGGCCGGGCCGCCGATCGGTGCCCAACCCAATGTCGCGCTGGCCGAATGGCGCGGGCTCTGTGCGGGGGTAAAGCCATCAAGGCCGATCGAGCTGCCCGATGCCTGCACCTTGCTGTCGCTGAACGCATAGGAGGCGTCGACCCTCACCGCGCCGAAGCGCATATCGGTGGTGACCTCGACACCCTTGGCGACGATCGCGTCGACATTGCGGCGCTGACGCGTCGTGGCGTTGATCGTGACATTGGCGATCGCATTGTCGAGCCGGTTGTAAAAGGCGGTGATGCCGATCTTCACCCCCGGCAGCGGCGTGACATCGATCCCCGCCTCGACGCCCTTCAGTTTCTCGAGCCCAAGAGTCTCGTTCGCTTGAGTGGTAATCGGGAAGACCACGAACGGGCGATACAGCTCGTTCAGGGTCGGCAGGCGGAATCCGGTATAGCCCGCCGCGCGCAGCGCCACGGCATCGCTTGCATTGAACAGCGCGCCGACCCGGCCGGTGCCTTCGAACCCGTCGCGGTTCGCATAATCATTATTGGCGGTCGGCTGGCCCGCGGCGCTCCGCTCGCGATAGAAACCGTCCGTGATCGTCCAGCGGTCGCCGCGTACCCCGCCGGTCAGCACCAGCTTTCCGATCGACCAGTCATCCTCGACGAACGCACCAATGGTGCTGGTCTTCCCGCCGGCATTGCGCCGTGCGGTGACCAGGCCGGTGACGCCGTTATAGGCGTCCTCGAACAATTCTCCTTCCGCGAGCCGCGCATCGACCCCGAGGCGCAGCACATGGTCGGACCCGACCGGCGGGCGGATCTCGATCTTGCCGCCAAGGCCGGTCGAGGGCGTGTTGCGCTGATCAAGCGTCAGGTGAAAACTGGTCGCACTGATCACCCGGTTGGTGAAGTTGCGCGCCTGGACATAAGCCAGCGCATCGACCTGCCAGTTGCCGCGATGGACCAGGCGGATGCTCGCATCCTGCCCCTCCGACGAACTGTCCGCACCGACAAAGCGCAGCGTACGATTGTCGCCGAACACGGTGCCGCGAAATTGCAGGTCGGTTGCGGCATCGAGCGGCGCGACCGCACGCAGCGCCGCCGACCAGTCGCGATACCGTGCGCGTGCCGAGGCAGGAACGCGCTGCGCCGGCGGCGTGGTAAAAAAGCCGTCGCTGCGCTCGAACTTGCCCGACACTGTGGCAAAGCCGCCATTGTCGCCGAGGTCGGGTGAGATCGCGCCGGATACGCTCATCGCATCGTTGCTGCCGTAAAAGCCTTCGCCGGCGACAAGCGGCAAATCGCTGCGCCCCGTACTGACCAGTTCGACCGTCCCTGCGACCGCGCCCGCTCCGAACGGTCCCGCTCCCCCGCCCCGCGTAATGCGCACCGCGCCAAGCCGGTCGCTGGACAGTGACGCGAACGGGATATAGCCGAAGAATGGATCGGCGATCGGCACGCCGTCGAGCAACACCAATGTTCGGCTCGAGGCATTGCCGCCGAGCGAGCGCAGCGTGATACCCTGCGCCGAAGGATTGGCCGAGCGACTGTCCGAGCGGCGGAATTGCTGAAAGCCGGCAACATCCTTCAGAACATTCTCGACCCGGCCCGATGCTTCGTCGGTCAACCGGTCGCGGTCGATCACCACGGAGCCATAAGCAGGCGTACCCGGCGGCAGCGGCAGCCCGGCACCGATCACGACGATGTCGCCACTGGCATCGGCCGGGCCCGACGGCGCCCGCTGCGCGAGCGCGGGACTCGGTAGCAGCGGGACAATGAGCGGCAGGCAGATCAGGCGAAGCATGATGGCGGAGGTCTTTCGGAGCGAACGGCCCACCCCTTAGCCAGTATTTCCATTTCCGCTTCAGCAAAAAAGCTGAAGCCGAAATTCAGTTTATTGCCCAAAATCGTTGCGCCGCAACGCGGCGGGAAGGCTCAAATCCTGGTAAAGATAATATTATTGCACGCCAAAGTCGTCTCGCTCCACGCTCCAGTTCCGGAGGAACACACGCAATTCCGCCATATCCGGCGGTTGCGCATAAATGATTACAGTTGCACAAAACGCAATCACATGCGCATTTTTCGCACTTGCGATAATTCACGCTGCAGTGCACAAAGACGGTGCCTTTCAGGCATCCTCTCCTAAAACTTTCAAGGCCGGTCCCTTTCGAGGGGCTGGCCCTTTTTTTTGCCCTCGCTTTGCGCTACGCCGGAGTCGCTGTCGTCACGCCGAACAATAATAATGTTCGAGGAGTGGAGCCAGCCGGTGAGACCGGCAACGGCGCGATTGCAGTGTGGGGGATCGAGCTGCCCAGGGCGCTCTCCCCCATTTCTTTTTCCGATGATCATCAGCGAAACCTACTTCGCCTCGCGCGCGACCGTTCCTGGCCTTGTCTGGGTCGCCGGCGCGGCGCTCTATCTGTTCTGCCTGCCGCTCCTGTTCGGACGGAAGCCGGGATCAGGGATGAACGCCGCGCCAAAGGCCTGACGCATCAGGCGATATGCACCACCTTGGTGATCATGTGCGCGGCAATGCCCTCCGGGCCGTCCTCCGAGCCGTAGCCGCTGTCCTTCATGCCGCCGAACGGGCTGTCGGGCCAGGTCAGCCGCACGCTGTTGATCGCGACCATCCCCGCCTCGATTGCATCGCCGAGCAGGTTCTGGCGCCGGCCATTCTCCGTGAAGCAATAGGCGGCAAGGCCGAACGGCAAGCGGTTGGCCTGTTCAATCCCTTCCTCCACCGTGGCGAAGGGTGCGATCAATGCGATCGGGCCGAACGGCTCCTCATTCATCGCCCGCGCGCTCAATGGCACATCGGCGATGACGGTCGGGTTGTAGAAGAACCCTGCCCCCTCCGCCCGGTCGCCGCCGGCCAGCACGCGCGCGCCGATGCTGCGCGCATCCTCGACCATCGCCGCGATCGCATCGGGACGGCGCGGATTGGCCATTGGCCCCATCTGAGTCCCTGTCTCCAGCCCATCACCGACCTTCAGCCGCCTGGTGCGTTCGGCAAAGCCGCTGGCGAAGCGATCGTAGATGCCCTGCTGCACATAGAAGCGCGTCGGAGAGACACATACTTGGCCCGCATTGCGGAATTTATGCGCGACCAATGTGTCGAGCGTCTTGTCCAGGTCGCAATCGTCGAACACCAGCACCGGGCCGTGCCCGCCCAACTCCATTGTCGTCTTCATCACCGTGTCGGCGGCGAGCCGGAGCAGATGCTTGCCGACCGGCACCGAGCCGGTGAAGCTGAGCTTGCGTGTGATCGGCGAGGTCAGGAGCTGCCGCGAGACCAGGTCGGGCACACCGAACACGCATTGCACGACATCCCCGGGCAAGCCGGCATCCTGGAAACATCGCACCGTCTCGACCGCGCTGCCCGGCGTTTCCTCGCTCGGCTTCAGGATGATCGAACAGCCGGAGGCAAGCGCCGGCGAGATCTTGCGCACCACATTCAGGATCGGGAAGTTCCATGCGCAGAACGCCGCGACCGGCCCGACGGGCTGCTGCAGCACCAGCGAGCGCATGCCCGGCGGGCGCGGCAGGACACGGCCATAGATGCGCACTGCCTCCCCGGCATGGAAGTCGAGCATCGCGGCAGCTGCCAGCGCTTCGCCGCGCGCCTCCGCAAAGGGCTTGCCCTGTTCGAGTGTCGCCAGCCGGGCAAGCCGGTCGACGCGTTCGCGGATCAGCGCGGCGGTCCTCGCCAGTATTGCAGCCCGCGCTTCAGGCGCAGTGGCGCGCCATGCGAGAAAGCCGCGCTGCGCGGCCTCCAACGCTCGATCCAGATCGTCGGCGGTCGCCAGCGGCAGCGCCGCGAGCACCGCGCCGGTCGCCGGGTTGCGTACTTCCTGAGTGTCCCGGCCGCCGCCATTCAGCCATTCGCCGCCAATATACAGGCCGAGCTGCGGGTCATAATCATGCGTCATGGAGAAACCTCTTGCGGGAACGATGAAACCGCCCCGCCACCCTTGCGGTGGCGAAGCGGTTTCCTGTGTCTGGCGTTGGAGGAACCTATGTCGGATCGCCGCCGATGCCAATCGCGAGATCGACGGCAGGGGTCAATTCCCGGAGGTCAGGCGGCCAGCGCGGTGATCTGACGTTCGGCTGCATCGATCGCGCTGACCTTGTGCTCAGGGCTCACCATCACACCTTCGGCGATGACGAATTCAGGCGCGATGCCGATAAAACCGAAGACCGTACGGAGATAATTTTCGGCATGTTCCGCCGCGGCCGCGGCCGCATCGGCGCCATAAAAGCCGCCACGCGACAGGGCAATGATCACGCGCTTGTCACCGGCCAGCCCCTTGGGTCCATTCTCGTCATAGCTGAACGTCTTGCCGGCAACCAGAAAGCGATCGATCCACGCCTTGAGCTGGCTGGGAATCGAGAAATTATACATCCCCACGCCGATCACCACCACGTCGGCGGCAAGGAATTCCTCAAGCACCGCGGCGCTCTCAGCGGCCGGTCCCGGGGTTTCACCCGCCATCGCGGCGAGGTCGTAATGCACCAGCGGGTCAGTCGCCAGGTCGCGCCGCACGAGTTGCAGCGACGGATCGATCGCGCGCAGCCGGGCGACGGCCGAAGCCGACAAGGCACGGCTGACCGAATTGTCGCCGAGGATGGAGGAATCGATATGGAGAAGTTTCATGTTTGCGAGTCCTTGTGGTAACAATCAGTAACCGAGGCTGGATATGTGACTGTCCACACAGCCCGCAAGGAGGCACTATTTTGTTACCCGGGCACACCAATGTGACCAAGGTCAAGCTACCCGTTACTCAAGAAAACTGCCGTCCGGTCGCACCGATCCTGGCGCGTGTCGGCGACAAATGGAGCATATTGGTGGTGATGATCCTGTCGCAGGGACCGCGCCGCTTCAATGATCTGAAGCGCAACATCGACGGCATCTCGCAACGGATGCTGACCCTGACGTTGCGCGGGCTGGAGCGCGATGGCCTGGTCACGCGTACCGTCTTCCCGACGATCCCGCCACGAGTCGATTACGCACTGACCGATCTCGGGCATTCGCTGTGCGTGCCGGTAACCGGGCTGGGCAAGTGGGCGATGGCCAATATCGACACAATCGAGCGCAGCCGGGCGGAATTCGATGCGCGGAGCGAGGATTAAGGCAGGATAGAATCACCATTTCCGTTCGTTTCGAGCGAACGGAAATGGTGAATCAGCGCAACTCAAAAAAACCCGCGCTGGGGTTCAAACCGCGACACCCAGGATCATCTCCCCGATCGCTCGCGCCACGCCATCGGCGTCGTTCCCGCTGGTGACCAGATCCGCCTTGGCCCGGACTTCGGCCGGTCCCTGCCCCATCGCGATCGACAGGCCGGCGCGCGCGAACATCGGCAGGTCATTGGCCTGGTCGCCGATCGCGGCGACATTGGAGAGCGCCGTGTCCATCGCACCGGCAAGCAGCGCGATGCCATCGCCCTTGTTGGCGGCCAGCGCAGTGACGTCGAGATAATAGGTCTGCGACTGGACGATCGTGGCGCGTGCGGACAGTCCCGCCGCGCGATCATGGAGATCGGCCAGCAGCGCGGGATCGTCGCTGACAAAAGTGAGCTTGTCGGCGCGGTCATACAGCGCGGAAAAGTCAGTGGTGATGACCGGCGCCTGGTTCGACGCGATGCGTTCGCTGGCGACGTGCGAACCCTGATCGGTGCTCGCGTACCAGATATCGTCCGCGAAGACCCAGCGATCGACCGCGGCGTCACCGACCAGATCGAACATCGTACGCACCACATCCGGATCGATCCGATGCTGGCACAATATGGTGCCGTCACGGCGGAACACGGTGCCGCCATTGAACGCGCCCATCGGGTCGTCGATCTCCAGTGCATCGGCGATCGGCATCATCCCCGACCGCGGTCGCGCGCTGATGACGGTGAAGCCGATCCCCGCCGCACGCAGCCGTGCGACTGCGTCGATCACGGGCTGGGTCAGCTTCTTCTGCTTGTCGACCAAGGTGCCGTCCAGATCCGAGACGACGAGCCGGACCAGCTCACCCCCCGCCGAACTCATTGCGGAATCTCGACATGGCCGCCAAAGCCATAGCGCATCGCCGAGAGCAATTTGTCGCCGAAGGTGTGGTCGACCCGGCTGCGATAGCGTGCGAACAAAGCTGCGGACAGGACATTGACCGGCACGGCCTCCTCCATCGCCGCGTCGATCGTCCACTGACCCTCACCAGAGTCCGCGACATTGCCGGAGAATTGCTCGAGCGCCATGTCCTTGGCCAGCGCGGCGGCCGATAGATCGAGCAGCCAGGACGAGATCACGCTGCCGCGCCGCCAGACTTCGGCGATATCGGTCAGGTTGAGGTCGAAGCGCTGATCCTCGGGCAAGCGTTCCGACGCCTTGGATTTGAGGATGTCGAAGCCTTCGGCATAGGCCTGCATCAGGCCATATTCGATGCCGTTATGGACCATCTTCACGAAATGCCCCGCACCCGCCGGGCCGGCATGGATATAGCCCTGCTCGGCACGTGCATCCTCACCCTCATTGGCCATGCGGTTGGGGGTGCGCGGAATGGTGCCGATGCCGGGCGCGAGCGCGGCGAGGATCGGGTCGATATGGCTCACCGCATCCTTGTCGCCGCCGACCATCATGCAGAAGCCGCGTTCCAGGCCCCATACCCCGCCCGAGGTACCGACATCGACATAGCGGATCTTCTTTTCCGCCAGGTCCTTCGCGCGGCGGATATCGTCCTTGTAGAAGCTGTTGCCGCCATCGATGACGATGTCGCCATCGCCGGAGAGAGCGGCGATGCTCGCAATGGTCTGCTCGGTTGGATCGCCTGCCGGCAGCATCACCCAGAAGATCGCCGGACTGTCGAGCTTGCCCTTCATGTCTTCGAGCGACGAAGCCGCGATCGCCCCATCGCCGACCAGCGCCGCGATCGCATCGGGATTGCGGTCATAGACCACCGTCTCATGCCCCGCGCGCATCAGCCGACGCGAGATATTGCCGCCCATCCGGCCAAGGCCGATGATACCGATCTTCATTGCTGCGTACGCCTTTCGAACACGGTCAAACAGAGTTGAGTTCCCCGGCGAAGGCCGGAGTCCAGTCGGGAAACGATGATAACTGAGCGACGCGCCTCGTTACTTCGGCCTTTCCGACTGGACCCCGGCCTCCACCGGGGAAGCAGATAGGTCAGGCCACCGCTTCGGGATGCTTGGCGGCGATGGCACCAAGCAGGTCGTCGAACGCCTTGGCGAAGCTGTGCACGCCTTCCTCGACCAGCGCATCGGTCACACCGCTCAGGTCGAGCCCGAGCCGCTCGGTCTCGGCCAGCGTGTGGCGCGCGCCATCGACATCGGCGCTCAGCGTCTCGGCGACACTGCCATGATCGCGGAACGCATCGAGCGTCTTGGGCGGTACGGTGTTGACCGTATCGGCGCCGATCAGCGTGTCGAGATAGAGCGTATCGGGATAATCCGGGTTCTTGGTGCCGGTCGACGCCCAAAGCAGCCGTTGCGGCATCGCGCCCCTGGCGGCCAGTGCCTGCCAGCGATCCGAGGTGATGAACTCCTCATACCAGGCGTAAGCGAGCTTGGCATTGGCGATGGCGACCTTGCCGCGCACTGCCTTCAGCGCCTCGCTCTCGGCATCGCCGTCCTTGACGCGTGCGTCGATCGCATCGTCGATCCTGGTGTCGATGCGGCTGACGAAGAAGCTTGCCACGCTGGCGATGCGGTCGATCGGTTCACCCCGTTCGGCACGCTTTTCGAGGCCGGCGACATAGGCCAGCGCGACCGCCTTATAGGCATCGATCGAGAAAAGCAGCGTGACGTTGACGTTGATCCCGGCATCGATCGTCGCGGCGATCGCGGGAACGCCCTGCGGCGTGCCGGGGATCTTGATCATCAGGTTGGCGCGGTCGACCTCCGCCCACAGCTTGGCCGCCTCGGCAATGGTCGCGTCGGTATCGGCGGCGAGATAGGGCGAGACCTCAAGGCTGACATAGCCGTCCTTGGCATCGAGCCGGTCATAGACCGGGCGCAGCGTGTCGGCCGCGGCCTGGATGTCCTGGATCGCAAGATGTTCGTAACGCGCCATGGTCGATGCGCCGGGATTGGCCTTGTCATACTCGGCGAGCGCCGCGTCATAGGCCTCGCCATGCCCCATCGCCTTTTCGAAGATCGACGGATTGGAGGTGACCCCGGTCAGCCCATCCTCATCGACCAGCTTCTGCAACCCGCCGGCCTCGAGGAATTTGCGATCGACGAAATCCAGCCATACCGCCTGGCCCTTCGCCGCGAGATCGTTCAGCCGTCCCATTATTTCTTCTCCAACATTTGCTCAGCCACCGCGACGATATTTTCGACGGTGAAGCCGTATTTGTCCTGCAGTTTCGCCAGCGGCGCGGAGGCGCCGAAGGTCGACATGGTGATCGTGCGCCCGTCGAGCCCGACATAGCGGTCCCAACCCAGTTCGCCGCCCTGCTCGACCGCGAGCCGCGCCGGAACCGAACGGGGAAAGACGGAGTCGCGATAGGCGCGATCCTGCTTCTCGAACAGATACCAACTCGGCATTGAGACCACGCGAGACCGGATGCCCGAGGCAGTCAGCCGTTCATGCGCCGCGACCACCATCGGCACTTCGCTGCCGGTGCCGATCAGAATGATCTCGGGGTGGCCGCCTTCGGCATCGGCCAGAATATAGGCGCCCCTGGCCAGCCCCGAAGCCGGCGCATATTTGCTGCGGTCGAGCGTCGGGATCGCCTGGCGCGAGAAGATCAGCACGCTTGGTTCATGCGTGTGAGTCAGCGCGACCTTCCAAGCCTCGGCCGCCTCGTTCGCATCGCCAGGGCGGATCGTGTCGAGCCCGGGGATCGCGCGCAGCGTGGCGAGATGCTCGATCGGCTGGTGCGTCGGGCCGTCCTCGCCCACGCCGATCGAATCATGCGTAAAGACGAAGATCACCGGCAATTCCATGATCGCGGCAAGCCGGATCGGCGCGCGCATATAGTCGGCGAAGACCAGGAAGGTGCCGGTGTAGGAGCGCAGATAGGACAGCGCCATGCCATTGGCGATCGCACCCATGGCATGTTCGCGCACCCCGAAATGCATGTTGCGCCCGCCATAATCGTTCGCCTCGAACGATCCCGCGCCGTCGAAGGTCAGGTTGGTCTTGGTCGAAGGCGACAGATCGGCCGCCCCGCCCATCAGCAGCGGCAGATGCGGCGCGATCGCGTTGAGCGTCTTGCCATTGGCCTCGCGCGACGCGATGCCCTTGGCATCTGCCGGAAAAACCGGGACGTCGGCATCCCAGCCACCTGGCAATTCATCCTTGCGTGCACGGTCGAGTTCCGCGGCAAGATCGGGGTGCGCGGCGCGGTAGCGCTCGAACATCGCCTCCCATTCCTGACGCAATGGCTCACCGCGCGCGGCGATGGCATCGTGAAAATGATCGGCCACACCGTCGGGCACGAGGAATTGCGCATCCTCGGGCCAGCCATAGGCCTTCTTGGTCGCGCGGACATTGTCTTCGCCGAGCGGCTCGCCATGTGCCTTCTCGCTATTGGCGCGTGGGGAACCCCAGCCAATGATCGAATGCACGACGATGAAGGTCGGCCTGTCATCGGTCGCGCGGAATGTCTCCAGCGCCCTTGCCACCGCGCCGCAATCATTCGCGTCATCGACATGGATCACGTTCCAGCCATAGGCCTCGAAGCGCTTGCCCGTATCCTCGATAAAGGCCAGATCGGTATGCCCCTCGATGCTGATCGTGTTGCTGTCGTAGATCCAGCACAGGTTGGACAGCTTGAGATGCCCGGCGAGCGAGGCGGCCTCGCCCGACACGCCCTCCATCATGTCGCCATCGCCGCACAGCACATAGATATCGTGATCGAACACGGGAAAGCCGTCTCGGTTGAAATGCGCCGCCAGATGCCGCTCGGCGATCGCCATGCCGACCGAATTGCCGCAGCCCTGACCGAGTGGCCCGGTGGTCGTTTCGACCCCGGTGGTCATGCGGTATTCCGGATGGCCCGGGGTCTTGGAATCGAGCTGCCGGAAATCCTTGATATCATCGAGGCTGACCGCCGCCTTGCCGGTCGGTTTGCCGTCGGAGTCGATTTCGCGAACCTTGGCGAGATGGAGCAGCGCATAGAGCAGCATCGACGCGTGCCCGACCGACAGCACGAAGCGGTCGCGATTGGGCCAGTCGGGCACCGCCGGATCGGTGCGCAGAAATTGCGACCAGAGCGTATAGCCGACCGGCGCCAGCGCCATCGGCGTGCCGGGATGGCCCGAATTGGCTTTCTGAACCGCGTCCATCGCCAGGGTGCGGACCGTATCGATGGTCAGCCGGGCGAGTGATCCATCTTCGCGAAGGCCATCGCGATGGCCCGGCCTTTCGCTGACGTCGCTGTCGCTCATGCTTGCCCGTTCCTTTTGTTTCCGGCCCAACGCGACGCGGCTGGCGTGGTTGCATGCCTGTAGCCGGACCACGCCGATCCGGCGGGTTCAACGGTCGAGACGAGTCACCACGCCGCCATTGGCACTATAGATCGTATCCACCTCGGTCAGGAACAACCCATGGCCGAGAATTCCAGGAATCGCCGACAGCGCTGCCGCGGTCGCGACCGGATCCGGCAGCGACGCGAACGCACAATCGGCGATCAGATTGCCCTGGTCACTGTGATAATATGCATCGTTCGCGATCCGCAGCACTGGCTCCGCATCCAGCCGGCGCAACTCAGCCAGCACGAACTCGCGTGCGAAAGGCAGGATCTCGACCGGCACCGGCGCCCGGCCGATCGCAGCGCTCAACTTCGATCCATCCGCGATCACGATCATCCTCCGCGACGACGCAGCAACAATCTTTTCGCGCAGCATCGCTCCGCCTGCCCCTTTGATTGCGAACAGGCGATCATCGACCTCGTCAGCTCCGTCGACGGTAAGATCGACCGTGGCCAGATCCTCGAACGCGATGATCGGGATGCCGGCCCTCCGCGCGACGTTCTCGGTGGAAAGCGAGGTGGCCACGGCGGCAATCGAAAACCCCGCCCGCACCCGCTCTCCTAAATGCGACACGAAGAACGCAGCGGTCGACCCCGTACCCAGACCCACCGTCATGCCGGCCTCGACCTCCGCAAGGGCGGCGAGCGCCGCGATCTCCTTGTCACTCCTGTGAATGAGCGAGCCGGCAGCAGCCGAAGGTGTCGATCCAAAAATGCTCTCAACCATTGGAGTCGCTCCGTCCGCGGGTCCCGCAGCAACGATGCAGCGTTCGCCACCCGCAAACAAGGATGCCTGTCATCACCCTGCCAGCTCACCGGATTATGTAATAAAAATGAACACCTACACCATTCTCTTCATCACCCTAAATATTGACGCTCCGGACGACTGATCCAGGATGGTTGTAATTATGTTATTCTGAATGAATGAGATTCGACTCTGAAAGAAAATACAGATACTGTCTAAGTTACTCACAGATGTGACAGCAGAACTTGGGGGAGTTATGCGATTTCATTCAAAACCGTTTATACTGACAGTGCTCATGGCGAGCCTTAATGGCTGCGCGGGCAGCGGCGGCGGATTTCTCGGTATCGGCGCAGTGGTCGGAGACCGGAATCTCGCATCGGCAGAGCCTCTATTCTCCAAGGAAGAACAAGGGTGTCTCGGGAGTGCGGACCAGCTGATCGCGATCGTCTTCGGGCCTGACAAGGCCATCTTGCCGGACAATCGGAAGAGCAAGAATATTCCGGGCGGTCCGGATCGCTGTACGCAGATCAAGACCAACTTTCGGTACATGCTATCGCCCGCCGCCCCGGGGCGTGAAAGCCTGACCCAATACAACACCGCGCAACGCAATGAGGTGATCGACGCACTGCTCGCATCGTCGAACCGCAAATGCACCAGATACACCGCGCTGCTCAAAAATGCCGACGGCGCAATGAATGCCGGGCTCAGCGTTGGCGCCATTCTCACCGGCGGGCTCGGCAGCATCCTCGGAGGTGCAGCGACCGCCAAGGCACTGGCTGGCTCCTCGTCTATTCTAAGCGGGTCACGTGCAGCGCTGAATGAGACCTATTTGAGCAATCAGACAATTCATGTGCTGACCTCTGCATTCGAGAAAGCGCGACGCACACAGCGACGCCAGATCACCAATCGCGAGGCCTGCAGCGTGGATCAATATACGCTGATGCGCGGCATTGAGGACGCTTTCGCCTATCATGACAGCTGCTCGATCATTGCCGGCCTGGCGGAAACGTCCTTATCGATCGAACGAAGCGAAAATCCCGGCATGGACGCCATGCGTCTGCAACTCAACGAACTGGCGAACCTGCGCCGTCAGGCCAGTGAGTTTGCGGCAGACGGACCGATCACGCCGATCAGGTCTTCTCCGACCCCTGCCTCGCTCGACAAGCTTGTCGCCGCCGACAAGGCGTTGATCGAGGCGGAAGACTTTCTGAGCAAGGAGAAAACCGCACAGCAAGCCGCCGAACAGGACGTTTCGACCAAGGAAGTGGAACTTGCGGCAAAATCAGACGGGGACAAAAGCAAGGAGACGACTGCGCTTGCCGATGCGCGAAAGAAACTCGACTCGATCAATGCCGCTGTCGTCAAGCTGACCAATACACGCGACAAGGCTGGCCAGGCACGCAATGCGCAAGTTCAGGCGCTGGTCCGCAACACAGTGGGAGTTCCCGCAGTGGTCGATCCGGAAACAAGGATTTGCCCGTTTACCTGAAGCGGTGAAAAAGGGCCACGCCCGCGCAGTGCGAGGGCGTGGCGTGCCCTTCAGGCAATTTCCTCGACCGCCTCCACGCCCCGTCCCCGCAGCCGGTCGAGATCGCGCGATGGCGGCGCCCCGAACATGCGTGCATATTCACGGCTGAACTGCGAGGCGCTTTCATAGCCGACACGATAGGCGGCGCGCGTCGCATCCGCACTGGTCACCATCAGGCGGCGCGCCTCCTGCAAACGGAGCGTCTTTTGATATTGCAGCGGGCTCATCGCGGTCGCCGCCTTGAAATGACGATGAAAAGAGGCAGGGCTCATGCCGGCAAGATCGGCCAGCATCTCGACCCGCAATGGCTGATCGAAATGAGTCCGAATCCAGCCGACCGCCTGGCGGATCTGCGACACGCGACTGTCGGCGCGCGCAATCTGGCGCAACACGCCGCCCTGCGGGCCCTGCAACAGGCGATAGAGGATCTCGCGCTCGAGCATCGGCGCAATCACCGGGATATCGCCGGGCGTGTCGAGCAGGGTGAGCAGCCGCGCCCACGGATCGAGTAGCTGCGGCGTGACCGGGCTCACCGCGAAACCGGCGGTCTGTCCATCAGGCCGGGCCGGCACATCGGGGATCAGCGCGGCGATCACATCGGGTTCGAGCGCGAGGCTGACGCAGATATAGGGGTTTTCCGCGCTCGCCTCGATGATCCGGCCTGACACCGGCAGTTCAAGTGAGGCGATGAAATAGCTTGCCGGATCGAAGCGCAGCACGCGGTCGCCGACCATCACCTGCTTTGCACCCTGCAGGACGAGGCACAGCATCGGTTCATAGAGTGAGGCTGTCGGGCTGGTCATCGCGTCGGTCACGAACAATGACATGCGCGGCAGGACGGTGGCGCGCCCGGTCGGGCCGGCATGGCGCTCCGCAAGCCGGCACATCTCGTTCAGTTGGTCGCGCATGCCGTCAAGATTGGCGCACCGTCCGCGGCAAACAAGTCCGGAGGATCGGCGCAACCCGGCCTTTGATAGGAATAGGCAAGAGATCGACATGATCGGGCGCTCATCCGGCTACGCACTACCCCAGATAGGAGCAGCCGCACCGGTCGCGTCCGGCCCCCTTCAGGAGAGTAGAGATGACCCGCATTTTTGGAGCAGAATCCACCACGGACGAGGTCCTTGACGGTGTGAGCCTGTCGGGCAAGCGGATTCTGGTGACCGGCGCCTCGGCCGGCCTCGGCGTCGAGACGGCGCGGGTGCTGGCGGCACGTGGCGCACAGGTGGTCGGCGCGGTACGCGACCTCGCCAAAGGGCAGCGCGCCACCACCGAGGTTCGCGCCCAGGCGGCGCATGGCGGGGGGATCGAACTGGTCGAGCTTGACCTGGCCTCACTGGCCAGCGTGCGGACCTGCGCCGACGCGCTCAATGCCGATGGCCGCCCGTTCGACCTGATCATCGCCAATGCCGGCGTGATGGCTTGTCCCCAGGGCAAGACGGTCGACGGTTTCGAAACCCAGTTCGGCACCAATCATCTCGGTCATTTCGTGCTGATCAATCGCATTGTGCCGCTGCTGAAACCGGGCGGGCGTTTGGTAAACCTGTCCTCGGCCGGGCATCGCTATGCCGATGTCGATCTGAACGACCCGAATTTCGACCACACGCCCTATGCCGAATTCACCGCCTATGGCCGTTCCAAGACCGCGAACATCCTGTTCGCCGTGGAATTCGATCGCCGCCACAACGATCGGGGCATTCGTGCCACAGCCGTTCATCCCGGCGGGATCAAGACCGAACTCGCCCGTCATATGACCGACGAGGCGACCGATGCGCTGATCGAGTCGATCAACGCGGCGCAACTGGACGCCGGTCTGCCGCCATTTACCTACAAGACTGTGCCGCAGGGCGCCGCCACCTCGGTCTGGGCGGCAATCGTCGCCGCGCCCGAGGAGATTGGCGGACGGTATTGCGAAGATTGCCATGTCGCCGAGATTTCTCTTGGCGAGGGGCTTCGCGGCGGGGTGCAGCCTTATGCGCTCGACCCTGAACACGCCAAGGCACTCTGGGCGAAGAGCGAAGAAATGGTCGGCGAGCGCTTCTGAACTTCGCCGGGCCGCCCTTGTCCACAGCGCCTTGAAAGGGAGGCCCGGCACTTCTACTATCGGAAAACCGGCCTTGAAACGGATATGCACGACAATGGACTTCTCCCCGACAGCGACGCTCGACCGCTCTGCCATCAGGGAAATCCATCTCCATGCCTGCCATCACGCTCTCCAATCTCTCCTGGTCCACGCCTGACGCCCATCCGGTCTTTTCCGGTCTCGATCTAAGCTTCGGCGCCGAGCGCACCGGGCTGGTCGGCCGCAACGGCGTGGGCAAGACCACGCTGCTCAAGCTGATCGCGTGCCAATTGCCGCTTCAATCCGGTACGCTGGCCGTTTCGGGCAAGGTCGGCCTGCTCCGCCAGACCGTACAGGTCGCTCCGGGAGAAACCGTCGCCGATCTGTTCGGCGCGACCCAGGGGCTCACCCTGCTCGCCCGCGCCGAACAGGGCCTCGCCAGTGCCGAGGAATTGAGTGAGGCGGACTGGACGCTCGAGGAACGGATCCGCTCCGCGCTTGGTCGTGTCGGGCTGGATGCCGGTCCCGACACGCTCCTGAGCGCCATGTCGGGCGGTCAGCGCACGCGCGCCAGCCTGGCCGGGGCCGTGTTTGCGGAACCCGATTTCCTGCTGCTCGACGAACCGACCAACAATCTCGACCAGGCCGGGCGCGATGCGGTCATCGCCCTGCTCGCCGGCTGGCGTGCGGGTGCCGTCGTCGTCAGCCATGATCGCACCTTGCTCGAGACGATGGATGCGATCGTCGAGATGACGACGCTTGGCGCCGCCCGCTATGGCGGCAACTGGACATACTACCGCGAGCGCAAGGCGATCGAACTGGCGGCCGCAGAGCAGGGTCTGGCGGATGCGGAGAAGCAGATCGCCGAGATCGACCGCCGCACGCAGGACGTCGCGGAGCGCAAGGCGCGAAAGGACAGCGCTGGCCGGCGCAAGGCGGCAAAGGGAGATATACCGCGCATCCTGATCGGTGCGCGCAAGAACCGAGCCGAGGGCACCAGCGGCGCCAATGCCCGCCTGGCCGACCGGCTGCGCACGGACGCGGCCGACACCGCCGCCGCGGCGCGTGCGCAGATGGAAACCCTGCGCGCCATGTCGATCACACTCGCATCGACCGGTCTTGCCGCCAATCGCATGATACTGGAGATCGACCACGTCACGGCCGGCTATATCCCGGACCAGCCAATCCTTCGCGACCTGTCGCTGACGATCAGCGGTCCTGAGCGAGTCGCCATCATCGGCCCGAACGGCGCGGGAAAAACGACCGTGCTGGCGCTCGTCACGGGTGCGCTGGCCCCCTGGGCCGGGACCGTCCGGGTCGGGACCCGCTTCGCCCTGCTCGACCAGCGTGCAAGCCTGCTCGATCCGGCCAGTTCAATCCGCGACAATTTCGCGCGCCTCAACGATCAGGGCGACAATAATGCCTGCCGCGCCGCGCTTGCCCGTTTCATGTTCCGGGCCGAGGCTGCGGACCAGATCGTCGCGACGCTGAGTGGCGGCCAGATGCTGCGTGCCGCCCTTGCCTGCATCCTGGGCGGAGAAACGCCACCTCCTCTGCTGATGTTGGACGAACCGACCAACCATCTCGACCTCGACTCGATCGAGGCGGTAGAAACCGGGTTGCGCGCTTATGACGGTGCGCTGCTGGTGGTCAGCCACGATCGGGAATTTCTCGAGGCGATCGGTATATCCCGACGCATCGCGCTGCCCTGATGTTGCTCAGGCGCGCTTTTTCCGTTTCGGCCGCTTGAACCAGAAGGACCAGACCGCGAGGCTGCCCAGCATCGCCATGGCCAGCCCCGATACGGTCATCACCAGCCGCCAGGCGAGCCCACCGACCTTCCCGGCATGGACTGGATAGGCGGCGTTGAACACCTGTGCGCCCGCCGGCATCGCCAGCGCATCGCGTGCGCCCAGCAGGCGCCCATCGCTCGCGTCGAACCACAAGGTGGTTCGCCCATTGGGAAGCCATTCGCCGGCACGCTTCATGCGCAGGCTGATCGGAGCACCTGGCTTGCGCGGCAGGCTCAGGATACGGAATTCGGCATCGGGGAAACGCCGCCGCGCCATCTCCAGCATGGCGCGCCAGTCAGGCCGCGCCGCCAGCGGACTGCTTTTCAGCTTGGGCTGAGCCATCGCCGCGGCGACTTCGGTCGGCGAGGAGAATGGTGCGACGACCACTGCCGCAACCGGCTTGAAGATCATCATCGTGCCGGTCAGCGCCGACAGCAGCAGCAACGGCGCGACGACGATACCGAGATCGCGGTGCTGCATCACGATCGCCGGCCGGCTCAGCCGTCTTGGCCAGAGGCGGAACGCGAACGTGCGCCGTGTGCGCCACCACAGGATCACGCCGGTGATGACGAACAGCAAAGCACACAGCCCGGCCACGCCGATCACCGTTTCGCCCATATCCCCCGTGAACAGATGGTGGTGAAGGTCGAACAGCCATAATTCGGGCCGCTCCCACTGGCTCGACCAGCGCGTGACGATCGCGCCCGCCTGATCGGCATAGGCGCCCGCCCCATCGGTGCCGCGCAATTGATGCAGCCCGAACCGCTCGCTCGCAAAGACGATGCCGTTCGCCCTGGGATTGGCCGCCAGCAGTTGCTCCGTCACCGCCACGACCTTCACCGGATCACGCACCAGCGCATCCGATGTATGCGGCAGCATGATCCAGCTATCTTCATGCACCAGGATCGCGCCGGTCAGGCCGAGCATCGCCAGCACCAGCCCGATCAGGCCGCCGGTCCAGCGATGGACCAGGTCGAGCAGCCTCATCAGAACCGGTAATCCCAGCCAAGTGTCAGCGTGCGTCCGCGACCGGCGAAGTAGGATAGATTGTCTTTCGGTAAGCGCGTGTCGCTGCTGTAGTCGATATATTGCTTGTCGAAGAGATTCTGCACGCTGAGGCTCACGCCGCCCAGCCCGGTCTGATAGCGGACGCTGGCGTCGGTCAACGTGTAGCCGCCGAAATCATTGTCGCCGAGCTGATCCGGACGACCCGGCTTGGCATCGTCCAATGCGCGCTTTTTGCCGTCGAAGCGGCGCGCAAGATAGAATTGCGTCTGTACGCGCGCCGACAAGCGACCGCTGACATAGTTCGCCGCCAGATTGAACCGATCGGGCGAGATGTTGGTGCCGTCCAGGTCGCTATCGACCTTGCCGTCTGCCGGGGTATCGCTATCGAACCGGCCGTGCAGATGGGCATAGCCGATGCTCAGGCGCGCGCCCTCAATCGGCAGCTTTATGCCCAAATTGATCTCCAGCCCCTGAATCTCGACCCGCAACCGCTGAACATCGAAAGTGCGGTCGGAATTGGTGATCAGCAATTGCCCTTTATTGCTCGACGACCAGAAATAGGTGGCCGACGCGTCGAGCGGACCACGCTTGATCTCAAGGCCGATCTCCCGATTGTTCGAGACGATCGGACTGATATCGAGGAAATTGTCGATATCAACGCCGGTTTCGCTGATCGCTCGCGTGATGCGACCGACGTCAGGTGCGGTGAAACCTTCTGCATAGCTGGCATAGGCGCGAATGCCCTGCCATGGCTCGAGGATCACACCGCCATTGATCAGCGCATCCTTGAATGTGGGTCTACCGCCCGAAACAGCCACCCCCCCGGCGATCGGTTTCGTCGTGGCGGCCAGCGTGTGATAATCGTCGATCTTGATCTGGACATTCTCATAGCGCACGCCACCGGCAAGACGCAGCTTCTTGTCGAACAATGCGAGATTGGCCTGTACGAAGGGTGCGAGGCTGCGGAAATCGGTCGGTGGCACCCACACGCGATTGGTCGCGATCAGTCGCTGTTCGGTCGAATCCCAGATCGCATCGAAGCCGATCGTCGCCGTCAACGCTTCGAAGCCGGGTATCGCGCGTTCATAGCTGATCTTGCCGCCATATTTGCGTGATCGATTCTGCGACTGGTCGAACAAGGTGCCGAGGGGCGCGATCCGAACGTCCTGAAAACTATCCTGTATTGTGGTCTCGCCGCCGAACGTATCCCGGCTGCGATTGAAGAAGATCTGGCTGACCAGATTGCCGCCACCAAGATCGGTATCGGTCAGCGACAAGGCGACACTTTCAGTGCGGCTGGCGGCCGGAATGCCTGGGGGGCTTCCTCGCGTTGCGCTGGTCGGCAGGCCTGTCTTGCGGTTGCCCGGAACCGCGACATAGTCACCATCGCCCTTCATCTCGAACCGGCTGGCGATCAGGTCGAGCCGCGCCGTCTCGCTCAATTCATAGCCAAAGCGGCCGAACAGCGAGAGCGTTCGCGTATCCTGGGTTTCTCCCTGAGTCAGGTTAAGGCCAACACGGCGACCATCGCCATCATAGAAAACGCCGCGCTTTTCATAAGCAGCACCGACTGTCGCATCGAAGCGTCCGGCCTTGTACTGGATCAGCCCGGCGACCTTGCCGCCCACAGCATCACTGTTGAAATCGCTGTCGGTGGTGCCCTGCAGCAGCACGCGGCCACTCACCCCTTCCTTGCGCGGCGCGCCGACCGTGACCTGGTTGACGATGCCGCCGGTGCCGCCAATTCCCTGCAGCGCGTTGGAGCCATAGATCAGCTCGACCCGGTCGACGAAGAAGCCGTCGATGGTGAAGCCGTCGCGGCTGCCGTCGCGCAGCGGCGTCGATTGCGGGATGCCGTTGATCGCATAGAGCGGCGAACGGCCACGCAATGACTCCCCCGCACCCGACAGTTTCTGCCGTGTTGGCGAGAAGGACGGGGTCAGGCTCGATACTGCATCGGTGACCGAGCCGGAGATCGCGACCTGTTGATCGAGCATGTCCTTGTCGATCACGTCGATGGTCAGCGGCAAGGCATTGGGCGGCAGGATCGTGCGCGCTGCGGTCACGACGATGTCATGCGGCACGGTATCGTCCGATAGCTCGGCCTGCGCATCGCTCGCGGCGGTATCGCCTTGCGCCTGAGCAAGAGCGGATGTCGGCAGCGCGGCCAGCAGAACAAGCGCCGCCAGCGGCAGCGGACGTGACATTCGACGGATCATGGAATCCTCCCGGCCGCGCCGCTATCAAAAGCGCCTCAGAAGTGCAACTCATTCGCAATAGCGTAGCACATCCGCCGATATCCATTCGGCACCGTTCCGGCACCTCGGACCTGTTTGACGATCATCCTTCAAAACCTGTTGTCCTTGTTGCTCCCCGGCGAAGGCCGGGGTCCAGTTGCGGGCGTTCGCGGTGGCGTGAGGCGCCTGTCCCTGCTGTTTCCCGGCTGGAGCCCGGCCTTCGCCGGAGAGCAGGGAATAAAGGTGTGCGTGCCTCGAAAGCATAATCGCCGACTTGTTCCGGGGGCCACCGTGCCGCTACCATATTGCGCGCAGCGCTTGCAGGCCGATGGATAAAGGTGACGGGATGCCCCAATATGAAATCGACGGAAAACGCCCGCAAATCGCCGCTGGTGCCTGGGTCGCACCCAGCGCCGACCTGATCGGCGACGTGCTGCTCGGCGAGGACGCCAGTGTCTGGTTCGGCGCGGTGATTCGCGGCGACAACACGCCGATGATCGTGGGGCCGCGCAGCAACATCCAGGAAGGCGCGATGTGCCACTCGGACCCCGGCGCCCCGCTGACCATCGGTGCCGACTGCACCATCGGGCACCACGCGATCCTCCACGGCTGCACGATCGGTGATCGCGTGCTGATTGGCATGGGTGCGATCGTCCTCAACCGCGCGGTGATTGCCGAGGGCTGTATCGTCGGTGCCGGCGCACTGGTTACCGAGGGCAAGACCTTTCCGGCCGGCAGCCTGATCGTCGGCAGCCCAGCCCGCGCCATCCGCCAGCTCGACGACAATGCCCGGGCAATGCTGCTGATTTCCGCCCAACATTATGTCGACAAGGCACATGGCTGCGCGACCGGCCTGAAACGAGTCGACTGAACGGCGCTGTACTTTCACCGGGGCCGTGCGTTGCGGCATCCGAAATCTCTGGCCGAAATATCTGGCCGAAATACCTGGAGTGACTCCGTGACCCTACCTGCGCTGTTTCAGCCGCTTCGCATCGGCGATCTGGAGCTTGCCAACCGCATCGTCATCGCACCGATGTGCCAATATTCGGCCGAGAATGGCTGCATGACCGACTGGCATCTGATCCATCTCGGCCAGCTCGCTCTGTCGGGCGCTGCGTTGCTCACCATCGAAGCGACCGCCGTACTACCCGAAGGGCGGATCAGCTGGGCCGATGTCGGGTTGTGGAACAATGACACCGAAGCCGCGATGGGCCGCGTGCTGGACAGCGTGCGGCGCTGGTCGCCGATACCGATCGCGATCCAGCTCGGCCATGCCGGACGCAAGGCATCGACCGAGGTGCCCTGGGCTGGCGGAGCGCAAATCCCGCCAGGGGACGCGCATGGCTGGCAGACCCGGGCCCCCTCGCCGATCGGTTTCGCCGAACGCGACAATGCGCCGGCTGCGCTCGACCGTGATGACCTGATCCGCGTTCGCGACGCTTTTGTGGCGGCAGCGAAGCGCGCCGCTACCCTTGGTCTCGACGCCATCCAGCTGCACGGCGCGCATGGGTATCTGATTCATCAATTCCTCTCGCCGCTCTCCAACCAGCGCGATGATGATTATGGCGGCGCGCTGGAAAACCGCATGCGCTTCCCGCTCGAGCTGTTCGATGCGGTGCGGGCTGCCTTTCCCGCCGGCAAGCCGGTCACCATGCGCCTGTCCGGCACCGATTGGGTCGCCGGCGGCTGGGATATCGACCAGACGATCGCCTTCGCCCAGGCGCTCGAACGGCGCGGATGCAGTGCCGTGCACGTATCGAGCGGCGGGCTTCATCCGGCCCAGAAGATCCCGGCCGGGCCAAGCTATCAAGTGCCCCTGGCCCGCGCGGTCAAACAGGCGACGCACATGCCGGTGGTCGCGGTGGGCTTGATCACCGGTTTCGACCAGGCCGAGGCGATCGTTGCAACCGGCGACGCCGACATGATCGCGCTTGCACGCGCCATGCTCTACGATCCGCGCTGGCCATGGCACGCTGCCGCCGAGCTCGGCGCACAGGTTGCCGCACCGAAGCAATATCTCCGCTCGCAGCCACGTCAGTTCAAAACATTGTTCGGCGGGTCGTGACGACCCGGCAAAAGATACCGATACGGAATTGATCCCGGTCAGTGCTAACCCACCTTCGACCTGATAGCCTGCCATGGGTAGCAATGGGAAAACAACGTGCGCCAGATCCTCTATGTCAGCATCAGCACGGTCCCCGGCGACAAGGCCGACCTTGTCGGGATCCTCGAACAATCCCGTCACAACAATGCGATCGACGGCGTTACCGGCCTGCTCTGGTCGGATGGACGTCACTTCATGCAGGTGATCGAAGGCCCTGAGGTCAGCATCAAGGAGACTTTCGCACGTATCCACGTCGATACACGCCATCATCAGCTTGAAGTGCTGCATGACAGGCCAATCGAAAATCGCGAATTCGGCGGCTGGAGCATGGCCCATCGGCGCGCAACCGATCCCGTCGACGCCTATGATGCGCAGATGCGCAGATTGCTTTCCAGGGCATCGCCATTTGTCAGCAGACACTTTTTCGATCTGATGAACACCGGCGCTGCCGACCGCTGACGGAGACTTGCGGCTCTCGCAGCCCCGTCGCCAGCGATGATTCGACCATGACACGGAATCCGGCAGGTCATCCCTCGCCGGATCCGCTCCGGCGCGCATTTTCCTGAAGTCGAAAGCGGCATTGCCGCAGCGCCATCTGCGCAATGGTATCCGCGCATCAGCGGACCGTTTTTTAAGGCCGTGTCCGGTCTCGCCGAATTTCCCCGTCTAGCCACTCGTCAGCACTTTGATGCGCCGCTTCATGCGAGCGCGGTGAAGGCAGGCAAAATACGATCAGGGCCTTCAAGCCTCGGTCGCACAGGGGGACGCCGCAGGAAACCATGCAGCGCCCATGGGTCGCAGACAATCAATCATGCCGGCGACGATCTCGCTCCGGCAAAAACGGGGATTTGACTCATGCGTACGTCCATCAAACTGCTCGCCACCGCCGCGCCACTCGCGCTGTTCGCCACCCTCGCCTTGCCGGGCGCTGCCTACGCGCAGGACGTGAATTGCGAAAATACCGCCGGCGTTCCCGCCGGAACCGTGACCGCAGGGTCCGTCAGCACCAGTTGCGGCCCGGGCGCCGATGCAACGGGTATCGGATCGACCGCGGTCGGCACAGGCGCGGAGGCCAGCGATGACGGTGCAACCGCCGTGGGGCGCACGACGGTCGCCAACCGCGCCAACGCCACGGCGATCGGTGCCTATGCAAACGCCACAGCCGCCAATGCCTTCGCCGGCGGCTCCTTCTCCAACGCCAGTGGCCTGCAAGCGGTCGCGATCGGCTTCAATGCCCAGGCAGTGCTGGATCGTTCCGTTGCCCTTGGCGGCAGCGCCCTGGCGCAGGGCGTTGCTGCGACCGCGCTCGGCAGCAACGCCCTGGCCGCGCAAGCTTCGGCGACCGCCGTCGGCGCGAGCAGCAAGGCAACCGGCCTAAGCGCCACCGCCGTGGGTGTTGGTGCGGAAGCGAGAGGCGATAGCGCATTTGCCGCCGGCGACAAGGCGCATGCCGGCCTGGTCGATACGATCGCCATCGGTCATGATGCGCTCGCGGGCGATGACTCGATCGCCGGCAATACCTCATTCGGTCAGATCGCGATCGGCACCCGCGCCCGCGCGCCATATGGTGAATCCACCGTGATCGGCATGGATGCCAAATCCGGCGGGTTCGACACGCTGGCGATCGGCGTGCGTGCCGAGGCAGTCAGCAGCGGCACCGTCGCGGTCGGCAATGATGCGCGTGCGACGACCTTTGCCACCGCCGTCGGCACCAACGCCAACGCAATGATCTTCGCCACGGGCATTGGCTATATCGCTCAGGCGACCGGCAGCTCGTCGGTCGCTCTCGGCCACCGAGCCACTGCAGCCGCAACGCGGTCGATCGCGATCGGTGCCTCCAATGTCGGCAGTGTCTTCACCACGGCAGATGCCGAAGACGCCATTGCACTCGGTTCCGGCGCGAATGTCGGCACGAACGCCAATCGCGCGCTCGCATTAGGCGCCTTGGCCAAGGTCGCAGCGGATGCCGCCGATGCCGTCGCGATCGGCGCCGATGCGGAAGCATCGGGCGTCAGTTCGATTGCGCTGGGCCGCAACAGCAATGCGATCAACGACGCGACGATCGCGATCGGCACCAACGTCGCCGCCGGCGGACGCGGCGCCGTTGCGATCGGCGAAGGCGCGGCCGGCGCCTTTGACAGCACGACTGCCGTCGGCCAGTTCGCCTATGCCAATAATTCGCGCTCGACCGCGATCGGTGCCTCGTCATCGGCCGACACCGACCTGTCGAGTTCGTTCGGCTATAATGCCAAGTCGCAGGGTATCGGCACGGCGGCGATCGGCGCGAACTCGCGCGCCTTCGGCATCGCCGCAGTGGCGCTTGGCGGCGGCGGCACTGCGTTGACCAACGGCGCACTGGCCGATGGCGATTACAGCTTCGCGGTCGGCTCTGCCGCGCGGGCGATCGCGCTCAACTCGATCGCCATCGGACGCGATAGCAGTGCATTGCAGAATGATGCCCTGGCCTTCGGTGCCGGCGCCAGCGCCAGCGCCGCCAATTCGGTTGCGCTCGGGGCCAATTCAATCGCAGACCAGGCCAACACCGTTTCGGTCGGACAGGCAGGTGCTGAACGCCGTGTCGTCAACGTCGCCGACGGCGTCGCGCCAACCGATGCGGTCAACAAGGGGCAGCTCGATACGGTCGCAGCACAAGCCGCCGCGGCGCAGAACACCGCCAATCAGGCGCTGGCCGGCAATGCGACCAATGCGGCGGCGATCACCACGGCTCAGACGACGGCGGATACCGCGCGTGCCGAAGCGGCCGCCGCGCAGGGCACCGCCAATACCGCGCTGACCAATGCAGCAACCGCACAGACCACGGCGAACACCGCTCGCGCCGAGGCGGCAGGCGCGCAAAGCACCGCCGATCTCGCACGGACCGAAGCGGCGGCCGCACAGGCAACCGCCAACGCTGCCGCCGCTAACGGCACGTACTTCCGCGCCAATAGCACCGGCGCTGCGCCGCAGGCGACCGGCACCGACGCGATTGCGGTTGGTCCGGCGGCTGTCGCCAGCGGCAATCAGTCGGTTGCGGTCGGTGCGGGCGCCCGTGCGCTGAATGGCCAGGCCGTCTCGATCGGCGCAGGCAATGTCGCATCCGGCAATGGCGCGGTGGCGATCGGCGATCCCAACACCGCAACCGGAACCGGCGCGGTTGCCCTGGGCGCCAACAACAGCGCGATCGGCACCGGCGCGGTCGCGCTGGGCAATACCAGCAGCGCGATGGGCGATGGCGCGATCGCCCTCGGCAATGGCGCCAATGCAGGCCAGATCGGCTCGGTCGCGATCGGTACCGGCGCCACCGCGACTCGCGCCAACCAGGTTGTGCTGGGCAGTGCTGCATCGACGCATACGCTGTCGGGGATCGCGTCGTCGGCCAGCCGCGCAGCGCAATCGGGCGCGCTGAGCCTCGTCACCACCGATGGGCTGGGCAATCTCGCCACAGCGGCACTGAACATCGACACGCTGGCCGGGCTGGATGGGCGCGCTACGGCGCTGGAGGGTCGGGCCTCGGCACTCGAGGGGCGCGCGACGCAGCTCGAACTCCGGGTCGGCGCGCTCGATAAGGGGCTGCAACGCGGACTTCGCCGTGCCGATGGTGGTATCGCCGCGGCGATGGCGCTGGGTGGCACGCTGCTGCCGCCCGACAGCACGATCGCGGTGTCGTTCAACCTCGCAACCTATCGCGGGCAACAGGGCTTTTCGGGCGCCGCGGTCGCACGCGTGACCGACAATATCTGGGTCAGCGGCGGCTTTGCCGGATCGACGGTGAAGGGATCGAGCGGCGGCCGGGTCGGCGTAACCTTTGGCTGGTAATCCGGCCGGACTATGGTCGCCATCGACGAACGGAGAGCCACCCCGCGGCTCTCCGTTCGAAATTCCCGCAGCGGCTATTTCGCCGCGGCGGCCCAGACCTCAGCTGCCGGCCGCAACCGCTCGGTCACCTCGCGCCGCGCCGCCATGCCCGCGACCACCCGCGCCGCGCCGCCGCGCGCGGCTTCGGGCAGGTTCTTCCCGGCATAGGCCGTGATCTTCGCAGGCATCGCCGGATCGTTCGACCCGCCCCCCAGTCCGGCAATATAGGTCGAACGATTGCTAGCCTCGGTAAAGCTGTCGACCAGCGACAGATTGGCGAGCGCGAAATCGAACGCCAGTTCGGGGTGCTTGCTCGCCACCGCGCGCAACAGGCTGGCCTTTTGCGGCGCACTCAGTTCGCTGGTCTTGATCAAGTCGAGCGCACGCTGCGCGAGCGCCGCGTCGCGCGCACCGCCAAGCAGCCGGACATAGGAATTGCGCGTTACCGGGTTCTTCTCCGCACGCGTGATCGCCAGCAACGCCTCCCATTCGGCCGCCGTGGCATTGGCCGCATAGGTGCGCAGGATCGGCGCGCGGATCGCCGGCGGGATCGCATTCGCATCGCCGGCCAGCGCCGCGACATAGCGCCGCGCCGTCGCCGCGATGCCCGCATCGCCGATTCCGCCAAGCCCGCCGATCAGCGTCTCGCGCAAATTGGTCACCAGCGGCGATTCACCAGCCTTTGCCTGATAGCCGACGCGCTGCATCACCGGCGAGATGATCGCCACGGTGCGTGCGTTGAGCTTGTCCTCCAGCGGCGTCCCCTGGAAGCGCTCGGCGAGACGCCCGAGCTGGCCCGCCAGCATCGTCCATTCGAGCGGGCTGGCATCGACCGGCACCTTGCCGGCCAGTTCGAGATAAAGCGCCAGATCCTGGTCGCCGCTCATCGCAAGCGCATAATCATCGCCCAGCGTGCCGATCCGGTCGGCCAGCGCCAAAGTGCGGAAATCGCGCACGATCGCGGCATGGCCGGCAGCATCGTAGCGCGCCCGCAAATAGCTGCCCTTGCCCTGGTTGAGCACCAATGTGCCGCAGCCCTTCACGCTCATAGTGGCGGGCGCCGCGCCCTGCACCACCACGCTCGTCGCGTCCTGCCCGACCACACCGATCCGGAGCGGGACGCGCCATGTCTGCGGCTGCTTCGAGACCGCATCAAGGCCGAACCGCCCCTGCGTCAGGGTCGCGCTGGTCGTGCCATTGGCGCATGTGGCCCCGGTCAGCGTGACCAGCGGCACACCGGCCTGCAGCGTGAAGTCGTGCATGATGTCGGCGACCGGCTTGCCCGCTGCCTCGGCCATCGATTCCCACAGCTGGTCCGTGACGGTGTTGCCGTATTTATGCTTCGCCATGTAGCGGCGGATGCCATCGCGAAAGACATCGGGGCCCAATGTGGCCTCGAGCATCGCGATGACGGCCTGGCCCTTTTGATAGGTGATGCCGTCAAACGCCTCACCGATCTGGTCGACGGTCTCGATCTTGCGAATGATCGGGTGGGTCGCCGCGGTGGAATCCGCCCCCAATGCCACTTCCCGCTCGGTCCCGACCAGCGCCACTTTCGCATCCCAGCTCGGGTTGAGGTCTGCGCTCGCCTTGCCCTCCATCCATGACGCGAAACCCTCGTTCAGCCACAGATCGTCCCACCATGACATGGTGACGAGATCGCCGAACCATTGATGCGCCATTTCATGCGCGACGACGGTATAGATGCGCTGGCGGTTGCTCTCCGTCGCGCGCGCCGGGTCGAACAGCAATTCCTGCTCGAAATAGAAGATCGCGCCCCAATTCTCCATCGCGCCGAAGGTCTGGCTGCCGCCCGGCCCGGCGATCATGTCGAGCTTGGGCAGCGGATAGGGCTGGCCGAAATAGTCATTGTAATAGCTCAGCAGCTTCTTTGCCGCGTCGAGCGAATATTGCCCCTGCTCGGCCACGCCGCGGCGCGTGATGATGCCGATCTCGGTCTTGCCGGCCATCACGGTGCGACGCTCCATGTCGCCCATGCCGAGGAAGAGCAGATAGCTCGACATTTTCGGCGTGGTCGCGAAGGTATAGAGCTTCTTGCCGCCGGCGACGCTGCTGACCCTGGCCACCGGCATGTTGGAGAAGGTCAGTTGATCCGCCGGCGCCTCGGCGGAAAGCGTGAAGGTCGCCTTGAACGAGGGCTCGTCCCACATCGGTGCGAAGCGGCGTGCGTCGGGCGCCTCGAACTGTGTCGCCAGCATCCGCGCCGCGCTGCCGTCGGGGTTCTTGTAATCGATCGCGAACAGACCGAGCGGCGATTCGTTGATCTTTCCCGACCAGCTGAAGGTCAATGTGTGCGCCCCCTTGGTCGCCGCCCTGGGCAGCGTCACCGTCAGCAATTGCGCTGCCTGATCCTGCTTCACCGTCACGGCGGCACCGTCGAAGGTCGCCGATTCGACCACCAGATCGGCCGCATTGAGCGTGATCACGCTCGTCGCTTCGGTCACCTCGACCTGGATCGTTTCCTTGCCGGTGAAAATCATCGCCCTGGCATCCGGCTTGACCGTGATGTCATAGGCGACCGGGACCACCGTCCTGGGCAATTGCCCCGCGGCCAGTGCCGGAGCGGAAACGGACAACAACAGAAACGACGCGATGCGCGCGGCGGGGGCAAATTTCATGGCAACCTCAGGATATATTATCTCGTGCGTTGGCCCATTAATGGGTTCGGGCGGCATGGCAAGGCGTGCACCAATCCGGCGCTGGACAGGTATTTCAGTTGCGCTATGAAACGGGCTTATGAGCTTGCCCACCATCCTGCAGCGCCTGCGCCTGCCCGTCATCGGTTCGCCGCTGTTCATCATCTCCGGTCCGGACCTGGTCATCGCCCAGTGCAAGGCGGGAATCGTCGGTGCATTCCCGGCACTCAACGCCCGGCCCCAGGCGCAGCTCGACGAATGGCTGCATCGCATTACCGAGGAACTTGCGGCCTGGAACCGCGACAATCCCGACTCACCCGCCGCACCCTATGCGGTCAACCAGATCGTGCACCGCTCGAACGAACGGCTCGAGGCCGATCTTGCGACGTGCGCCAAGTGGCAGGTGCCGATCGTCATCACCTCGCTCGGCGCGCGTGAGGATCTCAATACCGCAGTGCATGGCTGGGGCGGCATCACGCTGCACGACATCATCGACGATCGGTTCGCGCGCAAGGCGATCGAAAAGGGCGCCGATGGCCTGATCGCGGTCGCCGCCGGTGCCGGTGGCCATGCCGGCCGCCTGTCGCCCTTCGCGCTGATCCAGGAAATCCGCCAATGGTTCGACGGACCGCTCGCGCTGTCCGGCTCGATCGCCACCGGCGATGCGGTGCTGGCGGCGCAGGCGATGGGCGCCGACCTCGCCTATATCGGTTCCCCCTTCATCGCGACAGACGAGGCCAATGCCGAATCGCGCTACAAGGACTCGATCGTCGCATCGAAAGCCTCGGACATCGTCTATTCGAACCTGTTCACCGGCGTGCATGGCAATTATCTGCGCAGCTCGATCGAGGCGGCCGGGATGGATCCGGACAATCTGCCCGAAGGCGATCTGTCGACGATGAACTTCGGTGGCGGCAATGGCAGCAAGGCCAAGGCGTGGAAAGAAATCTGGGGCGCGGGCCAGGGCATCGGCGCGGTCTCCGCAGTCGAGCCGGTCGGCGTGCGGGTGGACCGGCTGGAGCGCGAATATCTCGCGGCACGGACCCGGCTCGCCGCCTGATCTTCCCACAGGGCTGCGGTGATATGCGCGGGTATCGCGCTGATGGCGCTTTCACCATGCTGTTTTCGACACTGAGAAAGAGCCCACCGGGACCGTCCGGCACGGGATGATATGCCCGATTGCGTGGGATGCTTGAATCGCCGCAAGTGCGACTGCGGGGGCATAGTAAGAGATATGTTACACCGGGGATGTCACATATCTCCGGCCTCGTCCGCGACACTGCGGGGACGGTGGCAAGAGATATGTTACACCAGTGATGTCGCATATCTCAGGCCCCGATTGGCCACACTGCTGAGCAGCGACCAGAGATATGTTACACCAGCAATGTACCATATCTCACCGCGAAGTTGCGGTAGAATTCCAAGATAATTTGTTATATATCAAACACTTATGTAAAAGTGACTTGAGGCCGATCTTCATCGTCATTCCCGCGAAAGCGGGGATCCCACTGCCTTGCCCGCCCTTAGTAGAAGAAGCGGGATCCTCGCTTTTCCGAGGATGACGGGATAGCTCAGGCATCCGATTTCAGCCTCGGCGCCTTAGCCTATCCTCGCCAAAGGAGGGGCCGTGCGCGATCCGTCGATCAGAATGCCGTCGCCAGCCGATCGAACATCGACCGCGCCGGGCTCTCCATCACATGCTGGTCGGCCTGGGCATCGTCGAGCCGTGCGACGCGACGATAGAGTTCGGTGCTCGAGGCGATCAGGGCTTGCGCCTGAGGCGGCATGGCCAGGATGGCCGCTGCATCGCTGACCGGCGCGGGACCGAGCCGTCGTGACGGATCGAGCGCATCGCGCGCCTGCAATTCGCCGGCGTCGACCGCACGCTGGGTCAGCAGCCAGGCGATGATATGCATCAGCCGCGTCGTGACCTTCAGCGATTCACAGGAAAAGGACACCCGCGCCAGCGGATCGAGCGTTTCGCGCTCTTCGCGCCCACCTTCGTCGAAATAGCTGCGCGCCTCGTCCGCAAGCACCATCGCATCGACATAGAGCGTGTCGATCAGCCTGCGGTGGATCCGCGCTTCGGAGGCAAAGCCGTGCATGGTCCTGACGTGACATAAACCAGGTGTTAACGACATAGATCTTTTGAGCGCCCTGTTCCCCGAATGCGTCCCAAAGCGGAGCAATGTGCCCGCGCGGTAAGTCTTCAGGCGATGATATCCGGGATCATCTGATCCTCGAGCATGCCGATCTCGTCACGCAGGCGCAGTTTGCGCTTCTTCAGTCGCGCGAGCTGGAGCTGGTCGGTCGAGCCCGTTTCGAACAGCGCGCCGATCGCGGAGTCGAGATCGCGGTGCTCGATGCGCAGGATTTCCAGGCGCTTGGCGATCTGCGTGTCGTCCATCTTTTCCCCATTTCCTGCGCGCCATCCTTAGAATGCGGACCGGGAACCGGCAACGGTCGTCATCGCAGCCGGCCGGGAATGCGTCACATTTGGGGCAGTCGCACGGCCCGCCGTGAAAATCGCCTCGGCACATCGATTGTCGGAAAATTCGAGGAAGACAATTCGTCATCAACGTGTTTCAATCATTCCCCCGCCCAGCAACGAAGGAGGCTTTCTTCCATGCAAACTGCGCATTTCTCGGCACTTGAGGCCAAGCACGCCGTGCTCGATCAAAAGATCGCAGCCGAGTCGCAACGCCCACTCCCCGATACCGTGGCACTGGCGGCGCTCAAGAAGCAGAAACTTCGCGTCAAAGAGGAAATGACCACACAATAGCCGTGCGTCCCCCTCGCGCGGGTTTGCCCGCGCGGGGACAGGCGGCCATCCGCCTCAACATCATCACATCTGGATCACCCCGCCGGCATCAGCTCCGCGGGAAAGTGCGCGGCACCGGGTCACCCATCCAGATGGTCTCCATGAGATCCTTGCCGAAGCGCACCCGAAACATCGAACCCCTCGACGGCGAAAAGCTCGTTCGTCAGCGGAATCAGCTTGCGCGTGGCGCGATTGGGCCGACCGAACCACAATGCGCCATCGACCAATGTGACAGTGTTGGGACCATATCGACCGACAAATGACTGCAGCGCCAGCTTCTCCGGCAAGATCGGATGGCGTTGCGCCTCCACCGCAACCCCGGCCCAATCATATTCCGCGCAGCGCTCTTGCGTCAGGCCAGGCGTTTCGCCGAGACGAGCGAGCGCAAGCGCCGCTTTTACCGTTTCGGACTCATTTTTCGGGAAGGTTCGCCCGGCATCGGCATGCCAGATGCTCGGGTCGAAATCGTGCTCCTGCGTAAAGGAGGAACTCAGCGTCGCGTCAGGATCGGCTTGACGAAAACCGGCGTCTTGGTGCCCTGGCCGACAGGCTTGCGCGCCAGCATCGGATCGATCGGGTGAGAAAAGGCAACGCCGACCCGGCCGGCGGCGGACCAGGCGATCTTGCCCGACACCCAGCCGATCCCGCGAACATCGAATTCGACATCGAGCCCCTGTGGCAAGCCATTGGCCAATTCAGCCATCAGGCCACCGGCCGAAAGGTTGCGAACGCGGACATGCTGAATCTCATTGCTGCCGGCGATGCGGAAATCAGCCATCAGGAACAGGCTGTCGCGCGCCTCGTTGCGGTTGCGCGCCGGGTCGTCAGCGGCCAGTCCGCTAAAAGGATCATAGGGCAACTGGTCCATAGGGTGCTCGCGCCAACCTCCGTTCGGCACCCGATAGACCAGAAATTCGTATCGAATCGCTTAAGAGATTGCGCGAAACGATCCGAATCAGTCTTCGCGTGACACTTTTTCGTGACGCTCGTGACGCTCCTGCGCTTCCACCGTCATGGTCGCGATCGGGCGCGCTTCGAGCCGGGCGAGCGAGATCGGCTCGCCGGTGACCTCGCAATAGCCATATTCGCCCTCGTCGATGCGACGCAGCGCGGCATCGATCTTGGAGATCAGCTTGCGCTGACGGTCGCGCGTACGCAGTTCGATCGACCAGTCGGTTTCGCTCGATGCCCGATCGGTCAGATCGGCCTCACGCAGCGAATCGACCTGCAACTGGCTCAGCGTGCCCGCCGCCTCGCGCAGGATCGCATCCTTCCATTGGTGCAGCTTGCCGCGAAAATAGTCCTGCTGGCGCTCATTCATAAACGGCTCATCCGCACTGGGGCGATAGCCGTCAGTCGTGCCGTTCGCCGCAATGGCGCCTGGTTCCTCGGATTCGTCCAATCGATTCAAGACCGTCGCCATCCCACTCTCCTGTCGGTCAACACGATGCTTTTGCGCATCTCCGGACCGCCCCTATCCTGCCCCAGTGATGACCGCGCCTATAGACATGCCGTTCTCACACCACAAGCAACCGACTCACTGAAATGGTTCGATTGTTTCGACGCGCCCTTAACCGCCATCTCATTGCATTTTTGTGAACCCGCCGGATCACCGCCGCTTTGCTGAGCGCCCGCCGTCGTTAACCTTAAACCTTAACACTCGATTAGTATTAATCGATGAACTGTGCCGACTTGGCACGTTAACGAAACTAATGACGCAGCAACGCCACGAATTCGTCATTTCATCGCTCGAACAATGGTTAACGAGCTTGAACTTAATAGTTTGTTGGTCCCTTTGGGCAATAGCGGCAATCCAGCTGCAATGGATCCGGATCTGGTGCAGCCGGACCAGTAACGAAAGAGTGACATCATGTCTGTGCGGATGGCCTTGGCAAAATTGTGCGCCTGCGCTTGCGGTGGCGCGCTGATCGGTGGCGGTGCAGTGCACGTCGCGGAAGGTGCGAAGACGCGACAGGTCTACGCAACGAAAACAGTTACCAAGCGCGTGGTTCGCCGCGTGGCGGTGAAACGCCCGGTGAGCAAGGTACGCCGAGTCGTGACGCAAACGCGTGCAGCCTGTCCGCCCGCGGTCGTCACGGTGACCAGTCAGGGTGCCCCCATCCCCCTTCCCCCGTGGCGTTTGCCGGGTCGAGCGGCGAGATGCCGGTCGGTGGCGGCGGCGGCGGCGGCGCAGCCGTTGTCGGCGGTGGCGGCTTCGGCGGCGGCGGCGGTTTCTTTGCCGGCGGCTTCTTCGGCGGCGGCGGATCGAGCGGCAGCGGCGGGATCGTCATCTCGTCCACCTCGAGCGGTGGCTCGACCTCGAGCGGCGGATCGTCGACCAGCACCTCATCGGGCGGCTCGTCCACCAGCACCAGTACGGGTGGCGTGACGAGCACCAGCACGAGTTCGTCGAGCGGAAACGTATCGACCTCGGCCTCGACGTCCGCATCGACATCGGCGTCGACCTCCGCCTCGACGAGCAGCAGCAATTCGTCGTCCACCAGCTCGGGCAACTGGAGCAGCAATGGCGGCTGGAGTTCGAATGGCGGCTGGTGCCGGCATTGCGGCAACAGCAACGGCAGCACCGGCAGCAATGGCGGCACCCCATCGCCCGTCCCGGCGCCGCCGATGGTCCTGCTGTTCGGCGCAGCGGCAGCGGCGCTCGTGGCACGCCGGCGCTTCGCCAGGAAAACCACCGTCGCGGCCTGATCATCCGCCGGTCGACGGCTCAGATCAAAAAAGCTCCCGCGTGTTTGCGCGGGAGCTTTTTCGTGTCAGGCGGCCTGCAACGCCGCCTCGATCCGATCGATCGGATGGCCGGTCAGATCCTTGTCGAGCTCGGCGGTCAGCCGCAAGCTGACTTCCTTGTGATAATGTTTGCGCAGTTCACCCAGCGTTCGGGGTGGTGCGATGACGATCAACGATTCGAAATCATTGGCCAGCGCGCGGCGCTTGAGCAGATCGGCGGTGTCGGCCGCGAAGCGATCCTCCTCCTGCTGGTGAAAGTCCACTTCCTGCATCGAATTCTGCCCGCCGCCAACGCTCGATGATGAACGCCCGGCATGGTCGGTCTTCTGAGCGCCGTCCGATGGATTGACCTGCTCCAGGGCATTTTCAACCACCAGATTCGGATGGGTCGCATCGCCTTCGTTGCGCAGAAAGAGCATCTCGCGTCCATCAGCGACGAGGACGACGGCGTTGTGCGAAACCTGCATGAAATGGCCTTTCCGATCATTGATATCGGTCAGGGTAACGCGCCGGCCTCCCTGCGGGTTGCGCGTCGTCCGTCACGCCGCCATAGCCTGCGCCCATGCATGATATCCGTCTGATCCGCGAAAACCCCGAAGCTTTTGACGGCGCGCTGGCAAAGCGCGGCCTGTCGCCGCATGCCGCCGAACTGGTGTCGCTCGACGAACGCCGCCGCGCATTGATCACCGAAGCCCAGGCCGGACAGGCCCGGCGTAACGAAGCGAGCAAGGCGATCGGTGCCGCAAAGGCGGCGAAGGATGAAGCGACCGCGACGACGCTCATGGCCGAAGTTGCCGTGCTGAAGGAACGGCTGCCGGCGATCGAGGCCGAGGAGAAGGAACTGGGCGAAGCGCTGAACAGCCAGCTTGCCGCGCTGCCCAACCTGCCGCTCGCCGACGTGCCGCAGGGCACCGACGAGGAGGACAATGCACTCGTCCACGCGCGCGGCACGCCAACGGTCTTTGCCTTTGCGCCGAAAGAACATGATGCGATCGGCCCGGCGCTCGGGCTCGATTTCGAGACCGGCGCGGCGATGTCCGGAACGCGCTTCACGCTGGTGCGCGGCGCGGCCGCGAAACTCAGCCGCGCGCTGGGACAGTTCATGCTCGACACGCTGAGCGGCCAGCATGGCTATGAGGAGTGCGTGCCACCGCTGCTGGTTCGCGACAATGCGGTCTTCGGCACCGGGCAGCTGCCCAAATTCGCCGAAGATCTGTTCCGCACCACCGATGGCCGCTGGCTGATCCCGACCGCCGAAGTCAGCCTGACCAATATCGTTGCCGACAAGATACTGGCCGAGGGCGAGCTGCCGCTGCGCTTCACTGCGCTGACGCCTTGTTTCCGCTCCGAAGCCGGCGCCGCGGGGCGCGACACGCGCGGCTATATTCGTCAGCACCAGTTCGAAAAGGTCGAGATGGTCTCGATCGTCACCCCCGACATGTCGGAGGCCGAGCATGAGCGCATGACCGCATGCGCCGAAGGGCTGCTCGACGCGCTTGGCCTGCCCTTCCGCCGCATGAAGCTGTGCACCGGCGATATGGGTTTCACTGCCGCGCGGACGTACGACCTCGAAGTCTGGCTGCCCGGGCAGAACCAGTATCGCGAGATTTCGAGCTGCTCGACCTGCACCGATTTCCAGGCGCGGCGCATGAATGCGCGCTACCGCCCCGAGGGCGAGAAGGCGACTCGCTTCGTCCACACGCTCAATGGCTCGGGCCTGGCGGTCGGCCGGACGCTGGTCGCGGTGCTGGAGAATTACCAGCAGGAGGACGGGTCGGTCGCGATCCCTGATGTGCTGCAGCCCTATCTCAAGGGATTGAACCGGCTGGAAGCCGCCTGATGCGCATCCTGCTGACCAATGACGACGGCTATCATGCCCCCGGCCTCAAGGTGCTGGAGGAGATCGCGGCGAAATTCTCCGACGATGTCTGGATCGTGGCACCGTCGGAGGAACAGTCGGGCGCCGGGCATTCGCTGACGCTGAGCCGGCCGATTCGCATTCGCCGACATGGCGACAAGCGTTTCGCCGTCGCCGGCACGCCGACCGACGCGGTGATGATGGCGATCGCGCGGATCATGAAAGACAGCCCGCCCGACCTGATCCTGTCGGGGGTCAATCGCGGCGCGAACCTCGCCGAGGACGTAACCTATTCGGGTACCGTCTCCGCCGCGATGGAAGGCGCACTGGCCGGGGTGCGCTCGATCGCGCTGAGCCAGGTCTATAGCCGCGAAGGCATGGGCGACACGGTGCCGTTCGAGGCAGCCGTCGCCTGGGGCGAGCGCGTGCTGCGTCCGCTGATCAATGCGCCGCTCGCGCCGCGTACCCTGGTCAACATCAACTTCCCGGCTGGGCCCGCCGCGGACGTGAAAGGCATTCGCATCGCCAATCAGGGCCTGCGCGACTATGGCCGGTTGCAGATCGTCACCAATCGCGACCCGCGCGGCTATGAATATCACTGGTTCGCGCTTGGCCCGACGGTGGAGACGCCGGCACATTCAACCGATCTGGAGGCGATTGCCGAGGGTTTTATCGCGGTTACGCCCCTCCATCTCGATCTGACCCATCATGAATCACTCGACATGCTGAACGCGGCGTTTACCTAGGGACAACCAGCCGGGGGGCTGGCTTGGGGGAAGAGCCATGGGGGCAGGTATCGGATACGGCGTTGCGCCGCTCGCGGCGCTATTGCTGGTGGGCGCATGTATTCCCGGCGGGGATCGACCGGAGCCACGGCGCTACCCGGATTATAACGAGTCGCAGTCCGGCGACACCTATGAACGGCACCGCCTCGATGAAGGTGTTCAGCAACTGCCCAGCGCCCCGCCCGCCTGGCAGGCGCGTCCGGTGACGGCCGACGCACGCTCGATCGGCGCGACGATCTACATCGTCCGGTCCGGCGACACGCTGCGCGGCATCGCCGACCGCACCGGTTCGGGGTCGGAGGCGATCGCCCGCGCCAATGGCATGCGCCCACCCTATCTGATTCGCCCGGGTCAGCAGCTGGAGATTCCGGCCGGCCGCTATCACCTCGTCCGCGCCGGGGAAACCGGTATCGCCATTGCGCGTGCCTATGGCATCGACTGGTCGCGAATCATTGCCGCCAATGACCTGAGCGAGCCCTATGTCCTGCGCGTCGGCATGCGCGTGCTGATCCCCAGCGCCTCAAGCGGCAAGGCAAGTATCGAGGAGCGCGCCGCAGCGTTCCGGCTCGACGTCGACGACATCCTGACCGGTGGGGAGCCGGCGCTGGCCGCCCATCAGCGCCCGGCGCGTCCGGCGCCGTCGTCGGGCCGGGTCCTGCCGTCGAACGCCGCCATTGCCGAGCCGGCGCGATTGCGCGGCGCCTTTGCCTGGCCGGTCCATGGCCGCCTGGTCGGTCGTTTCGGCCCCGGCGCAAGCGGCGAGAAGAATAACGGCATCAAGATCGCAGTGCCGGTCGACACGCCGATCCTGGCCGCGGCGGACGGCGTCGTCGCCTATGCCGGCGACGAGATCGCCGCACTTGGCGGGCTGGTGATCCTCAAGCATGGCGATGGCTGGACCACCGTTTACGGCCATGCCAGCCAATTGCTCGTCCAGCGCGGCCAGGCGGTGAAGAAGGGCCAGACCGTGGCGATGTCGGGCGATTCGGGCTTTGCCGACCGGCCCGAGCTCCATTTCGAGATGCGCAAGGGACGCACACCGGTCGATCCGCTCGGGCAGTTGCCGGGGCCATAGGTTTTGTGCTCCCGCGAAGGCGGGAGCCCAGACTGGACCCCAGCCTTCGCGGGGGTACAACAGCGGAGCGCTCCATGCTAAGCGCGCCACCGTCATGACACTCCATACTTCCAAACTCATTCTGTCGCTCCGCGAGCGCGGCTATATTCACCAGACCACGGACATAGATGCCCTGGATGAGTTAGCCGCGCGCCAGATCGTGCCCGGCTATATCGGCTTCGATCCGACCGCGCCGTCGCTGCATGTCGGCAGCCTGGTGCAGATCATGCTGCTGCGTCGGCTTCAGCAATCGGGCCACAAGCCGATCGTGCTGATGGGTGGCGGCACCGGCAAGATCGGCGATCCGAGTTTCAAGGAGGAATCGCGCAAGCTGCTCGATCATGACGGCATCAACGCCAATGTCCGGTCGATCCGCCGCATCTTCGAACGGTTCCTGACCTTCGGGGATGGGCCGACCGATGCGGTCATGGTCGACAATGCCGACTGGCTCGACAAGCTCGAATATATTCCATTCCTGCGCGACGTGGGACAGCATTTCTCGGTCAACCGCATGCTCAGCTTTGATTCGGTCAAGCTGCGCCTGGACCGCGAGCAATCGCTGAGCTTCCTCGAATTCAACTACATGATCCTCCAGGCCTATGACTTTCTGGAGCTCTCGCGCCGTGCCGGCTGCCGGCTGCAGATGGGCGGCTCGGATCAATGGGGTAATATCGTCAATGGCATCGAATTGTCGCGCCGCATGGACGGGACCGAGGTCTATGGCATCACCACCCCGCTGATCACCACGGCGGACGGCGGCAAGATGGGCAAGACCATGTCGGGCGCGGTGTGGCTGCACGAGGATCAGCTGCCGCATTTCGATTACTGGCAGTTCTGGCGCAACACCGACGACCGCGATGTCGGGCGCTTCCTGCGCTTGTTCACCGATCTTCCGCTCGACGAGATCGCCAGGCTGGAGGCGCTGCAGGGCGCCGAGATCAACGAGGCCAAGAAGATCCTCGCCAATGCCGCGACCGCAATGTGCCGCGGCGAGGCGGCGGCAGCGGAGGCGGCGGAAACCGCCCGCCGGACCTTCGAGGAAGGGTCGGCCGGCGGCTCGCTGCCCAGCTTCACCGTCACTGGAGAGGTGTCGATCGTCGACGCGCTGATCGGTCTCGGCTTCTGCGCATCGAAGGGCGAGGCACGCCGCCTGATCAAGGGCGGGGGCGCGCGCGTCGGCGCAGACAAGGTCAGTGACGAGGCCCTGATCATCGCGGTCGGCGCCGATCCGGTGCAGGTGTCGGCCGGCAAGAAGCATCATGGCCTTCTGATCGCAGGATAAAATTTGTCGAAAAATCGTGCCGCAAGACTTTGTTAAACAGCTTCGTTGCGACCCGGTTTACGCCCCATGCCCTAGCTTCCGGACGGGACCATAAGGGACGCGGGGCCATGAGTTTCGGAAACGCGGCAATCGCCGACAATCGCAGTATCGCGCGCGATGAAGTGCATTACCGCGCCCGCGCCTTTGGGCCCGACGCGCAGCCGCTCTCCCTGCTGATCGTCAACATGTCCGCACTTGGCATGATGGCGCGCTGCGACCGGGATATTCTCGAAGGGTCGCGGTTGCGCGTGACCCTGCCTGTGGTCGGCGTGGTCGCAGCGGAAGTACGCTGGTGCCTGGGCGGCCGGATGGGCTGCGAACTCGACCGGCCGATCGACCTGGCGGATTATTACGAACTGCTCGCGGCGCTGATCAAGGGCCGCTGATCAAGGGCCGCTGGCCCGTCAGCCGGATCGCAGCAGCGCCACCCCGGCATCGCGTTCGAACAGATACAGTGCGGTCCGTGCCGCTTGCCCCCGATCCGCGCTCAGCCCCCCGTCGCGATCGATCAACAGCCGCGCATCATCGGTGGCGATCGGCAGCAATTCGTTCAGCATCTCCGGCGTCGCGATGCGGAACGCAGCTTCGCCCGACTGCTTCGTCCCGAGCAATTCGCCCGATCCGCGCAGCCGCAGATCTTCCTCGGCGATACGGAAGCCGTCATTGGTCTCGCGCATCAAGGCCAGGCGTGCGCGCGATGTCTCGCTCAGCGCATTGCCGCGAATCAGCAGGCAGATCGACCGCCCGCTCCCCCGCCCGACCCGCCCGCGCAACTGGTGCAATTGCGCGAGTCCGAAGCGGTCCGCCGCCTCGATCACGATCAGGGTCGCATTGGGCACATCCACGCCGACCTCGATCACCGTCGTCGCGACCAACACGCCGGTACGGCCGGCGGCAAACGCCTCCATCACGGCGTCCTTCTCAGGGCCCTTCATCCGTCCATGGACCAGCCCGACCCGGTCGCCGAATCGCGCGCGCAAGGTTTCCGCGCGCGCCTCGGCTGCGGCGAGGTCGGTCTTCTCGCTTTCCTCGACCAACGGGCAGACCCAATAGGCCTGGCCGCCATCGGACAGATGCCGTGCCAGTGCATCGACCATCTCGCTCAGCCGGTCTTCGGAAATCACCCGCGTCTCGATCGGCTGCCGGCCCGGCGGCATCTCGTCGATCTGGCTGACGTCCATCTCGCCATAATTGGCCAATGTCAGCGTGCGCGGGATCGGCGTCGCGGTCATCGCGAGCAGATGCGGCGCGGCCTTTGCCTTGGCCTGCAGCATCATGCGCTGCGCGACACCGAAGCGGTGCTGCTCATCGACCACCACCAGCGCGAGATCCTTGTACGACACCGCTTCCTGGAAGATCGCGTGCGTGCCGATCAATATATCGATCGCGCCCGAAGCGAGCCCCATGAGGGTCGCCTCGCGCACCTTGCCCTTGTCGCGCCCGGTCAGGATCGCGACCTCGACCGGCACGCCCGCCAGCAGCCGCCGCAGCGTTTCGTAATGCTGCCGCGCCAGGATCTCGGTCGGCGCGAGCAATGCTCCCTGCGCGCCTGCTTCGACCGCGAGCAGCAGCGCCATCGTCGCGACCAATGTCTTGCCCGACCCGACATCCCCCTGCAGCAGCCGCAGCATCGGTTGCGCCTGCGCCAGATCGCCCTCGATCTCGCTCACCACCCGCACCTGCGCGCCCGTCAGGCTGTAAGGCAGCTTCAGCGCGTCGCGCAGCCGCGCGTCGCCGGTCAGCGCCCTGCCCCGCCGTGCCCGCGACGATTGCCGCACCAGCGTCAGCGCGAGCTGATTGGCGAAGACCTCGTCATAGGCGAGGCGCTCGCGCGCCACCATGTCCGACGGATCGGCATGGACTCGCGCCATCGCGTCGCGCCATCCCGGCCAGCCGCGCTTCGCCAGCAGCCCCGGCTCGATCCATTCGGGCAATTCCGGCGCTCGCTCCAGCGCTTGTGCCGCCAATTGGCCCATGCGCCGCGAGGTCAGCCCCTCCGACAGCGGATAGATCGCCTCGCGCTCCGGTTGCTCGCCGGCCTCATCGAGCGGCAGGACATAATCGGGGTGCACGATCTGCAGTTCCTGCCCGTACAATTCCAGCCGTCCCGACACGCGGCGTGGTTCGCCGATCGGCGCGAGCTTCTTCGCCCAGCCTGAATGCCCGCCGAAATAAACCAGGCTGACAATGTTGCCGCGCGCATCGGCGGCATGCACGCGGGTCGGCCCGCGTCCGGTGCTGCTGCGATACTCCCGCGCGGTCAGCGTGATGACGATGGTGCGCCCGGCATCGGCCATGTCGAGCTCGTCGCGCGCCACGCGGTCGATCCAGCCGGTCGGCAAATGGAACAGCACATCGACCACCCGGCTCAGCCCGAGCTTGTCGAGCGGCATGGCAAGGCCCGGACCAATGCCCTTCAATGCCGTCACTTCGGCAAACAGTGGATTGAGGATATCGGGGCGCATGACTATCTGCGTCCTGTAGCCTCACCCGACGGTCGCCGCCAGCGCCCGCCGGGTAATTGCGCATGGAAGATATCCGGGGATGACGATGGACCGCGACATACGCCTCAAACGCCTCGGCTTCCGCGCCTCGCATCGCGGCACGCGTGAGGCCGATCTGCTGATCGGTGGGTTTTTCGACGCGAAATCCACAACCTGGAGCGACGCCGAGATCGAGCTGTTCGAGGAACTGCTCGAGGAACAGGATGTCGACATCATGGCCTGGGCGATCGGCACCGATGGGGTGCCGGCGAAATATGCCGGATCGCTGATCGAGGCGATGAAAGTGCTGAACTACGTGCCGATTGCGGAATGAAGCGCGCACCGAAAAATAAACCGTTCGCCCTGAGCTTGTCGAAGGGCCGTTCTTCTTCGACTTGGCCGGACAAGAACAAGACGGTGCTTCGACAAGCTCAGCACGAACGGTAACAAGGCTTTTCCATCTGATATGCCCGACCTGAAGACGATCCTCTCGGCCAAGACGCCGCTCACCCTTGCCGGCGTGCCGACCGGGTTCGAGCCGTGGCTGCTTGCCGATCTCGCACGCGCAGCGAAGACCCGCGCGGTGTTCATCGCCCCCGATGAAGCCGCAATGCGCGCGATCGCCGCGACCGCGACGATGTTCGCGCCGGAGCTTGAGGTGCTGACCTTCCCGGCCTGGGACTGCCTTCCCTATGACCGCGCATCGCCGACCTTGCGCACCATGGCCGAGCGGATGGCGACGCTCCACCGCTTGCAGCAACCGACCAAGGCGCCACAGCTCCTCATCACCACCGCCAATGCCGCCGCCCAGCGCGTCCTGACCCCGTTCCGCATCCGTCAACTCGTCACCACCCTCGCCCCCAAGGCGAGGATCGACCGCGACAAGCTTGCGGCGATGCTCCAGGCCAATGGTTATGTCCGCGTGGAAACCGTTGCGGATTCGGGGGAATTCGCGGTTCGCGGCGGCTTGGTCGACCTGTTCCCGAGCGGCGAGGAACAAGCGCTGCGCCTCGACTTCTTCGGCGACGAGATCGAAAGCGTCCGCACTTTCGATCCCGCCGATCAGCGTACCACCGGCCGCATCGATGGCTTCACGTTGCTTCCCGCCTCGGAAACCCTGCTCGACGAAGACAGCATCAAGCGCTTCCGCAGCCGTTATCGCGAGCGCTTCGGCGCGACCGCGACCGGCGATCCACTCTATCAGGCGATCAGCGATGGCCGTCGCCTCGCCGGGATGGAGCATTGGCTGCCGCTGTTCGAAGAAAAGATGGCGACCTTGTTCGACCATCTCGGTGACGAAGCCGTCCTGGTCCGCGACGCTGGTGTGATCGGCGCGGCGGAGCAACGGTTCGAAGCGATCACCGACTATCACGCCAACCGCGTCCGCGCCCAGTCAAGCGACCCGGGCAGCTATCGCCCGCTTCCGCCCGACGCGCTGTATCTGACTGCCAAGGACTTCGCCGAACGGCTTGAACAAGCCCCGACCCATCTCACCACGCCATTCCATGAACCGGAAAGCGCCACCGTGCTCGACTTCGCGGTCGACGGGCCGCGCGATTTCGGGCCGGAACGCAACAGCGGCGTCAATATCTACGAAGCGGTGGTCCATCACCTCAACACGCTGAAAAAGGACGGGCGCAAACCGATCCTCGCCAGCTATTCGAGCGGATCGCGTGAACGCTTTGCCGGGCTGCTCAAGGATCATGGCGCATCGCATCTGTCGCTGGTCGATACCTGGCAGCAGGCGCTTGGTGTCGGCACCGGTGGTATCGCGCTGATCATCCTGCCGCTCGACCACGGCTTCACCACCCCCGATGTCGCGCTGCTCACCGAACAGGACATGCTCGGCGACCGGCTGGTGCGCCGCGCCAAGCGCAAGAAATCCGCCGATGCCTTCCTTGCCGAACTGGCGATGCTTACGCCCGGCGATCTCGTCGTCCATGTCGATCACGGCATTGGTCGCTATGAGGGCCTGACCTCGATTCCGGTGGGCCAGAGCCCGCATGACTGCGTCGCCTTGAGCTATGCCGGCGGCGACAAACTGTTCGTGCCGGTCGAGAATATCGACGTGCTGTCGCGCTACGGCTCGGACAGCGAAGGCGCGAGCCTCGACCGGCTCGGCGGCGAGGCATGGCAGCGGCGCAAGTCGAAGATGAAGGAGCGCATCCGCGAGATCGCGGGCGACCTGATCGCGACCGCGGCCGAACGTGCGCTCCGTCCAGCCGATGTGATCGAACCCGATGGCGGCGGCTATGCCAGCTTCGTCGATCGCTTCCCGTACGAAGAGACCGACGATCAGGACCGCGCGATCAACGATGTGCTCGCCGATCTTGCCAAGGGCACACCGATGGACCGGCTGGTCGTCGGCGATGTCGGCTTCGGCAAGACCGAGATCGCGCTGCGCGCCGCCTTTGCGGCAGCGATGGCCGGGCTGCAGGTCGCGATCGTCTGCCCGACCACATTGCTCGCGCGCCAGCATTTCAACAATTTCACCGCCCGGTTCGAAGGCTTCCCGCTCAATGTCGGGCGCCTCTCCCGCCTCGTCACCGCCGGAGAAGCCAAGACCACGCGCGAAGGCCTTGCCGCCGGCACGATCGATGTCGTGGTCGGCACCCATGCGATCCTCGCCAAGTCGGTCGAATTCAAGCGGCTCGGCCTGGTCATTGTCGACGAGGAGCAGCGCTTCGGCGTGACGCACAAGGAACGGCTGAAGGCGCTCAAGACCGACGTCCATGTCCTGACCCTCACCGCGACGCCGATCCCGCGCACGCTGCAGATGGCGATGTCGGGCCTGCGTGAGCTGTCGGTGATTCAGACCCCACCGGTCGATCGCCTCGCGGTGCGCACCTATATCATGCCCTGGGACCCGGTGGTGCTGCGCGAGGCGTTGCTGCGCGAACATTATCGCGGCGGGCAGAGCTTCTTCGTCACGCCACGCGTCGCCGATGTGCCCGATATCGAGCAATTCCTGCGCGAACATGTGCCGGAGGTGCGCTACGTCACCGCGCATGGACAAATGTCTCCGACCGAGGTCGAGGAACGCATGTCCGCATTTTACGACAAGAAGTTCGAGGTGCTGGTCTCGACCACCATCGTCGAAAGCGGGCTCGATATTCCCAGCGCCAATACGATGATCATCCACCGCGCCGACCGTTTCGGCCTTGCCCAGCTCTACCAGCTGCGCGGCCGAGTCGGACGCGCGAAGACCCGCGCCTATGCCTATCTGACGACGCCGGCCGGCCGCATTCTGACCGAGGCGGCGGAAAAGCGCCTCAAGGTGCTGAGCGATCTCGACAGTCTTGGCGCTGGCTTCCAGCTCGCCAGCCACGACCTCGACATTCGCGGTGCCGGCAATCTTCTGGGTGATGAACAATCCGGACATATCAAGGAAGTTGGCTACGAACTCTATCAGTCGATGTTAGAAGAGGCGATTATGGAAGCGAGGGCCGGCGGCGCCCTTGCACGCCCGCGCGACTTCAGCCCGCAGATCACCGTCGACGCGCCGATTCTCATCCCGGAGGACTATGTCCCCGATCTCGACCTCCGCATGGGCCTGTACCGCCGCCTCAACGAGATAGAGGAGACCGACGGAATCGAAGCCTTCGCCGCGGAACTGATCGATCGCTTCGGCCCGATCCCCGATCCCACGGCGAATCTGATCACGCTGCTCGAAATCAAGCTCCACGCAAAGAAAGCGTGCGTGGCGAAGATCGATGTCGGCCCGCGCGGCGCACTGGTCACCTTCCACGACAATAAACCGCCCAATATCGACGGCTTGCTCGCCTGGGTCGCGCGCCTCGACGGTGTGGCGAAGCTTCGTCCCGACAGTAAGCTGGTGGTCAACCGCGTCTGGGGCGATCCCAAATCGCGACTGAACGGCGCACTGCAATTGTCAAAAGGGTTGGCCAAAGCGGCAGGATAAATCTCGCTACACCTTGAAAAGATGGGCTAAAGACCGGCAAGTAGCGCTGTTTGTCCGCCCTTCGGGTGTGTCGCGAACTATTCTTGGCATCTTCTGCGCCATCTCGCGGTGGGCAGCTCCCTGTTGACTCATTTCAAGGCCGGGCACATAGGAGCCGCAAATAAACATCGCTCCGGCTTGAACCGGGGGGTCGCACCAACTCGCTGCACTAAAAAGGGGCAGGTTCATGGTGTGCACTTACAAGTCCGTAGCTCGTTCGACTTCGATTGCCGGACAGACTTCCACAAAATCAGCACTTCGGAGGAACCTGCGCTCGCAGGCGAGCCGGCTTGCGCTGCGATCGACCATCGCAATGGCCGCCCTTGCAGGCGCGAGCCTGCTGGCTCCGGGACAGGCCTGGGCAGATTGCCTTGTCGGCGGCGTCACGGTCACCTGCGACACGACCGTCACCACCGACACCCTTTATCCCGCCAGCCCGCCCACTGATCGCGGTTATTCCGGCCCGATCGCCACGCCGATCATCCTCAATGTGGATGCGGGCGCTGCGGTCAGCGGCAATGGCCTTTCGCTCGTCAACACTGCGGGCGGTGGCCTTACGGTGACCAATAATGGCTCGATCAGCGTCGATGCCGGCAACACGCCGACTGTCGGCGGCACCGCAGCGCTGTCGCTTTCGGCGGCCGGTGGCGTGATCACCTATACGGGCGGGAGCATTACCAACAACGGTGCCGGGAACGGGTTCGATGCGGTGCAGACCGGCGGTGTCGGTTCAATCAACATCAACATAGGCAATGTTTCCGCAGCGACAGGCGAAGGCATTACCGTCCGCGACGTCGCCGGCAGCACCGGCATTTCGGTAACGACCAACGATGTCACCGCACTGACGGGCGGCAAGGACGGGATCGACGCCCAGAGCCAATCGCTGACCGGCAATGTTACGGTGGTCGCCAATGGCAATATTCAAGCCGGCAATGCCGGCATCGTCGCTGCGATCTTCCCGGCTGCGGGCACCGGCAACATCAACGTCACCGCCAACGGCGCGATCGATGCGCGGTTCGGGGTCGATGCCGAGAACTTCGGCACCGGCTCGACCAGTGTCACCACGGTCGGCCCGGTCAATGTGACCACCGGCAACGGCATCTTCGCGCTGGCGACCGGCGGGAACGTCACGGTCAATGCCGGTGATGTCACCGCCGCCAGCAACACTGCGATCATCGCACGGCAGACTTCGGCAGCCGGCGCAGGCGCGATCGATGTGACCGCAGGCAATGTCTCCGGCACGACCGGTATCGAAGCCACCAACAGTGGCACCGGCGCGACCACCGTCACCGCCAACGGCACAGTCACCGGTACATTTGCCGAGGGCATCAAGGCGGCCGGTAACGGTGCAGTGACCGTGACGGTCGCCGACACGGTGACCGGCGCGACGCGTGGCCTGGGTCTGATCGGCGGCACCGGAGGCGCAGGCAACATTTCGGTGACCGGTGCTGGCGGGTTCGTCGGTGGCACCGGCGATGCCGCGAATATCCTCAACAATGGCTCCGGCACGGTCACGGTCAACATCTCCGGCGCGAGCAGCTCAGCCAGCGGCGAGGGTATCGTCGTACGCGACACCGCGGCGGGCGGCGCTATCAGCGTGACCACCGGCGCAGTGACCGCGCTGGGGGTTGGCCGCGACGGCATCGACATCCAGACCCAATCGCTGACCGGCGATGTCACTGTCGTTGCCAATGGCAATATTCAGGCAGGCAATGCCGGCATCGTCGCGGCGATCTTCCCGGCTGCGGGAACCGGCAATATCAACGTCACCGCCAACGGCGCGATCGATGCGCGGTTTGGCATCGACGCGGAGAATTTCGGCACAGGCTCGACCAGTGTAACCACGATTGGCGCAGTCAATACGACCACCGGCAACGGCATCTTCGCGCTGGCGACGGGCGGGAACGTCACCGTCAATGCCGGTGATGTCACCGCCGCCAGCAACACTGCGATCATCGCACGGCAGACTTCGGCAGCCGGCGCGGGCGTGATCGACGTGACCGCGGGCAATGTCTCCGGCACGACCGGTATCGAAGCCACCAATAGCGGCACCGGCGCGACCAGCGTCACCGCCAACGGCACAGTCACCGGTACATTTGCCGAGGGCATCAAGGCGGCCGGTAACGGTGCAGTGACCGTGACGGTCGCCGACACGGTGACCGGCGCGACGCGTGGCCTGAGTCTGATCGGCGGCACCGGAGGCACGGGCAACATTTCGGTGACCGGTGCTGGCGGGTTCGTCGGTGGCACCGGCGATGCCGCGAATATCCTCAACAATGGCTCCGGCACGGTCACGGTCAACATCTCCGGCGCGAGCAGCTCAGCCAGCGGCGAGGGTATCGTCGTACGCGACACCGCGGCGGGCGGCGCTATCAGCGTGACCACCGGCGCAGTGACCGCGCTGGGGGTTGGCCGCGACGGCATCGACATCCAGACCCAATCGCTGACCGGCGATGTCACTGTCGTTGCCAATGGCAATATTCAGGCAGGCAATGCCGGCATCGTCGCGGCGATCTTCCCGGCTGCGGGAACCGGCAATATCAACGTCACCGCCAACGGCGCGATCGATGCGCGGTTCGGCATCGACGCAGAGAATTTCGGTGCCGGTTCGACCAGCGTGACGACGGTCGGCCCGGTCAATGTGACCACCGGCAATGGCATCTTCGCGCTGGCGACGGGCGGGAACGTCACCGTCAACGCCGGAGATGTCACCGCCGCCAGCAACACTGCGATCATCGCGCGACAGACTTCGGCCGCTGGTGCGGGCGCGATCGATGTGACCGCAGGCAATGTCTCCGGCACGACCGGCATCGAGGCCACCAACAGTGGCACTGGTACGACCACTGTGACCGCCAATGGCACGGTCACCGGCACTTTTGCCGAGGGTATCAACGTCAGCGGCAACGATGCGGTGACGGTGAACGTCGCCGATACCGTGACCGGCGCGACACGCGGTTTGAACCTGATCGGCGGCACTGGGGGCGCAGGCAACATCTCGGTCACCGGCGCTGGCGGCTTTGTCGGCGGCACTGGTAACGCAGCGAACATCCAGAACAATGGCTCGGGCACAGTCACCGTCGACATCTCCGGTGCGAGCAGCTCGGCCAGCGGTGAAGGCATCGTGGTGCGCGACACCGCGGCGGGCGGCGCTATCAGCGTGACCACCGGCGCAGTGACCGCGCTGGGGGTTGGCCGCGACGGCATCGACATCCAGACCCAATCTCTGACCGGCGATGTCACTGTCGTTGCCAATGGCAATATTCAGGCAGGCAATGCCGGCATCGTCGCGGCGATCTTCCCGGCTGCGGGCACCGGCAATATCAACGTCACCGCCAACGGCGCGATCGATGCGCGGTTCGGCATCGATGCCGAGAACTTCGGCACCGGCTCGACCAGTGTGACCACCGTCGGTCCGGTCAACACGACCACCGGCAATGGCATCTTCGCGCTGACCACCGGCGGCAACGTCACGGTCAATGCGGGTGACGTGACGGCTACTGCCAATACCGCGATCATCGCGCGGCAGACTTCGGCAGCCGGCGCGGGCGTGATCGACGTGACGGCGGGCAATGTCTCGGGCACGACCGGCATCGAGGCCACCAACAGCGGCACTGGCGCGACCAGCGTCACCGCCAATGGCACGGTCACCGGCACGTTTGCCGAGGGTATCAACGTCAATGGCAACGATGCGGTAACGGTGAATGTCGCCGATACCGTGACCGGCGCGACGCGCGGCCTGAATTTGATCGGCGGGACCGGCGGCGCGGGTGACATATCCGTCACCGGCGCCGGCGGGTTCTTCGGCGGCACCGGTAACGGGGCGAACATCCAGAACAACGGTGCCGGCACGGTCACGGTCAACATCTCCGGCGCGAGCGGTTCGACCAGCGGCGAGGGCATCGTGGTGCGTGACACCGCAATCGGCGGCGACATCAGCGTGACCACCGGCGCGGTCACCGCGCTGGCAGGTGGCCAGGACGGGATCGATATCCAGACTCAGTCGCTGACCGGCGATGTCACGGTGGTTGCCAATGGCGATATCCAGGCGGGCAATGCCGGCATCGTCGCGGCAATCTTCCCAGGTGCTGGAACCGGCAATATCAACGTGACCGCCAATGGCGCGATCGATGCGCGGTTCGGCATCGACGCGGAGAATTTTGGCACCGGCTCGACCAGTGTGACCACCGTCGGCCCGGTCAACACGACCACCGGCAATGGCATCTACGCACAGACCAATGGCGGCAATGTCACGGTCAATGCTGGCGATGTCACATCCACCGGCGCCGCGGCGATCGTGGCGCAGCAGACCTCGGCCGCTGGCGCGGGCGTGATCGATGTGACCGCGGGCAATGTCTCCGGCACGACCGGCATCTTCGCGAACAATTCCGGTACCGGCGCCACCATTGTGACCGCCAACGGTACGGTGACCGGCACTTTCGCCGAGGGCATCAACGTCAGTGGCAACGATGCGGTAACGGTGAACGTCGCCGCTACGGTGACCGGCGCGACGCGCGGCCTGACCCTGATCGGTGGCACTGGCGGTGCGGGTAACATCTCGGTCACCGGCGCCGGTGGCTTTGTCGGTGGGACCGGCGATGCGGCGAACATTCAGAACAACGGTTCGGGCACGGTTACGGTCGACATCTCGGGCGCGAGCAGCTCGACCGCCGGCAACGGCATTGTGGTAGGCGATACCGCGCTCGGCGGCGACATCAGCGTCACCACGGGTGCGGTCAGCGCGTTGGCGGGAGGGCAGAACGGGATCGACGTCCGAACCCTGTCGACCGGCGCCAATATCACGGTGGTCGCCAATGGCGATGTCGGGGCAGGCAATGCGGCCATTGTCGCGGCGGTCTTCCCGGCCGCTGCGACCGGCAATATTGACGTGACGACCAATGGCGCGGTCAACGCGCGGTTCGGCATCGATGCCGAGAATTTCGGCAGCGGCTCGACCAGCGTGACCACCGTCGGTCCGGTCAACACGACCACCGGAAACGGCATCTTCGCGCTGACCACCGGCGGCAACGTCACGGTCAATGCGGGCGACGTCACATCCACCGGCGCGGCGGCGATCGTCGCTCAGCAGACTTCGGCCGCCGGCGCGGGCGTGGTCGATGTGACCGCGGGCAATGTCTCGGGCACGACGGGTATCTTCGCGCTCAATGCCGGCACTGGCGCAATCAACGTGACCGCCAACGGTACGGTCACCGGCACTGCCGCCGAGGGCATCCTGGCAAACGGCAACGCCGCGGTGAGCGTGAGCGTCGCCGATACGGTGACCGGCGCGACGCGCGGCCTGACCCTGATCGGCGGCACTGGCGGCACGGGCAACATCTCGGTCACTGGCGCTGGCGGATTTGTCGGCGGCACCGGCGATGCGGCGAACATCCTCAACAATGGTGCGGGCACGGTCACGGTCGATATCTCGGGCGCGAGCAGTTCCACTGCCGGCAACGGTATCGTCGTGGGCGATACCGCGCTCGGCGGCGATATCAGCGTCACCACCGGTGCGGTCAGCGCGCTGGCGGCAGGCCAGAACGGCATCGACATCCGGACCCAGTCGACGACCGCCGATGTCACGGTGGTCGCCAATGGCGATATCGGGGCGGGCAATGCGGCCGTTGTCGCTGCGGTCTTCCCGGCCGCTGCGACTGGCAATATCGACGTCACCACCAACGGCGCGGTCAATGCCCGGTTCGGCATCGATGCGGAGAATTTCGGCACGGGAGCGACCCGAGTGACCACGGTCGGCGCGGTCAATGTGACCACCGGCATCGGCGTCTACGCGCTCTCGACCGGTGGCGCCGTCACCGTCAATACCGGCGCTGTGACATCGACCGGTAATGCGGCGATTATTGCCGAGCAAAGCTCGGCCGCCGGAACTGGCGCGGTCAACGTGACCGCCGGTGCCACCTCCGGCACGACCGGCATCATCGCGACCAATCGCGGCAGCGGCTCGAGCACGGTGGCGGCATTTGGCCCCGTCACCGCAACCACCGGCAACGGCATCCTGGCGCAAGCGAATGGCGGCAACATCGTCGTGGCGGCGGGCGATGTGAGCTCGACCGGTACGACGGCAATCGTCGCACTCAACACGGCTGCGGCGGCCAATACCGGTACGATCGACGTCACGCTGACCGCCGGCCATACCGTGACCGCCAACGCGGTCGGCGCATATGGTATCTTCACCGATAGCGGCCAGTCCTCGGGCACCACGACCATTAACGTGGACGGCACGATCAATGCCGCGGCTGCGGGTGTCGCGAGCATCTCGACCGTTGGCGACATCGTCACCAATATCAGCGCGACCGGTGTGATCGATCCATTGATCGGCATCGACCAGTCGACCGTCTCTGGTGCGATCACCGTCAACAATGCCGGTCTGGTCGAAGGCGACAATATCGGCGTGCAACTGACCTCGACGGGTGCCGGCGCAGTTGGCGCCCTCACCGTCAACCAGGCCAGCAGCGGCACGATCGCCGGCATCATCGGCGTCGACTTCGCCAGTGTCGATGCTGCGATGGCCGTCAATAATGCCGGGTCGATCTCAGGCGCGGCCGGTATCTGGATTGAGGCTACCGGTACCGGCAGTGCAGCCATCGGCAATTCCGGGACGCTCACCGGCACCAGTCGAGCCGTGCAGGCAACGCTGAACGGCGGCAGCTTCACGCTGACCAACACCGGCACGATGAACGGTGCGCTCAATGTGGCCGGTTCGGCTGTCGCGACCTCGACCGTGACCAATGCGGCCGGCGGAATCGCGAACTTCGGGTCCGGCGCATCCAGTGTCTCGGGCAGCTTCGTGAATGCGGGCATCGCCAATATCGGCGCCGGCGGGACGATCCTGTTCCTCGGCAACACCAACAACTCGAACCGGATCAACTTCGCCGGAGCGGGCACCTTCACCACCAACGGGGCGATGACCAACACCGGGATCATCAACGCGCAGAACAATTTGACCAGCAACGTCGTCACGGTCGGCGGCGCCTATACCGGCGGCGGGCAGTTCTTCGCCGATTACAGCACGGTCACCGCGACCGCGGATCGCCTGAACATCGGTGGCGCGGCGTCGGGCAATACCAATGTGACGATGAACCGCGTCGGCGCACGCAGCTTCGTCGCCGGCGGCTTCCTGCCGGTGGTGACGGTAACCCCGGGCGCCGCGGTCGGCACCTTCACGTCGAATACGATCTTCCCGAACACCGGGTTCATCCTCGAAAGCTTCGGGCGCAATCCGGCGAGCAATACCCAGTTTGGCCTGATCCAGCAGATCAACCCGTCCTCGACGGCGCTCGGCGGCCTGACCTATATCGCCGAATCCGCTTCGATGCTGCTCGACGCGCCGATCAGCCCCTATATCACGCCACGCACCGATGCGGCGGCCGGCGACAAAAGGTTCAGCCTGTGGATGCGCGGTTCGGGCGGACATACCAAACAGAGGATCGCATCCTCGATCAGCGGCGGCGGGGTCACGTTCAACTCGGTCAACCGGTTGCGCACCGACCATCAGGCGATCCAGCTGGGCGCCGATCTGGGCCTGTACTTCGGCGGCAACTGGGTCGCGCATCTGGGGGTCACCGGCGGCTGGTACGATGGCGTCGCCCATCCGTCCGCGAACGAAAGGCTGGCGGTCGATACAGGCTTTGTCGGCGGCTATGTCGCGATCAGCAACGGGGCGCTCACCATCGACGGGCAGCTCCGTCGCGAATGGCGCAAATACGACATGGTCCTGCCGACCTTGTTCGGCAACACCAAGAAGGACGTCGACGGCCGGGCAACCGCCGGATCGATCCACGCTTCCTACCGCGTCGGCGGCAGCAGCGGCTTTGCGGCAACGCCGTTCGTCGGCTTCAACTATGCCGACAGCCGGATCGACAACCTGACGATCGACGCGATCAGTGCCTATTCGCCGGGCGGCGACAAGACCAAGGTCGGCCAGGCCGGATTGCGGCTGTCCTATCGCGCCGGCAGCGACGATAAACTGGTGGTCGAGCCCTTCGCCAGTGCGGCGGCGATGAAGAACTGGTCGCGCGGCGACGCCGGGACTTTCAGCTTCGGTACGCCGGCAACCAACTTCGCGCTGACCACCACAAGCTGGGACGACGCCGTACGCTATTCGGTTGGCGTCATCGGCCATGCCCGGGGTGGGCGTCTCTCGGCCTTCCTCGTCGGCAACCTCGACGACGGCTCGGGCCTGCGCGCCTTCACGGTCAATGGCGGAATCCGGCTCAACTTCTGACCGGTGCCGGCAGGGCCTGGCAGTCGCGAGATGATCATCTCGCGACTGCCAGGTCCAGCACGGCATCAAGACCCGTCGTCGAACTCGCCGCGTTGAACCGCGCGAAGCTGGACTGGCGCGGATCAGGGAAGAAAAGGCTGCCTGGCGCGACCAGCAGGCCCTTTGACCGGGCCCGCACTGCAACTTCGTCGGCATCGCATGCCAGATCGACCCATAGGAACATGCCGCTCTCCGGCTCTCCGCAGACGCGAAACCCGCGTGCTTCGAGCCGCCGTTGCAGGCTCGCGCGGGCATCCGCGACGCGGCGACGCAATTCGGCCGCCCGCTGGGCTTGCCCGCGCGCTGCAAGTATCTTGTGGATCAGCCGCTCGTTGATTTCCGGCGTGGTAAAGCCCGAAAGAATCTTTCGCTCGGCCAGCATCGCTGCATGGTCGCGGCGGCACGCAAGAAAACCAACCCGAGCGTTGCCCAACAGCGTCTTGGAAAAACTGCCGGCATAGATAACCTGATTCAGCCCGTCCCGCGCAGCAAGGCGGGTGGCCCCTTCCGCACCGAAATCGGAATAAATATCGTCTTCGAACACCAAAGTGCCGTGCTGCCGCGCCATGGCCAGGATGGCGTCGATCGCCGACATGGAGAGGGTGAAGCCGATCGGATTCTGCGCGGTCGCGCTCAGCACCAGCATCCGCGGCCGTTCTTCGGCGATCAGGCGCGCAAGCTGGCTTAAATCAGGTCCATCCGCGGTACAGGGAACGGCGATGACACGGGCCCGATGCGCGGCCAGGATGGCAAAGGCACCGAACCAGCTCGGCGCCGGCACCAATATGGTGTCGCCAGGCCTGACCAGCGTCCGAAGCACCAGATCGAGTCCATGGGTGACGCCCGTGGTCAATATGATCTGGCTGGCATCGGCCTCGATCTCGAGTGCTGCCAGCCGATATTGCAGCATCAGCCGAAGCGGCTCGAATCCCTGCGCCTTGCCTGCTTCCAGCAGCCGTGCGGGCGGCTCGCGGCCGATGGCCCGAAGCGCGGCCGCGGCGGCCGATCCGTTCAGCCAGCCCGCTGGCAGCACACCCATACCAGGCCCCTTCGCGGCAGCGGAGGCGAGCATGTTGTGCATCAGCCAGGCGAGATTGACCTGCGGCGGCTCAACCGTCGTCGGCTCCGCCCGCTGTGGTGCGCGCACATAGCAACCGGATCCGCGACGCGCTTCGATCAAGCCCGCGACGGCGAGGTTTTCAAACGCCGCGGCAACGGTGAACGGTGACACGCCGAGGAGTTGCGCTAGTCGACGCACCGAAGGGATGCGCTTGCCCGGCAAGAACAGCCGATTGCCGATCCGCTCTTCCACCCAGGCCGCGACCATCTCGGTACGATTGTGCGAAGCAAGCATCGGCGCGATCCAGTGTACCGGTGGAAACGATACAAAGTGTATCGGGACTGTACCGGAATGACCAGGTACCCACTCGAACGATGCAGTATGCGAAGACAATGGGAACGTTGATCCTGGCCGGGCTGGTGACGCCGCTCTGCGCTCTGGCCCAGCCCTCGCCCAAAGACCAACTCCCGACGCCGGCCGCCCAATGCGCACCGGCCTATTACCGGCTTGCCGACGGTTCCGGCGTCGATCTCGCGCCATCCGACGACAGCCATTATCGCTGGCGGAGGCTGGACGGCACCTCGGGATTGTTATCCCGCAAGTTGGACGGTGCATGGTCGAGCACGCTGGGCTGGACCGGGCGTGACGACGGAAAGACCGTCGACCTGTTGCGCTGCGACCGCGGCGAGATCCGCTTTGCCGACATGGTCGGCAAACGTCTGCCGCTCACAACGACGGAAAAGCGCTTCATCAGCGACGGCGCCGAACTTGCCGGTCGCCTCATCTTGCCCCTGGGACGGCGCGCGGTTCCGATCGTGGTGCTGGTCCATGGATCGGAAGACAGCTCTGCACTGCGTACCTATGCACTGCAGCGGATCCTTGCGGCGCAGGGCATCGGTGTGTTCGTCTATGACAAGCGCGGCACAGGATCCTCAAAGGGCGCGTTCACCCATAACATCCATCAACTGGCCGCGGATGCGCACGCCGCGCTCGAAACCGCCCGGTCGCTGGCCGGCGCGAGGGCTGGCCGCATCGGCTATTACGGCACCAGCCAGGGCGGCTGGACCGCACCGCTTGCCGCAACGCTTGGCCAGGCCGATTTCGTGATCGTCGGATATGGGCTCGCCGTGTCGCCCATCGACGAGGATCGCGAAGCGCTGAAACTCGACATGAGCCGGCACGGCTTCGGCGCTGCGGAGACCGCCAAGGCGCTCGAGATCGGCGCAGCCGCGCAGGCTATCGCCCGCGACAAATTCCAGTCCGGCTATGACGCGCTTCGCCTCGTGGTCGAGAAGTACAAGGGCGAGCCCTGGTTCCGCTTTGTACGCGGCAACATCACCGGGATCGTATTACAGATGCCCGAGGCCAGGTTACGTGAACAGGGGCCCCGCCTGTTTGCCGGGATCATTCCCGACTATGACCCGATGCCGGTTCTGCGCACGCTGAAGACGCCGCAGCTCTGGATCTTGGGCGCAGACGACATCGACGCACCCTATCTGGAAACCTATCGCCGCCTCATCGCCTTGAAGAAGGCGGGCCGCCCGCTCTCGGTTATCGTTTATCCCGGTGTGGAGCACGGTCTCTACGCCTTCGAAACCAGGGGTGAGGAGCGGCTGTCGACGCGACAGCCCGCATCGCTTCAACATCTTCTGACCGGTTTTGCGCGCGGAGAACCACTTGGCGGGAGCTATGGCGATGCGCGGGTGGATCGATAATTCGTCCGGAACAGACGCATTTCCAGGCAAGATCCTTGCGGGGTCAGATCGTAACCCGTTTCTGCGGTGATGCGACGCGACAATATTGTTCGACATAGGCCTGATGCGCCGGCAGCGTCGCGACGGTTCGCGCGACATTGTCGCGCAGAGTCGAGAGCAGCCTGTCGAGTTCATCCTCGCCCAGCTTCTCCGCAATCGGGTGATAGGCCCGCGGCATGATCCCCTGCCCCATCATCACCTGCACCCAGCTGTTTTCCGCGAACAGTTCCTCGTTCTTGCGAAACACACGACCGGTCTCACGGAACAATTCGATCTTCTGAGCAAGCGAGTCCGGGATTTCCATGTCGGCGCAATGCCGCCAGAACGGGCTGTCGCGGCGTTCGGTTGCCTTGTAATGCAGGATGATGAAATCGCGGATCTGCGTGATGTCCTGCAACTGCTGTTCGTTGAATTCGACGGCATCGCGTTCGCTGACCCGCCCGTTCGGCATCAGCCGGATAACGCGCAGCACGGCGCGCTGGATGAGGTGAACGGTAGTCGCCTCCAGCGGCTCGACGAAACCGCCCGCCAGCCCGACCGCGACGCAATTGCGGTACCATTGCCGCCGCCGCACACCGCCCTTGAAGCTCAGATAGATCGGGTCGATCAACGGCTCGCCGACACTTGAAACCAGGCGATCGAGCGCCGCATCGCGCGACAGGTAGCGGCTGCAATAAACGATGCCGCTGCCCATGCGGTGCTGCAGCGGAATGCGCCATTGCCAGCCCGCGTCATGCGCGATCGCCTGAGTATAGGGCTGCGGCGGCCCGAGATGCTTGGTCTGCAGCGCGATGGCGGAATCGTTCGGCAGCCAATGGGTCCAGTCCTCGAACCCGGCATGGAGCGCGCCTTCGATCAGCAATCCGCGAAAGCCTGTGCAATCGACGAAGAAATCGCCTTCGATCCGGCGCTCATCCTCCAGCACCAGCGCCGCGATGTCGCCGCTTTCCCCGTCGAGTTCGACACGAGCGATCTTGCCCTCGACGCGCGTCGTCCCCTCCGCCTCGGCCAGCTTGCGCAGATACCGGCCATAGAGCGTGGCATCGACATGATAGGCATAGTTCATCCGGTTCTCAGGCAGATGCGCAAACTTGCCCTGAAGCCCGGCGACCAGTTCAAGGCAATAATCGTCATAGGATTGCTGATGTCCACGCGTCTGGCCATGAAGCCAGAAATGCTGGAAGCCCGCCGACCAATGATCCTTTCCCGACGAGCCGAAGCTATGAAAATAGCGATCGCCGTCCTGCTTCCAATTGTCGAACAGAATGCCCAGTTTGAAAGTCGCCTGCGTCTCCCGCATGAATTCGGGTTCCGGAATGCCCAGGATGCGGTTGAAATTCACCAGCGGCGGGATGGTTGATTCGCCGACTCCGATCGTGCCGATCGCCTCCGATTCGACAACGGTCAGGTCGACCGCACGGCCCAGCGTCCGTGAGATTGCCGCCGCCATCATCCAGCCTGCGGTACCACCGCCTGCGATCACGATCCTGCGTGTTTGCCTGCCTGCACTGGTCATTGCTTGACAGATCCCTGGGCCATGGCGGCGTCTCTGCCGTCGAGGATATGGTTGCCGAACATATCGAACCGAACTCCGTCACTTGGTTTGAAATCCACGATCCTCCATGACCGTGCTTCACGCATCCCGCTCCCGGACCGAAGGCCAGGCGGCCGGGGCGCCGGATCGCGCGACGGTCTCCTCCTCTTCGTTCAGTGCACCGAGCATACCGCTGGCCCGCGCCTTTCGACCATAGACCAGTTCGAACAACGGCGACGCCATCAACGTCGTGACCAGCGCCATGATCACCAGCATAGAGAACAATGCGGGCCCGATGATCCCCTTTTGCAGGCCGATATTGATGATGATCAATTCCATCAGCCCGCGGGCGTTCATCAATGCGCCGACCGCCATCGCAGTCGGATTATCCTGGCCGGTCAGGCGAGCGGCCGCCCAGCAGGCGCCGCCCTTGGCAAGGATCGAGCCGGCAAGAATCACACCGGCCACCGCGGCGAGTTCGATACTGTTCACCATCGAGAGCTGGGTGTTCAGGCCCGAAAAGGTGAAGAACATCGGCACCAGCAGCGCGACCGTGAATGGCTCGAGCTGCTTCTTGAGCTCATGGCTCAGCATGCCGCGTGGCATCGCCACGCCGAGCAGGAAGCCACCGAATACAGAATGGAGACCCGCAGCATCCATCGCCCAGGCGCTCAGCATGAACAATGCGATGACCGTGGCGAGCAGGGGCGGCGTGATCCGGCCTTCGCGCTCGGCCCAGCGCGCGAGCGGCGCCAGCACCCTGGGCCCCATAGTCAGCATGAAGAAGGCGAACAGGCCGCCGCCGATGACTGCCTTCATCGCCAGCGGTGCTCCGCCGCCAAAGCTCGCCAGCACGATCGCCAGCACCGTCCAGGCACCGGCATCGTCGATCGCGCCTGCCGAAAGGGACAGCGAACCCAGCGGTGTCTTCGACAATCCGCGCTCCTGAACGATCCGCGCGAGCACAGGAAAAGCCGTGATCGAGATCGCCGCGCCCATGAACAAGGTCGCCTGCCCTGCGCCGATGCCCGTTCCGAACAGGCCGAGGTTCAGCAGCCACGGCGTGAGTCCAATCGCCACCAGAAACGGCGCGATCATGCCCGACAGCGAAACCGCCACCGCGCTGCGCGCGTTGGATTTGAAATGGTCGGTGCGAAAGCCCAGGCCGACCAGGAACATGTACAACCCGACGCCGAGTTGGGCGCCGACATACAGGACCGATTTGGTATCCTTGGGAAACAGCAAATGCTGCAGATCGGGCGCCAGCAATCCGAATAGCGATGGGCCCAGGACGATGCCGGCGATCATTTCGCCGATCACCTGCGGCTGATCGAAAAAGCGCTTCATCAGCCAGCCCATCACCCGGCAAGCAGCGACGATGACGAACATCTGCAGGAAGAACGCGACGCTCAATTCAGTCGGGCTCATTTCCCCCTCTCCCGGCTCGCCGCCCGGCTTGCGCGGGTGGTTCTGAGGGTCAGAGGAACAACGAACCTGTCATGGGACAAGCCATTTTTTGGCTCAGCCACGGCAAGGCAGTTCGATTTTCGCCATTCTCCCGCGATCTGTTGCCAGCAGGGCACAATGTAGTGATGTACCTACATGAGAACGTTATCAATCTACTCGGCCGAATCTTATGAAGACGTCTTTTACTGCGGAAAAAACCCGCCCCTGTCAGGCGATTCGCGACCTACGCACCCAGACGGACCGTCATGGATCCGATTGGAAGTCATCCAACGCTGGTTTTCATTTCGGCAAAGGGAAACTCGGCACGATCGACAGCCTGGCTCGCCCGCCTCGCGCCAGCGATATGGGACAATAGGGTGTAACATATCTCCCGCCGTCCCTCCTGTAGCCCCGTGGTCGCAGCGATCGACCATCAGGGAGGTCGAGCATTACATCGCTTGCCGGACGGATACCGGCGTACGCTTTCTCAGTTTACCTTGAGATCGCTACTCACCTCGCCTCCCCGCCTGATAGGCCCGGCGTACGCGTGCGGGCATGCGTCGTGCCAGCATGATCCCAGCCACACCCGGACAATTGCCGCTATTGGCAAGTCCCAGAGCAAATATCCGCTCGTAATCCCGCGGATCATAGGTCCGGCAGAAAGACGCGGCCGACTGGGCGACACGTGCGGCCAATGCGGCACGTCCGGCCGCCGTCTCCAGTGCCAGGTCATGATAGACAAGTCTCAAATCCGGCGCTTGCCGATCGAGTTGTCCGCGCCCCACGCACGCTGTCAGGAGCAATATCGGGAGGAATACAGGACACTTCATGGGTCATCCTTTTTTGTTTTCGGGCAAGCCAGGGGCGTCGCGCGAAACACGCTGAAATCTGTGTGGAAGGGTCGGAAGAGTGGCGGTCGGTCGAAACGGCTACACCACCGCCTCATTCATAGCGCAGGGCATCGATCGGTTTTGCGCGTGCCGCAGCGAGCACGTTCACCAGCACCGCGGAGATTGCGAAGACCGCCGTGGCCGCAACCACAGCACCGAGCAGCCATAGCGGCACATCGACCCGCGACGCGAACTGCTCCAGCCAATGGCGCATGATGACGGTGCTCAGCAGGATCCCTATCGTGCACGCCACCAGGAATGGCGTGAGGAACTGCCACAGGAGGAGATGGACGATTGCGCCGGTCGAAGCTCCCATTGCCCGGCGAACGCCGATCTCCTTGGTGCGCCGGTCCGCGGTGAATGCCGACAGCGCGAACAGCCCCATTGCGGCGATGACCAGCGCGACCAGCGCACAGGCGCCGGTCACCCACCCTTGGACGATGGCGGTCCGGTAGCGATGCCGCTCAAGCTGCGAGAGCAGTTGCGCTTCAAGCGGAGCGCCGTCGCCTATGGCGCGCCAGAGCCGTTCGAGGCGACGGCGCACATCGGGGATCATCTCCGGGCGGGTTTCGACGGCCAGGATGCCCGCTTCGGGCGAACCCGCATTGTAGACGAGTTCGCCGGCCGGGCTCAGCACGCTTGCGGCGACATCCGGCACGACTCCGATGATCGTGTGAGGGACGGGTGCCGGGTTGACGCCGACCTGCAGCGAGATCCCGATCGGCTGGCCGATCGCGGCACGCGGAGATGCGAAGCCGAAGTGCCGGGCGGCAGTCTGGTTGAGAACGACCTCCCGCTTCGCATCTCCGCTTCCATGGTCAGGCGAAAAGACGCGCCCCGCGAGCGGCCTTACCCCGAAGGTACCGAAGAAATGCGCGTCGACATCGACGAATCCCGGCGTGAAGCGCTGCCCGTTGCGGTTGATCGCGGTGACCGCGCCTTGTGGTCCCATGTTGAGCGCGCCCACCGATGCGCAGCTGGCCTCGCGGACCCCTGGCAACTCACGCGCCGCCTGCGCGAAGCCGGAGCGGCAATTGGCCGCGACCGTGAGTATGGGTCCGCGACCGGCGCCAAGCGCGCTTGCGATGGCCAGATGCGTCTGCCGATAAATGGTGATCGTCGCCACCAGCAGGCCGGTCAGGATGGCGAACTGGACGACCACCATCGCGCGTCCGATCCACACCGTTCCACCGATCCCTGCAGGCCCGCCGCGCAGCGCCACCGATGGCGTGAACGACGACAGGACGAGCGCCGGATAGAGGCCCGATGCCACCCCGATCACCAGCCAGGCGGCCAGCAGCGGCATGAGAAGCAGCGGCTCCCGCGTCAGGTCGAACGAGAGCGACAGGCCAAGCACGCCGTTGACCGCGGGCAGCACCAACTCGACCACGCCCATCGCCGCGACGAGTGCGATCAGGGTCAGGGCCAGGCTCTCGCCCAGAAACTGCGCCAGGAGCTGGCCTCGGCCGGCGCCGCATGCCTTGCGCACCGCGACCTCGACCGCACGACGACCGGCGCGGGCCGTCATCAATGCGACATAGCTGGTCGATGCCATGATCAGGATGAGAGCGCCAACTGCACCGATCGCGACGACGATGGCGGGGTCTACGCTCGGCTTGCCGTGCGGACTATCGTCCGCCGGCCCGAAATGTATATCGGCGATCGGCAGCGCATAACCGCCGACCTTGGTGCCGCTCGCCGCCGCCATCGCCTGAAACGGGCGGATGATCTCGTCGAGCACGGGCTGCAGGTCCGCGCGCGTCACGCCGGGCCGGGCCCGCACATAAGTGACGATCGGCGCCTCGATCGTCGGCACCGGGCTCGCATCCGCCCGCCCGAGCGGCGAGGTCGCGCCACGCCCCGAGGCGATGAACTGCAAGTCGAGATGCGTTTCGGGCGGCAAATCCTCGATCACGGCGGTGATTTTGAGCCGCCGTGCGGCCCTTTTGGACTCGACGATCTCGATCGCTGCGCCGATCGGCGCGTCGCGCCCGAACAGGCGCAGGGCAGCACTGCGGGTGACCACGATCGTATCGGGCTCGGCCAGCGCGGCGTCGAGCGCACCTGCAATCGCGGGGATCGGCAAGACCCTGAAGACGGAGGGGTCGGCCCAGACAGAATCCGCTCGCACGCGCAGCCCTCCGATCGCTGCCGGCGCGAATGACCGGCGCATCCTGATAAAGCCGCGCCACGGCTTCGACCCGGTCGGTTCGTACCGCCAGCGCGCCGGCCAGGACCGAGGGCGTCACCGCCGAAACCCGTTCCGGCTGGCCCGGCTGCGCGACCGTGGCGGTCATCCGGAACACGCGCTCATATCCCGGGATGAACTGTTCATAGGCATATTGCTGCCGCACGAAGAGCCCGATCAGGATCGCCGCGGCGAACGCCAGCGCGAGCCCGACCAGCGTCACCACCGCATAGAGACGGTTCAACGCGAGCGCGCCGAAGGTTGCGGCGAGAAGGTTGCGCAGCATCGCTCAGGCCCCGAGCTGAGTCTGGCTGACGATCCGACCATCGAGCAGCTGGATTCTGCGATCCGCCTGGTCGGCTTGCGCGAGCGAGTGAGTAACCATCACGACCGTGGTGCCGCGTCCGACCGCATCCTTCAGCAATTGCATCACCGCCGCACCATTGGCGCTGTCGAGATTGCCGGTCGGTTCATCAGCAAGGATCAGGCGGGGAGCACAGACGATTGCGCGCGCCACCGCCACGCGCTGTTGCTGGCCGCCCGACAATTGCTTGGGGACATGGCGTGCGCGATGCCGCATGCCGACCTGGTCGAGCGCCGCCTCGATTCGCTCACGCCGCTCGCGTGCGCCGAAGCCGCGATAGAGCAATCCGAGCTCGACATTCTGCACGACCGTCAGTTCGTCGACGAGGTTGAAGCTCTGGAACACAAAGCCGATTGTCGAGCGCCTGACCCGGGTGAGGTCGCGGTCGCTCGCCTGGCTGAGGTCTTCGCCGAGCAGTTCGGTGCGCCCCGTATCGGCGCGGTCGAGCAGGCCGAGAATGTTGAGCAAGGTCGATTTGCCGCACCCCGATGGCCCCATGATCGCGACGAACTCGCCCTCGGCAATGTCGAGCGACACGTCGCTGATCGCGTGCGTACGAACATCGCTGGTCTCATAGGCCTTTGAGATCGCCTTCACTTTCAGCATGGTCCCGCTCCTATCGAAGATTGATGTGCTGATATTGCTGCCAGCCGTCATAGCTGGAGCTGATCACGCGCTCGCCGGGGATCAATCCGGCCAGTATCTCGACCTGATCGGCATTGCGCCGCCCGATCCGGATCTGTCGCCGCTCGGCGGAGCGACCGTCCTGCGCCACGACGAACACCCATTGCCCGCCCGAAGCCTCGAGAAAGGCACCGGCAGGAAGCAGGATCGCCGCGTGGTCCGCACCCAGCGACAACCGGCCGCGCACAGCCTCCCCGGCGACCAGGTCGGCGGGTTGCTGGGCGTCGAATTCAAGGTCGGCAACAAAGGCACCGTTCTTCACTTGCGGATAAAGCCGCGTCACGACCAGTGCCGTCGGGCGGCCTTTGACATCGACTTCGGCGCGCTGCCCGACCCGAACCCGGCCGAGATAATATTCGTCGATGCTGGCGGTGACGCGGAAACCCGTATCGAGTGCGATCTCGCCGAGCCGGTCACCGCGGTTGCGGTTCTCGCCGAGCTTGAGATCGAAGGCCGACAAGCGCCCTCCCATCGGCGCACGGACGATAAGGTCCCCCAGCTTCGCCCGGGTCACTGCAAGACTCTTGTGCAAGGTAGCGAGTTGCGCCTCGATTTGCGGCTGCTGGAGCGCGCGCAGCCCTTCCTGACGCCGGCTGCGGGATATCTGGATCATTTGCCGGTCGTCGACCGACCGCAATTCGTCCTTGAGCCGGTCCATCGCTTCGCCGGTGACGAAACCACGCGCGGCGAGCGGCAGGCGACGGCGCAAGGCGCGATCCACCCGCGTGCGGTCGTAACGGATCAGGGCGAGTGCCTGCGCATTGTCGCTGCGATTCTGTTCGAGTTGCTGCTGATAGGCCTGGAGCTGGGTGATCGATTCGATCAGGCGTCCTTCCTGGGACAGGATGTCGAGCTCAAGTGTGGTGTTGGTGAATTCGACCAGTGGTTGCCCGGCCACGATCCGGTCGCCCGAACGGGCGAGCACGCGCCGCACGCGCCCGCCTTCCACCGCGTCGAGATAGATCGTGTCGCGTGGCACGACGCTGCCCAGCAGGCTGGTGGTGTCGCGAAACATGCCCCGCGCCACGCGGTCGACTGCGACCTGCCCGGCAGGCACGGTGAGCGAAGGCGTGGCGAAGCGCCGGACGCTGATCGTGGCCACGCTCATCAGCACCACCAGCCCCGCGGCCACCGCCACGACGCAACGGCGGCGGTGCAGCCAGGATTGCCGAAGCGGCTCGTCCATTGCGTCATGATCTCCTCATGACGGTCAGTATCGCTCGGGCCGGGATGAATTTGAAATCTGGTGAATAGAAAGACTTAAGCGAGATCACGCGCCAAACGGGCGCCGCCGGTGTCCGACTTCGGACAGTCCGCCAACGCGATTCGGATTGTTGTGCGCGCAAGCCCCTGCTTTTGCTGTGGTTCCGCATCGTCTCCGCATCCGATACACTTTGGCGATGGAACCCGTTGGTCGAATATTGCTGATTGAGGACGACGCGGCGATTGCGCAGGCGATCCGTCTCGCGCTGCGTAACGTTGCCGAGGTCGCGTGGTTCGCCGCGCCGGCGGAACTGCCTGCGCCCCTTCGGCTCGACGGTTACGACGCCGCGCTGCTCGACATGAATTTCACGCCGGGCGAGCGCGATGGGGAGGCCGGACTGGACGTGATCGACACAATCCGCCGTACAGACCCCAGCCTGGCGATCGTCATGCTGACCGTGTTCGGCGGCGTCACGCTCGCAGTCGAAGCCCTGAAACGCGGTGCCTCCGACTTCCTGCTCAAACCATGGCGTAACGACCGGCTGGTCGCAGCGATCGGGACCGCCGTCGCGCTGACCGCCATGCAACGAGCAGGCGCCGCGATGAGCCTTGAGGCGATCGAGCGGCACGCGATCGCACAGGCGCTCGAGCGCAATGACGGCAATATCAGCAGGGCGGCTGCGGCGCTGGGCCTGACCCGGCCGGCGCTTTATCGGCGCATGGAAAAACATGGCCTTTGAGCTGAGACGCCGTTGGACCTTCACGGCGCAGCTTGCCGTGCGCGGGCTGATCGCCGGATGCCTTGGCGCCGCCGGCCTGACCCTGATCGCTACCGGCCGTCCGGTCCTCGGCATCATCGCCTGGGTGCTCGCCATCCTGGCCGCGATCGATCTGGTGCGCGTCGCGGCGATCGCCGAGCGCGCGACACGCGACCTGATCGATCAGCTATCCAGCGGGGCCGACGACCTTCCCGCCGGACTGCCGCCCAGCTTCGCCCACCTCGAGGCGTCGATCATCCGGGCGATCGATGCGCGGCACGATCGCGAGACATGCCTGCGCGCGCGGATCGACGCTGACCTGGCGTTGCTCGATACGGTCTCCGCGGCGATCTTCGTGACGGGCGACGACGGAGTCATCGTGCAGAGCAATCGCGCCGCGCGCGCGCTCGCCACGTCGTCGCCGGGCCGTTTTGCCGACCATCCTTCCCTGCTGCCGGAGGACGTTCGGGCGCTATTGAGCGGCCGGCCCGAAGCGGGGCGGGTCATTCGCCTGGCCGATGGCCGTGCTGCCCATGCCTCGGTCGCGCTGTTCGACCTGCCCGATGGCACGCGCCGGCGCCTCATTGCGCTGCACATCATCGCGGAATCGCTGGGTGCGGTGGAAATCGACGCCTGGCATCGCCTCAGCCGGGTGCTCGCGCACGAAATGATGAATTCGCTGAGCCCGGTCATCTCGCTTGCCGACAGTCTTGTGTCGCTCGCGCGTGATCCGGATGCCGACCCCGATCGCAGCCAAAGCGCTGCCGCCGCGGCGACAATTGCGCGCCGCGCCCAGCATCTGATGGGATTCGTCGAGCGCTATCGGCAATTGCTCGCCATGCCCGAACCCGAACTGGCGCAGGTGCCGCTCGAGGAATTTGCCGAGGACCTGGCAGTGCTCACGCGGGCGCTCGACACGCGCGTATCTGTCCGCACGATCATCGAGCCACCCGATCTGACGGCGCGGATCGATCGCGAACTGATCGAGCAGGCTCTTCTCAATCTGCTCAAGAATGCTGTCGAGGCGTGCCGGGAGTGCGAACAACCCGTCGTCATTCTTCGCTGCAGCGCCGACACTGGCGAGGTCGAGATGGCGGTCGAGGACAATGGCGTCGGTCTGCCGGACACGGTCGAGGACCTTTTCCTGCCCTTCTTCACCACCAAGGCAGACGGCGCCGGCATCGGCCTCGCCATCGCCCGGCAGATCGCTGTCGCACATAATGGCAACCTTCTCGCCAGGCGTCGGACGAAGGGCTGTATCTTCGCGCTGCGCGTTCCAGCTGACGCGCCCCGCCACGACGCCTCCTGATCAGGGTTTCGTTTCATGCGCCGCAGGGTCAAGGATTGAAGACCTCGCAAATGCCTTCCCACTGCCGCGAGCCATATCGAAGGCGCATATTGTCGTCCGCCCGTTCATTTTGCGGTCAGGCTTATCCGGTCTATAAGAAGGCATGACCCATTTGACGCTGCGGCACTTTCGAGCCCTCCCGACCGCACTTGTCCTTGTCGCGGGAACTTCCTTCTGGTCGACGGCCTCGCTGGCGCAATCGACGCCGGCCGCGACCACAGCACAGCCCACACCATCCACAGCCACCGATGAAATTCGCCTGACGGACGCGCAGCGAATGGAGATACTGAATAATAATACCGAAGACAGCGCTGCTGCTGCCCGCGGCGAGCGGCTGGGATCGGGAATTGCCGGGCGGGGCATTCATGGAGAGGTCGGCGTCATGATCGGATCGCATGGCACGCGCAGCGTCTATGGCGTCGCGGAAATTCCTCTTGGCGATAACGCGGGAGCCATCGTCTCGTTCGAAAGCAGCCGCTTCGGCTATCCACGCTAACGTCCGTTTCCACTCTAATCTCTCGATCACCCGGCCATACTGGGCCCGGGCATCCGGCGCTATCCGCCGCACCGAAGGCCTGCTTGTCCTCACCATCTGGCGTCGCTGCGATTAGCGCGGCCGGGGTACGACGCGGCTCCTGCCCCGATCATCGACAGCCATAAGCGGCGCGCAATGCGCCGATCGCGTTGCTGATTGATCAGTCCTCCACTGGACGATGCCCGCTGTCCGATTTCGTACAATCGCTGTCCGAAACTGGACAGTTGCGATGTGTGCTGCGCGCCAGCGAGCCCCTCGCGCTTGACCTGCCAATTGGCACGTTTCCTGCTCAGCTCAAGGCCTATGTCGAAGTAGCGAATACGGATCAGGCCGCGACGAAATATCTCTCGAGGAAGGTATCGCGTTGCATAGGCGACCGCACTTCCGACCATCAACGCTTGATACCGAAAGTGAAGGGTTTTGCATGAGATTCGGTTTTGCCGTTGCTGCTTTTGGCGTGGCCTTCTTTGCCGCAGCGCAATTTTACGCGGGTCCCGCCGTTGCCCGCTCGCCGGACGCCGTTATTCCTGACAGCGGCAATATCACCCTGTTCCAATCGCCCGGGCGCGTATTGATCATGATGCGAATTGGCGACGGCGAACTCGTGCCCATGGTGTTCGATACAGGATCAGACGGGCATTCGGTCGATCGCCTGCTCGTGAAGCGTCACAAGCTGAAGCGGATCGGAGCGGCTATCGAGCTCGACGGCACGACCGGCAAGACACGCAAACTGCCGCTGGTTGCCGTCAACGACATCACGCTTGGCGGACTGAAGGTGGGAAGGATCGACGCGACCGCGCTCGATTATGACCGGAGCGACGCGATGGGGATCATTTCTTCGGAGATGTTCACGGGCAGCCTGGTCTATCTCGACCTCGCCAATTCGCGTGCTCGTCTAACACCTCGCGGGACCAGCCCGGTGCCTCCGGGGCCGGCGACCGACTATGTGGAAGGCATTCCCAGCATCCAAATGGTCATGCCCGACGGATCGTCGCTGCCGGCGCATTTCGATACGGGATTCAATGGCGCGCTGAGCTTGCCGGTTTCCATGATGAACAAGGTGCCATTGATGGCGCCTGCGCGCGTTGTCGGGCGCTTCAAGTCGATCAACACCGAAGGAGAGGTCTTTGGTGGCCGCATCCGCGGCAAGATCCGCATCGGGCCCGTCGAGCTTGAGAACCCAGATGTGACGTTCCTTGGCGATCTGGCCAATATCGGTCTGCCGGTCATACGGCAGGTAACGTTGGTGATCGACCCACTGCAGAAGCGCAACTGGGTCCTGAAATCTGGTGCCGATTGACGCTCGCAGGCCGTTTTCAAGCCTGTGGCGGGCGTTCGTGGCCCGTTTGCTCGCCCGGCGTTACGCAACGTCCCAGCCAAGGAAACATCGCTGTCACCGGCAGGCGCGGCGAGCAATGCCGGGCCATTTTCCGCTCTCTAGGAACTATGATCCGCCACGATCTGCCACCCTTTTCCCGCTACCCGCTCGAACACCAGCGACGTCGGCCCGCTCTGATCCCTCGCACCGTCGAACTTCAGCGTGTACCGCGCGATCAGCAGCGCATGGGCGGGGTCCAGCAGCCGGAAATCCAGTTGCTCGAACGCCAGTGTCCCGCGCTTGGCATCGGCCGCGAATCGCGGCGCGTAACGCGCCATGATCGCCTTGCGCCCGCGCACCAGCCCGTCGCTCGCGACGAAGCTCGCCTCGTCGGCATAGATCGACGTGAAGCGCACCAGGTCACCCTGGTTCCAGCCCTTGGCGCTCTCCCCCATCGCCGCCATTACCCCGGCCTGGGCTTCGGTCGCGGAGGACGCGGCGTCGGGCGCGACCAGCATGATCACTGCCAGTCCGAATGCGGGATTCAACATGCTCGCCCTCTCATTGATCGCTACCGTAATCGCCCTGCTTAACCCTGCCGTCGTGGCGAGTCATTGGCGCACTTTCCCAATCAGTGGCGCGACCCGCGCGAATATCCGCGATTGGCGGACGCGATTCCGCCGCTTACAGCGCATGGCACGCTCCGTGCTTCGCGCACCGCGCAGCAACGGGATCAGGAAAAGAGAATGCCAGGCCGATCGACAGGACAGACCGCGCAGTCGGAGCGCCGCATATGACCCACGCGATCGAGGGCATCATCCCCATCGCCAGCATCGCCTCTTATGGCCTGCTCGGCGCGGCCTTGCTCGCCCTGGCGGAACGGCTGATCCCGGTGGTGCCATCCTATGGCTTGTTCATCTTTCTCGGCAGCTCGATGGTTGCCACACCGATCGACCTGGTCCCCCTGATCATCGCCACCACGCTCGCGTCCAGCCTCGGTGCGGTGTGCTGGTACGGCCTCGGCCATGCCTTGGGTGAAGAACGCACGCACAACCTCGTCAAGCGCTTCGGCCGCTATGTCTGGCTGCGCGAGCCGGTCTATCTCTCGCTGTCCGATCGCTACAGTCGCAACGCCTTTGTCGCGACGTTCATCGGCCAGACCATTCCCGTCGTGCGCGTCTATCTGTCGCTCCCGGCCGGCATCCTCGCATTGCCGCTCGTCACCTTCACGCTCGCAGTGCTCTCGGGCAGCGCCCTGTGGGTGGGCGCCTTTATCAGCCTCGGCTATGGTCTGCATGTGCTCGGCTGGAACCCGTGGATCGCGACCTTGGTCGCGGTGTGCGTGCTGATCGTGCTTGAATGCTGCATCCTGTGGCTGGTCCGGCGACGCAAGGACACCCTCGCCTAGGGCGACGCCTTCAGCGCCGATTCAACGATGACATCGATCATGACAAGGTCGAGCCGGACGGAGCTCCATCACGTTCCGGCCCGCTCTTTCGCATGGTTGAGACCAGAAACCGGCACGTCTTTCATGCTGTTTCACCGGAAAACAGCATCCTGCCGCTGCTGTTATGTGCTGTTTTCATGCTGTTATCGAATAACAGCATGAGAAAGCAGCAAGCACATGAGAAACAAGCGGAATTTTTCGCCGAAAATCCAACATAACAGCATCGGAAAAAATCACGCGCACAACAGCGTGGAACAGCAACGATTGCCCGGCGCGACTCCGCCGATTTTGTGTTCAGATCTTCGCCTGTGCCTCGACCAGCCGGAGCAGGGTCACGACATCCACCGGCTCGGAACACAGGAAGCCCTGGTAATATTGGCACCCTTCCTTGGCCAGCAAGTCGAGCTGCTCGGTCGTCTCCACGCCCTCGGCGATCACCGACAGACCGAGCGAGCGCGCCATGTCGATCACGCCGCGCACCACCACCCGGTCGCGCACCGTTCCGGTGATGTCCTGCGACAGCTTCTTGTCGATCTTGAGATAATCGAGCGGCAGGGATTTGAGATAGGCCAGGCTCGAATAACCGGTGCCGAAATCATCGATCGCGATCCGGCACCCGGCACTGCGCAAGGTGGCGAGCAGCGTCGCGGCAATGCCGAGATCCTCGATCAACCCGCTTTCGGTGATCTCCAGCGTCAGGCGACGCCGCGGAAAGCCGCTCGCATCGATCCTGTCGAGGAACAGGTCGGCAAAGCCCGGTCGTGCAATGTCCCCGGCGGTCAGGTTGAGCGACAGCCGCAATCCGCTCAATGCGGCAGGCCAGGCGGTGGCGCGCGCCATCACGATGCGCTGAATATGGTCCGACAGCCCGATCTCGAGGTCGGCCCGCGCTGCCGCGGCGAACAGGGCGTCGGCGCCAATCATGCCGAGCATCGCATGATCCCAGCGCGCCAGTGCCTCGACCCCGACGATCGCTCCGGTCGATACCGACACCTGGGGCTGGAACAGGATGTCGATATCACCATGCTCGATTGCCTGGCGCAGTTCGGCCGCCAGGCGGTCGACCGGTGCGTCCTCCTCGCCGGCCTCGGCGACACGCACCGTAGCACTGTCGGAAGCCTTGGCATCGGCCAGCGCCTCGCTGGCCCGGCGCAACAGGGTTGCGGCATTATCCTCCTCGCCGCGCTCCGCCATGCCGATACGGCAACCCAGCACTGCGATCAGAATCGCCGACCACGAAGGGTCGCGCCAACGCGCTGGCGATATGCTCGACCGCCAGGTCGATGCGCTCGCGCACGCCCTCGCTCGCGACGAGATATTCCGAACCGCCCATCCGCGCGACCAGGGCGCCGCGTTCGAGCGTCTCGCGCACGATCTCCTCGATCCGGCGAAGCGCGGCACGCAACAGGCCGTCCCCCGCCGCGCGGCCATAGGCGGTGTTGACGACTTCGAATCGGTTGAGCGCGACAAGCAGGACGGTGAGCGGCCCGCCCTCGGTCTGCACCAGCCGCCGGTCGATCCAGCGTCGCGCCCCGCCGGCGTCGCGCGTACCGGACAGCGCATCGCGCATCGCCGCAACCGAATCGGGGGCGCTGCCGAGCGGCTCTACCAGCGCATCGATCCGCCCTGCCTTCGCATCATGCTGAAGGTGCTGCACCACCCGTCCGACGCTGTGCAGGTCATGCGCAAAAGCGGTCGCATGGCGCGCGGGCGATAGCCTGCGTAGCGCGGTCAGCGCCGCGCGGCGCTCCGGTGCATCCAGCGTCCGCAGCAAGGCGCGCGGCGAAGGTTCCTCGTCGATGTCGAGCAGCCGGGCAAAGGCCGGGGTCAGCACCATCGTGCGGCTGCGCAGGTCGAGCCGCCAGCCAAGCGGATCTGGCGGCGCACTCGCGCGCCATTCTCCCGCCATGCGTTCGGCATGTCGCGAAGCAAAGCGCAGTGCCTGCACGAACTCAGCCTCGGTAAAGGGACTGGCGAGAAAATGCGTCGCGCCGGCATCGTAGAAACGCCCGATCGCATCGACATCGCCACGCGACACCAGTGCCAGCATTGCGCCGCCATTCGAGCCGATCATGCCGCTCAGCGCCGCCGCCGCATCCAGTCCTTCGCTCAGCGACCCGCGCGCATCGATCACCGCGACCGGCGCGCCGCTTCCCAGAAAGCGCCGCCCTACTCCTGCGGCGCGGCGCGCGGCTACCACGCGCCAACCGGCGGCGGCGGCGATCGCGGCGAGTTCGTCGCGCTGGCGGAACGACAGGATGAAAAGCGGGGTGGGCGATGTATCGGTCACGGCACGCACCCCTCCCCTTCGTCCCGCGCCCGTTCGCAGTACAGCCCCTGCTCTTACCGACGTTTATAAAGGAAGAACAAGGCTTCCCCGAGCATTACCACGCGCTTCCTGCACACCGCATAAACGGTGAACGCCCTTGTTCCCGGCTCGACGAAGGCCTAGCTCTTGCCGCATGACATGCGCGCCCGCCCTGAAGGACCGCCACGGCCGCACGATCAGCTATTTGCGGATCTCGGTCACCGACCGCTGCGACCTGCGCTGCCGCTATTGCATGGCCGAGCAGATGACGTTTCTGCCCAAGGCAGCGTTGCTCAGTCTGGATGAGATTGCGATCATCGCCGAACGCTTCATCGCACGGGGCATTACCAAGATTCGTCTGACCGGCGGCGAACCCCTGGTGCGCCGCGATGTCGGCGACCTGGTCAAGCGCCTCGGCCGGCATATCGGTGCCAAAGGAGCCGAGGGTGGTCTGAACGAACTGACCATGACCACCAACGGCAACCGGCTCGCCGAACATGCGCCCGCGCTGGTCGATGCGGGCATGCGCCGCATCAATGTCAGCCTCGACAGCCGCGACCCCGACCTGTTCCGCCACATCACGCGTCATGGCGATGTGGCCCGCGTAATCGACGGGATCTTTGCCGCACGCGATGCGGGACTCGCGGTGAAGATCAACATGGTCGCGCTGAAAGGCTGGAACGAGCATGAGATCGCGCCGATGCTCGCCTGGTGCAGTGATGAAGGACTCGACCTGACGCTGATCGAGACGATGCCGCTCGGCACGGTTGACGAGGACCGCACCGATCGCTTCCTGCCGCTGACCAAAGTGCTGGACGAGCTGAAAGCGCAATTCCCGCTCGTCCGCGACACGCACGACAGCGGTGGGCCGGCGCGCTACTGGCGCCGAGCCGACAGTGGCACCCGGCTCGGCCTCATCTCGCCGCTCACCGCCAATTTCTGCGACACCTGCAACCGCGTGCGCCTGACCACGGAGGGCATTCTCTACACCTGTCTCGGTCATGACGATCAGGTCGATCTGAAGGCGATCCTGCGCGCCGAGGGCTTGCCGGGGCTCGACGCAGCACTCGATGCGGCGTTGCTTTCCAAACCGGCGCGGCATGATTTCGACATCGCCGCCGCGACTCCCGCGGTCGCGCGCCATATGAGCGTCACTGGCGGATGAGCGACCTGCAACGGCGTGCACTGGTTGCCTCGCCCACCCCGCAAGCCCAGGAGGCGGCCAGGGAGCTGGCCGACGCGCATGACTGGGTCCATCCCGAGGATGCCGACCTGATCGTCGCATTGGGTGGCGACGGGTTCATGCTGCAGACGCTCCATGCGATGCTCGAACGGCGCAAGCCGATCGTGCCGGTGTTCGGCATGAACCTCGGCACGGTCGGTTTCCTGATGAACGAATGGCAGCGCCACGGCCTCAACGACCGACTTGCGCGGACCAAGCCGTTCAAGGTCACGCCGCTCGCCATGACTGCAGTCACGGTCAGCGGCGACACCTATTCGCTTCCCGCGATCAACGAAGTCTCGCTGCTGCGCGAAACGCGCCAGACCGCGAAGCTGGAAATCACGCTCAACGACCGGATCGTCATGCCCGAACTGGCCTGCGACGGCATATTGGTTGCCACACCGGCCGGATCGACCGCCTATAATTTCTCCGCGCAGGGGCCGATCCTCCCGCTCGGCTCGAATCTGCTCGCGCTGACGCCGATCAGCCCATTCCGCCCGCGCCGCTGGCGCGGCGCGATCGTGCCCGACAAGGCGCGAATCAGCATACGAGTGCTTGAGCCCGGCAAGCGCCCGGTCAGCGCGGTCGGCGACCAGCGCGAAGTGCGCGATGTTGCCCGTGTCGACGTGGTCATCGACCGCTCGCGCGAGCTGACCTTGTTGTTCGATCCGGAGCACGCGCTCGACGATCGCATAACGATGGAGCAATTTGCTGCCTGAATGGTCTTGCATCCTCAATTCAGCCAGTTATAGAGCCGCCCTCCGCTTCGTTCCCTGATAGCTCAGCGGTAGAGCTCTCGACTGTTAATCGAGCGGCCGTTGGTTCGAATCCAACTCAGGGAGCCATTTTCCGGATCTCGGGGCAAAGCGCCCCGGCTGGTCAACGCAATTGCCCCGAGGGCGCGTTCAGCTAGCCTATCGTTTCCATCAGCCAGTCGCAAAACGCGGTCACGTGCGGTCGCGCCTCTCCCTCCGCCGTCAGCAGCCAATATGACTCCGGGCCGTTCAGCGTGATATCGAACGGTCGAATCAGCCGGCCGAGGGTGATGGCGTCGGCGAACAGCCGCGGCGACAATAATGCCACGCCTGCGCCTTCAAGTGCCGCCGCACCTGCGAGATCCTGTGTCGGGTAACGCGCATTCGAATAATGCGGGCCCTGCGCCGGCACCGGGATACCGGCAAGCGTGAACCAGGCGTCCCATTCGTCGCTATGAACCAGTTCGCAGGTCAGCAGGCCGGCGGGGCTCGACAGAATACCGGGATCATAGAGATGCGGATTGTAGAGCGGCGTTCCCTCGACGGCGAACAGCCTGGTCGAGGCACAGCCTCGCCACCGCCCCCGTCCACTCCGAATCGCCACGTCGAAACTGCCCTGCGGGCGAACGTCGATCGCCGCATCGACCACGATCCGCACCGGGTCGTGCGCCTTTCTGAAGTCCGCGAGCCGCGGCGCCAGCCAGCGCGCCGCGAAGGTCGGCGCGGCGCTGATACGGATCACCCTGCTGTCGCTGCACTCGTCGATGCCGGCGGAGAGAATCGCCAGCGCATCGCGAACCCGCCCGGCCAGACGCAAGCCCTGTTCGGTAGGTGCGACCCGCGGGCCATGCCGTTCGAACAGGCTCACCCCGAGTTCGGCCTGCAGGTCACGCATGCGCTGGCTGACCGCGGCCGGGCTGACGCCCAGCTCATCTGCCGCACGCGAATAGCTTGCATGACGCGCGCATGCCTCGAGCATGCGCAGCGATTCAATCGAAGGCCGGCGTTGTCTCATGCGGCACATTGTAAGCACAGGTTGAAATCGCTGCCACAATGATCGTTTTGGCGAGCCGCTGCGCCTCGGTAGCGTGTTGCCAATGACTCTTCGCATTCTTCGATTTAAAGCGCCTCGCGCAGCTCTGGCGTGCGCTACGATTGCAGCGACAATGCTCCCAATCGCCAATGCTCCCCGAACGCCGCGCCACTGGACGCCGCCCGCAATTTCAACCGATGACTACGAATCGACACCCACCTTCTCGCCCGATGGACGCGAACTCCTCTATCTTTCCGCCGACCGCTCCTTCGCACGGTGGCGCCTGTTGATGTCACGCTGCATCGATGGCCGCTGGAGTTCGCCGGCCCCTCCTCCGTTCGCTGCGCCCACCCCAGTGATCGAGGCCGATCCCGGATATACGCCCGACGGCAAGGGCCTGTATTTCCTCTCCGCACGGCATGATCCTGCGAATGAGGATTTCGACATTTGGTATGTCGAGCGCCACGCCGATGGCAACTGGGGCCAGCCGCGACGTCTGCCCTCGCCAGTGAACTCACCGCATGCCGAATTGCTGCCGCGCGCCGACCTTGCAGGACGACTCTATTTCGGATCCAGCCGGCTCGGGGGCCACGGGCAAGGCGATATCTATGTTGCCGAGCGCGATCGCCAGGGTAGCTGGCAGGTGCGCAATGCCGGCCCGCCCATCAGTACGGCGGCCAATGAATATGAAGCGGAGATTTCGCGCGATGGCCGCACAATGATCGTCGTTGCGGATCGTGGCGATCGCTCGCACCTCTATCGCTTCGTGCGCGATGGAAGCACATGGCGTGAGACAGGACGCGTACCGACCGACCTCACCGTCTTCCAGGTCGGTCCATTGCTGTCACCCGACGCCCGCTCGCTGCTCTTCGCTCAGGCCGATCAAAAACGCTCCGGCGAGATTTTCCAGGCCGATCTGCAGCCCGACGGAGCACGCGGCTGGCCGAAACCATGCGAAAACCAGGGGCGCGAGCAATGAGGCGATGCTGATCAACCGCCGCGAGGCCGCCACGACCTTGTTGTCGCTGACTCAGGTTAACCCCGTATCCGTGTCGGGAGGCACCTTGCGACCGATCGAGCCGACACAGGCCAGTTATGCATCGGCCTTTCTGGTCGAGCGAGCGACGCGGCTATTATTCGTCAGCGGCCAGACCCCCACCGATCGTGAGGGCCGCGCGCCGAAGGGGTTCGGAGCACAGGCACGACTGGCATGGCGCAATGTCGAGACTCAGTTGCGCCTTGCCGACATGACGCTGGCCAACCTCGCCAAGGTCACGATATTCCTCGGCGATCGCTTGTACCGCGCCGAGAATACGGAGATCCGCCGGCAGATTCTTGGACCACTCTCCCCCGCGCTTACCGTAATCATCGTCGACATTTTCGATGAGGATTGGCTAATTGAGATTGAAGCGATCGCTTGCGCTTGACCTTCTTCAAAGGGGAACATCGTATGACGACAACCTATCATGGCAGCTGCCATTGCGGCCGCGTTGCGTTCGAAGTGGACGTCGATCTCGCGGGCAGCAGCAAATGCAATTGCCGTTACTGCTGGAAACAACGCAACTGGAATGTCACCGGCCTGAAGCCCGACCAGTTCCGCCTGGTACAGGGCGAGGAGCATCTCGGAGATTATGCCCGGTCCGGCGAGGGATTCGAGACGCATCACCGCTTCTGCCTGCAGTGCGGCACGGCGACGCACGGACATGGCCGGATCGATGCGATGGGCGGTGATTTCGTCGGCGTTCGCGTTGCCGCACTTGACGATCTGCCGATCGACGATCTGATGGCGACCCCGATCACCTATTGCGACGGGCTGAACGACAATTGGTGGAATCCGCCGGCGGATATACGGCATCTATGATGTCGCGGATGCGCCCTCAATCCATTGAGTTTTCGGGTTGAACTGGTCGCCAATCGCGATTCAACCGCGCGGCGGCATGCGGCATTGTCACAGTCGGACGAGAGCCGGCCAGACGCTTCTTGTCCCGCTCTTTCACATGGCCGCGAAGCGCCGGGCGACACTCGCCCCTGTTTCGATCGAACCGGCCCCTGTTATTGCCCCTGTTCCACCCCTGTTTCCATAACAGGGGCGGAACCAGCCATACTGCTGAAAACAAACGCGTAATCCGGCGCTCCAATCCAACATAACAGGGGCGAGAAAATACAATGTCGAAAACAGGGGATAACAGGGGCGGAAAGCCGATGGCATGGTCAATCATCGATGATGGCGGAAGCGCCCAGCGTAGCGGCATCATAGCCTTTAAGCGCAATAATCAGGAAGCTGAGCGCTCCTCCGGTCGATACAAACCCGGCATCGAGCATCTCGCGGTCAGTGCCACGATTGCGACAACAATTCCGTTGGACGAGCCGCCGAAAGAATGAAGAGACCCACACCATGACCTATTCGTACAAGATCATCCCATCGCCGGTCGGCCTGCTCAAGCTGATCGCCAGCGACACGGGCCTGGCAGCGATCCTGTGGGAGAATGATGATCCGAACCGGGTCCGGCTCGGGCCGCTCGCCGAACAGCCCGACAATCCCATCCTCGCCGAAACCGAACGCCAGCTTGCCGCCTATTTCGCGGGAAAGCTCAATGCCTTCACCGTGCCACTCGATTTCAAGGGCACCGATTTTCAGAAAAGCGTCTGGGTCGCTTTGCTGACAATCCCGTTCGGTGAGACCCGCAGCTATGCCGAGATCGCGCGACAGATCGGCAAGCCGACCGCATTTCGCGCAGTGGGCGCGGCGAACGGTAAGAATCCGATCTCGATCATTGCACCATGTCACCGCGTGATCGGATCTGGCGGTGCGCTGACCGGCTTTGCCGGTGGTCTCGCGGCAAAGGAGCTGCTGTTAGACCTGGAGGGCGCGCACCGCGCCGCATAACTTCAGCTTGTTCACCGTTCGCGGCGATACCAGAACGCATCGGGCTGGCGCGCCATACCGATACGTTCGTAAAAGCCGACCGCTTCCGGCACCGAGGCCAGGATGACGCTGACCGTCTGCCCGAGCTGCCGGCGGGCCTCGTCGAGCAGACCCCGGCCGACCCCCAGCCCCTGCGCAGCGGGCGTCACCGCCAGTTCGGAGACGTAGCATGACCAGGAAAAGTCGGTGATCGCGCGCAGAACGCCGACCAGTGCGCCGTCCGCCTGATCCAGCCGCGCGGTCAGCACCAGATCGGCCTTGGCCAGCATGGTCGCCAGCCGTGGCGCGTCGTCGATCGGGCGAGTCGCGCCCAGCCCGGAGTCGATCAGCACATGACGAAAATCAGCCAACGCGAGAGCAGGGTCGGCGGCGTAGAAAATGCGACGGGTGCCAGTCATGAGATCTCCAGCGCGGTCAGAAATCGGTCGAGATGCGAGCGAATAAAGGCATCGAGCCGGCTTCCGGGCGAAAAACCCCAGAGCAGCAAGGCGCCCTGCCACTGGCCAACCATCAATATACCGATATCGGCCGGGGCGCCCGGCGTCCCGGCAAAGCACTCACCGATCCGCGCGGCGAGTGTCTCGATCCAGCGACGCCCGCGTTCGCGCAGATCGGGATGGCGCAGATCCTCGCGCAGCACATGGAGCTGATCGGCATAGCCCTCGATATCGCCATAAGTCTGCGACAACCGGCCAAGCATCGCAATCGCGCCGGCCGGCGTCCGTGACTCCTCTGCGGCAATCTGCTCATTGAGCAGTTCGAACCCGTCCCAGGCGTGAAGCATCGCGGCATGGATCAGCTTCGGCTTGCTGCCGAAACGCTGCACTAGGGTCGACCCCGCCAATCCGCTCCGTTCGGCCAATGCGGCAAAGGTCAGAGCCTCCGATCCGCGTTCCTGCATCAGCACCAGGGCATGCGCGAAAATCGCTTCGTCGGTGGTGGTTTTCGGTCTTGGCATCTTGCCCGGTCGTTTATAAATGAATATTCGTTTATATATTGGAAGCTGGACAGACACAAGACGAGTCGGAGCAGGATCTGGCATGCAGTTGACAGGAAAAGTGGCACTGGTGGCGGGCGCAACTCGCGGTGCCGGGCGTGGCATCGCTGCCGAGCTTGGTGCGGCTGGAACGACGGTCTATGTGACGGGGCGTTCCACGCGGACACAGCGTTCCGATTACGATCGACCCGAGACAATCGAGGAAACCGCCGAACTCGTCACGGCGCTCGGCGGTACCGGCATCGCCATACAGGCCGACCATCTGGTGTCCGATCAGGTGCGCGAGGTGGTTGCACGGATCCGCGCCGAACAGGGGCGGCTCGATATTCTGGTCAATGACATCTGGGGCGGCGAGATCCTGATGGAATGGAACAAGCCGGTATGGGAGCATGATCTCGACAAGGGGCTGCGCCTGTTGCGGCTGCAGGTCGAGACGCATTTGATCACTGCGCACCACGCCCTCGCGCTGATGATCGAGCAGCCCGGCGGATTGCTGATCGAGGTCACCGACGGACCGGCGGACTATAATGCCGGTCATTACCGCATCAATCCATTCTATGACCTCGCCAAGGTGTCGGTGAACCGTATGGGCTGGTCGCATGCCCAGGACTTGGTCCGTCATGACGCCACATCCGTGTCGCTCTCGCCCGGCTGGCTGCGGTCGGAACTAATGCTCGAAACATTCGGTGTGCGTGAGGAGAATTGGCGCGATGCGCTGGCTACAGTGCCGCACTTCGCCATTTCCGAAACCCCGCGCTTCGTCGGACGTGCAGCCGCGGCATTGGCCGCAGATCCGGACCGGGCACGGTGGAACGGCCAGTCGCTGACCAGTGGCCAATTGGCCAAGGTGTATGGCTTCACCGACCTCGACGGCTCGCGCCCCGACGCCTGGCCCTATGTCGTTGAGGTGCAGGACGCCGGCAAACCCGCCGACGTGACGGGCTATCGATAAAACGCATCGGTCCCGGAAAACGCAGAGCGCTCCGGGACCGACATGCGATCGAGCAGGGATCAGACCAACACTCTCGGCTTCAACAGGTCGGACAGGCCAACACGGTGCAGCATCTCGGCCCGCAGCCGGTCAAGCACGGTGAAGCCGACATCGGCGCCGTCCTGGGTCGGGTCGATATGGACGCGGAACGGGCGCTTGCCGAAATCCATGTCCACCACATCGACGATCGCGGTGGCAACCGACCCGGCATCGGCATCAGGCGGTACGATCGCACCGAACGCCTTTTCCAGCTGTGCCGGGAAACCGGCATAGGGCCCGGCATCATATTCAGCCGCACGTGCTGTATCGGCGGGGTGGCCGGCGTGGGCGAAATGGTTGGTGCCGCCGGTAAAGGCGCCGGGCACGATGATCGAGGTCTCTATGCCCCAGCGCGACAATTCGCGGGCATATTGCACCGCCATCGCATCCATTGCCGCCTTGGCGGCGAAATAGGGCGCGAGATAGGGCGGCGTGCCACCAGCCGAGCTGCTCGACGAGATCCAGACGAGCAGACCCTGCTGCTGCGCGCGCATATGCGGCAAGGCCGCGCGGTTCACCCGCTGTGCGCTCAGCACATTGATATCGTAGAGCTGAGCGAACTGCTCGGCCGTGAACGCCTCGGCCGGACCCGACGACATATGGCCGGCATTGTGGATCAGCACATCGATCCGGCCGGTTTCGGCAATCACCTGAGCGATACCGGCGTCGACCGAGTCCTGTGACTGGACATCGAGTTCGACGCTCCGCAGATCGACGCCATGCTGCTTCGAGAAAGCGGCGACCTTCTCCACCTCGACCGCATTGCGGCCAGTGGTTTCGCGCATTGAAGCGTAAACAATGTGCCCGGCGAGTGCGAGGGCCTCGGCGGCGAGACGGCCAAAGCCGCTGGACGCGCCGGTGACGATGATGGTCTTGGTCATGATATATGCTCCTTCAAGAGATTGAAAAATTGATGTGATTGTGAGGATCAGATGATGCCGCCATTGGCGCGCAGGATCTGGCCGTTGATCCACGCTCCGTCGGGACCGGCGAGGAAGGATATGGCGGCGGCGATGTCGTCGGGCTGGCCGAGGCGTTCGAGCGGCGCGAGCTTGGCCAGCCGGTCGATCACTTCCTGCGGCTTGCCGTCGAGGAACAGGCTGGTTGCGGTCGGCCCCGGAGCCACGCTGTTGACCGTGATATTCCGGCCGCGCAGTTCCTTGGCCAGCACATGAGTCATTGCCTCGACACCGGCCTTGGTCGCGGCATAGACGGCGTAACCCGGCTGATAGAGGCCGACCACGCTCGACGAGAGATTGACGATCCGCCCGCCGTCGCGCAGTCGCCGGGCGGCCTGGCGCAGCATGTTGAAACTGCCCTTCAGATTGATCGCGATCTGGGTGTCGAACAGGGCGTCGTCACTGTCGGCGAGCGGCGCGAGGGTCATGATGCCGGCATTGTTGACCAGGACATCGACGCCGCCATAGGCCGCCCCCGCTGCATCGAACATCCGTGCCACCGCATTGGGGTCGCTGATATCAGCCTGGGCGGTCACGGCGCGACCGCCAGCGCTTTCGATCTTGCCAACCAACGCTTCCGCTGCAGCCGCGCTACCGGCGAAATTGACCAGCACAGTGAAGCCGTCGGCCGCGAGCCGCTCGGCGATCGCAGCGCCGATGCCCCGCGAGGCACCGGTGACGATTGCGACCTTGTCATTGAATTGAGTCATTTGCTGTCTCCCTTGTCGTGTCCCGCCACCGCGGCAGGGCATGGAGGCTATTTGGACCTCGCCCTCACAAAGATAATCAGCCTATAATCGGCATCACTATTCCAAATATTAGAACAATGAGAATCTGATGGACCGGCTTGATGCCATGCAGCTCTTTGTCCGCATCGTGGAGCGGCGCAGCTTCACCGCCGCCGCGTACGATATCGGCGTGCCTCGATCGACCGTGACGCAAGTGATCCGGCGCCTGGAGGAACGGCTCGGCGTCCGCCTGCTCCAGCGCACCACCCGCGTGGTGCGCCCGACGCTCGACGGCGAGGCCTATTACCGCCGCTGTCTCTCGATCATCGACGATATCGAGGATGCCGAAGGCGCATTTGGCAGCACCTTGCCCAAGGGAACATTGCGCATCGACGTCCAGGGTACGCTGGCGCGGCATTTCCTGATGCCGGGGCTGTCCGATTTCTTCGCGCGCTATCCCGATATCGAGCTGGTGATGAGCGAAAGCGACCGTTGGGTCGACATCGTGCAGGAGGGCGTGGATTGCGTGCTGCGCTTCGGTAAATTGCCGGACAGCGATATGATCGCGCGTGCCGCCGGCACGCTTGCCCGCCATACCTGCGCGTCGCCCGATTATCTCGACCGTTTCGGACTGCCGGAGTCGATCGACATGCTGGACGGCCACCGCATGGTCGGTCTGCGCTCACTGACCACCGGCAGCCTGAGGCCGCTTGAATTCGTGATCGGGCCCGATGTGCAAAGCGCGCCGCTGCCCGCGATCATGTCGGTTACCGGTCCGGAAAGCTATCTAGCAGCCACCCGGCTCGGCCATGGCCTGGCGCAGATGCCGCTCTTCCATATCGCAGAGGATCTACGCCGCGGATCGTTGATCGCATTGCTGAGCGACACGCCTCCTCCATCGGTCCCGGTCTCGTTGCTATACCCACGCAATCGCCAGCTCTCGCCGCGCGTCCGCGTTTTCCTCGACTGGGCGATCCGGGAATTCGCCGAGCGCAACAAGCCCTTCACCTGACCGGCCGGAAACCGCTCCCGGCCAAGCCGGATCGACTGCGTAACGATATTCGTCCACCAATCTTTACGGACTTTGCCGCTAGGCGTATCGTCGTGACAGGGCGCTTGGACTGGAACGGCCATAATGGCCGCCGGTCCGCTGGCTGCAGGGCCAGCTCTTTTCCGTTGCTGCATATAGCGCGCAAGGACGCCTCAAATGGGGGATATGATGAATAATGGCTTCTTTTTCAGGAGCTTGCGTGCGAGCGTGATCGGCGGAACCTTGCTTGTTGCCGCAGTCGGGCCCGCTCTTGCCCAATCATCGCCCGAAACCGAGATCGACGCGCTGATCGATTCATCCGCGAGCCCTGCCGGCACGTTGGCGGCAGCACGCGGCCAGGCGGATGCCGGCGACCTGCTCGGCGCCGCAGCGACGCTGGAGGGCGCGTTGCTCGCCGAACCCTCTGATGAATCCGCCGATGTCCGGCGCTATTACATCACGATCCTGTGCCGACTCGACGACCGCCAGCGCGCAGGGGTTGAACTCGCCAAGCTCGATGGCGCGACCTTGTCGGACACCGGCTGGGCCGAGATACAACAGGCATGCGGCGCCCTACCCCGCCCCGCCGCGATCGACGGCAACCACCGGCCGAGCCGGCTCTCGGTCGAACTGTCGACCGGCATCGCTTATAATAGCGACGCTTACGGCGCGGTCGCCAACCAGTTCGATCTGCCCGGCGCCATCGACCTGAGCGACGACGGCCTGTCCTTCACTGCCTCGGCCAGCATCGACGGGCATGCACCGCTCGGCGGCAATGGCCATGTTTATTACGGCTTGGCGGCGCAGACCAACAACCCCATCTCTGGTCCCGGATTCGACTATCAGTTCGGCAGCGCCTGGCTCGGCTATGGCTATCAGGGCGAGGCAATCGGCGCGTCGTTCGGCGGCGTGCTGCGCCATGGCCGCATTGCGGGATCGCCCTACGTCACAGAATATGGCGGGCAGGCAGAGTTGACGGCGCGGGTCGCCGAAACCGGCCGCGTCGCACTGCGCGGCGAGGCGGTGAAGCAGGACTATAATTTCGCCCTGCCCGCGTATTCGCGCGACGGTGGACGCTATGATCTGGCACTGGAATATCAGGGTCGGCCGGGGACAGGCACCAGCTATGTCGTCGGCGCAGCCTATGAGTTGAAAGACGCCGACACGCATGTCCTCGGCTATCGCGGATTTCGCGGCTATCTCGGCCTGCGCACGCCGATCGTCGCCAACGGCACCTATGCTGCGCTGAGCGCGATCGTGCGCCATGTGAATTACCGTAACGCCCCGCTCATCCCCGACCGGATCGAGACGCGCTATTTCGCACGTGGTGCGATCGGCGTGCCGATCGGCGACAGCGGCTTCGCGATCGAGGGCGCGGCGAGTTACACGCGGCGCAACTACAACGCTGCCAGCCTCATTCGCGATTATGACAGTGTCGGGGCCGAACTTCGCCTGATCTACAACTTCGGCCACTGAGGGAGCGGAAAGATGACCCGATATATCAATTCGATCGCCCCCCTGATGGCGACCTCGTTGCTGGCCATGACCGCCATTCCGGCGACGGCGCAGACGGTCGGAATCAATGCACGCGTGCTGAACCAGGTACGTATGACGACCCAGGCGAATCCGACGCCGCACCAGGCGGTGATCAAAGAGCGCGTCTCGCTCGGCAATGACATCGAGACTGGCAAGGGCAGCGGGCTGCAGGTGCTGCTGCTTGACCGCACCAGCTTCACGATCGGCGCCAATGCCCGGATCAAAGTCGACCGGTTCGTCTATGATCCGGCGCGCAGTGCCAGCGCGGTCGGCCTGTCGGTGACCAAGGGAGCATTCCGCTTCATGTCGGGCAAGGCGCTCCACGCCAATCCCGGCCAGTCACAGATCCGCACGCCGATCGCCTCGATCGGTATTCGCGGCACAATCATCGACGCCGTGATCGGCGCGGACGCAATCCGCATCGCGGCGAAGGAAGCGGGGATTCCCAAGAGTTACAAGGCGGATCCCGCAACTGCATCGCTGATCCTGCTGCGCGGTCCCGGTGCCAATGCGCAAGGCGAACAGCGCGGTGCGATGGATGTCACCGCGGGCGACAAGACCGTCCCGGTCGAAACCGCTGGCTATGCGGTGTTCGTGCCCGCCCCGGGCCAGGCGCCGATCGGCCCATTCCTGCTGTCCGATGCCGGATCGGGTGCGCTGGCGGCATTGCTCGGCTCGGGCCGGGCGAGAAATGGCGCATCGGGACCGGATATCGATCCGCTTGAGTCCAACCCGACAGTCGATCAGTTCTTCGAGCGCGATCCCGGCCCGCGGCAGGATACGCCCAACCCCAACAACCCGAACAATCCCAACCCGAACAACCCCAACAACCCGTGATCGATGGCGGTTGCGCGCCGTCCCCACGCTCAAGCCACTGACCGTTTCGAGTCGCAGCCTTTCATGCCGGATGAGGCCATGCCATGCCGTGGATGAGCGCTGCGGACAGCATTGGAGATCGATCGATGAAAGCTTCGGACATCTTCATAAAATGCCTCGAAGACGAGGGCGTGGAATATGTCTTCGGCGTCCCTGGCGAAGAGAATCTCGATTTCCTCGATAGTCTGTCGCGCTCCTCCATCAAGTTGATCCTGACCCGACACGAGCAGGGCGCGGGGTTCATGGCCGCCACCTATGGCCGTCATACCGGCAAGACCGGGGTATGCCTGGCGACGCTTGGTCCCGGTGCGACCAATCTGGTGACGGCGGCGGCCTATGCCACGCTTGGCGGCATGCCGATCCTGATGGTCACCGGACAGAAGCCGATCCGGAAATCGAAACAGGGCCGTTTCCAGATTCTCGACGTGGTCGACATGATGCGCCCGATCACAAAATACACCCATCAACTCGCCAGCGCCGACAATATCCCGAGCCGGGTGCGCGAATGTTTCCGCCTCGCCGAGGAAGAAAAACCCGGCGCGACCCATCTCGAATTCCCCGAGGATGTGGCCGACGAACAAACCGAAGCCAGGCCGATCAGATCGAGCCTTGCGCGCCGCCCCTCGGCGGAGCCCAAGGCGGTCCGCGCAGCGGTCAAACGGCTCGAACAGGCCAAGGCCCCGGTGCTGGTGATCGGCGCCGGCGCCAACCGCAAGATGACCGGGCGGATGCTGCTGCAGTTCGTCGAAAAGACCGGCATTCCCTTCGTCACCACCCAGCTTGGCAAGGGCGTGATCGACGAGACGCATCCCAAATTTCTCGGCTGCGCGGCGTTGTCGGCGGGCGACTTCGTCCACCGCGCGATCGACGCGGCTGACCTGATCGTCAATGTCGGTCATGATGTCATCGAAAAACCGCCCTTCTTCATGAAATCGGGCGGCTGTGACGTCATCCACGTCTCGAGCCGCACCGCCGAGGTCGACCCGGTCTATTTCCCGCAGATCGAGGTGATCGGCGATATCGCCAATGCGATCTGGCAGATGAAGGAGGATATCGTACCCCAGCATTGGGGCTGCGAAACCATGCTCGCCGCGCGTGCCGCCGAGCTGGCGCACACCGCCACGCTCGACGGCGATACGCGCTTTCCGATCTTCCCGTCCTATCTGGTTCGCAAAGTGCGCGAGGCGATGCCGAATGACGGCATCATCTGCCTCGACAATGGCATCTACAAGATATGGTTCGCGCGCAATTATGCCGCGCGGCAGCAGAACACCGTGCTGCTCGACAATGCGCTCGCGACGATGGGCGCCGGCCTGCCCTCGGCGATGGCGTCGGCGATGGTCTATCCGGAGCGCAAGATCATGGCGATCTGCGGCGATGGCGGGTTCATGATGAACAGCCAGGAAATGGAGACCGCCGTCCGGCTGAAGCTCAACCTGACCGTGCTGATCCTCAATGACGGCGGTTACGGCATGATCCGGTGGAAACAGGCCAATATGGGCTTTGCCGATTTCGGGCTGACCTATGGCAACCCCGATTTCGTGAAATATGCCGAGGCATTCGGCGCCCATGGCCACCGCGTCGAGAGCGCCGCGCATCTGCCAGACTTGCTCAAGCAGACGCTTAACGCGCCGGGCGTCCATCTCATCGATTGCCCGGTCGATTATGCCGATAACGACCGGATATTGAACCACGAGATCAAGGAACTCAGCGCGACCGCGTCGACATCGACATCGACATCGACATAACCATCGCAACCTTCCCATGAGCCAGTCATGGCATTGGTCAGGCACGAGGTGAATCGGACGCGGCGAACCAGTCCGGGAGAGATATGTTACACCCATATGTAACATATCTCGCGGTGACGGCGATGATGTTGGGAGCCAGTGATGACAATGTTGAAACAGGTTTATCCGCTCTATCTCAACAACAAGGCTCTCCAACCTAACACAGACTTGGAAGTAACCGACAAATTCACCGGAGCGGTCGCGTTTCGCGTCGCCCAGGCCGATGCGGCCACGATCGATGAAGGCATTGCCGGCGCGGTCCGGGCGGCCGAACCGATGGCACGCCTGGCCAGCTATGAGCGTCAGGCGGTGCTGCAGCACTGTGTCGATCGCTTCAAGCAGCGCTTCGACGAACTGGCCTATGCCCTGTGCGTCGAGGCCGGCAAGCCGATCAAGGACAGCGAGGGCGAAGTCGGCCGGTTGATCGACACCTTCCGCATCGCCGCCGAGGAATCGGTGCGCATGACCGGCGAGGTCCAGCCACTCGACATCTCGGCCCGCGCGAAGGGCTATCAGGGGATCTGGAAACGCGTGCCGATCGGCCCCTGCTCGCTCATTTCGCCGTTCAACTTCCCGCTCAACCTCGCGGCGCACAAGATCGCCCCGGCGATCGCGGTCGGTTGCCCGTTCGTGATGAAGCCGGCCAGCCGCACCCCGCTCGGCGCGATCATCATGGGTGAGATTCTCGCCGAGACCGATCTGCCCGAAGGCGCCTTCTCGATTCTGCCCGCGCACCGTGAAGGCGCGGACCTGTTCACTGAGGACGACAGGCTGAAATTGCTCAGCTTCACCGGATCACCGGCAGTTGGGTGGGAGCTGAAGGCCAAGGCAGGCAAGAAGAAGGTCATCCTCGAACTCGGTGGCAATGCCGCGGTGATCGTCGATCATGACGCAGATCTGGACGATGCGCTGGAACGGATCATCTTCGGCGCTTTCTACCAGTCGGGACAGAGTTGCATCGGGGTGCAGCGGATCATCATCCATGCCGATATCTATGACCGGTTCCGCGACATGCTGGTCGCCCGGACCCGCACTCTGGTCGCGGGCGACCCGAAGGACCGTGCGACCTTTATCGGCCCGATGATCTCCGAGGGTGAGGCGCGCCGGCTTGACGGCTGGATCCAACAGGCCGTGACGGGCGGCGCGACCCTGCTCTGCGGCGGAAAGCGCGATGGTGCGATGCTCGAGGCCACATTGCTCGACCAGGTCGACCGCGACACCGCATTGTATCGCGAAGAAGCATTCGGGCCGGTTGCGGTCCTTAGTAAATTCAGTGACTTCAATGATGCTCTTGCCGAGGTGAATGACAGCAAGTTCGGGCTGCAGGCCGGTATCTTCACCCGCGATCTGTTCAAGATGTTCGATGCCTGGGACCGGCTTGAGGTCGGCGGCGTGGTGATCAACGACGTGCCGAGTTACCGCGTCGACAACATGCCTTATGGCGGCGTGAAAGACTCCGGACTGGGCCGCGAAGGCGTTCGTTTCGCGATGGAGGACATGACCGAGATTCGTAACCTGGTCATCCGCCGGCGCTGAGCCGGCAAGCCCGCTGAATCGTCCCATCCGCCACCAAGATTTTTCTGTTCCGACGCGGCCATTTCGGGCAGGATTATCAGGAGGGTTGCGTGCGTAAGTTGCGTTGCCGAGATGCACAGCATCCGGTGGCCAAAGGGGAATAGCTCGCAGCATGGCGATCGCTGGCCATATCATTGGATCACGTCTGGCCGCGCTCACAATGGGCGTAGCGAGCCTGAGCTTATTGACGCTGGCCCTACTGGTCGGATCCCCCGGATCGCGCGCCGATGCCGCCGACCGGGATCAGGGCAGTTACCAGGGGGTTGCGAGTTGCGCCGGATCGACCTGCCACGGCCGGATGGAGGCCGATGGCGCCGTGGTCCGCCAGGACGAGCTGATGCGCTGGCAGGAACCCTCCACCCCGGGCGGCGCACATAGTCGAGCTTTCTCCGTCCTGTCCGGCGCACGTGCGCGCCAGATCGCGGCGACGCTTGGCCTCGGCGATCCAACCGCGTCGCAGAGTTGCACCGGATGCCATGCCACACCAACCGGCGGATCACGCGGCGCGCGCTTCCAGCAGGGCGACGGTGTTGGCTGCGAGGCGTGCCATGGGCCCAGTTCTGGCTGGATCGCTTCGCATTATGCGGTCGGCGCGAGCCATGCCGCGAATGTGTCGCGCGGTATGGTGGCACTCGATCAGCCCGCAACACGCGCCGCGGTATGCCTCGATTGCCATTTCGGTAGCAGCAGGCCGGGTCAGTTCGCTTCGCACCGGCTCTATTCGGCGGGCCATCCGCGCATCTCGTTCGAACTCGACCTGTTCTCGACGATGCAGCAGCATCATGACGAGGATGCGGATTATGTCCGGCGCAAGGGGCGGCCGGATAGCGCGCGAACCTGGGCGGTCGGCCAGGCCATGGCGGTCAATCGCGCACTGACCCTTTATGCGACCCCGCGCGGCAGCGAAGGTGCTTTCCCCGAATTCGCCTTTTTCGACTGCCATAGCTGCCACCGCAAGATCTACGATCAGGAAGACCGGGTGAAGACCTGGGAGAGCAATCCCGGCCGGCCGATCCCGGCCGGCATGCCGCCGTTCAACGATGAGAATATGATCCTGCTCGGCGCCGCTGCGCGTGTCGCGGCGCCCGACATGGCTACGCGCTTCGACAGCGACAGCCGCGCCTTCCACACCGCGCTGGGCAAGGATCGCGCCTCGGCCATCGCGGCGGGACAAAGACTGGCGGCTACCGCATCCGGGCTTGCCTCAGCGCTATCGGCAGGGAGTGGCGGCGGCGACACCGCCTTTGCGATGGTCGATGCGATCGCCGGCCCAGCGACCGTGCCACGCTTCACCGATTATGAAGGCTCGGTGCAGGCGGTAATGGCAATCGACACCTTGCTCAACGCGCTGGTCAAGCAGGGCCGGATTACGCTCGGCGCGGCGGCGGGCATCCGCGCCAATATCAACCGCGCTTATGCCGCGGTGCGTGATCCGAACGATTATCGCGGTCCCGCCTTCCGCGCCTCGCTTGCCGAGGCCGTGCGCAGCATCCGAGTGCTGCGGTGATGTCGCCTAGCTACGTTCCTGCGAAACCTTTCGGCTTCCCCGGCGAAGGCCGGGGCCCAGTCGAGAAGGTCGAGGTAACAAAGCGAAGCACCAAGCCAACAAATGCTTTCCATCTGGGCCCCGGCCTTCGCCGGGGAAGCAGGAGGGATAAGTCGGATTCCATGCTGCCCGGCATGAGGCACGGGTCGGCACTGCTCGCCGGTATCTCACTACTGCTCGCCTCATGCGGGGGCGGTGGAAGCGGCAGCAGTGGCGGCGGGAGTCCGACCCCGACGCCCTCTCCTCCTCCCGGCAATCTCTACGCCGTTCCTGCCGCCGAAGCGCTGAGCATCACCGATGTGCAGACGATCATCGCCCGTGCCGCCGCCGAAGCGCGCGCGCGCAGCCTGCCTGCCGTGATCACCGTGGTCGACCGCGTCGGCAATGTGCTGGCGGTGTTTCGCATGACCGGCGCACGTGCCACCGCGACGACCAGCGCAGCACCCAATGGAGCGAATATCGACGCACAGAACCTGATCGTGCCGGCCGAAGCAGGCGCGATCGCCAAGGCGGTGACCGGCGCCTATCTGTCGAGCAGCGGCAATGCCTTTTCGACCCGCACTGCGAGCCAGATCATCCAGCCGCATTTCCCGCCCGCGCCCTCGACCGCCGGCCTGGAAAGCGGCCCCCTGTTCGGCGTGCAGTTCAGCCAACTGCCCTGTTCCGATCTGGCGGCGCGCTATGTGTCGGGCGGCGGCGGTGCACTGATCGGCCCAAAGCGCTCGCCGCTTGGCCTGTCGGCCGATCCCGGCGGCTTTCCGCTGTACAAGAATGGCGTAGTGGTCGGCGGCATCGGCGTCATGGCCGATGGCGTTTATGGCTTCGATCCCGATACCCTGAACGTCGACAACGACCCGGAGGAATATATCGCGCTTGCCGGCACGGTCGGTTTCGAAGCGCCCGAAGGCATCCGCGCCAACCACATCTTTGTCGACGGCACGCAGTTGCGCTTCAGCGATGCAAGCTATGCCGGCCTGACCAGCAGCGGTACGCCGAGTTATGCCGTGACCGATCCGGCGCTCGGCAGCCTGGTCGCGGTGCGCGGCTATTTCGGCACGCCGATGCCAGTGATCCTCGCCGGCACTGCCTATGGTAGTGAAGCCTCAGGCATTCGCGCCGCCACGGCAGCCGAATTCGCCAATCGCGATGCCTTTATCCTGACCGATGGATCAGGCGCCAATCGCTTCCCGGTCCGTGCTGGCACCGACGGCGCAGACCTCGCCCAGCCACTCTCCGCCGCCGAGACCAGGGCGGTGCTGGAGGAAGCTTTCACGATCATGAGCCGCGCCCGCGCGCAGATCCGCCAACCGCTCGACAGCCGCGCCCAGGTCACCATATCGCTGGTCGATACGCGCGGCGCCGTGCTTGGCGTGGTGCGCTCGCCCGATGCGCCGATCTTCGGCACCGATGTTTCGCTGCAAAAGGCACGCACCGCCGCGTTCCTCTCCAACAGCCATGCCGCCATCCAGTTGCTCGGCGATCCAAGCGCCGATGTTCGGGGATCTGCCGGTGCGACGCGCAGCTTCCTCAACGATCCGGCCGCCCTGACCGGCGCCACTGCCTTTACCGATCGCGCCACCGGCCTGCTCGCGCGACCCTATTTCCCCGACGGCGAGGTTGGCAGTCCCAACGGCCCGCTGTCGCGCCCGATCGCGCAGTTCAATCCCTTCTCGACCGGGCTGCAATCGGCATTGATACTCACCAATCTCGGCCAGCATCTCGCCTTCGTCACTGGCGCAAGCCCCACAGATACGCCGCAGCGCTGCAGCTTCATTCCCGACGCGGCGATGGGCCAGAATCGGTTGCAGAACGGCCTGCAGATCTTTCCCGGATCGGTGCCGATCTATCGCGGATCGGTACTGGTCGGCGCGATCGGCGTGTCGGGCGACGGCATCGACCAGGATGACATGATCGGTTTTCTCGGGCTCGACAGAGGTGGCGCGCGGGTCGGTGGCATCGGCAATGCACCAACCGCGATCCGGGCCGATACCCTGGTCGTGCCGATCGGCAGCGGAGTGCGCCTGCGCTACGTCAATTGCCCGTTCGCGCCGTTCCTCGACACATCCGCCCAGAATGTCTGTGCGGGGCTATAGCCATGGCACCGTCGCTCATGCCGATGCTCGCGCTGGCGCTGCAGGCGACAGCACCGCCCCAGGACGTGCCACCGCCACCGCAGGAAGAAGCGAAGGATCCCCTCGCCTCGCCGGTCGACACGATCGAGGGCCGCCGCCGCCCAGGCTATGAAAAGCCGCTGCCCGACCCGGTCACTCAGAACAATATCGGCGCAGTGCGCGCGCCACCGCCCGAAGCCTTTCCGACCGATCAGGTGCCGGTGCCGGATCGCTGGCGGCTGATCGAATCTCTCGGAGTGATCAAAGAGCGCTGGTTCGACCCGTACAACCAGAATACGCTGAAGGGCGATCGCCCGATCAACCGCGCCAAGGTGCCATGGCTGCCGATCCATCACGACGACTGGTTCTTCGTCGCCAGCGCGGTGAGCGACACGGTGATCGAGCCGCGCACTTTCCCGATCCCGGTCGGGGTACAGACCACCGAACGGCCGCAAAGCCTCGATGTGTTCGGCAAGGACGCAAGCTATATCCTGTCGCAGACCTTCATCGTCGGCGCGGCGCTGATCAAGGGATCGACCGCGTTCAAGCCGCCCGAGGTCGAGTATCGCCTCAGCCTCGCGTTCAATGTCAGCCATGTGAATGTGCCCGAGCGCCGCGTGCTGTTCGTCCAGCCGAGCAAGCCGAGCCACCGCACCGACCATTTCCTCGGCGTGCAGGAAGCCTTTGTCGATTATCACCTGCGCAACACATCTGACCGCTATGACTTCAGATCGATCAGGATCGGAATTCAACCTTTTCAGAGCGACTTCCGTGGCTTTCTGTTCAACGATCAACAGCTAGGGCTGCGCTTCTTCGGCAATCGCGACAATAACCGTTTCCAGTTCAATCTCGCAGCCCTCTGGCGGCTGGAGAAGGACACCAATTCCGGCCTGAACAGCGTGGTGCAGCGGCCGCGCGACGATTGGGTGTTCGCCGCCAATCTCTACCGCCAGGATTTCCTCATTCCCGGCCTGACCAGCCAGATCACCGCAGTCTATAACCGCAATCGCGAAAGCGGCCGGATCGAGATCGACGATAATGGCTTCCCGGTCCGTCCAGCCCTGCTCGGCGACCTGCGCGGGCGCGATTATGACGTGGTCTATCTCGGTTATAATGCCGATGGCCGGATCGGGCGGTTCAACCTGACCGCGTCCGCCTATGCCGCTTTGGGCGAGGACCGGAACAGCTTCTTCACCAGCCGCCCGGCGCAGATTCGCGCCTTTTTCGGGGCGGGCGAGTTGAGCTACGACCATGACTGGATCCGCATCCGCGCATCGGCGCTCTATGCCAGCGGCGATACCGATCCCTATGACGACAAGGAAAGCGGCTTCGACGCGATCTTCGAGAATCCGGTCTTTGCCGGCGCCGACACCAGCTACTGGATCCGCCAGACCATTCCCTTTGCCGGCGGCGGCCGTGCCGTGGCGATCAGCGGACGCAACGGCATCCTCAATTCGCTGCGCTCGTCCAAGGAACAGGGTCAGTCGAACTTCAACAATCCGGGTACGGTGCTGGCCGGTGCAGGGGCGGATTTCGACCTGACGCCCGGTATCCGTTTGTCTACCAATATCAATCACCTCTGGTTCGCATCGACCAATGTATTGCAGACGCTGCGCAACGAAGGGAGCATCCCGAGAGATATCGGCTGGGACCTGTCGGCGGCGACGATCTGGCGGCCCAAGGCGACGCAGAACATCGTCTTCCGCCTGTCCGGCGCAGTGCTGGCACCGGGCAAGGGCTTTCGCGACCTGTTCGCCAATAGCGACCGGAACCGGGCGTATTACTCGGTCCTCGCCAATGTGATCCTGAGCTACTGATGCGCGCTTTACCCCGCCTCTCCGCCTCCTTCTGGTGCCTGGCGACGGCGGTGTTGGCTTTTGCCGTGTCCCTGCTGCTGCCCAGCGCGCTTCATGCCAGCGATGAGGAGAAAGCGGTGGCGCGAGTCTATCTCGCCGCGCCGCCGGCGCCGATGAGCCAGACTGCGGCGCAAGTCGCGGAGAAATCCGCCGGCTGTTATTCGTGCCATACCCGCACCGACGAACCGACCATGCACAGCTCACCCGCGGTGATGCTTGGCTGTGTCGATTGCCATGGCGGCAATGCCGGCGTGATCGGTGATCCCGGCAAGGGGTTTGACGACCCGGATTATGTCGCCGCGCGCGACCGCGCGCATATTCTACCGATGTACCCGAAGAGCTGGAATTTCCCGGATTCGGCCAATCCCAAACGCAGCTACACCCTGCTCAACCGCGAAGCGCCGGAGTTTATCCGCTTCGTCAATCCGGGCGACTATCGCATCGCGCGCGAAGCTTGTGGCGCGTGCCATATCGAAGTGATCGAAAAGGCCGAGCGGTCGATCATGGCGTCGGGCGCGATGCTGTTCGGCGGCGCGGCCTATAATAACGGCATCGTCCCGTACAAGAATTACCTCTTCGGCGAGGCCTATACGCGTGACGGCGAGCCGGCGAAGATCGTCTCGCCCGGCGCGCCGCCGGGCACGGTGACGGCGGCGGAGAAGGCGCGTGGTGCGCTTGCCGCCCTGTATCCATTGCCGACATGGCAGGTGACGCCGCCGGGTGACGTGTTCCGCGTGTTCGAACGCGGCGGGCGCAATGTGAACACCCAGTTCGCCGAGGTCGGCCTGCCCAATCCCACCGGGTCGATCCAGCGACTGGAGGAGCCCGGCCGGCCCGACCTGAAGCAATCCAATCGCGGCCCCGCCACCGGCCTGCGCGTCGCGATCCCGATCCTCAACATCCACAAGACCCGGCTCAACGATCCGCTGATGTGGTTCATGGGCACCAATGACCAGCCGGGCGATTATCGCGGATCGGGCTGCACCGGCTGTCATGTGATCTACGCCAATGACCGTGAGCCGCGGCACAGCCTGATCTATGCCGAGTTCGGCCGTGACGGGCAGAGCCAGACGGTCGATCCGACCATCGCCGCCAGTGCCGCCCGGGACGGCCATGGCGATCTGGTCCAGCCGGGTATCAAACCAAGCGGCCATCCGCTCAAGCACGCCTTCACCCGCGCCATTCCCACCGCGCAGTGCATGTCGTGTCACATGCACCAGCCCAACATCTTCCTGAACTCCTATCTCGGCTACACGATGTGGGATTATGAATCCGATGCGCCGAAGATGTGGCCGGAGAAGCAGAAATACCCGACCGCCGCCGAGCAGCGCGAGATCCTCGACCGCAATCCCGAGGCGGCGGCGGTGCGCGGCAAATGGGGCGATGTCGATTTCCTGCGTAGTGTCTATGATCTCAATCCCGAACTGAAGGACACGCAGTTCGCCGATTATCACGGCCATGGCTGGAATTTCCGCGGAGTGTTCAAGCGCGATCGCGAGGGCAATCTGCTCGATGCCGAGGGCAATATCGTCTGGCCCGACGATCCCGAGAAATGGCGCCGGAAGGACGAACCCAAGTTCGTGCCCCCCGGCACCAACCCGGGCAAAGCGGTCCATCTGATGGACATCCATGCGGAGAAGGGCCTGCAATGCGCGGATTGCCACTTTGCCCAGGACAGCCATGGCAATGGCCTGATCCAGGGCGAAGTCGCCAATGCGGTGGAGATTGGCTGCAAGGATTGCCACGGCACCGCCGATGCCTATCCGACCTTGCGCACCTCAGGGCCCGCAGCACGGCCACAAGGCAGCGATCTGACCTTGTTGCGCAACCCCGATGGCCAGCGCCGCTTCGAATGGGTTGCCGAAGGCGGCGGACGGCGCAAGCTGGTGCAGCGTTCGATCGTCGACCCCAGCCTTGAATGGACCGTGCATCTGGTGCGCGACAGCGTCGATCCGGCCAGCCCCTATTTCAATGCCAAGGCAGCACGCGCCAAGCTGATGAGCCGGTCGGGCGCCGATGACGGCCGCTTCGCCTTTGGCCCGGGCGTACCGATCACCGACCGTGCGCACCGCGAGAATGAAGTCGCCTGCTTCACCTGCCACCTGAGCTGGACGACCAGTTGCGGCGGTTGTCATTTGCCGATCGAGGCGAACCAGAAGACCAAAAGCCATCATTACGAAGGCGAGGAGACGCGCAACTTCGCGACTTACAACCCGCAGGTCGCGCGCGACGACATGTTCCAGCTTGGCCGCCACCAGACCACCAAGGGTAACCAGGTGGCGCCGGTGCGCTCGACCTCGGCGCTGGTGCTGTCATCGACCAACGTCAATCGCGAGCGCATCTATATCCAGCAGCCGCCGATCAGCGCGATCGGCTTTTCATCCCAAGCCTTTGCGCCGCATTTCCCACACACTGTGCGCACCACCGAGACCAAGACGTGCAGCGACTGCCACCTCTCGGTGAAGGACGACAATAACGCGATCATGGCGCAGCTGCTGTTGCTCGGTACCAACTATGTCAATTTTGTCGGGCTCAACGCCTGGACCGGACTGGATGGCGGGTTCGAGGCGGTACGGGTGACCGAATGGGACGAGCCGCAGGCGGTGATCGGGTCCTATCTGCAGAAATATGCCTATCCCGATTACTGGCGCATGCATGTCGAGCAGAATGGCCGCGAGCTGCGCAACTGGGTGCGCGGCAAGACCTTCGATCGGAAATTATCAGGCGAGACCCGACCCAAGGAAGAGTTCAGCAACGTCGTGCAGGGCACGTCGGATCGGGTCGGCTGCCTGCAATTGCGCGGCGAATATATGTATGTCGCCGAGGGGCGCGGCGGTTTTCGCGTTTATGACGTCGCGTCGATCGCCAACAAGGGTTTCTCCGAGCGGATCGTCTCGGCGCCCTTCTCGAAGCTCGGGCAGGACACGCATGTCGCCTCGCCCAACGCGACCTGCATGGCACTGCCGACCGACCAGCCGATCAATCCGTTGCGCAATACCCAGGTGATGCGCGACGCCAACCAGGAACAGCCTTTCCTGCCGATCTACAGCTATGCCGCGATCACCGATGCGGTCGAAGGGCTGATCCTCGTCAATATCGAGACGATGGCGGATGGCGAGTTCCGCAACAACTTCCTCAAGCGTGCCGTTACCTGGAACGAAGGCGGTGTGCTGAAGGGCGCGCGGCACATCATCCTCGCCGGCGAGGTGGCCTATATCACTGCCGATGCCGGACTCGTGGTGGTCGATCTGGCCGATCCGCTTCACCCGAAGCTCGCCGCCGTGCGGCCGCTGCGCGATGCGCGGGCGAGCGCGATCCAGTTCCGCTATCTCTGGGTTACCGATGCCGAGGGCGTGAAGCTGTTTGACGTGACACGGCTGCGCGATCCCGTCGCGGTGCCGTCGGGCACGATCCCGCTCGGCGATGCCCGCCGTCTCTATGTCGCGCGCACCTATGCCTATATCGCCGCCGGCGCCTGATGGGCTGGTGATCGCCAATGTGACCAACCCGACCCGGCCAGTGATCTATTCGCGGGAGAGCTTCGGTGGGCGGATGAACGACACGCAGGACGTGATCGTCGGCAGCACCAATGCCTCGCTGTTCGCCTATGTCGCCGATGGCCGCAACGGGATGAAGGTGATCCAACTCACCTCCCCGGCCAGCCAGCCCAATTTCTATGGCTTCTCGCCGGCACCCAGGCCCGAGCTGATCGCCTGGGCGAAGACGCCCACCCCTGCCTTGTCGATGTCGAAAGGCCTCGACCGCGACCGTGCAGTCGATGAGACCGGCGGGCAGATCGCGGTATTCGGGCGGCTGGGCTCGCGCCCCTTCACGCGGGTCGAAATGGAGCGGCTATTCCTCAACCGCAGCGGCGTACCGTACAAGGTCAGCGATGCGGTCGATATGAGTGCCTGGCGACCGCCATTGAAGGTGCCGGCCAGCTGACCTTTCTCCCTGTGAGACTCCTTACGAAGGTCGCTCCGCAAACAGCCCGCGCACCAGCGGCTGCATCGTCTCGTCGAACTGCGCCAGCGTCTCGCGCGGTTGTGCCGTGTCGAAGTGCGTGACCAGCCCGCCACCGCTCCATCGGTGCAGCGCATAGCCGGGCGGGTCATTCGTCACCATCGGCCGACCATCCATCGCCTCGGGATCGATCGGACGCAGGTCGAGTGCCAGCTGCGCCGAGGTCGCCGGGCAGACCGTTACGGGCACGCCGCGCCATGACGCCACGATCGGCCGGTGGAGATGCCCGCACCAGATCGCCTCGATCTGCGTATGCCCGGCGATCACATCGGTAAAGCGTGCAACCCAGGGCTCGTTGCTCTTGGTGCTCATCCAGTCGATGCCGGCATCGAAGGGCGGATGGTGCATGACGATGATCGTCGGCACGTCGCGCTGCTCGAAAAGCTGCTCTGCCAGCCAGGCCGCGCGGATCTCGCAGAAGCCGCCGCCGTGCCGCCCGGGCTCGAGTGTATCGAGAAGGATGATCCGCAGCCCGTCGAGCGCTACGCAATAGTGAGCGAAGCCCGAGGTCATCGGTATTTGTGGGAAAACCCTGGCAAACGTCTCGCGATCGTCGTGATTGCCGAGGCAGGGATAGACCGGAAACGGGCAGGCTTCGAATGCGGCGGCGCAGCGCCGATAGCTCTCCGCATCGCCCTTATCGACCAGGTCGCCCGAGACGATCATCAGGTCGGGCCGGTTCACCCCCTCGGTCAGCAGCGCCAGCACCGCATCGAGCCGTTGGCGGTTGGGCTCGTCCGGATTGCCGGTCTCGAAGCCGAGATGGGTGTCGGTGATCTGGGCAATCAGCACATTGCCTCCCTTTGTCATGGCACGGCACCCCCGCCGGGGTCCCCCGGCCGCATTGCTGCGACGCGCTTCGGGGACAAGTGCGAGACCCAGGGCGCATCGGGACCCGCATGATAGCTATGGCAGGACGCGCAGGTCGAGGGCACTTTCGCCTTTGACCCCTCACCCCCATGGCAGGTGCGGCACGTCGCAATGCCGGGCAACAGCAGGTCGGCCGAGCGCATGGATGAAGGCGCGGCATGGCAGCTGACACAAGTCTCGGTACGGTGCGGTTTATGGTCGAACCAGCCCTTCATCATATAACGCGAAGCCTGATGCACCGGCATCACCGTCCAATCCGCCGCACCGCCGACGCCCGGCGGCGTAACCGTGTGACAATCGAAACATGCGCCGCCGGGCGAGAAGACCGCCCGGATCGCCGCGTCGCCAGCAGCCGGACGGCGCGCGGCAGCGCCGAAATAGATGTTGTAGACTTGCCCCTCGGCATAATGGCCCGGCCGCCGGCGCGCCATCCCGCCAAGCTGGAGCGGACGCGGTGGCGCGGTCGAGCGGTAGAGCGCGCGCAGATCGGCCATCATCTGCGCCGCGTCGCCATGGCGCAGCGTACGCACTGTTCCGCCGATCCGGTCAAAGGCGAGGCTGTGACAGGCCTGGCAATCCTGCTCCATATCGACCGGCAGGAAGCGCACCCCATCGGCGGTCGGGCGGTGACAATCGGCGCAGACCAACGCGTCGCCATAGCCTTTGCGATCCCGGAGCGTCCGCGCCATCTGCGCCGCGCCGCCGCGCGTATCGAGATGGAGCTTGTGCGGGAATTTCAGCCCGCTTTCGTCGAGTGGCCGGGCATCAAGCGACACGCGCGACAGTGCCGGCTGCGCGCCGGCCTTCGCCGCGACCAGCGGACGGAATTGCGGATGCGTGGTGCCAAAGTCACCGGCATTCTCGATCTTCGTATCGGCCAGCCTCTGCTTCAGGCTGCCATGACAATCGGTGCAGAAGGCCTGGGCGGTCGGCGGCATCGGCCCGGCCCCCTCATGCTCGGTGTGGCAATCGACGCACGCCCCGGCTTCCGGCTTGCCGAACGCAGTCGCGACGCCTTGCAGCAGGCGCCCGCCAAGGCCGGGCATTGCGCGGGCGCCGGCAAGGCGCGATGGCGGAGCATGCTCATGCGCGTCCTTATGACAAGCGGTGCAACTCGTATCGCGCACCGACACAAACGCCTGCTGGTGACAGGCGGTGCACTTCCCCTCCAGTTCGTGATGCGCCTGGCTCAGCGGCCCGCTCGACCAATTATGGTCAGCCGTGAAGGCATAGATGCTGCGCTTGTCCTCGGCCGGGTGCATGAAGGTCCAAACCGGCCAGGCCAGGAAGACGAGCAGGATGCCGATCGCCAGGATATAGGCTGACCGGCGCTTACTCAGCATCAGGTCGTGCAGCGAAAAGGCCGTCGCCTCCTCGCGATATTCGGCAGCGTCCGACACCGCCTCGACCCGCTGGACGGTGAGGACGACATGGTCCTCGGCATCGTGCGAAACGGTGATGCGGTGACCGCCGATCGCGATTTCGGCGCCCTTGGCGCTGTTGACGTCGCATTTGCTCCGCGTCCGCCCATCGACCTCGAAACCGAGCGTGCCCAGCGCGGTAATCGTGATGCGCTTGTCGTCCTGCAGGTCGATCCGCGCATGATAAGGCGTGACTGCCAGGTCGGGCAGCGCGATGTCATTGTTCGCCGCACGGCCAATGGTCAGGCTGTCGTCGGCATGGGTGACGCCGCGTACGATCTCACGCCCGTCGGCGGTGTGGCTGATCTGCCGGATCAGGAAGCTCATCCGCCCCGCCTCACCAGTAGAAGAACACGCTGACGATATGCGCCGTCAGCGCGGCGAGCAGCGCAAAGGTCACCGGCACATGGATATATAGCCAGATCTCGAGCATCGCCTTGTAGCGCAGATGCCGCCGCAGCTGCACCAGCATCGCCATCTTGCGGTCGAGCAGCGCGTCGATCTTCTCGAGTGGATCGGTACCGACGTCGGGGCGCGGGCCGGTGCTCCGGCGGATCTCCTCGAAGCTCTGTGCGGTCGCGCAGCGCGGGTAGCGGCCGGTCAGCCGCGCCGCGATCCCGCCACCGAACGGGTCCTGCTCAAGCGAGCGCTGCACGATCGCCGCCTCGCGCTGCGGTAGCGGCTGTGCGGAATCGTGGAGCTGGCGATCGACCGCGCGCAAGCCGTCGAGCATCTGCATCTGCGTCATCTGCTCGCGATTGTCGCTCATCCGCCGCGGGATCACGGCATAGACCGAGATGCCGAAGATCCCCGACAGGATCACCAGCATCATCAGCACATAAGCCAGAGTGTGCACGTTCCAACCGAACTGGAACCCGGTGTGCAGGGTGCCGATCACCACCAGGCTGAGCCCGAGATAGACATGCGCGCTCGTCCACGCCTTGAGCGACCAGCGCCCGCTGGTCATCGCGCGCTTGCGCAGCCCAAGCGCGGTCAGCCACAGGATCAGCAGGACTCCGATCGTGCCGAGCGTATAGCCATACCAGCTGCCGCCATTGGGCCGCGGTCGCACGTCGATCAGCAGATAGGCGAGCGTCACGACCATGCTCAGCCCGACCGAGATCTTCAGCCAGCGAAAGTTCCGGTGGCGCAGGAATCCGTCATGTCGCGCAGTGGCATTGGTCGCCCCGCGGACGGCAATGGCCGATCGGCTGACTATGACTGTTCCTCGCTCTCGAGCCGCGCGACCGTGAGGAATTCCTCCGGCGCGACGCGGATCGCGGCGCCGGTCGGGCAAGCGCGAACACAGGCGGGACCGCCGGTAATGCCGGCGCACATGTCGCACTTGATCGCCTTTTTGGGCTTTTCGACCCCAGGCTTGCCATGCTTGGCGCGCCATTTCTTGGACGGCTCTCCGGGGCCCGGCCCCGCGCCGAGCATCAGCCAGCTCATCAGCCCGGGCTTTTTCGGCGGCACGCTTTCCATGCGGATCACGCCATAAGGGCAGTTTCGCTGGCAATTGCCGCAGCCGATGCAGCTGTCGTCGATGAACACCTCGCCATCCTGGCCGCGATGGATCGCATTGGGCGGGCAATCGGCCATGCAGTGCGGATGCTCGCAATGCCGGCAGCTGGTCGGCACATGGAGATGCGCATAGGTCCGCCCGGTCTCACGGTCGAGCCGCGACAGTCCTTCATGGCTGTCGGCACAGGCCTTTTCGCAATTGTCGCAACCGACACACAGATTCTCGTCGATCAACAGCACGTCGGTCGCCTCGCCGATGCCGTTCTCGACCAGGAACGTCGCGGTCTGCGAATACATGTCGACCACGCCCGAAAAGCTGTTCTTGCGGCTCTCGACAAAGGCGTTGACGTTCTGCCGTGCGGCCATGTCCGCGCGGGTGCGGTCGAGCAGCCGGGGCTTGGCCCGCATCAGCCGGCTGAACGCCGCGCCGTGAAGCCGGATCACCTCCGACTTGACCGCCGCCTTGACCGTCGCGGTGCGCGGGCCGCCGGAGATCAGTGCCATCTCCCCGACATAGGATCCGGCCGGAAGATAGGACAGGAACACCGGTTTCTTGCCGACCATCTTCTCGACGATCATGCTGCCGACGCGGATGACGAAAATGTCCTCGCCATCCTCCCCTTCGGTGATGATCGGCTGGCCGGCGCTGACCGTGATCAGCTCCGCCGTGTCGAGCACTTCGACCAGATCGGCAGCGGTCAGGCCGGAGGCGAACAGCTGCAGCAATTGCCGTTCGACCGAAATACGCGTGACGGCGCGCTTCGCCGCCGGGACCGACGCCATCAGCTTGAGCGCCGCGGTACGCGGCACCTCCACCATGATCGCCGGGCTGCCCGCCACCACGGTCGCACCACGACGCCGGCCCGAAATCAGCCCGACCTCGCCTATGATCGAGCCCTGTTCGATCAATGCGGTATTCGCCGGATCGTCCTTGTCGACCTGAACCAAAGCGGTCCCCTCAGCGAGGGCGAACAGCGACGAGCCGGGGTCGTTGCGCTCGAAGATCGTTTCGCCGGGCTTGAAGGCCCGAACTTCGGCGCCGAGCATGAACTCGCGCATCTGCAAGGGCGACAGCTCGTTCAGAATCGAGATATTGGTGCGCAGCAGATCGAGCCAGTCGTCGACCGAGCGGTTCACGCGGAGACGCTCGAACTTGGCCTCGAGGATCGGCTCGTCGGCCGGCTTCAGCAAGTGGTTGCCGTTGATGAACTCGACCACGTCATGGCCCTGGTTCATGCAATGCTTGATCAGCGGATAGCCGGCGAGCGCACCGATCACGAAGATACCGGGATTGGTGGATTCGAACACCGGCGACAGTTTGGGAAACGCCTCACGATCGGCGCTGCTGAACTCGACCCCGCATGCCTCGACAAAGGCGCGCGGCGCGGCGGAGCCCATCCGCGCGATGATCCGGTCGCAACGGATCGTCGTCTGCCCGTCGGGCGCGTCGAGCATCAACTGACCACCGCGCACCTCGCACGGCGTGGTCTGCAGCCGGATCGTGATCCGCCCGGCCTCCGCTGCCTCGGTGAGCAGTTTGACATTGGCGTTCTTGGCACGCGCGAAATCGGTCGAGCGGTTGAGGATCGTGATGACATTGCCCTGCGCGGCATCGGCGGCGAGCCCGAGCGCATTCTCGATCCCCGCATCGCCCGATCCAATCACGGTGATATGCTCGTCGATATACGCGCCGGGATCATCGAGTTGATACTGGACATGGCCCATGTCGCTGCCGGTGCAGCGCATCAGGTTGGGATTGCCCTGCGTGCCGATCGCCAGCACCACTGTCTCGGCGGTAATGAACGCGCCGTCCGTCAGAGCGAGAGTAAAATCACCTTCGGCGCCGGTGATCGACTTTACCTCGCTGCGATAGCGGACGTTGATGCCATGTTCGGATGCAAGCCGGTTCCACGCATCGAGGATCGCCTCGCGCTTGCCCGCCGCGAAGGCCATGTCGGAGCGCAGCGTGAGCTGGCTGGGCGTCGCCATGACATGCTTGCCCTTTTGGTATTTGAAGATGGTGTCCGACAGATGATCGGTCTTCTCCAGCAGGACGTGCGACAGACCGAGCTGCGCGGCACGCGCGGCGGCACTCAGGCCGGCCGGACCCGAGCCGATGATCGCGATGCGGACTTTATCCGCCACGCATTTACTCCCCAGTTGTCCCCGTTGTACAAAAGCGACATCCAATCGGGATTGCACTTTCGACAGACCAGTAGACACTAGCACGGACATGGCTTTACGCCACCCTTTCACGTGGTCAGGTGCAGGAACGGCAATGGATCAGACCAGCAATTCTTCGCGAACCGGCAAGCTGATCATGGGCTTTGCGGCAATCGTCTTGATCGTATCGATCGGCTACGCCTCGTTGCGCGGCAGGAACGATGCGGCAAGGCCCCTCACCGACCCGGTGCCGATGGTTGCGGACAAGCCAGGCAGTCTCGCCATGTTGCGCGACCAGGCGCGGGCATCGCCCGACAATGCCGAGGCCTGGCACGCGTTCGGCGCGGCAGCGTTCGAGCAGCAGCAATTCGCCGAAGCCGTGACTGCCTATGAACATGCTACCGCCCTCGCGCGGGAGCGTGCCGATCTCTGGTCCGCGCTGGGTGAGGCGCGCGTGATGAACAGCCCGACCGACCCGATGCCGGCCGTGGCCGTCAGCGCGTTCGAAAAGGCGATGGCGATTGATGCGAAGGATCCGCGCGGCCGGTACTTCCTGGCAGTGAAGCGCGACCTGTCGGGCGATCACAAGGGCGCGATCGACGACTGGCTCGCGCTGTTGCGCGATACGCCGGCGGGTGCGCCATGGGAAAGCGACCTGCGCCGCACTATCGTACAGGTCGGCAAGATCAACGGCGTGGACGTCGAGTCTCGACTCGCCGCGATCAGCTCGGCCGACGCGCATGCGGGGCTCGGCGTGACATCGACCGCCAATGCCCCGATCCCCGGCCCCTCGGCCGCGGAGATCCGCGCCGCCGCCGCGTTGCCGCCGAGCGAGCAGAACAATATGGCCCGCGGCATGGTTGCGAGCCTGGAAGGCAAGCTGAAGGCCAACCCCGCCAATATCGATGGCTGGGTGATGCTGATGCGCAGCCGGATGATGCTCAACGAACCCGCCGGCGCCATGGCGGCGCGCAAGGCGGCGATCGCGGCCAACCCGGGAGCCAAGGCCCGGATCGAGAGCGAGGCGGGCGCATTGGGCGTGCCGGCGGGATAATTTGAACCAGCGACGGCCGGGAGGCGGCGATTCGCATCGCCTTGCGACCGCTGTTTACCGGGAATAAAAAAACCACCCCTGTTAAGTTGGATATAAAACCCTGATTTCGTTTTTATTTTCAATGCCTTGATTGGAATTTCCGCTGTTATTGATAACAGCGGTGGAGCAGCGGAAGAACAGGGGTCGGCTCCCGCCCGAACAGGGGTGAGAGAAGTGCGAAAATGATCCAGTCATGAGAAAGAGCAGGCCGAGCCGCCGATGGCGCCTCGTCCGGGTGCACTGTGTCATGGTGTAAAATGACATTGAATCGGCGCGATCCGGCTTCAATGATCGGCGTGGACCATAAAGCGAAGTCGCAAGCGACCGACAAAGGATGTTGCGCGAGCAAACGGCCATCCAGTTCGCGGTGTACCGCGGCCGCGCTGTTCGCGAGCATGACACCCTTTCCACCGATAGCGTCGTCAACATATGCCGGGCGTGCCGGTTTCCAATCCAAAGCCGCCGGTTGGTACCATTGCCCGTTTATCTCACGCTTGGCCCGCATATACCGCTCGCGTTACAGACCAATTTTTTTGCGGAACTCCGATGGCGAAGAAGCACTATCTGACAGCCACCCTGCCGGACGGCTATATCAAGACGATCGGACCCACCCCCGTGGAATTCTCGCATTATTGGAGGATCGTCGCGCATCTCTCCAAAGGGGGGACCGAAATATTCTGGGGTCATACAAAGTCGTTGGCCGAGGCAAAGAAGAAGCGGAACGCGGCAATCGAGGCGGTCGATCGGCGCGGCTGGAAAGCCTATGATTTCGACGTCGTCGAGTTGGTGAAGACGTTCGAACAGCCCGGTCGGACGATGTCCAACGGCAACTGAGCCGGGCCGTCAGACAGGGTGAAGTTCCCCCGTGTCCGCGAAATCGGTGATGCCGGCCTGCGAGGTGCGTTCCAGATATGTTGACAGGACAACATAGCTGCGGGTGCTCCTGATGCTCGGCATCGCATAGAGCCTTGCGAGCAAAGCCTCCAATGCCAGGCTCGAGGCGCAACGGACCTTGAGCAGCATCCCTGTGTCGCCGGCGACCGAGTGGATTTCTTCCACTTCGGGCAGATCGGCCATCGCCATCAATTCCTCGGTTTTGCACCAGCCAGTGTTGTCGACATGGACGAAGGCCAGAAATGGCTTACCGATTGCGGCGGCGTCGAGCACCGCGACCGTGCGGCGCAGGCACCCCGACGCGCGCAGTTTCTTCACGCGGTCGTGAACCGAGGGTGCAGACAAGCCGACCATCTGGCCGAGCTCGACATAGCTGACGTCCGCATTCGTAGCGAGTGCGCCTAATATTCTTCGGTCAAAAGTATCGAGTGGCCGTACGATTGTCGGCACTTGCCGAATGCGATCTGTTTTTTCGGCGTTCGGCATAATCACCCTTTCCTGAATGTCATTCGTGCGTTTCAATCATAGTCCTAATGAAATTTAGAACAGGCATATGTTGATGCGCAAGCTTCTCCCGCTGGCCGGATCGATTGCGGTGATCGGCGCAAACTCGCTGGCGCTGAGTCCGATCGCCGGCACAGTCGCGCGCTCTTTCGTCGGTGTGGACGCGCCGGGCGTGATGAACGCCGCCATCCTCTATGGGCTTGCGACAGCCGCCAGTGCTCTGGCGCTCGCCCCTGCAATCGATCGGATCGGCCACCGGACGGCGCTCATCCATTCTCTGGTCGCCCTGACAGCGGCGCTCACCCTGTCGGCCTTCGCGCCGAACCTGCTGGTGTTCTGCCTTGCCCAGGCGCTGGCCGGCCTGGCTGCCGGGTGTGCGCTGCCGGCGATCTATGCGCTGTCGGCGCTGGTCGCCGAGAAAGGGCGCGAAAGCGAGACACTGGGATGGGTGCTTACGGGATGGACCGTCAGCCTCGTGCTCGGCGTCAGCCTGTCGGCCATTGTCGCCGATTTCGCTCATTGGCGCTTCGTGTTCGCAGGACTCGCACTCGCGGCGGGCTGGCTGGCAGCGAAGGTGGGTCGCGGCCCGGACCTGGCATTCCCGGCGCCTTCCCCGGTTGCTCTGGCGGGCACGAATTCACCGCTGACCGCGCTCCGCGTGCGCGGCGTTGCGCCGGCACTACTGGTTGTCGCCACCTACATGACCGCTTTTTATGGCCTTTACGCCTATCTTGGCCTGCATCTCACAGGAGTCCTGCACCTCTCGACGGCGGCCGCCGGGCTCGCGCCCGCAGCTTATGGCATCGGCTTCGGGGTCGCGGCGTTCGCGGATCGCTTGCTGGACCGCTATGGTCCAAATATTGCCGCCCCGGTCGCGTTCGTGGGTCTCGGGTTGGTCTATTGCGCGCTGGCCGCGGCTTCGGACCATGCCGCGGTCCTCATTTTCCTTTGCCTGGCATGGGGTGTCGCCAACCATATCGGCCTGAACCTGATTGTCGGTCGGCTAACCGCGCTTGATGCTGGCCGGCGCGGTGCGATTCTGGGCCTTTACAGTGCCGTCACCTATCTCGCCGTTTCTGCTGGAGCATTCTTCTACCGGCCATGGTTCGAGCAGTTCGGCTTTGCCGGCTGCGCGCTCGCATCCGCCTGCTGCATCGCGCCGGCGCTCGCGCTGTCGTTGCACGGTCGGCAAAAATCCCCCTCGCTCACTCGCAGGAATGGAGGTTGATCCGATGAAACTGTTCTTTGCTCCAGAATTCAGCAGCCTTGCCGACCATATCGCGCTGCTGGAGACCGAAACCGCGTTCGAGATCGCTGAGGTCGACCTCGAGTCGAAGCGGCTCGGCGACGGCAGCAATTATCTCGAGGTCAATCCCAAGGGACTGGTGCCGGCGCTGCTGTTCGACGACGGCGCGGTGTTGACGGAGAATGTGGCGATCCTCGCCTGGAGTGCCGACCGTGCTTCGCATCTCATGCCACCGGGGGAACTCGGCCGCTACCGGCTGCTGGAGATGCTGAGCTTCATTGCCAGCGAGATCCACAAGCGATTCCCGATCTATTTCTCGCTTCCCGAGGATGCACGGGAGGCGATCGGCGACGACATTGTGCGATGGTTCGGCTTTCTCGGCCCGCGCCTCGATTACGGCTATCTGTTCGGCGAGGCGTTCAGCGCGGCGGACGCCTATCTGTTCGTGATGGCGCGCGGTGCGCTCGCGATGGAATTACCCCTGGGCGAGCCATATCCAGACTATGTCGCGCGCATCGAAGCACGACCCGCCGTGCAGGCAGCACTGCGCCGTGAGCGGGCACCAGGAAAGGCACAATGATGGCCCTGGATCGCGCAGCCTTTTACGATGCCGAACTGCAACGGTATCAGCAGCATTTCCGCGCCGCGCTCAACGTCGGGCTGCAGGACCGCATACTCGATATCGGCTGCGGCGCAGGAAAATCCACTCGGGAAGCGGCCCGCGCCGCGGCGGAGGGAAGCGCGTTCGGCGTGGATGTATCGGAAGACATGCTCGACGTCGCGCGCCGGCGCAGTGCGGAAGCGGGGCTCCGCAACATCAGCTTCGACCTCGGCGATGCGCAGGTTCATGACTTTCCGGCCGCCCATTTCGACCTGTGCATCAGTCGTTTCGGAACGATGTTCTTCGCCGACCCGGTTGCCGCCTTTGCCAATATCGGCCGGGCGATGCGCCGCGGCGCTCGCCTCGTGATGATGGTGTGGCAGGACCGCGAGCGCAATGAATGGGCGGTCGCCATCCAGCAGGCGCTGGCGCTGGCCGGAGAGCCTTCGACAACGGCGAGTCCCGCATTCTCGCTTGCCGATCGCGCGGTCACGTCGCGCATCCTGAGCGCGGCAGGCTTTGCCGCAATCGACTTTGCCGACATCCACGAACCGGTCTTCTATGGGCCGAATGTCGATGCCGCGTATGAGGCTGTGGCCGGGCTGTTCCTGTCAAAGGATAAGCTGGCCGGTACGAGCCCGGCGGCCGACGAGGTGCACCAGCGATTGCGCACCTTGCTGAAGGCGCGTTTTACCGTCGACGGCGTGCTGTTCGATTCGCGCGCCTGGATCGTGACTGCGCATAGAGCATAGCGCCCCCGAAGCCATTTCAGGCCGTGCCCCGCTCGCTCGCATGCATCAGAATCGACCGCCATCAGGCGGGTTCAGCTCGGCTGATCCGAGACGACCAAAAGCGAAGAAATGGCAACCACCAACTGGGAGCCCGCGAACGGCTTGGCAATCATCGTGCTGCCCGGCACACCTTGCGATGTCCAGTCATGATCACTCGCCGCGCTGACATAGACCACCGGCAAGCCACCGATCGACTGGCGTGCAGCTCTGGCGACTTCCCAGCCATCCGGGCCCGCGCCCAGGTTCACATCGGTAATCAGGCCGCGCAGCTCGGCGCCATGCGCGGCAAGCAATTGCAAAGCCTGTTCGCCATTGTCGGCGACCACCAGGTTGAAACCCGCCTCCTCAAGGTCGATGACCACGAGGTTCTGAATCAGTGGCTCGTCTTCGACATACAACAGGAGTGGCGCTGCCGGATCGGGCATCAAGGGTCGCTTTCTGACGAGATCATTGCCCGCCGAACAAGTCGTCAGGCTAAAAGTGCCGTTGATGCACCTTCATGGTGAATAATCGCCACTCTCGTTCCTGGGCTCAAGCCGGTGATCGTTACCGTTGCGTTCAGCTGTTTGGACAGCGCGTCAACGATGCCGGTACCAAGGCCGGGTTTTCGCGTGATGTGATCCCCCGGCATGCCGACACCATTGTCTTCGACCGTCAGCCGCCACCCCGTCGGCCGCGACCAATATTCGACCGTAATTTTCCCCGATCTTTCACGTTCGGGGAAAGCGTGTTTCAGCGCGTTGATGACCAGTTCGGTCACGATCAGGCCGAGACTGACCGACACCTCCGACGTGGTGATGCTGTCATCGACGATCGCGGTAAGGGTCAACAGATCATGATCGTAGATCATCGACGCGCCGATACTGTCGCAAAGGTCGGCGAAGTAGGGCAGCAGCACCACGTCGCCCGACTTGGTCGCCGCGAGCTGACGCTGCAGCGTTGCGATGGACATCACACGGTGATGGGCATCATTGAGATGGCTGCGGGCCTCATCCGACTGCACTTTGCGCGCGCTTTGCATGAGGACGCTGGCGATAATCTGGAGGCTGTTCGCCACGCGGTGCTGAAGCTCCTGCAACAGGACCTGCTTTTCGCGAACGACATCATCCTTGAGTTTTTCCGCGAGGCGCATGTCCGTCACATCCAGGACCGCCAGGGCGATCCGGACCTCGTCGGATCCGAGATAATCGAGTTTATGGGCGTTCAAGATCAACGTTCGTGTCGGCTGGCCCAGACGAACCAGATCCAGTTCATACGCCTTGATCGCCGCGTTGCCGGAAACGGTTGCGCGAAGGAGCGAGCGAAGCTGCGGCAGGCCCCACTCCCCGGTTCCCAGTGCGACCAGTTCAGCGCCCACCACCATATCGGGGTCGAGGCCGAAGGCAGCGCAAAACGAGCCGCTCGCGGCTTTGACGACCAGATGCGCGTCGAGGAGGAGCAGGGGTGTGGCCGACGAAAAGACCAGCGCCATGCCGAGGCTGCTGGCGGCCGCTTCGTGAGGTAGGGGCGTAAAAAATTCCACGGCCGAAGCCTTCGGAAGCCGGAGACTCGCGGAGCGAAAGCCATACCCGGTAGCAACTTCTGGGGCGCTTATCTCGATACGCTTGCCCAAAGATGCGCAACAATTCCCTACTACCACCAAATGCGGGCCAAACCCTATCTTATTCGAAAGTACCGTCTGGGGTGCCGGCAATTGCGACACGAACCCTGGCATTTCTATATACGCAAATGTATATGATCCATATACGAATCATATATGGAGATTCCGATGGGCATCGTGAACATCGAGGATGATTTGCACGAACAGCTGCGCCGCGTGAGCAAAGTATCGTGTCGTTCGATCAACGCGCAGGCCGCCTATTGGATCAAGGTCGGCATGCTATGCGAGACCAATCCGGCGCTCAATTTCACTGAGATCATCGGGCGCGAACTCAGTTCCGCAGGCGTTTCGGTTCAGTCGCCGGCGTTCGGCGACACATGACGAAGCAGCCTCAGGAACTGGCGTTGCTGGCCGAATCCGGCCGGCTACTGGCGTCCGTATTCGAACTGCTGGATCGAACCTCGCTCGCCGGCGTGTCGACGCTTGAGATCAATGACATGGTCGAGCGTTTCATCGTTCACGACCTCCAGTCCCGGCCCGCGAGCAAGGGTCAATATGGCTATGGTTTTGTGCTGAATTCTTCAGTGAACGATGTGGTCTGTCACGGCGTCCCATCACGATCGGGCGTGCTGCAGGACGGCGACATCGTCAATTTCGACATCACGCTCGAGAAGAATGGCTATATTGCGGATTCCAGCAAGACCTACCTGGTTGGTGCGGTAAATCCAGCCGCCAGGAAGCTGGTCCAGACCACGTACGAAGCCATGTGGATGGGCATCCGGGCGGTTCGGCCGGGCGCGCGGCTTGGGGACATCGGCTGGGCGATCGAACGACATGCCAAGCGAAACGGCTATTCCGTGGTACGTGAATATTGTGGCCATGGCATCGGCCGGGAAATGCATGAGGAGCCGCAGGTCCTGCATTTCGGAAAGCCGGGCACTGGCCTCCCCCTGCGTGAGGGCATGGTCTTCACGATCGAGCCGATGGTCAATCGAGGCAGACGGAGCGTGAGAGCCGAGGCTGACGGCTGGACCGTCGTGACGAGAGACGGATCGCTTTCCGCACAATTCGAACACACGGTTGCCGTCACGGCTTCCGGCGTGTCGGTGCTGACGCTCCGTCCCGACGAACGAGGCATGATGGGCAGGATGAAGATTGTAGCCTGAGCGCGCCATGGAGCGCCTGTCGCGAATTGCGCACATTTCGCAGAGCACAAGCTGGCCGAGACAGCTTTTCTATTTCTCGGTCGCCTCGAACACCCCATCCCAATTCCCCGAAGGTGGATCGGCCTGGAACCGCCCGACCCGCTCCCGCATCAAACAATAATGTTGCGCCAGCCCATGAACCGCGGCGTCAGCAGCGCCGACATCGAGCATCCCGGCCGCCATCGCCCAATCCTGCGCCCAATATGCCTCGATCATCCGCGCATGCCGATCGGCAAAGGCCCGATAGTCCGGCGTCGTCGCCAGCGCCTCGTCGCCAAGCAGTGCGAACACCGTCTCCGGCGCGTCGCGGCCGACCACCCGCACCCGGTCCAGCGTCACGATCGCGAAGTCGGGAAGATGCTGCTGCAACGCCTCCCCCATCGCAATGCGCACGCCATAATATTTGGTCAGCCCCTCGATCCGCGATGCGAGGTTCACCGTATCGCCGATCAGCGAATAGGACAGGCGCTGCGCCGATCCCATATTGCCGACACAGCATGGCCCGGCGTTGAGGCCGATGCCGATATTGACTGTGCCCGGCCAGGGCTCAGTGCCTTGCGTTGGCATGTCGATATTGAGCTGTTCGAGCCGCGCGACCATCGCCAGCGCGCCGCGCGCCGCATTGGCATATTGGTCCGGGTCGTCGAGCGGGGCGTTCCAGAAGGCGAGGATCGCGTCACCGATGAACTTGTCGATCGTCGCCTTGCGGTCGAGCAGGATGTCGCACATCGGGGTCAGGAACGCGATCAGGAAGCGGATGATCTGCTTGGGGGTGAGCGTTTCCGAGATGCGCGAGAAACTGCGAATGTCGCAGAACAGCACGGTCATCTCGCGCTCTTCGCCGCCCAGCTCGAGCTGGCCGGGATCATCGACGATGCGCTTGACCAGCGTCGGCGAGAGATAGCGATCGAACGCGTGATGAATATAGGCGCGCTGCTGTTCCTCACGGTAATAGGTAAAGCCGGTGCTGCAGATATAGACGAGGACCAGCGCGAGCACCGGATAGGTCGGATCAAGCAGGTAATGCTGGCGCGAATAGGCGAACCAGCTGCCGGCCAGCATGGCGCCGACCAGCACCAGCCCAAGCATCGCGCCCCGCGTCGCGCCGAGGCGCGGCAGCAACAGCGCCATCGACAGGCCGAGAACCAATAGAAGGGCGCGCTCGAGGCCGACCGCCCAGTCAGGCTTGGTGACGAACTGGCCGAGGATCATCTGCTCGACCGCCTGGGCATGGACCATCACGCCAAGGTCGTGATCCTGCATCGGGGTCGAGACGAGATCGCGCAGGCCGACCGCTCCCGCGCCGACAAAGATGATCCGGCCAGCGAATTTCTTCTCCAGCTCCGCCTGAGTCAGTGCACCAGAGAGGATTTTCCAAGCCGGCACGATGCGGTCGGGGCGCGGCGGTGTATAGTGCATCCACAATTCGCCAGCCGGGGTAGTCGGTATCTCGAACTGGCCGATCTTGAGCGAAACGACCGCCGCGCCCGAGCCGCCGAGTTCGCCGCTGGCGTCGCTCGACTTGACCATCACCGACCCGGCCCCTTGTGCGGTGCGCAGCGCCTCGACCGCAAGCGAGGGAAGCAACTGCCCGTTCTGCGACGCGATCAGCGGGGCCTTGCGCAGGATGCCGTCGCTGTCGCCGACCAGGCTGACAAAACCGAGCCCCCTCGCGGCATCGCGCAGCGGGGCGATCGGCTGGATCGCATTGCTGTAACGGGTGACGCCGGCATCGGGTTGCGACCCGGCGACCGCCATCCCGGCCTTGGGTTCGACTGTCGGCCCCTTGCCGCTGCGCGTCAGGAAATAGCCGAGCGTGACCGGCGACATGGCGATGGTCTGCGCAAAGGCAGCGTCATTGTCCGGAAGCGAGCGCAGCGCCGCAAGGACCGCGGGCGCGCTGTTGTCGCGCTGCAACCGCTCGGCCAAGCGCGTCGGCGAGGTCCGGTCGCTTTCCGAAAAGACGATATCGAAGGCAATCGCCGAAGCGCCGGCATCAGTCAGGATCCGGGTCAGGCGCGCGACATCGGTGCGCGGCCAGGGCCATTGGCCAAGGCGGCGGATCGTCTCGTCATCGATATCGACGATCCTGACCGGCGCATCCTCAGAAGGCCGCGGTGTGGCGCGCTGATAGCTGTCGAACAACAACAGGCCGACCCGGTCGAGCGGCGCGAGGCCGATAAATTGCAAGAGCGCGACGAGCAGCAGCGCGGCGACGCCGGGCAGTACCAGCACGCCCTTGCCGCGCAGCAGTTTCCGCAACGGCATGCCCGCCATTTCGCCCTTCCCCATTTCGTCGCATTTTCGACGATTTGGGTACCCTAACACAGAGAATAACGCTTGCGAAACGACCCCATTAAGCCGTTAGTCAGGTTCGGGAAAACAAAGTGAAGCCGTAAAAATCCTCACCGGAAACTTACGGCTTTTGGATCGTTCCACCGTTAACGGCATATGCGGCTCGTTCAATCGCATCTTGCCGTATTGGAGAAATCGAATGTCTGCCTCCCCGCTCCGTCGCCGCCTTGCCACTGCCGCCCTTGCCTCCGCCCTTCTGGCCGTTGCCGGCTGTGCGACCGAATCCACCTACCGCCCGGCTACCGGGACGGGCTTTGCCCGCTCCGGCTATAGCGACCGTCAGGTCGAGCCGAACCGCTATCTCGTCAGCTTTTCGGGCAACAGCTACACCTCGCGCGACACGGTCGAGCGCTATTTGTTGTTCCGCGCCGCCGAACTGACGGTGCAGAGCGGCAATGATTATTTCATCCTGACCGAGCGCGACGTCGATCGCCAGACGCGCACCTACAGCACGCCGTCCTTCGGTGGCGGTTTCGGCGCCTATGGCGGCTGGGGCCCGAGCTGGCGCTATTATGGCCGCGGCTATGGCTGGCGCAGCTGGAGCCCGTTCTGGGGCGATCCTTTCTTCGACCGCGACATCGACGTGCGCACGATCGACCGGTTCGAGGCGACTGCCGAGATCGTGACCGGCAAGGGTCCGAAGCCCCGCGACAATGTCCGCGCCTTCGATGCCCGGGCGGTGATGGACTCGATCGGGCCGAGCGTCGTTACGCCGAAATAAGCGCCGGTTTCACGAAAAAGGGCCGCGCCGACCCAGGTTGGCGTGGCCCTTTTTTGTGTGTCCGCTGAACCAGCGAGCGTGAGGCACTTGCCTCTCCCCGTTCGTGCCGAGCTTGTCGAAGCACCCCTCTCTCACTCTCTACCGTCGAGAAGAAGAGCGGCCCGCTTCGACTTCCTGCCAAGCCAGGCGCTCAGAACAGGCTTCGACAAGCTCAGGGCGAACGGCGTTTCGGGAAGCGATGGAGCCCCTCTCAAACCGCGCCGTGGCAATGCTTGTATTTGCGCCCCGACCCGCAGGGGCATGGCGCGTTGCGGCTGACCTTGCCCTCCCAATCGGCGGGATCCTCGCCGATTTCCGCACCGCTCGGCAGCGGGATCGACAGCGGCGGGAGTCGTGTGGTGATCAGGCCCGAACCGGCATCGATGTCATTGGTATCGTCATCGCCCGAGAACGGGTCGAAATGGGTGGTGATGAAATCGGGCAGGTCGGGCAGCGGCGGCGGCACGTCGTTCATCTGGAACTGCGCATAAGCGATGGTCCGGGTCACATCCTCGCGAATGCTGTCGAGCATGCGCTGGAACAGCGAAAAGGCTTCCTGCTTATATTCGTTGATCGGGGTCTTCTGCGCATAGGCACGCAGATGAACGACCTGGCGCAGCGCATCGAGCGTCGCCAGATGCTCCTTCCAGTGATGATCCAGATTCTGCAGCAGGATCGATTTTTCGACCTGGATCCAGGTTTCCGGATCGAGCTCGCTCGCCTTCTGGACAACATGCGCGTCGGCCGCTTCGCGGACTCGCTCCTCGATCATCTCCGGATCGACTGCCTCTTCCTTGAGCCAGTCGTCGAGCGGAACGTCGATGTTGAGCATGTCGGCGAGTTTGGCCTTCAGCCCCTCCGCATCCCATTGCTCGGGATAGCTATTGGGGGGGCAGGCATCGCCGACGATCGCGTTGACCGTCTCGGACCGCATATCCTCGACCACGTCGCCGACCGTTTCGGCATCCATGATGTCGCTGCGCTGCTCATAGACGACCTTGCGCTGGTCGTTCATCACGTCGTCATATTCGACGACCTGCTTGCGGATATCGTAGTTGCGTGCCTCAACCTTCTTCTGCGCGGTCTCGATCGCCTTGGAGAGCCATTTCGAGCCGATCGCCTCGCCGTCGCCGATGTTCGAACGCATCATCCGCGCGAACAATGTGTCGGGTCCGAAGATGCGGAGCAGATCGTCATCGAGGCTGAGATAGAAGCGTGACAGGCCGGGATCGCCCTGACGCCCCGAGCGGCCGCGCAGCTGATTGTCGATGCGGCGGCTTTCATGGCGTTCGGTACCGAGCACGAACAGGCCGCCGGCGGCGAGCACATTCGCTTTCTCATTCTCGATCTCGGCCTTGATCCGCTGGATCGCGGCGTCGCGCTCCGGGCCTTCCTCGAGGTCGGTCAGTTCGTCGTTGATGCGGAATTCGAGATTGCCGCCAAGCTGAATGTCGGTGCCGCGGCCAGCCATATTGGTGGCGATGGTCACCACACTCATGCGCCCCGCCTGCGCCACGATATGCGCCTCGCGCTCATGCTGGCGCGCGTTGAGCACTTCATGCTTCACGCCTTCCTTGACCAGGAATTCGCTGAGCAGTTCGGACTTTTCGATCGACACGGTGCCGACCAAGACCGGCTGGCCTTTTTCGGCGTGGAACTTGATCTTCTTGGCGATCGCCTGGAATTTGTCGGCGGTGTCCTTGTAGAATTCGTCTTCCTCATCGACGCGCTGCACGCCGACATTGGTCGGAATGGTCACGACATTCATCTTGTAGATGTCGAAGAACTCCGCCGCTTCGGTCGCCGCGGTGCCGGTCATGCCCGACAGTTTCGGATACATGCGGAAATAATTCTGGAAGGTGATCGAAGCCATGGTCTGGTTCTCGGGCTCGATCTCGACGCCCTCCTTGGCCTCGACCGCCTGATGAAGGCCGTCGGACCAGCGCCGGCCATCCATCATGCGGCCGGTGAACTCATCGATGATGATGACCTTGCCGTCTTTGACGATGTAATCGGTGTCCGCCTTGAACATCACGATCGCGCGCAACGCCTGGTTGAGATGGTGCACGACCTGGGTGTTTTCGAAGTCGTAGAGATTCTGCCCCTCGAGCAAGCCGGCCGCTTCAAGCATGCGCTCGACTTTTTCGGTGCCGTCCTCGGTCAGGATGATGGTCTTCTGCTTCTCGTCCTTCTCGTAATCGCCCGGGACAAGCTGCTTCACGACCAGATCGACGCTTCGGTACAGGTCCGACTTGTCGTCGGTCGGGCCGGAAATGATGAGCGGCGTGCGCGCTTCATCGATCAGCACCGAATCGACTTCGTCGACGATCGCCATCGCGAAGGGGCGCTGCACCATCGAGGTGCGTTCGTATTTCATGTTGTCGCGCAGATAATCGAAGCCGAACTCATTGTTCGTGCCGTAGGTGATGTCCGAATGATACGCCTCGCGGCGCTGCCCATCGGTCAGGTTCGGAATGATCACCCCGACCGTCATGCCGAGGAATTTATAGACCCGGCCCATCCACTCCGCGTCGCGCGCCGCGAGATAGTCGTTGACGGTGATGACATGCACGCCCTGCCCCGGCAACGCGTTGAGATACACGGCGAGCGTCGCGACCAGGGTCTTGCCCTCGCCGGTGCGCATCTCGGCGATCTCGCCACGGTGGAGCACGATGCCACCGATCATCTGCACATCATAATGACGCTGGCCGAGCACACGCTTCGCCGCCTCGCGGACCGTGGCAAACGCCTCGGGCAGCAGGTCGTCGAGCTTGCTGCCATTCGCCAGCCGCTCGCGAAATTTAGCCGTCTGGCTGGCGAGCTCTTCGTCCGACATGGCCGATATGGTCGGCTCGAAGCCGGCGATCTTGTTGACGATCGACCCGAGCGACTTGACGTAGCGGTCGTTCGAAGAGCCGAAAAGCGATTTGGCAAGGCCGCCGAGCATGGAGAATTCCTGTAAATCTGGGGATGTCGCGGCGGAGCACGCCCCGACCGTCGAAAAGGAGAATGACGAAAAATGGCGCGGTCAGGCGCCTGCGCGTCTCACTCGCGCAATTTGCTCAGATAGAGCGGGACCGGGGCGAAGATCGCCAGATCCGGCGCCACGATCCGCACCGAAGCGGTCGTGGCGAAGCGCGGCTCGGCCACGAGCGCCAGCCAGGTACGAAGCTGCCGCACGGCCGCATGACGCACCGTGGCCGAGGCCTGTGCACCGGCAACCGCGCCGGCGCTTTGGTGGAATTGCGCTTCCGGCGCGCGCACGCCCGAAATCGCGCCGGTCAGCGCGCTCAGCAGAGCAGAAAGGAAAAGCAGCAATTGCATAGCCGTGAACGCATGTAGTGCGCCGGACGCCGGTCGTCCATCCGTTACGCGCGGATCAGGATTGTGCCGGTACGAGGCTAAAGCTGACCAGCATGGTTCCCGACCTCGCCCTCAATCTTCAATCCGCCAATGGACCGGGCGCATCTGGAAGTCACCCCACACTGGTTCGCCATCCACCCCGCGCGCGGGCGTGAAGCGACCATTGCGCAGGGCGAGCCGGCAGGTCGCGGCGTCGAGCCAGCCCGATCCGCTGCTCGAAACCAGTTCGCATTTCCTTGGCCTGCCGGACGGGTCGATCCTCAGGCTGATCACGACCCGGCCCTGCTGATTGCGTCTGCGCGCCTCCGCCGGATAGGAATCCTCCGGAAACCAGTCGCCCATATTGCCACTCGGCACGGGCGATGTCGCCGTCGACGTGCGCATCTCAACGGGCGGTGGCGGTGGTGGCACGGTGACTATGGCGGGCGGCTCGGATCCGGCAGGAGGCGCGGCCGGAATCGCGACCGGCACCGGGCTGGATGGCGGGCTGTACGATGGCGGCGGCGTCATCCAGCGGGTGAAGAGTCGCTGCAGATCGTCCGAATGCCCGGCCGCCAGAACCGACACCAGCATGATGATGGCAAGGATCAGGATGCAGCAGATCGCCAGTACCGCGATCATCAGTCCCTTGCCTTGATCAGCGATCAGACCAGCGCGCGGTTTATCAGGGGGCTCTTCGGTCATCGTCGCAATCCGGTCACCCTTCGCAACCTGATCACCGCCTGTGCCTGCCATAAGCGCTCCCCGGTCCTTCCTATCGTATCGCAGGTCATACCAGTGTCATGCGCATCGGCCAGTGAAAGCGTTCACGATACCGGAAGACCAGCATGGCGTTCTCGCTCGACCCCGCTTCCTCGGCTGAAATGGACCGCATCAAGCAGGAGATCGCCGACAGTTTCGACGAGGAACTGGAGATGGAGATCGACGAGAGCCGGCTCGAAACGCTGCTCGCCGACCTGTCGGACCATCCCGACCGCGAACAGGTCGAACGGCGAGTCTATTTCCGTGAACTGTTCCGGCTTCAGCATGAACTGGTCCGGCTGCAGGACTGGGTCCAGCACAAGGGGCTGAAGGTCGTCATCATCTTCGAGGGCCGCGACTCCGCCGGCAAGGGCGGTGCGATCAAGCGCATCACGCAGCGGCTCAACCCGCGGGTATGCCGGGTGGCGGCACTCCCCGCGCCCAATGAGCGCGAGCGGACGCAATGGTATTTCCAGCGCTATACCGCGCACTTGCCCGCAGCGGGCGAGATCGTGCTGTTCGACCGCAGCTGGTACAATCGCGCCGGGGTGGAACGGGTCATGGGCTTCTGCACCGAGGACGAATGCGAGGAGTTTTTCCGGTCGGTTCCGGAGTTCGAACGGATGATGGTGCGCTCCGGCATCATCCTGCTGAAATACTGGTTCTCGATTACTGACGAAGAGCAGCAGTTCCGCTTCAACATGCGCATCCACGATCCGCTCAAGCAGTGGAAACTCTCGCCGATGGACGTCGAATCGCGCCGCCGCTGGGAGGATTATACCCGCGCCAAGGAAACGATGCTGGAACGCACGCATATCGCCGAAGCCCCGTGGTGGGTGGTGGAGGCGGTCGACAAGAAGAAGGCGCGGCTGAACTGCATCGCGCATCTGCTCGACCAGATTCCCTATGGCGATGTGCCCAAGGCGCCGGTGACGCTGCCGGATCGAGTGCGGCATGACGATTATATCCGCCAGCCGGTGCCGGCCGAACTGCATGTGCCGGACCGGTATTGAAACGAGCCCGCCATTAAGCGGATAGGCCCGACGCTGCGTTAGGGTAGACTCACCGCCGGCGGCATGGGCTCAGGGGATGAACGGCGGGAGATATGGGACACCGGTCGTGTCCCATATCTCGTGCTGCACCTCGGCGCGAGGATTGCATATAATGATTATATTTCAAATATTTACATGAAATCTCGACCGCCAAACCAGCCCAACCATCTCCTGGAAAGCGGAGATGGCTGGAGAAGTCGAACTGCATGGTGCCGGATCGGCATGAAGAGACATGGGTTCGACACAACCTCTCACCGTCCGTGCTGAGCTTGCCGAAGCACCGCTTTTCTTTACGGGGCGTAGAAGCAAGAACGGCCCTTCGACAGGCTCAGGGCGAACGGAAGGGTGTGGAGCAATGCAGCCCCTTATCGCCGCATGAAGCCAAGCCAGCGCAGCAACAGATAGGTCGCCACCGCTGCGCCGAGCGCCAGCACCGTCGCGCCCGCCGTGCCCATCGACGAGGCCAGCGGCATCCCGCCGGTATTCATCCCGAAAATGCCCGTGACCAGTGTCGCCGGCAGCATCAGGGCAGTCATGATCGAGAGGATATAGAGATTCTGGTTGGTGCGCTGCGCCGCCTGGATATCCAGCTCTTCGCGCAACAGCCGCAATTGCCCCTGCACGGCGACGATATCGCCGTCGAGCGATTGCAGGCGCTGAACCAACTTCTCGACTGTGGCGAGCAGGGCTTCCGGCAGTTCCTCATCCTCCTCCAGCCGGTGAAAGACCTCGCGCATCCCGCCGAGCAGGCGGTGGAGCTGAGCAACACGGCGGCGGATACCGATCAGGTCGCGAGTGGTGGGCGGATGATGCCCGTCGAGCAGCGCATCCTCCGCGATCCGCACATCATCGCTCAACGTGCGGCTGATCCCCGACACATTCTCGGTGATCGCGCCGACCAGCAGGTCAAGCGCCGCCGCCGGTCCGGCGAGCATCGGAATCCGCTCGAGCCGCTGGCGGACGATATCGGCCGACCGGATCGGGTGCGACCGTGTGGTGACTATGAGTGTCGGAGTCAGCGCAATGCGCAGCGCACCGATCCGCGCGGTATCGGCAACGTCGAAATCGCGCTCGAAATCATGCAACACGCATCCGACCGTCTCGCCATCGACCAAGGCGCGTTGATGCGTATCGGCCGACAGCAGCAATTCCCGCACGTCCATTGGCAACGCGGCATTCTCTATCCAGCTGCGCGTGCCGTGATCGGCGAGATTGAGATGGAGCCAGCGCAGCCCCCCGGGTTGCGGCGCGTCGCAGGCCTCGACTGCCAGGCTACCGGATGCGGTGAAATCCAATCCCCAGATCAACCCCGGCCGCATGCCCCCAAAGGGTATGAAAGCAGGAATGAGCGTCTCGCGCGTAGCCCTGCCCTCCCTACAAAATCTGCGAGAAGAGCATGTAGAGGCCACCGGCCAGCACGATCGATACGGGCAGCGTCAGAACCCATGCCATCAGCATGTTGCGAATCGTGCTCATCTGCAGCCCCGATCCGTTCGCCGCCATCGTCCCTGCGACGCCCGACGACAGGACGTGGGTGGTGGAGACCGGCAGGCCAAGATGATCGGCGCCGAAGATCGTACCCATAGCGACCAGTTCCGCCGACGCGCCCTGCGCATAGGTCAGGTGGGTCTTGCCGATCTTTTCACCCACGGTGACGACGATCCGCTTCCAGCCGACCATCGTGCCCAGGCCGAGCGCAAAGGCGACGGCGATCTTCACCCAGGTCGGGATGAAGCGGGTGCCGGCATCGAGCGACGCCTTGTAGCTGGTCAGCGTCTTGCTGCTCGCTTCGGAGAGGCCGGCATCCTTGTCCTTGTTGAGCCGCTTGATCGCTTCCGACGCGAGATACATATCGTTGCGGATATTACCCACCGCCGCTGCCGGGACCTTGGTGAACGAGCCATATTCGATCACCTGCTGATCGACATCGGCGATCAGCGTGGCCAGCGCCGGAACCGTGGTCGGCGTGAACTTCTTGTCGGCGATATAGGTGGTCACCACCTTGCGCGCAGCCTCAGGCGAGGCCCCTGCGGGGCGTCCGCCGAGCGCATCGGTCGCGACGACCGAGTTCATATGGAAATCAGCCGAATATTTGGCCGGCACCGCCCGGTTCAGCGCATAGGCGGTCGGCACCGTGCCGATCAGGATCAGCATGATCAGGCCCATGCCCTTTTGCCCGTCGTTCGAGCCATGCGCGAAGCTGACCCCGGTGCAGGTGAAGATCAGCAGGCCGCGGATCCATGCGGGTGGCGGGACGCCGGGCTTGGGCTCCTGATACAGCGCCTTGTTGCGGACCAGCAGCTTCATGGCGAGGAACAGCAGCGCTGCGATGCCGAAACCGATCAGCGGCGAGATCAGCAAGGCCTGGCCGATCTCGGCCGCCTTCGACCAGTCGACGCCCGACGTCCCGCTCTTGCCGTGCAGCATCGCATTGGCGACGCCGACGCCGATGATCGACCCGATCAGGGTGTGCGACGATGAGGATGGAATACCCAGCCACCAGGTCGCCAGATTCCACGCGATCGCCGCGATCAGCAGCGCGAAGACCATCGCGAACCCGGCATTGGAGCCGACCTGGAGAATCAGCTCGACCGGCAGCAGCGATACGATGCCGAACGCCACCGCCCCGGTCGACAGCAGCACGCCGAGGAAATTGAAGAAACCCGACCACACCACCGCGACATTGGCCGGCATCGCATTGGTATAGATGACCGTCGCGACGGCGTTGGCGGTATCGTGAAACCCGTTCACGAATTCGAAGCCAAGCGCGATCAGCAGCGCGATGAACAACAGGATGAAGGGCAGATAGGCAGTCGCCTCGACCCCCACCGCGCTGGCATCGGCGTAAACGCTGTAGCCGACATAGATCAGCGCCACGAGGATCGCCGCACCAAAGCCCAGTTTCCCGGCAATGCCCAATCCCTTGTCGAGGTCGGGCCGTCCCAGCGCAGCATCTGTGGCGATCGTAGCATTCATCGGGTCGCGGCCTTTGTAGCTTCAACCTTCGGTACAAGCCGGTTGTGACAGGCAGATGTCGGTCGCGCCGACTCATTGGCTGTGCAGGTCTGGTTAGCCCAATCCCAGCTCGCGCTTCCCCGGCGAAGGCCCGGGCCCAGTTGCGAAGGTCGAGGTAAGGACGCTCAGCGCCCGTCCACAAATGCTTGCCATCTGGGCCCCGGCCTTCGCCGGGGAAGCGGGCAGCAAGAATCCGAATTATGGGAGCTGACATGGCGAAAAAGCGCCGGTGACCTGCCTCCCGATCATGGTTATGGGGTGCGCATGACCACGACCATCTCGCCGCTCGCCCCTGCCGGTTTTCCCGCACTTCCCGCCATTCCCGGCGTCACGCTGCGCATCGCGCGGGCGCGCTACAAGACCTGGGACCGCTGCGACCTGACCTTCGTCACGCTCGATCCGGGCACGGTGGTGGCCGGCGTGCTGACCCAGAGCCGCTGCCCTTCGCCCGAGGTGGAATGGTGCCGCAAGGCGCTGATCCTGGGCCAGGCGCGCGCACTGGTGGTCAATGCGGGCAACTCCAACGCCTTTACCGGCGATCGCGGGCGCGCCGCGGTGGAGAATCTCGCCGCGCGCACCGCACAGCATCTCGGGTGCCAGCCATCGGACGTGTTTCTCGCCTCGACCGGCGTGATCGGCGTGCCCCTGCCGATCGACAAGTCGGAAGCAGGGCTCGCCGCCGCCTTCACCGCCGAACCTTGCGGCTGGGAGGATGCCGCCGCGACGATCATGACCACCGACACCTTTGCCAAGGCGGCCGTCACCACCGCGATCGTCGATGGTCGCACGGTCAGCCTGGTCGGGATCATCAAGGGATCCGGCATGATCATGCCCGATATGGCGACGATGCTCGGCTTCGTCTTCACCGATGCCGCCGTAGAGCCGGCGTTCCTGCAATCCGCCTTGTCGGATGCGAATGTGAAGACCTTTTCGTGCATCACGGTCGACAGCGACACCTCGACCAGCGACACGGTGCTCGCCTTCGCCACTGGCGCGGCGGGCAATGCCCCGCTTGCGTCGGACGAGGATACGGGTGCCGACGCGTTCCGTGCGGCGCTCGCCGATCTGTGCCGTCAGCTGGCGCATCTCGTGGTACGAGACGGCGAAGGTGCGTCGAAGTTCATCACTATCGACGTGACCGGCGCGGAGAGCGACCGGAGCGCGCACCGCATCGCCTTGTCGATCGCCAATTCTCCACTGGTGAAAACCGCGATCGCCGGCGAGGACGCCAATTGGGGCCGCGTCGTCATGGCGGTGGGCAAGGCAGGCGAACCGGCCGAGCGCGACAAGCTCGCGATCCGTTTCGGCGAGACTCAGGTCGCGCGCGATGGGCTGGCCGTCACGGGGTATGACGAGGCGCCGGTAGCGGCGCATCTCAAGGGCAACGACATCGATATCGGAGTCGATCTGGGCCTGGGCGAAGGTCGCGCGACTGTTTGGACCTGCGACCTGACGCACGGCTATATCTCGATCAACGGCGATTATCGGAGCTGATGATGACGGGGGCAACGGGCAGCTGCGCATGCGGCGCGGTGCGTTATCGATTGTTGTCGGAGCCGTTCGACACCGGCTGGTGTCATTGCCGGAATTGCCAGCTGACATCGGGCGCGCCGGCGATGGTCTTTTCGACGGTTCCGCGGGACGATTACCGGATCGAGAGCGGCCAGGATCTGATCGGCCGGCATGAGTCGAGCTCGTTCGGCGCGCGGCGTTTCTGCAGCGAATGTGGCACGCCGCTGACGTTCGAAACCAATTTCCAGCCCGACACGATCGACTTCACCGTGGCGACGCTGAACGATCCATCGTCCGTCACACCCGGCTTCCATATCTTCTATGGCAGCCGCATTCCCTGGGCCGAAGCCAGCGATACCCTGCCCCGTCATGACAAGTTCCGCCCCGACACCCGCGGGCTCCCGGATGGAGAAGTGCCGCAATGCTGACGATCTGGGGACGGCTCAATTCGCATAATGTAAAGAAGGTCGCCTGGCTGGCGGCGGAGATCGGCCTGCCGCATGTGCGCCACGATGTCGGCGGACCATTCGGCATGGATGCCGCCTATCTGGCGCTCAATCCCAATGCGCTGATCCCGACGATCCAGGATGATGATGTGGTGCTGTGGGAGTCGAACGCAATCCTGCGCTATCTGGCCGCGCGTTATGCCCCCGACCTATGGCCGCTGGATCCAGTGGACCGAGCGCAGGGCGATAAATGGATGGATTGGCAATTCGCCTTTTCCAGCGCGCAGCACCGCGCCTTTCACGGCCTGATCCGCACCGCGCCGGCGGATCGCGATCCGGAAGCGATCGCGCAATCGGCCGCAAAATGCGCCGAGCTGATCCCCGTTCTGGAAAAGGTGCTGGGCGATCAAGCCTGGCTCTCGGGCGATCGTTTCGGCATCGGCGATATCCCGATGGGCGTTTACATCCACACATGGCTCTCACTAGCGATCGAACGGCCGCCTACGCCCAATATCGCGGCCTGGTATGAGCGGCTAAAGTCGCGCCCCGCCTATGCCGAACTGGTGATGATCCCCCTGACCTGATCGCATTCCCGATCGGCGAAATAGCGGAGCCCAATATGCCCGACCTGATCCTGCACCACTATCCAATGTCACCTTATAGCGAGTTGCTCCGCCTCGCGCTGGGCATCAAGGGCGCGACATGGCGGTCGGTGATCATCCCCAATATCGCACCCAAGCCCGATCTGACGCCACTTACCGGCGGATATCGCAAAACGCCGGTGTTCCAGGTCGGCGCCGATATCTATTGCGACACCGCGATCGCGATCGAGGCGATCGAAACCTTCCAGCCCGAGCCAAGTCTGTTCCCGGCTCCGCTCGGCCGGCTCGCCGCTCTGGTCGCGCTGCAATCCGGCGGCACCACTTTCAGCCAGGCGGTCGGATCGGCCATGGCGCCGTTCATCGACCGGATCGATGACGAATTCTTCGAGGATCGCAAAAGGCTGTTCGGGTTCGACCGCGAACGCGTTCGGCGCGGCGCGCCGCATCTGACGGCGCAGTTTCTCGGCTGGCTCGCGCGGATCGACGATGCGCTGTCCGACGGCCGCGCGTTCCTCGGCGGCGATGCGCCGGGCTATGCCGATTGCGCGGCGGGGATGAATGTCTGGTTTCAGGGCAATTTCGGCCTGAAAGGATCGCGCACCGCCCCCTTCCCGCATGTCGGCGCCTGGATCGCGCGGGTCGAGGCGATCGGTCATGGGTCACCCAGCGACATGACCGGGCAGGAAGCGCTCGATGTGGCGCTGGGCGCCGAGCCGATGGTCGCCGAACGAGTCGACGAGGATAGCGGTTTCACGGCCGGCCAGCCGGTCACGGTACGCACCGAAGACCCAGGCGCGGACGTGGTCGAAGGCAAATTGGCGAGGCTGACGTCGCGCGACGTCGCAATCCTGCGCGACGACCCGCGTGTCGGTACCGTGGCGGTGCATTTCCCGCGCATCGGGCAGATCGTGACACCGGCCTGACGCCTTTACTCTGAGGCAGAGATAGACGAAAGCGCGCCCGCGCCAATCAGGGCGCGACGACCATAGGAGGCCGACATGCCACGCATTAACGAGGATCGCGCCGACCTGCCCTGCTTTCGAGATCACAAGCAAGCGGCGTAAGGGCTTCCCCTCCGAGACGAACGTCAAACGCGGCGTGCGGATCGTCAACGGGGACAAATATCTGATCGAAAAGCTGGGCCGGAACGATCCCTGCCCCTGTGGCTCCGGCCACCGGTTTCAAGCGCTGCTGCCTCGATACGGGGCGGTTTCGATGGAGCCGGGCGCCATGATTATTGGCGCTAGTCGCTAAGGTTTCCCCGGGCCGCAGGGCCCGGGGAATTGGATGCTTAGCCGAGCTCGTTTTCGAGCCAGGCCTTGAGCTGGTTCTTCGGCCGCGCGCCGAGCAGCTCGGCGACCGGTGCGCCGCCCTTGAACAGCTTGAGCATCGGGATGCTGCGAATGCCCATCTGCGCGGCGATATCGGGATTGTCGTCGATATTGAGCTTGGTGATGGTCACTTGTCCGGCAAGCTCTTCCGAAATCTCTTCCAGGCTCGGCCCGATCTGTTTGCACGGGCCGCACCACTCCGCCCAGAAATCGACGAGCACGGGCCCATCGGCCTTGAGGACGTCCGCGTCCCAGCTCGAATCGGTAATCTGTTTGGTGGCCATGATGGTATCTCCTTGTTGTCTCTAATCTAGGGAACGGGCGGGGTCCGCTCAAGCGCTCGGGGTCAAGCTTTGCTCCGGCGCGGCATAGCCGGGCTTGTGCGCTTCGAGCATGGCGGGCGGCAATTCGAACAGCACCGGTCCTGCCGTATAGAGCAAGGCCATGTCGATGGCGCGATCCGGGAAGATCGCCGCCAGTGCCGCGCCATAGGCCGCCATCTGGCGCAAATGATAGGTTGGGATATCCGCCGGCGTCGCAGGGGCGTAGCGCCCGGTCTTGAAGTCGATCACGCGCACGCTGGAGTCCGTGACGAGCAGGCGGTCGACCGTGCCCGACACGACCACGCCATCGGCAACGACTGCGGCGATCGGTGCCTCTGCCAGCGAGTCCGGGCCGAACAGATCGTCGAAGCGCGGGTCGTCGAGCACCGAGAGCACGGTCGCGGCGATCTCGGCGCGATCCGCCGGGGATTCGACGGCCCCTGCCCCCGCCAACCAGCGCTCCGCAGCCTGTACGCGCTGATCGGCCGCGACCGCCGGCAAGCGTTCGAACAACGCATGGATCAGCCGCCCGCGCTCGGCCGCCAGGCGCAGAACCGGCGATGGCGGCGGATCGGCGACCGCATCCTCGCCCAGTGACGATGGTGCCAGCGGGCGCGGCGGACGTGCCTCGACCGGCGCTTTTCGCTTTACCCAGTCGGGTAACTCGATCGCCGACGTGCGCCCAATGCCCGCCCGCCTGTCGGCGGCGACCGGGCGTTGCGGCGTGCGCCCGGCATAATGCCGCGCCTCCTCGGACGTTTCGATGCCCAGCGCAGTGAACGCGCGGTGCGACGCTGCGTACCAGCTGGTTTCCGGCGGCACGCCTTTCGCCATCGGGCCGAGCGCTCCCGCTACGATCAATCGCTCCTCCGCACGCGTCGCGGCGACATAGAACAGCCGCCAATGCTCCTCCAGCTCGCGGCGCGAGGTGCGCTCGACCAGCTCGGTCAGCGGTCCGCCGACCTCTGCGGCGCGCGGCCGGAAGATCGGGAAGGCATCTCCACCATCGGGCGCCCATTTCAGCACCCGTGCGGGCGTGCGCGACGGATCGGCCGTCGCATCGGCCAGGATAACCAGCGGCGCCTGCAAGCCCTTTGCACCATGCGCCGTCATCACTCGCACTGCGTCGAGCGGCGCCGACGGGTCGCGTACGATCTCGACATCGCCGCGATCGAACCAGTCGAGGAAGCGCTGCAGCGACGGGGTGGACTGGGTTTCGAAATCAAGCGCGGCGTTCAGCAGTTCCTCGATCGGATCGCGCGCTTCCTGGCCGAGGCGGCGCAGCATCTTGCGCCGTCCATCGAGCGGGCCGGAGAGCAATTCCTCCAGGAAGCGATAGGGCGTAGCGATGTCGGCGCGCGCCAGCATCGCCAGCAATGGCGCGAGCCGCGCCGCCGGCTGAGTGCGGCGCAGATGCGCCCACAGGCTGCCCGACCCGCGTGGCGCCGCGGCCATCAGCTCGTCCTGGCTCCAGCCGATCAGCGGCGACACGAGCAGGCTTGCCAGCGACAGGTCGTCGCCCGGCTGCAGCACGAAGCGGATCGCGGCGAGCAGATCCTGTACGCTGAGCGGCGCATTGAGGCGCAGCCGGTCGACCCCGGCGACGGGCACCCCCTCGGCATAAAGCCGCGCCACGATCAGCGAGGCGAGTTCGCCGCGCCGCTTGACCAGGATCATCACATCCTCGGGCCGCAACATGCGCCCCTTGCTTTCCAGCATCAGCGGCACCGGGCCGTAGAGCCAATCCTTCACCGCACGGGCAATCTGCGCCGCGAGCGCGCGGGTCGCATCCGGAATCCAGCCCTCGGCATCTTCCTCGCTGCCGCCGGTGACGACGGGCGGCCACAGGGTCACGGTGCCGGGGCCGGCGACTTCGCTGGCGTGAAGTTCGCGATCGGCGATCTCCCCCAGGCCCGGATCGCCGATCGAGTCGATCGCCGCGTCGACGAATTCGAGCACCGGACGGGTCGAGCGAAACGACGCGGTCAGCGACAGACGCTCGAACGGCACACCGTCATCCCCGATCGCCTCGGCCTTGGCGAGAAAACGTTGCTCCGCCGCGCGGAAGAAGATCGGATCGGTGCCCTGAAAGCCGAAGATCGCCTGTTTGTAGTCACCGACGGTGAACAGGGTGCGGGTGCGCTCGCCGTGCACGCCAAGGCCGGAGAAGAATTCCTCCGCCAACGCGGCGACGATCGCCCATTGCCGCGGATTGGTGTCCTGCGCCTCGTCGATCAGGATATGCTCGGTGACCTGGTCGAGCTTGTAGCGCACCCATTCGCCCATGCCGGGCTGGGCAAGCAGTTCGACCACCGAATGAATCAGGTCGTCGAAATCGACTGCCCCGACGCGCCGCTTGGCCAGTGCATAGGCATTGGCATAATCGCGCCCGACACCCAGCGCATCCGCGAGCAGATCGGCATAGGCGCCGCGCACGCGCATCTGCAGCAGGTTGGCGCAATAATCATACATGCCCGTCGCCAGGTCGGCATAGTCGGGATCCTGTGGCGCCTGCCCCTTCCCGAACGAGCGGATATCGAGATCGGCCTTGGCCCAGATCTTGTTGAGCTCGCCCAGGGTCGCGGCGCGCTCGGCCGGCGAGCGATCGAGCCAGGCCGATACCAAGCCTGCACGTTCGACCCCGCTCTTGGTCCCCCAGCTGGCATTGAACCCGCCGATCGCGTCGAGCGTTTCATGGTCGAACACATTGTCGTCGCAGGCCGCGGCGATGGCTTGTTCGATATCGCCCTCGGGCAAATCAAGTTCGCGGCGCAGGAACGACTGCAGGTCGATCGGCAATTGCTGCAGCGCCGCCAGCGAGCGGGCGCAATCGCGCAGGAAATTCTCCGCCTCGCCCTCGCCGAGCCTGAGGCTCAGCGCGCCGACTGTGTCGATCGCCTGCTGGCTCGCATCGACCAGCATCTCGGCCAGGGCCTCACGCGCCAGTACCGATTCCTCGCGCGCTTCGAGCGGACGAAAGCCCGGCACCAGCCCGGCCTCGATCGGAAAGGCCGCGAGCAGGCTCTGGCAGAAGCCGTGGATGGTCTGAATGCGGATACCGCCGCCGGGCGCGTCGAGCACCTTGGCGAACAGCGTCCGCGCCCGCTCCATCAGCGCGTCATCGGGTTGCTCGCCGAGCGCGTGCAGGTCGCCGAACAAGGCGGTTTTGGGCATGCGCACCCACGCGGCAAGCCGCTGGCTGATCCGCCCGGCCATTTCAGCAGCACCAGCCTTGGTAAAGGTCAGGCACAGGATCGCACCGGGATCGACGCCTTGCAGCAGCAATCGGAACACACGCGCGGCAAGGACCTGAGTTTTGCCGGTGCCGGCCGATGCCGACAGCCAGACATGCGCACGCGGGTCGCTCGCCCGTGCCTGATTGTCCTTCAGGACTGGCAGCGGGCGGTTATCCACGCTCGCGTCCATACCATTCGTCGCGGCGCATCAACTGATCATAATCGGCATAGGGCGCATATTCGGGATGGAGCTTGGCGGTAAACGGCGCGTCGCCGGTCAGCCATTCGCGCACCGCTTCCGTGAAATTGCGCGCAGCGACCGTGGTGAAATCGGCGGTGACGATGCGGTTGCGCTTGCCCTCGGGATCGACCGGGCTTTCGATATAGCCGAACTTGCCGTTCTTGCGCGACAGCGACCAATATTCGAACGCGTCGGCGCGGCCTTTCGCATCGGCAAACCCGCCGCGTTCGGCGATCAGCCCGAGCAGGCCGAGTTGCAGACTATATCCCTCCATCACCGCGGCAGCCGAGGGCGGTTTTCCGGTCTTGTAATCGATGATCGCCAGCCCGCCGGCGGGCAGCCGGTCGACGCGGTCGAACTTGCCGGTCAGTTCGACCCCGGCAATCTCGCATTTGCCGTCCTGCTCCACCGCGACCAGCGTCCGGCCATCGGCGACATGGCGCGCCGTTTCCTCGACGATCCAGTCGATCGCCTCCATCAGGCGCGGCTGCCACAGGGCCTGCATCAGCGGGTGCGCATCGGCGAGCATGGTCAGGGCCCGCGCATGAAGCTTCGCCGGGTCGCACTGATCCTCGCGCGCCCACATCTCCAGCACTTCATGCACTGCACTGCCGCGCCAGGCCGCGCTCGGGTCGGCATCGACCGGATCGAGCGGCATGAGCCGCAGGATGCGCTTGGCGTAAAAGGCGTAAGGGTCGGCCTTGAGCCGGTCGACATCGGTGACCGCGATCCGCCGCGGGCGCTGTTCGGCCGGCGGCGATGGAGCGGGCTGGGTTTCGGGCACATGCTCGCCCGGATCGTCAAGCGCTCGCGTCCAGCCCTCCAGCATCACGGCACGATCGAACCGCTCCCCCGCCAGCGCCTGCAGCCGCAGCCAGAAACGCGAAGCGATCGCGGGCGATTTGGCATCGCGGCGCGCGCGAGTCAGCAGTGCGGCCGGCGCGCCCAATGCCCCGGCGAGATCATGCGCCGAGATGCCGACGCGCCGTTCCAGCCCGGGCAGGCCGAGCTCGCTCCGGATTCGCGGCGCGAGCCAGGGATCGGGCGCGGGTTGCCCGGGCCAGATGCCTTCGTTCAACCCGCCCAGGATCATCAGATCGGCGGTCTGCAGCCGCGCTTCGATCAGACCATAGATTGCAAGGCGCGGATGCCCGCCCTGCGGTGGCCTGACCGCGACCTCGTCCATCAAGGTCTTGAGCAACGGCGCGAGGCTCTCCGGCTCGACCAGTGCCGGGCCGGATCCCGCCTGCGCTTCCAGTTCGGCAAGCAATTCCGCCGCGGCGCGACCTGCGGTGCCGCTCCATAGCGCGTCGCCACACAGCGCCTGCGCCGTCTCGCGCAGTGCCGCGACCATCAGCGGCAAGGGTTGCGCTCCCCCTGCGAACAGCGCCTCGATCGGCGCGAGCACCGCACGCGCTTCGGGCCACCAGATCGCCGCTTCGGCGCGCCGCTTCGCTTCGCGATCGGGCGCATCGGCGAGATGCACGTCGATCCCGGCCAGCCCGGCCGCCGGACGCGGCCCGCGCAGCACGCGGTCGAGGCTGCGTGCGCCATCAAGCCATGCCGTGCGCGCGTCCCCGAACCGCACCAGCGGATGCTTGAGCAAGGCAAGCAAGGCGAGTGGCGCAAAACGCTGCACCGCGGCCTCGGCCAATGCAGTCAGCAGCGTGCCCGAGGGCAGGATCGACAAGGGCCGCCCGGCCGTATCGTCGATCTCGATCTCCCAGCGGTCGAGGTGCGCGGCCACGCGCCGGGCAAGCGCGCGATCGGGCGTGACCAGCGCGGCCGTCTTGCCCTCCGTCTCCAGCACTTCGCGAAGCGCGAGGGCGATCGCCTGCGCCTCCTCGGCCGGCGTGGCCAACTCCGCCGCGACGATGCCCGCCAGCCTTCGCTGATCGGCATCGAGCGTGGTCCATTTGCCGGTGAACTCGGCCGGGGCGAGCGCATTGGCGATGGCGCGTCCCCGCGCGATCGTCGCGTCATGCCCGCCGCCTTCGCGCCACAGGGTAAATTCGCCACGGTTGACGCTCATCCGTTCGAGCAGCAGCTTGAGATGGAACTGCGGATGCGTCTCGATCGACCGGCGCCGCAAGCCCGTCACCGGATCGGGATCATGCGGCCCCAGCGCCAGCCATTCATGCTCGTCCATCTCGAGCGCAAGATCGGCAAGCACGACCATGCCCTGCGGCAATTCGGAAACGCAGCGCATCAGGCCGGCAACAGCGGGGGCGCCATCGGTGATCCCCGCAGCGCAGACAAAGCCCGACGGCGATGCCTGTCGCCACTGATCGGCAAGGCGTCGGAGCAGTCGCGACCGGCGATTGGCCAGATCGATCCGCTTGAGCCTTGCCAATTCCTCCGGCCAGCGGTCGAGCACGGTACCGAACAGCGATAACGCCTTTTGCCAATGGTCGGACAGCTCCTGCGTGAGCTCCAGCTCGCGCAGCTTACGCGGATCGACTTCCTCGACCAGCAGCTGGTCGAGCGTCCGGGCGAGTTCGCCGGCCAGCCGCACCGCCTCCGCCGCATCGACCGCCTGTCCGGCGCGCATGCGTTCTTCCGAGACCAGGCGTGCCAGGATCATCCGTCGCTGCATTGGCACGACCGCTGGCGGCACCGGCTCCAGCGCGTCGGCCGGATCGATCGCTGCGCCTGCCGCTTCGTCGAGCGACGGATCGCCGATCGCGACCAGCCTTGGCAAAAGCAAGCCGCCGCCGCTGGCGCGCACAAAGGCATCGGTCAGCGCGCGTTTGGCGCGGTTGTTGGGAAGCAGCACCAGGCCCCGCGCAAGGCCCATCGCCTCCCCGCCAAAACGCCGGATCAGGCCCGCTGCCAGCGCGTCGGCAAAGGCCCGGTGTGCCGGTATCGTATAGAGTGAAGGCTTCCCGCCCTCACCCATCGGCGAGCATGGCTTCGGTCTTGGTAATCGCCCCCGGCGTGCCGACGTCGAACCATAGCCCCTGATGCACCAGCCCATATGCCCGGCCCGCGGCGATCGCGCGTTCCCAGAAGACCATGGTCGAGAACGGCCCTTCCGGCCAATCGGCGATTACGCGCGGCGACAGGATCTGCACGCCGGTATAGACGAACGGCGCGATCTTGCCCGGCTGGCGCCGCCCGATGATCCGTCCGTCCGGCGCGACGCGGAAATCGCCCTGTCCGGCATGGCAATGCGCGCGCGCCTGCGGCACGAGCAGCAGCAGCGCATCCATCTTGTCATCGTCCCATCGCGCGGCGAGCGCACGGATCGCATCGGTCGGCCCATCGATCCACAGATTGTCGGAATTGATCACCAGAAACGGCTGGTCGCCGATCAGTTCGCGCGCCTGGACGATCCCGCCACCGGTCTCCATCAACTGCTTGCGCTCGTCGGACACCGCGATCTCGATGCCCTTCACGCGATTGTCGAGATGCGCCTGGAGCGCGTCGGCGAGATAATGGACATTGACCACCGCGCGCTTCACCCCGGCGGAGCGCAGCTTGTCGAACACATGGTCGATCAGCGCCTTGCCGCCGACCTCGACCAATGGCTTGGGGCGCGTCGCGGTCAGCGGCCGCATGCGCTTGCCCAACCCCGCCGCCATCAACATCGCGGTTTCGGGCACGATCCCGCCCGGATCGGGGCGGATCGCGAGCGTCTTCTTTTTCAGGCTCATTGCCCGTCTGTCCTGGCGCTGATCGTCATCGGGTCACCACGCAGGTCGGCAGGGATATTGGCATCGAACCAGGCCGCGACCGGAGCCAGCGCCGGGTGCGCCAGATCATGTTCGAGATAGCGCCACACGCGCGGGCACATGCCGGGATAGCGCGGCTTGCCGTCGCGCTTCCACAGCCGCGTAAAAATGCCGACGATCTTCGCGTTCCGCTGTGCGCCGAGCACATGATAGGCAGTGTCGAAATCATCGCCCACGCCGGTAATGCGGCGGTAGCGATCGAGCATCGCCGCTTCGAGCGCGGACGGCACATCACGCCGCGCATCCTGCAGCAGCGAGACGAGGTCATAGGCAGGGTGTCCGGCCAGCGCGTCCTGGAAATCGAGCAGTCCGAGCGTCTCGCTGCCGCCATCGACAGCGGCGCCGATCAGCATCAGGTTTTCGGCATGATAATCGCGCAGCACCGTCACCCGCGGGCCGGTCAGCGTCGCGCCGAACACCGCATCCCACGCGTCGCGATAGCCCTGAAGATCCGGGTCGATGCCGACCGCCGGGCAATACCATTCGGTCAGCAGGCCGACCTCACGGTGCAGTTCGGAGAGATTATAATCGGGCAGCGGCCCCGCTTCATGATCGCGCAACCGGATCAGGATGTTGATCGCCGCTTCATAGAGCCGCAATTCGCTTTCCGGGGCAGCATCGACCGTCTCGCGCATGCGGGCGTCGCCGAAATCCTCGATCAGGACCAGGCCATTGTCGAGATCGATGCCGTGGATCGTCGGTGCCGCAAACCCTCGCTCGCCGAGCCAGCGCGCAATATCGATAAAGGGGCGCGGATCCTCATGCGGCGGCGGCGCATCCATCAGCACCGCGCTGCGGTCATGATCGACCACGCGAAAATATCGCCGGAACGATGCATCGCCCGCCAGCGGCAGGATCGATGCCTCCGCCCAGCCGATGCCGCGAAGAAAGTCGGCCGCGGCGGCCGGGGGGTTCATATCTGGTGCCATCGCGCCCTCCATGCCGCCGGGACCCGCGCTGTCAAGGCGCGCGCGCCATCGGGCATGATCTGCAAGGTGAGCGCCAGCGCCTCGGGCCAGTATCCGGGCGCGCGTTCGGGCCATTCGACGATCAGCAGCGAATCGGACGCCGCATCGTCAAGGCCCAGTTCCTCCATCTCATCGGGATCGTCGATGCGGTAGAGATCGATATGCAGCACAGGCAACCGCACCTCGGGCGGGGCATAGGGCTGCACGATCGCGAAGCTCGGCGATGGCGCCTCACCGGCAAGGCCAAGCGCGGCGAGCAGGCCGCGCGCGATGCTGGTCTTGCCGGCGCCAAGCGAGCCTTCGAGCGTGATGACGTCGCCCGGTTGCACAAGAGCGGCAAGGCGGATGCCCAGCGCATGTGATGCTCCTGAATCGTGAAGAATCATCAAAAGCCGATCATCAACATATCGAGCGCATTCATGATCGCTGGCTGCTCCTTAGCCAATGAGGCGACTACAGGCCCCAGCGAGCGCGTACCGATGCTGGCAGCACCTTGCGTCACCATGACCAGATCGCGTCCACCGACTGTAAAAACGGGATTGAGACGCGGAAATGGCGGCCTTACGCCTGCCAGCGGCATCAAGGGTACGACAAATCGTGTCTCAAGCACGCTGAGCAAATCCGCCTGACAATCGAGCACGAGCCCGCCGCCCTCACGCTCCGCATAGACATCGAAGCGCGCCATCAGAATTGCCGATACTTCTCCAACGGCAAGCCATGTTCCGCGACCCAAGCATTCCAACCGTCGATCGCCTCGCGATTTTCTTCGATCCAGCGCCGCTCGCGTTCTGCCTTGATCTGTTTCGCCAGCCCTTCCTCACACGCACGCGAGACGTTGATACCGAGTTCCTTGGCATCCTCGATCATCGCAGCATCCAGAGATACATTGGTCGGGCGACGATAAGCGGTGCGGGTTTCGCCGACATTGGATCGGGGCATAATATCACTCCGAGAAGATACGCATATTGTATGCGCATCCCTTTGCGCATGCAATATTCAACGCCGTGGCAATTCGACCGTGACGAACGTCCCCTGCCCAGGCTCGGACACCAGCACGATCGTTCCGTCATGCGCCTCGACGAACTGCTTGGCGAGCGGCAGGCCCAGCCCGAGCGCCCGTTCCCCGCCACGCGTCACGCCCGGCTGCGCAAAGCGATCGAACGCGCGCTTGACCGCATCCTTGCTCATTCCGGTACCATCGTCGGACACGATGATCCGCGCCGCCGCGGCCGTTCCGTCAGCGTGAAGCAGGATACGCCCGCCTTCCGGCGTGCCATGGACCGCGTGGCGCAGAAGATGCTCGATCACCTGGCGCAGGCGCTTCGCATCGCCCTTGGTGCTGCCGATCGACGGCAGCACCTCGACTGCGAAATCAAGCTTCTTGCGCCTGGCGATCGGCGCGATCACGTCCGCTGCCGCGCGGGCCGCCTGTTCCAGATCCACCTCCAGCATCTCCAGCGCAGGAGTCTTCCCGTCATTCTGGGTCAGGTCGAGGACTTCATCGACCAGCAGGCCGAGCCGTTCGACCGATTCCATGATGGCGTCGACATAGCTGTCGGCCGCCTTGGTCAACTTCCCGGCATAGCCTTCGCTCAGCATCTCGGCGAACCCGCTGATCGAGGTCAGCGGCGTACGCAGTTCGTAACTCATATTGGCGACGAACGCGGTCTTCACCCGGTCCGCCGCCTCCAGCGCTTCGTTGCGGTCCCGCAGCGCGCGCTCGATCTGGCGGCTGTCGGAAATGTCGAGCATGGTGAACAGGCCGTTGCCGTCCGGCAGCGGCACGGCGGCGAACTCGAAATGCCGCCCATCGGCGAATCCGACCCGGCCGCCGCGCTGTTGCCGCTCGACCGTCGCCGCACGAACCAGGTCGGCAATCAATTGCGCACGCGCCGGGTTGGCGAGTTTCGCGGCCGCCGCTTCGGCCAGCACATCGACGCGCGGATGGGTCGACAGGAACTCTTCGTCGAACCCCCACAGCGCGCGGAACTTGTTGTTCCAGATCTGCAACCGGCCATCCGCCGCGAACACACCAAGCGCTTCGTAGAGATTGTCGAATGTCGCCGTGCGCACTCGCAGCAGTGTGTCGCGCGCGCTGGCCAGCTGCACCTGCTCGGTGCGGTCCTCGAAGATCAGCAGCAGGCCGCCATCGGGCAAGGGCTGCGCGACTACGCGCAGGTGGACACCGCCGGGCAGATGCCAATTCTCCTCGATCGCCCCGCTGGTCGCGACGAACCAGTCGCGCCGCTCCGCCTTCCAGCCCGGAAAATCGCGCACTTCGGGCAGCCGGTTGGCTTCGCGCATGCGCTCCAGCACGCGGTCGAATTCCGGCCGGTCGGACAGCCATTCGCTGCGCATCGCGAACAGGCGGCGGAACGGCTGGTTGCAGAAGATCAGCGTCCGATCGGCGGCAAACTGCACCACCCCGGCCGACAATCGGTCGAGCATCGCGCGTTGCGCATCGCCGAAACGCTTGATCCCCGAACGCGCCTGTTCGAGTTCCTCGATATCGACCGCGAAGCCGGCCACCCCGCCGGTCGGCAAGGGCACGTCATAGACGCGCAGCATGCGCCGTGCGCCGCGAATAGTGGCGGGCATCGCCTGCATCTGCGGCATGTCGGTATCGCGCGCCAGCACGGCGCTGGCCAGCGGACCGCCGACCCCCGACCCTTCGACCAGTTCGACCCCGCGGCGCACGACATCCTCGGCATCGGCGCCCTCGACCGCCTCGACATAAGCGGAGTTGACCATGGCAAGCCGCAGGTCAGCGCCGCGATACCACATCGGCAGCGGCGCCGCTTCGATCAGGCCGGTCAATGCGTCGAACGCGGCACGCGCGCCCGCGCCCTCCTCGCTCAGTCGCCCGATCTCCGCCTGGCTTTCGGTCGCGTCGAACACCCAGAGTACAACGCCCCCCGGCGCCTGCAGGTCGCGCGGGGCGCGTACGCCCTGGATCATCAATGTCCGCGACGACCCTTGCGCACGCACCGTTCGCTTGAACGTTCGCCCCGCCTTCTGCGCTGCCGCGACATCGCTCGCGAGCGCGGCCGCATCGTCCGCCGTAAGGCCGACCTTCCCGCCCGCCAGATCGGCAAGATAACGCGGGGACGAAGACAGGCCAAGCCAATCGGCCAGGCGATCGGGCAGTTCGAGGCGCCCATCCGCACGAACGACCATCGCCAGCGCTGGCGCAGCGGCGAGCAATGCTTCGAGACGGGCGTTGGTGGTCAGCGTTGCCAATGCCTCGCGCTGTGCGCGCAGGCCCCGATAGAGGATCGCACCCGCACCGATGACGAGCAAAGCGAGCACGACACCGGCAATCGCGGTGGCCGTTGTCGATATCTCCGTCACGCGTCGCCCGGTCGGCGCATCGTCCACTGACTCCCTTAACCGTGGGTCACGGTTTCACACCCAATGCCGCGTTAGCCTAGATCCGTCGACAACGAAAAGGCTCCGGTGAATACGCGTCGCGGCAACTGCGTTTTCCGGTCCACCGAGCTTGAGCCTGAAAAAGAAAACGGGCGGAGCATTCGCCCCGCCCGTCATACTCGATCAGATGAAGGACCGAATGCCGGCCGTCAGAACGAGCGGGTCACGTTTATGAAGAAGGAGCGGCCACGATAATCATAAGGCCCATTGGCAAAGGTGTTTCCAAGCCTGGGAGCGTTATTAGTCGGATGAGCGCTGATCGTCGGAGGCTTCTCATTGAACAAATTGTTCACCCCGATCGTGACCTGACCGATATCCTTCCATAGCCATTGAACGGAAACGCCGTGCTCCCAATACGTTTCCGCGACCAGATCATAATCCACTTGGACACAATTGCCCGGAATATTCTCATCGCACGTACCGCCGTTCGCCGTCAGGAAGAAGGGATCCTCCTTGTCTTCGGCCTTGCCGACATATTCCACGCCCCAACGGAATGTGACACCGCTCTTGGTAGTGAATCGGGTATCGAGCGAAGCGACAAGCTTCGGCCCTGCACCAGCTCCCGGATATCCGAGCTGACCGTTGAAGTCGTTCAAGCCATCTCCGTCGAAATATTCGAGCTGTTGCTTGAGCATCCGGGTCGCCTGCAACTGGGTCTGGAAGCGTCCGCCGAACAGATCTGTCGCATACCGCGCATCGAGATCGATGCCCTGTGCACGCTGCCGGGAAATATTCAAATAGGGATTACGGAAGCTCGATATCTGTCCAAAGCCCGGATCCTGACTATCCGTGATACGCCCGTTGAGGAAGCCGCAATATGGATTGTTGGGGAAATCATTCGCCTCATAACAGAAGTCCAGGATCAGGTTACCCAGAGTAGAAACCTCACCTTTCACTTCGACATTCCAGTAATCAATTGCCAGCGAGAAATCTCCCCAGTCCTTCGGTGCGGACAATACCGTGCCGAGGCCCCAGGTCTTGGCCTTCTCGGCCTTGAGCCGCCCACGACCGCCCGTCGTCGTCACCTGGATGGAACCTGAGGTAAAATAGCCCAGCGCGCCTTCTACAACATCGGGTGTAGAGGGGTCGTCGACACCAAGTATGGGTGTCAGCTCTGCCAAGCAATTCTTGTATACGGTGTTCGTCGATGAGTATTTGCTGGCAAATTCGTCGCAGGGATCAAGTCCACCCGGGTAGAAACCGACTTCGTCGGCAACAAACTGCTCGTACAGATTCGGTGCACGGAAGTTGGTACCGTAATTACCACGAAACCGGATGTTGCTGATCGGCGCCCATTCACCCTTGAACGCATAGGTCCACCCCGACCCATAGGACTTGTAATGCGTATAACGGCCAGAGGCAGAGAATTCGAGTGAATGAAAGAACGGACGATCTTTCAGAATCGGCAGTTGCAACTCGGCAAAAGCTTCGTTGACACGATCGCTTCCCTTGGTGATCGCCGCCGTCCCGTAGCCGTAAAGCTGTCCTGACATGCGCTCCGGCGACGGAGTATCGACGATCTTGTCACGCCGATGCTCAAAACCGATCGCAGCCTTTACCGGGCCGCCAGGCAGCGAGAACAGCGAGCCATCGAAGACAAGGCTGAACGTATCCTGGTCGTACCGGGTACGGCCCGTGCTGTTGGCGTAGAGATAATCATAAAAGGCACTGGAAAGCTGGCCGTCGGTCAGAACGGCGGGATCGAAGAAATTGATCGGAACACAGGTTCCGCCATTATAGGCACCAGCGGTGACGTTCGCAGCGCAGGTATAGTTGTTGCCCGCGCCGACCTGACCAGGCAAGCCGCGCGTGATATATTGCGCCGGCGTGTTGGCCGGGGCGTCGACCGCAACCAGGATATTTCCGACGCGCTCCGTCAGCGGATTCTGAATCGTCGATTTGGAACGTGTGCGGGAGAACATTGCATTGGCGTCGAAACGCCAGTCGCCAATTCCGGTGCTGCCTCGAAGGCCGACATTGCCACGGAAGAAATCCACGTCCTGTGACTGCTGGAAAGTCCGATTGGGGACGACAAACGGGCTATAATAATTAATTCCGCTGTCCGCCCAGGCAGTCGGATAGAACGGACTGCAAGCACTTCCGAAAACATCCGCACATGGAACCGTGGCGGGCCCGGCACCTAGATTGGTTAGATTGCCACCGTAGAGCTGCGCTTCGCCAAAATTCGTGATGTTCTGGAAATTGATCTGGGTGCTGTTTTTCTGCCGTGACTGCCGGCGGCTGAACAGCGCTTCGCCGTACAACTCGGTGTCGCCAAGTACTCCCAGCTCATAGGCACCGTTGACATAGGCCGTATAGGTCTTGATCGGGGTGAAAACCGTGTCCTGCAGCGCGATGGGATTGGAAAGCGGCCGCAGGTCGTAATTGTCCACATTGAGCGGCGGCGTATTGATACTGCCGTTGCGCAATCCCTGGCGGCCGGCGAAGCTGAAACCCAACAGGCTGTTCCCGTCAGTAAAGCCGGTGTAGCCCAGACCATAGCCCACCGCCGTACCAATCGCCTGCCGCTCGAACGGAAAGCAGCGCAGCTTGTTGGGGTCATCCGGCGATCCCTGGCCAATCTCCTTACCGCCGATAAAGGCAAGTTCGCGTGGGCAGGAATAGATATCCCGGTCGCCGAGGCGAAGCCCCTTGTCTTCGCGATATTCGAAAGCGGCGGTGATATGCCCGCGCTCAAACGTCTTACCGCCGGTGACCGAAATACGATAGGTATTGCCGGCACCGATTTCCGGAACGTCACTGAACGCATCGACCGTCAGCCCGTTCATCTTGGTATCGGTGATGATGTTGATGACCCCCGCGATCGCGTCGGAACCGTAAATCGACGACGCGCCCTCGCGCAGGACTTCGATACGCTGGACGATCGCGGTCGGGAGCACGTTTAGGTCAGCAGATACCAATTGCGGACCCACCCCGGCCGGCGCCAGACGGCGACCGTTCAGCAGAAGCAGCGTACGCGATGATCCCAGACCACGAAGGCCCACCACGTTAGCCCCTTGGCCACCCTCGGAAAGGAAGCCGAGAAAACTGCCGCTGACCTGCGAAGTGCCGGACGTCACCGTCGCGCTTTGCAGAATCTCGGTGGTTGACCGCGCACCCGCCAGAATCTGATCGTTGCGCGTGAAGATATCGACGTTCTGCGGCGTGGCAAAATTGTCCCGACGGATACGGGAGCCGGTGACAACGATATCGTTCTCCGATTTCGCTTCGTCCTGTGCAGGCTCGCTGGGCGGTAACTGAGCCGCCTCCTGTGGAGCTGCCTCTGCCGGTGCGGCGCTAGTGGATTGCGCGAACGCGGGCGCGGTGCCGAGCGCAATGAGCGAAACGGAAGATAGAATGATCAGATTGGGCTTACGCATGACCTGAGATGCCTTTGCCGAAAAGTGAACTGCAAAGGGTTCTGCCCAACGAAATCTCAGAATAGAATAGCTTTCGATATAAAACCACAAATTGACCCCCGGATGTGACATGAATGCCACATTAACGGAGAGGTAACGGTCGAGTCCTCCTCAGCGCTGATCGCGCCAGTCCTCCACGAGGGTACCAAGTGCATTCCTGAGTTCGCCCACCCATGGCTCATATTTCCCGACTCTGCCGATTCCGGCTCGATTGATAGGTTGCCGTACTTGCTCGGAACTGGGGGTATGGATCGGACGGTCGGTTTCGAAGAATCTCAGGCACGACTCTTCGAACGGCAACGCGAGATGATCGAGTAGCGCCCGCACCTCAGCTTCGACATTTTCGACAAGGTCTTCGTAGATGACTCGATGCACTCTGCCCGGCAAGACCCGGTCGAAGTGACGCATAAGTCGCACATATTCACGATATTGCGACGCAATCTCCGTAAACCCGTAGCTGTAGTTCACACCCACCATGAAATGTTGCGTGTAGTTTGCGAAGCAGCAATCGAGCGGGTTGCGACGGATATCGATGATCCGCGCATTGGGAAGCATCATGTGGATCAACCCCACCTGCCGCCAGTTGCCCGGATTCTTGTCGATGAACCTGGCCCGGTCCGTCCTGCGGTGAAAACGCGTCAGTTCGAGGTAGCGGTTGCCGAGTTTCCGAAAATCGGCCGGGTCCAGATCCTCGACGATGTTCTCGATGGAGATGCTTTCCTGCTGGCGGAACAACTCCATTTCGATCTGCTGCACGGCAAATAGCTCTGCCGTACCTTCGATCCGGGAATGGCTCGACAATATCTGTTCCAGCAACGTGGAACCGGATCTCGGCAGACCAATGATAAAGATGGGATCCGGGCTTGGCTCGCCCACATCCGACCGCTTTACGAAAAACTGGGAAGTATAGGTCTGGATCGCGGCATCGATGCCGCACTGCATTGCCTCCATGTCATGAGGACGAAGATCGAGACGAAGGCCATTGCCCCGACGCCAATGATCGGCCGCGGGCGCATAGTCCCCGGCCTGATCATAGGCTGCGGCAAGCGCGAAATGCAGGTTGATCCTGCCGGCATCGGGCATCGATCGTTGAAGCGCGTCCTCCATCCGGTGAATGTCTGCCGGAAAGAAGCGCGCGAGCTTCAGGTCAGCGAACAGCCACCAGGCAGTGCCGTTGGCCGGGTCAAGCGCGATCGCGGTTCGATAAGCGGCAACCGCCTCTCCGAAAAATCCGAGCGTCTTCAGCAGATGCGCGAAGTTTACCCAACCCGGCGGGCTTTCCGGAAATGCAGCGACCAATTCCTCGAACGCCTGCCGCGCCGCATCGAGCCGCCGGATCTGCACGAGCAGGGCGGCCTTGTAGCCAAGCGCTTCCTCGTGGGTCGGATCGATCGCCAAGGCGCGATCAAGGCAGGCAAGAGCTTCATCGACCAGCGTGACCCGGTCGAGTTTCTTTGCTTCTTCGTGCAGGACCTGCGCCAGCGCCATCCAATTATCGGCTCGCCCCGGGTGGAGTTCGACGGACCGTCGCAGGATTTTTTCCGCATTCTCGGGAAAACCGGAACGGCCAGCGATATTCGCCATCAGCAACATGGCGTCCGGGTCATTCCGCACCAAGGTGAGGTAGTGCCGGAGCAGGATTTCTGCCTCTTCGACGCTGTCCTTTTCAAGGAGCCTCGTCGCTTCGGCCACTTGTGGAGCAATGGCGTAGGTAGCCTTGGACCGTCGTGTCGCTGCGATGTGACCGGCTTGGCTGACGGCTTCGAAAAGCATTTGTGCGGCAGCTTCATCGCGAGGGTCGGCGGCCACGCGAAGACGGGCCTCTTCACAGGCGCCCCTAAGGTCCGTGCCGTCGCTCTTCACCATACCCACCGCCCCCACCATAGACCAAGGCTAGGTCCTTCATTCGAGCCGCGTCAACCCAAGGGCCTGCACGTTTGCGGGCGACTATTTCTGAATGCTGGGGCAATTTGGCCCGACTTTGGCAGGCCGAGTTCGATTTGCGCGGACGCCCTGCGGGGAACATTGATCGAGAGTTGATCCACATCGCACGCGGCGCTTTGTCGACGTGACGCGTCACCTCACACCCGGTCAAATGCCACAACATCGATCAGGAAGTTGGCGACGCCGCCCGCCGCCATGCAAAGAAAAGAGCGGGCCCGACCAACGTCGAACCCGCCCTTCTTCAATGTCAGCCGCGCCTCCAGAAGAGGCGAGCTAGCTCAGAACTTGGCTGAAACCCCAACATACATGAAGCGGCCGATATTATCATAAATGCCGTCGCCGTCGCCGGTGCCGAGCAACCCATAAGGCGGCCGCTTGTCAGTCAGATTGTCGACGCCGCCGTAAAGAGTGAAGCTTTTGTCGACATCCACCGATGCGCGAACCGCGTGGTAAATGACCTTCGGATAATAGACGACGTCAGCATAATTCGGGTCACGCGCGGGTTCGCCATAAGTGTCGTGCTGAGCCTCCCAATCCGTGATCGACTGCCGCCCGATATAACGAAGCTGGTACCCCAAGGTGAAATTCTTGTGGGTCAGATCTATCGATGCGTTGACGTTCCAGACCGGATCGCCGAGTTCGCCCTTGACACGATCCGGCTGGTTCGGGTCATCGAGATACGGATAATTGGTGCGCGTGCGGACCCACGTTCCAACGACACGCAGCACCGCCTTGGTATCGGGCCCGAACCGGCGATTGTAGGAGGCGTCAAAGTCGATGCCCTTGGCACGCTGCGCAGCGAAATTGACCACGGTCTGCAGCAAGGCCGGGCGAGCGAACAGACCGTTGGACTGCCGCGGGTTGATGAACCCGCAGAACTGGTTGTTGAGCGACGCCGCGTCATAGCAGGCATTCAGAATCGTCTGGGCATCGACGGCGCTGATCACCTTGTTGATCTTGATGTCGTAATAATCGACCGTGACCGCCAGACCGGGAACAAAGCTCGGCTGGAAAATGGCGCCGTACGTCAGGCTTCGCGATTGCTCTGCCTTCAGATTCGGATTGCCCGCGGACAGGAAGTCGGTGCTGCCGGCACGTGCCACCGTATTCTCAAACCCGACCGGCACACCTGCCGCCGCACAGTTCGCGGCGCGGGTCGGTTTACCGGTATTGATATAGAGAACATCGCAAGGGTCGTTCAACTGATCGAAATTCTGCGACGGAGATGAGTAAAGATCGCCCAGAGTCGGTGCCCGCACCGATTTCGAATAATTGACCCGGAACTTCAGATCGCGGACCGGCGCATACAGACCGCCGACATTATAGGCCCAGACCGTGCCGGTCGATCCCTTGTAGTCCGCGACCCGTCCCGCTGCGCTGATAGACAGTTCCTGAGCGAACGGCAGATCCTTCAACAGCGGAAGCTCGAGTTCGCCATAGGCTTCCTTGACCGAGAACGATGGTGGGCGGAAATCCGGGATGGCGTTGAAGAACGTATCGCCGCCCTTGATGGTATCGTCATAGGCGTAGGAGGCCGTCTCGCGACGATATTCCGCACCAATCGCGAACTTTACCGGGCCACCGGGAAGTTCGAACAGCTGCGAACTGTCGCCCACCACGTTCGCCGTGACATCGAATTCGGTCGCCTTGCCGCGACGCGTCGAAGTCGTGTTGATGTAATTAAGCGCTGCCTGGCTCGGCGCGCCGTTGCCGAACAAGTTCAGTGGGACGCAAGCGGCGTCGGTAACCGTAACCTGATTGACGCGGCACACGATCTGCCCGCTTCCGTTGCGTACGGCATCCGCCGCCTTGAGGAAACGCGACTCGATCCGGTTGTTGTAGAATTTGGATCGGCTTTGGAATTCTCCGTAGTTGACCGAGAAATCATACTTCCAGTCGTCATTGAAGGTGCCTTCCGCGCCGACCACGATGCGGTAGGTATCGCGACGATCGAATTCGTCGCGAGTGCCGAGATCGTTGTTGTTACGATTCAGGCGAAAATATTCCGAACCGGCCGGCAGAAGCGACCGAATGGTGGCTGCGGCCTCAGGCCTGAGAAAGGCGTTGTCGAAATAGATCGGGACCCCGGAACCGAGATAGGTCTCCCCCTACAGCAGGTCCGCCATCACCATCGCTGCCCTGAGTCCCACCCTGACCGAAAGTTGGCGTGCCTTGGTTGAAGCTCTCGACGCGTACGAATTTGGCCTCGATAAACGGCTTGAAGCCTTCCGAGACATCGTAATGGGCGATGAAATTGGCCACGTAGCGCTTCAGCGACGGATCCAGCGTACCGCGGTCGGTAAGCGTGCCGCCATCACCATTCTGGTTGTTATTCGATCCCGCCGGGCGGAAATCTGTCCCGTAATTATATTCCGACAGTGAGCCATCCGGCTTGAAGCCAAAAACCCGCGGAGCGCCGTTGGGGAGGCAAGCGGACGCAATACCGCCGCCACAATCGAGTAAGCTACCGCCGTTATAGGCAACAAAATTGCCGCCATTGTCATAGCCGAAGCTGTGAACCCCGGTAAGGAATCGACGCTTCGGCGAATTGGCCGTCGGACGGTCAACGAGCTGGAACTGATTGCGGCCCGAAAAAGCGCCGGTCAATTCATCGCGGTCGGCGTTGGTCAGCAGATTGGCCCGATTATATTCCAGGCTCAGCGCGACATTCCCGCGTCCTTCGGCGAAGTTCTTCCCGAACGTCCCGGACACGCGATAGGTGCCCCGGTCTCGCTTGTCCGAAATACCGCTCTGGGCATTGAGCATCACCCCGTCAAAATCGCGCTTCATCACGAAATTGACGACACCCGCCATGGCGTCCGAACCGTAAACGGCGGAGCTGCCGCCGGTCACGACATCCACCCGGTCGATCAGATCGGTCGGGATCGTGTTGGTGTCGACCTGAAATTCGCCCTCTTGCGAAGTGATGTGACGGCGACCGTTTACCAGCACGAGCGTGCGCGGAACGCCAAGACCGCGAAGGTCGAGCAGGTTCAGGCCGGACGTGCCGAGATACTGAGTTGAATTCGCCTGACTGAAGGTCGACCGCAGCGCCGGCAGGTCGTTCAGCACATCACCGATGACAATGCCGCCCGTTCGCGTCAGGTCCGCGCCGGTGAGCGTCGTGGCAGGCTGGATGGAGCTGAGCGACGGGCGCGCAATGCGCGATCCCGTGACGACAATGTCCCCGCCCGCAGCCGGGTCAGCCTGCGCATCGGCCACGGCCTCGGTCGATTCTGATCGGAGCGGCCTGATCGGCGCTCGCCGGTGCGGCGGTTTGCGCCATCGCCGGCACCGTGGCGGCGATGACGAACGCGACTGTGGAAGTGGTGATAAAAAGCCCCGACTTCAGGACCGTCGATCCAACCATGATATGACCCTTTGATACGCGTTACACTCGGGCCTTGCCGCCCGTGAGGAGGCGCGGAAAGCGCCTTTTTCAGCGACGAAGCAATCCCTTGCCATGAATTTTTGCTGGATTGTTGCGGCCCTGCAACACGGATGCGTAACGACCTTCCAGGCACGACAAAGCCGCGCCTGCCTGGTGGCAGACGCGGCTCAAAGTCCAAGTCAAATTGTCGAAAGTTTTGGCTGGATCAGTAGCGGTAATGATCCGGCTTGAACGGCCCCTCGACCGGCACGCCGATATAACCGGCCTGCTTCGGGGTCAGCTTCGACAGATGCACGCCGAGCTTTTCGAGGTGCAGCGCCGCGACCTTCTCGTCGAGATGCTTGGGCAGGACGTAAACGTCGTTCTTGTAGTTCTCGCCCTTGGTCCACAACTCGATCTGCGCGAGCGTCTGGTTGGTGAAGCTGGCCGACATCACGAACGACGGATGGCCGGTCGCGCAGCCCAGATTCACCAGACGGCCCTTGGCGAGGATGATGATCTGCTTGCCGTCCGGGAACTTCACCAGGTCTGTGCCCGGCTTCACTTCGGTCCACTCATAATTGCTGAGCGCAGCGATCTGAATCTCGCTGTCGAAGTGACCGATGTTGCAGACGATCGCCATCGGCTTCATCGCCTTCATGTGATCGGCGGTGATCACGTCGGCATTGCCGGTCGCGGTGCAGAAGATGTCGGCGCGGCTGACGGCCTCTTCCATCGTCACGACTTCGAAGCCCTCCATCGCCGCCTGCAGTGCGCAGATCGGGTCGACTTCGGTCACCATCACGCGCGCGCCGCCGTTGCGGAGCGACTGGGCCGAGCCTTTGCCGACGTCGCCGAAGCCGGCAACGCAGGCAACCTTGCCGGCGAGCATCACGTCGGTGGCGCGACGGATCGCGTCGACCAGCGATTCCTTGCAGCCGTACAGATTGTCGAACTTCGACTTGGTCACGCTGTCGTTGACGTTGATCGCCGGGAACGGCAGCTCGCCCTTCTTGGCGATCTCGTACAGGCGGTGAACGCCGGTGGTGGTCTCTTCCGACACGCCCTTCAGATTCTTGACCGTCGCGGTCAGGTAACCCGGATATTTCGCAATGAACGCCTTCAGCGCGCGCTGGAATTCGACTTCCTCGTCATTCTCCGGCTCGCCCAGCGTTGCGCCGGCTTCGAGCTTGGCGCCCCACAGCGCGAACATCGTCGCGTCGCCGCCGTCATCGAGGATGATGTTGGCGGTGGTGCCGTCGGTGTCCGCACCCCAGTTGAAGATGTCGCCGACATAGTCCCAATATTCGGCCAGGCTCTCGCCCTTCACGGCGAACACCGGCACGCCGGTCGCGGCGATCGCGGCGGCGGCATGGTCCTGGGTCGAGAAGATGTTGCAGGTCGCCCAGCGCACATCGGCGCCCAGCGCGGTCAGCGTCTCGATCAGCACCGCGGTCTGGATCGTCATGTGCAGCGAACCGGTGATGCGCGCGCCTTTCAGCGGCTGCGACGCACCGAATTCCTGACGCAACGACATCAGGCCGGGCATCTCGGTCTCGGCGATGTTGATCTCGGCGCGGCCGAAATCGGCGAGGCTGATGTCCTTGACGACATAGTCGTTGGTTTCGATGGCAGGTGCGGTGGCCACGAGAAAGTCTCCGGTAAAAGCGTTTGGATGCAGCGCACATAGAGCGGGATGGCGCCCAAATCAAATATAAAGATGTCTTTATATGCCTTCTTCAGCCTCGCTTAGGAACATACCCGATGCCGCCCCGCCCCGGCGTGATTGCGATGCCTTCTGAAGTCGGGCACGTCACCGTTCCGACCGGAGCAAGGGTGCGAGCATGATATCGGAAATGGCGTTCCAGGGACGCTGGCGCGATTATCAGGACCAGGTCCTGGCCGATCTCGATACGCATCTCGCCGACGATAAGCTGCATGTCGTTGCGGCACCCGGATCGGGCAAGACCGTGCTTGGGCTGGAAGTGATGCGCCGCATCGGCCAGCCGGCCCTGATTCTCGCGCCGACGATCGCGGTGCGCAACCAATGGGTCGATCGGCTGTGCGCGATGTTCCTGCCCGCACCGCATACTCAGCCCGACTGGGTGTCGACCTCGCTTGCTGCGCCGGCCCCGGTCACGGTGCTCACCTATCAGGCGCTCTATGCCGCAATGGGCGAAATCGGGGACCGGATCGAACCCGATATCATCAACCCGGAAATCATCGCAGACGATACGGTCGAAGAGCAGGCGGATGCCGCTCCGGTACGGATCGAAACGCTGCTCGCCTATTTCCAGGCGCTGGGTCCGACCACGATCATCCTCGATGAGGCGCATCACCTGCGACGCGAATGGTGGCGAGCGCTCAACGCGCTCCATGCCGCGCTGCCCGAGGCGCGGCTCGTATCGCTGACGGCAACCCCTCCCTATGATGTCGAGTACACCGAATGGATCCGGTACGAGACGCTGTGCGGCCCGATCGATGCCGAAATCCCGGTGCCCGAACTGGTCCGCAACGGCGATCTGTGCCCGCATCAGGACCATGTCCATGTATCACAGCCGACCGGCTCGGAAGACGCCGTGCTCGCGGCGCGGCGCGACGGCCTTTATGCTTTCGTGACGACCCTGCTCGCCGATGCCGGGTTCCGCGCGCTGATCCTTGCTCATCCCTATCTGACGAATACCGCGGCGCATGAGGAGGAGATTCTGGCGGCACCCGAATTCTTCTCGTCGATGCTGATCTTTGCCTTCTCGACAGACGCGCCGCCACCGCGCGAGGCGCTTCACCTCCTCGGCATCGGCCGCGCCGACATGCCGCCCATGTCGCTCGGCTGGCTGGAAATCCTGCTCACCGGCCTGTTGTTCGCCAAGGTCGACCAGATCGAGGACAAGGCCCGGCTGACCGCAATCAGAGCCGACCTCCGGCAACTCGGCGCGATCGAGGCGCGCCGCGTCCGCCTGGTCGACCAGAGCGAACTCCATTCGACCGTCGCCGGCAGCATCGCCAAGCTGGGCAGCGTGATCGAGATCGCACAGCATGAGGTCAAGGCGCTGGGCGACGATCTGCGCATGGTCGTGCTGGCCGATCATGTTCGCGCCGGAGACATGCCGCGCCGTGCCGGCGACCCGTTCCTGCCCACAAAACTTGGCGTCGTGCCCATTTTCGAAGCGCTCCGGCGCGCAGGGATCGGTGCTGCGAAGCTGGGCATACTCACCGGCTCGCTGGTGATCGTCCCGATCGAGGCGCAATCCGCCCTGGAGCGCGGCGCATACGAGGTCGGCATTGCCGCCGATCATCTCCGCATCATGCCGCTTGGCCACGACCCGCGCTATCTCCGCATCGAGATCGGCGGAGAAAGCGGCCACCGCATCGTCCAGCTCATCACTGCATTGTTCAATCAGGGCGAGGTGACCCTGCTGGTCGGCACCCAGGCCCTGCTCGGCGAAGGCTGGGACGCGCCGACCGTCAACACGCTGGTGCTGGCCAATTATGTCGGATCGTACATGCTGTCCAACCAGATGCGCGGCCGGGCGATCCGCACCGATCCACGGCGCCCCGACAAGGCAGCCAATATCTGGCATCTCGCAACGGTCGTGCCGCAAACCCTGGCCGGCGCGCTGTCACGAGGCCTGGGCTGGCTTGCCAACGACGACCCGTCCGATCCGATCGGCCGTCCGCTCGGTCCCGACATGGCAATGTTGATCCGCCGTTTCCGGGCGTTCGAGGGGATCAGCGAAACCGGATCGGCGCAGATCGAAAACGGCCTCGGACGGCTCGGCCTGGCGGGACGCGACTGGAATGCCGCGGCGATCCGGGCCCTGAATGCGGAAACGCTGGTGCGATCCGGCCAGCGTGCAGGCCTGGGCCCGCGCTGGCGCGCCGCGCTCGACGGAACGACCGTCCGGCCGAGGATGCGGCAGATCACGCGGGTCAATCATACACCGCGCCTGCTGCCGCTCGCCGATACGCTACGCTATCTCGCCATCACCGGCGTGATCGGCGGCCTGTTTTCCGCCGCCAACGCCCTGCGCAACCGTGGCCTGCCGTCGAGTTGGGGTGTGGCGGCGATGATCTTTCTCGGACTCACCCTGCTCTATGCGCTGCCCAAGCTGGGCAAGGCGCTTTACCTGCTGGTGCGCAACGGAACACTGGAGGGCAGCATGACGCAGGTCGGGCAAGCGGTGGTCGATTCTGCTCGCATATGCCGGCCTGCTCGGCAGCGACCCCGACGCCATTCGGATCGAGGCGCGCAAAAGCGCGCTGGGCAAGTCGCTCGTCCATATCGAGGGCGCGACGCGCATCGAGGAACGCCTCATCCTCGACTCGATCGAGGAAGTCCTCGGTCCGGTGCGCAACCCGCGCTATCTGCTCATGCGCGGCTCGCCGCTCGGCCGCTGGCTCAGGATCGATTATCACGCCGTGCCGACGGCCATCGGCCAGCACAAGGACGCCGCCGAATTCTTCGCCCGGCGCTGGGCCAGGCATGTCGGCACAGGGAAGCTCGTCTATCTGCGCAGCGCAAAAGGACGGCGCATCCTGCTCAGGGCGCGGACGCGATCGATGGCGGCGGGCTTCCAGCGCGCCGTCGACCGGTTGAGCGTGTGGCAGTAAGGCTCAGGTCAATCTCTCGAGCGCCTTCTCTATTCTTGCGCGGCAGGATTCGTACCCCCGAAAGCCGCCGCCGCGGCGCCGAGCACCTCCGTCATGCGCGGGTCGCCGCCGCTCTCGCTGTAAAAGATCGCCACGATCGGGCCGGCCTGCGCCGCGGCCATCGGCGACCTGATCTCGCTTTTCTGAAGGAACGCGTTCCGCCTCGCCACGACCTTCGCACCGCGCGCCGTCGCGGTCGCCGCATCGGCGAAGCGAACGACAAACAAACCGGCGTGGCGTTCGATGCCATCCGTGCCGGAGAAGCGCAGGTCATGGCCCTCGGTCCCGATGGCATCGCGAGTCAGTGCTGGATCGACATGGGCCTTGATCAGGGCAGCGACCTCGCTACCGGCGCGATCTTCCTGCTTCAACCGGGCGTCAGGGAAATGCTGCTCGATCGCGCCGCGCAAGGCGTCCACCGCCGAGGGCGCCGGCGATGCGGCATTTCCGGCCAGTGCCTCGGTCGCGGTGTTGGCGTCCGCTGCAGCGGCGGTGTTGACCACGGGCGACGCTGAACACGCCGCGAGTGAGCCGGCGATCGCGAAGACGATCATCCGCACCACGGTCACGCCTTGACCAATGGCGGGCGACTCGCCCGTTCGTAATGAATGCTCAATTTACCCGAACGGGCAATCGCATGAAGCTGATCGTCGCGGCTGCGCCCGGTCACGCCCGCCAGCTCGATCAGCAGATCATTGAACGCGACAAAGCCTTGCCGGCCCATGACTTCGACACAGCCGATCGACGCAAACAGCTCCGTGGCATTGTCGGGACCGTCGTGGATCAGGAAATTGGCGTAGACCTGCCAGCCGCCATTCTCCAGCGATCGCGCGCTATGCACGCGATAGGTTGGAATCCATTGCTTGATCGTGTGCGTTTGCGCATCGGCCAAGCCGACCACTTGCGCGCTACGGCCATCCTTGCTCTGCACACCGAACCGCAGGACCTCGAAAGCCACGGCTTTCGGACGGCCGGCAGCATCCGTGCCGCTCACCGTCATGCGGTAGGTAGGAATTCTGAAGTTCCCGAGCAAATCGCCCTTGGGATACGCCCAGGTCAGCGATGACCCGACCACAGTTCCACCGACAACAATACGGATAGGCCGCGCCATTGGGTTCTCCCGGTTGATAACATGGGAAGGCTAACCGATAAGCAGCGGGAAAGACAAGCTTTCGGGCAGGACGATCCGCCGGCCGCGGGTCAGGCGGTGCCCGCCCCGCTGGCCAGCAGCCGGGTATCCACCCCCGCCACTGCGAACCCGCGCGCCCAGCGCGCATCGGCGGGCGTGTCGTACAGCAGCTCCAGGTCGCCCGGCACGTTGAACCAGCCGTGCCGGGTCATCTCCTCATCCAGCTGGCCCTCGCTCCATCCGGCATAGCCGAGCGCGACGACCCAGTGGCGCGGCCCTTTGCCCGCGGCGATCGCGCGCAGCACGTCGATCGTGCCGCTCAGCGCCCAGCGGCCGGCAACATCGATCGTATCCTGGCCGCCCCAATCGTTGGAATGAATCACGAAGCCGCGGCGTGGCTCGACCGGGCCACCGAAATGTACCGGCGCGTCGGGCGCGTCGCCCGGGTCGATCTTGAACTGATCGAGCACCGTGTGCAGCCCGAGGCCGCCGATCGTCGCGCCGAGGCCGATACCGATCGCCCCCCCCCCGTCATGCGCGCAGATCGCGATGACGGCATGTTCGAATCGCGGATCCCCGATCCCCGGCATGGCGAGGAGAAATTGTCCGGTCAGATACGCTGCACTTTCCATCGCTTCGCCCATAGCCCGGCCATGGTCACGTCGCCAACGCTTGAAATCAGAACGAAGCTGCACGAGTTAGGCACGGCCGCGCCCTCGCGGCCATCACGCGCCGCACATAAGCGGCCACAGGAGGATTTTCTGCTATGACCATCAGCGTCGGCGATCGCGTACCCAACCTGACCCTCACCAAAGCGACCGCCAGCGGGCCGGACCAGGTCAGCTCGGACGAGTATTTCAAGGGCCGCAAGGTCGCCGTGGTCGCCGTACCCGGCGCCTTCACCCCGACCTGCTCGGCACGCCATCTGCCCGGCTTCGTCGACAAGGCCGGCGAGATCAAGGCAAAGGGCGTGGACGAGATCGCCTTCACTTCGGTCAACGATGCATTCGTGATGGGCGCCTGGGGCAAGGCCAGCGATGCCGGCGACATCACCATGCTCGCCGACGGCAATGCCGATTTCGCCAAGGCGCTCGGTTTGACTTTTGACGGGTCGAAGTTCGGCATGGGCGAGCGCAGCCAGCGTTACTCGATGATCGTCAATGACGGCGTGATCGAGCAGCTCAATGTCGAAGCACCCGGCGAATTCAATGTCAGCTCGGCCGAATATCTGCTCGGCAAACTCTAAGGTCGTCTCAGCCGCCCCGCGTTTGCGTCCAGCTGCTTTCGGGCATGGAACGACGGGCGCGGGGCGGTGTTGTTCATACGGATACCGAGAAGGGAATTTGCGATGAGCGACATCAAGCAGGATACCACGACGGCGGTCGCCGATTCCGTGAAAACGGCGGCGGGCGATAAGTCTTTTTCGACCAGGCCCGCGAAGCGGTCGGATCGGCCTTCGATTCGACCGTCGAAGCAGTCGGGTCCGCCGTCGAATCGACGATCGAGGCGGCCAGGGAGAATCCGGTCGCGGCGGCAGCGATCGCCACCGGCGCCGCTGCTGCGGTTGCTGGCGCGGCATTCGGCATCAGCAAGCTGCTGGACGACGACAAGGACTGACCTGCCTTCCTCCCCTCTCTCGACAAGGGAGGGGAGCGCGGCCGTAACGGCCCAATGACTTGCCAGCGTAACGATGCTGCCTTAGCGACAGCAGATGACACGCGCATCCATTATCGTGGCCGAGCTCGATCGGCTCTACACCGCCTCCGTCAAGCGGCTCCAGAGCGCCCTGACCGCCTATATCACCGACGGCACCACGCCCGATCCGAAAAGCCGGACCGACGGGTCGTTCGCCTATCCCGAAATTCGCCTCCGATATCTCGGCCTGGACGATCGTCCCGCGCCGATCCGCTCGTTCGGCCGGCTGGTGACGCCTGGTGAATACCGGATCAGCGTCACCAAGCCCGCGATCTTCGCCGACTATCTGACCGAACAGCTGACCCTGCTGATCGAGGATTATGACGTCGAGGTCGAGGCGGCCGAGGGACGGCAGGAAATCCCCTTCCCTTATGTGCTCGACGCCGGCCATGCGGTCAGCCTCGACGAGGTGTCGGCATCCGACCTGGCGCGCCATTTTCCAGCGACCGAGCTCGCCTATATCGGCGACGAGATCGCCGACGGGTTGTATGATGCGGAGATCCGCCCGCTTGCCCTGTTCGACGGGCTGCGCACCGATTTCTCCCTCGCGCGGCTGCGTCACTATACCGGTACGCCGACCGAGCATGTCCAGCGCTACATCCTGTTCACCAATTATCACCGCTATGTCGACGAATTCGTCCGCTGGGCCGCCTCTCAGCTCGGTGAGGGCAGCCGCTATACCGGCCTGTCGGGCGCGGGCGGGGTGATGATCCATGCCGGCGACGACGCCGACAAGATCGTCACCGACAGCGCGTGGCGGCGGCACCAGATGCCGGCCTATCACCTGATGGCCGAAGACGGCACCGGCATCACCCTGGTCAATATCGGCGTCGGCCCGTCCAACGCGAAGACGATCTGCGACCATCTCGCGGTGATGCGGCCCGAGGCCTGGCTGATGATCGGCCATTGCGGCGGCCTGCGCCCGAGCCAGCGGATCGGCGACTATGTGCTGGCGCATGCCTATCTGCGCGACGATCATGTGCTCGACGATGTGCTGCCGCCTGAAATCCCGGTACCGGCGATCGCCGAAGTGCAGGTCGCGATGGCCCGCGCGGCGGAAACCATTTCCGGCCAGTCGGGCGAGGAATTGAAGCGTCGCCTGCGCACCGGCACGATCGTCACCACCGACGACCGCAACTGGGAGCTGCGATATTCCAAATCGGCGCTGCGCTTCTCACTGTCGCGCGCGGTCGGCATCGACATGGAATCGGCGACGATCGCCGCGCAGGGGTACCGCTTCCGTGTCCCTTACGGCACGCTGCTTTGCGTGTCGGACAAGCCGCTGCACGGCGAGTTGAAGCTGCCCGGCCAGGCCAATCGCTTCTACGAACGCGCGATCAGCGAGCATATGCGCATCGGCATCGAGACTTGCGAGGAGCTGCGCCGCGAGGGCGCCAAGCTGCACAGCCGCAAGCTCCGCGCGTTCAACGAACCGCCATTCCGTTAAGGTGCATTCCGTTAACGGGGTTGCCGGTACGGGAAACCAACCGGCGCTCACGCGTTACGCAAGCTCAACGACTCAGGAGTCTTTCGATGGCCACGCCTCCCAAAAAGCCTGCTCCCCGCCGCAAGGCTGCGACCGCTCGCAAGCCAGCCGCGGCGCGCAAGCCCAATGTGGCCGCAGCGCCAGTCGTTCCGGCCGAACCGAAGGCGAGCACCCCGAAGCCGGCCGCCGCCAAAGCTCCGGCGGCAAAATCCAGCGCTCCGGCCAAGCCGCGCGCTGCGGCCAAGCCCAAGGCTCCAGCCGTCCCACGCGCCTCGGTACCCAAGACGGCGACGAGTGCCCGCAATGCCGTGGTGACGACGCTCGGCAAGGCGCAACAGGCGATTGCCGAGGCCTCGCCGGCCCGCAAATGGACCGTCGCCGCCGTGCTCGGGGCGATTGGTGCGGCGACCACCGCCACACTGCTTGCACTTCGCGGCAGCACGCCCGGCGGCGCCAAGGACAAGGCAAAGCCCAGGTCCGGCAAGAAAGCGGATTAGAACATCATAATATTGAATTGAATCCGGCCCTGTCATCCCCGCGAAAGCGGGGATGACAGGATAAGGCCGGTCTGAAGTCATCCGACTCCAGGCCGGCACCGCCCCGCTCCATAAAGCAGGGGCGGCTCCCTCTCACCAGCCGGTCGGCTTGCCCTTGTTCTGTTCGTCGAGCCATGCCTTGAGCGGCGCGAAATATTCGACCATCGCCGCGCCGGACATTTCCTTGGTACCGGTGAACGCTTCGAGCGCCTCGGGCCAGGGCTTGGACTGGCCCATCTTCAGCATCGCATCGAGCTTCGCGCCGACTTCCTTGTTGCCGTAGAAGGAACAGCGATGCAGCGGCCCCTTCCAGCCGGCCTGGTCGCACGCCGCCTTGTAGAACTGGAACTGCAACAGCCGCGCGAGGAAGTAGCGGGTATAGGGGACGCTCGCCGGGACATGATATTTCGCGCCCGGATCGAACCGGGTCTCATCGCGATCGACCGGCGGGACGATGCCCTGATATTGCAGGCGCAGCGCATTCCATGACGCTTCGTACCCGACCGGTTTGATCGTGCCGGAGAAGACGCCCCAGCGCCATTTGTCGATCAGCAGCCCGAACGGCAGGAACGCGACCTTGTCCATCGCCTGTTTCAGCAACAGGCCGGTGTCCTTGTCCGCGCTCGGCACCTTGGCCTTGTCGAGCAGGCCGATCTGCACGAGGTAGTCGGGCGTGATCGACAGCGCGACGAAATCGCCGATCGCCTCGTGGAAACCGTCATTGGCGCCGTTCAGATAGAGGAACGGCTGCGCCTGATAGGCGCGCTGATAATAATTGTGGCCCAGTTCGTGATGGATGGTGACGAAATCATCGCCATTGACCTTGGTGCACATCTTGATGCGCACATCATTCTTGTTGTCGAGGTCCCAGGCCGAAGCGTGGCAGATGACCTCGCGGTCGGCCGGCTTGGTGATCTGCGAGCGAGCCCAGAAGGTCTCGGGCAGCGCTGCAAAACCGAGCGAGGAATAGAAACCCTCGCCGGCCTTGACCATCTTGACCGGATCATAGCCCTTGGCCTTCAGCAGCTCGCCGGTATCGAAGCCGAGATCGCCTGCACCCTTGGGTGCGACCAGATCATAGATATTGCCCCATTCCTGCGCCCACATATTGCCGAGCAGGTCGGCGCGGATCGGGCCGGTCTTCGATTGCACCGCATCGCCATATTTCTCGTTGAGCTTCCAGCGGACATAGGTGTGGAGCGACTGGTAGAGCGGCTCGACTTCTTTCCACAATTTGTCGGTGAGCTTGGCGAACTCCTCCGGGCTCATGTCATAGCCCGAGCGCCACAGCGATCCGACATCCTTGTAGCCGAGCTCGACCGCCCCCTGGTTGCCGATCTCGACCATGCGCGCATAATCCTCGCGCATCGGCGCGCCGACATTGTCGTGCCAGCTGACCCACATTTCCTTGAGTTTGGCCGGATCGCGCTCGGTGCCCATCGCGGCTTCGATATCGCTGCCGTTGATCGGCTTGCCGGCGAGCGTGCCCTTGCCCTTGCCATAGGAGGACGACATGCGCGTCACGATCGTCGACAGTTCGGTTGCCGCCCCCGGCTTGGTCGGCGCCGGCAGCGTCAGCCCGCCGCGCAACAGGTCGAGCTTGCGGCGCGTGTCGGGCGACAGCCCGGCAACCTTGTCGTACTTCGCCGCCTCGAGCGCGAACTTGACCGACAATTCGGTGCCGGTCGCGTTGATCCGTGCCGCCATGGCATCGGTATCTTCGGTGATATAGGTCGCGTTGACCCAATTGACCTGGCTCGACTCGATCGAGAAATCGAACAGCGTCTTCTCCGCTGCGGCAACGAAAGCGTCGGCGTCGGCCGCCGTCGGGGCAGCCGCGCTTCGGGCTGCGACCGGCTGGTCCTGCTTCTCCTTGGCAAGCGACGGCGTGGCGGCGAGCGCGCAGGCGAGCGCCGCGATCGAAAGTCCGGTGCGGATCATTGGTAACCCCTGATACTTGTTGCTGGCGGCAACCTGTCCGCCGCCGCATGCAAGGTCAAGTGGGCGGTCAAGCGCGGATCAGGCGGCGAGAAATTCCGCGATCGCCAGGCCCAGCTCGGGCTTCACCACCGCGCTCATATGGCCGCCCGGCACGGTACGATACAGTGCGTCGGGCAAGGTCTGCGCCAGCGCTTCGGCCGATCCGTTATCGTCATCCTCCTCGCCCGACAGGATCAGCGCCGGCCGGGCGATCGCGCGGATCGTCTCGATCGGCGTATCGACGAAGGTGTCGAGGATGTTCAACAAGGCGATCGGGTCGCCCTTGCTGGTCTTCAGGAACGCTTCGGCCAGCCATTCGGGCGAACCCTGCCGGAAGCTGCCGAGATTGGTCAGGATGTTGCGGAAATGCCCGCCGCGCCCCGCGGTGTGGATCAGTCCTTCGAGCCCCATGCCCGACAGGATGAAACGGCGCGGCGTCGCCCCTTGCGCCATCATCCGCGCCACCGTGCGGGCGCCAAGCGAATAGCCGCCCAGGTCGTAATCGCTCAGGCCGAGATGCTCGATCAGCGCAAAGCCGTCCCGCGCCAGCACGTCGGGCGGATAGGATGCGGCGTCATGCGGCTTGGCGCTCGATCCATGCGCGCGCAAATCGGGCATGATGACGCGGAAGCCGCGCGCCGCGATCGCCGCGGCATGGCCATAGCGGATCCAGTTGGTCTGCGCGTCGGAGAAGAAGCCGTGCAGGAGCACCACCACCCTGCCCTCACCCGTCTCGCGCCACGCGATCCGCGCGCCATCGAAGCTTTCGAAAAATTGCGGTTCAATCGGGGAGTGTGCCAAGGGTTTTCATCCAGCGATCGACAAGGCTGTCGTGTTGATCGGCGCGATAGTCCGGTAGGTCGCGAGTGTCGAGCCACGCCTCATGCCGGCTCTCCACCCCGAAATGATGCGTCGGACGAAACCGCCCCGGCGTATCGAAACTGGCGACGGTCAGGTCCATCTGCTCGCTGTCGGGAAATTCGAAGGTCAGCGACGTGCCGCACGCGGCACAAAAACCCCGGCTCGCGATCGGCGAGGATTGATAGCGCTCCGGCTCGCGCGACCAGATCACTTCGGCCTTTTTCGCATTCATGAATGCCACCGAGACATTGCCGATCGCGCGCTGGCACATGCGGCAATGGCACAGATAGGCATCGTCGGTCGCGACCTGCACGGTATAGCGGATTCGCCCGCACTGACAGCCTCCGGAAAGCCGCTCATTGATCGGCGCAACCGCCGGTTCGAGCTTGTCCGGTACGGCACCGGCGGCGGATTGATCAACCATGACACTCTCCCTGAATGCTATGGGCTCACGCGCCCGGCTCAATCACTCACACCACATGGCATCATTTTCTGAATCGGGCGCGGCACCTGAAAAGGTACCGTCACCGATATTCAAAGTGCCGCTGGTTCAAGCTTCGCTATCCCAGTCATCCTGTTGCATTGACCAGGGCTTACCAGCCGCGACGCGTGTTGCCGACCAGCCAGGCGGAAGGCTGGCAATCTCACCAAGATCAGGGTGGCGATCCAAGACCTCCGACATGGCTACCACCAGCGCCGTCGCCATATTGGTCGGTGCTCCATCCATGAAGGCCCATGAGTGATCGTCTTCATAATGTGTGGCTACGAGAACGGTTTGCCCTTCCATCACCGAGCGACAGGTAATGCAGGCAACATTCGGTGCTTGATCGAACTTCCAGCTCATACCCTGTCTTATCCCGCCGAATTTCGTCACCGAATTTCCGCTGTAGCAGCGCTACTCGTACCATTTCCCCGCATAGAGAATGTGGGCGCATCGCCGCCAAGGATTCTGCTTGTCGGCGAATACCCCGGTCTCACCCCAGCGCGCTGATGCGCCAAGAAAATTGTCGATCGTTCCGTTTTCCCAGCCAAGCAGCCCGGCCGAATATGGAACTGGCTTCCCATCCTCCAATTCTTTCTCAAGTGCGAAGTCGGCGGCAAGCGCATCGACAAAATCGATAAAAGTGCTTTCGTCGTGGACCGTCTCCAGCAGCACATCCAGATCGACAATACGCGGATCGTCGACGCTCATTTAAGCGTCCCGCTCATATCCGATAGCGCAGCCTCGATTTGCGCATAAGCATCGGGGCGCTTGGCGCGCTCGCGGCCGATAAAACCGGCATGACGCTGCGCAAAGGCAGTAACCTGGTCGAGTGTTTCGGGATAGGGCTCCCCTAAACTCCAGAACAGGAATCCATGCCGGACCAACGCCTCCACCTTTTCCCACTGCTTGATATCGGTGCGCTTCGGCGGCTTGAACTTCCGCGTCAGGCCGATGCTGGGACCGCCGCAATCCGGGCAGGTGAGGACCGCATTGGCACGACTGGCGCGTTTGAAGCTCTTGCGGCACCGGAAGCAGGCATAGGGATGGAGATAGGCCGAGCTGGAAGCTCCGCCCTTCTGCGCCGGTGGAGTTGAGGCATCGCGGTCCATGCCGTCATTCTACTTCGCGAGACCAGGTTCGCAACACTTGCGATGACGGGCATCCGATTTTGGGGACACAATATTTATCTCGCTGCCGCACCACGCCTAAATTAATAACTATATGATATCTATACATATTACTGTAACACTCTTGATCGCTGGGCACCAGAGATATGGAACAATCCGGTGTCCCATATCTCCCCCGCGCCTTTTATCGCGCGCTCGATTCAAACCCCATGAAACCGCCGTTATCCCGGCAGCATGGAAACACGTCCCTCAACTTTCGATCCTGATTATATCCGCCAGGCGCGCGAGCTCTACGCCGAAGGCCTGACTGACCGCGAGCTCGCCGCAGCCTTCGGTGTCTCGCGCAGCACCATCTTCCGCTGGCGCGCCGCTTACCCTGAATTCGCCGAGGCGACCCGGCTTGGGAAGGACGTTGCCGACGACCGGGTCGAACGCGCGCTGTACGAGCGCGCGATCGGCTACGAAGAGGAAGCGGTCAGCGTCTACCACCCGGCCAGCACCGAAGCGCCGGTGATCGTGCGTTACAAGCGCGAAGTCCGCCCCGATGCTAACGCAGCGTTGCAATGGCTGCGCGCACGCCGCCCGGGACTCTGGGCAAGGCCTACGCCTCCACCTGAAGAGGAAGCGAATATCGCCGAGGAAATCCGCAAGGGAATGGAGCGGGTCAGGAAGCGGACATTGCTTAATCACGGCGAAAGGCCGCATCCCAATGCGCGGGAGTAGGCGTGCGAGCGCCGCCGTCTCCGCCAGCGCGCTCGCTGCGCTGATACCGGACTTCATGCATAATCCGCTCGCTCATGCCGACTTCGCCTATACCTGGGGCGAAGGCGCGCTGAAGGGCGTTAGCGGCCCGCGCGCATGGCAGTGCGAGGTGATGGAGGTGATCCGGGAGCACCTCCAAAACCCAAAGACCCAGTACACCCCCTGCCGCATCGCCCGTGCTTCGGGCCACGGCATCGGCAAATCGGCGCTGATCGCCATGCTGATCAAATGGGGTCTGGATACCGGCGTCGACACCCGCGTCGTGGTCACCGCCAATACCGAAAACCAGCTCCTCACCAAGACCGCCCCGGAACTTGCGAAATGGTCCAACCTGTCGCTCACCCGCGACTGGTTCCGGGTCGGTGCGACGTCGCTCGCCGCGTGCGCAAACTCACGGAGGAAGAGGAATGGGAGCAGCTCCATGCCGAATTACGGCCGGAGGGCTGGAATTCTTGAGCCACAATTTCCTGTGCTTCCCCGGCGAAGGCCGGGGCCCAGTCGGGAAGGCAGTGGTAACGAAGCGCAGCGCCAGCCAATAACTGCTTACCGACTGGGCCCCGGCCTTCGCCGGGGAACACGCAAGATAGATCATGGCTCACGTGGAGGACGCAGAGAGGACGCGCGCCACGGAACGGTCAATCCACAAGGAACGACCGGTCCGCAAGCCAGCAAGTATCGAGGCACGATGACTGCGCCGCAAAAAACCTCCGCGCCTCTGCGCGAACCCTTTTCCTGCCCTGCCGATAAGCACGACATGAATGCCCCACGCACCATTTACGCTGCGCCGCAACATTTCTCTTCGCCAACCACTGGATTATATAAGTAAGCTTATTATATGTGCGGTCATGAGCGATTCACTCGGATTCCTGATCAGCGACGTCTCGCGCCTGATGCGGCGGCGTTTCGATGAGCGCGCGCGCATGATCGGCGTGACGCGCGCGCAGTGGCGCACCCTGTTCACCGTCTCGCGCAACGAAGGCGCCAATCAGGGCGGGCTGGCCGATATCCTCGAAGTCGAGCCGATCACCCTGTGCCGGATGATCGACCGGCTGGAGGAATCCGGCCTGGTCGAACGCCGCCGCGATCCCGCCGATCGCCGCGCGTGGCAGATCTTCCTCACCCCCAAGGCGCTGCCGCTGCTCGGCCAGCTGCGCACGATCGGCGAAGACATGTTCGAGCATGCGCTTGAGGGTGTGACCCCGGAAGCACGCGACCAGCTGGTCGCCGCGCTGACCCTGATCCAGAATAATCTGAACGACGCCCCCAGGGGCAAGGAGGCCAGCCATGGCTGATGCAGACCCGGTGATCGACCGCAACGCGGCAACCGAAATCGAGATTTCCCCGATCGAATCGGCCCCGGCCAGGCGCCGCAACCGGCTGCGCCCGCTGCTGATGTTCAGCGTGCCGCTGCTGATCCTCGCGATCGGCGGCTATTTCTGGCTGACTTCGGGCCGCTACGTCTCGACCGACAATGCCTATGTGAAACAGGACATGGTCTCGATCAGCCCGGACGTGTCGGGCCGCATCGTGCAGGTCGCGGTGGCGGAGAATCAGCGCGTCAAGGCCGGCGACCTGCTGTTCCGCATCGATCCGGAGCCCTATCGCATCGCGCTGGCCCAGGCCGATGCGGCGATCGCCAATGCCCGGGTCCAGGTCAGCACCATGTCGACCGATGTCGGCGGCGCCGATGCGGATATCGAAAGCGCCCGCGCCGACATCCTCCTTTCCCAGGCCACGTATGACCGCCAGGTCGCGCTGATGAAGCAGGGCTTCACCACCCGCGCCAGCCTCGACGCGGCATCGCACGAGCTTGCCGCCAGCAGGGCCAAGCTCGCCACCGCCCAGGCCGCGGTCGCCCGTGCGCGCAGCCAGCTCGGCAGCGGCACCGCCGCAACCGGCGCCCCCGCCGCGATCCAGGCAGCGATGGCGCAGCGCGAACAGGCTGCGCTCAACCTCGCCCGCACCGAAGTCCGCGCGCCGAGCGACGGCATCGTCAGCCAGACCGGGCGCCTGCAGGTCGGCAACATCACGCCGAGCGGCGTGCCGGCGCTGAGCATCGTGGTCAATCAGGGCACCTGGGTCGAAGCGAACTTCAAGGAAACCGACCTCAATCACATGGCGGTCGGCCAGCCGGCCGAGATCAGCCTCGATGCCTATCCCGGGCTCAAGGTCAAAGGCCATGTCGCCAGCATCGGCGCCGGCACCGGTTCGCAATTCTCGGTCCTCCCGGCACAGAATGCCACCGGCAACTGGGTCAAGGTCACTCAGCGCGTGCCGGTCCGTGTCGCGATCGACGGCACGCCGGCGCGCGCGATGATCGCCGGGCTCAGCGCCGACGTGTCGATCGATACCAAGACCCATGGCTGAAGCCGCGCCCGGCACGCCGCTGCTGCCGGTCCGGCAGCGTGGCCTGCTCACCGTTGGCGTGATGGGTGCGATGATCATGCAGATCCTCGACACCACCATCGCCAATGTCGCCCTGCCGCATATGCAGACCAGCCTTGGCGCGACCGTCGATACCGTCACCTGGGTGCTGACCAGCTATATCGTCGCCTCGGCGATCGCCATTCCCGCGACCGGCTGGCTTTCCGGCCGGTTCGGCTCGCGCAACCTGTTCCTGTTTGCGGTCGCCGGATTCATCGTCGCGTCGATGCTGTGCGGCACCGCCGTCAGCCTGGAGGAGATGGTCGCATTCCGCATCTTCCAGGGCGTCACCGCGGCCTTTATCGGCCCGCTGTCGCAAACCGCGATGCTCGACATCAACGCGCCCGAGAACCAGGCAAAGGCCATGTCGGTCTGGGGCATGGGGGTGATGGTCGGGCCGATCATGGGGCCGGTGATCGGCGGCTGGCTGACCGAAAGCTATAACTGGCGCTGGGTGTTCTACGTCAATCTGCCGATCGGCATTGCGACCTTCGCGATCCTCTGGTTCCTGCTGCCTTCACGCCCGCGCGAAACGCGCTCGTTCGATATCACCGGCTTCGCGCTGATCGGCATCGCCGTCGCCAGCTTCCAGCTGATGCTCGACCGCGGTCAGCAGGAGGACTGGTTCTCCAGCTGGGAAATCATCGTTGAGGGCGGCGTCGCCATGGCCGCGCTGTGGATGGGCATCGTCCACCTCGCGACCGCCAACAAGCCTTTGTTCGACCGTGCGCTGTTCAAGAACCGCAATCTGGTCGTCGGCATGTTCTTCATGGTGGTGATCGGCATTTCGACCATGGCGCCGATGGCCCTGCTCCCACCGATGCTGCAGTCGCTGTTCGGCTATCCCGTGATCGATACCGGCCTGATGCTCGCGCCGCGCGGGGTCGGCGTGCTGCTCTCGATGGCACTTGCCGCGCGGCTGATGGGCAAGGTCGATACGCGCATCGTCATCGCGGTCGGGTTGGGTATCTTCGCCTTCTCGCTGCGGCAGATGGCGGGCTGGTCGCTGGAAATGGATTTCTGGCCGGTGATCACCAGCGGCTTCATCCAGGGTATCGGCATGGGTCTGGTCTTCATGCCGCTCAACTCGCTCGCCTTTGCCACGCTGAGCGGCGCATATCGGACGGATGGCGCCAGCCTGCTCAACCTGATGCGCAGCATCGGCCAGTCGGCGGGTATTTCGATGGTCACCACCCTGCTCGCCCGCAATATTCAGCAAAGCCATGCCGATTTGAGCAGCCATATCACCGCGACGACCATCCCGGCGCTCGATCTCGGCGCGCTCGACCGCTTCGGCAGCCTGTCCGACGCCGCGTTCGGCTTTGCCGACGGCATGATCAACCAGCAGGCGGCAATGGTCGCCTATATCGACGATTTCTACCTGATGGCCGGGATTTCGATCGCGGTGGTGCCGCTGGTCTTCCTGCTGTCCAAGCCGAAGGGCAAGATGGAAGCGGTCCACGCCGAATAGGCAGCCTGAAAAGGGCGCGAGAGCCGTTCGACTGCCCCCTGTCATCCCCGCTTTCGCGGGGATGACGGGAAATAATATCTTCCCCCGCCCATCCCCGGCCGCGATTCAACCATGACCCGAGATCAGGCATATCACCTTCGCCGGTCCCGAACCGGCACGCTCTTTCTCAATGTCGAAACCTGTATGCAGCGCGCCGAACGCTCAGCGCAGTCTGCTCTACCCCTTCCGTTCGCCCTGAGCTTGTCGAAGGGCCGTTCTTCCTTCTTTTACGCAGCTGAAGAAGGACGGTGCTTCGACAAGCTCAGCACGAACGGGAAAGGTGATTCCCAATCCGAAACCGCTCAGCGCAGCATCGTCGCAACGAACTCCGCGATCGGCGGCGTTTCTTCGAAGGTCGGGATATCTTCGGCGATCACCACCCAGGGCTGTTTGCGCCTGACCCACATATGCAGGCGCGGGCTGAGCCGGTCGCTCTCGTCCAGCGTTCCGGCACGTAATACGACAAGTCCCGGCCGTGCGCTGTTCGTGTTGAAGATGCGCGTGTGGCAGGTGCCGCACAGGCGCTGATGCGATTCATGCCCGCTCGGGTTGATGAAGCGATACTCGATCACTGGCCCGGTGACGCTGATCGCGCCGTCCGGCAACAGCGCACTCTGGGTGAACGCGCTGCCCGCCCAGCTCTGGCAATTCAGGCAATGGCAGCAATAGATCGCCGGCGCCGCATCGACCGCCAGCACGTAGCGGACCGCACCGCAATGGCATCCGCCTTCCACCGTCACGTCGTGCTGCCTCCTCGAACCGCTATGGCCGCCCTGCCGGTTTGCCCGGCTCGGCCCGCCACTGCCAGATCATCGCCAGGACCGCACCGAACAGCGCGATCGCCATGTCCTTCTGGGCGTCCCATATATCGCCCTGCTGGCCATTATAGTCATTGGCCAGGTCGGACGCGACCATGATCGTCAGCAGCCATTCGAAAATCTCGTACAGCGCACTGACCGCGCCGACGAACAGAAAGGCATTCCACAATGCCGCCCGCCAGCGCGCGCCGGTATAGCGCCAGCTGATCTCGGCATAGAGCGGAACCGCGCACAGGCCGAAGGTCAGATGCACCAGCCGGTCGAAATTGTTGCGCGTCATCCCGAACGTCTCGCTGACGCTGTGCCCGGTCAGCGCCGTCGCCCAGCGGTCATAGGGGATGTTCGAATAGGCATAGCGACCCGCCAAGGTGTGCAGCAGGAAGAAGATCACCACCGCCAGCACCGCGCGATTGGACAGCGGCCAGCGCACCAGCAAGGCTGGTGCGGCCAGGATCAGCAATACGGTCGGAATATGCTGAAGCGGCGCGATCCCCGGATAGGGCTGGTTGATGTTCGCCAGCACCACCGCGGCGGCCAGCACCAGGACCATGCGAAGCTGCGGCCGCGGCAACGACCGCCAGCTCGCCGCATAGCCCGGCAATCAGGCCGCCTTTTTCAAATGGCGCCGCCCGAGCAGTTCCGCGATCTGCACCGCATTGAGTGCGGCGCCTTTGCGCAGATTGTCGCTCACGCACCACAGGGTCAGGCCGTTCTCGACCGTCGAATCCTCACGCACGCGGCTGACAAAGGTGGCGAATTCGCCGACGCATTCGATCGGCGTGATATAGCCGCCATCCTCGCGCTTATCGATCAGCATCACGCCGGGCGCCTCGCGCAGAATGCCTTGCGCCTGCTCGGCCGACATCTCGTCCTCGAACTCGATGTTGATCGCTTCGCTATGGCCGACGAACACCGGCACGCGCACGCAGGTCGCGACCAGCTTGATCTTCGGGTCGAGGATCTTCTTGGTCTCGACCACCATCTTCCACTCTTCCTTGGTCGACCCGTCGTCGAGGAAACTGTCGATGTGCGGGATCACGTTGAAGGCGATCTGCTTGGTGAATTTATGCGGCTCGGCGGGATCGCCGACAAAGATGTTGCGGCTCTGCTCGAACAGCTCGTCCATGCCCTGCTTGCCCGCGCCCGACACCGACTGATAGGTCGCGACGACGACGCGCTTGATCCGTGCCACGTCATGCAGCGGCTTCAGCACCACGACCATCTGCGCGGTCGAGCAATTGGGGTTGGCGATGATGTTCTTGGCGCGGAAGCCGTCGATTGCCTCCGGGTTCACCTCGGGCACGATCAGCGGCACATCGGGGTCCATGCGATACAGCGATGAATTGTCGATCACCGTGCAGCCCGCCTTGGCGGCGATCGGCGCATAGACTGCGGTCGCTTCCGACCCGATCGCGAACAACGCCATGTCCCAGCCGTTCCAGTCGAAATGCTCGATATTCTGGACCTTGAACTGCTTTCCGGTGTCGCCGTAATCGACCATCAGCCCCTGGCTGCGCGAAGACGCGACGACGGCGATCTCGTCCGCCGGAAATTCGCGCTCCGCGAGGATGTTGAGCATTTCGCGCCCGACATTCCCCGTCGCGCCTGCGACCACGACCCGATAGCCCATCATCTACTCCAGTTCCGAAAGTAGCGCCGCCGGTACGCCCCGCACGCCGCACACGCAAGCAAGCGCTGCTTGCTCGCGCCTCAAGCGAGGTTTTTCGCCGCCCTTATCTGGCTGGCGGCTTGTTCTTCACCTCGCGGTCGAGGAATTTCAGGATCGTCGTCCAGACATGAATGTCCCGCCCGGCACTATGCGTCTTGCCCGGATAGAGCATCATCTCGAACGGCACATTCTCAGCCTGCATCTTTGCGGCGAAGGCAGTGCTGTTGTCGAGCACGACATTGTCGTCGGCCATGCCGTGAATGAGCAGCAGTGGATCGGTGATCTTCGCCGCGTCGTCGATCGCATCCGACTTTGCATAGGCTTTCGCATCCTTTTTGGGATTGCCCATGTAGCGCTCGGTATAATGCGTGTCGTACAGTTCCCATTTGGTCACCGGCGCGCCGGAGACGCCCGCCGCATAGGCGCCGGGATTGGCCTCGAGCATCTTGAGCGTCATATAGCCGCCATAGGACCAGCCATAGGTCGCGATCTTGCCGGCATCGACGAACGGCTGCGCCTTGAGCCATTTTGCGCCGGTCAGCTGGTCCTCGACCTCGACCGAGCCCATTGCGCGAAAGATCTGATCCTCGAACGCTGTACCGCGATTGGCCGAACCGCGATTGTCGAGCTGGAACACGATCCAGCCCTGGCTGACGAGATATTGGTGCAGCGGGCTGCCCCAGTTGCGGCTGACGGTCTGCGCATGCGGGCCGCCATAATGTTCGAAGAACACCGGATATTTCCGCCCCGGCTCAAGCACCGGCGTGAGCATCTCGTAATGCAGCGTGCTGCCGTCGCCGGCCTTCAGCGTGCCGAAGGTCGGCGCGCGGTGCTGCGCCAGGAACGGGAAATAGGGATGGCCGGCGACCACCGCATTCTCGTTGATCCATGACAGTCGCTTGCCCTCGGCATTGGCGAGATAGACCTGAGTTGGCTGGCCGGGGTTGGAGCGCGAGATGATCATCCGCGACGCGGCGATATCCATCGTCGCACTGTTCCACCAGCCCGGCTCGGTGCGCCGCGCAATGACGTTCGGATGCGCGAGATCGACCGAATAGACCTGCTGTTCGAGCACATCGTCCTTGTTGGCGGTGAAGAAGATGCGCTCTTTCGCCTCGTCGAACCCGACCATGCCGGTCACCACCCACGGCCCCTTGGTCAGCTGAGTCCAGCTGCCGTCCTTGAAACGGTAAAGATGCGCATAGCCGTCGCGCTCGGAGGTCCAGATCAGGCCGCCGCCCTTCAGCGGGCGATAGCCGTCGCTGAGGTTGACCCAGCTCTTCGGCCCCGATGTCTCGCTGAACAGCAATGTCGACTTGCCGGTCGCCGGATCGACCTGCAGCATGTCGAGCACGGTCTGGTCACGATTCTGGCGCTGCACCAGCAGCGACCGACCATCCGCCGTCCAGTCGACGCGGGCGAGATAAATGTCGGTCTCCGTACCCAGATCGACCTTCACCCGGCCCGATCCGTCGGCATTCATCACATAGAGTTCGACCAGCACATTGGGCGTGCCCGCGGCGGGATAGCGCTGGTCGAACACCCTGGTGCCGTTGGCGCCGATCGCGGCACGGGTGACCACGCCGACCGGCGCCTCGTCGAACTTCTCGACCGCGATGCGCTTGTCGCCCGGCGACCACCAGTAACCGGTGCGGCGGCCGATTTCTTCCTGCGCGACGAACTCCGCCTCACCCCAATGCACCGTGCCGGCGCCGTCATGGGTCAGCGCCAGCTCCCTGCCCGTCGCCGTACCACCCAGCGGCTGCACGAACAGATTCTGGTCGCGCACGAAGCTGACGAAACCGCCCGCCGGGCTGATCTTCGGGTTGAGCTCGCCACTTGGCGTCGCGGTCAGCCGGGTGACCTTGCCATCGAGGCTCGCGAGATAGAGATCGCCGTCGAGCGGCACGAGGATCGACTGGCCGTCGGGCGACCATTCATAAGCAACGATCCCCCGTGCCGCGCCGATCCGCGCGCGCTCGCGCTGCATCTTCTCGGCCTCGGACAGTTCCGCGCCGCTGCCGAATTTCTTCGAATCGACCAGCATCCATTCCTTGCCGGTCCGCGTATCGCGTGCCCACAGGTCGTACCGGTCCTTCTCGTCCGGCCGCGGGCGCAGCGAGGTCAGCAGGCCTCCGTCGGGCGAGAGCTTGAGCAGCTTGGGCTGCGATCCCGCCAGGTCGGGCGATGCGAAGACGCGCTCCAGCGTCAGCGTCTGCGCCACGGCCGCCTCGGCCGGGACCGGCGCGGCCGGCTCAGCAGCCATGGCGGGAACAGCCATCGCGGCGAGCATGACGCCGGCGAGCGTCCATGGTTTCGGCATCGTCCATCTCCAGTCCCGATTTCTCTGCGCCGGCGAAGGGCGGCGGATGCGGCGTTATTACGGGCGTCGGACGCTACGTAAAGTGACCTGTGCGCCACTCAGCTCAGGGCCGGCTTGCGACGCATCGGCAGCACGCGGCCGGCGATGATCGACCGCCACGCCCATTCGACCGGCGCAATGACATGGTCACGCAAATACCAGTTGGCCGCCCAGAGCAGCAGCGCATTCAGCGCCAGCGCAGTCAGCATCAGCGCCATCCACCCTTGCTGCCCGTACAGTCCGAGCGCGAACGGCGGATAGATCACCCACAGGCAGATCACGCTCTGCAGGATATAGAGGGTCAGCGCGGTCCGTCCCGCCGCCTCGAACGGCTTGAGCAGCGTCCTGCCGGGAGCGCTGCCGAGCATCAGGTGGATCAGCCCGATATGGCCAAGCGTGGTCGCCAGCCGGGTCACTTCGCTGGTAGCCACGATCGGGTGCGGATAGGCGTCGAACTGCACCTGCCAATAGGCCGCAGCGGCGCGGCCGGTCAGGCCGATGGCGTATGCGGCAAGCGTCATCACCAGGTAGAAACGGCGCGACCTCTGGCCCTGAATAATGCCCCATTTGAACAGAGCGGCGCCAATCAGCATCGTCCCCGCCGCCTCCCACACGAACAGCGGCTCCAGAAACTCTCCTCTGCCGATGCCATCGGACCTGCCCCACAGGAACAGCATAGTGGTCCAGGCATTTGTCGCCCAGGTCATGAAATTACCGGTCGTCGCCGTACGCCTTTTATCTTCCAGAGCGACGCGCGCGCGTTCTTCCGCCCTGCCCTTGGCCTGGGCTGCTTCGTTGCTTGCCTGGGCGGCCACCTGCTTGGCCTGCTCCGCGGTCAATGTCTGCCCCGCGTCGCGCCTGGCCTGCAACTGGGCGACCTCGACGCGCGATTGCTGCTCGGCATGCAGGCCAAGCCCTCCAAAGAAGAGCAGGCCGAAGGCCATGACCAGGCCGAACCCCAGCAATGCCGCCGGTTGCAGACGCCGAAACAGAAAGGCGACCATCGCGGCGATGCCATAGGTGTGAAGGATGTCGCCGGGCCATAACAGGATGAAAATATGCACCAGGCCGAACAGGAACAGGATGAAGTTGCGCAGATAATAGCGCCGCATCACGACACCGTCGCCGAACAGAACGCGGGCGGCCGCGCGAAACACGCCTTCTGATCCGGTCGCAGCCGTGTCGAGCGCAGTCGCGGCCCGATCGGTCAGGATCACCATCCCCACGCCGAACAGCACTTCCAGCATGCAGCGCGCTGTCCCGTCGGCGAATATCTCGCGTAGCCACCAGGCGACTTGATCAGCCCTGCTCCAGCCGAGATGGCGGACGTCGCCGAACGAAGCCCAGAGCGATCCGCCCATATCGTTGATGTTCATGAACAATATGCCGAGGATCGCGACCCCGCGCAGGATATCGAGGCTCGCGACACGCGGCGCGCCATCGGGCTCGGCCGCGGTGGTCATCGTCGCTTCACTCATCGCTGTTCCCCGCACCATTCTCGTCGGATAGGCGATCCCGGCGGTGTATTGCAAATACAGAGCAGCGCTTGATCGTCCACGTCGTCACCTGTCGTGCGAGAGGTTGAAACGGGCGTTATCCGGGCTAAGGTCGGGCAATGGATTACCCTGATGAACCGGAAACCCGCACCTGGATCGATACGCTGCGGGAGAAATGGATCTACGGCTTCGGCGTGCTGTTCCTGCTGACGTGGATCGTCATGCTCTATTTCATGTTCCACGACGTGATGTAGCGCGCACCTCAGCCGTGGCGGCGAAAACAGTCCGCCAGATGATCGTCGACCACGCCCACCGCCTGCATCCAGGCATAGACGATCACCGGCCCGACGAACTTGAAGCCACGCTTCTTGAATGCCTTTGACATTTCTTCCGACAGCGGCGTCTTGGTCGGCACATGCACGCCATCGCCAATGATCGGCTTGCCGCCCGCCATGCCCCAGACAAAGTCCGAGAAATCCTCGCCCGCCTCGCGCATCGCCAGATAGGCGCGCGCATTGCCGATCGTCGCGACGATCTTGGAGCGCGACCGAATGATGCGCGGGTCGACCACCAGCCGCTCGATATCCGCCTCATCGAAGCGCGCGACGATCTCGGGATCGAAACCCTGGAACAGCTCGCGAAACGCCTCGCGCTTGCGCAGGATGATGCTCCAGGACAGCCCGGCCTGGAATCCGTCGAGCATCAGCTTTTCCCACAGGGCGCGGCTGTCGCGTTCCGGCACGCCCCATTCCTCGTCATGATAGGCGCGCATCATCGGGTCGTTATCGGCCCAGGGGCAGCGATGGGGCATGAGCGGTCCTGACCTTGAGAGGAACTCGCCGCGTCGATCGGTGCGGAGAGATCGGAATGGCGCAGCTTGACGGCACTCCTTACTGAGCCGAGCAACACCCAGCAATATCGATAGGGGAAGTCCGTGACGTCGTGGTTCCGACGCGAAGCGCTGTCAGCCGTATCGCCCGCACTGGTCATCATGGCCGGCGCGGCGGCGACCGCCGGTGCCTATTGGCCCGGACTGATGACCTGGGACGCGATCCGCCAATATGATCAGGCGACCAGCGGCGCGTTCGACGACTGGCATCCACCGGCGATGGAATGGCTGTGGCGGCAGCTGATCCCGATCCATAGCGGACCGGCGCCGATGCTGGTGCTCCAGCTCTTCCTGTTCTGGGGCGGCCTGGCGCTGCTCGCCGGCTGGGCCTTGAAGCAGCGACGTCCCGGATTGGCGCTGGCCTTGGCGGCATGCGGGTTGCTGCCGATCTCGCTCGCCCTGACCGGCGCAGTGCTGAAGGACTGCCTGATGGCGGGGGCCTTGATGTCCGCCACCGGCCTGCTGGCCTGGCAGCCTTATGCAACGCGCCCTGCCGTCCGTGCGCTGGTTCCCGTTCTCGGCGTCGTCCTGCTGCTGTTCGCCGCGACGCTGCGCTTCAACGCATTCCTCGCCACTGTGCCGATCTTCGTCGCGCTCATGCCGCCGGCGGCGCGGAGCAGCAGGCTGCGGTTCGCGAGCACGACCCTGATCGCCGCATTGCTGATGATCGCGGCGCTGCCGCTCGCCAACCGGCTGATCGGCGCGCAATCGAGCGGGGTCGAAATGTCGCTGGTCATCTTCGATCTTGGCGGCATCACCGAACATGCCGGCGTCGATGCCTTTCCACCGGTCGACGTGGCCGATGCGGTCGCGGTCAACCATCATTGCTATTCGCCGGTCAAATGGGATCCCTATTCCTGGTGGGTCGACGAACCCTGCGCGATCGGCTTCGCCGATGTGCGTGCGGCGATCGCAGCGCGGCACGAGAGCCCCTACATATTCCTCGCCAAAGCGATCCTGGCGCATCCGGTGGCCTATGCGCAGCACCGTCTTGCTCACTTCAACGTCAACACGCGTTTCCTCGTCCATGACGAAATCGAGCGGCCGGTGCAGGTCGAGTCCGCCCCCAATGACTGGGGCTATAAAGTGCACCCCAACCCGCTGCTGTCGGCAATCGACGGCATCGCCCTGGCCAGTGCACACACGCCGCTCGACTGGCCGATCGTCTGGCTGGCGCTGGCGTTCGGCGTGCTGACCATCGCGAGCCGGTTGCCGTCGCGCGGCATCGTCATCCCGGTCGCGCTGTCCGCCCTGCTCTATGGGCTGGGCTATGGCGTGTTCAGCGTCGCGGCCGAGCTGCGCTATCATCTGTGGACCATGCTCGCGACCGCCATCGCGCTGGCGATCACCGCCGCCGATCTGGCTGGCGGGAATACCGGCGTGTCGCGTCAGCGGCTGGCCTGGGGGATCTCGCCCGCCCTGCTCGTCACTGCGCTGTGCATCGCCTGGCGGTTGATTCCCGGCCTGTAACGCGAACGGGGCGCGGAAGCTTTCGCTTCCACGCCCCGCGTGACGCCTGAAACTGTCGCGCCCGATTACTCGGCGGCAACGGTGCCCTTGGCCGGACGCGTGTCGCGGCGCTCGGCGATACGCGCCGACTTGCCGGTGCGGCCACGCAGATAATAAAGCTTCGCACGACGCACGGCGCCCTTGCGGACGACTTCGATCGAATCGATGTTCGGCGAATAGAGCGGGAAGACGCGCTCGACGCCCTCGCCGAACGAAATCTTGCGCACGGTGAAGTTCGAACCCATGCCCTTGTTCGAGCGCGCGATGCACACGCCTTCGTAGTTCTGAACGCGGGTGCGCTCGCCTTCGACCACCTTCACACCGACCTTCAGCGTGTCGCCGGGGCGGAATTCCGGGATCTTCTTGGTCTCGAGAAACTTGGCGATGTTCTCGGCTTCGATCGTCTGGATGAGATTCATCTCATTCGTCCTTCGTCTTCGCGTGCGCGCCAGAGGGCGACTGAACCCGAGCACCGATATGGCGCTCCCAAAGGTCCGGCCGCCTTAGCCGTGTCTCGGTCTCGGCCATCGACTTTCGCCAGGCCGCGATCCTCGCATGATCCCCCGATCGCAGCACTTCGGGGATCGTGCGCCCTTCCCACATCGGTGGTCGGGTGTAATGCGGGTATTCGAGCAGCCCCGTTTCGAAGCTCTCGTCCACACCGCTGGAAGCCGCGCCCATTACGCCGGGAAGCAGCCGAATGCAAGCGTCGAGCAACACCAGCGCGCCCATCTCCCCGCCTGACAGGATATAGTCGCCGATCGACACTTCCTCGACGCCGCGCGCTTCGAAGATGCGTTCGTCAAATCCCTCGAACCGTCCGCACAAGATCGTGACGCCGGGTCCCCCCTGCCAACTGCCTGATCCGCGCTTGGGTCAGCGGTGCGCCCCGCGGCGTCATCGCCAGCACTGGCCGACCGCCGGGCACACTGTCGATCGCCGCAGCGAGGACATCGACGCGCAGCACCATACCCGCCCCGCCCCCGGCCGGCGTGTCATCGACGGTCCGATGCCGGTCGATCGCGAAGTCGCGGATATTGACCGCGTCGAGCGTCCATTTTCCTTCGCTCAGCGCGCGTCCGGCAAGAGAAATGCCCAGCGGCCCGGGAAACATCTCGGGGTAGAGCGTTAAGATGGTGGCGGCGAAGGACATGGCTCTCCTTCACGCAATGGCCACACGAAGGCAAGGATGAGCAATTGGACACGCAAGACGACTGCATCATCATCGGCGCCGGCCCCGCCGGCTTGACCGCCGCAATCTATCTTGCGCGCTTCCATCTATCGATCCGATTGTTCGATTGCGGCAACAGCCGCGCCGCACTGATCCCGCGCACGCACAACCATGCGGGTTACCCCCATGGGATCAAGGGCACCGATCTGCTCGCGCTGATGCTCGAGCAAGCGGAGCGCTTCGGCGCGCGGCGTGAAATGGCCGAGGTGACGGCGATCGTGCCGATAGATGACGGCTTCGACGTTCAGGTGGAAGGATCGAGCTTCCATGCACGCAGCGTGTTGCTGGCGACGGGGGTGGTCAACAATCGCCCGGACATGCCGCGCGACGAGCATGACGATGCATTGGCTCGCGGATTGCTGCGCTATTGCCCGATTTGCGACGGTTATGAAGTGACCGACAAGCGCGTCGGGGTCATCGGTACCGGCGATCATGGCATGCGCGAGGCATTGTTCCTGCGCGGTTTTACCAGCGACATCACGCTGATCGCGCCGGGTGCCGCGCATGACCTGGACAAGGAATGCCGGGCCAGGCTCGATGCGGCGGGCATCGCACATGTCGACGGGCCGTGCACGCCGATCCAGGTTCGCGACGATCGGATCGTCGCGGCCACGCCCGATGGCGAAATGGTGTTCGACACCATCTATCCCGCACTGGGTTCCAAAATCCGCTCCGACCTGGCGGTGGCGGCGGGCGCGCGCGCTTCCAGCGATGGCTGTCTTGAGGTCGATGCCCATCAGCGCACCAGTATTCCCGGCCTGTTTGCGGCTGGCGATGTGGTGAAAGGCCTTGATCAGATCAGCCATGCGATGGGTGAAGCCGGCGTTGCCGCGACCACGATCCGCAATTTGCTCGATGAACAGCGCCCGATCAGGCGGTAAGGCGCCCGGTACGCAGCGCCAGGGCCCAATCGTCGCGGCCTTCCTGTGCGGCCTTTAATGCCGCCGCTTCATGATCATAATCGACCGCAACGAACTCGATCCCGCCATCCTCGATAATCGCATAGCGCGCCTGCGGGTCGCCCACCTCGACGCGGTACGGCCAGGGACGGTCGTCATCGAATGCCTGCAGGCCGACGCTGCCGGGATTGGCCACGATCTGCCCGTCGGCAAGCGTGATGGCGCGCGGCAAATGGGTGTGGCCGCAGAGCAGAAAGGCCTCGGGGCGACCGCCAGTTCGCCTGACGATCTCGTCATCGCTGGCCTCACTTATCCCGGCCGGCCCGACGCTGTGCAAGAAATGCTTGAGATCGCTGCCAGGCGTGCCGTGGCACATGAAGATCTCGGGCGACCAGGCCAGCGTCGCCGGCTGGGCAGCGATCCAGGTCATATGACACTCACCCAGCACATCGTGCGCATGAACGTCGCTTGCGCCCATCCGCCCGCGCTCGAGCGTCAGCAACTGCCGTTCGTGATTGCCGGCGATGGTCGGCCAATCCTCGCGCATCAGCCGCTCGGCCGTCTCGACCGGCCAGAGCGGTCCCGACAGGCTATCGCCAAGATTGATGAACACATCGCACCCGCGCCGCCCGGCATCCGCAATCACCGCCTCGAGCGCGGGCAGATTGCCATGAATGTCGGACAAGACGGCAATGCGGCTCAGGAGATGAAATCCTCGGCCACGACCAGCCGCTCGCCATCCCATTCAGGCACGGCATCGGCGTTCATCGGCACCATGAAGCGCTTGCCGCCATCGCGCTCGATCTCGATCACGTCGCCGGCACCGAAATCGTCGATCGCCACGACCTTGCCGATCGCGTCGCCACCAGTCGAAAATGCCGGTAAGCCAAGCAGGTCGGCATGGTAATATTCGCCCTCGGCGAGCGGCGGCAGCGCGGAACGGGGCACGGTAAGCTCGGTCCCGCGCATCGCCTCGGCGGCATTGCGGTCGGTCACCTCGGCGATACGCGCGATCATGCCGTTGCTGCCATGGCGTGTCGATTTCAGCGTCAACGCGCCATTATTGAAGCTTTTGTAGGGCGTCAGGTCCTCGGCGAAGACCTTCAGCCGCACCTCGCCCGTCACGCCGTGCGCGCCAATGACGACGGCGAGCGTGACGGGGCGGTCGGTGGACATCAGCCCTCGGCAGGCTTCTGTGCGGATTCACCTTCGACGGCATCGACGCTGTCGCCGGCATCGCTGTTCGGCGTCGCTTCGTTGACCGCTGCCGGTGCTTCTTCAGCAGCAGGTGCCTCTTCGGCGGCCGGTGCTTCAACCGCAGGAGCTTCTTCCGCGGTCGCTTCGACCACGGCTTCGGCTTCCGGCGTCGGCTCTTCGGTCGCGGCTTCGACTTCAGCGGCTACAACCGCTTCGGCTTCTTCATTGCTGTCGGCAACCGGCGCGGCCTCAGGCTCGGGAGCCGGCGCCGGAGCGGCGGCTGCCGCTGCTGCGGCTTCCTCGGCTTCAGCCGCCTTGGTCGCACGCTCTTCGGCGCGCTCGGTGGCCTTCTCGCCCGGCTTCGCCTTGTTCGGATTGTTGCGTGCAGGACGCTCGCGCACGCCGGCGACGTCGAGGAAGCGCGCAACGCGATCGGTCGGCTGTGCGCCAACGCTCAGCCAATGCTTGGCACGGTCAGCGTCGAGCTTGACGCGCTCAGGCGAATCCTTGGCGAGGAGCGGGTTGTAGGTGCCGAGCTTCTCGATGAAGCGGCCGTCACGCGGGCTGCGCGCATCGGCGACGATGATCTTGTAGTAAGGACGCTTCTTGGAGCCGCCACGCGACAGACGAATGCTGAGTGCCATTGTAATTGTCTTCCTTGATTGATCGAATGTTGATCGGGTTATTTTTTCTTGTTGAGCAGATTTTCAAAACCGGGCGGCAGTTTGGCCTGACCGCCGCCAAGGCCGGGAAGCCCGCCACCGCCGGCGCCGCCGAGCATATTGCCGAGACCGCCCAGGCCACCGGCGCCGCCGGCACCACTCATGCCTCCGCCGCCCATGCCGCCTTTGCCGAACATCGCGGCCATGCCCTTCAATCCGCCCATCTTGCGGATCTTCTTCATTGCGGTGGACATTTCGAGGTGCATTTTCAGCAGCTTGTTGACGTCCTGCACGGTCGTCCCGCTGCCCTTCGCGATACGGATCTTGCGCTTGGCGTTGATCACTTCAGGCTTGGTGCGTTCCTTTTGCGTCATCGACGTGATCATCGCATCCATGCGCAGCAGAATACGCTCGTCGACCGCGCCCGACGCCATCGCTGCCTGCGCCTTCTTCATGCCGGGGATCATGCCGGCCAGCGCGCCAAGACCGCCCATGCGACGCATCTGGGCGAGCTGGTTGCGCAGGTCGTCCATGTCGAACTGGCCCTTGGCCAGCTTCGCCGCCATCTTCTCGGCATCTTCTTGCTGGATCGATTCCGCCGCACGCTCGACCAGGCCGACCACGTCGCCCATGCCGAGGATACGGCCGGCAACCCGGCTGGGATGGAATGCCTCAAGCGCGTCGAGCTTTTCGCCCATACCGGCGAACTTGATCGGCTTGCCGGTGACGGCCCGCATCGACAGCGCCGCACCCCCACGCGCATCGCCGTCCATGCGGGTCAGCACGACGCCCGTCAGCGGCACCTGATCGGAGAAGCTCTTCGCGACATTGACCGCGTCCTGGCCGGTCAGCGCATCGACCACGAGCAGGATTTCGGCGGGCTGCGCGACATCGGCGACGGCGCGCATTTCGTCCATCAGCGCCTGGTCGACATGAAGGCGACCGGCGGTATCCAGTATCAGGACGTCATAGCCCTGCAGCTTGGCCGCCTGCAGCGCACGGCGTGCGATATCGACCGGCTGCTGGCCCTGCACGATCGGCAGAGTCGCGACCTCAGCTTGGGTACCGAGCGTGGCGAGCTGTTCCTGGGCGTTCGGGCGATTGACGTCGAGCGACGCCATCAGCACCTTTTTGCGCTCGCGGCTCGCCAGGCGCTTGGCGATCTTCGCCGTAGTGGTGGTCTTGCCCGAGCCCTGCAGGCCGACCATCATGATCACTGCCGGCGGCGTAACACCGAGTTCGAGCTCGGACGAGTCCGAGCCGAGCATCTCGACCAGCGCATCGTTGACGATCTTGACGACCTGCTGTCCCGGCGTGACCGAGCGCAGCACATTCTGACCAACCGCGAGTTCAGTGACCTTGTCGACGAAATCGCGCGCCACGGGCAGCGCGACATCGGCCTCGAGCAGGGCAACGCGAACCTCGCGCATCGCCGCGCGCACGTCCGCCTCGGTGAGCGCACCGCGCCCCCGCAGTCGATCGAACACACCGCCAAGGCGGTCGCTCAGGCTTTCAAACATCAACAAACTCCGTTGCCGATCGCGGCTATCCCCGGCAAAACGCAAGAAACGCCGGCGGACGAAACCTCGTCAGCCAGCGTATGACCGTCCCTGTGGTGGACGGTGCCCCTGCGTCAGTGCGGGAACGGGTGGGCCTATACGCGGCGGCCGCCGCAAAGGCAAGCCGGGCCCATAACATGCACATTGGCCATCTATGCCGGGTCCCGGCTTAACGTCTTCTATACCCGATCCGTGACATGAGAATGCCCGGCAGGGAACATGAATTGGGGCACACCGGCATGGCGCTGGATTCAAGCGAAGAGATTACCGAAACACCGATCACAGCACGGCGTGAGTTGCTGAGCGGCGCGATCACCGTTGCCGCGATCCTGCTGTTCGTCGGCACCGGCAGCGCTGTGCTCTCGAGCACTCTGAAACATTATTTCGCGGGCGGCGGCGGCGCCGACCAGACTTTGGTCATCGCCCTGCTGCTCAATGTCGCCCTGATCCTGTTCGGCTGGCGTCGCCACCGCGAACTGAGCATCGAGGTGACGATCCGCGCCGCCGCCGAGGAGCGCGCACAACAACTGGCCTCGAAGGATCCGCTGACCGGCTTCCTCAATCGCCGCAGCCTGGCCGAGGAGGGCGCCGCCATGTTCGTGCGCGCCGAACGCCGCCAAAAGGCGATGGCGATGCTGATGCTCGACCTCGACCATTTCAAAACGGTCAACGACATGCACGGCCACGCCACCGGCGACGCCCTTCTGCGCCAGGTCGCGGTCGAGATCGCCGCGGCAATGCCGTCGATCGCACTTACCGCGCGCTTCGGCGGCGATGAATTCGCCTGCGCCTTTCTGTTCGATCCGGCACATCCCGATACGGTCGAGCGGATCGCCGAAAAGCTGATCAGCCGCCTCGCCCAGCCCTTCCATGCCGAAGGCCTGCAACTCCATATCAGCGCTTCGGTCGGCGTAGCGCGATCGGATTTCGATTGCGCCAGCATCGATGCGCTGATGCGTTCGGCCGATATCGCCATGTATGCGGCGAAGAATTCGGGCCGCAACCGCTATGCCTGGTTCGACTTGTCGATGGAGCGCGAACTGCAAGCGCGCAACGAACTGGAAAGCGGCCTGCGCGCTGCCATTCCACGCCTTGAGATCGTGCCCTATTTCGAACAGCAGATCGATCTGACCACCGGTCGGCTCGGCGGGTTCGAAGTGCTGGCGCGCTGGGAACATCCGACGCGCGGCCTGATCGTGCCCGACAAGTTCATCCCGATCGCCGAGGAAACCGGCATGATCGCAGATCTGTCGCTGTCGATCATGCGTCAGGCGTTCGTCGCGGCGAAGGACTGGGATCCGGGTCTGTCACTGTCGGTCAATATCTCGCCCTGGCAGCTCAAGGACGCCTGGCTGGCGCAGAAGATCATCAAGGTGCTGACCGAGACGGGCTTCCCGGCCAGCCGGCTGGAGATCGAGATCACCGAAAGCTCGTTGTTCGACAATCTCGCGCTGGCGCAGTCGATCGTCGGGTCGTTGAAGAACCAGGGCATCCGCCTTGCGCTCGACGATTTCGGTACCGGCTATTCCTCGCTCGCGCATCTGCGGGCACTGCCATTCGACCGGATCAAGATCGACAAGAGCTTTGTCATGTCGATCAACGACAATTCGGAAAGCGCTGCGATCGTCAATGCCATCACGCGGCTCGGCGACAGTCTGAACCTCCCCATCACCGCCGAGGGGATCGAGGACGCCTCAATCGAAGAAAGGCTGCGCGCGCTCGGCTGCTCCAAGGGCCAAGGCTATCTATATGGCCGACCGCTGAGCGTCGCCAATGTACGGCGCTTGCTGGCCGAAAAAGGCTGCTGCGCCATGCCTTGCCGATCGAGCCCAAGCCCGCGGCGGTCACCAGCCAGCGCCTGGCTGGCTGAGATAGTCGAGCTCTTCCGGCGTCGAATCACGCCCGAGTGCTGCATTGCGTGAGGGGAAGCGGCCAAAGCGCGCGATCACCGCCTGGTGGTCGCGGGCATAGGTCAGATTCTCCTCATCCCCCAGCCGCTCGAACCAGATGAGGCTCTTGGTCTGAACCGCAGGATCTTCGCTGTGCATCATCGGCATGTAAAGAAAGGCGCGCCGTTCGACCGGCAGCGTATCGTCCCAGGCGAGGATGATCGCCCGGTTGGTCAGCTTCAGTGCCAGCGCATCGGCCGCGAACGCCGCCGCCGTGCCGCGATGGATGTTGCGCGAGAATTGGTCGAGCAGGATGATCGCGGCGAGCAGCGTGTCCGGATCGTCGCGCCAGCCCGCCGCCTCGGTCGCGATCACCTGATCACGCAAGGCACCGAACCGCTCGGCAATGGTGCGATCGAGCGCATCGTCCTTGGCGAAACGCTTCTCGGCCGGAACCTCGTCGAACCAGAAGCGCAGCACCTCGCGGGCACTATCGCCAGCCTTGTCGTGGACTTCGCCAGCCTTCGCACCTAGATCACCGCTCATGTCCCATCCTCCCGGCCCTGTGGCTGAACCCCATATTGTCAGTCTGGGCTGCCGCTTGAACATCGCGGAGAGCGAAACGATCCGTGCATTGGTCGGCGGACGCGACATGGTCGTGGTCAACAGTTGCGCCGTGACCAACACCGCGGTGCGCCAGACACGCAGCGCGATCCGCCGCGCGCGCCGCGACCGCCCGGGCGCGCAAATCGTCGTGACCGGATGCGCAGCGCAGATCGACCCGGCGGGATTTGCCGCCATGCCCGAAGTCGACCGGGTGATCGGCAATGCCGAAAAACTCACCGCAGGAGCCTGGGAAGCTCATGACCCGGTTGTGGTCGGCGACATCATGCAGGTGCGCAAAACCGCCCCTCACCTCGCCACTGCCTTCGCTACCCATGCCCGCGCCTTTGTCGAGGTGCAGAATGGCTGCGATCATCGCTGCACCTTTTGCGCAATTCCGTTCGGGCGCGGCAACAGCCGCTCGGTGCCGGCGGGCGCCGTGATCGACCGGATCGCTGGGCTGGTCGATGCCGGGCACCGCGAAGTCGTGCTGACCGGGGTCGACCTGACCAGCTACGGCCCCGACCTGCCCGGCGCACCGAGCCTCGCCCTGCTGGTCGAGCGCATATTGCGCCACATCCCCGCGCTTCAGCGGCTCCGATTGTCATCGCTCGATTCGATCGAGATCGACGACCGGCTGTTCGACCTGATCACCGGCGAAGCGCGGATCATGCCGCATGTACATCTCTCCTTCCAGGCCGGCGACGATATGATCCTCAAGCGGATGAAGCGCCGCCACGACCGCGCGCAATCGGTCGCGGCAGTGGCGCGGCTCAAGGCGGCACGTCCGGAGATCGCAGTCGGCGCTGACCTGATCGCCGGCTTTCCGACCGAAACCGATGCGATGTTCGCCAATACGCTGGCGCTGATCGACGATTGCGACGTGGTCCACGCGCATATCTTCCCCTATTCGCCGCGCACCGGCACGCCGGCGGCCCGAATGCCGCAGGTCGCGCCTGAGATCCGCAAGGCACGCGCGGCATCGTTGAGAGCAGCTGGTGAGCGGCGCAAGCTGGCATGGCTGGAGAGCCTGGTTGGAACCGAACAGCAAATATTGATCGAACACCCTGGCGACCGGGGCCATGCACCAAACTTCGCGGAGGTGCGCTTCCCTTCCCCTGTTCGTGCTGAGCTTGTCGAAGCAACGCCGTTTCTCATCGGCGAAGAGAAGAAGAACGGCCCTTCGACAAGCTCAGGGCGAACGGTCGGGTGCATTGCTTCGATCCTCATTACCGCTACCGATGGCAAGACATTGACCGGAATTCCCGTATGAGCACCAATAGCTGGCACGAAAAACTGCTCGGCGGCTTCAAACGCACCTCGGACCGCCTGCTCGGCAATCTCGCCGGGCTCGGCGCGGCGCGGCTCGACGACGCGACGCTTGATGATATCGAGGAAGCGCTGATCGCCTCCGACCTTGGCCCGGAAACCGCCACGCGGATTCGCGCGCGCCTCACCGACGGGCAATATGAGCGCAACATGGAGGAGCTCGGCATCCGCCTGGTGGTTGCCGAAGAGATTGAGAAGGTGCTTGCCAAGGTGGCCAAGCCGCTCGAGATCGAGGCGTTCCCCCGTCCGCAGGTTATCCTTGTCATCGGCGTCAACGGATCGGGCAAGACCACCACCATCGCCAAGCTCGCCCATCTGCTGATGGAGCAGGATTATGGCGTGATGCTTGCCGCCGGTGATACGTTCCGCGCCGCCGCGATCGGGCAGCTCGCGACCTGGGCCGAGCGAGTCGGCGTGCCGATCATCAGCGGCAAGGAAGGCGGCGACGCGGCGGGAATCGTCTATGAGGCGGTCAAGCAGGCGACCGCGACCGGCATCGACGTGCTGATCGTCGACACCGCCGGGCGGCTGCAGAACAAGCGGGAGCTCATGGACGAATTGTCCAAGATCCGCCGCGTGCTCGGCCGGCTCAATCCGGCTGCACCGCATGACGTGGTGCTCGTCCTCGACGCGACGACCGGGCAGAATGCGCTCAACCAGATCGAGGTGTTCCAGAAGGATGCCGGCGTGACCGGCCTGGTGATGACCAAGCTCGATGGCACCGCACGCGGCGGCGTGCTGGTCGCGGCAGCGGAGAAATACGGCCTGCCGATCCATGCGATCGGCGTGGGCGAAAGCATGGGCGACCTGCGCCCGTTCGATGCGAACGAAGTTGCGCGGATCATCGCCGGTGTGGAAGGAGCGGTGAAATGACCAGTTCTACCCGTCCCAAGATCGGCGCAGGCCTGCGCCTCGCCATCGATATCGGCCCGCTCGCCGTCTTCTTCCTCGTCAACACACTGGCCGGCGGCCCTGCCCTCGCCAAGCTGCTCGCCGCCACCGCTGCGTTCATGGTGGCCAGCGTCGTCGCAATGATCGTGTCGCGCGTGAAGACCGGGCATATCTCACCGATGCTGTGGATCTCGGGCACGCTGGTGCTCGTGTTCGGCGGGCTGACGCTCTATTTCCACGATGGCACCTTCATCAAGATGAAGCCGACCTTCGTCTATTCGATGTTCGCCGCGATCCTCGCTTTTGGTCTCGCGACCGGGCGACCCTTGCTGCAGCAATTGCTCGACACTGCGTATCCCGGCGTCGATGCGGCCGGCTGGCGCCAGCTGACAATCAACTGGGCGATCTTCTTCGTGTTCATGGCAGGGCTGAACGAAAGCGTGTGGCGCTACACCGCGCCGCTCAGCAGCGACGATCCCGCCTTCTGGGCCGGATTCAAGCTGTGGGGCGCGGTGCCGCTGACGCTGATCTTCGCCTTTGCCAATGTGCCGATGCTGATGAAGCATGGCCTGAAGGTCGGCGAAGACGAAACACCGCCGATACCGCCCGAAGGCTGAAGGGCCGGGCGACGGGAGATATGGGACACCGGTAATGTCCCATATCTCTGAGCGGGCGCCTTCGACAGATTTGTATAATATTGTTATATATCAGTTACTTATATCGCGCGTTATTGATCCCGATCTATCCTCTCTGTGCTTCCCCGGCGCAGGCCGGGGCCCAGTCGGCAGGCAGTTGTGGCTCTGGCGCTACGCTCATTCCATATTGACCTTCCCGACTGGGCCCCGGCCTGCTCCGGGGAAGCAGAGAAGAAACGAGTCTTGATCAGCGGGCCTTGGTATTAATCTGGCACCGGTCCGTCACGGCAAACGAAAAGGGCCCCGGTTTCCCGAGGCCCCTCACCGTGTCGATGATCAGTTGGATCAGCCGACCGCAGCGTCGTAGCGCTTGCCGGCCTCGTCCCAGTTCACCACGTCCCACCATGATTTCAGATAGGCAGCGCGGTCATTGCGATAGGTCAGGTAATAAGCGTGCTCCCACACGTCATTGCCGAGAATCGGGGTGCCCTTGTCCTTGGCGTCGTCCATCAGGGGATTGTCCTGGTTGGGCGTCGAAGTGACCTTCAGCGCGCCCGAACTGTCGGCGATCACCCAGGCCCAACCCGAGCCGAACTGGCCCGCACCCTTGGTGTTGAATTCTTCCTTGAGCTTGTCGAGGCCGCCGAACGCCTCGATCGCCGCGGCGAGCTTGCCCGACGGCGTGCCGCCGCCCGGGGTCATGATCTTCCAGAAGAAATCATGGTTCCAGAAACCACCGCCATTGTTGCGCACCAGCGGCGGCTGAGTCGAAATCACGGCGAGGATTTCCTCGATCGTCTTGCCGGCCAGCGCCGGATCCTTCTCGACGCCCTCGTTGAGCTTGTCGGTATAGGCCTTGTGATGCTTGTCGTGATGGAACTTCATCGTCTCTTCGTTGATGGTCGGCTCCAGCGCGTCATAGGCGTAGGGCAGCGGGGGCAGTTCGAAAGCCATCGGTAAACTCCATCATCAAAGGGTGCCGCCCGTCCAACGAGCGTCGCGCGAGCTTGTTCAGTCAGCCGGCGGATTTTATCAATCGTTACGTGTAAAAAACGATCTTTTTCCTAGCCCGGCACTGCCATCGGGCAAGAAGCACAATAGCGCCCCCTACATGGGAGGGGTGTCCTGAGGCACAAGATACGCACTGATCGGAAATGGCGATCACTGCGACTTTCAAACTGCCTCAATCCTCGCGCGCTTGCCCCGCCGAAATCAGCCCGTGACGCTTGAGCGCATGGCGGAGCTGGTCATAGCTCAGCCCCAGCCCTTCGGCAGTCGAACGCTGGTTGAAGCGATGTTCGGCCAGCGCCTTGGCCAGCAGGTCGCGCTCGAACCGGGCGATGCGCGATTTGAAGTCGGATCCGGCATCGCCGTCCTCCTCGGCGCGGCCCGCCACCGCCGCGGCATCGCCACCTTCGCCTTGGGCCATAGTCACGGGCGCCGCTGCCGGGCGCCTGACGCTTGCCGGCTGATAAGGCGAGTGGAACGGATCGAACTCGATCGTCTCGATCGGGCCACCCATTTCCCAGCGATAGACCGCTCGCTCGACGACGTTGCGCAGTTCGCGGACATTGCCCGGCCATTGATAATCGACCAGCGCATCGATCGCCTGCGGGCCGAAACCGGGCCAATCGTCCCGCCCCATCTCGGCCGCCATGCGCCGGCCGAAATGATCCGCCAGCACCATCACGTCACCGGGCCGCGCGCGGAGCGGCGGCAGCGTCACGACCTCGAAACTCAGCCGGTCGAGCAGATCGGCGCGGAACTGGTTGCGTTCGACCTTCTCCGGCAAATGCTCATTGGTCGCGGCCACGATGCGGACATCGACCCGCAAGGGCCGCGACGAACCGATCCGCGTGATTTCGCCATATTCCACCGCGCGCAGCAGACGTTCCTGCGCGCCCATCGACAAAGTGCCGAGTTCGTCGAGGAACAGCGTCCCGCCATCGGCCTCTTCAAAGCGTCCGACCCGCGCCTTGGTCGCGCCGGTAAACGCGCCCGCTTCATGCCCGAACAGTTCGGCTTCGATCAGCGTCTCGGGCAAAGCGGCGCAGTTCATGATCACCAGCGGCTGATCCCAGCGCGGGCTGAGCCGGTGAAGGCGCTCGGCGACCAGTTCCTTGCCGGTCCCGCGCTCGCCGATCACCAGTACCGGCCGGTCGAGCGCGGCGGCCCGGCTCGCGCGTTCAAGTACATCGAGAAACTCGGTCGACTGACCAATGACCTGGGTGGTGCGCTCCATGCCTAACGCTTGGCGTAAATTCCCAAGCCTTGGCAAGATGAAAATACCAAGTTGAACGAAATGCCAGAAAAAAGCCCGGAATTCCGCCAATTTCGAAATTGGCACGGCTCCTGCAATGCCCTGAGCAACCGCCGATGAGCGGCACCAGTTACCGCCCCAACGGGCCCAGATCAGGAAGTTTCGACATGAACAACGACTATAACCCCCGCAACGTCCGCCACACCGTCGCAGCGATCATCTGCACCATCGTCTGCAGCTCGGCCTTTGTGCTCAGCGCGGTTGCACCGGCCCAGGCAGTGACCGCCCCCACCCATCAGATCGCCGCTCGCGCCTAATCCGGGCGGCGCTGCCGGGGTGGTCCAACGCCCCTTGCACCATCCCGGCACCCTTTCTTCCAGTCAACCGGCCCAGTATTCCGGCCAGCGTATCTTCAAGGAGTTTCTTCCGATGGGCATTTTCTCCCGCACCCGCGACATCATCGCCGCGAACTTCACCGACCTGCTCGACAAGGCGGAAGACCCGTCGAAGATGATCCGCATGATCATCCTCGAGATGGAGGAAACCCTGGTTGAGGTACGCGCCTCTGCCGCGCGCACCATCGCTGACCAGAAGGAAATGCGCCGTCACATCTCGAAGTTGAACACGCTGCAGGAAAGCTGGACCGAAAAGGCCGAGCTGGCGCTGTCGAAGGACCGCGAGGATCTCGCCAAGGCCGCCCTGGTCGAGCGTCAGAAGGCTGCCGACATGGCCGATCAGCTGAGTGCGGAAATCGGCGTGCTCGACGATGCGCTGCGCGCGTCGGAAGAGGACATCGCCAAGTTGCAGAACAAGCTGCGTGAAGCACGGACGCGCCAGAACACGATCGTCACCCGGCTCGAATCCGCCAACAACCGCTTCAAGCTGCGCGACATGTATGCCGGCCCGAAGATCCAGGACGCATTCTCACGCTTCGAAGTGATGGAACGCCGGGTCGACTTCGCCGAAGGCCGCGCCGATGCGCTGAGCCTGGGGGCGCCGAAAAGCCTGGATGAGGAAATCGCCGAGTTGAAGTCCGCCGAGAAGGTCGATGCCGATCTCGCCGCACTGAAGGCTCGCATGGGTAAGGACGGCTGAGATGGAATTTCTGGTTGGCATAATCGCGATCGTTTCGATCTTCATCGGACTGCCCTGGCTGATCTTCCACTATGTCACAAAGTGGAAAACGGCGCCCAGGATCACCCAGGAGGATGAGAAGCTGCTCGACGAAATGCATATTCTCGCCCGCCGGCTCGAAGATCGCCTCAACACCGTCGAACGCATCGTCGCCGCCGACAATCCCGACTGGAAGCCCGGCCTGCCGAGCGCATCCAGCTCCGATTACGAAATCACCAGGAGGAACTGAAATGTCCGCCAGCCGCACCAAATTCTATCTCGACAAGCAGAACCGCAAATGGCTCGGCGTCTGCTCCGGGATCGCCGATTACACCGGGGTCGATGCTACCTGGGTCCGGATCGGTACCGTGGTCCTCACCCTGGCCGGTGGCTTCCCCTGGACCCTGATCGCCTATTGGCTGGCCGCCTGGATGGCCGATGCCAAGCCTTACGGGCTGTATGACACGCCGGAGGACGCGAAATTCTGGCAGGGCGTACGATCGAACCCGAAACGTTCGACCGCCGAAGTCCGCTCGACCTTCCGCGACATCGATCGCCGGCTCGCCGACATCGAGATGCACTATACGAGCCGCAACAGCCGGCTCGCCAATGAGATCGACAGCCTGCGCTAAGGCGCAGATCGATCCGGGGCTGATCAGGGAGAACGACAATGAGCTGGGGTGGACCGGGTTTCGTGATCGCGCTTGTCGCGATCTCCACGGCCGGATGGATCATCAACAACTGGATCCGTGCTCGCCACGGTTATCCGATGGAAGATGAATGGTCCGGCAAGAAGAGCCATCGCACCGATGTGGCAGCCGACGCCGAACGAAAGATCGGTCTGCTCTCATCCGAAAACGAGCGCCTGACCGGACAGATCAGCCGCCTGGAGGAACGGATCGCCGTTCTCGAACGCATCGCCACCGACCCCGCTGAGCGCACTGCTCGCGAAATCGACTCGCTGCGCTGACATAGGAATACGACCATGAATGTAGCACAGTTCATCCCCGTCATCGCCGCCATCGGCCCGATCTTCGCCATCATATCGGTCGCCGGCGTGATGGGCTGGGTGATCACCACCTGGATGCGCATCCGCCACGGCTATCCGCTGGACGGGCAATGGGGCCAGGCGATCTATCCCAAGACCGACCAGGAATCGGTCGAACGCATCCGCCTGCTCAGCCAGGAGAATGGCCAGCTGCGCGCCGAGATCGGCTCGATCAAGGATCGCCTCGCCAATGTCGAACGCATCGTCACCGACGGCGCGCACAGCCTCGATCGGGAGATCGAAAGCCTGCGCACCAAGGCGAACTGAGGAACCCGGGTCATGGAAAATCTGAACGGGTTCACGATCTTCATGCTGGCCTTTGTGGTCGTCGGGCTACCGGTCATCCTCGGCGTCGGCAGCGAGATTTTCAAAAACTGGACCCAGCACAAAAGAGCCATGGCCAATGCGCTAAGCGCGCAAACTGCTGAGAAAGCCGCCCAATATGCGGCCCAGACCGAGCGGCTCGAACAGCGGGTCCGGGTTCTGGAACGCATCGTCACCGATCGCGGCATTGATGTCGCGGATGAAATCGAACGGCTGCGCGACGACAGCGCACCGCTCAACTGAATCACCTGAAAGGAACCATGAAGTGCTTATCATCTTCGCAGTGTTCGCTGTCATTGCCGGTGTCGGCGTGTATCTGACCGAACGTGTCGACCGCCCGTTGCGCCGCCAGGAACGCGAAGCCCGCAACGCTCAGTAATCGGATCGGTCGGCGGTGATCCGCAGCTCCAAAAACTAGAAAACGACGGAGACTCCCCATGAATCCATTTGAAATGGTCGTCCTGATCGTGATCGTGGTCACGATCGGCAAAGTTCTCCAGGCCCGTTTCGGCGGTGTCCGCCACAAGCGTGGACATGATTTCGGCCCGGGTCGCGACGACGGCGCGACGGAAAACGAGAACCGGCGACTGCGTGAGGAACTGACGGCGATGAAAGATCGTCTCGCGGTTCTCGAACGCCTCGCCACCGACAGCAACGACAGCGGTGCCCGCCTCGATCGCGAGATCGAGAAGCTCCGCGACCGTCCCTAACCCAAGGAGCAGGGATCATGAACGATCCAAACTTCTACATCATCCTGTCCGCCGCGGCGCTTGCCGGGCTCGGTATGCTGACCCTGGCGGCCCTCAACGGCTGGCGCGGCTGGCTTGCCCTCAAGCAGCAGGAACTTCGGGCCCATGGGGAATTCCACCCCGCCGCCCCGGTGCCGAATGCCAGCGCCCGGATCGAGATCGCGGATCTCAAGGAACGCATCCGCAAGCTCGAAGCGATCGCCGCCGGCGTGGATCTCTGAAGACTGCCCGTTCCCCGGTCGGCCGGGGAACGGGAGGTTGGCATGACGAGCCACGAAGCTATAGCCGTCGCCATGGCCATTCTTTCCGACCTGCAAGACGAATATAGCTTCCTCGATGCCGATGATCGGTATCGCCTGTTGATCGACCTGGGCCGCGCGCTCGAGCCGATGCCGGAAGCCCTCAAGACCGATGCAACTCTGGTCCGGGGCTGTTCCGCTTCGGTATGGGTCTATCCCATGGTTCGCGACGACGGCACATTGCACTTTCTTGCGGATTCAAATGCTGCCATCACCAAAGGCATTATCGCACTGGTGTTGCTGACGGTGCAGGACGCCATGCCGGCGGCGATCCTCGCCACCGACATCGCGGGCGCCCTCACCCCCTTCGACCTGAAGAATCAGCTCAGCTCGAACCGCACGCAGGGGATTCCGAACATGATTGCGCTGATCGTCGAAACAGCGCGGCGCTATGCCGCGCACTGACCGGTATCAGTGGGCAGCGGCCGCCTTGGGCGGCCTGGGATATGGTACGAACTCGCCCAGGCCCACCGCGCCGCTCGACATCCGCGTCGACCGGTCAACCAGTTGCAGGATATCGATGCTGCAGAGCTGACTGGAATGGGTGTTGCTGACGAGAATATCGTCATCGTCGAGAAATGCCGCGCTGCCGTTCACCCGGTTGACGTACCGCGTGCCGTTCCGGCCGGTATAGACGATTGCCGTCTTGTCGATGATCTCGCTCGACTGGATGTCGAGCAGGCGGATACAATCCACCGGCTTTCCGGCAACCCGACCGTCGAGAAGCTTAGCCAGCTTGGCTGCCGGGCTCAGCCGCTCGGCCTGGGCGACACCGCCGACCATGAGCCCAGTCACGAGCGCCGCGCCGGTGAGAAAGAGGTGAATCGAGCGCATGCCAAAAACTCCTGTCATTGTGTCGGGTGATAACACAGTCAGCCTTAACCGTCGCTGACCGATGGTCTTTCATCCCCTAAGACGGAGTGCCGATACGATTTCCTCAATGTTATGGCGGGCCGGCACAATCTTCCACTCTCCGGGATTGGCGCCATCGACTATCGTCACGCCCCCGCGCGGACAGACACCCAGGCATTTGACTTCGACCACGCCGAACTTGCCTTTGCGGCCCTTGCCGACGCCAAGTTCCTTGCGCAATGCCTTGGCCAGCGGCGTGCGGCCCTTGGGGCCAAATCCGCCGCCAAGCCGTTTCGAACATTTCCGGCACACCAGCAGCGCGGTCGCCCAGTCGGAGCGGACCGATTTCAGTCCCACGCCCTTCAATCGGCCGGCTTCCATTCCCGCGCTTCCTCGGCGAGGCGAAGCACTTCGTACGCAGCCTGGATCGCCTGGAAGCGTTTGGCCGCCTCAGTATCGCCCGGGCGCAAATCGGGGTGATTCTCCTTGGCGAGCTTGCGCCACGCCAGCCGTATCGCGGTGAAATCAGCATCGGGGTCGAGTTCGAACAGTTCGAGCGCGCGCATCTCGTCTCGCGACCGGCTGCCGTCGCCCGGCCCGGCCCAGCTATGGTGCCTGGATTCGGTATAGCCATCGGCGGTCGATCGCTCGGCCGCCTCACGCTCGGCGGCTTCCTCGGCAGTCAATCCTTCGAAATAATTCCAGCCGCGATTATATTCACCGGCATGTTCCTGGCAGAAATACCAGCGTTCCGGACTGTTGGGCGATTTCGGCGCCGGACAATTGCCCGGCTCCTCGCAACCATGCCGGTCGCACAGGCGCACGGTCGTGGCCTCGCTGCCGGTGGCGCCATAGCCGCGCCAGCGGGGGAAGCCCCAGTCAACCGATCGGGAAGAAGAACGCGCCATCGCCGCACGACATAGGCTGCGCGCGCGAGAGCGCAACCCGGGGTGTCAGTTTTGAATCTGGAACTTCACACGCTGCATGCTGCCACCGCAGCCGAGCCCGCCATCGGGGCGAAAACTCTTCTCATACTTCGCGGTCGCGAGCGTTTCCTTGCCGGCCTTGGTAAAAACGAAGGGCGGATAGGAGACGATCGCGCGTTCGTTAAGCACCTTGCCATCTGCGGCAACGTCGAACTGCACCTGCGTCCAGCCCTCGAAGCCCCATTGCCGCGCCTCCATGGGGAAGGAGCCACCAGCGTGCAGGAACCGCGGCGGTGAGTCGATCAGCGCACATTGGTTGGCCGCCAGACCGGAGCTTTCGAATGCGGCACGCGCCGCGTCGACATTGCCGTTCGCCTGTTCGAGCGACGCGAGCCGGACCAATGCGCCGACGCGCAACGGGTGGTTGGCCGGCAGGCGGGATTCATCCCCGACCTGCTTCAGCACGGCGACTGCGCCATTCTCATCGAAGTTTCGCAGGGTGTCGGCCAGCATTAGCCGCCCCGCCGACAGAGCCTCGGGATCGTCGGCATAGGCTGGCGACGACAGTGCGGCCATTGTGGTCCGGGCGACCGCCCTGGGCCTCCAACTTTCGGAACGTGCCGTGGTCCAGGTCAGGCGATCGACCGCCAGCCGTCCGGCACCCTTTGCGCCATTGGTATCGAGGATCGACAGCGCGCGAGTCGCGGCGGCATAGCTTTCGTCTCGTGTAGCGACCGCATTGTGCGCGATCGCGTAGAGCAGCGGAACCAAACTGAGTGCATTCGGTCCATCCGCCGCTTCGGACTTTGTGAGCTGCAGCTTCAGCTTGGGCAATGCAGCGGCATCCGACCCCGCCTCGATCGCCGGCAAGGACACCTTCTTCGCAATCAGCCAGCGCCCCAGTTCGCCATCGAGATAGTCGCCGATCGACGGTCGCGTGAAGGCGGTCGAACAACGCAGTTCGACACGCGCCCGCGCGCGGAAAAATGTCGGCATTTCCTTCATCTGCTGGGGATTGAACGACCAACCACGCGCCGCGCGAGCGAATTCGAGCGCAACCGCGCCACCGCCGGCGGCGTAAACCGGGGATGCGGCACGAACCGCACCATCATCCGCGACGGAAAATTCGACCACCGCGACATCGTCGGGCTTCAAGCCGCCCTCGCCGCCGCAATCCGGCACCTTCATCTGCGAACCAGGGTCGAAATTGCCCTTGCTGAGACGTCCTGCGCCGGTCATCGCCATATAGCGACGCGCCTCTTCCGTTTTCCCGCCAAGCAATGCCGCAATCGCATAGTTGGATCGTGAGGCAACGTCATACAGATCGGTTCGTGCCGTAAGGCCGCCAAGCAGCTTGACCGACAGCCCGGCCTCGGCCTGTGCTGCCGCATAATTGCCCTGGTTCATCAGCAGCTGGCTTTTGACCCGCTTCAGTATGGCCCTGCTCTTGGCTTCAATCGTCAGTGGCGCGACAAATGCCTCCGCGCGCGCCATATCGCGTGTCGCCGCATCGGGATCGGTAAAAGTCTCAGTCTCGACAAGTCCGCGAAACACCGCAACACGCTCCCCCGCATTGGGTGCAATCGCTTCCGCCTGCCGATAGGCTTCGGCCGCACTGGCATAGTCGAGTGAAGCTTCCGCGATCCGCGCCAGATTTGCCCAGGCCCTGAAGCGATCTTCCTGCAGCGTCGTGTCGCCCGCCGGCAAACCGGCAAGGCCGGCGCGCGCCGCGGCAACCGCTTCATCATCGCGCCACAACCCGACCAGCGCGCTGCTCTTGCGGACATGAATGATGGCCAGGCTGCGCTTGTTGTTGGGAATGCGCTTTTCCAGCGCTTCCCATGCAGCAAGCGCTCCGGCGTAATTATCCGCATCCTGTAGCGCTGTTGCCGCTTCGAAATCCTGCTGCACGGTGCGCTTCGCGGGTGTCGCCTGGGACACCGATATCGACCCGGGTGTTGGCGTGACGGCCTGTGCCGCAATCAACAGAATTCCCAGCATGATTCCCCGCCTTTTCCCTTGCCGCTGGATATATCCGATAGCAGACGGGCAAACACCAGTGGAGTTTCAGCCCGGTCGGCCGGGCGTCGGTCCGCCGAAGATCAGCAGGATGACGAGCAGTAGCGCTGCCGGCATAGCGACCACGACTCCGCCATAGCTGAGCGCCAATGCGGCGCCCGCCACCGCGCCGGCAACCAGCGCAATCCACAGCCCAAGCCATGGCATCACTTCACGCACCTGCCCCGTCCCGATTGCAGCCGCCGCCAGGCGTTCGCCGATCCGCGCCAGTGCGCCGGTCATGTAGGTTACCCCGAAGCGAACCTCGCCGTCCGCCATGAACACTGCGTTTGCGCTGCCCATCGCCAAGACCATAAGGGGCGCGGCCGCCACGGGTCGCCCGGTCGCATGCAGCATCGCCGCGCCTGCCAGCAGCAGCGCCTCGACCAGCAGCAATACGGCGATCCGGTTCCCGGCGACTCGCGCACCGATAATGTTGCCCGCGGCCACACCGGTTACGAACAGCGCCACCAATCCCGCTGCGAAACCGACGTCACGCCACGCGCCAAGTGCCGCCGAGACCGCGAGGCGGGTCGAATTACCGCTCATGAACGACACGAAAAACTGGCCGATCGTGATGAAGGCGACGGCATCGACAAAGCCGGCAACGCCCGCCAGCATCAGGGCAAGCGCCAATCCGGATCGGTCGAGCTGCTTCATGACATCGCGATAGCAGCACCGCCGCTTGCGGTCCAAGCGGGTGTTTGCCGTTCCCGCTCCAACGTTCGTGAAAAAATGCCAGAGGGTCTGTAAGCCGGGTTCTGTCCTCGCACCGAAATGCGATGTGCGACCATTCCTCTAGGCCCGCATTTGCATGCGGGCTCAAGCAACCAACCCGGGCGACGAGCTGAAACAAAGCTCATGTGCCGCCCCTATTCGGTCTTGCTCCCGGTGGGGTTTGCCGTGCCGCCCCTGTTACCAGGCGCGCGGTGCGCTTTTACCGCACCCTTTCACCATGACGTGGCCGAAGCCGTCGCCGTCTGCTCTCTGTGGCACTTTCCCTGGGGTCACCCCCGCCGGGCGTTACCCGGCACCGTCGTTTCGTGGAGCCCGGACTTTCCTCGGCGTGCTTGCGCACGACGCGGCCGCCCAACCCTCTGGCACGACCGCCCTACTCGTCCCCTTGCGGTTTTGGCAACAGCAGTGCGAGCAGGATGCAGCGGCACTCGCCGTCGATCTCGCCGTCGATCAGTTCCGGGCGAAAGCGACGCTGGAAAGCGACCACGGCGGCGAGCTTGTCGGCGACATCATAGCCGAAGCGCTCCAGTGCAAGCAGAAAGCCGCCTTCAGTCCAGCCCGGGTCCATCAGATTCTTCGAGGGACGGGGCAGCGCGAGCCGAACTTTCGCCAGCCGTGCCCAGGGGAATAGTTCACCCGGATCCTGTTTGCGGGTCGGCGCGACGTCGGAATGACCCACCACATTGCCGCGCGTGATGCCGTGACGTTCCTTGATCTCATGGACCAGCGGGATCAGCGCATCGATCTGCTCCTCCGGGAATGGGCGATAGCCCCATTCATGCCCCGGATTGACGATCTCGATGCCGATGCTTGCGCTGTTGACGTCGGTGATGTGCCGCCAGTGCGACTTGCCGGCATGCCAGGCGCGCTTGTCCTCGGCGACCATGCGCAGGATCGTGCCATCTTCCTTGACCAGATAATGCGCGGAAACCTTGGCTTCAGGATCGGTCAGCCGGGCGATCGCCGAGTCCGCATCGTTCATCCCGGTATAATGCAGCACGATCATCGACACGGGCAGCGCACGGTCGTCGAAATTGGGCGACGGCGTTTCGATGATGGTCATGGCGTATCCCCTGCCCTTGCCGTCCGGATGGTGACGATCGCGACGCCCAGCATCGCCACAGCCCCGCCGCTCAGCATAAGCACGGTCAGCGGCGTTCCGAAATACCAGGATGCGGCAAAGACCGACACGACCGGTGCCGCAAGAGTCAATGGCGTGACGATGCTGACCGGATGGCGCTGCAGCAGCCAGGACATGGATCCCTGCCCGATCACGGTCGATCCGAGCGCGGAGAAGGCGACCCAGCCCAAGGTTCGCAGCGGCAGATCGGGGATCGCGCGCATCGCCACGGGCTCGATGAACCAGGCGAGCGTGCCCAGCGTGATCGTTCCCCAGAAGCCGATCCAGGCATAGATGGTCAGCACCGGTACGCCGATCAGGTAGCGCTGGATCAGCGAACAGATCGCCCAGATGAAACTGCCGATCGCGGTCAATGCCAGGCCCGGCACCTCGCGCGCGGCGGCAGGGTCGAACACCAAGAGCACCACGCCGCCAAAGGACAGAGCGATGCCGGCAATGCGCGGCAGGCGAATCCGTTCACGGAACACCAGGATCGCGAGCAGCAGCGAAAAGGGCACGCCCAATTGCCCGGCGATCGCAAGCGCGCCGACATTGTCGGAAATGGCGAGCGAAAAATTGATCGCGACATAGAAAACGCCGCCCGAGAGAATGCCGAGAATGGTCAGCAGCCGCATCCTGCCCGGCACGATCCGGAGCGCGCTGGCGCACACAACCAGGACGATCAGCTGACGCAGGAAGCCCGCGGTCAAGGGCGCGATCGCCATCACCGCCATCTTCACCGCGATGACATTCAGGCCCCACAATATGTTCATTGCCAGCACGACCAGCAGGTCGTGGGCGCCGAAACTGATGGCTTTGGGCGGCGGTGCGGTCACTGCCGTCGCTTGCGGTCTTACACGGGCAAAGTAAACCGCCCTCAGGCGCGGACGGCAACACTGCAGGGCGTGACACCGGTCGGCTCATACAAGCCGCGATAGTCGGGCGACGGCCGGAAGGCCTCGGTCTGGCCGATCACTGTTTCGCCGGCGCCGAGCACCAGCAAACCGCCCGGTCGCATCACTTGCGCAAGCCGGTCGAGGACCTGGGTGCGCAGCGCCGGTGACAGATAAAGCAGGACGTTGCGGCACAGGATCACGTCGAAACGACCGATCGGCAACGGATCCGCGACAAGATTGAGGCGGCGGAACGAAACGCGGCGAACCAGTTCCGGCCGTGCCACCCAATCCACGCCAATCGTATCGAACCAGCGCATCATCCGCCGCACGGGCAGCCCGCGCTGGATCTCGAACTGCGAGAAACGCCCGGCACGCGCGCGCGAAATCGCAGTCTCCGATACGTCGGTCGCAACGATCTCCGGTGATTGCACACCCTTCGCTTCTTCCTGCTCCGCGAACAGCATCGCCAGTGACAATGGCTCCTGCCCCATCGAGCATCCGGCAGACCAGACGCGCAACCGCCGCCCCGGGCTCTCGACACGCATCGCGTCCAGTGCCGGAGGAATCATGTCGAGCACCGCCGCATCCCGGAAGAAGGAGCTTTCCTGGTTGAGCAGCGCGTCGACCACCTGGTCGGCGACCAGCGGGTCGCGCCCGTCGACGATCGCTCCGGCGAGTTCGTCGAGCGTTTGCAGTCCGCGTTCGCGCAGCACCGGCTTGAGCGCGGTCTCGATCCGCCATTCGCGGTTCGCCGCGATCTGCTGCCCGGTGCGCTGTTCAAGCAATGCGGCGAAGATATGCATCGCGCCGGTTGGGCGGACAGCCGACAAGGAAGTGGTCGAGCGCGGTCCGGGAGGCATGGGAAGCAGCATCAGGGCCGCCGCCGCATCGCGATGAGGCGACCGATCTCATCCGGGGGCAGGATCGCATTGGCGCCCCCCGCGCTGGCGATCGCGCCGGGCATGCCCCACACGACCGAGCTGGCCTGATCCTGCACGACGACGCAGCCGCCGGCTTCGCTCAACCGCTTCGCTCCTTCGCTGCCATCACGGCCCATCCCGCTCAGCACGATCGCCAGCGCGCGGGCGCCGTACACATCGGCGAGGCTTTCGAACATCGGGTCGACCGAGGGCATGCACCCGCTCTTCACCGGCTCACGCGTCAGCCGCACGGCCGCGGCCCCGTCACCGAGATTGACCAGCCGAAGATGACCATCGCCCGGCGCGATGATCACCCGCCCCGGGCGGATGCGCAGGCAGTCGGTGGCCACCTCGCAAGGGCGCCCGGCAAGCACTGCCACCTGCGCCGCGAAATAGGGCATGAAGGATTCGGGCAGATGCTGGGTGATCAGGATCGGCAGTGGGAAGCTTGCCGGAATCTCGCGTAGCAACTGGCTGAGTGCGTGGATGCCGCCGGTGGAGGCACCGATCGCAACAATATCGAAGCCGCCGCTATCGCTTCGCGCCGACACCGTCGGCATCACGTCAATCGCGAGATGGTCGATTTCGAGCAGGCGCGTAAGCTTGTCGGACAGCACCTTGGCAAAGCGGCCGGCAAAGGCACCGACGCCCGGTTTCACCAGCGTGTCGGCGGCGCCCAGCGCCAATGCCTGGACCGTCGCCGCGGCGCCCTCGTCGCAGGATGACGAGACGACCAGGACCTTTGCCCCGCCGCTCAGCGCGATCAGGTCGGGCAAGGCGGTGAGGCCGTCGATTCCCGGCATATCGATATCGAGCAGGATCGCATCGACATGATTGGTCTTGAGAAAGGCCATCGCGGCCTGCGCATTGGGCACCGATCCGGCCACCGCGAAGCGACGGCTACCCTCGATCATGCGGCCGATCACTGCGCGAGCGACGGCCGAATCATCGACGATCAGGATGCGGGGCGCGCGACCGGGACCGCGCATATCGGCACGGGTGGACTGTGCCTCGATGGGCGGGCTGTGCATGGCGACGGCGTCAGGCCATGCCGACGATCTGGAGCTTGCTTTCCAGCGTCTCGCGATCGAATGGCTTCATCACATATTCGTCGGCACCGGCCTCGATCGCGGCACGGATATGCGCCATGCCGTTCTCGGTCGTGCAGAAAACGACCTTTGGCCGATGCGTCACGGCGCTGTCGCGCAGCGCACGCAGGAAATCCATCCCGCTCATTACCGGCATGTTCCAGTCGAGCAGGATCACATCGGGCGCGGATGCCAGGCAGGAATCGAGCGCTTCGCGGCCATCGCCCGCCTCCGACACGTTGAAGTTCAACGTTTCGAGGATGTGCCGGGCGACCTTGCGGATCACCTTCGAATCATCAACCACCAGACACGTCTTCATTTGCACATCCTGTCCCGCTCACGTCCCTCTTTGCCGGAAACCCGTAAGCGTCGCGTTAATTTGTAAAAATCGGCCGGCGATGATCACGCCGCCAGCGCGGCCAGCCCTGGAATCAGCGCGCGCAGGTCGATCGCGAGAATAGCCTCCCCGTCGCGCTCGACGATCCCGCATCCGGTCGCGCGCCAACCGCCGTCAAGCACGATCCCGGATGACAAGGGCGCGAGGTCGAAGGGCGCCACATCCTCAAGCGAATCGACCAGCACGGCATAATGATGACCATCGGCCAGCGTGATGATCGCGCGCGTTGCCGGTACCGGGGCGGCCGCCACGCCCAGCGCGGCGCGTGTGTCGATCACCGTCACCACGCGGCTACGCAATGCCGCCAGGCCAAGCACCTGGGTCGCGGCGCGGGGCACCGGAATGACGTCGCCGATATCGACGACCGATTCGACTTGCCCGGATTCGATCGCCACCGCGCGACCGGCGATATGCGCGATCAGGAATAACTGGGTCATTGGCCTTCCCCTGCCCGCGCGGCGAGCGCCGCGAGCAGTGCGCCGCGGTCATAGCGATAAATGCTGTCGTCATTCGCCCCGTTTGCGGAACGATCCTGGCGCAGGCGGACGACCGGCGCCGTACCGATCTGCGCCGGCGCGCCGCTATCCATGGTCAGTACCACCGCCGCCGCCTCGCCCGGCTTGAGCTTCGTCGTCACCTTGTAGCCCGCCCCTTCCAGCGCCGGCTTCAGGAAGGTGGTCATCCACGCCGTGTCGGCACCATCGATCAGGCACAGAGGCGGGCTTTCCTGGCAATTCTCTTCACCATGTGTCGCGAACAGCCAATGCACATCGAGCAGTTCGATCTGCTCGTCGTCGAGCGCGACCACGCCCGCCACCGGACCGAGTTCATGTGCTGGTGCGATCGTATCGGGCAAGGCGACGATGTCGAGCGCCTCGGCGATCGCATAGCCGATCTCCATGGCGCCATCGCGTAGCCGCAGCACCGACACGTCGAGGCGACTGCCGATCTCGCCCTGCGTCGCCAGCGGGATGATGCGGCCATCGATCGACAGCCTCAGTCGACCCGCGGCAAAGCGGATCGCATCGGCCGAAACCGGCTCGACGCGGTCGATCACCGACAGCGGCACCAAGCGGCGGACGCCGTCGAGATCGTCAAACAGCAAGGCGGACGGGCGCTCGGCCGCTATCGCCTCGGGCTCGTCGTCATCGGCCGAAATCTCGCGGTGGAACGCAAGCCCGGCGACCGAGGCGATACCGGTGCAATCGAGCAGCAGCATGGGCAGGCCGCTATCGGGTAGCGTCTGACCGGCATAAAGCCCGGTCGCCATCACCGCCGGAGCGGCCGGCTTGATCACCAGTTCCTCATGATCGAGCACAGAGTCGACCGCCAGTGCATAGCTGCCGCCGACCACGCTGACGATGACCAGCATCGAAGGCGGCGTGTGCCCCACAGGCATGCCGAGCGTGCCGGTCAGGTCGACCAGCGGCATACGTCGCTCGCGCACCGTCGCAGCCGGCGTATCGCCGAGCATGTCGATACGGATCGCGTCGCCGCCGACGCGCACGATTTCCTCGATCGCCTGGCGCGAGATCGCAAAACGCTGGTCGCCGACGCCGACGCCGATGGTAGAGATGATCGACAGGGTCAGCGGCACATGGATCGCAATCCGCAGCCCCTTGCCCGGGCTGTTGTCCAGATCGATGCGGCCGCCAATCTGTTCGATATTGGTCCGCACAACATCCATGCCGACGCCGCGCCCGGAAATTGCGGTCGCCTCGTCCTTGGTCGACAGCCCGGCTTCGAACACCAGGTCAAGCTTGGCCTTGTCGCTCAGCGCGCGCAGTTCGCGTTCCGAACGGCCGGTGCCGGCGATCTTGGCGATCAGCCGGTCGGTATTGATCCCCTGGCCGTCATCGCTGATCTCGATAATGATCTGGTTGCCCGATTGCCGCGCCGCGACCGTCAGCCGGCCGCTCTCGCGCTTGCCCAGCGCGCGGCGCTGCGCCGGTGTCTCGATGCCGTGATCGATCGAATTGCGCACGATATGGACCAGCGGATCGCGCATCATCTCGATCATTTCGCGATCGAGCTCGACATCGGCGCCCTCGACATGGAGCGTCACCAGCTTGCCCAGCTCCGCCGCGGTATCGCGCACCATCCGCGGCAGCGCGGAAAACAGCGCGTCGATCTTCTGCATGCGCGTCCGGGTCACCGTATCGCGCATTTCCGCGACAGTCAGCGACAGGCGCTCGAGCGCTGCCTCGACCGCCGGATCGGCGCCATCGTCGCGCAGGCGCCGCGCCAGTTCGTTCCGCGCCAGCACCATGTCGGACATGCCCGACATCATCCGGTCAAGCAGGTCGACATTGAGACGCACGCTGCGCGACGGCGCGCGGACCGCCGCCGGAATCGATGCCTGGACCGCCGACGCCGATCCCTGGTCGAGCGCCGCGATCAGCAGATCCTCGCCGGTATCGTCGAGCGCCGCGCCGGCATCGATCGCCTCGACGATCTCGCCGATCCGGTCGACGATCGCGAGCACAGCATTGACCAGCGCGGTATCGGGTTCGCGCGCACCGGACCGTACCGCCGCCAGCACATCCTCGGCAGCATGGCTGAGCCGGGCAAGCCGGGGCAGATCGAGAAAGCCGCAGCTGCCCTTTACCGTATGGACGAAGCGAAAAATCGCATCGAGCCGGTTGCGGTCCGAAGGATCGCTCTCCCACGCGATGATCTCGCCGGAAAGCGCTTCCAGCGTCTCACGCGTCTCGGCGATAAATTCTTGAAGCAGATCGTCCATGTGTCCCCGCGCGGCTGCGGCCCGGACCATGGTATAAAAGCGGTTAAAGAGGCGTTATTATCCGGGCAGATGAGCAGTGCGGCAAAAATCCTGATCGTGGCGCTGGCGGTTTCGATCGCGGCCTCCGCCGGCTTCCTGCTTGGGCGCCACGGCCGCGGCGATGTCTATGAACAACGCCGGCTGGGCGTGATGCGCGCGATCGTCCACCAGGCGGGGCCGGGTCAGATGCTGTTGATCGGCGACAGCATCGTCGAGATGCAGGCGCTGCCGCCTTTGTGCGGCCTCACCGCGATCAACGGCGGCATCGGCGGCGCGCGCTCGACCGATCTCGTCGCTTTCGCCACGTCTGCGATCACGATGGCCCGGCCGTCCAGGGTCGTGTTCGCGGTCGGCGTCAACGATCTGTATCAGGGGACCGATCTGGATGCCTGGGCCGCCCGGACGACCGAGTTGGCAGGGCTATGGCCGGGCAAGCCGATCATTATCGGTATCACATCACTCAAGGCCAGGGACCACGCAACGGCGGATCGGATGAACGACATGCTGCGCCACCTCGCAAAGACACGCGGCGGGGTATTCGTCACCGGATTGACACCGCAAGAGACTTACGACGGCGTGCATCCTTCACTCGCTGGAGCCAAGGCCTGGCAGTCGAGAGTCGAGGCAGCGTGTGGTCAGCTGTAGAACGGCGTTGGCTGGAGGTAATTCCCCTCCCCGTTTTGGGCTGAGCTTGTCAAAGTCCTGTCTTGAAGAACGGCCCTTCGACAAGCTCGGGGCGAACGGCTGGGAGTATCAAATCAGCGCGACAGCGCCTTGGCGACCTTGAACGACGCCCCGAACAGCAGCACCGGATCCGCCGGATCCGACACCTGTACCTTGCCGCCGCCCTCGGCGACGAGCGCATGGACGAGATAGGCGGCGGCCGCACGCGGGGTGATGATCGCATCGCCGGTCGCGCCGGTCAGCGCATTGCGCAATTCCTGGTCGAGCACGATGCGCGGCCCATCGGCACGCACCACGATCTCGACCTGGCCGGCGACGCTTTCCGCTCCGACATCGAGCTGCCCGCCACGGATCAGCGCGTCGCCCGCGATCAGCGCGAGGTTGAGCAGCGCCTTGATCGCCGGCTTCGGCAAGGTCGCGTCCTCAACCAGCCAACCGAGCTTGACGCGGTGATTGTCGCTGAACAGCCCCTCGATCGCCGCCCGCGCCTCACGCGAATCCACCGTTTCGCCAAACCCGCCGGCCGCGCCAAAGGCGAGCCGGAAGAATTTCAGCTTGTTGGCAGAGGCACGCGCGCTTTCGTTGAGCAATTCCAGGCAGCGCTGGCGCATTTCCGGGTCATGCTCGTCGGCGAGCAGTTCGAGCCCGTTGTTGAGCGCGCCGACCGGGCTGAGCAGATCGTGGCATAGTCGCGAGCAGAGCAGGCTGGCGAAATCGACCGGACTGATGGTCATGATAAGGTTTGGGCTCCGGGCAAATTGTTGAGGCTCTTCTGGCGATGCTATAGCCTCTGCGCAACCCATCGCCATTTTTCGCAGGGTCGGGCCATCGCTGTTTCAGGCCGGACAGCCGGAGATGCGCGTGATAATTGCGGGGAAAGGAGGAGCGCATGGGGGAGGCGGTGCTTGAGCCGATCGTTGCCGGGAGCACCGATCTGTTCGCGGCGGGAAAACGGCGACCGCTACCAACCGTCGCGACACCTCGCGGCTGACCTGGTGCGCCTATTACGGCGATGTCAGCGCGATCCGCCTGCTGCTTGGGCGGAGGCCGCGCTCACGCCCTTTCCCGATTGTCCCGCAGTACACCCGAAAATTCCGTATCGCTCCGACAAAATTCCCGTAGATTCCCGCAGCACACTCAAAAAGCTCTTTCTCACAGAAATTTCTGCAACTGCGCGGAATTTGGCGTGAAGGTGAGGCCAATTCAGCCCCGCCATACTAACCCCCCGAATTGATCACCCCATGCAAAATTGTTCGAGCGCGACCGGCTCGAATGTGCCGAACGCGACGCTCCGCCACAACCCCGCCTCGTCCCCGGTCAGGATCAGCCAATAGGCGCCGTCGCCCATCGCCGCTTCGGCATCGCGCGCCGAGGGGATCGGCAAGCCCGACGGGTGCGAGTGATAATGCCCGATCATCTGCGGCCCGCAAATGCGTGCGGCGCGGTGCGCGGCGAACAGGGCGGCGGGATCGATTTCGAACCGGCGCGCCGGGTCGAGTGCGACATTGGCGGTCGGCTCGGCAGCCTCGATCCGCTCGGATGTGCCGAACAATAGCCCACAAATCTCCGCACCTGGCGATGCGCGCGCCTCGTTTAGCAGTCTATGCAGGAGAGTGCTTGAAATCGCGATTCCCATGCCCACATCGCTAGAACATGAATTCGGGGGTTTCCATCATCGAAGCGCGCATCTCGACCGAAGCCGATGGCTGGCGGATCGATCGCGCGCTGGCAGAAGCGGTGCCGACTCTGTCGCGCGAACGGCTGAAGGCGCTGCTGTCCTCGGGCGCGGTGAGTGACCCGAGCGGCGCGCTGGTTCGCGATCCGGCGCGCAAGGCGGTCGGCGGCACGGTGTTCACCGTTACCGTTCCGGACGCGACGCCGTCACATAACGAAGCGCAGCCGATCGCGCTCAACATCGTCTATGAGGACGAATATCTGATCGTGATCGACAAGCAGGCCGGGCTGGTCGTCCATCCTGCGGCGGGCAATCCGGACGGGACGCTGGTCAACGCGCTGCTGCATCACTGCGCGGGCAATCTGTCGGGCATTGGCGGGGTCGCGCGGCCCGGAATCGTTCACCGCATCGACAAGGATACGTCGGGGCTGATGGTCGCGGCCAAGACCGACCGGGCGCATGAAGGGCTGGCGCGGCAATTTCACGATCACTCGATCGACCGGCGCTACAAGGCGATCGTCTCGGGACGTCCGACCCGGCTCGAGGGCACGATCGATGCGCCGCTTGCGCGCTCTCCGAGCAACCGCAAGAAGGTCGCGATCGTGCCCGGCGGCAAGCGCGCGGTGACGCATTACACCACGTTGAAGATGCTCAAGGATGCCGCGCTCGTCGAATGCCGGCTTGAGACCGGGCGGACCCACCAGGTGCGCGTGCACATGGCGTCGCTCGGTCACCCCTTGATTGGAGACCCGGTTTATGGTAGAACAAAACAAGCTCATCGAGCAATTCTGGAAACCCTGAATTTCCATCGGCAGGCGTTGCATGCCGCCCGATTGGGGTTCATTCACCCAGTGAAAAGTAACGCTTTGGCGTTCGATAGCGAAATGCCTGCGGATATGCAGGAACTGTACGATACACTCTGCGTCTAATCGGTTCAGCGTCCATGCAGCCTTTTTGGGGCATGGGCCAATAATTAAGGGAGATCAGATCATGGCAAACCGCAGCAACGTGCCAGCAACGGTCCCCGCTCTTGGCGGCGAGGCGAGCCTCAACCGCTATCTGTCGGAAATCAAGAAATTCCCCATCCTCGCGCCCGAGCAGGAATATATGCTTGCCAAGCGCTTCGAGGAGCATGGCGATACGGACGCAGCGGCACAGCTCGTCACCTCGCATCTCCGTCTCGTCGCGAAGATCGCGATGGGCTATCGCGGCTATGGCCTGCCCGTGTCCGAGCTGATCTCGGAGGGCAATATCGGCCTGATGCAGGGCGTGAAGAAATTCGAGCCCGACCGGGGCTTCCGTCTCGCCACTTATGCGATGTGGTGGATTCGCGCCTCGATCCAGGAATATATCCTGCGTTCGTGGAGCCTGGTGAAGATGGGCACCACTGCCGCGCAGAAGAAATTGTTCTTCAACCTGCGCCGCATGAAATCGAAGCTCGACGCGTTCGAGGATGGCGATCTGACGCCGGAACATCTCTCCAAGATCGCGACCGACCTGGGCGTGACCGAGGAAGAGGTCACCAGCATGAACCGTCGCATGTCGATGGGCGGCGATACGTCGCTCAACGTGCCGATGCGCGAGGATGGCGAGGGCCAGTGGCAGGATTGGCTGCAGGACGATGCGCCATTGCAGGACACGGTCGTGGCGGAAGCGCAGGAAGCCGATGTGCGGCATGAAATGCTCACCTCGGCGATGGGCGACCTCAACGAACGCGAAAAGCACATCCTGACCGAGCGCCGACTGACCGACGACCCCAAGACGCTCGAAGAGCTCAGTCAGGTCTATAATGTGAGCCGAGAACGCGTCCGCCAGATTGAGGTTCGCGCATTCGAAAAGCTGCAAAAGGCGATGATGCGCCTTGCCGGCGACAAGCGGATGCTGGCGGCAGCCTGATCGATCATCTCCCTCCCGCTTGCGGGAGGGAGATTGGTTCGGGATCGGGCACGGCACGAAGCCCCTTTCCCCGGCGCGCGCGATCCGGCATTCCGGCAGCGTAATGACCGATCCCACGCGCCCCGACTTTCCGCATACCGATCCCGCACCGTCATCCGGCCTGCCGATCCGTTCGACGCGTGCCGCAACGACGCTGCCAGCTGAAGAGAGTGCCCCCATCCCTGCTCGCCGGCCCGCCAAACGTTACTCGCTGTTCCGGCGCATCGTTACGATCGCCGTCAAGTCGGTGCTGTGGTTCCTGCTGATCTCGGTCCTGTGGGTGCTCGCCTATCGCTTCGTCGCGCCGCCGATCACCTTTACCATGATCGGCGACATGATCGGCGGGCACAGCGTGACCAAGGGCTGGATGCCGCTGGCGAAGATCGACCCGAACATGGCGCGCGCCGCGATCGCCGGCGAGGATGCCCGCTTCTGCACGCATCACGGCTTTGACATCGCGGCGATCGAGCAGGCCTATAAGCGCAATGCCAAAGGTGGCCGCATCCGCGGCGGATCGACGATCAGCCAGCAGACCGCGAAGAACGTCTTCCTGATCCAGGGCGGCGGCTATCCGCGCAAGGCGCTGGAGGCCTATTTCACCGTGCTGATCGAAAATCTCTGGGGCAAGAGGCGTATCATGGAGGTCTATCTCAACGTCGCGGAGACCGGGATCGGCACCTATGGCGTCAATGCTGGCTCATTGCGCTATTTCGGCCATGACGCATCGACCATGAGCCCGGCCGAGGCCGGCCGGCTCGCAGCTGTTCTGCCCCTGCCCAAAAAACGAGCCGCGATCGCACCGCGCGGCTTCACCAAGCGCCACGGCAATTCGATCTCCCGCCGGGTCGGCGTGGTGCGCAATGACGGGCTGGATGCCTGCCTGCGCTAGCCGGATGAACTTACCGTCCGCCCTTTTCGAACAATGGGGGCAAGAGCATCCTACTCTGCCGGCTTGTCGACCGCCTTCTGGGCCGCATCTCCGACCTTCTGTGCGCCATCGCCGACATCCTTGGCAGCCGACTGGATCGCCTCGGTCTTGATGCCGTCATTCTTGCTCTGGTTGAACAGGTAGAAGGCACCGATCGCGACCGCGATCAGCAATATAACGGCGATCAGAATGCCGCCGCCGCCGCGGCGCTCGATGATCGTGGTATGCGGGGTTTCGGTCACACGGTCTTCAGTCATCACATCTCTCCCTGTACCAGAGAGGAGAACGGCGCGCCGGGTGTGATTGTTCCAGGATCAGAAGGGCAGCTTGAACCCCGGCGGCAACGCCATCCCGCTGGTCAGCTTGGACATTTCGCCACTCGATGCGGTGTCAGCCTTGCCGCGTGCATCGTTGAATGCCGCGACGATCAGGTCCTCGAGCATCTGCTTCTCACTCGGCACGAGCAGCGAATCGTCGATTGCGATGCCGATGATCCGGCCCTTGGCCGATGCGCGGACCTTGACCAACCCGCCGCCCGACGCGCCCTCGACCTCGATCGTGTCGAGGTTGGCCTGCGCCTTTTCCAGCTCGGCCTGGACGTTCTGCGCCATGGCCATGATGTCTTCGATGCTCTTCATGCTTCGTTACTCCGTATTTCACTTGTCCAGCTCTCCAGGGCAGCCTCGGGAAATGCCTCGAACGCCGCCCTGACCACCGGGGTTTCCAATATCGCCGCGCGTTCGGCCGCCGCCGCCGCCAGCTTCACTTCGTTGAGCGTCGGCTCACCTGGCACCTCTTCGGCCGAGACGCGCCACTGCTTGCCGGTAATCCGCTTGAGCTCGAGCGTCAGCTCGCGCACGAAATCCGCCGGCATCGGCCGCGCCGAACTCAGCACCAGTTCGCCCGGAGCGTAACGCACCAGACTCGCGCTATGGCTCAGCCGGGCCGCCAGCGCCGCCTCGCCCTGATCGTCGAGCATGCCGATAAGGCCGACAAAAGTCTCCGGCAGAGACGAACCGGCCGTCACGCTTGAACCCGGTGCGGGTGCTGTTGGCGCCGTGGCTACAGCCGGCCCGGGGCCGCCGGCCGCCAATTGTCGGGCCAGCTCGCCCGGATCGGGCAGGGTCGATGCATGGACGACGCGCAACAGCGCCATCTCGCACGCCTCGATCGGCAAGGCAGCGCGCGCGACCTCGTCATGACCCTTGAGCAGCAATTGCCACAGCCGGTGCAGCGCGGCGAAGGACAGGTTGCCGGCCCATTCCTCCTGCACCTGGCGTTCCTCAACCGCCTGCCCCGCCTCGGGCACGGTGCCGAGCTTGACCAGAGTCGTCGCATGAACCGCTTCGAGCAGCGCGCGCATCACTGCCTGGGGATCGACGCCGAGATCATATTGGCGTCTGAGCGCCGCAAGCGCGCCGAGGCCGTCGCCGGTCAGCAGCACGCCGAGTAGTGCACGCACGGCGCCACGATCGGACAGTCCGAGCATGTCGCGCACCGCCGCGGCCTTCACGCCACCGCCTTCAATCCCGGCATGCGCAATCGCCTGATCGAGAATCGACAGGCCGTCGCGCGCCGAGCCTTCCGCCGCGCGCGCGATCAGCGCCAGCGCCTCGGGTTCGGCCTCGACACCTTCGGCCTCGGCGACAGCGGCGAAATGCGCACCGAGCATTTCTGCCGAGATCCGCCGCAGGTCGAAACGCTGGCAGCGCGAGAGAACGGTCACCGGAACCTTGTTGACCTCGGTCGTGGCGAACAGGAACTTCACATGCGCTGGCGGCTCTTCGAGCGTCTTCAGGAGCGCGTTGAACGCGTTCTTCGACAGCATGTGCACTTCGTCGATGATGTAGATCTTGTAACGCGCCGACACCGCCGCATAGCGCGACGCATCGATGATCTCGCGCACATCGTCGACGCCGGTATGGCTCGCGGCGTCCATCTCGATCACGTCGATATGCCGCCCCTCGGCGATCGCCCGGCACGGCTCGCACACGCCGCACGGATCGATTGTCGGACCACCCTCCCCGTCCGGGCCGATACAGTTGAGCGCCTTGGCGATCAGCCGCGCGGTCGAGGTCTTGCCGACTCCGCGGACGCCGGTGAGCAGAAAGGCATGCGCCAGCCGCCCGCGCTTGATCGCGTTGCCCAGCGTGGTGACCATCGCATCCTGGCCGATCAGCTCGGCAAAGGTCTGCGGCCGGTATTTGCGGGCGAGAACGCGATAGACCTCAGCCTTGGCAGGCTGGGGCGGTTCGCCGAGATCGAAGGAGTCGGACATTGCGCCCTATCTAGGGAGCCGCGCAGCGAATGTCGAAGGCGATGATGCAGTGCTGGCGCATCATGGGGATCAAATGAGCGGTTCGAGGAGCGCCGCGGCAAGGCCGCGTCGTCGGACGGCGCCCTAGCGCCGCCAGCCGCGCGCACTGCGGATTCTCGCTGCAGTTTCGCTGCTTCTCGGCAGCGCGCGGTGGGAGCCGGAACGACCCGCGGCGAAATCGTTGCGGCTGCTTCCTTCCGGACCTGACCGGGTTGGCGACGACCACGTCCGCCCGACTCCCGCGCTGCAGATAGGAGAGTCGGGCGGCGTGATCAATAGCCGGGATCAGCGGCGGTAGCGGACCGTGCGGCAACGCGTCACCTTGCGGCCATGATACCAGGTGCGCTTGCAGACCTTGCGAGTGCCCCAGCCATGACGGCGGCGATCATTGCCCCAGTGACGACGGGTTTCGGTACGCTCACGGACGACGACGCGCTCATGCGACTGCACCCCGGCCACGGGGGCTGCGACGGCAGCGGCCGGGGCAGTCGCTGCGACGCTGAGCAATCCGGCGGCGATCATGACGAAGAATTTCATGGGCTTCTCTCCTTGTACCGATGTCGGCACGGGATCGAAACGGTCATCGTCCCTGCATGTTCCGCGCTTCACCGGGAATGCGGACGGTCAAGCCATCGAGAGCATCGTCGAGCCAGACCTGGCAAGCGAGCCGGCTGGTGCGCGTCGCGCCGGCAGCAAGGTCGAGCATGTCTTCCTCGTCTTCGCTCGCCCTGGGCAGCCGTGCAAAATCCTCCGCGGCGACGATGACGTGGCAGGTCGAACAGGCCATCTGGCCTTCGCATGTGCCTTCGAGCGGCTGACCATAAGCCTGGGCGAGGTCGAGGAGCCGGTCGCCGGGCGATCCGCGCGTTTCCATGACCGTCCCGTCGGTGGCGATGAACCGGACGAGCGTCACGCCGCAGCTCGTTGTGCGTCGGCGGCGGCGTTGATGCGATCGATCGCGTCGGTCAGTTCGGCTTCGGTCGTGTAGCGCCCAAAGCCGATCCGGATGCTCGATCGGGCCAGTGCCTCACTCAGGCCGATCGCGCGCAGCACATGGCTGGAGCGGCCCGATCCGCTGGCGCAGGCGGATCCGGCGGAAAATGCCAGGTCGCGCAAATCAGACATCAGGCGCGCAACGTCGAGACCGTCACGGCGGACATTGAGGTTGCCATGATAGCGCTGATGGACCGAACCGTTGATCGTCCAGCGTGGCCCGAGTGCTGCCACCGCACCGACCCACAAGCGCTCGATCTGTGCAGCGTCCCCAGCCTGGCGTTCGACCGCCAGCCGCGCCGCCGCGCCAAAGCCGGCACAAAGCGCGGGCGACAAGGTGCCCGATCGCCCGAGCGCCTCCTGCCCGCCGCCGTGCAGCAGCGGCGCGAGCGTAACGCCATCGCGTACCCACAACGCGCCAATGCCCTTTGGTCCGTGAATCTTGTGCGCCGACACCGCAATCATATCGCAGCCGGCCGGAATCGGCAGTCGTCCGAACCCTTGCACCGCGTCGCACAGCACCAGCGCGCCGGCGGCATGGGCCATTTCGGCCAGCTCCGCGATCGGCTGCACCACACCGATCTCGTTATTGACCAGCATGGCAGCGACCAGCGCCGTGCCCGGCACGATCGCCGCTTGTGCCGCCGCGCGATCGACCAGCCCATCGGCATCGACCGGCAGGACGACCACTTCGCGCCCGGTTCGGGCCAGCGCGTCGACCGTGTCGAGCGTCGCAGCATGTTCGGTCGCAAGCGTGACGATTCGCCCTGGACCAGCCCCCTTGATCGCCCAGTTGATCGCTTCGGTCGCACCACTGGTGAAGGCGCTCTTCCCCGCGACGGGCAGGAGCGCGGCGAGATTGTCCCGCGCCACCTCGACCGCCGCCTTTGCCGCCCTGCCCGGCACATGTGCGGAATGCGGATTGGCGTGCTGGTTCTCCAGCCAGGGCAACATCGCCGCCAGCGCTTCCGGCGCGAGCGGCGTGGTCGCCTGATAATCGAGATAGATCATGCCGCGAATGCTCGAGCGGAGCGTGACACGCCGCGCCATTCCGCGATGAAGCGGTCGATGTCGGCCTCATTCGTGCCACGGCCGAAGCTGACCCGCACCACTTCGCGCGACGCCTCAACGCTCCATCCCATCGCCCCGAGCACATGGCTGGGCTTCATGCTGCCCGAAGAACAGGCGCTGCCCGCCGACACCGCGATCCCCGCCATATCGAACCGGATCAGCTGCGTCGCCGCCGCCAGCCCAGGGAGACGATAGGACCCGATCGCGGGATGCCGCGATGCCCCTTCCGCAACCACCACGCCACCCGACCGCGCAATGGCATCGTCGAGCTTCGCCCGAAGCACCGCCATCTTCTCCAGATCTTCCGGCGCCTCGAGTGCCGCTGCGAAACCCAATGCTGCGGGCAAATTCTCCGTGCCCGGCCGATAGCCCCGCTCCTGTCCGCCGGTCGGCAGCAAGGTCGCCAGATCGCGCACCAGCAGCGCGCCGATCCCGGGCGGTCCGCCGCGCTTATGCGCGGAAATCGCGACGAAATCGGCGTGCTCGGCTACCGCCGGGTCAGCGCCGGCGGGCATCTGTGCCGCATCGACCAGCAGCAAGCCGCCGGCGGCGTGGATCGTTACCGCCAGGGCAGCGATTGGCTGGCGCACGCCGGTTTCGCTGTTCGCCCATTGGATCGCCACCACCGGACGACCCGAAATTCCCAACGCCGCGTCAAGCGAGGTCGGATCGATCAGCCCGCTGGCGTCGACGGCGATCACCGCTGCTTCCGCGGCGACTCGGATCGCCGCATCATGTTCGACCGCCGAGATGACCCGCCGCTCGGCCACCGATCGCCCCAGGCCGATCGCCAGCGCCTCGCTCGCGCCGCTGGTCAGGATCACCTCACCGGACCAGCCATAGACAGCGGCAATGCAGCCGCGCGCCCCCTCCAGCGCCGCGCGCGCCGCGCGTCCCTCGGCATGCGGCGATGATGGATTGGCCCAATGCGCCATGCCATCGGTCATCGCGGCGATCGCCACCGGCAGCATCGGCGTGGTCGCGGCATGGTCAAGATAGAGGCGGTCGGCCAAGCGGTTTGTTCCAATTGCGAAAAGGCGCATCTTGCCTATATAGCGCGCACATTCCAGCGCTCCACTCGCCATTCTTTTCAGGTGGGGCGCGCAGTCATTGTCAGCAGGTCTCCATGCCAGAAGTCATTTTCCCCGGTCCCGATGGCCGTCTCGAAGGCCGTTTCGCTCCCGGGCCGCGCCCGCGCGCCCCTGTGGCGATGATTCTCCACCCGCACCCCTCGTCGGGCGGCACCATGAACAACCGCATCGTGCAGGAGCTCTACAAGACCTTCCAGCGGCGCGGTTTTGCCACGCTGCGCTTCAATTTCCGCGGCGTCGGCAAGAGCCAGGGCACGTTCGACAACGGCATCGGCGAATTGTCCGATGCGGCGTCGGCCCTCGACTGGGTGCAGAGCTTCCATCCCGAGGCCTCGACAACCTGGATCGCCGGGTTCAGCTTCGGCGCATGGATCGGCATGCAGTTGCTGATGCGCCGCCCGGAGATTCGCGGCTTCATCTCGGTCGCGCCCCCGGCGAACATGTACGACTTCACCTTCCTCGCCCCCTGCCCAGCCAGCGGAATCATCATTCAGGGCGAGAATGACGAAGTGTCCCCGCCGCTTGCGACCCAGAAGCTGGTCGACAAGCTGCGCACGCAGAAGCACATCACGATCCACCATGACACGATCCCGAAGGCGAACCATTTCTTCGAGCATGAAATGCCCGAGCTGATGGGCAGCGTGGACAAGTATCTGGATATGCGGCTCGATCCCAACTCGCCGATCCGGTGAGCGGGGTCGGCTTCGCCAATACCAGTTCGATAGCCTGAACGGGGCTGGAGCTCGAGAATCGCATTTCACATTCGCCGCAATAGCGGGGACTGGATGGCGCTTGAATCGCGCCCGCTTGAACGGTTGTGGGCGGTCCGGGGGAGATATGTTACACCGGTAGTGTAACATATCTCCTATGCGGATCCATGGACATCCGTTAGAATATTCGGATAATATTCAATAGCATATAGCGTATATTTAACACATGCTACGGGCGACCGCGCGTCTTGGCGATTGAGAGGTTGTCCTTGCCACCGAAACCATCCGACGCCGCTGCGGATCGCGCGATCGGCGCGCTGCTCGGACTTGCCGTCGGCGACGCGCTGGGCACAACGCTGGAGTTCAGCGCGCGCGATTCGCTGCCACTTCTGGTCGATATGGTCGGTGGCGGCCCGTTCCAGCTCGTGCCGGGCCAATGGACCGATGACACCGCAATGGCGCTCGCGCTCGGTCATAGCCTGATCGGACGGGACGAATTCGATCCGCGGAACTGCATGGCGCGGTTCGTCAACTGGTATCGCTGGGGCATGTATAGCTGCACCGGCACGTGTTTCGATATCGGCGTGACCACGCGGATTGCGCTTCAAAGCTTCGAAGAGAATGGTGATCCCTTCGCCGGATCAAGCGATCCCAAAAGCGCCGGCAACGGATCGCTCATGCGGTTGTCGCCCGTCGCCATCTGGGGTGCGCGACGCGATGAAGCCGCGATCCTGGAGGTTGCCCGCGCCCAAAGTCGGCTGACTCATGGTGCTGCCGAATGCCTCGTCGCATGCGAAAGCTTTGCTGTGCTCACCGCACGTGCGATCCGCGGCGTGGCGCCAGAGGAACTCTTTGCGGCGCCGCTTGTGACAACACCTCCGAGCCAAAGCATCGAAGACATCCTTGCCGGCAGTTGGCGCGGCAAGCCGCGTCACGCGATCCGGTCGAGCGGCTATGTCGTCGACAGCCTGGAAGCGGCGCTCTGGTGCGTGCACGAAACCACCTCGTTCGAAGAGGCAGTTCTGCTCGCAGCGAATCTCGGTGATGATGCCGATACGGTTGCGGCAATCACCGGTCAGCTTGCCGGGGCGATCCACGGCGCAAGCGCGATACCGCCACATTGGCGCGAAAGACTGGCCTGGCGCGAGGAAATCAAAGACCTCGCCCTCAAGCTTTATAATGGCGATTCTGCAATTCCGGCTTAAATCTGAAGGCACAGCGATAAATTTGCCTCAGATAAACAGGCCTACATCGTCCAGACCAGCACATTACCCAACAGCACAACCGCCATGATCAACAGCAGGATGGCGCGTTTGCGCTGCAGTCCCTTGATCAGCAGATAACCGCCGCCGATCAGGCAGGCGAAGAAGCCGATCATGGCAATAGCGGGAGCGACCGCAGCGATTCCGGTGAGGGCCTGGTTCATCCGCCTGTCCTACCTGCTCGCGCCGGACGAAGTCGAGCGGCCGGCACCTGAAATCATCCGGCCGAGTGCGCCGCCAATGCTCAAAAGACTACGCATCCACGCCCGAACAATGCTATAAGATACCTATGACTAGCATATCACTCTTCATTCCGGTTCAGCCGCCGCGCTCGACCGACTGGCAACCGATCTGGCGCGAGCTGAGCGGGGAGCGGCTTCGCAACACCGTCTACGGCATCCCACAGCCCGCCTTCGACCTGCCCATCCGCACGCGCAAGGCGCTGGGGATCACGATACACAGCCTGATGGACCCGGAAGCGGTCGAACGTGTGCTGCTCAGCAACAAGGCCAATTATCTGCGGCCGCGGCTGGCGCAGCGCCTGCTGTCCTCACTGGTCGGCAATGGGCTGCTCAGCGCGGAAGGGGATGATTGGCGCACGCAGCGGCGGATCGTCGCGCCGACCTTCGCACCCGGCGCGGTCGCCGGCATGGCGCAAACCATGACGCAATGCGCGGTCGACAATATCGCGCGGTGGCCGGCCGGTCCGGCGCAAATCGACATGGCGGAGGAAGCGACTCACACCACCATGGCGATCATCGCCAACAGCCTGTTCGCCGGTGACTCGCGGCTGACCAACCCGCAGGCGAGCGATTATATCAGCCAGTTGCTCGTCGTCGCCGGCCAGGCGCGCCTGATGGCGGTGCTCGGCCTGCAGGACTGGGATCCGAGTCCTGGCATGCGGCGGGCACGACGGGCGCGCAACTGGCTGCGGCAGACATTGACCGAGATGGTCCGCGATCGTGGCCCGGACGGCGGGGGCGATGATTTTTTCGGCGGAATGATTCGCTCGCTTGGCGAGCATTTTCCGCCCGAGCAGGCGATAACACTGGCGGTCGACAATGCGATCACCTTCTATCTCGCCGGACATGAAACCACAGCGAACGCGCTGGCATGGAGCATCTACTGCCTGGCGGCCCAGCCCGGCCTTCAGGAAGAGGCGCGGGCCGAAGCCATCGCGGCCAAGTCCTATCCGGCCTCCGAACGGATCGATCATCTCGAGTTGCTGAAGCAGATCTTCGAAGAAACCATGCGGCTCTACCCGCCCGCACCTCGATTCGCCCGCGAAGCACTGGCACCGGACGAACTCGCCGGCCGGCCGATCGCCAAGGGAGAGCTGGTGGCGATCTGGCCATGGGTCATCCATCGCCATCGCGCCTTGTGGAACGATCCCGATCACTTCGATCACACCCGGTTCGCGCCCGAAAACCGCGCCAAGCTGCATCGCTTTCAGTATATCCCGTTTGGCGGCGGGCCGCGGGTATGCGTCGGTGCGCGCTTCGCCACGATGGAAGCGCTGTTGATCCTGGCACAGTGGCTCTGCGAACGGCGCTTCACGCTGCCGCAGGGATTCGTACCGGACCCGGTGGGCAGCGTGACGTTGCGGCCAAGAGGCGGGATGCCGCTGATGACCGAGCCGGTATGATATAAAGGGCGTTGAAGATGATCTTCAGGCCCGTTCTGCTGAGCACTTAAAGATCTGATTCTTCGGTCGATATGGTTCACCAGTCACGCTGATCACCGCTTCCACAACTTGTCAGGGAGCGGCTATATTTCTACGCCTTTCGATGATCATTGAACTGTAGGCGTTACGAGAATGGCATCTTCGACATATGCTGCGGCCTGATCCTTGCCGGCGCCCTTCTGTCCAGCCCTGCCCCGTTGCTCGTACAGTCAGCGCCGTCCTCGGCCAACGGCACTTGCGGCGCCGGAACTATTCCCGGCCGGGCGGCGGGGGTATGTATATACCGCAAGGCGGTGATCAGGCACCGCAGATCCCCACTATTCCAAAAGCCCGATAATGCTCTTGGCACATGAGTTGTACATGCCGGGGACCCATCACTACGTGGAGCAGCCTCGGAAAGCGCCGTTATGTCGATCTTCAACACGATTGCAGCCGAGATGAACGCGTCAACTAGAAGTCACTATGAAACGATAGAACCAATCATGATGGCAAGTTATTCATGACTGACAATGTTCACTCTCAAACTGCGTCTATCTCTAGGCCCGATTGCCCATGATAGAGCGTTTTATGCCGCGCGCTAATATTGGCCATTCGATTGCGGCTGGCCTTGTCCTGATGATTGGCGTCATATCGCCTAGTGCTTCGGCGGAACCGGCGGCTGCTTGCAAGGCAATTTCTGAGCATGGCAAGTCGGTTTCAAGCGCTCGCGATTTGATCTTCTTACCGCCAGAGATACAAACTGACCTGGAATCCCGATTGGGCAGCATTGCCAATCCCGACGAGGATTATCAGAAGAATGATGTTGTTGGCACTCCCGCCTTGCCACGTTGGCGATTTAACGATGCGATCTTGCTGAATGGAATCTGGCTTATCTTCGTAGATGGAGGTGAACGCGGGTTAAATTCTTTTGGTTACGTGATGCAAACGGATACAGAAACGGGAACAGAACAATTTTCATTCCTGTCTAGCTATCACCTTATTGGACCGAAGTGTTCAATCATATCGTCCATCTTAGATGGGGTCAAAAGCCCGTAGATTTGACAGATTCAACTGCCAGATGAAGCTGACCTTTTTGGCGGTGACTTCGATTGACCAGGCGGTCTCGCCGTTCTTCTCGCTGCAGCTGAAGTGGGTTCATCGGTGGAGCGTGAGCTAGGCGTCGTGGACAAAGCTTGACCTGAGACACTCGGGTTGATTCAAGGCTTCCTTTTGGAGGCAGCGTTGGGTGAGCGGATCGGCGTGTCGGACGAAGAGTGGGCGCATCCGACTGAACTATTACCGTCATCCCCGCTTTCGCGGGCATGACGGAGAAGACTGTGATTATCTAACTCTGATGATGCTTTGCGCCTCAGTCGCCCCGCGCCAGCACGGTGCCATAGGCTTCCATATCGACATTGCCGCCCGACAGAATGACCAGCATCCCCTCTTCAAGCGCGACCTGCCCGGTCAGCACCGCCGCCAGTGCGACGGCGCCGCCCGGTTCGACCACCAGCTGCAATTTCTCCGCTGCCCAGCGCTGCGCCGCGCGAATCGCCGCTTCGCTGACCGCCACGCCATTCACGCCGCGTCGCGACAGCACGTCGAAGGTCAGCGGCGATACGCGAATCGTCTGCAACGCATCGCAGGCGGTTGGCGGCGGATTGTCGCCGACCGGCTCGATCCAGCCTGCCTCAAGCGAGCGGCGCATATCGTCCCAGCCCTCGGGCTCCGCGACGGTTATCGCCGCATCGGGCAGTCCGAGCGCGATCCCTGCCGAAAGGCCGCCGCCGCCACATGGCACCGCGACTCGGCGCGGTGCGCCCAGCCCCAAGGCCGCCATTTGCGCCGCTGCCTCGATTCCCGCGCTGCCCTGCCCTTCGATGATCCAGGGATCATCGAAGCTCGGTACCAGCACTGCGCCGCGGGCATGGGCGAGGTGCGCCGCGATCTTCTCGCGACTCTCCGTCATGCGGTCATAATCGACCACTTCCGCACCCAGCGCGAGCGTGCCGTCGCGCTTCGATTTGGGGGCGTCGGCGGGCATCACGATCGTCGCGGGCATGCCCAGCCGCTTCGCCGCCCAGGCAATGCCCTGAGCATGGTTGCCGGAGGAGAATGCGACGACGCCTTTTTCGCGCAGATCGCCATCGATTGCGGTGAGCCGATGCCACGCCCCGCGCAATTTGAACGCGCCGATCGGCTGCAGACACTCCGCCTTGAAAGCCACTGGGATTCCACGAATTTCCGCCACGAACAAAGGCGAAGGCGGCAAGATCGCCGCAATCTTCGCTGCAGCATCGCGGACGCCGGCCCGGGTCGGTTGTCGCACTAGAGTCACATTTTACCTCGCTGGTCACCTTCATGGGTCCAATAGCGCTTTACATCCGTGAAAGCCGACCCTATTTCGCCCATCCGCTGCCCCATGGGACTTCCAACCGCAAGGCAGTGTTTCGTGAACTTGTCTTCGGACATTGGAGGTCCCTTGAATTGCACAAGCATCATAACGCGCTGGGGTTAGCGACCACCCATTCTACCGTTGTAGAGATCGCCAACACTCGTCCGGTTCAGCCGGTCACGCTTATTCGTCCGCATGCCGCTGCGCGTGCCGCCCGCTTCTTCGTCGAGAAGTTTCCGGGACGGTCGCTCTATGCGGTGAAGGCGAATCCGTCTCCCGACCTGATCAAGGTGCTGTGGGACAGCGGAATCACGCATTACGACGTCGCCTCGATCGCCGAGGTGCGGCTCGTCGCGCGCACGCTGCCTGACGCCACCCTGTGCTTCATGCACCCGGTCAAGGCCGAGGAAGCGATCCACGAGGCGTATTTCAAATATGGCTGCCGCACGTTCAGTCTCGATTCGCTTGAGGAGCTGGACAAGATCCTGCGCGCGACCGAGCACGCCACCGATCTGACTTTGTGCGTCCGGCTGCGCGTGTCGTCGGAGCATTCGAAGCTCAGCCTCGCGTCCAAGTTCGGCTGCGCGCCGCATGAGGCAAAGGAGCTGCTGTTCGCAGCACGCCAGGCGGCTGATGCGCTCGGCATCTGCTTCCATGTCGGCAGCCAGGCGATGACGCCGGAAGCCTATGCCAATGCGCTGGAGCGGGTTCGTGCCGCAATCGTCGATGCGGCGGTCACGGTCGACGTGATCGATGTCGGCGGTGGTTTCCCCTCGACCTATCCGGGCATGGAGCCGCCCCCGCTCGAACATTATTTCGAGACGATCCACCGCGCGTTCGAAAGCCTGCCGGTGAGCTATTCGTCCGAATTGTGGGCCGAGCCGGGCCGGGCATTGTGCGCGGAATATTCCTCGCTGATCGTCCGCGTCGAGCGGCGTCGCGGCGACGAGCTGTACATCAACGACGGTGCCTATGGCGCGCTGTTCGATGCCGCGCATATCGGCTGGCGGTTCCCGGTGCAGCTGCTCCGCGAACCCGACAGCCGGGCGCGCGACATGGAGTTCAGCTTCTACGGCCCGACCTGCGACGACATGGACCATATGGCCGGTCCGTTCATGCTTCCCGCCGACACCCAGGCGGGCGACTATATCGAGATCGGCATGCTCGGGGCCTATGGCTGCGCGATGCGCACTGCGTTCAACGGCTTCGGCTCGGATGAGACGGTGATCATGGACGATGAGCCGATGGCGTCGCTGTATGTCAGCGACGAACGTGAGGTCGCGTCGAACGTCGTCACGCTGTAACAGCACAGTATTACCGCCGTCTTCCTCCCCTCCCGCTCGCGGGAGGGGATCGAGGGGTGGGCTCGCGCTCACCACCGGCGAAACCGCTCGCGGGAAGCGCGAGCCCACCCCTGCCCCCTCCCGCAAGCGGGAGGGGAATTGAGATTCTGAATGACCGATACCACCCTCTCGAACCGCAAGGCCGAGCTTCTTTCGACCACCGTCGAGCATATCGACATCACCAAGTTCGACGCGCGCCCGATCGTCGATGCGATGAAGAAGATGAGCTTCACCAGCCGCGACCTGGGCCGTGCGACCGACATCTACAATCAGATGCTGGCCGATCCCGATTGCTCGATCTTCCTGGTCATTGCCGGGTCGACCAGCGCGGGCGGATGCATGGACCTCTATGCCGAGCTGCTGCGCAACAACATGATCGACGGCGTGGTCGCGACCGGCGCGTCGATCGTCGACATGGATTTCTTCGAAGGCCTTGGCCACAAACATTATCAGGCGCTCGAAGTGCCCGATGACGACACGCTGCGCTCGCTGCTGATCGATCGCATCTACGACACCTATATCGACGAGGAGCAGCTGCAGGATTGCGATCACACGATCCTGGAAATCGCCAACAGCCTGGAACCGCGCCCCTATTCGAGCCGCGAGTTCATCCGTGCGATGGGCAAGTATCTCGTCGAGAACGGCAAGAAGGACAACAGCCTGGTCAAGCTGGCATACGAGCATGACGTGCCGATCTTCTGCCCGGCATTCGTCGACAGCTCGGCCGGTTTCGGGCTGGTCAAGCACCAGGTCGACCGCGCCAAGGAGGGCAAGCCGTACATGGTGCTCGACGCGATCGCCGATTTCCGCGAACTGACCGACATCAAGATCAAGGCCGGCACCACCGGTCTGCTGATGATCGGTGGCGGCGTGCCGAAGAACTTCATCCAGGACACCGTGGTGTGCGCCGAGATCCTTGGCCATGACGGTGTTCAGGTGCACAAATATGCCGTGCAGATCACCGTCGCCGACGTACGCGACGGCGCCTGCTCATCTTCGACGCTGCAGGAAGCGGCGAGCTGGGGCAAGGTCAACACCGGCATCGAACAGATGGTGTTCGCCGAAGCAGGATCGGTCATGCCGCTGCTCGCCAGCGATGCCTATCATCGCGGGCTGTGGAAGAACCGCACCAAGCGCCGCTGGGGCGCCAGCTTCGACTGAAGCATTTTTCAGCCAGAAAAAAGGGGCGTCGGATCGATCCGGCGCCCCTTTTTCTTTGGCGGTTATGCCGTATCCGCGGACATCTCGCAGAAAAGTTGCGCATCCGTTCCGATTACGGCAGCTTGCCCGGCAAATATAAGGGGAGCTGAAAGATGACCGAGCATAGCCCGATCCTCGCGCCGATCGTTGTCCTGATCGCGTGGAGCCTTGTGATGTGGCTCTGGATGTATGTCCGCCGCATCCCGGCAATGGGCAAGGCCGGCATCGATTCGAAAACATTGGTCGGTGGAAATGGTAGCGACCTGCGAGCGCGCCTTCCGGCCAAGGACCAGTGGCCCGCCGATAATTACAATCATCTGATGGAACAGCCGACGCTGTTCTATGCGATTGCACTGGTCCTCGCACTGTCCGGGACCGGTGGGGGCTGGAACGCCTGCATCGCCTGGGCCTATGTCGGTCTGCGGATCCTCCACAGCCTGATCCAGGTGACGATCAACCGCGTTCTGGTGCGTTTCGCGGTCTTCACGCTATCGACATTGTGCTTGATGGCACTGACGGTCCACGCGGCAATCGCAGTATTCTGCCGCTGATCCCAGTCAGCCGAAAAGACGCTGCATCGACCGTTCGAGCATCACCAGCTGCCACAAAGTCCGGCCGTGCTCCGCGCGGCCGGACCGGTGCTCGGTGGCGATACGCTCGATTGCCCGCGGATCGAACATGGTTCCAAGTATGCGCGACTTGGCCAGCGCGCCCGCCTCATCGGCAAGCGCACCGCGAAACCAGGCGCTGATCGGCGTCACAAAGCCCATTTTAGGGCGATAGAGGATGTCCCTGGGAAGATAGCGCTCCATCGCCTTCTTCATGAGCCATTTGCCCTGGCCGGCCCTGATCCGCATCGATGCGGGTAGCGACGCGGCGAACTCGACGAAGCGATAGTCGAGCAGCGGCTCGCGTGCCTCAAGGCTGACCGCCATGCTGGTACGGTCGGTCTTGGTCAGAATGTCGCCGGGCAGCCAATGCTGGAAGTCGGCATATTGCGCGCGGTCGATCGCATCGCGCGCCGGCGCGTCGCGCATCGTGCGGACATAGCGGTCCTCGGCCCGGTGTCCGACCAGCGCGCGTTTCGCTTCATCGGAGAAGAGCATCGCCCGGAGCGTCGGAGTCGTCACACCGACCGAGCGCGCATAGGCCTCCGCTCCATCCTCGGCGAGTGCGAGCAGGGTCGTCTTCGCGCGCAACGAGCGTGGCGCCCAGTCGGCCTTGGGATACAGGCCGCCAAGCGCCCCGAACACACCGGCGCGCATCGATGGTGGGAACAGCGCCCTCACCCGCTCCTCCGCCGCCTGGAACTTGTAGCGGCGATATCCGGCCAGTGCCTCGTCCGCGCCGTCGCCCGACAGCGCGACGGTCACATTCTCGCGCGCCAGTTCGCAGACGCGGTAGGTCGCCAGCGCCGAGGCATCGGCAAAGGGTTCGTCGAACGCCGTGACCAAGGTGTCGATCAAGGCAAAATCATCCGCCGCCACGACCCGCTCGCGGTGGTCGGTGGCAAAGCGCTGCGCGACCTGGTCGGCATAGCCGCGCTCGTCATGGCCCGCTTCCCGGAAACCGATCGTGCAGGTCTTGACCGCGCTCGACGATGCTTCAGCCATCAATGCGACCACTGCCGAGCTGTCGACCCCGCCCGAGAGGAACGCGCCGAGCGGCACGTCGGCCATCAGGCGCGACCGGACCGCGTCGCGCATCCGCGACACCAATTCTTCCTCCAGCGCCTTGACCGAACCGCTGGCGCGGCGCGAGAAATCCACATCCCACCAGCGCGACGGGGCGGGCACCGACTTGCCGCGCTCGATCAGCAGCGAATGACCCGCGGGCAGTTTCTTCACCCCGGCGACGAGGCAGATATCGTCCGGCACATAGCCGAACGCCATATAATCCTCGACCGCGCGAATATCGGGCTCGCGCCGCAGCAGCGGGTGCGCGAGCAGCCCTTTCAGTTCCGACGCGAAGGCGACGCCTCCATCGGCCAGCTCGACATAATGAAGCGGCTTCACGCCGAGGCGGTCGCGCGCCATGAACAGGCACTGCCGGCGTGAATCGTGCAGCGCGAAAGCGAACATGCCGTTGAGCCGGTCGAGCATCGCCGGGCCCCAGGCAGACCAGCCATGAAGCAGCACTTCGGTGTCGCTGTTCGATGCGAACACCGCGCCCTTTGCCTCGAGTTGGGCACGAACCTCGAGGAAATTATAGATTTCGCCGTTATAGGTGACCGTCAGCGCCCCGTCAGCGCTCGCCATGGGCTGCGCCCCCGCTTCGGTCAGGTCGATGATGGCCAGCCGCCTGTGGCCCAGACCGACGCCCGGCGCGGTCCATACGCCTGACCCGTCGGGCCCACGATGCAGCTGCGCGTCGGTCATCGCCCGGATGCGCGCAGGATCGACCGGCTTCGGCGTTGCGGGGTAATAAAGGCCGGCGATGCCGCACATATGTTGGTTTATCCCGCAGTCGTACCGATAGATCCGTCAGCTGAACTTGTTTCAGCGTCCCGGCGTGGCCACTCGCACCGGGAGCGCCGCACCTGTGGCTAATGACCGCGCCCGAAGCCTGAAACAAGTTCGAGGTAACGGGTTATTTGCGTCACATCCCCGCTGCACGATCCGCCAGCAGATCGATCGGCCCGAGATCGCGCACGAAGCGCTCGAGCACCGCGCGCGTATCGACGCCGGGCTGGACCTCGGCCGAGACATGCACGGCAACCGCACGCTGCGGACCACCGAGCAACTTCGCCTGCAGGGTCGCGAGCTTCACCGCCCGGTCGCTCTGTGTCAGGACATTGCCGACACGGTACCAGGTCACCACCTGGCGCTCGACCGGGCCGGGCGCGGTAATGCGCATCGCCGACCCGCCGGCGAGATCGGGCAGATCGTCTATCCGCACCCAGATATCGTCCTGCCGCAGCACGCCGGTGCCGAACGAGACCAGTTCCTTGCCCTCGCGCTGGCTGCCGAACACGGCGATGGCGAGATCCACCGACGCACCGCGACCGTCGCTGTAGCGCCCGATCAGGAAATGATCGGCGCCGGGATAATAGGGGGCCCAGGGCGCGCGCTTGCTCATCTCGCTGCGCTGCCAGCCCGGCACATTGGGCAGCGAGATCCTGTCGGGCAGTGATTGAGCACGCCCGGCGATCGCGCCGGCCCAGGCCGGGAAGATACCCGCCACGGTCAGTATCAGTGCACCCGCCAACAATGCATCGATCCGGCTCTTCGGCTGCGCCTGCACGGCTACGGGGTCGAACACGGGGTCATCGGGCGCCCGGTCGAACCAGCGCCAGCCGATCGCGATCACCGCCGCCATCACCACGCCGAAGAACACCCAGCCATAGACGATATGATCCATGCCGGTGGCCTGTTCGACCGAGGTCAGATGCGCGGCATAGATCGTTCCGAAGGCGCGCAGGCCATTGGCGATCACCGGTACGATCACCGCCACCGCCATGAATATCGCGCGCCGCGTCCAGCTGACGAAGCAGACATTGGCGACCAGAGCGCCATAGGCGACCATGGCAATGACGAACTTCGCGCCCGAACAGGCCTCGGCGACTTCGAAATAGCCATTGGGGATGGTGATCAGCACGCCATCGACCTGGGCCGGCACACCGAACAGATGGAGCAACGGCATGGTCATCGCCACAGTGAGGTCCTGCAGCATCGGCTCCAGCCCCTCGCCGAACGGCACCAGAAAAAAGGCGTAGCACAGCGGGAACAGCAGCCCGCGTGCGACATTGGGGCCAAGCAACGTAACCACTGCGCCCTGCAGCATCATCACCAACCCGAGATGCCGCGCCAGCGCGACGCTCGACGCATCGCCGAGCAGCCAGCCGAACCCGCCGGCCGCGACAAGCACGAGCCCCGGCCACCACGCGACCGGCTGAAGTTCAGCGAGTTGCGTGCGCCGCTGCCACACCAGCCAGGCGATGACGGGGGCGATGAACAGGCAATGCCCGAAGGTCGTGCTGGTCCACCAGATCTTCGCCAGGTCTTCGGCATCCCCGCGGAACAGCAGCAACAGGATCAGTGCGACGCCGCCGAGGATCAGCGACTGGCGCCGCCATCCTGCCGCCAGCAACGGCTTTCCGCCCTCGAAATCGGCACTGGGAAAGGCGATCGTCATGCGGCGGTCCGGCGTTGCGGCGCGGCCTTCACGCGAAGGCCCATGATGGTATCGAGCGGTGCAAGCCGCGCCTCCCAGCTATAGCGATCCTCGACCTGCTTGCGCGCCTTCTGGCCAAGCGCGGCTGCGCCGGACGGATTGGCGAGCAACGCGTTGACCTGCTCGGCGATCTCGCCGACCGTCTCGCCGACGCGGATCGTGTCCTGATGGTCGATACCCGCGGCAGCGGCGGCGGAGGCAACCACCGGACGCGCCATCGCCATTGCCTCGAGTATCTTGTTCTGCACGCCGCGCGCGAGCTTGAGCGGCGCGACCACGACGGAGGCCGCGGCGATCCAGCCACGCACGTCGGCGACTTCGCCGGTCACGATCACACCCGGCATCTTGGCCAGCGCCTTGACCGCCTCGGTCGGCTCACGCCCGACGATCGCAAAGCGCGCCTTCGGATATTCCAGATGGATATGCGGCAGGATCGCCTCGACAAACCAGGTCACCGCCTCGACGTTCGGGCGATAATCCATCTGGCCGGTGAACACGATCAGCGCGCCCGTGGTGTCGATCCGTCTGAAGCTCGCGACAGGATCGAAAAATTCGATGTCGATGCCGTTCTCGACCGCATAAACGCGCTCGGCACCGGTCTTTTCGCGGAACAGCGCGGCCTCCGCATCGCTGACGAACAGGCTCGCGGTCGCGTTCCGGGCGACATTGCGCTCAAAGGACTGGAGCAACCGTGCCTCGCGCTTCATCATCCAGGCCATCGGCCCGCGCGAGGATTTGCCATAGGCAGCGAATTTCGCCGAATCCATATCGACGAAGTCCATGATCACGCGCTGCCGCGGATTGGCCGGCAGATACTGCGCCATCTGGCTCGAAAAGACGTAGATCGTGTCGATCGAATGGCGCGCAAGGATGTTGTTCACCGCATCGCGCAGCGGCCGGTTCTCGAACGCGGTGAGCGATACCGGTCTGTACTTCAGTAACGCCTGGGCGGCCGCCATCACCCGGGATTTGGAACGCCAGATGATCGACCGGTTGCCGGTATATTTGGCCAGACCGCTCTTGCCTTTCATGTCGCGCGTGTCGTCGGCAAAGGCGATCAGATGGACGCGTTTGCGCGCCGAGAGGAATTTCAGGATGTGGAAGCCGCGGATCTTGTCGCCCCGATCGGGCGGATAGGGCACCCGATGCGCCAGAAACAGGATGTCCCCCATCAGCCGAGTCCCTTGGAAATAAACGGCCCAACCTGGTTTGCGACCCACAATGGCAGTTTTTTCCACACCTCGATCTTCAACCGATAGCGCGGGTTCAACGGATTGATGTCGCGAAGCGCCCCTCAGATGCCGCACGCTTAACATACATCAAAGGAACGCCCGGAAAACCCCAGTTCTTCTTGAACGCCGCCGGCCCCGTTCCCGCCTTTGAACGCCCGAAATCGAACCGCGTGCAGCCCTTGGCGCGAGCGTGGCTCATCAGCGCGAAGTACATCCGGTCATTGGCGCGAAGCGCACGCGCCGTAGCGGTACCGCCACCCCAATAGGGATAGACGGTGCCGTTGAAGTACAGGCTCAGCACGCTCGCGACCGGCTTGCCGCCCGCGCATACGGTCAAGATATCCGCCTCATCGTCGAACGCCGCCAGAACCTCACGGAAGAGCCGCGCGGGAAACACTGGCGTGCCCAGGTTGCGGACCGATTCGGCATACACCGCGAAATGCGCCGCCTGCTCCGCCTTCTCGCTGCCGGTCGTCACCTGCAGGTCGATCTCCAGCGACTTGCGCACCTCGGCACGCTGCTTGCGCGGAATGGCGAGCAATTCGGCCTCGTCATCGGCGGCAAGATCGCGAACGAAGCCGAGATAGGTGTCGCCGTCGACCTTCCAGCCCGGCCCGGTCGGCTCGGCCCCGCGCAATTCCAGCGTCGGGCACTTCAAATCCTGCGCCAGCGCCCAGGCGGCATCGCCCAGCACCGGCACCGCCGCTTCGTCTTCGGCAAGGATGCCTCCACCGACTGCGAAGCCGTTCGAGACCAATGCCCGTCCGAACAGCGGCGAGCGTATCTCGGTCAGCGGGACATAACCGGCGATCGATCCGTCCGCTCGCTCGGCGATCAGCGCATGGGCGATCTGCCCGCAACCGCGCGCCACCGCGGTGCTCCATTCCGGCAAATGAAACGGCGTTGCATCGGGATGCGCACGCACGAACGCCGCGATCCGCGCGCACTCGTGCGCGTCGCTCAAGTCGACGGCACGCACCGCCAACAGCGTCGAGATCAGCGGCATGTTCACGCCAGCCCGCGCCGCGCCTCGGCCACCACCGCGTCCATCCGGCCCCAATCGTGCCGCCCGATCAGGGTGCGCAGCTTGCCGGCCATCGCGCCGAGCCGGCTGTAATGCCTGAGCTTCGACCTGACCGGCGCGTTGGTGACGCGCGGCTGGCCGGGATCGATCTCCCATGGATGGAAATAGAATACCGCCGGCTGCCCCTCGCCCGCCACCTGGCGTACCGCGAAATCGGTCAGCGCGCCGGGAAAGAGCCGGAAGAAACCACCCCCGGTCGCCATCTTGCGCCCGGCCAGCTCGGCGACCGTAACGGGAACCTCGATCAGATCGGAATCCGGCAGGGGGCGAAACGCATAGCGCGGTGCCTCAGGCCAGCCATAATGGTCGTGCTTCAGCGGCGCGACACTCGACGAATAGGTATACCCCGCCTCGGCAAGTTCCACATGTGCCCAGGGAGTGCGTTTGTCGATCGAGAAACTCGGCGCGCGGTAGCCGGTGACGGCGACGCCGCCGGCATCCTCGAGCGTCTTGCGCGCCCGGGCCAGATCGGCGCGGAAAGTCGCCGGATCCATAGTGAAGACACGATCATGGTCCCAGCCATGGCTGGCCACCTCATGCCCTGCATCGACGATCCGCCGAATCAGCGCCGGGTATCGTTCGGCTACCCAGCCAAGCGTGAAGAAGGTCGCCTTGACCCCGCTTTCACCAAACAGCGCGAGCACCGCATCGGTGTTGCGCTCGACCCGCGCTTCGAGCGAATCCCAGTCCCGCTTGTCGATCACCTTTTCGAAGGCGCCGACCTGGAACCAGTCCTCGACATCGACGGAGAGCGCGTGGCGCATCGCCCGGGCTACCGCCCGGCCGCGTGACGCACGGACGCGATATCCGGACTGCCCTCGCCTTCGACCCAATCGACCAGCAGGGTCAGAACGCGGCGCAGCGCCGCTTCCTGTTCCTCGACGCGCTCTTCGAGCGCCGCGATGCGGTCGATCAGCGCCTGATCGGGAATCGATGCCGCCCTCTCGGGTGCAGAGACAGCTTGCGGTGCAGCAACTGGCGGCACTTCGGGCGCTGTTTCCGTCTCAAGCGCAAAGCGGATCGGACGTGGCTCGACCGGCAATCGTGGCGCGTTGACGATCGGGATCGGCTTGGCCGCGTCCACCGGTTCCAGAGCCTCCACCGCAGGCTCCGGAGCTTCAACTGCGTCTACGGCCGGCACCGGCTCGGCTCTGGCGCGATTGATCGGGCGCGGCATCGGCGAATCGCCTGCGATATCCGCAATCACTGCGTCGACCACATCGCCATTGATGATTTCGAGCTGGTCGATCGCGCCGAACAGCAGCACTCGCCCGGCAAGCTGGTTGAGCACGCGCGGCACGCCGCCCGAGCCGCGATACAGCGCCTGCAAGGCTTCCGGCGTGAAACTGGGGCGCCCCTGCCACCCCACCACTGACAGGCGGTGAACCATATAAGGTTCGACTTCTTCCGGCCCCATCGGATCGAGATGGTGCATGGCAATGACGCGCTGGCGCAATTGTTCGAGCCGGTCGGAGCCGTGCAGCCGCTGGCGGAACTCAGGCTGGCCGAGCAGGAAGATCTGTAACAGCGCATGTCCGCCCGCCTGAAAATTGGACAGCATGCGCAATTCTTCGAGCGCCGATACCGGCAACGCCTGAGCCTCGTCGACGATCAACAGTGTTCGTCGTCCCGACCTCGCCGTTGCATGCAGCCCGCGTTCGATCGCGGTCAGCAACTGCGACTTGGTCTGGCCGGCGGTCTCGATATCGAGCCCGCCCGCGACCATGCGCAGCAGATCCTCCGCCTCGATCTGGGTCGAGACGATCTTGATCACGTTCAGCCGCTCGCGATCCACCGTCGCCATCAGATGGCCGACCAGGGTCGTCTTGCCAGCACCGATATCGCCAGTGATGACGATGAAGCCCTCACCCTGGCTCAGACCATAGCCGAGATAAGCCATCGCCTTGCGGTGCGTCGCGGTGTCGAACCAGAAACGCGGATCGGGCGTCAGCTGGAACGGTCGTCCGCTCAATCCATAATGATCGTCGTACATCGTCACCACCCTGTGCGAGCTAAGCTCGACACGTTTCAGAATTGATACCGTACGCCCACTTGCGCCTGCGCCGAATATTGATCTTCCGTACCGTCCTGGCTGAACGAGTAGATCCCGGCCGATACGGTCGTACCGATGCGCCCGAAATTGCGATAGTAAAGACCGGTCGCCCCCGTCGAGAAGATGCCCGGCGTGTTGCCGATGCCGCTTTCGAAATAATTGGCGAAGACATTCGCACTGATGCCGGAATTGCGGTCGAGCGACGCCGACAGGAAGGCCTGGGCATAATAGCTTTCGTCAGTCACCCCATTGACGCTGTAGCCTGTGCCACCCCTCGGTGCATAAAAGCGGCGATTGGCGTAGCCGGCGCCGACCCCGAAGCTGAGCGGCCCGCGATTGGCGGAGATCACAGCATCGATGCCGCGCGCGCGATAACTCGCGGTGGCGATCGACTGGAACACATCGTTCAGACACCCGCCGGTCGATGCACTCGATTTGCCGAAAGTACAGCCGGCAAATTGCTGACCGAATGAATCGCGCTGATCGATGAAGCTCGTGGGCAGGCTGGCGATGCCGTCACGCAACTGACGTCCAAAGGTTTCGACGCTGTCATATACACCGACCTGGATGCCAAGCGACCGGGTCGCGGCATAGCTGAGGGAGCCGGTATAGATCGTCCCGCCATAGCGCTTGCCCACCCGGGCCTCCAACGTCATGCGCCGGCTCGGTTTCCAGATGACGCCCGCGTCATAGATCAGGCCGTCCGTCTCATAGGCGATTCGACGCGGCGATGATTTGTCGGTGCGAAACCGGCCATTGGAATCGACCACGGGCTCGCCGGCGCCATCCACCACGGGGTCGCGCTGGCTGATTTCGATCTTCTCATAGCCCACACCTGCGGTTACGGCGAGTGTTGGCAAAACCGGCACGACCACGTCGGCGCGGCCATATTTTCCTTCGTATCGCTGATCGAGCTGACCAGCATCCTCGCGCTCATAGGCGCCGCTGACAGTCACCCCAACCGGCAGGACGGTGCCCGCCTTGACGCCGGCGCTTGCCTGCAGGACGTGACTTTTCGAACTGTCGTAATTGTCGAGCCGTGGACTGCCCGGCGCCACGCCGGTGAACCCTGGATCCTCTACCTTGGTATAGCCAAAGCGATAGCTTGCGCCGACGCTGACCGGGCCGACATTGGTCGACACGGTCGGACCAACATAGGCCGAATAGACCTGGCTGATATTGTCGACATTGCCCGCCAGCACCACCGGCGCGGATCCGCGAATGTCCGACCGCGCACGAGTCGCCAGCGCGCCGCCCTCGATGCTCACGCCTGGAGCGACCTTCACGGCTGCACGGGCCAGACCGCTATGGATGTCGTCGTCCCCGACATTCTTGTCCCAGCTGATCCGGCGTTCGTAGCGATAGCTGACCTGCACTTCGGCGCGCCGATTCTGGATCGAAGCATCGACGCCGGCGGCAATGGTCGAATAGGTCAGCACGTCGCCGCCATTGAGATCGGCAGTCAGCACCTGGCCAAGCTCGATATAGGGCGCGATCGATTTCTCGCGTGCGGCGGCGGGACTCGCAACGAGTGCGATCATACCGGCGGCGATCAGATATTGAGCCCGCGTCACGAAGCGTCCTCCTGGCCATAATAGCTACCGAAGCGGCGGCCCCCGGGGACGAACGACACGGCGTTCAGGACCAGCTGAATATGTTCGCATCCATCGAGCAGCGCGACTGCCTGGCGCAGGTCGCCCTCGCTCGTCTTGTCGGCGCGCACGACGAGCATCACCTGCCCTGCCTGCGTGGCGAGTACACCGGCGGGCGAGGCCGCGAGCGCGGGTGGCGAATCGAAGATGATGATGCGGCGCGGATCGGCAGCAAGCAGTGTCGCGATCAGTGTCGCGGTGCGGTCGCTGGCCAGCAATTCGGTATCGGTGTTCGACTTGGTGCCGCACGGCAATAGGCTGAGCTGCGGGATATCGGTCGCAACGACGCAGCGCTCCGCCTCGATCCTCGGGTCGGCAAGAATGTCGAGCAAGCCGGGACCATCGCTCCCGCCCAAGCGGCGCATCACGTCGGGCTTGGCGAAATCGGCATCGACCAGCAGCACTTCAGTGTCGCGCTCCGCAGCGAGCGAGATCGCCAGATTGACCGCGCAGAAGGTCTTGCCCTCGCCGGTATTGGCCGAACACACCAATATGGTGCGCGACCGGTCGCCATCGTGCAGCTTCACGGTCTTTGCCGTGAGAAGCAAATGCCGCTTCACCAGGCGGAATTCCTCGGCCAGTGCGCCGATCGCGGCCCCGGGAACGAGAAGGCCCTTTTCGGAGAGCATCGCGCGATCGATCGCGATCGATTTACCGCCGGTGGGCATGCGCAAGGGGCGTACCGAGGCTTCCGCCGCGGCAACCCGCGGGTGGATCGATTGCGGTGCGGGTTTTGGAACCGGCGCCAGCTCCGGAATCGGCGCGCTTTCCGGAACGCGTGTGGTTTCAGGAGGCTGTCCAAATTCCAGGTCGAGAATCGGTGCCGGCCGGGCCGGCGCTGCTCCACTGCGCGCGCGCAGATGCGCGTCGAAATCGTAAACCTGCGCTGCGCGTTCGAGCAGCGACGCCTGTATCTTCCGTGGCGCCTCGGTCATGCCGCCATCCCCCGCGAAACCATTTCGACGCCGAGCAGCGCCACATAGGCGACGGCCAGCGCCGCAGCGCCGCCCCCGAAATACATTAGCTTACGGCGACGCGTGGCGATCTGCGCTGCGGTCACCATCTCCCCGATCGAGCCGATCACCGGCATGCCGGTCGCCCGCTCCAGCCGGCCGGACGTGGCGAAAGTGGTCTGCAACTGGCCCATCGCAAAGGCCGCGCCGATCCCGCCGCAAATCGCGGCGATCAACGCACCGGTCAGCAGCAAAGGCCGGTTCGGTGCATTGGGCACGCGCGGGCTGGTCGGCGGATCGATCACGCTGAATTTGATCGCGTCGGTCTGGGTCTGGGCCTGGCCGCGCAGCTTGATGTCCTCGCGGTCGGCAAGCATCTTGTCATACTGATCCTTCAGGACCGCATAATTGCGCTCGATCTGGCCCTGTTCGGCGGCAACCGCCGGATCGCCTGCCAGCTTCGAATTGATCGTATCGAGGTCGGCCTGCAGCTGTTTCTTGCGCATCGTCAGCGCGGCGACCTGCGACTGCTTCTCGGCCTGCATCGAGCGCAGCGACAAATAGAGCGGGTTCGACGCACTCCCCGCCCCACCGCCGATAACCGGCTCGTTGCGCGCCGCGGCCTGCGCCGCCGCCAGTTGGCCCCTGAGGGCGACCATGTCGGGATGATTGTCGGTAAAGCCGCGGCCGCGCGCTTCGGCAATCTGGCCCTGGATCGCGGCAAGCCGCGCGCGCGCCGGGCCCGCCGTCGGCCCGCCACCCACCCCCCGCAACATTCTGCGGCGTTCCCGCCATCTGGCCAGTGACCGCGGCGAGGCTCGATTGCGCAGCGGCAAGATCGCTGTCGACCTGCGCCATCTGCGTGCGGGCAGCGCCCATGCGATCGGTCAGCGACCCGGTGCCTGGGAGCGAGCCGAGATAGCGGTTCTGGAAATCGGTCTTCTTCGCCTCGGCGTCCTGCAATTGCTTCTGGCGCTGTTCGAGCTGTGCATCGAGAAAGCGCAAAGTCTGGCTGGTCTCATCGCGATCGCCAGCAAGGTTTTCCTCGACGAAAATGTCGATCAGCTTCTGCACGATTTGACGCACGACCTTCGGGCTGCTGCCGGTGGCAGTGATCTCGAATAGATTGTCCTGCTGGGCGGTGACCTTGATCGCCTTTTGCAAGCCGGCGACCCGATCCGCGATATCTCGGTCGGTGGACACGGTGTTGGCGAGATCGGTGCCGCGCACGACCTTCTGCAAATTGATCGCCGAGGTCAGCGTCTGGCGGACCCGGTCGACATCCTGCTGCTGTTCCACCTGCGTGATCCCGATCTTCGATGGCAGGATCGACTGCATCTGGACGAACACGCGCGCGCGCGATTCATAGCTGCTGGGAATCTGCGCCACAACGAACCAGCCGACGACCGCGATTCCCCAGGCGACCGCAAGCGCCAGCCAGCGCCGCGTCCAGACCGCATGTACCGCGATCCTCAACTCGTCATAAAGACCGTTCACCCCGGCCCCCTCAGAACATCGATTCGGGGATGATGATCACGTCGCCCGGTTCCAACCGGACGTTCGCCTTGGCATCGCCGTTCTTGAGAAGGTTGGAAAGTTTGACGTTATACTCGACCTGACGCCCGGTGGTGCGGTCGTAGCGCACCAGCCGCGCCTTGTTGCCGGCGGCGAACTCGCTCAAGCCACCGACCGCGATCATCGCATCCAGCAGGGTCATGTTGGCGCGGTATGGGATCGACGCCGGCTTTTCAGTCGCGCCGACGATCCGCACCTGCTGGCTGAACGTACCGGAGAAATTCTCCACGATCACCGAGACGATCGGATCCTTGATATATTCGCTCAGCGCGATCTTCATGTCGTCGGCAAGCATTGCCGGGGTCTTTCCGACCGCCGGCATGTCGGAAATCAGCGGCGTGGTGATCCGGCCATCGGGGCGCACCTGCACCTTCGCCGACAGTTCGGGATTGCGCCACACGAAGATGTTGAGCTGGTCGAGCGGGCCGATGACATATTCCTCGCCCGGCTGTTCCTGCGTCGCCACAAAGGTCGCGGGCGGCAACTGGGATCTGCCACCACCGCCGGTGCAGCCGGCAAGCATCGTTGCCGCGATCCCTGCGACAGCGAACCCCTTGGAAACGGAAGAAAAACGCATTGCACTGGCCTCCTGCCGCAACACGTTTCGCTGGTGACGTCGTTCCAGCGAGGCGCACGGCTACATCGGAGCTATGCGATGAAAGAGGTAAATATAGCGTTAGGATTGTCCGACGTTGGCCGTGATCTCCGCCGCTTGCGGGTGTCCCAGAAAGGCCGTCGGACTTGCCGTCAAACCATAAGCGCCGGCCATGAAGATCGCGATAATATCCCCCGGTTGCGCTATCGGCAGGGTGACACGGTCAGCCAGCCGATCGAGCGGGGTGCACAGGCAGCCGACAACGCTGACCGTCTCGGTCGGCGCGTCATAGGGCGCGGCGGCGACCGCAACGGGATAGTTGCGCTTCACTACCGTGCCGAAATTGCCCGAGGCCGCGAGCTGGTGATGGAGTCCGCCATCAACGATCAGGAAGGTCTCGCCGCGGCTCTCCTTTCGGTCGATCACCTGAGTCAGATACACGCCGCATTCGCCGACCAGCCAGCGGCCCAGCTCAATCGCGAAGCGGGTCTCGGCAAGTGATCCCGCGCGCTCCGCCAGCCGCTCGGCCAGTGCCGCACCCACCGCCTCGACATCCAGCGCCACGTCACCCGGGAAATATGGAATGCCAAAACCCCCGCCGAGATTGACCAGCGGCGGCATGACGCCAACATCGTCCGCCAGACGGCCGGCCAGCGCCAGCGTCTCGGTCTGAGTGTCGATGATCGCTTCGGCGCTAAGCGCCTGGGATCCGGCAAAGATATGAAAGCCGCGCCAGTCCGCACCGCTCTTGATGATACGCCGGACCAAAGCGGGTACGCGGTCGGCATCGACACCGAAGGGTGAGGCACGACCGCCCATCTTCATGCCCGAGCCGCGCAACTCCATGTCGGGGTTCACCCGCACGGCGAGGCGCGGCGTGGCGCAAAGCCTTTGTCCCGCCGCGATCGCGCGAGCCGCCTCGCCTTCCGACTCCAGGTTGATCGTCGCGCCGGCGATGATCGCCACCTCGAGCTCTGCATCGCGCTTGCCCGGTCCGGCAAAGCTGATCCGGCCGGCCGGTTTCTCGGCCAGCGCCAGCGATAGCTCTCCACCCGATGCCACATCGAGCCCATCGACCAGCCGCGCCAGCGCAGCGATCATCGGCGGCGCCGGATTGGCCTTGATCGCATAGTGCAGGTCCAGCCCCGGCGGCATCGCGGCACGGAACCGCGCCACGCGAGCCGTGGCGATACCCACGTCATAGACGAAGACCGGGCTGCTGCCCGCCGCATCGATCCATTCCGCCGCGCTCCGGCCAGCAATCCTTAGCGGGCCCGGGGCCAAGAATTCCGCGGGTATCGCCCCCATTGGCTTCATGACGTCATCTCCGCCTTCAGCGCCGCCCGGTCGAGCTTGCCATTGGCATTGCGCGGCAATACCTCACGCCATTCATAGCGCACCGGCTGCATGAAGCTCGGCAAATCGCGCCGCAAACGTTCGCGCAACGCGCTTTCGGCATCGCCGGCATCGCCGACCGCCCGCGCCACGACCAGGATCGCCTGGCCGAGACGCGGATCGGCCACGCCCAGTGCCACCGCCTCCGCCGCTTCGCCACCCGACAGCACCGCCTCCTCGATCTCGGTCGGGCTGATCCGGTTGCCGGCGGATTTGATCATCTCATCATCGCGCCCGACAAAGCGGAACAGGCCATCGGCGTCTTCGACCACCGTATCCCCCGACCACACCGCCATTCCGCCCGATTCCGCCCAGTCGGGCGCCGTGCGGAAACGCTGCGCGGTCCGCTCGGCATCGCGCCAATAGCCCTGCGCGACCAATGGGCCGGCATGAACCAGTTCGCCCGGCTCGCCCGACCCGGCGCGTGTTCCGTCCGCGCGCACCGTCATCACCTCGGCAAAGGGAATCGCCCGCCCCATCGCATCGGGATTCGCATCGACCAGCGACGGATCGAGATAGGTTGAGCGGAATGCTTCGGTCAGGCCGTACATCGGATAGAGATCAGCGTCCGGGAATCGCTCGCGCAGCGCGCGGACCATGCGCGGCGTCAGCGCACCGCCCGAATTGGTCAGCCGCTTCAGCCGAGCCGCGGTCTCGGTCGGCCAGTCGGCCTCGAGCAGCTGAACCCAGAGCGGCGGGACGCCCGCCAGCGTGGTCGCCTCCAGCCGCTCGATCGCCTTCACGACATCGCGCGCAGTCAGATAATCAAGTGGTGCGTAACCGCCCCCAGCGGCCCAGGTCGAGAAAAGCTGGTTCTGGCCATAGTCGAAGCTCAGCGGCAGGACGCCGAGCACACGATCGGCCGGCGTCAGCTTCAGATAATGCGCGACCGAGATCGCACCGAGCCACAGATTGGCATGGCTGAGCATCACGCCCTTGGGCCGCCCGGTCGATCCGGAGGTATAGAGGATGGCCGCCAGCGTCGCGGGATTGGCAACGGATGGAGGCATGACGTCAGTTGCCGTCACTTCGTCCTCCAGCACCGTTCTGCAATCGGCCGGCACATCGCCGGCCTCGAGCGTCCCGGCCCGCGCGGATTGCGTGATCAATAGCGACGCACCACTATCGGCGAGGATATGCGCGACTTGCCCGCGCTTGAGCATCGGGTTGACTGGTACATGCACCAGCCCCGCCCTGGGCGCCGCCATCGGCAGCACGCACGCCATCCGCGTCTTGGGCAGCCAGCTCGCCACCCGATCGCCCGGTGCAAGGCCTCGCGCGGTCAGCCAGGCTGCGGCCTGACCGGTCAGCGCCTCCAGTTCGGTGAAGCTGAGCGTGCCCGCACGGTCGATCAGCGCGATGTCGGCGGCGGCACCATGTGCGGGCAGCGCGTCGATCGGATGCGGAACGGGATCGAGTGAGATCATGCGTCCTTGATAACCTCCACCGCCGCGCTGCCAAGCCGCGCGTGCGGTCCATGCCGGTTGCCCTTGGCATAAACCCCTGCATTCTCTAACGGCGGCTTCATTACGGGGGAAACCAAGGGTTCGCAGTGCTTCCTGATGACACGCAAATGATCGACGCCACAATCCGCGCCGTCCTTCGCGACGTGCTTGGCCTGAGCGAGGAACGCGTTGCGGCCTTTCGCAGCGAAACGCCGCTGTTCGGCGCGCTACCCGAGCTCGACTCGATGGCCGTTGCCGGGTTGCTCACCGAAATCGAGGAGCGACTCGGCATTCTCATCGAGGATGACGAGGTCGATGGCGAGATGCTCGAGACCTTCGGTGCGCTGGTGCGCTTCGCCACCGCCAAGGCCGCGGGGTGATCGACGCCTATGACTGGTCCGGCGGACGAGAGGCGATGCTTCGCTTCGGCCCCGCCACCGGCCCGGTCGTCATCGCCGCAATGCCGTTGTTCGAAGAAGCCAACCGGACGCGCGCGTTCATGGCCGAGATCCTGCGCGGCCTGGCCGAGCGGGGCATTGCCAGCGCCCTCCCCGACCTTCCGGGCTCGGGCGATAGCCTCATCGAGACTGAACAAATTTCTTTAAGCAACTGGAAAGAAGCATTTTCATCTGCAGCCTCTGCACTTCGTGACAGCGGCCCGGTACATGCCGTCGCGATCAGGGGCGGCGCGTTGCTCGACCATGACTCACCGGTCGCCAGCCGCTGGCACTTCGCACCGGCCACCGGCGCGGCGCTGGTCCGCGACATGTTCCGCACGCGCCTCGCCGCGGCCAAGGAAGATGGCGAGGCATTCGATGCCTCGGTAATCGACTCGCCCGGCCCGCCGGTCGAACTTGCCGGGAATCGCCTCAGCCGCGCCTTGCTGGCGGATTTGAACGGCGCGACGCCGTCAACCAGCGGCCCACTGCGCACCGTCCGCCTGGACACCGACGCGCAGGCGGCCGACTTGAAGCTTGCCGGAGCACCGCTCTGGCGACGTGCCGAACCCGGTAACGACCCTGCCCTGGCCGATCGCCTCGCGGCCGACATCGCTGCCTGGATCACGACATGCGGCGTATAACCTCCTTCACCTGCTCAGGCGAAACGCTGTTCGGCACACTTGACGACGCGCCGGGTACCACCGGCCTGCTGATCGTTTCCGGCGGCAATGAAATCCGCATCGGCGCGCATCGCGGCATGGCCCTGCTCGCCGCACGGCTCGCGACCGCCGGCATTCCGGTGTTCCGCTATGACCGGCGCGGCATTGGTGATTCGACCGGCGAGAATCGCGGCTTCGAGGGATCCGGCGATGACATCATGGCGGCAGCGGCGGCGTTTCGTGTCGAGGCGCCCCAGGTCGTGCGACTGGCTGCATTCGGCAATTGCGACGCAGCGACATCGCTTGCGCTGTTCCATGAGGCCGCCGGGATCGAAACGTTGATCCTGTCCAACCCCTGGGTGATCGAGGAGGATGACGACCTGCCCCCCGCTGCCGCGATCCGCGCCCGTTATATCGAGCGGCTGCGCGACCCCGCGACCTGGCTCCGGCTGATCAAGGGAGATATCGATCTCGGTAAATTATTCAAAGGCTTGCTTAAGGCTTCAAAGAGTAATTCTCAGGAACCGGACTCTCTCGCTGGACGGATTCGGAAAGCCCTGAGCGGCCATACCGACACCGTGACCTTTGTCCTCGCGCGCCAGGATGCCACTGCCATCGCTTTTGCCGACGCTTGCAGGCGACATGGTTGGGCGCCGCAGACGCATATTATCGACACCGCATCGCACAGCTTCGCGCGTACCGATGATGCGGCCGAACTTGAATCGGTGATCCGCACGCAGCTGGCGCGCGACTGACCTCACTCGGCCGCTTCGGCGACCTCGAACTCAGCCGTCGCCAGGAAGCGCTCGGCATCCAGTGCCGCCATGCATCCGGTGCCCGCCGCCGTGACGGCCTGGCGATAAACCTTGTCCATCACGTCACCACAGGCGAACACCCCGGGCACGCTGGTCCGCGTAGTGCCCGTCTCGACCGCGATATAGCCATCCGAATCGAGCGCGAGATGACCGCGGAACAATTCGGTTGCCGGATGATGCCCGATCGCGACAAAGCCGCCCTCGACATCGACACGCGAAATCTCCCCGGTCACCGTATCGCGCAGATCGATGCCGACCAGGCCGGCGGTGCCGCCGCCATCGACGAAGCCGTCGACTTCCTTGTTCCACAGCACCTTGATGCCCTTGTGCGCGAACAGCCGGTCCTGGAGGATCTTCTCCGCGCGGAAACTGTCGCGGCGGTGGATCAGCGTCACGTCGGGCGAATGGTTGGTCAGGTACAGCGCTTCTTCGACCGCGGTGTTGCCGCCGCCGATCACGGCGACGCGCTTGCCGCGATAGAAGAAGCCGTCACAGGTCGCGCAGGCGCTGACACCCTTGCCCTTGAGCAGGTCTTCACTGTCGAGCCCGAGCCATTTGGCCTGCGCACCGGTCGCGATGACCAGTACATCGCCCTCATAGACATCCCCGCCATCGCCGATCAGCCGGAACGGGCGGCGGGTCAGGTCGACCTCGACGATCGTGTCCCACATCAGGCGCGTGCCGACATGCTCGGCCTGGGCCTGCATCTGCTCCATCAGCCACGGACCCTGGATCACATCGGCAAAGCCCGGATAATTCTCGACATCGGTGGTGGTGGTCAGCTGGCCGCCCGGCTGGATACCCTGCACGACGATCGGCGCCATGCCGGCGCGCGCGCCGTAGATGGCGGCGGAAAGGCCGGCAGGGCCGGAGCCGAGGATAAGCATCTTGGTCGTGTGGGTGGTCATGAAAGCGTCCGTTCTGGCGAAGCCGCGCTTCTAGGGCGCGCCTGCGTTCCAATGCAACATGGGAGGTGATGGCGCAGGGGGAAGCCTATCGATTCTTGTCCTCGCCCTAGATGCAATTGGGCGCATTATTCCAATCTATAGCCGTTCCCCGGCGAAGGCCGGGGCCCAGCTGGGAAGGTAGAGGTTGCGAAGGGCAGCAGCAGTTACAACCCGCTTCACGACTGGGCCTTCGCCGGGGAAGCAAGAAGAATTGCCGGTGCGATCGGGCAGGTCCACGATATAAGCGGCACGAAATCGACGGCGAGGATCTGAGATGCTGTTCCGAACGACCTTCCTGACACTGGCGCTTACGGCTTCAGTCATCGCTCAAGCGCAAACCACGCCGCCGCCCAAGCCTGCTCCAGCCCCTTCCCCAGCACCCGCCACGGTGCGCGTGGTGCTTGAAACGGATCAGGGCCGTATCGTGCTGGAGCTCGAAAAGGAGCGTGCGCCGGTCACCACGGCCAATTTCCTGCGCTATGTCGACCAGAAGCGGCTCGACGGGATCGGCTTTTATCGCACGGTGAAGGTGCAGGCGGCGTTCGGCTTCGTCCAGTTCGGGGTGCAGAATGCTCCCAAGCGCGTCCTTCCACCGATCAAACATGAGCCGACCACCCAGACCGGCGTGAAACATCTCAGCGGCACGATCTCGACCGCGCGCTATGCCCCAGGCACGGCGACCGGCGACTTCACCATCATGGTCGGCGATCAGCCGTCGCTCGATGCCGATCCAAGCCAGCCGGGGGACAATCTCGGCTATGCCGCGTTTGGCCATGTCGTGGAGGGCATGGATGTGGTGATCCGCGTGCTCGACGCAACGCCCTCGCCGACTGCCGGCGAAGGCGTGATGAAGGGGCAGATGCTCGTCCCGCCGATCCTGATCCGGACCGCGCGGCGCCTGCCATGACCTGATTTGAAAGGCTCGCGAGTGGTAGCGGAGGAGGGACTTGAACCCCCGACCCCAGGATTATGATTCCCGTGCTCTAACCAGCTGAGCTACTCCGCCCCAAAGAGGCCGCTTCACTCGCGAGGCGCGGGCTATAGGAACGCGCGCGGAAAGGGTCAAGCGAACATATGACGCGACAGCGGTTCCCATGGGCCGCCGCGATACCACCAGCTCGCCAGACCGGCGATCGCGACCGGGCGTGGGCAGAAATCCAGCGCCAGCGCCGCCTGCAGCGCCTTGGCCTCAGCCGGCGTGACCTTGTTCTGAATCGTGACGTGCGGCCGCCACCCGACCGCATCCTGCGGCGTCAGCATCGCGGCAAAACTATCGGCCAGCCTGTCGCGGATATCTGCGAGTTCCGGTGATTCGATACGGAACGCCACGCCCTTGCCCAGCGACATCAAACCGGCGATTCGCGCCGGCGGCGGGCGAACGCCGCGCGTCTCATTTGTCAGCCGCTGCCGGAGCTCGGCTTCGAGCGACGGGCTTAGATGATGGAACATCGTCAGATGTGCCGGTAACTGATTGCGTTCGGCCGGGAAATGGGCGCGACGCAAGGCGTCGAAATAGGCCGTATCCTGCTTCCCGAACAGTGCGGTCACTATGATCGGCGCCGGAGCGCTCAAATCTCGACCTGACTGCCCAGTTCGACCACGCGATTGGTCGGCAAGCGGAAGAACTCCATCGCGCTTTCCGCATTGCGCAACATCCAGGCGAAGAGCTTTTCGCGCCAAACCATCATGCCCGGCCGGGCCGACAGCAGCAGCGTCTGGCGCGACAGGAAGAAGCTGGTGTCCATCATGCGGAAATCAGCGCCGCACTGGTGGATGCGGGCCAGCGCCGCCGGCACGTCGGGCTCCTGCATGAAGCCGTATTTCAGCACCATGCGGTGGAACCCCTGATCCAGATCCTCGAGATGGCAGCGGCCGCCATCGGGATAATAAGGCTCGTCCATGATCTTGATGGTGAGCAGGATGATACGCTCGTGCAGCACCTTGTTGTGCTTGAGATTGTGCAGCAGGGCATGCGGCACGCCCTCGGGCGACGAGGTCATGAACACCGCGGTGCCGGGCACGCGCGTGGCCGAGGTCGCGGCGGACTGGATGAACACCTTGATCGGCATCGCGCCCTCGCGCATCCGCTCGATCATCAGCTTGCGGCCCTTGGCCCAGGTGGTCAGCAAGGTGAAGATGATCAGGCCGATGAGCAGCGGGAACCAGCCGCCATCGGGAACCTTGGTCAGGTTGGCGGCGAAATAGGCACCATCGACCAGGAATAGGACGGCCAGCAGCGGGACGGCGTAATAGGCGGGCCAGTTCCACAGCCGGAACAGCACGACGCCGAGCAGGCAGGTATCGATCATCATCGCGCCGGTCACCGCGATGCCATAGGCCGAGGTGAGGTTGGCGGAGGAGCGGAACGCCAGCACCAGCAGCAGGACCATGGCCATCAACAGCCAGTTGACCAGCGGGATGTAGATTTGCCCCGCAGTCGAGGCGCTGGTGTGTTCGATGCGCAGCCGCGGGATGAAGCCAAGCTGGATTGCCTGTTGCGTGACCGAGAAGGCGCCGGTGATCACGGCCTGGCTCGCGATCACCGCCGCGGCGGTGGCGAGCAGCACCAGCGGCAGCTGCAGATACTCAGGCGCGAGCAGGTAGAACGGGCTGGCCAGCGCGGGGGTGCCGTCGCGCATCAACATCGCGCCCTGCCCCATATAATTGAGGATCAGCGCCGGCAGCACGAAGAACAGCCAGGAAACGCGGATCGGGTTGCGCCCGAAATGCCCCATATCGGCATAAAGCGCCTCTGCACCGGTCACCGCCAGCACCACCGAGCCAAGCGCCAGGAAGGCGCGGACCGGATCGTAGAGGAAGAACTCGACCGCATAATGCGGCGACAGGGCCCAGAGGATATCGGGCGTCTTGACGACACTGAGCACGCCGAGCGTGGCAATGACCGCGAAGTAGAGCAGCATGACGGGGCCGAAGAACAGGCCGATTTTCGACGTGCCGCTGCGCTGGATCGAGAAGAGCGCGACGAGGATGACCACCGCGATCGGTAACACCAGCCCGCCCAGGCCCGGCGCGGCGATCGCCAACCCCTCGACCGCGCCGAGGACGGTCACTGCCGGAGTGATCATGCTGTCGCCGTAGAACAGCGCGGTGGCGAACACGCCGAGCAGGACGATGCCGGCTGTCCAGCGCTTGGTCTTGGTCTTGCCTGACACCAGGGCGAGCAAAGCGAGACTGCCGCCCTCCCCCTTATTGTCGGCGCGCATGATGATGCTGACATATTTGACCGTCACGACCAGCATCATCGACCAGAACATCAGGCTGACCACGCCCATGATATGGAACGCATCGACGGCCAGCGGGTGATGCCCCGCAAAGGTCTCGCGAAAGGCGTAGAGAGGACTGGTGCCGATATCGCCGAACACCACACCGATCGCGCCGAGCGACAGCTTGATGATGCCGTCGGGGCCATGGCAATGCGCCGCCGGCGCACCGACAAGGTCGGCGCCCGGTTCAGCGACGATTTCAGGGGAACCGGTGGTCACCGGGGCAGCACTCTGATCGGGATTTGCATCAATCGCATCTTGGCCAAACGCGACCGACGCCTAGCCGGTTGCGTGGCGCGCCTATCACGCGCGGGGTAAGGCCGCAATATATGGTCATGCCGCGCCGGCGAACAAGGCGTCCGCCTCGCCCCGTGTCGGGACGGAGCGAAGCACGAAGCTGCTGCTGATCGTGTTCACGCCGGGCAAGCGGCCGAGATGTTCGCGATGCATGCGCTCATAATCGTCGAGGTCGCGACAGATGATTTTCAGCCGATAATCCTGCGCGCCGGAAACCAGCGCGCATTCGACAATTCCATCGATCGCCGCCACCGCGCGTTCGAACTGGGCGAGATCCTCCTCGACCTGCGTGCCAAGCGTGATGTCGACCAGCGCAGTCACCCGAAAGCCAAGCCGCCGATGGCCGAGATGCGCGCCATAGCCGAGGATATGCCCCGACGACTCGAGCGCCTGGATGCGACGGGTACAGGCCGATTGCGATAGGCCGACCTGAGCGGCGATGCTGCTGACCGATGCCCGCGCGTCGGCAGCGAGCAGTTGCAATATCGCCGAGTCTATTCGGTTAAGTTGCATATTTTCCGTTCAATATCCCGACCACACCGGCAATGTATGCAATCAGCCCCTGTTTAGCCATGGTAATTTGCAGAGATTTGAGGCCCGGAACGCAGTATGATGCGCCATAACAATTCGATCCGGAGAGTTTCGCCATGCGTGTCGGTGTCCCCAAGGAAATCAAGAATCACGAATATCGCGTCGGTCTGACGCCGCCGTCGGTGTCGGAACTGACCGCGCTCGGCCATAGCGTCGTGGTGCAGACCGGTGCCGGTCTCGGTATCGATTTCGAGGACCAGGACTATATCGACGCCGGTGCGACGATCCTGCCCGACGCCGCCAGCGTGTTTGCGCAGTCGGACATGATCGTGAAGGTGAAAGAGCCGCAGCCAAGCGAGATCGCGCTGCTCGAATCACGCCATCTGCTCTTCACCTATCTCCACCTCGCCGCCGACAAGGCGCAGGCCGAGGGGCTGATCAAGTCGGGCGCGACCTGCATCGCCTATGAAACGGTCACCGCCAATGACCGCTCGCTGCCGCTGCTCAAGCCGATGTCGGAAGTCGCCGGCCGCATGTCGATCCAGGTCGGCGCGCATTATCTCGAAAAGGAACAGGGCGGCCGTGGCGTCCTGCTCGGCGGCGTGCCCGGCGTGGCCCCTGCCCGGGTCGCGATCCTTGGTGGCGGTGTCTCCGGCGTCAACGCGGCGCAGATGGCGGTCGGCATGCGCGCCGACGTGACGATCTACGACATTTCGAACGCCCGCCTCGCGGAACTCGACATGTTCTTCTCGAGCCAGATCAAGACGGCCTATGCCTCCAAGGCGGCGATCGCTTCGGCGGTGAAGAACGCGCACCTCGTGATCGGCGCGGTACTGGTGCCTGGTGCCGCCGCTCCCAAGCTCGTCACGCGCGAGATGCTCAAGACGATGAAGCGCGGGTCGGTGCTGGTCGATATCGCGATCGACCAGGGCGGCTGCTTCGAAACCAGCCATGCGACGACACATGACAACCCGGTGTTCGAAGTCGACGGCGTGATCCATTATTGCGTCGCCAACATGCCGGGCGCGGTCGCGCGTACCAGCACGTTCGCGCTCAACAATGCCACCCTCCCCTTCGTGCTGAAGCTGGCGAGCCTCGGCGCGGAAAAGGCGATGGCGGCCGATCCGCACCTCGCCAATGGCTTGAATGTGTCGAACGGCAAGATCCGTCACCAGGCCGTCGCCGACGCGCTCGACCTGCCGTTCGAGGCATGGAGCGCGTAATATCCCGGCCGGACTCGGGGCTTCCGCCTTTGTGGGAGCCCCCGGGCCATGGAGCTTGTTTCTGTACTTGAGTCAGATGACTTTGAGCAGACCTCTCTGCCATTTCCGCGAAAGCGCGACTCCCGCTTCCTTTTCTGAGCGCGGGCAAGGCAGTGGGATCCCCGCTTTGGTGGGATGACGAGGCCGGTTCGATCGAAACAGGGGCTTGCGCCCGACGCTTCACGGCCATGAGAAAGAGCAGAACCTACGCGCCGGTTCATGTCCGGCAAGCGATGACATGCCCGATCCGGTACGATGGTTGAATCGTTGCAGGTGACAGGATTGCGGGGACGCGCGCAGGAGATATGTTACACCAGAGATGTAACATATCTCCTCATCACGGCATTAGACGGCGCTTATATAATTCGTTTATTGTCATATACTTAGCTGAAGAAATCAGCTCTTCGAGCGGCCAAGCATACACCGTGCGGAGCCGCGGGTCCTACCGGGCATCCATGCCCGAAATCAGCGCGGCGTAGCCTGATCCGCGTCCGCCAGCAGGCGATCGAGCAGCGCCAGCCGATAGGCCAATTCCGGCCGGTAGGAGATTTTTGCCGGCGTCAGCGCCAATGCGCGGGCCCAATAGGGTCGAGCCTGGGCGAAATTGCCTGCGCGAATATAGGCCAGACCAGTGAAAAAGGGCGGTGCCGGATGTTTTGGGGCGAGCCGTGCGGCCTGGGCAAAGGCGAACAGCGCGGTGGGCGACACCTGCCCGCCATCGTGCAGCGCAAGCGAAGTACCGAGACCGGTCCAGAGCGCCAGGCTATCGGGATAGCGACGCAGGCCACCAAGAATCGCGCGCACCGCGCTCTCGGTATCGCCAACGCGAGTCATGCCGTCCGCCGCGGTCAGATAAGCCGTATCGGCGCGCAACCGCCCGACCATCGATTCACGCAGCTCGACCAGACCAGCGTCGACCGCGATCGGCCGCGCATTCGCCTCGACCGGCGTGCCCGCCAGCAAGGGCCGGCCCTGCAGCGCATAGCCGGCCGCGCCGAGCACCAGCGCGGATCCGATGAACGACCAGAGTTCACGCGAGACGCCAATGCGCCACAGCAGCAGCGCCGCACCGCCGGCAATCGCAGCAAGGATCACCCAGCCCATCAGCCGCGCCGGCGCTTGAACGACCCGCGCGCGAGCCAACCGCCGATCGCCAGCAGCACCAGCGGCATCAGCCACAAGGGCGCGGTCACAGCGCTGAGCGGCGGATCATAGGTCACATAGTCGCCATAGCGCGCGATCAGCCATTTGCGGACTTGCTCGGGGCTTTCGCCGGCGGCGATACGACGACGCACCAGCGAGCGCATGTCGCCGGCCATGTCGGCATCACTGTCGGAGATGGCCTGTCCCTGACACACCAGGCAGCGCAAGGTCGCCATCAACGCCCTGGCCTGGGCTTCCTTGGCCGGGTCCTTGAGCTGGGTGTTGGCAAGCGATGCCGGCGGCAAGGCGCTGTCAGCGTGAGCCGGAGGGGCGGCGAGCAATGCCAGTACAGCAAAGATCGTCACCCAGATCTTCTTTATGAACGCTTCCCCGGCGAAGGCCGGGGCCCAGTTGGGAAACGGCCTTGGCTGCGCGCTGCGGGTCGTTACATCCGACATCTCGACTGGGCCCCGGCCTTCGCCGGGGAAGCCGTGAGAAAATATGGTCGCGGATCGAATCATCGCGCCGACTGCAACGCGGCAAGAATTTCGGGAATGTCGTCAGCGCGGATATCGCCGACATGCTGTTTCACTACGCGGCCCTGGCCGTCGATGACGAAGGTCTCCGGCACACCTGACGAGCCAAGCGCCAGTTGCACCGAACTCTCCGCGTCGTTGCCGATGCGTTGATAGGGATCGCCGTTGCGCTTCAGAAACGCTTGAATCGCCGGGGTTGTATCGCGAATCGCAATGGCATCGATCGGCACACCCATCTGTTTGAGCTTCATCAGTTGCGGCGCCTCGGCGATGCATGGCACGCACCAGCTGGCGAAGACATTGAGCAATCGCGGCTGGCCCTGACCGAATACCGCGCTGCCGAGCCCCGGCTTGTCCGGCACCATTGCGGGCAGGGAGAAGGTCGGCAGCTTCTGGCCGATCAGTGCCGAGCGCACAGTGCGATCAGCGGGCCGGATCAGGCCGCTCGCGACGACGGCGAACAGCAACGCGAACCCCACCAATGGCAGCCAGATTACCGCGCGCTTCATGCATATGCCTCCCGCAGCACGACCTGGCGTTCGCGGCGGACGCGTCCGAACAGAGACAGCGCACCACCCAGCGCGATCAATGCACCGCCAAGCCAGATAAAGGTCACAAACGGTTTCCACCACAGCCGAAGCTGCCAGCGCCCCTGCCCGTCCGGCGCGCCGAGCACGGTGTAGAGCTGTCCGTCGAGCCGCGTCGCGATCGCCGATTCACTTGTCACGGTCGGCGGCGAGGAGAAAAAGCGCGATTGTGGATGAAGCGCGAAGGGCGTGCCGTCTTCCCCGCGCCGGACCGTCAATTGCGCCTGCAATGCCGACCAGTTCGACCCGATCACCGGGCTGATACCGTCGAGCGTCACACGGTAAGGCCCGACCTTGTATGGCTGGCCGACACGCGCCGCGACCAGCGTTTCCTTGGTAAAGGCGCTGTCGCAGGCCATACCGGCCAAGCTGACTGCGATACCGAGATGCGCGATCACCATACCCCAGGTGAACAGGGGCGTGCGGCGCAGATTGCGTTTCCACAGGGGTGCGACGCTGGCCACCGCCAGCCCTGCCGCGAGCCCGAGTCCAAGCATCGGCAGGATCGCGATCCCGCCGGTGACCATGAACACCGCCGCCCAGGTGAAGCAGGTCGCCGCAATCGGCCCAAGCATGCGCGACACAATCAGCCCGCTTTCATCGCGCCGCCAGCGCATCAGCGGTCCGGCCGCCATGAACGCGACCAGGATCAGGGCGATCGGCCCGGCGGTCTTGTCGAAGAAAGGCGGACCAACCGACAATTGCGTGCCCATCGACGCCGCGACGATCGGATAGAGCGTGCCAATCAGCACGATACCGAGAATGACCGAGAGCAGCAGGTTGTTGGCCACCAGTGCGCCCTCGCGGCTGACCAGTTCGAACGTCCGCCCCTGATGTACCGTGCCAACGCGCGCGCCGAACAGGGCCAGCGCGCCGCCGATATAGATGACCAGCAAGGCGAGAATGAAACTGCCGCGTTCGGGATCGACCGCAAAGGCATGGACGCTGGTCAGGATGCCCGAGCGGACCAGGAAGGTGCCGACCATCGACATCGAAAAGGCGACCACCGCCAGCATCACCGTCCAGGCGCGCAGACCATCGCGCGTCGCCAGCACCGTCACCGAATGAAGCAAGGCCGTCGCGGCGAGCCACGGCATCAGCGAAGCATTCTCGACCGGGTCCCAGAACCACCAGCCGCCCCAGCCAAGTTCATAATAGGCCCAATAGGAGCCGGCGGTGATGCCGAGCGTCAAGAAAATCCATGCCGCCAGGATCCACGGCCGCATCGCTCGCGCGAAAGCCGGGCCGACATCGCGCGTGATCAGCGCCCCGACGGCGAAGGAAAAGGCGACCGAAATGCCGACATAGCCGATGTATAATGTCGGCGGATGGAACGCCAAGCCGGGGTCCTGCAGCAGCGGATTGAGGCCGGCCCCGTCGGGCGCGGCCGGGCTCAATCTTGTGAACGGATTGGAGGAAAAGAGCAGAAAGGCATAGAAACCAAGGGCAATTGCTGCCTGCGCACCCAGCGTCGCGATCAGCGTCGACTTGTTCAGCCGATCCTCGAAGATCGCGATCGCGCCGCCCGCCAGTCCCAATATGGTGACCCAGAGCAGCATGGACCCTTCATGATTACCCCAGGCGCCGGCGAATTTGTACAGCCAGGGCTTGGCCGAATGGCTGTTCTCCGCGACCAGCAGCACCGACATGTCGGAGCGCATGAACACTGCGATCAACGCGCCCATCGCCAGCGTGGTCAGCAGTCCCTGCACGATCGCCACGGGGCGTACCGCCGCCATGACGTCATCACGCTGCTTGGCGATGCCGACCGCGGCCATGATCAGCTGCAACGCCGCCAGCGCCGCCGCCATCCATAATGCTGCCAGCCCCCCTTCGGCGATCATGGCTCGAGCGACTTCGTCTCGTGCATGTTGCCTTCACGCGTCTGGGCGACCTGTGGGGGCATATAGCGCTCGTCATGCTTGGCCAGCAAATTGGTCGCGGTGAAACTGCCATCGGCGTTGAAGCTGCCTTCGGCGACCACGCCCGAGGCCTCCTTGAACAGATCGGGGGTGATGCCGCTGAAGCTGACCGGGACGGTGGCGGCGCCGTCGGTGACCACGAACCGGATCGACACGCCGTCTGCTTGGCGCTCGATCGACCCTTTCTTGACCATGCCGCCGAGCCGCACCGCGCGACCGACCGGCGGCCCCGATTTTGCGACATCCGACGGCGCATAGAAGAAGGCGGCCTGATCCTTGAGTGCAGACAAGGCGAGGCCGCTTGCGCCGGCAATCGCCACCACGGCAAGCAGCACGAGCATCAGCCGCTGATGCTTTGCTTTCATGGTCGCTCGCCCGAGGAGCGTTCCGCCTTGCGCATCGCACGCCAGCTGCCCAGCGCCAGCGCAAAGGCCGCGGCAAAGGTCAGCGTGTAAGCCGCAATGACGAAGGGCCAGGGATTCACGAGGTTGCCATCCGGCGCATCCGCGCCTCGGACTTGGCCGTCGCGAGCATGGTGCGCATCCGCATCAGCACGATCGCGGCAAAGAACAGGGTGAAGCCGAGCAGCATCACCGGCAACGGCCAGAGGATGCTGCCGGCGATCTTCGAGCCGGTCAGGCCAATGCTCTGGCCCTGGTGCAGCGTGTTCCACCACACCACCGAATAGCGGATGATCGGCAGCAGCACGGATCCGGCAACGCCATAGATTGCGGGAATGCGCCCATCGCCGCCGCGATCGGCATCGGCGCGAGCCAGCGCCATATAGCCGAGATAGACGAAGAACAGCAGCAGCATCGAGGTCAGCCGCCCGTCCCATTGCCACCAGGTACCCCAGGTCGGCCGCCCCCAGATCGAGCCGGTAATCAAGCACAGCGCAGTAAACACCGCACCGGGCAGCGCAATCGCCCGCGCAGCGACCCCTGCGAGCGGATGGCGCCAGACCAGGAACAGGATGCTCGACGCCGCGATCCCACTCCACCCGGCCATACCCAGCCATGCGCTCGGCACATGGATGTAGAGGATCCGCACCGTCTCGCCCTGAAGATAATCGGGCGGGGTCACGAGCAACCCGGCCCAGGTGCCAAGCACGATCAGCCCCAGCCCGCCCCAGAACAGGAAAGGCGTCAGCGGGCGCGCGAGCTTCAGGAAGCGGGCGGGATTGGCAAAGGCATGAAGGGAGGCCACGATGGCTCGCGGTCTAAAGGGGATCGAGGCGTTACTCAACAGGCCGAAAGAGCCATTACCGAGTGATCAGCAAGACATGATCGCCCGTATCGATCAGCTGCGCCCGATCAACCGCTTGGCGATCATGTCGGCCACGTCCGACGCCGGCGCGCCGCTGCGGTCGCTCTCGTCCCACACCTCGACCAGGCGCTCGGGAATCCGGGCGATGCGGGCATTGACCTCGGCCTCGTCACCCTGGCCGAGATATTCGAGCCCGACATTGATGATGCCGCCGGCGTTGATGACATAGTCAGGCGCATAAAGAATCCCGCGCGCCGCCAGCCGCGCACCATCTTCGCGCGTCGCAAGCTGGTTGTTCGCGCCGCCGGCAATCACTGTGGTCTGCAGCGCGGCAATCGACTCTTCGGTCAGGATCGCGCCAAGCGCATTGGGGCTGACGATATCCGCCTTCAGGCCGAGGATCGCATCGGTCGCGGCGACTTCCGCGCTCAGTTCGACCGCCAGCGCCTTCGCGCGATCCTTGTTCACGTCCGCCAGAGTCAGACGCGCGCCATCACGGGCGAGCAATCTGGCCAGGCCGCCGCCGACACTGCCGACGCCCTGGATCGCGACATGCACGTCCTTCATCGAGTCGGCGCCTAGCCCCCGCTTCGCGGCTGCCTTGACGCCGAGATAGACGCCATGCGCGGTATAGGGGCCGGGGTCGCCGCCCGCACTCCCCGCCGCAACCGGCAGGCCGGAGACATGGCGAGTCATGGTCGCGATGATCTTCATGCTGGCTTCGGACATGCCGACATCCTCGGCCGTCACATAGCGCCCGCCGAGCGAGTCGACCGCACGGCCGAACGCCTCGAGCTGCGCAGTGCTGATGGTATCGCCGGGCTTCGCCGCCAGCACCACGCCCTTGCCGCCGCCCATCGGCAGGCCGGCCATCGCATTCTTGAAGCTCATGCCGCGCGAGAGGCGCAATGCATCGGTGATCGCACGGTCGCTGTCGGCATAATGCCAGAAGCGCACCCCGCCCGCGGCCGGGCCGAGATTGGTCGAATGGACGGCGATGACCGCCTGGAGGCCGGACTTGGAGTCCGTGAACAGGTGGACGCCCTCATGGTCGTCGAAATCGGGAAAGCCCCAGGTGCTCATGATCATCCTTCGACCGATGCGATACCGGCCCGACACGCCATCAGGCGAGCAAATGAATAAATGGGGCGACCGACGGGACTTGAACCCGCAACATCCGGCATCACAAGCCGACGCTCTAACCAATTGAACTACGATCGCCGCAGAGCCAGCGCCCCTAGCGGGCCGAACGGGCCAGCGTCAAGATTAGCATGCACTCAAACGCTCGAAGGTTATTCAGAATCTGCCCTCGATCGCGAGCGTATAGCCGTTCGCGCCCGGCTGGAACCCACTGAGCACCAGTTTCGGCACGGCTGCAGGATCAGCGGGCTGCACGACCAGTTCGGCGCGGAAACGACCGGTCGCCCAGAGTCGCAACGCGACTCTTTCCGTCCCGGACTGGCTGGCGAGCGGCAGCAACAATGCGCCCGATTCGCATTTCGCCGTGCCGGAAAGGCCCTGGGTCAGCGCGATGCCTGCCAGATCGCCGTTCAGGGTCGCGCGCACCCGGCCCTCGGCCCGCTGGCATGTGCCGTCTTTGAAGCGCACGCTGACATCATCAAGGTTGATCGCGGAGACGGGTACCGGCGCAAATACAGTGCCCGCCGCAAGCGTCGCAGTCATATCGTCGAGCCCGACGCTGTGGCGGCTGACCCCGATCGCGCCGTGCAGCGCGCGGTCCGATTCTGCGCCCGTCGAGCGCCACACGGGCGCGGCCGACCAGCAATTGCACCGGCGACAGCCCCGCGCGCAGATCACCCAGTTCCAGGTCGCCGAACTGCGCGCCGCTGAGCGATCCCCACCAGACGCTGCCCTCGACACTGCGCGCCGCCAGCCCGGTTTCGCCGAGCCCGAACCAGCCGAGCACCAGCCGCATCGGCATGAACGCGATCAGCGCGATCACGAACGCGGCACCGAACATCGCGGTCGGGCCAGTGGTCAGGCAGATGCGCCTCATTGTCCTCGCACCTTCAGGGTGATGGCCGCCGCCACCGTCTGATCGCCATTATTGGTCAGGTTGAGCGAATCGACCAATATGCCTGCCAGTTCCAGATCGGCAATCCAGCCAAGCAGCGCCCCCGGCTTTGCGGCGGCGATGTCGATCTGCACCCGGTCGCCGCCCTGCATCGTGACATTGGCAAGCGGGAATCCGGCATTGTTGGCGCGGTCGCGGATGATCGTGTCGAGCGGGGCACCGAGCGGTGCCGGCCGATCCTGCTGCAACGATTTCAGCGCTGCGAGCCGTGATTCGGTTTCGGCGACGCGGATCACCGCCCCGGCATGGCGTTCGCGCGCCGCGGACAGGCCGTCGGTGACCGGCCGGATAATCCCGGCCCAGACCAGGGTCAGCGCCGCCAGCGCGGCCATCACGATGAGCAAGCGCTTTTCGCGCAGCGACCGGCCAGTGAACCAGCTGCTAAAGGCGGCGATCATCGTGGCGACACCTTCAATTGCCCTGAAACCCGTCCATTGGCCGCCTCGAACGTCGCGGCCGGGACAACAAAGCCCTGTGCCACAAGCCGACTCCGGACATCCGCGGCGGCAGCTTCGCGATCGGCCGAGATGGTCGCGCGGACATCGCCATTCGCATCGAAGGCCAGCGCCGTCAGTTCCGCGCCCGGCACCGACCGCACCGCGGAGGAAACCGCTGCTGCCGTACGGGTGAAACCAAGGCCGCCGCCGCGCAACCGCGACAGGCGTTCGTCGAGCTGGCGGTCGGCATTGTTGACCGTCTCGCCACGCGGCAATCCCTGGCGCGCAAGCGTATCGGCGCGCTGCTCCAGCGCATCGGCGGCGAGGCTGTATTTGAGGATCGACACGATACCGATGAACAGCGTGACGACCAGGATCGCGACCGACAGCCAACCGAGGCGCCGGATCAGCGCCCAATCGAGCGCGAGCTTGCGCCGCCGCGCGAAAACTCCCTGACGCAGGTCGAGCGCCGGCGACGCCACTGCCGCAACGATCGCCGCCTCCAGCTCATCGCGCCCGAGTGTTGCCGGTGCGGCACCGCCGGTCACCAGCTCGGTCAGCCGCGCTTCATCGGCAAAGCCGCTGGTCGTGCCGCGCACCACGCCTTCGCCACCAAGGTCGGCGCGGACATAGCCCTCTTCCGGGCGCGGCAGCAGCATGGGCGCCGGCAGGAGCATCGCCGGATCGACGCCATTCGCGGCCAGCGCGGCGAGCCAATGATGCATTTGCGATATCGACACCACGCCGATCGGCCGTTCGGCATGATCGTCCTCGCGCCCGACAGCGACATGCAGGTCGGCGATCGGCGAGGCGCTGGCATCCGCTGCCAGCATCCGCGCGGCGGTGACCGATTGCGCGGCGGAGCGATCGGGCAATTCCGCCCAGTGCAGCGTGACCGACTCGGCCGGCGCGATCGCAACCGGCGGTGGCCCGTCCGGATCCACGCCTTCCGGGAACCCCTCCCCACGCGCCTTCACCATATCGTCGGCGATGCGCAGCCAGCGCCACGGCGTGCTCGGCGCGGGCAGGAACAGGACCAGCGTGTCGTTCATGACCGCTCACCCCATTGCCGCGACACGAGCCGCGCGGGCAAGGTCGTCGCATCGATCGTCGATTGCTGTTCCAATTCCGCCCCACCCAAGGTCACGTCCACATCGAGCGCGAACCAGTGCGTCGTAACCGCCGTTTGAGCAAGCGCATCCGGGGATGGCGTGATCGCGGTCAACGACGGCAGCTTCCAGAACGCGACCGTGCTCTCATAGCCTTGGGGCGGCCGTTTCAACAGCAATTGCCGCGCACCTTCGACACTCAGCGTTTCGGGCAGCAACATGGCAAACAGCGGCGCCTGTTCCGGCAGCAGCGTGTTGATGTTGATCGTCGAAGGCTTGGCGATCGGCAGCGTGCAGAGCCAGGGGCGAATCTTCGCATAGATTTCGGGCGTGACCCCGGACACCGCGCGCAATTCGCTCGGATCCGCCATTAACGTGTTGGCCGTGCGATATGGTGTCTCCGCGCCGAGATAGACGGAATCCTCCGCCCCGGCTGGCAACGGATAGGTATCGCTGTCGATCCAGTCGGACGCCGCGTCGGCGATCGGCACGGCGAGTTGCGCGGATACGCCGACCAGCCGCATCAGGCGCGCGAACTGCAAGCGGGCGGGCGTGTAGGCGGCATAGATGCGGGGCTCGGTTTCGACAACCAGGCCATTGAGATTGAAGCAATTACCGCCATCGCGGACGCGCGCAGTGGCCATGCCGCCGGGCACCGGCAGCGGGAACGGCTTTCCGCTCCATCCGCCCGCCAGCGTCACTCGCGCCGCATCGCGCCCGAGCAGGTCGGTGACCTTGGTCAGCGCCAGCGTTTCGGCGGCATAGGCATAGGCGCGCGCCTGCTCGGTTGCGGCGGCATTGCCGGAGAGCCGGGTCGCAAGGCGCAGCTTCTCCAATGCGGTCGCGGCGAGCACCGAGATGACTGCGACCAGCAGCAGCACGGTCAACAATGCCGCCCCCGCTCGGAGCCTCGATCAGCCGCCATTGCCGGTCTCCAGCCCCTTGGGCGCATAGCCGGCCCCGACCAGGAAAAGCTGGCGGAACTCAGTGCCGTTGCCGCGGACCAGCCGCATTTCGACCACTTGCGGGAGCGGCGACCTGGCGCTGCCCTGCCAGACATCGCTCCATGCACCGTTGATCCGATAACGCAGGGACACTTGACGCACGTCGCTCAGCAGCACGGCCGGGGCCAACGGTTCGGCGCCATCGAGCATCGGAAAGGAGATGCGTTCGATATTACCGTCGGCAAGCCGATATTCGACCTTCTGCTCGCTCGCGCGGCGGGCCCGATCGAGATTGCTCCAGCCGCCGCGCACGAGACGCAGCATCGGCGTCGTTCCCGAGCCGGATTCTCCAGTGAAGGCGGGCAAGACGTCGCCCGCCTCGTTGCGCGTCGTGCGGAAAGAGGCCTGGGCGAAATCGGCCGACAGCGCCGATGACAGGCGGCTCAACGCGCCGACATCGTCGAGCCGTGCCCCGGTCACGCCCTGCGCCCGCACGCTGAATGACAGCAAGGCAACGCCCGCCGAGGCGAGCATGCCGAAGATCAGGAAGGAGATCATCAACTCGACCAGCGTGAAGCCGTGTTCGGCGGAACGCCTCACGGGCGTGAAGCCGTGTTCGGCGGAACGTCTCATGACGACGCCCCGGGCAAGGAAGCCGGGCGCACCACGGTCAATCGTCCCTGCACCTGCCCTGCCGTATCCGCGACCGAGACGTCGATGCGCAGGATGCGCGTGTCGCCGGTCGGACGAGTCACGCGCGTCCAGCCCCAGCTGCGGCCGCCATTCTGCTCGACGCCCCGGGCCTGGCCGATCGCAGGCGGGCGAGAGTCGCTCAATGCTTCGATCGCGACATTGCGCGCGACCATCTGGGCGGTCAGCGCAGAATCGAGCATCCCCGCACCGCGGATCGTCGCCCCTTCCAGACGGATCAGCGCCAGCGCAGCGAGACTGAACACCGCAAGCGCCACCATCATCTCGATCAGCGTGAAGCCGCGTTCGGCGGAACGCCGCGAAGAGGTGGAGCGAGTGATTGGAAGCCTGTCAGCCATCGACTTTGACCGAACCATCAGCGCCGATCCGCACGATCGTGCTCTCGCCATCGCGGGTCAGGCGGACATCGAACGAACGATCCGCAAGGCCAGTCGAATCGAACACGACCCGATCGCGGTCGCCGCTCAGTACCGGCGTGACGCCGTCGGCCCAGCGCGCCACCTTGAACGGCTTTTCGCTGATCGGCTGCCAGGTACCGCGGCTCCGCGTGTCGAAACCATAACCGCCACCGGAAATCCAGATACTCACCGGCCGCGCCTCGACGATCGCCGAATCATGCGCGGCGCGCGCGCGCGCCGCGAAGCGCGTCGCGTCGTCGATCAGCCGGCCGCGCGGATCGGGGATCGCCAGCACGACGACAGCCGATGCCAGCCCGATGATCGTGATGACGATCATCAGCTCGACCAGTGTGAAGCCGTGTTCGGCGAAACGCCTCACGGGTGTGAAGCCGTGTTCGGCGAAACGTCTCAAGAGAAAGCTCCTCTTAAGACCAAGTCACTGCCAGCTGCCGATATCGGCATCGGCTCCCTCGCCGCCTTCTTTCCCGTCCGCACCAAAAGTCCAGATATCGGTGTCGCCATGCGTGCCCGGCGAGGCATAGAGGTAAGGACGTCCCCAGGGGTCGTCGGGCAGCTTCTTGATATAGCCGCCCTTCTGGTAGCGCGACGGGTCGCCAAGATCGGCCGGTGCATTGAGCAGCGCCGCCAGCCCCTGCGACGTGGTCGGGTAGTTCGACAGGTTGAGCTTGTAGAGTTCCAGGCCATTCTCGATCGTCGCGATATCGGCCTTGGCTTTTTCCGACTTGGCGCGCTCGCCCTGCGGGATCACATTAAGCGCGACGATCGTCGCGAGCAGGCCGAGAATGACGATCACCACCATCAGCTCAACCAATGTGAAGCCGTGTTCGGCGGAACGCCTCACGGGGGTGAAGCCGTGTTCGGCGGAACGCTTCACCGGCGCACATCCTTCCCGATGGCGGCGTTTGCGGGCGGCGGTTTGCGGGTCGGTAGTCATGATCTTCCTCATTGTCCGGCCCTCATTGTCCAGCCAGGGTGTTGAGCTGCAGGATCGGCAGCAGAATGGATAGCACGATCGTCGCAACGATACCGCCCATGACGACGATGATCGCGGGCTCGAGCAGCGACAAAGCGGTCGCGGTGAAGCGGTCGAACTCGCGTTCGAGATAGTCGGCAGCGCGTTCGAGCATCTCGTCGAGCTTGCCCGCCGATTCGCCCGATGCGGCAAGATAGGTCAGCAGCGGCGGAAAGACGCCGGCGCGGCGCATTGCCGCGGACAGACTGCCGCCGCCGCGGATCGATCTCGACGATCTCGTCCGATGCGGCGCGCAAGCGGCGATTGTGGATCGTGCCGGCGGTCAAAGTGAGCCCTTCCAGCAAGGGCAGGCGGCTCGCGACCATGGTGGCCAGCGTACGCGCCATGCGCGCCGCGTGGAGATCACGCAGCAATCTGCCGAGCAGTGGAATGCGCAGCAGCCAACCGTCGAACGCGAGCCGGATCGACGGCTGCTTGAGCGCCTGCCAGCAGATCAGGCTTATCAGCGCGACGGCGAGCAGCATGGCCCACCAATAGCCAACGAGCAAATCCGACAGACCAATGACGAGGCGCGTGAGCAACGGGAGTTGCTGCCCGACATTGTCGAACTGTTCGACTACCTGCGGCACGACAAAGGCCATCAAGGCGGTCACCACACCCATGGCCACCACTGCCAGCACGGTAGGATAGGCCAGAGTGGTGACGATCTTGCCGCTGATCTCGGCCTGGCGCTCGAGCAGGATCGACAGACGGTCGAGAATGGTCGGCAACGAGCCCGATCGCTCACCGGCTGCGACCATCGCGCGGTAGAGCGGCGGGAAGCTTTTCGGCTCTCGCCCCATGGCTTCGGCGAGCCGCCGCCCCTCCATGACGCCGGCATGGACGCTGGCGACGATCGTGCGGACCGATTCCTGCTCGGTCTGGCGGGTGATGGTGCGGAGCGATTCCTCCAGCGGCGATACCTGATTGAGCGTCGCCAGCTGACGCGTGAAGAGCGTAAGCTGCTTCACGCTCATCTTGCGACGCCCGAGGCGAAAGTCGGAAAGCAATGGCTTGCCGCGTGCGGGGCCGCCAGTGCCCGCCTCGATCTTCACGACATGGAAGCGCTTGCGGTCGAGCCGGTCACGTGCATCATCGATCGTATCGGCGGCAATATGTCCACGGACCTCGCGGCCGGCCGTATCGATCACCAGATAGTCGAAATCAGGCATTGCCGTTCGCGTCGATCACCAAAGGAGCTTCGACATCGGCCATGTCGCGGCGCGAAACGCGTACCGCCTCCTCCGGCGTCGTCAGTCCGTCGCGGACGAGCTGTCGCGCAGCCGATCCGAGATTGGGCGCGTTGACGAAGGCATGACGCGCAATGATCGCCTCATCGCCGCCATCGTTGATCAGGCGGCGGATCGTCTCGTCGATGCGGATCGCCTCGAACACGCCGATCCGGCCCTTGAACCCGGTGCCGTTGCAATCCTCGCAGCCGACCGGTTCATAGACGATCGCACCGGGGTCGAAGCCGAGCAACGCCGATACCGACCCTTGTGCTTGTACCGGCCTGCGACAGGTCTGGCACAAACGCCGCACCAGCCGCTGCGCGATCACCGCGCGCAAAGTCGAGGCGAGCAGGAAGGGCTCGATCTTCATGTCGCGCATGCGCGTGATTGCGCCGACCGCATCATTGGTATGGACGGTCGAGAGCACGAGATGGCCGGTGAGCGATGCCTGCACCGCAATCTCGGCGGTTTCCTTGTCACGAATTTCGCCGACCATCACCACATCGGGATCCTGGCGCAGAATCGCGCGCAGCCCCGCGGCGAAGGTCAGGCCGACCTTGGGATTGACCTGGGTCTGGCCGATCCCTTCCATGGCATATTCGACCGGGTCCTCGACCGTCAGGATATTGCGACTGCCGTCGTTGAGCAGGCGCAGTGCGGCATAAAGCGTGGTGGTCTTGCCCGAGCCGGTCGGGCCGGTGACGAGGATGATGCCGTTGGGCTCGGAAACCGCGCCTTTCAGCATGGTGTTGATCGCCGGCGTCATGCCGAGCACGTCAAGCGTGATCCCGGCATTTTCCTTGTCCAGGATACGCAGCACGACACGCTCTCCCGCGCGGCTCGGCAGGGTCGATACGCGCACGTCGAGCAGCTTGCCGGCCAGCGTCAGGCCGATGCGCCCGTCCTGCGGCACGCGGCGCTCGGCGATATCGAGTCGCGCCATGACCTTGACGCGGCTGACGATGACCGGTGCGACATGCGGTGGCATACGCAGCGTCTCGCGCAGCACGCCATCGATGCGCATCCGCACGACGAGGCCGGTTTCATAGGGCTCGATATGGATATCCGACACGCCGTTGCGCGCCGCATCGGCAATGATGCCGTTGATCAGGCGGATCGCCGGGGCATCGTCGGCGGTATCGAGCAGATCGTCGGCGGTCGGCATGTCGCCGGCCAGAATGTCGAGCTCGTCGCCAAGGCCCAGCGTCCCTGCTGCGACCGCCGCCGCCTGTCCGTCCATCGCATAGGCGTCGGACAGTTTGCGATCGAATTCCTCGGCGCTGACGAACCCGACATCGAAGGGCCGCGCGAGATGTCGCCTGAGTTCGAGCAGGACGCGCGGGTCAGCGCCTTCACGCATCGAGATGGCCAGATGATCGCCGCCATCCGGTTCGAGCACCACACCGAAACGCCGCGCAAAGCCATAGGGAATGGCGACCATCGCCGATGGTGGTATGAAAGCTTCTGGCAGTTCGACCGGCGCATCGGTTGCAGGCTCGACCTCGTCGCCGCGCGCGATGTGCATCATCGTTCTCCCTGCGGCTTCAAGGGTTTGGTCGAGTTGCGCATGATCGGCACGGTGATGCGTGGATCCTCGATATTGCCTGGCGTCGGCGCCGAGGGGATCGGCGGCGCGGCGCCCATATAGTCGCGCACCAGCTCATCGATGCTCGGCTCCTGATTGGGTGCCTGGCCCGCCTGTTGCAGGCGCAGATAGCCATAGCGCTGCTCGGTGACGCGCCGCGTGTCCTCGGGCGTGCGCAGGACGGTCGGGCGGATGAAGATCATCAAATTGGTCTTGGTGCGCTGCTTGGCCTTGGAGCGGAACAGGGCGCCGATCCCCGGCAAGTCGCCCAGCAGCGGGATCTTCTCGATCGTGCGGCGCTCATCGTCGCTGAGCAGCCCGCCAATGATCGCGATCTGGCCGTCATCGACCGTCAGCGTCGTTTCCACTTCGCGCTTGTTGAGGATCAGGTCGCTATTGTCGCTCGACACCGGCCCGGCGATCGAACTGACCTGCTGGTGCAGAAACAGCTTGATCGTGCCGCTCGAATTCACCTGCGGCCGCACTTCAAGCTGAATGCCGACATTTTCACGCTGCACCGTGCGGAAGGCATTGTCGAAATTGGTCGACAGCTGCTGACCAGTAGTGATCGGAATTTCCTGACCGACCAGGATCCGCGCCGGCTGATTGTCGAGCGTAGTCAGCGACGGCGCCTGAAGCAGGTTCGAGGTGGTGTCGGATTTCACCGCATTGATGATCGATCCGAAAATCGCATTCTTGCCGATATTGAACGCGCCGCCGCCAAAACCGCCACTCGCGCCGAGGATCGAATTGATCGCCGACTGGGCAAGCAGAATCGCTGACCGCGCTGTTGGTCGACGTTGTGACGGTCGTGCCGTTGACCGTGGTGGTCGTGGTGTTCAGCTGCCGCGCGCCGATCGCGCCGGCGATGGTCAACAGATTGGGGGCCGAATTGCTGAAGCTGGTAGCGAAGGTAGGCACGCCGCTGCCGGGCAATCCGGCGAGCAGGAATTGCACGCCGAGCTTGTTGGCGGTCGCATCCGACACTTCAGCGACGATCGCTTCGACCAGCACCTGCTCGCGCCGCGTATCGAGCTGCCGCACCACCTCATTCAACTGGCGCTGCACCTCCGCCGGCGCGGCGATGACGATCGCATTGGCTCCAGCGAAGCGAGTGATGACCGATGCAGTGCGGCCCCCCTCGGCAACGATCGCGGCCTCGCCGGTCCCCCGCCCGCGGCCGGAGCTGATTGTTGCTGCCGGGGTGGCTCGGCATTGTTGCTGTTGTTCTGCCCGTTCGCCGCGGTTCCGCCGAAATTCGAGCGGGATAGAGTATTGGTATTGTTCGACGTCGGCTGAGTCGGCGTCTGGCCGACAAGCTGTTGCAGCACTGGCAGCAATTGTTCGGCATCGGCATTTTCGAGGAAAATGACGCGAATTTCGGTGCCGTTCTTCGCCCGCTTGTCGAGATCCTCCGCCACGGCGGCGAGCCGCGCAACCGTGGCGCCGTCGCCGCGCAGCGCGATTGAGTTGGAACTGGTAATGGCGACCACCGTCGCGCTGGGCCCGGTCGCGGCTCCCTGGCCACCCTGCCCGCCCGTACCGATCAGCGCCTGCAATGCGCTGGCGATTTCGCGCGCGCCGGCATTCTTCAGCGCGACGACCCGGGTCGAGGCATTGTCGGTATCGATCTGGCGCAGCACTTCGCGCACCCGGCGGACATTGTCGGCGAAATCGACCACGACGATCGAATTGCCACCGCGATTGGCAGTGACCGAGCCTTGCGGGCTGACCAGCGCGCGCACCGTTTCCACAGCGGAGGCGGAATCGATCGAGCGCAAACGGATCACCTCGGTCACGAAGCTGTTGCGTGATGCACCGCGCGATCCCACCCGGCTCGGCTGCGATGCGGCGTTGTCGATCGGCTGCACGCGGAGCGCGCCGTTGGATGTCGGCACCGCGACCAGCCCGTTGGCACGCAGGGTCGACAGGAAGACCTCGAAATATTCGGACCGGCTCAGGGGGCGGTCGGTCACTACCGTCACCTTGCCCTGCACCCGGCTATCGATAATGAAGGTCCGCCCCGTCACCTTGGCGGCATCGGCGATGAACGCGCGGATATCCGCATCGCGCACGTTCAATGTGGTTTGCGCGAGAATCGGCCCGGCGAGCAGGCACGCAAGAACAGGTGCGAGGATCAGTTTTTTCATTGGCTCGCTATCGAGATGACAAGAGGAATGGTGGTGTTGCCCCGCTCGACGGTCAGCGGCAGATTGCCCCCACCTGCGAACTGCCCGGCAATGCGTTCGATGTCGCCCTGACCGGTGACCGCGCGACCGCCAATCGCGGTGACGATATCACCATCGCGCAGATTGGCGGCACGAAACGCGGCGCCAGACCCCTGCGAGCGCACGACGAGGCCGGTCACGCGACCACCATCGACACGCGGGATAAAGCCGATATCCGACTGGACCTGGGCAAAAGTCGTGACGCGAGACCCGATCCCGCCAGGGGCTGCAGCCGGGTTCGGGCCGCTGCCAGCCGCAGAGGCGGTCGGTGCTACGGTTTCGACCGCGCCGGATTGATCGAGAAACAGGTCCTCCTCGGCGCCGCCACGGTCGATCGTGATATGATCGAACGCGACCGCTTTCAATTTCACGCCGGGCATGATCTCGCCACCGACAGCCACGCTTTGCTGCACGCCGTCGGGGCCGGCGACGATCGCCGAGCCGCCGCCGACCGCTTCGTCGATCCGCGTGCCGAACAGCGTGATCTGCAACGAGGTGACCACCGCCGGCTTGCCGTCGCCGCCCGCACTCAGCCGGAAAAAGGGATCGAACCCGCGTAGGATCGCCGCGGGTGAGCCGATCGTACCGGGTTCGGCCGGCTTCCAGTTCCCGAGCGGACCGACCGGCGTGACGATCACCCACAAGAGCCGCGCGCACTGCACCGCCAGCACCGCGAGCAGCAGAAGCTCGAGCGCCGAATAGACAGTGGTGCGCGGTAGCCGCCGAAGGATACGGCGCGCGCGGGCGTCGAGTGCGAGGCGCATTGAGAGAATCCCCCGGGTCGCGCAGGTGCTAGGCGGCCAGTGTTACAGTCACACGGCACAAGTGTGAACCTTTTGCGACAATCCTAATGTCGACGGCCAATCGGTGACCGGCAACGCTCGCGATCGCGGAAATCTCTGCAGGTCCGGCCTCCGGCGGCGCCCAGGCCGGCCGCTCCAGTTAAGTATATGATATACAACGAATTATACTAGAATCCACCCTGACAGCGATGAAGAGATATGGGACACGACGGGTGTCCCATATCTCCCGCCGCCTTCCCCACAGCCCCGTCACCGGCGGCGATTCAGCCAAGACGCGGGATCGGGCATGCCATCGTCGGAGCATCGGCCATCGTCTGAGAGTGCCTGCCATTTTATTATGTGCGACAACGCGATCCGCACAACGTCGGAAATTCCATCGTCGTGCATCCTTGTGGAGAGCAAGTGAGGTTGAGGAAGGCTGATCGGCTTTGATGCAGAGTCGGGCGGAAATCGTGGCATGGGTGGCGGGCAATATCATCCCGCACGAGGGAGCTCTGCGCGCGCGCCTGCGGCGCATGGCGGCGACGTCCTGGGAGATCGACGATATCGTGCAGGATGCCTATCTCAACATCGCGCGGCTGAAGAGCGTCGCGCATATTCGCGACGGACGGGCGTATCTGTTCACCACCGCCCGGATGGCGATGCTCCAGCGGATCCGGCGCGACCGGATCGTGCGCATCGACAGCTTGACCGAGATGCAGGCAATGGCGCTCGAAGACGAGGATCCCGGCCCGGAACGGCGCGCGGGCGCGCGGCGCGAACTGGAACGAATCCGGCAGTTGATCGATGCCCTGCCCGCGCGCTGCCGCGAAATCTTCGAGCTGCGGCGGATCGAGGGCGTGCCGCAGCGCGAGATCGCAGCCCGGCTGGGAATTGCCGAACATAGCGTCGAACAACAGGCGACGCGCGGATTGAAGCTGATCCTGAAGGCACTGGCCGCGGACGGCGGCACCGAAACGCCGCATTCGGGGACGCGGGATGAAAAAACGGAGGGCAATCATGGCAATGGATGAGGACGGCGCGGCGCGCTGGGCCATCCGTCGTGATGCCGGCCCGCTTACCGCCAACGACCAGGCCGAACTCGACCTGTGGCTTGCCGCTGACGAGCGCCACGAAGGCGCCCTGCTACGTGCCGAGGCGGCGTTGGTCTATCTCGATCGCGGGCGCGCGCTGGCGGGCCAGCCGCTCGATCCGGAAGAGGTCGCACGCGACGAGCCGTTCCCCCCCGCCATGCTCAGCCGGCGCAAGCTGGTCGGCGGCGGCGCGCTGATCGCCGCTGCCATTGCCGGGATCGGCGGGGGGCTGCTCTGGCCGGCCGGTGAAAGCTTCACGACCACGATCGGCGAAGTCCGGCGCCTGTCCCTCACCGACGGATCCGTTGCCACGATCAACACCGCCAGCCGGCTAACCGTGACGATGGCGAAGACGGCGCGGCGGATCACGCTCGACGATGGCGAAGCCTGGTTCGAAGTCGCACACGACAAGGCACGGCCGTTCCTGGTGTCGGCGGGCGATGTGCACGTCCGCGCTGTGGGGACCGCCTTTTCCGTGCGCCGTCACACCGACGGTGTCGATATTTTGGTCACCGAAGGTGTGGTCGAAACCTGGACCGGGGACCGCAGCACCGCGCCGACCCGGTTGAGCGGCGGCGAACGTGCGTTCGTTGCCGATGCGACCACGCGGATCGTCGCGGTTCCGGCGGGCGCGGAAATCGAGCGCGCGCTGTCCTGGCGCAGCGGCGACCTGGCGCTGAACGGCGAGCCGCTGGATTATGCTGTGACGGAGCTGAATCGCTATAATCGCCGCAAGCTGATCGTTGACGATCCGGTGCTGGGTCGCACGCCGATCGTCGGCTATTTCAAGGTCGATGACCCCGACAAGTTCATGCGATCGGTGGCGGTACTGCTCGACGCGCGGATCACGACATCGGGCGGCGATATCCATATTGCGCCGAAAGGCAGCTGATTTTTTTCACGCCGGGCATCGGAAACGCATGGCCCGGACATCCTGATCAATAACGAAGGCGCACAAGCGTCTTCACGATCAGGAGGGGACTATGATGCGGGGATTTGCTGTTCCGGGATTCCGTGCCGGCGCCATGGCGAGCGTCGCAGCGATCGCTGCGATAACGGTGGCCACACCGGCTCATGCGCAGACGCGCAGCTTCGACCTGCCCGCGCAGCCTGCCGCCACCGGCCTTCCCGCTTTCGCCAAACAGGCGGGAATCGAGATCGTCGCCGACGGCAACAGTGTCCGTGACAAGCGCACCAACGCGGTCCGCGGCACGATGACGGTGGCCGCTGCGCTGCAGCGGCTTCTGGCCGGCACCGGGCTGGCCGTGAGCGAAGACCAGACACAGACCGGCGTCGTGATCATCCGCGCGGCGGTGCAAGCTGAGGTCGAAAAGGACGACCCTGGCCCCGACATCATCGTGACGGCGCAGAAGCGTGAGGAGAAGATCCAGGATGTGCCGATCGCGATCTCGGTGTTCACGGCAAAGACGCTGGACGAGCAGAAGATCGAGGGCGGCAGCGAGTTGCTGCGCGGGACGCCCAACGTCAATTTCTCCAAGACCAACTTCGCCAGCTACAATTTCTCGATCCGCGGCATCGGTACCAAGGCGCTGTCGGTGACCACCGATCCGGCAGTGGCGATCAGCTTCAATTCGATGCCGCTGGTCCGCAACCGGCTATTCGAGCAGGAATATTTCGACGTCGAGCGGATCGAAGTGCTGCGCGGACCGCAGGGCACGCTCTATGGCCGCAATGCGACGGCGGGTGTGGTCAACATGATCCCGATCCTCGCCGATCCCGGCAAGTTCACCGGCAGCCTGAAACTGGAAGGCGGCAATTACGGTTCGATGCGTGCGAGCGGCATGCTCAACATACCGATCACCGACACGCTGGCGGTGCGCATTGCCGGCGCGCGCACGCAGCGCGACGGCTATGACTTCAACACCGTCACCAACCGCGACGTCAACGACCGCAATCTCTGGTCGACCCGCGGATCGATTACCTGGAAGCCGGACAGCAGCTTCAGGGCCAGCCTGGTATGGGAGCATTTCCAGGAAAAGGACCGCCGCTCGCGCACCGGCAAGCAGCTCTGCCATCGCGATCCCTCGCCGACGCAGGTGGGCGGGGTCGCGATGCTGCCTCAGAATGGCGGTTTCTTCAGCCAGGGCTGCAAGCCGGGATCGCTATACGAGGATGCCGCATTCGGCGTGCCCAATGGCGCCAGCCTGCCCAACGTCATTGCCGCCAGCGTCGGAGTCTCGGGGGCGGTGGGTTTCACGGAGAATTTTCAGGGCGTCTTCGCCATTCCCTTCGCCACGGATCCGTTTTCAGCCGTCGTGCAGTCGCGCGACCTGCGCAAGATCGCGACAACCTATGACCCGCAGTTCCGGGCCAAAAATGACGTGGTACAACTCAACCTCGATTTCGAGATCAATCCAGATCTGAAACTGGTGTCGCAAACCGGTTGGACGCGCGACAAATATTACTCGACGCAGGATTATGGCCGTTTCCAGTCGATCCCGATCTTCACCGATACATCGCAACCCGGAATCTACCAGCTCGTTGGCGACAATCTCGTCCCTGCCTATAATCTGTTGCCCGGCGGGGTTTTTTGCGATCCCCAACTCGGTTGCTCCAGAGGTTATCTTTCGGCCGATCTCAACCGTTCCAAAAGCCGGCAATGGTCACAGGAATTCCGTCTTCAATCCTCCTTCGACGGACCACTCAATTTCAACCTCGGGATCAATTATCTCGATTTCAAAATCGATGAGGATTATTTCGTCTTCAACAATACATTCACACTTGCGGGGATGATATTGTTCAATCGAGGCACCGGTCAGACCGGATCAACGATCACCCAAACCTGCGCCCCAAATCAGTCGGTATTGGCCAACCCCGGCGATGGCGGAACCTGTCTTTATATCGATCCCAATCCGATCGATAAGATCAATGGCGAGGGGCATAATTATTTCCGCAGCCGCAACGTCGCGCACACTAAATCCTATGCCGGGTTCGGCGAACTCTACTGGCAGGCCAGCGACACGCTGAAGGTCACCGCGGGCCTGCGCTATACCCGCGATATCAAGACGACCACGCCCTATCCGAGCCAGTTGTTGCTGACCCCCGGCTATGTCGGCGGCGGCTATGTCAACAGCGGCTATCCGGCGCTTCCCGACATCGAACAGAAATGGGGTGCGCTTACCGGCCGGTTCGTGGTCGACTGGAAGCCACAGCTGTCCTTCACGGACGACAGCCTGTTTTATGCTTCCTATTCACGCGGCTACAAGGCGGGCGGCACCAATTCACCCGGTATCGGGACGAATCAGGCAGCGCTCGGATTCTTCCAGGTCGATCCGCGATTTCGGCCGGAATATGTCAACGCCTTCGAAGTCGGCAGCAAGAACACGCTCGCCGGCGGCAAGCTGCAATTGAACGCCACCGCCTTCTACTATGATTACAAGGATTATCAGGTCTCGCAGATCATCGATCGCGGAACCCGGAACGAGAATTACAATGCCCAGACCTGGGGATTGGAGTTTGAAACGATCTGGCGCCCGACACGGCGGCTGAGCTTCAACGCCAATCTCGGCCTGCTCGACACCAAAATCGGCAAGGGGATGAAGTCGATCGATGTGATGGATCGCCTTCAAGGGCATGATGACTGGATATTGATCAAGCCCTGGCTGCAACAAGCCTCCAATTGCGTCGCGCCCAAGGCGCTGGTCCTGCCATATCTTCAGGGCCTGTACATAGAACATGACCCGTCCAATCCAATCGTCACCCCCCAGATCACCGGCTTTTGCCCATTTGGCGGCGTGCTCCTTGGTGGCCCGGGTGTCGGCTACGACCCCTTCACCTATACCGACGTTGGCCAGAACCAGGGCCAGGGGTTCGCCGCCAATCTCTCCGGTAACGAATTGCCCAATGCGCCGCACTGGACGGTCAATATCGGCACCCAATACACCATCCCGATCGATACATGGAACGTGACCCTGCGCGGCGATTACTACCGCCAGGGCAAGAGCTGGGCGCGAGTCTACAACGCGGTCAATGACCGCCTGCGGTCATGGGGCAACGCCAATTTGGCGATCACCGTCGAACGGCCTGACTCGGCGCTGACCTTCCAGCTTTACGTCAAGAATCTGCTCAACGACACGCCGATCACCGACGCGTTCATCAACAGCGACGACAGCGGCCTGACCACCAACGTCTTCACCCTCGACCCGCGCATCATCGGATTCAGCGTGGCCAAGAAGTTCTGAGTTCCGGCTGACCGGTTCGATCAGCCCTCGCTCCCCCCTCGGGCGATGACGACTTCCCCGCCCCCCGAAGTCGTCATCGCCGCTTTTTTGCCACGCCCACGCGATCGGAATCAGGCAAGCGACCCTTGTCCAGGCTGGCGAAAGCCAGCCGGTTTTGGCAAAGCGTGCGACGATGAATCAGCTCCTCACCACTGCCGCCAATTTCGGTTCGGGCTACCCTTCGGAGGCAATGGTCGCGCATCTTGGCGCGCAGTCCGGCGTGCAACGCGTGCCCAGTCCCAAGCTGACGCTGTTTCTACGACGCGGCTTCCTGTCGCCCGATCTCTGCGCTGCCCTGATCGAGCAGATCGAGGCGCAGCGCCGTCCATCGACCATCTCCGATTCGAACGGGGATGCCGGGTTCCGTACGAGCGAAACATGCGACCTGGACCGCACCGATCCGGTGGTGGCGGAAACCGATGCACTGATCACCGCCCTCACGGGGCTGGATCCCGCCCATGGCGAACCGATGCAGGGCCAGCGCTATGCCGTGGGGCAGGAATTCAAGGGCCATACCGACTATTTCGAGCCGGCCGGCCTCGACTATCTCAAATATTGCAGCGTGGCGGGGCAGCGTACCTGGACGGTGATGATCTATCTCAACCAGACCGAAGCAGGTGGCGCGACGCGGTTCAAGACGATCGACAAGATCGTCCAGCCGGAGGTGGGGAAACTGCTCGCCTGGAACAATCTGCGGCCCGACGGGACGCCCAATCCGGCGACGATCCACCAGGGCATGAAGGTGCGTTCGGGCGTGAAATATGTCGTGACGAAATGGTTTCGAATGCGGGAATGGAAATAGTCCGCCTCCCTCGGCAAAGCGAGGCAGACGGCATTTGCTCCTGACATGACCGCTATCGGGTGTTTCCATCCACGAAGCGCGCATTTTCGGCCGGCCCCTTCCCGGAAGTGAAGGGGCCGGTCGAATTCACAGCTTCGCGCTGATCCCGATCGTGAAGGTACGTCCCAGACGATAGGTGTTGACGTCCACCCGCGAGCCATTGGCGAAGGTCTGAAACTCCTGGAACTTCGTGCCGGTCAGGTTGCGCGCCTCCAGCTTCAGTTCAAATTCGGCATCGCCGAACCTGATCCCCTGCCGCCCGACAAGATCGAGCTTGATGCCCGGCTGCTCGACAATGTCGGGCAGGAACCCGCCCGACACCGGCCCGCGATTGGTCACGCGCTTGCTGGCATAGGAAAACAGCAAGGTCAGCTGCGACAGTGAATCCTTCTTTTCGATGGCGAGCTGGGCATTGACGAGATGATCCGACTGCCCGGTAAGCGGCGCACCGTTGACGAACAACTGATTGGCCGGGACCAGTAGCGCGACACCGTTACCGTTCTGGATCGGGCTCGGTACCAGTTCGGTGCCCGACTTTATCTTCGATTGCGTATAGGTGTAATTTGCCACCACCAGCAGCCGGCGATCGGAGAAGAAGCCGCCTAGGCCGGCCAGGTCGAAATATTTCTGCGCCTCGATTTCTCCGCCGTACAGATCGGCGCTCGGCGCATAGGAAAAGCCTGTCTGCAGTGCCGATGTGTCGTTCGGATAGAAGCCGACCTGCTCGATCGGGTTCTTGATATGCTTGTAAAAGGCGGCAGCGGTAATCCGCTGATCGCGGCCGAAGAACCATTCGTAACGCGCCTCGGCGTTGGTCAGCTGGGAATCGACCAGTTTCGGATTACCAAAAAACTGCCGGTCCGAATCGAAATCGCGGTAGAGCTGCGGCGCAAGTTCGCGGAACTGGGGGCGAGCGATGGTCTTCGATCCGTGCACCCGGAATTGCATATCCGGGGCGAAATTCCACGTCACGGTCGCCGCAGGCAGGAAATAATCATTGTCGAGGCTCGCGCCCTGAAATGAGAGGCTGTTTGTCGTGACTTCTTCGAGCGCCTTTTCGTAACGGACCCCAAGTGTCGCGCGCACGCCGTCAAGAATCTCGCCCTCTAGCTGCACGTAACCGGCATGGATGCGCAACGAAGCGGCGTAAGCCGCTGCGCCGTCCGACCCCGACAAGTTGAACAGCCGGATGCAGCCACCCCCGTCATTCGCTACGCAGCCGTTGACGACACTGTTGATCGACAACAGGTAGTCGGGCCGCAAAAAGCGCGACGGCGCGGGAAGCGCGCTGCCGTCAAAGGTTCGGTACTGGTAATTGTACCGCGTCGATGTGCGGTCGCTGTCGCTGTAATAATAGCCCGCCGACAGTTTGATTGGCCGCGCTGTCGGCAATTTGTAGCCCAGGTCCGCCTGCCCGCTCCACAAATCCTCATTGAGACTGCTGAATGCGACATAGGCGGATTCGCCAAGGCCGTTGAGCGTGTTCTGATAGGCTTTGGCATTCTGGTCGTAGCGATAGCTGAACGAGCGCTCATAGGGCGAGTTGCGCTTGGTGTTGGCATAGCTGCCGCGAACGTCGAGCGAGACATCACCGAATTTGAACTCGCCGACCAGTTGACTGTCGATCAGCTGGCGTTCGAACCAGTTGGTGTTCTGTTGCATGATCCGATCGCCGCTGCTGTTCGGATACAGCGTCGCGGTGCTCAGGCGCCCCTGCTTGAGCGTGTCGTGGATATAAAGGTTGGTCCAACGAACGCGCTGTTCGCCGAAATCGGCGCCGATTCCGATCAGGCCGTTGGCGACGATCCGGTTGTCGGTCAGCACAGTACGGTAATCGCTGCGCAGCGCACCCTCGGCGTCGATCGTGTCCTGCTGGACGGCATCGCGAGTACGAAAGCCGTTGCTGACGCTTCCCGAAGCGATCAGGCCAATCCGCGTGCTGCCCACATCGAACGAATGGCCAAGATTGATCTCGCCCGAGAAATTGGGCGGCAAGTGGTCGTTCTGCTGCAACAGCGTGGTCGGCGCGTTGGACATCGTCATGATCTGCGCCGAACTGAATTGTGGTTCGGTCGAGCCGCCGGCCTTGATGAACCCCGGCACGGTGCGCTCGCCGCTGTCAAAACCGAGCCAGTCAAGGCTGCCGCCATCATAGACATAGCCGAGTTGGTCAGTGCTGGTGCTGTTGTAGGTCGCCGAGGCGCCGAACTCGAGGAAGCTTTCCTCCGGCACCGCCTTGGTCGTCAGATTGATGACGCCGCCGCCGAATTCGGCCGGATAATTCACCGAATAGCTCTTCTGAACAAGCGCGCTGGCGATGATGCTGGTCGGAAAAATGTCGAGCGGCACGGTGCGGCGCAGCGGTTCCGGAGACGGCAGCGGCGAGCCGTTGAGCATTGAGGAGGAATAGCGATCGCCAAGCCCGCGCACGAAGACGAAGCCGTTGCCCACCACGCTGAGGCCCGTCACGCGCTGCAGCGCGCCGGCAATGTCGCCTTCGCCCGTCCGTGCAATGTCCGCGCTGGACAGCACCGAGACGACCTGGGGCGTGGCCCGGATCGCATTGGGGATATTACGCCCGATGACGACGATATCGCCGACATCATCGGCACCCGGGGTCGAAACCTCGATCTGTTCCTGCTCGGCTGCCGGATCCTGACTTGCGTCTGAAGGCGTAGCAGCGGCCGTTTCCGGCGGGGTTGCCGCCTGAGTGCCGGAGGTTTGCGCGATCGCGCCGGGCGCGATCAGGCTGGAGGTGAGCAGCAGCAGGGTGCCGTAGGCGATTGGCTTGGCCATCTTGAAAATATCCGGTGTTCGAGTCCGTACAGCGAAAGCCGGAAGCGGGGTTGAGACCACGCTTCCGGCTTCGCGATCATGCGGGAAGCGGCTCTCAGGCGCCGTTGCAGGCGAAATAGATCGAGTGGAACACGGGCGGGCCGCGCTCATCGATCGTCGTCGGGACGGCACCGGTGCCGCCCGCCGGGCGGATGGTCGATTTGCCGCCATTCGCTTCCGTACCCGCGATCATGTTCACGCAGGGTACGTTCGACTTCACGATGCCGTTCACGAATGTATAGTCCGCACCACCACGCAAACGGATTGCCGCAGCGGAATTCGCCGTCTGAAGGAAGGTGAAGTTGGCAAGCCGGCCGAACTGGCGCGGGAGAAAGTCCTCGTTGCCGTTCGAGTCGATCTCGGTCGAGAAGGAATCGGTGGTCGCGCCGATGGTCTTTTGTGCAACGATGATAAACTGAACAAGGCCCTGCCAGCCCACATCGGTATCCAGACCGTCATCGTCGGAGCCGGTCAGGGCGACATATTTAAGATTGGTGCGGCCACCGAAGATTTCGATGCCATCGTCCGAGCTGTTGTGGACCTGGATATGGTCGAGCGTTGTGCCCGAGCCGGTTCCACCAAGCGTGAGGCCCTGAAGCTCATTGCCGTCCGAGATGGCAATGCCAGAATAGCGGATCTGAACATATTGCATGGTCCCGCTATTGTCGGTGGCGGTCGCACCGCCATAGAGCGCGTTGCCGGTACCCTCGACCACGTTCTCGCAATTCGCAGCGCCACCGGCGGTGCCGGCAACGTTGCAGTTCGAAATCGGTGCGCGACCGGCAAGGATCACGCCGCCCCACTGCCCCTGCGTCGCATCGCCGTTCGATGCCGGGTTGAGATTCTGCTGCGAGGTGAAGATGATCGGGCTGGTGGCGGTGCCGATCGCGTTGATCGTCGATCCGCGGTTGACCACCAGATAGTCATTTGCCGCGTCAGACGAATTTGAGACGACCAGCACGCCGGCGGCGATGTTGAGCGTTGCCGCGGCACCGCCACCGCCCGCACCACCGACATCGGCCCCGACATCGACGCGTCCATTGATCTGATACGCCACGCCATCGATCTTGGGCAGCGACAATGTGCCCGATACCAGGGCCGGCAGGACGCACAGGCGGTAATTGTTATTGGTGCCTGCAGCCGTTGTGCCGGCCGGGCATGCGCTTGCTGCCGGGGCAGCGGCGGAGGTCGGAACCGACGAGCAGGATGAGCTGGTCGCGCCAAAGTTCGCCGTGCTCGAGTTGCAGGTCCAGCCCTGATACCAGGTATCGCCCGCCGGATTGACCGCGCCGATATAGCTGGTGGTCGTGAAGAATGTTGACCCGGCCGGATTGAGCAGCGCCGCATTATACGGCGTTGCGGTTGCTGCGGCGCCCGCCGGCAGGAAGCCGTTGAGCGCGCCGGATCCGGTCAGCACGTTATTGGTGCCGGCATTGACCACAGCCAGTTGCTCGTCGCGCGTCACGGTGATGCCGCTCTGCGTCGTCTCGGCGAATGCCGCGATCGCGGACGGTGTCGGGGTTGGTGTTGGGGTCGGCGTGGGAGTCGGAGTTGGCGTCGGCGTGCCGCCACCACCGCCGGGCGATGCGACACCGTTAGCACCGTCGCATGCGCTAAGCGCGAGCGCGGCACAGCCGCTGAAAAGAACAAGGCTGAGACGCTTGAAGCTGGACATGAAAATCTCCGAATCCGTGGGCATTCACGTTCGGTGGCTCCAGCCCCCGACCCGCCATCGACTCGGTGATCCCCCTGTCGATTGATCGTGCGGGTAGGCGCGCTGCGTGACTCGCAAATGCGAATCCGACGACATAATGATGACGATCATGTTTCGTTTGCATGACAAGAACGGCGCACGGCAGTTTGCGACCCAACTGCATTTGCAGTTCGATGGATCAGAATCAGCGGATTTCGAGAGCGGAGCGGAAGCCGCAGATTGGTGGGCGCGGCAAGGATTGAACTTGCGACCCCACCCGTGTGAAGGGTGTGCTCTACCACTGAGCTACGCGCCCATCGCGTGATCGCGACGGAGATAGCGTTACGGCAGCTCTCTGAGAGCCGCGAACGCAACAGGGCGACGTTTACCGCCGCCCCGTTACATGTGCCTTAAGACAGCCGACCGGGACTTGTCCAGCCCCGGCCGGTCATCAAATATGGTCGATCAGTTGACCGCGTCCTTGAGGCCCTTGCCGGCCTTGAACTTCGGCTGCGACGACGCCTTGATCGTCATCGGCTCTCCGGTGCGCGGATTGCGCCCCGTTGAGGCCTTGCGCTTGCTCACCGAGAACGTGCCGAAGCCAACCAGGCGAACTTCATCGCCCTTCTTCAGCGAATTGGAAATCGCATCGAAAACCGCCTCGACCGCCTTGCTGGCATCACCCTTGCTCAGCCCAGACGCGTCGGCGACGGTGCCGATCAGTTCTTGCTTGTTCATGCCTACAGACCCCCGTTTACAGATTACACCAACTTGAATGATTCACGGCGCGAAGCCGGTGGCACAGTAAGGCGGGTCACGCGGTGACTGTCAAAGCAAAACGTCATCGAACTGCATCGAATGCGGCGGGATTATGGTGCGATCTCCGTAAAAGGCGCCTCAGTGGTGCACGCCCCCACCGATCGGCGCCACACCCGGAGGCGGGAGCGCGGCAAGTTCATCGGCCTCGCTCCAGTCGATCGCGGTCAATGGCTCGGTCAGCGCGAGGCGCAACACTTCGTCGACATGCGCCACCGGGATGATCGTCAATCCTTCACGGATATTCGCTGGAATCTCGACCAGATCCTTCTCATTCTCGGCGGGGATCAGCACGGTCTTGATGCCGCCGCGGAGCGCCGCGAGCAGTTTCTCCTTGAGCCCGCCGATCGGCAACACGCGGCCGCGCAGCGTCACTTCGCCGGTCATTGCGATATCGCGCCGCACCGGCACGCCGGTCAGTGTCGAAACGATCGCGGTAACGATACCGATACCCGCCGATGGTCCGTCCTTGGGCACCGCCCCCTCGGGCAGATGGATGTGGAGATCCTTGCGCGCGAAAATGCTCGGCTTGATGCCATAACTCGGCGCACGCGCTTTGATGAAGCTGAGCGCGGTTTCAATTGATTCCTTCATCACATCGCCGAGCTTGCCGGTAACCTTGGCGCCGCCCTTGCCCGGCACGGTGACGCTTTCGATCGTCAGCAATTCACCGCCGACCTCGGTCCAGGCGAGGCCGGTGACGGCACCGATCTGATTCTCTTCCTCGCTCAGGCCGTAGCGATATTTCTTCACGCCAGCGAAATCGGCGAGATTGTCGGGCGTGATCGTCACGCTCTCCACCTTGCCTTCGAGGATCTGACGCAACGCCTTGCGCGCCAGGCGCGCAATCTCACGCTCCAGCGTGCGGACACCTGCTTCACGCGTATAATATTGGATCAACGCGCGCAGGCCCTCTGTGGTCAGCGTGAATTCGCCGGCCTTCAGCCCATGTGCTTCGATCTGCTTTTCAATCAGATGGCGTTGCGCGATCTCGACCTTCTCATCCTCGGTATAGCCCTCGAGGCGAATGATCTCCATCCGGTCGAGCAAAGGCTGGGGCAGGTTGAGCGTATTCGCGGTGGTCACGAACATCACATCGGACAGGTCGATATCGAGCTCCAGATAATGATCCTGGAACTTCGAATTCTGCTCCGGGTCGAGCACCTCGAGCAACGCCGAAGCTGGATCGCCGCGGAAATCCTGGCCAAGCTTGTCGATCTCGTCGAGCAGGAACAGCGGGTTCGACGTGCCGGCCTTTTTCAGATTGGTCACGATCTTGCCCGGCAGCGAGCCGATATAAGTTCGCCTGTGGCCGCGAATCTCGGCTTCGTCGCGCACGCCGCCGAGCGACTGGCGGATGAATTCGCGCCCGGTCGCCTTCGCGATCGATTTGCCAAGCGACGTCTTGCCCACGCCGGGAGGGCCGACGAGACACAGGATCGGCCCCTTCAGCTTGTTGGTGCGCGCCTGAACCGCGAGATATTCGACGATCCGGTCCTTGACCTTCTCGAGCGCATAATGATCCTCGTCGAGGATCGCCTGTGCCGCCGCGATATCCTTCTTCACCTTGGACTTCTTGCCCCAGGGCAGGCCGAGCAGAACGTCGAGATAGTTGCGGATCACCGTCGCTTCAGCCGACATCGGCGCCATCGACTTGAGCTTCTTCAACTCCGACGTCGCCTTGGTCCGGGCTTCCTTGGACAGTTTCAGCGTCGCGATCTTCTGGGTCAGCTCGGCAATCTCGTCGCCTTCGCCTTCCTCGCCCTCGTTGCCGAGTTCGCGCTGGATCGCCTTCAACTGCTCGTTGAGATAATATTCGCGCTGCGTCTTCTCCATCTGGCGCTTGACGCGGCTCTTGATCTTCTTCTCGACCTGCAAGACGCCGAGTTCACCTTCCATGAAGGCGAACGCCATCTCGAGCCGCTTGGCCGGATCGATCTCGACCAGCAGCGACTGCTTGTCGGCCACCTTGACCGAGATATTGGCGGCAACCGCATCGGCGAGGCGCGACGCGTCCTCGATCTCGTTGAGTTGCACTGCGGTTTCGGCAGGCAGCTTGCGGTTGAGCTTGGCGTAATTCTCGAACTGGTCGATCACCGATCGCATCAGCGCGGAAACCTCATTACCCTCGGCAACGGCTTCCTCGACCGGCAATACGGTCGCGGTCAGATACCCATCGGTTTCGCTCAGCACGTCAAGCGAGGCGCGGGTCTTGCCCTCGACCAGAACGCGCACGGTTCCATCGGGCAGCTTGAGCAACTGCAGCACGGTGGCGGTCACGCCGATATCATACAAGTCGTCGCGGACGGGATCGTCTTCCGACGGATCGAGCTGTGCGACGAGGAAGATTTCCTTATCGGCGTTCATCGCCGCTTCCAGTGCCGCAACGGACTTGTCGCGGCCGACGAACAGCGGCACGATCATGTGCGGGAACACGACGATGTCGCGCAACGGCAGGACGGGGTAGGACTGGGTCATGAATACTCCGGGGGCGCCTGAACGCGGCGCCGGTCTACCCTTATATGGTGATGGTTGCCGATCCATCAATCGTGCGATTTGCACGACGCGCCGAAGCGTTATCGGCGGGGCTGTTGCTATGCTCCCAGCCATAGCGATGGCGCGCGGGGCCTCCGGCGATCCCGTGGCCCGCACCGCTGCGGCAATGGGCGGACAGCGCCTGCTTGACCGGATCGCTGCAATCGGCTGGGTCGGTGCAGCCGAGGTGGTCACACCCGAACGGACGCTCAGACTCGGCATGCGAACGCGCATCGAACCCTTCGTGCGCATGCGTTCCGACAGTTGGGTCATGAAGGAAGGAACCGCCGCGACTCGCTCGCTGATCATCGAGCCCGATGGCGGATGGACCGAACGCGACGGCAAGCGAGCCCCCCTGCCCGCGCATCAGGCCCGGCACGAGCGCGAGCAATATGGCCTGTACGGCTATATGCTGCTGCGCGCGCCGACCGCGGCGGTCGGAGGCAAGCTTCTCGCTGCACATCCCGGCCTGCCACCGGTCAGCTTCGAAACCGACACCGAGGGCCGCCTCACCGCCGCAGCCTATACCGTCTTCGCGCCGGACGGCGGCGAGGTCATCCAGGAGCGCTTCACCTTCGACGGCGCCATTGCCGCCCAAGGCTTGAACTGGCCCAGACGTCTGCGCATCGCGCAGAACGGCGTCCCCTTTTTCACACTCGTCATCGACCGGCTCATGGTCGAGTTGCACTGACCTTGCGAAGAAAGCCCTACATGTTCGTTCGCCCGCTGCTTGCCGTCCCGCTCATCGCACTGATCGCTGCGGCGCCTCCGCCAAAGGGATTGCCGCCGCTGACGGCGCAGACGCAGCGGTCGGGCGGTCCTGTCGACCCGGAGCAGGCGAAATTGCAGCTCGATACCGTCGACCTGGCGATCGAAGTGATGCCCGCCACCCAGTCGATCGCTGGTGTCGCGATACTCGATTTTACCGCCAAGGCGGCGTTGACCAGCCTGGTGATCGATCTCGATCGCAATCTGCCCGTCAGCGCCATCGCGATCGATGGCAAGCCGTTGCCGCGATCGGCCTGGACCAATCCCGAAGGCCGATTGAGCATCACCTTGCCCGCACCGGTACCGGCGGATGGCAAAGTCATAGCGAAAATCAGCTATGGCGGCACTCCGCATGTCGCGGTGCGCGCGCCCTGGGACGGCGGCTTTGTCTGGTCCAAGACGCCGGCGGGATTGCCGTGGATCGCGACTGCCGTGCAAGGCGAAGGCTGCGACCTGTTCTGGCCCTGCCTCGATTTCCCAACCGCCGAGCCGCGTTCGGTCGATCTGCACATCACTGTGCCCAAGGGGCTGAAGGCACCATCGAACGGCATATTGCTCGGCATCGACAAATTGGCTGATGGGCGCACGAGGTGGAACTGGCGCGCCAGGCATCCGAACATGTATGCGATCGCGCTCAACATCGCTCCGTACGAGGAGATCACGGAAACCTATAAAAGCCGTTTCGGCAACAGCTTCCCGATGACCTATTGGTATCTGCCAGGCGAAGAGAAACAGGCCAGGGCGTTGTTCGCCGAATTCGCGCCGACGGTGGATTTTTTCGAGCGCACCATCGGACCCTATCCGTTCGGCGACGAGAAGGTCGGCGTTGTGGAAACGCCGCACAAGGGCATGGAGCACCAGACGATCAACGGGTATGGCAATGAATATGCCAAGGCGGCCGAAGGGTTCGACTGGCTGTTCCACCACGAATTCGCCCATGAATGGTTCGCCAATCAGCTGACCGTCGCCGACTGGGACGATATGTGGCTGCACGAAGGCTACGCCACCTATATGCAGCCACTCTATGGGCGCTGGCGCGAGGGCGATGCGCGCTATGCCGCAATGATGCTGGCCAGCCGTACCGACATTCTCAACCAGGCGCCGATCGTCTCGGGCAAGCCGCGCAGCGAGGAAGATGTCTATCAGAGCGACAAAGGCGGCCCGGGCCTCGACATCTATTATAAAGCGTCGTGGATGCTCCACACGCTACGCTATCTGATCGGCGATCAAGCGTTCGGCGATGTCACCCGACTTGCCGTCTATGGGCGGCTTGATCCGAAGCCAGGCAATTTCGCGCCGCGCTACAGCAGTACGTCCGAATATCAACAACTTGTGCAGCAGGTCACCGGCGTGGACTATCGCTGGTTCTTCGATGTCTATCTGCGCCAGGCAGCCCTCCCCGAATTGATTGAAACGCGCGAGGGCGGGAAACTGACCTTGAGCTGGAAAGTGCCGGGCAACCTGCCCTTTCCGATGCCGGTCGACGTGCAGATCGACGGCCGGGACACCCGGTTCGCGATGACCGGCGGCAGCAATACGATCGATGTATCGCCCGATGCGCATGTCGTGCTTGATCCAGACAGCCGCATTCTCAAACGATCGATCGCCGTCGAGGAATTGCAGGCATGGCGCGCGGCGATGGCTGCCAAGGCAGCAGCCAAGTGAGTTTCGTGCATGCCAGCCCGATTGGTGCGCCGGGATTGGTGGCCATGGCGACCGGCTTCGCGCTTTTCCTGTTGTCGTTGCTGGTGGCGCGCAGCGGGGCAGTGAAAGATACCGGCCAGCAAAAGAAATCGCCGCGTTCGCTGGCCGGGATCCTGATCCAGGGACTGGGCATCGGCCTTGCCGGCTTCGGCCCGATCAATGTCGGGCTCGCCCCCCTTTCCCCTTTTGCGATCGGCCAGGCAATCCTGATCACCCTGCTGATGGCCGCGGTCATCGGCCTCTTCGTCACCTCGGCGCGGGCGCTTGGACGGAATTGGAGCCTGGTTGCGCGCACCAGGTCGGATCACAGCCTGGTGACCAATGGCCCCTTCGCCCATGTCCGCCATCCCATCTACGTGGCGCTGTTCCTATTCATGATCGCGCTGGCGGTCGCGTTCGGGCATCCGCTGCATCTGTTGCTGGCGGTGCCACTCTACATCGCCGGTACGTGGCTGCGGATCGTCGAGGAAGAGCGGTTGCTGCGCGAGATGTTCGGAAGCGTGTATGACAGCTATGCGGCGCGAGTGCGTCGGTTCGTGCCGGGGATATTCTGAATCGGCGGCGTATCTTGATCGTCTGACGGTATCCGATGCCCGACGACGGCTTACATCAATGAAGGACCAACAATGGCGAAGGCCGACAGGCTGGCTCAACTCGACGAACACCGCGCGACAATGGAGCGCGAGTATCGCCTTCTGCTGATTTCTGCACTTGAGCGGTGCGCGACCGGCAAATGGGGATTGTTCGCCCACAACAAGGATCGCCAACTGGCTATACTCTGGGCGCCCGTAATCGAAGAGTTGACCGACCTCGCGGGTGATGTCGACGAGGCTCGGAAACGTCTCGGACTTCCACCGTTCGACCTGCATGCCGAGTTCATGGCCTCGCGCGGCCCCGTCGATGCCAGTGCCGTTGGCGAGCCGAAACAGGCCAAGGCCTGGCTGGGAAAACTGGCCGCCGGAATACCCTAGGCGCTGCGCATCATCGACCAGAAGCGCGGTCCGCCCTTGGGCACCTGCCATTCGCCGGTCAGCTCGAAGCCCAGACCAAGATAGAAGCCGATATTCTTCTCGAGCGGCGTTTCCAGATAGATTGGAAGCCCGCCGCCAGCGACGCGATCAATCCCGGCCTGCACCGCTGCCCTGCCCAGCCCGCGCCCCTGCATGGCCGGATCGCAGCCGGCAATATGGAGATACCAGTAATCCCCGGCCGGGTGATGCGCGTCGATTGCATCGGATACTGCCAGCGCCCGCGCAAGAGTCCCACCCAGTCCCATGGTGCGGAGCACCGGCCAGGCGCTGCGGATCAACTCCAGGCGGCTGGTCCGCGACCGCCCGGGCCCGCGCCACAAGGTCGCCGCCGCGCCGCCCGCGGTAACCAGTCGCATACCCGCCGATTCATCCCCATCGAACAACAAGGCGAACAGCCTCGGCAAGCGCCGAGCGCGAACGACCGGGTCGGGAAAGATGAAGCAGGTTGCCGGGTCCTCGGCAAAGGCACGCGCCAGCATCGCGGCCACCGGTGCCCGATCTCCTTGCCCGGCAAGCAATGTCGTTGCGCTTTCAGCCGTCATGGCACGATCGTCGTGAACAGATAGGCAGCGAAGATGACGAGGTGCACCGCACCCTGCAATACCGTCGTGCGCCCGGTGCCGAGCGACAGGATCGATACCATCAGCGACAGGCCGAGCAAGGTGATGCCCTTCGCATCGATGCCCAGGCTAAGCGGCAGATCAAGGACCAGAGAGACGACCGCAACGCTCGGGATGGTCAGGCCGATCGTTGCCAAGGCTGAACCGAGCGCCAGGTTCAGACTGGTCTGCAGGCGATTTCGCTTGGCCGCACGATAGGCCGCCAGGCTCTCCGGCGCGAGCACCAGCGCAGCGATCGCCACGCCGACCAGCGCCAGAGGCAGGCCCGCCCCAACCACCGCCCGCTCCAGCGTCGGCGCAAGTCCTTTGGCGAGCAGGACTACCGCAACCAGCGCAACCAGCAGCAAACCGAATGCCGTCCAGGTCGTACGCACCGATGGCGGCTCGGCATGCGCGTCAGCCGGCAGCGTGCCGGTGGTCGCCGGCAGGAAATAATCGCGGTGCCGGACCGTCTGCACCAGCACGAAGGTCGCATAGAGGATCAGCGACATGATCGCGACGAAGATCAATTGGCTGTTCGAATAGACCGGCCCGGCGACGGTCGAGGTGAAATTGGGCAACACGAGCGTCAGCACCACCATCGCCGCAAGCACGGCAAGCGTCGCGCTTACACCGCGCTGGACGAAGCGTTGCTCATGATGCCGCGCGCCGCCCGCCAGCAGGCACAGGCCGACAATGCCGTTGAGGATGATCATTACCGCGGCGAACACCGTGTCGCGAGCCAGGGTGGCACCATCCCCACCTTCGGCAAGCATCAGCGAGACGATCAGCGAGACCTCGATCACCGTGACAGAAATCGCCAGGACCAGGGTCCCGAATGGCTCGCCGATACGGTGGGCAACGACTTCGGCATGATGGACCGCCGCGAGTACGCAACCGATCAGGATCAGCGCTCCGATACCGGCACCAACGCCACCCATCTTGGAGACAGAAGCCAGGACGGCGACAAGGCCGAGCGGCGGCAGGATGAGCGACCAGAGCGGAAGGCTGGGGTTACGGGTCATGTGTCGGCTGGATTCCCTGATCTTTGGATGGTCGCACGTGGCGGCGCGATACTGTGGCGGCAAATGACGAACAGCACCAGCGCGGGCACTGCGACCATGCCATGAATCCAATAGGCCAAACCATAGCCGCCTTGCGCGACCAGCCAGCCGGCGACGATATTGCTCAGCGATGCACCGATGCCTTGCACGGTCATCACTGCGGCCAGGCCGACATTGAACCGTCCGCTGCCCGACAGGATTCGCTCCGCTGCGACCGGGGTGACAATTCCGAGCAATCCGGCACCGAAGCCATCAAGGAACTGGACCGGATAGACCGTCCAGAACCCGGTCAGGCCACCGGCGATCGCCCCGCGCAACGGCAAGGCGGCCAGCCCGATGACGAATACCGCTGCCAGCCCGAAGCGCCTGATCAGCAGCGGCGCAAGCACCGCTGCACCGATCATGGTCAGTTGCGCGACACCGGTGATCAGCGCGGTGGTCCGGAAAGGTGTGCCGAGTTCGATCGAATATTGCTGTGCGATCAGCCGGCTGATCGGTGCGTTGGCGAAATGGAAGATCAGCAGCACGACCGCGAGCATGATCAGGCCACGCGAACGGAGCAGCACGGTGAAACCCGACGGTCCCGGTTCGCCATCGTCATGCGCCAGTCCCCGCGCCACCTGGTGATCGATTCGCTTTGGGTCGATCGCCGCGGCCGCAATCACCGCGCCAAGCGCCGTAGCAATCATCAGCCAGACGATGCCAGATTCGCCATACAAGGCCGTCGCGACGTAGATCGCGGCGAGCGAGAGGACATTGCCCGCGTGATTCCAGAATTCGTTCCGCGACACCTGATCGGGAAAGCGCGCCTCACCGACCACGCCCAAGGTCAGGCCGATCAGTGCAGGGCCGATCACGGCGCCGACCACCGCTGTCATGCCCTGCCCGCCGATGACCATCGCGACCGAGGGAATGCGTAGCGTCAGCAGCGCGGCGATTGTTACCAGAATCACCGGCACGATAACCAGGGTTCGCTTGTAACGCGTGCCATCGACCAGCGCGCCGAACAGCGGCGTTGCAATCATGCCGAGCAAACCGCCGCCCGTCGCGATTGCACCCAATGCCATCGAAGACCAGCCATGGGTCGCGAGATAAGCGTCGAGGAAGGGCCCGAGCCCGTCACGCGCATCGGCGAGAAAGAAATTGAGCGCAGCCAACGCGACGAGCGGCCGCCGCAGCCTCGCATCAGTCAATAAAGGTGATGTGCCGCCAGACCGGAAAGCCACACCTGGTGCAGCGGGCATGGCGGCATCGGACATAGCGACGAAACACCAGTCCGATGGGAAGGTTCAATAGTCGTCCGAATATCCCGCGGCAGGAAAACCCGGCCTGGGAAGGTCAGGCCCGGCGCTGCGATCACGCAGCGCCGGCACCCGCCTTGTCCTTCTTGGCATAGACGCGGATCGGCTCCTTACGGCCCTCGATCACGTCGCCGTCGATCATCACTTCGTCAACGCCGTCCATGCCGGGCAGGTCGAACATCGTGTCGAGCAAGATGCCCTCGAGAATCGAACGCAAGCCACGCGCACCGGTCTTGCGATCGATCGCCTTCTTGGCGACGGTGACCAGTGCATCGTCGGTGAAGCCGAGCTTGACCTGCTCCATGTCGAACAGCTTCTGATACTGTTTGACCAAAGCGTTCTTCGGCTCGGTCAGGATCGTCACCAGCGCCGGTACGTCGAGATCCTCGAGCGTAGCGATCACCGGCAGACGGCCGACGAATTCGGGGATCAGGCCGAATTTCAGCAGATCCTCGGGCTCGACAGCCTTCAGTGTCTCGCCGGTACGGCGCTCTTCGGGTGAAGCGACATAGGCACCGAAGCCGATCGACTTGCCCTGCAAGCGGTCGCCGATGATCTTTTCGAGGCCGCTGAACGCGCCACCGCAGATGAACAGGATGTTGGTCGTGTCGACCTGGAGGAATTCCTGCTGCGGATGCTTGCGCCCGCCCTGTGGCGGCACCGACGCGGTGGTGCCCTCCATCAGCTTGAGCAGCGCTTGCTGCACGCCTTCGCCCGACACGTCGCGCGTGATCGAAGGATTCTCCGCCTTGCGGCTGATCTTGTCGATCTCGTCGATGTAAACAATGCCGCGCTGCGCCCGCTCGACGTTATAATCCGACGCCTGGAGCAGCTTGAGGATGATGTTCTCGACATCCTCGCCGACATAACCCGCTTCGGTCAGCGTGGTCGCATCGGCCATGGTGAACGGCACATCGAGAATTCGCGCCAGCGTCTGGGCAAGCAGCGTCTTGCCGCAACCGGTCGGACCGACGAGCAGGATGTTCGACTTGGCAAGCTCGACATCCGCGCCCTTCTGGCCATGGTTGAGGCGCTTGTAATGGTTGTGCACCGCGACCGACAGGACGCGCTTGGCGCGCTTCTGGCCGATGACATAGTCATCCAGCACGTCGCAGATTTCCTGCGGCGTCGGCACACCCCCGTCCTTTTTCGAAACGAGCGCGGATTTGGTTTCTTCACGAATGATGTCGTTGCAGAGCTCGACGCACTCATCACAGATGAACACGGTCGGCCCCGCGATGAGCTTGCGCACCTCGTGCTGCGACTTGCCGCAGAACGAGCAATAGAGCGTGCTCTTCGAATCGCCACCGCTGAGCTTCGTCATTCAATACATCCTTCGCAGCCCCTCGGGCGCGCTAGTGCGGACGGCCATGGTAGACCGCCCGCCTTCATTCCTACAACAATCAAAATCGTCTCACGACGACTGGAATCAAATTCATCTTGCGACGAGTGGCGTCAAATTAGCGTTACGATGCCGGCAGCACCGGCGTGCCCGATTCGTCCGCAATCGCCGGACGCTTGTCGAACACCTCATCGATCAGGCCGAATTCCTTCGCTTCATCCGACGACATGAACTTGTCGCGGTCCATTGCGCGTTCGATTTCCTCGACCGGCTTGCCGGTATAGTGCGCATAGAGCTCGTTCATGCGGGCCCGGATGCGCAGAATCTCGCGCGCCTGGATCTCGATGTCCGATGCCATGCCCTGCGCCCCGCCCGAAGGCTGATGGATCATGATGCGCGAATTGGTCAGCGCAACGCGCATGCCCGGTTCGCCGGCGGCGAGCAGGAAGCTGCCCATCGAAGCCGCCTGGCCCATGCACACGGTGCCGACGCGCGGGCGGATATACTGCATCGTGTCATGGATCGCCATGCCCGCCGTGACGACGCCGCCCGGCGAGTTGATGTACATGAAGATGTCTTTCTTGGGGTTTTCCGACTCCAGAAAGAGCAACTGTGCGCTGATGACCGACGCCATATGGTCCTCGACCCCGCCAGTCACGAAGATGATGCGCTCGCGCAGCAGGCGCGAATAAATGTCGAAACTGCGTTCACCGCGGTTGGACTGCTCGATCACGATCGGGACCAGGCCCGACTGAGGATCTTGCGCAGCGAAGCCGGCGGTAGTGAGGGGACGCATGAAATCGCCGGTGTCGAACGGATTATGCATGGAAGTCTTGAATCCTTTATGCCCTTGCGACAGCCTACATCGGCCTTGGCGAAAGCGAGTTCAACCCCGTTGCCGGGAGCCTTGTGTGCCAGATAGGCAAGACGTCGCACCTCGCGGCGCCCATGCACCACCGTATCGAGGATCAATCCCGCAAAGATATTGAGCGAGGCGAGGATCATCAGGCCGGTCACCAGGATCGCGGTCGGGAAGCGCGGCACCAGATGCGTCTGCATATAGGTCATGACGAGCGGCACTGCGAGTATCACCGCCAGTATCGCGAGCAGCGCCGCGATGATGCCGAAAAACAGCATCGGCCGCTCGATCCGGTATAATGTCGCGATGGTACGCGCGATGCGGAAGCCATCGCGATAGGTGTTGAGCTTCGACACCGACCCTTCGGGCCGCGCATAATAGGGTGTCTCGACTTCACCGACCGGCATCTTCAGTTCGAGCGCATGGACGCTGATCTCGGTCTCGATCTCGAAGCCGGACGACAGGACCGGAAAGCTCTTCACGAAGCGGCGCGAAAAAACGCGGTAACCGGAAAAGATATCGGTGAAGCTGCGCCCGAACAGACGCGCAAGGATTCCTGTCATCGCGCGATTGCCGAATTGGTGACCGCGGCGATACGCCGCGGTTTCCTGCGTGACGCGCGAGCCGACCACCATGTCGAGCTGCTCGTTCTGGACCCGGGCGATCAATGCGGGCGCAGAGGCCGCGTCATAGGTCGCGTCACCATCGGCCATCACATAGATGTCGGCGTCGATGTCCGCGAACATGCGGCGCACCACATTGCCCTTGCCCTGGATACGTTCGCTGCGCACGATCGCACCAGCCGCCTTCGCAACCTCGATCGTGCGATCACGGCTGTTATTGTCATAGACATAGATGGTGGCGTGAGGGAGCACCGCGCGAAAACCGGCGATCGTCTGGGCGATCGCGGCTTCTTCATTATAGCACGGGAGCAAGATGGCGATGCTGGCGGTCATCGCGCCGCCTTAGGGCCGAACGGATCCGAGTTCGACCCCCATTTTATCGTTTGACCGGCAAAGGCGCCTTGCCGACCATGAGCGGCAATCGGGGGACGATACATGAAACTGCTGAACCTAGGTCCATTAACATTATTTCTAGCGGCCATGATTGTCGTTGGCGCTTTGTGGTCGCCCATCGTGCTGGCGTCGGCATTCCTGTTTCCGGAGGCCTTTTCCCAGAATATCACACCGATCGCGCAGCAAGTCGATCTTGCTGCCTCGATCTTTCAAATCTCCACGATGATCGTCTTTTCCTACTGGATTTATATCGCCGGGCTAAATTTGCTGGCCAGCGGACTCAAGGATCTCGAGTTTTCTCCAGCCTCACGCATTTGGTGGTTCTTCGTACCGATCGCATCATTTGTGAAGCCGTATCAGGGCATGCGCGAGCTGTGGAACGCCAGTCGCGGCACCTGGCCTTACGATACCAATACCAATCTTCTCGGTATTTGGTGGGCATTGTGGCTGTTATCGGCGCTCTCCGTCTGGATAACTGGCTTGGCCTTTCGCGACGACATCAGCCAGATGCCGTTGATTATCAACAGCTTCATTGACATCGCTCAGGCAATCGTCGCGATCCTGCTGATTCGCGGCATTGCCCAGGCGCAAAACAACCTCGACGGAACGCCACTAATCGACATCTTCGCCTGATTGCGCGCGGCAAACATAAAGAGGCCGGGCATGATGCCCGGCCTCGTGTAATTGAACCAGCCGCCTGCGCGACACAGTTTCTATCTTTTCAGCTTATTTCTTCGCTGCCGGCTTCTTGGCCGCTGGCTTTTTGGCCGGCGCTGCTTCTTCAACCGGAGCCGCTTCCGCCTTCGGCTTGGCTGCCTTCTTTGTTGCAGGCTTCACCTCTTCGACGACTTCGGCAGGAGCCTCGGCCTTCTTGGCAGCCGCCTTCTTGGCGGGCTTTGCCTCGACCGGCTTCTCCTCGACGGCAGCTTCCTCAGCAGGAGCGGCTTTCTTGGATGCCGCCTTCTTCGCCTTGGGCTTGGCGTCATGATCGTGGTCATGATCATGGCCGCAACCCGGGCCATGGACGTGACCATCCTCGGACTCGATCGCCGCTTCCAGCTCTTCGCGCGTCACTTCGCGGTCGCTGATCGTCGCCTTGTCGAACAGGAAGTCGACCACCTTGTCTTCATACAGCGGAGCGCGCAGCTGGGCGGCCGCCATTGGCTCCTGCTGGATATATTGCATGAAGCGCTGACGATCTTCGGGGCCGTATTGCTGCGCGGCCTGCGCGATCAGGCGGTTCATTTCCTGCTGGCTGACCTCAACGCCGTTCGCTTGGCCGATCTCCGACAGGAGCAGGCCGAGGCGCACGCGGCGCTCGGCGATGTTGTGATAGTCTGCGCGCTCGGATTCCATCTCGGCGAGTGCCGCCGCTGGATCTTCCTCATGGCTCGCTTCATGCTCGAGCTGCGACCAGATCTGGCCGAACTCGGCTTCGACCATCGATGGCGGAACCGGGAAATCATGCCCCTCGGCGAGCTGATCGAGCAGCTTGCGCTTCATGTGCGTGCGCGTCAGGCCATTCAGTTCCTGATCGATCTGGCCCTTGAGCAGTCCCTTGAGCTGCTCGAGACTTTCAAGGCCGAGCGACGTCGCGAGTTCGTCGTCGATCTTGGTCTCGCCGGCGGTCTTCACTGCCTTGATCGTCAGATCGAAGGTTGCAGGCTTACCCTTCAGCGTGTCGACATTGTAGTCGTCGGGGAAGGTCACGTTGATCTGGCGCTCGTCGCCCGTCTTCACACCAACGACCTGGTCTTCGAAACCGGGGATCAGGCGGCCCGAGCCGAGCTCGACCGACATGTCCTCACCGGTGCCGCCATCGAATGCAACGCCGTCGACCTTGCCAATGAAATCCATCACGACGAGATCACCGGTCTTCGCCTTGTAGGTCGCTTTCGCGTCTTCCCAGCGCTTCTGCTGGTCGGCGAACTTCTGCAGTTGCTCATTGAGCGCCGTTTCATCCGTGGCGACGGTCAGGCGCTCGAGCGTCAGGCCATCGATCGATGGAGTCGGTACATCGGGCAGCACTTCCAGCTCGACCTTCAGCTCGGCATCCTTGCCGGGCTCATAGTCATTCTCGAGGCTCACCGAAGGCTGCATCGCGGGCCGCAGCTTCTGCTCGGCGAGCAGTTGCTGCACGCCTTCCTGAATCGAGCTGTTAAGCGCGTCCTGCGCCAGCGCGGGGCCGTGCATCTTGCGCACCAGATTCGCAGGCACCTTGCCGGGGCGGAAGCCTGGCATGCGCACTTGCGGTGCAACGCGCTTCAGTTCGGCATCGACCTTGGAATCGATGTCCTTCGCGGTGATCTTCAGCGTGTAGGCGCGCTTCAGGCCCTCGTTCAACGTCTCGACAGTCTGCATGGTAACTACTCAAGCCTTATCCGAAATTCTAGGAAGCCAGTCCCCGCTAGGAGCAGCGAGACTGGTGCGGGCGAAGGGACTCGAACCCCCACATCTTGCGATACCTGGACCTAAACCAGGCGCGTCTACCAGTTCCGCCACGCCCGCATGGGACACCGCCGATTGCGCGGCGTCTATACCAGCCCCGCGTCGCGGGGCAAGCGGCCCATTACGATATAGGGCCATAGCAATATCATGACCGCTGGCAAGAGCAGAGGCAACCACCCGGATTCCCGCGCGTTTAGGCGATAAGGAGAATTTCGATGGCCACCACCCCGCCGACCGAGTTACCGCCCCAGCCGACCCTGCCTCCCCAGCCGGACCAGGCGCCACCGGAGGTCGGCCCGACCGCACCGGACATCGATATCCCGGCGCCCCAGCCCGACAACCCGGGCGGCGCACCTGGGCAACCTGCAGATCTTGGAGATTTTGCATGAGCGATCGCGCTTCCCACCCCGACACGCCGCCGAGCAATGACAATGAAATTGGCGAGGACGGACGCAGCGACATCGAGCAGGTGATTGAAGCACGCAAGGATGCGGTCGAGCGCGGCGAAGGCGGGCGCGAACCCGATGCCTTTACCTCACCCGGTTTGCCGGACGGCGTTGGCGGTACCGGCGGCGTGACGAAGAATCAGGAAGATGACGCGCAATAGCCTTGATGGCGTGGGCAGCGTGAAATGCGCCGCCCGCGCCTTATCGGTGGATTGGGTGCTACTTCTTGACCGGCCGGATCACGGCGGTTTCCGCGAGCTTGTGGAACAACTCGATCGAGGCATCGTAATAATGGATGACCGGGGCTTCATAAGTGATCATGTATAAATTGCCGCCGATCACGGCGCCCGTCGCCTCGCCCTTTCGCCGCACTTCCTCGCCCTGAACCACGAAGCTGTAGGAGAAATGAAAACCCGGGCTACCGGCAAAAGTGGCCGGCTTCACGGCATCGATGGACATCAGCGACGTGCCGACGGACACCCGGTAGCTGCTCTCGAACAACTGCGCGATGTCCGGGATCAACATCGTCGAAGAGAATCGCGGCAGTGGCTCGGTCTTCTTCTTGGCGTCCTTGAACAGGGTCGTGTTGTTGGGGATGCCGCCATAGAAGGTCACATCGTTCAAGGTCAGACCGTCAAGCGTCCAGCTTTCCGCATTTCGGCCGGGGCGTGATCCCAGACGGTTCCAATCGATCGACGGCGTGATCGTCAGCCCCGATTTCGCCACTGCGACCGGAACGCCAGCCGGCATCAGCTTGTATCCGGCGATCGCTGGTGCCGTGACCAAACCGATGGCCGCAACGCCAAGCGCCAGTTTCTTGAAGTGATTCATGGTCATACTCCTGCCAGCATGGCAATCATGGTTTTGTCGGACGCGTCGGGACGACGGCTCAGATAATCCTTGAGCGCCGCCTGACCTTCAGCCTGAGCTCCGGTACGCAGCAATGAGAGCCCCAATCCCCGCCAGGCTTCGACCGGTGCGTCGGCTCCCTGGGTCGCCTGACGGTAGAAGCCTGCCGCTGCGGTGAGATCCTCCGGCCGACCACGCGCGCGATACAGTTCACCCCGGGCATAATTCAAGCTGGGGGTCCAGCCGTCGACCGCAAGGAAACCGATCAGATATTCGGTCGCTCCGAAATCGTTGAGCTTGACCTGATCGTCGATCAGGCTTGCCCACATCGGCGCGAGCGCCGCGCGATATTCGTCGCGATTCAACCGCGGCGTTCCCATTGGCTTGATGCTGGCGGCCAACGCCTTGAGTGTCGCGAGGCGTTCGGTAGTCGGCGGATGGCTCGCGAACATGCCGCCATTCTTGTCCTTGCGGCTCTTGGTATTGCGCGCGGCGGCCGTCGCATCCGCCTCCGCACCGATCTGTTCCCAAATTCGCGATGCGGCCATCGGATCGTAACCGGCCTTGGCGATCATCTCCACCGACAGCGCGTCGGCCCTGGCCTCCATCTCACGAGAGAATCTGAACAGGGCGCTGATCTCGCCAAGCGCGAACAATGCGCCGACCAGACCAAACATGGCGAGGAAAGTTGCCGAGGCGGCCTTGGCCTTGGCCTGGCGGAACAGCATCAGGGAATGCCGCTCCTTATAATGCGCAAACTCGTGCGCCAGCACGGCAGCGAGTTGCGCCTCGTCGCGCGTACGCAGGAACAGCCCGGACCATATCTGCATCGCGCCATTTGGTGCCATATTGGCGTTGAAATAGGCCGTACGCATCAAATAGATGCGGATGCTTGCGCACTCCGGCCCGACTGTCTTGCAGAAGACGCGATGGACATAGTCGTTGAGTTGCGCCTCGCGCATGACGAAGTTGGAGGTCTTGAGCTTTCGCTCCTCCTCTTCCATCTGCATCCACAGGCCGCGTTCGTCCTTGTCCTGCGGCACATACACCGCCGGAACCGGTTGCGGCTCGACCGATACGATGATGTCCGGCTGAGTCGCACTGGTCTGGGGCGTCGGCGCAGCGACTTGCGGCGTGGATGCGGCCACTTGAGGCGTCGACGCCGCGGCCTGTGGCGGCACGGTCGCCGCACACAGCGTCGTCGCCATGACCGCGAGCGTTACCGCCCGACGGGCGATCATTTCGCGGCAACCACCGGGACAGTCCGTCCGGGCAAGCCGGCGAGCAATTGCCCGACTCGTTTGGTCGCGCCTTCGGGCGTACGAACGTCGCCGCCCATTTGCGGATCGGCGTTGAACCAGATCACATCGCCGGTCTTCAGATCGACAAGGCCGGCATAACCGACATGGATGCCCGGAGCGATCGCCACACCGAACATCGCGCCGAAAATCTGCGCGGTCTTCCGACCGGAAGAACCATAGGCATCATGGGTGAAGAAGAAGAGCGCATAATCGGCCCCCGCCATCTTCCCGATCCGCGCCGTCCCGTCCCCAAGCGTCCAGTCGAAGTCCTTCTTCTTGGTCGGCAACCGCTGGCCGACAAAGAGCTTATGGACCTGGATCGACTGCGCGACCGCACTGAATAATGCGCGATACTCGGCAAGATAGGCGCCGTCCTCGCCTTCGGGATCCTCGGGGAAGATGACCTTCGCGCCGGAGATCTTGTCGTTCGCCTTCATCTGTTCGGCGATCAGGCCACGGGCCGTCGCGGTCCAGTCGGCATTGGGCTCATCGACCCCGCCGGTTGTGAGCGTTCCGACATGAACATCCGGCCGGAATACGGCGATGGTCACCTGGCGATCGGTCGGAAAGGCGAACCCTTCACGAACCGCAGACCGCTCCTGCGCCACCGCCGCAGACGACATCAGAAACGCAGCAGCAAATGCCGCAATAAAACGCGAAATCATCATTCCCCCGACCCCTCGAAGCCAAATCTCTCGATCTGTCACCGGCAATTTTGGCAATCGGGCAAAATTTAGGCAAGCATCTTTTCGGGGGGCTTGTCCAAGGCAGGCTTGTCGGGCCTGCCGGCGAGGATCAACTCAATGCTTTTTTGAGCAATTCATTGACTACCGCCGGGTTGGCCTTGCCGCCCATCGCCTTCATCGTCTGTCCCACGAAGAAGCCGAACAAGGCTTCCTTGCCGCCACGATACTGCTCCAGCTGGTTGGGATTGGCCGCCATCACATCGGCAATGACCTTTTCGATCGCACCGGTATCGCTGGTCTGCTTCAGGCCGCGTTCCTCGACGATCGCTCCGGCCCCCTGCCCGGTTTCGAGCATGACTTCGAACACCTGCTTTGCAAGCGTGCCCGACAGCGTACCATCGGCAACCAGGCCGAGCAGTTCCGCCGCCTGGGTCGGACCGACCGGACTTTCGTCGAGTCCCTTGCCCAGCCGGTTGAGCGCGCCGAACAGTTCCGAGGTCACCCAATTGGCGGCCGCAACCGGCTTGGCGCCGGCGTCGAGCAGCGTATCGAACCAGCGGGCATTTTCCACCTCCGCAGTCAGCACCGCCGCGCCATAAGGCGTGATGCCAAGTGCCTGGTACCGGGCGCGCTTGGTATCGGGCAGTTCGGGCAGGCTTGCACGGCATTCGGCAAGAAACGCGTCGTCAAGCTCCAGTGGCAACAGATCGGGATCGGGGAAGTAGCGGTAATCATGCGCATCTTCCTTCGATCGCATCGACCGCGTCTCGTTACGATCGGGATCGTACAGGCGCGTTTCCTGGACGATACGGCCGCCCTCTTCCAGAACATCGACCTGGCGGCGCGCTTCCTGTTCGACCACCGCCATGACGAAGCGAACCGAATTGACGTTCTTGGTCTCGGTTCGCGTACCGAGCGGATCGCCGGGCTTGCGCACACTGACATTGACGTCGGCGCGCATCGAACCCTCTTCCATATTGCCGTCGCAGCTGCCGACATAACGCAGAATCGATCTCAGCTTGCGCAGATAAGCCCCTGCTTCTGCGGGGGAAGCCATGTCGGGCTTGGACACGATCTCCATCAGCGCGACGCCCGAGCGATTGAGGTCGACATAGGACCGCGTCGGATGCTGATCGTGCATCAGCTTGCCGGCATCCTGTTCGACATGGATACGCTCAACGCCAATCCGCTTGCCGCTGGCATCGGGGTTCTTCTCGTCGAGGCTGATGTCGATCGCGCCCTCGCCGACCAGCGGATGATAGAGCTGGCTGATCTGATAGCCCTGCGGCAAATCGGCATAGAAGTAATTCTTGCGGTCAAAACGCGACCATTTGTTGATCTGCGCGTCGATTGCCATGCCCGTGCGCACCGCCTGACGGATGCACTCACGATTCGGCACCGGCAACATACCGGGCATCGCGGCATCGACCAGCGACACCTGCGTGTTCGGCTCCGCGCCGAACGCCGTCGCCGCGCCCGAAAAGAGCTTGGCGTTCGACGTGACCTGGGCATGGACTTCAAGGCCGATCACGACCTCCCACTCGCCGGTTGCGCCCTGAATGCGATAGTCGCTCATTTCCGATTCCGATGATGAATGTAATGAATTGCGGTCAGCACCGCATTGCTGCCGAGAAGCGCACCGACCCAGCATCCGGCCAGGATGCGCAGGATCGCAACCTCGAAGCCGAGCGAGCGACCTTGGCTGTGCGCCGCGACCGCGGCACCTGCTGCGATCGCCAGGAACAGCGCTCCAAGGCGGAACTCACCACGCAGGATCACGCTGTTGCCGACGCATAACCCGATGATGAAGATGGCGATGAACACGAAGAATTTCGCCAGCGCTGTATGGTCGAATGGGCCATTGTCGATCTCGGCCAGCGAATTGCCGATATAAGCGCTGAGAATCGCACCGAACGCCACGTTCAGCGCCGTCTGGGCTTCGCGCAGCACCTCGAGGTTGCGGGCGCGGAATCCCTCTGGCGTTACCACCACGCCTCCGGTCGCGCGACAAACCCGGCACGTTCCTCCAGCGCCAGGCCGGCATTGAGCACGCCCTGCTCGTCCAGTGCCTTACCGATGATCTGCAACCCAAGCGGCAGGCCGCCCATATCGAGACCGCCCGGCACCGACATCGCCGGAAGGCCGGCGAGAGACGACGGCACGGTGAAAACGTCATTCAAATACATCGCCAGCGGATCGGCGAGCTTTTCGCCCAGCGCGAACGCCGCAGACGGCGCGGTCGGGGTGAGCAGCAGGTCGCAACTTTCCCAGGCGCGGTCGAAATCGCGTGCGATCAGCGTCCGGACTTTCTGCGCCTGGGTGTAATAGGCGTCGTAGAACCCGGCCGAGAGCACATAGGTGCCGATCAGGATGCGGCGCTTGACCTCCGGCCCGAAACCGGCAGCGCGGGTCGCGGCATACATGTCCTGCAGATTCGCACCATCGGGCAAGTCGCGCAGGCCGTAGCGCACACCATCATAGCGCGCGAGGTTGGACGAAGCCTCCGCCGGCGCGATGATGTAATAGGCAGGCAACGCGTACTTGGTGTGCGGCAATGAGACCTCGACGATCTCCGCGCCCGCATCCTTCAGCCAGTCGATGCCCTGCTGCCACAAGGCGTCGATTTCGGCCGGCATATTGTCGACGCGATATTCCTTCGGGATACCGACGCGCTTGCCGCGCAGATTACCCGACAGGCTCTGCTCCCATTTCGGCACGTCGAGCTCGAGCGAGGTCGCGTCCTTCGGATCGAAACCGGACATCGCCTCAAGCATGATCGCGCAGTCGCGTACGTCGCGCGCCATTGGCCCGGCCTGGTCGAGCGACGAGGCGAACGCCACCACGCCCCAGCGCGAGCAGCGGCCATAGGTCGGCTTGATTCCGGAAATACCGGTAAAGGCGGCGGGCTGGCGGATCGACCCACCGGTATCGGTGCCGGTCGCCGCCGGACACAGCCGAGCCGCGATCGCCGCGGAGCTGCCGCCCGAGGATCCGCCCGGCGCGAGCGGTGCGTTACCACCATCGGCGCGCCGCCAGGGCGAGATGACATTGCCGAACGCGCTGGTCTCGTTCGACGATCCCATTGCGAACTGGTCCATGTTGAGCTTGCCGAGCATGCCGGCACCGGCGTCCCACAGCTTGCCCGACACGGTCGATTCGTACGGCGGGGTGAAGCCTTCGAGGATATGGCTCGCCGCGGTCGAGGCCACGCCCTTGGTACAGAACAGGTCCTTCATGCCGATCGGTACGCCGGCCAGCGGCTTGAGCGCTTCGCCCGCGGCGCGCGCCGAGTCCGCTTCCTTGGCGGCGGCGATCGCATGGTCCGGGGTTTCGACCAGGAACGCATTCAGCGCCTTTGCCTGGCTCACCTTGACGATGAACGCATCGGCGACTTCACGCGCCGAAAAGGTGCCGACACGCACCCCGTCGCGGATCGCCGCGACGCCAAGATCAGTCAGGTCTGTCACTTTGCTGCTCCGTTCGGGCTGAGCCTGTAGAAGCCGCTTGTAGAGAGATACCCTTCGACAAGCTCAGGGCAAACGGAGGTGGAGAAGCTCATCATTCGATCACCTTGGGCACGGTGAAGAAACCGTGTTCGGCCTGGGGCGCGTTGGACAGCACCGCGTCGCGCACGCCACCGTCGGTGACGACGTCATCGCGCAGGCGCAGATGATTGGGGATGACTGCGGTCATCGGTTCGACGCCGGTGCAATCGACCTCGCCCAATTGCTCGATCCAGCCCATGATATTGTCGAGCTCGGGCGCGATACGCGCGGCCTCTTCCTCGGTGATCGCGATGCGGGCAAGGCTCGCGATCTTTTTGACGGTTGCGATATCGACTGACATGCCGGAGCGGCTAGCAGAGCCCGCCGCGCCGACGCAACCTATTCGAACGGTTCTCCCACCGGAACGCCGCCAACAAACACCTGACGGCGCGGTACGGTGCGAATTTCAAAGCTCCCTGCGGCGGCGCCCCGCTTCAGCGCGGCCTGTTGCGCATCGCTCAATCCACGCCATTCACCACCCAGCACGGACCGCCATTCGCTGCCATGCTGCCAGAAGCGAGCGACAGCGCAGACATTCGACGATTCCGGGCGCGCCACGCAATCCTCGCGCAGGACGATCGCTTCAGTTGCACTGGGCGAATAAAACACGGTGCACCGGCCAAAAGACCCGCAGCTTTCGAACCCGGTGAGCTTTTGACGAAGAGCATAGGGCAGCGGAACGGGCTTTGGCAGGACTCGCAGTCGGTTCACCAACTTGTCGGCCTCATCGCGGCCTTCTTCGATCTGTGTCACCTGCCAGCGATTTTCCTTGCCGGCGGCTTCCTTGGCGCGGGTCGCAATCGCTGTTTTGGACGATTTGGCCAGCCGTCCGATCGCCGCCTTGCCAGGATCGCCGAAATCAAACGCGAGCGCCGCCCAGTCAAATTTGTCCGGCGCCGTGCGTCCGCTTTCCAGCCGCCCGACCTGATCGCGCACCGAGATTGCGTTGAAGCTGAGGATCGGTGTGGCCAGGAACAGCGCCACCCCGGAAACCACGAACGCCAGAGTCAGATTCGATGCGCGGACAAACCGCGCCCAATCGAAGCGCCCACGCACCAGCGCCACGAGATAAACCACACCATAGCAACTCGCGAGGATCACGAAGACCAGCGCCCAGAGCCGATCCGGCGTGAAACCATATTGGCCGATCCGCGCGCCCGTCGCCACCGCGGCGATCACCGCCAGCGGCAGGATCGCCAGCGCCAGCGCCATCGCACCCCAGCGCAATATCGGGTTGGTCGCTTCGTCCTCCCCATCTTCACCTGAGCCATTGCCGATCACCGCATTGGCCAGGATCAGCGCGCCAATCACGCAGCCAAGCAGAATCGGCGTGGTCGATTTGGTCGCTTCCCACAAAGCTCCGAGGCCGGTGAAGGGCAGCGCACCAAGAAAGATCAGCAGGCCGACACCAAGGATCGGTGCGAGCACGCCGAGCACCGCTGTCACCACGCGCTGGAGCAGTCGCACGACCCGATCGCGTTCGCGCAACACGCCCAAAGCGCCACCGAACGCAGCGCCCGCCATACCGGCACCGAACCAGTCCTTGCCCAGCAACTCGGTCAGGATCTTCAGCCCGATCAGATCGAACAGCGCAGCCAGCAGATGGGCGAGCAGGAACACCACGCCGACGAACAGCCAGCATGCGAACCACAGCACGACATTGGTCCAGGCATGACCATGAACCTCCGCATAGGGGAACTGCCAGCGCCCCTCGTCGCGCGCGGTCTGGAACAGTGGCACCGCGATGGCGATCGACAGGAACAGGCTCGCATTGCTCCACCCGCCAAACGCCTCCCAGCCGGGATTGCCGTGCCAATAGAGGATCAATCCGCCAACCGCGCCGACAACCCCGGCAAAGATCAACGACCAGATCAGCCGCAGGCGTTCCATGCCGAAGCCAAGCGCCAGAGCACCCGCGCCGATGGCCGTGGCCAGTGCGATTCGCCAGGTCGCCGGCTCGGGCGTGACCACGCCGCTCCGGTAATCGCGGTCGAGCAATTGCTGGAGGATCAGCGCGACGATCAGCCCGATACCGGCCAGGATCAGCGGCCGCGCCCGCCATTCGCCATGGTCGCGCACTGCGCTTTCGTATCCCGCTGCAGCTTCGTCGCTCATCGCTATGCCCCTTTTCCCGGCGAATGAAGGCTGGTGCGATCACGATTGCAAGCATTGCCTTCATCAGGCACGGCGCATGCGATTATCCCGGCAGGCGGCATTCCCGCCTGGCACATTGGAGTTTGGCGTTTGGCCCGGAAGTTCCTCTATGTCATCGCGATCCTCATCGTGCTGGCGATAGCGTCGCTCTTCGCCTACCGGCTCTGGGGTCCACAGTTGATCCGCTTCGCGACGGTACCAAGTGCTGCGTTCGAGGCATTGCCGGCGCAACCGGCCAATGCCTATGCCGATCCGAAACTATGGGTCGCGCGGCCCGGCATGCGCGGTAATCCGGCGCTATGGGCACCGGCCGGTTACAAGGCAGCGACTTCGCCCGCCGCCGCGATCTTCTACATCCATCCGACTTCCTATCTCGGCCGCACGCATTGGAACGCGCCGCTCGACGATGCCGAGGCGAACGATCGGGCCGTGCTGTTCCTGCGCGGCCAGGCGACTGCCTTCAACGAAAGCGGCGCAATCTGGGCGCCACGCTACCGCCAGGCGACGTTCGGCGCGTTCCTGACCAGCCAGGCCGAGGCGCAAAAGGCGCTCGATCTCGCCTATCGCGACATCGCCGCCGCCTTCGATCAGTTCCTGAAGGAAGCCGGCGACCGCCCGATCATCCTTGCCGGCCACAGCCAGGGTGCGCTGCACCTCACCCGCTTGTTGCGTGACCGCGTCGCCGGCACGCCGCTCGCCAAGCGCATCGTCGCGGCCTATGTCGTCGGCTGGCCGGTGTCGCGCACCACCGACCTGCCCTTGCTGGGCCTCGCCGAATGCACGCGCGCCGATCAGGCCGGATGTCTGTTGTCCTGGCAGAGCTTCGCCGAGCCGGCCGAACCCGAATTGATCATCGATATGTTCGACACCACGACCGGCTTCAACGGCCAGCCGCGCAAGGGCACCCCGATGGTCTGCACCAACCCGCTGACCGGAACGGCTGATGCCGCAGCCCCCGCGACGGCCAACCTCGGCACATTGCTTCCCTCCGCCGACCTCGGCAGCGCGACGATCGTCGCCGGCCAGGTTCCGGCACGCTGTGCGGGCCGCGGCCTGTTGCTGATCGGCGCGGGACCGAACATGGGCAGCTATGTGCTGCCCGGCAACAACTACCATGTTTATGACTATGGCCTGTTCTGGGCCAATGTCCGCGCCGACGCCGCGCGGCGGCGCTCGCGGCATTCCAAGCCAGATGACGGCTTCCCTCTCCCCGTTCGCCCTGGGCCTGTCGAGGGGCCGTCCTTCTTGTCGGCCTGTGAGAAAAATCAGGACGGCGCTTCGACGACCCCGGATCAACTCCGGGGTCGAACGGAAGGGTGTGAAATGATCACCACCGACCGCACACTCTTCCGTGACGCCCTCCCTGCCGGCGGCCGCCTGATCGGTCTCGACGTCGGTACCAAGACGATCGGCACGGCTTTATGTGACGCCGGCTGGAGCTTCGCCTCTCCCGCCACGCTGATCCGCCGCACCAAGTTTCAAAAGGACAAGCTCGCGCTCGCCGCGCTGATCGCCGAACAGCAGGTCAAGGGCATCGTCATCGGCCTGCCGCTCAACCTGACCGACGGCAGCGAAAGCCCGCGCAGCCAGTCGAGCCGCGCATTTGCCCGCAACATGGAGGATCTCGGCCTGCCGATCTTCCTGCAGGACGAGCGCTGGTCGACTCAAGCCGTGACCCGCACCCTGATCGAACAGGACGCAAGCCGCGCCAAACGCGCCGAGCTGGTCGACAAGATGGCCGCCGCCTACATCCTGCAGGGCGCGATCGATGCGCTGGTCGGCGTTTGAACTCCGGGTCGGGGCACTGCCCCCGACCCGTCCAAGGCTTCCCGTCTAAGGCTTCATGCCATGCATCCGGTCTATCGCGCGCCGAACACCGCGCCGGCGACCGAAAAATCCAGTGTTCCACCACCGAAATTCAGCATGTTGAAGGAATAGCCATATTCCTGTCCTTGCGGCCCGAAGAAAGCGCCGCCGAAATTGCCGATCACCGGCCGCGTCGTCCCGCTCCACGATCCGTAATAGTTACCGGTGGACGGATCGATATCGCCATCGCCGGTAAATGTTCCCAAATCGACATCTGCGCCGGAACCGGTCGGCAAGGGCGTACCGACAAGATTCATCGTCGCGACGATCTTTCCTGTGGTTAGGTTGACCGTCATGCCGATCGTGCTTTTGACGAGCGAGAATTGTGTCGTCGACCCGCTCGGATTGCGCAGGAAGGCGCTGCCGGTGATACCACTCCGTGTAAAGCTGACCGACGTGACCGGCGGCGCATCATTGACCCGCGTCTGTACACCGATCCCGCAGAAATTAATCGTGAGAGTAGGAATGCTGGCTGTGTTCCGCCACTGCACCGCCCGCGCATAGGTCAGCCCGCTGCCCCCCGCACCCGGATTGAACAGGACGAAGCTATCGGCACGCGCGCCGCTTGGGGTGAATTTGACATAAGCCTTGGCCGGAGCCGGTGCGGCCGGATCGACATCCGCCGGACCGAAGGTCTGGGTCTGTCCGTTGGCACTCAGCGTGTAAGTCGCGGTTGGGGAATCATACGCGATGTTGACCCCCTGGCCATATGGCGTGGCCGGCGTGACCTGCGGCGGATTCCCGTTCAGCAGCAAGGCGGCGCAGGTCGATGCGAAATTCTGATTGCCCGTCAGACTGTCGAAGCTGGTGTAACTCGCCGGCGGGGTCGGCGTTGGTGTTGGCGTGGGACTGGTCGTTGGTGTTGGTGTCGGCGTGTTTCCGGTCGTCGAACCGCCCCCACCGGAGCCACAGGCGGCCAGAGACAGCCCGGCCAAGATCGCCCCGATCGTTATCGCCTTCATAAATATCCCCCTGTTACAGATGCTTAATGCCCAAGCTCGATCATATCAGACCCTGTCGTTCTTGCAATGCGATTGGATTGGGCTCGTGGATCGCCCGCGTGAACCGGACGACCGAAAATCGCGCCGCGTCCTGCAACAATCAACTACCTCCCCGCTTGCGCCTCCGCCGCCGTCTCGCTACCCGATCCCTTTAATGTCAGCTTCAGATCATCGCCCCGCTTCGCAGTTCGCCGGAAGCGCCGTTTTCCCGCACCGGCACCTGACCGGGATCGACGGGTTGCAACCGCATGAGATCATGTTCCTGCTCGACGAATCGGAACAATGGATCGACAGCAATCGCAGCCGTGACAAGAGCCACAAGCAGCTGCGCGGCCTGACTCAGATCAACGCTTTTTTCGAAAACAGCACCCGCACGCTGCTCTCGTTCGAGATCGCGGGCAAAAGGCTGCGTGCCGATGTCGTCAACATGCACGCCGCCCAATCCTCGGTGAAGAAGGGCGAGACGCTGATCGACACCGCGATGACGCTCAATGCGATGCGCGCCGATGTGATCGTGATCCGCCATCAGAGTTCGGGCGCGGTGCGGCTGATTGCCGACAAGGTCGATTGCCCCGTGCTGAATGCCGGCGACGGTCGGCATGAACACCCGACTCAGGCGCTGCTCGACGCGCTGACCATCCGCCGCCGGCGCGGCTCGGTCGCCGGGCAGCGCGTGGTGATCTGCGGCGACATATTGCACAGTCGAGTCGCGCGCTCGAACATCCTCGCGCTCACCGCGCTCGCCGCCGAGGTGCGCGTCTGCGCACCCTCGACACTGATGCCGGCGGGGATGGAGCGAATGGGCGTCACGCCCTTCACGGATTTCGACCAGGCGCTCGAAGGCGCCGATGTGGTGATGATGCTCAGGCTGCAGAATGAACGGATGAGTGGCGGCTTCATCCCCTCCAACCGGGAATTTCACTTGCGCTACGGCCTGACGCTGGCACGCCTCGCCCGCGCCAAACCCGATGTGCTGGTGATGCATCCCGGACCGATGAATCGCGGCGTCGAGATCGACTCGGCGGTCGCCGACCATGTCGTGCATTCGGCGATCACCGAACAGGTCGAAATGGGCGTGGCGGTGCGCATGGCCTGTCTCGATGTGCTGACGCGCCGCGCGCGCCGCGTGAAAGGCTGGTCATGAGCCGTACCTTTGCCCTGACCAATGCCAACCTGGTCTGCCCGGTCGCCGGAGCCAGCAAGGGCGCGGTGCTGGTGCGTGGCGAGACCATCGCGGCAAGCGGCGACATCAGGATTCCCAAGGACGCAGACGTCATCGACTGCAAGGGCGCGACGCTCGCCCCGGCGATCGTCGATCTGGGGGTCTTCACGATCGACATTCCCGCCTGCCATGCCGGCGGCATCGTCCGGGTCGGGCTGATGCCCGACCAGACACCGGTCCTGGATGAACCTGGCGTGGTGCAGCGCGCCGCGCTGATCGGGCGTCCGGGGTTGTGGATCCATCCGATCGCCGCCGCGACCCGCGGCCTTGCCGGCCAGGATCTCGCCGAAATGGCGATCAATCGCGACGCGGGCGCCCGGGCCGTGGGCACGGGCGAGCGCTGGATCGCCGATTCGGGCGTGATGCGCAAAGTCCTGGCCTATGCTGGCGATCTCGGCCTGACCGTCATCGCGCACCCGGAGGATGGCGGCGTGGTCGGTGAGGCCGTCGCCACCTCGGGCGAAACCGCGACGCGGATGGGCTTGCCCTCGGCGCCGGCGATTGCCGAGGCTCTGGCGATCGCACGCGATCTGATGCTGGCTGAGGAAACCGGCGCGAAGCTGCATCTGCGCCAGGTAACGACGGCCGCTGGTTTCGACCTGGTGCGCGCCGCGAAACGCCGGGGTATCGCGGTCACCTGCGGCATCACCCCTGCCCATCTGCTGCTGTCCGACATCGCGATGAGCGATTTTCGCACCTTCACTCATTTGTCGCCGCCGTTACGGGATGAAAGCGATCGCCGGGCCTGCCTGCAGGCGTTGGCCGACGGGACGATCGATGTATTGTGCTCGGGGCATGACCCGCGCGGGCCGGAGGAGAAACGCTTGCCCTTCGCCGATTCGGCGCCGGGCATGGCGGGTGCAGAAACCTTGCTCGCGCTCGCGCTTGGCATGGTCCGCGACGAGGTGATCACGGTCGAACGGTTGATGGCGCTGCTCTCGGCCAATCCCGCCGCCATACTCGGGCTTGAAACGGGCACGCTGGCGGCAGGTATGCCGGCCGATCTGATGGTGTTCGATGCCGATGCGCCGTGGCTGATCGATGCCGACCATATGGTTGCCATCGCCGGCAACACCCCATTCGACGGGTTGCCGGTTCAGGGCAAGGTGCGCCGCCTGTTCAAGGGCGGCGCCGAGCTTCTGTAATCAGGCGCTTCGCGCCGGCCCTTACTTGACCCAGCTGGCCGGCTGGTCGCCCGCACTGGCGCGCACGAAGCAGGTACCGCCCTTCGCCTTGTAGCTTTTGCACAATGCGTTGGCATCGTTGCGGGCAAAGCCGCCGACCGACAGGCGATAGAAGCTGCCGGCCGCCGATTTGATCGGCATGCCCGATGGCTTCTGGCCGCCAAAGCCGGCCTCGCGCCGGGTGGCGCGTCCCCAGGCGTCCTTGGCGACGGCGGCACTTTCGAACGCGCCGAGCTGGACGAAGAAATTGCCCTTGGCCGTGATGCGTGGCGCCACAGCCGCACCGGCAACCGGTTTGGGTTTGGCAGTGACGAGCCTGGCCGCTTTCGGGGCAACGATCGGGCTGACCGCCGCGCCTGGCGTATCGCGCGGTTCCGGCTTCATACGGGCAACGCGTGCCGGGATCGACTGAACCATTTCCTGACGTGGGCCGAAGCTGACATAAGAAGCGGGCGCAGCCACCGCGGCGACCGATGTTTCCGCAGGCAAGCTTGCCTCGGTAGCGACAGCGACCGCGGTCGCGGGCTGGCTCGGCGCGACAGTCTCGACCGGAACGCTCCCCGTGCTCGCCAGCGCCGTACCGCGCGGCATGTTGAGCGCCAGCGCGACCGGTTGGCCCGAATCCTGGGCAGGCGTCACGCCGAGTAGCGCTGCGACCTGGTCGGAGGCCGAAGTCGGGCGCGCAAAGCTCGCCCATTCCATGATCCGCTTGTCGACCTCGGCGGGAGCCACATCGACTGCAATAAGGGTCTTGGCATCCTGCCAGCGCCCGGCCAGCGCAAGCGCGAGCGCAAGATTCTGCCGGGTTTTCGCATCCGAACCGGGCGTCCGAACAGCGGCGACCAGCACTTCGACGGCGGTGCCCGGATCGCCGGCCAGTGCGATGGCCAGGCCACGATCGCTGGCCGGAATGATCGAGGCATTGGCATCGAGCGTGCGGCGTGCGCCGTCCCAATTGCCTTCGGCGATCTCGGTCAGCGCGAGTTGCAGCGCGGCCCCGCCGTTCGACGGCTCGAGTGCCAGAACATCGGCAAAAGACTGGCGCGCGGAACTGAAGCGCCCGGCGCGAAGATAGCTTTGCGCCAGCAGCATGCGATAGCTCGCAACCTGCGGCCCGAAACCGACCGCCGCTTCGGCATGGGCGACCGCTTGATCATATTTGCCCTTGCCGAATGCCTTGCGCGCCGTCGCCACTTCCCTGGCGGCGGCCTTTTCGACATCGGTTTCCGCACGCGTGCTGGCGGTGGCTATACCACCCGGCCCAGTGGCGCAGACGAACACCGTCCCGCCAAGCACGAGTGCGGACATTCCAGCGGTGAACAAGGCCCGGGTCTTCATCGGATTTCCCCCAAATCGATCAACGTGCGGCCGGTGGTGACAGCTGGTTCGCCAGCTCGGCCACCTCGGGCAAAGTTTCGAGAAATGCGTCCAGCGCCTCCGTGACGAGTTGCTGGGCGGAACGGTTCCTGAGTGCGCTTGCCAGGCGCAGGTGCAGATGACGGTCTTGATCGAGCCGCAGCGTGAACGCCGCCTTGCCCCGCTTGGCGCTCGTCTCGCGAACGATCTGTGCCGCGCGCGCCGGGGGGAGCGTGACAGCGACCGGAACCATGTTCGCAACACTTGGCGCTGCTACGGGCACGGCAGCAACCGGGGCCACCACAACAGGGGGCGCCGCGACCGGAGGCGCCACAACTGGAGACGAGGCTACCGCAAGTGCCGCGACCGGTGTTTCGACGGCGCGGACCGGCTTCACCGCCAGAACGGATTCTATCGCCGGCGCATAATCTTCCTCGAGTTCGGGCTCGGGTTCGTCTTCATACGAATCGAACATGGGCGCTGGCTGAACCGGAGGCGCGTCGAAGTCGTCGCCGATCATCTCGCGCTGCAGCGCTTCGCGTTGCATCAGCACGGGCGGTACGGCCGGTTGTTCTTCATGATGGGCATGCACGTCGTGCGGATCGCCCATGTCGTTCCAGCCGAGATCGTCCTGCGTCTGCAGCGCGCCGAAGCCGCCAAAGCCCTGCGGGCGCATGGCGGGACGCGCCGTGCCCTTGCGGGCCAGCAGGGTCGAGGAAAGCGATGCGAAGGGTTTGGGCTGTCCAATCATGTCAGGCCCTCCCTCAGCTCATCACGCGGCGGCCGAAGCCGCCTGCGGCCGGACGCTGCTGACCATAGCCGTTGACCGCCTGAGGGGCGGCAAAGACGGTACGGCGGAAATTCTTCTCGAGCCGGTCGGAGATATAGGTCCAGAGCGCCTGAACTTCCTGGCTGGAGCGTCCATTGGGATCGACCTCCATCACGGTACGGCCATCGATCATCGATGCAGCGAAATCGGTGCGGTGATGGATCGTGACCGGAGCCACCGTGCCATGCTGCGACAGCGCGACCGCTGCTTCCGAGGTGATCTTGGCCTTGGGCGTCGCGCCGTTGACCACGAACAGCAGCGGCTTGCCGGCGCGTTCGCAAAGATCGACCGTCGCACCGACGGCGCGCAGGTCGTGCGGCGACGGTCGCGTCGGAATGACAATCAGCTCTGCGACCTGGATCACGCTCTGGATCGCCATGGTGATTGCCGGCGGCGTATCGATCATCGCCAATCGAAAGCCCTGCTGACGCAGCACCTCCAGATCGGCGGCGAGCCGCGCCACCGTTGTTTGCGCAAAGGCCGGATATTCGGCACTCCGCTCGTTCCACCAATCGGACAGCGACCCCTGCGGGTCGATATCGATCAGCACGACCGGGCCGGCGCCGGCCAGCTGTGCCTGAACGGCCAGATGCCCGGACAGCGTGGTCTTGCCCGACCCGCCTTTCTGTGATGCCATCGCGAGAACGCGCATGTGTCCCCTGAACTCCCGCTAAAATCCAGGGGCTGAAATGGCATGGGACACGTCAAGAACCGGTTAACGGGCCGGAGAGCGACTTGGATGCGGCGGTTGAAAGCCGGCACCGGAACGGCCGCGCCCCGTTTCGGCACGATATGGCTAACGAAATCTTTGCCAATTTCGCGTTAGGGGGCATTATCGACCTCAAGTGGTGTAGCGAGGATGGAACAGATTATGCGCAGCACGCTTCGTCCGGTGGCTCTTGGCCCGATAGCCTTGGGCCTTGCCGGTATCTTCATGGCGCTGGCCACGCCGGCGGTTGCCGACGTGAAAGCAGGCGTCGATGCCTGGGGCCGCGGCGAATATAAGAGGGCCGTCGACGAATGGCGGCCGGCGGCGATCGCCGGTGACGCCGATGCCCAGTTCAATCTCGGCCAGGCCTATAAGCTCGGCCGCGGCGTGCCGGTCGATATCGCCATGGCCGAAAGCTGGTACCGCAAGGCTGCGCTCCAGGGTCACCCCCAGGGTGAGACCAATTACGGCCTGATCCTGTTCCAGGGCGGAAAGCGCGCCGAGGCACTGCCCTGGCTGGAGAAATCGGTCGCCCGCGGCGAACCGCGCGCTCAGCTCGTGCTCGGCACCATGCTCTACAATGGCGACGGCGTGCCGCGCGACTGGCCGCGCGCCTATGCGCTGATGGTCCGCTCCGCCGCCTCCGGTCTGCCCCAGGCGTCGACCGTGCAAGCGCAGATGGATCAATATATTCCGCAGGATCAGCGCCAGAAGGGCCTGGTCCTCGCGCGTCAATATGAAGCCGATGCCGCGCGGTCGCCGCTGCCGCCGGAAACCTCCGGCTCGGGTACGCAGACCGCCATGCGGGGTACCGAAGTGCCGCCCTCATCCTATGACGACAATGCCGGCCCGCGCCCCGTTGACGAGGCGCCGGCGCAACCGCCGGTACGGACGAAGCCCCGTCCGGCACCGGTCGCGACACAGGCCCCGCCGCCCCGTCCGGCCGCAACCGGCAAGTGGCGCGTGCAGCTCGGCGCGTTCGGCGATCCCAACAATGCGCGCAAGCTGTGGGGGCAAGTCGCCGGCCGTTTTGCCGGTCGCCAGCCCTATTATGTGAAGAGCGGCGCGCTTACCCGCTTGCTCGTCGGGCCGTTCGCCTCGAGCAGCGAAGCCTCGCGCGCCTGCGGCGCGGTCAAGCCATGCGTACCGGTCGGGCCATAGGATCTATTGGCGATTCAACCCCGACATCGACCATGACAGGCGGGAGCCGGTCGGAACCCTGCTCGGGTCCCGGCCCGCTTTTTCTCATGGTTGGAATGACGACTGGACACGACGCACCGCTGTTCGGCAATCGCTGACCCCTGTTAATTCACCGATCCACCCCTGTTATCCATAACAGCGGTGGAAGCGATCAAGCGATTGAAAAGAAGCCGCTAATTCCCCACTGAAATCCAACTTAACAGGGGTGGTTTTTTATTTTTTCGTAACAGCGGAAAAACAGCGGTCCTGCCGGATGCGGGAACGTCTGACACCGGCCGCTACGCCGTCACCCAATCGGCCTTGGCGATCCCTTGCGCATACAGCAGCGCGGTGAGATCGTTATGGCTGACCCGCGCGGCTGCCGCCGCAGCGACGATCGGCTTGGCACGATAGGCCACGCCCAGCCCTGCGCGCTTGATCATTGCCAGATCGTTCGCGCCGTCGCCGACCGCCAATGTCTGATTCGGGTTCAACCCGATCTCAGCCACTGCGTTGAGCAGGGTCTGCAGCTTGGTGTCCGACCCCACGATCGGCTTGGTCACCGTGCCGGTCAGCGCGCCGTCCGCCACTTCGAGCACATTGGCGATCGCGCGGTCGAAGCCGATGATCTTGGCCACCGGCTCGGCAAAGCGCGTGAAGCCGCCCGACACCAAGATGGTCAGCGCACCACGCTCCCGCATCGTGCGGATCAGCGGCGCTGCGCCCGGCATGATGACGACGCGTTCGGCGAGGCACTGCTCGATCACGGCTTCGTCGAGCCCCTTGAGCAGTGCGACCCGCGCATCGAGCGCTGCCTCGAAATCCAGCTCGCCGCGCATCGCTCGCTCGGTAATCTCGGCGATCTGCGGCTTGATGCCGGCATAATCCGCAAGTTCGTCGATGCATTCGACCGTGATCATGGTCGAATCCATATCGGCAACCAGCAGCGCCTTGGCGCGTCCCTTGGCGGGCTGCACAACGATATCCACGGCCGGGACGTTGCTTTCCAGCGCCTCGCGCGCCGCCGCCGGATCTCCGGTGAAACCGATATCGGCGGCAAAGCCCTCATCGATCCAGCCCGTCGCACCTGGTTCGCAACCGGCATCCCGAAGCACGTCGCCGGCGGTGGAAATATCGCTCCCGGCCAGTGTCCCCGGTGCTATCAGCGTCGCGATGAACATGGCCCAATCCTCGAATCCGGAGCCCCTGCCCCGCGTGGCGCTCATTGCAGGGCCGACCGCAAGCGGCAAGTCCGCGCTGGCGATGGGGCTCGCCGAACGACATGACGGCGTGGTGATCAACGCGGATTCGGCGCAAATCTATGCCGATCTGCGTGTCCTCTCGGCGCGCCCCACCGCCGAGGAAGAGGCACGCGTTCCGCACCGACTGTTCGGTTATGTCGACGGTGCCGAAAGCAGTTCCGCCGCGCACTGGGCGGCCGATGCGCGGCAAGTTATCTCCGAGACCCACGCATCAGGCCGGTTGCCGGTCCTGGTCGGCGGCACCGGCCTCCATATCCGCACCCTGCTTGACGGGATCGCGCCGGTCCCGCCGATCGACCCGGCGATCCGCGAGGAAATCCGCGCCCTGCCCGTTGCCCAGGCCTATCGCCTGCTGGCCGAGGCCGATCCCGTCGCCGCGCAACGCCTTGCGCCTGCCGATACGACGCGTGTCGCCCGCGCGCTCGAGGTCGTGCGATCCACCGGCCGCCCGCTCACAGACTGGCAACGCGACAAGACCGGGGGCATCGGCAATGCGATCCACCTGACCGCAACCATCTTGCTGCCCGATCGCGACTGGCTGCTCGACCGCTGCGACACGCGGCTCGGCTGGATGTTCGACCATGGCGCGATCGCCGAAGTCGAAGCGCTGCTCGCCCGCACCGACATCCCGTCACTCGCCCCGGTGTTGCGTGCGATCGGCGTTCCCGAAATCGCCGCGTTGCTGAATGGCGAGATCGACCGCGACGAAGCGCTGACCCGCGCCCGTCTCGCCACCCGCCAATATGCCAAGCGACAATTTACATGGTTTCGGAATCAACCTCCCGCTATGTGGCCCCGGACGTCGGAGACAGATTCGAACACGCTGATCGACGATATTGAAACTAGATTACACAATTGAGGTTGACGACCGCATTTTCCATCCCTAGCAGCGCGCTTCGCATTGCATTTGTTGCGCTGCAATCATGAAGGACGACCAATGACCGAGAAGAGTGGAGCCGATATCCTTGTCGAGGCGCTGTGCGATCTCGGTGTGGAAGTCGTGTTCGGCTATCCGGGCGGCGCGGTTCTTCCAATCTATGATGCTCTGTTCCGCTCGGGTCGGATCAAGCACATTCTGGTGCGCCACGAACAGGCCGCAACGCATGCCGCGGAAGGCTATGCGCGCTCGACCGGCAAGCCCGGCGTGGTGCTCGTCACCTCCGGCCCCGGCGCGACCAATGCCGTCACCGGCATCACCGACGCGCTGATGGATTCGATCCCGATGGTCGTGATCACCGGTCAGGTGCCGACCGCGCTGATCGGCACCGACGCGTTCCAGGAGGCCGACACGGTGGGCATCACGCGCCACTGCACCAAGCACAACTATCTGGTGAAGGATCCCGCCCAGCTCGGCGCGGTGATCCATGAGGCATTCCATATCGCCACCTCGGGCCGGCCCGGCCCGGTCGTGGTCGACATCCCGAAGGATGTTCAGGTCGCAACCGCGCGCTACACCAAGCCCGGTCCGATCAAGCACAAGACCTATCGCCCGCAGGTCAAGGCCGACCAGTCGGCGATCGAGCAGGTCGTCGACATGCTGGCGGCGGCGGAACGGCCGATCTTCTACACCGGCGGCGGGATCATCAATTCGGGCCCGGCGGCAAGCCAGCTGCTGCGCGAACTCGCGCGCATCACCGGCGCGCCGGTCACCTCGACCTTGATGGGTCTGGGCGCATTTCCCGCTTCGTCCGACCAGTGGCTCGGCATGCTCGGCATGCACGGCACCTATGAAGCGAACTGGGCGATGAATCAGGCCGATCTGGTGATCGCGATGGGCGCGCGCTTCGACGACCGGGTGACTGGACGGCTCGATGCGTTCAGCCCGAACAGCCGCAAAGTGCATATCGATATCGACCGCTCTTCGATCAACAAGACGGTGCGCATCGATCTGCCGATCGTCGCCGATGTCGGCCATGCGCTCGAGGATATGATCCGCGTCTACAAGGCACGGCGTCATCCCAAGCCCGACCTCGCCGAATGGTGGCGGCGGATCGAAGGCTGGCGCGCCGTTGGCAGCCTCAACTTCACGGACAGCGCGACCGAGATCATGCCGCAACGCGCAATCCGTGCGCTGTGGGAGGCGACGCACAAGCAGGCGCCGATCATCACCACCGAGGTCGGTCAGCACCAGATGTGGGCCGCGCAGCATTTCGACTTCGAGGCGCCCAATAAATGGCTGACCTCGGGCGGGCTCGGCACGATGGGGTACGGCCTGCCCGCCGCGATCGGCGCGCAGCTCGGCAATCCCAAGGCGCTGGTGATCGACATTGCCGGCGAAGCCTCGATCCAGATGAACATCCAGGAACTGGCGACGGCGACGCAATATCGCCTGCCGGTCAAGATCTTCATCCTCAACAACCAATATATGGGCATGGTCCGTCAGTGGCAGGAACTGACCTATTCGAGCCGTTATGCCGAGAGTTACAGCGACTCCCTGCCCGACTTCGTCAAGCTCGCCGAGGCCTATGGCTGGAAGGGCATCAAGATCGAGAAGCCAGGCGAGCTCGATGACGGCATCGCCGCGATGCTCGCGCATGACGGCCCGGTGCTGGTCGACTGCATGGTCAGCCAGCTGGCCAATTGCTTCCCGATGATCCCGTCGGGCGCAGCGCACACTGAAATGATCCTTCAGGCCAATGAAGTCACCGGCGAAATGGACGACGAAGCGAAGGCGCTGGTCTGATGCACATCAAGACGGAAACGACGCAGCGTCACACGCTGGCGATCATGGTCGACAATGAACCGGGCATTCTCGCGCGAATCGCCGGCCTGTTCACCGCACGCGGCTACAACATCGAAAGCCTGACCGTGTCCGACGTGACCGCCGACCATGCGGTCAGCCGGATCACCATCGTGACCAGCGCATCGGATGAGACGATGGAGCAGATCCTCGCTCAGCTCGACCGGCTGATTCCGGTTCATTCGGTCACCGACCTGACCGCGCTCGGCCCGCATGTCGAACGCGAGCTGGCGCTGGTCAAGGTCGCCGGCACCGGCGATCACCGCATCGAGGCGCTGCGCCTCGCCGATGTCTATCGCGCCCGCGTGGTCGATGCGACGACCTCGAGCTTCGTGTTCGAAGTGACCGGCGGGCGCGAGAAGATCGACACGTTCGTCACCCTGATGCGCGAGGTCGGCCTGATCGAGGTCGCCCGCACCGGCATCGTCGCCATCGCCCGGGGGAAAGAACCGGTCTGATTTTCCCCTCTCCCCTTGTGGGAGAGGGAGGGGCCCGCTGTGCAGCAGCGGGAGGGTGAGGGGGAAACCCCTGCCCTTGTCAGCCCCCTCACCAACTTCGCCTAACCCTCGCTTCGCGAGGCCATGGCTCCGTATCCTCTCCCACAGGGGGAGAGGAGCAGAAGGGGAACTAGAATGCGTGTCTATTACGATCGCGATGCCGATCTGAACCTGATCTCGACCAAGAAGATCGCGATCGTCGGCTATGGCAGCCAGGGCCATGCCCATGCCCAGAATTTGCGCGACAGCGGCGTGAAGGACGTGGCGATCGCACTGCGCGAAGGCTCGGCCACCGCCAAAAAGGCAATCGACGCGGGCTTCGCGGTCAAGTCGAACGCCGAAGCGGCGGCCTGGGCCGACATCGTCATGATCCTCGCCCCCGATGAACATCAGGCCGCGATCTATGCCGACGATCTTCACGCCAATATGAAGCAGGGTGCCGCGCTTGCCTTCGCGCACGGCCTCAACGTGCATTTCGGCCTGATCGAACCGCGCGCCGATCTCGACGTGATCATGATCGCGCCCAAGGGTCCGGGCCACACCGTGCGCTCCGAATATGTCCGCGGCGGCGGCGTCCCCTGCCTGATCGCAATCGACCAGGACAAGAGCGGCAACGCGCATGACATCGCGCTCGCTTACGCCTCGGGCGTCGGCGGCGGCCGCTCGGGCATCATCGAGACCAATTTCCGCGAGGAATGCGAAACCGACCTGTTCGGCGAGCAGGCCGTGCTGTGCGGCGGGATCACCCATCTGATCCAGGCCGGTTTCGAAACCTTGACCGAAGCCGGTTACGCACCCGAAATGGCCTATTTCGAATGCCTTCACGAAACCAAGCTGATCGTCGATCTGCTCTATGAAGGCGGCATCGCCAATATGCGCTATTCGATCAGCAACACCGCCGAATATGGCGACATCACCACGGGCCCGCGCATCATCACCAGCGAGACCAAGGCGGAGATGAAGCGCGTGCTGGACGACATCCAGAGCGGCCGTTTCGTGAAGAACTTCGTCCTCGACAACCGCGCCGGCCAGCCTGAACTCAAGGCCGCACGCAAGCGGGCCGAGGCGCATCCGATCGAGAAGGTCGGCACCGAACTGCGCGCGATGATGCCATGGATCGGGGCCAACAAGCTGGTGGACAAGGACAAGAACTAAGCGTTTCCGCTTCGGCGCTTGCGTGGTGGAAGGGGTCGCGTCAGACTGGCGCGGCCCCTTTCCCTTGTCTGGAGACGACCCGATGCGCCTTCCCCTGATCCTGCTCGCCGCCACCGCCATCATCGCCACCCCGCTGCTCGCGCAGCAGGCAATGGAGAAGCCGGGGTCGAAGAACGTCGCGCTGGTGACCGGCGGCGCCTACAAGGCGGATCCCTATCACACGCTGGTCAGCTGGTCGGTCGATCATATGGGCCTGACGCCCTATTTCGGGCTGGTCGGCGACATCACAGGCACGCTGGAGCTCGACCCGAAGAATCTGGCGGCCGCCAAGGTCGATGTCACCATACCGATCGCCAAGATCACCACCGCCAGCGCCGGCCTCACCAGCCATCTGCTCAAGGCCCCGGCAACGGCCGGCGGGAAGCCCGACTTTTTCGGCCCCAATCCGGCGGCCGCCCATTTCGTCTCGACCTCGGTCCAGGTCAAGGATGAGGACGAAGCGGTCGTGACCGGCAATCTGACGCTGAACGGCGTGACGCGGCCGGTTACGCTCGACGTCGATTTCTACGGCGCCGGCAAGACCCCGCCGCAGATGGGCGGCAAGGACAATGTCGGTTTCGAAGCCGAGGGCACGATCAAGCGCAGCGAATTCGGCCTCGGCTTCGGCGTCCCGATCGTCTCCGACGAGATCAAGCTCAAGATCGCGGCCGGCTTCCAGAAGTAGCCGCCCGGCAATAACGACGACGCCACGGCGCGGGAATGCCGTGGCGCCGCCTGTGCGCGATTGGGGGGACGAGATGAGCAAGACAGAACTGACCGACGACGGCCGCCCCGCCGATGGCGGGCAGGAAGGCGTGCCGGGCGTCGGCCGGGTCGAGGCCTTCTCCGATGGTGTGATTGCGATCATCATCACGATCATGGTGCTCGAACTGAAGGCGCCGGAAGAGGCGGGCATGCACCACCTCTGGCAGCTTTGGCCGATCGCGGTCGCCTATGTGCTGAGCTTCGCCTATGTCGGCATCTACTGGGTCAATCATCACCAGTTGTTCAGTCATGCGACCAAGGTCACCAATCCGCTGATCTGGGGCAATCTCGCCTTGCTCTTCACCCTGTCGCTGGTGCCTTTCTCGACCGCCTATCTCGGCGAGCAGCATTTCAGCCGCGACGCGACGATCATCTATCTCGTGACGATGCTGCTGCCGGCGATCGCCTATGGCCCGCTGCAGCGCGCGATCCGCGCCACCGGCATCGCCGGCCCTGCCGCAGACCGCTATCACCGCCGCGGCATCCGCAAGACCCTGGTCGCCACCGGCATCTATGCGGCAGGCATTCCGCTCAGCTTCATCACGCCATGGCTCGGCGTGGCCGCTGCCACCGCGGTCGCCATCCTGTGGTTCCTGCCGAAAAGCCCGATGGACGCCTGGTTCGATCAGAAGTGACCGTAAATCCGGGCTGGACATGCGGCCCGTCGCCACGCTAGGCGAACAGGCAATGACGCAGGCCACTCGCCTTTCGCTGCTTCGACTTACGCGCCCTTAGGCGCGACCCTCGCCGCGCGCCTCGGGCGTGCGCGATCCGCCTAAGGGCCCGTGGGACATCCCCACAAAATCAAATGCCGCCGCCCCAGACGACGACAAGCGAATTGCGAGACCCGAAGCCATGCTGCGTGACCCTTCCGTAAAATACCGCCCCTTCCCCCAGATCGACCTGCCCGACCGCCAATGGCCGTCGCGCACCATCACCCGGCCGCCACGCTGGCTCTCGACTGACCTGCGCGACGGCAATCAGGCGCTGATCGACCCGATGGATGCGGAGAAGAAGACCCGCCTTTTCGACCTGCTGGTCAAGGTCGGGCTGAAGGAGATCGAGGTCGGATTCCCCTCCGCTGGCGCGACCGAGTTCGATTTCATTTCCGGCCTGGTGAAGAACGACCGCATCCCCGACGATGTGACGATCCAGGTGCTGACCCAGTCGCGCCGCGACCTGATCGAAACCAGCTTCGAAAGCCTGCGCGGCGCGCCCAGGGCGATCGTCCATCTCTACAACGCGGTCAGCCCGGCCTGGCGCAAGATCGTCTTCGGCATGACTCGCGACGAGGTACGCCAGATCGCGGTGCAGGGCGCCATGATCCTGCGCGACCAGGCCGCCGCCCAGCCCGGCACCGACTGGCATTTCGAATATAGCCCCGAAACCTTCTCGACCGCCGAACTCGATTTCTCGGTCGAGGTGTGTGAGGCGGTGATGGAAGTGCTGCGCCCCACCCCCGACCATCCGATTATCCTCAACCTGCCCGCGACGGTCGAATGCGCCACGCCCAACATCTATGCCGACCAGATCGAATGGTTCGGCAAGAACATCCGCAACCGCGACAGCATCGTCATCTCGCTGCATCCGCACAACGACCGCGGTACCGGCGTAGCGGCGGCGGAGCTCGGCCTGATGGCCGGCGCCGACCGGGTCGAGGGCTGTCTGCTCGGCAATGGTGAGCGCACCGGCAATTGCGACCTGGTGACGGTCGCGCTCAACATGTACACGCAAGGCATTGATCCGAAACTCGATTTCTCCGACATCGATGAGATCGTCAGCACCGTGAATTATTGCACCAACCTGCCGGTGCATCCGCGCACACCCTATGCCGGCGACCTGGTCTTCACCGCCTTTTCGGGCAGCCATCAGGACGCGATCAAGAAGGGCTTCGCGTCACAGGCGGAGCGCAACGACGAATATTGGGAAGTCCCCTATCTGCCGATCGACCCGGCCGATCTCGGGCGCAGCTATGAAGCCGTGATCCGGGTCAATTCGCAATCCGGCAAGGGCGGGGTCGCCTGGGTGATTGAGCAGGATAAGGGGCTGAAGCTGCCCAAGCGCCTGCAGGCCGATTTCAGCCGCCATGTGCAGGCCTTTGCCGACGAAAGCAGCCGCGAACTCAACGCTGCCGATATCTGGCAGCTGTTCGAGACGACCTATCTGCCGACCGGCCGCGACCGCTTCGCGCTGATCGACTATCAGGAAAACCACGCCCCCGGCGGCGGCCCGCCGCGCACCTTTGTCGGCCGCGTCCGGCTCGACGGCGAGGAACGCTCGATCAGCGGGCGCGGCAATGGCCTGATCTCCGGCGTGCTCGATGCGCTGCGCGAGGATTGCGGCGTGGACCTCGACGTGATCGACTATAACGAACACGCAATCGGCGTCGGCGCGCAGGCGCAGGCGGCGGCGTATCTCGAATGCCGCACCGCCGATGGGCGGACGGTGTTCGGGGTCGGCATCGATGTCGATGTCGCGACGGCCACGGTGCGCGCGGCGCTGAGTGCGGCGAACGCCGTCTGAGCGCTGCTTTCGGAGGATCTATCGATGGTCGCTGTTCGTATCGAATATCTGGGGGATCTTCGCTGCAAGGCGCTGCATGGCGAGTCCGGTACCGAACTGACCACCGATGCGCCGAAGGACAATCAGGGTCGGGGTGAGAGCTTCTCCCCGACCGACTTGCTGGCGAGCGCGCTGGGCAGTTGCATCCTGAGCGTCATGGGCATCAAGGCGCGCGCCCTGAACATTGAAATCGGCGGCGCGACGGCAATTGTCGAGAAGGAAATGGCCAATGCGCCGGTGCGCCGGGTGCATAAGCTGGCGGTCCGTATTCATGTGCCGCAACAGCTTAGCCAGGAACATCGGCACAAGCTGGAAGAGGCTGCACATAGCTGCCCGGTGCACAAGAGCATGCATCCGGACGTGCAGATACCGATCGAGTTTTCCTGGGGTTGAGGTTCTCGGTTTGGGCGACTGAAGCGCGACACGCTCGCCATTGATTGCATCCACTGGCGCCGATGCAATCGCCATGATGCGCCATACCATCCCCGCATCGATGTGCGAGGATCGACGGCATAGCCGGTTCCATCGTTCCTCTAACGGGATCATCACATTCCTGTTGGAAACAGTGACGCGCCGAGGAAGAGATTAACTTAACTTATTGATTATAAATCATTTTATTAACATCTTCCTTGATATGTAAGACCGCCTGGTTGAGCAACATCGATAGATGCCCTCGCCCGCTCCGCGTCCGAGATATGGAACAATCCGGTGTAACATATCTCCCCTCCAGCCTTTATCGCGCGGCCGATTCAAACCCCGTGCAAGCGCCGCTATCCCGGCAGCATGGAGACACGTCCTTCAACCTTCAAAACCGACTATATCCGTCAGGCGCAGGAGCTTTATGCCCACGGCCTGACCGATCGTGAGCTCGCCGCAGCTTTCGGCGTCTGTCGCATGACGATCTTTCGCTGGCGCGCCGCTTACCCTGAGTTCGCCGAGGCGACGAAGCTCGGCAAAGAGGTCGCCGACGACCGTGTCGAACGCGCGCTGTACGAGCGTGCGATCGGCTATGAAGAGGAAGCGGTCAGCGTTTATCACCCGGCCGGCAATGAAGAGCCGGTGATCGTGCGCTACAAGCGCGAAGTGCGCCCCGATGTCACCGCAGCACTGCAATGGATGCGCGCGCGCCGCCCTGCAATCTGGGCACGGCCCGCGCCCCCGCCTGCGGAAGAGACCAATATCGCCGAGGAAATCCGCAAGGGGATGGAGCGGGTCAAAAACCGGACATTGCTCAATCGCGGCGAAAGGCCATACCATCATGCGCACGAATAGCGCGTCCGGCGTCGCTAGCCCCGCCCCCGCACGATCTCGCACCCCACTGCCGCATCGGGATAGATATCCGGCTTGGACGACCGCACCGTCACTTCGCACACGCGGTCATCACGCAGGCACAAGGCGGCAACCGCTTCGCACAATGTCTCCTGCAAGTTGAAATGGCGCCCGGCGACCAGTTCGCGAATGCCGGTGCGGATGAAGTCGTAGTCGAGCACGGCCTCGATCCGGTCTTCGGCCGGCGGCGCGGGATAATCGACCTCGATCCGCACGTTCAGGATCACCCGCTGCGGCGCCGCCAGTTCCTCCGGATGGATGCCGAGGCCCATGGTGACCTCCAGGCCATCGAGGATCGTCGCGAAGCGCGTGCCTTTAGCCATGCGCGATTCTCGTTTCGAACATCACATCGCCATCGCGGGGCAGGAAATGCTGGCCATTATCGACAAAGACATTCTGCCCGGTGACGCCACGCGCGGTCAGCAGGAAATCGACCGCGCGGGCGATCGCGCCGGTATCGACCGGGCGCTGGAGCAGGTTGCGGCTTGCCACCGCGACGAATTCGGCCTCGGTCTGGTCGAGGCTCGGCAGCGACAGGCCTGGCGACACCGCATTGACGCGGATGCGCGGCCCCAGCGCTTGCGCCAACATTGCGGTCGCCCCCGCCAGCGCGACCTTGGAGCAGCTATAGGAGAAGAAGTCGGGATTGAGGTTCGCGACCTTCTGGTCGAGGATATTCACCACCGCCCCGTCCGCCAGATCGTCCTGCGCCGCGATCGCCGAGGCCAGCAGCACCGGCGCCGTCAGATTGACCGCCATATGCTCCGCCATCGCCTCCCCATCGGTCAGCGGCGGGCGATCGAACTGGAAGATCGACGCATTATTGACCAGCCCGGCGACCGGCGCACCGAACCGCTCACGCACTTCGCCGACCAGCGCCTGCGCGGTGGACGGCAAAGCAAGATCGCCCGTCACCACCATCGCCCCGGGCAGCTCGGAGGCCAGCGCATCGGCCTCGTCATGCGATTTCCAGTGATGGATCGCGACGCGCCACCCCTGCCCCGCCAGATGGCGCGCAATCACCGCACCGATCCGGCGCGCGCCTCCTGTAACCAGAACGGTTCGGCCAGATTCGGGCATGCGGCGCTAGAAGCCCATCAGGGCAAGGACTTCCTTGCGGCTGCGCTCATCTTCGCGGAACACGCCCATCATCCGGCTGGTGACCATCGCCACGCCCGGCGTGCGCACGCCGCGCGCGCTCATGCAGGCATGGTTCGCCTCGATCACTACTGCGACGCCGACCGGCTTCAGATTGTCCCAGATGCAATTGGCGACCTCCGCGGTCAGCCTTTCCTGCACCTGCAATCGGCGCGCATAGGCGTGCAGCACGCGCGCCAGCTTGGAGATGCCAACCACCCAGTTGCTCGGCAGATAGGCGATGTGCGCCTTGCCGATGATCGGCGCCATATGATGCTCGCAATGCGACTGGAACGGGATGTCCTTCAACAGCACGATCTCGTCATAGCCGCCGACTTCCTCGAACACGCGCGACAGATGGTGCGCGGGATCGTCGGTATAGCCCTGGCAATATTCCTTCCACGCCCGGGCGACGCGCGCCGGCGTATCGATCAGTCCTTCGCGCGCGGGATCGTCGCCGGCCCAGCGGATCAGCGTCCGCACCGCCTCCGCCACTTCGTCCGGCACCGGAATCTTGGGAGTCGGGGCGACGAGGTCCCCATCATCGGGGCTGGCGATCAGATCAGGCATTCGGGATTCCTTCGCGGCGATTCGCAGGCGACGTTACGGCAAGCGACGTTCCGGCGTGACGATGTTCGATTCAACGACTGTCTCATTTAGGCAACTGTGCCGCAACCCCGCAGATTCCCGCATGAAACGCCATTGACGTCCGAATCGACGCAGCGCAGATTACCGTACCGAATTTACGAACGTGCCAGCCGACGAAAAGATCGGCAACGTAAACACGAGGGGATGTTTATGAAGAAATATGAACTGCTTGCCGCGTCTGCATTGGCATTGATCTATGCAGTACCCGCCACCGCCCAAACCGCCGGCCCTGCCGATACTGCGCAGGATACCCAAGCCGCCGACACCAGCGATGACATCATCGTCACCGCGACCAAGCGCGAACAGACGCTGCAGGACGTGCCGATCTCGGTCGCCGTGACCGGTGCCGCGACCATCGAACAAGCGCAGATTCGCGATCTTATCGACCTGCAATCGGTCGTTCCCTCACTGAAGGTTTCGCAATTCAACGCGGCCGGACAGACCAATTTCTCGATCCGCGGCTTCGGCAACGGCAACGGTAATGACGGTATCGAAAGCTCGGTGGGTGTGTTCATCGATGGCGTCTACCGCTCGCGTTCCGCCGCCGCGCTGGACGATCTTCCGGAGATCGAACGCGTCGAGGTCCTTCGTGGCCCGCAATCGACCCTGTTCGGCAAGAACGTGTCTGCAGGCGCGATCAACATCGTAACCAAGCGTCCTGCATTCGACTGGGGCGGCAAGGCAGAGATCAGCGTCGGCAATTACGGCCTGATGAATGCCAGGGCGACGGTGACTGGACCAATCGCTGAGAGTCTTGCGATCCGTTTGTCGGGCAGCGTCAATGAGCGTGACGGCTATTTCAATAACCTGACGACCGGTACCGATGTAAACAATCGCCACCGCTGGTCAGTCCGCGCGGATGTTCTGTGGGAACCGACGTCCGACCTCTCGGTCCGCATCATCGGCGATTATAATTTGATCAAGGAAGTCTGCTGCGGCGTCTCGTCGATCCGCAACGGCCTGCCGACACAAGCGATCGGCGCGCTCGGGTTCGCCATTTCCGATACGACGCGCGTGTTCGATCGCAACGTCATCTTCAATACCGACCCATCCAACCGTATCCGGGGCAAGGGCGTTTCCGGTCAGGTCGACTGGAATGTCGGTTTCGCCAAACTGACCTCCATCACCGCCTATCGCAACCAGATCAACCAGTCGCAGCAGGACATTGATTTCACTGGCGCCGATATTGCGAGCAATACGACCGCAAACGAGATCAAGACCTTCACCCAGGAATTCCGCCTTGCTTCGACCGGAGATGGGCCCTTCAGCTGGCTGGTCGGCGGTTTCTATCAGGATGAAAAACTCGACACCGGTCGCGACATTCGTTTCGGCAAGGATGCCCGCGCGTTCGTCAACGCTCTTACGGGTGGCCCCGGCGGCTTGATCACTGGCCTCGAAACGTTGCAGAGCCTAACCAATCCAGCGATCGTGCCCGGACGCACCTATTTCCAGGCCGGGCAAGGTATTTCGGACCGTTACAAGATGAAACAGCGCTCCTATTCGCTGTTCGGTCAGGCGGATTTCAAGGTCACTGACCGGCTGACCCTGACCGGCGGCGTCGCCTATATGAACGATCGTAAGGCCGTGATGTCCAACGTGGTCATGAACGACCCATTCTCGTCACTGAATCTGGAGAATATCGCTGGTCTCGGCTTTATTCCTTTTGCGGCACTTCCGGCATCACTGTCCGGTTGCCTGTTGCAAAAGGGCTTCAACCCGGCGTCGACCGCTGGGCGGACGCCGGTCAACCTGTTCGGGTCAAGCCTCGGCGCTTCGCTCCCGGGACCGGGCGGCACGCCCTGCCCCTCATCACTTGGCGGGGTCAACCCGTTCGCCTTGAACGGCCTGCAGTTCTTTTACGGAGATTCACCGGTCCACGGGCCGGTTAATTTCCCGAATGCGAACGAGTCGGGCATTCTCACCGGCGACAAGGTCACCTATGCCGCGCGCGTCGCCTATGACCTCGATTTCGTGAACGTCTATGCCAGCTACTCCACCGGCTGGAAGGCCGGCGCCTATAATCTCTCATCCGACAGCCGCCCACCATCGAACGGCGTTGGTCGCTCGGCCGCTCCGGAAGAGGTCACCGTCTACGAAGCCGGACTGAAGGCGAAATTCCGCGGCGGTTTCTTCAACCTCGCGGTGTTCAAGCAGGAGATCAAAGGCTTCCAGTCCAATGCCTTTACCGGCCTTGGGTATAGCCTGGTCAATGCGGGCAAGGAATCGGTCAAGGGCTTCGAGATCGATGCCGCCTATCGCCCGGCACCGTGGCTCTCGCTTACGGGCGCGGCCACCTATCTCGATCCGAAATATGATTCCTTCACCCGCGCACCGTGCGTCACCTACGACCCGCGCTGCGCCCGTAGCACGACCACAGGTCTGCGGCCGCCTTTCCGCGATCTGACCGGTGAGCGTCCTGCCGGTATCCCCAAATGGAGCGTATCGGCCTCCGCAACTCTTTCGCATGACATCTCGGATGGGGTTAACGCCTATCTGCGTGGCGAATATGATTATGTCAGCCCGACCCAACTGACGGAGACCACCCCGCCAGCATTGTCGACGTTCGACAGCAACAATGTGAACGCGAGCTTTGGTGTCAGCTTCACCAAAATCCAGCTCGACGTCATGGTCTGGGGGCGTAACCTGACCAAGGACAATGCGCTGATCTCGACCTTCCCGACGGTCGCGCAGCAATTCCCGGAACCGGAAAGCTATAGCGGCTATCCCAACCAGCCGCGTACCTATGGCGTGACGCTGCGCAAGTCGTTCTGATCCGGCATCGGGGGCGGGCCCGTCCGTCCCCGACCCACTAAAAAGCCCCCGGCGTCGCACGCCGGGGGCTTTTCCTTTTTCGGCAGGCCACACCCGCCGGCTACGTCGATTCAATAGACCACCACGCTCCTGATACTCTCCCCGGCATGCATCAGGTCGAAGCCCTTGTTGATCTCCTCCAGGCTCAGCACATGGGTGATCATCGGGTCGATCTCGATCTTGCCGTTCATGTACCAGTCGATGATCTTGGGCACGTCGGTACGGCCCTTGGCGCCGCCGAACGCGGTACCGCGCCAGTTGCGCCCGGTGACCAGCTGGAACGGCCGTGTGGCGATCTCCTTGCCCGCCTCGGCCACGCCGATGATGATGCTGGTGCCCCAGCCCCTGTGGCAGGCCTCGAGCGCCTGGCGCATCACCGTGGTGTTGCCGGTGCAGTCGAACGTATAGTCCGCCCCGCCATCGGTCAGCGCAACGAGGTGCGCGACGATGTCGCTCACATCCTTCGGGTTGACGAAATGCGTCATGCCGAACTTGCGGCCCCATTCTTCGCGGTCGGGATTGATATCGACCCCGACGATCATGTTGGCGCCCGCCATCCGCGCGCCTTGCAGCACGTTGAGACCGATCCCGCCGAGGCCGAACACGATAACGTTGTCGCCGACCGCGACCTTGGCGGTGTTGACCACCGCGCCCACACCGGTGGTCACGCCGCATCCGACATAGCAGCTGGTCTTGAACGGCGCGTCCTCGCGGATCTTCGCCACCGCGATCTCGGGCAGGACGGTGAAGTTCGAAAAGGTCGAACAGCCCATATAATGGAAGATCGTCTCTCCCTTGTAGCTGAAGCGGCTGGTGCCATCGGGCATCAGCCCCTTCCCTTGCGTGGCACGGATCGCGGTGCACAGGTTGGTCTTGCCGCTGAGGCACGACTTACACTGGCGGCATTCCGGGGTGTAAAGCGGGATGACATGATCGCCCGGCTTCACGCTGGTCACGCCGGCGCCGATCTCGCGCACGATTCCCGCCCCTTCATGGCCGAGCACGCTCGGGAACAACCCTTCCGAATCGAGACCGTCCAGCGTGTAGGCGTCGGTATGGCAGATTCCCGTCGCCATGATCTCGATCAGCACTTCTCCCGCTTTCGGTCCTTCAAGGTCCAGTTCGACGATCTCGAGCGGCTTCTTCGCTTCGAATGCAACGGCGGCACGAGTCTTCATCGGTCGTCCTTTCAGGCTGTGCGGATCAGATGCCGCGATGCCGGCGACAACGCAAGCGTGAGGCGGAAAATGGCGGAAATGCAACCTTTCCTGCTATTCCGCGCTTGTCATACGATATGATCAGAGAGGCCCCAAAATGGGCGAAGCGGTCAACTGGAAAGCGCCGTCACGGCATTGGGCGCGACCGGTTCGTGAAACCGCGGCTCGGCGTCCTGCGGGCTGCGCCCCCTCGGGCTCGTGCGACGAAGGGTTGCACGCAAGGCATGGTAGAGAGTGACAATGGCGGAAAGGCAGCGCACAAGGAGGGCGCGCTGAAGAAGGCGTGAATCGATGTCGGCTTGAACGGCACATCAGGAAGGACTTTATATGGCGACGACCCCCACCAAGACCGGCGGCATCCATGCACCGGTGCAGCCCTCGCCCGAGCTCGGCGCGATCGTCGGCAACGACAAGCTGCCCCGCAGCCAGGTCATCAGCAAGGTCTGGGACTACATCAAGGCCAACAATCTCCAGAACCCCGCCAACAAGCGCGAGATTCTGGCTGATGAAAAGCTGAAGAAGGTGTTCGGCCGCGACAAGTGCACGATGTTCGAAATGAACAAATATATCGCGCAGCACGTCAAGGCGTAACCATCTGCTGCCGGATGCGCAGGCATTCGCGGCACATATAACGAGACCGGGCCCGGCGGCATGGCTGTCCGGGCCCGGCCTTTGTTCGGATGCGGCCGGATAGGGTGCTGACGTTCGTTGCGGCCAAGTGACCAATTGACCGCCTCAGCGCCAGCGCTTACCAACCGCGACCGTGCCCCCGTAGCTCAGCCGGATAGAGCAACGGTTTCCTAAACCGTAGGCCGCGTGTTCGAATCTCGCCGGGGGCACCACTCCGAACCCTTGATTCGACCAACGAGTCATTGATCGAACGATATATATCGCAACCCGAGATTCGGTTGAACGCTACCTAATCGACCCAGTTGGACAGCTTCTGTGTCACGGTTTCTGACCTGGGAGCCTCGACCGGGCGAGAGGCCAAGCCCGAAAGCGTCCGGACTCGCCCAGCGCAATTGACAACGAAGGACAATTTCGCCAACGACTTGGGCATGGCTCGTGGAGAGAAACGTTCAACGATCATTGACGTCGCCAAATTGGCGCAGGTGTCACCCAAAAGCGTTTCGCGCGTCTATAATGACGAACCGCATATCTCGCCCGCCTTGCGCAAAAAGGTGCTCCGCGCGGCCAAAGAGCTCAATTATCATCCCAATGTCCTCGCGCAAGGTCTGGTCCGGAGGCAGTCCTACCTGATTGGATTGATTTATGAAAAGCCGAGCCCGAGCTATGTGGTCGAGTTGCAGCGAGGGGCGCTCGAACGATTGCATGGCGAACGCTACCGTTTGATAGTGCTGCCCGTGGAATCAGTGGCGGATCACCCTCTCGAAGTGGTGAGCCTCGTGCGATCAGCGGCCCTTGACGGTGTCATCCTCGCGCCACCGGCGTCCGATCACCCTGACATTATCGAGGGGCTTTCCGACGCAGGGATTCCCTTCGCGCGGATCGCGCCGCAATCACAGCTGGGCGTCGGACTGTCGACCGCGATGGACGATGTGGCCGCTGCGCGCGAGATCGCAGAGTATGTCATCGGCCTCGGCCACCGGACAATCGCGATCCTCATGGGTGATCCCGCCCATGCCGCAAGTGCCCAGCGACTGATCGGCTATCATCAGGCGTTCGACGTCAATGGCCTGCCGCGACTTCCCGAGTTGGTCGAAACCGGCGATTTCAGCTTTGAATCGGGGTATGAGGCGACCAAGCGCCTTTTGTCGCGCAAGCTGAGACCGACGGCAATATTGGCGCAGAATGACGATATGGCGGTCGGCGCCATGTCGGTAGCGCGTGAGCTCGGATTTGATATTCCCGGCGACCTGACCGTCGTCGGCTTCGACGATTCCGAAATCGCCCGCATGGTGTGGCCGCGCCTGACGACGATCCGGCAACCGGTCGTAGAAATGGCCAAGACGGCCGCCGATATGTTGCTGCGCGACCTGGCGGGTGAAGATCCGGGTGGTATGATCATTCATGCACACCACCTCGTCGAGCGGCTGACAGCTGCGCCACCGCCAGCCTAAGCGGTATCTCTTCTCGCGCATTTGGCCTGGCCTGCAAGAGCAGCGACCCTTCGAAAGAAGGGTCGCTGCCTTATCCGAGGAAAACTCCAAGGTCAGAAGTTGAATTTCACCCCGCCGTAGACGCGCCTCGAGCCTGACTCGTAGCGGAAGGGCAGTTCAGGAAATTGCAGATAAACGCGGGTGTCGGCTTTCGTGATATTGATGGCCTCTGCAAATATCTCGAAATTCTTGGTGAGCTTATAGCTGATCTGCCCGTCGAGTTGACCATAGGATTTCTGAAAAATACCGAGGTTCCGCGTTATTGCTCCGTCGGAAAATCCGAAATTCCCCAGATATTGCTTGGAACGCCAGCTGTACGAAGCGCGCGCGGCAAACCCATATTTCTCGAAATAGAGCTGACCGTTAGCCGAATGCTTCGACACGCCGGGCAAAGGCAATTTGTCATCGAAGTCGGTGCTGAAATTGGTGCTCGTGTCCGAGAAGGTATAGTTCGCGGTAAAGCCAAAGCCGAAATCAAAACCATATTGCGCCGCGAGTTCGAAACCTTTGACCCGACCGCCCGATCCGTTTGCGGGCTGCGAAACCGGCCCCAACCTGCCCCCGGCCTGGTCGTTCACAAACACAGCGACCGTTTCGTTGACGATGAAGCTGTCGACTTCCTTCCAGAACAGGCCAGCGGACAATAGACCCTGGCTTCCGAAATAATGTTCGAAGCCGAGGTCGAATTGATACGCGCGGAACGGATCTAGATCGGCGTTTCCGCGGCTGCCGTTGGTGAATTTGAACAGGTTATCGACTGGGTCGCGCGTAAATTGGGTAGCGAACCCCTGCCCGAGCGATACGAGCGGTTGGCGGGCAACCACGCGTGCCGCCGAAAAGCGAATCTTGTCACCATCGCGCACATCGAACACCGCGTTCACGCTGGGCAGGAAGTCCGTGTAGCGGCGAACCACCGTGGCCGTCGTAAAATCACGCAGCACGCCATTCCAGCTGTCCGTTCCCCAATAGCTGGGATCGGCGTTGGCGGGCTGGTTCTGGTCGATGGTCAAATTGGTGTTTACGAGACGGAGCCCGACATTGACATGGTAGGGATCGTCGGCCCCACCCATGTCCGCCATGATATAGCCCGACTTGGTTTCTTCCTTGACCCGATAGGTCTGCAGCGGATCGCTAAAGAAAGTGAACGGCGTATCGGGATAGAGTGACTGGATCCATTGCAGGGCATTGGTCATCTGCGACCGGTTGGCCACCAGCACCGTATCGCCCGGGATATGGCCACCCCCTGCAAAATTCTTGATCGCCTCGACCCGCTTGGGATTACTGAAAAGGGTGTCGTAGGGCGTGATCAATGCTGGCGAATTGCCGAAGCGAGTGCATCCCGCAAAGGCCGCGGGCTTGTTTGCTTCGGGCAGGTCGCAGATTTTAAAACCAATCGCCCCATCCTGAAAATAGCCATAGGGCGTCCAGTTGTATGAGAAACCGGGCACCCGGTTGGCAGCGGGGATTGCGGTCGCATCGAGTTCGCCCTTACCGCGATAGTCGGCGAGATAGCGGCCCGAAGTGAAGTCCACCGTGCGTTGCCCGTATCGAAAGCCTGCACTCAACGTGATGGTGTTCGTATTGCCGTTATCGGCGTCATAGGCGAAGTCCGCACGGATCGAATGCCCCTTGATATCGGACCGGTCGCCAAAGGCCCAATGCGATTTGAAGAAGCCATAGGCCGGATTGTTGAACAGATCCTGTGGGCTGCCCGCGCCGATGCCGAAGCTGGGGAAATCGCCGTTCCGGTAGGTGAAATCAAACGTCGCCGGCGCCGCAGCGTTTGGTATGAACCCCGGCTGCGGTCCTGAAGTGCCCGGGCCGCGGACGCCGTAAGCGGTGTAGCGCACGTCGTTATTCGCCACTTCGCGATTCATCTTGGAGGCTGAATAATCGGCCATGATCGACGCGCGGAAATTGGTGTCATTGTCCCAGTCGACTTTAAACTGGAGATTGTCCGATTTGATATTCGAGACATCCACGAACGAGATGGCTTCGGCTGATTGCGCGCGGACAGTCCCTTCGAGCAGAACCCCGTTGGGGTTGATATTATAATTACCGATCAGGCCTTGTGATTCACCCTGGCCGAACGGAAATTTGACCGACGCTTCGCGCGTATCGATCTTCAGATCCGACCGAAAATATTGCGCGCTGACTTCGAGTTCATCGGTGGGTCTGAAATTGACTCCCAGCGATGCGCCCCAGCGCCGGCGATACTGGTCGCGGTCGGTAATATAGCGATATTCGGGCGCATAATAATTGGTCGGGACGGTCGCTGTGTCGCGGCGTCCACCGGCAAAGGCCCAGTTGCCGCGATTGTCGCCGCCCAGGACATTGACGTGATTATTGGTCTTTTCGTAGCTGAACGAAGCGATGATTCCGAAACGATCGTTGAAATTATAACCCAGTACGGCTGCGCCGGCAGGTTTCCACCCCCTGATTTCGCTGCCATTGCTCATCTTCAAATTGCCGCCGACGGTCAGGCCCTTCTTGAGATCGAGCGGGTTGCGCGTCTTCAGATTGACGATGCCGCCCAGGCCGCCTTCGAGGAGCGAGGCATTGGGCGATTTAAAGACCTCGATCCCTCCGATCAGTTCCGACGGAACGCCCTCAAGGCTGTCGTTGCGGTTATAATTGCCCTCGCCGACCTTGTAGACTTCGAGTCCGCTGACAAAAAGCTCGCCGTTGAGCAACGTCACATTCTGTTCGAGACCGCGAATACGGACCTTTGATCCCTGTCCATTTTCGCGATCGATCTGAATTCCGGGAAGACGCTGCAGCGATTCGGCGACATTCTGGTCAGGAAATTTCCCGATATCTTCGGCCGTTACCGACTCGATGATCAAGTTGGAATCACGCTTGGCGTTCAACGCGTTCTCTAGCGATGCGCGAAAGCCGGTTACGACGATGTCGTCGCCGGCACCCTCTTCAACCGCCTGACCTGTGCCCTCTCCAACCGCCTGTTCGGACTGCGCGAATGCAGGCGAACCCGCCAATCCCAGAACCAGAACCGATGCCGCCGCCAGCAGCATTCTCCGGTGATGCAAAGTCTTGCTGATCATTTCCATCCTCCCAACCGCATCTTGGCGTGCGGATATGAACGTCTGTTGCGGAACGACGCGGCCCGGCGAAACCCAACAAGCAGACTCGCAGCCCATCAAACCCCACGCACTTTTTGTTGCATAAGCTTGTCAACGTTGTCAAATAATGTTTCATATTACTACCAATACGGGTCATTTTCGGCTTAAACCTGTCAAGGTTGTCAGACCTAACTCGCTTGAAAACGACGCGAAACTACAGCCCGGGATGTGACTTTATGCTCGTTAGAACACTGCGTTACGCCACCGTCTCCGCTCTGGCTGCGACCTTGACGCTGCCCGCATTGGCATCGCAGCACGACGATCGCCCTCCTGCGAAAGCGTCAGCTATGGTCCATCCCGAAGAATGGCCCGAACTGGCCTTTCCGCAGGTCATTTCCCCCAGCGGCGAGGCGCATGTTCAGGCGCTGCTGGCCCAAATGTCCGTTGAACAGAAAGTCGGGCAGACCATTCAGGCCGATATCGGCAGCGTGACACCCGATGATGTGCGCAAGTTTCATCTCGGCTCGGTGCTCAACGGCGGGAACTCTGGCCCCGGCGGCAATGACCTCGCTGCCGCGCGAGACTGGCTTGCGTTGGCTGACGCCTTTTACGCGGCGTCGATGGACCACGCGCCGGGCGAGCCGGCGATCCCGATCATATGGGGCACTGACGCCGTGCACGGGCATAGCAATATCGTCGGAGCCACCCTGTTCCCTCACAATGTGGGCTTGGGCGCCGCGCGCGATCCCGACCTGATCGAACGCATCGGCCAGATAACGGCGATCGAAATTCGCGTTACAGGCCAGGAATGGACCTTCGCCCCGACCATCACCGTTCCGCAGGATTATCGCTGGGGGCGCGCCTATGAAGGCTATTCGTCTGATCCGGCGCTCGTTACCTCTTATGTCGGCCGTATGATCCGCGGATTGCAGGGACCGCCATCGATCACGCCAATTCTTGCTGGGCCGCATGTCGCTGCAAGCACCAAGCATTTCCTTGCCGACGGCGCGACAGAGGGCGGCAAGGACCAGGGCGACGCGATCATCTCAGAGCGCGAGCTGCGCATCGTCCATGGTGCGCCCTATATTCCAGCGATCGAAAGCGGTGTCGCTACTATCATGACCAGTTTCTCGAGCTGGCAGGGAGTGAAGATTGCCGGCAACAAGGGACTGGTCACCGATATATTGAAAGACAGGATGAAGTTTGGTGGCTTTGTCGTCACCGACTGGAACGCGCATGGCCAAGTCGCCGGTTGCAGCAACGCCAGCTGCCCCATCGCGGCCAATGCCGGTATCGATATGTTCATGGCTCCCGACAGTTGGCGCGCACTTTATGCAAGCACGCTGGCCCAGGTGAAGGATGGTACGATTCCAATGGCGCGGCTCGACGATGCGGTCGCGCGTATCTTGCGCGTCAAGCAGCGCCTGGGCCTGTTCGAGGCGGGCAAGCCATCCGCGCGCGCCTATTCGGGCCGCTACGACCTGCTCGGCGCGCCCGAGCATCGAGCGGTGGCGCGCGAAGCGGTTCGCAAGTCGCTCGTCCTGCTCAAAAACACCGGCGCCCTTCCCCTCGAACCGCAGTCGCATATCCTCGTCGCCGGCGACGGCGCCGACGACATTGCCCGCCAGTCGGGTGGCTGGACCCTGAGCTGGCAAGGCACTGGGCTGAACAACGGAAATTTTCCGGGCGCAACATCGCTGTGGCACGGCATCGAGCAACAGGTCACCGCAGCAGGCGGCAGCGCCGAACTGGCCTCCGAAGGCGACTATAAGCAACGTCCCGATGCGGCGATCGTTATCTTTGGCGAAACGCCGTATGCCGAATTCCAGGGCGACATCCCGTCGCTCCAGCTGCGCCCCGAACTGCGTCGCCCCTTCGCGACGATGCGCAAACTCAAGGCGGCGGGGATTCCGGTGGTGGCAGTCATGATCACCGGACGACCGCTCTATATCAACGACGCGTTAAACGAGGCCGATGCTTTTGTTACCGCCTGGTTGCCAGGGTCAGAAGGCGCGGGCGTTGCGGATATGCTGTTTGCGGGCAAGGATGGCCGGGCGCCCTTTGATTTCCGCGGGCGTCTGCCGACGGCCTGGCCGGCGACGGCAAAGCATGGCGGACCGACGCTGTTTCCCTTTGGCTATGGTCTGACGTACGCCGATGGTCCGCAACGGTGGAAAGCGCTTTTACAGGACAGCGGAGTTACCGACGACGGCAGTGGCGGCAGCGTATATTTCGACAAGGGCGCGGCGACGGCGTCCTGGTCGCTGACCGTGTCAAAGATCGATGGCAGCGATCCGCTGCGCGTGACGACGGTTCCCGCCACCGGCCTGTCGGGGCGGGTGATCGTCACCGCAACCGATCACGGCGTTCAGGAAGGGGCGCGAAAATTCGCAATTGCTGACGGTACCGGCGGCGCGGCGATCGAGATCAACACGCACCACGCCGTTGACTTATCGCGAGAAACCAACGGCGACGTTATGTTGCTTGCTACCCTGCGCCTCGACACGCCTCTTTCGGCATCTGTTTCCGTGTCGATTCGGTGCGACGGATCGGACTGCGGGCGTCCACTCCGCCTATCCGAATTTACGGAGCTAGCGCCCGGCCGTTGGCGTGTGCTGGGGGTGCCGCTGAAGTGTTTCGCCGCGACCGGCGCCGACATGACCCGCATCACCGCGCCGTTTCACCTAGCTACCAACGGAAGCCTGGGAATCAGCCTGTCTCGGGTGGCCTTGGGCAGCGGCGCGGGAAGCGGATATCGTCGCAAAATGCCCGACAGGATAGTCGATCCATTGTTTCACAGCATGAGCAGACCTCGCGGGCGCTAGACAACGCACCGCTGGTCAGCAACGACGCCGATCGTTTCCTGCACTCAGGAATGGTCAGCGGTTTGCGTTTGGATCCTGTGCCGTGATCACCGCGCAGCCGGAGGAAATCATGGGCTCAGCTCTCATTTACGATGGACCCGGATCGTCTTCGCCGCTAGCGGGCGTGCCGACTTTCAACAGGAGTATCCCCTATGAACAACGCCGACCTCACCGACAAGATTGCTACCGCCCATGACTTGACCAAGGCAGATGCCAAGAAGCTGATCGACGGTGTATTTGGCGCGATCGCCGATGCAGCTGCCGCCGGCGAGGAAGTGTCGCTGAACGGCTTCGGCAAGTTCAAGGTCAAGCAAAGCCCGGCGCGGGAGGGCCGCAATCCAGCGACCGGTGCAACCATCCAGATCGCGGCCTCGAAGAAGCTCGGCTTTTCTGCAGCCAAGGCACTCAAGGACAAGCTCAACGGCTGACCGATTTCGATAGGCCGGGGTGCTCCTTGAACAAGGAGCACCCCGTACATCCGTGTGGCTAGATCACGCCGTGGATCAACGCTCCCAGATGACCGGGCATCGGCGCCCCGTCGCGCTGTTTTTCCATGCGGCGGGTGTCGATATAGTCGCGCCAGGCGAGAATCCCGCCATCTTTGAATTCGATCACTGCCGCATAAGGCATTGCGACCGAAATGCCGTTACGGCGAGTGTAAGCATCCACCCCTTCTACGAACAGGCGATCGTCCTTCTCGGCATGATAGCGAATGCTCCAGCGCGCTTCGATCGTGTCCGCATGCAGTGTCTCCAGGAAGGAACGCACTGCCCCCTTGCCTCGCAACGGAGCGAGCGCTCCCGCAGCGAAATGCCAGACAATCGCATCATCCATGCCCACAAGGGCCGCATCAATATCGCGCGCATTCCACGCGGCGATGACGGCGGAAAAACGGTCAAAGAGAGTCATGGTGCGAGCATGGCGAGCACCGTCTCGCGCAGGTCGCGGCGCGACACCTTGTTCATCGCATTGCGCGGCAGGGCATCGACGGTGACCAGCAGTTCGGGCAATTTGAACACCGCCAGACCCTGATCCTTCAGCCAAGTGGATATTGCCGCAAGGTCGGGTGCTTGGTCGTCCGCCGGCACAGCGGCGACACACATGCGTTCGCCCAGCCGGTCGTCCGGTATGCCGACCACCGCGGCTTCCTTCAGCGCCGGATGACCGGCGAGCAGATCGTCGATCTCGGCCGGGGAGATGTTCACGCCGCCGCGCACGATGATGTCCTTGCAGCGCCCGACGAAGCGATAGAAGCGGTGTGGCGCAGTGTCGCCGGCGATCTCGAACAGGTCGCCGGTGCGGTAGAAGCCGCTCGCGTCGAACGCGTTGGCACTGATTTCCGGACTTTCGAAATAACCGCCGAATGTCGCCGCGCCCTGGAAACGCAGTTCACCGGGGCGGAGGGGTTCGGTGATGTCCTGTTCGGTATCGAGATCGACCAAGCGGGTCTGGATCATCGCCGAACTCTCGCTGCCCGGCCAGTCGATCCCGGCGACGCCCATGCGCGGAAAATAACGGGCGCGATCATGGTGGTCGGGCACTTGCCGCGCATCGCTGAACAGCGATGCACCTTCGTTGGAACCGTAGATGTTGCACACCTCGATCCCATGGTCCTGCGCGAAGCCCTCGATCATCCAGGGCGAGAGCGGCGCGGAGCCGGAGCCGATTGCTCTGAGCGACGACAGGTCCACACTAGAGAGCAGGCCGGGTGTCTTGAGCAAGGCGTTGAGGATCGCCGGCGCGGCGATGGTGTAATTCACCCGCTCGGCGGCGATCTGTGTCAGGAATATCTTCAGATCGAACGGATGATGCAGGACCAATGTCCCGCGCTTCATCAACCAAGGTGTGACCAGGCCGAATGAGCCGATATTGACCAGTGGGAACGGGTTGAGCAGCACCTCAGCTTCGCGGATATCGGCAGCTTCGGCGACCATCTTCGCATTGACGATCCAGTGGTTCTGGTCGCGCGGCACGCCTTTGGGCCGCGCTTCGGTGCCCGATGTCCAGAAGATCGTGAACACCTCCCCCGGCTGCATCGGCTGCGCGTCGTGATAGGCAGCGGCGCGGGCCGGATCGGCAACGGCGATCGCGGCGTCGAGATCATAAGCGCCGCGCGGCGTATCACCGCCCAGCACCAGAACTTTGCAATTGCGTTCGCCGGTCAGCGCGAGCGCCATCTCGGCGTGGTCATGCCCTGCGAACCGTGCCACCGTGATGACCGCGCTCGGGCGCACCTTGTCGATGACAAAGCCCAGTTCATGCGCGCGATACGGCATGACGACGGGCGATATGATCAATCCTATCCGCGAACATGCCAGCGCCAGAATAACCGTATCGGCGACATTCGGCAGCTGATAGGTCAGCACGTCGTCCTTGCGCAGGCCCGTATCGAGCAAAGCCGCCGCGACACGATCGACCTCTGTACCAAGCTCCGCCCAGGTGAAGCGGCGCGGCGTGGCACCATCCAAGTCGGACCGGTTGGGTGGATCGACCAGCGCCAGCCGATCCGGCACCTCGGCGCGGTTGCGCTGCAGCCAATGGTCGAGCGTCAGGTCGCCCCACCACCCCTGGGCGGTGAAATCGTCGATGCGGGATTGCGGAGTCAGTTGCACGGGATTCAGCCTTTCGCGCGCTTTGGCGGCCATGGCACGAAGCCGGAGGTGGTCGCGATGTAGTCGGCATAATGCGGCTTGGTCTTGCGCATGCGGAATTCGAGTGTCGGCGCGCCGGACCATTTCATCAGCGTCCAGGTGAGCAGGATCGGCCCGGGCAGCGCGAACCAGCCAAGACCGCTCTCCGCACCGATCGCGAACAGCCCCCACCAGACGCACGCATCGCCGAAATAATTCGGGTGACGGGTGTAGCGCCACAGGCCGGTATTGAGCACCTTGCCGGCATTGTCCGGGTTCTTGCGGAACAGGGTCAGCTGAAAATCCCCGATGCTCTCGAACACGATACCGAACAGCGCGAGTGCCGCGCCGGCATAAGCGAGCAGCCCGAGCGCGACCGGCTCGGCCTGAATCTGGCCGAGCATCACCGGCAGCGCGACGATGAACTGCAGCGGCGCTTGAGTGACGAACACCAGCCAGAAGGATGCGCGGGCATAGCCCCAGCCACGCTTCTCCTGCGCCTTCTCCATCATGCGGACATAGCGGCGATCCGGTCCATGATCGCGCCAGCGCCAGAACAGATAGCCGCCGAGACGGAATGCCCAGAGGGCGCACAGGCCGACCAGCAGCACGCGACGATCGGTCGCGACATCCATCTGCAGAAATGTCGCGAGCGCAAGCAGCGCCATGCCCAGCGCCCACCAAGCATCGACCATTGTCACGTCGCGGATCGAGGAGCAGATCGCCCAGAGCGTGGTGAAGGCGATCACAACCGTCCCCGCATCGATCGCCAGTATCTTCAGGATTTCCATTGCAAGCCCCCTCTTCGCCGGATCAACGTCCGGTCGAAATCGTGTCCATGTCGAGCATCCGCGCCAATGCGCGCTCCTGCGCCTTCGGGTCGCGTGCCTTGTGCGCGCGCACCTCAATTGCCATGCGGTCCGTATCGACCTCGTCCGTCCCGCGCTTGATGGCGGAAAGGCCGACTTTTGCGATGTCCTCGGGTCGCTCTTTCGCACCATCGACATGCGCGGCCATGCGCGTATCGACCGACCCAACAATCAGCGCGGATACACTGGTGCCCTGCTTGGCGAGTTCGGCCCGGATCGAAGTGGTCGCGGCGCGGGCAGCGAATTTGGAAGGGCTATAGCCACCCATTGCCGGCACCGCGACGACCCCGCCCGAAGACAATATGTTGACGATCGCGCCGCCGCCATTGGCCTTCAGGGTCGGGGCGAAGGCGCGGCACATGCCGAGCAGGCCGAAATAATTGACCTCCATCTCCTCGCGCGCGGCGTTCATTGTCTCCGCGCCGATCAAGCGCTGATTGATAAAGGCGCCAGCGTTGTTGACGAGGATCGACACATCCAGGCACGTCTCGGCAGCCGCCGCGATCTGTTCCGGTTTCGACACGTCGAGCGCGAGCGCGACGATCTTGCCTTGCCCTTCTTCAACCAGATGCCGCGCATTGGCGATGTCGCGCGTGCCGACATAGACCTTTGCCGCTCCCTTGCCGATCAGCGCGCGCACGAACGCCTCACCGATGCCGCGATTGCCGCCGGTGACTAGACCAACCGCGCCTGCGATCTCCGTCGCCATCAGTTGGCCGCCATCTGATAAAGCACGTCATGCGGATGTTTGGCGCCGCGCGTCAATTCGGTGTCTGCGGGGAACATCATGCCGCGGCCCCAGCTTTCGCTGAGCGGCATCTCGTGGTTCCATTCCCAGGCGAGGCGACGCAGCGCAATCTTCCATTTGCCGTCGCGGCGTTCGAAACGATCGACCGCGCGGGCAAGCGTCAGCGTGTCGAACTTCTCGCCCTCTTTCTTCATCCTGGCAAAGGCCAGGATGTAATGTTCGGCGCGCGCGACATCGCCGTTGATCTCGATCACGATATTGGTGGCAAGGTGATTCATGATCCCGCCCTTGGGCAGCATCTTGGCCATCAGCGCGACGTAATCGGACGCAGGCCCATGATAGACGCCGCCATGATCCTCGACCGCATCGGGGTGATAGGCGTTGGCGATCAGGTCGATCTCGGCACGATCGGCGCCGCGCAGGTAAAGGTTGATGACATCGGTGATCTCCTGCTTGTCGAGCAGGGTCTGGATACGCGGATCGGTCATGACAGCTCCTACAGGATGATGATGTCTGGGTCAGGGAGGGCGGCATAAAGCCGGTCGACATCCGCCTTGCGCCGGTCGATCACCGCGCGGCGGTTGATCGTGCCCTTGTCGGACATTTCATGCGCATTGGGATCGGGCGGCACGTCGAGCAGCAGGGCGCGGCGAATGCGTGACGATCCGCCATGCTGCGCAGCATTGAACGCGGCAAGGCCAGCGGCGATGCGGTCGCGATCGCCGTCCGGCGTGGGCCACAGCAGCAGCGTCAGATATTCACGATTCTCATCGCACAGCACCAGGTCGCGGATCATCGGCGTCAGCGCCTTCAGCAACTGGTCGCGTAAGCTCCCGCCATAGACCCAGGCGCCGCTCGACAGCTTGAATTCCTCCGCCGTACGACCGGCAAAGGCGAGACCCTTTTCCGGAACATCGGCATCATTGAATACCGCCATGTCCCCGGTGCGGTAAAAACCTTCCTCGTCGAACGCTTCCGCGTTCTTCGCCGGCTCTTCTAGATAGCCGCGCGTCACGTTCGGGCCAATCGCGCGGACCTCGTAGCGATCGCCCGACGGTACCAGTTTGACCACGGCGCCCGGCGCGGGCAGGCCGATGCCGACCCGATCGGTTTCGAAATGGATCGCCATGAAAGCGGACACCGTCTCGGTCGAACCATAGCCCGAGGTGAGCATGATGCGATGTCCGGTCTCGGCGATCGCCGCCGCCTGCAAGCGATCATAGACCGGCTGGCTGAGGCCGGCGCCGCCATAGAGCATGACCTTGAGCTTGGAGAAGAAGGTACGGCGCAGCTCGGCATCGCTTTCCAACGCCTGGACCAGCATGCCATAACCGAGCGGCACATTGTTGAAGAAGCGCACCGGGATTTCGCGCAGATTGCGGATCGATTCCGCGAACAGACCGGGCATTGGTTTGCCGTCGTCGATATACAACGTGCCGCCCTCGGTCAGCGTGGTGCGCAGGACGAATGCCCCGGCCGCATGGTGCCAGGGCAACCAATCAAGCATCACGTCGTGCCAGCCTGCCGCCTCGCCGATCATCTGACGGCATTGCGCACTGTTCGCGGCGAGATTGTCGAAAGTGATCGCGACCATCTTGGGCAGGCCGGTCGAACCGGAGGTGAGCATATAGGCGGCAAGATCGTCGGCCTTGATCGCCTCGACCGCCATGACGACGGCATTGGTCGGCCGGGTCGCCAGCAATGTGTCGATCGCGATCGCAGGTTTTTCGATCGCGGCAGGATCACCCGTCACGATGATCGTATTACCGAGATCGAGCGCTGCGAGCGCGAATGCGAGCTTGGCCGAATTCTCCGCGAAGACCACGCCCGGCTTCACCTTCGCCACGACGTGTGCCAGCCGTCCGTAATCGCCGCCGAGCGCGCCATAAGCACTGCTCACCGGACAGACCGGCAGACCCGCTGCCCAGGCGGCAAAAGTGGCAATAGCGAAGGCCGGAGTGTTGTCGGCGATCAGCAGCAGCGGGCGGCCAGCGGGCGCATTGTCGATCAGCCATTGCGCCGCCGCGTCGATCCGTGCCTTCAACTCGGTATAGGTCAGCGTCGTCCAGCCTTCGCGCCCCGCCTCGCGCCACGCCAGCGCCGGCTTGCCCGGCTGACGCGCGCAGGCGCGGGCGAGTTCAGCCGGGATATTCGCGTCATAATCGGCGATCGCGACGCGTGACTTGAGGATGATCGTGCCGTTCCCGCGCCGCTCGACCGACAGGTCGACCGGCATCAGCTTCGCCTCGCGAAACGGCGGCGCGATATCCCCTGACAACACTGCGGTGGCCATCGTCGTCACACCGCCGGGCGTGCGAGCATGGCATCAACCGTGTCGCGTACGCCCTTGCCCGCGACCTGTTCTTCCTGCAGCCGACCCTCGAAATATTCGCGCCAGTGTCGGATCACGCCGTCCTCATAGTCCAGGATGCCGCAATAGGGGATGGCGATGCGGGTGCCGTCCATCGTGTCGAATTCGTCGACACCCTCCATCCACACCGTGTCGCCGACCGCCGCGACGTCGAACAGGCGCCAGCGATTATTCTTCAACCGGCCCTTCATCGCCTTCAGCGTCTTGCGCATCATGTCCTTGCCCTGGATCGGCGGCTTCAGGCCGCCGGAATTGTTCCAGGTGATATCCTCGTGCAGGCAGGACAGGACGCCTTCGACATCGGCCTCGTGCCAGCTGCTGATGACCTTGCGGAGCGTGGCGATATTGTCGGGCATGTCTCTCTCCTTGGCGAATGCCGGGAAGGTCACGACCAGCGCCGTGCCCCCGATCATGATGGTTCTTCGATCGATCACGCGGCTTGCACGACGAGACTGACCGTGGTCGTCGTGGAACCGCCGATATTGAGCGTCTGGACGGTCTTCGCGCCGTCCACCTGATAGTCGCCGGCGGTGCCGGTCACTTGCTTGAAGGCATCCAACGCCATGCGCACGCCAGTCGCGCCAACGGGATGGCCGCAGCCGATCAGGCCACCCGACGGATTGACCGGAATGCGCCCGCCGGCCTCGATGCTGCCATCCTCGATCGCTTTCCACGCCTCTCCAGGCGCGGCGATACCAAGATGTTCGATCGCCATATATTCGGTGGTGGTGAAGCAGTCGTGGAGTTCGATTGCATCGACCGAATCGAGCGCGATGCCGGCCCGGGCACGCGCATCGTCGACCGCGCGCTTCACTTGCGGGAAGACATAGGCCTGGTTCTCGCTCGCCTGCACCTTGCGCTTGTACGAGATCGGCGCCGAGCGATGGCCCCAGCCAGTGATGCGCGGCAGGCTCTCGATCGGAATATTCCGCTGCTTCGCATAGTCCGCAGCGCGTTTGGGCGAAGCAAGGAAGATGACACTGGCGCCGTCTGTCACCTGACCGCAGTCCATTTTGCGCATGCGACCCTCGACGACAGGGTTTGCGTCATCATCCTCGGTGAAGCTTTCCGGCGTGAAGGCCCAGCCGCGCGACTGGGCGTTAGGGTTGCGCCTGCCGTTGGCGAAATTGATCTCGGCGATCCGGCGCAGATGCCGCGCATCGATACCGTAACGGCGATCATATTCTTCGGTCAGGTCAGAAAAGGCGCGCGGCCAAACGAACTCGGCATCGCCGAACTCATGCCCGGTCCACGCCGCCGCGCCGAGATTGGCCGCCGCCTGCTTGCCGGACACATTGCGCATCTGCTCCATACCAAGCACGCAAGCGAGATCGTAGCGCCCCGCCTCGAGTTCGGCGGTGGCGGCAAGGATCGCTACCGATCCGGATGCGCAGGCCGCTTCATGGCGTGAGGTCGGCAAGCCGTCGAAATCGGGATGGACCAGCCCGAAAAAGCCGCCGAGCAGCCCCTGTCCCGCGAACAGCTCACCAACGAAATTGCCGACATGGCCGGTCTCGACATGCTTCGGGTCGAGCTTCGTCGCATCCAGCCCGGCTTCGATCGCTTCGGAAAACGCGTCGGCCATGTCTATGCCGCGCCGCGCCCAATTGTCGGAGAAATCGCTCTGCCAGCCGCCGAGGATATAGGTCATGTCCGCTCCGATTCGCCGAAAACTAGTCGGTCTCTTTAAACAAGCTTATGCCGTGACTGCCGGTTTGGCAAGCGCATCCACCGCACGCCCGAATGGCTTGATCGCGCTTAAAACGAGCAGCCCCGCGATCGGCCCGAGCACGCACGCCGTCAGCGCGATCGCCGGGCCGAGCGCATTGGGGTTGCCGAAGACATGTTCGGTGATCAGCGCAACGCTGACCGGACCGACCGTCAGCCCAACCATGCCGAGCACGAAATAATAGAGTGCTGCGGTGCGTCCACGCAGATTGCCCGGAGCCGCCTCGCACAAGGCCGATACCGCCAACCCACCCGATGCGGTGAAGGCGATCATTGCCGGCGCAAGGATGAACAGCGCGGTCCAGCCATCCGGGGCAAGGCAGGCAGCGACCAACAGCGGCGTGACGATCAGGATCGACCAGCCAGTGATCTTCAGGCTCGCCGCACGCATGCCACGAATCGCGAGATGCGAGGCAAGCCACCCCGCGCCCGCCAGCCCGGAGCCGCCGAACAACGTGACGACAAGACCATAGCGCAGGCCGACCTGCCCTGGCGTCCAGCCGAAGGTACGGATGAAATAAGCCGGCATCCAGGAAAGAACGCCGTAAATCAGCACGCAGTAGAGTGCCATGCCGCCGAGATGCCGAAGATGAAACCCACGATGACGATTGAGGTGCGGGATCAGCCCGCTGCCACTCTCCTCTCGCACCAGCGCTTCTCGGCGTACGGGTTCGGTGACGAACGCGAGCAGCACCACCACGACCAAGCCGGCAAGGCCGACAATAATGAACGTCGCTTGCCACGGCGCGACCTCGCCCAGCAGCGGCAACGCGAAACGCGGCTGCGCGGAGATCAGCTGGATCACCGTCCCGCCGACCATCAGCGCAAGGCCGGCGCCGACCGACGAGGCCATCGAATAGACGCTGATCGGAAACGCTCTCCGTTCGGGCGGAAAACTGTCCCCGATCATCGAGATCGCGGCAGGGGACAGGCTCGCTTCTCCTGCCCCCACGCCCATCCGCGCAATGAACAAATGCCAGAAATTCCCGGCCAGCCCGCACACCGCGGTCGCCAGGCACCAGGTGGTGACACCGATCGCCACCACCCGCCGTCGCGACGTGCGATCGACTAGCCAGCCTAGCGGCATGCCCATCACGGTATAGAACAAGCCGAACGCCAAGCCCTGCAACAACGCGATCTGCGTATCGCTGAGTCCGAGATCGGCCTTGATCGGATCGATCAGCAGACTGAGTATCGTGCGGTCCACGAACGATACGGTGTAACCGAGCGTCAGGACCGTCACCGCGAACCAGCTTCGCACGGGACTCGGCCAATCCGCCTCGCCGGTCATATCAGCGAGTCTCGTGATCGAAGTCCTGTGCGACGCCCATTTCACGCAGCAGTTGCCCGCGATCATAATATTCGCGCCACACCTTGATCAGGTCACCCTCGAATTCGAACACGCCGGTCACCGGCACCGCACCCGTATTGCCGTTGTAGACGAAGCGATCGACCCGCTCCATGTACAGGATGCCGTTGATCACCCCCATGTTGCTGACGTCGAGAATGATCTCCGTCGCCAGCTCGCCCAGGCCGGAAATGCGCTTGTGGATCGCGTCACGACCTTCGATCGGATCGACCATCATCGAATGCAGCACACCGTCTTCGGTGAACAAAGCGGCGGCGGCATCCCAGTCCATCGCCTTCCATGCAGCGATCATCCGAGTCGCAATGTCGATCTTGCGGGCGTCGCTCCCACTACCGCCGGACGTGTCGTTACGGGTGTCGATCGCGGTGTCGGTCATGCTGCTCTCCAATGACAGTCGTTTTATGCAAGTGAGGTTGGCGCAGCGCGGCGCGGCTGTCAATTAGTTAGTCTTGACAAGCAAGTCACTTTGGCGAAAACAGCACCAGCTTGCTTAAAAAGACTTAGTTGGCGCGACACGGCCAAAAGGCCGGACGAATTTTTGGGAGGGACTGAAATGGCCATGATCACCTGCGCGCGCGTACTGCGTTTGGCTTTGGCATCGGCGAGCATCGCCGCGCTCGGCACGACGCTTCCGGCATTCGCTCAATCGACCGCCGGGCCGACGACTCCGGCGGCCGAGCCCGCCGCGCAATCCGAAGGCCCGCAGCTCGAGGACATCATCGTCACTGCACGCAAACGCGAAGAAAGCCTGCAGAACGTGCCGATCGCGGTCACCGCGTTCAGTGGGAACGCGCTGCGCGATGGCCAGATCACCGATCTTTCCGCACTTGCCGGTCGCACCCCGAGCTTCACCTTTCAGGCGCAGGGTTCGCTTGAGCAGGAATCGTTCATTCGTGGCGTGGGTACCGTCCGACTGACCAGCGCCAGCGCCGATCCGTCGATCGGCCTGTTCGTCAACGAGGTCTATATCGGCCGCCGCGGCTCGGCGACGCCGCCGATCTTCGATGTCGAGCGCGTCGAGGTATTGCGCGGACCGCAGGGAACGATCTTCGGCAAGAATGTCGTCGGCGGCGCTGTGAGCATCATCACCGCCACGCCGAAATTCGATTACGGCGGCGGCGGCTACGTCTCGGTCGGCAGCCACGGCACGATCCAGTCCGAGGCGAATGTCACCGGCGCATTGTCGGATTCGACCGCGGCACGCATCTCGTTCCAGCAGAATCGGCATGACGGTTTCAGCCGCAACATCGTAAACGGGCAGGAACTCGACGATACCGACGGCTATGCCGGCCGCGCGTCCCCTGCTGATCAACGCCAGCGAAGGACTGACCTTCAACTTCATCGCCGATGCCAGCCATGACGAGGGTGGTGGCCAGGCTCGCCATGCGGTCGACGATCCCACGCGCGTCGGGGTCGGCCCGATCACCACGGGTCAGATCTCCAAGGATCCACGCGTCACCGAGACCCCGTATCTGCAATATAATCGCCGCAATACCTACGGTTTCACCGGGCGGATGGACTATGATCTGGGTAGTGCCAAGCTGACCTATCTGGCCGCTGTGCGGATCGGCGATTCCGGCCAGCGTTTCAGTCAGGCAGGAGCCGGCGCGCCGCCGTCCTTCACCGATTCGGTGCTGACCCAATCGGAAAAATATACCGGCATCACTCAGGAAGTGCGCCTCGCTTCCGACAAGACCGGCCCGTTCAGCTGGCTGTTCGGCCTTTATTATCTGCGTGAGGACACCAAGCGCAGTTCGCAGAACACCGCACGCTCGGCCTTGCCCGGCGGCCCCGGCGGAACCCGCGACAGCCTCGATGGCGACAATGTCTTCGCGCAGGACGGCGTGACGTCCAATTATGCCGCGTTCGGCGAATTGGAATACGAAATCCTTTCCGGCCTGACACTCTCCGCCGGCGTGCGCTACACGATCGATCACAAGGATATGGACGCGGATGCGCGCATCCTGAGCCTCGGTCCGGTCGGCGACATCCTTTCGCCCGCGCCGCTCAAGACGCCGTATGACGTCCATGTCAAAAAGACCTGGCGCGAGACCACGCCGCGCTTTGCGCTGGAATGGAAGGCCACACCGTCGATCCTGCTTTATGCCTCGGCGGCAAAGGGTTTCAAGGGCGGCGGCTGGCAGGCAGCCACGCCCGACGCGGTCACCGCGTCGCGTCCATTCAATCCGGAAACCGCGTGGAACTATGAAATCGGCTTCAAGAGCGACCTGTTCGACCGCCGCGTGCGCCTGAACATCGCCGCGTTCCGACTCGATTTCAGCAATCTGCAGGTCGAACAGCTCGACGATGTCCTGCTCACCACCGTCGTGACCAACGCCGCAAGCGCCAAGATCCAGGGCATCGAAGGCGAATTGTCGGTTGCCATCACCGATGGTCTGTCGATTTCCGGCTCCGGGTCGTTGCTGGACGCCAAGTATAAGGACTATGTCGATCGCAACCGTAACCTCGACTATACCGGTAACAAGCTGGCGCGCACCGCGGACTATCAATATTCGGTTGCCGCCGATTACAAGCTGCCGGTCGGCGACACTTATGTGATCAAGGCGCATGCCGATTACACGTATCAGGACAAATTCTTCTACGGCCCGGAGAATCTCAATTCGGAACCAGGCTATGGCCTGCTCGATGCGCGAATCGGCTTCGGTCGGGCCGACGATCGCTGGGCGGTGACGCTTTGGGCCAAGAACCTCACCAACAAGCTGTATCGGACCAGCGTGATCCCGTTCCTCGGCGACGAAGCATCGCTCTACGGGGCCCCGAGCACCTATGGGGTCCGTCTCTCGGGCAAATTCTGATCGCGTTCAAACACTTGGCCGGCGGCGGCGATCGGACAGGCGCCGCTGGTTACTTGCTTTAAAAGACTGACTATGTTAGTCGCTCGGCTCAAGTAATGGCCGGTAATGCCCAAGATATAAGGACGCCCCATGAAGCTCGAACGACACCCCCCGGTCGCCACCAGCCTCAAGCCGAGCAATCACCCCTATCTCAACGGCGCATGGACGCCGCTGCATGAGGAGGTCGATGCCGATGACCTCGACGTGATCGAAGGCGTGCTCCCGTCCGACATCGACGGCATCTATTTCCGCAACACCGAAAATCAGGTGCATCAGCCGCTCGGCCGCCACCACCCGTTCGATGCCGATGCGATGATCCACCAGATCTCGTTCCAGGGCGGCAAGGCATCGTATCGCAATCGCTTTGTGCGCACGCGCTGCTTCCAGGCGGAACAGGAAGCCGGCGGTTCGTTATGGGGCGGCCTCGCCGATCCAGTCGGCACGTCGTTGCGCCCGGGCTTCGGCGCGCATGGCAGCCTGAAGGACAATGCCAGCACCGACGTGGTGGTTCATGCCGGCAAGCTGCTTTCGACCTTCTATCAATGCGGCGAAGCCTATGCGCTCGATCCGGAGACGCTGGAGGATCTCGGCGTGTCTCCCTGGGCGCCGATCGATGGCGTATCCGCACATTGCAAGGTCGACGAAGCGACCGGCGAACTGCTGTTCTTCAACTATTCGAAGCACGCGCCCTACATGCATTACGGCGTGGTCGGGGCGGACGGAAAACTCAAAAGCTATATTCCGATTCCCTTGCCTGGCCCGCGCCTGCCGCACGATATGGCGTTCAGCGAGAAATACTCGATCTTCAACGACTTCCCCGTCTTCTGGGACCCCCGGCTACTCGAACGCGACATCCATGCGGTGCGCTTCTACCGTGACATGCCGGCGCGCTTCGCGATCGTGCCGCGCCATGGCGGACCGGAAGAGGTCAAATGGTTCGAGGCCGCACCATGTTATGTGCTGCACTTCTTGAATGCCTATGAGGATGGCGACGAACTGGTCCTCGATGGATATTTCCAGGAGGATCCGACGCCGCGTCCGCTGGAGGGGTCGGTCGAAGGGCACGAGCATATGATGGCCCTGCTCGACATGCACAGTTTCCGCAGCCGCCTGCATCGCTGGCGCTTCGACCTCAAGACCGGCGAGACCAGAGAAGAACGGCTGTGCGACGATATCGTCGAATTCGGCATGATGAATGCGCGCTTTGCCGGCAGACCGTATCGCTATGCCTATTCGGTCACCTCGAAACCCGGCTGGTTCCTGTTCAACGGCCTGGTCAAGCACGACCTGCACACCGGCGAGAGTGAGCGCTTCACCCTGCCCGAGGGCGTGTATGCCAGCGAGGCCCCGTTCGCGCCGCGCATCGGCGCGGTGGACGAGGATGACGGTTACATCGTCAGCTTTCTGATCGACGAGAATCGCGGCACGTCCGAATGCGTGCTGATCGATGCGAAGAATTTCGCTGCGGGTCCGGTGTGCCGCATCGCACTGCCGCACAAATTGAGCAGCGGCACGCACGCGGTATGGGCCGACCGCGCGTTCATCCAGGCCGGTCGCGTCGCCACCTGACTCATGGCAATCAGAGTCATCCAATGGGCGACCGGCGCAATGGGTCGCACCGCGCTACGCTGTATCATCGACCATCCCGATCTCGAACTGGCCGGCGTATATGTCTATTCGCCGGACAAGGCCGGGCGCGATGCGGGCGAGATCGCCAGACGCCCGGCGACCGGCGTGATCTGCACCAGCGATATCGCCGAGATCCTCGCGATCGACGCGGACATGGTGATCCACACGCCGCGCATCACCCTCCCCTACCATGCGATGAATGCGGACGTCGCGCGGTTGCTGGCGAGCGGCAAGAACGTGATTTCCACCGCCGGCTTCCATTATCCGCTCACGCATGGGGCGGATTATACGTCGCCGCTGCTAGCGGCATGTGCGGCGGGCAGCGCAAGCCTCGCCGGGCTTGGGGTCAATCCCGGCTTCGTGGTCGAACGCCTGACCGTCGCCGCGACCGGGCTGTGCCATGACATCGACCGGATCAGTATCAGCGAAACGGTCGATGCGTCCGCCATGGCGTCGAGCGAGTTCGTTTTCGGCCTGATGGGCTTCGGCGCCGATCCGGCAGTGAACGACATCACGCAAGGACCGCTGGCCGGGCTCTACACCGCACTGTTTTCGGAAGTGCTGCATCTTGCGGCGCAAGGCCTCGACGATGCCGTGCTGAGCATCGCGCCGGCTCATGAGATCACCATCGCACCGCGCGACATCCTGTTGCCGGCCGGCACGATCCCCGGCGGCACCGTCGCGGCGACCCGCTGGCGGTGGACCGCGACATTCGCCGGCGGGATCGTCTTGAGTTTGTCGATCCTGTGGACCGCCGACCCCGCGCTGCATCCCGAACACGGCCTTGGCCACTGGAACGTGCAGATCGAGGGCCGGCCCAATGTCCGGCTCACCTTGGCGATCGACGAAGGGGATTCCGCCGCGCCGCCAGCCCGCGCCTTGACCGACGCGACAATCGCCGTCGCCATCGCCGCGATCCCGGCAGTGATCGCGGCGCCACCGGGCTTTTTCGCCTTTCCGGCACCGACCCCGTTCCGCCGACGACTGGAGATTCGATGAGCGTCTATATTCGCGACGCGCTGCGCACCCCGCGCGGCAAGGCCAAGCCCGATGGCGGCCTTGCGCAGCAGGCGCCGCAAGGGCTGGTCGCGGCCCTGGTCGAGGCACTCGAAACGCGCGCGCCTGGCGCAAAGGATACCGATGCGTTGATGCTCGGCTGCGTCGGCCAGATCGGTGCGCAGGGCGGCAATATCGCGATGGTCGCCAAACTCGCCGCCGGCCTGCCCGACCGTGCCTCGGCGCAGACGATCAATGCCTATTGTGCCTCCGGCCTCGTCGCAATCGGCCAGGCGGCCGCGCTGATCGAAACGGGTGCGATCGACACCGCCTTGGCCGGCGGTGTAGAGATGATGTCGGCGGTCGGCTTCATGGCCGACGAAGCGAGCTTCTACACCGACCGCGACTTGCCGCAGGCGGCGCAATATCTTCCGGTCGCCATCGCCGCCGACCGACTTGCCACGCGCGAGGGCGTTAGCCGCGAGGCGATGGATGCCGTCACCGCGACATCGCAGGCGCGGGCCGCTGCCGCCGAGGGAAACGCGACACTCACCGCTTCGCGCATCGCCGTCGCCGATCTTGCCAATGACGAATGCGTGCGTCCCGGTCTGACCCTCGACAAGCTCGCCCCGCTCCCCGCCGCCTTCGCCGCTTTCGCTGCCGGCTATCGCGATGTGCTCGGCACCGAAACCATCGCCTACACGCACAGCATCGCCCACGCCCCGCCGATCTGCGACGGCGCGGGTCTCGCCGCGCTGACTCGCACGGCCGATGGCGCACGCGCGAAGATCATCGCCTATGCCGAAGTCGGCGGCGATCCCGCTGCCTCCCTCACTGCCGGTTTCGCGGCGATGGACAAGGTGCTTGCGCGGTCCGGGCTGACCTTGGCCGATATCGACCGCATCGAATTCATGGAGGCATTCGCCGTCACCATCGCCAAGTTTCTGCGCGATCGCGACGTCGATCCGGCGCGCGTGAACATATCGGGCGGGCATCTTGCCAAAGGCCATCCGATGGGCGCGACGGGCGCGATACTGTTGTCGACATTGCTCGACACGCTGGACGCTTGTGATGGGCGGCTGGGACTGGTCGTCGTCACCGGCGCATCCGGCGTCGGCGCAGCGATGATCGTCGAGCAGCTGGCATGACCCTGCCCTTCGCGTTGCGCCTGCCGGTGATCGCCGCGCCGATGTTCTTGGTGTCCGGCCCGGCGCTGGTGATCGCGGCCTGTCGCGCCGGGATCATCGGCTCCTTTCCCACCACCAATTGTCGCACCGCGGAAGAAGTCGATGCGTGGATGACGGAGATCACCGCAGGCATCGATGGCGCGCCATGGGCAGCGAACCTGATCACGCATTCGACCAACGAACGGCTCGCCGATGATCTGGCTCTGGTCGCCAAATACAAGCCGCCGCTCGTGATCACCGCGCTGGGCAGCCCGGCACCGGTGATCGACACGGTGCATGGTTATGGTGGCATCGTCTTCGCTGACGTGATCGACGTGATGCTGGCGCGAAAGGCGCTGGCGGCCGGCGCTGACGGCCTGGCCTGCGTCGCTGCCGGTGCGGGCGGCCATACCGGCACCTTCTCACCGCTCGCTTTGGTCTCCGTGATCCGCGGCTTCTTCGATGGCCCCCTGGCGCTCGGCGGCGGGATTGCCGATGGCGCCGGGGTCGCGGCGGCGGTCGCGGCCGGGGCGGACCTCATCTATATGGGCACCCGGTTCGTCGCGGCGCGCGAGAGCATGGCCTCCCCGGATTACAAGGCGATGCTGGCCGAAGCGGGAATCGCGGATGTGGTCGTCAGCAGCGCGGTGACCGGCACCCCGGCATCGTGGCTGCGCGCCAGTTTCGATGCAGCCGGCTATACCGTCGACGGCGGTGCGCCGACACGCGACTATAATTCCGCCTCCGACGGGCGGTCGCGCTGGCGCGATATCTGGTCGGCTGGCCAGGGCGTGCATGCTATCAGCGACGAAAGGTCGATGGCGGACATTGTCGACGAGCTGGATCTCGGTTTCATCGCCGCGCAGGCCCGTCTGACTGCATGGCCGCGCCGGACAAGTCGTTCATAAAGCTTTCTCTCTCCGCCGCATCGTTTACGATGACATGGGCGTGACCAAGCAGAGGTGAAGGTTGGAAATACTGGAAAGCCCATCCGTCGAAGCGAATATGGAAACCGGGCATCGCCTTGCGTCCAATTCGGCGCGGCGGGCGTTAGATATACTCGGTGATCGCTGGACGCTGATGATCCTGCATCTTGCCTTCAAGCGCGTGCGGCGGTTCGACGATTTCCGCGCACGGATCGGCATTGCGCGCAGCCTGCTGACCGACCGCTTGCGCCGCATGGAAGCGGCCGGCGTCATCCGGCGCGAACGCTATCAAGATCGACCGCCGCGCGACGAATACCGTCTCACGGAGATGGGCCTCGACCTGTTCGGCGCTTCACTGATGATCATCCGCTGGGAGAAGCGCTGGTTTCCCGACGATCGCGTCGACGTCCATAAATTGCGGCATAGCTGCGGCAAGGTGTTCCTGCCCGAGTTGCGCTGTAGGACCTGCGGCGAGGAAGTGACTGCGCGGGACGTCATTTCTGAGGATGGCCCGGGGGCGGGATTCGAACCACCGCAACGGGCGCGAGCGCAACGGCGCTCGATTATCGAACGGGGCGACCTTGATCCGCACCAGCGGATGCTCGAACGCGCGATCGACGTGCTTGGCGACCGCTGGACCGCGCAGACCATTGCTTCGGCCTTCATGGGCATCCGCCGGTTCAGTGCGTTCGAGGCGGATCTCGGCGTCGCGCCGAACATTCTTGCCGACCGGCTCGCTCGGCTGGTCGAGCTCGGGGTTCTGGAACGTAAGCAATATCAGGAAAAGCCCGAGCGCTTCGAATATCGCCTGACCCCGGAGGGTCTCGACCTGTTTCCGCTGATTGTCGAGCTGATCCGCTGGGGGGACCGCTGGCTGGCTGGCGATGCCGGACCACCGCAGGTGATCCGGCATCGCACTTGCGGCGGGCAGCTTGTGCCAATGATCACCTGCAATCAGTGCGGAGAAGCCGTCGGCCCTCGGTCGACGATCATTGGCTAGCCGCAATGTTGGATCGCATGATGCCGATCCTCTTCGGCTGGTTTCAGCGGAAACGACGCCACCATGATCACGCAGGACGCATCACGCAGCGAGAGAAGCGATGCGCCCGCCTTTCAACAGGAAGCTCCAAATCCGCTCCAATCGCGCTTAACCGCCCGAGCATCAGGCGGGAGGTCTGATCCGACCACTTACACCGAGGCAGCATGCGACGGGTGGTGGGACACGGTGATCCTTCCTGATGGCGACACCGAGACACCGACGCTTCCCCATGCACTGTGGTTGGGGCCGGTGGCGGTGATTAGGCCTGCCCGGCATGGCCGAGGCGATCGGACCGGTCGGTCCAACCCTGGCGTCCAAACCAATGCTCTGCACGGCGAACAGCGTCGCGCGGAGCACCGCAGGCGACCGCTTGCTGATAGCTGGAGACAGCGCGATGGCCTTGCCCCCTCGTCATCGCAGGGATTGTTCAACGCGCTCGCGACTTCGCTGGGCGCGGGCGAGGCAACGCTTGCCAAAGCTGCCGGTCACCACGACGCGGCCCGGCTTACGCCGCCCCAATAGGCAGTATCTAGCAAGCCTATCTTGGCCGCCATGCGACCTATTATGACATGGAAACGCGTTGGCCCGAGGCGCCATTTTGGAGTCGGCGCGCGGCTTCCACAGGCTGAAGGCCCCTGCATCATCCATTCACCTGAGCAGATGCACAGCCGGACAGAATCGAATTGTTGGAACATCGGCGCTCGGCTTGGGTTGTACGGTTCTTAACCATTGGAAGAATGTAATGTTGGCGTCTTTAACGAAAATTGCTCCTGCGGCTGTCATTCTGGTTGGTGCGCTGGGCTTGGGTGGATGCGCTACCAAAGGGTATGTGCGGGATCAGATCGCTCCGGTAAGCCAGCGCGTTGATGCACTCGAGACAAGACTGCAAGAAACCGATGGCACAGCGAAGTCGGCATTGGCGCAGGCACAGGCCGCAGCCGGGCAGGCACAGAATAATGGCCAGCGCCTGGATCAACTCAATGGCCGGGTGGATGGCATTGAGCAGCGGATGCAGGAAAATCAACGGAAGCGGCCACGCAATTGATGCAGCAATGCAGCAAATACTGATCGGCCAAATGCCGATCGGATTGTGATTTTCCGCGTCGACCCTTCCTCGGGCGACGACGTTCAAGTTGAGCGCCTCAAGCGATGATTAATATCTTTCTGGCGCTTGCTGGACTTGTAACGATTGTACCGGCGGCGGAGAGCTCTCAGCCGCCGGTGCAGTCGCGGTCGGGAAGCGTGGAAGCCCAGCGTGGCGTAAACCAATCGGCGGCGACTATGCGCGTCGCCGATTGGATCGCTTCCTCAGGCGACAATACTTCCCTGCCATATATCATTATCGACAAGAACAACGCTTCCCTCTTCCTGTTCGATGCAAAGGGGAAACCGCTCGGCAAGGTTCCGGTACTGATCGGTGTTGCAGTCGGAGATGAGGCAAGCCCCGGCATCGGCAGCAAGAATCTCGCCGAGATCGGTCCTGCGGAGAAGACGACGCCTGCCGGGCGCTTCCTTGCGAAATTTGGATTGGCCGCTGGGCGGCAAAGAGTGCTTTGGGTCGATTATGCCACATCTGTAGCGCTCCATCCGATTCCGCAAGGGACCAGTAAGGAACGGCGCCGTCAGCGAATGCTGTCCCCCACTACAGACGACAACCGCATAACATTTGGGTGCATCAATGTGCCCATGGCCTTTTATGGCAAGAGCGTGCGTCCGCTTTTCCAGAAGAAGGGTGGATATGTTTATATATTGCCCGACACCAAGCCGCTTGAGGAAGTTTTCCCCCCCTTGCGGGTTCAGGCCGTCATGAACGGCGGCACACCTTGATAGCGAGGTGTTCAGCGATCACCAATCCAGCTACACCGCCATCGGCAATCGCATCCGCGTCCTGCCGATCATGCTCGACAATCCGCCATGGCGCGCGCGGATCAAGCTACGCCTTCGAAGGAGAGTAAGGCAAAGCTCGCCAACCATGCTCGCCCATATAGTCACCGAGGACATGATCCATCGCAGCCCACAAATGCTCGTTTGCCCAATTGAGTAAACGCTCCTTGGTGACGTTCTCCGCAGATGTGACAGCTATACCGCATCGCCCAGGCGCGACTGAGGTTTAGTCCGTCGAGATGTGCCAGCTTGCCGTCGCTTCGATCGCTCACCTGGGCTGGAACAAACAAAACCGCTGGCTCGCCTTCCCCCAATCCGGGCAGAAAGCGTGCAAGCCAGGAGGCGAAAGCTGCGTCCTTCAGCAAGGAACGCATCGCCAGCGCCTCTGTCAGGACTGGCGGCAGGCAGTCGTCGCCGCCGGTACGAGAGCGTAGGCGGTATTCGCATGCGTTCCAGCGCGCACCGGATAAGCGAGCAGCGGCGGATAGCGGTGGAACGCATGCGCGAGGGCATCCGCGAATGGCCGAAGGATTGCCGCATAAGGGCTCGCCGCAATGTGCAGGTCTCCGGCAAGCATTGGCAACGACGCCCAGCAAGCCGTAGCTCTCTACCTGCCAAAACGATATGAGAGCGAAAGGAAACCAAGCGGCTGCGTCTTGTGAAAAACGATCGGGCTGTCCTGCACCTTGCCGAGCAGAGTGGTCACGCCGCCTGTGACGCCAAGGCTGAACCTGTCCGTGAGCCGATACTGCGCACTGAGCATGAACGAGGCATCGTTGAATCCACCCCCTGGCCGGAATTGCGGCAGCCCGGACGCAAGGGACTGTTCCGCATTCACGCCGAAATATCGATCATTGTGCTTCTTGTCGGCCCATGTTGTCCCGATCGTGGGGATAAGCGTCAGACGTGGCGAGACTGACACCGGGTACGACAGGCTTGCATCAGCGATAATGCCCTTCGTGCTACCGGCAAACCCCTTCGTCGCACCGATTGTGGCGACGAAGCCCGCGCCCTTGAGGCTCATGAAACCCCGGCCGCCTGCGCCGAACGATAGCTTGCCTATCCCGTCGGGCACATCCTTGCTGCGATAGCCCTGCATGACCGTCACGCTCGCCCCAATGGTAATATGATCGGTGTCGACAGCGTTGATGCCGATGCCGTTTTGCAGATTGGCGAAAAATGGGCCCCAGGCCACGTCGATCACCGGGATCGGCAGAGCACGATAATCGTCTGCGCCCTGATAGGCCGGAGCGTAGCCCGCGCCGATGCCGATGACGATATGGTCTTTATCCTTGTCATTCTCCTGCTCTTGAGCCTGTGCCGAGGCGCCCCAGAAGATGAGTGAAAGCATGGCAAACGCCGCAATGAGACGGCTATGGGTGAGGGAAAGAAAAGTGTTGGAAAGATAGGTCACAAATACTCTCACAGGGTTTGCGCCACGGAGGCCGTGCACGCTGGGGGGAAAGAGATATTAGCCTGCTCGAAAAGACATTCGTTCAGACGAGCCGGATGGTTGATTCCAGGTGATGATGCGCCGACGCGGCAGAAGGCGGCGCGCCATCCCGTTCGCAGCGCGACGGCGCGACAAGGTTTTCGATCATTCTGATCTGCTGCGGATTATAGCCGGCGCGGCGGAGGCGCTCATGCTCGACTTCCGCCACTTCGCACCGTTGAAGCCGGAACAGGACTGCGTAGCGCCGAAGGGCTTCAAGCCGAGGATTGGCGAGCGGCAGATGCTGGCGCTGGTCGGACAGAAAGAGAGCGGAATGCCACGACGGCTTGACGCTCGATAAGGGGTCGTGGCGTGCAAGAGCGATCACCGCGAGTTCGATCGTCGTCATCATCATGTCGGGCACCGATCATCTCCTTTCCCCCTTGAGACGCCGGCACCAGCGCACACCCCCACCAAAAAATGCCGGGCTGTGCCGAGGGACTCCGCGATCGAGCGCCGGCGGATCCCATCACTGGCGACGCGGCAACAACTGGATTGCGAGACCCCAGCGCTGCGGTTAGGACCGCGCGATGCGCGAGGATCGGGTCGATGAGGAGAGACTTGCGAGCGACGGCCTCGTCGGAACCTTCATGGACTCACGGCCGGCCTTACGCCGCTACCTCATGCTGCGCGGCGCAGCCGCGGATGAAGCCGACGACATTCTCCAGGAAGTCTATCTCAAGCTTTCGGCCGACGGGATTGGTCCGGTCGCCGAACCGCGCGCCTATCTGTACCGAATGGCAACCAATCATTTCCTGGGGTTTCGCCGTACCGCGGGCCGGCGCACCCGACGCGAGGAGGATTGGGTAGAAGCGCATAGCGGCGATGAGCGGGAGATCGACGAGCAGCCATCGGCGGAAGCGCATCTCATTGCACGGGAACACCTCGCAATCCTGCAGCGCGTCCTCGACGGGCTCCCCGATCGGACTCGTGTCATCTTTCGCCGCTTCCGCATCGATGGCGAGCCCCAACGCCAGATCGCCGACGATATCGGCATCAGCGTCAGCGCGATCGAAAAGCACCTGACCCGCGCCTATGAAGCGATTACGGCTGCAAAGCTTCGTCTTGATGGGGATCGTAGCGACCCGCGGCATCTTAGGGGTGAGAGAGGTCGTCATGGCGTTTGACGCAAAGGACAGCGTTCGCGCACAGGCCATCGAATGGCACATCCGGCTCCGTCATGGCGATGACGCAGCCTGGGACGCGTTTGCCGAATGGCTGGCGGTGGACCCCGATCACGCCGAAATCTATGACGAGATCGAGCAGACCGATCTCGCGATCGAGCCGCTGCTGTCCGAAGTAACCTTTCTGGAAGCCGCCAATGATACCGAGACGCCCGCCGACCCGCCAACGTCTCGATGGCACTGGTGGGGACTTGGCGGCGGCGCACTCGCCGCGTCGATCGCGGCTGCTGCCTTCCTGGCTCCACAGGGGGCGACCAGCCGGTACGAGGTGGTAACGGCACCGGGGCAACGCGAGATCGTCACCCTTGAGGCAGGGACGCTGGTGACGCTCAACGGTTCGACGCGCATGACCTTCGACCGCAAGGATCCGCGCTTCGCGTCGCTCGCGGCAGGCGAGGCATTGTTCCAGGTACAGCATGACGACGCCCGGCCATTCGCGCTTGAGGTCGGCGAAAGCCGCGTCGAGGATCTCGGGACGGTCTTCAACGTCGTGCGAGATGCGGGCGAGGTGCGTGTCGCCGTGGCCGAGGGCAAAATCCTCTACAAATCCGGGAAAGAAGCGATCCCGCTCCAGGCAGGTCAGGCTCTGCTCGATCGATCCTCGGCAGGAGCCGTTCGCGTGACCCGCGCGCCAATCAATTCGGTCGGCGCCTGGCAGAGGGGAAGGCTCGTCTATACCGGCGAACCGCTATCGCAGGTTGCGGCCGATCTCGGCCGTGCGCTCGGAGTCCGCATTACGGTTGCGCCTGATATCGCCGACCGCCCTTTTTCGGGCGCCATTGCGATCGACGGGAGCGGGTCGGACCAGCTCAAGCGTTTGATGCCGGCTCTGAATGTGACGATCGCGCCCAGCGCCGGCGGCTGGGCGATGAAGTCTAGCGGTGCAGGGCGCTAGATGGGCGGCACTCGCCGCGAGTTCAGTCTTGGGCCTCGGCATGGCCGATGTCGCAGAAGCAAAGCGATTCAACGTCCCGGCCGGCCGTCTCGGTGAGGTCGCAGCCGCCCTGGGCGAACAGGGCGGGATCACGATTGCCGTAACGGATCCGGATCTCGCCGCCCGCCCCTCCCCTGGCGTCAGGGGCGATTTCTCTCTTCGTGCGGCACTGGCGCGCGCGTTGCGCGGAACTGGCACAGAGGCCATTTTCTACGACAGCACCACCGTTCGCATCATGAGACGCCGCGCATCACCACAAATCAAAAGGCCGGCACCGGCGCCTCCCAAAGCAGTCGATATTGATCGGGATTCCGAAATCCTCGTCACTGCCAGCAAGCAGAATATCCCGATCGACGCCTATCCCGGCTCGATCAAACTCGTCGAACTCGATTCCGGCTGGGACGCGCGCAACGCGGCCGGCGGGACCGCGTCGATCACCAAGCTGCTCCCGGCACTCGGCTCCACCAATCTCGGCCCCGCGCGCAACAAACTGTTTATTCGGGGTATCGCCGACAGCAGCTTTAACGGCCAGACCCAGGCTACGGTGGGTCAGTATCTTGGCGATGTCCGGCTCAACTACAGTGCGCCCGACCCTAACCTCAACCTTTACGATATGAAGCGCATCGAGGTTCTGGTCGGGCCGCAGGGCACGCTCTATGGCGCGAGTTCGCTTGGCGGCATCATTCGCCTCATTCCCAACGAGCCCGACCTACGCGAGGCATCCGCGACAGCGTCGGTCGGCGCCAGTTCCACGCGGTTCGGCGGGCTGGGCGGCGATGGTGCCGCCATGATCAACCTGCCAGTGATCAACGACCGGATCGGCGTCCGGTTCGTCATCTTCGGTACCCGCGAGGCAGGGTATATCGACAACCCATCGCGCGGTTTGCAGAATATCAACAGCACCGTCAGCTACGGCCAGCGGGTGACCTTGCGCATCGAGGACCTGTGGGGCCTGGACGTCGATATCGGGTCCGCTACCCACAATACCTCAACTCAGGACGGCCAATATGTTGTTCGTGGCGATCCGGCGCTTACCCGCGACGATGCCATCGCGCAGCCGTTCAAGAATACCTATTATCTGGCCTATCTCACAGCACGCCGGATGCTGGGGTCAGCAGAGCTGGTTTCGACGACCTCGATCGTCCGGCACGACCTCAAGACCGTCTTCGACGCCACAGGTCATGATGGATCGACGTCGCCCACCCGCTTCGAAGAGAACAACAACATCACCCTTGTCAGTCACGAAACAAGGATTTCAGGCGGCGGCAAGAATTCTCCCTGGGTGGCGGGGATCGCAAGCATCTATAATGCGAGCGCGCTCTCACGCTCGCTCGGTGCGCCCGATGCTCCGGCACGGATCACCGGTGTCGTCAACCAGCAGGCCGAGGCGGCTGTGTTCGGCCAGTTTTCCAAGCCGCTCTGGTCGAACCTTACGGGTACGATCGGCGGTCGCCTCACCTTCGCGCACAGCGTTGGCAATCTGCTCGACAATCCGGCAGACAAATCAAAGGAACCTTTTCGCAACGAGTTGCGCTTCTCTCCAACCTTTGCGGTCGACTGGCACCCAGGCGGACGGTTTTCCGCCTTCCTGCATTATCAGCAGGGATATCGTGCCGGCGGATTGGCCGTAGCACCATCGGGATCAGAACTGGAGAGCCGGAAGTTCGATACCGATGACTTGAAGATGAGCGAGGTCGGTATTCGGCTGGGCAACAAGGAACGTAACCGCCTGTCGCTTCGGGCAGCCTTCTTTTATGCTGACTGGAATCATATCCAGGCCGATCTTATCGACAGTTCCGGCCTGCCCTATACCACCAATATCGGCAGCGGCCGAATTTTCGGGCTGGATGCGGACATCACATGGCGTCTGTCGCCCACTGTGACGATCACCGGAGCAGCGTTCCTCAACGACAGCAATCTCTACGCCCCGGAGCCGGAGTTCTCCGGTTCCGGCATGCGGGTTTTGCCGAATGTTCCGCGCAACGGCATCCGCCTGGTGACGGGCTGGCGCGGCAATATCGGATCGGGCATGTCCCTGACCGGTGAGGCATCGCTGCGTTATGTCGGAGAATCCTGGCTCGGAATCGGACCGCTGCTCGATATACCGCAAGGACATTATACCGTCGGCGATGTCGGCGGCCGGGTCGAATTCGGAAAGTTCGGGTTTTCGCTGGATATTACCAATCTGGGCGATGTTCGCGGCAACAGCTTTGCGTTCGGTAATCCTTTTGGTCTGGCACGGCGCGATCAGATGACACCGCTGCGACCGCGAACCGTCCGATTAGGGTTGTATACACGCTTCTGAATAAGACTGCATGCGCTGGTGAGCCGGCTGCTATTCATCATATCCCAGCGCTCGTTTTGTGACGCTGATCCACCAGGCCAGTTGAAGTGCGGCACCATCGTCGCGAGAGCCGGAAATGCCCGCGCTTCGCCTGAATTCGGTCCCGAACAGCGGATCGGTTGCAAGCGCGTGATGGAAGGCGGCAACGACCAGCCTGGTGTGCAGAATGTCAGGCGCGGAGACACCTGAGGTGAATCGCGCGGCGTGCAAGGCTTCAACCACCTTCTCCAAAACCGGCGAGCCGGTTTCCCGCCAACCGGCAGCATGAAGCGCAACCGCCAGACCGCTATACCCTTGCCGATAGAGGCCGGCGAGCTTGGCAAGCAAGACACCGATGTCGGGCTCACTCTCCAACCAATCCGTGACCGTCGCGTCGATCATGGCGCGAAGCTTGTCACCGCCATAAGCGATCAAGGCTGTCAGCAGACCGTGGCGATCCACAAAGTGATGGGCGACACCAGCGTCGGTAATGCCGGCGAGCCGCGCAACGGCGCGCATCTGGACTGCGTCGACTCCGCCCTGAGCCAACAGAGTTTCGGCGGCCGCGAGGATATGGGCTCGTGCGACTTCGGGCGCGCGTCTCGCGCGGAGTGGCTTGTGGTTCACATGGCCTTCCTTTGAACGCTACCTTGACCTATCAAGGTTTGAGTTTACCTTGATCAGTCGAGGTAAGGAACTTCTTATGATCGATGATGCGCTGATCCGGCCTGATGCCGTTCTTCGTTTCGATCAGTTGGGAAGTGGGCCGGCGGCGCTTCTCCTTCATGCCGGTGGAGAGCGGCGACGAGTGTGGCACAAGATCATGGAGCCACTCGCACAGTGTGGCTTTCTGACGGTCGCCTATGATCAACGCGGACACGGCGAGAGCGGTGGAAGCTTGGACGCACCGCTGACTGCCTTTGGCGCCGATACCGCTGCGATGATCGAACACCTCATCTCACCGGTCGTTGTTGGCGCCTCGCTTGGGGGTTTGCCGCATTATCCTCTTTGGCCGATCCGAAAGTTCGGGAGAATGTTGCCGGGCTGGTGCTTGTCGATGTGGTGCCTGATCCCGATCCAGTGCGCACGCGATCGTTCCTCGAGAGCGATGGCCTGCATAGGAGTCGCGCTCTCTTGATCGGCGATATACTGGGCCGTGCGACATCACTCCGAACGGCGGCCGCCTCCCTGGATATGCCAGTGCTGATGATCCGTGCCGGGTTGCACAGTCCGTTGTCGGATGAAGATGCATATCGATTTTTGAAGCTTGTGCCGCATGCGACCATCGCCACGATCGCGGGTGCTGGACATCTTGTGGCCCGGGATAAGCCGCTTGAACTGGCGCAGGCGATTGGCGACTTCCTCCTGCAAGATGCGGTTCGGGATCGTCGCATAGGCCTGTTCCTGACCCACAGCGGCGCCGATACGCTTTGTCACCCCGGCGGCACGCTTGCCCGGCATCTGCATCGAACCGCGGAGACGCTGCGCAACTGGGGAGCTTCTCTTGCATTGATCGACGCCGGCCGTCTTCACGCGGCTTACGGCACCGACGGCTTCCTTGCGGCTCTGGCGGACGGAACCGCACGGGAGAAGATTGTCGCTGTCGTCGGGAGAGAGGCGGAGACGATCATCGATTGCTATTGCCGTTGCGACCGGGATCGCAGCTATCCCACATGGCATACCGACACGCCCATGTTGATCGATCGATCCACAGGCGCGCATGAACCGCTTTCGCCAGAGATGCGCCTGGCGTTGATCGAATTGACCGTCGCCAACGAACTCGATGTGATCGAGCATGATCCGGAAATAGCAGCCCGATTTGGCGCTCCTTTGCTTCGCCTGTTTGCGCGTTGGCGCCCATTCCTGGGAGATGGAGCCAGAGCGGCGATTTCTCGCTCAGGCTGAGGCCGTCGGCTAACGCTTCTTTCTGAATTTCAGCGCTTCGGTATCCTGATCGAGAGTCGGTGCAGCAAACGGTTCCGGCCCCACTGTGCGCCCAAACCGGATCGGCCGCGTTACGCCGCGATAGCTGCCGAGCGTCGGATGGGAGATCGTCGTTATCATTTCCTCGGCGGCAACCTGGGGGTGATCGAACATGTCCTCAACCGGCCGTACGATCGAGCACGGCACAGCATCTTCGAGCAGCCGCTCCCATTCGACCGCAGGTCGCGACAGCAGGATTTCGCGCAACCTGGGCACGATCTCACCTGCATGCTCCGCTCGTTTGCGCACGCTGTCATAGCGCGGATCGGCACCGAACGCACCGAGCCCGGTCCGTTCACACAATGCTTCCCAGAAATGCCGCGTGTTGGCCGAGAGATAGATATAGCCGTCCGCCGTGGGATAAAGGCCGGTGATGCCGCCCGATCGCATATCGCGCGGTACGTCACGCCCCTCGCCCTCGGCCTCGATCATGCGCGCCGATTGCATGGTCAGTGCGCTGCGCAGGAGCGAGACACCAACATATTGCCCCTGTGCGCTGCGCTCACGCTCGAACAAGGCGGAGGCGACGCCTGCTGCGACGAGCGCAGCAGCGTAATAATCAACGGGCGAACCATAAGTCAGTTCGGGCGGACCGTCCCGCTTGCCTTGAAGCGCGCACATACCGGTCATCGCCTGCAGCACCTGGTCGTAACCGGCCTTGGTACGCAGCGGCCCTTGCTCACCATAGCCGGTCACCGCGCAATAGATCAGGCGCGGATTGAGCTCGCTCAGTCGATCATAATCGATCCCCAGCCGCTCCGGCACGCCCGGGCGGAAATTATGCACGAGCACATCGGCCTCGGCAACGAGACCGAGCAGCACAGCCATATCCTCGGTCCGTTTCAAATCGAGGACCACGCCCTGCTTGCTGCGATTGACGCCGAGAAATGCGCGATTCTCTCCCGCGAGCGTAGAGGGGTATTGCCTGAGATTATCGCCACCCGGCGCCTCGACCTTGATCACATCGGCCCCCTGATCGGCGAGTAATGTGCAACCATAAGGGCCAGCGATATAAGCGCTGAGGTCGAGTACATTCACCCCGCTGAGCGGGCCCGACGGGCCCGAGCGCTGCGGGCTGCGGAAAACCGAAGGCGGTGTCGTCATTGCCATCACTCCGGCGCCAGCATCATCCAGGTCAGCCGCCAGCTCCGGTCTTCTCGACCACCGGCACGATAATAAGGCTGGAACATGATTGCGGCTCGGCCTTCCGGCCTTAGCCGGAGGTCCGGGCCAGGTCCGCCATCCGCCGCCGGCACACAGTCCAGCCGGATATCCGCCGCATTGCCGGCGAAACGCAGCGTCTCCTCGACCTTGAACCCGTCGATCAGACCCGTTGCATAGATCAGCGGGCCGCGGCTGACCGCCAGATAGTCGGTGCGCAGTACTTCTTGGGCAACCGGCTCGCCATCAGGTGCGAGGGATTCCTGGACATTGCTCGCGATCGCGCGGTGGATGGTCGGCGGCATCGGCAGGTCGAGTAGAATAACGTCCCCGCCCTGCCACATGCGTTCAATGCGAACATAACGACCCGGCTCCGGCGTCGGCATTTGCTCGGCGCCGTTGATCCGGAGGCTCGCTCCACGCGCCCATTCCGGAATACGGATATCGATCGGGAACGATGCGCTGGTCCGGGGCGTGACAATGATCGCGACAGCACCGTCAAAGGGATAGTCGGTCCGCTGCTCGATGCGCACGGCATCACTCGCCGGCACGGCCAGTTCTCCCTCGGATGGTCCGAGCAGGTTGATCGAGATGCCGCCGTCGCGCGTGCCCGCATAGGCAAGTGCGGGCAGTTCCTCCAGCGCCATGGCTCCGCTCGACTTGCAGCAACGCCAATAAGTCGTGTGCGTCCGCCGACCGTTCGGAAAGGAGTAATAACACCAGTCCTCACCATCCGCCGCCTGTGCGCCGAGCAGGTCATTATAGGCGCTGCGCTCGATTTCCTGCGCGAACGCGGCATCGCCCAAGATTTCGAGCAACTCGCGGTTGAGCTGGACCCAAGCCATGGTCGAGCAGGTCTCGACATAACCATGGGGACTGAACACCGATGCCGGGTTGAAGACCTCGCGCGAGCGATGCGCGACTCCACCCCAGGGGCCGCCGCCAAGTGTCAGATGATGCGCGCGAATGGCGCTCCATAGATTGCGGACCGCAACGAGAAAGTGGGCCTCGCCAGTCGCGCGGTGGAGCTTGGCGATCCCCACCAGATTCCAGAGGAGCTGATAGGCCTTGCCGGTCGCGATCTCCGAAGGATCCGCGCCCGCAAGTGCCGCCGACAACAACGCGTTGCGCGGCTCGCGCTCGGCCTGTTCCAGCACCAGCAGCGCGAGATCGAGATACCGCTGCTCGCCGGTCGCGAAATAAAGCTCGACTGCGGGGTCGATCAGCACCGTCGCCGACAAACCGAAATGGTTGCCGAGATCGGTGATGTCGATCTCGCCGTCGTGCAGCGTCCGCCAGCACAGGTCACCGATCCGCCGCGCGGCGGCCAGATAGCGGCCCTCGCCAACCTGTCGATACAGCTCGATCAACCCGAGGATCAAATAGCTATGCGTCCAGATGTCCCAAGTCCGCTCGGCCGGCGCACCATCCCAGGTCAGCGGCTTGGGTGGCTGACGACGCATGAATCGGCGTTCGGGAGCATAATTGCCGAGATAGCCGTCAGCGCCCTGCAGGCCCGTCAGATAGTCAGCGACACGACGCACATGCGCCAGCATTTCGGTATCGCCGCTCCGAACCGCGGCGCGCGTCGCTGCGACGAGCCACTTGCCCGCATGCTCACCATACCAGTCACCGGCGTGATTATGCGCCACGACATCGGGGGCAAACAGCGCGATCGCAGGACTCGTCTCATCGACGATGAAGTGCGAGAGCCGACCCTGGAGATTAGCCGCAAGAGCCTCACCCAATATCCCGTCCAGCCGGACTGAACCCGCACCGGGGAAGGTCATCGCCGGCCGGGTTGTGGAGGTAACGTCAGAGGTCAGCGGCACAACGGAATCCGATACCGGCCGAACGGTCCTTCGATGGCGCCATCAGCAGATATTTGCCATGCTCGTCGAGCCGATAGGCCTGCGGGAAATACCAGTGCGAGCCTTGCGGCTGATAATTGCTGCCGCCGCGCAGTACCGCCGCGCGCAGATGCTCGTCGACATATTCGTCTGTCCACTGCCAGACATTACCGACCATATCCATCACACCGAACGGGCTCGCCCCGGAAGGATGTGCACCGATATCGGCGGGGACGGGCATCTCGCGACCGCAACCGGGCTCGGGCGCGGCGCGCGGATCCCAGTCATTTCCCCACGGATAGCGCCGGCCGTCGGTCCCTTGCGCGGCATATTGCCATTCCCATTCGCGTGGCAGGCGCTTGCCGGCCCAAGCCGCATAGGTGCGCGCATCCTCGATCGACACCCAGGTGACCGGTTTATTCTCCCCGCCGATCGGCGGCGCGCCATCCTGCCAATGATGGAGGAAATTGCCGTCATCCGCGGGTCGGTACCCGCTGTCATCGAGGAACGTCTTGAACTGGCCATTGGTGACAGGAAAGCGATCGATCCAGAATGCCTCGACCTGCATGCGCCGGTGATGGCTCCGGCGCGCGCTCGTTTCCCAGGGATATTGGAAATCGACACCCTCGTTCGCATAGCCTTCGATCACCACACCGCGAACGGCGAAGTCGAAATCCCCAGCGGGGATCGCAATCATATCCTCCGATGCCGCGCGCGAACGGGTTTTCTCGACCACCACCAGTTTCTGCGGGGCCGATGACCATTGTGCCGAATAGGCAGCGAGCGGCGTCGCGGCGAGATCGCGCATCCGATCGAGGAAAGGTTGGAGGTCACCTGTCTTCCCTCCGGGCGCTCGTGCGACAACGGCGCCGAACCCCCGCCCTTCAAGCTCCAACGCAAATACCGCGCGGTCGCCATCGATACGCGGCGTCAGGTCCACGCCGTTCCAAGCGTCGAAATACGCACATCCGGCGACATGCGGTACGGCGAACTGCTCGCCATCGACGGCATATTCGTTGCGATTGATCAGTGTCCACAAATCGACCGCATCACCCGGGAAACGGCTAGCAAAGACCCCCGCCTGCAGCGTGAGCTCATAAGGCCGCCATTCGGCACTGACGATCAGCGCGGCGAATTGCCGCTGAACCAGCGCGACCCGGCGCAGCGTCTCCGCATCGCGTTCGGTAAGCTGGTTCCACAGCCCGAAGACGTTTTCCCAAGCAGTGTATCCGACGCCGTTGAAGAAGGCGTGCTGCAGATCATTGTTGCGGTCGCGGCTCCAGCGATTCTCGATATTGATGATATGGCGCGGCTCGAGCCATTTGAGTTTGAGGACGGTCGGAATCGACTCATTCGGGACGCGCTTGGTCCAGCTCTGCAGGTTCCACGACAGGATATGGTCGCCGGCTTGGGATGTCGTCTCGGGTTGCAACACCACCGAGCAATCAAGGCTATCGCACGCCTCCTGAAACGCACGCGGTACACCGCTATAGGTGTCGCCGTTGATCCCGTCGGCACCGGTCGCCTTGATCAGCGCCGCCATCCGCTCCCAATCGGGACGGTCATGCGCGCGCGTGCCATTGTCCCACGGCATGGTCGGGAGGAACACCTTGACCCCGCGGCGATGAAAGTCGGCGACCGCACCCTTCAGGCCCTCGATCCCGCCAGGCAGTGCTTCGATCAGGTCGAACTGGCTGCGGTCATCGACCCCGATATTGGGATAGATATACCAGATCAGCACGCTGTCGACGCCGCCGAAGCGTGTCTCCAGATCGTCGAGATAACGATCGACCGTATAGCGCCCGGTCGCCGGATCGAAGAAATAGCGGTCTTCGACCATCAGCAGCGCATGGACGAAGTTGCGCTGCGCCCAGGCAAGTTCGGGGCGGCGATAGAGCGTATCGTCGAAGCCGATCCGGATCAGATGTTCGTGCCGCCATTCGGTGAACCCGCGGACCCAATCGTCGGCGGCACCGTTCACGTCGATCTTCCATCGGCCCATCTCGGCGAAGGGCCAGCCCGGCACCTTGCCGGGCGTCGGCAGATAGGGGCCAGTCAGCGCGTGCGAGACCTTATAGTCGCTGTTCGTTCGGATCGGGGATTGGCTCATTTCAGTGGTCGTGATCCTGAAGGGCGCCGCCGGGCTGTCCGACGGCATGGTCGGCAGTTACGCCGCAATAAAGAGCGAGCCGAGCGAGCCCCGTTTCGTCCCGGGCGGACGACGCGATCAGCGCATCGACTTCGGCGCGTACCGGTACGCTTGATTGTGCGCCCAGCCGGGTGGTCGCAAGCGCGCCAGCCGCGCTGGCCCGTAGCAATGCGTCGGGCAAGACGGCGCCCATCGACAGGGCAGCGGCGAGCACGCCGCAAAAGGTATCGCCGGCCGCGGTCGTATCGACCGGCGTGACCTGAAACGCGGGCTGCAACCAATAGGCGCCGTCAGCGAACGCGCAGCAACCATGGGCGCCCAATGTTGCTACAACATATGGCACGCCGACCGACTTGAGCTGGTCCGCGATCGTTCCGCCCCGGCCGGTTATCATGGCCAGCTCCTCCTGATTGGCGATCAGGATGTCGACCGCCCCGAGCAGCTCGGCGGGCAGTGCCCGTGCCGGTGCGGCGTTGAGAATAACCCGCACACCTTCTGCCCGGGCAGTTTTCGCGAACGCGATGACCGTCGAAAGCGGGGTTTCGAGTTGCAGGACGAGGCTGTCCACCCCGGCAAGGCCGGGAAGGTCGTCCGGCACCAAAGCCATATTGGCGCCGGGCGCGACCGTAATCGCATTCTCGGCATCGTCCGAGACGCAAATCAGCGCCGCCCCGGTCGGGCGCGGGGATCGCACGATGTGCAATGCGATCCCGGCTCCCTGCAGGGATTGCTCGATCAGCGGCGCGAACAGGTCGTCGCCGAGCGCGACCAGCATCGCGGTTGCGGCACCACCGGCGCGCGCGCACGCCACGGCCTGGTTCGCGCCTTTACCGCCCGGCAGAACCGTGAGATCGCCGCCGAGCACCGTCTCGCCCGGCGCCGGGATATGCGGCGCACGGACGAGGAAGTCGACATTGGCGGACCCGGCGACCAGCACCGCGCCATGGGGTTTGGCTATCGTCATCCGGCGTCCATCGTCAGAAATCGCGGTGGAGGGTCAGCGATACTGTCCGCCCACGTCCCGCGAAATAATTCTGGAAGATGTCGACCTGCGACGAGGACAGGAAATAGAATCGGTTGGTCAGATTCTCGACGCCCAGCGCAAATGTCCCGATCTTCTCCAATTTGTAGTTCACCGTCAGGTCGAACAGCGTGTACCCACGGGTGCGCTCCTCGAGAGTCCCCTTGCCCTCGTTGATATGACGGCTGAGGATCGAACTCGCTCCCAGCGTCACCGAACCGTTCGGCACGAACCGCCATTCCACTGCCCCATTGATCTTGTCGGGACTGATATTCACCGTGCCGAGCGTCACGTCGAGCGGGGACGTGATGTTGTTGGCGGCCGTCGTGGTTCCCTTGACGTGCGAATAGAGCGCGGTCAGCTTGAGGGTCGAAGTCGGACGGACCTCGGCCGTGAAGTCGATGCCTTCGATGCGGATCGGCCGCCGGTTCAGGATATAGTCGCGCGTGACGGGATCGATCGCCAGCGTCGAACCCAGTTGCGATTTCGACACATAATAGGACGCGCCGACGCTGCCCCACCGGCCGCGCCAGTTGAACCCGGCCTCGCGACTCTCGAAGATCACCGCCTTCAGATCGAGCAGCCCCTCGACCGTCTTGCCCGGCACGTTCACGTTGCGCAGCGGAATGCCGACATTCGGCAAGGTGAAGCCCTCATTATACGATCCGAATACCGAGAAGCCGCTGCCGATGCGCCAGATCGCGCCGGCGTTGAGCAGATCGTTCTTGTACTTCAGCGTACCGCCCTTCACCGCCACGCCGTTGCGGAAATAGGTCGTGGTGTAGTCGTCGACCTTCACCTTGCCGTCCTCATGGCGCAGGCCACCGGTCAGCGTCACCGGGCCGATATCGTAGGACAGCTGGGCGTAAGGACCGAAGCTGGTATAATCCAAAGGCGGCACCCAGATGCGGTTGGTGAGCGCCAGCAACTGCTGCGTATTGTCATGCACGGCATCGATTCCGATGCGCAGTTCGAGCCCCTTGAGCAGAAAATCGGGCCGCGACCAGGAGGTGCGCAAGCCATATTTCTTCGACAGGATTTCGGATTGATCGACCAGCTGGCCGATCGGCGCGATCGCCGGATCCTGGCGATCGGCGCTGTTGTCGCCGGGGAAGCGCATCGCCTGTCGCGCCCAATAACCGGTCGCGACCAGGCTGCCGCCGAACAGGTCGGTGTTGCTGTAGTTGAGGGCCACTTGCTTGAAATCGTTGAATTCGGTTCCGGCGAGTGACACGCCGCCCGTGCCGAGTGGCGGACCGGCCTCAGCGGTATCGGGGATGCCGAGTGCCCGGCTGCCCGCAACGTAATGATAATTGCCCTTGCTCGCGAGCCTGAAATAGCTGCCGACAAGCTCAAGGCGTTGCGTGTCACCCTCTCCGAAATTGGTGCCTATCTTCGCAAAGACATTGCGCTGCGTGGAATCCGCAAGTGAGCTCGAAATGCTCAGGCCGATACGGCGACCTCTTGCGTCGTAGGTAATGCCGCGATCGACATAAGCCGCCGCGAGGAACGCGTCGAACCCGTCCTGCTTGTACGCGACGGTGCCACCGATCTTCCACACTTCGCTGTCATCGCGGAACTGGCTGCCGATACGGCCGGTCGCGCCGAAATGCAGGCCCGTTTCGGTCGCGCGCTTTGAGATATAGTTGATGATGCCACCGGCCGCGCCGATGCCCTCGGCCGCGGACGCGCCGCCGATCACTTCGATCCGCTGGACCGTCGACATGTCGGTGAAGGTCGCGTTGCGGCTACCATCGCGCAGCGGCGTGCTTTGCGGGATGCCGTCGAACAGATAAAGCGCGGTACGCCCCCGCATGGTTTCGCCAAGCGTGTTCAGCGACTGGTTCGATTCGGAATAGCCCGGCACGATGCGCGCCAGCACCGCCGTCGCATCTTCGGTGAGCGCCAATGTCCGCTGGACTTCGGCCGGTGAGATGATCGTGATCGCCCCCGGAATCCGGTCGACAGCCTTGGCCGTACGCGTTGCCGTCACAATGACGTCGGCTCCACCCTCATCCGGCGCGTCGGCTACGGTCGCATCCTGCGCAGGCGCCGGCTCGGCGGCCGCAGGCGCAGTCTGCTGGGCGTAAGCGCCGGCAGACATCGAGCTCAGTAACAATGACCCCAGCGTCACGCGAGCAAAGTTGCTCATTTCTCCCCTCCCTTGTCGGTTATTTTCTGCCCCAATAATAATGGCGGCGGACGGCGCGATAAAATCGGTCCAGTGCTGCGTTCAGACGTCAGCTTTTGTGGTTTCCGGTCATGCCGTCCTTTAGCCAACCCTCAAGTCACCTGCACGCGACCGATGTGTCGCGCCGATGGCGCATCACCTCAGACCCAAGATTTACTGTGGTATGAAGACAGCGGCCAAGCGCGGTGTCCGGCGCTATCAGAAGCCTGCACCCTGCCGCCAGAGCGTGGGGAGAAAAGGGGACCGGTCCATGCGCAGCAAGCTGTTCGTTCCATGCTCGCGCCCAGAATTCTTTGCCAAGGCGCTGGCCGGCGACGCGGACGCAATCTCGTTCGACCTTGAGGATTCGGTCCCGGAAGGCGGCAAGGTGCAGGCACGTGCACGGCTCATCGAGTTCCTCGCCTCGGATCATGCCCGCCAGAGCGAGTCGGGCAAGCGGATCATCGTGCGGGTGAACGCCCTCGCCTCACCCCATTTCGCAGACGACATCGCTGCCATCGCTGTGGCTGGCGTGGATTTCATAAACCTGCCCAAGGCAGAGCGCGCATCCGATGTGCAGGCGGCTGCGGCTGCGATTGATACGGCCGGATGCAGCAGCGGCCGGACCGAACCGACCGGCCTCCTGGTCAATATCGAGACACCGCGAGCGCTCGCCCATGCCGCGGAGATCGCTTGCGCGCATCCAATTGTTGCGGGTCTTCAGGCCGGGCTGAACGACCTGTTCGAGCCGCTCGAGATCGACCGCACCGACCTTCGTCACATCCACCCCCCACTTTGGACCATCCGCTTGGCGAGCGCTCAGGCCAGCTGCTTCGCGTATGACAGCGCTTATGCCGACCTTGGCGATGAGGATGGCTTTCGGCGCGAGGCGGAACTCGCAAGGGGTCTCGGCTTTCTCGGCAAAAGCTGCGTTCATCCCAAGCAGGTCGGGATCGCCAACATGGTGTTCGACCGACCCGATACCGACCTCGCCGCAGCTCGGCGCATCGTCGCCGCGGCGCAAAGGGCGGCCAGCGAGGGCAAGGGCGCCTTCTTGCTTGACGGTCGCATGATCGACCAGCCGATGATCGCCCATGCGCGTGCCGTGCTGGCCAACAGCGATGCCGCGGAGAACAGGCGATGATCGCCATCATACATGCAATCGGCCGCTGGTTTGCCATCGGCTTGCTGTTGCTGATGCATGCCGCGCCGGCCTGGGCAGCGGAGGAAGCATCTTCGGTACATGGTGCGCCCCTCCCCACGCTGTCGAGCGACAAGGCGCCTATGGTGCTCGTGGCGGTAGGCGGTCGACCGGTGGTCATCCAGCATGGATCGGCGCATATATTGAAGGCCGACAGGAGCGGCTGGACGGTGCTCGACCGACGCCAGCTCGGCCCTGACCCGCAGATCACGGGCAGTATCACCGACGGACATCGCACAGTGCTGCTGCTGGGCGGCTCGGCTGAGCGCCGAACGGATCGGGCCGCCCTGCTCCAGTTGGACGGTAACGCATTGCGCGGAAAGTTACTGCCGCCACTTCCCGTCGCGCTTTCCTCGGCACAGGGCGCGATTCAGGGCAGCGCGTTATTGATGGCCGGTGTGGCCGACGATGGGGCATCGCGACTCCTTCGGCTGACCTTGTCGGACGGATCGCAAGGCTGGGTGGAACAGCCGGCCTGGCCCGGCAACGGTACGCCGACCGCGCTGGTTTCGCAGGGGGCCGGGATATTCCTTACTCTCGACAATGGCCGTCGCCAGATGCGCTGGACCGCGAAAAGCGGCTGGCAGACGCGGGCACCGGCGCCCGGCCCTGTCATAGCAGGATCGGGGCGCCCCATCAGCCAGGCCAATATGCTTTATCTGCTGAGCGAGGCTCAGGGCAGCGCGGGCCTCTACAGCTACAACATGATCACCGATGCCTGGGCGCGGCTCGGACATCGCCAGGCGGGCGGTGTGATCGCCACCCTTCCGTTCGGTAATGGACTGCTCTCAGCCTGGCAGCGCGGCAATCGCCTCGACTTCGCCACGGCCGAGCTCGAGCTGAAACGCCGCCCGCTCGACCTCCTGGATTGGGCTGTTATCGGCCTTTACATGGTCGCGATGCTGTCGGTCGGCTTCTATTTCTACCGTCGCTCGAAACATGGCTCAGCCTCCGAATTCTTCCTGGGCAGCCGCACGATTCCCTTCTGGGCGGCGGGGGTCAGCATGTTCGCCGTCAACACCAGTTCGATCAGCTATCTCGCGATTCCGGCCAAGGCGTTCGACACGAACTGGGAATATATGATGTCCAAGATCGTCACGGTCGCGGGCCTCATCTTCGTCGCGATCTGGGTCATACCGATCTTCCGGCGATTGAACCTGGTGTCGGTGTACAATTATCTGGAGCTGAGGTTTCACCCGGCGATCCGCATGCTGGTCAGCGCGCTCAGCATCCTGATGCACGTCGGCGGCAGGATGGGAATCGTTCTGTTCCTTCCCGCGCTCGCGATCGGCACGATCACCGGCACGAATGTGGCGCTGTGCATCCTGATCCTGGGCATCTGTACCATCATCTACACCGCGCTTGGCGGGATGCGGGCGGTGGTGTGGACCGACTTCTTCCAGGTGATCGTACTGATGGGCGGGGCGATCTTCGCGATCGGCTTCATCGTTCATTCGCTTGGCATCATGCCGATCTATGAGACTGCCATGCAGTTCGACAAAGCGCATCTGGTGAATGTCAGCTTCGATTTCACCCAGCCGACGATCTGGGGATTTATCATCCTGATCCTGTTCGACACCGTGCTGACCTTCCCCAAGGATCAGGTGTTGATGCAGCGCGCGCTGTCGACATCGTCCGCCAAGCAGGCGAGCCGCTCGATCTGGCTGTTTGGCGCGGTGCTGCTGCCTGGGGGGTTCATCTTCTACCTCATGGGCACGGTTCTATTTGCCTATTACCGCGCCAATCCGGGTCGGCTCGATCCGCTGTTGCCGATCGACGCGGTGTTTCCCGCCTTTATCGGCACCGAACTGCCGCACGGCGTGACCGGCATGATCATCGCCGGATTGTTCGCCGCGGCGATGGGCTCGCTGTCGGGCACCATCAACAGCGTTGCGACATTGCTGTCGGTCGATTTCTACGAGAAGTTCACCAAGGATCCGACGTCGAAAAAGACCGTGCGCTTCGCCGAGTGGATGACGGTCGTCATCGGCCTGGTCGGCATCGGCATCGCGATCATCCTTTCGACGCTCGACATTCATTCGCTGCTCGACCTCACGATCGAGCTGTTCGGCCTGTTGGGAGGAAGCTGCGCAGGAGCCTATACGCTCGGCATGTTCACCCGTCGCGCCAATTGGCAGGGGGTTGCGATCGGCATCGTAACCGCCTCGCTGGTGACGCTGGGTGCCTGGGCCCTCGGCTTGGTGCACCCCTATTTCTATCTGGCCATTGCGATCGTGATGTCGATCGTGGTTGGTTATGCCGCGAGCCTGTTCTTTCCGCCGCCACAGGGTTCGCTCGAAGGCCTGACGATTTTCGCCAGGCGCGATCGGAACGCGGCGAACCGGGAGGCGGAGCGATCGACATCAACTTCCTGAAAACGTTCGTCGCGGTGGTCGATCATGGATCGATGGCAGCGGCGGCACGGACGCTGAACATCAGCCCGTCCGCGATCGCGCAACAGCTTCACGCGCTCGAGCGCGAGCTTGGCGCGCCGCTGATCGTCCGGGTCGGCCGTACCGTTCGCATGACCGAGCCGGGCGGGCGAATCCTGAATCAGGCGCGCCAGTTGCTCCGCGACGCGGATGATCTGCGCCGGATCGCCAATGGCGACGAACTCAGCGGCGAGCTGCGGCTGGGCGCTTGCACCACGGCACTGGTCGGGATGCTCCCGGAGATACTGGCACGCGTGAGCGGCAAATGCCCGCAGGTCAACGTCCATATCCAGTCCGGCAATTCGTCGCAGCTTTATGCCGAGGTCGAGGCGGGAAACCTGGACGCGGCGTTCGTGCTGGAGGCGCCGTATCTGCTGCCCAAGACGTGCGACTGGACGATGCTGCGCGAGGAATTGCTGATCCTCCTCGCCCCCCGGCACCTTGCCCATCGCCACCCGCATGACCTGCTCGAAAACGAGCCGCTGATCCGATATGATCGCAACCAGTGGGGCGGGCGCCGCGCGGAGGAATATCTGCGCCAGGCCGGCATCAGGCCGCAAGAACGGTTCGAACTCAACGCGCTGAATCCGATCGCGGTGATGGTCAATCGTGGGCTCGGCGTGTCGTTGGTCCCCGACTGGGCCGCGCCATGGCCCGAGGGCCTCGACCTGGTGCGACTGCCCTTGCCCACACCCTGCGTCGCCCGCCGCATCGGCATCGTCTGGTCGCGCGCCACGATCCGCATGGGCCTGGTCAGCGTGCTCCTGGAAGAGAGCGCGGCGGCCTGCGCCCCTCCCCCTTCTCCGTGAGCATCTGTTCATCGCTCCGGGACTGACGATCATCTCCCAATCGCAAAAGGCGCTCATGTTTTCCCTGGACTTCAATCCCTATGTGCCGCGGCCGATCGACTTGCCCGTGACCGTACCGCTTGCGCCGGATGCCGATCTTTCGGTGCTCGACGAGGCCAAGATTTTCGCGGCACCCGACGACCCGGCGGATTGGCCGGCCTGGCGCGCGGCGCTGACCCGCTGGCGCAGCGAAACCCGTCGGAGAATTGCTTATGACCCGCACCGCTATGCCGATCCGCGTCGGCTGGCGCGAGTCATGAACATCGCGTGGTTGTGGGACGAATTGCTCTACGATCATGCGTGCGGCGTGTTCACGGTGGATCGCTATCTCGACACGGCAGAGGCCGAATTCGGCGGCTTTGACGGCGTGACGTTATGGAATGCCTATCCGGTGCTGGGCATCGACGAACGCAATCACTTCGCCTTTTTCGAGGATGTGCCCGAGCTGCCGGATGTGGTCGCGGCGTTCCAGCGGCGCGGCGTGCGGGTCTATCTCAGCTACTATCCCTGGGAAACCGGCAGCGGCGAAGAGGCGATCGGCACAGTGATGGGGCTGGTCGGCAAGCTCGGTGTCGACGGCGTCTTTCTCGACAGCAGCAAGGAAGGCAGCACCGCGTTGCGCGCCGCGCTCGACTCGATCGATCCCACACTGACGCTGGAGGGGGAATCGCGCGTGCCGCTGGACCGCGTGGCGGATCAGCCCATGTCATGGGGACAATGGTTCGCCGATAGTCCGGTGCCGGGCGTGTTGCGCACCAAATGGCTCGAACGCCGGCACGAACTGCACCATATCAGGCGCTGGAACCGCAGCCATGTCGACGAACTCCATTCCGCCTGGCTCAATGGGACTGGCGTGCTGGTCTGGGAAATCGTCTTCGGCGTCTGGGTCGGCTGGACCGAGCGGGATCGCGAAACGCTTCGCGCCATGCGTCGGGTCTATCGGAGCCATGCCGACTGGTTCGTGACCGAAGACTGGACGCCACTCGCCGACCATGCCGCCGATGCACCCGCGATCTTCGCATCGCGCTGGGAACATAATCGCGAGCCGCTGTGGAGCATCGTCAATCGCGGTGCCGATCATGACGGCAACTGGCTGGTGGTCGATGGCGCGGCGCACGATGACTTTGTCGATCTCGTTTCGGGGACGCGCCTGCGCGTAACGGCATGCGGCGACGGCAAGGTGGCGGTCGGCGGCGCGCTTGCATCGGGTGCGATCGCGGCGGTTGCCCGTGATGCAGGCGCGGTCGAGCAGCCGGCACGGTCATCAGTCACGCCCTCATCCACATTCCCGCAGCGAATTGCGGTCCGCGTCGGGCATCCACGCACGGCACACAAGGTCGTGCCACAGGGAATGATCGCCGTCGACTGGCAGGGTGGCGATCTCACCATGACCCATCGCCTGCGTGAAACCGGGCTCTATGGTGAGGCCCCGTTCATCGACGAATGGAAGCCCCTGCCGCCGCGGCTGCACCAGACCGCACAGGTGACCCGTCATATCGGGGCCAGCCGCTTCGCAATCGCGCGACGAGAAGTGAGCAACAGGCAGTTCGCAGCCTTTCTCGCCGCCACCTCCTACCAACCGGTCCGCCCCGAGCGATTCCTCATGCACTTTAGAAACGGCGCTCCGGCGCCGGGCAGCGAGGAGTTGCCGGTCGCTTGTGTCGAACTGGCCGATGCCAGAGCCTATGCGGCATGGGCCGGCCTGCGGTTACCGACCGAGGACGAGTGGCAGATCGCCGGGCTTTCCGGGCTGATCGAGCGCAGTCGGCCCCAGCTATGGGAGCTTACCGAAAGCGAGCATAATGACGGGCGCAGCCGGTTCCACATCCTAAAGGGCGGCTGCGAACCGCTCCCGAGTCCGTCCGACTGGTATGTGGAATCGGGCCTGCGCGCGCCCGATTATGCAGTGAAGCTGCTGCAATGCGGCGCGGGTTTGAACCGCTCCCCCCATATCGGCTTTCGCTGCGCCGCCGATCTGCCTTGAGTACTGACGGCGGACCCGACCGGGTGGTCCGATCGGGCCTCGCTGCTGCTGATGCAGCAGGATGGTCCCCGGAATGCTGCGTTCCCACCAGTCGAGCGCCGTGTCGCTTGCCTGCAAAACCGCCAGATTGAACCAAAATGGCGATAGTTCCGACACTTAGACCCGCTGGCACATCGCTTGCTTATCCCACCGTGACGATCACCGGCGCAACCGCGCCGCCATTGAGCGGGGGATTCCTCTTTGTTGCACTTCACGAACCGAAAGCCCGTCCAGCTGCTCTCGCACGCCAGCCTGCTGGCACTGGCGCTGGCTGCGCCCCTGTTCGCATCGCCTGCCTTTGCTTCACCAGCCGCAACCGCTCCGGAGGGCGCACCCGAAGACAATGAAGCGGCCCTCCCCGCCGAGAGCGCAGACATCGTGGTCACGGCGCAGCGGCGCGAGGAGCGCCTGCAGAATGTGCCGACCGCGATCACTGCGCTCGGCAGCGATACGTTCAAGATCGGCGGCATTGGTCGTTCGGCGAACGAAGTGCTCAATCTCGTGCCCAATGCCTCTGCCGGGACACAGCAGCATGGCCGACCGCGCTGGTGGATTCGCGGCGTGGGCGCGGGCCAGCAACAACTCGACCTGGCCAATCCGGTCGGCTTCTATCTCGACGACGTCTATATCAGCAATGCGAGCGCCACCGGCCTGCCGCTGTTCGATATCGAGCGGGTCGAGGTGCTGCGCGGGCCGCAAGGGACTTTGTGGGGCAAGAACACCACCGGCGGCGCGATCAACGTGATCTCCAAGCGCCCCTCGCTCAGCGGCGGCAAGGACGATAATTACGTCAAGCTCGACTATGGCAGCTATGACAGCAAGATCGTCGAGGGCGGCGTCGGCGCAGTGCTGGTGCCGGATGTGCTGGCGACTCGCATCTCCTTCCATGTCGATGATCGCGACGGGCGCTACACCAATGTGTTCACCGGCGAGAAGTCGAACGGCGTCACCGACAATGTCCTGCGCGGGCAGCTGCTGTTCGCGCCCGCAGCGAATTTCGAAGCACTGCTCAGCCTGCATTACCGCGACTACAAGACCGATGGCGCCTATTGGACGACCGCCAGCTACGCCGCCAATGGCGTGCTCCGCAACGGCTATGCCCCGTCGACCGTCAAGGACGAGATCAGCATCAACGCCCCGGAATATAGCCGCAACACGCAATTCGGTGGCTCGCTGCATCTCGACGGGTCGATCGGCGATCTCTCCCTAACCTCGATCACCGGCTATGAACGCTTCAAGACGCGCGGCGCGGGCGACAGCGATTATACCCCGCTGGAAATCTCGCGGTCCTATACCCAGGCGCGCAGCCAGCAATGGACGCAGGAGTTGCGCCTCACCTCGCCCCAGGCGGACCGGCTGAACTGGATCCTGGGCCTGTATTATTTCAACGAGAAGATCGTCTCGAACGCTTATTCGGCAACGCTGCCGGCCGGGTCGGTGCCGGCCCTGTCTGGCGGTACGGCCCTCCAGGCCTACAGCCTCACCGCCTATAACCATAAGGCGGAGAGCGGGGCGGCGTTCGGCAGCGCGACGTTCAACTTCACCGATGCGCTGAAGCTGACGCTAGGCGCGCGCTGGACACGCGAAACCAAGACGCTCGACTTCGACCGTAGCGCCTCGCCCAATGCTCTCTCTGCCTCATGGAGCAATTATGCGCGCTGGTGGGATTCCTACACCGGCAGCTTCGGCGGCCCGGGCACCTTCTCCGGCAATTTCAACAAGACCTGGGACGCCTTCACCTATGAGGTGACGCCGTCATGGACCATCGCAACCGATCAGCTGCTCTACTTCAAATTCTCGCATGGCGTGAAATCGGGCGGGTTCAATACCGCAGCGACACTGCCCGTCGCGTTGGTCGCGGTGGCACCGGAGAAGCTCGATGCGTTCGAGCTCGGCTATAAATCGCAATGGTTCGATCGCCGTCTCACCTTCAACGCGACGCTCTTCCATTATGGTTATGACGATGTGCAGATCAACGTGGTGGGGCCCAATCCCGGCGCCGTCGGCGGCGCGACGGTCTCCTATCTGCAGAACGCCAGGAAAGCGCATGTCAACGGCGCGGAGATCGAGTTGGAAGCACGCCCGATCGAGCGGCTGACGCTGAGCGGCGCGGTCGGCATTCTCGACACCAAATATGATGAGCTGCAGGTTCTGAACGGTGGGCTCAACCTGTCCGGCGCACGGTTCGTGCGCGCGCCGAAACTGACGCTGAACGGTAGCGCGACCTACACCATCCCGCTGGGCGGGAGCGGCAGCGTCGATCTGGCGGCGGATGCGCGCTACACCTCGCTGCAATATTACTACATCACGCCGCAGGACACGGTAAACCGCCCGATCCTGACCCAGCCGGGCTATACCATCGCCAATGCCCGGATCAGCTATACCCCGTCCAACGATCGCTTCACGCTGTCGGCCTATGTGAACAACTTCCTCGACACCGACTATCGCAACCACTCGCTGCCGCAGAACAATCCCGCCGCCGCGATCAATGGCGACACGGTGAGCTGGGCCGACCCGCGCACCTATGGCGCATCGCTGATCGTGCGATTCTAGCCGGGAGCAGCCGGATTTCGCGCGCGATGTGCTGGCTGTTATTCGCTGTTATTCGCGAAACTATTTTTTGCTGGCTGTTATGTTGGATTTTGGCCGGTCATTTTCGATGATCTTTCAATAGCTTAATGAGGGGCTGGCTGTTCCGCAATAACAGCCATGGAACAGCCAGCATAACAGCCACCGAACAGCCAGGTATCAGCCAGGGAACAGCGATGGCCGCCGGCTGTTTTCCGACCGGATTCACCGGTCGAAAATTCGACAATCTTCAAATTTAGAAAGAGCGTGGCGGGACGCGCGGGGCGGCTCGTCCGGCCTGTACTGCCATGTGCCGCGACGGGGTTGAATCGGCCGAGGTGAGCCTTTCCGGGGCCAAAAAGGGCGATGAGTACTCCCCAATTTGTCTGGCTGTGGCGGTTAGTGGTCATTCCAGGCGCCTTGGGCCGGCGATCTATCGGAATGCCCGTTTATGGGCCGTTAGGCGACAGGCGGGTTCGGGCGGCCAATAATGGATAGCCGTCGTTCAGCGGGTCCGGGTGGACCGGCTGGTGTCGACCAAAGCCGGTCGTTCGCATGCGCAACTATGAACGTCCGCTCCTTACAGAAGCTGCCGATTGGACGCCTTGAAGCAGACCGTCAGAAAAAGACGGCGTGGTGGGCATCCGTCAAAGAGAAGCACTTGCTCCTCTTATGTTCCTAAGAGTCCTCGTCAAACGGGTCTGTTTTCGGATCGTCGGATCAGGCCCGGATCCCCTGCATGTTCCATTCGGGCTGGATCATGCGGATAAGTCCGGCCTCAAGGCCGGGGGCCGTCAACACTGGAAGCCCACGCCATTCCGTGGCTTCGGGGGTTGCGATCAGGATTTCAACGCGGCTGCCAGCGCCAAGGGCGGCAAGGATCAAGCCTTTCACCCGCGCGCTCGTGCGCTGACGGCTGTGACCTCGGACATAGTGCCCCATGCGCCCGCGCAAGCCGCGCTGGGTCAGGCCGATATACCGGATGACACTGTCGACGACGAAGACATAGACCCCAGGGTCGGCCGGAACGATGCAATCAAGCTCAAAGGCATCATCGCTGACCAGCGCCCATTGGCCGAGCCGCGAGAACCCGGCCTCGATCAGCCGCTCCACCGGATAGGGTGGAGCCACCATCACCGTCGATGTGACAGCTTTTACCACCGCCTTTCGTGTTGCCGGCGCAGCGCCAGCGGGGTCGCCTCGTGATCGGCCGAGATCGATCCCCGATCGCTCAAGAACCTGACGGACATGCTGATATCGGATGTCGAGGTGGGTCGCGATTTCGGTCCGCAGATACCCAGCGAGCGCGAGCGCGCGGATTTTATCGGCTTTCGTCGTCATGCCGGCGACGGTTTCGGCAGGCGATGGGCGTGCTGCCGAAACCTGTGATCCTCCGCTCATCCGCTCAGGCCATCGTCGCCGCGCCAATCCGCGCACTGAAATCATGCTCCCCTCCGGGAAGGATCAAATACCGCATGGTCAGCGCATCACTTGGAGCCCCCCGCGTGTCGTCATCGACTCCAAGGATCTGGACCGCCGCGAAGAAGCCGTTGGTATTGCGAAGGACTGCAATTTCACCGGTCTGGAGGGTGCGCGAGCGGGAGGTGAAGTCATAAGCCGACGCATCGGTGATCTGCTCGATGGCGGTCGCCCCGCGCGCAACGGCGATACCATGGATCGATTGGGGGTCGTTGTAGAGATGGATACTGGTTTCGCTTCCCTTGCTCCACTGGGTCTCGAATGCCGTCGCGTCGGTGCCGATGACGTACCGGCCGTTGAACGCGCCGTAGTCGAACGTCACCTCACCAGACATGGCCCCGGACGTAGGCGGAGGCACGTCGGACGCCTTGCCCGACGTCGGTCCGACCCCGACCTTGTTCGCAATTTCGACCGCGAGCGCAGCCGGTGTGTAGCGTCCCGCCGAGAGGTATTGGATCGTATCGGGGAGCCCAGGCACCGCCGTGTCGTCGAAGCGGACAGGAAGGATATATTCGGCCTCGTCCTTCATCTGACGGCTGATCGCCGAGCGCCGCTCCTGGCGAGTCCATGCTTTTGCGACGTACTCGGCCGAGATGAACATCACCACATACTGGGTGCCGCGCGAGTAGATCTGGTGGAAGTGCTCCGCGCCATCCTTGCCCCACAGGGTATTGGCCTCGAACTCATCATAGAAGACGGCGACGTGGCGGGCAGCGAGAGCGCGGGCAACGTCGCGCACATACTCGCGCTGCTCACCCGCGAACGACAGCGCCACCTGATACGGGCGGAGGTCATGTTCGATCTGTGCGGCGACTGGCGGGTCAGCCGGTAGCCCGCGTGACGCTGCCGACGCCGCTGGTGACGCCGGCTCAGCTTTCGCAACCCCGACCTGATCCAGGCCGACATCGAATTGCCGGAAGCGGTAATCGATCTTGGGAAGCAGAGCCTCTACGCGCTTGTTGATGACATCTCCGGCCGTGCCGCGCCCCATCATGTCGATCCATTTATCCAGCTCGGCTGCGCCGCGCAGCACGGGAAGAAGGTCGCGTGCCCGCAGGAACGCCTGATCCCGGCAGGCCTGATAGTCGATGTCCGGCACCGACTTGATATGGCGGAGCGTCGCCAGCATCTCGCTAAGGGCCGCATCGAACTCCTTCTCGATCAGCTCGGCCATTGCCTTCAGCGTAGCTCCTGATCGGAGCAAGCCCCGCGCGGCGTTGCGCGTCGAGATCGCGTTCGCCTCCGCCTTCGCCCGGGCGCCGGCATCGTCGCGGATCGTGTAGAGCCGGGCGAGGAAATCGTTGATGGTCGGATGCTCGTGATTTGCCATGCTGGCAATATAACTAATTGCGATAGTCGAACCACTAATACGAGCGATGACCGAGATACTGGGGCCGTCGCCTGCACAGCTATCGCGAAGCGGCAATGCGGATCCCCGCCGCAGGCTGATCCTCTCGACATTCAGGGTTGGGTTGCTGTCTCTACGGCTAGCACGGCGACGATGCACTGATCGCCACCGTCAACGGCCATCTGAACGGCGAAAACGACCAAGACCGCGCTTTCCACGGCGACTCTATTGCGGTTGAATCCGTGGTGACCTCCGACCGGGTCGCCGGCAGGACTGGCTATTCGAGTCCCAGCTTCGCTACAACCGGCGAGGTGGACGATTCTCGCTATTACGACGACTAAGGTTCTTGGGGCGGCCGACCGAAGGGCTGGCCGCCCCCTCGTTCGAAGTCAAAGATGCAGCAGGGGCCTTAGACCTGATGACGACGTTGATGTCCTGGATTTCGTATTCGGATACCGGTGAAGCGCCGCACCTGCCGCGAGCCGTCCATTTGGTGTCGGACAGCAAGATTACATGGGGTTCTGCCGATAAGCGCTGGGAAGCCGGACGCAAAATATTCGCCACGAGAACCGAACCCCATCTTTTTGGATTCTGCGGAGATGTCGTGCTCCCCGCATTGATCCTGGGACAGATCGTAAGCGCGATCGACGCCGAGATACTGTTCGAGCCGATCGCAACCGCGCAGGAGCGACAGGCGCTGATCTTCGAGACCGTGAAGCGCGCCATTGCGAGCGCAGTCAACACCCCGACGCTGGATTTCACGATCCATCATCTGTTCCGGGACCAGCCCTGGCCAAACACGTCGTTCCGCGCGTGGAACATGCAGTTCGACGCCACCGCTCGCACGACGCAAGCTCACGAGGTGCCGATACCCACCAGCACCGACATCATCGGTTCATTTGGTTCGGGGAAGTCGGCGGCAAAGGCTCACCGTGATCGATGGGAGCAATCGGATGCTGCGGGACTAAGCAGAGCGCTCCTCGCCTCGTTCTGCGATGCGATCAGATCTGGAGATGACCCTCTTTCCGGAGGCCCCCCGCAGCTCGCCGCCCTGTACACGCGCGATACGCCGCGCCAGATCGGAATGGTGTTCGACCAAGGCCGCTACTTCAACGGACTCGCCGTTGAGATGACGCAGACGCTTGAAAGAATTGAATGGCGCAATGAGCTCGGCGAGGTCGCTGATCCGGCGACGAGAAAAGCTTCACAAGGTGCCCGTCGGTTCGGGCGCCCGAACGCCCTTGCAACCGAATGACCGGCCTGTTCTGGAGCCCAAATGACGTTCGATGAAACGATAGAGGCCTTCCGCCGCGGCGATTTTGAGATCGATATGCCGCGCATCGAGATGGTCGCGGGCGATCGCCGAATGCAGGGGCCAGGAAGCCTTCGTCAGAATGCGAGAGGCGACATCGAACTCAAATGTCATGTCGCCTTCAGCGAGCTTCAGCCCATGATCGATATGATCAACCGATCGATGAGTTCGGAAGCCGGCGCCCTCGTGCCAGAAGACAATTACCATCTCGCCACGGCAACCGATCCCGCCAGCGCTGCTTGGGATCTCGGCCGGATCTTGACCTATCACTCGATCTCGCTGCCGACGGCCTCAGGGACGATCCGGGCGGTTCCCAAAACGCTGCGCAGGCAAGAGTCCACGCGGAATACAGCGTCGATCCTGGCGCTATACTTTTTCGAACAGGACAAGCGCGACTGGGAAGGTCTGATCGGCGGGCCACACGCGATCAAGATCAATGATACTGATCTGCACGTCACATTTGAGGATCTTACGGGCGAGCAGATAAAGGTCGTAGCGAAGTACGATTTGCCGTTCCCACCAGGGTTCGAACGGCGTTTGATCGAGGCGATGCAGTTTGTGGTTGGTCAGTCGCTCAACCCGGCTATCGTCGATGAGGTCGTGTCGTCGTGCCGAACGCTTTCGCTCAGCGGGGCCCGGCCAGACATCCGTCGCGTACCAGCCTACCCGCCGCTGGCAACGAACACCTGCCTGCACAGCAAGCAACTGGGCGAACTATTGCAGAGTTACCTGCAATATCTGGCAGATGCTCCCGACGAAGACATCCGGAGCGCGCCGTCGAGCTTTCTCTCGCTGGTACGTCGCTCGAGCGAGAGCTCGATCGACGGGTGGCTCATCGGGATTTGCGTCGCCGTGGAGGGCCTGACCGGCCTAATAGAATTGGCACCGTCAGCGTTGGCAACCGAATTGGAAGACTTTAAGAAGGCCACGACGGTTTGGATGGACGACAAGGGCATATCTGCAGGCAATCGGCAACGTATCGTGGGTCTAATCGGTCAGCTGAGCGCTATCCGACCGAGAGATCGCATGATGAGCCTAGTGCCAGGTGGTTGGCTCATCGAGGATGACATCAAGACGTGGACAAAGGCACGAAACTCAGCCGTGCATACCCGAAAATCAAGCGCGGCAGACGTCGAACGGGACAGCTTTCAGAAGCGCGTCGACCAGCTTCATCGTATCTACAGATTGCTCCACACCATCATCTTCCACGTTATCGGCTATACCGGGCAATATACAGACTACGGCGAACGTGGGTTTCCCGACCGCGTGTACCCCTAGCGTGGTGAGCGTCGCCCTAGGCTATTGGCGTCTCGCAACCCATACAATAACAGGAGCTGATTGACTGTATCGACTAAACTGTGGATGCCTTCAGACACCATGGCCGACGAGCCAGTATATGCCGCGCCCGACAATTTCGCGACCGCTATGCCCGCGTTAGCAGCGAGGGCAGTATAGAGGGTGAGCTTGGGAGCGTGCGCGCTCATGGCAGCACAGCGGTTATGTCAGGTCTTTTCTGTTCCTACGATTATCGTGTTCACCGTTGCTCCTTAGAGTGGGGTTTCGCCGAGATCGGCTGTAGTCCCATGCTCCTACGCGGCAAGCCAGATGCAAAGGGGTTCGACAATTCGACAAGCTGAGCTGGACAACTTTCGGCAACTATTGGCAGGAAACCTGCCTTTCCAGATTATCCTGCGAACGGCAGCAATGTCCCAAGCTCGGACTTTCGCCGTGCCTGCCGGCATTTCGAAAAACGGCAGCTTCCGGGATCAACGATCTGGTCGGCGAACAGCTATAATGGTCGCACAGCCGCCCCGTCCGGCCCCGCATTGCCACGCGTCACACCGGTGTTGAATCAGCAGAGTCCGGCCTTTCCGAGGCCAGAAAACGACGATGACATTGCCTCCCCAGACTTCCCGCGACCAACGATCCGAACGAACACCGCAACCAGACCGGGCGTTGCGGATGGTCAACGCCAGCCGCCGAGCTGCCGAGATCGGGCATATAGGCAAACGCGCGGAGGCAGCCTTAAATATTGGTGCTGGTCGGGATCAGGCTAGGCTGGAGGAAGGGATAGGGGAACATGCGGCCGGCGTTGCGCGCCACGATCTGCTCCTCGACCTGCGCCAGCACTGCCTGAAAGCGCCGCAGGGGCCCCTCCGATCCGGTCACCGCCGGATCCTGGAACCATTGCGGATAGGGAAACGACCGGCAACGATAGTCGCCCAGCGGCCGGTAATGGAGCGAGCCGAGCAGATAGAGCGTATTGAGCTGTTCCAGCGCCAGCGAAACCGGCGGCATCGCCGCGAGCCAGCCGGCCTTGTCGTTCCCCGCCTGTGCGTTGGGAGAAGCAAGCCAGCCAGCGCCGGTCACCGCGGGCGCGAAGTCCATGATCGTGCGCTGCGGGAAGTTGACCGCCGCATGTTGCGCGCTCGCGGTGAAGATCACCATCGTACAGACATCGACGAGCGCATGGCGCGTGGCGATTGCCGGGAAGCCGGATATCTGCCCCTCGCCTGCGATCGATGCCGCCCACGCGGCGAGTTCGGTATCGCCGGTCACCGCCGCGTCGTCGGCATAATAGAGCGCGACATAGCCGTCCGCCCATTCGCGGATCGCCTGCCAGACGAGCAGCGCGTCGTCGCGATAGGCGTAATCGGGCAGCATCGTCTTGTCCGCGACCTTGCGCGCGGCCAGATCGACCGGCAGCATCGACCGCGAAAAATCGAAGGCCAGGCGATCGTCCGCCGCGGCGAGCTGGCTGGAGGTGATCGTGCCGCCGAAGATGTGGTCGATCGGCCCGTTGGCGGCAATGAGCGAGGTGGCGGCAGCGTTGTTGATGAACAACGTGCCTTCGAAATGCGGCAGCAACAGTGCCCAGATCGGATGCATCGCGGCAAGATGGCGTTGCGTCGCGACGGCGACCGCCTCGATCACGAGGTGCGTGCGCGCGAGGTGCGCGAACAATTCGTGGTAATTGCCGTCGGCGACCTGCACGACCTGCTTGGCCATTTCCCAGCCCCATTGCATGTCGGCACGCGGCGTGGGCAGGAATATGGGATTTTCCAGCGGATCCTGACCGCATTGGATCGCCACCGGCACCAGTGAGCTCCCGCCGGGCGGCACCGCAAACAGCGCCAGCGGCCGATAGACGAATTTCGCCTTGCCTTCCCAGATTCCGGGCTGGAGCACCTCGAGCTCGCGATAGTCGCAGATGTAGATCCGCCCCTGGGCGAGCGCTGCGTCCAGCGTGTCGCCATTGACGACCGACGCATATTGCGCCGCGCCTAATGGAAAGTTCGCCGGCAGGGCGGAAATGCCTGCGATCATCCCGGCATTGGGTCCTGCCGTGCGCAACCGTGCGAAAACCGTGTCGTCGATGAATTGCCAGGCGATGCCGGGTAGCGCGATGGTAGCGAACAGGTCGCGATAGCTTTCGAGCGAGCGCGGGGCGCGCGACCCGATCGCCAACCGCTCGGCATCGCTCAATTCGATCATCGCACGCAGGCTGGCGACATGATCCCTGAGCGTGGCGAACAGGGCCTCTTCCTCAACCGCCTCGATCAGCAGATGGATCTCTCCGGCGATCGAGCCGCCGCCCTGGGCCAGCTTGGCCTTGATCGCCGCCACCGAACTCTCGATCTTCGCGCATTCCACCAGCATCGCCGCAATCTCGATCTCAGGGATCAGGATCTCGCCGCGGCCAATCGCCGCCAGCTTCACTGCGATCTCGTTGCGCGCGATGTCCAGGCCGATGCCGATCAGCAATATCCACCATTCGAGCGTGGGCGTCTCGTTCGACGGCAACGCCGCAACCAGCGGGACGCCAGGCAGCGTCGGCACCTCCGTGGTCCATTGATAGGTCTTGCACGTCGCCTGGAGCTGCGCGGCGCGTGCAGCCTGTTGCGTCGGCGTGTCGTTCTGCGGAAGACTGGGATCAAGGGGGGCACGCTGCATCGATTGGCTCCTGTCGGGCATTGCCGTCGCAGGGCTTGCTAGTCCGGGATGGTTAACAAGATTTTTAGCGCAGGGGCTTAGTACCGATCTGGCGATAATTCTTCCTCATGTTAACCAAAGAGTGAGATCACGCCGATACGCCCTTGGCCTATGATGAATTTGGTCCAGCAGCTCCGCATTCGACTGTTTCCGCCACTGCCGGAAGCGATCCGCGACGAATTCGTGCTGATGACGGCCGCGCAACTCCAAGTGCAATCCAGGATGCTGTTCCTGGCATTGTTCCTGACGGTGCCCACAGCCGCTTATGCTTATTCGGCTGGCGCCCCATGGTTCGTTCGCTTCGGGTTGCCGGCGATCATGGGCGGTGCCTGCTTCGCCGGGTTTCTCTCTTTGAGCCGCGACCTTAAAATCTCGACGAGCGTGCGCCGCGCGCGCAAGCTGATCCGGCAATCGACCTGGTCGTCGAGCGCGCTGGCATTGGTGTGCAGTTCGTGGTGCGTGGTGAGCTGGCTCGGCGCGCCTGCCGATACCAAGATCTATTATCCGCTGATTCTGTCGATGGGCGCATTGTCGACCGCCTACTGCCTTTCCAGTGTCCGCAGCGCGGCTCTGCTCAATCTCGCGATCGACATGCTGCCGATCTCTGCACTGTTGCTCGCATCGGGCAACCGGCTCGATCTTGCCGCCGGCGTAAGCATGGCCGTCGCGACCTTCTTCCTGTTGCGCATGATTGTGCTGCGTCACCGGGATCTCGTCAGCCTGCTCGAACTCAAGCGGCAGATGCGCGTACAGGCCAGCACGGACCCCTTGACCGGTCTGCTCAATCGACGCGCATTCGACCTGCAGGTCGAGGCAGAGCACGCAACGGCCGAGAAGAGCGGACGGGTCTTTTCAATCGCTCTGATCGACCTGAATGGCTTCAAGCCGATCAACGACAGCTATGGTCACGCGACCGGCGACCAGTTGCTCTGCGAAGTGGCCCGGCGCCTGCTCGATGCATGCGGGCAAGAAGGCCAAGTGGCGCGGATGGGTGGTGACGAGTTCGCCGTGCTGGTTCCGGCACGATCGGCGATCAAGCGTGAAGTGATTGCCGATCGGTTGCTCGGCGCATTGGCCCGTCCCTGCGACATAGGCGGGCATCGCATCCCGATCAGCGCCGGTATGGGCGTGGCGCATTGGCCCAAGGACGCAAGCGCAATTTCGGGCCTGTTCGAAGCAGCCGACCATGCGCTCTACGCTGCCAAGGGAATCCAGATAGTACCTAACGCGAACGCCACTTGCTCCAACGGTCGGGTACAGCCGATCAGGGTCGCATAAGAACAGCTATGCCAGGCCGATCACCATCAGCGCACTCGAAAGCCACGACACCTTGCCGCCGAGCAGCCGCTTGCGAACCAGTTGAACGAAAGGCAGATTTCGGAGTCGCTGCCGATCTCCTAAACGGCTGAGATCAGGGCGCATAGCCGCCCCATCCAGCCCGCATTGCCATGCGCTACGCCGGTAGAAGCGACCACCCCACAGCGCGATCCCGGGCGCACGCCGGCGTCAGATCCCCTGCGCCTACCTTGACTCACCCACGCCCGCTGTCACGCTTGCCGGGCTATCCGGGGGACAGAATCATGAGCGCGAACACGGCCGATATCAGCGTCGCCAACGACTTTGACGGCGACGCGATCGTCACCTTGTTCCACACCAACGATCATTTCGGCGCCCAGCGCGCGCAATGGCGGATCGCACCCGGCGAAGCCAAGGGATCGCTGGCCGCGATGTTTCGGCCCGGCCTGTTCGCCGACGATCGCTGGACGGTGATGGTGCTGGTGACAAATGGCAGCCAGGCCGGGCTGTATGTCAATGCCGGCGGCGCGGCGGGCGGCAAGGGGATCGAGTCCCGGCTGGAGACGGAGGACACCGAAGTCACATTCCGCGTAGGCCCCCACCGGCTCGACCTGCTGCGCGGCGCCAGCGACGCGATGACCCGGCTGACCCCGGCCGCGCCCAAGCCGGTCAGTCACGTCTTCGTGCTGATGCTCGAGAATCGTTCGTTCGACCATGTCTTCGCCTTTTCGGGCATTCCCGGGCTCCACGTCGCGACGACCGCCGATTTCAACATGGCCGGCGATACGAAATACTCGGTCACCAAGGGTGCACCGCTGCGCATGAGCACCGATCCGGGGCATGAATTCTGCGACGTGCTCGAACAGGTCACCGGCCAGCCCTCGGACCAGCCGGGCGAACCCCCCGCGCCGGCGAAACACCCCAAGGCGCCCCCGCTCGAAACCTGTCAGGTTCCGACCTATCCGCCGATGACCAACAGTGGCTTCGCGCAATGCTATGCGACCGGGTTCAGCGAATATCCCTATCAGCGGCCCGATCCGGCGCGGGTCGGCGACATCATGGCGTGTTTCGACACTCCACAGCAATTGCCGGTCACCTATGCCATCGCCACCCAGTCGTCGGTGTGCGATCATTGGCACGCATCGCTGCCCGGCCCGACCTGGCCCAATCGCTTCTTCGTCCATGGCGCGTCATCATCGGGGCTCGACGATAGTCCGATCCATCACGGCAATGCGGTGTGGGAATTCTGGAAGGGATTCCGGTACAAGAATGGATCAATCTACGACCGGCTCGCCGAGCATGCGATCCCGTATCGTTTCTATCATGACAGCGATCTGTTCGGGTATAGTCTGTACAGCGATGACCCGCAGCTCGGTTCGCCGCTCGGCTGCATCCCGCAGGCCGGATCGCTGCACGGCGTGTCGATCCTCGATTTCCACGGGCTCGACCGGTTCGCCGCCGACCTGCAGCAGCCTTACCCCTATCCCTATACCTTCATCGAACCCAATTATGGCGACTTCAACACCTATGCCGGCGGGTCGTCGCAGCATCCGATGGATGACGTTTATGGCGGCGAACGGCTGCTTGCCGCGGTGGTCGAGGCAATCCAGCAGTCGCCCTGGTGGCAGTCGAGCGTGCTGATCGTCTGCTATGACGAACATGGTGGCTTCTATGATTCAGTGCTTGCGCCGGACGCCGTCCCGCCGGGCGACCATCCCGATTACGGGCTCAACCAGCATCAGTTCGATTTCTCGAAGCTCGGCGTGCGCGTGCCGGCGATGATCGTGTCGCCGCTGGCCGATGCCGGGGTCGATCACACGACCTATGACCATGCCTCGGTATGCAAGTTCGTCGAGGAACTATGGGGCCTCGATCCGCTGACCGACCGCGACCGCCACGCCAGGTCGCCGCTATCCGGCCTGCGCGACACCCCGCGTGATCTGCACATCGATCTGCCTCACCCGATGCCGCCGGCGAGCCGGCCGGCCGTCGATCGCGCCGACCGGCCGCTGCCGCGGTCGGGCAATGTGGTCGGATCGCTGTCGGTCGTGCGCAAGATCGAGGCCGAACTCGCCGCGCGCTTTCCGGCCGCGATGGCACAGGCCGCGACGGCAAAGCCGCCATCGCTCGAGACGTTCGCTGATGCCGAAGCGCATACGACGCAGGTGATGGCGAAAGTTCAGCTGGCAAAGCAATTGGCCGCGACATAGCGCCGGTTTCGCCACATGGAGCCGGCGAAGATCGGCGATCCGATGGCAGTTTCCGAGCCAACTCGGCTCATGAATTGTGCGCACGTCATAGCGGAGCGGCTATCCGCCCAAAAACCAAACGGTGTCGCCCGACTGAGTTGATCACCGCTCCGATATGTCGCGATTATGACGGATCCTGGCCGGAATCGCACAAACGAGTTTTGGCGGTGCACCCATTGTTACCGTTGTAACCGGGGATATCCCCTATGAACGTGCCGCCACCGCTGCCGCCGCCGCCGCCGCCACCATCACCGCCGACAGGGCCGCCACCGCCGGTTTGTTGATAGTAATAATTCACAGCTGCGGCATAGCATTGGTCGTAATCCCCATACCCCAGATAGTCCCACCGGCCGTTACCGCATTGTTGCGATGCGTATGTGTCGACATCCGGATAGGATTGCGCGAGAGCCGGTGTGGGTATCGAATACAGCGACACCATAGCCAGCATCGCAAAAATGGACTTCCGCCTCATCTGTGGCCTCCAACTCATTGGTTTCCTCCGTCTCGCAGAGGAGGCCGTGGCTATCGCCAAATTGACAATCACTCCAACGCACATTGATCCAAATTGGGGAGAGATAGGACCGGATGTCTCTGTCTAAGCCGCCATCATTCCGCCGCGTGCAGCAATGCCTCCGCCTGGCGGCCAAGCAACGGCAGCACTTCCTCACCGATCCGGTACGCTTCCTCGAGATGCGGCGTGCCGGCGAGAATGAAGGCATCCGTACCACGCGCGATCAGTTCATCGAGCTTCGCTGCACATTGTTCATAGCTGCCGACAATGCCGAGCGCCGGGCCGCCGCGCAGTAGGTTGAAGCCGCCCCATAGATTGGGCGCGATGATCAGTTCGTCATAGCGCCGCGCCTCGCTCGGTTTCAGCGCCTGCTGGCGCGCCGCGCCGACCGAATCCGTCGGGCCGCCCCGCCCCTGCGCGCGGCGTTCCTCGGTGAGATTCTCGAAACCCGCGCGAATATCGCGCCAGGCTTCCTCCTCGGTTGCGCGCGCGACGAGATCGACGCGCACCGCGCATTTCTGTTCGCGGCCCAGTGCAGCGGTGCGTTCCTTCACGCGCGCGAACTTGTCGGTCAGCTGGTCGAACGGTTCGAGCCAGGACAGGTAATAATCGGCATGCTTCGAAGCCGACTGGAGCGCGGCGTCGGACGAGCCGGAGAACCAGATCTCGGGGATTTCCTCGGCCGCCAGCAGCGGCGACAGGCCACCATCCGCAACCTGATAGAAGCGGCCGTCATAGGAGAAGCCCCCGCCCCTCCACACGCCCTTGAACACATCGAGGAACTCGGTGGTGCGACCATAGCGATCGTCATGGCTGAAGCCGTCGCCCCACCAGAGCTGCGCCGGCCCGCCACCGCCGGTGATGATGTTGAACACGGTGCGCCCGCCGGTCGCGCGTTGCAGGCTCGCCGCCATGCGCGCGGCGTGCACCGGATTGAGGAAGCCGGGCTGGAACGCGATCATGAAGCGGAAGCTGCTGGTCTCGCGCGCCAGCAGCGGCGAGATCACCCAGGGATCATCGGTATTGGGAAAGGACGGGATCAGCCCGCCGATAAAACCGGAGCTCTCCGCTGCCTTCGCGATCTCGGCGAGATGGTCGATATAGCGAAAGCCGTCATCCTCACCGTAGCGATCGAGGCCCGGCGCGACATTGTGCGCGCCAAGCGGCGACCAGTCGCCGCGGTCATAGGCGCCGTGGCGGATGCTGCCATGGCAGCCATGGGTCGGCAGTCGCCAGTAGAAATCGATCGTCATGGGAACCTCTCAGGCGGCGGCGCGCGCGATTTCGGTCAGCGCGCGGAAGCGGGGAAGGACATGCTGGCCAATGCGATAGGCTTCCTCGAGCGAAGACGGCGCGCCCAGCACGATGTGATTGAGGCCAAGCCGGCAAGCTCGCCCAGTCGCGCGGCGACCGAGTCATAATCACCGATGATCGCCGGTGCCGCGACGCCGGCGCGCGCCGCATCCTGCCGCGCCTCATCGTCCGTCTCGCGCGCCAGAACCTGCTGGATCACACCATAGTCGACCGAGCGGCCCTGCGCCGACGCCAGCGCGTCGAGTTGCTCGATCCGGCCGCGCAACACCGCTGCCGGCGCAGCGCCGAACAGATGCACATCGGCAGCACGTGCCGACAGCGCCAGCGTCGCCTCATCCTCCCCCTGAAGGAACACGCGCGGGAACGCCACGCGATTGAGTGGTGCTTCGAAGCCCCCGCCCTGCACCTCGAAATGCGCGCCGGCGAAGGAGAAAGGCCGGGTGCCGTGCACGCCGCGCGCCACGGTCAGGAATTCTTCGGTTCGTTCGACGAGCTGGCCGTCCGGCACATGATCGCCATCGCTGGCACGCGTGGCCGCATCGGCCGGCCGCGCGATCGCCCAGCCGAGCCGCCCATGGGTCAGTCGCTGGAAGCTCACGGCCTGTTTCGCGGCATAGACCGCCGATCCGACCGATGCGGGAAATTCCGGGATCAGCGCGAGCCGTGGCACTTCGCGCGCGATCGCCGCCGCCACGGTCTGGCTGTCGTCGGAATCCGGGCGATAGGGAAAGAAGACACCGTCGAACGCGGTCTGCGCCGCAGCCTGGGCGATCTGCGCATAATAATCGTAGCGGTTGATCGCCCGCGTCCGCACATCGCGGAAGACGGTCGGCGTTCGCGGCCGCGCGCCGATTTCGGACCGCGTCGCGGCGTCCGTGACGTCGACCTGCCAATAGCTGTAGATGGTCATGCGGCACTCCTTTCACCGGCAAAGGCGGGCAGCCCGAGCCGCCCGGCGAACACCGTCTGATCGATCGGCCGCCGCCCGTTCGGGCTTTCGGCGGCGTGGAAATCGGCATGAAGCGTGTCGATGCCGGCCTGGCGGCCGATCGCGACCATCGCCTCGATCGTATAATCCTCCGGAACCTCGAGCCGCTCGCGCGCGGCGATGCGGTCGAACCCGCCAATGCCATGCGTATGCCAGCCAAGCAGCAGTGCCTGATGCGCGAAGTTGGTCCAGGCGGCGCCCGCGTCGAAGCTGCGCGAGCCATTCTCCACCACGACGCCCTGCCGTTCGACCCAAAGCGCGGAGAGGATCACGATCAGAGCCGATGCCTGCCCGGCCCAGAGTCGATTGCGCGGCGCGAGCAGATCGACAAATTCCTGCCAATGCGCATCGCCGTGCCGCGCGACCAGGAACCGCCATGGCTGGACATTGGACGCGGAGGGCGCCCAGCGCGCAGCCTCGAACGCGCTGAGCAATACTTCGTCAGGCACCGGCTCCGCGGTGAAGCTGCGCGGTGACCAGCGATCGACGAACAAAGGTGCGACAGGGTGATCTGGCTGGCGCGACATCAGCGTTCCTCCCGGCCGGGCAAGCGCACCAGATTGGCAGGGGCGCTCGGCGATGCGGTCAGTTCGGCGAGGATTTCATCCTTCAGCCGGTGGAGCAGCGGCGCGGCGCGGTCGCGCGGATGCGGCAGGTCGACATCGACGATGCGGCGAATGCGCCCGGGGTTGGGCGCCATCACCACGACGCGGTCGCCGAGATACAGTGCCTCCTCCACATCATGCGTGACCATCAGCATGGTCGAGCGTTGAGTCATCCAGATGCGCTGCAGCTCATTCTGCACATGCACCCGGGTCAATGCGTCGAGCGCGCCGAGCGGTTCGTCGAGCAGCAGCAATTTGGGCTCGGTCACCAGCGCGCGAGCGATCGCCGCGCGCTGCGCCATGCCGCCCGAAAGCTGGTGCGGATAGGCGGTTTCGAAGCCCTTCAGATTCACCAGTGCGATATGATCGGCGACGATCTGCGCCCGCCGCGCCTTTGGCGTATCGGTGTTGAGCAGCGCGAGTTCGATATTCTGTTCCAGCGTCATCCAGGGAAACAGCCGGTGGTCCTGGAATACGATGCCGCGATCGAGGCTGGTGGTGGCGACGCGTTCGCCATCAAGGCGGATCTCGCCATGATATTCATCGTCCAGCCCGACGATCAGCCGCAGCAAGGTCGATTTGCCGCAGCCGGACGCACCGACAATGCTGACGAACTCGCCGGGCTTCACCGTGAGGTTAATGCCTTCGAGCACTGGCATCGGCGCACCACCGATGGTGAAGCTCTTGTGCAGGTCGCTGATCGACAGCGCACCGTGCGCGGCAGTGGCGTTGTGCGGCGAGAATTGCGGCCGGGCTTCCGGGATCATGCCGGTCTCCTGATCAAAGGGATATCGCCTGCCAGCGCAGCAGATATCGGCGCAGGCGAAGGAACAGATGGTTGATGACGAAGCCGAGGATCGCGGTGGCGATGATCGCGACAAGGATCACGTCGAGCCGCTGCTGAGTCTGGGCGAGCTGCATGGTCACGCCGAGTCCGCCGCCGGTGCCGAGCAATATCTCGGTCGCGATCGAGGTGATCCAGGCAAAGGCGAGCCCTTGCGTCACGCCGGTGAGGATCAGCGGCATGGCGGCGGGCAGCAGGATCAGGCGAAAACGCTGCAACGCGGTAAAGCCATAGACCCGCCCGACATCGAGATAGCGCCCCTCGACATGCGCCACGCCTTCATAGCTGTTGAGCATGGTCGGGAAGAAAGCGGAGAGGCTGACCACGATCAGTTCCGATCCCTGGCCGGTGCCGAACCACAGGCCGATCAACGGCAGCCAGCCGATCATCGGCACTTGCCGGATCGCATGGAGCAATGGCCCAAGCACTCGGTCGAGCGGCCGCCAGATCGCCATGGCGACGCCGGTGGCGATGCCGAGCGTGCCGCCGATCAGCAGGCCGGTCAGGCTACGCGACAGAGTCGACATCATGTCGGACAGGAGCGAGCCATTCTTGCTTAGTTCGACGAACGCCGCGCCGATCGACCCGAGCGGCGCAAAGGCGAGCGCGCGTACGTCGCCGGAGGTCGCCTGCAATTGCCACCAGATCAGAAACAGTACGGGCGCGACCAGCCCGATCGCGATGCGGCGCCATGGCTGTGAGAGCAACGCACTCATGCCGTTTTCCAGCGCGTCGCGCGGCGTTCGATCGCCTTGGCGCCGCGATCCAGCGCGAAGCCGATCAGCCCGCTCACCACCACGCCCGCCAGCACCACATCGATGCGGAAGAGCTGGCGGCCCATTTCCATCATCTGGCCAATGCCGCTGTCCGCCGCGAGCAGCTCCGCCGCGACCAGCACCACCCAGGCGCGGGTCAGGGCAATGCGCAAGCCAGTGAGCACCGAGGGCACGGTCGCCGGGATCAGGATCCGCCAGATGAGATCGGGCAGCCGCGTGCGATAGACCCGCGCCACGTCGAACCACGCCTTGGGCACGCCGCGCACGCCGTCGAATGTCGCCAGCGCGACCGGGAAGAATGTCGCGAGCGCGACGATCGCGATCTTGAACGGCTCGTCGATGCCGAGAAAGATCACCAGCATCGGCACGAAAGCAATCACCGGCACTTGCCATAGCGCGAGAAAGAACGGCGCCAGCGCCGCTTCGGCAAGCCGTGACAGCGCGATCGTCGCACCGAAGATCAGGCCCGCGATCGCGCCGATCGCAAAGCCGGCGGTCAGCCGAAACATGCTCTCGCCGATATGGCGCTCAAGCTCCCCGCTCGCCGCGAGCGACCAGAGCGCGCGCGCCACCTCGCTCGGCGGCACCAGCACTTGCGCAGGAAAAAGGCCGCTGAGGCAGGCCAGTTGCCACAGCGCGAGCAACGCAACCGGCGCAAGCAGCGAGGCAAGGCGGGAATGCCGGGCCCGGCCATGGGCCGGCAGCGGGACGGGAAGCGCCGCCCCGGCCATCAGGAGCGCGCCGGCGGAACCGGCTCCGGCTTGTCCGCCACTGCATTGGTCGGCGTCCAGAACCCGTCGAGCTTCAGATTGCGCAGCGCCTGGGTCACGAAGCGGTCGTCCAGCAACTTGCCGGCATCCACTTCGCTGCGCACCAGTCCGCGATCAAAGGCATAGGCGGCGACCGAGCGGTAATGGCCCGCGACATCGGCATTGAAGAGCGGCGAGAAACGCTCACGCCACGTGACATTGGACTCGGCATAATCCCTGGCGATGATCGCCTCGGGCATGGTCCCGCGCGCGGCGTCGTGGATCACGGCCGGACGATTCTCCTCCCGCGCCGACCAGGCCGCGGCGCGGACATAGGCGTCCACCACCAGTTGAGTGAGCGCCGGATTGCCGTCGACGAAATCGCCGCGGCCGAACAATTCCGCGCGCATCTTCCAGTCGGCCGGTGCTTCCTTGGTCGACCAGATCACCCGACCCATGCCCTTTTGTTCAAGCAGCAATCCATCGGAAAGCAGGAAGGTCGCATCGACATTGCCCGACGCCAGAGCCGCCGGGGTCGCGGCAGGATTGATGTTGACGATGGTGAAGTCGGTGAGCTTCAGGCCATTGGCATCGAGGAGCTTCGAAAAGGGCAGCTCCCATGGCCGCCCGCGATGCAGCGCGATACGCTTGCCCTTGAGATCGGCGATGCCCCTCGCGGCGAGGCCGTTGCGCACCACCAGATAGCTGTTCTGCCCCTGTCCGATCGGCGCCACCAGCTTCAGCGGCACGCCACCCGAAACCGCGATGATCGCGGGGAAATCGCCATAAGAGGCAAAGTCGATGCGCTTGCCGGAAAAGCCTTCATTGATCAGCGGGCCGCCGACGGCCGTCGGGACCGGGGTAAAGGCCAGCTGCACGCCCTGTCTGGCCAGCTGTTCCTTGAGCCAGCCCTGCTCGATGACGACGCCGGTCAGGCCATTATAGGTCTGCCCGCCCTGATAGGGATAGGCGATGCCGGCGATCGTCACCGTCCGGACCGCGCCACCGGCGCTTGCCGGGCCACGGAACTGGAACAGGATCAGGCCGGCGAGCAGGACCAGCACGACAGCGCCGATCGCCCAGGGGGCCCATGATTTCGGATTTCCGGCCTTTGCGCTCGCCACGTCATGAAGCTCCTTTGCGCCGATACGATGCACTTCGCGTGCCAAGCGTGAGGCGTCAGGGGAGAGACCGAAGCATGTGCTGGTTGGCAGGCTCGCGCTGCGCAATTTCGCGCAGCGCCCCGCCCGCAACTGCGCGAAATGCAGCGGCACCCGGCCCCGCAAGCACACGAAATGGCCGCCGGGCGACTTGGCACATGGTTTGCTGATACCGTATCAAAACCGTGCGTCCGCTCTGGCAGGCAGGACGCACCGAGGCAGGAGACGAGCCGAATGTCCGGACGCGCGACACCGGCGCAACACGACCCCGACTGTATCTGGCTCACCCGATGCCCCGTTCCTGCGGCGTCCGGCGTCGCCTGGGCATTGGGCTGGATGACCGAGGAGTTCGGGCGCGACGGGATCACCACCAAGCGCGTGCGCGAAGCCGGGCTCAACCTTGTCGCGCCCGATCCCGAACGGCAGGCGCAATATCTGTTCCGCGAAGGCGGCAATATCCAGGCGCTCGCCGCCCGCGCACTGGGCGCACCAACGCGCGTGATCGGCCTGACCTGGATCGACGAACGCCAGGCGATCATGGTCCGGCCGGACACGCGAGTGCTGGAGCCGGCGGACCTGAAGGGCCTGCGCTTCGCCCTGCCCGGCTTCGCGCGCACGCGCGGGGAAAGCATTGCCCGCGGCATGGCGCTCCATGGCATCAAGAGCGCGCTGGCGCTGGGCCGGCTCGACCTGGAGGATGTCCGGCTGGTCGATGTTCCCGCCCCGCCGGTGGAGCAGCCTAGCGCGCAGGGCATGCGCCGGCTGTGGCTCGGGCTCGAATGGCTTGCCGCCGGTCGCGTCGATGCGGTCTATGTAAAAGGCGCGGCGGCGGCCGAGACTGCGGCACGGCTCGGGCTGTCGGTGGCGATCGATCTCGATGCCTATCCGAGCCGGCTCGCGCGGGTGAACAACGGCACGCCGCGCCCGATCACCGTGCACGAACATATGATCGAGCACCATTTCGACCTGGTGGTGCGCTTCCTCGAACAGACGCTGCGCGCGGCCGACTGGGCCTCGACCAATCTGGCGGAACTGAAGCACATCCTGGCGCACGAGACGCTGGCCGGGGTCGCCGCGGTGGAGGCGACCTACCGCGGCGATTTCCATCGTTCGCTCCATCCCGACCTCTCGGCCGATCGCGTCGAAATGCTGCGTTCCCAAGCCAACTTCCTGTGGTTGCACGGCTTTCTCGATGCACGCGTGGATGTGGGGCAATGGATCGACACCCGCCCGCTCGACGCTGCGCTGGGTCGCCGCGCCGGGATCCGGCCGGAGTCGGTCGTTAGCTCGGATAGCTGAGCTAGGCCGCGCCATTGAATTCCTACTTAACCGATAGGAGTATTGCTGCTATCCTGCGAATCTGATCGGGAGGAACCAATGGTCGCTATCCCGCACGACGATATCGCAGAGCGGATCGACGTCGGACTCTCGGCAACGAAGCACCCTGGCGGGCGCTCCGTGCTGTCGTTCGATTCCGACAAACATCATGCGGTGGGGGCACGCGCCCGCGCCTTCATCTTCTCCGACCCGCGCTCGCGCGCGCTGGTGCCGCTGATCGAGAAAACCGCACCAAGCGAGGCAAACATCCTGGTGATCGGCGAGACCGGCACCGGCAAGGAACTGGTCGCACGCTATGTCCATTCGCTCAGCCACCGTGCGCAGGGACCGTTCCTCGCCGTCAATTGCGGCGCTTTTTCGGAAACGCTGATCGAGGGCGAGCTGTTCGGCTATGAACGAGGCGCTTACACCGGTGCACATGCCGCCCGCCCCGGCTGGTTCGAGGCCGCGAATGGCGGGACCTTGTTCCTCGACGAACTGGGCGACCTGCCGCTTTCGCTGCAGGTGAAATTGCTGCGCGTGCTGCAGGAGCGCGAAGTGGTGCGACTCGGGTCGCGTACGGCGATCCCGCTCGACGTACGGGTGATCGCCGCGACCAATGTCGACCTGCATCACGCGGTGGCGACCGGCGCGTTCCGCCCGGACCTGTTCTACCGGCTTCAGGTGGTGACATTGCCGCTGCTGCCGCTGCGCGAACGGCGCGCCGACATCCTGCCGCTCGCGCGCCATTTCCTCCAGGTTTATGGCGACAAGATCCAGCCGCGGCGGCTCGATCTCAGCTCCGCCGCCGAGGAAGCGCTTTATCATTATGGCTGGCCGGGCAATATCCGCGAGTTGGAGAATGCGATCTACCGCGCCACTCTGGTCAATCAGGACGGGCTGATCCAGATCGAGGATCTTGGATTGCCGACCGGCCAGGGGATCGCATTCTATCCACCTGTCCTTTCCTTGGATGAAGGTCGGGGCGAGGCCAATGTTGCGCCGAGACTGGAGGGAGGAACGCTGGAGGAGATCGTGCGCCCGCTGGTCGCAAAACTGCTCGACGGCGACCATGAAGCGATGCTCGACCGGCTGGTCAGCGCAGTGGTGACCGAGACTTTCCATTTGTGCGGATCCAATCAGATCAGGACCGCCGCGGCGCTTGGCATCACGCGCAATGTGGTGCGGACTCATCTCAAGAATTTCGGCCTGATCTGACCAAAATCGAACCGGGATCGCTGAAAACTCAGCACGGATTCTGTTGAATATCGCGCACTGCGGGTGGCCGATGCGCGGTTGGTCGCTCTTCCCCCCTCCACGGGTCGTCTGGCACGCCCCTTGCTGATCCTCCGGCACGCAATCGCCGCGAGGAAAGACCAGCATGGCAACGACGCTCGACCGCTCCGCAACGGCAGACACTCTGCCCGCCGAGATCTGGTTCACGCGCTGCCCGGTGCCGACCGCGACCGGCATTGCCTATAAGCTTGGCTGGCTGACCGACGCGTTCGCAGCCGATGGCATTGCGCTGCGCACGCTGCAGGAATCCGGCTCGGAACTCGGCCGGCATCATTACGATCACCGCCTGCCGACTTTGATCCGCGAGGGCGGTAATATGCTGTCGATCGCGGCGCGCGCGCAGGGCGAGCCGACCCGGCTGGTCGGCCTGACCTGGATCGAGGAAAGCCAGCTGATCCTCACCCGCCCCGATACCGGCATCCGGAGTGCGGCCGATCTCAAGGGCCGCCGCCTCGCCCTGCCCGGCTGGAGCCGCAACGACATTCCAGCACATGTCCGCGGCACCAGCATCGCGCGCGGCATGTCGCTGCACGGCTATAAGGGTGTGCTCGCCTCGGTCGGCCTGTCGTTCGACGATGTCGAGTTGGTGGAAGTGGCCGATCGCCTCCGCAACATCGGCGGCAGCGGGCGCGATCTCGGCCCGCGCCGCAGCGGGCTCGGCCGGCTCTGGCCGATCGAGGCGCTGGTCGCAGGCGAGGTCGACGCGATCTACGTCAAAGGCGCGTCCGCGCTCGACGGTGCGCGCGAGGCGGGGCTGGTGGTGGCGGTCGATCTCGACGCCCTGCCCGATCGCCGCTTCCGCGTGAACAATGGCACACCCCGGCCGATCACAGTTCACCAGAGCCTGATCGACGACCATTTCGACCTGCTGGTCCGTTTCCTCGCGGTGACGCTGCGCGCCGCCGACCATGTCGCGGCGGAACCCGACAGGTTGCGCCAGATCCTGGAATTCGAAACCGAAGGCAGCCCGGAAGCAGTCGATCAGGCCTATGCCCGATTGCATGAGGGGCTGCACCCGACGCTCGACGCCGACCGGCTCGAACTGCTCGATCAGCAGAAGAAATTCCTCTTCACCTACGGCTTTCTCGACGCGGATTTCGCGCTCGAGGACTGGGTCGATCGCCGTCCGCTCGACGCGGCGCTGGCGCTCAACGCCGGCCAGAATTCCCCCGCTCTCGCATAAAGGAATCATCCTCATGTCCGAACTGCCCGGTCTTTCGTCCGCCGCCATCGCCTTCATCGTCGAGGCCGAAAAGGAAACCACCCGCGCATTCCGCCTGCTGCGCGAAACGCGCACCATCTCGCCCAGCGGCACCTTGTTCTACGGGGTCCGCATTCCCGGCGAGGACAAGCTCGTCACGCTGAATTATCAGGGCTTCTGGCAGGAAGACCCGGACAAGCCCAAGATCGGCGTGATCGACTTCGACGGCAACAGCTATTGGAGCAATCCTCCCGGCGGCACCGCGCGTTATGTGAAACTGTTCCGCACCCACCCGGAAGTGCAGGCGGTCAGCCACGTCCATACGCCGCATCTCGGCGCCTATTCGCAGGCGCACAGCACGCTCCCCTTGCTCTACGTGCCGAACCGCCGCTTCCGTTTCACCGCCGAGCTGCCGGTCTATATCAACCGCCGCCAGCCCGAGGTCGACTTCATTCTCGATTCGATCGAGAACGACCGGCAGGTTCCCGGCATCATCGAAGCCAATGGTGGTGCGACGATCTGGAGCTGGAAGGGCATTCGCGACCTGACCGACACGATCGTGCTGCTAGAGGAAGGCGCCCAGTTCCAGATCCTCGGCGAAGCACTTGGCGGGTCGAAGCAATTCGGTCCCGGCGTGCTGCAGCAGCAATGGCGGATGAGCAAGCTCGTCCCGGCCGACACCTATGTCGAGGATGACGGCACGATCCGCGACGAGACCCCGGCAGCGCAGGCCGCGGAGTAACGCCGGTGACCAGCAGCAAGCGGCAACTCGCGCTCGGCGTCTTCCTGACGCGCCACGGCCATCATCCCGGAGCCTGGCGTCAGCCGGGCTCCGCGAAAAGCGGCCGGCCCGATTTCAACTATTGGGCGGATCTCGTGCGTACCGCCGAGCGCGGCAAGCTCGACACCGCCTTCTTCGCCGATTTCGCCGGGCAAAGCGGCGACAGCACCAAGGGGATCGAACGGCGCCACGCATTCCTCGATTTCGAGCCGCTGACGCTCACCGCGGCGCTGGCCAGCGTGACCAGCCATATCGGGCTGGTCGCAACGGTGAACACCAATTTCGAACAACCTTATGCGCTCGCCCGCCGTTTCGCCTCGCTCGATCATATCAGTGGCGGCCGCATCGGGTGGAACATCGTCTCCTCGCTCGCCGACGGCGCGGCGAAGAGTTTCGGCATCGACCAGCCGCTCAGCCACGCCGACCGCTATGAGCGGGCGGCCGAGTTCGTCGATGTCGCCCGTGCGCTGTGGGACAGCTGGGAGGATGACGCATTCGAGCATGCCGACCGGGAAAGCGGCATCTATCTCGATTCAAGCCATGTCCATCCGGTCAAACATCAGGGCAAGCATTTCCAGATCAGCACCGTGCTCGACACCGCCCGGCCGATCCAGGGTCACCCGGTCTTCGTCCAGGCAGGCAATTCCGAGGTCGGGCGCGACTTCGCCGCCAAATATGCCGAGATGATCTATGCCGCCGCGCAATTCATCGAGGAAGCGCAGAGCTTCTATGCCGATGTGAAGGGCCGCATGGCGCGCCATGGCCGCGACCCGGACACGCTGAAGGTGATGCCCGGCCTGTCCTTCGCGATCGGCAGCAGCAGGCAGGAAGCGCAGGACAAGTTCGCTGCGCTGGAATCGGCGGTGGATTTCTCCGGCGAGCTCAACCTGATGGGCCAGGATGTAAGCGGCTATCCGCTCGACGGTCCGCTGCCCGACTTACCCGAACCGGAGAATGGCAAGGGCCGCTGGCGTCAGCTGACCGCGCTTGCGCAGCGCGAAAATCTGACCATCCGCCAGCTCTTTCTACGCTTCAATGCGGTGCGCGGCCACCGCGTCGCGATCGGCACGCCGTCCGACATCGCCGATCAGATCCAGGACTGGTTCGAGCGCGATGCAGCCGACGGCTTCAACCTGATCCCGCCCCTGCTGCCCAGCTCATTGACCGAGTTCGTCGATCTGGTGGTGCCGGAGCTGCAACGGCGCGGCCTGTTTCGAACCGAATATGAGAGCACGACCCTGCGCGGACACCTCCATCTGCCACGCCCGCAAATCCGGCAGCAGACAGACGAAACCGCGATCGCAGCGCCTGTCCTCGACGCCGTCGCCTGACGAAGGAAGCATTGCCATGACCAATACGCTCGACACACTCTGGTACACCCGCTGCCCGGTCCCGACCGGCCTTGGCATCGCGCTTCAGCAAGGCTGGCTGGAGGACGCATTCCGTGCCCAAGGCACCAAGGTTGCCTCGTTGCTCGAATCCAACGACTTCGCCACGCGTGAATCGCACTTCAGCCATACGGTGAAGAATTCCGTGCGCCATGGCGGCAACATCCCGGCGATCAGCGCCAAAGCGCGCGGCCGCGATACGCGCGTGATCGGTCTGTCCTGGGCGGACGAGACGCAGCTCATTCTGACCACGCCGGAGTCCGGCATCGAGAGCGTGCGCGACCTGAAGGGCCGCCGCTTCGGCCTGCCCAACTGGAAGAATGTCGAGATCGACTTCACCCGGGCGCAGGCGATCCGCGGCCTGGAGAATGCGCTGAGCCTCGAGGGGCTGAACGTCGCCGATGTCGAGCTGGTCGATCAGGATATCGAGAGCCATTACAGCGACCAGTCGGCCGAGAATGTGAACGGCACGCTCGCCTATCGCGGGCGCACCACCAGCCGTGCGCGGGCGAACAATCTCGAGGTCGTCGCGCTGTTGCGCGGCGAGGTCGACGCCATCTTCCTCAAGGGCGTGCACGGTGCACAGGTCGCCAACCAGTTCGGGCTGACGACGGTGATCGACACCGGCGCGCATCCCGAGCCATTGATCCGTGCCAATAACGGCACGCCGCGGACATTGGCGGTGGACGGCAATCTGCTCGACAATCACTTCGACGCCGCAGTCACCATCGTCGAGCAGGTACTGCGCGCCGAAACCTGGGCGCAGGATCATGCGTCGGATGTGCGCCGCTATCTCGCCCGCGAGACCAATGCGAGCGAATATTGGGTGTCGGTCGCTTATGGTGACAATGCGCAGACCCGCCTCAAGACCGATCTCGCCGAGCAATCGCTCACTGCACTCCAGGACTTCACCGATTTCCTGCATCGCTGGAACTTCATCCCGCGGAGCTTCGATGTCCGCGAATGGGCCGATTTCCGTCCGCTCCAAGCCGCATTGTCGACACGCATCGCGGTATGATTCCCTCCCGCTCGACGCCAGCGGACGCTCGCGGCGGGAGATATGGGACACCGGTCTGTCCCGCATTCCCTGAGTTATCGTCCATGGTCGCGACGGGAGATTGACCGTCTGGCCCGAGCAAAGTACCAATGCCGCTGTTTTAATTAAGTATCTGATACTTAACGACTATCCAGGCTTGTGGCCAGGGAAGCGGCGAAATATATATGCTACATTCCGGTGTAACATATCTCCCGTCGCCAACCCCCAGCCCAGTCGCCAGCGGCGATCGCCTGCTTGCCCGACTACGGCGCTGCCACGATCGCCGCATATTTTTCCTGGGGAAGGTGATGGAAAAGACCGACATAAAGAAGGCTTGGAAAGCGTTCTACAGTGCTCCGGTGGACAAGTTTTCCATCATTGACCTGCCTGGGCTTAGCTATTTGATGATTGATGGCGCAGGCGACCCGAACACCGCGACCTTGTACAAGGAGGCGGTTGAAGCACTCTATACTGCGTCCTATACATTGAAGTTCCTGTGCAAGGACGTTTTGAAACGCGACTATGTCGTCCCCCCATTGGAGGGTCTCTGGTGGGCCGAGGACATGACCGATTTTGTGGCGCGCCGAAAAGAGCGCTGGCTATGGACCATGATGATCCTCGTCCCCGAGTTCGTCGAGCGGCCCTTGGCAGACCGCGCCATTGCAACGGCGTTGCGCAAGAAAGAGCTGCGGGCACTCTCCAAGGTCCGGTTCGACACATTGGAGGAAGGGAAGGTCGTGCAAACCCTGCATCTCGGTTCTTACGATGAAGAAGGACCGATACTCCGGACAATGCATGAGAGCTTCTTGCCCGAAAGCGGATTGATCGCAGTTGGCCGCCATCATGAGATATATCTGAGCGATCCGCGCAAGGTGTCCGCCGACAAGTTGAAGACGATCCTGCGGCAGCCCGTAGCGCTTGCGAGTGACCAGCCCTCAGGCGCGCCACCTTTGAACGGTTGAGCAAATCGACGGAAGGCGGTGAGCCAAGCTGTCGCTCGACCAGCGGGAACGTCAGTCGAGCCCCACCTTGCCCGGCGCCCAATAGGCTTTCGTACGAATACGCGCAGATTGGATGCCAATCTCCTTGAGCGCGCGCCTCATGCGCTGGATCGCAGGCGCGCGCCCGGTCAGGACGAACCCGACTTCGTCGAGTGCGAGATGCCGCAACCGATCTTCCAGCACGGACAAATGACAATCGTCGGCGATACGCTCGACCATGATCGCATGGCCCAGACCCAACGCTCGCAGCACGGGCTCGCACTCCTGAACATCCGATACTTCGAACAGCAGATGCAGCGCACGATCCCGCGCCTGCGAAAGAGCCGCAGCCAGTGCAAATGAGGTCTCGTCACCGAACAGGACGAGCGGTCCGGCTAGGCCGCTGACGTCGAGCGAACGGCGTGGCCCGAAAAACTGGCAAGGATCACCTTGCGAGACAGTTTCCGTCCATTGGCTGCCCGGTCCCTCACCATGCGACCAGGCCAGGAGGCGTGTTCGCCCCGCCCGGTCGTCCCAGCACATCGGCGTATAGGTTCGTGCAGTGCGCAACCCATTGAGCATGATCTGCAGCTTCTGCCCCGGTAACCAAGCAACGCCCTTCAGCGCATCGCCGGCAAGGTCGACCAGGCGAAAATGAGGCGACAGCGCTTCGACCGCGACGACGGTCGATGGCCGCATCAACAACCGGATCAGTGCCCGTTCGATGCGACCCGGCGATGCGACAGAAGTCATGGGCGCTCCTTCGGCGCAGGGCGGCTCAGGATGAACGCAGCGCAACCGGCCATCACCACCGCGACAAGCAGGTCGATGAGAAGCGAGGGACGCGCGGCCCACCAGAATAGTGCATACCCAAGCGCAATACCCGAACAGGCCATGGCCTTTGCGCGCGGCCCGATCGCGCCATCCTCCCGCCAGGCTCTGAGTGTCGGTCCGAACCGTGGATGATCGAGCAACCAGGCTTCGAACCGGGGTGACGACCGGGCAAAACAGCCCGCCGCCAGGATCAGAAAGATCGTCGTGGGCATGAGCGGCAACAACGCCCCAATGAAGCCAAGTGCCACGAACAAAAAACCCAGCGAGAGCCAGATCGCTCGCGACGCATGCCGCAGCGGGCCGCGAGGCGACTCAGGTGACGGCACGAAGCACCGGAAAAAGACGGCGGGATTTCGACTTTCGTGACACGCCTCGCCGCCAATCCATCTCGCGGGATCGCCCCCGCCCGCTTTCGCATATGCCTGGCTGGCTTGCCATTAATGCGAACGACTCGCAAGTACTGTATGATGCCTGCCAGGACAATTTTTGGCTCGATCCGTTCCTGTTCTGCACCGGAACAGGATGACCGGTTCAATAAAAGGCCAATCTACAGGTGATGGCATCAACGGGCGAGCCGCTGCACTCTCCGCTGCCGGGTCGGCTTGCTCATCGAATTACCTCGGTCCGCTCGGTATTTTCCCGCACCTCTTCGGGATAGAAATAGATTTTACGCAATTTCTCGTTCGAGAAGAGATCGAGCTGATCGCCGGCATGGACCGAATCCTCGCGGCTGGTATTGCCATAAGGCAGGAGCCCCGACGCACGCAGCCTGTCGCCGAACGAGACGATCGCGACGAAGCTGTCTCCGCCACTCACCACTTCCTTTCCGTCCGGCGCGGTCGAGGACCAAGTCGCACGGAACGAACCGAGATGGACCGGACCACCGGAGGCGGGCAGGTCATGGGCTCCGCGCCGGAGGCGGATCGCCTCGCCAAAGGCGATGTCGATCCGGCCATAGCGCGCTTTCACTGCCGCAGCCGCTTCGGCGAGGAACCGCACCGCCATGGTCGGATCGGCCAGGCCGGCGGGTGTGGCAAGCGGACGGTTCGGATCCCATTGCGTCGCATATACGCTGTTCCCGCCATGCGCCCTCATCCGGCGCTCCCATTCCGCGAAAAGCACAGTGCCCCGGCTGTCGGTATGCGCCGCATGATCCCAACTGGTCAGGACGCGCACCGCCTCGACGACATCGGCATCCCCGGATATCCGCGCCGCCGCCAGCAGGTCGGGAAGGATACGGTCGGCGAATTCGAGCCGGTTCGAGCGCTGCATCGCGACGAGATCGTCAAAGCTGATCGACGTGCCGGCGAGAATCTGGCGCAACGAGTGCTGGGCGCGCCAGTCCATCACCTCCGGTGGTGCGATGTGTGCGGCAAAGTCGCGCGGATCGAGCACCGCCGGCGATGCGGTCGCCCAGGGCGGATCATTGGCGTTCTGGATGAAGCCGCCCGGCGGATCGCGGAAATGCGGAATGGCGCTGTAAGGGAGCGTCTCGTTCCACAGGAACTCGGAACGATCGCCCGGGATGATCCCGCCCCAGAATGCATGATCACCCTGTTTCCGGTCGGGAAAGCGCCCGCCATACAGATAGTAGAGACTGCCTTTCCTGCTCGCATAAACGGTATTGAAGAAGGGCATTTGCATGCGGCTGCTCGCGGCCTCGAACTCCCCGGCGTCTTTTGCGGCCGCCATGTCCCAATATTGCTGCAGCATGCCGAAACAGTCGAAGCCGGCAATCCGTAGCGCCAGCCCCTTTTGCCCCTCACGCCGGATGACCGGGCCATGGACCGAACGTTCGATCACCAGCGCACGATCGGTCAGCCTGCCGTCCGCACCGCGCACTTTCAGCGTCTCGACGCTGCGCTCGAGCGGTCGCCAGCCACCATCGAACCGATAGCGGTCTCCGTCGAGCGTCAGGGCGTAGAGATCGGCACCGTCGAACTGATTGACGGTGTGGGTCCAGCCGCCCTGCTCACCAAAGGCAATGCCGAGAAAGGGCATGCCGACTTCCGCGGCGCCATAAGCGTTCGACGATGGGAAGCTCAGCTGTGCCTCGAACCAGGTATAGAGATCACTCCATGGCAGGTGCGGGTTCATCAGCAGCATCGCATGGCCGTCGGCCGAGCGGGACGGCGCAATGGCATAGCCGTTCGAGCCATTCGGCAATGCCTCCGGCTTTGCGGACGACACGTCGGCAAGCGGCACTTTCATCGCCATGCCGATCGTGCTTCCGGCGATGAAGGTCCGGTGCACGATTTGCTGCAGATGCATCAGCGGATCGGCCGAGACGATTGGCAACACCGCCCGCTTGTCAGCCGCGATGCGTTCGGGGTGTGCCCTGGCATAGGCATTCATGCCGGCGACGAACGCATCGAGCTTGCGCCGCTGATCCGTCGGCAGCGCGGCCGCCCATTCGCGTCCGCGCGCAGGGATACCCAACTGGCGGATCACCGTGTCGGATGCGATATAGGCCTCGCCCCAATATTCCGCGGCACGGCCCCGCGCGCGGCCATATAGTGTCAGGATGAGATCGCCATGGGCCTCCATTTGCGCCCAGCCGAACGCCTTCATGGCCTGTTCCTGATTGTCTGCCTGGATATGGGGGACACCCCATTTATCCCACTGAATTGTGGCGGGCCCTGCCAAAGCCGGATTGGCGAAGCCTGCAATCAGGCCAAGACCAAGTACGAGATTGAGGATGCGTTTCAAAACACTCTCCCTGATTGCAACGGTTTCAAAATGAGCATCGAAGAAGGAAGATCGTCCGTCTGATGGACGACAGCACTAGATGACCACGCGGTAGATCGAGCCTTCCGGTGAATAGCAGGCGAGCAACGGAAGCCGCTGTGCGCCAAGATCCAGGATGTAGCGTCGCTGCCGGTCCGCGATCGTCACCACATCCTCGACGAGCGAAAATTGTTTCAGCCGCGCTCTCTGCTCCGGATTGAGGCGAGCGATCTCATCGGTCGCGACCGGCAGCGGCAGGCGCGCAAGCTCCGGAGCGAGGGACGCCGCATCGACTGGCTTTCCATCGACCACGAGTGCCTTGAGCGCCGCGGTCAGCCCAGGCGCACGATCAGGGATCGCCGGACGTGCCAACGGCGTGCGGCCAGGCCATTGGCGCTCGGTCGCAGCCATTCCGAACGGGACCATCGGTGCCTCGCCCACCGCCATCAGCATGAGTGCCAGGTCGCCCGCCGGGGCGCGAAAATGATAAGCACGAAAACCCGGAACACTCCCGGTGTGCATGAAGAACGGCCGGCCCGCGCCGTCGCTCTCGATCCGCCAGCCCATGCCATAGCTGGTGGAGCGCCCGGTGTCGAAGCGCGCTGCGGTAAACATGATCTCCTTGCTGCGCTGATCGAGCAATGCCCGACCGCCGAGCGCGCGTTCCCATGCCGGCACGTCGCGCGCCGACATCAACAATCCACCGGCGCCGACCGACGATACGCTGCTGGACATCTGCATCGCGCGACGGAAGGCACCGTCGCGCCGGATGAGCGGCTCGGCGCGATTGGGGATGATCCCCTCCCCGTCATCGGCGCGGCTGTCGATCAGGCCGTGAGGGCGGAACAATGTATCGGTGATGTGCCGGCCGTAATCGTCGCCCGTCAGGTTCTCGATCACATGGCCGAGCAATACATAGCCGACATTCGAATAAACCCAGGCCTGGCCCGGAGCCGCCACCGGGGTCAGCGCCGCACTGAAGGCGCTGACCTTTTCACGCGTGAAAGGGCGATCGAAATCCTGGCCATCGAAATTGCCCGGCAGGCCACCGGTGTGCGTGAGCAGCTGATAAATCGTCGCGCGCGACCATCCCGGCGCGATACCCTGCACATAACGCGACAAAGGCGCATCCAGCGCGAGCTTGCCTTGTGCCGCCAGCCGCAGGATCGCCACCGCCGTGATGTGCTTGCCGACCGAGCCGAGATGGAAAAGAGTGCGATCGGTGACCGGGACGCCAAAGGCTTGGCTGGCCTGGCCGAGCAGAAGCGTGTCGATCACCCGACCACCGGCCATAGCGACCAGCGCCAGCGCCGCGATGCCCGCGGGCTTGATCGCCTGTGCCGCCGCGTCGCTCAACGCCGCTGACGGCGGCCACCCCGCCGCGAGCGCCTCGAACGCGGCAAGCCCATATCCGGCGAGTGCAGTGCCCAGCAGGCCCCGACGGCTCATGGCAATGGACGCTGCCCGCGCCTGATTCATGTCATACCCCCAGCACCGATGATAACGAGCGCGGCTCTCATCCGTCTTCGGATTAACATTATCGTGAATATATTATATTATTGAGTCAAGCATCATAACCACGCCGGAAGATCGCTTGCAGCAGCATCGCGACTCGCCGTTCGAGCGACTCGGATTCCCTATCTTTCTCGAGAAAAATCCGCTGTACGGCCTGAGACTCCCCCCTCCATGAAGCCGCCCCAAATCATTGCCGATGCAGCGTTTTATGCGGCGCCGGCCTGCCCACGGCGTCGCGTTGACATTGTCACGGTAATAATTACACTTTGATTTTCGCGCATCCGGCCATGACATCCGCAAGGGGGCTTGGAAAAAAGCGGAGCGTGGCAGGAGGTACTCGTCAGAAGTTCACGAGCGAAGGGGATAAAGATAATGAACACCATGGTAAGGCGCGCAATCGCCTTGACGCTGATGACATCGGCCAGCGTCTTCGGGATCGGCGCCTTTGACGGCGCGGCATGGGCGCAGGAAGCGCCTGCGGCGGAGGAGCAATCGGACGGCGTGGACGCCAGCGACATTCTGGTGATCGGCCGCGGCTATGAAAGCGGGTTCGCCGGCGAAAAGGCGCTGGCCTCGATCCGCGCCACGCCCAGTTCCGTTACAATCATCGATTCCGAGCGGATCGAGAAACAGCGTCTGATCACGCTGGACGATGTGCTGAAACAGACTGCTGGCGTGACGGTGGTCCGCAACGTGTCGACCTACCCGCAATTCTACGCCCGCGGGTTCCAGATATCGAGCTTCCTGTTCGACGGCACCCCGCAACAGGGTTTCGCCCAGGCGCCCTATTCGATGCCCGATCTCTTCCTCTTCGACCATGTCGAATTCCTGCGCGGCCCGTCCGCACTGTTCAGCGGATCGGGCAGCCCCGGCGGCAGCGTCAATCTCGTGCGCAAGCGGCCGAAACAGGAATTCTCGCTCACCAGTTCATTCAGCGCAGGCTCGTGGAATTTCCTGCGCGCCGAAGTGGACATCTCCTCGCCGCTCAACAAGGACGGCACGATCCGCGCGCGGGCCGGCGGTATGGTCCAGGACGCCGGCGAGTTCATCGACAATTACCGCAAGGACCGTAAGCTCGGCTTCCTGTCGGTCGATATCGATCTCGGAGCCAAAACCACGTTCAGCGTCGGCGGCTATTATGACGACTATAGCACCACGATTCAGACCGGACTGCCCGCCGATGCGACCAACGGATTGCTCGACCTTCCGCGCAACACTTATCTGGGCAGCGACGACAACAAGGTCCGTACAAAACAGGCGCAGCTTTATGCGCAGATCAACCATGAATTCAGCAGTCGCTGGAAGGCGCGTGCGACGGTTCAGTATAATGATCTGAAGCGCGACGAATTCTATGGTTTCGTGCGCGGCCCGGTCAACAGCGTCAACCAGGGCGTTCTGAATCTCGAACTCTATCGTGGAAAACACAAGGCCGACGCGGTCTCCGGCGATGCCAGCATTGTCGGTGAATTCGACCTGTTCGGCAACACCAGCGGCATCATCATCGGCGGCGATTATCAGCGATCACATTGGAGCTTCGCGTCGAACTATGCCAATCCGGGACCTCCGCTGACCGTCGATATATTCAACCCGCGACCGGTCGTGATGCCGGCGTTCCCGCTCGGCCCGACCGGGGCGGATTTTTACGAAGGCGCCGAAACCAAGGAGCAGTACGGCTTTTACGGTCAGACGCGCCTCAAGATTCTGCCTTCGCTGACATTGGTCGGCGGCGGACGGATCGGCTGGGTGACCTATACCGCGCAGGACTTCGACCTGACGCCTAACGGCATCTACAAGGTCAAGGGCAAAATCTCGCCCTATGCCGGGATTGTATACGACTTTGCCGACAAATGGACGCTGTATGGCAGCTATGCCGATGTGTTCGAACCGCAGTCGGCATTCGACAGGAACCAGAACCCGCTTGGTCCGGTCAGCGGCACACAGTTCGAAGCCGGCATCAAGACCAATTTGTTCAGCGATCGCTTTCTCCTGACTGCGGCAATCTACCGGATTCGGCAAAGCAACCGAGCCGTCACCGACCCGACCGATATCAATGCATCGATTGCGTCTGGCCTGGTCGAAGGCAAAGGCTTCGAGATCGAACTGAATGGCCATATCACGAAGAACTGGTCGATCAGCGGCGGCTACAACTACAACGTCAACAAGATCCTGTCGGACACCAACCCCGCGCTGGTCGGCACGCAGATCGCACCGGTGACGCCGAAACACAGCGTCAAACTCTATACCGACTACAGCTTCGCTGAAGGCAGCACGCTCGCCGGCCTGAGCATCGGTGGTTCGTTCACGCTCAACGGAAAGCAACGTGGCACTGGCGTCGAACAGCCCGGTTACTTCGTGGCCGACCTGCATGCCGGCTACGATATCTCGGAAAGGTTCAGCGTTTCGCTGAACGTGAACAACATCTTCGACAAGAAATATTACAGTGAAATTCGGGATACGCGATTCAGCAACTGGTACGGTGCACCGAGAAGCGCCTTCGTTGCCTTCAAGATCAAATATTGATGTCGGTTTGCGGGGTGCCGCCCGGGCACCCCGCATTTTTTACACGAACATCGCGCTCGAAGCTCAGCCGGCATAAATTCAGGAACAATCGATGGCATCCGTTCACTCCGTGGAAGAGCTCAGAGCGAAATTTACCGATAGTACGATCATTACCGACCTGATTTTCGTGTACGAACCGCCGATTGGAAACGATGGCGCGCTCTTCCAGCATTATGCCGACGTTGGATTTGATTTCATTCAGTGCCACCCGGCCGGGGACGACCATAACATATCGCAAGCCATTCAGCGGATCGCGCGAATGCGGCGCGACATATGGATGCGCAGGGACAAATGCGTTCTGGTCGAAGTGGTCGATGACATCCACTGGGCCAAGAAGGCCGGCAAACTCGCGGTCGGCATCCAGCTGGAGGGGTTCAGATGCCTCGAGCGCAATCTGGACATGATCGATATCTATTATGCCCTCGGCGTCAGGCTGTGCCACCCGATCTTCAACATCACCAACTCGATCGGCGGAGGCTGCGCGGACGGCAATGATGTCGGGCTGACGCGCTTCGGGCGCCGCGTGATCGAACGCATGAACGAAGTCGGCATGGTAGTCGACGGATCGCATGCCGGGCATCGTTCACAACTCGATATGATCGAAATCTCATCGGCGCCGGTCGTCTGCACGCATCACGGCGTTCATGCCCTCTATCCGCATATCCGCAATCTTACCGACGATGTGATCCGCGGATGCGCGGCGCGAAACGGTGTCGTGGGGATTACCGGTGCCGGTTATTATCTCGGCGGGATGCCGTCGCCCGATCTGTTGTTCCGGCATATCGATCATGTCGTACAGATGGTCGGCGCGGAGCATGTCGGGCTGGGCCTGGACTGGACCGCCGACACGGGTCGCCTGGAGCAGGCATTTGCCGCCGCCCCCGATGTGTGGGGCTCGCTCGACCAATGGCAGCCAATTGCATTTTGTTCGCCGGATATGCTCTGGCCGACGGTAATGCTGATGGAGGGCGCCGGATATGGCGACGAAGCGATTACCGCGATTATCGGCGGGAATTGGCTGCGTGTTGCCAATGCGGTGTGGAAATAGGCGATCGCGATCGAGGAACGGCAGCATGTGCACCGGGAGTTTTCTGAAAGCGGCGATGACGGCGCTGTTGCTGACCGCGGCCGCTCCGGCCGTCGCGGCGCCGGATCAGCATGGGCCGATCATCTTCGATGGATACCATCGCGGGATTCAGGTTTATGAACTGTCGATCGCGCAGGTCGATGGCCAGGAACGCTACACGCTGAAGCGCAAGGATGTGCGCCGAAACATCTGGAATCCAGCCGTCACCGTCAGCGCGGAGGACCTCGCCAAAAGCGCCAGCGCGCTGCCGCTCGACGGCGCGGTAAAGGTGTTTCCAAGCTTGCTCTCCAGGCTTGGCGCCGTGGACTGGAGCAAGCTCCAGCTCGCATCGATCCCCGGCGAAACCACCGTCTATGCCCGACAAAGAACGCTCCGCAAGACAGTCGATGGCGCCGCCGCCACGGCCGATTATTGGGGCGCGAAAGACGCCAGCGACCCGATGGATCTGGTGATCGGTTCGAACAATGACATTCTCGCCGCGATCGACGTCAACGCCGACACCGTGATGGTGAAGCGCGGCTATGAAGCCTTCACCACCGTCGCGGCATGGCGCGATCCGAAAGTCTCGCAGCCGCGTTACGGCTATCGCGCGCTCGACCTGCAGATGATGCCGACGCGGTCGGGCGTCCGGCTCGCGACGCGCGTCTATCTGCCCGACGGCGACGCCAAGGGCCCCTTCCCCACCATTCTGGTGCGCAATCCTTATGGCATTTCCAGCCTGATCGATCGCTATGAGCAATATGTCGTGCGCGGCTACGCGGTGGTCGTGCAGGCGGTGCGCGGGACCGCCTATTGGGATCCGGAATCAAAGTCGGAGGGCTCGTTGCGATTGCAGGTGCAGGAGCCCGATGACGGCGCCGACACCCTGCAATGGGTAACGAAGCAGCCCTGGTCGAACGGCTCGATCTGCATGCAGGGCCTGTCCTATCACGGCTATACCCAATGGGCCGCGACGATGGCGCGCAATCCGGCGCTGAAATGCATCATCCCCGAAAGCACGCTCGGCACCGCCTTCGGCGATCAACCCTATATGGGCGGCACTTTCGTTGAAGGGTCACCCTTCTATCTCTTCTGGATGCTCGGCAAGAAATTGCTGCCGGGACGCACCTGGCCCGATGTGCTGCGCCACCGCCCGCTAAAAGACATGGATGTCTATGCGACGGGCGAGGATCTGCCGCTATGGAACGCGACCGTCGCGCATTCGCGCAACGATGACTATTGGCGCGGGCAGGACTGGTTCCAGGGCGATCACCCACGCAATTTCGCCAGCTTCTCGATCAGCGGCTGGTTCGACGATGATTTCGCCGGGACGCGCAGCACCTGGGCGATGATGCAGAAATACGGCACACAGCCCAACCGCCTGCTGATCGGCCCGTGGAAGCACAGCTATAATCACGACCGCGCGCTCAACGGCTACAGCTTCGGGATCGATGCACTGCGCGACGATATCTGGCTGACCAAGCAGAAATGGTATGATCATTATCTGAAGGGCGTGGACAACGGCGTCACCGACCCGGTCGTGCAATATTTCGTCCTCGGCAGCAACGAATGGCGAACCGCCAGATCCTGGCCGCCCGCCGAGGTCCAGGCGCAGAACTGGTATTTCCACAGCAGCGGCAATGCGGCGCTGCACACCGATGACGGCCGGCTCACGCCGAGCGAGCCGAAAAGCGCCGAGGCACCCGATGCCTATGTTTATGACCCGGCCGATGCGCCGAAGAACTGGTACACGTTCGACCTGATGGGCGACTATCAAGACGTCCAGACTTTTCCGTATGATTTCAAGGATATCGAAGCACGGAGCGATGTCGCGACCTATACCAGCGCACCGCTGGCGCAAGACCTCACCATCGCCGGCAATATCAAGCTGGTCCTTTACGCCTCGGCCGATGTCAAAGACACCGACTGGTGGGCGCATATCAGCGACGTCGCGCCCGACAATTCCTCGAAGCGACTGAGCGTCGGCGTGATCCGGGCCCGCTTCAGGAAGCTGGACGATAGCGACTATCAAGTGTTCGGCAGCAACTTCACGCGCGAAGATTTGTTGAGCGGCAGCCTCAAGGACATTGTCCGCTACGAGATCAGCCTGCGGGCCATCGCCAACACCTTCGCCAAGGGCCACCGCATCCGCATTGCCGTGATGAACGCGCAGGAGAATTACTCCTTCCCGAACTCCAACACCGGCGGCGACGAAGCCTTGGTCGTGAAGAGCATTCCGGGCCGGATGCGCATCCATCACAGCAGCGTGGCTGCAAGCCATGTCATCCTGCCGGTGCTGCCGGCCGCAAAACCATGATCGACTCTCAGGGAGACCGAATGACCAGGACATTTCGTATCGGCGTTATCGGCCTCGGGCTGGTGGCGACCGAGCATCTCGCCGCCTATGCCAAGCTCGACAATGTCACCATCGCGTCGGTCTGCGATGTACGCGATGCCGTCGCGGCCGACTGGGGTGCGCGGCTTTCGGCCGAAGCGTTCACTGACTATCGGGCCCTGCTCGCCAAAGGCGGTATCGATCTGGTGCTGGTGCTGACCCCGGCATCGAGCCATCGCCCGATCGTCGAAGCGGCGGCGGCGGCCGGCATCCATATCCTGTGCGAAAAGCCGCTCGCCGTCACATTGGAAGACGGCGAGGCGATGGTCGCCGCCTGCACACGGCATGGGGTCAAGCTCTTCTATGGTTCGATCTATCGCTATCTGCCGGCCGTACGAACCGCCTATGGCTTGATCCGCGAAGGCGCGATCGGCGACATCCAGCTGATGAGCGAGCAGATGATCGGCGGCAACGGCGCGGCGCGCTATCGCCAGCTCGATCCATCACATTATCCCGATGGCGGGCCGGGCGGCGCGGGTATGGGACTGGTCGACCACGGCATCCATCTGATCGACGTCTTCTCCTGGTATGCAGGAGCAGCCCCGATCCATGTTTCGGGAAGCGGCCAGATATCCGGCAAGCCGCTGCAATCGGAATATCTGGTCATGACCTTCCCCTCGGGCGTGATGGGCCATTTGCTGTACAATGCCGGCACTTACACGGCGGCTTTGCCCAATGAGGGCATGTTCAGCGGCGGGATGAGCTGGCTGACCGATGGCAGCCTGGCTCCGGCAGGCACCTGGCTCGGCGAGCCCGGTTCGATCGCGATCTACGGCACGACCGGCACGCTCAGGATATTCCATTTCGCCAATGCACTGTTCCTCAACACGGGCAACGGGCCGCGTCAGATTCCACTGGAGGGGCGCCCCTGCCCGGATCATTTCGCGACCCAGCTTGAGGATTGCCTCGACGCGATCGCGCATGATCGCGCGCCGGCGATCGGCGGCGAGGATGCATTGCACGCACTCCGCACACTTGGCGCCGCTTACGCATGACGACGCAAAACTCCGAAGGACTCCCCGCAATGACCAAGATTGAACTCGGCACGATGATGAAGCGCCTTCGTGACGAAGCGCTCGCCGCAGCACCGGCCGATTGTCTGGAGCCAATGGAGGGCGTGGTCACGCAAATCGACGGCTTTCGCTGCACCGCGCGTTTCGGCGAGCTCGAAATGGGTGTCGACGAACCGGTCATCTTCGGCGGCACTGGCACAGCGCCCAACCCGGCCGAGGTCGCGCTGGCCGGCCTTGGCGCGAGCATCCAGGTCACCCTGCTGTGCTATGCCGGCTATCTCGACATCGATGTCGGCGATTTGCAGGTGAAACTGTCCGGCGCTCTCGATGCCCGGGGTTTTTTCGATATCGATCCCACCGCTCCGGTCGGCTTTTACGATATCGATGCCCGCGTCTCCTTCACCGGCAAAGCTTCTGCCGCCGAGCTTGCGCAACTGTTCGCATGTGTCGAAAAATGCTGTCCGGTGCTGGCCGTCTTCCGCGAGCCGATGACGGTGAACCTCTCCTTCGACCAGCGCGAAAGCTGAGGCGACGCCTGGAAAGGATGCCCGTTGTGAGAATATTGCTGCTGCTGACTTCATTGCTGTTCGCGGTGCCGGTATCCGCCAGCGAGGCGCCCATCGCCAGCCCCCGACTGGCTGCCTTGCAGGCGCAACTGGATGGGCGGAACGACGGCGGCGACGTCGCGGCGTTCTGGGCGGATGTGCGAGCGAAGGGTACGCCCTTGATCGAACCGGTGGCCGGTGAGCCGGCTCAAATGACCCTCACCTTCCTGTGGCGCGAACCGACCGACCGCGACCATATCGACCTGGGTGTGTTCGGCGTGTTCAACGCCACGCCGTGGCAGACCGGCGACCCGCTGATCCGGCTGGCGCATACCGATATCTGGTATCGCAGCTACCGCGTGAGTGCGGCACTCCGCGCGCAATATATGCTGATCGGGCGCGATGGTGCCGCGCGCGGCGCAAAACCCCAGCGCGCATGGTCACACACGGACGAAGCAGGCCGCGACAGGGATTTCGATCTGTTTCTCGATCCACTTAACCCGCGCACGATCGACGATGTCTATTTCCTGCCGCACAGCCGCGAGAGCATCTTCGACGGGCCAGACGCGCCGCGCGAGACCTGGCTCGCCCCGAAACCGGCACGACTGCACGGCAGGATGATCGACCTGACGATCAGGAGCGCCGTTCTGGGGAATGAGCGCAACCTCGCAGTCTATGTGCCCGACCCGAGTTTGACCAAAGGCAAGCCACCCGGACTGCTCCTGCTGTTCGACGGCCCTTCCTACCGCGCAGCCGGGCGGGTACCGGAAATGCTCGACCGGATGATTGCCGCCGGCGCGATCGCGCCGACAGTGGCGGTGATGGTCGACAGTATCACATTGGACAATCGCGAGAAGGAGCTTGCGCCCAACGAGCCCTTTACCCGTTTCATCGCCGAGGAGCTGATGCCGATGCTGCGCACCCGCTTCGGCCTGTCTGGCGATCCGCGCAAGACGGTGATCGCAGGCGCGAGCCGCGGCGGCCAGAGTGCCAGCTTCATCGCGATGCGGCATCCCGAATTGTTCGGCAATGTCATCGCCCAGTCGCCCGCCTTATGGTGGGGCCCTTCCGAAGCGGATATGGACACGCATTGGCTGGCGCGCGCGTTCGAAAACCGGGATCGCCTGCCGATCCGTTTCTATATCCAGATGGGCACGCTCGAAGACGCCAAATCGATGCTGGGCACGGCCCGGCATTTCCAGGAAATTCTGCATTCAAAGGGCTATGACGTTACCTATCGCGAATTTGTCGGCGGCCATACATTCTTCAGCTGGCGCGCCATCCTTCCCCCAGGCGCTGACCGCGTTACTGCCTGCCGAAGAACGCCGGGCTGAAGCGGTCACCGAGGGACGGCATGCTGCGGTTCCTTGATCTGTTGCTGCGCAATAACTCTATGGCGCTCGGACGCGACGCACTGCTATAGCGGCATCGGTAAAAATATCGTGCGGATAATGTAAATGGCTCGTCCAAGACTGGATCACAACGAACAACGCGAAAGGATCGCGCGCGCCGCTTGCGACGTGATTCTGGAGGTCGGGTTGGAGAATGCCCGGCTGGCCGAGATCGGCACCCGTGCAGGCGTGACGACCGGCGCCGTCCAGCATTATTTCAGAAGCAAGGAAGACCTGCTCTTCTTCGCCAAGAACCATGTCTACGACCTGTTGATGGACAAGAGCCGGGCGATGCCGGAGGAAGGCGCCGGCGCCGAGCGGCTGTTCTTCATCATTCACCGCCATCTGCCGACCAGTGGCGAGCGGATCAAGGCGAGCCGCTTGCTCGAAGCGTTCAGGGGGCGCGCGATCGGCAACGCCACGTTGCTGCGCAGCCAGCACAAGCGCGATCGCATTTTCCTGGACATGCTCCATCACGAGATCGAGCGACTGAAGGACATGGGACTGACGCACGCCGACCTCGACATCGAGAAGGCAGCGCTCGGCTTGAACGCAATGCTCGATGGCCTGGGCTGCATCGTCATGGCGTCCCCCGGCGGGTTCAAATCGCTCGATCTGGCTGCGATCGTCGAAGACTATGTCTGCGCCACGTTCGGCGTGCCACGCCCCGCAACGGATGCGGCACCGATACCCAAGCGCCGCAAGGGCGCTTGAGCATCGGCACTATGACAAGGTCGATCGCCAGCGGATCCGCACTAGGCGACGGCCACCGGAACACGCGGCCGCAATCCGAGTATCTCCCTGGCCTCCGCCGGGGTAGCCATCTCATAGCCGAGCCCCTGGATCACCGATACCGCCCGCTCCACCAGTTGCGCGTTGGTCGCGAATTCACCCTTGCGCAGATAGATATTGTCCTCCAGCCCGACCCGGACATTGCCACCGAGCAGAGCCGCCTGCGCCGCCATCGGCATTTGCAATGACGCAATGCCGAACCCTGCCCAGACCGCGCCGTCGGGCAGCAGGTCACGCATATAGATCATCGTCTCCGGTGTGGCCGGCGCGCCCCATTTTACCCCCAGCACGAACTGGAACAAGGGCGGCGCGTCGAACACGCCTTCGCGGTGGAGCTGGTTGGCGAGCATGATGTCGCCCGCCTGAAACACTTCCAGTTCGGGCTTCACCCCCAGTTCCTGGAACCGGCGCGCCATCGCCCGCAGCGTGCGCGGCGTGTTGAGATAGACGAAATCCATGCCCCCATCGACCTGATTGGCGGTAGTGACATCCAGCGAGCAGATCTCCGGCAGACACGCCTCGATATGCGCGACGCGCTCGGCAACCGTGCCGACATCGGTGCCCGGCGCTGCCCGGCTCTCGTCCTCCGGATCGGGCAGGAAGAAGGCGGCATGACCACAGGTCAGGTTGATGATCACATCGACATCGCTGGCGCGGATCCGGTCGCAAATCTCGCGGTAGATCGCGACATCGCGCGTCTGCAGCCCGGTGTGCGGATCGCGCGCATGAATATGCACGATCGCCGCGCCAAGCCGCGCGACCCGGATCGCGTCGGCCGCAATATCCTCGGGCGTGACGGGATAGTTCAGGTGCGTGGGGTAATTCGGATTGATCTCATGCCCTCCGGTCAGGGCGCAGCTCAAAATGACTTTTCTCATCTTCACTCCAGGTCGAATTGAAATCCGTCGATCCATAGACATTATCACTGTAATAAGTATTATTGCAACTCGATCATCAGATTCGCTGCTGCCGAGGTGCGCCTTGCAAGACCCGTCCGTCGAAGACGCCTTTCGCTCCTGTCCGATCTCGAACAACACGCCCCCAGGGCGCGATCGGACAAAATCTCGCCCTTATGGCAAAGTCCGAACGGCAGCGCCGTGGTACACGCGCCGCCTCCCGATCAGCCCAGCTGGATGAGCGCCCCATGACCGATTCAGAAATCGTGATTCGCGCCGCCGGGCCGGCCGATATCGACGCGTTCATGCGGCTTGCGACTACCGTCGGCAAAGGCATGACCAATCTGCCCGCCGACAAGGCTGTGCTGCTCGCCAAGCTCGATGCCAGTGTGGCGCGGCTCGCCGATGGGCACGATGGTGTCGATCCGACGCCGATCTGGCTCGCGCTGGAAATCGACGGTACGGTGATGGGTGCTGCCGCGCTGTTCCCGTCGATCGGCAATGACTGGCCATTCTACAGCTACAAGCGCAGCAATTTGCGCAATCGCTCGCTCGCGCTCGAAAAGACCGTCACGGTCGAAACGCTCACCCTGAACAATGATCTTGGCGGGATGGCCGAGGTCGGCGGCCTGGTGGTGATGCCCCAGGCACGCGGTTCGGGCGCGGGGCGGCTGGCTGCACAAAGCCGCTATCTCTTCATGGCCGAACATCGCGACTGGTTCCCCAGGAGCGTGATGGCGGAGATGCGCGGCTATATCGATCCGCAGGGCCGTTCGCCGGTCTGGGAAGCACTTGGCCGCCCGTTCTACCAGATGGATTTCGAGGAGGCCGATCATTTCAGCGGGGTCGCCGGCAACCAGTTCATCGCCGAGCTGGGGCCGCGCCATTGCCTCTATGTCAGCATGTTGCCGGAGGATGCTCGTGCGGCACTCGGCCGTCCGCACGATGCAAGCCGCATCGCTTACGACATGCTGTTGAAGGAGGGGTTCCGCGACACCGGCTATTGCGACATTTTCGACGGCGGGCCGCAAGTGTTCAGCGAGATTGACGAGCTGCGGATCCTGCGCGGTGGCCGTCAGTCAATTGTCGGCGCGCTCGGGATCGACGGCGACCCCGTCGACAGCCTGTGCAGCGCCGGCCGCGGGGCCGCCTTTCGCGCCGTACGGGCGCCGGTCATACCAGGCGATGGGCGGCTGACTCTGTCGGAGCGCGACGCGATCGCGCTCCGGGTCGGTGCGGGCGACAGCGTGCGTCATGTCGCACTGTCCGACTGAGCAAGCCTTACGCGCCCTCGAAACCGCTGAAGAAGCTGACGACATTGTTGCCCAGCTCATCCACCGCATAGCCGCCCTCGAACACGATCAGGGTCGGCAGATCGATCCCCGCAACCCGCCGCCCCATCCGTGCGAAATCCTCGGTCTTGAACCGGAAATGCGACAAGGGATCGCCGGCGAAATTGTCCACGCCGAGCGACACCACCAGAGCCTCGGGCGCGAAACGGCGGACGATTCCTTCGGCCGCATCCATCGCTTCGTTCCACGCCGCCCACGCCGTGCCGCGCGGCAAGGGAAGATTGTGGTTGAAGCCATCGCCCGCACCTCGGCCCAGTTCGTCGCGATACCCCGCGAAATAGGGAAAATCGCTCGACGGATCGGCATGGATCGACACGTACAGCACGTCATCGCGATCGTAGAAAATCTGCTGCGTGCCGTTGCCGTGATGATAATCGACATCGAGGATCGCCACTCGTTCAGCGCCTTCGTCGCGCAGATATTGCGCGGCGATCGCCGCATTGTTGAGGAAGCAATAACCGCCATAACTGCTGCGTCCGGCATCATGACCGGGCGGGCGGCACAGGCTGAAGGCCGACCGCCCGCCGCCATCCTTCCCGGCAAGCCAGGCAGCCCCGGCAAGCGCAGTGTCGGCGCCGCGCGTCACCGCGGCCCAGCTTCCCGAGGTGATCGGGGTCATGACATCGAACGAATAATGCCCCAGCCGCCCGTCGAGCGATTCAGGCGGCGTCAGCGTCACCTCCGATCGTCCCGGCCAGCAGATCGGCAGCGCGTCGCCAGGGCGACCGAGCGCACGCCATTCGTCATGCGCGCCGCGCAGGAAATCGACAAAGGCCGTGTCGTGGACACGACACAGGATGCTTTCCGGAAAATGCCGCGGCGTCTCGATCGCGCCGATCGCCGCCGCTTCAAGTGCGGTCACGATATGGGTCGCGCGGCCGGCATGCTCGAACGGCGGACCGAGTTCCCCGCGGTTGAGTTCGACCAGCGGCGCGTGCAGCAATTGCTCTGGTGCGAAGAAGATTTTCACTGGACCTCTCCCTGTTCCGCTGCGGAGGACAGCGCGATATGGTCCGACCAGATCCGTCCTGCCGAAGGCACGACTTTGCGGTCGGGCCAGGTTTCCGGTACCCAGATCTTGGCGCGCATCACGGACCGTGCGCAATGCAGGAACGCTTCGCGCACTTCGATCACCAGGCCGGTCTTCGGCACCTTCCCGCCCTCTTCATGTTTGAGCAGCAATGACGGGTCGCAGGTGATGCGCGCTTCGCCATTGATGCGCAGGGTTTCGCGGACGCCGGGGATGAGGAACAACATGCCGATCGAGGGCGAATGAAAGACATTGATCAGGCTGTCGATGCGGTTGTTTCCGGGCTTGTCGGGCAACAGGAGATGGCGGTCGTCGAGGATCTCGACAAAGCCCGGCTGGTCGCCGCGCGGTGACGCGTCGCTATGGCCATCCCGGTCATGCGTCGCGAGCATGAAGAAGGGCGAAGCCGAGATGAAATTGCGGCAATGGACATCGAGATGATCGAGCACCTTGCGCAACGCGAGCGTGTCCGGTGCGCCATACAGGTCGCGCAATTGCTGTTCGCTCTGCACAAATGCGATGCTCACTATCCACCCCTTATGCGCTGGTCGTCATCCGGAAAACTCCGGGCCGGCCGGCATTATAAACATTACCATGACGATAAAAACAAGTGGATTGATCGTCTTTTTGATGGCATTCACATCGTGTCGATCGCCCATTTTCGGATTGCCGCATGACACCTTTGGCAACACTCCAGACCCCGGCTCTCTTGCTTGATGTGCAGCGCGTCGAACGCAACGCGGCGCGGATGCGTGCCGCGGTCACCGATCGCGGCGTGCTGTTGCGCACGCATGTGAAGACATCGAAATCGATCGACGTGGCGCGGCTGGTGATCGACCCGGAACGACCGGCGATCACGGTCTCCACGTTGCGCGAAGCGGAAATTTTCTTCGATCACGGCATGCACGATATCTTCTATGCGGTGGGCATTACGCCCAACAAGCTCGATCGCGCATTCGACCTGCGCGCGCGCGGTGCCGCACTGATGCTGGTGGTCGACACTGTCGATGCGGCGCACGCGGTGGCGAGCGCGGCACGGCGACACGGCGATGCCGTACCGGTGACGATCGAGATCGATTCCGATGGCCACCGCGCCGGTGTGCGTCCTGATCAGAAGGATGTTCTGCTGGCGATCGCAGCCGCGCTGGTCGAGGGTGCCAGGGTGGCCGGCGTGATGACTCATGCCGGCGGCAGCTATAACGCGCGGAGCGACGACGAACTGCGCCATTATGCGCGACTGGAGCGCGAGGGCGCGATCACGGCGGCAAACCATCTGCGCCAGGCAGGTTATGATATCGACACCGTCAGTATCGGATCGACCCCCACCGCCCTGTTCGCCGAGCATTTCAAGGGCATCACCGAGGTGCGCGCCGGCGTGTTCACCTTCTTCGATCTCGTCATGGCCGGAATCGGCGTGTGCGGGATCGACGAGATCGCGATCAGCGTGCTGTCCAGCGTCATCGCGGTTCAGCCGGACAAGGGACAGATCGTCATCGATGCGGGCTGGATGGCTTTGTCGCGCGACCGCGGCACGGCCGCCCAACCGGTGGATCAGGGCTATGGCCTGGTCTGCGATGCGGACGGTGTGCCGATACCCGATCTGATCGTGGCCGCCGCCAATCAGGAACATGGGCTTGTCCGCGTTCGCGACGACAGCCCATGCCCCCTCCCCGATCTGAAGATCGGCGACCTCATCCGCATTCTGCCGAACCATGCTTGCGCGACGGGCGCGCAGCATGATGCCTATCAAGTGTTCGATGTCGAGTGCCGCGCGGCAACCGCCGTCTGGCCCCGTTTTCATGGGTGGTGATATGGAAGACAAGCGACCGTTGCAGATCTATCCTGCCGAGGGCCCCGCGCCCGGCGGACATTATGCGCCGGCGACGATCAGCAACGGGCTGATCTTCGTTTCAGGCCAGTTGCCGGTCCGGGCCGGACCGGATCATGGCCTCGCCACCGCGCCGTTTGCGGCGCAAGCGCGCCAGGCGTTCGAAAATCTCCTGATCGTGCTCCGGGCGGCGCAGTCCGATGTCGACCATGTTGCGAAGGTCACCATCTATCTGGCCGGGATCGAGTTGTGGCCGGAATGCAATGCAATTTTCGCAGAAGTGTTCGGCGATGCGAGACCCGCACGCTCGATCGTGCCGGTTCCGGGCCTTCATTACGGCTATCGGATCGAGGTCGATGCCATCGCCGTGGCAATTTCCTGACCCATCGTCTACCGATCGGCGAATTAATGTTATTGCAGTAATAATAAAAATAGATAATTGTTGCGGCCGATCGGGGGTAGGAGGGACTGTGCAGGCGCCAAGCGTAAAAAGCGGACCGTCGCTTGCTCGCGCCATTGGCGGCGCAGGATTCTTCACCCTCGCCTTTGGCAGCATCGTCGGATCCGGCTGGGTCGTCGTCCTCGGCGAATGGATTGCCGCGGCCGGCCCCGGCGGTGCGCTGATCGGATTCCTCGCCGGCGGAGTGCTGATGGCGATGGTCGCGGCGGCCTATGCCGAACTGGTCGCCCGCCTGCCGCGCGCCGGATGCGAATGCACCTTCGCGCTGGAGGGGATCGGGCCACGCTGCGGTTTCATCACTGGCTGGTTCCTGTGCCTCTACATCGTCAGCTTTACCGCGTTCGAGGCGATCGCCTTGTCCTGGTTTCTGGAAATGCTGTTTCCGGCACTCGCCCAGGGACCGGTCCCGTATCGGCTGCTGGGTCATGACGTCTCGCTGTTCGCGTTGCTGCTCGGGGTCTGCGGCGCGGTACTGCTGGGGATCTTCAACAGTCTCGGCGCGCATCTGGCGGTCGGTCTGCAGCGACTGATCACCTTCGCTTTTATCGGCCTGTCGCTGCTGCTGATCCTGCTGGGGTTCTGGAAGGGTGATCCGCAAAACTGGCACCCCTTTTTCCTTGCGCCGGAAAAGGGCTCGCTCGGCACCGGTATATTCTGGGTCTTTGCAACCTCGACCTTGTTCCTCAGCGGATTTCAGTCCGCCGCCAATGCGATCGAGGAACGGTCTGTCGGGACGTCATTCAGGACGGTAGCTCGGGCAATGATCGGCGGCGTCGCGGGGGCAGCGGCCTTTTATTGCCTGATCATCCTCGCATCGACCGCGCTGGTCCCGTGGCGTGACCTGCTGTCCCAATCGCTGCCCGTCGCTGCTGCCTTTCAAAAGGCCCTGCCCAATGGCCTGGCTTCGAAAATCATTCTCATCGCGGCGATCATCTCGCTGGCCAAGACATGGAGCGCGCTGCATCTGAGCGCTTCGCGGCTGGTGCTTGCCCAGGCTCGCGCCGGCTTCCTGCCTGCGGCACTCGCCAAGGTCGATCCGGTTCATGGCGTGCCGCGCCGGGCGATCCTGTTCGTTGCGGCCTGCACCTGTCTCGGCGTTTGCCTCGGGCGCGGCGCGATCCTGCCGATCATCAACATGAGCACGATCTGCGTGACGCTGATCGTCGTGCTGTCGCTGATCGCCTTGCTGCGCGTGCGGCGCCGGCAGGGCGCCCGGCCCGGCTTTGTCCTGGCAGGCGGTACGCCGCTGGTCCTGGTGATCATGCTGGGCGCGGCAGTGGCGGCGGTGGTCGCGGTCGTCTCGCCGTTTCAGGCCGCCACGGGCGTGCCGCTCGAATTCCTGATGATGGGGGGATGGACCATTCTCGGCATATTGTTCTGGTTCGGCACGACGCGTCGGCATGCCTGACGAAAATCGCGCGGCAGGCGCCGCACCACGCACATTGTTCGGCCACCCGGCCGGACTGACGATACTCTTCTCGACTGAGGCGATGGCCTATTTCTCGGCCTTCGGAATGCAGGCGCTGCTGGTGCTCTACATGGTGCGCCAGCTCGACTTCACTCAACCGCAAGCCTCTTTCATTTACGGCCTCTACGTCGGCGCGGCCAATCTGACGCCCCTGCTCGGCGGTTTCATTGCCGATCGCTTTATCGGCAAGGGCCGCGCAATCACCCTCGGCGCATCGCTGATGGCGCTGGGTCATCTCGCCATGACCTGGGACAGCGGGCTCTATGCGGGGCTGACACTCGTCGCGCTGGGCAACGGCTTCTTCATCACTTCGCTGGCGAGCCAGATCGGCGACCTCTACGCTGCCGATGACCCGCGCCGCGAACGCGCCTATGTCATCTATTATCTCGGCATCAATCTGGGCAGCTTCGTTGCGCCTCTGGTCTGCGGCGCGCTCGCCCAGGCCTATGGCTGGCACTATGGCTTTGCCGCGGCGGCGGTCGCGATGGTGCTCGGCCTGGTGATCCATATCGCGTTCAAGCCGGCGCTCAGCGCTTCACTGGCCCATTCCGGCCGGTTTTCGGCGTCGTCATCCCCTGAAGCGCCGGCCGCATCCGACACCATCAAGCTGGCAGCCAAACTCCCCCTGCTTGCGGCGGTACTGGGCCTCGTGATCCTGTTCCGGCTTGGTTATGAACAGATCGGCAACACCATCGCATTGTGGATCGACGGCAATACCGATCGCATGCTGGGCGGGTTTCGCATCCCCGCACCCTGGTTCCAGTCGCTCAATCCACTGCTGATCTTCACCCTCACGCCTCTTCTGACCTGGTACTGGCGCCGGCGCGAAGATGCCGGGCGCCCGATCCCAACTCTGTCCAAGATGATGCTCGGCTGCGCCTTCTCCGCCCTCGCCTATCTGGCAATGATCGGCGGCGCATGGGAATGGGGCGTGCATGGACAGGCCGGCATGATGTGGCCGTTGGCATTCTTCCTGTTCATGACGCTGGCGGAGATCCATGTACTGCCGATCGGCCTGGCGCTGTTCGGCCGGCTCTCCCCGGCGCGGCATGCCTCGTTCATCATCGGCATCTGGTATTCGGCCAAGTTCGTGGCGAGCATCGCTGCCGGCGCCTTCGGCACCTTATGGACCGCGCTGACGCCGACAGCCTTTTTCGCCGTCAATATCGGCCTCGCGCTTGCGACCATGGCGCTGATGTACGGCGCGGGCCGGATGGGCTTGAATCGAGCGCTCGCCCGATAGGGTCCGCGCCGCCTAGCCGAGTTGCGCGCTCATCCGGAACCGGGCGCGGCTTGCTGCGGCGCGGTGCTTGGTTTCCTCGATCTCGCGCTCTTCGGTTGCGTCCAGCATGGCCTCGAGCAGGCGGTTGAAATGCTGGCGCATGGCGACACGCGCCGCTTGCGGGTCACGCCGCGCAAGCCCGTCGACGATCGCGGCATGCTCCGCCTGTCGTGCGGAGCCGTCATGGTGACACACCGACGCATGCGTGGTGCGCACCTCGGCGATCTCGGTACGCAGCCGCCACAGCGTCTCGATCACATGGATGATCGCCTTGTTGCCCGACGCAGCGGCAATGGTCAGGTGGAACAGGCGGTCGATCGCGGTAACCGCATCATCGTCGAGATTGTCCTGCGCCATCTGATCGAGCAGGTCGCCCAGGATCGCAAGATCGTCGTCCGAGATGATCGGCGCGGCGAGCGCCGCCGCCTCGGATTCGAACAACAGCCGCGCCTCGGTCAACTCAAAGGCGCTGACCATCGGCAGTTGCCCGGTGTCCTGCGTCACGGTGTCCGAAACATAGACACCGGAACCGGTCTTGATCCGGATCCGTCCGGTCGCCTGCAGCGCAATCTCCGCCTCGCGGATCGTGACGCGGCTGACGCCGAAGCGCTCGGACAGTTCGCGTTCGCCCGGCAAGCGGGACCCGGGCGGAAAGGCGCCCTTGTCGATCAAGGCGACGATCTGGTCCGCGATATTCTGAAAAAGACGACGATCTGCCATTGGCCTAACAATTCCTCCGCTTCTCGCCCGGATTGTCATACCACTTGGCCCGGACGACACAAGCCGTCCGGGCAAGAGCCGATCAGAAACGCACCCGGGCGCCGATGAAATATTTCGAGCCGTAATAATGATATTGCCGGCTGCTGCCATAAACCGGCATATCGGTGACCTTGGCATCGTTGAACACGTTGAGCGCCTCGACCCGCAGCGAGAGATTGCGGTTCACATTGTACGACATGCGCAGATTGACCAGGTTCGACGGACGCACGAAACGCAGCTGCGTATTGCCGCCGACAAAGTCCTGATAATAGCTCGACCGATAGGTGTAGACCGCCTCCAGCGACAGGCCCTTATATTGGTAATAGAGCTGGGCAGAACCGGTGTGCTTCGAAAAGCCCGACAGATTGGCGGCCGGGATGATGCCCGGCGTCACCACGCCGGTGGCGGGATCGATCACATTACCGAGGCGGATGTCGTAATTCTTGAAGTTCGAATTGGCGTAGTTGTAGCTGAGCTTCGCGCCGAGGCCGTCGAACGGTGCGGGCAGCCAGGAGAAGCGGTTGGTGAGCGTCAGTTCGAGACCATAGACGCGGCTCTTCTCATCGCTGTTCTGGCGCTGGGTAACCGGCACGCTGACATCCTGGCCGCCGATGTTGAACGTCTCATTGATCAGCACCGGCACGAACCCGCCGCCGAAGCTCTTGTAATAGAGCGTACCGGCGACGATCGTATCCTTGTTGGGATACCATTCGAGCGCGAGGTCGCCGTTCCACGACATGATCGGCTTGAGCGAGGGCGAGCCGTCGGCGACGATCTGGCCGATCGCGTCCTTGATGTCGGCAAAGGCGGTGCCGTCCTCCAGCGTAATCGTGCGGCCGGCGGCGAGGTCGCTCGGCGCCGGGCGCGACATCGCCCGATAGGCGGCGGCGCGCGCGACCACGGTTGGCGACAATTCGAAATTGGCGTTCACGCTCGGCAAGGCGCGGAAATAGCTGTTGGTCAACGTCTGCGTTGCGAAGTCGCCATTCTCGACCAGCCGGATCGTGCCGTCGGAATTGGTGATGACGTTCAGACCTGAACGCAACCCGATCGAGCGGAGGTCGGTCTGCACCACGCGAACGCCGAAATTCCCGCGGATCGGCGTATCGCCCAATTGGCTGTCATAGGTCCCCATCACATATCCGGACCAGACCTTCTCGGTCACATCGGCATTGTCGACCGCGCGGGTATCCGAACCGATGCCGGGATCCTCAGTGCCGAGATAGCCGCGAAACTGGCACAAGGTATCGAACGTCGCCCAGGACGTGATCGATTGATTGGGCGCATCATGCAGATACCCGGTCTGCGGAAATGGCGTGCGACATGCGAGATTGACGCGCTTGTCGACCGTGCGGTCGTCCTGCGTGATCTCGACGAGATTGTTGATGTTGACGTAGTGGCGACGCGAATAACGCCCGCCGATATCGATCCGCTTCAGGAAACCGTCGAACTCATACCCCGCGTCGAGCCGGGCGGCGAAGATCTTGTCCTGCTTATATTCGTCGTCGCGGCGCAGGCGGGCATCGTCGCTGAACAGCGACCAGTCATTGGCGTTGAAGCGCGGATCGAGGGTGATCTGCGTCGCGAAGCCGTTCCGCGCATCATAGGTATAGGGAATGCGCTGATTGTTGATCGGGGTGCGCACATTGTTGATATCGAATGGATCGGTCCGCAGCCGCACGCTGCGCTGGAGCGTGTCGCGCTTGGTCTGCGAATAGGACACATCGGTGCTGATGGTCAGCCGGTCGGTCGCCTTCCAGCTGATCGATCCGCCGCCGCCGAGATACTCCTCGTCGCGCGTCAGATAATTGCCGATCGCGTCGATCGATGACGTCCCGGTCGCATAGACCAGGCGATGCTGGTCGTCATATTGGACATTGCGCAGCGCATAGCGCGTCTCGGCCAGCGTCAGGTCGTGGCGATCCTCGCTATAATCGCGCTTCGAATATTGAAAATCGAGGTTGATATCGATTTTGGAATTCGGCTTCCATTGCAGTGAGCCCATGAATGCGTCGCGCTTGTCGGATTCGGTGATCTGGCGGAACGTGACCGAGCTCGGCGCGAGATAGAAAGGCGACCCCGCGCCTCCCTGTTGCCGGGTGATCTCGGCACAATTGCCGGTCGCATTGGTCAGCGGGTTGCAGGCATAATAGGTGCTGCCCGCGGCATAGGTTTCTTCCGGATTATTGACCTGATTGCGCTGCACGCCGAGCGCGATACCGAGCTCGCCCAGACTGCCCAGATCGAACTGATCGACATAGCTGGCGGTACCGCGCCAGCCCCACGCGCCCTGCCCGCGGATCTTGTCCTGATAAGGATTGTAATTGCCCTTCAGTTCGACCTGGATCGAACGCTTCTTGTAATCGAGCGGACGCAAGGTCTCGAGTTCGATCGTCCCGGCCACGCCGCCTTCGATCAGGTCGGCCTGTTGCGACTTGTAGATCTTGATGCCGCTGACCAGCTCGGACGGGAACTGGTTGAAATTCACCGCGCGGTCGCCGCTACCGTTCGACGCTTCGCGGCCGTTGAATGTGGTCGCGCTGAGGAACGAGCCCAGGCCGCGCAGCGAAATCTCGGTGGCGCCGCCCTTTTCCTGATGGCTGGTCGCGCCGGTGATGGTCTGGATCGCTTCGCCGATCGACAAAGCGGGCAAATCGCCGATCTCGGTCGAGTTGAGCGCATCGACGATCGCCATCTCCTGACGCTTCACCGCGATCGAGCTTTCGATCGTCTGGCGGATGCCGGTGACGACGATATCGGATTCGGACTCCTGCGCGGGCACCTCCTGAACGGCAGCATTGTCGTCGGATGGAGCCGCAACGGATCCAGCGACCGGTGTGCCGGGCACAGGTTGTGCGGCGACCGGGTCGGTCGTCTGTGCCGCAGCCACCGATGCGATCGTCAGGCACCACAGCGCAACGCCGCCGCCCAGTACGCGCGATCGCGACGTCAAAGCTGCCGGCTGCCGAAATCTGCCCATCATACCTCTCCCAAGGGTTTGTTCTTATCCGCCGATTGATCCGGTCGTGACGATCTGTCAAGGCAGATTGCTATACCAGTTTAGTAGTTCTTTCAACGCATATCGCATGACCAATATTAAAACGAGGGGATACCAGTGCGGCAGACCGGCTCCATCCTGTGCTTCGGCGAATTGCTGCTGCGGCTGAATCCGGTTGTCGCGACGCCGCTGGCACGGGCCGATATGCTGGCGCTTCATGCCGGTGGTGCCGAAGCCAATGTCGCCGCCGCTCTCGCCGCGCTCGGCCATGATGCGGCAATGGCGAGCATGACCGCGGCCAACGATCTGGGTGAAGCGGCCTGCCGCGCGCTGCGCGCCGCGGGCGTCGACCTGCGCTTCGTCGCGCGCGGCGCCGGGCGACAAGGTCTTTATTTTCTGACGCCGGGTGCATCGCTGCGGCCGGCGCAGATCCTCTACGATCGCGAGGAGAGCAGCTTCACCCGGCACGACTGGTCGTCCACCGACTGGCCGGCCCTGCTGGCGGGCCGTTCATGGCTGCACGTATCGGGCATCACCCCGGCGCTCGGGCCGGACCCCGCGGCGGCGACGCTGGCCGCGATGCGTGCAGCGCGTGCCGCCGGCGTCTCGGTTTCCTTCGACGCCAATTACCGCGAACGGCTATGGTCGCGGTGGAGCGCCGAGCCGCGCGATATCGTGATCGAACTGGCCGCCGAGGCCGACCTGTTCTTCGCCACGCACCGCGATATGTCGCTGCTGCTCGGCCGGCGCTTTCACGGCGACGGGCCCGCGCGCCGCCGCGAGGCCGCCGAAGCCGCGTTCGCCGCGCTGCCGCGACTGCGCTGGATGGCCTCGACCGCGCGCGAGGTCGAGGCGGTGGATCGCCATCGCCTCTCGGCCCGGATCGACACCCGCACCGAAAGCTGGACCACGGAAGAGGTCATGCTGACCGGCGTGGTCGACCGGATCGGCGGCGGCGACGCTTTTGCGGCGGGTGTGCTGCATGGCCTGATGCGCGGCGCCGGCGAAGCGGCGGCGATCCGCGACGGACTGGCGCTGGCATGCCTCAAGCACAGCGTGATCGGCGACATGGCACTATTCACGCGTGCCGATCTGGAAGAGTTCGGCAGCGGTGGACTCGATGTCCGGCGTTGAGCGGTTTCAGGCTGAGATTGTTGAAGTATTGTATTAAATCAATCTATCTAATTGATAATATACAATATTAATGGATTTCCTGCTTAGCACGACGTGTGCCGCGCGCTGGAGATATGGGACAAACCTGGTGTCCCATATCTCTTCCTCATCCAGCTCACCCTAAGGCACCAACTGGCTGCGTAGCGGCGGCACGACCTTGGCCAGCCCATTGGCGACCAGCCGGGAGAAGACGCGCGCGCCTGCGTCGCCGACATGGGTATAGTCGAACTTGCGGGCATATTGTCCGCGCGGCCCGTCGGCCGTCGTCGGCGCATCGGGCACGCGCGCCTCGGTGGCAGGACGTGGCCTCAGGGTCGTACCGGTCTTCGCCGCCGCCACTTCCTCGGGAATCGGATCGGTCATGGCGAGTTTCATCGCTTCGACCGGGCCGATCTGCTGCACCACCCGCGCACTGTCGGCGTTGAGGTCGATCAACGGAGTCGCGGTCGCCGTCGCCACCTTGCGCACCTGGTCGGACCACACATCCAGCGTGTTGAGTATCTTGCCGTCCTTGAAATCACGCCGCACCAGCGGGGTCAGCAGCACCGGAATGCCACCGGCGGCACGCACCTCCGCGACGTAGCGGGTCAGGTTGGCCGGGAATTCGCTGTCGATCATGGTCCAGCGTTCGGGCGCGGAGGACTGGTCGTTATGCCCGAACTGGATCAGCACATAGGTGGCGGCATAACCCGCCGCCTTGATCTCGTTCTGCACGATCGCCCAGGAACCCTCCTGCCGATAGCTGCGCGTCGAACGCCCGCCCCGCCCCATGTTGAGGCAGGCGACATTGGACTTCACATGCTCTGCGCAGAAGATCGATGCCCAGCCGCTGCCCACCGCCATGGTCGAATCCCCAACCAGGATCAGCTTGTACGCCTTGATGGGCGGCGCATCGGTGCGCGTCTTCGGCACTTCGCCGGCGACGCGCGGATGGGCCGGTTCGTCCTGTGCCAGCGCCGGGGTCGTCACCAGCGCCAGCGCGAAAAGCATGTGTCGCATCATCTTTGCTTCCTCAGGAGAAGAACAGGCCGCCATTGATGTCGAGATTGACGCCGGTGAGGAAGGCCGCATCCTCCGACAAAAGATAGGCGACCGCGGCGGCGACCTCGTCCGGGTGCCCTTCGCGGCGCAGCGGCGTGTTGCCGGCAACCGCGGCGCGCCCTTCCGGCTTGGAGAAAATGTCATGGAAGCTGGTGCCGATCAGACCGGGGCACAGTGCGTTGACGCGAATGCCCTGCGGTCCCAGTTCCTTCGCCCAGCCGCGCGTGATGGTCATCAGCGCACCCTTTGCCGCGGCATAGACCGATGCGCCCGGGCCGCCGCCGTCGCGCCCCGCCAGCGAGGCGAGATTGACGATCGCGCTGCCCCTGCCGAGATGTGGCAGCACCGCCTTGGTCACCAGGAAAGCGGAGCGAAAGTTCAGGCTCATGACCTGGTCGAAGAAGTCCGCGTCCATTTCGGCCAGCGTCTTGCGCGCGATCATGCCGCCCGCACAATTGACGAGGAAATCGATATGCGCGCCGAACGTGTCGGTGGTCGCCGCGACCAATGCCGCGACCTGGTTGGCATCGGTTACGTCGGCGCGCTGCAGCAGCGCAGTGCCGCCGACCGCAGTGATCGCATCGGCGGTCGCCTGAGCGGAGGCCTCGTCGCTGCGATAGTTGATCACCACCGTGGCGCCTTCGCTGGCCAGCCGCAGCGAAATCGATTTGCCGATGTCGCGTCCGCCGCCGGTGACGATCGCGATCTTGTTCTTGAATCTCATAATCCAGCCTCTTCGATGATGGGCGTTGAGGGCGACGCGACGGGCGCAGTGCGTCCGCCGAGCAGCCAGATGGCGAGGACCCCAAGCGGCACGATCGCCGCTGAGAGTGCGAAAATCGGGCCGTAGCCGTCGACCGTCATGACCGGCACGAGCCAGGTGGTGATCAGCGTGCCCGCGACCGCCGCCGTGCCGCCGATCCCGGCCAGCGAACCGACCGTGCCGCCGGCGAAATAGTCGCCCGGCAAGGTCTGGATATTGTTGATCGCGATCTGGAAACCGAACAGCACCACCGCGATCAGCAGCACCGCATAAAGCGGGGTCGCCGCCATCGCGGTCAGCAGCAGCGCGGGCAGCATGATCACGCCGCCGATCGTGATGATCGCCTGGCGCGCACGCAACGCCGACCAACCGCGCCGGATCAGCATCCCCGACGCCCAGCCGCCGAGCAGGCTGCCCAGCATCGCGCCGACGAACGGCACCCAGGCGAACAGCCCGATCTGCTTGACGTCGAAGCCGAACGTCTCGGCGAGATAGATCGGCAGCCAGGAGACGAACAGCCACCACACCGGATCGAGGAAGAAGCGGCTGACCAGGATCGCCCAGGTCTCGCGGTGGCGCAGCAATTGCCCCATGCCCGGCGCATAGCCGGCAATCGGTTGCAGCGGCCCCGCTTCACCCTCGCCCGCAATATGCGCGCGCTCCGCTTCGCTCAGCCAGGGATGCGCACCGGGCTCGCCGCGATAGAGGAACAGCCACGGCACCAGCCACAATATGCCGAGCACGCCGATCAGCAGGAAAGTCGCGCGCCAGCCGATCGCTTCGTACAGCAACGCCACCAGCGGGGCGGAGATGATCGCGCCGATCGCGGCGCCTGAATTGAAGATGCCCTGCGCCAGCGCGCGCTCGGCCGGCGGAAACCAGGCCGCATTGGCCTTGACCGCGCCGGGCCAGTTGCCCGCCTCGCTCAGCCCCAGCGTCACGCGCAGGAAACCGAGCAACCCGAGCGAGCGGACCAGCGCATGCGCGGCGATCGACACCGACCAGAAGAAGATCGAGGCGACGAACCCCATGCGCGTGCCGATCACGTCAAGCACGCGCCCGAACAGCGACTGGCCGACCGCATAGGCGACCATGAACGCGGTCACGAGCAGCGCATAATCGGCCTTGTCCGCGCCGATATCCTTCGACACCGCCGGCCACATCACCGCCAGCGCATTGCGGTCGATATAGTTGATCACCGTCGCCAGCCCGATCAGGCCGATGATGAACCAGCGCAGGCCTCTTATTTTACCGGCCATCACTTCGCGCCCACTGCGTCGATACGAGCGATATGCCCGGTCCAGCGGATCGTGCGGCCATCGACCTGCGCGGTGTGTTGCTTGCCCGTCGCGACATCGTCTGCGACCGCGACGATCACCGGCGCGCCCTTCACCGGCTCGATCACGATCACGTCGCCATCTGCAGTGCGAACATGGCGCAGCGACTTGATCTGGCTGGCGCTGGCGACTGTCGTTTCCGCCGCCGCGTCATAGGATCCGTGCGGCTCGAGCAGCGAGACGAACACCGTGTCCTTCGCCCCCGTCACGCGCTGGATCAGCATGGGCTCGCGACGCAGGTTGAAGCGCGGATCGTTGGCGCCGCTCTCGCCCAGGATCACCGTACTGCCGGCCGGCGGGAGCATGCGATAGGTGTAGAAACGACCGCCATTGATCCAGGTCAGCGTCGCGTTATCGGCGGTTGGCGTACCGGTCGCATCGACCCAGATATGCTGATAACCATTGGCCGTGCCCAGCACCGGCCGCGCCGCGACGTTCGACTGCAGCGGGAAACCGACATCGGTGATGTGCCCCGCATAATGCAGCGGGAGGTCGTAGGTCGCTGGTGCGCCACCGGTGACGCGCAGCAGGTCGAGCACGACCGGACTGCCCTTGCCCAATGGCAATTGCGCCAGCGTGCGGCGGAAGGTGACTCCGGGCCAGGCGCCGGCCATTTCGGCGGTGCTCGCCTTCAGCGCGTCATCGCCGGAGAAGAACAGCTGCTTCGGCGCCAGATCTTCGCCGACCTTCCACTTGCCGCCGAAGTTCGACGTCTCGTTCACCACCAGCGTGTTGTGCGCGACCGTCTGCTTCGCCCAGCTCTCATTTTCCTTGAGGTAGCGGCCGCCGTCCTTGCTCTCGATGTTGAGGAAGCGGGCCGAGCCGTAGTCGGTCACGATCGCGTTGCCGCCATCGTAGAGGATCCAGCCCAGTTTATCGAAATGACCATGCCCCATGCCCATCGCGCTGTTCTTGGCGACCAGTACTTCGGCATCGTCCTCGGCGCTCGAGCGCAGCACGGCCAGAGCGCCCTGATCGCCGTTCGGCCCGTCGCGAAACAGTTGCGAGGCATAGGCAAAGGGCTGCGCCTTGCCCGCGGCGAGATCGCGCGCGACGGCGAGCCCGGCCGGCGTCAGGATCGTGCGCCCCTGCCATTTCGCGATCGACAGGAAGCTCGGGTCGCGGGTCGCCGCATAGCCGATCGCCACCGCCTGATAGAGTTCGTCGGTCTTCAGGCTCTTGTCGGGCATCGCGTCGTTGAGCGGGAAGAAATAGCCGTCATAGGTCAGCTGGATCGTGCTGCGGATCGCCTTGGGCAGCACGCCGCCATGCCGTTCCCAGATCTTCAGTTCGGGCTGATTAGCCTGGATCGCATCGGCGAACACCACGAACGGCTGCAGCGCATAACGCTGATAATAGGGCCCTTCGGTGTAATAGCCGTCGGGCGAGAAGAGCTGATCGACCTGCGCCAGGAACCCGGCCTTGCCGCTCTTGTCGGTACCCTTCAGCGCGCGCGCGACCAGTTCGGGATCGTGCAGGACATAACCGGTCATGCCCACGCCGGCCGCCGCCCAGGTCGCGTGGTTGTGAATCAGGTTGAACGTCTTGGCATTCCCGACCGACAGGAACTCGGCCATCTTTCGGAACACATTGGTGTCGATCGTCTCGCGGTCGGCGGGGCTCAGCGTGTCGCGGATCGCGTCGTAACCCTGCACGCCATAGACCAGCCAGACGCTGTCGTTCAGGCTCTGCCAGAACAGCCGTCCCGCCGCTTCGTTCGCCTTGGCCGGATGCGGCCCAAGCGTCGGATAAAGCCTGGCATACTCAAGCAACATGGTGCGCGCGAAATCGGCATAGGCCTTGTTGCCGGTGATGCGGTACAACAGCCCCGCACCATAGAGCGCCATATAGTTGCGCTTATGCTGCTCATGCGTGAACCCGCCGCCCGGATCTTTCGGCACCGGCACGACGATCCCGGCGCGCATCGCCTTGTCGACCGACTTCTTGGTCCGTTCGAACTCTGCCGCGAACAACGGATAGCGTTTGGCGTCCGCCGCCATGGTCTTCAGGCCGGCGGAATCGAACAGCACCGGCGCGGTTTGTGCGCTGGCGAGGCCCGGCGTCAGCGTCGCCAGAGCGAAGCCCAGCGCCCAGAGGGAAATACGCATTACAGGCCCTTCTCGTTATCGGCGATCACGGCCCGGGGCGGGCCCTTATAGGCCAGTTCGACCACGGTCGGCGGCGGCGTACGGTCGAGTGCATTGCCGCGGATCAGGGTGTGCGGCGACCCGACACTGTGCGTGACCTGGATGCCGCTGCTGCTCTGGAAACGATTACCGGTGATGGCGGCTTCCTGGACGCCCGACAGCTTGATCGCACCGCTGCCGGTAATGGTCGACCCGGACAAAGCGAAGCGCGGGCCGAAGGTGCTTTCATCGCTGCCGCCGCGCAGCACATCGGCGACCGTGCCGACCTTGTCGAACTGCGATCCGGCGATCGAGACCTGTTCGGCACCGTACCAACCTTGCTTGCCGGTCTCCGCCGCCAGCGCCAGCACTACACCGGAGACACCGGTGAACGCCGTGTCGCGGATCGAGATATCGCCGGCGAGCGTCGCGGGCGTCGTCGCCAGCACATCGAAACCCGGCGCACCGTCGAGATGCTCGAAGCGCGTGCCGATGATGGCCAAACGGTAATTGCTCAGCATCGGCGTCGCGCTGCTCCGGATCACCGCATTGCCCGATTGTGGCGGCGCTCCGGCGCCGTCGATCACCACGCCATCGAGCGCGAGGCTGCCACCTTCCTCGATCTGGAACAGGGTCGCCGCCGCCATGCGCAGGGTCGCACGGCCCCGTTCTGCCGCACGAAACGTCAGCGGCGATCGTAGGGCCAGCGGCTCGGTCACCGGATAGCTTCCATCCGCCAGTTCGAACACGCTCCCCGGGGCGGCGGTACCGATCTGCGCGGATAGCGATTGCGCAGGCGTCACACGGACAATTGGGCCCGCACTGAACGCTATCTCTCGCGATGCGGGCTTCGCATACCAGGCGACGCCGACCTGCTCGCGCGTGATCGGAACGAGGTCGCGCCGTACGCCCAGCGCCGCCAGCTTGGGATCGACCGGATAGAGCAATCCGTTCTTCGCGCGCGCCAGCTGCACGGTGCGCCGAGCCAGGCCGGCCGCCTCCACGCCTTTGGCATCCAGCACATTGTCGGTGAACTGAACGCCGGCAATATCGGCCTCGATGCGCAGCGGATCCTGCCCGCCCGCGCCGGTGATGAGATTGTCGGCGATCCGCGTGTCGCGCGGCGCCTGCGATCGCTCCGCATCCGCGCCGGCGCCGATCGTCACGCGCGCCACATCGATCAGGCTGTTATGCTCGATCGCCGCCTGGCGCACCGGCATGTAGCGGTTCACCGGCGAGTTGGGCACGCCGTTCATCACCGCGATCGCGCTGGTGAAGTCGATGCCGGCCAGCCCTTCCATGTAATTGTTGCGGATCGTCTGGCGCTCGTTAATCACGCGGATGCCACCGCTATGCGCCACGCCCTGGCCGAGAAAGACATTGTCCTCGACGATATTGCCGCTGCCATGGCGCAGCACGACCGACCCTTGCGACTTCAGGAAGAGATTGCGGCGGACGACATTGCCGCCCGATTTGACCGAGACGATCTCGACCTCTCCATCGCACTGCTCGAACAGATTATCCTCGACGATGGTGTGGGAGTCGCTGGCGGATTCGGTGCTGGTGCCGATGCGGATCGTTTCGCCGCCATTGGAGCCGAGCGGTGGGCGCGGGCCGAAATAGACATGGTCGATGCGCACGCGATTATCGAGCGGCATGCCTTTCTGCCGTACCACGACCATCATCGCACCGGCATTCTGCTTGCCCTCGAAATGCGAATGATCGACGCGATTGTCGCTGCCATAAATCGCGACCCAATGATCCTCGCGCCGGCGATCGGGATTGTTGAACCGGTCGATGACGATCCCGGTGACGCGGCTCTGCTCCGCCCAATGTTTCGAATCCGTGCGGAACGCGATCACCTCGTCGCCCGGCGCATGGCCATCGCGGAACACCAGGTTCGACGCGACGAGATGGCGGCCGGCAAGCTTCAGGCTGGACCGCCCGGTGAGGATGACTCGCCCGGGATGCTGTGCGGTCAATGTGATCGGCCGGCCCGCCTCTCCTTCCCCGGAAAATGTAAGGGCTGCATCGCGCCACTCGCCATCAGCCAGGATAATGGTGTCGCCAGGCTGCAGGTGCGCCACTGCATCGCGATATTCCGGCTGATCGCGGACCAGCACCTCGCGTGCGAACGCCGGGAACGTCCCCGCCAGCATTGTCGCAGCGGCTGTGATCGCAAAAGCGCGCAAACCCGATTCCTCGCCTGACATGACCTGTTACCAAGCCAGCTTATTTGGACTAGCACTTCTATGCCGATGACTGGCGCAGATGTCTATACCAGATTGCATGACAATGTGTTCATGTGACCGGGCGGGCTGAGCTGACCTTCGAGCCCGCGGGATCGGATGATAGTGCGACCGATCCGCGGCGAGCGAAATCGATCGCCTCGCCTTCTTTCAACGTTGTTGCTCAAAAAGCCCTGGATTATCCCGAACAGGCCCCGCTTTGCCCGCTATGCGCCGGCCCGGTTCTCCGCCCGCCATGCGCGCAGGCCGCGTAACGCCGCACCGTGCATCGATCGACCGATCTCCACCACGCGGTCGCGCCATAGCGGATCGGCGGGGTCATAAGCGGCGCGCAACCTGGCCCGCAGGGTAGCGCACAGATCAACGCTCTTCGGCTCAAGCCCCAGGCGCAGCCACCGGTCGATCATCACCGCTTCGAATGCTTCGAAGTTGGAGACGGTGCCGATCTCGATCGGTGCGCCGACAATGTCGATATGCGGCGCCAACCGGCGCAGTCCGGGCAGCAACAGGCCGGACCAGTCCGGCGTTTCACCCGACTCGAAGGCCTGATCCTCGCCTTGCAGCCCCTGCCCGGCCCACCAGCGCGCCATCCGATCCCGCGCGGCCGTGCCGGGTGCATCGAGCGCGACGACCAGCGGCCCGCCATAGTCGCCAAACCCGGTATGCCATTCCAGATAGGCCATGCGCCGGCAGGCGGTAAGTTCGGTATCGACGATGCGCTTGAACACATGCTGCGATGGCGACGGGCCAACGCCGCCAAAGCCGACGCCATCCGGATGGCTGTGCTGCCCCCCGGTAAAAGCCGTCAACGCCGCCGCCGCGCCCAGTTCGGCTGTGAGTGACTGGAACAGCGCACCCACCCGGCCGAGCAGGCCCTCATCCCACTGGTCGGGGCAGACCGTGTCGTGGATCCGCGCATAATCGGGATTGAGCCGCAGCGGCACATCGAAATCGCCAAAGTTGCGGGAGAGATCGACATTGTCGGCATCGACGCGGTGGCCATGCGAAAAGCCCCAGGGGTTGAGCGCATGGATCATCACCATGTTGCAATCCTCGCCCAGATCGCGCGGGTCGAATTCGGCGGCAAAGGCGCGCTGCGCCGCGGATCCGGCATGGCCTTCCGCACCGTGAACGCCGGAGATCGACAGCAAGCTATGCGATGCATGGGCCGGCCCGATCACCGCCCAGTCGATCGTCAGCGCTTCACCCTGGACGCCGATCCCGGGAATAACCGCGGACTCGAGCCGGCCGCCCAGCGCCGTCATCGCGGCTCGGAATGCGCTCCGCGCTTCTTCATAGCTCTCGACGAACATGATCTCAGCGCTGATCGCCGGATGGAGTGGCGGCGAGCAGTGGCACGGTGAACAGGAAGCTGATCAGATACAGCCCAGCCGCCAGGAAACCGATCATATGCGGGCCGTAAACGGCCAGCGTCGCGCCGATCGCCGGGCCGATCGCCGATCCAAGCGCGAGCAGCGCCGCCCCCATGCTGCTCCACCGGCCGCTGCGGTCAAGCCGCGCCAGTGCGCCGAGAATGAAGGGCAGGCCGAAGAACCAGGCGGTCTTCACGATCACCGCCCCCGCGACATAAGCGGCCATGACCGGCAGCGCGAGCAGCAGCGCCGAGGCGATCAGCCCGGCAAAGGCGAGCGCATTGGGACCACGCTGACCGAACCGGCTGCCCGCGGTCATCGACAGGATCGCGCCGGCGATCGCGCCCAGCACCGAAATGCCCAGCAGCACGCCGACCTGGCTGCGATCGAGCCCGACCGCCAACCCCATTCGCTCCTGGAACGACCATAGGGTGGTATGGCCGGCATAAAGGCAGAGCAGCGCCAGCGCACCGCAGATCGCCGGGACATTGATCGTCCAGCCGTTCTCCACCACCTTGCTGGCCAGTGCCGCCGGTGGTGGTGCAGGCGGGATCAATCGCGTGCAGGCCAGGCCGATCACCGCGACCATCGCCAGCACCGCGACGATCCCCAACAGGCCGAAAGTCTGCGCGATCCATCCCGACAGGGTCAGCAGGATGGCGGCATAGGTCAGGTTGACGAAGGTGGCGATCGCCCAGACCCGTTGCGGATCGGCGCGCCCGGCATAGGCGGCGAACACCGTCGACGCGGTGAAACCCATCGCCAGGCCGAAAGCCGCGCGGATCGCGAGCAGCGGCACGAAGCCGCCCGCTCTGGCGGTCAGCAGGCTGGTGACGATCATCACGACAAGGCCGATCGCCGCGAGCAGCGGGCGCTTCGCCCGGTGCAATATGAGGTAGAAAAGCAGCAGCCCGAGCGCATAGGCGCCATTCTCCGCGGCGAGCGCCAGGCTCGCCTGCGACGCGGTAAGGCGAAGCTCGTCGATATACAGGCCGAGCATCACCGGGCTCAGCGTGGCGCTGGTCATCGCGCCGGTGCCGATGACGATCAGCGCGGCGAGGCTGGTCCGCGATTCACGGGGTGTCTCAACCGACATAAGTGATCGCCTGTGGGGCGGTGAAGGCGGCAAGGCCGGCCAACCCGCCCTCGATCCCGAAACCGGATTGCTTGCGCGGCTCGAACGGCGTGCCGAGCGCGAGGCCGGGCCGCGCGGCTGGTGTGACGATCACGTCCAGCGACCCAACGCACAGGCCGGCGGCGATGCGCTCGGCGGCGTCCCGGTCCGCGCCCCAGATGGTCGCGCCAAGGCCATAGGGACTGTCGTCGGCCAGTCTGATCGCTTCGTCCGCATCGCCATATTCCTGCACTGTCAGCAACGGGCCGAATATCTCCTGCTGGACCAGCGCGCCATCCTGTGGCGCATCCAGCACCAGTTCCGGTGCGGCATAGAAGCCGTCGTCCCGCAGGTCGCCCGGCACATCCGACAGCGGCACGACCCGCCCCGTCTGGAGCGCAATCTCCCGGAAGCGCTGCACAACCTCATATTGGTTGCGGCTTGCGAGCGGCCCGAGCCGCGTCGCCGGATCGCGCGGATCACCGATCGGCCAGTCCGCCGCGGCCGCGCGCAGCCCCTCCACCGCTGCCTCCACGCCGCCCTTCGGCACCAGAAGCCGGGTGCGCGCCGCACACCATTGGCCGGTGTTCCAGAAGGCGGCGGCAAACACGCCGGGCCAGATCTCGGGCTGATCGATCATATCGGGCAGGACGAACTGCGGCGACTTGCCGCCGCATTCCATCATCAACGGCTTGAGCGAGCGTGATGCCGAAGCCTGGATGATTGCCTGGCCAGTGCGGGTCGAGCCGGTAAAAGCGATCATGTCGACACCGGGATGCGCCGCGAGCGCCGCACCCGTCTTCTGCCCGGAGCCCGGCACGACGTTAAACACGCCCGGTGGGAGGCCAGCTTCGCTCGCCAGTTGCGCGAGCAGGACGGCCGAGCGCGGCGACAGTTCCGAGGGCTTGAGCACCAGTGTATTGCCCGCCGCCAGGATCGGCCCCGCGCGGATCAGCACATTGGCGGTGGGGAAATTCCACGGTGTGATCGCGCCGACCACACCGCGCGGCCGCCGCACCGCACCGTCGGCGCGATCCTCCAGCGCGGGGATCATGCTGGCATAATGGCCGATCAGCAGCGGTCCCTGTGAAATCAGCGCCTTGGCGTCGGCCGTCGGGCGACCGACTTCGAGCGTCTCGAGCCAGGCGAGTTGCTCGACCTCCTCGGCGATGCGCGCTGCCCAGCCCAGCAGCAACGCAGCACGATCGGCGGCGCTGATCCGGCCCCAGTCGCCGAGGAACGCCGATCGCGCTGCGGTCACCGCCGCATCGACCGCCTGCGCGCCGCCTTCGTCGAACCCTCCCAGCATCGCGCCGGTCGCGGGATTGATGCTGACGATCGGGGCCCCGCCAAACACCCGGGTCTCGCCGTGAATCCAGGCATGGCCCAAAGCTTCGGGAAAAGGTGCATCCCAGTCGGGCAGAGTCCGGACAGCGGCGGGAGAATTCATACGGGCATTCCGATCAGGTCTGCGGCCCTGTCGCCGATCATCATCGCGACGGCCTGGGTGTTTCCGCTGATGTGGCGGGGCATGACGGAGGCATCGGCGACGAACAGTCCCTCGACGCCGCGAACCTTGAGCTGCGGATCGACCACCGATGCGGCGTCCGATCCCATCCGGCACGTGCCGACCGGATGATAGATCGGCGCCGCGAGGCTGCGGATCTGATGTTCGGCCTCGGCGGCGTCCGCGTTCAGATCCGGCCAGCCGATCCGTTCCTCGACAAAGTCGCGAAATGCCGGCGCATCGACGATCCGGCTGCACAGTTCGACGCCGCGGCGCAGTGTCGCCAGATCCTCGGGCGCATCGAGCAGTTGCGGGAAGATCAGCGGCGCGGCGGCCGGATCGCTGCTTGCCAAGTCGATCCGGCCCTTGCTCTGCGGATGATTGACGCTGGCGACGACGCTGACCATCGGAAACGGTGCAAGCTTGCGCTCGGCACCGCGCCCGATATGGCCGAACGGCGTCAGATGGATCTGGATGTCCGGCGATTGCAGGCCGGCCAGCGTGCGCGCGAAGCCGACGGCCTGAGCGGTCGGCGCGGCGGCAGGGCCTTTTCCCGCCAGCCATTGCAGCATCGCGCGCGCCATGCCCAATAGATTGACTTGCTGGTTGATCGTCGGAACCGTGACCTTCAGGCCCATCCAGAGGCCGACATGCTCCATCAGGTTGCTGCCGACTTCCGGTGCATCCGCCACCACCGGGATGCCGAGTTCGCGCAGCCGCGCGGCCGGACCGATGCCCGACAACATCAGCAATTGCGGCGTGTGGATCGCACCGCCCGACAGGATGACCCCTTTGCGTGCGTTGACCGTGCGAACCACGCCGTCCTGCTCGAATTCCACGCCGACCGCCCGGCCGCTTTCGAAAATCACCCGGCGCGCGCGGGTGCCCTGGAGCATGACCGCTGCACCGCTGGCGATCGCCGGCTTCAGGAAAGCGGTAAAGCTGTCGTGGCGGCGGCCTTTCCTGGCCGAGCTCTGCACATAACCGATGCCGTCCTGCCATTCGCCATTGATGTCCGGATTGAACGGCAAGCCCGCCTCGCCCGCCGCGGCGATGAAGCGCGGGGTAAGCTCGTGGATATAAGGCAAAGGCGACACATGCAGCGGCCCGGTCGCGCCACGCACCTGGGATTCGGCATCGGTGCTGGTCTCGATCCGCCGGAAATAGGGCAGCACGTCGCGATAGCCCCAGCCCTCCACACCGAGATCGCGCCACGCGTCGAAATCCTCCGGCGCCCCGCGCACGAAGATCGTCCCGTTGATCCGCGTGCTGCCGCCCGGACCAAGCCCGCGCGGCCAGTCCTCGGTCCGGTCGAGCCGGCTCGGATCGGGCTGGGACACCAGCTTCCAGTCGTAGAAGGGATGGCCATTGGTATGGATCGTCGCGGCCGGAATCGCCTCGATCTTCAGCCGCCCTGCGCGCCCCGCCTCGAGCACCGCGACGCGGGTTCCCGGCACAGCCGCCAGCCGCCCGGCAAGGGCGCTGCCGCTCGCGCCGGCACCGACCACCACATAATCGAAGATCTCCGCACTACTGCTGGTCATGCCGCCTTGCGCCCCGCGCCCAATTTGAGGTCGACCAGCTTGAGAAAGAAGCTCGCCCCGACCGGCAGCAGCCGATCCTCGAAATCATAATCCGGACTGTGCAGCATCGGCGTCTCCTCGACGGTGCGCGTGCCGAGCAGGACATAGGCGCCGGGCAGGCGCTCCAGCATATAGGCGAAGTCCTCCGATCCGGTGACTGGCGGCATGTCGCGGATCACCGCGCCGGTACCCAGAATCTCGCCCAGGGCATCAGCCGCGATCCCGGCTTCGCCGGCATGGTTGACGGTCGGCGGAAACAGGATTTCGAAACTCACGTCACAGGCCACATCGTGCGCGAGATCGATCCCCGTACAGCGCCGGCGCAGTTCCACCTCAAGCGCGCGCATCGTCGGCGTATCGAACGCACGCGCGGTTCCTGTCAGGGTGACGACATCCGGCACGACATTGAAAGCGCCGCCGCCATTGATCGAGGCGACCGTCATCACCGCCATGCCGCTGGCCTGGATCCGGCGCGCCGGGATCGATTCGATCAAGGCGACGAGCGCCGCCGCCGCCGATACCGGGCTGGCGGTGAGATATGGCGTCGCCGCATGACCGCCATGGCCGCGCACCTCGATCTGGAATCGCGCCGCGCCGGCACAGGCCGGCCCGGCATGCACCGCCGCCGTACCGAGCGCGAGCGGCGGCGCGTTGTGCAGCGCGAATACCGCATCGCAGGGAAAACGCTCGAACAGGCCCGCGTCGATCATCGCGCGTGCACCGCCAAGGCCTTCCTCGGCCGGCTGGAAGATCAGATTGACCGTTCCCGCAAAATCGCGCCGCCCGGCCAGCACCTGCGCCGCGCCGAGCAGCATGGCGGTGTGGCCGTCATGCCCGCAGGCATGCATCAGGCCGGGCCGGGTCGACCGATACGCCGCCTGACCCTGCTCCTCGATCGGCAGTGCATCCATGTCGGCGCGCAGCCCGATGCTTGGTCCCGGACCGTCACCCCTGATCACGCCCACCACGCCGGTGCCACCCAACCCGACATGAGTTTCGATGCCCCAGCCACGCAGCCGCTCGGCGACGAATGCCGCGGTCTCCACCTCCTCGAAGCCCAGTTCGGGATGCTGGTGAAAGTGCTGCCGCCAGGCCGTCATGTCGGCGACAAGCGGGGCGATCTCTCGATCCAGGGTCATAACCGGGTTCATCATGGCTCCGACCTTAGGCCGGGACGCCACCTTCGTGCTTATGGCGGCGGCGGATGGATTATGCCGGCCACACTATTTGTGCGGCGGCGTCGCGCGCGACCGACGGGCTCATCCCGAAATAAGCCTTATAGGCGAGCGAGAAATTGCTCAGATGGCCATAGCCGCAGCGCTCGGCGATTTCGCTGACCGACAGGCTCTCCTCGCCCAGCCAAATGCGCGCGCTTTCCATCCGCTCCTTTTGCAGCGCCTGACCGATCGTCTCGCCATAATAGGCACGGAACGCGGTATTCAGGCGGGTGCGGTTGGTACCGACCGCCCGGGCCAGCTCGGCAACACCGGGCGGCTGATCGAGATGTTCGGCAAGGATCGCGCGAACCTGCTGCACCCGGCGCACTTCGCGCTCGGTCAGCCCATGATCGTCGGATCGCTTGAACTGGCTGATGAAGAAATCGAGCAGCAGGCAGGTCAGTTCGTCGATCTTGGCGCGCTTGAACCGTTCCTGCGTCCAGGGCGAACGGCGCGGATCGAGGATGTCGGCGGCGCAAAGTGCCGCGGCGCGCGGCAGCTGGTAACGCCTGAACAACAGGCGCTGCGACAGGAATTCACTGGCCGCACGAACCTCCTGCCCTTCATCCTCGAACCCGGCGATCCGGCCATTGCCCAGCCGCGGGAAGAACAAGGTCACCGAGCGTTCCTCGGTGTCGCTGAGGATGATCTGCCGCTTGACCACGCCCGATGGCTGATGGGCAATCACCAGGCACTCCCCGGCGATCTCGGAGGTCGGCGCATCGTTGAACTGATATTCGCCGGCCCCGGTCAGTTGCACCTTGAACGTCAGCCGGTCGTCACCGACCAGCTGTTCGTCGATCCGGCTGCGGGAACGGCCATCGATCACCACACCGCTGATCTCGTCGTCGCGAAGGAAATGTTCGAAGCGCCCGCTCACATAGTGCGGGACTTCTCCATGTAGTTCTGCCAGCGCCATTGATCTTGCCTCGGGTAAGCCGCGTGCCAACCTCCAGCTTCGCATGGAAGCCGGTCCTTGCCAAATTACAGCCGCCACGGACGATTTTCTGCGCGCGCCATAAGCAACCCGTATCCGCGCATAACAACATGCGATCAAAAGGCGTGGATGAGTGATCGCGTTGAATTACCCAAAAAGGCGACGCGACCCCCAATCAGGCGCGGCGTACAGGGCGAGGGACGCCCGGTTGGGACGGAGGGACATTATGCGATATCATCTTAGCAGCACCGCCTGGACTGCGCTCGCGTTCGCCACGATCGGCAACGCCATCCCATTGGCATCGGCCCAGGCTCAAACTGAGCCTCAAGCGCAAGCCGCGGCTCAGCCAGAGCCTCAGTTGCAGGAAGAAGAGGCCACGAACGACGACATCGTGGTCACCGCCCGCAAGCGCAACGAACGCCTGCAGGACGCGCCGCTTTCCGTTTCCGCTTTCTCCGCCGCCGATCTGCGCCAGGGCAATGCCCGCGACTTCAAGGACGTGCTGCGCAAGGTGCCCGGCGTCTCCTTCTCCGGTGCCGAACTGGGCCAGAGCCGCTACAGCATTCGCGGCGTCAGCACGACCTCGCCCAGCCCGACCGTCGGCATCTATCTCGACGACATATCGCTGCTCGGCGTGACCAACGCCTTCAGTGGCGCGGCCGACCCGGTGTTCTTCGACTTCAGCCGGGTCGAGATCCTGAAAGGGCCGCAGGGCACCCTGTACGGCGGCAGCGCGATGGGCGGCGCGATCAAATATGTCAGCCACGCGCCGGAACTGGGCAAGACCACCGTCGATACCGCCGCCGGAATATCGAGCACCGCACATGGCGGCGTCTCCTATCAGGGCGAAGCGGTGCTCAACCTGCCGCTGTCGGACAAGCTCGCGCTGCGCACCGGCGTGCTCTATCGCAGCAATGCCGGCTATATCGACAATGTCGCGAACGGCACCGCCGTCGATGTGCGGACCAGCACGACCGCACCGCCCGCCGCACTGACGCCGCTCGCGCGTCCTTCGCTCAGCACGCTGGCCGACAAGGATCAGAATTCGGACCATGTGCTGGCGGTGAAGGCGGCATTGCTGTGGCAGCCCGATCCGTCGCTCGACATCACCCCGTCGCTGTTCCGCCAGGCCTATCGCCAGAAGAATACCGGCGCGTTCTGGACGAACCTTCCCGACCTGCAGAGTTCCTTCCGGCTGGCACAGCCGACCGATGATGATCTCGGCGTCTATTCGCTGAACATGGTCAAGCGTCTGGGCGGCGTCGATCTCACCTCGCTGACCGCCTATGTTGATCGCTCGGTCCGGTTCGACCGCGACTATTCCTTCTATATCGCGACGCTGGTGCCCGCGCTGTACGGCGTCAATTCGCCCAACGCCTCGAACAGCACCACCAAGACGTTCAGTCAGGAACTGCGTGCGGCATCGTCGAACCCGGCGGCACGGCTGCGCTGGACCGCCGGCCTTTATTATTCGCATCAGCGTGACGAACTCGACCAGACGGTCAACTCGATCGGGGTCGGCGCCTTGCTCGGGACCGGCACCGACACGGTCTATCACGGCAATACCGTCAGCAAACTGACTCAATATGCCGCCTTTGCCGACCTCACCTTCGAAATCCTGCCCGGCCTCGATGCCACCGCCGCGCTGCGCTATTTCCATCTCAAGCAGACGATCGACACGCGCGGCGACGGCGTGCTGAACGGCGGCGTCACGCACGGTGCGGCCGACACCAGCCAGAGCGGGGTCAATCCGAAGTTCGAGCTGGCCTATCGCGCCGGTCGTGACGCTCTGGTCTATGCCAGCGCCGCCAAGGGTTTCCGTCCCGGCGGCGGCAATCCGTTCGCCGTGGCGCCGGGCCAGTGCCAGGCCGATCTGGCCAATCTCGGCCTGTCTTCGGTACCGATCAGCTACCGGTCGGATTCGCTCTGGACCTATGAAGTCGGCAGCAAGAACCAGTTCCTCGACCGCCGCCTGACCCTGAACGCCGCGGCCTTCCGGACCGACTGGAAGAATATTCAGCAGAATGTCTTCCTGCCGGGCTGCGGCTTCTCGTTCAGCGGCAATGTCGGCGGGGCGAAGATCAAGGGCGCGGAACTGAGCAGCCAGTTCGTGGTCGACGGCCTGACGCTCGGCGTCGCGGCGAGCTATACCGACGCGAAGATCTCCCGAAGCGCGACCGGCGTTTCGGCCAGGGTCGGGCAACCGGTGCTCGACACGCCGAAATGGATCGCGAACGCCAATATCGCCTATCATTTCCCGCTCGGCGGCGACGTCACCGCGACGGCTCGGGCCGATTATCAGTATCGCAGCTCGAGCCTGAGGATGTTCGAGGACAGCTTCGTCGTGACAACCCCGACCGGCCCGGTTCTGAGCAACAATTTCACGCAGCGGCAACAATCCTATGACGTGGTCAACCTGGGCGTGCTGATCGACACCGGAACCTGGCAGGTCGATCTGTTCGTCAACAACCTGCTCGATAAGGCGCCGCTGCTCGATCATAATGTCGTCAGCGGGATCGAGGCCGCCATCACGCTGCGGCCGCGGACGATCGGCCTGGGCGTGCGCCGGCAATTTTAGGGGTGCGCGGCTGGAGGATCGCGAAGATGGCGGCGTTGCTCGCCCTGGCCGGGGGCGGTGCAGCCATCCTGCTTGGCATGGCAGGTATCGGCCCGGTCGCGACCGTCGTCGCGACCTTCGGGTCGCCGTCGCTGCCGTTCGACGCCGCGCATGTCCCGCCCGAGCCCGATTATGCCCGGGCCGATGCCTGGCTGGCCTATCCGGGGCGTGGCGGGCTCGAACGCTCGATCACACCGGGCGTGACCGCAGTCGATGAAGCGACTGCGCCCGCCGATGTCTTCTTCATCCACCCGACCACCTATCAGCAAAGCGATGTCTGGAACGTCGCTTACGACAACGTGTCGGAGTTCGACCCCGCTGTCCTGCTTGGCCAGGCCAGCGCGTTTAACGGTTGTTGCCGCATCTTCGCGCCGCATTACCGCCAGGCGTCCTTGCGCGCACTGGACAAGAGCCGTCCGGCAGTGGCGCTTGCCTATGCCGATGTCGCACGCGCCTTTCGCTATTTCATCGCGCATGAAAATAAGGGCCGCCCGTTCCTGATCGCGGCGCACAGCCAGGGATCAATGCATGCGGTCAAGCTGCTCCAGGCGGAGATTCTCGGCACCCCGCTACAGGCGCGCATGGTCGCTGCCTATGTGATTGGCGCCTATGCCCCGTCCGACTTCGGCACGATTGGCCTGCCGGTTTGCGACGGGCCGCGGCAAACCGGCTGCATCCTGTCCTGGAACACCAGCCAGACCGGGCGCACCGGAGCCTTCCAACTGGTGCGCGACAAAACCTATTGGTGGCGTGGCAGCGAGAAGAGCAGCGGCCAGCCACCCGCCATCTGCGTCAATCCACTGACCTGGCGCCGCGAGGATGCAGCGCCCGCCAACGCCAATCCCGGCAGCCTGCCCTTCCCCAAGCCAGGTGCCGACAAGGCGAGCCGGGCCCTGCCCGCCCTCACGCCGCATCTGACCGGCGCGGTGTGCGACGAAAGCCTGCTCAAGGTCGATATCCCCTGGTCGGCGCCGAGCGGCTTTCACGACGCCCTGAGCGCGCTCTATGGCAGCTATCATCTCGGCGATTACGGCATCTTCTATGCCGCGATCAGAGGCAATGCCATGGAGCGGGTCGATGCCTGGAAAGCGCAGCAGCCCGCCGCCGGATCGCCTCACGCCACGGCCGCGCGCAAGCCGTCTCCGCAATAGCGGAGGTATCTCCCCAGGAGTCTATCTTACCCTCTGTCATCCCCGCGAAAGCGGGGATCCCGCTGCCTTGCCCCGCACTAGGACGAAGAAGCGGGACCCCCGCTTTCGCGGGGGTGACAATGAGTGGCTTATTCAAAGAAATGAATTAAATATCTGATATAAAATCATTTTATGCCTTATCATTCAGACAGCAGGAAGAGAGATACGGGACACGACCGGTGTCCCATATCTCCCCACTCGTCCCCGCAGCCCTGTCGCCAACGGCGATTCAACCATCACACAAGATCAGGCATCTCATCCTTGGCGGACTGGTACCGGCGCGCTCTTTCTCAGTGTTGAGACCATGATTGCCACGACGCGATCGGCGCAATGGCGTCGTGCACGGCCTGCCCCCACGCGGGTGCCTAAGCCCGATACTCAAGAGTCTCATGGACTTGGGCGGAACTCCCTTCCCCGTTCGTGCTGAGCTTGTCGAAGCACCGTCCTTCTTCTTCTGCGTCGAAAAGAGAAAAACGGCCCCCTTCGACTGCCTGCCAAGGCAGGCGCTCAGGACAGGCTTCGACAAGCTCAGGGCGAACGGAAGGGCATGGACCAACTCAGCTCGAAATCGCTCTAGCCATTCCGCCGGATCGCCACCCGCGCCCGCATCGCGACGCTTCCATCATCGCGCTGCGCGGCAAGCTCGATCGCGTCACCATCGGCACGCGCCAGCAAGTGCAACGCCTGCCCGGCAATGGCGGGGGCGAGTGCCCTGAACGAAAGACCGCCGATCGCATCCGGCCCGATATGCTGCGCAACCAGATCGAGCAGCAATGTCGCGATCAGCGGGCCATGGACGACCAGCCCGGGATACCCCTCCACGCCGGTCGCATAGGGCAGGTCGTAATGGATACGGTGGCTGTTGAAGGTCAGCGCCGAATAACGCTGCAGCAGCGCCGCGCCGGGCGTGAGCGTGCGCTGCCGATCCCATCCGTTAAGCTCTGCGCCACCGGTTGCCGGCAACGGCATCGGTTCGGTCGATGCCGCGCGATAGACGATCGTCTGGCGCTCGCTGACTGCATCGGCTCCGTCCGCTCGCGTGAGATGGTCGATCTCGACAAAGGCCAATGGCCCACTGCTACCCTGCTTCTCGCGGATCGCGGCAATGGTCGATACGCGCTCGATCGCCGCGCCGATCGCGATCGGCCGCAGGAAGCGCACCTCGCTCCCCGCCCACATCCGGCGCGGCAGATCGATGGGTGGCAGGAAGCCGCCCTTTAGCGGATGCCCGTCCTCGCCAAGCGCGTCGGTCGGCGTATCGGGCAGGCACAGGCTCCAATGAAATCCCGGCGGCGCGGCAGGACCATCGCCGGGGCGGTCGATCGTCGCCCGGAAGCGCGCGACCGCGCCGGCCGTTACCATGTCGGTGGCGCGCGCCTCACGGCCGATCCAGGCAGTCGGATCGGCCATCAATAGGATCGCGGCAGGCCAAGCACATGCTCGGCCAGATAGGACAGGATGAGGTTGGTCGAGATCGGCGCGACCTGATAAAGTCGCGTCTCCCGAAACTTGCGTTCGACATCATATTCGGCGGCAAAGCCGAAGCCGCCATGCGTCTGGACGCACGCCTCGGCCGCTGCCCAGCTCGCCTCCGACGCCAGCAGTTTGGCGATATTGGCTTCCTCGCCGACATCGCCGTCCGCTTCATATTTGCTCAAGCCTTCATGCACCATCAGCTCGGCCGCACGCATCTGCGCATAAGCACGCGCAAGCGGGAAGGCGACGCCCTGATTCTGCCCGATCGGCCGGCCGAATACCTTGCGCTCCCCGGCATAGGCGACCGCCTTGTCGAGAAACCATTTGGCGTCGCCGATACATTCCGCAGCGATCAGCAGGCGTTCCGCATTCATGCCCGACAGGATGTAGCGAAAGCCCTTGCCCTCCTCCCCGATCAGATTGGCGGCCGGGACCGGGACATCGTCGAAGAAGATCTCGGTCGTCGCATGATTCATCATCGTGTCGATCGGGCGGATCGTCAGCCCCTGCTCGCGCGCCGCGCGCATATCGACGAGAAAGACCGACAGGCCCTCGGTGCGTTTGGCCACCTTGTCCCGCGGCGTGGTCCGCGCGAGCAGCAGCATCAGGTCCGAATGCTCCGCGCGCGAGGTCCAGATCTTCTGCCCGCTGACGATATAATGGTCGCCCTCGCGCCGCGCGAAGGTCTGGATCGATAGCGTATCGGTGCCGCTGGTCGGTTCGCTGACCCCGAACGCCTGGAGCCGCAAATCGCCCGATGCGATGCGGGGCAGATATTCGACCTTTTGCGCTGCCGACCCGTACCGCAGCAAGGTCCCCATGATGTACATCTGCGCATGGCAGGCGCCGCCATTGCAGCCCTGACGCTGGATTTCCTCAAGTATCGCGGCGGCCCCGGAAAGTGGCAGACCCGCACCGCCATAAGCCTCAGGGATAAGTGCAGCGAGATATCCGGCCCGGGTCAGCGCATCGACAAACTCGCCGGGATAGGCGCGGTCGCGATCCTTGGCGCGCCAATACTCGCCCGGGAAATCGCCGCACAGCTTGGCGACTTCCTCGCGGATCGCGCTGTGATCGTGATCCATCTCAGTTTCGCTCCTGCAACCGGCCGCGCGCGATCACCTGCGCCTGGATCTCCGCTGCGCCCTCGAAGATATTGAGAATACGCGCATCACACAGCACCCGGCTGATCTCATATTCCAGCGCATAGCCATTGCCGCCATGAATCTGCAGCGCGGCGTCGGCATTGGCCCATGCGGCGCGTGCGGCGAACAGCTTGGCCATCCCCGCCTCGATATCGCAGCGCCGCCCCTTGTCCTTCTCGCGCGCTGCGAAATAGGTCAGCTCGCGCGCCAGCACATGATCGACCGCCATCATCGCCAGCTTGTCCGACACACGCGGGAAATCGATGATCGGCCGCCCGAACTGGCGGCGCCCCACCGCATAGTCGAAGCCAAGCTCGAACGCGCGCCGCGCCACCCCGACCGCGCGCGCAGCGGTCTGGATCCGCGCGCCTTCGAAGGTACGCATCAGCTGCTTGAACCCCTGCCCCGCTTCGCCGCCAAGCAATGCGTCGGCGGGCGCGAGCATGCCGTCAAAAGCCAGCTCATATTCGCGCATCCCGCGATAGCCGAGCACTTCGATCTCGGTGCCGGTCATGCCCGGTGCGGGAAAAGGAGCGGCGTCGGACCCGCGCGGTTTGGCTACAAGGAACATGCTGAGCCCGGCATAACCCGGCACATCACTTCTCGTGCGAGCAAGCAGGGTCATCAAGTCACTGCGCGCGGCATGAGTGATCCAGGTCTTGGCGCCCGTGATCGACCAGCCCTCTGCACCGCGTGTCGCGCGCGTGGTCAGCCCGCCGAGATCGGATCCGGTGTCGGGCTCGGTAAAGACTGCGGTCGGCAGCACTTCGCCGCTCGCAATCCGCGGCAGCCATTCAGCTTTCTGCGCGTCGGTTCCGGCGAGCGCGATCAGCTCCCCGGCAATCTCCGAGCGTGTACCGAGCGACCCTGCGCCGATCCATCCCCGGCTCAATTCCTCGGTCACCACGCACATGGTGAGCTTGCCCAGCCCGAGCCCGCCATAAGCCTCGTCGATGCACACGCCGAAGGTACCAAGCGCCGCCATCTCCGCGACGATCGCATCCGGGATCAGCGCATTGTCGAGATGCCAGCGATGCGCGAACGGCAGGATGCGCGCTTCGGTGAAGCGGCGGAACTGGTCGCGTACCGCATCGAGCGTCGGGTCGCCAAGCGTCTCGGCAATGCCGTCGCCGCCGCGCAGCCGTTCGACCAGCGCCGCGCGATTGGCTGCGCTGTTCCCCGACGCGACCAGCCGCGCCACCGCGTCGTCCTGCATCAGGGTCGCGGCGGCAGCGGCGATTCCGAGATCGGCCGGGCGGCAAAACTCATTCTGCCCCATCGGGATTCCACCCGAGAGCTGCGCGAGATATTCGCCAAAACCGATTTCGACCACCAGCGCCTCGACCGACCCCGGTTCCGCACGCGCATCGGCCCAGCGCACGAGTGTCCTGAGCGCGGTCAGCGTGGTCTCGATCCAGGCATAGCCATGCACAGCGCGCTGCTCGCGATCGATTGCCCGCGGGTCGACCGTGCCATCCACCACTACCCGCGCACGCACCGCAGCCAATGCGGCAGCGGCATAACCCTCCGCCGCATCGAGCGCGGCCGCGATCTCAGGCACTGGCCACCACGCCGGCGTCATGCAACCGGCCGATCTCGCCCGAACCGAGGCCAAGCACATCGGCCAGAATCTCGTCGCTATGCTCGCCGAGATAGGGCGCGCGCACCGGCGTCAGGCGCTGCGACTGTGGCAATGTCGCCATCGATCCGGCCACCGGATAGGTCATCTCGCTTGGCTGGGCGATGCTGGAAAAGATCGGGTTCTGCGTGACCATCGCCGGATCGGACGCGGCCTCGACCGTGGTCTTGTACGGTCCCCAGCAGCATCCATTGGCATCGAATGCCGCGCAGAGTTCGCCGGCCTGACGCGTGGCGAATGCCGCCTCGACCAGCGCGAACAATGCATCGCGATGATCGAACCGCGCGCCCTCGTAGGTCGCAAAGGCGACGCCCTGCGCCGCCTCGATCCGCGCGACCGCGTCGCCAATCCCGAGCGTCTTGATCAGACCGGCCCATTGCCGCGTGGTGAGCGCCATGATCATCAACCGCTTGCCGTCGCCGGTCACGAAATCGCGCCCGAACGAGCCATACAGCGCATTGCCGTAGCGCTGCCGGCTGACGCCGGTGTGGAGCACTTCGGCAACCTGACCCAGATTGGCGATCGTCGCGATCCCGACATCGGAGAGCGGAATGCGCACTTCCTGTCCCTGCCCGGTGTCGCGCCGATGCCGTTCGGCGGCGAGCAGCGCGAAGGCGGAATAGGCGCCGGTCAGCAGGTCCCATGCCGGCAGGACATGATTGACCGGTGCGCCTTCATGACCGACCGGGCCAGTGAGGTTGGGAATGCCGATCGCCGAATTGACCGTATGATCGAATGCGGTGCGGCCATCGGCCTGGCCCATGATGCGCACCGTGATCAGGTCTGCGCGCCGCTTGACCAAATGCTCATGCGCAAGGAAGCCGCCGACCGGGAAATTGGTCAGGAACACGCCGCCATCGTCACCCGGCGCGGTTGCCAGCGCGACAAGCAGTTCGCGGCCTTCCGGACGCGACAGATCGAGCGCGACCGATTTCTTGCCCTTGTTGAGCCCTTCCCAGGCGAAGCTCGCGCCATTGTCGGCGAGCGGCCAGCGCTTGAAATCGGGGCCGCCGCCAATCTGGTCGACGCGGATCACTTCCGCTCCCATCTGTGCGAGATACAGTCCGGCGGTGGGCGATGCGATGAACGATGCCGCCTCGACCACGCGCAGCTTGCCGAGCAGATCGTACATCAGGCCGCACTCGCAAATTCACGCAGCATATTCTTGGCGATGACCAGCTGCAGGATCTGTGTGGTCCCTTCATAGATGCGGTAGATCCGCGCATCGCGGAAGAAACGCTCCGCCTCATATTCGGCGAGATACCCCGCGCCGCCGTAAATCTGGACGCAGCGATCGGCGACCCGGCCGCACATTTCCGACGCGAACATCTTTGCGCTGGCCGCCTGCACCAGCACGGCCTCGCCGGCATCGGCGCGGCGCGTCGCGTCGGCGATCATGCATTCGGCGGCGTAGATCTCGGCCTGGCTGTCGGCGAGCATCGCCTGGATCAGCTGGAAATTGGCGATCGGCTCGCCGAACGCCTTACGCTCCGTGGCGTAGCGCGTCGCGGAATCGAGGATCCGCCGCGCATAGCCGACGCTCGCCGCCGCGACTGAAAGCCGGCCGTTGTTGAGGCTCTGCATGGCGATCAGGAAGCCCTTGCCCTCTTCGCCGCCAAGCAACGCATCGCCCGAAACATGGACATCCTCCATGACGATGTCGGCGATATGCGATCCGGCCTGCCCCATCTTCTTGTCCGACTTGCCGACACTGACGCCCGGCGAATCCATCGGCACGAGGAAGGCGCTGACATGAGCGTTCTTCGGCAGCGCCTCCTTGCTGGTCCGCGCCATGATCAAGGCGACCTTCGCAAACGGCGCATTGGTGATGTAGCGCTTGGTACCGTTCAGCACATAACCATTGCCCGAACGCACCGCGGTGGTCGCCATCGCCGCCGAGTCCGATCCGCTGCCCGGCTCGGTCAGCCCGAACGAGGCGATCTCGCCCGCCGCAAGCCGTGGTAGCCAGTGCGCTTTCTGCTCCGCCGTCCCGCTCTTCACGATCGCCGAACAGGTCATGCCGATATTGATCGAGGTGATCGAGCGATAACAGGGCATGGCATAGGAAAGCTGGCGGATCGTCTCGACATATTGCGAGACGTTCATGCCCGAGCCGCCATACTCGACCGGCATGGTGATCCCGAACAGCCCCATCTCGCGCATCTCGGCAAGAATGTCGTCGGGGATGCAATCGGTCTCGATGACCTGCTTTTCCGCCGGGATCAGGCGCTCGCGGACATAGCGTTTGAGCTGGTCGATGAACGCCTCGAACACGTCCTGGTCCATTCCGGTGTCAGGCATCGGCCATTCCCACGATTGCGATCGCACAGACATTCTGGTTGGGCATGCCGCCGAGGTTATGGCTCAGCCCGAACACCGGCGGCGTGCTGCGCTGACGCGGGCCGGCGCGGCCGAGCAGCTGGAGATAATTCTCGTAGATCATGCGCAGGCCCGACGCGCCGATCGGATGACCGAAGCATTTGAGCCCGCCATCGATCTGGCATGGCAGGGTTCCATCGGCATCGAAGAAGCCATCGAGTACATCCCTCCACCCTTCGCCTTCCTTCGAGATGTGCAGATCCTCCATCGTCACCAGCTCGGTGATCGAGAAACAGTCATGCACCTCCATCAGGCTGATCTGGCTACGCGGATCGGTGATGCCGGCCTCTTCATAGGCGCGGGTCGCGGCAATCCGGGTGGTCGGGAAATAGGCGCCATTCCAGCCCGATCCCTGCAATTCCCAGCCATTGGAGGTCGCAACCTGCAGCGCCTTCACCGTGATGATGTCGGTCTTGCCCAGCGCGCGGGCGATCTCAGGCGTGGTCACGATCGCGCAGGCCGCCCCGTCGGAGACGCCGCAGCAATCGAACAGCCCGAGCGGCTCGGCGATCATCGGCGCATTCAGCACCGTCTCCATGCTCACTTCCTTCTGGAGATGCGCCTTGGGGTTCTTCGCACCATTGGCATGGCTCTTGACCGAGACATGCGCCATCGCCTGTTTCAGATCATCCTTGGATACGCCGTGCTCGGCGCGATAGGCCGAGGCGAGCTGAGCGAAATTACCCGGTGCCGAGCCGGTGATGCCGATCATGTCATGGGTCGTGCCGCGCGTCCGCACCGGCAAGCCGCCATAGCCGGTGTCCTTCAATTTCTCGACCCCCATCGCCAGCGCGATGTCGGCTGCGCCAGACGCCACCGCATAGACCGCACCCCGAAAACTCTCGGTGCCGCTGGCGCAGTAATTCTCGACCTTGGTCACGCCGATATTCTTGAGCCGCAGCGCCATCGACAACGGAATGCCCGACGGCCCGATATTGACCGCATCGAATGCCGCACCCAACCAGGCGGCGTCGATCTGCGAGGTCTCGATCCCGGCATCGGTGATCGCTTCCTCATAGGCCTCGACCATCAGCTGGTCGGCATCCTTGTCCCAGCGCTCGCCGAACTTGGTGCATCCCATGCCCAATATGGCGACCTTGTCCTTGATCCCTCGGGCCATCGGCCAGCTCCTTAAATGGTGTCAGCCGGCCGGAGCCGCTTTCCAGAAATAGCGTTTGAAATCGCGCTTCTCGTCCACTGCCTTGATGCGGAACATCATCCGCAAGGCAGCACCGACCTCGATTGCATCGGGTTCGATATCGGCGAATTCGGCCATCATCCGGCCGCCGCCCTCGAATTCGATACTGCCATAACAGCTCGGCGGATCGGGCGAGTAGGTCAGGCTGTCCGCGGTATAAGTCAGAATTCTCGCCGGCAGTTCGGCGAGCGGATAATCCTCCTGCGTGCGGATCGCATGGTCATTGGGATTGACGCTGATATCGGTCTTCGGGAACTGCACCGTCCCGGTCTTGCTGCAGCGTCCGCCGACCAGCCCGAGCACCGCCTTGCGGTTGCGGTAAAGCGCAGTCAGAGCAACCTTGTGATCCTGCTCCGCGCGCATCCCGCGATCGAGTGCCAGCAAGCCGCGCAGCGAGAGATATTTCAGGTAATTGCTCTCTTCCCTGCGCCGTGCAAGCCAGCCCGACACCCCGGACAATGGCTTTGCCCCGGCGATCGCCTCGGTCACTTCGAACAGCAATATGTCCGCCCCCTGGCCGAAGCTGGTGACGAGGATGCGCTCGCCGGGCTTTGCGCTCTCCAGCGCATGCGCCAGCATCAGCGTGGCGTGCGCCGCGCCGCTTTCGCCGACCGTCGCGGCCAGCGCATCAACGATCGCCGCTGGCGCAATGCCCGCGGCCCTGGCCAGCCCCTCGGCAACGCCGCGCGTGGTGATCGGTACGATCAGCCGGTCGATCGCACTTCCGTCGAGCCCGAACTTGATCAGCGCATCGCGGATCGCGCCGCCGAGGATCTTGCCGATCCCTTCATCGCGGATCCAGCGCGTCTCCCAGCCATAATCGAACGCTTGCCCACTGGCGCGGAAATGGTCGACGAAATCGGTGGCCACGCCGTGATGACCGACAAGCCGCGCGATCGGGTTCTCGCTTCCAACCAGCAACGCCGAGGCCGCATCGCCCTGCACCATCTCCGCCTCGGATGCGGGCAATGCCTGGCGCTTCTCAGCCGCAAGATGGAGGATCGGCCCGCTGCCGCCGGCCACTGCCTGCAGCGCACTCAGCAACGAAGAGGTGCCGGCACGCTGGCTGCCCGTCACGTCGAGCGTGGCGATCGCGTCGGGCAGGTTGAGCGCTTCCTTGACCACCCCGGCATTCTGGCGATCGACAAAAGGCAGGCTGGTCGATGCCAGCATCACCGACGCCAGCTGCGTACGATCCACATTATTCAGGCAATCGCGCCCCGCCTCCACCGCCATGGTGATCGCGTCCTCATCCCAATTGGCGATGGCGCGCTCGCCCTTGGCCAGCCCTTTCAGGCCGGGTGCGAACCAGCTGTTCGCGGCATGGACCGCCGCACGCTGCAACCGTGTACGCGGCACATAGGCGCCATAGGCAATGATGCCGGTCATCGTATCTCCGCTCATCGATATTGCACCCGGCCATGGTTGAGCACGAACAGGCCGCGCTCCTCGACCCGCGCGCGGAATCGCGCCTCACCCGCACCGTCCTGCCAGATTTCGATCCGGATCGTCTCGCCGGGATAGACCGGCGCCGAAAAGCGGCAGGTCATCGACGCCAGCCGCGCCGGATCATTGCCGCACAGCGCCGCGATCAGCGCGCGCCCGGCAACGCCGTAGGTGCACATGCCATGCAGGATCGGACGATCGAACCCGCCGATGCGCGCCACCTCGGGATCTATATGGACCGGATTATAATCGCCCGACAGGCGATAGAGCATTGCCTGACTCGCGCTGGTCGGCAGCGACACGCTGAAATCGGGCGCGCTCTCCGGCATCGGCTCTGGCGATGGCGCAGCCGGGTCGCCGCCGCCAAAGCCGCCGTCCCCACGCGCGATGATCGCGCCGCGCGCCGTCGCGAAGTGATGACCCGCCCCGTCGCTGATCCGGCGCGAGGTGGTGATGATCGCCCCCTTGTCCGCGCCCTTGTCGACGATCGACTCGATCACCGTATCCGCGCTGAAGCGTCCTTCCGCCGGGATCGCCCCGTGAATCTCGATCGTCTGCTCGACATGAAGGACCTTTTGCCAGGTCACGCCATAATCGGGATTCTTCCAGATGAAGCCGGGATAAGCGAGCACGCCGCACATCGTCGGCAGTGCGCTGAGGCCCGCTTCATAGACGAACGGCAAGTCGGTCGCGCCGATGCCGAGCGCGTAGATCATCGTGTCACGCGCCGTCCAGTCGTGCCGCGCGGCGATCGGCGGCAGTGCCTTCAGCAACGCGTAATCGAGCGGCATCAGATCGGGTCCCAGCCGAAAATGTCGCCCGAACGATCGAGGCCGGAAAAGCTCGGCCGGAACGCCGGCAGCAAATCGCTGGCGATGCTCTCCACGGTCCAGCCCTCGGCGCGGTGCATGGAACGGATCGGGCGCGGCTTGGAGAACAGGAAAATCTCGTTCTTGCGTACCGAGAAGATCTGGTTGGTGACCTCTGCCGACGCATCGGACGCGAGAAAGGCGACGAGCGGCGCGATCTTGTCGGTCGACATGGTTTTCAGCCGCTCGAGGCGCAGCGCCTCGACTTCATTGCTTGCCGGGATCGTCGCGACCATCCGGCTCCATGCAAACGGCGCAATGCAGTTGGAGCGCACCCCGGCGCGCGCCATGTCGAGCGCGATCGATTGCGACAGCCCGACAATGCCGAGCTTGGCGGCCGAGTAATTGGCCTGTCCGAAATTGCCGATCAGGCCGGAGGTCGAGGTGAAATGAATGAAGCTGCCCGCCCCTTGATCGCGGAAATAGGGCGTAGCCGCCTTGGACACGTTGAAGGCGCCGTGGAGATGGACGTCGATGACCGCCTGCCAGTCCTCATGCGACATTTTGTGCCAGATGCGGTCGCGCAGAATGCCGGCATTGTTGACCACGGCGTCGATCCGCCCGAAATTCCTGACCGCATCCTCGACGATCGATGCCGCACCCGCCGGATCGGCGACACTCGCGCCATTGACCACCGCCTTGCCGCCGGCTGACCTGATATCGTTGACGGTTTCCTCGGCCGGGCCGGCGTCGCTACCCTCGCCATCGGCGGATCCGCCCAGGTCGTTGACGACCACCGCTGCGCCCTCCTTCGCGCAGAGCAGCGCAATGTCCCGGCCGATGCCGCGTCCGGCGCCGGTTATGGCGACCACCTTGCCCTCGAGCATTCCCATCAGCGACTCTCCACCCGCCTTTTCTTTGCAGGCCTTCTATCATCATCGGCGATTGTTATTCAACATCACGAATGCTATTCATCTATGTGAATGAATAATCCATCATGACAATCGACCTCCCCTCACATGGGCCCGCGTTACGCTCCCCGTTCGTTGGCTCGGTGGTGCATGCCATCGCCATTCTCCGCTATCTCGGCCCCATGCCGGACGGACGTGGAGTCAACGCCATTGCGCGCGATCTCGGCATCAGCCCGAGCAGCTGCTTCAACCTGGTCAAGACGCTCGCTGCGGAGCGGCTGCTCCTGTTCGATCCGGCGACCAAGCGCTATGCGCTCGGCCCCGGCATCGCGGAACTCGCGCAACCATCGCGAGGCGAGAACATCTTATCTGCAGCTGCGCCCGCGATGCGGGATATCGCCGATCGTTTCGACGTCGCGTGCGGGCTTTGGCGCCTGGCCGCGTCCGAGCGCCTCATCCTTGTCGCTCTTTCGGAAAGTGTCGCGGCGACCCGGATCCATATGGTAGTCGGCCAGCGGCAACCGCTTTATGCCGGTGCAGCCGGGCGCGCGGTCGCGGCGGCGACCGGTGCATCGCACAGCAGCATTGCCGCAGGAATCGCCGCGGTCCGGTGGCAGGAAAATCCGGACATCGAGCATTATGTGACGGAGCTTGAAACCACGCGTCGCCGCGGCTGGGCGCTGGACCGGGATCAACTGCTTCGCGGCGTCACCAGCGTGGCTGCGACCATCGGCACCGCGGACGGCGCGGCACGCTTCGTCTTGTCCTGCACGATGTTCAGCGGCCAGCATGGCGACGATATGATTAGCGCCATTGGCGAGGCGACCCGCGAAGCCGCCGGCCAATTGACCAGAATGGACAGGAATATTTCCAACCCCGTCGCGCCGGGATGAGCAGCCCCTGATCGTCAGGCGCGAATGCTCGCCATCGCCCGCAGCCCCGCGCGGCTGCGGTGCCTTACTCGGAAGGGCAATTGCCTGGACGCTGTTCGGTTTTGCCCGCCGCGACGTACCAGGTCGATGCGCCGTCCGGCTTGGCGTCGTTCTGATAGAAACAGACCTCGGCGCTCGAACCATCCGGCGTGATCGAGACCGACCAGTTATGGTAGCCGCAATTATGCTTCTCGCAGCCCCAGGCAAGCACTCGCCCGTCCTTCTTCACAATCGGTGCGTCGGGTCCGTTATAGCCATGCACGAAATCACGAACCTTCGCGTCCGGCACAGCGGCAACCGCCGCCTTGACAGATGGCTGCGCCAGGAAGGTCAAGCCGTCGACTTTCTCCGATGGATGCTTGCCAACCCAGGCATCCAATGGTCCGGTTGGCGCCGCAGAGGCGGCGATGGTATTTCCGATGGCGACGGAAGTATTGGCCGTCGCCGCGTTATCGCTGGGGCCACCACCGCTGGTGCAGGCCGCGATCGTAAGGCCAAGCGTGGCCATGATTCCGAAACGAAGCATTGCACATCCTCTCGTCAGCGTCGGCGAGTCGCCATTGGCGCGAGGGTGACACGCGCGATGGCCATACGGCAAGCTGGGCAAAGGGGACGCGAGACGCATTCGGACCTGGGCGCCACCTCACGATGTGGGTTCTGACCTGGCCTGCCGCTATCGCTTGCGGCACGCCCCACCGCCCGGCCAGCCCGTCCAGCCGGGTCCGCGCACGACCTGGCCCGGCCGGTTCGCGGTCGGCTCGCCGTTGAGCAGCACAGCCTTGCCGTTGACATAGACCGACCGCATGCCGGCGGCGAAGGCCTGGGGCTGCTGCACGGTTGCGCGATCGACGAAGCTTTTAGGGTCGAAGACCGCAATATCCGCGTGATAGCCGGGCGCGAGCCGGCCGCGTTCCCTGATGCCGAGATTGGCGGCCGGCAGCGAGGTCATGCGCCGGATCGCCTCGGCCATCGGCATCCGCCCTTCGTCGCGAGCATAATGACCGACCACCCGCGCGAAAGTGCCATAGGCGCGCGGGTGCGGCCGCGATTTCAGGAACGGCCCCTCCGGCGCCTGCGCATCGGCATCCGATCCGAAGCTCATCCAGGGCAGCGCCACGGCGCGGGCGACATTTGCCTCGTCCATGATGCGATAGATGATGCCGACCCGGCTGCCATCTTCGATCACCAGATCCATCATCGTCTCGATCGGCGAGGTGTGGCGCATCGCCGCAATCTCGGCGATGGTCTTGCCGGTCAGCGGCTTCAGCTTCTCGCTCTTGAAGCCGACCGCGATCAGCCCGTCGGCGCCGCCCGAGGCACGATACATATTCTCCCAGCCCACTCCCGGCTTGCCGATCTCGTCGACCAGCCGCGCACGGACCTTCGGATCCTTCATCCGCTCGATCCATTTCTCCAGTCCGCCGGACTGGACCCAGGTCGGCATCGAGGCGTCGAGACCCGAGCCCGCGATGGTATAGGGATACATGTCGGCGGTGATCTTCAGGCCTGCCTGGCGCGCTGCCTCGACCCGCGCAATCGCGGCATCGATCTTCGGCCAATTGTCCTTTCCGGCTTGTTTGAAGTGATAGATTTCGGCGCGCGCGCCGGTCCTGCGCGAAATCTCGATCAGCTCGTCGATCGCCTCGATCAACCGGTCACCCTCGGACCGCATATGACTGATATACAGGCCGTCGCAGCGCCCTACCTCGTCGACCAGCGCGATCAGTTCGGGCGTCTCGGCATAACTGGCAGGCGCATAGATCAGCGACGATCCCACCCCGATCGCGCCATCGCGCATCGCCTTCGCCACCAGGCCGCGCATCTGCTGCAATTGCGCGGGCGTCGGATCGACATCCTCCTCGCCCAGCACGTTCGCGCGCACGGTGGTCGCGCCGATGAACGAAGCGACATTTGGCGCGATGCCGCGCTTGGCCAGCCAGTCGAGATATTCGGCAAGCGAGTTCCATGCGATCGGATATTTGACGTCGCTCTGGCGATCGACCGCGAGCCGCTTCATCCCCGGTGTCACCGGCCCGAAACTGTCGCCCTCGCCGAACACCTCCAGCGTCACGCCCTGACGGATATCGCTCAACCCGCGCCCGTCGGCGATCAGGGATTCGACCGCCCAGCTGAGCATATTGATGAAACCAGGCGCCACGGCGAGCCCCTTGGCATCGATCGTCGTCTGCGCAGTACCCGGCGCCTTTGGACCGACATAAACGATACGGTCGCCGCGGATCGCGACATCGCCGGTCACCGCTGCGCCGCCCAACCCGTCATAGATGGTGCCGCCTTTCAGGAGGGTGTCATACGTCGGACCGCCCCCCTTGCGTGCGGGCGCGGCCGAGCTCAGCGTGGCGGTCAGGAGAGTGGCGACGATCGCACTAGTCCGGAACTTCATCTCGATTTCTCCCATCAGCTTTATTTTCAGGTCGCGGGATTTTTGGCGTCACGAGAGGGACGAAACATCACGAACCGGTCGGTAACCGGATGACGAAAGCCCGACATTCTCGGACGTGGGATCCCCTGCCTGGCGTTCTTTCATTCAGCCAAACCATATTGAGAAGAAAAATATTCTCTAATCAAGACAAAATGTGCAAATCTTGCTGTTCCGTTGAGTTGCCCATTGAATGACCGCCTGAAGCATTGCCGCGACACCGACGCCGATGGCTGCTGAGAAGGGAACAGCCGGCGCCGAGCGCGGATATGATCGCATGGCCGGCGCTGTCGTGAATCGCTGAATTGCGCGAGCGCTATATGTGATGCTAGTTTTCACGGATGTTTATATGAGACCTCTGCTACATATGCCCTGAACAGGATATTGTGTCCCGTTCAGGACGTCCTGGCGGAACGGTCTTTAGGAGATGTTCGACGATGCAAAGCGGTCAACTCACACTCGGCACAGTGCTGAAGGGGCTTCGCAGCCGCAACAACTGGACGCTGAAGCAGATGAGCGAGCGCAGCGGCATTCCGGTGTCGACTTTGTCGAAGGTCGAACATGACCGCCTGACATTGACCTATGACAAGCTGCAGCAATTGAGCGAGCGGCTCAACATTCGCATGTCGGAGATGTTCGCCGAGGGCGAAACATCGGCCACATCGGGGGTGATGGCACGCCGCAGCATCGGCACGCTCGATCGGGCGGTGCGGGTCAACACTCCCAATTATGATTATTATTATCTGTGCACCGAATTGCGCCAGAAACGCATGATCCCCAATTTGACCAAGATCCGCGCCAAGTCGCTGCAGGAGTTCGGCGACCTGGTGCGTCATGCCGGCGAGGAATTCATCTTCGTGGTCAAGGGACGCATCGTCGTCCACACCGAATTCTACGACCCGGTCGAACTCGGCGAAGGCGAATCGATCTATATCGATTCAGCGATGGGCCATGCCTATCTCGTCGCCGAAGGCTGTGACGAAGCCGTGACGATCGGCGTGATGTCGAGCGGCGAGGACAATCTCATGACCTCGCTGATCAACATCCATGAGGAACGCACCCAGGATATCGCCGCGGCCTGAGGACGTCATAAACGTCGACACTGCGGGCTCGCTCCGAGTGGAACAGGCGCGTTCCCTGCCGCGAAATCGTCGGTTTAGGTGGAATCCCTTTTCCGTTCGTTTCGAGCGAAGTCGAGAAACATGCCACAAATGCTGCGCATAGTTTCTCGACTTCGCTCGAAACGAACGGAGGGGACGGACTAACTGAATTCGAAAACGCTCTGAACTCAGGGCTTCACGAAATGATAGGTCACATGCGGTTGCGAGCCGAACGACAGCCGCGGGTCCGCGTTCGTGCCGTAGAACTCCAGCCGGTCATAGGGCCCACCATCGCGCGCGCCGGTGACCAGTTCATACAAGCCGGGGCCGACCTGCTCCCAGGACGTCTTGCGCCCGCTATTCTCGACTGTGACGATATGATCCGCCGGCATTGAGATCTTCAGATCATATTCCGGTTGAGCCGCCTCGGCATAATCGCGGCGATTGCTGCGATAGCCGCCGAGAGGCGGCCGCTTCTCGCTGCCGGTCCAGCGCGGTGCGGGCTTTTGCGGAAAGACTTTTCCGATGATCGCATCGCTCAATTCGGTGCGCCCGAGATAGCTTCCGGTCCCGCCGGTGAACGACACGAAGAAGCCGAAATCGGCGGCCGGGGCGATGGTCAGGTTGGAGTGGAAATCCTGGGTGTTGCCGCCATGTCCGACCAGGCGCGGCCCGGCTTCGCGGTGAACCATGAAACCATGCGCCATCCCGGCAAGGTGCGGGGCATTGGCGAATGAATTGCTCTCCAGGAACGCGACCGATGCCGGGGTCAGGATCCGCGCCGTGCCAAGCTGCCCCTTGTTGAGCATGGCGAGCATGAAGCGCGCCATGTCGGGTGCGGTCGCCGAGGCCGATCCGGCCGGCATGATCAGGCTGTAATATTCGAATGGTGTAGCCAGGAGACGCCCGTCCTTCACCTCGTACCCCGTCGCCATATGGTCCCGCATCGCGCCGGTCAGCGGCTCGCGAAAGGTGGTCGTCATCATGCCGAGCGGACGAAAGATGTGCTTCTCGACGTAATCGGGATAGGGCTCGCCCGAGACGCGCTCGACGATATAGCCGGCCAGTGCAGCGCCATAGTTGGAATAGGAAATCTCGGTGCCCGGCGCCCATACTCGCGCCGGGATGTGCGCTTTCATCCAGTCGCGATACGGCACCAGCTTGCCTACATTCTCCGCCGTGATGCCCCCGATATCGCTCATCCCGGGTGTATGTTGAAACAGGTCGCGCACCCGGATCGGCGTCGATCCAAGGGCAGGAATCTTGTAGTCGAGATAGGTATTCACATCGGCGTCGAGATCGACCTTACCCTGCTCCACCTGCTGCATCAGCGCAGTCCAGGTGAACAGTTTCGACACCGATCCCGGCCGGAACAGCGTGCGCGCAGGATCGACCGGGATGCGCTTGTCGACATTGGCATAGCCATAGCCCCGCGAAAGCAGCACCTTGCCCTTGTAGACGATGGTCACCACGCCCCCTGCCACTTCGCGCGTAGCGATCTGTTCGGCCATCACGCCATCGATAAAGCTGGGTAGCGCCGCCAGGCTGACCGGACTGATCGCCACCGCCGCGGCAGCGCGATTCGCTTTGACGGCGGGGGTTTTCGCGGCGAGTGGCGCCGCCGTCACGGTGAGCGGCGCGATCGCCAGCAGGGCGCCGGCGGTCAGGGTTTTCGGGCTGTATTTCATCATGTCCGCCACTCCATTGTGATGCGGTCGATCTTCAGGGTTTGACAGGATGCGCCGCCGCCCCGGTCGAAGCGGCAGCGCTTCCTTGCTCGATCAGAATTTCACGCGCACGCCGGCGGTGAAATAGGTGCCGACAATATCGTAATGCGGGTTGCCGGCGGTGGTGATCGGCGGCGGCGCGTCGAACACATTGTTGACGTTGCCGAACAGGGTGAAGCGGTCCATCACCTTGAACTGCGCGCCGAGATCGAGATAGGTCCGCGACGCGATCTTGTTGTTCACCAGCGTGGTCAGCGCGCGATTATACAGCCCGCCATCGACATAGCGCACCCGGGCATCGAACCCGACGATGTTATCCTGATAGGTCAGGCCGAGCGTGCCACGCCATTTGGGAACGCCGTTGGCCGTCGCGTCGCCAACACTGCCCGCACTATCGACCCGGGTGACGCCCGTGTCGAAGATGAAGCTGTCGATATAGGTCGCCAGCGCACGCATTCGCAGCGTACCGCCCATGCTGCTGCTGACCCTGGACAAGGGCAGCACATAGGATGCTTCGATGTCGACGCCGCGGGTCGAGAAGCTGGCGATGTTCTGCGAATTGGAGAACACCGTTTCGACCGTCTGGGTCGTCGGGTTGCGGATGATCGAGTTGCACGCGGCCGTATTCCCCTTCGAACAGGCAAGTGTCAGGCTCGATGCGGTCAGGGTGGTGATCGCGCCGTTGATGTTCACATCGTAATAGTCGACCGCCAGGCTGAAGCCGCGAAAGAAGGACGGCGAATAGGTTATGCCGGCGGTCCAGCCCTTGCTGACTTCGGGCACCAGGTCCGGGTTCCCGCCGCTATAGGTGGTCACCGCCTGCGGCGTCGCATTATAGCCGGGAATTGCCACCCGGCCGGCACTGTCCTGATCGACCAGCGCGCCGACATTGATGTTCCGGACGCTGAACAATTCATTGATATCGGGCGACCGGATGTCACGCGAACGCGTCACGCGCAGCAACAGGTCATTGAACAGCCGTGCGGTGCCGCCGGCCTTCCAGGACCAGATACCGCCGCTATTGCTGTAATCCGAATAGCGCGCCGCGCCGTTAAGCTCGACTTTCGCCACACCCTCGGCGTCGATCACCGGGAAGGAAACCTCGGTAAAGGCTTCCTTCACGTTGAAGCTGCCCTTCAGGTCGCTGGTATAAACCGGCAGGCTGAAAATGCCGGCCACCGCATCGGCGTTGCGCGTGGATGAGATGCTCGACCAGCGCGCTTCGCCGCCGACAACCAGAGTAACCGGGCCGGCCCAGAGCGAGAAAAGGTCGCCCTGTATTTCGGCCGCCACCGAATCCAGTTTCGTCGTCGTCAATTGCTGCTGCGTCCCCGTGACGTAATCCACTGCCTCGGCCGAGGCGTTGTAGCGACCGAACGGATTGAGCGGGCGGCACGCCGGGTCGTCATTGGTGGTAATTGCATCGGCGTTGATCGCACAGACGATCTTGCCGCCGCTCGACACGGCGTCCAGCGCATTGGTGAAGTTGGCGTCGATCCGCGAATTCTCGAGCCGTTCATTCTCGTGAATCTCGCCATGGCTGTAATGCGCACGATATTTGAACTTGCCGAGGTCGCCGTTGATGCCGAACGCGCCTTCCCAATTCTCACGCTTGGTATTGAACCTCATCGACAGGACATCGCTGAACATACGGCCGAGCGTGAAGCTGGTCTCGCCCGCCGCCGCCAGCTGGTTGCGCACTGCCGCCGACAGGAATGGGTTGGTTGCCGAAATCGTCAGCGGCGGAACGATGAAATCGGTCAGGAATCGCGCATTGCTGGTCGATCGCCCATAGGTCCCATCGACCCAGATCGTCGCCCCACCCAGATCATAGCTCGCCCGGCCATAGATGTTGAGCCGGTCGAACGGCGTCGAGGCGCTGACATCGTCATATAGGCCAACACCGTCGGCGCCACCGATCATCTGGCCCGGAAAGGCTCCGGCGCCGAGCGGGGTACCACCGCGAAATGGACGCAGCACGCCATCGCTGCCGAAGTTCTGACCAGCCAGAACGCCGGTCGTGATCAGGCCATCCCGGCTGATATTGCCGTAATTCACGTCACGCGTCAGGCGCGTCGACAAATCGGTCAGACTGGTCGGATTGACCCGCACGATCCCGGCGCTGCCCAGATTGCGCCGCGAATTGCGATCGAAGATCCCCTCATCCTTGAGATACTCGCCGCCGATCATGAAATGGCCGTTGCCACCCGCGAATTTTGTGCCGAAGCTGGCATCGAAACCATACCGCATGCCGTCGCCGCGCGATGAAATGCCGCTCTGCGCGCCGACCGTTACGCCTTGCAGATCGTCCTTGAGGATAAGGTTGACCACGCCGGCGACCGCGCCCGACCCCCAGGCCGCAGATGCACCGCCCGTCACGACCTGAACCTGCTCGATCAGGCCGGTCGGCACGAAGTTCAGATTGTTATCGCCGACGAAACGCCGTCCGTTGACCAGAGTCAGCGTGCGATTGATGCCAAGGCCGCGCAGATCGACCGGCGCCGTACCGGTCGAAGTGTTGCCGTTCGAGACCTGCGGCGTCACCGTCGCGCGAAATTGCGGCTGATCGTTCAAGACTTGCTGGATATTGGCGCGCGCGCCCTGCCGCAGTTCGACATCACCGAGCACCGTGGTGGGCGTGGGTTGATCGAAACCGTCGCGACGAATGCGCGACCCGGTGACGATGATTTCCCGGCCATCGTCCCCAGCCTCAGCACCGGCTGGCTCGATACCGGCCTGTTCGGCAGGTGTGTCGGCGGTCTGCGGCGCGGTTGTTGCCTGAGCCAGGGCACCGCTGCTGTACATCAAGGCAATTGCCGACGTCGCACAGCATAGAATCCGTTCGATTTTCATCCCTCTTCCCCTTTTTTTGTCTCGACGGGCTGCCTGCCAGCCTCGTGGCTCGCGGGTTCTTTGGAGGATCGATTCCTCATTTTCGGCCAGCCCGGCCGCATTCAGTGCGCATCCGAGACAAATCACGCTTTTATACTCCCGACAAGAGAATTTAATCCTGAATGGGCGTTTTAATCTCAAGTGAGACAAAAATCCTTCGGTCCTTAGACCCGCCTCGCCGACCCGGCCGCGAACGAGCGACAGGTTGCCCAAGCCGCTGACCCGAACGCCTCGCGACTGATTCAAGGTCTATATCGCTCATGGCAGGGTCGCACCGGACGAGACCCTGACCGGGTTTCCGCCGCGCTCTTTCTCATGATGAAGACAATCGGCCGATCGAACCCCGCTGTTCGACCGCTGTTCGACCGCTGTTACGCCTTAGCCGACCCCTGTTATTCATAACAGCGGTAAAAAGGCATAAGCACCTGAAAATCAAACAGAAATCCGGACCGGAAATCCAACTTAACAGGGGTGGTTTTTTATTTTTTGGCGGAACAGCGGAGATGGTCACATTTCGTCATCTCTTGAAACCCCCGCGTTATCCGCTCGCGCGACGCGGTCGCTAGCTTGCCGGCAACCCGCACGGAGAAACAGAGACATGGCAACACCGATCGAACGCAGGCGACTCATCCAGGCCGCGGGGCTTGCGGTGGCGCTGTTCAACGCCGACCGCGCCACCATCGCGGCGCCGGGATGGCAAGCCAGAAAGACTCCCCGATCGCCCTGGTATGATCTGGGGCTGTTCGAGGACGGCGTGATGAACAGCCAGCTCCTGCATGCACTCGGAACCACCTATTCGGGAAGCGCCGACATCGGCGAAGTCCTCGATACCGGAGTCCGGATCGACGGCACCGACGATTGGAGCTGGCCACGCGAATGGATGAACACGGCGCAGCGCGTCGAGCGAACGGCCCGGGCGAGCGAGCAGCAGGATCGTCGGACAAGCGCCGGCAAAGCCTATCTGCGTGCCGCGACCTATTACCGCCAGGTGGTCATGCACCATCCGGAGCCCAGTCACTCCAGCAATCGCGACGCGGCCCAGCGTTCGTCCGACGCCTATCGCCAGGCAGTGCGATTGCTGCGCTGGCCGGCACAGCCAGTACAGATACCCTATGAAAACACTGCCTTGCCCGGCTATTTCCTGCGCTCGCCACGCGCACGCGGCGATGCGCCACTCATCATCCTGCAACAGGGCCGCGACGCCTGGCCGGAAGCGAGCAAGCACATCTGCGACGATGCGCTCGAGCGCGGCTATCATGCCCTGTTCGTGCACAGCCCCGGCCAGGGCATGGCATTGCGGGCGCAGGGTTTGCCATTCCGCCATGACTGGGAACGCGTCGTCTCGCCGATGATCGACTTTGCCGAGCGGATCGCCGGGGTCGACCGGAAGCGGATTGGCTTGCTCGGCTGGAGCATGGGCGGCGCACTCGTGCCGCGCGCCGCGGCGTTCGAGCATCGCATCAAGCTGATCGTCGCCAATCCCGGCGTTCTCGATTGGGGCGCATCGACCTTCGAGCAGCTCGAGATCTATATTCCGGAATTGCTGCCTCTGCTGGACAGCGATCCCGCACGCTTCGATCGCGAAATACGCGCTCTGATGGATCAGCAGCAGCTCATTCGCTGGTTCATGCGCGATGCCATGGCCAAGCACGGCGTCGGATCGCCATCGGCACTGCTCTTCGAACTCCGGCGATATTCAAATGTCGACTCGGTTCGCAGGATCAAGGCACGCACGCTCGTGATGGACGGCAGCGGCGAGACCACCAGCGTCGGCCAGGCGCGGCAGCTCTATGACGCGCTGCGCTGCCCCAAGACCTTCATGCTGTTCGAGGCCGAGGATACGGGCCTGCTGCATTGCCAGGAGGGCGCGGCCGCGGTGAGCGACCACCGACTGTTCGACTGGATCGACGAATATATCTGAGCCAACCGCCGGTACCCGGCGAACTAGCGCGGCTTGTAGGAAATGCTGGCCTGCCCGCTGGCTTGGACCGGCATGAACAATCCCTCGCCCGTGACCTTCAGGGTTCCGTTCGTCACGGTGGACACATTGGCGGCAAACACGAAATCGCCTTCGCGGTGGCCGGCAATCGCTTTCCGCGCCGCGAGGAGGACCTTCTGATAATCGCCGCCAAAATCATGCGTCAACGATGCGCGTATCCCCTCCAGGACCGACGGATCCTCGAACAGCGAGAACAACAGGTTGACGACACGACTGTCGGCCTGCCCGGCGATCTTCAGGTCGCGGACCAGCACCCGCTGTGAATTCGTCTCATTATAGGGAATGGCGGACAGCCAGATCACGCCGCTGGTAGTAGCGCGGATGCCGCTGCGCTGCTGGACCTTGGCCTGTATTCCGACCGCCAGACGGCCGCCATCCGTGGCATAGATGGTCACCTTGCCGAATTCCGCATCGACCGGCCCGATGCCGGTCAGACTGATCCCCTTCTTTGCCCGCCTCACCAGCGCGCGTTCGACCACCGGCTCAAGCTGCGCATAGTCCGCGAGAACCGGAATGAAGAAGCGCAGGCCCTTGGATCCATAACGGGGTGATGGCGGCGGCAACGGCGTGGGCGTTGGGTCAGCCGGACGATCACCCACGAACGTCTCGGTCAGGGCCTGCGCCGCGAGGGTCATTTCGAGCGTGCGGCCGGAGACGCGATACCCTTCGAAGCCCAGCTCGCGCGGCGTTACCCGCATCCAGACCGGCGGGCGCTCGCGGTTGAGCAGGATCGAGGCGAAGCCCTGTTTCCACAGGCCCTGCAAACGATCGTGCATGCGGAGTTTGGCAAGCTCCTTGGGCAGATCGCGCTCGAGGTTGGCGACCACCGACTTCAGCTTGGCGTCGGCCTTGCTGGTGAAACGGATCCTCTGGCCGAGGAAATCGATGCCGGGTGGATCGGTCCAGTCATAGGCGATGTTGACCTTCGCCACCGGCGACCAGCGCCGATCGACCGACAGTTTCGCCTGCGCCCGGACGATGGCGGCGCCGGTCGCCGTTTCCTGCTTGATGATGCCGCCGACATTCTTCGCGCTGATTGCGGCGCGGATCGGCATGGTGATCGTGAGCACATCGCCGCTGCCGCTCAGGCTGATCCGCCCGCGCGTCACTTGCCCGGCGATCCGGCAGTGCAGGGTCGGCGTGACTTTCAGCTTCTTGCCGAACACCTTCAAGCGCTGAGCCGGCACGCAACTCGGCACGAATTCGTCGATCTTCCACAGGGTCTGCGGCGTGCGCTGGTTGAGGCCCGCTTCCAGATCGGCGAGCCCGACGCTGATCGGGACGACGATGGTCGACGTCTGCTGCGGCAACTCCGCCGGCGATTGATTCTTCGGGGGTGCGGGATTGCCGGTCGTGCTGCTGCAGGAGGCCGACAGCAGTGCCAGGCCCAGTACGAATGTCCGCCGGAATCGGAGGAGGTGTCCCAATATCATGGCCCCGTCGCGATCAAGACCGGGATTCGAATTCGAAGTCTCAATCATGGAGTGATCGTGATCCTGTCGCCCAACTGGCTGACACTACACCATTATTGACTTAACAATCCATGCGCCATTGCTTTGAGGTGCAACTCTATCCCACCCGGTCAGCCACTGTAGCGATCGACGATCCTCCCTCGAGCGTCCTGTGTACCGGGCATTTCGCGGCAACATCGATCAGCCGCTCATGCTGCTCTTCGGTCAGCGCAGCGCCCCGGATCCGGACCGTCTTGTGGAAGATGTCGACCATGCCCGCCCTGCCCTCGACCGCGCCTTTCCGGTGCGTCACATCCACCGCGATATGGTCCACCGGCCATTGGCGCTGGCGCGCAAACCAGCGCACGGTCATTGCGGTACATTCGCCCAGCGCGGCGGTGAGCAGCTGATAGGGTGACGGACCGAGATCGGCGCCCCCCATCGATGCTGGCTCGTCACCGACGACGATATGACCGCCTGTCACGATCCGGACAGCAAACGGGCTCTCTCCTGTCTCGGTGACACTGACGCTGACAAGGTCACTCATGATCTGCCCTCCTCGATGAATGCAACGAAGCCGGCGACGAACCCGGCGAGCTTTTCGCGAACGGCATCGTCGGTCAGCCGCCCTTCGGCATCGAACGATCCGCCGGCGCGCGCAGCAAGCAGGCGTCCCTCGAACCAAGGCTTGGTGCCGAGCGTACGCAGCACGCCGAGCCAGGCATTCTGCGCCAATATCGTGCCGAACCCGCCCGGCGACGCCCCGATCACCGCGACGGGTTTCGCACCGAACACCCGGCCGATATCGCTCGCCGGGCGGGACAGCCAGTCGATGCTGTTCTTGAATACGCCGGGAATGCCATTGTTGTATTCAGGGGTCGCCAGCAGCAGCCCATCGGCCGCGGCAATCTTATCCTTGAGATCGGTCACCGCGCGCGGCAGCCCCTCGGCCACTTCCACATCGGCATTATAGAGCGGGATGTCGTTGATGGTGTGGACCTCAAGCGTCGCGCCATCGGGCATCAGCTCCGCCGCGGCACGCAACAGCCCCAGATTGAACGACTGGCGCCTGAGGCTGCCGGCGATGCCGATGATGCGCGTCACTGCCCCTCCATCAGTTCAGTTTCGATCGGGACGCCGTTCCTGATGACCAACGTCACCGGCGTCCGCTCCGCGACATCGGCCAGTTTCGCGCGCTGGGCAACATCGAGCGGTCCCTTCACGTGCAACCTGCGCTCGATCCGGTCCCCCTGATCGTTGCGAATGAATGTCAACGCCACGTCAATCCCTTCTAACGGCCAGGTCTTGCGCTCGGCATATATTTTGAGCGTCGCTGCGGTACAGGCGCCAAGCGCGGAGAGCAGCAAGTCGAGCGGTGCCGGCCCCTTGCCCTGCCCGCCCAGCTTCACCGGCTCGTCGGCGGTCAGCCGGTGATCCCCCGCGTCGATTGCAACTGCGTAAGGCGTCGAGCCGATCACGGCACCGACCTTGCTCAATATATAATCCTTGCCCGGAGTCATTGCGCCGTTCCCGATGGTCCGGCCGGTGGCGGCGGAAGATCGGGGAGCGGAATGAACTCCTGATCATCGGCATCGGGCAGCTTCATCCGCCCCGCCTTCCAGTCGGCTGCGGCTTGCGCCAGCCGGTCTTTCGAGGAGGATACGAAGTTCCAATAAAGGAAGCGTTCGCCAAGCGGCTCGCCGCCCAGCAACATCACCGTCGCATGCCTGGTAGCTCGTACCTTTGATGCATCCCGCCCCAGCACGAGCATCTTGCCGGCCGTATATTCGGCGCCGTCGAACTCCACTGCGCCGGTCGCGACATAGAGTGCGCGCTCGGAATGATCGGTCGGGATTTCGGCCATTGCCCCCGGTTCCATCTCCAGATGGGCGTAGAATAAGGGCGAGTGCGTCCGCACTGCAGCTGTCAGGCCATAGGCACTGCCGGCAATGAGCTGGCCGTGCACGCCTGCATCGCTCCATTGCGGCAGGTCGCCGCCCTCATGGTGCGAGAAGGCAGGATCGGTTTCCTCATCCGCTTGCGGCAGTGCGACCCAGGCCTGGATGCCGTGCAGACGATCGCCCTCCGCTCGTGCCTTTTCGAACCGCTCGCTGTGCGTGATCCCGCGCCCGGCGGTCATCCAGTTGACCTCTTGCGGACGTACCGGCAGCACCGAACCGATGCTGTCGCGGTGCATGATCTCGCCGGAAAACAGATAGGTGACGGTCGAAAGACCGATATGCGGATGCGGACGGACGTCCAGCGAGCGATCAATGCCAGGCGCAAGATCGAGCGGCCCCATATGGTCGAAGAACACGAACGGCCCGACCATTCGCCGTTTCGCAAAGGGCAGGACACGCCCCACTTCCAGTCCGCCGCCCAGGCTGCGTCGACGCTCGTCGATCACCATCTCGATCATGACAATTCTCCCGCCGGCATGCGCTGGCTGTTGATGATATCGGAATAATCGCAATGCGTGACATCATTGCGGTGAGGTGAATCCGGTTCCCGGATGAAGGGAACCGGACTCGGACGGTCAGGCTGCCAGTTGCGTAAACCGGCCGCTGTTGAAATCGTCCACGGCCTGGTGGATTTCCGCTTCGCTGTTCATGACGAACGGGCCATGCCCGACGATCGGTTCGTCGATCCGCTCCCCGGTCAGCACCAGCAGCATCGCATCGCCATCGGCATGGATCGCCACATCGCCTCCCTCGCGGCTCAGCAGCAGCATTTCCGCCTCGCCGACCGCATGGGCGGCATTCACCGTGACATGGCCGGTCAGCACGACCAGCATGGCGGTATGCCCCTCCGGCAGATCCAGCACGATATCCGCATCGCGATTGAGCCGCAGGTCCCAGAGATTGACCGGCGTGAAGGTCTTTGCAGGCCCCTTCCTGCCGCCGAACTCGCCCGCAATGATGCGCGCCTTGCCGACCCCGCCGGGCAGGTCGACGACCGGGATATCGGCGTTCAGGATTCCCTGATAGCCGCCGGGCGCCATCTTGTCCTTCGCCGGCAGGTTGACCCATAGCTGCACCATCCGGAATGGCCCGCCGGTCTTGGCGAAGGCGGGTGAATGATATTCCTCGTGAACGATACCGCCACCGGCCGTCATCCATTGCACGTCCCCGGGACCGATGACGCCGCCATTGCCGGCCGAATCCCTGTGTTCGACCTCGCCGTCATAGACGATGGTGACCGTTTCGAACCCGCGGTGCGGATGCTGCCCGACGCCGCGGCGATCGGTGGTCGGTTCGAAATAATGCGGCCCGGCATAATCGAGCAGCAGGAACGGACTGATATGCGTCCCCAGGCTGTTATACGAAAAGAGCGAGCGCACCGGAAAGCCGTCGCCCACCCAATGGCCGCGATTATTGCCGTAACGGCCGAGAATCTTCTTGCTCATCACATTTCTCCGAAGCGGTCGCGCCTCTCTGACGGGCCAATCGCTGTTAGAGTGGAAATAGCACCGCGACGATGGTGCCAAAAGATTGCAAAATCCGACACATCGTCCTAAAAACAGGACGATGCAGGACCTGAATGATCTTTATTACTTCGTTCAAGTGGTCGATCATGGTGGTTTCGCGGCCGCCGGGCGCGCACTCAATATCCAGAAATCGAAGCTCAGCCGCCGCATTGCATTGCTGGAGGAGCGGCTGGACGTGCGGCTGCTCAACCGTTCCTCCCGCCGTTTCTCCGTCACCGAAATCGGCCGTGAATATTATGACCGCTGTGTCGCCGTGCTGGTCGAGGCGGAGGCAGCGGAGCAGGTAATTGCCGAAGTACGCGCTGAACCGCGCGGCGTGGTGCGCATGAGTTGCCCGGCGGCGCTGCTCTCATTCCAGTTCGGTGCGATCGTTTCGCGCTTCCTGGTCGCAAACCCGGCGGTCGAACTTCACCTGGAAAGCACCAATCGGCGGGTGGATGTCATCGCCGAAGGATTCGACATCGCCATCCGGGTGCGTTTCCCGCCGCTAGAGCCAAGCGACCTCATCATGCGGCGTCTCGACGAAAGCACACAATGCCTGGTTGCCAGTCCGGCATTGGTGTCCGGCGCGCTGCACTCGCCGGCCGATCTCAATGATCTTCCAAGCCTTGATCTCGGGCCGCCGCATCGCGACCATCAATGGCAGCTTCATCATGCCGATGGCCGAACGGCGGTCGTGCCGCACCGGCCGCGCCTCGTCACCGACGATATGGCCGTGCTGCGCGATGCGGCGATTGCGGGTGTCGGCATCGCCCAGCTTCCGACGCTGATGATCTGGGAGGATGTCGAGGCCGGCCGGCTCATCCATGTCCTGCCGCAATGGCGCCCCCGCGCCGGCATCATCCACGCCGTGTTTCCCTCACGGCGTGGCCTGCTTCCTTCAGTACGGGCGCTGATCGAGTTTCTCGCCGACGAATGCGTCAGGCAGCGTCAAAGTGCCGGGCCCGTTCTCCACGATCTCGACGCGGATATGGTCAGTTGATCGCCTCGGGCGGCACGATCGGCACGAGCAGCGGCGCGATCGGCACGCCTTCCTCGACCAGGTCCCTGACCTCCTCGGCGGTGGATTGGCCGTGAATCGGCCCTGAGGCCTCGTCGCCGACATGCATCGCGCGAGCGCGATCGGCAAAGGCGCGGCCAACCCATTCCGAGGTTTCCAGCGCCTTGGATTGTGCCGCGGCAAGTGCTTCGAACGCTGCCTTCATCGCCTCGGGCGTGGGGAGGGTCGAGGGCATGGACCGGCTGTTGCTCTTGGCAGGAATACTCGGCGCCATTGCGGCCTTGATCACATCGGTCGCACCACAATAAGGGCAGGAAACCAGCCCGCGCTCGCGTTGCTCCTCAAATGCCGAGCTCGATCCGAACCAGGCTTCGAAGACATGGTCGCCGGCGCATTTCAGGTCGAAGACGATCATCGCGCAACCGTCACGGCGGGAATAGCGCGGCGATGCGACAGAACCGGAATGCGGCCACGCACATCTACAACCCGCGCCGGATCGATCTCGGCAAAACCCAGACCGGGCTCCTCGCCCATGTCGAGTATGACCTCACCCCAGGGATCGATCACCAGCGAATGACCAAATGTCGCACGGCCATCTTCATGAACGCCGGTCTGGGCAGCCGCGACGACATAGGCCCCCGCCTCGATCGCGCGCGCGCGCAGCAGGACATGCCAGTGTGCCGCGCCGGTCGGACGCGTAAAGGCCGCCGGCACGGCAAGCAGCGTCGCGCCGGCATTGCTCAGCGCACGGTACAGGTCGGCAAAGCGCAGATCGTAGCAGATCGACAAGCCGAGCGTGCCCGCCGGGGTCTCCACCACCGACGCGCTGTCTCCGGCACCGTAATTCGCGGATTCGCGCCAGCTCTCGCCGGTCGGCAGATCGACATCGAACAAGTGAAGCTTGTCGTAGCGCGCCCGGATTGCGCCCTTGTCATCAATCACAAAACCGCGATTGGCGAGCTTGCCGTCCTCCCGTCGCACCGCCAGCGATCCGAGATGCACCCAAAGACGGTGCTCGGCGGCGGCGGCCCGGACCGCAGCAAGGACCGGATCGCTGTCCTCCGTCGTGATGTTGCCGGCCCCACGTTCCCGATCTCGGTCGATCAGGCCAGACATTTCCGGCGTGAAGGCCATGCTCGCGCCACCCGCTGCCGCGTGTGCGATACCATCCGTCAGGGTCGCTGCATTGACCGCGGGATTGATCCCGCTGGTCATCTGAAGCACGGCAATCCTCATGCCGCCAGCAGCGCGTCCAGCTTGCCTTCGCGCTCCAGCGCAGCAAGCTCGTCCGATCCACCGACATGCCGGCCGTCGATGAAGATCTGCGGAACGGTACTGCGGCCACTGGAACGATCGAGCATCTCCGCGCGCTTCGGGCCGCCCATGGTAATGTCGAATTCCTCGACCTCAGCTTGCTTGGCGGACAGGAGCTTCATCGCCCGCGAGCAATACGGACAGAAGGCTTTGGTATAGATTTCGACTTTTGCCATACCGCCGAAATGTGGTGTGACCGGCCGCTTGTCAATCGCTCTGGGTCGCATCGAGCACCCGGGCCCAACACAAGATGGTCACGCTGGCGACCCCGGCACGGAGCAGCATCCGTGAACAGCTGTCGCTGGTCGCACCACTGGTATGCACGTCATCGACGAGGATCACGGCCTTGCCGCGCAGGCTGTCCTTGCGCGCAGAATCGACCTGGAAAGCACGAGCGACCATCTTCTCGCGTTCGCGCGGCCCCAGCCCGCGCATTGACGGCGTGGCCTGAATCCTATGCAGGATCGTCAGATCCGCCGCGATGCCGCTCGTCCGCGCCAATGCGGTCGCGATCAAAGCCGCCTGGTTATAGCCGCGCGACCAGATCCGCCAGCGATGGAGCGGGACAGGCACGAGCAGATCGGCCTGTGCCGGCATCAACCGCGCCATCTGACGCGCGACGGTTTCTGCATAGGCGGTGCGGCCGCCATATTTCAGCTTCAGCGCGACGGTCCGCGAGACCTCGCCATAGGCGACAGCCGCGCGAACCCCGGCGTGGCGCGGCGGTGCTCGGTGGCATTCGGCGCACAGCGCTCCCTCGCCCCTGTCATAATCGAACGGGAGATTGCACCCGGCACACCAGGGCGGCCCGAGGAAACGCAACGCGCTCCAGCAGGTGACGCAGAAACGATGATCCTCGATCGTCACCGCGCCGCATCCCGGGCAGCGCGGCGGCAAGGCCAGGCCGGCAGCGAACCTGAAAGGCGCAAGCGGTGTCACACACCCCTTGTCGCGGCACCGCGCGCACGGCACAAGCCCGGCCGTGACGCCACCCGATATCTTCGACCGCAACCTCCGCCGCCGCCGCCGCGATCGTGCCGCACCGAACTTTGCCGCACATGATTTTCTGCGCGCGGCGATGCTCGAGGGGATCACTGAGCGGCTGGAGTCGGTTACGCGGTCTTTTTCCGACGTACTCGATCTCGGCTGTTTCGATGGCGCCTTCGCAGCGCCGCCCGATGCGCAAGTCGTCAGAAGCGACCCGGGCGCGGTGTTCGCAGAGCTGACGCAGGGCATTCAGGCCGATGAAGACCGGCCAAGCTTTCCCGATGCCTCCTTTGACCTGATTGTCGCGGCAGGGACGCTGGACACTGTCAGCGACTTGCCCGGCGCGCTGGCGCTGGCGCGTCGGGCGTTGCGGCCCGACGGATTGTTCATGGCGGCATTTACCGGTGGCAACAGCCTGTCGACGCTTCGTGCCGTGCTGCGCGAGGCGGAGGGCGAGCGACCTGCGGCACGGATCCACCCGCAAGTCGATGTGCGCTCGGCGGGCGACCTGCTGATGCGCGCGGGTTTCGCGCTGCCCGTCGCTGACGTCGAGACATTGACGGTGCGCTACCGTGATATCTGGAGCTTGTTCCGCGACTTGCGCGGCATGGCGGCGACCAATGTGCTGCCGGGCACGCCGCCGCTCCGCCGCGACACGCTGGTGCGCGCTGCGCAGGGCTTTGCGGATCGTGCCAACGACGATGGACGTACCAGCGAGCGGTTCGATATCGTCTTTCTGACCGGCTGGGCGCCCGACGAATCGCAACCGAAGCCGGCGCGGCGCGGTAGTGGCACGACCTCCCTGGCGGCGGCACTCAATCGCCGCGATTGATCAGCCGATCATCCCGTCGCCGGACCCCTTGGCCAGGATCCGGCCCATCGCATCGAACAGCGCATCCATCGCCACCGGCTTGAACAGCACTTCATCCGCTCCTTCGGCGAGGCAGCGTTCGCGCAGGTCGATGGCGGTGTCCGCGGTAACCACGATGATCGGCAAGCTAGCCTTGGCATCGTTACGGGCGCGAATGTGCCGAATCGCGGTGAGGCCATCCATGCCCGGCATACGCAGATCGACCAGGATGATCGCATAGTCATTCTCATCGATCATCTTCAGGCCGATCTCAGCGCTTTCGGCGCCTGTCATCGTTGCCCCGGCAACGTCGAGCATGTCGCCCACGACGCGACGGTTCATCTGATCGTCTTCGATGAAGAGGACGTTCATGGCTGCAAGGCCGTCAGCGATTCGGTGCGCGACATGATCGTTTCTGCCTCTTTCACCCTATGCGGCGCGTGACACAGACGAACTCGGCGCCCTGTCGTCCAAAGGATAGAGCAAGTCCGCCAACGCCGCTCCAGCGATCGGCTTGGCCACCATTGCATCCACACCGGATGCAATCAAGCGATCACGTTGCGCATCATCCGGCGCTGCCCATAATATGGACGTGTGCGCATCGCCTGCGGCATGGGCAATCGCCCGCAATGCTGCATCGACATCGCCGGTGGCCTTTACCGTCGCGTCGTCGATCAGCACTTGGCTGATCCCGCCGCCGTCGAGCCGCTCCACGGCCTCTTCGACCGAGCCGGCAAAGACCACCGTGCCGGCGCGTGCTTCAAGCAATGCACGCAACATGCTGCGCGTGATCGGGCTGCGATCGACGATCAACAGGGCGCCTTTTTCATTTGCCGCGCTCGCCACCGCCTCGGGCGGATTCGCCAGCACCAGCGGCAGTTCGAGCGTGAAGGACGATCCCGAACCGGAAACGCTCTCGACCCGAACATCGCCGTTCATGGCCCGTGCGAGATTGCGGCAGATTGTCAGGCCCAGCCCGGTACCGCCAAATTTGCGGGTCGTACCGGCATCGACCTGGCGGAAGGATTCGAAGATGATGTCCTGCTTGTCGGCAGGAACGCCGATGCCGGTATCGCTGACGGTGATCGCGAGCGTTGCGCCGGTCGCGGCAGCGCGTACCGTCACCGCGCCGGATTCGGTGAACTTCAATGCATTCGACAACAGGTTGAAAACGATCTGACGCAGGCGGGCGGCATCGCCTTCGATCCAGTTGGGCGCGGCATCGAGGTCGAGTGTGAAGCCGATGCCCCTGCCCTTTGCCTGTTCCTCCCACAGCCGCGCGACATCGCGCAGCGTCGCTTTCAAATCGAGCGCGACCGCCTCGATCGTCATGTTGCCGGTTTCCATCTTGGCGACGTCGAGGATATCGTCGACCAGCGCGCGCATCGTCACGCCGGCGCTATGGACGACGCCGATCCGGTCGCGCATCGGATCGCTGAGCTTGCGATCTGCAAGCATCACCTGGGTCATGCCGAGAATGCCGTTGAGCGGCGTGCGGATTTCATGGCTGGTGGTGGCGAGGAATTCGGTCTTCGCGGCCAGCGCCTTGCCCAGAGCATCGTTGGTGGCGGCGAGATCGATATTGGCAGCCCGCACCTCGTTGCGGCTGCGCCGCAAGGTAACGATGCCATAGGCCAGCATCGACAGAATGATCAGCGTCACCAGCGCAATGCCGATGAAGATGAATTGCTGCATTTCGGCGCGCGAGCGTTCGAACTCGATATTGCGCTGCAACTCGTCCGCTTTGAGCTTCGCGATACGCAGTTCTTGATTGGCATAGTCGAACCGCGCCGCCATCAGCGCAGTGTTGGTCGACGTCGCAAGCTTGGTCGTCTGATCGTCGAGCCGCCTCAGTGCCTCGAGATGCGTCAAGGCCGCGTCATTCAGGCCCAATTTGCGGAATATGTCGTACGCGGTTTGATGATTGGCGCGAAATGACAGGGTGGTGGTCGCCGGATCAACACCGGCAAAGCTGCGGACGATCAGTTGCTGTGCCTGGGCAAGACGACCCCGCTGCAACGCCGCTTGAGCAGCGACAGCGGCGAATTGCGCATTCGAGGCGGCGTCGCCCGAATCGACGAGCTTCCATCCCTCGCGGATTGTCGCATCGGCTGCGTCGAGCTTGTTCGCGACCAATTGTCCGCGGGCGATGTTGCGCATGATCTGCGCCTCAAGCCCGGGGCTGTTCATGGTTTTAGCCAGGTCGAGCGCCTTGCGGAACTGTTCCTCGGCCTCGTCATAGCGTTCGAGTTCCTTGAACGCTTCGCCGCGATTGTTGTAGATCGACAGCTGCAATTGCGGATCACCCTGATACACGTCGAGTGCTTGCCCGTAATATTTCAGTGCGTTCTGATAATCCTTGGCCTCCTGGTAGAGCGCGGCGATACTGAGCAGAGCGATCGCGCGGCTGCGCGTCTCCCCGCTGTCGCGGAAAATATTATGCGCCTGCTGATAATCGGCGAGCGCCGCCGACACCTCGGTCGTCGCCATGTGCAGACCGCCTCGCGACAGCAGCACATCGCCTTTCAGCTTGGTCGGCTTCTTTTCGGCGGAGAGCGCGGCCAGTGCACTGTTGATCAGGGGGCGTGCCTCATCGATCTGATTCAGTCGCAAATGCGCTTCGCCCTGCAACCAGCGGGCGGTGGCGATACCGACATTTCGCTGCGGCCCAGCCAGAACGCCCGCAACCTTTTCAGCTTGCTTTGCCTTGACGATGGTCTTGGCGGGATCGGCGAGCATCATCGCCTTGGCCTCGGCGATCATCACGTCGAATCGCGTGCCGGCACCGGCAGCTTCAGCATGGGCAGGCTGGGCCGCCGCACAATGCGGTGCAGCAACCCCGGCCAGGGCCAGAATGAGCAGCACATGCCGGAGCAGTGCGTGAAGGCGTGTCCCCGTCATGTCGTTACGGTTCTGGTCCAGATAGCTTAAGGTCAGACTAAAGAAGCACCGATTCGGTGTTATCCGCTCTTCCAGAAGCTTGCCGGCCGCTTGAACATCGACGGCGCACTATATTCCTCCGGGCGAAGCTTGTCGTCGCGCAGGAACTGGCGGAACGCATCGATCGAGATCGGGCGGCTGATCAGATAGCCCTGTACCATATCGCAGCCCATAACGGTGAGCAGCGCCATTGCTGCCTGAGTCTCGACCCCCTCGGCGGTGACTTCCATCTCGAGCGCATGAGCCAGATCGATGGTGGAGCGCACGATCAGCGGGTCGCGGTTGCTGCTGGTCAGCTGCAACACGAACATCTTGTCGATCTTCAATTCGCGCGCCGGCAACTGCTTGAGATAGGCGAGCGAGGACAGGCCCGCGCCATAATCGTCAATCGCAATGGTGATACCGACATCGGCGAATGTCTGGAGGTTGGCGATCGCACTTTGCGGATCGCGAATCACCGATGTCTCGGTGATCTCGAACCCGATCCTGGCGGCGTTGTCGCAAACCTTCGCGCAAGCCTCGGCCACGAAGCTCGTATCGGCGAGCAATTGGCCGGAGATATTGATGAAGATGGTCAAGTCATGACCATCCGCGGCCAGCGTCCGCTGATCCTCGATCACCTTGTCGAGCGTCCACAACGTCAGCGGCCCGATCTCGCCGATCTCTTCTGCGAGCGGGATGAAATCACCGGGCAGCACGAGCCCCCGCGTCGGGTGCTGCCAGCGCACCAGCGCCTCGGCGCTGGATATCTCCTGCCGCCGGACATGAACCTTGGGCTGATATTGCAGAAACATCTCGCCATTGGCGATCGCGGCGCCGAGTTCGCGTGTCAAAGTGAGCCGGTCGAACGCCGGCGTCCCCATCGACAGGTCGCGGATCACGATTGCCTGCTCAACGCGCGCCTGGTCGAGTGCACTTTCGGTTTCTTCGGCCAGGCGGACATCCTCGGTCGCACCGACTGGTGCGGCGGCGGCGCCGAACAGCATGCGGATCTCATGCGGCTCACCGTCGATGTTGACCGGCGTGGCAAATATCTCGGACAGGCTGGCAAGTGCCCGTTCCAGATCGGCGATTACATCGCCTTCGAAACCGAATTCAACGATCGAGCGTCCGACAACCGAAACGCGCACGCCACCCAGGATCGACGCGACCTGACTGGAGATGTCGAAAGCGAGCCGATCGGCGCGTCCGCGGCCGAGATGGCGACGCAGCGCAGCGAAATTGGCAATTTCGCTCAAGCACAGAAATTGCCACGCCTTGACCGGCCTTGGGCCAGGACCGTCGGACAATTCGAGGTTGCCGATGATCGACATGCGTCGTCCGGCGCGGAACGCATCCATGCTTCCCTGAATGTCGGCGCTCGGCTCGATCCGGGCGCTTTGCGCCACGACCGACGGCGCCGAAATACGCAGTTGCGACCCGCATCGCACGGCATGGGGACCGGGTCCCGAATCTCTGGAAGCGCGCGCCATCATCTCGGGAGCTATCATCAGACGCTAAAGGAACTCTTAAACCGCCGCGCAGACTCCCCGCAAAGCCCGGAAATCCGATTGCTTTATCCTTAAAAAACCATTAATAATCACAAGCACTCACCTGAGTGCAACAAGGGAGAAAGCGTATGCTCAAGTTCATTCTTGCGCTGGTGTATGGCGAGCTGATTCGCCCCTGGTAAGCCAGTCGGTCGGTCCGATACCTGGTAAAATTGGCCGCTTCAGAGCGGGTTAGCCAAGGGTCGGATCGATATTTCTTGCTTCAGGCGCGTCGAATTTCCGCGCCGCCACGACTTGTCCGAAAAGTCGGCGCCCCCGATTGAGCTCTGATTCGGGATTTGCGTATTTTGCGCATATCGAGCGCCATTCCGGCACAAATTTAGTTGAGCGTATTATTTGGCAGGCGCTGTTTTTAGCGTCGAACCGCCTCGTACAGCCGCGCCATGAACGCCGCGCCGCGCTCCAGTTGAGCGATTTCGAGATATTCGTCAGGCTGATGTGCCTGTTCGATCGAGCCGGGCCCGCAGATCACGACCGAGAATCCCGCCTGCTGAAACTGCCCTGCCTCGGCCGCGTAGGAAACCACGCGCGCCGGTCCATTATCGCCCGCGAGGCGGCGAGTCAGCAACTCCGCGGCACCGCCTGGTTCCGGCGCAAAAGAGGGCGTGGCCGATCGCCGCACGACCTCCACCCCCGCCCCTTCGAAGCGGGCCCGCAGGATCGCATCCTGTCGAGCGCATTCGGTAATGAAGGGCGCGATGATCGCGTCCGGCTCCTGACCGGGCGGTGCGCGCAGATCAAAGACAAAACTACACTCCCGCGCCAGGATATTGACTGCTGTGCCGCCATGGATCTGGCCGATCGTCAGTGTCGCATGGCCGGGGCAATAGAGTGACGCTGGATCGGCATCATGCTCCAGTGTCTCGGCAATTGCGGCGAGTTGATTCATCAGGCCCACCGCAACCATGTTCGCCGAGACACCGAGATGCGTTAGGCTGGAATGCGCCTCATGTCCCGTCACGGTAACGCGCCATGTCGCAATTCCCTTATGGCCACTCACCACTTCCATATTCGTCGGCTCACCGACCACCACCGCAGCCGGCGGTGGCAATTCGGTCACCAACTCGCGGATCATTGATGGCGCACCGAGGCACCCGACCTCCTCGTCATAGGAAAAGGCGAAATGCACGGGTCGCGCATTGCTTCCACGCGCGAAATCCGGCGCAGTCGCCAGTGCGAGCGCCAGAAAACCCTTCATGTCGCAGGTACCGCGCCCGTGCAGCCGGTCGCCGCGCCGGGTCAGCGTGAAAGGATCGCTGCTCCAGGGCTGGCCATCGACCGGCACGACATCGGTATGTCCTGACAAGACGATTCCGCCCGGAGCGGATGGGCCAAGCGTGGCATAGAGATTGGCCTTGGTACCCTCGGCATTGGCGACGCGGCGCGAAACAACGCCCAGCCCTCCCAGCAGCGCTTCGACATATTCGATCAGTGCCAGGTTCGAGATCGCGCGATGTCGTATCGAACGCAACCAGCCGGGCGAGATGCTCGGTGGCAGCGATATTGATCTCGGCTGGCGTCATCGCGCCAGCCTTAGCGGCACTCCTGCCAGCCGCCTAGGGCCAAACCCATGGGCATCCCCGGTTTGCCCTCTTCACACTCCCACTCCGTTCGTTTTCGAGCGACGTCGAGAACCAGGCCCAGAATCCAGGCAATGTTTCCTGGCTTGTTAAAGTGCGGGGATAAGATGGATCACCTCAAAAACGCTTCGAGCATCCAACACACGACCCGGTCCGGCGAATCCTAAATATCTCATATAAATCAATTATATAGCGCTTCGACGGCACGGCTGCGCAAGGAGATATGTTACACGACCGGTGTAACATATCTCCCCGTCATTCCGCCGATGGCACGATTCAACCATGGCACGAGATCGGGCAAACCATCTCTTGCCGGACTGATGCCGGCACGCTCTTTCCCAATGTCGAACCAGGATTGCCACAGCGCCGCCCGCGCAGTGGTGCAACCCAGAGCCGCCACCCTCCCGTCCGATAGCCCTCCCGGGCAGTAGATGGGTCAGGCCGGCACGGCCTCGCGCTTGTCTGCAACGGTTTTCCGATCCGGTACGGGGTTGGAAAACTCCATCTCCGCGTCGACCGAGCCATATTTCAGCGTCAGAATGTCGAGCGCATAATTCTGGTAGAGCTTCCAAGGCTTGCGATCCCCTTGCTTGGGGAATTTCTCCATCGCGCGGGTGACATAGCCGGAGCTGAAATCGAGAAATGGCTCGGGCTGCATTGCTTCGGTCGAGATCCGCGGCGTCGCCTGGCGCAGGCCGCGTTTGGTCATCGTGTTGAGCAGGCGACAGACATAGCCGCAGGTCAGGTCGGCCTTCAGCGTCCAGGAGGCATTGGTATAGCCGAACGACGATGCCAGATTGGGCAGGTCGCTATACATCATACCCTTGTAATTATAGGTCTTCGACAGATCGACCGCGGCGCCGTCGACACTGAACGCGACATCGCTGAGCAGCTGCAGCTCGAGTCCGGTGGCGGTGACGATGACATCGGCGGCAAGCTCGCCGCCGGACTCCAGCTTGATCCCCGACGGTGTGAAGGCTTCGATCCGATCGGTGACGACCGAGGATGTCCCGGCCTTCAGCGAATCGAACAAGTCAGCGTCGGGTACGAGGCAGAGCCGCTGGTCCCAAGGATTGTAGCGCGGCGTGAAATGCTTTCCGACGTCATAGTCGGGACCGAGATGGTCGCGCACCATGCCGATGATCCGCTCCTTGACCCGTTCCGGCTTCCGCCGTGCAAGGCGGAAGAAGAACATGCCGAACAGCACATTCTTCCAGCGCGTAATACCATACGCGACTTTCGACGGCAGCTTGGAACGCAGCCAGTTGGCGATGCTGTCCTCCGACGGGCGCGACACCACATAGGTCGGCGAGCGCTGCAGCATGGTCACGTGCGCGGCACGCTTGGCCATTTCCGGCACCAGCGTCACGGCGGTCGCGCCGCTCCCGATCACCACGACGTTCTTGCCCGAATAATCCAGATCCTGCGGCCAGTGCTGCGGATGGACGATGTCGCCGGCGAAGCTCTCTGCACCGGGGAAATCGGGTGTGTGGCCCTTGGCGTAATTGTAATATCCGCTGCACATGAAGAGGAAATTGCAGGTAATCCGGACTGGCCCGTCCGGCCCGTCGGAGACGACCGTCCAGCGCGCATCTTCGGTCGACCAGGAGGCGGTCTTGACCTGATGATTGTATCGGATGTGGCGGTCGATGCCGTTCTCGTGCGCGGTGTCGCTGACATATTTCAGGATCGACGGTCCGTCCGCGATCGCCTTCGCCTCGGTCCAGGGGCGGAAGGAATAACCGAGCGTATACATGTCGGAATCGGAGCGGATGCCGGGATAACGGAATAGGTCCCAGGTGCCGCCAAGCTGCGGGCGCCCCTCGAGAATCACATAGCTGCGATCCGGGCTCAGCGTCTGCAGATGATAGCCGGCGCCAATACCCGAAATTCCGGCACCGACCACAATCACGTCGAAATGTTCAGTCGTCATATCGTCTCTCCGCAATACCCGATATTCGATTTTTCGGTTGCAGAAAAGGACTGAGTTTGCCGGACGGGGTCAAATCATTGCGTCGAAGGGAAAGGCCTCTCCTACGGCGCTCAAAAATCCTTCGAATATTTGATGCTGACATTCGACCCGCCGAATGACCCGGCCTGCGACAGGACACTGAGACTCTTGGTCAGCGCGACCTGCAACTGGGTCGCGGTGAAGCCCCGCGCATCGGTGATGATCTCGATATAGATATCGTCCGAGATATATTGCCCGGCCGCGAGCGCAGTACCCCGCCCGGTCGCTTCGTCTGCGCCTAGGATGCGCAGCCGGTCGATCCCGGTCGCCGAGCGCAGCTTGCCGAGCGGGTTGAGTCCCCCGCCCGATCCCCGCAGCGAATTGAGCGCTGCGGCGAGCTGGATCGCCTCGGTCGCGGACAGGTTGGTGACCGAACTGCCGAACAGCAACCGGCTGAGCACCTCGTCCTGCGGCAATGACGGAGTCGAGGTGAAGGCGATACGCGGTGCCTGACCGCTGCCCGAAATGTTGATCGCGACGGTAATGCCGTTCGTCGTGGTGCTCGCGGTGATCGCGATCTGCGGGTCCGCGAGGGGACCGCCGGCAAAAGTGATGGTGCCGCTGTCGAGCTCGAATCGCTTGCCCGCGAAAGAATAGGTACCGCGCACGACCTTGGCCTGCCCGCTGACGGTGGGCGCTGCCGAGGTGCCGCCGATGCGCAGGTCCATGCGCCATTCCGATTCCAGCCCCATGCCGGAGACGAACAGCCGATTGTCGCCGCGCACGCGCAGGTCGAGCTTGAACAGCCCGGCCGATGCTACCGCCGGGCGATCGGTGGGTCGGCGTACCAGATCGCTCTTGCGCCGCACGCCGGTCAGTTCCGGCACCTCGGCCTGGCCCTGGACGATGACTTGGTAGCGCGCCTCGGGGATGATCAGGGTACCGCTGATCAGGCCGCCATTCGCCTTGCTGTTGGTCAGCCTGATGTCGCCGGTAGCGGTGGCACCAAGCGCATCGCTGCGCGCGAGCCGCGCATTGTTGAGCTTCGCGCGGATATCGACCGGGAAGCCTTCATCGGCAGCGAAGCCGATCGACCCTTGCGCCGAGACGGTACCGTCGCCGGCAGTTGCCTGGAGTTGGGTGATGTCGAGCCGCGTGTTGGTGAAGCGGCCAGCAAGCTTCATGTTCGACAGGCGCGTGCCGTAAGTCTCGTTCTCATAGGTCAGCTTGTCGGCGCGGATCACGCCGGTCAGGTTCGGCGACTGTGCGCGGCCGGAAAAATCGGCCGCGACCGCGATCGGGCCGGACAATTGCTGCTCGGGTTGCGCAGCAAGCGAAAAGAGCACGCCGGCCGGCCCGTTATAGCGGATGCCCCCACCAAGCGGCGCGTCGAGCAGCCGGGTGGTCCAGCTGCCGCTCCCCGGGGGCAACGGGTTGAGTGTCGCCACCATGCGGCCGACGGTCGACGGGCCGCGTTTGATCAGCGCACGGAAATCGCCGCCTTCGGGCACCAGCTTGCCCGCAAGGACGATATCGACCGGCTCCGATACTGCCGCGAGGCTGGAGCGGGTAAAGCCCTTGATCGTCGCGCGGAGATCGGCTTGCGGGAAGGATGAAGGAGTCGGCTGAGTGAAGTCGAGGCTGCCGGTCGCTGACCCGCCAATGCCGAGATTGGGGATCAGCGCGTTGATCACCGACAGGTCGAGCGCGTCGAGCCGTGACTGGATTGCCAGCCCCTTGCCATAGGTTCCGGCGATCCGCGCCGAGCCTTTGTCGAAATCGAGCCGCGTCGGCAGCAGGCGGTAGGCGCCCTTGTCGATCTGGATCCGCGCCGGCGTGCCGGTCTTGAAGCCGATACCGTTGGCCCGCCCCTGTGCCGCGACCAGCCATAGCGTGGGGCTGAGCCGCGAATTGACCGCAATGGTGAAGGGCACACCGTTCGATCCGGTCGCGACCGCTCGCGCCGTGCCACTGCCACCCCGATAATCGATCTTCGCGCGCGCCGAGGACAGGACGGTCGGGCCGTAGCGCAGGTCGGCGAGCTGTACATCGGCCACCACTTGCGGCTGGTCGTACAACACGACGTTGGCGGCAACGATCGCGCGGCCGATGGTGAAGTCGGTGGTACCCGGAATCGTCGCGGCATAAGCGCGCGCCGCAATGTCGGCGCGCTGATATTTGCCCGTCGCGCCGAGGTTCGCCGCGCCGGTGATGCCGGAACCGGCGAACTGCACGCGCCCGGCGAACGGCCCGGCCGCCGTCTGCTGCAGCTTGCCCGTGATATCCATGCCGGCAAAGCGCGCGGTGCGGATATCGATCGCAAGTACCGTACCCGGGCGCACGACCACATCGGCGGAGAATGGCCCATAGTCCGTGCCGCCGGTGGCGATGACGGCATAGTTCGTCCCGTCGCCGCGGATTCGCGCTTCGAGATTGGCGAGGCCGATGCCGACACCCGGGCGTGGCGCACGCAACAGCACGATTGGCTTGGTGGTCGTGCCGGACACGCGCGCGAACAGCGGGCCATATTGGGTCGAATAGCCATCGGCATTGACCAGGATGCCGCCCGCCGGATCATATCGGCCAGATCCGCCGGTGATGCGGAATTGCGGCGCGTTGAGCCGCAAATTGCGGAAGGTGATGATGCCGTTCGGATCATAGCCGATATCGGTCCGCACCACCGCATTGCCGCCAAGGAAGCTGCGCGCGCCCTCGTTGAAGATCTGCGACGTCCGCGCGACGATCCGCCCGGTGATGCCGAACCCGCCGCCTGGCGCCGCGACCAGCTTCGCATTGGTGGTCAGGTTGATGATGCCGATGCTCTCGAGGCGATAATCGTTCACCCGCCCGTTGATCGCCCCGGTATAACGCCCGGTCGACAGGTTCGCGGCGATGATCGCTGTGGCGTCGATCTTGCGCGACCGGATGCGCAGATTGTCCGACAGGATGCTCGCGCCCGAAATCGCCAGGTCACCGTTGATCGCAACATTGTCGAGCAGGCCGCCCGCAGCGGCATTGAGCCCGGTAATACGCCGCGCCCGCGCATTGACCGGCACGAGAATATGCTCGGCATCGACCTTGGCGAGACCATTGGCGGTGAGATCCTCCACCCGCATGTCGCCAAAACCGATCGAGGCGGCGCGGATCGCATAGGCGACCGTCGGCGTAGCGAAGGCGCCGTCGAGCGTCACGTCCGCCGCGACATCGCGCCCGTTGAGATTGGGCAGGATCGCGCCCGGCGTCAGCAGCCGCGCATCGAGCCTGAACTGGCCGAACCGGCTCTGCGCCAGGTCGATCAGTCCGCCACCGTGTACTGCGATCGCATTCGAAGACAGCGCCAGCTTGGTATCGACGCGCCGCTGGTTCAGCGCGGCATCGATCGCGACCGTGACCAATGGCGCGGTCAGGCGCGCAATTGGGTTGTCGGGCGTCGGCACCGGTTTCGCCTTGGTGCCCGGCTGCGCCGCGGCTTGCGCCGGAGAGCCAGCGACATAGAGCGCGGGCTGCGCCGTGCCGCGAATCTTGAAGGTCCCGTCATTTCCCGCGAGCGTGAGATTGGCGAGCGGCTGCCCACCCAAAGTCCCGATCGCCTTGCCCGTCCATGCCTTCCAGCTGCCAGCACCGCTGAGCGTGAAGTCGAGTGGCGCGGTCAGGCCCGCCATGCTGGCAATAAGGCCGCCGGCCGGCGCCTGGACCTTCGCATCGAGATCGAGCTTGTTCTGCGCCGGCACCGCATCGAGCTTCAACGCAAGCCGGTCGCCACCGGCAATCCCCTGCCCGGTCAACGCCGTCGCACTGGCCGTCACCTGCGCCCGCGCGTCGGCGATGTGCGCCACACCATCGATGCTGACGATATGCGCCGCACCGCTCACTGCCTTGGCCAGCACCAGCCGGTCGATCTTCAGCCGACCGATATCGATATCGAGATCCGGCAACAGCGGCGCATTGGGATCGCCGGGCTTGAGTTCGGGGCTACGCTGCACCGTGACGAGCCTGGTCGTCGCCGATCGCACATCGACATGATTGCTGACAAAGGCGAAGGGTCGCCAGTCGACATCGATGCGCGGGCTGGTCAGGAACACGCCCTTGGGATCGCTGACCCGCACATCGGTCAGGATCATCGCGCCATAGATCGATCCGTCGATCCGCCCGACCTTGATATTGAGACCCGAAGCCGTCGTATAACCGCCGAGGAAATTGGTGACGAGCCGCCGGCCCGGGCTGGTGTTGAGCCCGAACACCAGCAGCGCCAGCAACGCGATCAGCCCGAGCAGGCCGATCACCACCCATTTGACGATCGACAGCCATAAAGCGCGGCGCGTCACGGCAGCGGTTTCAGCGGGAGCGGTATCGTCGGCCATCAGAATGCCTGGCCGATCGAGATGTACAGCGCCACCTTGCCGTCACCCGGCCGCGGGTTGAGCGGCGTCGCGACATCGACACGGAGCGGCCCGAAATTGGTGTAGAACCGCCCGCCGATGCCGGCACCATAGCGCAGGTCCGACCCCTTGGGCAGCACGCTTTCATAGGCGTTGCCGCCATCGATGAATGGCACGATGCCGAAATTGCCGAAGCGATAGCGCGCCTCGAGCGAGAATTCGTTGAGACTGCGCCCGCCGACCGGGTCACCATTGGGATCGAACGGCCCGAGCCGCTGATAGCCATAACCGCGCACCGACCCGCCACCGCCGCCATAATAACGCCGCGACGGTGCGAGATCGTCGCGGTCGACGCCGGGGATCGATCCCGCGCGCAACCGCCCGGCCAGCACGATGCTGTCGCTGACATGCTGATAGATGCTGCCCTCGATCAGCACCCGGGCATAGGGCCGCACGCCGCCACGCACCGATGTTTCGGGGCTGAGGCTCAGCTTCAGGCGATAGCCCTTGGTGGGGTTGAGCAGATCGTCCGACGTATCGAATTGCGCCTGTGCCGGGAGCGCGAGAATACCATAGGTCGCGCGGCGCTTTTCGAGGCGTGAAAAATCATAGACGCTCTCATTGGTGCCGATCAGTTCGAACCCATAGGCATAGGTGAATTTCTTCTGCCAGATCGGTGTCGAATCGTAACTGATCCGACCGGCCAATGTGCCGGTGAAAGCGTTGAACGCGTCATAATTGCTGTGATTGGCCGACGCGGTCAGCGACACCGTGCGGTCGCGTTTTCCGGCATTCGAACGACGGAAGGTCGCGCCCAGCCCCTGCTCCTGCGTGCCGGCGACCGCCGACAGGATCAGTGCGCCTTCGGGTTTCCACATGTTCCTGTGCGTGAAGGATCCTTCGAGGCGGAAGCCCTGTCCAGTCGAATAGCCCGCGGTCGCGCCGATCGAGCGCGGCGGTCCCGCTTGCTGCCGGACGAGCAGATCGACCGCTTCGGTACCGTCGGGCCCGGGCTTGCCCGTGCGTACCGGCTCCACCGACACGGTCGAGAACAGGCCGGTCGCCACCAGCGCGTCGCGCAGATCGTCTACCTTGCGATTATCGTACAGCTCGCCGGGCTTGAAACGCGCCAGCACGCCGACATGCGCGGCATCGAACGCCATCTTGCCCTCGGTCGAATAGCTGCCGAACGAGGATCGCGGCCCGGTGTCGACCGGCAGCGTATAGGCACCGGTCCAGTTCGCATCGTCGAGCAAGATGTCACGCTGTCCCAGCGTCACGAAAGGATAGCCTTGCTGCGGCAGCTTGAGGCTCAGATTTGCCTCCGCGCCCTGCACCCGATCGGCCTCGATCGGATCACCGACGCGCAGCGGCAGCTCGCGCGCCAGCAGGTCGGGCGGCGTAACCGGCCCGGCCTCGATCGCGATCGATCCAAGCTTGTAGAGCTTGCCCGGCGTCGCGCCGATGATCGCCTTGACGTTGCCGCTGTTCGGCACGCTCTCGATCGTCGAGATCGCCGTACCGTCATAATAGCCGCGCGACTTCATCAGCCGAACGGCAAGCGCCTCATCCTCCCTCGCCCGCGCGGAAACCATCGTCGCATTGGCCGCCTTGCCGCCACCTTCCTTCAGCGCGGACAACGCATTGAACTGACCGGTCAGGTCGAGATCGTCGAGGCCATTGACCTGAGTGTCGTACCGGATGACCACCGTCTTGTCGTCGCTGGTATCGGCGACATCGACCGGGGGTTCGAATCGAACGTTCCGAGCGCCGGTAGCGGCTGCGCCAGTTCGGTCTCCTCGACCGGGGGCGGCGCGAGCGTATCCGCATCGGCCAGCGGCATTGTCGATGACGTCTGGGTCGATGGCGTCTGAACTGGCGTCGGCTGAACGGCCGGCGCGGCTGGCATCGCCTCAAGCGGCGCATTGATATCGTCGCTGAGTTGCGGCAGCGCCTTGTCGAAATCGGGATCGCTGACGATCGGAGCGTCCGCCTGGGGTTCTGCCGGCTCGACAACGACCGGCGGCGTCCTGGATTGGCTGGCGGACGCGGCCGACGGTGTCTGCTGCTGCGCCGCAAACGCAACCGGTAGAACGAGCCAAGTGCTGGAAAATGCCAGAAAGTTCAAACCGATTATTCCCCTTAGGGGAACCTTTCCGGCCAAACCCCCGTCCCCTACGCCAACGCCCAAGACGCGCTTTGGTTTCGCATCAATTTATCACACCGTCAGGCCGCTCAACCCCCGCATGACGAATTTGTCATTTGAATTTCCGCCCGACAAGGAATCCAATCGCCATGCCCCTTATACCGCGCGAACGGATCGAGCCATGGCAGAGCAACGGATACCCGGAAAATTGATCGCGGGCATGCTCCTGTCGTTGTCGATGACGGCCGCAACGGCATCTCCGATCGAAAGACCGGCTCGCTTCGCAATTGCCTGTACCGGAGCGGAAACCGTGACGGCGGGTCGCCAGATGCCGAAACAGCTTGCCTATGGCATCACACTCAGTTTCGACTTGCCTGACAAGCTCTACTGTTATGGCGCATGCGGCAAGGAGCAGACCTATCCCATTGCCGATCCGTCTTCATCGCCGATCAGGCTGGCAAACCTCGAGACATCATCCCAGATGCGTCGAATGACATTCGACCGCGGGACGATGCGGCTGATCGACGACCAACGAATAGCAATGGAGCCGGTCACCACGCTCGTTCGCCATGCAACCGCCGTCTGCAAACCGGCATTGTTTCAGCAACCATGGCAGCCTGTGACCGATCAACCCCGCTAGTCCAGCAAAGGTCGCCCACCGCCGAGCAAGCGCATCCCCTACGCCGCCTTCACTTTGGCCCGGTATGCATGAAGCAGCGGTTCCGTGTAGCCGCTCGGTTGGCTCACGCCCTCGAACACCAGCGCACGTGCCGCCTGATAGGCCAGGCTTGTCGCCTCATTGCCCGACATGGCGCGGTACAGTTTGTCGCCCGCATTCTGCCCATCGACCTTCGCCGCCATGCGCTTGAACGCGGCGTCGACATCGGCCTCGGTCGCAACGCCGTGAAGCAGCCAGTTGGCCATGTGCTGCGAGCTGATGCGCAAGGTCGCGCGGTCTTCCATCAGACCGATATCGTGGATGTCGGGCACCTTGGAACACCCCACGCCCTGGTCGATCCAGCGCACGACATAGCCCAGAATGCCCTGCGCATTATTGTCGAGCTCGGCGCGAATCTCCTCCGGCGTCCAGTTGCGCCCGCCCGCGACCGGCACGGTCAGCAACGGCGAGAGGCCGGGGATCGCCTCGCCGGCAATTTCCTTCTGCCGCGCGAACACATCGACCTGATGATAATGCATCGCATGCAGCGTCGCAGCGGTCGGGCTCGGCACCCAGGCGGTATTGGCACCCGACAAAGGATGGCCGATCTTTTGCGCCATCATGTCGGCCATGCGGTCGGGCGCTGCCCACATGCCCTTGCCGATCTGCGCCCTGCCGCTCAGGCCATGCGCCAGGCCGATGCGGACATTGCGGTCCTCATAGGCCTTGATCCAGTCGCTCGCCTTCATCTCCGCCTTGGGGATCATCGGCCCGGCGCGCATCGCGGTGTGCATCTCGTCGCCGGTCCGGTCGAGAAAGCCGGTGTTGATGAACACGATGCGGTCCTTCACCGCCGCGATACAGGCGGCGAGGTTGGCCGAAGTACGACGCTCCTCGTCCATCACACCGACCTTCAGCGTGTGGCGGTCGATCTGCAGCAGATCCTCGACCGCATCGAAGAGCGTGTTGGTCAGCGCGGCTTCTTCGGGGCCGTGCATCTTCGGCTTGACGATATAGACAGAGCCAGCGCGGCTGTTGCGATACTGTCCCAGGCCGCGCAGATCATAGAGTGCGATCGTGCTGGTCATGATCGCATCGAGAATGCCCTCCGGCGCCTCGCTGCCATTCGCCAACTGGATTGCCGGCGTGGTCATCAGGTGACCGACATTGCGCACGAACAACAGGCTGCGGCCGGGCAGCGTCACCACGCCACCATCCGGCGCGGTATAGCTGCGGTCGCCGTCCAGCTTGCGCGTGACGGTGCGGTCGCCCTTGGTGAAGCTTTCCTCCAGGTCGCCGCGCATCAGGCCGAGCCAGTTGCCATAGGCCAGCACCTTGTCGTCGGCATCGACCGCCGCGACCGAATCCTCAAGATCGACGATCGAGGTCAGCGCGGATTCGAGAATCACATCGGCAATGCCTGCCGGATCCTCGCTGCCGATCGGGTGGCTGCGATCGATGACGATTTCGATGTGCAGGCCGTGATGACGCAGCAGCAGCGCCGACGGGCTGGCCGGATCGCCGCGATAGCCGGCAAACGCCGATGGATCGCCGAGCGCCGGCGTCTGACCGGTCAGCAGGCCCCGCGCCATCAGGGCGCCGTTCGTCACGCTGAGCGACGCGACTTCGTCCCATTTCCCGTTCGCCAGCGGCACCGCTTCATCGAGAAACGCCTTGGAGCGCTCGATGACCTGCGCGCCACGCTCCGCGTCATAGCCACCGGGCCGCGCGCTGCCGGGCAACGCATCGGTGCCGTAGAATGCATCGTAAAGGCTGCCCCAGCGAGCATTGGCGGCATTCAGCACGAAGCGCGCATTGAGCACCGGTACCACCAGCTGCGGCCCGGCCATGGTCGCCACCTCGGCATCGACATTGGTCGTGCCGATGGTGAAGGGCGCGGGTTCGGGCACAAGATAGCCGATCTCGCGCAGATACACCTCATCGACCGGCTCGCCGGCGGCATAGCGTGCGTCGATCAGCAGCTGGAGCGACTCGCGCTTGGCCAGCAGCGCGACATTTTCAGGCGTGAAGCGCGCGAAGATATCGGCCACGCCGCGCCACCAGTCGCTCGCGTGGATGTGCAGCCCCAGCAGCACTTTTCCCTCGACGAACCGCACCAGGGGTTCGGCAACCGACAGACCGGCACGATCGAGCATGTTTGGCATTGAGCCTCCTTGGAGATTGCAACTGCCTGGGGAGGGCGACTTCTGCCGCTTAGGCCAGCCAGGGGCCGGGCATCAACCCCGTTCGGGACGGATTACTCGGGATCGATCTTTTCAGCCGAAGCCTCGACTCGGTCGAGCAACCCGCGAAACATCGCGATCTCGGCGGCGGAAAATCCGGCAAACACCTGCTTCTCCAGCGCCAGCGCCTTGGGCGTGACGCTGTCGTACAATGCTTTGCCTGCAGCCGTCAGCGACAACAGATGCGATCGCTGATCGTCCGGATTGGGTTTCCGCTGCACCAGACCGCGACCATAGAGCGCGATCGCGGCGCGACTGACCGTCACCTTGTCCATTCGCGTGGCCGATCCAAGCGCCTGCTGAGTCATCCCCTCGCCTTCCGCGATGACCGCGATCAGCCGCCATTCCGGGATTTTGAGTCCGAACAACGACTGATAAGCGGTGGCGATCGCCGACGATACGCGGTTCGACGCGATCGACAGGCGATAGGGCAGGAAATCGTCCAGATTGAGCTTCGGCATCGTCGTTTTCTAACCCACCCTTTCTTATTCGTCATGCCGGACTTGTTCCGGCATCCACTCCTCCGCTCGGCATGACGCACCTGAAGCACGGTGGATCCCGGAACGAGTCCGGGGTGGTGGCATTGGGATAGACGAGCTCATCTCAAACCGATATAGTATCATCTGTAACCAAATTTCCCGTCACGGAGATACCGTCATGACTGCGACCGAGAACCCCATGGGCCTGAACGGCTTCGAGTTCGTCGAATTCACCAGCCCCGATCCGGAAGCACTGGCCGATCTGTTCGTGAAGATGGGCTTCACGCATGTCGGGACGCACAAGTCGAAGAATGTTCGCCGCTATGCGCAGGGTGACATCAACTTCCTGCTCAACATGGACGAAGCCGGTCAGGTCGCCGGTTTCCGCAACGCGCATGGCCCCTCTGCCAATGCGATGGCGTTCCGCGTCGCCGACAGCGATCAGGCGCTGAAGCTGGCGATCGAGCGCGGCGCGAGTCCCGTGAAGGGCGAGCATGGCCCGGGCGAGCTCGATATTCCGGCGATCGAAGGCATTGGCGGCGCCAATCTCTATCTCGTCGACCGTCACGGTGGAGAGACGATCTACGACACCGATTTCGAGCCGGTCGCCGGCGCGAACGCGGACGATCATGCCGTCGGTCTGCACACGCTCGACCATCTGACGCATAATCTGCAGCGCGGCCGGATGGATTATTGGGCCAATTATTACGAGACGATCTTCAACTTCCGCCAGATCCGCTATTTCGACATCGAGGGTCAGGCGACCGGCCTGTTCTCCAAGGCGATGACTGCGCCCGACGACAAGATCCGCATCCCGCTCAACGAAAGCCAGGACGAGCATTCGCAGATCGAGGAATTCATCAAGGACTATAAGGGCGAAGGCATCCAGCATCTCGCGCTGGCGACCGACGACATCTTCGGCACGGTCGACAAATTGCGCGCCAACGGCATCAAGTTCCAGACCACGCCGCAGACCTATTTCGACCTGATCGACAAGCGCCTGCCCGGCCATAATCATGACGTCGAGGAAATGCGCAAGCGCGACATCCTCATCGACGGCGCGCCGGAAACCGGCGGCGGCCTGCTGCTGCAGATCTTCACCGAAAATATGGTCGGCCCGATCTTCTTCGAAATCATCCAGCGCAAGGGCAATGACGGCTTTGGCGAGGGCAATTTCAAGGCGCTGTTCGAATCGATCGAGCTCGACCAGATCCGCCGCGGTGTGGTGCCCGGCAAAGTAGACGCTTAAATTCCTTCTCCCCTTGTGGGAGAAGGTGGCCCGAAGGGCCGGATGAGGGGGAGTGATGGGCGTTAACGCCCGCGACATTCCCCCTCACCCTTCCGCCGCTTCGCGGCTCCAGTGTTGGGTGAACAGCGCCCCGCGCTGTTCAGGTCATGCTGGGAGCATGACCGACCCAATACTCTCTCCCACAAGGGGAGAGGGAATTAAGGAACGGCGATGACTGACTACCAAACCGGCTTCGGCAATCATTTCGCCACTGAAGCCGTGCCCGGCGCCCTCCCCATCGGCCGCAATTCACCACAAAAGCCGCCCTTCGGCCTATATGCCGAACAGCTCAGCGGCACCGCCTTCACTGCGCCGCGCCACGAGAATCGTCGCTCCTGGCTTTACCGCCTGCGCCCCTCCGCCGCACACCCCGCCTTCACTCGCTATACCGGGGCGAAGCGCTTCGCCCCGGGCCTCAGCAAGGATCCGCTAGCCCCGAACCGTTTGCGCTGGGGACCGACCGAGATCGAGGATGCCGACTGGCTCGATAGCCTGACGACAATGATCGTTGCCGGGGACGGCCCGGCGACTCAGGCCGGCGTCGCCATGCACCTCTATGCCGCGTCGAAGGATATGATCGACCGCGCCTTCGTCAGCGGCGACGGCGAATTGCTGATCCTGCCGGAGATGGGCGCGCTCACCCTGCTCACTGAACTCGGCCGCATCGATGTGAAGCCCGGCCAGGTTGCGCTGATCCCACGCGGCGTTCGCTTCCGCGTGACACTCCCGGACGGCAAGGCGCGCGGTTATGTCGCGGAAAATCACGGCCAGCCTTTCCGCCTGCCCGATCTCGGCCCAATCGGCTCCAACGGTCTCGCCAATCCACGCGACTTCGAAACCCCCGCCGCCTGGTTCGAGGATCGCGAAGGCAAATTCGAACTGGTGCAGAAATTCCTCGGCTCGCTCTGGACCACCGAGCTCGGCCGCTCGCCGCTCGACGTCGTCGCCTGGCACGGCAATTACGCACCGTGGCGCTATGACCTGGCGCGTTTCAATACCATCGGCAGCATCAGTTTCGACCATCCCGATCCTTCGATCTTCACCGTGCTGACCTCGCCCAGCGACGTGCCCGGTACGGCAAATGCGGACTTCGTGATCTTCCCGCCGCGCTGGATGGTCGCCGAGGATACGTTCCGCCCGCCCTGGTTCCACCGCAACGTGATGAGCGAGGCGATGGGCCTGATCCACGGCGCCTATGATGCAAAGGCCGACGGCTTCGTCCCTGGTGCCTTGTCGCTGCACAACCAGATGAGTGGTCACGGTCCCGATGTCGCAAGTTGGAAGGGCGCGAGCGAGGCCGAGCTCAAGCCGCACAAGATCGACGGCACCATGGCGTTCATGATCGAAAGCCGCTGGGTCTTCCGCGCGACCGACTTCGCGCTGCAGACGGGCACGCTCGATGAAGACTATGATCAGGTATGGACCGGCTTCCCCAAGGCGCAACTGCCCGACCGGACTTGATCCGTATCAGCTAGATTTTCCGGAACGAGTGATGCCGGGTGCGCGTCTTGTCGCTTATGTCAGCACCCGCCACTCCCTTGTATCACTGGCAACATCGCGCGCAGGATGAACTGCAGACGATGATGCACAGCCATGTTTCGGACGCCGCCTTTCCGTGCGTCGGTGCAAAGGCCGCGCTCGCCAAGGGCACGCTCGACGTGCTCGCCTGCAATCGCATCGACAGCGCATGGGACGATCTGCGCATCCATGACGGGCTAATCAAATTCGCCAAGGCTTATCGTGACTCGCCGGCACTGTTCCGCAGCTTTGCCGTGGTGTTCGAAGGACCCGAGCAGCTGAGCGAAACCGAATTCGAAGCCGCGCTGTGGGAACGTGTCCAGTCGCTGTCCGACAAGGATGTATGGCGCGGCCAGGATTATGATTCACGCGTCAGCCCCGACCCGGAGAACCCGCATTTCTCGCTGAGCTTCGGCGGCCAGGCCTTCTTCATTGTCGGTCTCCACCCCAATGCCAGTCGTCCTGCGCGGCGTTTCTCGCGCCCGGCGATGGTCTTCAACCTGCACGACCAGTTCGAAACACTGCGCGCCGAGGGCAGATATGAAGGCCTGCGCGAAAAGATCATGATCCGTGACGAAGCACTGGCCGGCACGCGCAATCCGATGCTATCGCGCCACGGCGAGGCAAGCGAAGCTCGGCAATATTCCGGGCGTGCGGTCGGCGATGCGTGGCAATGCCCGTTCAGCTATTCGGGAGACGGCAAGTAACCGATATCATCGAAATCCCCGAGCGCAGCGGGACCGCATTCAGGCTGGCAAAGGGAGAAACGCTGATCGTGATCGATCCGCGCGGCGAACAGGTCGCCGATCTGCTGGCTTTCAATGCAGCCGATGTCGACGAGGTCATCTCCTCGGGCCGCACGCTTGATTATGCCGAGCACATCTACCTGACCAAAGGCGACAAGCTCTATTCAAACCGCTCCAACGTGATGCTCGATATCGTCGAGGATGTCGTCGGGCGGCACGACTTCCTGCTCACCCCCTGCTCCTTCGACACGTTCAAACACTTCTATCCCGACCTCGAGCCGCATCGCGGCTGTTTCGGCAATCTCGCCGAAGCACTCGATCCCTATGGCATCGGCGCCGATCGCATCCCGGTCGCGTTCAACTGCTTCATGAACGTGCCGGTCGACGGCGCCAGCGGCCGGCTGAGGGTCCTGCCGCCAATCAGCAAGGCCGGCGATCATATTGCGCTGCGCGCCGAGATGGACCTGATCATCGGCCTCACCGCCTGCTCCGCCCCTGATTCCAATGGCGGCACGTTCAAGCCGATTCACTACCGGATCGAACCCGCTCAAACGCGCTGATCGACATAGGGCCCCATTCCCGCGGGGTCGCCGGGGATGTTGAAAATTATCGGTTTACTTCGCGTACGAACAATATAGTTCGTACGCGAACAACTGGTGCAGACGATGATCAAGGCAACGGACAAAAGGCGCGGACGATTCATCTACCTCCTCAATGTCGCTCAACGCCGGATCCAGGCAGCGATCCAGGATGCGAATGACGGAGGAACCGCAGCGCGCGGAGGACTGCTCATGGCACTGTCACCCGACACAGGCACGCCGATGGCGCAGCTTGGACAAGCACTCGACCTCGGCGCGCCGGCATTGTCGGGCCTGATCGATCGGACTTCCCGCGTCGGCCTGATCGAGCGCTGCCCGGATCCGGCCGACGGACGGGCATGGATCATCACCCTGACCCCCAAAGGGGTGACCGCGCGAACGGACGCGATCCGCGGCGCACGCGCGATGAATGACCGGCTTTGCGATGGCTTTGACGACCAGGAGCTCGCGATCGTCGCGCGCTGGCTGGAGGCCGTGCGCGAGAAATTTCCCAAGGAGAACGGCAAATGACCGACCATATCCAGATCCAGAAATCGAACGGGGTGCTGACCCTCGTCATGAACCGCCCGGACAAGAAGAACGCACTGACCGATGCGATGTACGAGGCGCTGGCCGACGCGATCGAAGCGTCGAACGACGATGGCGACGTCCAGGTAATCCTGATCCGGAGTGAAGGCGACCTGTTCACCTCGGGAAACGATATCGGCGAGTTTGCGGTGGTTGCCGCCGGCGGTGAAGGCCCGCGCAACGTGGCGCGCTTCATCCGGGCCATCGCCACCGCCACCAAACCGCTGATCGCCGCCGTGCAAGGCCGCGCCGTCGGCGTCGGGGCGACAATGCTGCTGCACTGCGACCATGTCGTACTGGCCGAAGACGCGCAGCTCACCACCCCGTTTGTCAGCCTGGCGCTGGTGCCGGAGGCGGCGTCGAGCCTGTTGCTGACCCGGCGCATCGGGCATGTCCGGGCTTTTTCGATGTTCGCGCTTGGTGAAGCGGTCAACGCTCACGACGCCGTTGCCTGGGGCCTGGCGAACAGCGTCGTACCGCTCGGGGCGTTGCTGGAGACCGCCCGGGCGGTGGCCGAGCGATTGACGAAACAGCCGCTTGGCGCACTGGTCGCGACCAAGGGACTGATGCGCGACAACGACGCGATCACTGCGCATATGGACGTGGAGAGCAGGTTGTTCCTGGAGCGCCTTTCGACGGCGGAAGCGCGAGAAGCGTTCACGGCCTTTGCGCAACGCCGTGCGCCAGACTTCACCGGATTGGCATAGCCGCAAATAATTTCGCGACACCTGTCGAATCCGCTCCCCCCTCGCCCGTCTCCACGGTACGATCGCATTCACGCGAGCGGGAGACGAACGATGCAATATATGCTGCTGATCTATGAGGACGAGAGCGGGTATGGCGACACGCCCGAGATGATGGCGATCATCGACAAGCATATGGCGCTGGTTGGCGAGCTTGGTGACAGGCAGGTCGACGGCGCCGGCCTTCAGCCCGTGACCACCGCAACGACCGTACGCACCACCGGCGGCAAGCAGGTGATCCATGACGGGCCCTTTGCCGAAACCCGCGAGCAGCTGGGCGGCTATTATGTGATCGAGGCGCCCGATCTCGACGCCGCGCTGGAGATCGCGAAAAAGTCCCGCTACGGCTCGACGGCGCAATCGAGGTTCGCCCGTTGATCGTACATTGATCGACATGCTGGACCGGGCCGCACGCGCATATAAAGGGCGGATCATCGCCGCGCTCGCAGCCCGGTTCCGCGACCTCGATATCGCGGAAGAGGCATTTGCCGAAGCTTGCACCCGCGCCGTCACAGCCTGGCCGACGGAGGCGCCGCGCAATCCGGCGGCATGGCTGTACCGCGTCGCCGACCGCGTTGCGCTCGACATGCTGCGGCGGCACGCGATCCGCGCCGGTGCGGCTCTGCCTCCGCCCGAACCCGACCCCACGGCGGAGGAATTGCTGATGGCCGATTCCACGCTCATTCCTGACGAGCGGCTGCGGCTGATCTTTATCTGCTGTCACCCGGCAATCCATCCCGAGGCGCGCGCGGCGCTTACCTTGAAGCTCGTTTGCGGACTGACGACGCTCGAGATCGCCCAGGCATTCCTGGCCAGCGAAACAACGGTGGCGCAGCGCTTGGTACGCGCCAAACGCAAGATCGCCGATGCAGGAATAAGCTTCGAAATGCCTGGACCCCAAGCATGGCCGGAGCGTATCGATGCGGTGCTGAGCACGATCGAAATCGCTTATGCCAGGGCCCATGCCGATGCGGCGGGCGGTGGGCGACACTCCGATTATGCTGCGGAAATGCTGCAGGTCACCGCAACGCTTGCCGACCTGATTCCGCACGATGCCGACGTGCTCGCGTTGGCGGCAATGATACGCTTCGCCGAAGCGCGACGACCGGCGCGCATCGACGCGGATGGTTTGATGGTGCCCCTCGACCAACAGGATCCAGCGCTCTGGAATGCGGCACTGATCACCGAGGCGCGACCCTATCTGGCCAGCGCCCTGAGGTTCGGCGCTGCGCGACCGCGCGTGCTGTCGGCGCTGGTCCACGCCGAATGGTGTGCCCGCAATTCGCTAGAGGACGCAGCGCCCTGGCCTGCGGTCTTGGTCATCTACGACGCATTGGTTGCAGTGCGCGACGATCCGGTCACGCGCCTCAACCGCGCGGTTGCACTGGCGCAGGTTAGGGGCGCGGCCACGGCGCTCGATGAGATCGATGCGCTCACCCTGCCTGGCCTGATCTGCTTCCTGCCTTATCATGCGGTGCGCGCCGACTTGCTCGCCCGACTCGGCCAACGCGACGCGGCACGCATCGCCTATGATGCCGCGCTCAACCTGGAACCGGAGCCGGCCGAGCGGCGCTGGCTGGAGCGGAAGCGCGATTGCTGCTGAACCGCCGGGCAATGGCTTTTGTGTCAAATATCCTATAACTACTTGATATAAAATGATATTATACAATTCCTCGCCGAGATCCGGGCAGGAGATATGTTACATATCTGGTGTAACATATCTCCCGGCGTTCGCCCCCGCCGACGGGACTGCTGGCAGCGATTCAATCGTGCCGCAGGATCGGGAAGACCGCCCTCGCCGGACTTAACACCGGCGCGCTCTTTCTTATTGTCGAACGGGAGGCGGTGATTGCAACAGCTCAGGCCGCATTGCAGAATATCACCCCTTCATCTGCCGCTTCACCGACGCCATCGTCGCCTTCCCATAAGGCGGCTTGAGACCGGCCAGTTTGGCCACGTCGAGCCTAGCTTGCTTGTACACGCTCTTCGCGTGACTGAAGGTCTTGAAGCCGTCATGCCCGTGATAGGCGCCCATGCCCGACGGACCGATCCCACCGAACGGCAATTCCTCCATCGAGATATGGAAGATCACGTCGTCGAGCGTGACGCCGCCGGCGATGGTGCGGTCGAGCACGCGACGGCGCTCGCCAGCGTCACTGCCGAAATAATACAGGCCAAGCGGCCGGTCGCGCTGGTTGACCTGTCCGATCGCGTCATCGATCCCGTCATAGCGGCGGATCGGCAGCACGGGGCCGAATATTTCTTCCTGCATCACCGCCATGTCGTCGGTGACGTTGGTGACGATGTGCAGCGGCATTTTCCGTGCATTCGATGCACCGAAATCCTCGTTTGCCGGATTGACGGCCTCGACCGTCGCCCCCTTGGCGCGCGCATCGTCGAGCAGGTCGCCAAGGCGCTGAAAATGCCGGTCGTTGATGATCGCGGTGTAATCGGGATTGGCGAGCAGGCTCGGATACATCGACGATGCCGCCGCTTTCAGGCCGGCGACCACTGCCGCTTCCTGGTCGGCCTCGACCAGCATATAGTCGGGCGCGAGGCAGATTTGTCCCGCGTTGAGCATCTTGCCCAGGGCAACGCGTTCGGTCGCCTGTTTCAGGTCGGCCGATTTGCCGACGATCACCGGCGACTTGCCGCCCAGTTCGAGCGTCACAGGCACGAGATTGTCAGCCGCCGCATGCAGGATATGCTTGCCGATCGCGGTCGCGCCGGTGAAGATCAGATGGTCGAAAGGCAGCTCGGCAAACGCCTTGCCGACATCCGGCCCGCCCGACACGAAGGCCAGTTCCTCGGGTGTGAAATACTGGCCGACAACCTCTTCGAACAATGCGGCGACGCGCGGCGTGAACTCGCTCGTCTTGACCATCGCGCGATTGCCCGCCGCCAATACCCCGGCAAGCGGCGACATTACCAGATTCACCGGAAAATTCCATGGCGCGATGATCCCGATCACACCCTTGGGCTGATATTCGATCCACGCCTTCGCGCCGAGCAGGCCGAGCGGGAATTGCACCGGGCGCCGTTCCGGTTTCGCCCATTTGTCGAGTGACTTGATCGCGTGATTGATCGGCGCGACCGAGCTGGCGATATCGGTCAGCATCGATTGCTCGCGGCTGCGATGCCCGAAATCCTCGCTCAGCGCATCGCAGAAGCGTTCAGCATTGTCGCCGATCATTGCCGCGGCGCGTTTCAGCCGATCCTTGCGGGTGGCAGCCGAGACGGGAAGCTGCTCCATGAACGCTGCGCGCTGGCCAGCCAGGATCGCCTTCAAATCGGACATCATTCTCTCCCCGGGGACCCTGTCCCCTGCCCGCCGCCATTGGCGCAACGGGCTATTTATCAGTCTTTAAACGCAACCGATCAAGCCCATCACGGGTAATATGATGCTGTCCTTTCCCGACCGCTCAATCCGTAGCGTCGCTTCGGGCACCGTCGCCCCGTCCTTCAGGTCGCCGCGGGTCGCGATGGTCATGTCGAGCACCGCCTTCACACCGCTGCCCTCATACTCCGTGACGCTGGAAAAGCCGAAGCCGCCCGCGCCCTGCTGCGCCGTACGCGGCACGTCGATCTGCTGTCCGTCGATCGAGAGGCGTACCGAAGCTGGCTCCGCACTGGCCATCGCGACCATGGCGCGGGTCTGGCCGACGCTCCACAGAAAAGCAGCGCATCCGGTCGCGGGCAGCACCTGCTGCGGAAGGCCACCGATCGGCAGTCCGTCGACCGATACGGGCGGTGGCGGCGGGGGTGCCTGTTTGGGCTGCTTGTCGGCGGTACCGGCGACGAGCAGCGCCAGGAGAGCGATCACGATCATGCCTGATAACCTAGCAGGAACAGCCATGCCGGGTAAGCCGCGATCGCGAGCAGCGCACCGAACGGCATGCGATCATCGAGCCTTCCGCCTCGCCCCATGAGCCAAGTGGTCAGGGCGATGGCGAGACCGGTCAGGCTGGCGAGCAACAGCACCGCCGGCAGCATCTGCCATCCGAGCCACAGACCGATCGCACCAAGCAGTTTTGGATCGCCCCCGCCCAACCCTTCGCGGCCACGCAAGCGCTTATAAACCGTGCCGATCAGCCAGAGCGCGCCGAACCCGGCAGCGCCCCCGATAAATCGGTCGATGATCGGCGGATCGACGCCCAGCAGGCTGGAGGCGAGGCCAGCGAGGGCCAGCGTGATCGTCAACCGGTCCGGCAGCCAGAATTCCGTGATATCGAGCGCAGCCAGCGCAAGCAGCAGCCATCCGAATACCGCGCCAGCCATTCCGACCGGACCCGTCACGGCGAATCCGGCGATCACGCCGATCGCAAGCGCGGCCAGCTCGATTTGCCAGTGACGCGGATCAATCGGCGCGGCGCAGTGCCGGCATCCGCCGCGCGCCAGCGCCGCGCTGAGCAGCGGGATCAGATCACGCGGACCGAGCACCGCGTCGCACTGGTCGCAATGCGACCGCCCGGCCATCACCGACCGTCCCTGCGGCCAGCGGATCACCAATGTCGCGATAAAACTGCCGATCACCGCACCGAGGACCCCGAGCGCAAGCGGCCAGAGCCAGAGCTCAGCCATCGGCCTTCTTGCGGATCAGATAGCGATAGACGCCGAAGATGTTGATCGCGAACAGGGCGATGTTCTGGCTCCCCAGCGCCCAGTCATTGGTCAGCGCGGCGCCCGCCATCCATGCGATGCTGGAAGCGACGAACAGGACGAAACCCCAGCCGGTCACGCGGCGACCGGAATCAAGTGATACCATCAGTGCCGCGACGACGCCGCTGCCCGAAGCGAACCATTTGAGCGCGGTGGTGAGCGTGTCTTCCATGATGAAGGCGATAGGCTGCCTCATCTCCTTCGTCACCCTGAACTTGGTCCGGGCGTGACGGGACGCATGACAACCAGCACACCCAAACATCCGCCACGCATTTGTAAACCGCCGTCACCGCGACTAGATCGCCCGCAACCCCTCCCTCTTCCGGAGTCTCGCTCATGTCCGCCGATCCGATCGTCATCCTGTCCTATGCCCGCACCCCGATGGGCAGTTTCCAGGGCGCGCTGTCCGGTGCGAGCGCGACGGAGCTCGGCGCGGCGGCAGTCGGCGGTGCGGTCGAGCGCGCCGGCCTGTCGGGCGAAGCGATCGAGCGGATCTATATGGGCTGCGTCCTGCCCGCTGGTCTCGGCCAGGCTCCCGCGCGCCAGGCAGCGCTCAAGGCCGGCCTGCCCAATCATATCGAAGCGACCACGGTCAACAAGATGTGCGGCAGCGGCATGATGGCGACGATGCTCGCCGCCGACGCGCTTGCCGCCGGTTCCGCCGATCTGATCGTGGCGGGCGGCATGGAGAGCATGACCAATGCGCCCTATCTCTCGCTGCGCCACCGCGGCGGCGCGCGCATCGGTCATGACCGGCTGATGGACCATATGTATCTCGACGGCCTTGAGGATGCATATGAACCCGGCAAGCTGATGGGCAATTTCGCCGAGGATACCGCGGCCGAGTATCAATTCACCCGCGCGCAGCAGGACGACTTCGCCATCGCGTCGCTCGAGCGCGCACAAAAGGCGCAGCGCTCCGGCGGCTTCGATCGCGAGATCGTCCCGGTCGAAGTCGCCGGCCGCAAGGGCAGCGTGACCGTCACGCTCGACGAGCAGCCGGAAAAGGGCGATCCGTCCAAAATCCCGACACTACGCCCCGCTTTCTCGAAAGACGGCACGATCACCGCCGCCAACGCCTCGTCTATCTCCGACGGCGCGGCCGCGCTGGTGCTGACCCGCGCCAGCGTCGCGGAGCGGCTTGGTCTCGACCCGATCGCGCGGATCGTCAGCCAGGCGGCGCATGCGCACGCCCCGTCGCTCTTCACCACCGCCCCGGTCTTCGCGATGCGCAAGGCGCTGGAGAAAGCTGGCTGGTCGGCGGGCGATGTCGATCTGTTCGAGGTCAACGAAGCGTTCGCCGTGGTGGCAATGATCGCGATGCGCGACCTCGACCTGCCGCACGACAAGCTCAACATCAATGGCGGTGCCTGTGCGCTCGGCCATCCGATCGGCGCAAGCGGTGCGCGCATCCTCGCCACCTTGCTTTCGGCGTTGCAGGCGTCCGGCCAGAAGCGCGGCCTGGCGTCATTGTGCATCGGTGGCGGCGAAGCGACGGCGCTGGCGGTGGAGTTGATGAACTAGGCAGCAATTCCGCCCCGGCGTATTGACTCGCTGCCGGACTAGCTTCGGCTAAGTCGAACCGCGCCATATGCGTTCACCGGTCTTCGCCAGCAGAGCGGGAAGAATGATCGCGACGGCCATCACGAGCCAATGCGGCGCACCGACATGGTCCGCCGCCGGCAAGCTGATCACGATCGCGGTATATCCGATCACGGCCCAGGCCAATATCGCGAGCAATGCCCTTCTTTTACTCATGGCTCCATCCTATTGGATGCACAGAATGTACCGGCTGATCTAGCACGTCTCGCCGACCTGTTCACCCGCAAGGACGATCATCGCGATCTATACGTCCGGATCGAGCGCCAGCGTGTAATATCGGCTGAAGCTCGCATCCGTATAGTCGGCGAACGGCCCACATTCGACAAAGCCTGCGCGCGCGTACAGCGCCCGGGCCGGCGCGAACGGTGCGTTGTTGCCCGTCTCCAGGCTCAGCCGTCGATAGCCTCGCGCCAATCCTTCGGCGATCAGATGATCGAGCATCGCCGCAGCCACGCCGCGTCGCAGCTGCGCCGGTGCGGTACGCATCGATTTCAGTTCACCATGCTCGGCATCGAGCCGCTTGAGCGCGCCCATGCCGAGCAGCGCCCCTCCTCCCACGCGGTCCACAACGTCACGGCGGGATCCCTCAGGCCGCTGAGGTCGAGCGCGAAGACGCTACCAGGCGGAGAGTTCTCGAACGCCGCCTTGAGATGCAGTTCGACCAGCGCAATCACATCGGGGTGAGTCAGGTCATCCGTAACGACGCGCATCGCCATATCAGTTCAGCGATTCGCCGGGCTCGACGCCCCAGAGCCGGTTCGCCTCGACATAGCCGCCGCGCCCGCGCACGTCGAAATAGCACCAGCCCCGCGCGCATTTGCTCAGCCGGCCAACCACGCCGGGCGCCGCCCGCCATATGATCTTGCCCCCGAAGCGCGGAGAATCGCGCAATTCGGCAACCGTGCCCATGATCAGGCCGGTCCGATTCTCGCTGATCAGCGTGCCCATCATCCAGCCCTGCGTACCAGACGGATCCTCGATCTTGAGCCAGGCGCCGCGTTCGTACATGTCGATCACCTTCACCGGCAGGTCGGCGCGCTGATAGAGCCAGCTCGCCGGATAAGTCCGCGCAGGGCCCGTACGCATGCGCGCCTTGCCCGCCGAGATCGATGCGAAATAAGGCGGCTTTTTCTGTATCAGCCCGGCCAATGCCGGCGCCAGGCCAGATACTGCCAACCCGATCGCTGCTAAAGCGAGGATGATTCTCGCACTGTTACGCATAACTCTTCCCTGTCCCCGGCTTCACGAATCATTTACCCCGTTCGCAAGAGGCGGTTCAACCACCGTTGACGTAGGCCAAGGGCTTCGCCAAGCCGGATTCATGCCCGAAATGAGACGCCCGTCCGCCAAAGTGTCAAAACCCCGGGTGGTCGTGACCCGCGAACTCTCCGACACGATCATGGATCGGATGGAGCAATTGTTCGACACGGTGAACAATCGCAGCGACGCGCCGATGACTCGCGAGCAGCTCGCCGCGGCGATGGCCGATTGCGATGTCCTGGTCCCGACCGTGACCGATGAAATCGATGCCGAGCTGATCGCCGGTGCGGGCGAGCGGCTGAAGCTGATCGCCAATTTCGGCGCCGGCGTGAATCATATCGACCTGAAGGCGGCGCGCGCGCGCGACATCATCGTCACCAACACGCCGGGCGTGCTGACCGAGGATACCGCCGACATGACCATGGCGCTGATCCTGTCGGTGCCGCGCCGGCTGGCCGAGGGCGAGAAGCTCGTCCGCTCGGGCCAGTGGAAAGGCTGGAGCCCGGGCGGGATGCTCGGTCACCGCATCGGCGGCAAGGCCCTGGGCATTATCGGCATGGGCCGGATCGGCCAGGCGGTCGCCGCCCGCGCCCGTGCCTTCGGCTTGTCGATCCATTACCATAATCGCCACCGCCTGCCCGCCGTGCTCGAAGCGCAGCTGGCCGCGACCTGGCACGAATCGCTCGACACCATGCTCGGCAGCATCGACATCCTGACCATCCACACTCCGCGCAACCCGGCGAGCGAGAATCTGATCGACGCGCGCCGCATGGGCCTGATGCGGTCGCACGTCTATCTCATCAACGCCGCACGTGGCGGAATTGTCGATGAAGCCGCGCTGGTCGACGCGCTTGAAGCTGGCCGCCTCGCCGGCGCCGGGCTCGACGTCTGGGCGCATGAGCCGGAGATCGACCCGCGCCTGCTCGCTTTGCCCAATGTCGTGATGCTGCCGCATATGGGCTCCGCCACTTATGAGGGTCGGCTTGCGACCGGCGAGAAGGTCATCGCCAATATCCGCATGTGGGCCGACGGACACCGCCCGCCCGATCAAGTGCTGGAAGGCTGGGCCTGATCTTCGAGATCGACAAGCGAGTTTTCCTGATGAGCAGGACATCTCGTCCCGTGTGACGCCCCTGTGCGGGGATCCGCGCCGGTGTTGAGTCGCAAGCCGCGCTAGCGAATGCCCAGTGGCAGGCACATCGCCGGGCGCATCGCGGCCCATTCGGGGCGTATCCCCGCACCGGGATCGGGCACGAACACGCGGACCCGGTTCCGGCCATGCCCCTTGGCGAGATACAGCGCCGAATCCGCTTCGGCGAAGCGCAGCGCCGGATCATGGACCGCCATATCGTCGATCAGCGTGGCGCCGGCCGATGCGCTCATCGCCACCGGCTCGCCGTGACACAATATCGGCCGGCGCAGCCCCGCCAGGACCTGTTCCAGCCGATGGCCGAGTTCGTCGCGCTTATGGATGCCGCGCAGCAGCACGGCGAACTCGTCGCCGCCGATCCGTGCGACCATCTCCGCATCGGCGAACAACTGCTTCAGCCGCGCCGCGACCTGGCGCAGGCAATCGTCGCCGGCGGAATGGCCCAGCCGGTCGTTGATCAGCTTGAAGTCGTCGAGATCGATCAGCACCAGCGCCGACACGCCGCGTGCGCGCAGCAGCGCATCGGGCAAGTCGTAGAAGTTGGTCTGGAACATGCCGCGATTGGCAAGACCGGTCAGCGGGTCGCGCTCGGCAAGGCGGCGGAGACGCTCGGTTCGTGCGCGGTCCTCGGTAATGTCCTGCTTGGCGCCGTAGAGCCGCCGCGCCCGGCCGCGTTCCTGTTCGACACCGGTGGTCAGGCGCATCCAGCGCTCCACGCCCGCGACAGTCTGGATCCGCGCGTCAAGCGCGAAGCCACGTCCAGTCGCGATCGCCTCGGCTCGCAATGCCTCCATCTCGCGCCGCGACTCCTCATGATAGAGCTCGACGGTTGCCGCGCGGTCGGGGGCGATCAGCGGCGACAGGCCGAACAGCTGATAGACGCCCTCGGTCCAGGTCAACGCCGACGTATCGAGGTCGCACTCCCATGCCCCGAGCGTGACCAGCGAGGTGGCGCGATCATAAAGACGGTTGAGCCGGGCAATCGATGGCATGGCCAGTGCCATACCTCCCGTCGATCGAACCGAATCATGCCTCATCAACCCATTCCCTGCCGGCCCGCGACGAGCGGGTTCGGCAACGATCTAAGGGGCAAGGGTTAAGGACGAATTAGAGCGCAAGACTGCGCATTTGCCGTGCTGGCACGTCCGCAAGCCCCGTGGCTGAACCGAACCGGAAGCCACCCCTGCCCGCGCCGATCCTGGCCGCCAATGTTTTGGCACCATCGATGCCAAATAACGGTCAATCCGCGCGATCGACGATGCTCAATCGCCGGTCAGAATCCGGTCGACCAGTTGCTTCACCGTCGGCACGAAGCCGTTCGAATAGAAGGGATCCTTCTTGAAATTATAGGCGCCATGCCCGGCGAACATCAGATTCTGTTCGATCGGTCCGCCATGCGCGATGTCCTGCAGCGTCTTCTGGATGCAGAAGGAGCGCGGATCGGCGAGGCGACCGGTCGAGTTGGTCTCGGTATCCGACCATGACGAGAACGCGCACTGGCTGAGGCAGCCCATGCAATCGGCCTGGTCCTTGCGGATCACGCCTTTTTCCTCCGGCGACACGAACACCAGCGTGTTGTCCGGGGTCTTCAGCGCGTCGGTAAAGCCTTCACCGAACCATTGCCGTGCGCGCAGCAGATCGTTGCGCGTGACCCAGAAATTCCGGCCCTTCACCCCGACATCGAGCTGGAAAGTGTGATCGCCCGCCTCCTGCGTCGAAAAGGCGATCTGGCGCTCCGAGCGCGCCTCGAGGCTGCGCAGGAACGGGTTCCTGACCGCGCTGGAATAGAAGCCGGTCGGCGAGAAGCGGTGCAGCAGCACTTCACCTTCCTCGATATCCATCAGCTTGGCTTTCCAGCCATCCGGGATCGGGCTTTCCTGAGTCAGCAAGGGCCGTGTGCCGAACTGAAAGGCGATGCTGCCCAGTTCGGGATTGTCGATCCAGTTGGACCAGTCGCGCAGGAACCACACGCCGCCGGCCATCACGATCGGCACGGAATCGGAAATGCCCCCTTCGCGCATCACGTCGCGCAATTCTTTCACGCGCGGGTACGGATCCTGCGGCTTGAGCGGATCCTCGGCATTGGACAGGCCATTATGGCCGCCAGCGAGCCAGGGATCTTCATAGACCACCGCCGCGAGCCATTCCGATGCCTTGGAATAAGCCCGTTTCCACAGCGCGCGAAAGGCGCGGCCCGAACTGATGATCGGCAGATAGCTGACCTCGTACGAAGCGGCGATCTCGCTCAGCTTGTAGGGCATGCCCGCGCCGCAGGTGACGCCCGCGACCATGCCGCGGGTGCGTTCGAGCACGCCGTGCAGAATGCGCTGCGCCCCGCCCATTTCCCACAAGACGTTGATATTGATCGCACCCTTGCCGCCGGCAATGTCGTATGCGCGCTTGACCTGCTGCACCGCGCCCTCGATCGCGAAGTCGATCAGTTCCTCATGGCGTTCCCGCCGGGTCAGTGCGGTGTAGATCTGCGGAATGATCTTGCCGTCCGGGTCATAGCTGTCGGCATTGACCGCCGAGACCGTGCCGATGCCGCCCGCCGCGGCCCATGCGCCGGCCGAAGCATGGTTGGTCGCGGCCACGCCCTTGCCACCCTCCACGATCGGCCAGACCTCCTGGCCGTTATAGATGATGGGCTTCAGACCTTTGAACACGACGACCTCCACGTTAACATACGCGCGATATACGGATTGGATGCCCGTTAGCGAGCAAATTGCGACTCAGGAAAACGCTCCCGGGCGGCCCATTGCGGCCTCATAAAGGCCGGCATAGCGTGCGATCATCACGCTTTCGTCATATTCCGCGACGGCCTTCTTACGGTTTTCGGCGCCCAGCGCCGCCCGGAGTTTGGGGTCTCGCGCCAGTGTCTCGATCGAATCGCGCAACCGCACCTCACTGGTGTAGTCAACGATATAGGGCATGTTCGGATCCGACACCATGCTGCGGATATCGCCAACGCCCGGCGCGGCGATTGGCAGGCCCGCCGCCATCCCCTCGATCACCGCGATCGGGAATTGTTCGCTGCGGGATGACAAGGCGAGGATGTCGAACAGCCCGATATAGCGATGCGGCTCGGGCAGGAAGCCCGGCATCACCAGCCGGTCGGACAGTCCCATCAGCTCCGCGGCATCCAGGATCGCCTCGCGTTCGGGCCCCTCGCCGACGATGACCAGCCGGATGCGCGATGAACAGCCACCGACCGCGCGCACCAGAGCGGGCAGATCCTTGACCGCGCGCAGCCCCGCCAGCGTGCCGACCACCACTTCGCCCGGCTTGCGCTTCAGCCCCGGGATCGCATTGGCGACGGGCTTGCCGCCATAGGTGCCGGTCGAAATGCCGTTGACGATGCGGTGCACGCGCCCGACCGGCTGTTTCCAGATGTCCATCGCGATGCGGTGCAGCGTTTCCGACGGCACCACCATGGCGTGCGCAGCGGGCAGCGCGATGCGGCGATAGAGATTGCGCTCTACCTTCAGGCCCTTGGCTTCGTCCGAATTGAACCCGTCTTCATGATGGACCAGCGGCGGCAGGCCCTTGGAGAAGACGCGCCGCGCCATCACCCCGTCGATCGCGCCCCAATTATAGGTCAGCACCAGGTCGAAGCGCCGCATATAGCGCGCGATCGCCTCGAACCGCGCGACCGACGGCCGCCCGGTCAACGGCGGCGGATCCTGCGCGATCTCATATTTGACGCCCCTGGCGATCGCATCGCGCGCGCCGAGCTGATCGGGCATGCCCGAGACGATGGTGTGCCGTGCGCGGTCGCCCCAGACATTCATCAACCGGACCGCACGCGCCTCCTTGCCGCCCAGGTTGAAGGTCGAATGGAGGTGCAGGATGTTGACCGGTTGCGGCATGCGCCGCGAACTAGCGCGGAAATCCGTCCGCGTCATGTGCTTCTCCCCTGTCGCTTCCGTTACGGCGGCGGAGCGTAGGGCGGTGATTGGCGCGGCCGCCTTCGATTGCCATTGCCGCGCGAGCCGGAGGTGCCCCGCCCCTGTTATCCCCTGTTTTCGACGAGTAGTTTTTCGGCCCCTGTTATGTTGGAATTCCCGTCCGGAATTTACGTTCAAGATCAACACCTTGAAACCAACCGCCCCTGTTATCGAAATACGCGGAACAGGGGCGATAACAGGGGCGGCCATCGCCCCTGCTGCATCAAAACAGGGGGCGGCTCGATTCAACCTTCGGCAAAAAGCTGATTGAGGGGCGACAGGATTAGCCATGACCGAGGGCGGTGACATGATTGGACGGAATGTAGAATCGGATCAAAACGAAACAACGGGCGATGCAGCGCCGGAAAAACCGGCCAGGCCCATGCCGCCACTCGGCCAGCGCTTCGTCAAGGGGCAGTCGGGCAATCCGTCGGGCCGGCCCCGCGTCCGCGGCGCGACCGGTCGTCCGGGCGATCGCCTGCCCGGATCGGACGAACCGACGCGCAGGGTCATTCTGGAAGAGGCGTATCGCACTGTCCGGGTGAAGGACGGCGATGACGAGATCGAAATGCCGGCGCACCGCGCGGTGATCCGCGCGCTGACCGAGGCGGCGATCAACGGCAGCCGGCTGGCACAGCGGCAATGGACCTCGATCGTCCTCGCGGCCGAAGCCGTGCAGAAACAGCAGCAGGTCGCCCTGTTCGAGACGCTCGAGCGCGACGGGGTCGGCGCGCGCTATTCCAGCGCGAAGCGGGAATATGTGGCGATCGGGTCATTCGACGACGAGATTATTTCCGGGCTGACCGGCGGCGAGTCGATCGTGCGGCCGGTGACCAGCGAGGACGAAGCATGAGCCGCGCGCTGCGCACTGCCGACAGCCAGTTGCTGTCCGAACTGGCGCGCATCCATACCGAAGCCGCGCTCGACGCCATCGCGATGATCGCCACCGACAGCAAAGGAAGCGAGACGGTCCGCATGGCGGCGGCGGTAATGCTGCTCAATCGCGGCTGGGGCCGGATCGGGGCGGGTTACGACGGCGATGACGGCCCGGAGATCGATCTGGCCGAAGAACTCAGCGCCGCCCGGGACCGGGCGATAGAACTTAACGACCAAAGGCGCGCGGCGGCGATGGAGGCGCGGCAAGGGTGCGGGTGCACGGCGTGTTTGGGGGAGCTTGTTAATGGGGTGGATTGGGAGTGATGTGGGGTGAACGGGGATTGCTGGTCTGGTCGCATGGCCTTTTCGACTGCTTTGCGTCCGATGTCGGCCACCCAGCCGCCTCGAAGGTAATCCCGAAAGCCGTTATTCGTTCACGTAGGGAGCGTTCGACATTGGTGGAAACCGGCCCGTCTGCTTTTGGGCGCTCAGGCGGGGTAAGAGGACGTTCGTTCAAGACCCGCTAGTCGACAACTATGCGCCCCAGTTGCGGTCGGTTAGCGCGTCCGTCGACCGCCTGTAAGCTGCCGTTCATCGGGTTCCCGAAGCGTCCGTAGACGCGAAGCGCCAGCACCGTGAACGCGCCCCCGAGGAAGATCAGCGGCGCGTCAAGGTAGAAATTGGACTCGTGAGGGAATTGGCGCGACACGTGCCGACCGCGCCCGGCCCCACGCCGGGCGGGCCGAAAGAGCGGTTGGAACGTGTCCGCCAGCCAACGCGATCGTCTTCCCGCGAACAGGGGGAAAGCTGGCGTCGGCGAGATTACGGATTCGATCGCTAGGCGACGGGCAAAATGCCTTTTTCTCTCATGACATCGATATAGGTTTTTGACGTGGTGTAATATTCGTCGGATTCCTTGAGGTGATTTTCTTCAAGGTCTTTCAAAAGCATCGGTTTGAAAGCATCGGCAGCACCGACATAGGCGCAGACCAACCCTTCTAGAAACTGCATCCGCTCGCGGCGGCGCTCCATTAATTCGCCCCGATTGAGCTTGATAATTACTTCCGTCGCCTTGGCGCGCAGACTGTCTGGCCGGGCGGCAACCACTTCACGCATGAACAGAAAATGGTCATGCGGATCATCGACATATGGATCGATGAGATTGTCCTGCGACAGCGCCGGGTCATTGCTGTAGTGATCGCCCTTGTTCTCGTTGCAGACATCGCAAGCAAGCGTCAGGTTAGGCCAGTCATAGGCTTTCGCGGGAACCTTTGACTTCGGCACGATATGCTCGATGTCCCCATGTGTGATATGACGGACTTTGCTCTCGCAATACGCGCATTTTCCATGCGTCTCTTCAATGATCGCAGCTTTGATGTCCTTATGCCGATATCGCCCCTTTATTGCTTCGGACGGCTTATCGCCTCGCCCGAGGATAGCCAGCAAGTCGGCGCGCCATTGAGCCCCGTTCTGCGCAAGAATGGCCGGTGCTGGTCCCTTCGCCAAGGCCCTCATTGAGGCCTCGTCAGGCTGGCAAGCACCGTCGGATAGCTGGCGGCCAAGCCCTCTCGTTCCAATTGTGCGTATATGGCGGCGACGGTGTCCTTGTTCATCGGCCAACCCTGATAATCCGCCACGATCTGCTCGACCCTATCTTCTGCCCAATCCGGGATTGTGGTCGTGATGCCGAGAACGTCTCTCAGGATTTCGCTTGCGGTTCCGGCCTTATTCACGGTGTCCAACTGCTCGGCGTAGACGCGCGATCCCATCATGCCCTTGATGCTTTGATCATCGCCATCGCTTGCGACATCAGTGTCCTCGTAGCGAAGCACATACACGAAGGAATCCCGCATCGCCGAGATGATGAAGGGACTGTGCGTGACTACGATGATCTGGGTGTTTGGAAAAGCCTTCATTATGTTAGGAAGAAACGATTTTTGCATGGAAGGATGCAGATGGTTTTCCGGCTCATCGAATGTGACAACGAATCCCGACTTGCCTTGCGAGTAGAAATAGATTTGCCAAGCAACCTCAATAAGCTTGATGACGCCTCCTGATGCTGCATCAATTAGAAAATCACCTGATTTTGTGGAAAGTAGAACTTCTGGTGATCGGATCACCAGCCGCTCGAAACCGAGAGACGGTGGTAGAATCTCGCGTAGCTTTTGCTCAAAACCACTGAAAAGCCTGATCAGCTCGGGATTAGGCTCCATGGTGTTGTTGCCATGGCCAAATATGCTCATTTGGATCAAAGACAATTTTATGTGATGCAGACTCCCTTGGTTAATTTGCCCGTTGGAATAGTAATTCATGTATTCCGAATTGAGCCCATTCCCAATGTCGGTGCTTGAGGGCGAGGCCGTGGAAATGGTCGAAACATGACGATAAATGTTCGGCGGGCGATGAGAGTCAATGTGCACGCCATCCACATGCTGCTGGCCGTGGATCGATATTGAATAGTTCAACCCCTGAGATGGCGGAAGAAATATTGAGGCTTGCTGGCCTGACGCATATTCAATCTCGCCTATCCGTGTGCCTTGGCCGGCGTCATATTGGCCGGAGAAAAAAAGGTTTCGCTTAATAACTTTAAATATGCCGAATGTGAAAGACACGATCCCGGATTTTGTTTGAGGGGTCGCCAGAAAATCTCGGTTATATCCGAAGTGGCGTGTTAAAAAGCTTAGGATAGTGCTTTTTCCGGCACCGTTTGCGCCCGTTATAATCGTCAAGCGAGGATGTACTTCTATGTCGATGGCATGAAATTGTCGCCATCCTTGAATTTTCAGCCTTTTGAAGCCTTGCCTATCCATGACTCTACCCTCTCTTCGGAAAGGTTAGGAGATTTAGCGGCGTCGAGCCAGCCCAAGACTTTGTATGCGGCATATCGTTGAATTAGGACTTCGCCCTTGGCGCGCTGCAAGCGACCTTCCGCCCGGCTTCATCGCTGCGCTTGCAGCCAGTTCCCCGCGAAGACGCCTTCCGCTTGCACACCCACTCTTCGCCAGAGCGGCAAGGGTTCGGTGACAGTCCACTTAATTGGCCAAGCCGAAGCTCGCTGGCGCAGTTAAGTGGACTGTCACCGGAATACCCGAGCTGAATCCGGATGGCGACACCGCGAAATGGGCGCGCACGCGCCTCGATGCCAAGGTGGGACCGGCGCTGACGCTTGCGATGACTCCGTCTTGAACGCGTTCGCGACGGGCCAAACCGGCTCGGGCCCGAGCGGACCAATTAAGGATTTAGGTCGTTATCGGCCAACGCCCAGGATGTAGAGATTGAGATTGGTGGCGGCCCACAATGCGAAGAGAACGCACCCACTCCACACCAGCATCAGCGCGAATATGCCGCCGACCAACGGGGGCTCGGCGTCCTTCCAGCGATAATTCGCAAGCCGTAGCCGTTCGCGATCGTTGCCGCCGAATTCCTTCTTATACTCCGCGACAAGCTCTTCGTACGACAGCAGAACCAACCGTTCTCGCTTGCGCCGGAACTGCCCGAAAATTCCTTTCGCAGCTGTTGTCGCCTGGCTGATGCGGGATACTTCACCGCTCGGAATCTCGATGTCGTCGGCCACCATGAAGCTCCGCACGAGTTGGCGCATCAGCAACGCGCGCACAAGTCGCCGGCCAAAGAGCAGCATGATGGCAAAGTAGATGAGGACGAAGGCTGCGCCTGACAGAGCTTGGTCGTAGGTCTTGTCGATCCCCTGCGCGATGATCAGGCTCGCGGCGATGGCGAACAGACCGTCCACGACCTGCGGAAAGTACATCGCTCCCATTGAGTTCGGCGGATATGCTCGCTTGAGCCGCTCGCCGAGGCCGAACAGCAGCACGATCCAGAGAATCCTCAGAATTCCCGGGACGTAGCGGTAGCTGATCGTGAAGCCGCCATAGATGAGCAGCGTGACCACATATGCGTAGAAGAAGCCCGCGATTCCTGCCTGCATGTGCATCGGCTTGTGGTCGTGCATCGGCAAAGCGACGGCCAGCGCCGTTATCGCGAGCGTCGTGGCCCAGAGCGCTACCAAGCCCGCCAGCAGCGGCAAGTCGCTCAACAGTGTCGCGACGGGCACATACCCCGTCTTGAGGGCGGCGAGGATGTCCGGGCTGAGATAGGCGAAGAACAGTATCTTGTTTGCCGGAATCTGGTGCTGCGCAGACGCGAGATAGATCAGAACCGGGGATATCAACGCCCAGACCAGTGCCGTCAGCATAATGCCAAGTGCGAGTGAGGGTTTTACGCCTGCAAGTAGCTTTTCGAGCTTGTCCGACAGGGAGAATTCGACCCCGCCCATCTCCTCCTTGGTCAGCGTGGTGACCTCGCGCCCGAGCCTTGCCACACCCGCCTCGCCTACTAGGCTGAATGCGAACCCCTCTTCTACCGCATCATACGGCACGGACACATGGACGCGTTGGAGGCCGTCCAGGACGACGATCTCGAAATGATCATCGAGCGGGACGAGGTTCCAGTAGTTGCAGTCGATGATGAGATCGAGATGGGGGCCGCTCAGCGTCGAAAGCGGCTTGGGATCGAATGTGCAGCGATCGGCCGCGCCCCGGAGCTGGATCGCAAGTTCATCGCCCGGACCCATCGCCGCCTTTTCGGCAAGTGCGCTTCGGATCGCCTCGGCTTCGAGCGGAATGTCGGCCGAGGAAAACGGCGCGTCCTTCTCGGTCTCGTTGAGATCGGCACGCTCGAAGAAGTCGCTCAGCGCGTCATAAGGAATGGTCAGCTCTTCCTGGACGCCGTGGAAAGCGAGCGTGACCTTGAAGCAGTCCTCGGCATCCTCGATGTCCCAGAACTGATGTTGCACGACGAAGACCGCGACCGGGTGGGGCGTGGCGCGAAGCGGCTCCGGGATTCGGACACCTGAGCTGTCCTTCCGCACCGCAATGATCAGAGCCTTGCTACCGCCCGGACCTTGCGCTCGCTTCTTTGCCAGCATGCGCCGTAAGATCTTGACAGATGGCGGCCCGATTCTGCTGGAGCGTCGGGCCTTGCGGCGCGGTTTCGGGCTCGGGGCGGCTACCACCTGCGCGCTACTCGAGCGCCGCGCACATGAATTCCATGGCAAGAAATTACCTTCATCCCCGTTCCCCCGGAGCCTAAAAGGGCAAGCGAATGGTAGGCCTTGGGCTGCAAAGGTCAAGGTTGTGGCGATGTATCCGCCTCTATTGCCGGGTGGAGCCTTAGTCCGGACTGGTTCTACTTTAGTATTCAAGCCAGCGCTCGCTCGATTGATCATGAGTGAATTCACCTTTTCATGGTGGATATCGACTGCGCTCGTCGGAAATCTCGCGTCCTGACCTTGATGCCCTCGGCTGACTCGCCCGGGATGATCGCCGAGCCGAGCCGAGCCGAGCCGAGCCGAGCCGAGCCGGAGATCGGGATCATACATCGCCTTGATCCTGCCGAGCCTAGCGGCTTGATCGCGCGACGATTGCGGTCGAATTGGGTCCTCGGGCGCGATCGGAATCGTATCGACGACGCAGCCCAAATGTCTGTTTTATTGGCTCTTGATCGGGAAGCGGACAAGCAGCTTCCGGCCCAGTTCCGGCCGCGGCCAGGTACCGGAATGAGCGGCAGATTTCGGGAAGTGCGAAGGCGGCGCTGAATGTCCGCTTGTGGGTCCTTGCTGAAGCGGCTGAAGATCTTCGGCACAGGCTGATTACCGGGAGGTAGCACGAGGACCAGCAACTTCGGCCGCCACGGCCGTCTTTATCCTCGAGTGCATTGGGCGACGCTTGATCCACGGTCTTCCGTATCTTGTTCGCGAAACGACTTCGAGGCGTGGCCGCGCTCGGTTGACGCATACCGGCGCTCACACCTTCATGTCGAACCAGACGCCATAGAGCATCAAAGCCGATCCTAAGCACCACATCATCGTGCCGAACATTTTCAGCTGGCGCTCATAGCCGATAAGGAAACTGATCGGAAAGCGGTGCAGGTTTGCGGCATTGTAGCGCTTGTGGAACGCGATCTGCGCGTTAACCATTCCATGAAAGACAAAGTTCATGATGTTGAGCATTGCGGCGACGACGGCCGTGAACAGCAGCTGGAACAGAGCCGTCGTGAAGGCGTGAGACGGCTGCACTTTTAGCCCACGCAACGCGAGGGCAATCATCACAACCAGGACTGTTCCGCCGATGATCGCGCCTACCGAACGTTTGATGACGAACCCGGTGCCAAATCGCGGAGCGACGATCAGCAAAGCGATACACACAGCAACAGAAATCAGCCACACGATGGCCTGCATATGGGAAATCCTTGGGTTAGGTCCGCGACTTAGCTTCGGTCGAAAGCTATTTGTCGAGCCCAGATTAACGAACGTCGGGAGTAGGGAGGCATTAGGTGGCCGCTGAATGGCGGCTTGTGGGTCTAGCCCGCCTGCAAAAGCAACGACAGCTACACTCGGCATTGTTCCTGATATCGCCCACAACGACCAAGAGAAACGAGGATGGCCATTCGCTCCAACGAGCGGTGCAGTTTTCGGCAAAGAGATCGTAGCCTTGATTTGTAACGCCCTCGACAGAGCAGCTTGACCAGAGGTCGCCACCACGAAACTATCCACCCAAACGAGCGCCGGGAGCGTGAGATGGATCGACGACAGTTTCTGGCAAGCGCTGCGGTCATCGGGATCGCCGGCGTATGGGCGACGAGATCGACGGCCGCTCCGTCGCAAGTCGCGTGGCGCGAGGATCGTGCACTGTATCCGCAGGGCGTCGCTTCGGGCGATCCGGATGAGCAGAGCATCGTGCTGTGGACCAGGCGGCCGTTCGACCAAGGCGATCAGCACACGCTGACGGTCGAAGTCGCGCTGGACGCGGATTTCCGCCGCGTCGTCGCCACGGCGCGCGTGCCGGTGCTGGCGGCGGCCGACTGGACCTGCCGCGCGCTGGTCGGTGGCCTCTCTCCGGCGACGGTCTATTGGTATCGGTTCACCGACGACAAGGGCGCCGGCAGCCGGATCGGGCGCACGATCACCGCGCCGCGCGTCACCGACCGGCGACCGGTCCGCTTCGCCTTCGTGTCGTGCCAGAGCGTCAATGAAGGCGCGCAGAACGCGTTTCGCCGGATGATCTGGGAGGATGAGCGCGCGCCCGACGACCGCAAGCTTGGCTTCGTGCTCCATCTGGGCGACTTCATTTACGAAGTGGTCGAATATCCCGACGAGGTGCCGCACCGTTATTCGCGCACCGTCTATGACCTCGGCCGGGTGCCCGACGCGCGTAAGGTCAGCAATTTCCATGTACCGACCAACCTGGCCGGATATCGCCACGTCTATCGTGCGCATATCGACGATCCCGACATCCAGGACGCGCGGGCCCATTTCCCGTTCGTGTGCATCGGCGACAATCACGAATTCTCGTGGCAGGGCTGGCAGAGCTTCATCAAATATGGCGGCAAGGTCGAGCCCGCGCAGCCGTTGCGCGTCGCCGCCAACCAGGCGTGGTGGGAATATATCCCGTCGCGCGTGCGCAAGGCATCGGGCGCGGGACTCGACCAGTTCCGCCCGCCCGCGGTGACGGCCGCGGCGATCGAGACGTTCGACGATCATGGTTTCGGCACGGAGGCGAACAACCGCGTCGCGGTCGGCAGCATGACCGCCTATCGCGCGCTGCGCTATGGCCGGCATGTCGAGCTGATCCTGACCGACCTGCACAGTTACAAGATGGCGGACCCGACCGACCGGGCCGAGGCGGCGGCGCTCGATTCGGGAGAGTATCCGGTCATCCCGCAAGAGTGGCTGGAGATCGTCGATGGCGGGAAAGACTATGCCGGGGGCAAGCCGCCCGCGACCATCGCGATCGGCGACAAGACGATCGCCAATTTTCGCAAGGGCGAGCCCGCCTACACCGTGCTCGGCCGCGAGCAGAAGGCCTGGCTCAAGGAAAGACTGACCCGATCGACCGCGACCTGGAAGATCTGGGGCGCGACCAACGGCACGCTCGACATGCGGACCGACCCGCAGAACCTGCCCGCCGGATTCGTGAAGGCGGCATGGCCGGGCAAGGGGTATGGCACGTTCGGCGGCGGCGATTTCAGCGGCGCGTTCGCCGAGCGTGCCGAGATCTATGACACCGTCCGCGATCACAAGGTGTCGGGCTTCGTCACCGTATCGGGCGACCGCCACAGCTTCTGGGCGGGCTATGCCGCGCCGGCCTTGCCGCCCGCCGGGTTCGAGCCGGTCGGGGTGAGCTTCATCACGGGTTCGATTTCCGCGCCGGGCATGGGCGAAGCCGCCGAATATTTCAAGGAGTCCCCCACACTGCCGCTGTTCGTGCGCAAGACGGCGGGTGCCGCGCCCGAGCACACGATCAACCTGACGATCAAGCGCGGGGTACGCAGCGCGCTGGAATATGCGGCAAGCGGCGACATCGCGAAGGCCCGGGCGCTGACCAATCCCGGCGTCGCGCCGCATCTGGAATTCGTCGACATGGCCGGCCATGGCTATGCCGTGGTCAGCGCCGGGCCGGACGCGATCGAGACCGAATTCGTGTGCATCGTCCGCCCGATCGCGCGCGCGACCACGCCCGACGGCGGCCCGCTGCGCTATCGCGTGTCGCATCAGGCACGCCTGTGGCAGCCGGGTACGCCGCCGAAGCTGGCGCAGCGGGTGATCGAGGGGGATGCCAGATTGTCGGTTTGACGGCCAGGCAGGGAATGGCGGCAAGGCGCCCAAACCAGGCCCTGATCGCCAGATGCGAGCTAGCCAGAGCCTTCCGCCCTCCAAGTCGCGACGAAGACATCGCGATAGGCCGGCATATCCGTATCGATGGGCCGGATCGGGGTCACACCGTGCATCACCCTGTGGTCGTCCAGCAGCACGGTGTCCCCTGCCGCCGCCAGGGTGAAGCGATCCATCTCCGGCCGACCGGCAACCTGAATCTCGGTCACGCCTTCATCGGCGTTCAGACGATCGATCAGCATCACCAACACCCAATCGACCCCGTCGCGATGCATTCCCTCCGGGGTCGGGCGGCCCGGGTTCCGGGCTGTGGTCTCGATCCGGAACTGATGCAGTTCGACATGCCAATGAGCGGCCAGGGCGCCCTCGCCGGCCGCCTCGAAGCAAAGGGTCGCGCCGCGGAGCAGCCGGTGCATCATCGCGCTGTCGGCGATGGCGTCGTCCATGGGCTCGAACCAGCGCTGAACATCTCCATTCAGCTGATTATAGTCACGGCTCTGAAAATGGGGCTGGTGCGGCTTGCGCGTGATCGCGTCGGGAGTGATCGCCAATGCAGCGTGACGGCGTCGGCGATAGCGACCGCCATCGGCCATATATCGATCAAGGCCGAGCCGATTCCATGACTCCGCGAAGCTCTTCCAGCTCGAATCCAGGGCAGGCGCCGGTAACCAGTCGATCGTGTCCGGCGCCAGACGAACAAAACCCTGCGCAGCAAGCTCCACGGCCAGACGAGGGTCGCCCTCATTTCCAATGTTCACCGATGGTCGAGGCACAGCATAGTCACCACATCAACAATTGCCCGGTATCGAAGCCGTGCGTATCCTATAAGGATTCATGCGGCCAGATCATGGCCGACGCCGTGGCGAGCTCCTGCCTCCGTTTTTCGAACGTCGCCGGCCATGAATCCGCCAGGTCAGTTCGCCAGCGCCCATTTCTGCACAAGTTCGCTTGCTTGAACGAGCCGCGCCCGGGCCGCGTCCGGCTGGCGAAAGTTGCAGCCGAAATCGAAACGCAGCGAGGTTTCGTGATCGCGTCCATGCCAGCTGAGCGTGCCCGTCCCCTGGTCCGTGACCGCCCCATCACAGGGCAATTCGCGCACATCCTCGATCGGCCGCAATATCGCGCGGATGCGTTCGAAGCCCTCTGGCCCGGCGTTGAACTTGCCGCCTGCCTGGCGACGAACGGTCGTGCGATACATGCCGCGCCCCGAACGGTCGATCGACCATTCGGTCCGGCCGCCGGTCCAGCCATTGCCGGTGCCGACATAGGAAATTCGATCGGGAGTTGTGGCAGGCTGGGGTTCCGAGCTTCGCGCTTGCGGATCGGCAAGGCCGGCCAACATGAGTGCGGCCAGGGACACGAGATTGCGGATCATCGAGAAAACTCCCCTGTCTTCGACATCGCCCTGTCTTCGCTATCGCACAGCCGCTCCGATCCCGAAACGGCGGACCTACGGCGGCGCTACCGCGTCTTTGCCTTGGCGAAGTCGTGTACGAACAGCCCCGGCTTGCGGCTGTCGAACAGCGCCTGCAGTTCGCACGACGTGCCCTTCTGTTTCTTGCAGTTCACCCGGGCCGCTTCCTGCGCGCGCTTGGCCGAGGTTTCGACGGTCGCGCTGTCGCGATTGCCGTCCATGCGATAAGCCTGGATAAACCCGTTGCCGGTCAGCGCGGTGCTTTCGCACGGCCGCGATGTCGCGTCGCGGCATGCCTTGATTGCCGCCGCGGTCGCGGCATCGGCGCTGCGCTGGCCGCTCGCGATGTAGAGCTTGTGATCATATCCGTCGGAGCCGACGACCCAGGCCGACACCGCATAGAATTTGCGCGCGGATGGCCCGGGCGAACGCCGGTTGGTGCTGGAACGAATGGTGGCGAAGATCTCGCACGGCAGCAATTGCTTGGCGGAACATTCGGCAAGTACCCGCCGACGTTCCGCCCCGCCCTCGCCGGCCCAGCCCCGGTAGAAGGATCCATTCCGGTCGCGGATGATGGCCATCGACGAATTCCCCCAGTCGCCGGCCAACGAGCAACCGCCGCCCATCACGCTGTTGCATGCCGCCACCACCTCGCGCTCGGCGATATTCTCGCCGCCGCTGTAATTGCCGTCGACCCAGATGTCGGCGGCGTCGGGATGCCAGGCGATCGCCGCATAGCTGTTATGGGCCGCTGCGGGCTCGGCAGGAGCGTTGCTGCTTTCGTCGCGCACGCACAGCGGAAAGGACGCGACGCCGGGCGCCGCCGGAGACATGCCGACCACCCGCTCGCCCGGGCCTGCGCCATTGCAGGGATAGGCCTGCCCCTGCGCCTGTGCCTGTACCGGCCAGAGGCACCAGGCCAGCCCGATCAGGAGCATCCGCGCCATCCGGTGCAGATCAAGGAAACGCGTCATACAGGCTCTCGCATATGGGTGGCATGGTTCGCCGTCATCCGGCCTTCCCGCTTCGCAGCGACACGGGGCATGGCGAAGCGGATTTCGGCGATCCGCTGGCTTCACGCCCTGGACGGTGCAAATAATCTGCGAACGGCTTGAAATGGCCCCGAACGGCACTCGACTTGGCCGGGCAAGATGCAAATAAGGCATGCGATGGATGCCGACGGCCACAGCGCGTTGCACGACAATGCGGATTCGCGGATCGAACTGCGCCGGATGACCTGGCAGCTTGGGGCCGTCTACTGGTTTTCCGTCTTCCTGATCACCAGCCTTCTCTGGCATTTCGTCGGGGTCGACGCCTGGACCTCGGCACCGGCAAAGCTCGTCTGGATCGGAGCCAGCGTCGCCATCACCTTCGCCATTTCGGCGCTGCTGCTGCGCTGGCGCGATGTGCCCTTTCTGCACAAGGCGATATTGTGCTTTGCCCTCACCTTGCTCTGCGCGCCATTTTCCGCGAGCATCGATTTCCTTCTCGCCTCCTGGTATTTGTGGCCGCAGAAACCGTCATTCGCGCCGCGCGATTTCGTCTATAGCCTGATCGAGAACAGCTCATTCTTCTTCGGCTGGGCCTGCCTCTATGTCGCGATGCTCTACAGCCATGAGGTGCGTCAGCAGGAGCGGCGGCTGGCGGCGATCCGGGAAGAGGCGCTGGCCGCGCAGATGCGGGCGCTGCGCTATCAGATCAATCCGCATTTCCTGTTCAACACGTTCAACTCCGTCGCTGCGCTGATCGAGGAAGGCATGCCGAACGAAGCCAAGCGCATGGTCGTCGTCCTGTCGGAATTCCTGCGCACGACGCTGACGCTGGATCCGTTCAGCGATGTTCGCCTGGACCGGGAAATCGCGCTGCAGCAGGACTATCTGGCGATCGAACGCGAACGGTTTTCCGACCGGCTGAACTTCGCATTCGACATTCCCGCCGAATTGAGCCGCGCACTCGTGCCCAGCCTGATCCTGCAGCCGCTCATCGAGAATGCGATCAAGCATGGCGTGGGGCAGGCGCGCGCACCCATCGTGGTGCGCATCGACGCCAGGGCGGTGGAGCAAAGGCTGATCCTGACGGTCGTCAATGACGTGGCACCGGATCACGACATGACGGACACTTCCTCCTCCACCGGGATCGGGCTCGCCAATGTCAGCGACAGGCTGTCCGCGCGGTTCGGCAATCGCGGACGATGCACCGCGGGCCATGATGGCAAGGGCGCGTGGGAGGCGAGGATCGAAATGCCGCTGCGCTACGAATGACTGGTTTTTCGGTCCTGATCGTCGATGATGAACCTTTGGCGCGCGGCCGCATCCGGCGCGCCCTTGGTGCGATGGCGGACATCCATATCGTGGGCGAGGCGGCGAACGTCGATGAAGCGGAAGCACTGATCGGCCGATTGCGCCCGGACATCGTCACGCTCGACATCCAGCTGCCGGGCGGCACCGGCTTCGATCTTCTCGAGCGGCTCGGCCCGGCGGCACCGGCAACCATATTCGTCACTGCATTCGATCATCAGGCCCAGCGCGCCTTCGACGCTCATGCCATCGACTATGTCACCAAGCCGCTCGAACCGGCCCGTTTGCAGGTGGCGGTCGCTCGTGCCTGCGCCCGGCTGCGCGCGAGTTCGAATGAGGAGCGCGTCAACGAGCTTCAGGAAATGGTCAGCTCGCTTCGGCGCGCGCTGCAGCAGACCGACAGCGCCGGGCCGGATTTCTGGGTGAAATCGCGCGGAGAATATCGACGCCTTTCGTTGCTCAACGTCACACACATCGTCGCCGAGCGCGACTATGTCCGTATCTTCAGTGACGGGGAAAGCCATCTGCATCAGGAAAGCGTGACCTCGCTGGAACAGCGCCTGCCACCCAAAGTCTTCATTCGCGTCCATCGCAGCGCGATTATCCGCAGGGACGCCATCGTCCGCTTGCGGAGCGTGCAGTTTTCGGCGCTGATCGCAGAACTTGTCGACGGCAGCGAAATACGCATCGGACGAACCTATGCGGCCAGGATACGCGCCGAACTGGCGCGCGGCAGAGTGCCGGCCCTGCATTGAACTGTCACCAGGCGCGCCGACGAGCTCCGGGTCGTAGGGCCGGCGTGCAGGCGTTCAAGGTCTGATAGGTCGTCGGCCCCAGGGTCCAGCGCGGCTCGCCATGTTCGCTGTTGAGGTTTTTGACCTTCCTATTCCGTGAGGTATGCCGCCAACTCCTTCAGGCCCGCAGGTGCGTCCTGCCAAAACCCCGACAGGTCATTGGGAAAGCGCCCCTTCAGGTCAGCAAGGACGGGCGCAGCGACAGGCTCTCGCAAGCGGGCAAGCCAGGGGGCGAGAGGAAAGCCTGCACGGGCCGCGCCGCATAGTATTCCTTCAGTCTCCCAACCGACCGTCCCTTCAACGCTCGCAAGCAAGTCGTGGCCAAGCGCGCGGTCAAACCAGACTTCCACGAAGCCCTTGATTGCGTCCTGCTCTCCTTGTGACCAGGATTGCCACTTGGCGAGACCAACTTTGCCCAACACGATCTCAGCATCGATCGAGTTTTCGGGGTCATCGATGGCGATCTCCAGGATACGCGGCAAGAAATAGCGAAAATCTTGTACGCTGCCGACCGTGTAGAACACGCCCGATACGTATCGCCAAAGCGCCTGACCGGTCAGATCCCGCAATGACGTCGTCAGCAAGACATCAACGCCGCGCGTTGCGACGCAGCACGGACAGCCTTCGATTGCCACAGGCGTCGGTGCTGCGAACTGGCGATAAATCTCTTCCACCACGTTTCGAATCTGCGCCTTGTTGGGCAGTGACAATGCGCTACTCATGGGCATCAGCGTGACACCGGCGCAAGCTCGCTGCAATGTCCTCATGGGGCCGCCAGCGCATATTCCCGCGCCGACAAACGGCGGCCACTGCCATCGCCGCTGATGGCTCGGTCGAGTCCTCAGCCGAGTTGTAGCTCGTTACGATGCGCCTCTCCGGTAGCTCCATAGACTCGAAGCGCATCCTCCCCGCAAACCTCAAAACCCATATTTCAACGTCACCCGCGCATTTCTCGGCTCGCCATAGACGAAGCCGGGAAACCAGCTGTTGCCACTGTAGAAGGTCTTGTCGAAGACATTGTCGACATTGAGCTGAAGCGACAGCCGCTTGTTCACTTCGTAACGCGTCATGAGATTGACGATCGCGTAGGCGGGCTGGCCGATCGGCCGCGCGACCTTCGTGACGGGATCGTTCGCGGTGACCGGCGGGCGGCTTTCCCATTTGAGTGCGCCGCCGAGACTGAACCCGTCGAGCGCACCGGCAAAGACATATTTGGTCGCGAAATTGAACGCTTTGCGTGGTTGATGGCTGAGCACGTCGACGCGCTGGGCATCCTTCGCGCTATATTGGCTCCAGCCGGCGCTGAGGTCCCATTGCTGCGTGATCTTGCCGACGACTTCCAGTTCATAGCCCTTGGCGACAGTCCCCTTTGCCCCGATCGAGGCCGGGGTGCTCGTGCCCGGTACGAACACTCCCGACCCATCGGGCACGGCAAGATTATCCTGTTCGATACGGTACACCGCCGCCGTCGCCAGCAGCTTGCCGTCGAGCAGCAGCGCCTTCAGGCCCGCCTCGTAGCTTTTGCCTTCCAGCGGATCGAGCAGACGCCCGTTGCGGTCGCGGACATCGCCCTGCGGCTTGAAGATATTGGTGTAGCTCGCATAGGCGGACAGGTTGCGCATGATGTCGAAGACCAGCCCGGCATAGGGCGTGAGCGTGCCCTTGTAGCTGATCCGGTAAGGCTGTGTATCCACGGTCCTTTCTTCGTTGCGCCTGAAATAGCTCAAGCGTCCGCCACCGATCAGCTTCAGCCGATCGAATATGCTGATCCGCGTCGTGGCGTAAAACGCTGCCTGGGTGGTCGTGCCCTTGCTCGACTGGAAGCGTGGAGCCCATTCGGGGTCGGCGAGATCGCCATCCCAGTGATTGAAATCGGCGATCGGATCGATCGAAACCGGCTTGCGATTGCTCCAGCCGTCGGCGAGGTGGCTGACCATGGCACCAACCGCCAGGTCATGCTGGCCACCAAGCAGCGAGAAGGGGCCATTGGCCTGGATGCTGCCGTGCCATTGCTCGGGGTTGGCCTTGAACCAATAGCCCGAGGTATCCACGCCCGCGCCAGTGACCCGGTCGGGTGTGCCGTCGAGCCACAACAGCTTCGATTCTTCCAGCCCCTTGTGATAGGCGAGGTCGCCGCGAAGGCTCCATTCCCCGCCCAGCTGATGCTTCAGCGTGACAAAGGCCGAGATCTCGGTGGTATTCCAATATCCCCAATCGGTGCCGGTGGTCTTCGATCGCGGCCAGTGAGTGCGCGTGCCGTCGGTATACCAATAGGGCAGCTGTGCCCACATCACGCCATCGCGATCGTCGCGCTGATAGCTCGCGCCGATGGACAATGTCGTGCGATCGCCCAGATCAGCATCAACCACGGCATAAAGAACGATGCCCTTCTTTTCCTCGCGATCGACGAAGCCGTCCTGGCGATAGGCCTGGGCGATGGCGCGCGCGCGCACCGAGCCGCTGGCATTGAGCGGCGACTGAACATCCAGCGTCCCGGCGACGCGGTTCCATGACGCACCCTCAAGGCTGGCCTGGCCGGTGAATTCGCGGGCATCGGCATGTTTGCGGATCAGGTTGACGACCGCTGACGGGTCGCCCGCCCCCTGCATCAGGCCGGCCGCGCCGCGCACCAGGTCGACGCGCTCATAGATCGCCGTACTGGTCTCGCCAAAGCCAACATTGCCGTTGACGAACGGCGCGCCGTCGAGCTGGAAATTCTGCACCTCGAAACCGCGTGCGGAAATCGCGCTGCGGCCGCGATCGATGTCCTTCTTGGAAATGCCCACTGCGAAATCGAGCGCGTCGTTGATTGAGATCAGTGCCTGATCATCGATCTGCTGGCGCGTGATGACGCTGATCGTCTGTGGCGTTTCGATTGGCGTGAGACGCAGCCCGGTCGCGGTGGTCGGCTGATCGCTCCGGCCATAGCCGGTCACGACGATGTCATCGCTGCTTTCTTCTTCGGACGCCGTGCCCTGATGCTGTGCCTCCTGAGCATGGAGCAGTGCCGGCGTGAATGCCCAGGCAGAGCCCGCCAGCAGCAGGCAAAATGAACGGCGCATCAATGTCCCCTTTATGTCATCTCCCGGGAGCGTCTCTTCTTCCGTACCGCGCCGGACTCACCCGCAATTGCCTCCACCGGAACGAAGCCGGGCGCCACGAGGCGAACCGGCAGGACGCGGAGGAGGGTGCGAGCGTGACCGGTCCACGACCGAGCCGATGATTCGCCTTCCCAAGGCGTGCGTCGCTAATGCGATTAACTCGCAATTGCAAGACGCGACAATCAGGGAAATATAGTGCCGCAGCATGATCATCGCGCTATGTCGCGGGCGGGACGCAATGCCCGGTAAATACGACGGCTGCGGAGGAGATGGGAATCAAACAGGCTATGGCGACAGTCAGATGAGCGTCGTCACCTGATGCATTTCCGCTTCCCCACCCTGAGGTCGAACAGGCGTGGCCCCGGATTGCTTCTTGCCTTGCCAATGAGTTGCACGTCGACCGCACACCTGCCGCTCCAGATACGGTAGCGATCCTGGGTCGTGGTTTCGACCTTGGTGATCGGCGCATCTTGCAGCTCCCGGGCGACGTCCTGGCTCTCGAGAATGGCCGTGAACTCGCGCGCCCGCTGCCAATAGGGCGGCAGTGCCGCTTGCACCGAGGTGGCCACCGCAAACCCGGCAAAGGCAATTGTTCGGAAAAACACGCGCATCATGCTCATGGCTATCTCCTGGCTGAGAACGGCTAGGGGCTTTTATCCTATTATGGCGAGGTCAATCCACCAACGTCGCGGATGGTGCCCGGCCCTTCCCCGCTCCATCACTCAGAACAAGGCCGGCGTGCCGACCCAGATCATGCGTACCGGCGTATCGCCGGCGTTCTGCATACGATAAGCGTGGCGCTGGTCGAAATGCGCGCTGTCGCCCGAGCCAAGTACGAAATGCTCGTTGCCGACCCAAGCCTCCAGTTCGCCCTCCAGCACGTACCAGAAGCCCTCACCTTCGCGATGCGACAGAGGCGAGCTCTCACCCGGCGGGACGGTGATGTGTAGCGCTTCCATCTTGCGTTCTTCATGCCGGCCGCTCAGCCGGGCATAGACCACAGAGGTCGTGCCACCGAGCTTGAGATATTCCGGCGCGGCGCCGCGCCGCACGATCTGGCCCGGCAGCGGCGTGCCGACGAAATAGCTCATGTCCACGCCCAGCGCCCGGGCGATCGAGGTGAGCGACACGAGCGACGGCATCGCCAGGTCGCGCTCCACCTGCGACAGGAAGGGCACGGACAGGCCACAGGCATCGGCAAAGGCCTGCAAGGTCAGGCCGAGACGGTGCCGGCGATCGCGGATCGCAGCGCCGATCGGCGGCGGGCCGGTATCGGCCACCGGCACGACCGGGGCCGCCAGCGACAGCTCGTCGGTGTCCATCATCAACTGTGATCCGCGACGATTCGCCAGCCGGCCGATGTGCGGTGGAACAGCAAGCTGGTCAGGCCGCTCGCGTCGCCGCCCGATGCGGCATCGCGGTGCAGATGGAACCGCCCGACGATAAAGGCATGGTCGCGATCGGTCAGCCGGAAATCGAGGATCTCGAGCTTGAGCTGTCCCATTGCCGCCGCGCTCCCGCCGCCGAAGCGACCCGCATACATATCGCGGATCGCCTGGTAGCCGCGCACGACATTGCCGCCGCCGATATAGACCGTGCCGGGGGCATTTTCATAAACCGTCATGAAACGGTCGAGATCGGCTGCGTTCCATGCCGCCGCGCTCGCATCCAGCGCTTCCTGGACGGCAATGCGGGCCGCCTCCGGTCGCGCGGCAGCGGCGGGCACAGCAATGACCGGGGATGCCGTAACGGCAATCGCCGCGATGCTCGCGGCCAGGATAGTCTTGATCATGTGCGCCCCCTTTGAATGACGTGGTCGAGCATAGAGGGGTCAGCTAAAAAACAAACCCCTATCAAAAAAGTTTGACAGCATAAAAATGTTCTGCTGCAGGCGCAAAAGGGCCGCCGACCGCGACCCGGCGAAGGGGATGGCGAATATGCGTAAGGGACAATCGGTTTTTCTGGGTAGCGCTTGCGCGCTCGCATCGCTTGCCGCCGCTTTGGCGACACCGCCTGCCCTGGCGCAGACGGCCGATGCGGCAGTGGCGGCATCGGCCGTCGAAGAAGACTCGACCGACATCATCGTGACAGCGCAGAAGCGGTCGGAAAAACTGCAGAACGTGCCGATCAGCGTCACCGCGCTGACTCAGGCCGACCTGGAACGGCGTGGTGTCACCAACCTGTACGACGTCTCGCGGATTGCGCCGTCGCTGGCGGTGGTTTCCTCCGGGCCGGGCGAGAACAACCTGATCGTGCGCGGCATTTCGTCAGTGGCCGGCTCCGCCGCGACGGTCGGCTATTATCTCGACGACACCCCGATCGCAGCTTCCAGCAATGCCGCCCTGCTCTCGACGCGCGGCGTGATCGACCCCTCGATGATGGACATCAGCCGGATCGAAGTGCTGCGCGGGCCGCAGGGCACGCTATACGGCTCTAGCTCGATGGGCGGTACGGTTCGCTACATCTCCAATCAGCCCAATCTCGATACCGTCGAAGGCAAGGTCCATGCCGAGGCGTCGGATACGGCGCATGGCGGGTTCAACTGGAACGTCAACGGCGTGATCAACCTGCCGGTGGTCAAGGACAAGGTCGCTTTGCGCGTCGCCGGCTATTACCGCGACGAGGACGGCTATATCGATCGCTACGCGATCGATCCGACCAATTATCTCGCCGCCGATCCGACCGCCAAAAAGCAGAACAACGTCAACACCTACAAGACGTATGGCGTGCGCGCCGCGCTGCTGATCCAGCCGACCGAGACGCTCTCGATCACGCCGTCCTTCCTGTATCAATATACCAAGCTCGGCAGCCCGTTCACCTATGACGGCGTGCCGGGGTCGCTGTCCAACCCGATCCAGGTGCGCGACGTCGACGAGCGCAACGTGCAGAAGAGCTGGATCGCGAACCTCGCGATCAAGCAGCAGATCGGGCCGATCGAACTGCTCTCGTCCAGTTCCTATTATCACCGCGACGTGCAGCTCCAGGATGATTCATCCAAGGTCATCAATTACTTCTTCGGCACGCCAACGGTGTCGCCGGTGGCCATGTACGGCAGTTACCGCAACAAGGAATTCACTCAGGAACTGCGCGCATCGAGCAGCTTCGAGGGTCCGTTCCAGATCCTGGTCGGCGGCTTCTATCACGATGTGAAGGCCCCCCTCACCTCGTCCATTCCCTATCCGTCGGACTTCCCCTATCGCACGACCGCACCCTTCGCGAGCTTCGACACCATCTATGCCGGCACGCGGCGCGCGACGCTGAAGGAATATGCCGGCTTCGGTGAGGCCTCCTACAAGATCACGCCGACGCTGACGGCGCGTGCCGGGGTTCGCGTCTTCCAGGTCGACCAGGGTTTCTACCAGTCCGGCGACGGCCTGTTCAACGGCGGCTTCTCCCAGGTCACGAACAGTTCGCGCGACCATGGCGTGACGCCCAAGGCCACGCTGCAGTGGCAGGTGACGCCGGACAAGTTGCTCTATGCGACCGCGTCCAAGGGCTATCGGCCCGGTGGCCCGAACAACCCGGCGCCGGCCAGCCTGTGCGGCGCCGAGGTGCAAGGGCTCGGACTGAGCCAGGGGCAGCTCAATCGGTACAGCCCGGACAATCTCTGGAACTATGAGATCGGCGCCAAGACCAGCTGGCTCGATCGCCGCCTCACGGTGAACGCATCGGCCTTTTATATCGACTGGTCGAAGGTGCAGCAGCAGATCGTCCTGCAATGCGGTTTCAACATCACCGCCAATTTCGGCAATGCGGTAAGCAAGGGCGGCGAGCTCGAGATCGAATTCCGCCCGATCAAGCCGCTGACGCTGAGCGCTGGTTTCGGTTACACCGATGCCCGGCTGAAGAACGACGTGCCGGGGACCGCCGCAAAGGATGGCGACCAGCTGCAGAACGTACCGAAATGGACGGTAACCGCATCGGCGGAATATGCCGACCGGATCAATGACGACTATAAGGGCTTTGCGCGGATCGACTTCAGCTATCTCGGGGCATCCGACTTCCTCTATGATCGCACCAGCCCATTCTATCGGCGCCCGGCCTTCTCACTCTTCAATGCGCGCATTGGCATCGATCCGGTGAATGCGCCCTGGGAAATCTCGGCCTTTATCAACAATATCACCGACAAGCGTGGGCAGACCGATCTGCCCGTCGCGATCTCGGCCGATCTGCCGACGACGCGGCGCATAGCACTCAATCAGCCGCGCACGATCGGCGTTGGCGTCGGGTATCGCTTCTGATGGAAGACAGGGAAGCGGGTCATTCCAGGCCCGCTTCCCGGGACGCCCCTCACCGCTCCCCGGCGGCTTCGAGGATCAGTTGAGCGATCTCGCCGGGATGCGAGATCAATGACACATGGCTGGATTTCAGCTCGATCGTCTTTGCCCCCATGCGTTTGGCCATGAAGCGCTCGAGATCGGGATTGATCGTCCGGTCCTCGGTCGAGACGGCATAGAAGCTCGGCTTGGATCGCCACGCTGCCTGAGTGGTCCTGCCGGTGAGCAGCGCCTTGTTGAAGGGTTGTTGCACCGCGTAGAGAATCCGCGCCTTTGCCTCGGGCAGATCGCCAGCGAAATCGCGCAGGAATGCGGCCTCGCCGAGGCGGCCTTCATCGCCGTCGAAGACGATACCGGCGCTCGCCGGCGGCGTGGGAAAGGTCTTGGCCAGCGCCGCATAGTCCTCACCGGCATCGGGCGCCCGCGCCGCCACATAGACCAAAGCCGAGACATTGGGGTGCATCCCGGCCTCAGTAGCGATCATGCCGGAAAAGGAATGCCCAACCAGCACCGTCGGGCCATCCTGGCGCGCGAGCACACGCTCGGCCGCAGCCACCGCTTCAGGCAATGTGGTCAGCGGATTCTGCACCGACGTGACATTGAGACCCACCGCCTGCAATCGCGCGATCACGTCGGACCAGCAGGATCCGTCGGCGAACAATCCATGCACCAGAACGACGTTGCGCGCTTTGGCCGGAGCGGCAATGCCGCTGGCGGAGATCAATGGAGCAGCGACGCCGGCCAGCATTGCCGTCGTAAATGTGCGTCTGTCGATCATGGTGCGGTGCCTTTGGCGAGGTGGCGGGACATCGGCTCGAGTCAGTTCGAGGCTTCATAGCCGGGTTCGTCACTTCCCCGATATGCTCACCGCCTTGCACAGAGTGTCGGTCGCCAGCGCGATGCGCGATTCCGGCCGGGTGCGGTTCGCGGCGTTGTTCTCAACGCCACGGGTCTCGGTGTTGAGGGCAAGCAGGCTGCCCATATGCTGGTCGGGGCACAGGCTGAGATAGGCGCGGAAACCGTTCTGGTCGCCATTATGGCCGATGAAGCGGATCCCGTCGCGCTGGTCGAGGAAGAAGGACAGCCCGCTCCACGTCGTCGTTGCCATCCGCCCTTGCGTGAAATCCTCGCCCGCTGAGATCTGCGGCCGCCACATTTCCTCGAGCGAGGAGCGCTTGAGCACCAGATCATGATCGGCCTGGCGCGTCGCATCGCCGAGCAGGAAAGCCATATATTTCGTCATGTCCGGCAGTGGCGCGTTGAGCCCGCCGTTTGACACCGTCACGCCGGTATCCGCGTCGAACGGTGCCGCCACCCGCTTGCCGTCGCGGATATAGTAGCTGTGCGACCGATGCGGCAGCAGATAGGGCGGTGTGCGGTCGAAATAGCTCTCCCGCATGCCGAGCGGCCGCAGGATGTTCTTGTCGATATAGACTTCGAAATCCTCGCCCGAGAGCCGCTCGATCACCTGACCGAGATAGACGATGCCCGGATTGGAATAGCTGAACCTTGTGCCGGGCCGGAACTGTACCTCGGTATAGGGCAGCATCGCCACCAGCTGCGCCCAGCCCTTGGGTTCGAACGGCTGCCAGTCGCGGTCGCGCCAGCGCCATGTCGCGCCGCCGAAACCGGCGCTGTGGCTCATCAGCTGGCGCAGTGTGATCGCCCCGGTGTTGCCGAACGGATTATGCACCGCGGCAAGTTCCGGCACATAGCGGACGATCGGATCGTCGAGCGTCAGCAGCCCGCGATCGCGCAACTGCATGATCGCGATGCCGGTCATGGTCTTGGTGATCGACGCCCAGTGATAGATGGTTTGCGCGTCGACCGGCACATTGGCGGCCGCGTCCTGCTGTCCGAGATGATCGGCAACGACCACGCGGCCGTCGCGCACGACATAGAAACTGCTGCCGACGATGCCCGATCGCTTGACCTCGGCACGTTGCAGCGCGCGAAAATCGGCCAGCGCCTTTTCGAAGGCGCGGTCGTCGGCCAGAGCCGCACCGGGAAGCTGCGACACGGCGAGCAAGAGGCAGGCGGCGAGCCGGCGGAACATGGCGATCTTCCTCATTCTAGGCGTTTTCGAGCCGCGCTTAACCACTCCCTACCGTTCACCCTGAGCTTGTCGAAGGGTCGTTCTTCTGCGGCAAGAAGGACGGGGCTTCGACAGGCTCAGCCCGAACGGGGAGAGTTGGTTCATCCATCTCATCTCGTCAGGACGGCCGCAGCATCGTCCGCCCCGCTGCATTCGCCTCGACCGCTTCGCGGCTGAACGGCATCGGCTGCATCTGTCCCGCAACCCAGGGCTTGTACATGTCGCGATAATGCGGCGATTTTGGATCGATCGACTGGCCGGGCAGGACCAGCATCAGCGAATTGTCCCAGGCGCCGACATCGATCACCTGCAAATAGCTGGCGCCGCCGCCGACGCTCCAGCCTGGACCGGAGCCGAGCCAGCGCGCCATCACGGTATAGCCATCGCCACCCGACCCCTCGCCCTCGATCGGCGGAAAGGCTGCGGCAATCGCGGGGATCGCCGACAGCGGATGGCGCAGCCGCACCTGATGCAGCGTGCCGTAGCGCCATGCCGCGGGATCGGCACCAAGCCGGCCGCGCGCCTGCGCCCAGGCGGCGACCAAAGCTGCATCGAGCATCGCATCGCGCACGGCCTGCGGATCACGACCGAGCCGCGCGTCCGGCTTGGCGAGCAGGTCAAGCAGCACCGAGGGCGCTATCTCCGTCACCAGCTCCTTGGCTCGCTGGGGCACGATCGCGGCGAGCATGCGCGTGCCGAGCTCGCGCCAGGTCATTTCGAACAGGGCGGCTGCGCCGCTGTCCGCCGCGATCCGGGCATCCCAGCCGCGCAGCATGTCGACGGCCGGTTTGGCGGCATCGGAAGGCTGTGGCGGCAGATGCTCGAGGAACAGGCGCGCCGGCGTCGACAGCGTGTCGTGCTGCAAGGCGACGCTGTCGGCCAGGCTGTGCCGGGCCTGGCTCGCCAGCACCTGCGCGATCCGATTGTAGCGATAAGGATCGCGGAACGAGAAAGCCGGGATGCGGTCGCGTGGCCAGTTTGCCGGCAGATTATTCTGGTTGGCCGAGGCGAACCAGCCCTTGGCGGGATTATACTCGCTGGGCAGCGATGCGAAGTCGCGCATACCGGCCCAGTCATAGCGCCCGTCGCCCGGCACCGGCAGCAGGCCGTCGCCCTGCTTGCGCACCGGCGCGAAGCCGATCACCTGCCAGCCGGTGTTGCCGTCCACATCGGCATAATGGAAATTGGTTGGCGACGGGTGCAGCGTGAACGCCTTGCGCAGGCTCGCCCAGTCCTTCGCCAAGTTGATCGCGATCATCGCAAAGGCGCCGCTGGCGCCCGGTTGCAGCATGATCGAGCCAAGCACGGTCGCGCGGTGCCGCCGCGGATTGTGTGAGATTACCGGCCCCTGCACCGAATAGCGCAGCGTTACCTTCTGCGCCGCTGCGCCCTTGACCGGGATCGACTCCACGACCTGCTCGAACCGCTTCCAGCCACCATCATGGCGATAGCGTTCGGGATCCTCCGGGTGGAGCTCAAGCACGAACAGGTCGTTCTGGTCGATGTGGAAATTGGTGCGGCCGAAGGCGAACCGGTCGGTATGGCCCTGCATGATCCCCGGCAGCCCGGGTGCGCCGCCGCCGATCACATCGAGCCCGGGTGCGGTGAGATGCGCGACATGGCGCGGGCTGAAGCCGCCAATGCCGAGATGCGGATCATTGGCCAGGATCGGCCGGCCGGTGGCGGAGCGCGCCGGCGCGACCGTCCAGGCATTGCTGCCGGCATTGGCACGTTCAGCCGAACCGGCGGGATCCGCCACCGGCCGCTCAGGCTCGAACGGCAGCCGTCCGAGCAGCAGGACGCCGAGATCGGCCTCGCTCACCGCCGCGACATCCAGCCCCTCGGGCACGCGCATGGTCCAGGCCGGGCGGAGCGGCGCTACGACAGCGTCGAGTTCGAGCAATCCAAGGGCGGCGAGCTGTGCCCGACGAATCTCGTCATCGGCATTGCCGGCTGCCGCTTCGCGCGCGAGCACCAGGTCGCGAACGTCCCATTTCATCGGCGCGATCTTGAGGATCCGGTATTCGCCCGGAAGCAATGCAGGGTCGGCCATCACCTCGTCGATGCGCGCGTTGATGCCCGCGATATAAGCGCGCGCGCAGGCGAGTATGTCGGGCGGCACGCGACGCAGCTCGGCATCCAGGTCGCCGCGATAATGGAACAGTCGCGCATTCGCGTCGTGCGGGACAAAGCGTGCGCCGAACACCTCGGCAAGGCGGCCAAGTTCGCGACGATGCGCCAGGTCGATCTGGAACAGGCGATCGCGCGCGACGACATAGCCCTGGCCGAAAAATGCATCCGGGATCGACTCCGCCCGAATATGCGGGGTGCCGTACACGTCATCGACGATCTCGATCGACGCGCCCGGGCCCTGCACGGCCTGGCGCCGTTCCGTCACCGGCAGGCGGGACTGAAGCAACGGCGCAGCGGTGGCAGCACTTGTAACAAGCATCGCGGTCGACCCCAGCAGGAACGTACGACGGTTGAGCATCGGCAATTCCCTGCTGTCTCTCTGGGCCGAAAGGTTGGGCCTGCTTGGCGCACCTGTCTATGCGGCAGGTGTTCTATGGTCATAACCAGCGGCTATCGGCCAGGCTGTTGCGGTAGCCGGTGCGGTCGCTCCCTTGAATCGGAGAGCAGTTATCTGTCTCATATATCGTCTTCCCCGGCGAAGGCTGGGGTCCAGTCGAGGGGCGTCTGCGGCGCCGTGAGGCGCCTGTTACAGCTGCCTCCCAACTGGACCCCGGCCTTCGCCGGGGAGGCAGCTGAGACATGCCTGTCAACGGGATCATCCCCGCCTCAAAGCGGCGGCAGGCGCCGCTTCACTGGGGTGGCCTTGACGATCGATGTGCTGGTCTGGGCGAAATCGACGATGCGATCGAGGACCGTGTCGAGCTGTCCGATCGACTGGAGATAGACATGGGCGATGTAGCAATCGTCGCCCGTCACCTTGTAGCATTCAGTGAATTCGGGGATTTTCTCGATCATCCGCTGCGTCGCGGGAAGCTTGCCGGGAAACGGCTTGATCCTGACGATCGCCTGAAGGGTATAGCCAAGCGCATACGGATCGATATCGACCGTATAGGCGCGGATCACGCCGCGGTCCTCCAGCCGGTGCAGGCGATCCGATACGCTCGGCGACGACAGTTCGACGCGCTGCGCCAGTTCCTTGAGCGAGAGGCGCGCATTGCCCGCAAGCAATTCCACGATGCGCCGGTCCACGTCATCCAGCATCATTCTCTCCTTAGGTAAAACCCTGATCATATCTTATTATCTCAGGCAAATTCCGCAAACTGCCTTTCTCTACCCATATCAACCTGCATTATCCCCTGCTAAAAAACCATCATGGTTGATGGGAGGCCGGAATGACCGGACAGACACGCGGCACGATCGAAATGGCGGTCGCCATGACGATTTCCGGCACGATCGGCTGGTTTGTGATCATGTCGGGCCAGCCGGTGATCGATGTCGTGTTCTGGCGCTGCGTGTTCGGTGCGGTGACGCTGAGCGCAGTGTGCCTGGCACGCGGCCTGCTGCGCCGCGATGCCCTGTCGCGGCGGCAATTGCTGATCGCCATGGCCGGCGGCGTGGCGATCGTGCTCAACTGGCTGTTGCTGTTCGGCGCCTATGCGCATTCCTCGATCTCGATCGCGACCACGGTCTATAACACTCAGCCCTTCATGCTGGTGGGATTGGGCGCATTGCTGTTTGCGGAGCGGCTGACGGTCAATAAACTCCTGTGGCTGGCGGTCGCGTTCGGCGGTGTGTTGCTGCTGGTTCAGGCCAGGCCAGAGTCCGGTCAGACCGGATCGGATTATCTGCTCGGCATCGTCATGGCGCTCGCCTCGGCATTTTTCTACGCGCTTGCCGCGATTGCCGCGAAGAAGCTGACCGGCGTGCCACCGATGCTGATCGTCCTGATCCAGGTAATCGTCGGGATCGTGCTGCTCGCACCGCTCAGCCATGTCGCGACGCCGCCGGGCGGCGCGTCGACCTGGGCCATGCTCGCCTCGCTCGGGGTGATCCATACCGGACTGGCCTTCATCCTGCTTTATGGCGCGATCCAGAAGCTGCCGACCCACCTGGTCGGTGCGTTGTCATTCATCTATCCGCTGGTCGCGATCCTGGTCGATGTGGCCGCGTTCGGACACAGGCTGTATTTCCTGCAGATCGTCGGCGGTGCCGCCATCCTGCTCGCCGCCGCGGCGACGACGCTGGGCTGGTCGCCGATCCGGGCACGCCGGCCGGCATAACCCTCAGGCCAGAGATCGCCGCAGCACGACGAAATGCAGATCGTCCCGCCTGGGGATACCAAAGCGATCGTCGCCATACGGGAACGGCCTGGTATCCCCGCTCGGCTCATAGCCCCGCCGCGCATACCAGGCGATCAGGCCGTCGCGGATATTGACCACGCTCATGCTGACCTCCGTGCCGCCGCGCGCGAGCACCCAGGCCTCCGACGCGGCGAGGAGCCGGCGGCCCGCACCGGCGTTCTGGAGCCGCGGGTCGACGGTGAGCGAGCCGAGATACCAGCGCCCCTCACCCAGCGGCTCGAGCCAGACACAGCCGCGCAGCCGGCCATCGGCATCGTCCCGCCAGATCAGCAGAGTCGCATGGGGCTTGGTGGCGATCTCATCGCGCAGGAACGGCTCGCTCGTCCGGTCGCCATCGATATAGCCGGCCTCGGTGTTCCAGCCCGCCTCATCGCCGCGATAGGCCAGGTTCATCAGCGCGACGATCGCGGGCACATCGCCGTCCTGCGCCGGGATCAGGCGCACCACATCGTCAGTCGCGTCATCGAGCATCGCTTCGTCTCCTCACCGGACCGGCGGATCAACGCGCGCGTCGTGCCCTCTCCGCTCGTCCGGAACCACTGCCCGTCAATGCCGATCCGTGTGATGAAGGCAAGAGCCGTCGAGGCAAAGCCACCCGCTGGTGACGCTGCAACCATGCCATTGTCGACAAAAAGAAAGCGCGCGCCGGGATCCGGCAAAACGTGACATGCCCGATCCTGCGCGACGGTTGAATCGCTGCCAGCGGCAGGCTGCGATGGAGGAGCATGAGCCCCACGGCGAGATATGTTACACCGGTCGTGTCACATATCTCAGGCCCCTCGACGGGAGATATGTTACACCAATCCTATCCCATCTCAGGACCCGATGGGAGATATGTTACACCGGTTGTGTCGCATATCTCAGGCTCGCGCGCGACAAGGCATCCGTAATAATATATTTATATATCAGATACTTAACTGAATACTCTGATCTTCGGTTGCAACCTCATGGCCCGTGCGACACAATCCTCGCAATGCGGCCGGCAAGGTGATCCATGAAAGAGCGACCTGCAAGCCGACAGATCATGGTTCCCTCGCGCAGACAATCGCCAGGACGCGCAATCCAGGTGCTGCTTCACAGCGGAGCGTTATGCGCCGCAATGCTCTGTGCCGGATGCAAACCGGTACGGGATCCGCCACCGGCGATGTTTTTTGGCGGCCTGCCCGTCAGCGGTAAATTGAGCGACGCGCAGCGCGCAGGCTTCAATAGCTGCGTCAATACCGACGCGATCCGAATGCGGTGTCGTCGGCACGCAGTCATGCTGGCGAAGAGCGGACCCTATGAAGCCGCCGTCGATCTGGTGGGCAGCGACGGAAGGGGCGGTTTCGATCAAGTCACGCTTTGGCACGACCGGGACAATTACGCGGTGTACCAGATAACCGACGCGCTGGAGCAGGCTGGGTGGGTTTACTGTCAAACCGGCGAGGGTCGCCGCGGGGACCAGATTATCTATACACGCAAGGGATCGCCGGTCCGGATATCCATGGACCTGAGCTATTGGGGGAAGCGCCGGCTGAGGATCATCCCGGAATGGAATCAGCAAGAGCCTCGCTGCACCCCGACTGAGGGCCCTGCCGTGCCGATCGATCGGCAGCGTCCACCCGGTTGACCGAAATCGCTGGCCCGGCACCCTGACCAGCGTGGCGGATGAATCGGAACGACTGGCAAGACTGGGTCGACGATCGCGGGCGTGCCAATGGACCAACCCTCCATGGCCGCTCTTGAATTTCCCGTCATCCGCCATAGATTGATGGGGCGGTACCGGGCCCCTCTGGCGAGGGCTTACCAAAGCCCTCGTGATGTCGGACCGCATCGAGCATGCTCGGTGCAGGATCGGCCTGGTGTACCCGCCACCCCTCCCCCGCAGCGCAGCAGGCCCGATCGATCAAACTTCGATTGGAGAGGCTTTATGACTGTCATCGTTACGCGGCTCATCGCAGCCCACCGCGCACTCAATCAGGAGATCGCGCGCGAAGTCACGCGCCGGATGCCCGACGGGTTCCGGCTCGCCACGCTCAAGAAGCGGCGGCTTGCGATCAAGGACAATCTGCACCGGCATCTCGCCGCCGCCCGCCGCGCCACGCGCGGCCGGTCGCCCGCGGCGATCTGACCCCATTCATCCGTTCAAGGAAATCCAACATGGAAACCCGTTTTCCCGCCTTTGGCGCCGGCGTCCGCCAGGACGCGGCCTTTGACGAAGGCCTGCGCCGCTACATGCTCGGCATATATCGCAACATGGCGATCGGCCTGGCGCTGACCGGCCTGGTCGCGCTGGCCATTGCCGCGACGCCCGCGCTCAGCGCGCTGATCTTCGGTACGCCGCTCAAATGGGTGGCGATGTTCGCGCCGCTCGCCTTCGTCATGTTCTTCTCGTTCCGCATCGAACAGATGAGCCTGGCCACCGCGCGCACCGCCTTCTTCGCCTTTGCCGGCGTGATGGGCGTATCGATGGCGAGCATCTTCCTGGTGTTCACCGAAACCAGCATTGCCCAGGCCTTCTTCACCGCCGCCGCGGTGTTCGCGGGCATGAGCCTGTGGGGCTACACCACCAAGCAGGACCTGACGCGCTACTCGACCTTCCTGTTCGTCGGCCTGATCGGCGTGATCGGCGCGAGCCTGTTCAACCTGTTCATCGGGTCGGGCACGCTGCAGATGGTGATCTCGATCGCGGGCGTGCTGGTCTTTACCGGCCTGACCGCATGGGACACGCAGCGGCTGAAAGGCGAGTATGCCATGCATGCCGGCACCGAGCGCGCCGACAAGCTGGCGATCATGGGCGCGCTGTCGCTCTATCTGAACTTGATCAACCTGTTCCAGCTGCTGCTTGGCCTGCTGGGCCAGCGCGAGGAGTAAGCGCATGAACACCACGCGGAACATCCTGCCTTGCCCGGTATGCCGAAGCGAGCTCCAGCCGAGCGAGCGCCAGGGGATCGAGATCGGCAGCTGCCCGACATGCCGCGGCGTGTGGCTCGATCGCGGCGAGCTGGACAAGATCATCGAACGCTCGGCCGAATACCGGCCGCGCGGCGAGCCAGAGCCGTTCGGCCGGGCACGGCCCTATGGCCGCGATGATGACGATGATGACGACCATCACCGGCGGCACGGCGGGAAGCGCCGTTCGTTCCTGTCGGACCTGTTCGACTGATCCGACCGACCGAACCGGGGTCGCCGCCTTTGCGCGGTGGCCCCGGAACGGCTCCGGCACCCCACGGCTCGTCGAGTGCCGGACGGATCGGGCACCCGGGCATGGGCGCGCTCACGCACAGCCAAAAACCAATTGCGATACGGAATCACTCGTCCTAGCGTACAACCGATTGCACAACGCAACCAGAATGTGCCGATATCCTGCGTGAAGAAGGAAATGGTATGGCCAGGCTCGTATTCGGCATGAACCAGTCCCTGGACGGCTATGTCGACCATATGAAGTTTGCGCCAAGCCCCACGCTCTTCCGCCACTTCATCACCGAGGCGCAGGGACAGGCCGGCAGTGTCTATGGCCGCCGGATATATGAGATCATGCGCTACTGGGACGACGATCATCCGGAATGGAGTGCGGACGAACGCGCCTTCGCGGCGGCGTGGCGACGCCAGCCGAAATGGGTCGCCTCACGCTCGCTGGCCTCGGTCGGCCCCAACGCCACCCTGATCGGGGACGACCTTGAGAGCGCGATCCGAGCGCTCAAGGCCGAGCGCGACGGAGAGATCGAGATTGCCGGTCCCGACCTGGCGCACAGCCTCACCGGCCTTGGCCTGATCGACGAGTATCGCATCTATCTGCATCCCGTCGTGCTTGGTCACGGCACGCCATATTTCGCCGGAGCACGGCCGCCGCTTCGGCTTGTGGCGAGCGATCGGATTGGCGAGGATGTGATCCGGTTGAGCTATGTTCCTGTCTGAGTGGCGATTTGTTGGGCGGAGATCGTCGTTGAAGTGTTGGGTTGGGCTTAAGACCGGCTTTGGGTTTGGCCTCTCGCCATTCTCGTGATCCCCGGGCGATATCATGGCGATTCTGGTCGTGAACCAAACGACCGGTTTCAAGCCGCAAACTTGAGAGCCGATCGCGCCCGGTTTGCTGGAATGCGGGGATGGAAGACTATGGCTGCCGAACGAAGCGTATATTGCGCGCGCCGTTCAACCAGGCGGAAAAGCCGTCGATCTGGCCGGTCGGCGTACGTGTGAAGACGAGACTGGCCGTGCCGCGCAGGCGTGTCGTAAAGCCGTCTGCGAAGCGCGGCATCAGCGGCCATTCGACCGCGAAGGGTTGCCGCATCACCAGAGTGTCACCCTTTCGTACGACCGAAATCCGCCTGTCCAGCTCTGCACAGTAATAGGTTCCGACATAGGCATTGAGCGCGGCGGAGCCGGTTCCGGCAGGCGCGACCGCAACATAGCGCTGGCGCGAGGCATCGGTGCCGAGCGTCAGGGCGATCGCTTTCGCACCCTTTCTGGAAAACTGCACAGAGCCACCATCCGCGCGCTGAAAGCGCTCCTCGCCCGTCTGTGCCAATATCTCGGTCGGCCCTTGCTGGAGGGTAAGCTGATGATTGACGACCTTCGTCTCCACCAGGGCGCCGGTAACCGGGTTTCTAAACAGCCCCTGGTAGGGCGTCAGGTCTGTGCCGGCGGCAATGGGCGACGCAGCGGGCGGAGAGGCTGGGCTCGCGGGCCGGCTCTCGACATAGCCGCTCGCACGGAGCGCCTGCCCGGCGACTCTCTCGCCCAGGCTTACGGGGTCGACACCGCCATTGTTACACATCACGGCAACCGAAATGCCCTTCTCCGGATAACGGCCCAACCAGGTCTTGTAGCCTGCGGTAGAGCCGCTGTGCGCGACCAGCCGCAATCCGTTCGCGCGGGTGACCTCAAGTCCCAGAGCGTATTCGAGCGACGTGCCATCGCGCAACTTGCCGGGGGTTTGCAGGGCCGCTGCCAAGGCCTCGCCGCCAGCCAAGCCCGAGGGATTGTCCAGGAACGCGTTCCAGCGCAGCAGATCCCCGATCGTGGTGAGCAGCCCACCATTTCCATAGACATTGGTGAAGGGCATATTGGCGATGAAACCATCGCCGGCCGAGGCATAGGCCATTGCCCGCCCCGGAACGATCGTGCGGAAATCCTCCCGCCATCGGCTGTGATTCATGCCGAGCGGCCGGAACATGCGCTGCTCGGTGAAGCGCTGCAGGCTCATGCCGCTGACGCGCTCGATGATGATCGCTGCAAGGGCGTAGTTGGTGTTGGTGTATAGGAATTCCGCGCCGGGCGTGAAATTCAGCCCCTTCTGACGCGAGGCCATATCGAGGATCACGCTCAGCGTATGCACCTGCGTTCCAGGACCGTTGCCGGTCAAGGCGAGCAAGCTCCATTGCTCGCGCAGCCCGCTTGTGTGGGTGAGCAGATGGCGGATCGTGATCGGCGTGCCATAGTCAGGCAGCTCCGGCAGGTAGCGCCGGATATCATCTTCGAGCGCCAGTTTGTCGTCCTGCACCAGCAGCAGCATCGCGGCGGCGGTGAACTGCTTGGCGAGCGAGCCTGTCTCGAAAACACTATCCGCACCAAGCGGCACCGGGTGTTCCAAATCGGCCAGCCCATAGGCGCGTGTCACTGGTGCTGCCCCGGCAACCGCTACGCCCACCGCGCAGCCGGGCCCTGTCGGCGCGATCGACGCAAAGTCCGCATCGAGGTCGATTGCCGGCCGATCCTGCGGCGTCGCGACGGCTGAGCGCGCCGCATATTGTGGAGCGGAACCCCAGGCGACGCTGGCGGGAAGGCACGACAGGGCCGCGACGGTAACGAAACGCATTGGACGCATTGAACTCTCCGATGAACTCGGGACCGCAAGACCCCAGTTCCGGCGGCAACCCAATACCGGATCGGTGAATGCCGTGTGAGAACGGTGAATGACGACAGCCGGCGTAAGGCGGCTCGCGCGTGGCTATGGCGCAACCGCCGTCATCGCCGGCGGCGGAACATCCATGGCTTCGCGCAGCGCAGGCTGGCGGGAGCGGCTGACCGGCAGGGGCGCGCCCTCGCGCATATGCAGCCGCCAGCGGTCGCCGTCGCGCTCAAGGCGCTGCACCTGGGAAAGGTTGGCGATCACCGAGCGGTGCACGCGCAGAAAGCTTGCCGGCAACTGGGCCGCCAGGCCGTCCAGGCGCGCGGCGTGCAACAGGCTGCGGCCGCCAACCAGCCGCAACTCGACATAGTCATCGGCCCCCACCACGGCCAGGATCTCCGCGATCGGCACCAGTTCGACGCCCCGCGCCGAGGCCACGGTCAGACGGTCGGGACGGCTGGCGGCGCGAGTCAGGGCGGCCTCGCGGCCACGGTCGTCGCGGCCCAACCGCACGACCTCGACCATCAGCAGCGGCAACACCAGGCCAGCGGCGAGCAGGAAGTAGGAAAGATCGGCCAGCCATTCGGGGAACCCAAGCGCCAACGTAAGGAATAGCACCAGCCAGGCCAGGGTCGGTTGGGCGCCAGGCACGCGCATGCGTACGCCCGCCGCGGCCGGCAGGGCGGCGAGCCCCGCCCCAAGGATCAACGCCCAGACCGTCTTCAGGTCGAAGCCCGGCAGCAGGACCGTGGCCCCTACCATGCCAATGGCCAGGCCGGTCATCAGGCGCCGCGCCTTGGGCAGGAAGCGGGTGGACGCATAGCTCACCAGCAGGATCGCGAAGGCGGCCGCGAGCGCCCAGATGGCACTCATCCGCCAGGCGTGCAGGGGATAGGAATAGTCGAACAGCGTTCGCAGGCTCTCGACGATGGCCTGCAGGGCCGCGACCCCGGCCATCGCGGTCAGGATCAGACTTGATCCCGTACGACGCATGGCGTGGATGGCGCCGAAGCCGAACGCCGCGGCCAGCAGGGTGCCGGCCGCCACGAAAGTGACGGCCAGCGGCACGATCTGCTGTGCATAGGGATAGGGGCCGATGCCAATGGCGCTCATGGGGCGGGCGAAATGCAAGCCGCCATGGAAGGATGACAGGTGCAACACCACCATGTTCCCGCCGGGCCGCCATGCGCTCTCGCGGATCGGAAAGATCGCCTGGTAGCGACCGGGGCTCTCGGCACGTGCGGTGGCGCCGGGTTGGCCGTTGGCACCCAGCCGCTGGCCGTTGAACCAGGCCTCCGATGAGGCGACGCCCCCCACATAAAGGACGCGCGGCCGGGTATCGGCGGGCGCGCCGAGGGTGGACCGAATCCAGAGCTCACGCCCTTGCGGATCGATGAAATCCCGGATCGGGCGACAGTCGCTCAGTACTGGGCCGGCCGGACCGATCGCGCCACGGCAGGCTTGCCACGGCAGATCCTGGGCCAGGACCGGGGTCGCGAGACCCGTCAGGAAAACGGTGAGGAGCAGGATTCGCCACATGGGCTTCCTCTAGGGCGCTGTTCGCCGAGATGCACCGCCATTCGCCGATTCCCGGGCGCCATTGACCGAAGCAGGCTGGCGGCCGGAACCGTGAACGGCTCATCCGGCGGCATGACCTACACATCGCTCAATCGCCGCGCCGTGCTCGCTGCCGCCGCTCTTGCCCTTCCTGCCCTGGCGCTTGCGCGCGCCTCTGCCCAGCCGGCATCCCCGTTGCAGGCCGGCCCTTTCCGCTTCAAGGGCTGGCGCGGCGAGGAGACCGACGCCGACCGGGGTTTCTTCGAGGTCCCGGAGGATCGTCGCGATCGGCGCTCGCGCAAGATCCGGCTGGGCTATGTCCGGTTTCCCTCGACGGCGGCGAAGCCGGGTCCGCCGATCGTCTATCTGGCCGGAGGACCGGGTGGCGAGGGAACGGGTGCGGCGACCGGGCCGCGCTTTCCAATCTTCATGGCCCTGCGCGCAGTGGCCGACGTCATCGCGTTCGACCAGCGGGGAACGGGCCTGTCCAGCACCATCCCGGAACGGCCGGCCTCGACGCGTCCAGCGCCGGTGTTCACCGAGGCCGGGTTGACGTCCTATTACCGCTCGGAATTGCAGCGCGCGTGGGCCGACTGGACCAAGGCCGGCGTGGCGATGGCCGGCTACAATACCGAGCAGAGCGCCGACGACATCGACGACCTGCGGCGTCACCTGGGTGCGGAAAAGATCGACCTCTGGGGCACCAGCTACGGGTCGCATCTGGCGCTTAGCGTGCTCAAGCGGCATGGTGACCGGGTGAACCGGGTGGCGCTGTCCAGCTTGGAGGGTCAGGACCAGACGGTCAAACGGCCGGCCCGGACCGATGTCTATCTGCGCCAGGTCGATGCGTTGCTGGGCGCGGACCCCGCGGCCCGGGCGGCAGTGCCGGACCTGCTGGCGCTGATGCGCCGCGTACACGCCAGGCTGGAGGCGCAGCCGGCGCTGACGGCGGTAACCCTGAACGGCAAGCCGGGCCAGATCAGGATGGGCGGCTTCGGCGTCCAGATGCTGGCGGGCGGGCTGATCGCCAATCCCCACACTTTGGCAAGGCTGCCTGGCCTGTACCTGGCGCTGGATCTCGGCCGGACCGACGTGCTGGCGCCGTTCCTCGGCGATGTCGCCAACCTGCTGAACCTGAGGGGCATGCCCGAAGCCATGGATCTGGCGTCCGGAATCTCACAGCGCCGGCTGGCTTTGGTGCGGCGCGAGGCGCGGACGGCCGTGTTGGGCGAGGCGCTGAACTTCCCGATGCCGCAGCTGGCGGGCGCTATCCGAGGCGTCGATTTGGGTGAAGACTTCCGGACGTCGATCCGCATCGACCATCCCGCGCTGCTGATCGCGGGTTCGCTGGATGGGCGTACGGTGCTGGCTGAGCAGGACGAAGTCGCGGCGCAGTTTCAGCGCAAATCGCGAGTGATGGTCGAGAATGCAGGTCACAATGTTTTCGAGGCGCATCCCGAGGTACGGCCCCTGTTGGTGCGGTTCTTCCGCGGCGAGCCCGTCGCCGACACCCGGCTTACGCTGCCGACGCCCGAGTTTCGGTTGACGTGACCGACGGCCCGCAACGGCTTGGTGAGCGGCAGCTTCAGACGCCAGGCTCGCGAAAGCTGCGTACCTGCGTCAATATTGTGAATGGGCGGGCGATCCTTACCGTCGCAGGCAGGTCATCGGTGCGAGAACGGGATTGCAGCTTTCGCAAAGCCTGAAGCACGGAATATGGTTGCTCCAGCCGAACCCTCACCGTCGGTGGCGACGATATAGATTTCATTCGTGCCGGGCTTGAACGCCAGGCTGGTCGTGAGGAGAAACCGGCCCTCGTCCCGTCCGGGGATAAGAATTTGACCAATTGGCAAGCCATTGCGATTGAAAACGAGTATACGGCCCTGGTGGAACATGGCGGCATACACATTGCCGTCGGCATCCACTCGCAGGCCGTCTGGCGACGGCCCGGTGAAGTGATAGGCGATCGCCGTGCCCACCGGCGCTACGGTCGTGGCGTCGGCAAGCGTTACGCGGTGCAGCACGTTTCGCGCATATTCCGTGACCCAGAGGGTCTTTCCGTCCGGTGACAATGCGACGCCATTCGCGGCGGAAAGGTTTGGCAGGATCGGCGAGATCCGCCCGTCCGGGGAAGCGTAATAGACACCTCCGGTGGACTGGGTGGATGTGCCCTTGAAATCCGCGAAGTAGAAGCCGCCTACGCTATCGAATACCAGATCATCCGGGACGTAACCTGCGCCTGGCGGGATGATCTCGGCACGACCGCGGCCATCGGCTCGGAATGCGACGACGCTGCCGGAGCGCATGTTCCCCACACCGGCCAGAAACAGACGCCCATCCCGGTGAACCGCGAGTCCGGTCGGAACGATGGTGTTCCTTTCCACGACGGTCGATACGGATTTGCTCGGATCGACCTTCAAAACCCGGCCACTGAACATATCCACGAACAGCAGGTCGTTCGCCTTGTCGAAGACCGCACCTTCCAGAAAAAGGCGCTGACCAGCCAAGGACAGCCAGGGCTCCGCAGTGACCGTCTGCAGGCCGATTTCGGACGGCGGTATCGGCACCGGGCCTCGGTTTGCGGCGTCGTAGGCGAGCGTAGTATTACCTTGCTGGGCGTGTGCGACCCCAGACAATATAAGGAACAGGGCCGCCGCAGCGACGCGCATATTATACAGCTTCATCGATCGATCTCCTGAAGCGCGCGTCGCGACGCTTGCCCAAAGCCTAGCGCTGCCTGGCTTCGACCCCGTTCGCCGATGTCGACGGGTCGAGCACACGAGGTCCGATGACGGGCGCCCTGGCCAGGTCGGCTGCGATCTGCTGCAGGTCCGCCGTCGAGAAGGTGACGGCGGCCGCGCCGAGATTCTCGGCCAGATGCCACGGGTCGGTGGTACCGGGGATCGGCACGATCCACGGCTTTTGCGCCATCAGCCAGGCAAGCGAGAATTGCGCCGGTGTGATACCCTTGCGTTTGGCCCACGCGTCCACGACAGCGAATAGCGCCATGTTTCCCTTCATATTGTCGGGGAAGAAGCGCGGGATCGTCGAGCGCCAGTCATCGGAGGCGAAGCGTGTCCCTTCGCCGAACCTGCCGGTGAGGAACCCTCGCGCCAGCGGCCCCCAGGGCACAAATCCGATCCCCAGCTCCTCGCAGATCGACAGGATCTGCCCCTCTGGACTGCGTTCCAGCAGCGAATACTCGTTCTGCACGGCTGAGACCGGAAGCTCGGCATGGGCGCGACGCAACGTGTTGGGACCGGGTTCGGAGAGACCGTAATGCTTGACCTTGCCCGCCTGGATCAGGTCCTTCACCGCCCCCGCGACATCTTCGATCGGGACGTCCGGATCGACGCGATGCTGATAGAGCAGATCGATCGCGTCGACCTTCAGGCGCCTGAGTGAACCTTCCACGGCTTGCTTGATATGGTCCGGTCGGCTGTTCCGTCCGGTCTCCTTGCCGTCCCGGAACGCGAAACCGAATTTTGTGGCGATCGCCACCTTGTTCCTGAAGGGCGCGAGTGCTTCGCCCACGACCTCCTCGTTGGTGAAGGGGCCATAGACCTCGGCGGTGTCGAAGAAGGTCACGCCGCGCTCGACGGCATCGCGGATTACCGAAATCATCCTCTGGCGACCGGGAAACGGCAGGAAATAGGCGCTGCCCACCATGCAGCCTAGGCCGATCGACGACACCTCCAATGCCCCGAGCTTACGCGTCTTGCCGATCGCCCCGCGCGATGTGGTGACGCTCGCCGCGCTTGCGGGCCTTGCCGCCGGAGCGCGTTGCGCAGCCGCCGAAAGAGGTGCGCCGACGGCCAGCGCGGAACCGGCAAGGCCTGCCATGGTCAGAATATCACGGCGGCTATTGCCCGTGCCTTCAGATGACGAAGTGGGGTCGCTGCGATGGGTCATGGATCACTCTTTCTGCGCAGTATCTGGCGCGCGACAGGTTCGGGGAGAGGGAGGCGGCCGCAGGCGCCATGATCAGGAATCGACCATGCCAAGCGCCGCCGCGTGCAAGCGAGGCCCCTGGACCGGAATCCGTGACAGAGCTGCCTCGATCTCCCGCAGGTCGGCCTGGCTGAGGACCACCTCGGCAGCGCCCAAATTCTCTTCGAGACGATGGAGCTTGGTCGTGCCCGGGATCGGCACGATCCACGGTTTCTGAGCGAGCAACCACGCCAGCGCCAGTTGCGCAGGGGTGGCGTCCTTGCCGGCGGCGATTTGCTTCAGGGCATCGACCAGCGCCATGTTCGCCGCGCGCGCTTCCGGCGTGAATCGCGGCCCGTTGCTGCGGAAATCCGAAGCGTCGATTTCGGTGTCGGCGGTGATCGCTCCGGTCAGAAAGCCGGCACCGAGCGGACTCCACGGTACGAACCCGATTTTCAGCTCCTCGCAGGCCGAAAGGATGCCGTTCCGCTCCACATCCCTCGTCCAGAGCGAATACTCGCTTTGGACGGCAGCCACCGGTTGAACGGCGTGCGCACGGCGGATCGTCGGCGTGCTGGCCTCGGATAGTCCCCAGTGCTTGACCTTGCCCTGGCCGATGAGTTCGCCGACTGCGCAGGCAACGTCTTCGATCGGCACGTTCGGATCCACGCGGTGCTGGTACAACAGGTCGATCGTATCGACCTTCAGCCGGGCCAGCATGCCATCGACGGCGTTGCGGATGGTCGCGGGGCGACTGTCCAGCCCGGCGCGCGTGCCATCCGGCTTCAGGTCGAATCCGAATTTCGTGGCGATGACCACATCATCCCGGAAGGGCGCCAGCGCATCGCCAACCAGTTTTTCGTTGATGTACGGCCCATAGACTTCGGCGGTATCAAAGAACGTCACGCCGCGCTCGACTGCCGCGTGGATCATGCGGACGCCATCGGCGTGGTCGAGCGGCTGGCCATAGGTGGTGTTCAACCCCATGCAGCCAAAGCCGAGTGCCGAGACTTCCAGGCCGCCGGTTCCGAGAGTTCGCGTCTTCATCATTTTCTCCTGTTCGGCCGCTGGGCGAACCTCGCCGGCCTGACAGGGAATTTAGCGTGCGATTCATTTGTTGATTAGACGCTATGATCGGTATGGGCTTATATCAGGAATGAATAAATGCGCCGACAGGATTTTGGTGAGCTGAACGCGTTCATGGCGGTGGCGGAGGAGAACAGCTTCACGCGCGCCGCCGCGAAACTGGGCACTTCGCAATCGACGCTCAGCCAAACCATCCGGCGGCTGGAAGCACGCCTCGGTCTGCGGCTCCTGACCCGGACAACCCGAAGCGTAGCGCCGACAGAGGCCGGAGAGCGGCTGCTGGAGACTTTGCGGCCCGCCTTCGAAGGTATCGATAGCAAGCTCGCAGCTCTCACTCAGCTGCGGGAGAAACCGGCCGGCACCGTGCGCATCAACGCTACCGAGCAGGTCGCGGAGTCGGTTCTCTGGCCCGCCCTGAAACGCCTGCTGCCGGACTATCCAGACCTTGAGGTTGAGATCACCGCGGAATCGGGCCTGACCGACATTGTCGCGGGTCGATACGATGCGGGCGTTCGCCTGGGAGAATTGATCGACAAGGACATGATTGCCGTGCGCATCGGACCACAGCTGCGCATGGCGGCGGTCGCCTCGCCCTCTTATTTCGCTCGAAAACCTCCGCCACGCACGCCGCATGACCTGGCACAACATGACTGCATCAATCTCCGCCTCTCGACGCGTGGGGGCCTTTATGCCTGGGAATTCGAGAAGGATGGGCGGGAGTTGCGGGTTCGGGTCGAGGGTGCTCTCGCTTTCAACGGGGGAAGGATGATGGTGACTGCGGCGCTCGACGGTTTCGGCATTGCTTATGTGACGGATGATTTTGCGGATCACGCGATCGCCGATGGACGGCTCATCAGGGTGCTTGAGGACTGGTCACCCCCGTTCGCGGGCTACCATCTATACTATCCCAGCAGACGACAGCTCTCGCCGGCCTTCGCCCTGGTCGTGGACGCATTGCGATATCGCGATTGAGCCTATGAGCTGGCTGCACGGCGCTGAGTGTCTGCAGGTGGAAATGGCTCTGCGAGGTCAAGCCGGATGAAAATTGTCCAAGCGCATCAACCGTGTCTAAGAGCGGACGCACCCTTCTCGAAAAGCGCATGACGCGCTCCATGACATTTGTGCGGTAATATCCATTATTCGAGCCCGACCATGTCCGATCGCCTCAAGATTCTGCTTCAATATCTGCTGCCCAAGCAGCGCCTGACCCAGCTCGCCGGCCGGGTCGCCGGCGCGCAGGGAAGCGCGATCACCCTCCCGCTGATCCGCTGGTTCGTTCGCAAATACGGCGTCGATATGAACGAAGCCGCGAATCCCGACATCGCCAGCTACAACAGTTTCAATGATTTCTTCACCCGCCCGCTGAAGATCGGCGCGCGACCTCTGGCCGCGGCCGATTTCATCTGCCCAGTGGACGGCGCGATCAGCCAGTTCGGCGCGATTGACGACGACCGCATGGTGCAGGCCAAGGGCCATCGCTTTACCACCACCGATCTGGTCGGCGGCGATACCGCGCTCTCGGGCCTGTTTCGCCATGGCAGCTTTGCCAATCTGTATTTGTCGCCCCGGGATTACCACCGCCTGCACATGCCCTGTGACGGCAAGCTCATCCGCATGATCTATGTGCCGGGCGCGCTGTTCTCGGTGAACCCGACCACGGCGCGCGGCGTGCCGAACCTGTTCGCGCGCAACGAGCGCGTGGCGTGCGTGTTCGAATCGCCGGAATATGGTCCGTTCGTAATGGTGCTGGTGGGCGCGACCATCGTCGGCAGCATGGCGACGGTCTGGCACGGCGTGGTCAATCCCAAGCGCACCGGCCCGAAACGCACCGGCCCGAAACGCACTGGGGTTTGCGAATGGACCTATGCCAACGAGGACATCCGGCTGAAGAAGGGCGAGGAAATGGGTCGTTTCCTGCTCGGCTCGACGATCGTGATGCTGTTCGGGCGCGACACCATCGCCTTCAACCCGGATTGGGCGCCCGAACGGCCGGTGCGCCTTGGCGAAAGGATGGGCAACAGCCCGAGCTGAGCAGCTTTACCGCTCGCCCGCCGGGTCCTCGGATTTCCGCCCGGCATCAGGCGCGAACGGATCCCTCGGTATCTGGTCGGAACGCCCCTTCTCTCGTCCACCGGCGACAGGCTTCGCCCGGTAAATGTCCACGCAACGACGCAGCTCGGCAACCGCCGCGCCACTCCCGTCCAGGTTCAGCTGCTCGACCGGCACGTCGCCGCGATAGATGTGGAGCGCCTTGGATGCGGCGAAATAGGAGGGGAATTTCGTTTCGAAGCTCGTGACGAAACCCTTTTTCCCTGCGGACTCCATGCCGACCACCAGTTGTCTGGAATAGCCGCCGGTGGAGAGCCGAAAGTTCAATTTCAGCCGGTCCATCTGCTTGATCGACCAGTTGCTGTTGAGCACCGAGAGATGATTGCTGCCATCGATATCGATGCCGAGAAGGAGGGTCGTTTCCCCGGCACCGCCGTACGTCCTGGTCAGGAAGCAGCCGTCCTTATCTTTGCTTGCCGCCACCGTCCAACCGCCTACATCCCGCATCGCATAGTCTTGCGCCGATGCATCTGCACTCGCGAACAGCCCGGCAAGGAGAGCAAACGGCATGAACGCCCAACGGACGGTCACCCGAAACCAGATATGGACCTGTTCACGCATTCTGTACCCGATCTCCACGGCGATTTAATCCGACAGCGGCCATTGGCCATGAACGCAGCACGATGCCGGACGCTCCGCAGCCGAGCTGGACAATGACCGCTTCGGGTCGAGTCAGCAACTGACCTGAGCGATGAGAAAGGGCGCATCGCCGTCGAGCGGTTGCCGCCGCCCCGGCGGGCCTGGCCTCTGTCCTCCTTCCCTCTATTGGGGTTATGGCGGACCAGATTTGGAGAGAATGATGAGCAATCCATCAAAGGCATGGGATGGGGAACTGGTCCGCAAATGGCTGGAACGCCGGTTCGAGGTGTCGAAGCTGGATCAGGCGGCAGCGGACCGGCGTGGGTATGAGGCACAGGACGAGTATGACAAGGCGGCCGCAGAGGAATGGGTCTGCCGTGCGCTGAAAGCCGCGGATTGCACGAATGAGCAAGCCATGTTCGCCAAGCGTCTTAAGGAACTGATCGGCCAGGAAGACTATCCGGCGACCGGCATCCATGACGATATTCGGTTCGAACGGCATGTTCGCGGCCAGCTCAGGAAGCTGGCCAAGATGACCAAGGCAAATGAGGGGTTCGAGAAGACGCTGCGCTATCAGTGAGCGCGGCGCAGCGGTGCAAGGCTATATCGCGAACACGCGCTTGCCCAGATGCGTGATGCGGCATGCCAGATCCGCCTCACCACTGGCCACGACATAATGGTCGCCAGCATCGACGATCCCGGTCGTGAATACGACATTGTCGAGATACATCAGTTCCTTGAGCGGATCGGTCAGCGCGGCGCGCGGTTCGATCAGGGGATCGTGGCTGGTGCGCAGCACCACGCCCGGATCGTCGCGGTCGAGCAGCGACCAATAGGTGCGGTAGATGCCCACCACGCCCAGCGGCTCGACCCCGTGCCACAAGGTCAGCCAGCCCTTGTCGGTCAGGACCGGCGGCGCGCCACCGCCCATCCGCGCGGTCGCCATGGTCGCGGCATGCGGGCGGATGCCGGGTTTGTCATAGGGTTTCCAGTGCAGCGCATCGGGTGAGCTGGCGAGGTTGATCGACGGTCCGGCGCGCCATTCGCTGCCCGGCGGATAGGCGAAATAAAGATCGCCGAGCGGCCGGGTCTGTGCCCAATATTTACCGCCGACCAGCCCTTCGAAGATCAGCATGTCCTTGTTCTGGTGATCGAGCACGATACCCTCGAGCTGCCAGTCGAGCGCATTGTCGGAGGTGTAGAGCGTGGTCGAATGGCGTTCCGGACTAACCGAGCAGGTGGTCATCAGCCAGCGATCGCCGACCTTGCTGATCCGTGCATCCTCGACACCATAGCATTGATACGGCGCGCGCGGTTCGACCGCACGGTCGTAATGCACCGCCTCGACCCGCCGGCCGTCCGCCGAGAGTTCGACCGGGAGGAGCCAGGACAGCGACGTCAGCGCCATCACCTTCCACCCGCCACCGCGCATCATGAACTTGCGCGGATCGGAGGTGTCGACGAAATCGAGCGGCCATTGATCGAGCGTATAGCCTCCCTCTTCCCAGCGGATGGCATGGATATGCCCGTCGCGGATCGGTGTGCGCAGCGCTTCCGCCACGCGCACCATCAGCAGCAGATTGCCATTGGGCAGGCGCGTCATGCCGGGATTGAACGCACCGAGCACATAGGTTTCGGCATCGACCTTGCCGGCAAGCGGCGAGCGCGACAGATCGACATCGCGCGGGTCGAACAGCAGCGCATCGAACAGCGGCACCGGCACGCTCATTCGCCTTCGCTTCGGCGCGGCACCACGGTCATTTGCTGCACCACGGTCCGGCGCGGCTGAGTCAGCGCGAAATGCACGGCGACCGCGATATCCTCGGAGCGCAGCATGGTTTCGTCCCTCACCTTTTTCTTCTGCTCCTCGGCATCGATATCGGGGTAGTGGAAATCGGCCTGAGTCTTGCCGGGTTCGATCAGTGCCACGCGCACATCCTTGTCGCCCAGTTCACGGCGCAATGCCTCGGAAAAGCCGGCAATGCCCGCCTTCATCCCGGCATAGATGGTCGATCCCGGCCCGAGCACATGCGCCGACATCGAACCGGTCAATATGATATCGCCCGCCCCGCCGAACCGGTCGACCGCCGCATGCGCGCTGAGCAGATAGGCGGTGAAATCGGTCGCGATCTGATAGCGCAGATCCTGCACGCTCGTCTCCGACAACGCATTTGCCGGAACGGCGGCGTTGATCACCGCGACGTCCAGACCGCCGAGCCAGCTCACCGCATCGGCGAAATAACGCGTGACATTGTCCGGCTCGGCCAGGTCGATCGCGGTGCCCGATCCCTCACCCACTTCGTTGATCCGCTTCAGCGCATCCTCGAGATGCTCCGGCGTGCGGCCGCAGATATGCACCCGTGCGCCTTCCGAGGCGAGCAGTACGGCGATCGCCCGGCCGATCCCGGTGGTGCCGCCGGTAATGATGACGCGCTTGCCCTTCAGCGAGGTGACGGCAGTGTGTGCGTCGGTGATATCGGTCATGAAGCTCTCCCGGTGGGTGTCGGGAGGACAAGCGTTCAGACTCGCACCGGTTCCATCATCACTTTATCGAGCAATCGCCCGATCGCGGCCCGGACCGGCTCTTCGTCGAGCGTCGGCGCATGGCCGATCCCGGGCATTGTGACCAGTTCCGAACCTTCCAGCGTCGCCGTCATGCGAGCGGCGGTCTTTGCCGCAAACACGTCGGATCGTTCGCCGCGCACGATCAGTGCCGGCACGCCCTGCAGCTGATCCAGCGCGCGCCACATGTCCGGCCCGGCCTCATTGCCGGGCACGCGGAACGGCTCGGCGATCTTCATGTCGTAATCGAGCACGATCCGCCCGGCGCTGTTGAGGCGATAGAGCCGCTTCGCCATCGCCAGCCAGTCCTCGATGTCATAATCGGGGTAGACGCCGTCATTGCCCTCGGCGACGGCGCGGGCGGCATGCATCCAGGTCGGCCAGGCCTGCGACTTGCCGACATAGGAGCGAATCCGCGACAGGCCGACCGGGTCGATTTCCGGCCCGACATCGTTGAGCAGCACGCCGGCGATCTTCTCTCGCGCCGTGCCCGCCAGCAGCATCGTGACGATCCCGCCAAGCGAGGTGCCGAAGGCGACGTAACGATCCACGCCGAGTTCGCGGAGCAAAGCCTCGATGTCCTGGACATAGCTCAGCGGGACATAGCTCATCGGATCCTTGGCATAGCCGCTCTCGCCGCGGCCGCGCAGGTCGATGGTGATCACGCGCCACTCGCCCGCCAGCCGCTCAGCCACCACGCTGTAATCGCGCGCGTTGCGGGTCAGGCCGGGCAGGCAGAGGATCGGCGGGCGATCGTCGCGGCCCGCCCCATGCGCAGGATAGTCGCGATAATGCAGCCGGATGCCGTCGTTCGACCACCAATATCGATTTTCATAAGCGGCCATGGTTGCGTCCTGCGGTTCGGAACCACCATATCGCTGCATGGCAGCATCCCCGCAAGCATATCGACCCGAACGCGCGATTCTCGAATTGGGGGAGGCGTTCTACGATCCCGTGAGCGCGGCGGACTTTCCGGAAACCCGGCTGCGTTTCCGCAACGACCGTGCGGCGGCTGAGGTCGGGCTCGATACGCTGAGCGATGCCGAATGGCTGGCGCATTTCGGCCGCTTCCAGCCCATGCCCGGGAGCCTCGATCCACCGCTCGCGCTGCGCTATCACGGCCATCAGTTCCGCGTGTACAATCCCGATATCGGCGACGGCCGCGGTTTCCTGTTCGCGCAATTGCGCGACGATCGCGGCCGGCTGATGGACCTCGGCACCAAGGGCAGCGGCCAGACGCCGTGGAGCCGCTTCGGCGACGGGCGGCTAACGCTGAAAGGCGGCGTGCGCGAGATCCTGGCGACCGAAATGCTCGAGGCGCTTGGCGTTCGGACCTCGCGCACTTTCTCGCTGATCGAGACCGGCGAAGCGCTGGAGCGCGGCGACGAACCCTCCCCCCACCCGTTCTGCGGTGATGGTGCGGCTCAGCCATGGCCATATCCGCATCGGCGTGTTCCAGCGGCTCGCCTACACCCGTGACGCCGAGAGCATGCAGCGGCTGATCGCCTATGTGCTGCGGCACTATTTCAATGAGGAAGCGGGCGCGGACGGGGCCGTGCGGCTGCTCGACCATGTCGTGCGCGGCACGGCGAAACTCGCGGCCAGCTATATGGCGGCCGGCTTCGTGCACGGCGTGCTCAACAGCGACAATATCAACGTGACCGCGGAAAGCTTCGATTACGGCCCATGGCGGTTCGCGCCGAACTGGGATCCGGGCTTCACCGCCGCCTATTTCGACCATGCCGGGCTCTACGCATTCGGCCGCCAGCCCGAAGCGATCCATTGGGACGCGATGCAGCTTGCCGTCGCGCTGCGCGCGGTAAGCGAGGCCGAACCGCTGATCGCGGTGCTCGACACGTTCGGCGAGCGCTATCAGCCGGCGGTGTCCGATGCGGTGCTGTGGCGGCTCGGCGTGCGGCCCCGCGATGCGGAACACGACCGCGCTGTCGTCCAGGCGGTTGAACGCGGCTTGCGCGGTGAAGGCGCGTCGATCGACCGTTTCTTCTTCGACAGTTTCGGCGGGCAGGTGCCGGAGGGTTATGGCGCAGCGTTCGACGAAGCGCGGACGGTGCTTGCGGCCTATCCGCCGCGCGCGGATCGTTCGCACGCCTATTGGCAGGGCGATGCGCCCTGTTCGATGCTGATCGACGAAGTCGAGGCGATCTGGGCCGCAATCGATCAACGCGACGATTGGGGACCGCTGGAGGCCAAGATTGTCGCAATCCGGGACATGGGCGAGGCGCTCCGCTGATCCTCCCCGTTCCGGCGAGGATTAACGCCACTAGTGGATTCCCCCGAGAAACTAAGGCAAAGCCTTTCGACGATGGCGGGCACCGAAATCATCTCCACCGAACCGGCGACCGGCGCGATCCTGTGGCGACGCGAGATCGGCGACGTAGACGCCGAAGTCGCCCTTGCCCGCGCCAGCTGGGCCGCCTGGGCAGCGCAGTCGCTCGCCTTCCGGATCGAGGCGCTGCGCCGCTTCGGCAATGTCGTCCGCGCCCGCGCCGACGCCTTTACCGACCTGATCGCGCGCGAGACCGGCAAGCCGCTCTGGGAAGCGCGCACCGAGGTCGAATCCGTCATCGCCAAGGTCGACATCTCGGTCAGCGCCTATGCCGAACGCACCGCCCAGCGCCGTATCGACGCGCCGATGGGCAGCCGCATGGCGGTGCGCCACAAACCGCACGGCGTGCTCGCGGTGCTTGGCCCGTATAATTTTCCGGCGCATCTGCCCAATGGTCATATCGTGCCCGCTTTGCTCGCCGGCAACGCGGTGATCTTCAAGCCGTCGGAAAAGACCCCGGCGGTCGGCGTGTTCCTGGTCGAATGCTTCCATGCCGCCGGCGTGCCGGAGGGCTGTATCCGCGTCCTGATCGGTGGCCCGGCGGAGGGCAAGGCGCTCGCCGAGCATCCCGATATCGACGGGCTGCTGTTCACTGGTTCCGCGCGCACCGGCCTGTTGCTCAACCGCGCCTTTGCCAACCGGCCGGAAAAGATCCTTGCGCTGGAAATGGGCGGCAACAACCCGATCATCGTGTGGGAATCGCCTGATCTTCACTCGACCGCCGCGCTGATCGTCCAGTCCGCCTTCACCACCGCCGGCCAGCGCTGCACCGCTGCGCGCCGCCTGATCGTCGACGACCGCGTCTATGACCAGGTGATCGAGCAAGTGAACAAGCTGACCGGCAAGCTGATCGTCGGCGAACCCCACGCCACCCCGGCCCCGTTCATGGGCTGCGTGATCGACAATGAATCCGCCGACCAGCTGACCGAGAGCTTTCTCGAGCTGATGATGCGTGGCGGCCGGCCGATCCGCCACCCCGAACGGCTGGTCGAGGGCCGCCCCTTTCTCACCCCGGGCCTGATCGACACGACCGAATTGAAGGACCGGCCCGATATCGAACTGTTCGGCCCGATCCTGCAGGTGATCCGCGCCAAGACCTTCGACGAAGCGATCGCCGAGGCGAACAACACGCGTTATGGCCTCTCGGCATCGCTGATCAGCCAGAACCCCGCGCTCTACGACCGCTTCTGGGCCAATGCCCGCGCCGGCATCGTCAACTGGAACAAGCCGACCAACGGCGCCAGCTCAAGCGCGCCGTTCGGCGGCATCGGCTGGTCGGGCAATCACCGCCCCAGCGCCTATTATGCGGCGGATTATTGCGCCTATCCGGTGGTGTCGAACGAAGCGGACCAGGCGCGCGCGAGCATCGGGGTGGGGCTGCGCGACGGTTAGGGCTCGAACCCAACCGTTCGGGCTGAGTCTGTCGAAGCCCCTGCGCGACAAGCAACGTACCGCTTGGGATCCCTGCCCTTCGACAGGCTCAGGGCGAACGGGAGACGGTGATCAGCCCTGAAGTGCCCCGGGCCCGACGCCCTCGCCTCGCGCCCCCGTTTCGACGGTCGCGGCACTCCCTGTCTCCGCTTCCCCAGTCTCCGCCCGCCACCGCGCCTTGATCGTCTCGCTGGTCTCGCGCGATCCGTCATGGCTCCAGCCCGGCGGCGCGACCATATAGCCTAGCTTGTTCGTCCACCCCGGCGTGCGCCATACATCCTTCGCGATGCCGACCCATTCATGGAACGCCGCCCAGAGCAGGTTGAAGCTGCCGAGATTCCGAACAATGCCATAACGCGGCCGGTCCTCGTCGAGCTCGGGCTCGAACGTGCCGAACATCCTGTCCCAGACGATGAACACGCCGGCATAATTCTTGTCGAGATAGCGCGGGTTGGTCGCATGATGGACGCGGTGGTGCGACGGGGTGTTCATCACCGCCTCGACCCAGCGCGGCAGGCGGCCGATCGTCTCGGTGTGAATCCAGAACTGGTAGATTGTGTTGAGCGCGCCGACGAACACCAGCATCGGAATCGGGAAGCCCAGCAGGAACAGCGGCAGGAAGAAGATGAAGCCAAGGCTGATGAAATTGGTCCAGGTCTGCCGCAGCGCAGTCGACAAATTATAATGCTGGCTCGAATGATGAATGACATGGCTCGCCCACATCCAGCGGATGCGGTGCGACGCACGGTGCGCGACATAGAAGCACAGGTCATAGAGGATGAAGGCAAGCAGCCAGGCCCACCAGCTGTAAGGAATCTCGAACGGCGCATAGCGCTGCAGCCCGAGCCCCATCACCACCACTGCGCCACCGGTGATCACGCCGGCAACGGTACTGCCCAGCCCGAGCAGCAGCGAGGTCAGCGTGTCCTTCACATGATAGCGCGAGCGATCGCGAAAGCGCGCCAGAACCATGTCGAGGATCACCATCAACACGAACACCGGGATCGCATAGCTGATCGGGTTAGGCAGATTGGGCATCGCGTCTCCCTCCTGTTTGGCCGGCGCCGACCAGTTCCGCCGCCCAGGCCGTCGCCTCATCGCCAAGATCGAGCGTGACCGTGCCGAACATCGCCTCGGGCAAGGCCAGGGTGAGCGTCTCGCGGTCGAGCGATGCCTGGAATGGCGGATCGACAAAGCGCGAGACGAAATGATTGCCGTGCGCGCGGAGCACCATGTGCCGGTTCGCGGCGTTGCGGAGCAGCGCGGCCCGCCCGTCACGGTCGATCGCGACCGCCGTGGCGCGAAACCCGCACCAGGCCTCTTCGGCCAGGCGGCGGGCATGATCGGCATCGGCAATGCGCGACGCGACGCCCAGGCCGAGCAGGCGCGCGACCAGCGTCATCACCAGGACGGCGACCAACGATCCCGCGAACACCAGCCAGTTCATTCCACCCTCTCAACACCGTCCAGATCGGCAGCCGGTCTGCCGGGGTCGTTCCGACTCTGCGGTCGGCCCCGTCCCCGTTTCGGCGTTCAGCGCCGATAATTTCGATAGTAACCGCTACCATCTCCCGGTGCAATCCACCGATATGGGTCCGACACCCGACAGATCGGACCAGCCATGGGATCCGATCACCGGACCTTATAGCGGCTCGCCGCGCGACGTGGCCGCTTCGTCGTGATGCGTCCGGAGTGGAGCTAACATGCGTTGCCCATGGCCCGGCCCAGCCATAGCCTCGTCCATCCAACGAGGAGAGAGACAATGAAAGCAGTCGACTCAAAAACCTTGCAGAATCAATTGGAATCACTGGACAAGGCGATCGTCAACGGTGTGCCGAAAGAAGGCATCACGGTGGCGCGCAAGACTCCGTTCGAACCCTGGGATGCGGTCTTCGGCGGACGCGGCGCCGGCTGATCCAATCAACGCGGCCGATCGACAATGCTGACGGCCGGGATCGATTTTTCGCACTTGCGCGCTCCCGTCGAGATCATCGACGGGAGCGTTGTTTTGGGCGGGTCGCGCGTTACCCCATTCGCACACCGGCTGCTGCGCGCGCTGGTGATCGATACCGACACGACAATTGCCATTGCCTGCCTGGAACGGTTCCGCGGCGATCCGCACGGCATCGACCATGTCCGCCCGGACAATGACCAGGCGCTTGCCGATCGGCTGAACAGCATCCGGTCGCACTTGCTCGACTGGTCGATCCTGACCATGGACCGCGTCCGCGGCGCCATATCCTATGAAACCTCGCTGATTCATTCGGCCCCGGTCTATCTGCGCAACCATGCGGGCCGCCTGACGATCGACTGGGATTGCACCCGGCTGCTGCAGGGCTTGGGCGCGCCGATCGACTGGCCGGCGACCATGGCGCAGATCGCAGGGCTGATGTCCTATACGCCGCGCACGATGGTCGCGGGCCTGTACCGATCGATCGCCGGCGCGACCCTCACCGCGCACGGCGACACGATCGACACGCACATGCCGCCACCGATGGGCATGCCGGGCGCGCAAAGCCTGGCCGAACAGGTCTCGGCCGAGACCTTGTTGTTCGATACGGTGAAGGCACTGCTCGCCGCGCGCGATATCGATCCGCAGCGCACCGCGATCGAGCTCAGCGGCGGCATGGATTCGGCGCTGATCGCGCTTGCCGCCGCCGATGTGCTTGGCCCGGGCGTGCTCAGTTACGGCGCCGAATTCAGCGGCGCGATGGGCGCGGCGCAGCGCGACCGGCGCACGCTGCTGTGCCGCCACGGCGAGTTCGAGGATATCGTGTTGCCGGCGGGCCGCTTTCTCCCCTTCGGCCCGCGCAGCGCGCGCCGCGACCGCTTCGGCGTCTGGCCGCAGGACGAAAGCTATCCGGAGATATTCGAAGCCTTTTTCGACCTGCTCGCCCGCGCAGGCGTGGATACGCTGACCAGTGGCTTCGGCGGCGACGAACTCTATGCCGTCTATAGCGACGAAACCACCGACACCGACGACCGCGCGCTGGAGGATCACCCCTATCTCACCGCACGCGGCCGCGCGCTGGCCCGTAAAGGCGGCGCACCGGGATCGCAGGGTGTGATTGCCGATACCAGCTGGCTCTCCGCCGCCGGCCGCTCGCAACGCCTGCTGCGCCAGGGGATCTGGCCGATCTATCCCTATATCAACCCGATCCTGGCGCGCTTCGTCGCCAGCCTCCCCTGGGAGTATCGCCGCGACCGCATGCTGCTGCGCCGGACCCTGACCGCGCAACTGGGCGATCCGGTGTTCGAGCAGGATTATGTGAAAGAGAGTTTCCGCGAGGTTGCGGTGCGGGGGATCGCGGAGAACCGCGAGTATCTGCTTGCAATGTTGGCGAGGTCGCCGGTGCTGGATGCGGATCTTGTCGATCGCGACCGGGTGCTGGCGGCGCTGGGCGGGGATATCGAAGCGCTGCCTTCTGAGGAGTTTGGGTTGCTGTTTTTGGTGCTGACGACGTGTTGTTTTTTTGATGAGTGAATGTGTCGAATGATTATATTGATCGATCACAATGAGATTAAACGCCTCACCTATTAATCGGGGTTAATAACGGCCATGCTGGTGCACAAACGCGCTTTACCTAAGAAATTACCGGACCAAACTCATAACACAACAAGATTAGTTGAATATATTAAAAATATAGACAAAATGTTTGCCAATCCATCCAGCTGCTTCGGCATGGATCAGAAAGTTCAGTATCATCTTGAGGTAGAAAAAAAACTACCGCCAAATAGGAAAGTATTTAATCGCAGAATTCAGGAGCCCGTTCTTTCCGGATACTGGAATAGCTTGAAGAAGTTCGATTTTACTCCGGAATCCTCTGCATTTTTTGTCTCGCTACTATGCGGAAAAGAGGTGTCCCTTAGAACACAAGGAATGCGCGCATTTGACGATAAAAACAACAAAACGATCTTTGAGGATTATGATCCATCTCAGTCTTGGATGAATAAAATTATCGATATCAGATTAAAAGGATATGACCCCGTCACCGAAGGAATCATCTGCTATACCATCGTTATTTTCGCTCATCCCTTCTTGGATGGAAATGGCAGATTTGCGCGATCCGTTTTCTATGGCGCCCTCGCCCGACATGGCATATTGCGCTCACCCTGCCTGGGGATGGGCGCCGGTTTTACCTTACACATAGCGCGCATAGCAAAGGCAGCGACGCAACTCTCTCAATCGGGCGACTGGGTCCCATACCTGCGCGAGCTGACCTCTATCATTGAAGATTGTTGTTCATATGCATTTTTCATAAGGTGCGCCGAGCTAAGGCCATAGGATATCACCTGAAGCTCACACACCCCTATTTATTTACCTTATTTTTTATGACGGCTACTATTCTAAATGCAATGATCGAGATAATAAATATGACAAGCAACAAAAAGCCCCAGTTAAAACTTCTTTTAAATCCGTAGAATATTATGACCGATATTAACAATAGTGGAATAAATCCAAATATTACTTTAAAAACTATCGGATTTATCGCTTCTTCTTTATCTTCCATTTCGCCGTCGCCTTAAGAAGGTGTTATGTTCCGCAAATAATCAACGACATACATTCTGCTCTTTTGCATTAAGCTGCCTTAATCTTGCATTCAATGCAGCAAGTTGATTCTGAGCTTTGTTGGATTCATAATTAGCAAAAGCTTGATAGCCGACCCATAGAGCTGTAAATATTGCACCCCGAACAGCAGTCGTCTTCCCGATTGGCGCACGACCGCCGCCGCGAGTAGCAACCTCAACACCAGCACCGGCAGCGGTTCCATCTACGATAGCCATAGCATCGCCTATGGCCTTCGCGTCACCATAGTTCATCTTAGCTTGAACAATATCATTTTCTATTGCGGATGAATTCTTCCATCTCCAAGTATCAGTAATAAATTTAGGAAGGTCTTTTCTTGTAATATTTACTTCTCTGTTGAGGTCATCGCATAAGTCTGGTCTTTCAGACCCTGGGGACGGAGATCCGCCACTTCCCATCCCATCGGATGGACCAACCCCTCCATGAGATCCAGAAGAGTTACCACCGCCACTGGGCGCGGTCACTTCAATGTCAGGCGCCAAACCACCATGAGGGTCGCAGCTCTCCGATTCCCATACGCTCGTGCCATCGAAACACTCTTTCAATCCAAATGGATCCACGGAGTTGACCGGGTCGCTACCGACATAATTGTACCAATTCATGCCGTCGCCATAGCCGATCGGATCGGTCTGCATGAATCGCCCCAACGTCGCGGAGTAGAACCGGGCCCTGTAGTAATAGAGGCCCAACTGCGACACCCAATATTGCCCGGTATATTGGAACCGAGACGTGTTGGTTGCACTCGGAATGCCATATTCGTCATAGGAATTAACGCCGATGGCAGCCCCCGTGCTATCGGTCACCGCGATCACGCTACCGCGCTCGTCGGCCGGAAGCCAGAACCGGTCGCCGTTCGGGCCATAGGTCGTCACTGGCGCAGGGTCGCCGGGACCATAGACGAACCGGCTCCCCAGCGCACCAGTCACGGGGTTCCATATCGCGATCATGTTCTGCCCGTCATAGCCGAACCGCTGTTGGGTATTGACCTGATACAACCGCATTAGTGGATCATAGATCAGCGTGTTTGCGCCGGAGGACTTTAGCAGATTCTCCGAGCTATAGGCATACGTCGTCGCGCCCGAACTGGTCAGGTTGCCCCGTGCGTCGTACCCAAGCGCTGTCGCCCCAGACGCCGTCGCCTGGTTGAGCCCGTTTACCGTATAGGGGCGGTCGATATTGACCGAGCCGGTCCAGGCATAGTTGTCGTTTGAACGTGTCGTACCCGATATCTGGTTCGCCGCATTATAGCTGAACCCCAATGTCAGGTCCTGTGCCGTACCCGGGAGGTCCTGTGTCAGTGACGACAGACGCGAGATCGGATCGGGCGTGTAGGTTGCGCTGGTTCCATTGCCGCGCGCCAGGCTCAGCTTACGTCCCAGATCGTCATAGCTGTAAGTCGCCAGCACGCCCGGGCCGCTCGTCGCACCATTCTCGCGGATCGCCGTTACGTTACCGGTCACGTCATAATCATAAGTGACATAGAACGCGTCCGGCCAGGTCAGCCGGATACGCCTACCTGCCGGATCATATTGCGAGGAAACGGTGCCGCTCGGCCCGACCTGTGTGAGATTGCGCCCGAACGCGTCATAGGTGAACGACAATGTCTGCACACTGGAGCTGATGGAGGTTGGCCGGCCGAGCAAATCGTAGCTATAGGAGATATCCGCTTCGGGTGACGGAAGATCCTTCAACGTCAATCGGTTCAGCGCATCGTAGCCGTAAGCAATCGACTGCGCATCGCGCAACCGCCGGCTCGTCACATTGCTAGCCGCATCATAACCAAACTGCTCATAGTCGGTCGTCGAACTGGTCCCCGCACCCAACGTCGTCACCGGGTAACGCGTCTTTACCAGCCGATCGAACCCATCATACTCATAGCTCGTCTTGTTGCCTTCGGCATCCGTCAAGGTCGCGATCGAGCCATTGTCCGTAAAGGTCCGCGTCACGTCGTCCGACGCCGCGCTCGTCCCCAAGGCGCTCTGCGACTTCGTGACCCTACCGACAGCGTCATAGCTAACCTTCATGATGCGATCGGCCTTGGGTCCGCTGACAGTCGCCGGCGTACAGGTCGATGTCAGCGCCGTTCCCCATAAAGCGCTGTCCATCCTCTGTGCTGAGCACAGCGGGCGACCAAGCGTGTCATAACTATATTCCGTCACACCATAGGTCGTGCCGCCCGCGATAAGCATATCCTTCGCCTTGCGACCATTGGCATCATAGCTTGATGTCGATTGCTGCGACGGCGTGAAGGATGTCCAATCGCCATCCAGTTGGCTTGTGACCGTACCGGTTTCTATTGTCGTCAGTTGCCCATCCAGATTATAGCTAAAGCGTTGTGCGATGGGCTTGCGTGCGCTCGCGCCGTCGGGATCCGGCGCAACCACTCCAACAATTTGCCGCGCCGAATCATAGCGATAGCGAATTGTATCCGCTGCACCAGGGAGCGGACCATCCACCGTCAACACATTGCCGATCACATCATAGGTGATCGCGCTTGTCGCGCTGACACTATTGTCGCCCGCCGCAAGGGAAGTTGAGGTTGGCAAAAGTAAACTATTATATCCGATTGTGGATTTTACCTCGCCCGCAGTACCTGCACATGAGGCCGAAGTCTGACAGACAGAGATTTCAGTAAGTAACGATACTCCTGCAGTTTCCGTGTATCCATAACGAGTTTGCGGACGCACTGCACCGCTGCTGGGTGCTGGAGCGGTCATGCTCTTCAGCATACCAGTTGTTAAATCATAGACATAATCCGTCTGGTTGCCTTTAGCGTCTTTTACCCAGTCTGGCCTATTGCAGCTAACATAGTTCACGCAACTTGCAGGGTAACTTGCGGTCGTGACTATATCTGCCGGCGTTCCCGGTGTTTTCGATACGAATTTGGTTTGTGTGGCATTGCCTCGCGTATCGTAAGTATACTCGGTATAATTTCCCTCCGGCATCGTAATACGAAGCAATCTTCCCGTCGGATCGTAGCTATAATTAGTCGTTTTATCCAGCTCATCCTTGATCGACGTCGGCAATTTGATCGTTAGGTCCGATACAACAGTACGGGTCTTGCCCGAAGGGTCCGTGGCAACCGACGTAGCAACATTTCCAGTTGTGGAATAGGTATACGTCCAAGTTACTCCATTGTCGAATACCGATGATACTTTTCCTGTCAAAATGTCAAAATTAACAATGAAATTATTAGATGCGCTTCCGGGTGTTTGGATCGACAAACTGTTATTTGAAGACGTGTATTTAGTTATTCTTCCGAGTGGATCGGTAACATTGTCACTTGTAGTTTTCGTATACAGAATTTTTGGCCAGTCTTGCACAAGACCGGCACAAAGCGGCGCCGTTGGAGAGCATGGTTCCACATTTGTATTTATTGCCTGAATATTGACTAACTTCCTCCAAAGAAGACCGTCGGCATAGTCGCCAGACGCGGCCTGCTCAGCATAATTAAAATGAAGTTGATACCCAGAAGAATTAGTTACAGATTGCACTCTGTAATATTGCGCAATCACTCCACCAGCACATCCATCTCGATTATTAGTACAAAAAAATCCAGACGCCCAATATATATTCTTTTTATATCCAGATGAGTACTCTACGGATACCATTCTTCCTTTACCATACGACTCCCACGGAGCCACAAGATTTTCATCGTAAATTACTCTCGTACCATCGCCAGTTGTTAGAGTGTATAAATTACCTGACTTGGTAAGCGCGGCACCCTTGCCATCGGATGAAGTATAATTCCCACCAGATACATTAAATTCGTAACCCTCAAAATCAAAAGATACATAGAAAATACCATTTGTTCCATCGAGTACTCTCATATCATATTCTTTAGCTGTTGCAGCATTCTTCAACATGCGAGAATAGGACAATCCGGAGAGGCTGTTACCTCCGATTGAAATATCCGTAATTTTCTGCTGGTATTCACCTGTCGCAACATTGATGTGATTTTTATCTACCACTGCTCGCGACGGAAAATCCTGTGCTTGAGCGGACACCACGAGCCCTGTGCTCAAAGCGGTGGAGAGAGTGAAAAATGCAAGGTGCGCGTGACGCCGGCCACGCCCGACAGATGTCGAGTTCGTCATAAGAAGCCCTTTTTGAATTATCCGAAAATAACTGACTGCACACGACGCCCCTACGGCGCGCCGGTCACCTTGACGTTCTTGCGGTTGTCGGCCTTGTCGAGCGTGTAATTGGCGACAATGCCATTGTTGACCGTGCCACTATGCTCGACCTTCACCAGCCGCCCCTTGGCGTCATAGGTGTAGTTGATCGTCTCCGACGCGCCGGCCATGCCGCTGAGCGCGGTCAGACCCGCAGCGATTGCGGCACCAGACGCCACCAGTGCAACCGTGGATTTGCGAACCATGTTTCTTTCCCCGCTAACCTGATGCAAGTCACTTCGAACAAATAAAGAACACTTGAAATCCAACAATGCAAGTGAGCGTTCTTCTGCAGCCGTCTCCACACGCACAAAGCCTTGGCAATGCGCCTTTATCTTTCATCAAACTGCCGCAGATTCGCACAGGCGCGACTCGGTAGCCCCGCCCGGGAGTAGATGCCTCCCTGCCCCCGCCCACAAGATGAAAATCCAGCTAAGCATGTAAATTGCTGCCATATCGGGCGCATCGCCGAAAACCCGCGATTCAATCTGCCGGATCGACCGTGCAAATGTACCCCGGACGCGATGCCGCATCGCACACCCGCCTGCTCTTTCTCATGGTCGCACGATATCGGGGCACGGCTCACCCCTGTTCCTGTCACAACGCCCCCTGTTATTCGCGCATCGCGACCCCTGTTCCACCGCTGTCATGATAACAGGGGTGGGAGGTACTAATATGCTGAAAAATGGCGCGTATTTCGGATCGAAAATCCAATTTAACAGGGGTGAGCTTTTTTATTGCGGAGAAACAGGGGAAAACAGGGGTGCCCAACTACCCGAGCAACCATCCCCAGCATCGCCGCCCGACCCGCCGGAATATGACATATCTGCCTCGGCGGGCATCCCGTCCCGGAACCGCGCGGCAAGGGCTTGGGCGACGCGCCCTCTTCGCTTATGCAACCGCTATGCGCCCGATCCCTCGCCTCCTTCTCGCCCCCATCGCGATCGCCCTCGCCGCCCTCACCCTGACCGGCCCGACCATCGCCAAGCCCGCCAAAAAGGCTCCCGCCCCCGCCGCGGGCATCGTCCGCGTCCGCATGGTCACGGCCGACGGGCCGATCATCCTTGCGCTCGACACGCGCCGCGCGCCGGTGACCAGCGCGAACTTCCTGTCCTATGTCGATGACGGGCGCTTCGACGGCGCGGTGATCTATCGTTCGGCGCGCAGCCGCAATGCGCAGCAATATGGCTTTATCCAGGGCGGCATCCGCACCGATGCACGCCGCATCCTGCCGCCGTTCAAGCATGAACGCACCGACCAGACCGGCCTCCACCATATCGACGGCACCATCTCCATGGCGCGCCGCACCGAACCCAATTCGGCCGGCGGCAATTTCTTCATCACGGTCGGCGCCCTGCCGAGCTTCGACGCCAAGGGCGACTTTCCCGGCTATGCCGCTTTCGGCCATGTCGTCGGCGGCATGGACACGGTGAAGCGCATCCTCGCCCAGCCGACCGGCGGCAGCATGCGCGGCCAGATGCTGTTGAAGCCGATCAAGGTGATCAATGCACGGCGGCTGAACGGGCCGGCCAAACCGACCGGCCTGGTCAAGCCCTGGCTGGTGAAGCAGAAGCGCTGACCGGAACGACCCGCCCGGCGCGCCGATATGGCGGCCAGGACGGATCGCCCTCCCCCAAACCGGCTTCCTCGTTACCCGTTTCTGGTCGCCCCGTCCTTATCACAGAGCAAGTTTGCGCAGCGCCAGCGTCCGTTTGTAGCCGTCGAGCATGCCGGCATTGCCGGTCACGGTCAGATCGAAAACGCAATTGGCATAGGCCGTCTTGTCCTCGATCACCTTGCACAGCCGCTGCGCGACTTCGGGCTTCATTCCCTCGACCGGCCGCTTGTTGGGTATCCCGGGCATCGGCTTTGCCGAGACGCAAGCGGTGCCCGGCTTGGGCGGCCAGCCGCGATCGGTGAAGCTCAGCGTCGATGTGCCGGCGGCATAGTCGAACAAGCTCGATGCCGCAGTGACACGCCATGCATTGGCGAACTTCACATTGAGCAGCGCGTGGCGCGCGGCGAGCGAGGCCGGTGCCGGACCGAAGGATGCGCCGCTGGGCGCCAGCGGCAACCAGCTTGTGGCCGGGATATGCCCCATCGTGCCTTCGCGCGCCGGCGTGTTGACCACTTCGACATCGAGATACCAATAGCCTTGCGATGCCCAATAATTCGGCGTGACGATCAGCCGCGTGCCGTCGCTCAGCTTGACGTCGATGCCGCCGCCTGCCGCCGCCCTGGCGATCAGGTTGCCGCTGCCCAGGCTGAGGCCGTTTGCCGGGATCGCGACGGCACGGCCGTCGATGCGCAACTGCATCCGCTCGGCGCTGGCCGGCCGGCCGGCGCTGGGCTGAAAACTGATGCGGTGCTTGCCGATGCGCGCCGCGACCGCGGTGTTGAGGCTCACGCAGCTCGCCAGCCCGGTATAGGGATTGGCGCCGGGGATGAAGGTCGTCGTCACCGGCGTCTGGCGCGTCTGCAATTCGAACCCGGTGTCCGAATTGCGCAGTGCAGTGAACTCGCCGGCCGCCTGGAAATCATAGTTGATATTGTTGGTGGTGGTGAGATGCGGATCGCCGCGATCGGACGGGCCCGACGTCGCATCGGTGCCGCAAAAGGCACGGAAGGTGGCGACCGCCGGATTACTCAGCTCGCCGCCGCCGTTGAACTCCGGCATGGTCTTTTCGACCGCCTGTTTCAGGATCGTTTTGCAATAGCCGCTATTGCCATTGTACTGCGTCGACAGATGCGGGAAGCGCCCCGCATTGCCCTGCACATGGCACCCGACACAGACATCGGGAACCAGCGGCTGGGCATGCGACAGGTTGTTCTGCGGCCAGGACGCCGGCACGATCGGATCGTAGCGATTGGGCGCGAAGGTCGGCAGCGTGATGCCCAGATCCTCCATCGTCTTGCCCGGCGCGATCGTCACCTCGGGATGGATGATATAGGGGTTTTCGCCGGCATGGCAGTCCGTGCACACGCCGCCAGTCCCGTTCTCCAGTTCGAAGCCGCCCGCCTGATACAGGCCGGCCGGATTGACCGCGAGATTGGGCTTGCCGATCGGGATCTGCGTGCCGGCGGGGAAGGAGAAGCCCACCCCGTTCATCTGATTGTCCCAGATGCACACTTTCGAGGTGGTCTTGCTCAGGCAGATCACGCCATCCAGCCCGACCGTCGTCTTGCCTGGCGTGGTGTAGCGCGGCAGCGCCATGCACATGCCCTGCGGGCTCTCGAACGTGCGCAGCTCGGCCGGTGAGGGGCCGTTGTTCTGGCCGATGAACTGGTCGGGTATCGGAATGAAGCCCTGCGATTTCCAGCCCGCGGTGCCGGCAGGATCAAGCACCCCGATCGACGGCGGAATCGGCACGCCGTTCGCGACGCACTCGTCGATATAGGCCTGCCCCTTATTGGTGGTGGACAGGAAGACTGCGCCGCCGCCCGGCTTGAAATCGGGCAAGTCGAGACGCTTGGCGAGTTCGGGATTGAGGTCGAACATCTTCAGCTCGGGCAAGGATTTGCGGTCGCCCTTTGCGGGAAGCGTGAAGGTCAGCCGGTATTTGAGCGCGTTGATCTTGCCGATCGTGCGCCCGTCGGCCCGGACCCGCGGCGCATTCGCCACCAGCCAGTCGAGCGACGCTTGCCGGACGATCAGCTCGGCCTGGGGGCTTTGCTTCACATCGACTTGCGCCATCTCCGCCTTGAAACGCCGTTCGAACTCGGCGAACCCCTCTCTGGCCTTGCCGTCCAGGCTCGCCATCAGCTTGTCGCGATAGTAATCCTGCGCCCGCGCGACGAACTCGACCGTCGGGACGATCTGGTTGCCATCGGAATCGAAGAAGGAGCCGTGCCCGATATAGGCGATCGGCTCAACATCATTGGTTGGCGCCTGAGACGCACCGGACATCGCGAACAGGCCTATTGTGGCGGTGGCGACAATGCCCTTGATCAGCTTCGAAGAAACAAGGTTCATGGCTGGACTCCTGCAACAAGGCGGAATCTCGTATGCGACCGTATCGTTCTTAAGCGGTGCCATGGCTATGTCAGCGCGATCTCCCGGTCAAACCACAACTGAACCATTTCAGTTCTATCTTCTTTGAATGACGAAGATCACCGGCACAGCCATCTTTGCGCAATAGGGAAATTACATGCCACATACTTTCCGGCATCCATCGACGCCTGCCTGCCCCCGCCACCTGGAGCGCGACCAACAAAGTTACGCTACCCTTGCCAAAAGCATCGCTCGGTTGCCCGTTTGGCCGCATTGTCCCATCTGACAGCGATGGCCACTCTCCTTGATCCTTCCGCGCGCGGGCGCGTCATCCTTGTCGGCGCTGGCCCGGGCGACCCGGGCCTGCTCACGGTGCGCGCGGTCGAAGCGCTGAAATCAGCCGACATCGTCGTCCATGACGGCCTGATCGACCCACGCGTCCTTGAGATCGCGCCGGCGCAGGCGCAGCGCATCTCGGTCGCCAAGCAGCGCGCGCGTCACACCTTGCCGCAGGAGGCGATCAATGCGCTGATCATCGCGCATGTGAAGACCGGTGCGATCGTCGTTCGGCTGAAGGGCGGCGACCCATTCATCTTCGGGCGTGGCGGCGAAGAGGTCGAGGCGGTGCGTGCCGCCGGCCTGCCGGTGGAGGTCATTCCCGGCGTCTCGGCGGCGCTGGGTTGCGCTGCGGAAGCGATGCTCCCGCTCACCCACCGCGATCATAGCAGCGCGGTCAGCTTCGTCGCCGGCCAATGCAAGGGCCTGACCGAGCAGGACTGGTCGGGGCTCGCCGGCAAGGGTCGCACGCTGGTGATTTATATGGGCGTCGCGACCGCCGCCGATATCGCCGACAAGCTGATGCGCGACGGCGTCGCGCCGGAGATGCCGGTCGCGGTGCTCGAACGCGGCACGCTCAAGGGCAGCCGCGCGATCCGCACGTTGCTCGCCGATCTCGGCTCGATGGTCGAGCGCGAGAAAGTCGCCAGCCCGGCGATCATCGTCGTCGGTGAAGTGGTCGAGCTGTCCGATGCGCAAGATAAACTGGGCCGCTGGGCGCGCGTCGCCGAAGGAAGCTTTGCATGAAACTGCTGACCGGAAACGATTTACCGACCGGCGATGTGATCTGGTGGACCGGCGAGAGCTGGTCGCGCCATGTCGAGGATGCGGTCGACGTGACGGACCAGGGCGAGAGCATCGCCCGCGCCGAGGAAGGCGCGCGCCGCGTCAACGCCGCTTATGTGATCGACGCGACCGCCACGCCCGAGGGGCCCCGCCCCGCGCATATCAAGGACCGCGTCCGCGCGCTCGGCCCGACGGTTCGCCCCGATCTGACATTGAAGCCCGCCGATCCGGCGGCGGGAAACTGGGTAATCTGAGATGTACAAGTACGACACTTACGATCAGGCGATCGTCGATTCCCGCGTCGAGGAATTCCGCGACCAGGTGAAGCGCCGTCTCGCCGGCCAGATTACAGAGGATCAGTTCAAGCCGCTGCGGCTGATGAACGGCCTGTATCTGCAGCTGCACGCCTATATGCTGCGCGTCGCGGTGCCCTATGGCACGCTCGACGGGCGCCAGATGCGCATGCTCGGCTATATCGCGCGCAAGTACGATCGCGGCTACGGCCATTTCACCACGCGGCAGAACATCCAGTATAACTGGATCAAGCTGGAGGACGCGCCCGACATCCTCGCCGATCTCGCCACGGTAGAGATGCATGCGATCCAGACCAGCGGCAATTGCATCCGCAACATCTCGTCGGACCAATATGCTGGCGCCGCCGCGGACGAAGTCACCGATCCGCGCGTCTGGGCCGAGCTGTTGCGCCAGTGGAGCACCTTCCACCCCGAATTCAGCTATTTGCCGCGCAAGTTCAAGATCGCGGTGATCGCCGCGGACGAGGATCGCGCGGCGATGCGGCTGCACGATATCGGCATCCAGCTGGTCGAGCGCGACGGACAGCTCGGCGGGCGCATCTTCGTCGGCGGCGGCATGGGCCGCACGCCGATGGTCGCGCCGGAGATCAAGGATTTCGTCACCGCTGCGGACCTGCTCAGCTATGTCGAGGCGTGCCTGCGCGTCTATAATCGCTATGGCCGGCGCGACAATATCTACAAGGCAAGGATCAAGATCCTGATCCACGAACTCGGCGCCGACGAATATCGCCGCCAGGTCGAGGAGGAGTTTGCGCTCGTCAAGGCGCTCGGCATCGATCCGCCCCAGGCCGAATTCGACCGCATCAGCGCCTTCTTCGCCCCACCCGCTTTCGTTGCGGATGACGGTGTCGCGGCCGACCGCAGCGATCCCGACTTCGCGGTCTGGCTCGACCAGAACGTCAAGCCGCACAAGCAGCCGGGCTATGCGATCGTCAATATCAGCCTGAAGCCGACCGCCGGCATCCCGGGCGACGCCAGCGCCGACCAGATCGACCTGATGGCCGACCTCGCCGAGCGCTATTCGTTCGATGAGCTGCGTGTGACGCATGCGCAGAACATCGTCCTGCCGCATGTCCGCACCGCCGATCTCTATACCGTGTGGCAAGCGCTCGATGCGGCCGGCCTGGCGCCCGCCAATCTCGATCTGATCAGCGATATCATCGCCTGCCCGGGTCTGGATTATTGCAGCCTCGCCAATGCCCGCTCGATCCCGATCGCGCAGAAGATTGCCGAGCGTTTCTCCGATCTCGGCCGGCAGCGCGAGCTGGGCGAATTGAAGCTCAAGATCAGCGGCTGCATCAATGCCTGCGGCCATCACCATGCCGGTCACATCGGCATTCTCGGCGTCGACAAGAAAGGCACCGAGAATTACCAGCTGCTGCTCGGCGGCTCGGGCGCGGAAGATGCGAGCCTCGCACGTATCACCGGCCCCGGTTTCGACGAGGACGGCATCGTCGATGCGGTCGAGAAAGTCACCAACGTCTATCTGGCGTCGCGCGAGGATGGCGAACGCTTCCTCGACACCTATCGCCGCGTCGGCCTCGATCCGTTCAAGGAGGCGCTTTATGGATAATATCTTGCGCTTCCGCGACGACGCCGCGCACGACGAACCCGCCGTGACGCTTGAGGCGTTCCTCGGCCAGACCAACGCCACCGCCGTGCGCATCGAAGCGGGCGATGACGCCCGCGCGCTGATCCCGCACCTCGGCCAGATCGGGCTGGTCGAGATCAGCTTCCCGTCGTTCCGCGACGGGCGTGGTTACTCGGCCGCACGCATTCTGCGCGAGGCCGGCTATACCGGCGAGTTGCGCGCGCAGGGCGACGTGCTGGTCGATCAATTGCTTTATATGCGCCGTTGCGGCTTCGACAGCTTCGCACCCGAGGCGGAGATCGATGAAGCGACCGCCCAGGCATCGCTCACGCGCTACAAGCAATTCTACCAGACCGCCGCCGATGGCGCGGTGCCGGTATGGAAGCTGCGGCATGGGTGAAGCCGTGCGCAAACTCGACCTGATCGATGTGACGCCGTTCACCAAGGCGGATGCGGCGGCGATGAACGCGCGCTTCGCGGGCGTATCGACGCGCGCCATGCTCGAGGAACTGCTCACCGGCGAGCTGCTCGGCCGCGTCGCGGCGGTGTCGTCGTTCGGCGCGGAAAGCGCGGTGCTGCTCCATTTGATCGCGAGCATCGACCGCGATATCCCGGTGATCTTCGTCAACACGCAGAAGATTTTCGGCGAAACCCTCGCCTATCGCGACACGCTGTCCGAACAGCTCGGCTTCACTGACCTGCGCGTGTTCCGTCCCGATCCGCGCCTGCTCGCGGCGAAGGACAAGACCGGCCTGCGCTGGTCCTACGACCCAGACGGCTGTTGCGACCTGCGCAAGGTCGAGCCGTTGCGCCGCGCGCTTGCGCCGTTCGACGCGTGGATCTCGGGCCGCAAGGGCTTCCAGGCCGGCACGCGCATCGCCATGCCACGCTTCGAGGAGGATGAGGGCCGGCTCAAGCTCAACCCGCTTGCGGATTGGGACAAGGCAGCGCTGAACGCCTATTTCGAAGAACATCAGCTGCCGCATCATCCGCTCGAGGCCGAAGGCTATCCGTCGATCGGCTGCGCGCCCTGCACCAGCAAGGTCCAGCCGGGCGAAGACCCGCGCGCGGGGCGCTGGCGCGGCTGGGAAAAGGTCGAATGCGGCATCCATGTCGCTGAAAAACCAGGCGAAGAGCCGGTCTTTTAGGACCGGGCTGCCGCTTCAGTTCGAATAGGTGGTCTCGCCAATATAATCGCTGAACCGCGTGATCTCGGGTTCGAAGCGCAGCGTGATCTTGCCGGTCGCGCCGTGACGCGACTTGCCGATGATCAGTTCGGCCAGGCCCGCCGCATCCTGATAGGCGAGCGACCATTTCGAATGCTTTTCATGTACTTCGGCTGAGCTGGTCGAGCTGGGATGCTCCGGCTCGCGCATCGCCAGGTAGTAATCTTCACGGTACACGAACCACACCATGTCGGCGTCCTGCTCGATCGAGCCGGACTCACGAAGGTCGGACAGCTGCGGCCGCTTGTCCTCGCGCTGTTCGACTGCGCGGCTGAGCTGGGACAGGGCCAGCACCGGCACGTTCATGTCCTTGGCCAGCGTCTTGAGGCCGCGGCTGATCTCGGAGATTTCCTGCACGCGCCCGTCACCCGATGCCTTGGCCGATCCGGTCAGCAATTGCAGATAGTCGATCACCACCAGGCCGATCTCATTATTATGCCGCCGCTGCAGCCGGCGCATGCGTGTGTGCAGCGCAGCGATGGTCAAACCGGCGGTGTCATCGATGAACAACGGCAAATTCTCGAGGTCGGCGGCGGCGGCGGCCAGCTGGTTGAATTCCGTGCGACTGATCTTGCCCATGCGCAGCGATTCGGAGCTGATCCGCGACTGTTCCGCCAGGATACGCGTCGCCAGCTGATCGGCCGACATTTCCAGGCTGAAGAAGGCGACTTTCGCGCCGATCGATTCTGCATGGGTCAGGCCATCCTCGCGATCACGCATATAGCGGCGTGCGGCATTGAAGGCGATGTTGGTGGCAAGCGAAGTCTTGCCCATACCGGGCCGGCCGGCGAGGATCATCAGATCCGAATGATGCATGCCGCCGATCTTTGCATTGACGGTGTCGAGCCCCGTCGTGACGCCCGAGACGTTACCGCCCGAATTGAGTGCGCGCTGCGCCATCTTGACCGCCGCGGTGGTCGCCTGGGCGAAGCTCTTGATCTGGCTCTCGCTCCCGCCTTCAGCCGCAACCTTGAACAATTCTTCCTCGGCCAGTTCGATCTGGCCGCGCGGATTGACCTCTTCCGACGTGTCGAGCGCGCGCTCGACCAGTCCGCGCCCGACCGTCACCAGCGTGCGTAACATGGCAAGATCGTAGATTTGCTTGGCGAACTGCCGCGCACCGATCAGCCCAGCGCCGCTGCCGGTCAATTGCGCGAGATAGGCCGGGCCACCAAGCTGCTTCATGCCCTCATCCGCTTCGAACATCGGGCGCAACGTCACCGGCGTCGCCAGCATATCGTTGCCACGGGCCGATTTGATCGCGGCGAAAATGCGTCCATGCAGCGGTTCGAAGAAATGCTCGGGTTCGAGCGTGTCGATCAGGTCGTCGGCGAGACGGTTGTCGATCATCATCGCGCCGAGCATCGCCGCTTCGGCCTCGACATTCTGGGGAAGCGACGTCGATTCGGGTGTCGTGGGCAAAGGAAGGATGGTGGCCATATCGGACGTCATAGTCCCCTCATCTCGTCTCTCAAGCCGCTTGTGACAAAGCGGCTGTGGATTACGGGGACGGCCTGATGGATCGCTGCGATTGGCCGGGTGATCGATCAATACCAATTGATCGGGCGCATTGTCCCCTGCGCCTATCCTCGATAGGGCAGTCACAATGTCCGATCCGCGCATCATAGCCGTCAACCTCGACGAACGCACCATCCTGTGGCGATCCGCGGATATCGAACAGGAGCGCCGCATCGCGATCTTCGATCTGATCGAGGGCAATCATTTCGCGCCGCAGCGCCCCTATCCCGACGACTATGCCGGCCCGTACAAGATCGAGCTGGCGGTCGAGGAAGGTCGGCTGGCGATAGCGATCAACCGCGAGGACGATACGCATCTCGAAACCTATATCCTCGGGCTCGGTCGTTTCCGGCGGCCGATCAAGGATTACTTCGCGATCTGCGACAGCTACTATCAGGCGATCCGTAACGCGACACCGACCCAGATCGAGACTGTGGATATGGCGCGGCGTGGCATCCATAACGAGGCGGCCGAGCTGTTGAAGGAACGGCTGGAGGGCAAGATCGAAATCGATTTCGACACCGCCCGTCGGCTGTTCACGCTGATCTGCGTTCTGCACATCAAGGGCTGACATGGTGAGCCTGCGCCTTTTGGGTCGTCGTATCGGCCGTACCGGTGCGGGGGCGATCATCCTCGGGCTGAGCGGGATCATCATCTGGACCTTTGCGATCAGCTGGCGGCCCTCCGACAGCAGCTATACCTTCCAGGGCGTGGACGTGAGCGAGGCACAAGGGCCGATCCTGTGGCCCAGCGTCATGGCGAGCGGCGCTGATTTCGGCTATCTGCGTGCGACGATGGGCGCGGACGGGCGAGACCAGCGCTTCGCGCAAAACTGGACCGATACCTATGCCAGCGGTATCCGCCGCGGCGCGATTCATGTCTGGTCCTTTTGCCGCCTGGCCGCGGACCAGGCGAACAATTTCAACACCACCGTGCCGCGCGCGAGCGACGCCCTGCCCGCCGCCCTCTACATGGATTTTTCCGAAGATTGCCCGGCGCGCCCCGAACGTGACGTGGTGATCAGCGAGGTCAAGCGCTTCATCACCATGGTCGAATCGCATACCGGCACACCGATCCTGCTGAAGCTCTCCCAGCAGGTTGAAGTGACCTATCGCCTGTCCAGCGCCATTCCGCGCCCGGTCTGGGCGATGCAGAATTTCTTCCCGCCCAACTATGCCGACCGGCCCTGGCGGATGTGGCAGGCAAGCGACATGCGGCGCATCGACGGCGTCGAAGGACCGATCCATTGGAACGTGGTGGCGCCATGATATTGACCGACGAGATACGCGATCGCCTGATCACCGCCGCGCGTGAAGCAGCGCGCAGGGCCTATGCACCCTATTCACGGTTCGGTGTCGGCGCCGCCGTGCTGCTGAGCGACGGCAGCGTCGTGACCGGCGCCAATTTCGAGAATGCCAGCTATGGCCTGTCGCTCTGCGCGGAAACCGTGGCACTGGCGACGGTCAGCAGCGCCGGGCGTCTCGCCGATGTGCTGGCAATCGGGGTAATCGGTGGCGCGATGGACGCGGAAGGGATCGCGCGTGGCCTGACCCCAGTGGGCCCGTGCGGACGCTGCCGTCAGGTCATCAACGAGGCGGCGCAGGTCGGTGACCGCGATATTGTCGTCTGGTGCGGCGCGGCCGAAGGCGATGCCGTCGACCGGCATATGCTGTCCGACTTGCTGCCGCACGCCTTCGGCCCTCGCGACCTTCAATAAGGCACGTCCCTCCCGGGGGCGCCTGCAACCGGATCAGGCGGGGCCGGCACACTCGATCGTCAGATGCCGGATGCCTTTTATACCCACCGCCCGGGTACGGATCACCTCCGCGGATAGGATCGGCGTCGAGGCCACCGTGACGATCGCGGCATGGCAGCCGGCGCCGATCGGCCAGACATGCAGGTCGGTAATGGTGACGTCGCCTGCGCCTTCGATCGCGGCGCTCAGACGGCCAGCGAGCTGCGCATCACTACGGTCAAGCAGGATTCCCGCCGTGTCGCGCAACAACCCGTGTGACCAATGCGCGATGACCAGCGCACCGACTACACCCATCGCCGGATCGAGCCACACCCAGCCGAGATACCGCCCCGCCAGCAGCGCGCCGATCGCCAGGACCGAGGTCAGCGCATCCGCAAGCACATGGATATAGGCCGAACGCATATTATTGTCGTGGCCATGGGCGTGATGATGCCCGTGATGGGCGTGACCATGAGCCTGTGCATGATCGTGGTCATGGTCCGCGTGAGCATGGCCGTGATCGCCGCCCGGCCCGTGATTGTGATCGCCGGACAACAATATCGCACTGACGATGTTGACGATCAGGCCGAGCACAGCGACGAACGTCGCGTCGCCGAAATCGACCTTTTCCGGATGCACCAGCCGAACGACGGATTCGACGCCGATGCCGATCGCGACCAGGCCGAGGATCAGCGCCGAGGTGAATCCGGCCAGATCGCCGACCTTGCCGGTACCGAAGCTGTAGCGGCCGCTCTCGGCGTGATGTTTGGCATAGGCATAGGCGGCAGCGGTAACGCCCAGTGCGCCGGCATGCGTCGCCATATGGAAACCATCGGCCAGCAGTGCCATCGACCCGGTGATATAGCCCGCGACAATCTCGCCGACCATCATCACGGCGGTCAATATCACCACCCACAGGGTGCGCCGCGCATTGCGATCATGGCTGGCCGCGAGCGGCACTGGGGCGTGGCACCGCATCGAGCTATCAAGCTTTGACATGGCTGCGCCCTTATTTCGCGTAGCGTCGAATGGCGGCCAGGAGCTCATCGGCACCCTCGGCACGAGCCGTGTCGGACAGATCCGGACCCGCGACATGTTCGCGCAGATAGGCGTCGATGATTTCCTCCATCAGCCCGTTGATCGCGCCCCGTGTGGCGGCGACAAGATGCAGGATACTGGCACAGCTTGCCGAACTGGCAAGGGCGCGATCGATTGCGTCGACCTGTCCGGCGATGCGCTTGACGCGATTGGTCAGCGCCTCATTATCTTTCGTAAGATGAGCCATAGGATACCCCCCTACCCTAATATCCCGCTCTCAGCAATGGCATGACCATGTCCTTCTCCCCTTGCCCACGCCGCCCATTCCCGCGAAAGCTTGGTGATCAGGAGAGTAGAAGCATGTCGATTCTGTCGGACCGCTGGATTCGCGAACAAGCCCTCAACAACGGCATGATCGAGCCGTTCGTCGATGGCCAGAAACGCGATGGATGCATTTCATACGGCCTGTCCTCCTATGGCTATGATGCGCGCGTCTCGGATGAGTTCAAGATTTTCACCAATATCGACAGCGTCATCGTGGATCCCAAGGATTTCGCGGCGAACAGCTTCGTCGACCGGCAGACCGACGTCTGCATCATCCCGCCCAACAGCTTCGCCCTGGCGCGGACCGTGGAGTATTTCCGGGTGCCGCGCGACGTGCTGGTCATTTGCCTCGGCAAATCGACCTATGCGCGGTGCGGGATCATCGTGAATGTGACACCGCTCGAACCCGGCTGGGAGGGCCATGTCACCCTGGAGTTTTCCAACACCACCCCGCTACCGGCAAAAATCTACGCCAATGAAGGCGCATGCCAGTTCCTTTTCCTGCAAGGCAATGAGCCATGCGAGACGAGCTATGCTGATCGCGCAGGCAAATATATGGGGCAGCGCGGCGTCACACTGCCCAAAATCTAGGGCGCCAAACGTAAAAACCCGCCCCGCTTGCGCCGAGTGGAGATTGGGTGGGCGAAGCCATATCGAGAAATCGTCAGAAGGAAATCTGATATGGGAAGCCGATCGGCGATCGATAATGCCCGATGCTCCCGCCTCTCTGCGCGCTTCGCACCCATTGCCTCTCCCGGCCGCCTATGTTGATTTAGTATCTGCTATTCAAAGATATTCTATAAACCCGTGGCTGAAACCGCAGCTTGAGATATGCGACATAGCGGTGTCCCATATCTCCCGTCGTTCTTCCCTGCGGCAGCGATTCAACCCTAACCAGGGATCGCGCATGTCAGCGCTGGCCGGACTGATACCGGCGCGCTCCTTCTCAGTTTCGGAAAACACATTGCCGCGGCATTATGGGCACAATAGCCTCACGCATGACGGAGTTGCGGCCCACGCCCCCTGAGATAAGGCTCGATGCACTGGCAATATCGCCCTGCGATCTCGCGGGGCGAGATCGCGTCGAACTTAGCGCGCGGTGATTTGTGAGCGTTCCAGACGTTGAAGCGCGATCGTCGCCAGTTGATGTGCCGAGAAAGTCCGCTCGTTCGCCAGATCGACCTTCTCGTCGGGTTGACGCAGGACGTCGCGATACAACGCGCGAGCCTCGCTGATGCGGCCCGCGTGCTGATAGACCGCAGCCAGATTCAGCGTCAGATCGGAGTGATCGGGAAACAGACGACGCTGGTCGACCAATGTCTGCTCCGCAGTGACATAGTCGCCGCGGATGATCTCTGCCGATCCATTGCGACCCTCACTGGCAGCCTGGACCATGGCGGGCGCTACCAGTGCAGCCGCAGCGATCAGCGCGCGAAAGGCGATACGCATCATGACTCTCCTCGTGACACTTCCATTTCGGAATGGTTGCACTTTTATGACATCTGTATGTCACTTTAGTGAAACATTCGCAAGGGTTGTGCCGCGGGAGTACCGAAACGAAAAAGGGCGACCCTAAGGCCGCCCTGTTCCGTATCGCGATGGCTGATGCGAGATCAGAAATCGTTGCGATATTGCTCGTTGCCGATGAAGCCGAGCTTGCTCACGCCCGAACGCTTGACCACTGCCAGAACCTCATCGACCTTGGCATAGCGTGCCTGCGGATCGGGCTGGAAATGGAGTTCAGGCTCCGGATTGATCGTCTTCGTCGTCTCCAGATATTGCTGGAGCGTGACGGTGTCGACCGGAGTTCCGTTCCACGCGACGACACCTGCCGGATCGATCGTGACCTTGTTCTTTTCAGGGTCGATCGGCTGAGTCACCGAGTTCGGATCATTTACGGGAAGGTCGACCTTCACCGCGTGAGTCTGGATCGGGATCGTGATGATGAACATGATGAGGAGCACGAGCATGACGTCGATCAACGGCGTCGTGTTCATTTCCATCATCGGTTCACCGTCGTCGGAACCGCCGCTCATTGCCATGCTATATTACTCCTGAATCTCGCGACCGTTACAGGCGCTGAACGCTGCCACCCGCCGGCGGTTCGGAAATGAAGCCGACCTTTGCGAAGCCTGCCATCTGCATCGTGTAGATCGCGCCGCCGATGCACTGATACGGGACGTTCACGTCACCGCGGATGTGCGCTTCGGGAAGCTCGAGATCCGGGTTGCCAACGCCACCCTGACGCTTGATCTCCGCCGTCAGCTTGTCAACCGCCTTTGTGAGCAGTTCCTCATGCGTCACACGCGACAGGTTCCAATACACTGCGCACCGGCCTTCCTTGTCGGTCGTGATCGACAGAGACACGTTCTCAGGCTTGGTCGTCGTCGGATCGTACCGCACATCGGGCAGCTTGAGCTTGATCGCCTGGATCGCGACCGGAATCGCAATCAGGAAGATGATCAGCAGCACGAGCATCACGTCCACCAGCGGGGTCGTGTTGATGTCCGACATCGGCTTTTCGGCGGCTTTGTCGCCGCCAACACTCATTGCCATTGAGGGCTATCCCTATCCATTCAATCCCGTCACCGGATCGTTCCCGGCGAGGCTTGCTTATAGCAGCCGCCCTCGGGGGCGACCGCAAAGGTTCGGGGCCGCACGAAGCGGCCCCGAACCGTCATTCTCAGCGTGCCGGAGCGGCCGTGGTTGCAGCAGCCGGCTTGGCGGGAGCAGCCTTGCGCGACGTCACGACCGGGCGAACCGCACCGTTCGATGCGAGGAAGCCGAGCACATCGTTCGAGAAGGCGCTGAGGTCTTCCGCGATCGACTTGTTGCGGCGCTGCAGGAAGTTGTAGGCGAGCACGGCCGGAACCGCCACGGCGAGGCCGAGTGCGGTCATGATCAGCGCTTCACCGACCGGGCCGGCGACGGCGTCGATCGACGCCTGACCAGCCGCACCGATCTTGATCAGTGCGCGGTAGATGCCGATAACCGTACCGAACAGACCGATGAACGGCGAGGTAGCGCCAACCGTCGCGAGGAAGGCGAGACCGCCGCCCAGCTTCGAGTTGATCGAAGCTTCCGAACGCGCCAGCGAACCGTGCAACCAGTCATGCGCCTCGACCGGATCGGTCAGCTGCGCGTGCTGGTCCTGTGCCTGCAGGCCGTCATCGACGATCTGGCGATAGGCCGAGTTCTTCTCGAGCTTGGCGGCGCCTTCGCGCAGCGAGTTCGAGCTCCAGAAATTGGCGCGGACGCGTCGTGCCTGGTTGATGATCTTCTGCTGCTCGAACAGCTTGGTGAACAGGATATAGAATGAGACGATCGACATGAACGCCAGGATCGAAAACACCGACCAGGCGATGACGCCGCCCTGCTCGAGCGCTTCCCAGAAGCCGTACGGGTTGTTTCCGGCGGCGGGTGCCGCGCCTGCGGCAAGAATGGTAGTCAACATTGCGGTACTTCCCTCTCAATCAGTCAAAATCTTGAAACTGGACCGAACGCCCCCGGGGTCACCGAGGGCGTCGGTTATACTATCGGTCTTCGATCTGCCACTTGACCGCCCGGATGGAGGTCGTGGATTCGATCGGCGTGCCATTTGCGTCCTTGGCCGGGTTGAACCGGCCGTTACGCGTGGCGAGCCGGCACGTCGCTTCATCAAGGTCGGAATTTCCGCTCGATGAGGTAACGCGGCAGGCCGAAACGCGACCTCGTGTATCCACGGTCACCTGGACGCTGACGCGGCCTTCGGCCTCGGCGCGACGGGCTGCCGCAGGATAGGAATCCTGAGGGAACCAATCGCCCTGGTTACCGCGCGGCGTCACTGGAACGGCGATACGCGGTGGCGCAGGTGCCGGTGGCGGCGGTGCCGGAGGTGCAGCAATCGGCACCATTGGCGCAGCCGGCGGCGGTGTGGTCACCGTCTGCATCACCACGGGTGGGCGCGGCACGTTGACGATCGGCGGCGGCGATACGACCGGCGGCGGCGTCAGGGGCGTGTCTGGCGGTGGGGGTGGCGGTTCGTCCGGTGGCGGGGGGGGTGGCTCTTCCACGTCAAACGTATTGAGCTTTTCCGCCGCCTTCTTCACGTACTGATACGCGAGGCCGGTGACGAAGGCGTACCCGATAACGGCATGGATGAGCGCGACGATAACGATCGCGACCACCTTGCTACCGCTCATTCTTTGGTCAGCATACGACATTCAGAAACGACACTCCTCTGTCCCGGTCAGTTCGGGTGTGACGATCCGCAAAGCGATCGTTCCCCGTCCGCCATGGGCTATTGTATCCTCAGGCAGACCAAACCTCTATCGTGAGGGAAACTACGACGCAAACGCTTTGTCGGACGCAACAAACGTACAATCGGAACGCGACAGAATTATTTCTGTCTAAAACGGGCCCGATCGCGTAACGTAAAGCCATGGTTCGAGTTCCAATTATTGTATGCGGTGCAGCCCTTATTTTGGCCGCAATCGCCCCCATTTCCGCCAATGCGCAGCGCAAATCCGCCGGCGAGCGAGCGCGCGTCGAAGCGCCTCTGCCGGTACCACCGCCTCCTTACGCGGTGTTCGCTGACCTGGTTCTGGCGGCCCCGATAATCGTCGATGCGGCCGTCCGAAGCACGACGCGAATCAAGGGGCCGGAGGCGTTAACCGTCCCTCAAGGCTTTGCCCGCCTGTACGTGCAGGCCGATGTTCAGGCACTGATTCGGAGCAGTGCACCATTGCCGCCCCGGATTGGGTATGTGCTCGACGTGCCGATCGATTCGCGTGGCAAATTGCCCAACCTGCGCAAGTTCCGCGTCCTGTTGTTTGCTCGTGCGGTGGCCGGCACGGCCGGACAGATTCAGCTGGTCCGCCCCGATGCCCAGCGCGCCTGGACTCCGGGAGCCGACGAGCTGACCCGACGTATCACGACCGAAACGCTGGCGGTCGATGCGCCCCCCACGGTCACCGGCATCGGCAATGCCTTTCATACGCCCGGCAATTTGCCCGGCGAGGGGGAGACTCAGATCTTCCTGACTACTGCAGACAGCCGCCCCGTCTCGCTGAACATCACACGCCGCCCGGGCGAGCAGCGCCGCTGGTCGGTGTCGCTGAGTGATGTGGTGGAACAGGCGGCGCCGCCGCCGGCTCGCGACACGTTGCTATGGTATCGGCTGGCCTGCGCCCTGCCGGCAGCATTGCCGAATACCGCGCAAGACGGGGAAGACGCCGCGATCGCGCGGGAAGATTATCAGTTCGTCATCGAAGCGCTCGGCCGATGCGACCGGGGTTCAGGCCGCTGAACCTATTGGCCCGCCCGCTGCAATACTCTCAAGCGATGCGCAGTACCTGACCGGTCGTCGATTCGGCCTCGCACAGGAACCGCGCCGCGGCAACGCCGTCCGCAATCGACGCTTCCCGGGTCAGATCGAGCGCACCGATTCGCTGCCCGGGAGCAAGTTCTACCGCCAGCGGTCCGATAGCGGCTATCAGCGCCGCGCGATCGACGGGGTTCAATTCGGGCCCGGCGAGGATGAGAATCATCGCCGCCGACGAGCGCCGCACTGCCTCCACCACGTCCCCGATCGGGACAGTCGCAGCGAGAATCCAGGCCGAATCGACCGCAGCGGTAACGGCAGACAGCATATCGCCGGGTACCGGCGCTGCGGTCATCGCCGGTGGCGCGTCAACGTGATGCCGATCGATTCGCCTGCTTCGGCGATCGCCAGCTTGACGATCTTCACGACGACTTTCGACACGCGCTTGTCCTGCAGGAACAGCGTCTCGGCGATATGATCGGCCACGCCCTCGATCAACGTGAAATGCACGCCATCGGGGAGCGCGGTGGTCGCTGCATGCCGCAGATCCATATAGTTTTTCGACGCGTGCAGCGGCGTATCCGCGGCGAATCGATCCGGACAATCGATATCGACGGTCATGGAGATGCGCAGCGGCTGCGGCAGATGCGTCTCCTCGGAATAGATTCCTGTCAGCACCTGAACGTCGAGATCATGTACTTCGAGGCTGAGACTGTCGTCCAAGCGCGGCCCTTTCACTGGCGGAAGCGCGCGCCATAGCAGATGCCGCGCTGCGCGAAAGCCACGCGTCTTTCCGGCTCATTCTTCTTGCGTTCAGCTGCATAGCTCCTACAGCGCGCGGCCCCGTGAAAAAATGCGCGGGCAGGAGCAGAACCGTGATCGAGATCGTGCCCATTGCCGAGGTCAGCAACGATGCCGTCGAGCAGCTGCTCGACCGCGCGTTCGGCACGGACCGGCATGGCCGAACCGCCTATCGCATCCGCGACGGCATACCCGCCCTCCCCGCGTTGAGCTTCGCTGCGTTCGACACGGGTGCGCTGATCGCCACGATCCAGTGCTGGCCGGTTCTGTTCACCGGCGATGACGGCGACCTCGTGTCGATGGTGATGGTCGGGCCGGTGGCGGTGGAACCGGCGCGGCAGCGCGACGGAATCGGCCGGATGCTGATGCGCCACGCGCTGGAAACCGCCGATGCGCGCGGCGAAGCAGATGCGCTGATGCTGATCGGCGATCCCGAATATTATAGCCGCTTCTTCGGATTTTCCGCCGAGCGCACCACTGGCTGGCGTGTACCCGGTCCGGTTGAACGCGCGCGATTGCTGTCGCGAGGGGACCGGGTACCGACCGGTACAGGGTCGCTGGGCCCGCGCGTCCTTGCCTGACACTTGCTCCCTTATACTGTCGCCTGCGCTTTACCGGGGCGCGGGGCTGGCCTACCGCTTCTTCCATGCCGATGCCCCCCGTTCCGGATCTCGCCTCGCTGTCGTTGACCGATATCGCGCGCCTCGCCGAAGAAAATAAGCTGCCGCCCGTCGATCGCTGGAATCCGACGCACTGCGGCGACAGCGAGATGCGCATCGCACGCGACGGGACCTGGTTTCACCAGGGGGCGCCGATCGGGCGGCAGGCGATGGTGCGACTCTTCTCGACGATCCTGCGGCGCGAGGAAGATGGCAGCTATGTGCTGGTCACCCCGGTCGAGAAACTCGACATCGCAGTCGAGGATGCGCCGTTCGTCGCGGTCGAGATGAAAGCCGAAGGCGAAGGGCATGCTGCCCGACTCGCCTTTCGGCTCAATACCGGCGATCTGGTGACGGCTGGCCATGATCATCCGCTGCGCTTCGAAACGCGCGAGGACGGGCCCCGTCCCTATCTCCACGTCCGTGGCGGGCTGGATGCGCTGGTCGCGCGGCCAGTCTATTATGAACTCGCCGCCATCGCGTTGTCCGGCGGCGATTCGCCGCCCGGCATCTGGAGCGATGGCGCTTTTTTCCCGCTGGAGCCGGCCGCATGAGTCTTGTCGAACGGCTACGTCACGCCCTGGATACGGGCAACGCGACCGACACCGTGCTGCTGACCGGCGATCACCGCGATCCCGAGCTCGATTCGGCCACGGGCACGGCGCGCGCCGCGGTGCTCATCCCGGTGACCGACCGTGCCGACCCGGGAGTCATCCTCACCCAGCGCCCCGACACGATGCGCCGCCATGCCGGCCAGATCGCCTTTCCCGGCGGACGAATCGATTCGGGTGACGTGGATGCGATCGCCGCGGCGCTGCGTGAAGCCGAAGAGGAAATCGCCCTGCCCCGCGCCCGGGTGACGGTGATCGGTACGGCGGATCGCTATCGTACGGTGACGGGGTTTGACGTGACCCCGGTGATCGGTGTCGTGCCGCCCGATCTGGTGCTGGTGCCGAATGCCGCCGAGGTTGCCGACGTGTTCGAGGTGCCGCTCGGCTATCTGCTCGAATCCGCCAATCATGTCGAAGCGACCACCGAATGGCAGGGACGCAACAGGCATTATTACGAGATCAACTGGAACGGCCGCCGTATCTGGGGCGCGACCGCCGCGATCATCGTCAATCTGTCACGGCGGCTGCGATGGAGCGCGTGACCCTGCCCGACGCGGCGTGGCGAGCACGCGCCGGCCTTGACCGGCTGTGCGCCATTCTCGGCGCAGCGGACGGCAATGCCCGATTCGTCGGCGGCGCGGTGCGCGATACGTTGCTGGGCATCGATGTCGCCGATGTCGACCTGGCTACGCCGCTTGCCCCCGACGATGTGCTCGACCGGCTGAGGGCGGCGGGCATCAAGGCGATCCCGACCGGCCTGGCGCATGGCACGATCACGGCAGTGCTGCCCGACGGATCGCCGGTCGAGGTGACCACGCTGCGCCGCGACGTGTCGACCGATGGCCGGCATGCGGTCGTCGCCTTTACCGACAATTGGCGCGAAGATGCCGCGCGGCGCGATTTCACCATGAATGCGCTCTATGCCGACCCGCTGACCGGAGAGCTGTTCGATTATTTCGGCGGGCAGGACGATCTGGCGGCGCAACGCGTGCGCTTCATCGGCGACCCGCTGCAGCGGATCGCCGAGGATCATTTGCGCATCCTGCGCTTTTTCCGCTTCCATGCGCGGTTCGGCGACGAACCCGACGACGCGGGTCTCGCGGCCTGCGCGGCGCGCGCCAATGACCTGATGGCATTGTCGCGCGAGCGCATTGCCGCCGAACTCGTCAAATTGCTGGTCGCCGTCCATGCCGTACGGGTGGTCGCGTTGATGGTCGATCGCGGCATTTTCCTGCCCGTCCTGCCCGAAATCGATCGCGCGGGGGTCGACCGTTTGACGACATTGGCGGCGCGTGAATCCGCCGCAGCGATCGCCCCTGCCGCGATCCGGCGGCTGGCGGCGCTGCTGCCGCGCGATACGGCAATCGCCGAAGATGTCGGCGCGCGGCTCAAACTGTCCAAGGCGGATCGCCGGCGCCTGATCAGCGCGGTCGAACCGATCGGCGATGAACCGGCCGAGGTGATGTCCTACCGGATGGGAACCACACTCGCCATCGACCGGATATTGCTGTCCAATCGCCCGATTGAAGACCTTGCTCACCTGGCCGACTGGAGCGCGCCCTCCCTGCCGCTGACCGGCGGCGCGCTGGTCGAGCGCGGGGTCAGCAAGGGGCCGGATGTCGCGAAATTGCTCCGCCTTGTCGAAGAGCAATGGATTGCCGAAGGCTTTCCCGATGCGGCGCGCGTGACGGCGATCGCCGACATGACGGTCGCTCAGTGGGCGCTCGCCTCCAGATAGGCGAAGGCCGCATTGGCCTCGAGCGCCCGGGCATAGACATAGCCCTGGCCATAGGTGCAACCGAGCGCAGCCAGCGTCTGGCCCAGCTCGTTGGTTTCAATGCCCTCCGCCGTGGTCTTCATGCCCAGTGCCTGGGACAGGCTGAGAATCGCGCGGACGATGGCGATCTTGTCGCGATCGGCCAGCATGCCGGTGATGAAGCTGCGGTCGATCTTGAGGATGTCGATCGGCAGCTTCTGAAGATAGGCCAGATTCGAATAGCCAGTACCAAAATCGTCCATTGCGATGGTCGTGCCCAGGCTCTTCAGCGCATGCATGATCGCCGCGATCCGATCCGGATCGGTGACCAGCGCACTTTCGGTCAGTTCCAGCGTGAAGCGCGAACCCGCAAGGCCGTTGAGCGACAGCGCCCGTTCGACGACGGGGGCGATCGCGTCGCGCTGCAGCTGAATCGCCGACAGGTTGACGGCCAGCTTGACGCCGCAATCGCCACCGGCCTGCTCATCCCAGCCGGCCAAGGTGCGCGCCGCTTCCTCGATCGCCCAGCGACCAAGCGGGACGATCAGCCCGGATTCTTCCGCGACGGGAATGAAATCATTGGGCGAATGCTGCACGCCGTCCTCGTCGGTCCAGCGCGCGAGCGCTTCGAACGAGACGATGCGCCCGGTCGCGAGATCGCAGATCGGCTGATAGGTCAGGCGCATCAGGCCATTCTCGATCGCGCGGCGCAGCGCGGTTTCCATGCCGAACTGTTCGCGCGCGATGTCGAACGCCTGAGTCTGATACGCCTCGGCCCGGCCGCTGACCTTGGAGCGCTTCACCGCGAACTGCGCGTGACGGATCAGCTCCTCCGCATCCTCGACCTCGGACGAGCCAAAGGCGATGCCGATCGAGCAGGCGACGCGAATCTCGAAGTCCGACAGGCGGAACGGCGTGGCGAGCGCGCTCTGGATGCGGCGCGCGACATGATCGGCATCGGCCGGCCCCTCTTCGAGCGTCAGCAATATGCCGAATTCGTCCCCGCCGGTGCGGGCGAGAATGTCATGTGCGCGAAGCGCGCCCTTCAGGCGACGCGCCACGGTGATCAGCAATTCATCACCCGCCATCGACCCGAGACAGGCATTGACCCGGCTGAAGCGATCGAGATCGAGCACCAGCACGGCATAGCGCGCGCGCTGCTCCTCATCCGCCATCAGCGCTTCGAGCCGATCGGAGAAGCCGGCGCGATTCGACAGGCCGGTCAGGCTGTCGGTCATCATTTCGCGCCGCAGATTATGTTCGGTGCGCAGTTCCGATGTGTGATCGACCAAAGTCACCAGGCAGCGGCGTTCGTCGTTGCGTGCCAGCCGCGCGAGCGTCACGCGATAATAACGGCAATCGACGCTGTCGCCGAATTCCCATGGAAATTCCTCCCGCAGCGCGTCGCCATCGATAAAGGCCTGAAGGCGCTGACCGATATGCGCGATGAAAGGCGATTGTTCAGGCGTGGTGCCGAGGCCGGCGAGCCGGAACGGATGATTGACGGTCAGCAGCAGAAACTGGCCTTCGCGGTGCGCGACGAGCGCGGCGGGGATCGGCAACAGGTTGATCGCCGCCGCCGCCATGTCGAGCGCGGGGACAGAAGTAGCCATCGCCGCCGGGGCCTCCGGCTGCTTCGGTTTGAACAGGTTGAGAGGCTTTGTCAGCGCCATTGGATCAGCGCCTAACCCAACTTCGTTAAAGCCCGCTGAAAATTGACTTATTTTACGAACGTTTCGATCAGAAGCGATTGTCACGCGGAAAGCCCGTCGGCGGCATCCGTCCCGCCGCGCCGCGCGCCGCGCGCCAGGGAGCGAGATCGGTCTCGGTGCGAACGCGCCCGGTGTCGCCGCCCATCGGCCAGCTCAGCCCCGATGCGAAGACGAACGTCGTCGCATCGGACAAGCCGCCATCACCATAACGCTGCAGCTGTACCCCCTGCCCGCGCGCCAGTTCGGCCAGTTCGGCGAGCGGAAACACCAGCAGGCGGCGATTATCGCCGATCGCCGCGACATAGTCGGCGCCCGGCGTCACCGGCCGCACGACCTTCAGCTTCGCCCCGATGCGCGGCGTGACCACGGTCTTGCCCTTGCGAGTCTCGGCAATGGTGTCGGCGGTGCGCACGACGAAGCCGCGGCCATCGGTTGCTGCCACGATCAGCTTTTCCGCAGCACTCGCCGGCAACAGGCCGACAATGCCGGTCTCTCCATCGAGGTCGATCATCAGCCGCACCGGCTCGCCGAAGCCACGCCCGCCCGGCAATTTGTCGGCCGCGAGCGTGTAGAAACGGCCGGTTTCGGCGGCGAGCAGGATCTTGTCGGTAGTCTGCGCCGGGAAGGCGAACATCGGCCCGTCGCCCTCCTTGAACTTCTGCGCGGCGATGGTCGCTTCGTCGGCATGGCCCTTCATCGCGCGGATCCAGCCGCGCTGCGACATGATCACGGTGATCGGTTCACGCTCGATCATCGCCTCGAGTGGAATGTCGCGCGCCGGCGCGGCTTCCTCGACGGTGGTTCGGCGCTTGCCGAGCAATGTATCGGGACCATAGCGCTCGCGCAGCCTGCCCATGTCCTTCTTCAGCCGGGTGCGCTGCCGCGCATCGCTGCCAAGCAGCAGTTCGAGCCCGGTCTTCTCCGCCTCGAGCCCGTCGCGCTCCTTGCGGATCTCCATCTCTTCCAGCTTGCGCAACCGCCGCAGCCGCATGTCGAGGATCGCCTCGGCCTGGCGATCGGTCAGGCCGAATTCGGCGATCATCACCGGCTTGGGCTCATCCTCGGTGCGGATGATCTCGATCACGCGGTCGAGATTGAGATAGGCGATGAGATAGCCGTCGAGCAGCTCGACCCGGTCGCTGATCTTGCCCAGCCGGTGCGCGGTGCGGCGCTGCAGCACGATGAACTGATGCTCGACCCAGCCCTGCAGCGCCTCGCGCAGCGACATGACGCGTGGGGTGCGGCGCGAATCGAGCACGTTGAGGTTGAGGCTGACGCGGTTTTCGAGGTCGGAGAGCCGGAACAGGCTTTCCATCAGCATGTCGGGATCGACCGTGCGGCTGCGCGGTTCGATGACGATGCGGATCTCGCTGTCGGATTCATCGCGGATATCGGCGAGGATCGGCAGCTTCTTGTCGTTGATCAGCCCGGCGATCTGCTCGATCAGCTTGCCCTTGGCCACACCGTACGGAATCTCGGTGATGATCGCGTTCCAGCCGCCGCCTTTTTCGCGCTCGATTACCCAGCGCGCGCGGACGCGGAAACCGCCGCGCCCGGTGGCATAGGCCTCGGCGATCGAAGCAGCGCTGTCGACGACCAGGCCTCCGGTCGGGAAATCCGGGCCCTTCACATGCTCCAGCACCTGCGCATCGGTCGCACCGGGCTGATCGATCAGCAGGATCGCGGCGTCGAACAGTTCGGCGGCATTGTGCGGCGGGATGCTCGTCGCCATGCCGACCGCGATGCCGGCGGCGCCATTGGCGAGCAGATTTGGGAACAGGCCAGGGAAGAGCTCGGGCTCCTGCTCCTCGCCATTATAGGTCGGGCGGTAATCGACGGCGTCCTCGTCGAGGCCGTCCATCATGTCGATCGCGACCTGAGTCAGCCGCGCCTCGGTGTAGCGATAGGCGGCGGCGTTATCGCCGTCGATATTGCCGAAATTGCCCTGCCCGTCGACCAGCGGGTAGCGCATCGCGAAACTCTGCGCGAGGCGGACCATCGCGTCATAGACCGACTGATCGCCATGCGGATGATATTTGCCGATCACATCGCCGACGACGCGGGCGCATTTCTTGTAGCCCTGTGCCGGATCGAGCTTGAGCAGCCGCATCGCCCATAACAGGCGGCGATGCACCGGCTTCAGCCCGTCGCGGACATCGGGCAGCGAGCGCGCGGTGATCGTGGACAGCGCATAGACGAGATAGCGATCGGACAGCGCACTGTCGAAGGGCGCATCGACAATGGCGTTGAAGGCATCCGGGAATTCATCCGGCACGGCGTCGGTCACATCGCTGGTCATCCCCTTGCCGATAGCAGCGCGGATCGGCGGTGGCGAGAGTGCAGCGGTGGACGGGCGTCAGCGGGTTTGAGGTTGGCGCGCGGGTTTCCCATGGCTGATGGAATAGCGGGGGTTCGAGCGCGGTTGAATCGTGCCGTGTGTGGGGCGTGGGACCGGGAGGAGAGGCATGGAACAGGGGAGATATGTTACACCGGATTGTACCATATCCCCGGCGCGTCATCCGGGCGTGATGTCGTGATGTGAAGCGATCCGCTCAACGGCAATGCTGAAGGATCGGGAGTGACGACCGGAGAGATATGTTACACCCCTTTTGTAACATATCTCCGGTGTGGCGTGCGCAGTGATTTGCAATATATCTTTGTATATTCAATGAGATAGATGGAATATTTGATGACCCATGGCGCAAGGCGCCCCGCAGCGCGCTAATTCGCTATCTGGCCGTTTGCCGACTGACGGCCTTCGGGTGACGAGTTCGGGAGGCCGCCATTCGTTCAGCTGGCGGCTGTATCCAGAGCCCCAAGGCAGACATTCAGGTCAGTTGAACCGCCCCCAACAGCGGGCGTCCATTCATGCTATCAGGTCGACCGCTTCCGGAACGCGCGATCGTTGATCGGAACGGCCTGCACTGGTGGAAGAAGTCGTATACCTGTTATGGAGCGTCATGGTTCATACGCGTAGTCTGGCTGGCATCGTCGAAATCGACGGCCTGAAATATGAGTGGCAGCTCCAGCGGGAGCCGCAATTCACGGCGGACGGCTGGAAGGGCATGACGGTCTCACTCCGGCAGATAGATACCCAGCGCGAGGCGTTCCTGGAATTCCCCACACCCAAACGCCTGTTGAAAGGGCTGCCCAAGGGCCGTTCCCAAATAAACGACGTGATTGCCGCCCGAGGCGTTCGCGCAGCGTTATCGGCGGGGTGGGAGCCGGCATCTCGGGGCAAGCCGATGGTTTTCATGGTAGATGCAAACGGCGATTAATCATCGACGCCCGCCGGCAGTTGCGCGGCGGTGAGGACCCACATTCGGACACGCGTAGCGGCTTATGCGGCTGCCAATAACGGACGTTCGTTCAGACACAGCTGGCGGCTGGAACTGGGCCGGGTCCAGACTGGCAGCTTTCGAGAAGCTCTAAATGAATAGCTGACCGTCGTTCAGGATCGTGCGAAAGCGTCAAAGACGCAGAAACGGCCGTTCATGCGTGCAGTTCGGCTGCGCCTTTGCTACGCTCAGCGACGACGACGAAGGGAGCGCGATGAAGGGCGATTGGGTTAAGCATGGATCGCCGACCGCACCCGTCGTCGTATTCATCCACGGTGTTCTGTCGAGCGGCGAGAGTTGTTGGCGGCACGAAAGCGGAGCATATTGGCCAGACATTGTCGCCGCCGATCCAGAGATGTCGGACCTTAGCGTCTACGTCTTCACTTACAGAACCGGCTTCTTCTCTGGTGGCTACCACCTTTCCGACGCTGTTGATGCATTGAAGGAACATCTCGCTCTCGATGGAATAACCGGCTCGGCGGGAATAGTGTTCGTGTGCCACAGTATGGGCGGGATTGTGGCTCGCAGGTACTTGGTGTCGCGAGCCACAGAGCTGATCGAGCGTCAGGTACAAGTCGCGATCTTCCTTCTGGCGTCTCCGTCGCTTGGAGCAGACTATGCTGACTGGCTTAAGCCGCTCGCAAAATTCCTTGGACACTCTCAGGGTGACGCTCTGCGTTTCGCCCGATCCAACATCTGGCTCACTGACCTGGACCGTGATTTCCTGAACCTGAAGGAGCAGGGTCGCCTCTCCATTGTAGGGAAGGAGTTGATCGAAGATCGGTTTATCGCCGTACGTTGGCTTTGGCGCAAGCAGGTAGTCGAGCCATTCTCTGGGGCGAGATATTTTGGTGAGCCTTATAAGGTACCCGAGTCAGACCACTTCTCAATCGCGAAGATCGACGATGAACATGCGATTCAGCATCGCCAGCTTAAACGGTTCGTCGCAGAATGGCGCCGGACCAATATAACAGCGACGACGTCCAGTAAGTCCACCGAGCGAAATCCTGTAAACCCAGTAGAAACAGACGAGGACTCATTGTCTGTCTTCGTAAACGATACGGCTGCTGAGGAGTTACAAGGCCTAGGCCCAGACACTGGGTCTTCTCAAGCCTCGATTTCTGTCGTCGATGGGGCGATTTCCCCCACCTCTCACGTTAGCCTAGAGGTAATCATGAGTGACCCCACAATTCGGCATCTCATCGACCGCTTCTGGGATCTGGACGCAAGCGACCGGCGCGAGATCGCGCTCGAACTTGGCCTAATTAGTGAAGGGGAAGTCGACCTGCCGGAGCCACAGCGCTACAACATTGCACTGATCCGCGCCTCCGAGCGCAACCTTCTCGACCGGCTGGAGCAGTTGGTCGACGAGCGAGAATGAAGAAATGGGAGCGGACCTGAATATGCACGCTGACTTTCCAAAATTGTTCTCCGAGATTTCGACCGACGGCGCGCAGCGAGATCTGCGCTGGGCCGGGATCGAGGCATTCGCCGGGACCTATACGAAAGCGCGGGTCGAAATGCTCGCGCGCCTCGCCTTCGACACCAAGCCACCGCCTGGCGGTCATCAGCAGGAGGATCTCGCCACGGCACTGGGCGCATTTCACAAGGTGTTCTTGGACGCCGACCCATCGATCGAGCAGGGCAAGAGGCAGGATCAGATACTCTCGGCTGCTGCACTGATGCGCTACTTCGCGACCAAGTCCACGGCGGCGATGGTCGTGACCACCACCGCCTGCGGAGGGGCACGCAAGGCTCAGCTACCGATCGACTTCGTGACGGCGGCCGAGAACGCGCTCTCCCTTCTCGCAGCCAACCGGCGACGGCGGCCCGACCTCAACAAGGTCAAGGTCGAAGCGCCCGAGGTCGAATACGAGCTCGACTTCTCCGAGGCTCAGCCGAGCTCTCCGACGACCTTCCAAGGCGTTTTCGATCAGATCGCCAATGCCGTGGACCAAGCGTTTGCCGATCTCGTCGCCAAGTTCAACAAGTCCACGGAGCTTCTCATCGACGCCGGGAAAAAGGCGGACGAGGAACTGGACATGCTCTCCTGGGTGTTCGGGCAAAGGGCTCAGCTGCCGGACGAGGCCTTCGCCGACGTTCCGGCAAATCAGAAGCCGCTCGTGTTCGCACGGGATCTGGCTTCGCTGACCACAATCTATCCCGGACCAAACTCGGTGCCTGCGCTACTTTCGCGCGCAGGAGTCAAGTCCACCGGCAAGCTGAGCATCGTCGATGCGGTGAACGCGGTCTCGGACAGATGGACAGCGGCGGTTCTGAAGGACCGTTCGCCGTCTCCCGCGACCACGCCCATCCACTTTGCGCTCGCGAAGCGCCAGGAGACGGGGGCTGGCGATGAGTGGACTGCCGGCTGGAGCGCGATAACTGGCATCGAACCTGGTGCGGCCTTGCCTCCAATTGCACTCGCGGAACTCTTCTACCGCGAAATCCTCTGGCTGCGCTGACCCTCGATGGCCGAGACAGAGGTGATCTGCGCGAACCGGGAATGCCGCATCGCTCAAGGCGGGAGATGCATCGAAGGTCACGACGACCTCGCCAAGTGTCCCCACTACGGCAAGGAGCCGGAGGAACTCGACGAGGACCAAGATGACGACGGTCTGACCCTGGTCGACACTTTCGACGGTGTGCATCTTCCCGACGCGCTTCCGCTGGAAAGCGGCCGCGCCGACCGCGTCCTCGCGATGCTGCCAGCACGCATGATCGGCGTGATCGGGGTCCACGATTCTGGCAAGACGAGCGTCATCGCCGGCCTGTTCGACCTCTTCCAGCTGGGCCCGGTTTCCGGCGCCTCGTTCGCGGGATCCTCGACGCTACACGGTCTCGAGATCATCTGCCATGATGCGAGGGTCGCGTCGGAGCGGGACGAGCCGCATTCCGAACGCACCAAGCGGGGCGAGGTCAGATTCTACCACATCGACGTGCGCCGCGACGGCGCGCTCCAGTCGCTGCTGATCGCAGACCGGTCAGGCGAAGAATACGAGGAGGTCTCCGACCTCGCCGCGAATGCGACCGCTATGTTCGAGCTCCGGCGCGCGGACGTTATCACCGTCCTCGTGGATGGTCGGCGGCTATCGTCTCCAAGCGACCGAGCGGACGTAATGGGCGCCATACCGCTCATCATCCAAGGCATGGTCGAAAACGGCGCATTCGAACGCAAGCCCAATCTCGCGATCATCCTGACCAAAGACGACGCCGTGCAGGCATCGTCCCGCAAGGACCGCGTCGAGCAGGACTTCCGCTCCATCGTCGACGGCATTAAGGACGCCTTCGCCGACCATTTCAGCGATTTCAGTTCCTTTGTCACATCGGCCTCACCGAAGGATACCAACGTCATGCGTGGATCCGGATTGGCGGAGATGCTGGGCTTTTGGCTGAAGCCCAGCGTCGAACCGAAAGGCCTCCGCCTCCGGTATCGAAACGGTCGCGTCTTCGATGGCCTCATGCCCGCGGAGACAGATCTTGGCTGATTCAGAGAAGCGCCAGGTCTCGATCTCGATCATCGGGTTGCCCGGCTCTGGCAAGACGACCTTCCTCGCCGCCCTGTGGGAACTCGTGGGCGAGCGGCGCGTCACCAAGGTGCTCACCTTCGACACGATCGGAGAGAACGACCACAGTTATCTGCGAAAGATCGTCGGCGTCTGGCGCAAGGCGACCGAACAGGCCCGCACTCGTCTTACCGGTCCCAGCGCCGTGAGGATGAACCTGAAGGATGCCGAAGGGAACGTGGTACAGATCACGATGCCGGACGCTCCCGGCGAGGACTTCCGCGCGATGTGGGAAGACCGCGAACTCGGACGGGTTTTGGGTGAGACCCTCGCCGACGGGAACCTCCTCCTCCTCGTGAACGGCAACAAGGTGAAGGCGCCTGCCTGGGTCGCGGAGCGTGCCGCGCAGCGCAGGGCCACGGGCAGGGAGAAGGTTGAAGCCCTCCCCAAGGAATGGCATCCGAGTCACGCACCGACCCAGGTGCAGCTGGTGGATCTGCTCCAACTGATCTCCCACGCCCCCGTCGGAACCGCGGACCGGAAAATCGTCGTCATGATCAGCGCATGGGATAAGGTCGAGGGCGAGAAGCTCGCGCCGGATGCCTTCCTGCGAGAGAACCTGCCCTTGCTCGCGCAATACCTCGAAGCCGGCCGCGACGGCTGGGCGAGCCGGGTATACGGCGTCAGCGCCCAGGGCGGCGAGTACGACGGCAACGACGCCAATGCCGAACCGGTCGAAGGGGAAGCACCGAAGAAGGCTAGAAAGGGCCGCGACGCGGATCGACTGCGCGAGGTGGGCATACCGGCGAATCGCATCCGCCTTGTCTTCGGCGAGAAGGAGTCGAACGACCTGACCGAGCCTCTGCAATGGCTGATGCATTGAGCCCCGATCCAATCAAGGTCGACCAGACGCTTCACGGCTACAGCGAGGGCCACCGTCTCATCGACGGATCACTCAAGCTGCCGCAGCCCGACGCGCGCACGATGCTAGTACTGAGCGACGCCTCTGGCAGCGGCAGCAGGCTCCCACCGGACGGCTATCTCACCGGCTACCCGCTCGCAGAGTCGGGTAAGTACGTCCTTGCCAGGACCTGGGCGGCCCCTGAGATGAGCCGCCCGGGCTGCGTGTGGACCCATTCCCTGCTGATCGACTTCGCGGATCTCGCGCGCCTCAGGTCGGCGGACGACCTGCTCAATAGCTTCCGGCGTCCCTCCGAAACGGGCGGCGTCGGTTTCGCCGCCCGCCTCGAAGTCGAGACCGCGAGGACGCCGACGGCGGTGCCGCCGGTCCACCTGAGGCGGGCCGGACTGTGGGCCAGCGCGCTCTACGGAAAGCCGAGGGGCAGGATCGTCGCCGAACGCGACGGTCCGGGGGACGACGAGCTCGTCGCTGCGATATGGATGCAGCAATGGCCCCGCCTGCGCCGCGCCTTTCGCTTCTGCTCGTTCTCGACGGAAGACCGGTCCACTTCGGCCGACATATTCGATCTCCAGCTCATGGACGCCGGAAGATCGAGCCGCTCGCGGATCCCCGACGGTGTGATCGCTTCGATGGTCGACCACAGCGAGTGGATCAACATGCTTCTCGACGATCTCGAGCTGCCCAAGCGATCCGGCCTGCGGCAGTTCCTGCGCGACGTGGGATCGGATGTGACCAATGGCCGGGCGGCGATGGTCACGCTGGTAGATTTGTACGCCGCATTGGAGTCGAATGCCGGTCCATCGAAGCTGACCGACGCCGTCGCGAGGCTTGAGGGCCTAGGATCGGGTCAGGGCCGGGTGGGGCGAGCCGCGGCTGCGCGCGTTGTCTTCTCCCGGCCGGGCCTGAATGACTCGCGACTATTTGACTTCGCGTTGGAGCAAGTGCGCACTGAGCGTAACCTCCTCGAGATTGATCCGGTCACCATCGGCAGGGCGCTACTGCGGTGGAGACCGGAGCTGCTCGCCGAAGGCATCGGCGATGGCGATCCCCTTCAGGAGGCGATCGAAGCTGCAGTCATGGAAGCCAGCTCCGACGAGTTGGTGGACCTCGTCGAGACGGTTCCCGGGGCCGCCACGGCATTGCTTCCTCTCCGCCAGGACCTCCTTGAGCAGGCATCATTCTGGCGGATTGCATCAGTCGATGCGCAGCGTCTGATCGCCTCCTTTGATCCAGAGTTAGATCAGGCCGCTCGTATCGTCGGCGCACTCGTGGATGCAGGACGTGACGACTGCTCCTCGGCCGTGGTCGTCCGCTTCGGCATCGCTCCGGTGGTTGCCGCCCTCTCCAAGCTGGACGTCGCCGGAATCCGCTCCGGCATGGGGTGGGTGCGCGCCATCGCTCGGCAGACTGACGATCTAGCCAAGGGTATGGCGGATGGAACTGTCTGGCACAGGCCGCTTCTTTTCGCGCTGGCGGAGGTGCTCGACCCCGATTCGGTACCGAACAGCGTCGGCACCGACCCGTGGGTGATTGCGGTCGAGCGTTCGAGGACGTCGGGCGATGCGCACGGCGAGGACCTGCTCGCCGCGTGCCTCTTTACTCGTGCCAGAGGATGGCGTTCTCGATCCGCAGGTAGGCTCTTCTTCCTGTCCGTTCAGCGTCTCCACGAGGCCATGGCCTCCGCACGTCTAAGCGACCAGGCATGGCGCATCGCCAAGCTCAGGCTACCGTATGGATCGATGTGGAGGGATTGGGACCAGTGCAAGAAGCTCCGGCACGCGGTGGTTGATAGCTTCATCGACCGGGATCTGCCCCCGATCGAGTTCGGAACGGTCGTGGATGACGGCAAGCTCTGGGAGGAGCTGGTCGACCTTGCCGCTGATAATTCGCGGGGGCGCAGGTATCTGGATAAGGTGCGCAGCGCACTCCGAAGTGGTGGAGAAGCTTGGTGGGCCGAGCGCGTTAGGCTGATCGATCGCAAGGTCAAATAGTATGAAAGCTGCGAATGCCGTTGCTAAAACGGCTCTTCGGAGCTCAAGGTCCGCTGCGGGTCTGTTCAGCGATCAAGCAAGCGCATCCGCCCACGACTCGATCGAGCCGCACCGTGAGGCTTCATGCTGCCGACGATTTTAGCCTAAACGAAGGGCCACTTTATCCGGTCTGGGCACCAAACCGGCCGGCCCGGTTTCACCAACCACGTCTGCATACGGCGCATGAACAAGCGACGGCTTTTAGGATCGGCCACCGGCGCGGCAAATGACCGAAATTAAGGCGCGTAGCTGCCGACCCGGCATCATGAACGAACGGCCGCTTACCTTATCTCGCCGCCCGAAAGCCGACGGGCCGGTTTCCACCAATCTTGCCGGGGGCGCCACATGAATAGATGTCCCTTTTCAACGTCGGATCGGGGGGGCGCTGGACGGCAGCAACTGGGCGCATAGCTGACGATTCTTAGCGATGCCCAATGACACGCCGGATCCACCGCCGGGCTGGTCAGGTGTTGGCTCAGAGGCTAGCCTGGACCGTGACAGGGACGTTCCGCCAAAATGATGCTCGCACTTCTCCTGCAAGCCGGCTCGCCTCTCCCGCCGTCAGTGACGCTGGGCGAGGCCGCGGCGATGTCGCCGACCTCCCTTGCCGGTCGCTTGATGCCCGACCGCAAGCTTGGCCCGATCGTAGATGTCATATTCAACGGCCAGGGTGCGCTGACACCCCCAAGCAAAAGCCTCAATCGGCTCTGGCTAGTCGAGCAGATGGTGCCCTTCGACGCCACGCTCTGTCGGTCACACGTATTCAACATTGAGATGAAATCCGATCCTGACGCGAAGCCCTATGTCGACGCGGTGCCGACCCATCCGGTGAAGATCGAGGAATATGATCGACTCTGGGTGCCCCCGACCGGCGTGGCGACCGCTGCAACATGTGCCGCTGCTCCCGCGCAGGAATCAGGTTTCGGAACCGGTGGCCTCAGTCTACAGCAAGCCGCCGCTCTGGTTGCGCAGGCCCGCAATGCCTTTGCGCTCGCCCCCCGGCCAGGCAAGATCGCCATCAGTTGCAAGGGCGATAAAGGTGCGTGCGGCTCGAACCCTAGGAAGACCTTGGCAGCAATTGATTGGGGCACACTCGCCTTCGTCGAACAAGTAAACTCAAAGGGTGACGGTTATTATGTCGGCGACCGCAAACCCGCCGATGCGCCATGGGGTCCGGCACATGTTCAGTTCACCTTTCCATACGCTGCCGACGGGGCAACCTGGGTGGTCACCGTGGATCGCAAGCCGGCGATAGCTGCCGCGCGCATGGACGCTCAATGGGCCATCTACGAATAGACCGTCGTAAGCCGTTAGGCGCTGCCGTACCCGCTTTTGCGATCGCAGCAGGGTCATAACAGCCGCTACACCCAGCCGGCTTCTTTCAGCACCGGGGCATGGGTTCGGCTCACCGGCACCATGACGCCGCCGACAAGGCGCATCTCGCCTGCGCCACGCCGCCAGCGCACGTCCTCCACCGCGTCGGCCGCTACCCACCATGAGCGGTGGACACGCCAGCCATCAATATTTCGGGGACACTATACTAAATTATCTGCGAAGTTTCTCTATCCGGAAATACGGCATGAGACCTGTGCTTCAGGTCCGAATAAAGGCTGCCAATTCGTCGGGAGTGCCCTTGGGGAACGCTTCTCTGAGATAGTCGAGAAAGGCGGAAACGCGGGCGTTCAACAGGCGCCGCGAAGGATATAGCGTCCACAAGGCGGTATCTGGTGCATCGACATCAGCCCAGTGCACTAACCTGCCAGCGGTCAGGTCATGGCTTACGAGCGATACCGGCAGCCGTGCCGCACCCACACCCGAGATGACGGCATCGCGAACCATGATGAGCGATGAAAGGCTGAGAACTGGAGAGAAGGCGATCGTTGTCGGCCCCGCGTCCGATTTGATGTTCCAGGACGAATGCCCGCTGTCCGAGCCCCGCACGACCGCCGGAGCGACCTCTCCGTCTCGCGGTCGCGCCACTTGCGGGCTCGCCACGATCACAAGCCGATCACGCATGAAAACCCGTCCCACCAAGCTTTCGTCGGAACGCGGGCTGACGCGAATAGCCAGGTCATACCCTTCCTCCACCATGTCGACCGCCCGGTCTTCGGTCGTGACCTCCAGGCTTACGTCCGGATATCGGAGCGTGAATCCTGCCGCCAGCTTCCCCATCGCAAGTTGAGCGAAGAGCAACGGCGCAGTGATCCGCAAATGTCCACGCGGTCGCCCATCTCCCGACGCAACCACCGCGACCGTTTCCTCTACTTCCTTCAGCAAGGGGCCGGTTCGCTCGTGCAACGCCTTTCCCTCCTGCGTGAGTTTGAGCGCACGTGCCCCGCGCTCAAACAAGCGAAGGCCAAGACTGCTCTCCAGTTCGGCAACGCGCCGGGAGAGCGTTGCCTTGGGGCGGCCCGTTGCGCGCGACGCTTTTCCGAAACCGCCATGCCGAGCGACCAGGTTGAAGTCGGTGAGGGCGAGTATGTCCATGCGTTCCACCAGTGAGACGGGGTGTCCATATATGGCAGCTACCGGTGCGTTTGTGGATCCCTAAATATGTGCTGTCGATTTGATACAAGCAGGAGTGACCTACATGACTATCCTCGTTACCGGCGCGACCGGAACCGTTGGCCGCAATGTCGTCGATCAGTTGATCAAGCGCGGCGCTGATGTGCGCGCTCTCGTCCGCGATCCCTCAAAGGCCAATTTACCTGCCGGCGTTGCCGTCGCCAAAGGCGACCTGCTTGACGTCGATGCGGTGCGCGCTGCCTTCTCGGGCGTGTCCACCCTGTTCTTGCTCAACGCGGTGGTGCCCGACGAGTTTACCCAGGCGCTGATCGCCCTCAATCTGGCCCGCGAGGCCGGGATCGAGCGGATCGTCTACCTGTCGGTGATCCACAGCGACATCTACGTGAACGTGCCGCATTTCGCCGGCAAGTTCAGTGTCGAGCGCATGCTCGAGCAGATGGGCTTCAACGCCACCATCCTGCGCCCTGCATACTTCATCAATAACGATCACTCGGTGAAGGATGTGGTGCTCGGTCACGGTGTCTATCCGATGCCGATCGGCGATAAAGGCCTTGCGATGGTCGACGTGCGTGATCTCGGCGAGATCGCAGCCATCGAGCTCATTCGCCGTGAGGAGGCAAGTGAGCCGCTTCCCCTCAAGCGGATCAACGTCGTTGGTCCCGACACGCTGACCGGTGCCAATATCGCTGCCATCTGGTCGGATGTTCTTGCGCGGACGATCCACTACGGAGGCAATGATACCGCTGCATTCGAGCAAAACCTCCGAAATTACGCACCAAGCTGGATGGCGCTGGACATGCGCCTGATGACCGAGCGTTTCCTGGTGGACGGCATGGTCCCGGAGGCAGGGGATGTCGATCGCCTGACCGGCATGCTGGGACGGCCGCTCCACTCCTATCGCGACTTCGCCGCGGAGATCGCCGCTTCGGCCTGATCGTTCTGCATGACTGAATGCTGGCTGTCGGCGCTCATGCGACGCCGACAGCTCGGCTATGCCATGCAATGCGGCATTTGAGCGCCTCACCCCTCATCGCGATTGCCGCGCATATCAGATGCGCCTAACCGCCGCAGCATAACGCGACGAGGGTGATATGATCGATTTTTCCGGGCTTCAGGCCACCAGTGCAATCACGGACGAGTGGAAATATCCTGCGGCCGATCCCAACCGGAGCGGGCTGCTTCAGGTCGATACCGCGCCCGATCACAAGCTCTACTGGGAGGAATATGGCAACCCGGCCGGGGAGCCCGTCATGGTGCTGCACGGCGGACCGGGCGGCGCCTGTGCGCCGGTCATGGCGCGCTTCTTCGATCCCGCGCGCTATCGCATCATCCTGTTCGACCAGCGCGGATGCGGCAAGAGCGAGCCCACCGTCGCCAAGGCAGGCCCGACCGTCGCGCTGATCCGCAACACCACCGACTATCTGGTGGAGGATATCAACGCACTGCGGGCGGCGCTCGGCATTACCGGCAAGATGCATGTTTTCGGTGGCAGCTGGGGCAGCACGCTGTCGCTGGTCTATGCGATCCGGCACCCGCAGCATGTTGCGTCGCTGATTCTGCGCGGCATCTTCATCGGCGCGCGCGAAGACCTGCACTACATGTACCAGGGCAATGCCGCGACCTTTGCCGAGGCGCCTTTTGCGCTCACCGAGCCGGGTAGCTACGTCACCTATCCCGACGAATGGAAGGCGTTCGTCGAGGTCATTCCCGCCGGCGAGCGCGGCGACATGATGGGCGCGTACAAGGCGATCTTCGACATGGTTCCGGCGAGCGACGCCGACCGCGCGCTTCAGCTACGCGCCGCGCTGGCCTGGTCGATCTGGGAAGGGGCGATCTCCAACCAGATCCCCAAGGACGACGATGCGGGCAAGTTCGGGGATGCCGAGTTCGCCTTGTCCTTCGCACAGATCGAAGCCCATTTCTTCGCCAACCACCTGTTCCTGGAGCCGGATTATATTCTCGGCAATGTCGACCGGATCGCCGGGATACCGATGCATATCGTGCATGGCCGCTTCGATCAGGTCTGCCCGCTGACCCAGGCATCACGCCTGATCGATGCCCTGGCCGCGGTCGGCGCGGCGCCGGTCAGCTATGTCCGGACCAATGCCGGGCATAGCGCGATGGAGCTGCAGACGGCGCTGGCGCTGAGCGCGATCATGGATGGGCTGGCGCCGATCCGCTAGACGGCCCTGCGTGGACATTCCGTGATCCAGCGGTAAGCTCGAAAGCTGCTCGCCCGACGGAGTTGATGAACTCTGCTGTGGGGCGCCAATGCCTGGAGGTCTCGTGGCAGATATTTTCCCCCATGGCACCGTCCATCAGGCAGGTGACGACCTTCAGGCCGCAATTCGATCGGATCCCGAAATCCTTGCGCTGTGGGAACGCCTCACGCCGCTGGGGCGGAATGAATTCATCTGCTGGGTCGATGACGCGAAGCAGTCAATGACGCGCGCGCGTCGGATCGAGCGAACTTGCGAGGAATTGGCGGAGGGAAAGAAGCGGCCCTGCTGCTGGGTGGGCTGCATTCACCGCACCGACAAGCCGCCAAGCCGATGGCAGCAGGCGGTCCTGATCGATAAGGAAAAGAAGCATCCCTAACCGGCCTGCAGGACGGCTTCCGGGGTCAGCGAACGTCGCATTGAACAGCGAAAACCCGGCGTAAAGCAGCCAATTCCCCGCTTGGCAAAGAGCTCAAATAGCCACCTCCAGAGTGTCGGGCATTCGGAGGCTCGAAACATTCGGTGGAATTCTCACTCATCCGCCGGTTGACAACAAAGCCCATCCACCACGCCTTGCTTCACCGGCGAGCCCGCGGCGCCGGTGGCGTGCCGCCGGCCGCCAGGTAAGCCGTGGCCATGCGCTGATCATATCCTTGCTGGCTCTGGCCGTTGTAGCCAAGTGCGAAAGAGAGCCAGTCCTTCGTGCGAACAAAGCCCATCAGGTTGTTGTCGTTGCAGAACGCGACAAAGGATCTCAGGTGGTTGGCCTCCGAGACATACATCGCCTCCACGAAGCTGCGGACATTGGGCCAGCCGCTATGGTTGGATCCCAGCACCTGAAACTTGCCCCAGGATGCCGATTTCAACGCCGCATCGACATCCAGGACCATGGCTTCGCGCAAGCGCTGATATTGATCCCAGCCATAATAATTGCTTGCCGTCCGCCATTGGCGGGCCGGTACCGACAGATGGGGATGAGTGGTGTTGAAACGATTGCCCGAATGGCCGCTGAAATGATGCGCTTCGAACAGGATTTTGGGCCGGCCCTGACTGTCGAAACCGGATCGCCCGCCGCTTTCGACGACCGCCACCGCCTTGATCGCGGCAACCTCGACATTTTGCTGAGTCGCGGCGGTCGAATAATCGGCCTCGGTCAATGCCGGCGGGATGCCCGTCGGCGTGGGCAGCGTCGCGGTCACGTCGGTCGGCATGGTCAGCAAGGGTCCGACGCGCCGCCGCCGCTCGACATCCAGCAACGCCAGGCGGACCTGTTCGACCAGGGCCGGGTCGGGGCGCAGCGGCAGAAGCAATCCGGCCGGATCGTTGAACGCCTGCCGGCCAATCTCCGACAAGATCGCCACGGTATCGATCGGCTCCGGCAGCGGGCGAAAGGCGGTGACCATGGCCGGGTACACCGTGATGGCCCGCAAGCGTTGCGGGCCGATAAAAGTGCCGAGCTCAACGCTTTCCGCCACCGTCAATGCTTCGAACACCTGCCGCAACTGGCTGGTCGAACCCGTCCGGATCGCGCCCAGAGCCGCGGGATAAGGGATGGTCACCCTTTTCTCCTGCCAAGCCGGGCGCGCACGGTTGCGGCATTTGCCGCCCCCTCCAGTCGTCGCTCGATATCGGGGCAGCGCAGGGCCTTCGTCGCGTCGATGCGATAGACCAGCGCGCGGTGCTGGGTGCCATGTTGCGGGCCGATCCGGCTGCTATCGTAAAGGATCACGATATCATTGCTCCGCGATCGAGCAGTGGGGACAAACAGCACCGCCTTTGGTTCGACCTGGAAAAAATCCGCATTCTCGTCCGGACCGGCCAGGATGAGCCGTTTACCCCGGCCAATGTCGAGCATGCCCGTGAAGGGAGCGCCGAACGGTTCCGCCGGCCGGGTCAGGGTAAGCGTCACGGCACGATAGGGCCCTGCCGAACCTTTGACGGGGGGATGCGCCAATTCTCGCCCGGCGAGCGCCGCTTGATCGGGGGCGGAAGATGCCGAAGCCGGCGCCGCCAAAGAGATCGGGACGGATAAGATCGGGGCAGATAGGATCAGGGCCGGCAAGATCAGGCAAGTCGCTGGAACGGATCTGATGCCCATGCCTCACCTCCGGGTCGAGATGGCCATAAAGCGTTGATTATACGAACACAGTCATCAACGCTGCCGCCGCCTTGAACCGCCGGACGCGGCCTTGGTTCCACAAATGATCCCGGCATTGGAAAAGGGCCGCGCCTCCTTTCGGAAATGCGGCCCTTTATCGTCATCAGATCAGCATTTGACGTTGTGACCCGCCCGAGTGCGGCAACGGACGACCTTGATCGGGTGTTTCCGCTTGAAATTGACGCTCGGGCGGAACGCCTTGTGACATTTGACATGATGACCACGAACATAGGTACGGCAGACCTTCGCGTTGGCCGGGATTGCCGACGTCACCGCAACACCTGCCAGAGCGATCGCCAACGCGATCCGTGTCATATCCTTCTCCTTTGCGGACGATCCGCCGGAAACAGTCTACGAAGTCGCGTGCCGAAAAACATCCCGCATTGCGCCAAAGCGTCGCTTCACGAATTGGCGGATCACCCCTTTGGCGGCAGCGCATCCAGCCCGCGGTCGCGCGCGATCTCGCTCACCAGCCAGTCGCGGAAACGCCGGATCTTGGGCGTGTTGCGGCGATGCTCGGGATAGACCAGCCAATAGGCATAGCCGCGCGTCGACGCCTGATCCGACAGCCGCACCAGCCGCCCCTCGGCAATGTCGTTGCGCCAGAAGAAGGGCGTGAGCATCGCCACGCCCTGCCCGGCCATGGCGGCATGACCCTCATGCGCTTGCGAATCGAGCCGCACGCCGAGCCGCGGCGGGCCCTGGGGAACATCGATGCCCGCTTCGCGCAACCATAGCGACCACCACGTATCCTGCGGGCTGATCTGCGGCAGGGAGGTCAGGTCGGCGGGCAGGATCTTGCCGCCATGCTGGGCGAGGAAATCCGGGCTGCACATCGGCGTGAAGTCGATCGGCAGCAGCAATTCCCGGGCAAGGTCCGGCCATTCCCCCTGCCCCGTGCGGATCGCCACATCGACATCGCCCGACACGAAATCGCTCAACACGTCGCTGGTCAGCAACCGCACCGCCATGTCCGAATACGCCATCTGGAACCCGCCCAGCCGCCATGCGAGCCAGGTATTGGCGAAGGTGTTGGTGGTGGACACGGTGAGCAATGCCTCATCCTCCGCCCGGATCGAGCCGAAGGCCGAATCGAGGGCGTCGAACGCGCGCACCACCTGGGGCGAAATGCGCCGTCCCGCATCGGTCAGCAGCACGCGCTTTTTTTCGCGACGGAACAGCGGCACGCCGAGCCGCTCCTCGAGCAGTTTGATCTGATAGCTGACCGCGGCCTGAGTCATGCCGAGCTCGACCGAAGCAGCGGTGAAATTCTCGTGACGCGCGGCCGCTTCGAACACGCGGACGGCAGCGAGAGGGGGATGCGGCGCATGGCGAATTGATAAGGTCAGCTTGTTGATCATGTCCAACGATTTGTTGGCGGCGATTCGGCAGGAGCGGCATAACACGAGTGTCGGCAGCACAGCCCGGCAAGGAGACAAGCAATGCGTGACGATTTTCACAGCCAGGCTTGGGCCGACCATCACGGCGACCTGACCGCCTCGATCAATAAGGCCATCCGCAGCTTCATGGCCGGCCTTGAGCGACTCAACGCCCGTCAGTTCGACGCCCCTTGGCGCGCCGGATCGCAGGCGAAGACGAGCCTCAAACATTGATCGCACGATCCGTTGCCGGCCGCCACCAGGTGGCCGGCACGACCAATAGCTGAGCCCGCGCCGACAGCCTGCGGCATAAGCGGACTTCGACAGCGCCCCGGCCGACGACTATGGCAATAGGCATGTTCCGGCTTGCCCTGCTCGCGCTTCTCGCGTTCACCCCGTCCATGACTTCTGCTGCCGACCGGAAATTGCTCACCTGGCCCGACCTGACCGGCCGCACCCAGCCCAGCCCTGACGCGACGATCGCCTATGGCCCCGACCATATGCAGAAGGTCGATGTGTGGCTGCCCGCCGGGAACGGCCCTCACCCAACAGTCTTGATGGTGCATGGCGGCTGCTGGACGACCAGCATCGCCGATCGCAGCCTGATGAACTGGATCGCCGACGATCTGCGCCGCGACGGGATCGCGGTGTGGAATATCGACTATCGTGGCGTCGACCGCAGCGGCGGCGGCTATCCCGGCACCTTTCTCGATGCGGCTGCGGCGGCCGATGCGCTGCGCGACCATGCCGCGCGCTTTCACCTCGATACCAGGCGGATCGTCGCGGTCGGGCATTCGGCCGGCGGGCATCTCGCGCTGTGGCTCGCGGCCCGTCCCAACCTGCCCGAACACAGCCCGCTCCGTCACGGCAAGCCGATCGGGATTGCGCATGTCGTCAGCCTTGGCGGCCTGCCCGACCTCGAAGCGACCGCCGCCAGCCCGGACAATGGCTGCGGCGTCGAGGTGGTCGCGCAACTGGTCGGGGCGCCCTCCGCCACCCGGCCCGACGTTTATGCCGACACCTCCGTCCCGCGCCTGTTGCCGCTTCGCCTGGCGCAGGACCTGGTCAATGGCATTGAGGACAAGATCATCCCGATCCGGCTCGGCACGGGATATGAAGCGCAGGCGAAGAAAGCCGGCGACCGGGCCGTGCTGCACATCGTGCCGAAAACCGGCCATGTCGAACTGGTCGCGCCGGAAAGCGCAGCCTGGCAGGAAAGCAAGCGCCTGATCCGCGACGCGCTCCAGCAAAGAGGTGCGGCAAAGCGTTAGTTTTCCGCGTTGACTTGATGCTCCATCGATGTGATGTTGTATCTAATTCAACGGGAGATCGGCGATGCGTGGCTTGCTGTTGGTATCAATACCCCTCGCGCTTTCAGCCTGCAGCCCCGCTCCCGAGCATCGCGAAGCACCCGTCGCCCAAGCCGACAGCACTGGGGCGCGGGCCAATTATGATCTTGCCGAGTCGCCGCCACCGGGCATTGCGGTGACCGCCGCACCCGGCGTCGCCTTCACCTATCGCTACGCCTTCCGCCTGCCGTCGACGAGCATTTCAGCCTCGCAGGAAGCGCATGCGACAGCGTGCGAGAAGCTCGGCATTGCGCGGTGTCGGATCACCGGCATGCGGTATCGCCTGCTTGGCGAGAACAATATCGAGGCGATGCTGTCGTTCAAGCTCGATCCGGCGATCGCGCGCGAGTTCGGCAAGAATGCCATCGCCCAGGTCACCACGGCCAAGGGCGCGCTGGTCGATGCCGAGATCACCGGCACCGACGCCGGCGCGGAGATCGGCCGGCTCACCACGCAGCGGAGCCGCGCGGCGGATGAGCTGCGCCGTATCGACACCGAGCTGGCCAAACCCAAGCTGAGCGCGAGCGAGCGCGCCGAATTGCAGCGGCAGCGCGCGGAGATCGTACAGACGATCAGCGCGACCGATGACAGCCGGGCCGAACAGCGCGAGAGCCTCGCCACCACGCCGATGACCTTCCAATACGAATCGGGCAAGGCGATCCGCGGCTTCGACGCCAGCGCCCCGCTCAGCAGTGCGCTCGATACCGGGATCGGCTCGGTCCAGATCACCATCGCGGTGGTGCTTGGCCTGATCGCGATCTTCGGCCCGCCGGGCGTGATCATAGTGCTCGGCTGGCTGGCGTGGCGGCGTTTCCGGCCACGCCGCGATCCTGTGCCGGCAAAAGCCGAGGCCATAACCGGCACTTGAGGGTCCAGACCCTAATTGCGCGCCTGGGACGCTTGGCGTATAGCTCTGCCCTTCTGGCCCCGGCCCGCGCACCTGCGCCGCCGGGGCTGTCTTTTCTTGACTTTCTTTTCAGGGGTAACGCCGCATGGCTCGCCGCCGCCAAATCTACGAAGGCAAAGCCAAGATCCTTTACGAGGGTCCGGAGCCGGGGACGTTGATCCAGTATTTCAAGGACGACGCGACTGCGTTCAACGCCCAGAAAAAGGGAACGATCAGCGGCAAGGGCGTGCTCAACAACCGCATCAGCGAACATGTCTTCACCCTGCTCGGGCTGATCGGCGTGCCGACTCACTTCATCCGCCGCCTCAACATGCGCGAACAGCTGATCCGCCAGGTCGAGATCATCCCGGTCGAGGTGGTGATCCGCAACGTCGCGGCGGGCTCGCTGTCGACGCGGCTCGGGATCGAGGAAGGCACGCAACTGCCCCGCACGATCATCGAATATTATTACAAGGACGATGCGCTCGGCGATCCGATGATCACCGACGAACACATCGCCGCGTTCGGCTGGGCCAGCCAGGAGGAGATGCACGACATCGCCGACCTGGCGATTCGCGTGAACGATTTCCTGTGCGGCCTGTTCGCCGGGATCGGTATCCGCCTGGTCGACTTCAAGCTCGAATTCGGCCGCATCTGGGACAATGACTATGCCCGGGTGATCCTGGCCGACGAGATCAGCCCCGATGGCTGCCGCTTGTGGGACATGGAAACCAACGAGAAGCTCGACAAGGACCGCTTCCGTCGCGATCTCGGCGGCGAGGTCGAGGCGTATCAGGAGGTTGCACGGCGACTGGGACTGTTGCCCGAGGGCGTCGACGGCGCGGTGCTCGACCTGGAAAAGCATCGCAAGAGCCGGGGAAAATAGCCCCGGTGCGGGTTCAGCCCTTCACGCGGAACCCGCAGATGATGCCGAACACGAATGCGCTGAACAGAGCGAGTTGAACCCGGCCCGCCGGATCGCTCCAGCCGAAATATTGCCCGCCAAAGGCAAACAGCCCGACGAACATGATCATTGCGAGGGTCGCCATGTCGCAGTTTCCCAGATGGCCCCTCGCCCCAATGCGACTCGCCGACCCCAGCATCACGCGCAATTCGTAAACGAGCGATGAAGCTTGCGGCGCGCGAGCGGCCTCGCCATAGGGTCCGCAGCCCCGCCCAGAGCATCAGGACGCGCATATGAAACTCCGCATCTTCGTCACCCTGAAACCCGGGGTGCTCGACCCGCAGGGCAAGGCAATCCACAAGGCGCTCGACGGCCTTGGCTTTGGCGGCGTCAATGACGTCCGCGCCGGCAAGCTGATCGAACTGGATGTCGCCGACTCGACCGACGACGCCGCGATCGACGAGATGTGCCGCAAGCTGCTCGCCAATACGGTGATCGAGAATTACCGGGTGGAACGAGCATGAAGTCCGCGGTCATCGTCTTTCCCGGATCGAACTGCGACCGCGATCTGGCGGTGGCGATTCGCGATGTCAGCGGCATCGCCCCGACCATGGTATGGCACGGCGATACCGAACTGCCCGACGGCCTTGGCCTGATCGCCCTGCCCGGCGGCTTCTCATACGGCGATTATCTCCGCTCCGGCGCGATGGCCGCACGCTCGCCAATCCTGCGCGCAGTGATCGACGCGGCCGAGCGAGGCGTGCCGGTGCTTGGCGTGTGCAACGGATTTCAGGTGCTGACCGAGGCCGGCCTGCTGCCCGGCGCGCTGATGCGCAATGCCGGGATCGACTTTGTCTGCCGCGACGTGTCGCTGACGGTCGAGAACGCGCAGTCGATCTTTACCAGCCGCTATGCGCAGGGCGAAAAGATCACCGTCCCGGTCGCCCATCATGACGGCAATTACTTCGCCGACGACGCGACGCTCGATCGCATCGAAGGCGAAGGCCGGGTGGCATTCCGTTATGACGGCCAGGTCAATGGATCGGCTCGCAACATCGCCGGCGTGATCAATGCGAGCGGCAATGTGCTGGGCATGATGCCCCATCCCGAGCGCCGCATCGAGGCCGCGCATGGCGGCACCGATGGCCGCCGGCTGTTCGAGGGATTGCTGGAGTTGGTCGGAGCCTGATCGCCCGCCCTCCATTTTTATCCAGATAGGCTCTTGCGCTACTGTGCATTCAGTGGCGTTGAGCCGCCATGTTCTCGATTCCATTCTCCACGCGACCGCACCCGACACCCTGTCGAGATTGACGGACGCATGACTGCGCCCGTCGTTCAGGGTGTAGTTCAATTGGTAGAGCACCTGCTTTGGAAGCGGGAAGTTGCAGGTTCGAGGCCTGCTACCCTGACCATCAAATTCCAATAATGCTGCTGCCTTCAGGTGTGGCCGAACGCAATGGAGTGCGCGGTCGGTTTGTGATGCCGATGTTAGCGGGTGCAAGTCCCGCCGGTCACCCCTGAGGGCAGCAGACGCTTTCCTCGAAGCGCGTCCGGGTGGCGAAATGGAACGCAGCGGATTGCAAATCCGTCATGAGCCGGTTCGATTCCGGCCCCGGACTCCGCGCGCCAGGCGAACCTATCTGGTTTTTCCGGAGCCTCGGAACAGGCTGGTGCGCCGCGCCAGGAACAGGATCACGCTCGGCCAGAAGATCGTGTTCCATAAGTCATGGACATTGGCGGTGTAATTCTGCGCGACGTGGCCGACATAGCGATCGCGAATGTCCCAGATTTCGCCGATCACCGCAGCCGCAGCCACCACGAGCCACGGCTTCCAGCTGCTCAGTCGCCAGCCGAACAGCAAGGCCGATCCGAACAACAGGCCGAGCGCGACATAGACGTGCAGCGCGTCCTTGGCGAGGTGAAGGTTGTTGACCAGCCAGTATTTGGTCGCCTGAAGCGGGCTCAAACGCGTGCCCTGAACGGGGTGAAGTCCGTCCCCTCATCGAACACGTCGATCCCCTCGCGTCGCTTGAGAAAGCCGACCACGGCATAAGTGACCGGGGTCAGGATCACTTCCCAGCCGACCTTCAGCACCCATTGCGTGACCAACACTTTCAGCACCAGGTCCGTGGTCCAGCCTTCCGCATACAGAAAGGCAAGCGGATAGAAGATCAGGCTGTCGATCCCCTGCCCCGCCACGGTCGACCCGATCGTCCGGGTCCAGAGATGCCTGCCCCCGGTCCACAGCTTCATTTTTGCCAGTACGAAGGAATTGACGAATTCGCCGGCCCAGAAGGCACAGAGCGAAGCGAAGACGATGCGCGGCACCTGCCCGAAAATGGTTTCATAGGCCGCCTGATTGCCCCAGCTCGGCGCCGGCGGCAGCGCGACGACCACCCAGGACATGAATGCCATGAACAGCACCGCCGCCGATCCGGCCCAGATCACGCGCCGCGCACGCGCATAGCCGTAAACCTCGGTCAGCACGTCGCCGATCACGTAGGAGATCGGAAAGAACAGGATACCCGCGCCGAATGGCCACTCGCCAATCCCCGGCAGATTGACGGTCGCGACCTTTCCCGCGCCGAGCACGTTCGACAGCAGGATGATCGCGACGAACGCCGCCATCACGAAATCGAAATAGCGAAGCTGCCCGCCGGCAATTTCGCCCGCCGAAACGGGCTTGGGCCCGTCAATTTCCCCATTGCTCATGAATTGAATTATGAAGCCGGTTTCGCCGCCGCGCAATCCGCGCTAACCGGCATCGCACGCGCCCGTAGCTCAGTTGGATAGAGCACGAGACTTCTAATCTTGAGGCCGCAGGTTCGACTCCTGCCGGGCGCGCCATTTTCCGACAGCGACCAGTCGATGCGCGGTCAATAAGGTATCACTCATCCCCTGACGCTGGGTTGCCGAGGATTGCCGCGAACAGCGGGGTCAGCAGATCAATGAGGAGTTTGGGTTCGGCATCGGCGAGCGTGTCGAGCTTCATCATCTGGCGCATCATCTGAAAACCCGCGACAAGGGCGAGCAGCAGCCCCGCACGTTCGGCGGCGTGATTTCCGACGATGGTCCGGCTCGCCGTCGCGTGATGCGCAGCGGCAATGCGCTCGCGGGCAATGCGCGCGGCGGTATCGCTCGATGCCGACCGGAACAGGATCAGGAAGCCATCGAGCGGATGTTCCCCGCTCGCGGTCAGGTCGACCAACGCTTCGGCAAAGGCGCGGGCGATGTCGGGCGCGGCGAGATTGTCGGGCGAGAGGATGATGGGATCGCGCATGCTGTCGGCGACGACTTCACCGAACAAGCCTTCTTTCGATCCGAAATATCGGTTCACCATCATCGCGGTGACACCGCCCCCGGCGGCGATCGCACGCACACCCACTCCGTCATAGCCATGCTCGGCGAATGCCCGGCGTGCCGAGGCAAGGATCGCCGCCCTGGTATTTTCGGCCTTGGCGGAACGCTTCACCAGGCGCTCAGGCTCTCTCATTCGGCATTTTCCAATCGCGATGGCATCACGTCCAAGAAGCTGGCCGCACAGGCAATACTGGTGCCCTATTCCTCATGCAGAGATCGGTGCAGCACGCAACATGCCGGTGGTTCGCTAGGCGAGGCCCAGCGCGATCAGGTTGCGCGCGCAATCGTTCAGCGTGACCTCTGCCGGCCTCGGGGAAAAGCCCAGCATCCGTTCGGCCTTGCTCGTGTCCATATCGTTCCGGCGTCCGAGATCGGCCCTGAACATCCGCAGGTCCGAAATGAACAGAGCGAGCAGCCGGAAGACCGAATCGGGCATGCGACGGCCAGGAACCCGCTTCGCATCCGACCCGAGCCCATCGCGCAATATATCGGCGATCTCGCGCATCCAGAGGAACTGGCCGCCGACCAGAAATCGCTCGCCGGGCGCCTGAGGTGCGACAAGCGCGCGGATATGCATATCGGCAAGGTCGCGGACATCGGTGACCGTAAAGCCGAGATTGGGGAGCGCGGGCGGCTGCCCCTTCAGCATGCGCTGGACCACCTGCACCGAGCCAACCGTGTCCGCAAAGAGCAACGGACCCAGGACCGCGCCGGGAAGAATGGTCGTCAGGCTGGTCGTGCCACTCTGGCGCGCCATGAAGTCCCAGGCTGCGCGTTCGGCAAGGATCTTGGACAGACGATATGGGTCGAGATCGGGGATGTCAGGATCGGCCCAGACGGTTTCCCTTGCAGGTCGGTCCTCGCGTGACGATGGACGCGCCGTGGCCGCCGCAGAGGTCATGACGATACGCTTCACCCCGGCGGTGGTCGCCGCCTTGAGGACCCGCAGCGTCCCGTCGCGTGCCGGCGGCACAAGCGCTTCGCGGGTCTGCTGCCCGGAATGTCCCAATGGCGACGCGACGTGAAGCACATGCTCGCAGCCGGTCATTGCATCAGCCCAACCGGAATCGTCGGTGAGGTCTGCTTCGGCGAAGCTCAGACCGGCGACATCATGTCCGACCTTTTCCAGCGCAGACCGAACCCGATCCGCCTTGTCGAGCGATCGAAGCGTAGCTCGAACGGCATGGCCCTGCGACAGAAGCCCGGCAATGCACCAGCTGGCGACATAGCCCGTACCACCCGTGACGAGAATCCTGGCTTTCATATCGACTCCATAACCCTGGCAAACATCAAATGTATACGCGCGTATACTTTGTTTGGCGAAAGAGTCTACAGGTGTCTAATTCCCACCCGGCACCGAGGCAGGATGTTTCACATTTTTCCGAAAATGATAATTATGTCCAAATTGGGATTGCATTCTCTGATGCAACCTGATCTATCGCGATCGCCAAATGTTGAGATCGTGTGCAGCTTCCGATTTTAAAACGAGATGAAGCGCCGCGTGTCGCAGCCAATTTTCCATATCAACAAAAACAAAGGGGGGTATGTATGAAATCCATTCACCTGTTCTGGTACGCCAGCACTGCGCTTTCGATGACCTTGTGCCTTGCGCCGGCATCGGCGCAGACTGCAGATGCCGCGTCCAGCGCGGACAGCGCGTCGATCGCCGAAGCCGTACCGGCCGACGCGACCACGGAAGACGACATCGTGGTGACGAGCTCGCGCATTCAGCGCTCCGGCTTCAATGCACCGACGCCGACCACCGTCATCGGCGAGGCCGAACTGCGTCAGGGCAATCGCCCGAGCGTCGCCCAGGTCTTGAACGATAGTCCCCAGTTCCGCGCCACGTCGACGCCGGCAACGACGACAGGCAACACGACCAGCGGCACCTCGACGGCCGATCTGCGCGGGCTTGGCGCGGTGCGCACGCTGACCTTGCTCAACGGGCACCGCTTCACCGGCGCCAACGATCTCAACATCGTGCCGCAAAACCTGATCAAGCGGGTCGATGTCGTGACCGGCGGCGCATCGGCCGCCTGGGGTTCGGGCGCGGTCGCGGGGGTGGTCAACATCATCCTCGACGATGAGATGAAGGGCTGGCGCATGGGCGCGCAGACCGGTGTTTCCTCGCGCGGCGATACGGCGCGCTACGGCGCCGACATCGCCTGGGGCACGGATTTCGCGGGCGGCCGCGGCCATTTCATGATTTCCGCCGATTATATGCGCGAAGAAGGCGCGTTCGGCCGCAAGAGCCGTCCCAACCTCGAATCAAGCGTGTTCCAGCGTGCCGACGGTCAGCTGATCCTCGCCAACGACGTCAACTACACCATCATCAATCGCGGCGGGTCGGTCCTGCGGCTCAATGCCACGCCCTATAATCTCGTCTTCAATCCCGACGGCAGCGTCGGTCCGCTGCCGCTCGGCAGCCAGACCTCGGGCCAGTTCACGGTCGGCGGCGACGGCCAGAACATCTTTGATTATGTCGCGGTAAGCTCACCGTACCAGCGCAACAATGTCTACGCGCGCGCTACCTTCGACATCACCGATTCGCTGAAGCTCTGGGTGGACGGCAGCTATAGCCGCATGTGGTCGAACTATACCTTCTTCCCGGAAACGCCGGTCGTGGCGATCATGCCCGACAATGCGTTCCTGACCCAGACCGCGCGCAACCAGCTTGCCGCAGCCGGGGTCACCGGGCCGTTCGCGCTGGGCCGGATCCTCGACGATGTCGGCCCCGACCGGATGCTCAACTTCAGATTCTCGCGCCGCAATCTCGAAGGGGCGTTCGGCCTCAAAGGGTCGTTCGGCGATGGCTGGGGTTATGACGCCTATTACGACCATGGCGAGCTCAGGGCCGACCAGTCGCTTTACAATCAGCGGATCACGGCCAAGTTCAACAATGCCGTCGATGCCGTGCTGGTGAACGGCGCGCCGGTGTGCCGCATCAATGCCGATGCCAGCACCACCAATGACGATCCGAACTGCGCACCGATCAATCTGCTCGGCAACGGCAATATTTCGGCGGCCGGTGTCGCCTATGCCTTTGGCGGCACCCACTCCATCGTGACGACCAAGCTTGATGCGGCGGGTGCCAGTGTGCACGGTCAGCCCTTCTCAACCTGGGCCGGCAAGGTCGATATCGCGTTCGGTGCCGATTTCCGTTGGGAGAAGCTCGTCACAAGCCATATCGACGCACTGTCGCAGGCAAAGGCCTTTTCGACACTCAACTCCGCCGCGACCAATGGCAGCTTCAGCGTCAAGGAAGCATTCGGCGAGGTCAACGTGCCGCTGATCGACATCGCGAACGTCATCCATCTCGAGGTCAACGGCGCGGCGCGCTATTCGGACTATAGCACCAGTGGCGGCATCTGGTCGTGGAAGACCGGCGGCACCATGCGGATCGCCAACGACCTGTTGCTGCGCTCAGTCTATTCGCGCGACATCCGCTCGCCCAGCATCACCGAATATTTCCTTAGCCGGGCGACCAACAAGGCCGATCTCTACGATCCCTTCCTCGATGCGACCCAGGCCGGCGTATCGATCTATACCGGTGGCAACCCCAACCTGACGCCGGAAATCTCGCACACGCTGACGCTCGGCGGCTCCTATTCGCCGCATTATGTGCGCGGGTTCAGCCTCTCGGTCGATTATTACGATATCAAGATCGACAATGTGATCACGACGATCACGGCGCCGGACACGCTCAGGCAGTGCAAGGCGGCGAATCCCAACGACCCTACCTGTGGTGGCGTGATCACCCGCGATGCCAACGGCAAGCTCGAATCGCTTACCGCAACCTACCGCAACCTGGTGTCGTACAGCACGCGCGGCCTGGACATCGAAGCATCGTACCGGATGCCGCTGGGCAACGGCAAACTGGGCGTGCGTGTGCTCGCCAATCACATCTTCGACCTGATGATCGCCGATGGCGTCAGGACCAACGATGTCGCCGGCGTCGTTGGCGGGGACACCGCCTTCTCCACGCCGAAATGGCGGGCGACCGGCTCGGTGAACTATGAAATCGGCGGCTTCGGCGCAGATTTGCGCGCCCGCTATGTCGGCGGCGGCATCTACAGCACGCAGCTTGGCGCAAACGGCAAGCAGATCCTGAACAATCAAATCAGCGCCAGGACTTATATCGACCTCGGCCTGCAGTTCAAAACGGGGCCGTTCACGCTGTTCGGCAACGTCAACAATCTGTTCGACGCCGACCCGCCCTATACGCCCTACACCAACCCGAACTACGACGTGATCGGCCGCTATTTCTCGGGTGGCGTCAAATTGAAGTTCTGATCGCTACGACCGCTCCCAAGCGGACTTCATGAGACGGCCATCGGGGCAGCGGTGCGATCCACCGCTGCCCCGAAGCATTTCAGGCCCGAAGAGCCAGCCTATGATGGCCAGTGGCCTGCCACATCCGCTGACTGGCCCAGGGTTGGCCCCTGTTATCCCCTGTTTTCGGCGTTGTATTTTCCCGCCCCTGTTATGTTGGATCCGATTGCCGGATTATGCGCCTGTTTTCAGTGACATGACTGGCCCATCCCCTGTTATGGAAACAGGGGTGGAACAGGGGCAATAACAGGGGCCGTCTTGATCGAAACAGGGGCGATGGTCGCCCGGCGTTTTCGCGGCCATGTGAAAGAGCGGGAAGAGCGCCTGGCCGGCGTCTCGTCTTACCTCCACAGTGCTGCATTATGCCGCTGCGTTGAATCGATGTTGCCGCGGCAAGGGTGCCGCAGATCGATGTTGCCGCGGCAAGGGTGCCGCAGATCGATGTTGCCGCGGCAAGGGTGCCGCCGGGCGATGGAGTTAACTTGCGCCGTCTGTGGACCGAGTTGATCTGTCCTTAGGGGGTTGAGCGAGCGATCCCACACTCCAACCGGCGATGCTTCAGAGTCCGAATTGATCCGGGCGGCAAGCCGAAGTGTTCGGCTACCACCCGGATTTCAGTCCCGACTTTAGAAATTCACCGACATCGACAGCAAGCCGAAGGTCCAGGCGACATACAATACGGTAAGCGTCGCAATCAGGATCAGCACCGCCCAGAGCTTGCCGAACCAGCCGCGCTTTTCCCGCACGGCGAGCAACAGGTTCCAGCCCGCCAGCAGCACGGCGCCGACGAACACGATCAGGCCGATGATCTGCAGCGACCACATCTGCACATCCGAGCGGGACGTCATATTGTCGAGGTTGGAGAGCCAGGCGCTGGCCCAGACCCAGCCGCCAAGCACCGCCAGCACAAGCCCGGACCCGAGCCGTACGCCGCGATAGGCGAGCAGCGAGCGGCCCTGCAATGTGAGTGGCGCCTTGTAGCGGCGGCGGATCAGTGCGGACACCGGCCAGTGCAGCAGGGTGAGCAGCAGGACGCCCATGGCCGCATAGAGCAACGGCAGCAGCCAGGCCGAGGATTGCGACGCGGGTGCGCGATCATAGACCATGAAGGGCGACATGCCGTCCATGCTCCAGCGGACCACCTTCCCATCGACAACCTTGGCGGCGAGCCTCTCATGCCCCCCTACATTGCGCCAAACGAACGGAGCGATCTCGACCCATTTCATCGGCTCGCGATCCATGCCACGGGCAGAGGGAACGATCAGTTCGCCCTTCGGCCCCACCGTGATCGATACCTGGCCCAGCAGCTTGAGCGAGGCAAAGATGGTCGTTTCCGACCGGCGGCTATTCAGCCAGTTGCCAACCATCATCTTCGCGTGCTCGGCCGCGGCCTTCGCATCGACCCTGCCGTCGGCCGGCGCGATATTGGGGAAATAGCGATCGGCGAACCCTTCGAACAATGCACGGCGCACCGAGCCGACCGAGCGATCCTTGCCCATGCTGTTGAACGATGCGTACACGCCGACATTCTCATTCATGAACAGGTGAAGTGCGGTGTGGAAAGCCATCGTATCGCCGAGATGGGCGATGACCTGACGGCCATTGATGTTGGTTTCGAAGAAGCCGAGCTCCATCCGGTTGAGCGGCGGCAACAGAGTGAGTGGGCTATTGTGCATCAGGCGCGCGGTTTCAGGCTTCATCAGCCCCGCCCCCTGGTTGAGGTGCGCCATCATGAAACGAGCCATATCGGTGCCGGATGACGACAGCGCGCCGGCCGGGACGGTCGCCAGGATCTCGAATTTACGCGGCTCTCCCGAGGCCTCCATATAACCGGTGGCCATCAGCGGCAGGAATTGCCCGGGCAGCGGCTGGCGAAAGGTCGAGTGCGCCATGCCGAGCGGCTTGAAAATGCGCTGCTCGACATAGTCGTTGTACGGCATCCCCGACACGCGCTGGACGATATAGCCGGCCAGGGTCGTGGCGTAGTTGGAATAGGACGGCGTCGTGCCGGGGGTAAAGACGCGCCGGGGCAGCCCGTTCTTCACATAGTCGTCCAGCGGGATCAGATATTTCGGATCGTTGAACATGGTATATTTGCCATGTTCCTCGAACCCGGTGGTGTGCGTCATGATCTGGCGCATGGTGACGGGCAGACCGTCCTTCAGCGGAATCCTGAAGTCGAGATATTTGTTCACATCGGCGTCGAGATCGATCTTGCCCGCCTCTACCTGCTGCATGACGGCAGTCCAGGTGAACAGCTTCGATACCGAGCCGGGCCGGAACAGGGTAAGATCGGGGTCGACCGGCTTGCGCGTGGCGACATCGGCATAACCGAAGCCACGCTTGGTCACGATCTGGCCGTCCTTGACCACTACGACCACGCCGCCGGCGACATCGCCCTTGGCGAGCGCATAGGGCAGGAAGCCGTCGAGCCAGCTATCCAGATCCTGCTTCGTCAACGCCTGTCCGCCCGGAGCGGCAACGGGTAGCGATGGGGCGGCCTGCTGCCGGGGCGAGACCGAGGCCGCAGGGGATGGCGCGAGTTGGGCCGCCACACCGCCGCCGATCAGCATCAATGCCAGCGACGCGAGCAACTTGAATGAGCGCATATCCAACGACCCTTCCCTTTCGCTTTCGCGGCCGGAATTGCCAGACCAGATGCGAAGCGCGATCTTTGATAATATTTCTAATTTGGAAATAGTATGATCCCAATTAGAAAATTGTCAACTTGAATTGGGCGTCGAGGATTGCACCAAATTCCCGTCGCCATGGGAATTCTGCGGCGCGCTTGCGGGAAAATCGGGAAATTGCGGAAGCGTTCCTGATGAGCTCGATTCAATCCCTACCCCGGATGCGCCTTACGCGGCATGCTACGCATCCATGTGGGAGGGCAGATATGACAGGCTCGACAGTGACTTGAATCGCGCAAAGCATGCTGGCCGGGTCGGTGATCGCCCCGACCAGCCTGCCCGCTATTCTCCGACCGCGCGCGTCACCACGCCGCCCTTCATGACGAATGCCATCGCCTCGAGCGCCCTGACATCACTGAGCGGGTCGCCTTTCACCGCTACGATGTCGGCAGCCTTGCCCGTGGCGAGCGTACCGATTTCATCCTGGAGGCCGATATGCGTCGCGCCCCAGACTGTCGCCGACCGGATCACTTCGATCGGGGTGAGGCCCGCCTTCGTCATCAGCGCGAATTCGCGGGCATTCTCGCCGTGCGGCGATACGGCGGAATCGGTGCCGAAGGCGATCTTCACACCGCCTTCATGCGCGCGGCGCAGCGCGTCGATCATCAGCGGGCCGACGATCCGTGCCTTGGCGCGAACATTTGCCGGCATCCAGTCGGCAGTTTCCGCCTGCCGCTTGACGGTGTCGCCCGCCAACAGGGTCGGCACGAGATAGCTGCCCTTTGCCTTGAACAGCCGGATCGATTCCGCATCGAGATACGTGCCGTGCTCGACCGAATCGACGCCGGCGCGAAGCGCGGCATTGACCCCGTCGGTGCCGTGCGCATGCGCCGCCACCTTGCGCCCGAGATGATGCGCGGTCTCGACGATCGCGACCAGCTCGGCGTCGCTCATCTGCTGGCCCAGCCCCGCCGCGGTATTGGACATCACGCCGCCGGTCGATGCGGTCTTGATGATGTCGGCCCCGCTCTGCACCGCGAGCCGAACTGCGCGCGCGCATTCATCGGCGCCCGAGCACAGCGTGGGCGCGCGAAACAGGTCGAGGATTTCCTGGCGATAGCCATGGATGTCGCCATGCCCGCCATGCGCCGCGACGCCGCCCGCCGCGATGATCCGCGGCCCCGTCACCTTGCCGGCCGCGATGGCATCGCGCAGCGCGTTGATCGCCAGCGGATCGGCGCCCAGGTCGACGACGGTGGTGAACCCGGCACGGAGCGTGCGCTGCGCATAGACCAGTCCGTCAAAGGCCTGATCGGTCGCCGACTTGGTCACTGCGTCGAGCTGGCTGGTGGGGCCGGACTGGAAGGTGATGTGCACGTGACTGTCGATGAAGCCGGGCATGACGAAGCTGTCGCGCAGGTCGATCACCTTGCCGTCGCCGACAAAGCCGTCGCGGATTTCGACGACGCGGCCGCCCTCGACCACGATCGTCTTGCTGCTCTCGACCCGCCCGCTGGCCGGATCGGCAAGCAGCCGCCCGGCCTGGATATAGGTCCGGGGTGCTGGCTCCCCCTGCCCCGCCGGGCCCTGCGCCGCAAGCGGCTGGACCGCCGTCGCGCACATCATTGCCGCCAATATGGCCGTCTTCATCTGCACCCTCCCCATTCCGTTATCATTGACTGTTTGCGCACTCAGGCGACCGTGCGGCCCCAGATATCCTCGCCGCACCAGGCATTGCCATGTTCATAGCGGATCGACGGGACACGGTCGGCGGCAAGGAAAATCGGGCCGTCGAGATCGACGATGTCGCAGAGCTGCCCAAGCACAAAGGCCGGCCCCATCGCCAGGCTCGACCCGACCATATTGCCGACCATCACACCAAGTCCGAGTTCGCGTGCGCGGCGTGCGATCGCCAGTCCTTCGGTCAGCCCGCCGCATTTATCGAGCTTGATATTGACCACGCTGAACCGGCCGACCAGCCCCTCGACATCGCCAAGGGTCAGCGCGCTTTCATCCGCAGCGAGCGGAATCGGGCATTGATAGCCGTCGAGATCGGCTTCGCGGCCACGTGCCAACGGCTGTTCGAGCAATTGCACATCTGCCGCCACCAGCGCCGCGACCAGCGTGTCGAGATCCCCGATCGCAAAGCCCTGATTGGCGTCCACGCCGATCCAGCATTCCGGCCGTGCCGCGCGCACCGCCTGCACTCGTGCGATATCGGTATCGAGATCGCCAGTGAGCTTGAGCTTCAGCGCGATCGCCTGGGCATAGCTCCGGGCGCCCGCCGCCATGACCTCCGGATCGTCGGCGCCGAGCGTAAAGGTGGTGCGCAGCGGGCAAGGCTGCGGCACGCCCGCGCTTTCCCAGACCGGGGTGCCGCTGCGCCGCGCTTCCAGTTCCCACAGCGCGCAATCGATCGCGTTGCGCGCACCGCCCGCGGGCAGCAATTGCAGCAACTGCTCGCGCGTCGCCCCGGCCCCGACCGCATCGCGCACGCCATCGATCGCGGCGCTCATCGCGGCGACGTCATCGCCGAGATAATAGACCCCCGCTGCCTCACCGCGCCCGATATGGTCGCCATCGGAAATCGTCACCACCACCACCGGGGTTTCTGTGAAGACATGGCCGGAAATGCGGAACGGCTTGGCCAGCGGCAGCGATTCAACCACATAATCGAGCGACAGCCGGGTGCGCACAGTCATTGTCGATAGTCCTTTGGTTTCAGATCATTGGCGGTTTCAGATCATTGAGCGCCCGTACCGGGAGCCAGTGCGGCCACGATGCGGGAGAGATAGGTGTTGTAATCGAAGGTCTGCCCCTCCGGCGTCCAGCCAAGCCGGACGATGACCGCATCACGTGACGGGATCACTGCGACCATCTGATAATTATGCCCCATCGCCATGAAGGTATCGACCGGCAGATCCTTGAACAGCCGGCGGCGTTCCCCGGCATCGTCGCCGCGATTGAGCCAGAATTGCCCACTGTAAAAGGGCCGGGGCGCGGCCGCGGTCGGAGTGTGGACGAAGTCGATCCATGCCGATGACAGCAGCCGCTTTTTCCCCACCATGCCGCCATTCAGATAGAGCTGACCGAACCGCGCCCAGTCGCGCGCGGTGGCATAGGCATAGGAACTGCCGACCGGCACGCCGGATTCATCCGGTTCGATCAGCGTGCTCGTCATGCCGAGAGGTTCGAACAGGCGCTTGCGCGCGAACCGCGTCGCCGCCTCGAGCGACCCGCCAGTCGCGTTGAACACGATGCGCGACAGGATATTGGTCGTGCCCGACGAATAGCTCCACGCCGAACCCGGCGCCTTGTCCTGCGGCAATGCTGCCGCCAGCGCGCCCATATCGGGCGCGGCGAACAGCATGTTGATCGAATCATTGCCGGGCTCATAGCTCTCGACGAAACGCAGGCCGCTCGACATGGTCAGCAGCTGGCGCAAGGTGATCTTGCCGCGCGGATCGCCCGCGCCCTGCCATTCCGGCACCGGCGCCGGTGCATCGAGCTTAAGCACGCCGTCATCGACCAGCAGGCCGACCAATGTGCCGGCTATGCTCTTGCTCGCCGACCAGCCAAGCAATTCGCTATTGCGATCGAAGCCCGGGGCATATTGCTCGGCGACGATCCGCCCGCCCTGCACCACGACGATCGCGCGGGTGTCGGGATATCCGCCCTTGTTCTGCTCGACAAAGGCCTGGTTGACCGCCCGGTCGAGCGCCGCCTTGTCGACCTTTGGCCCCGGCCCCTTTGGCTGGACGTCGCCCAGTGGCCAGGGCTTCGCGGCCTGCGGCTTCAACGGCGCAAGGCCGGCCGATTGGCGCAGCAGCGTGTCGCGGCTGGTCTTGCCGGTCAGCAAGGTGCAGCCCACTGCCGGCCGGTACAATGCCGTGCGCGTCACGGCGCCGGGGGCCGATGCGGTGACGGTGTGATCCTTGCGGTCGACCGCCAGGGTGACCGCTTTGGTGAAGGGCGCGAGCGCCTGGACATCGTCGCGCAGCACATCCGCTTCGGCCCGCCCGGTCACGAAGATCCCGGCGCAGGCGATCTGCGCCGAGACCGCCGTGCCGAGATCGGCGGGGCCGGAAATCGCGGCGGGAACCGGGTCGGCCTGGGCCGGCGCCGAGAACAGCAGCGCCAGGCCCGCAAGACCGGTTCCGGAAATGTGTCGGATCATGCACTCTTCCTTTGTCATGGTATCGCGTGGACGCAGTGACGCCTGACTAACTCATCCCCGTCAGCCCCGCGAAAGCGGGGATCCCGCTGCCTTTCTCGCAGACAGAAGAGAAGAAGCGGGATTCCCGCTTTCGCGGGAATGACAGAAGAAGATGCACTCAAAGCCACATTGGTATCAATCGCCGCAGCTATGGCGGAGCACCTCGCCCTTGCGTGCGCCGGTATGCTTGCCGCCCTCGATCGTGACCGCGCCGTTGACGATCACAGTGTCGATCCCGGTCGGCAGCGCGGTCGGCTTTTCCCAGCTCGCGACATCGTCGAGCTTGGCCAGATCGAAGATCACGATATCGGCATGCATGCCGTCTCGGATCAGGCCGCGATCACTCAACCCCATGCGCTGCGCCGGCCAGCCGGTCATCTTGCGCACCGCGTCTTCCAGCGACAGGATCGGACGGCGCTTCACATATTCGGCGATGACGCGCGGGAAGGTGCCATAAGCGCGCGGATGCGGCAGGCCGAGCGCATCCATGCCACCCAGCTTGACCGATGCGGCCGCATCGCTGCCGATGCTGGTCCAGGGCTGGTGCAACGCGGTTTCGATATCCTTCTCGTTGATCATGAAATAGAGCGCGACGGAGCGGTTGGGCAGCCCCTCGAGCAGGATATCCCATGCCGCATCGGCGGGGTCGCGCTTCAGCGCCGCGCCGATCTTGTCGAAGGTCTGGCCGTGATATTGCGCGTATTTCGCGCTGAAGCCATTGGCGAGCCGCACATTGCTCCAGCCGCCAGAGGCATGGACCAGATTGGACCAGCCCGGCATCGAACCCGCCGCAAGGTCCTTCTTCATCCGCTCGCGCTGTTTGGGATCCCGCAGCCGCGCAATGCCCTTTTCGACACCATCGGCCCAGACCCAGGTCGGCGCAGTGATTTCGAGGCCAGTGCCGCCAGCCGTATAGGGATAGAGATCCGCGGCCACATCCACGCCCCGCGCCCGCGCCGCGTTGATCGCCGCGACCGCCTGCGGCATCAGCTTGCCCCATTCCGGCGCATAGGCGGCCTTGAGATGGAATATCTCGACCTTCACCCCGCCCTTTTCTCCGATCTCGATCGCTTCTTCGATCGCCGGGACGAGCTTCGCACTTTCGTCGCGCATATGCGTTGCATAAAAGCCGTTGCACTGGCCTGCGACCTTGGCGAGCGAGACCAGGTCCGCGGTCGTCTGAAAGCTGCTCGGCGGATAGATCAGCGCGCTGGTGATCCCGAACACGCCTGCGTGCATTGCGGTCCTGACTTCCCCTTGCATCGCCTCGAGCTGCGCGGGAGTCGGCGCGCCCGCGGCATCGCCCATGATCTTTTCCCGCGCCTGATGCGACGCATAGTAAGTGCCGAAATTGACCGAAATACCCTGGCTTTCGAGCTTCTTGAAATAGTTGGAGATCTCCGCGGCATCGACCGGCGTGCCGCCTTCGCCGGCAATGACGGTGGTCACGCCCATGCGCAGCTTGTTCTCGGCATCGCCATTTTCGAGCAGCACGCCGCCCGACTGGTCCATCATGTCGATAAAGCCAGGCGAGACATAACGGCCGGTCGCGTCGATCTCCCGCGTGCCGCGGCCCGCAATCTTGCCGACATGCACCACACGGCCATTCTTGACCGCGATATCCGCACGCACCCAGGGATTGCCGGCGCCATCGAGAACGCGACCGCCACGGATCACGATATCATATTCCGGAGCAGCGTCCGGCGCCGGCGCGTTCGAGACGAGCAGCAGGCATGCCACCGAGCCGAGCAGATAACGCTTCATCATTCCATCTCCCATCACGATTGTTTGAAACTGGCCTCTTACCGGGCCTGATCGTCAGATTTTGGCTTCGCATCGGCACGCACCGTATCGACCACATCCTTGACCGCAGCGATCACGACGTCGGGGCGGTCGATCTGGATGTAATGGGTCGCGTCGGGCACGCTCTGTTCGCGGCCACGCGTCGACAGGCGCGCCTGTTCCTGGTGGAGCGTTTTCCATTCCTGCTTGAAACGGTCGCCGCCCTGGCGCGTCACGCCCATCCCTTTCAGTTGATCCGGGGTCAACGGGGCCATCGCGGTCAGCACGATCACGGGGCGATTGCCGAAACTGCGGACCTGGCGCGCCTGATCCATCGTCCGGTCGAAACCATCGACTTCGGACAGCGCGCCCTTGATCGACGTACCGATATAGGCGGACGCCTTTGCCGTCGCTTCCCGTCGAGGCGCCGGTACCTTGCCGCCCGTCATCAGGAAGCGCACGATACCGGTCCAGGAGAAGGCCGAGGCGGCCTTCATCATGCCGAGATATTGTTTCGGATCGAGATTGGTGTGCACCAGTTTCCCGAGCCGGACGATCTGATCGGGATGGGACGGATCGACCATCACCAGTCCAGCAACCTGATCGCCATATTTCCCGACATAGGTCGTGGTGTACGGGCCACCGATCGAATGCCCGACCAGCACCAGCGGATCGGTGATCCCGGCGCCCTTCAGCGTCGCATGCAGATCCTGGGCGACGGCGGCGGCGTCCTGCGGCGTGGATTTGGCGTCGCTCCACATGATGCCGGCGCGGTCATAGGCACAGGCGCGGGTGAAACTGGCGATCTTGTCATGCACCAGGGTCCAGTCGAGCGACCCACCCGTACCCAGCCCGGCTTCGAAGATGACCGTCGGCGATCCGCTGCCGCGGCAATCGATATGCATACGCCGCCCGCCGATATCGACCAGCTTTCCGGGCGGCGGATAGTTTCTCGCCGCATTCCACCGGCTCAGCGCTTCATAGATTGCGCCCACAACGATCACGAGGATCACCAGCGCAAGCAAGCCCAGTCCGATCCGCTTCAGCCAGCGCTTCACGCGCGAACTCCTGGCGGGCCGGAGTCCCGGATCGCTGATCGGTGTCATGATATTATCCCCTCGACGACGCCTTGGGGCGCCTGTTTCTTTTCGGCTGGATGGCGGCGGATCAGTCGGAAGACGCCGATGGTGAGCAGCGGCACGACATAGATGGCGAGAAAGATATAGGCGAGCGCGCGGTAGCCGCTCGAGATCAGCGCGACCAGGCCGAAGCGATCGGCAACGAACATGCATCCGATCAGCATCCCGGCGGCGATGATTCCGCGCGCCCGGTTGCTCAGCGGTCTGTGCCAGCGTGCGCGCATCGCGGCGTCGATGCGCTCGTTGATCGCGTGGACCGAGCCGGTTCCGCTTTCCAGCAGCGCGGCAAAGATCATCGCCTGAAAGAGCAGATGAAACAGCGGCAGCTCGAGCTGCTTGAGCATGAAATCGGACGGCAGCGTCTCGTGCATGATCGCCGGATAGAAGGCGATCATGCAGATGAAGAAGAGGATCGCCGGCGCCATCGCCAGCGGTCCTGCGACAATCCCCGAGATCACGGCGTCGCGCCGGCTGGTCATGTGGCGCACCACCGGCAGGATCACCACCGCGCCAATGACATTATAGCTGGCATAGGTCAGCCCGCCCAATGCCCAACCGTCGCTTGGTGCCGGAATCCTGAAATTGGTCGCGATCAGATCCCCGAAATCGCTCAGCGCCAGCACCATGAACAGCGCGTAGACACCGTAGAGCAGGAACGAGACATATTTGAACAGCCGTTCGACCGACGCATTGCCGAAGGTCGCGAACAGCGCGATCGACGCCGCGAGGAACAGCGTGCCGATGATCGGCGGCAGGCCGAACATCGCACTGCCGATCGCGCCCGCCGCCGCGCCGAATACCGCGAGTATGAGCGTGACGAACAGGACATAGCCGATCTCGAACGCGATCCAGCCGGGCCCGAGCAGCTTTTCGAAGAAGCTGCGATACTCGAACGTGCCCATCTTGTGCGCGAACGCGAACGTCACCGCACAGATGAGGCTCCACAACAAGGTGGCGAGCAGCATCGCGGCAAGTCCGCCCCACGGCCCGCTCGGCAGGAAGAATTCGGCAAGCTCACGCCCGGTGGCATAGCCGCCACCGATCACCACTGCCTTGAAGGCGAAGCCCGGCAACAGGAAGCGCTGGAACCAGGACGGCCCAGCGTTACCGGCCGTGGCGCTGACCGGATTCATGCAAGACAGCTGTCGATCAGCCGCGCGAACTGGTCGCCGCCGCGGATCGGATCAGCAACGGGAAGGCCAAGCCTGCGGCTTTCCTCAGCCATCACCGCGATCGCTTCTTCTTCTCCGAGATGCGAGGTGTTGAAGGAAAGTCCCGCGCAGCGGATCGCGGGATTGGTCCGGGCGCCAAGCCGCAGGTTGAGATCGATCGTCTCCTCCAGGCTTGGCAGAGCATAGGAATCGGATCCGAGCATGATCGTCCGGCCGGGCTGGTGGCAGACGATGATGACGTCGGGCTGGCTGCCATGGAGCAGACCGAGCGAGACGGCAGCATAAGCGGGATGGAACAGCGAACCCTGCCCTTCGACCACATCCCAATGGTCCGGCGCGGCATCCGGGCTGAGCAATTCGGCGGCACCCGCCTCAAAATCGGAGACCACCGCATCCATCGGAATGCCGCCACCGGCAATCATGATCCCGGTCTGTCCGGAAGCGCGAAAATCTGCGTCGAGCCCACGCGCGACAAGAGCCTGTGACACGGCGAGCGCGGTGTATTTCTTGCCCAGCGCACAATCGGTGCCGACGGTCAGCAGCCGCTTGCCGGTCCGCTTGCGCCCGGTCCCCACGGTCAAGCCAGCCGGCGGATGGCGAACGTCAATGAGCTGCCGCCCAAGCTTCCCGGCGATCGCGGCCAGCCCGGGCACGTCCGCCAGGCGGACATGCATGCCGCTGACGATGTCCAGCCCCGCCTCGAGCGCTTCGATCAGCGCCGACACCCAGATTGCGGGGATCACCCCGCCACTATTGGCGACGCCGATCAGCAACGACCGCGCGCCCCGGGCATGAGCTTCGGCAGGCGTGAGTGCAGGCAGCCCCGTGCTCACCGTCGCCTCAGGCAAGGCATATTCGCCCGTACATTTGTCCGGCGCCCAGTCTCGCAAGCCATAAGCGGTCTTCGCAAACCCGGCCTCGGTCGTGTCGCCCAGGAACAAAAGATAGGGTTGAGGCAGGCGCAGCGCGCTGGCGTCTGCAGTAAAAGGCGTATTGATATTCACCATTCATCCTTGCACATCAAAAAGGAAGATCGGCAGCCAAACTCGCTACCTGGCTGATCCGGGGTCGCCCGGCGAAAGTCGTCAGTTGAGTGGATCGAGACGCCGCAACTACGCTCGCCTTACATTCTCGATCCGATGGATTTCCGTGAGGCCGGCAGCCATTCGACGGCGCAAGGCCCATGACAATGACTGCATTCGCCAGCCCTCCCTGTTATCATCTTTATCCTGATTAGGATCATATTTTCAATATATGATAATTGCAATAGGGTTTTTGGACGCACCAATCCCGCCTGGAGATGTCAGGCCGAAGAAGGATGCCCATAATTGATGAGATTTATGGCGCCTTCGGTCGAGCCGCGGCGCTCTCGGGCGCCATTGGCGCACGCCGAGTCAGCCAATCGATGCGGTGGGACTTGTACCGATAAAGCGGCCGCGCCGAATTTCGGTTTTAGAGACGATCCTAATCGTTGATCGGCTGCAGGGCTGATTTTAGATCATCCTGCGTGGCCGAGCATATCGAAAGAATACGGCACGGACCGTCACCAACGGCCACATATCCATGTCCCATCGCGCCGTCGAAATAGACCGAGTCCCCTTTATTGAGGAGGGACGGTGCATAGAGATCGCAGTAAAATTCGCATTGCCCCTCAAGGACCAGGGCATATTCCTCACCCGGGTGGCGCATCAATTCGCCAAAATCCTCGATCGATCGTACTTTGATGTCGATGATCATTGGATTCAGCGTCTTGTGAAGCAGGTCCGCGGACGGGTAGATATAATTATAGGTCGCAGTGCGGATCGAGGGCCCCTCACCCGCCAGGGTGATGCTGCGACGGCCTGTGGCCGTCCTGCGGGTAACGGGAGACGGCACCCCGGTTGAGAAGAGCCTGGTTATATCGATGTCGAGCCCGCGGCTGATCCGCAGCAATTTTTCGTAGCTGAGCGACATCTTGCCGGTTTCCGCCTTGGACAGCGTGGAGACAGGCATCCCCGTACGCTGGCTGACATCGGCAAGTGTCAGGCCAAGCTCCTTTCGGATTTCTCGCAAGACCGCGCCCGGATTGTCTTCCGCAAGGGCCCGTGGATCACCGTTCGGCGATTCACGAAGACTGGCAGGCCGCATTGCAATCCTTTCACGCGATTTTCTCGATTAGCATATTTGGTACCATTGTCGGCGTGCAGGAAAAACCCGGAAAAACATCCATTTCATTTGCCACGGCAGCCAAATGCACCGCAGCACCAATCGCCCAATCAGGACATCAGTTGACAAAATAGAAAAATTTGAAAGGATCACTGAATTGGGCGGACGGATCTCGCCGGCCCGGTTCGCGCAAAATATGAAAAGGGTCTCCATGAAACGGCAATCTCTCCTGTCCGCAGCCAGTGCGTTCATGCTTCTGGCGGGTTCACCCTTGCTTGCCGCGCCCGCCAAGGCCGCACCGAATGCCAAGACGGTGGACGCCAGGGTGCGATTGGCAGAAGAATTCGCCCGCCTGGCAAAGCAGACCGATGGCAGCGTCGGCGTCGCCGTTCAGCGCGTCGACGGCAATGTCCGGACCACGCTCAATGCCGGCACGACGTTTCCGATGGCCAGCACATTCAAGATTGCCGTGGCCGGGACGATCTTTTCCCGGATCGACAAGGGCGAACTCACCCTTGACCAGATGATCACAGTGGACCCGGCCATCATCGTGGCCTCTGACGGAATCGCCGATCAGACGCCGCATCCCGGCGTGTCGCTGTCACTCCACAATCTGTTGGAGCTCATGCTGACCCGCAGCGACAATACCGCGACGGATATATTGACGGCACAGGCAGGTGGCCCGGCGGCCGTGACCGCATGGCTTCGCGGCCTTGGCGTGACCGGTCAACGAGTCGACGCCGACACGGCCCATATCATCTACCGCGCTCTAGATATCGTACCGGGACCCGGAACCTTTGCCGAGCAGATCGAAGCCGCTTTTGCGGCAGATCCCTCCAAGCGCGAGCGGGACACGAGCGGGAGACCGAACAAACCCTTCAATGATGATTCCCGCGACAGCTCGACACCGGAAGCGATGCTTGATCTGTTGCTGAAGATTCAGTCGGGCAAGGCCGTCAGCGCCGCCAGTACCAAGGCGCTGCTCGCGATCATGGAACGCTGCCATACGGGAGAAAAGCGTCTCAAGGGTTTGCTCCCCCTCGGCACCGTGGTCGCGCACAAGACCGGTACCTTGATGAGCATTGCCAACGACGTCGGCCTGGTCACCCTGCCCGATGGAAGCAAGTTCGCGATCGCCGTCTATATCAAGGGGGATACCAAAGGCATCGAGGTGCAGGAGCGGGTGATCGCCGACATTTCGCGCGCTGCCTATGACTATTTCCTTCTGGTCGGCTGAGGCCATGATCCGACGCTTCCCGATCCTGCTTGCCGTGATGGTAGCCGGTGCCAATCCGGCGACGGCCCAATCCAATCCCGCCCTGCCCTCCGCCGCGCCCTCTTCCGCCGACGTCATCGCGGCGGTTGCCCGTAATATCGATGTGGCCGCGAGCGCCGAACGCACGGACAAGGCAATCCCCTCAATCACTGTTGCGCTGGTCGACAGGAGAGGAGTGATCTGGTCCGCGGCCTGGGGCACGGTCGATGCCGCCGACAGCCGGCCAGCCACCCCCGCAACACTTTATCGGGCAGGATCGGTCAGCAAATTGTTCACCGATGTCACGGTGATGAAGCTGGTCGAACAGGGCAAACTCGATCTCGACGCGCCGGTCACGCGGTATCTGCCGGAATTTTCGCCGCACAACCCCTTTGGGGTGGCGATCACGCTGCGGCAGTTGATGACCCATCGTAGCGGTCTGGTCCGCGAGCCGCCGCGCGGAAATTATTTCGACGCCACGCCCAAAGGACAGGCAGATACCGTCGCCAGTCTCAACACCACGACCCTGGTGGCGAAACCCGGCGCGATGACCAAATATTCCAACGCGGGTATCGCCGTGGTAGGCGAAGTGGTCGCGCGCGTTACCGGCATGCGCTTCGAAGAGGCAGTTCGAAACCTGGTGCTCGCGCCACTCGGCATGACCGCCAGCAGCTTCGTGCACGCCGACCTCAAGACCCCCATTGCCTATGCACAGATGGCGTCGTTCGACGGCGGTCGGTGGGCGGCCCCGGCGATCGATCTCGGGACGCCGGCGGCAGGCAATCTCTACACGAATGTCGGTGATCTCGGCCTGTTCGTTACAGCGATGCTGAATTCGGGCGCACTGCCCGGCGGCAAGGGCACGCTTCTCCAAAGCAGCAGCCTGGCCGAGATGTGGCGCGCGCAATATCCGGCCGTGCCCGATGCACGGAGCTTCGGCCTGGGCTTTGTGCTTGGCGAGCTCGACGGCCAGCGGACCATTGGTCATGGCGGGGCGGTATACGGCCATGCGACCGATGTTCGCTTGATGCCCGATGCCGGTATCGGGGTGATCGTTTTCAGCACGGTGGATGCCGGCCCGACCGCACAACGCATCGGCAGTTTTGCGCTGCGCAGCCTGCTCGCCGCGCGGGAGGGAAAGCCACTCCCGCAATGGGTGAAAACCCAGCGCATATCGGACACCGCGGCGGCGTCGAAATCGGGCCGCTTCGTGAATGGCGGCGACAGCGTCAATGTTCGCGTTTTCGATGGCGGCCTGGTGCTCGACGGCCCCGAAGTGGCCGCAGAAGTGCGGCAGGCCGGCAATCGCTATTATCTGGATGACGCGCAATATTTCAGCGACACGCTTGCGTTCGCGCCGGATGCAAGCTGGGTCGAGCTTGCGGGGCTGCGGTATGCACGTGCGGATTGGCCGCGGCCCGCGAAGCCAGACGCCGAGTTGGCGAGCCTGATCGGTGAATATGGCTGGGACTATAATGTGCTCCGCATCTATCAGCGCGACGGCAAGCCCTATGCCCGCATCGAGTGGACGGACTGGGCGCCGCTGCGGCGCCTGGAAGCCGATCGCTATGCCTTTCCGGAACGTGTCGGACTCTATCCGCTGGAATCCCTGCGCTTCGAACGGGACGCTTCCGGCAAGGTGACTGCCGCACTATTGGGCACGATCCGATTTCCGCGGCGTGACTTTGGCGCGGAAGCAGAGGCTGCGGTTCGCTCGGTCATGAATACGGGCATTGACGCCCTGCGAAGCAGCGCGCGGGCGGCCAGGCCGCCGGTCGAAACCAGTTCCGCCAAAGCATCTGACCTGATTGCGCTGACCCAGGTCGAGCCCGGGCTCCGTCTCGATATCCGCTACGCCGCCACCAATAATTTCATGGGTCAGAAAATCTATGAACGCGCTGGCGCGTTCATGCAGCGTCCCGCCGCGGAAGCGATCGGACGAATCCACAAGTCTCTAACGTCGCAAGGCTTCGGCCTGCTGATCCATGACGCGTATCGCCCCTGGTACGTCACCAAGATGTTCTGGGATGCCACGCCACCAGCCAACCGGGTCTTCGTCGCCGACCCAAGCCAGGGATCGCGCCACAATCGCGGCGCGGCCGTTGATTTGACCATGGTCGACCTTCGCACCGGCGCGCCGATCGTGACGACCGGGCGCTATGACGAATTCTCCAGCCGGTCCTATTCCAACTATGTCGGCGGAAGCGATGAGCAGAGATGGCTCCGCGAAGTGCTACGGACCGCGATGGAGCGCGACGGTTTCACCGTCTATTCCCAGGAATGGTGGCATTTCGATCGGGTCGGCTGGCGAGACTATCCGATCGGCAACCGATCGTTCCAGGACCTCGCCGCAGTGCCCGACAAGGCGAAATAGGCCATGCGGATACCTTGATTCTGCGCGATCAATCGCTCACGGCTTGTCCAGCGGAATCGGGTGGCAAGGGGGGAGTGGATGACCATGGCTGACGACATGCTCGTATGTGAAAATTTCGAGCGCCATATCGGAACGATATTTGTCCTGACCGACGAAGCGGGGCAAGTCGCCGACTTGGCATTGACCGAAGTCACCGCGTTGAGCGCCTCTTCCGGAGCCGAACGGCGCGCCCAGTTTTCGGTGTTGTTCAAATCGAGCGAAGCGACCATCCGGCCACAAGCCATCTATTCGCTCAGCCATGCCGAGATGGGCGATATGGCGCTATTCCTGGTGCCGGTCGCGCAGGATAAGTCAGGCGTCAGCTATGAGGCCTGCTTTGGCTGATCATCGGCCGATTGATACTTCCGCTCCATTTCGAGATAGACTTCCGTCTCGCTGATCTCGGTAAAACCGAGGCGGCGATAGAGCCTCAACGCGGGATTGAAGCGTTCGACGAAAATGCCGACCCCTCGACCTGAGGTTGCCGCCGTAGCGATCAGCGCCTCGATAATCGCTCGCCCCACGCCCCTGCCCCGCGCTTCGGGAATCAGCGCGATATCGACCATCGATATCTGAGTCTGGCGCGGCTCCAGATAGAGCCGGCCGACCGGCACACCATGCTGCTCGATCAGCGCGAAACGACAGTCCATCTGGGTCTTGTAGTGATGGCGCTGCGCGGTGAATTGCTGCGCCAGGAACAGGGATTTCTGTTCCGGGCTCCAGTCAACCTGCGCCAGTTCGCCCTCGCGAGTCGAGGCATAGAGGCGCATCGCGAACGGTACGTCCGCGTCGGTTTCAGGGCGCAACGAAAAACCCTGAACAACCAGCGTTGCCGGGAGTTCAAACGGAAACCCGGCGTCCGCCATCATCGATCCGTCACCGCGCCTAGTTACGCGCGGGGAAGATGCCCTGCAGCGCGATGCAGAAGTTCACCGTGAGAAAGGGCTGCAGATTGTTATGCGGCTGCCCACCCCCCTGTGGCAGAAGCGCCTCATTGGCCAGCGCCACCGCCGGCGTCGCCACCGACGAATAGGCGTTGCCCGGGTTCGAGATACCCAGTTGAGCGCCGCTGTTCGGGGTCGGCACGTTCTGGGCCGGGTTGGCCGGGGTGAGCGTCGCAGCGTTGAGCACATGGTCATGTGCGGGAATCTCGCTGATCAACAACGTGACATCGCGCACGCCGCTCTCTTCGCCAAGAACATAGTCGCTCAGGCCCGGCCCCTGCCCGGGGGCCATGGGTGCGCGGCCCTGAAGATTGGGCAGCGCAAAGGTCGTGGTGCCATTGCCGCCATAGGTCGTGCCGAGCAGCGAGAACAACGCGGTGTTCTGCGAAATCGGCAGAATCTGACCCGCGCAGAACGCCCAGCCTCTTGGCGGGAAGTTGAAACCGAAGATCCGAATCTCGGCTACAAATGGAGAAGACATCGTCCGAGGCTCCTGATTACTGCGAGGGGAAGACGCCGAACAGCGAAATGATGAACGATATGTTCAACGCCGGCATCCGGTTCTCATGTGCCTGGCTGCCACCGATCGGCGAGATGCTCGTCGCGGCCATTGGCGTCTGATTCATCGTGCTCGTCCCGGGCGTGACATAGAAGGAATATTGGGTTGCGGTTGGATTGACCGCCCCGGGCAATGCACCGGCGGGCGAAGGCAGTGTCGCAGCGGCAGTCGACGCGACCAGCGTATGGCTATGCGCCGGCAGTTGGCCGACGTTCAGCGTGACCTCTTCGCTGCCCGACTTTTCGCCGATGACGCGAGTCGTCAGACCCGGCCCCGTTCCCATGTGCACCGGCAATCGGCCACGCAAATCAGGCAGAGCGAAGGTGCTCTGGCCGTCGCCGCCATATGTGGTGCCGATCAGCTGAAACAGCACATCATTCTCGGAGATGGCGAGCAGGCGGCCATCGCAGAACGCCCAACCCAAGGGCTGGAAATTGCCCCCGAACATCCGAATTTCGCCGATAAAAGGTTGCGACATACAATTCTCCGTGCCGATTGGCCGAACGCTGAATCAGTTGCGCGAGGGGAAGATACCCGACAGCGCGATGACGAAGTTGATGACCAGATAGGGCTGCATATTGTTATGCCCCTGGCTCCCGCCGCGAATGCCGACCGATGCGGGCGCCAAGGGGATCGGGTTGGTGACCGGCGAGTAGAACTGCACATCGTTGCGCGAATCGGCGGCCAGCGTGCTGCCGTTCGCGGGACGCTTGTCGCCGACAGCCGAGGTGCCGTTCAACTGATGGTCGTGCTCCGGTATCTCGGTGATGAGCAGCGTATGATTTTCCTCGCCCAACCGCTCGCCCTGGGTAAAGCCATTGCCGAAGCTGTTCGGCGTTCGCCCCCGCAAGTCAGGAAGCGCGAATGTCGTGGTGCCATTACCGCCATAGGTCGTGCCGAGCAGTGAGAATAAAGCCTGATTCTGGGCAATCGACAGGAGCTGGCCATTGCACAATGCCCAGCTCCTTGGCGCGAAGCCGAAAGCGCACAGCTTAATTTCACCGACATAGGGGGTGCTCATGACAGCCTCTCAAGCTTCGATCGGGGAAAGAAGCCATCTGTCAGCCACCCGCCCCCAAGTGTTGAAATGTGTGGATGGATCGTTTTGCGACAGGACACAACAGCAATTTTTGGCATGCCAAGGCATGCTATGGCACAACAGGGTCTAACTCCATGAAAAGGCTCACCGAAGCGATCAACGCCCAAAAAATCGTCGTGCCAAAGGATAGCACCATTCCCCATTCAGTGCTGCGTCGCTTCTATTGCACGACGCCTCCTATTCTGTCATTCAACTCCCCTAGATAAAGGGGCGTTCGTACCTTTGGGGGCTTGTGGGAATTATGAAAACGACCAATTTCCCGACGATATCATCTGTCGAGATAACAACTTATGGCGAAACGACTTCCATAGGCGATGTACGTAAGCCATGGTCCAGCCCTGCGGTTATCCTGGCATCCGAGGCGCGGCTGACCAGCGCAAACGCCGTCAACCATGGCACGGATGGCACCTCCTCGCACGGGTATGTCTACGGCTCTTGATCCTCGGCGTAAACCGGCTTCCGCCTGTGGGGATTCGCCTGCCTTTATGATCAAACCTCGATCATCGATTAGCCTTATCGAACCAGGCGATGAACCGCGCTAGCGCGACCGTACGCATTGCGATCTGTAATGCCCGATGATCGGCCATTCGCTCTTCTTTCGGATCGACGATCATGGCAGCCAGTTTTTCGAAATCGACATAGCGTGACACACGCCCCGCGTGATCCAGAGTGCGCGCCTCCGCCAGGGCGGACGGTGCGCATTCGCACGCCATACGGAATGAGTCGGGATCTTCCGCGTCATTGCCCGGGCCGCTGATCAACAGCCGATGCGGCAGAATGTCGGCCAGTGCATGGCGCGCGAGGTAGCGTTCCAGCCCCTCGCGAAACTGTAGCCTTTCCGGAATCGCCAGACCGAATTCCACGATGCGGCGATCGTGATAAGGCCGACTGAAATCCAGCCCTTCGATGGCAGCAAGCGTAGATTGTACCGGCACCATTGCTGCAGCCTTGCGTAGGAGACTGAGCCATCGCTGATGCCAGCGGTCATGGACCGATCGCGCCATGCGCAAGCGCGACGGATCGATTACTCCCTGGGCAAACAACGACCCGGCAAATTCCGCATTTATCGGCCGCATGCGCCAGAACGGCTGCCCCCTACGCCGCAGCGACTGAATTGCCGCCGATAATTTGAGTGGCATCAGCGCCGGCATCACATCCTCGCGCCATATCCGCGGCCATGAACGGCCGGTTGCGCGTCGTCTCGCGCGCGCCTCGCTGACGAATGCCCCTAACCTGCAGCGAAGCAGCATTCGGCCAAGCATTGCACCCGCGCGAACATTGACCGTGTAGTCACCGCCCATGCCGTCCAGCACCAGCCTCGCGCCCGATTCCGCCGCGAGACGATACAAGCCGCGCCGCACATATGCTGTTCCTGCACTATCGTCGGTTGCAGAAAACGACCCTTCCAAATCACTGAAAATGGTGTCGTTGCCCCGCACATAGTAACTTATTTCGAGATAAGGATAAGGCCGGAATGCCTCGACGGCGGCGCGCGCATCGCGGACGGCCCGACGTTCGCCTGCTTCAAGCGCCGAGCAAACGGCAACGATCCGACGCCCTTGTGCCGCAACGATCGGCCCGGCAAGCGCGGCGATCCCACCGCTGTCGAATCCGCCGCTGAACAACAAGGCCGGCTGCCGTGCCAATCTTCTGACGCGGCAGGCCACTGCCTCGGTCAGGATCGCGCGATAGGTTTCGAGATAATAGGCATCGTCGCGGCCAAGGTGTTCTACTCCCGGATGCGGTTCCCAATAGCGGCGCGTTAGTACCGATCCATCGCTGTTCAACGACAATGTCATGCCCCCAGGCAACATCGCGACCCCCGCGTACAATGTCGCACCGGGCTCATGATCCACCGGGAACAGCAAACGTCGTCCGATCATCTTTTCCGACAACCGGCGGGGTACGCCTTCCACCGCCCACAGGGCTTTCACTTCGGTGGCGAATACGAAAAGACCCTCGCCATGATAATAATAGACGCCGCGTTGCCCCATATGATCGCGGCCGAGCAACAGGCGGCGTGTCCCCGAATCCCAGATCGCGAAGGTGAAATCCCCGAGCAGATGCTCAGCGCACGCATCCCCCCAGCGCCGGTATGCAGCAAGCAGAATCGCGCTGTCAGGCATATCGCATAACCTCGCATCGGCGATACCGAGTTCGTCCGCCAGTACTTCGCGATTGTCGAGCCGCATATCGGCAACCAGAGTCACACCGCCGTCGCGGATCGGCTGCGCCTCATACCAATCTTCGCGATTCACGCGCAGCAGGCAATGTCCCATGCCGACGCCGTCATGGACCGCGATATGACGGCCATCGGGACCGCGATGCGCCAGTGTATTGGCCATGCGCCCGATCTCGCGTTCCGACACCGGCGCGCCATCGGTTCGGATGACACCAAAGATCGCGCTCATCGAGAGCCTGAGGTCGCGCCTTGCGCGAGGCGCAGATCTTCAAGTCGGCGATAGGAATCGGCCAGATGCTCGACAGCAGCAGCGCGAACTGCCGGCGTCGCCGTTTGCTGCTTGCGCTCGGTATCGCGGCTGAATGCGTGCATCGGCGCCTTGGCATCTTTCGCGCCGGCCCTGCGCAAGGCCGCGCGAGCATCGTCATCGGGATCGATCCCGAAATGGGACAGGATTTGCGCTTCGACCGCATCCGGCAGCGCATCATAGTTGATCAGCAACCCACCACCGAGCGGCTGATGCTCGATCGCCGCTTCCGCAATGCTGCGCAGCACGCGCGCGGTATATTCCTCCACCGGCATATTCTGGCCATCGACGATCCCGAATGTGTTGATGGATGCCCCGGCGACGGTCTGAATCCCTCTCATGCGCATGTGCGACACCAGGATCTCCACCGGGTCGCGGTAGAGGAAGACCCATGGCGTGTCGGGAAAGGCGAGCCGCAACAGCGGCAATTCCAGCGTGTGCCAGCAATCGAGCTTGACGACATAATGCCGCGTTCCGCCGGTGCGGTCGCGCCCGAGCGCCCCGACCATCGCACGCAAGACGTCCAGGCGAATCTCGATCGGCACATCGGCGCGGATACGGGCCCACTGGATCACATCGTCCAGCGGTGACGGCTCTGACGCGACGATGGTGTCGTCCATCGCCGCCAGCATTTGCGCCACCAGAGTCGAACCACAACGCGACAGATGAAAGACGAACCCATCGGGCGTCGGCAAGCCCTTGGCCGGCGCTCCTTGTGCGAAATTGGACAGCGGCGTGCGATAGCGCATCAGCCGGTTGATCGGCAGGGGCCGAGCGCGGATCAGCGAGTCCATGAAGAACGGGTCGGTGAGGCGCCGGCCGGCAAAATGCACCCAGTCCACCACCATTTCCGGGCCGGCCGCAACCATCGCCGAGGGGAGCCATTGCGTGTCGGGCCAGGCGAGTCCGCGCGGCGGCGTTTCGTCGAACCGGCTCATGCCGGCCGGGTCGGGCTTCATCATATTGCGGACGTCCACAGCCGAAAGCGCAATGCCCTGTGCCGCAGCGACCTCGGCAACGGCAGTGGCAAAGACACTGTCGTCGTAAATCGAGGCCAAACGCTGCAACAGCGCGGCGTCGTTCATTGCGTGATCACGAAAACGGTCGAGCAGCGCCGCAACGTCGCGAATATCGGTACTGGCTGTCATGGATCGTGAACGCCGTCTTTCCAACCGCCCCCACGGCCGATAGTCTGACCGGATATCGGGGCGTCGACCCCGGTCAGGGGTGCTCGCCTATCATGCTCATTGTGCCGCAACAATCCGCACCAACCTATGCCGACCGACTGCGCTTGCCGCTGTCGTTCGACCCAGTGCGGCTGCGCGAAGATCTCGAGCGGCTCGAACGCGACGCCTGGACCCAGCACTATGTGCCGCAAAATTACGAGGGCGACTGGAGCGTATTGCCGCTGCGCTTCGCCAAGGGCGCGACACATCCGATCAAGATGATCTATGCCGATCCGACCGCGACGGAATTCGTCGACGGACCCAATCTCGCCGCGTCTCCCTATCTGACAGAGGTATTGGCGGCGTTCGATTGCCCGATGGAAGCGGCACGGCTGATGCGGCTGACCCCCGGATCGGTGATCAAGGAACATGCCGATCATGACCTTGCCGCCGACTGGGGCAAGGCACGGATCCATATCCCGATCACCACCAACCCCGGCGTCGAATTCATGCTTAACGACATGCATGTCGCGATGCTTCCGGGCAGCACCTGGTATCTGCGGCTGTCCGATCGGCACCGTGTCGCCAATCGCGGCACCGAGGACCGGGTCCATCTCGTTATCGACTGCAAGATGAACGACTGGCTCGAACGGATGCTGCGCGCCGCCGCCTGAGCGCCTGCTTGTACCGGGCCGGCGGCACGGCTACGCAAATGCCCAACGGGGATTGGCAAGCGGCAGGCAAACGCGCAATGTCCGGATCGATTCTGGTGACGAATGACCGGGTGGGGTAATCGCGTGAAGTTTCAACGTACAACGGCGTCAATCTGGCTGGCGGGCATCGCCGCTGCGGTTCAATCGAGCGCCGCCATAGCGCAGGATTCGCTCACCGATCCGGCCGGCTCCGGCGTGCTGGTCTCGGCGGTGCAGTGGATGCAGGGGACGCTGCTCGGCACCGTCGCAACCGTCGTTGCGGTAATCGCGGTCGCCGTGGTCGGTTTCATGATGCTGACCGGGCGGATCAACTGGCGCTACGGTGCGACGGTGATTCTCGGCTGTTTCATCCTGTTCGGCGCGGCAAGCATCGTCGCGGGCATTCAATCCACCGCCAGCCTCGGAAACTGAGCGGTGAACGGGCTGGAACGCGATACGGTGTTCGTCGCCCTCACCCGACCGCAGATGTTCGCGGGCGTCACCTATAGCTATTTCGTGGTCAACGCGGTCGTCGCGACCGAATTGTTCCTGATCTTCCATTCGATCTGGGTGCTTGCGGTGGCGCTCGTCGTGCATGTCGCGGGTGTGTTGTTGTGCCTGCGCGAACCACGCATCTTCGACCTCTGGCTGACCCGCGTGTCGCGCTGCCCGCGCGTCCGCAACCATGCGATCTGGCGATGCAACTCCTACCGCCCCTGAGCCAGAATCCGAAGGCGGCAGCGCGAGAGAAACCGGCCGGCCATCACCTCCCCTATGCGCGGCATGTCGACGATCACACGATCGCGACGCGCGACGGGATGCTGATGCAGGTGATCCATCTGCGTGGCCTGTTGTTCGAGACCGCCGACACCGAAGAGATCAATTATCGCAAGACGCTGCGCGATGCGATGCTGCAGGCGATCGGGTCGTCGCGCTTCGCGCTCAACCATCATGTCGTGCGGCGGCGCGTCGAAACCGACCTGAGCGCGGAGTTTCCGGACCCTTTTTCCGAGCAGCTCGACGCCGCATGGCGCGCCCGGCTGTCGGCCAAGCAACTCTATGTCAACGAATTGTTCCTGACGCTGATCCGGCGGCCGCTGCAGGGCCGGGTCGGGATCGCCGACCGGTTGCGTGGGCTGCTCGGACGGACAGTCACTTCGGCCGACGATGAATCGATCCATGAAGTGCGCCAGCTGGATGCCGCACGCGACGCTCTGCTCGCGCAACTCGGCAGCTATGCCCCGCGCTTGCTCGGCGTCTATGATACCGCGCAAGGCCCCTGCTCCGAACCGCTCGAATTCCTCTCCTCGCTCTACAATGGCGAGACGCGGCCAGTGCTGCTGCCGATGCAGGATGCCGGCGATTATCTGCCCTATCGCCGCATCAGCTTCGGGCAGGACACGATCGAGCTGGCTCCGGCCGGCGCCACGCCGCGCAGCTTTGTCGGCATGGTGTCGATCAAGGATTACCCCGGCCAGACCGCGCCCGGCATGCTCGACGAATTACTGCGCCTGCCGTTCGAGCTGACCGTGTCGCAGTCCTTCGGCTTCGTCGATCGCCAGGCGGCGCTCGGCAAGATGAACCTGGCGATACGGCGGATGAAATCAGCCGAGGACGAAGCGGTCAGCCTGCGCGCTGAACTGTCCAGCGCGAAGGACGAGGTCGCCGCCGGCCGCGCCGGCTATGGCGAACATCATATGACAGTCGCAGTGCGCGGCAGCACACCGGCCGAGGTGGATAATGGCGTTGCCGAGGTACAGGCCTCGCTGGCCGATCTCGGCATCATCGCAGTGCGCGAAGAGATTGCGCTCGAGCCCGCTTTCTGGGCGCAATTTCCCGGTAACTTCAAATATATCGCGCGGCGTGGCATGGTCTCGACCGGCAATTTCGCCGGGCTGGCGAGCAGCCACAATTTCCCGCTCGGCCGCGCACAGGGCAATCACTGGGGCGATGCGGTGACATTGCTCGAAACCACTGCCGCCGGCCCCTATCACTTCAATTTCCACCAGGGCGATCTGGGCAATTTTACCGTCATCGGGCCATCGGGCTCGGGCAAGACCGTAGTGCTCAACTTCCTGCTCGCCCAGGCGCGGAAATTCCGCCCGCGGATCATCTTTTTCGACAAGGATCGCGGCGCGGAGCTGTTCATCCGCGCGATCGGCGGGCGTTATGACCTGCTGCGCCCCGGCACCGCGTCGGGACTCAATCCGCTGCAGATCGACGACAATCCGGGCAACCGGCAATTCCTGATCGACTGGGTGGCGATGCTGGTCGGCGGCGCGGACATCGACGATGTCGCCAAGATCAAGGATGCGATCGACGCCAATTTCGCGCAGCCGATCGAACATCGCCGGCTGCGCCATCTCGCCGAACTGTTCCGCGGCGGGCATCGCCCGCATGCCGCGGATCTATGGGCGCGGCTACGGCCCTGGTGGGGTGACGGCGAACGCGCCTGGCTGTTCGACAATGAGCGCGACCTGACCGATTTGTCGGCGGAAGCGGTCGGTTTCGATATGACCGCGATCCTCGACGATCCGACGGTACGCACCCCGGCGATGATGTATCTGTTCCACCGCGTCGAGGAGCGGCTCGACGGCACAGCGGCGATCATCGTCGTCGACGAAGGGTGGAAGGCGCTCGACGACGAGGTCTTCGTGCGCCGCATCAAGGATTGGGAAAAGACCATCCGCAAGCGCAACGGCATTGTCGGTTTTGCCACGCAAAGCGCGCAGGACGCGCTGGAGAGCAAAATCGCCAGCGCGATCATCGAGCAGGCCGCCACGCAAATCTTCATGACCAACCCGAAGGCGCGGGCGGCGGATTATATCGAGGGCTTCGGCCTGACGCCGCACGAATATGAGCTGGTCCGCTCGCTGCCCGACGATGCGCATTGCTTCCTGGTCAAGCATGGTACCGACAGCGTCGTCGCACGGCTCAACCTGACCGGCGAGCGCGACTTGCTGACCATTTTGTCGGGCCGCGAGCGGACTGTCCGGCTGCTCGATGAGATTCGCGAAGCGAGCGGCGATGATCCGGTCGACTGGATCCCGAAATTGCTCGAGCGCGCCTGATGACCTGCCCGTCAATCTATTCCGGCGGCGCATTCCTTTCGGGCGTGCTCAACTATGTTGACTGCCAGGCGCAGGCGGTTGGCCAGAGCGGCTATCAGGCGCTGGCGACACCCGGTTCGGGTGTTTCACTGTTGCTCACCGGCGTGCTGACGATCTTCATCGCGATGTTCGGCTATCGCATGATCCTGGGACAGACGCCCGATGCGCGCGACGGGGTGACCGCAGTGGTCAAGATCGGCATCGTGCTGGTCCTGGCGACCAGCTGGCCGGCTTTTCGTATCTTGGCTTATGACGTCGCGATGCACGGCCCGGCGCAGCTGGCCGCCAATATCGGCCAGCCCGCCGGCCTGCCCGGATCCGACGGCGGGCTGGTCAGCCGGCTGCAGGGCGTCGACAATAACATCGCCGCGCTAATCGCAATGGGCACGGGCAAGCCGGACGACGCGGACGTCATTGCCGGCCCGACCCAGACACTGACCCCGCAGCAGCAGCAGCAGGAGCAGCAACGCCTGCAGCGTAGCCTGCAGCGCCCGCGCTGGGACCCGGCCAAGGACAATGACCGGCTGAACCAGGCGCGCACGCTCTATCTGACCGGCGCGATCGCCGCCTTCGCCTCAGTGCGCCTGGTTGCCGGCCTGTTGCTCGCTTTGGGGCCGTTGTTCGCCTTGTTCCTGCTGTTCGACGCAACGCGCGGCCTGTTCGAGGGCTGGGTGCGTACGCTCGCCGGCGCGACGCTCGGGGCGCTATCAACGGCGATCATCCTGGGTATCGAGTTGGCGCTGATCGAGCCATGGCTGGCCAATGTCCTGGCGCAGCGCAATTTCGATATCTCGACCCCCGCCGCGCCGGTCGAGTTACTGGTGATGACATTGGTGTTCGGGCTGACATTGCTGGCCGCGCTGATCGCGGTGGCGCGTGTGGCGCACGGATTCCGTATTCCCAATAGCTGGCGCCTGACGCCCGCCCGACTGGCCGATGCGATGGGCGGGCTGGATGGCGGCCGTGCGTCGGTGGCGCCGGCCGGCCGGTCGACTCCCGCCGACGAGCCCCGTTCGCGCGCGATCGCGATCGCCGACGCGGTCGCCGCGAGCCAGCGGCGCGAGAGTGCCGGATCGCCGCCGCCGGTGACGCAGATCGGGGCACGAATGAGCAGCCAGACGGTGTCGCGCGACATTCCGGTGGCGGGGGCGACCCCGCTCGGTCAAAGCTATCGCCGCCGCACCAAGGGACGCGTATCGGCGGGGGCCGCGCGGCGGGACGGGAACAAATGAACAAGACCACCAAGATACCGCGCGAAGGCTATTACAAGGCCGCGGAAAGCTGGGCCAACGACCAGCAGGAAGCCTTGCGCGCCTCGCGCAAGGTGGCCTGGATCGTCGCCTCCGTCGCCGCCGCGGTCGCGCTGGTCGAGGGGGTCGCATTGATCGTGCTGATGCCGCTCAAGACGGTCGTTCCCTATACCCTGCTGGTCGATCGCAGCACCGGTTTTGTCGAGACGTTGAAGCCGCTCGATGCAGCGACGATTGCGCCGGACAAGGCGCTGACTCAGTCCTTCCTGGTGCAATATGTCATCGCCCGCGAAAGCTTCGACATCGACGCACTGCAGTCCAATTACCGCAAGGCATCGCTCTGGTCCGCCGATCCGGCACGGTCGGAATATGTCTCGAGCGTGCAAGTCGCCAATCCAGACAGCCCGCTGGCGCGCCTGCCGCGTTCGACGGTCATCTCGACCCGGGTGAAGAGCATCTCGCCGCTGGGCGGCAATTCGGCGCTGGTCCGGTTCGAAACGCAACGCCGCGACGCCGGCCGCCAGCCATCGCCACCTCAGGCATGGGTCTCGGTCATCCGCTACCGCTTCTCCGGCGAACCGATGCAGCGCGAGGATCGCTTCGTGAATCCGCTCGGTTTCCAGGTGCTGCGTTATCGCCGCGATGCGGAGTCGTTGCCCGTGCCCGATCCGACGATACCGGTTGCCGGTGACGATCCACAAGACATGGTACCGGCGGCGAATGCGGCGCAAGGCTATACCCCAATGCCCGTGCCGCAAGCCGTTCAGCGCAATGGTCGCCCACAAGGCATCGAGATCGTCCCTTGAGGCTGGCCCTGCTCCTCTCCCTGCTCGCCGTACCGGTCGCTGCGCACGCGCAAATCCGCCCCGCGCCCGGGCCGGGAGATCCGCGCATCCAGACGGTCGCCTATGATGCCGCCCAGGTCGTCTCGCTGCAGGTCGCCAGCGGCTATCAGCTGACTGTCGAATTCGGCGCCGGCGAGCGGATCGAAAATGTCGCGATTGGTGACAGCAATGCGTGGCAGGTCACGCCCAACAAGCGTGGCGACCATCTGTTCATCAAGGCGCAGCAGAATGGCGTGTCGACCAACATGACGGTGGTGACCGACGCGCGCAGCTATAATTTCGAATTGACGCCGCTCTATGGGCCGCTGCCCGACATGGCCTTCACCGTGCGCTTCACCTACCCGGCGCCCGCCGTCGCAACGGTCGTCAAACCGGTGATCGAGCCGGGCCGTTACAAGCTGAGCGGCGCACGCGATATCTGGCCGGCCACCATCGATGATGATGGCGAAAAGACTTTCATCACCTGGCCCGCGGATCGCGCCTTGCCCGCAGTCTTCGCGATCGATTCCAGAAAGAACGAGACATTGCTCGACGGCGCGATGCGCGACGGCGAATATGTCATCGACAGCGTGCAGCAGATACTGGTTTTCCGGTTCGACAAGAAGATCGCCCGCGCCGTGCGAATCAAGGCGAAGAAGTGATGGCAAGCAGGACTTCGGGGGGCGATCCTCGCATCGCCGGTGGTCATGAGGCCGATGTGCGGCCAATCGTTGCCATGCCATCGTCCGGCCTGCCTTTATGGGTGATCGTCGCCGGCATCGTGATCGTCGGGATTTTACTGTTCACGATCCTCGATGGCCGCCGCCGCTCGCTCTCCGCGCCCGCGACCAAGGCGCGTGCATCAGATATGTCGGGCGGCGCCGCGATGCAGCCCGCGCCGCTCTATGTCCCGCCCGCCCCAGCGCCGGTGATGATCCAGCCGCTCGTGGCGCCGACACCGCCACCTGCCCGCATTACGCCGGCACAACCGCGCATCGTCTATGTGCCCCAGCCTGGTCCGCCGATGCAGCAGCAAATGCCGATGCCGCCGACACCGCCGGTTGCGCGCAACGCAGCGGATCCGGTCCTGATCGTCGACCTCGGCACTGCCGAACCTGCAGCACCCCCCGCTGACGCCGCCGCCAGCGCGAGCGCAATCGCCGGCGCGGGTGTCCGCGCCGGATATATGCGCAACCGCGCGACCACCGTGCCGCAGGGCGCACTGATCCCGGCGGTACTCGAAACCGCACTCAATTCGACTCGCCCGGGACTCGCACGCGCGCTGGTGCAGACCGATGTGCGTGGCTTTGACGGCAGCAAGATCCTGATCCAGCGCGGCAGCCGCCTGATCGGTGAATACAAGGCAGACCTGCAACCCGGGCAGAATCGCGCACTGGTCATGTGGACCCGGCTGGTGCGGCCCGATGGGGTGACGATCGCGCTCAATTCGCCGGCCGCCGATCCGCTTGGCCAGGTCGGCATCAAGGGCAAGGTCAACAGCCATTTCCTGGCGCGTTTTGGTGCCGCGATTCTGCAATCGGCGCTCGATGTCGGCGTCAATGTCGCGTCGCGATCTATCGGCGGCCGGAATTCCGCCGTCGTCGTTGCCCTGCCCGGCGCGCTGCAGAACAGTACCGCGCCGCTGACCAACACCGCACAGATCCAGCCGACCCTGACCGTCAAACAGGGCACCGCGATCGGCGTGTTCGTTGCGCGCGACCTGGACTTCACGGGTGTCGAGGGCCGGCGGTGAGTGCAGCCGCCGCCAGTGATCGGCCGCTCTATCTGCACAGCTATCTCGCACCGCTCGCCGACCATCTGAATCGTCCCGACATCACCGACATCTATGTCAATCGCCCGGGCGAAGTCTGGATCGAGAGTATTACCGGGGCGATCGAACGCCATGAAGCGCCCGGTCTGGACGAAGCGACGCTGGCACGACTGGCACGCCAGATCGCGGCCCTGTCCAACCAGGGGATCAGCCGCGAGCATCCCTTGCTTTCCGCCTCCCTGCCCGATGGCGCACGCGTGCAGATCGTCATCCCGCCGGCGACCCGATCTGGTATGGCACTGGCGATCCGCAAGCATGTCTCGCCCGACCTCACGCTTGACGATTATGTCGCGACCGGCGCGTTCGCAGACACAAAGCGTGGCGACCTGTCGGCACGCAGCGAGATCGACGAGAAGCTGGCCGAGCTGCTCGACGCACGCGACATCGCCGCGATGCTGTCGCTGGCGGTGCGGGCGCGCAAGAACATCCTGGTGTCGGGCGGCACCTCGACCGGCAAGACCACCTTCCTCAACGCGCTGCTGCGCGAGATACCGGCCGAGGAACGGCTGATCCTGATCGAGGATACGCCCGAGCTCAATCTGCGCCACACCAATGCGGTCGGCTTACTCGCGGCGCGCGGCGCGCTCGGCGAGGCACGGGTGACCGCCGACGATCTGCTCGCGGCATCGCTGCGCATGCGTCCCGACCGGATCATCGTCGGCGAGCTGCGCGGCAATGAGGCCTATACCTTTCTGCGTGCGGTCAATACCGGTCATCCCGGTTCGATGACCACAGTGCATGCCGACAGCACCGAGCGTGCGATCGAGCAGATCACTCTGCTGGTGCTGCAGACCGGCACGCAGCTGGGCCGGGAGGATGTACACCATTATGTGCGCAGCACGGTCGACGTCTTCGTACAGCTCGCGCGTACGGGCGGTCGCCGCCACATCGCCGAGGTCATGCTGGCTCGCTAGGGTCCATAGATATAGTTGTAACCCTATCGATCTGTCGTTACGCTGGCGGTTCAGCTATTGCGATGACATTGGGGGCAAGCATGTCGAACGAAACTGATCTGGTTGTATCGTCGGTGGAAAAGCTCGCAGCAAAGCCGGTCGATCGTCGCAAGGTTGTCGCAGGCATTGCCGCCGCGCCGATTGCGACCTCCGGCATTGGCGGCATCGCCGCGCCGGCAATGGCCGCAACGATCGCCCCCTCGGATGAGCGCATCAACACGTTCAAGGGGCGTTATGCGCTCGGCAGCGGCAAGATCATCGACGGCTATTTCGCGCAACCGCGCGGCAAGACCAATCTCAACGTCGTATTGGTCATGCCCAAGGGCGATACGCTCGATGCCGAGACCGAGAATGAGGTCCGCCGCCATGCGCTTGCCGGCTATCTCGCTATTGCCCCCGATCTTCGGGCGACCAGCGGCGCACTGTCGCTGGCAGGCCGCAATGCGATGATCGCCGACATGATGACGGCGCTGCCCGGCCTGAAGAAGATGGCGCACGGCAATGGCCATCTCCGCGTTGTTGGTGCTGAAGGCTAAGGGCTCTTTCGCTCGCATCGATAGGGTGATCGCGACTCCTCTCGCTCCTTCCGGGGAGCGGGCTGGATGATGCTGCGGCAGAGCGCACGAAAGCAGGGCGTTTCCCTCTTCCGCAAACCATTCTAGGCTGCCGGCATGCCGAAGGCCCGTTACCCATGAACCTGCGCCATATCGAGATCTTCCACGCCGTTTACGTCAACGGCTCGGTCAGCGCCGCCGCGCGCGCACTCAACGTCTCGCAGCCGTCGGTGTCCAAGATGCTGCGCCACGCCGAGTCGCTGCTCGGCTTTCAGCTGTTCCAGCGCACCAATGGCGGCCTGGTCGCGACCGAAGACGCGCATGCACTCTTCAGCGAAGTCAGCGAGATCCAGGACCGGGTCTATGCGCTGCGCGAAGCAGGCAGGAACCTGAAGCGCGGCGCGACCGGCATGCTGCGCATTTCCGCGCTACCCTCGCTCGCGCTGGACGCGCTACCCACCGCCGTCTCGCGCTTTCTGCGCAGCCATGAGAATGTGCGCTTCGACCTGCAGACGGTCCATCACGACGATCTGCTGCGCAAGCTCTATGAACGCGAGACCGACATCGCGCTCGCGTTCGAGGTGCCGCCGGCGACGCCGATCAGCCACCGCTGGCTTGGCGAAGGCGAGCTTGTCGTGCTGTACCGCGAACAGGACATGCCCGATGCGCCGCCCCGGCTGGAACTCGAGGCGCTGCGCGGCCGACGCTTCATCAGCCTGGCGGGCAGCGGTCCAATCGGCCATCTCTTCGCCCAGGAATTGCAACGCCTCGATCTCGAACTCGACGAGGTCGTGTCCGCACGCACATTCTACATCGCCGCCGCGCTGGTCCGGCAGGGCGTCGGCATGACGGTGGTCGACAGCTTCACGGCCCAGGCGTCGCTTGCTCCCGGCCTGTCGATCCGGCCGCTCAAGCCGCAACTGACCTTCGACGTGCACGCCATGTTCCTGATCAACCGGCCGCCGACAGCACTCGCCACCGATTTCCTCAACATGCTCGCGCGCGTGATCGACACGCCATGACGTGCCATAACGCCAGGCTATAGCCAGCCTTTCACTCACTATGCCGGAGACGCGCGGGGCGAGGATAGGCTCATGGCGATGATCCCTACTCCCTATCTCCTCTACCTCGGTCACAGCACCGACCCCGTCGGCATCAAGACCTCGCGCGGTCTCGCCGTATTTCGCCGCGATGCCTGTGTCGGCGAGTTCCGGTACGACGACTGCCCCTTCACGCTCGACCTGCCGCGCATGACGCTCGCCGAGGGCGCCGCGGCGGGCGCGCGCACGCTGGTGCTCGGCATCGCCAATTCGGGCGGCACAATGGGCGAAGACCTGATCGCCGATGCCATCACCGCGCTGGAGGCCGGGATGAACGTCGCGGCAGGCCTGCACCAGCGCTTGCGCGACGTGCCTCGCCTGGCCGCACTGGCCCAGGAACGCGGCCTGCAGCTGTTCGACGTCCGCGACCCGCCAACGGACCTGGTCGTCGGCAACGGCTATGCCCGTGCCGGCCACCGCCTGCTGACAGTCGGCACGGATTGCTCGGTCGGCAAGATGTATACCACGATCGCGCTGACCGACGCGCTTCGCGCTCGCGGCGTGACCGCCGACTTCCGCGCGACCGGCCAGACCGGCATCCTGATCGCGGGCGCAGGCGTGCCGGTCGATGCGGTCGTCGCCGACTTCATCTCCGGCGCGATCGAGCAGCTCGCTCCAGCGCGCGCCGATGGCGGCTGGGACGTGATCGAGGGACAGGGATCGCTGTATCACCCGTCTTTCGCCGGCGTTTCGACCGGCTTGCTGCACGGCGCCCAGCCTGAGGCGATCGTGATGTGCGACGATCCGGTCCGCCGCCATATGCGCGGCATCCCCGGACGCGCGCTGCCCGGCCTCAAGGAGTGCCTGGAGATGAACCTGCAAGTCGCGCGACTGACCAGTCCTGGCGTGCGTGCGGTCGGCATCTGCCTCAACACCTCGGCGATGGAGCTCGATACGGCGCGCGCGCTGTGCGAGGCGACCGCCGCCGAACAAGGCCTGCCCTGCACCGACCCGATGCGCTTCGGCCTTGAGGGCGTGATCGACCGATTGCTGCAATGAGCCGCACGCTCCAGGCGCAGCACGACCGGTTCGAACTGATCGCGCCGTTTCGCATCGCCCGAGGAGTCAAGACGGCGGCCGATGTCGTGACCGTCACGATCAGCGATGGCGTGGCATCCGGGCGCGGCGAAGGCGTGCCCTATCCGCGCTACGGCGAAAGCATCGAGAGCACGCTGGCCGCGATCGAAGGTGCGAGGGCAGCGATCGAGGCAGGCGCCGATCGACAGGCGCTGTTGTCGCTGCTGCCGCCAGGCGCCGCGCGCAACGCGGTCGACTGCGCACTGTGGGACCTCGAAGCGCGCCAGTCGGGCAGAAGCGTGGCGAGCCTGATCGGCGCGCCAGAGCCGCAGCCGCTGGCGAGCGCGCTGACCATCGTCATCGACTCGCCTGAGGCAATGGCGCGAGCCACCGCCGCGCTCGCCGCCGCACCGCTGCTCAAGATCAAGGTCGATGCCAATGACCCCGCCGCGCAGATCCGCGCGGTGCGCAATGCTGCACCCGATGCTGCGCTGATCGTCGACCCCAATGAGAGCTGGAACCAGGCACTGGTCGAGGCACTGCAGCCATTGCTGATCGAAACGCGGGTCGCGCTGCTCGAACAGCCGGTGCCGGCCGACCATGATGCGTGGCTCGAAGGGTTTACCTCGGCTGTGCCAATCTGCGCCGACGAGTCGGTCCATGTCGCCGCCGATCTCGATGTGATCGCGCGCCGCTATAGCCATGTGAACGTCAAGCTCGACAAGGCCGGCGGGCTGACCGCAGCGCTCGAGCTGGCCCGGGCGGCGCGCGCGCGTGGGCTTGGGCTGATGACTGGCTGTATGGTCAGCTCCTCGCTTTCGATCGCCCCTGCCCTGCACGTCGCGCGCCTGTCGGACTTTGTCGATCTTGACGGCCCGATCTGGCTCAGGGAGGATCGACCCGGCGGTGTCACGGACGAGAGCGGTATGCTCGCCCCGCCGGCTACAGGCTTTTGGGGAACGATATGAACCGCATCGCGCGCGTCCTGGCTGTAGCGACCATCCTGACGAGCGCGTGCGGCGCTGCACCGGCGCGGCAAAGCGTCGACCTGCTGATCCGCGGCGGCACTATCTATACCGGATCGGACGCGCCGTTCGTCGGCGATGTCGCGATCAGTGGCGACCACATCCAGATCGTTGCCGCCCATGCCGATGTCACCGCCAAACGTGTGATCGACGCCACCGGGATGGTGGTAGCGCCGGGCTTTATCGATCCGCACACCCATATGGGCGACGCGCTTGCCTCCGCAAATCCCGCGACCCGCCTGATCCCGCCTTTCCTGATGCAGGGCGTGACCACCGCTTTCATCGGCAATGACGGTGGCGGTTCCCCGGATATCGCCAAGGTGCTGGGCAGTGTCGCGGCAAAGCCGGTCGGGATCAATTTCGCCGCCTATGTCGGGTTTGGCGCTGTTCGGACGAAAGTGGTCGGCGCCGCTGACCGTGCCCCCACCACCGCCGAATTGGCGCAGATGAAGTCGCTGACCGCGACCGCGATGTGCCAGGGTGCGATGGGCCTGTCGACTGGCCTGTTCTATGCGCCGCAAAGCTTCTCCAAGACCGATGAAGTGGTCGCGCTGGCCGCCGAAGCCGGCCGGCATGGCGGCATCTATGACAGCCATATCCGCGATGAATCGAGCTATACTGTCGGCCTTGCCGCCGCGATCGACGAAGCGATCACGATCGGGCGCGAGGGCAAGCTGCCGGTGCATATCTCGCACATCAAGGCGCTGGGCGTGGACGTGCAGGGCCAGGCGGCCGCGATCATCGCCAAGGTCGAGGCCGCGCGCCGCGCCGGGCAGGACGTCACCGCCGACCAATATCCCTGGTCCGCATCGGGCACGAGCCTGACCGCATCGCTGATCCCGCTCTGGGCGCAGGATGGCGGGCGCCCGGCGCTGCTCAAGCGCTTCGACGATCCCAAGCTTGCCGAGAAGCTACGCACCGGCATGACCGAGACCTTGCGCAAGCGTGGCGGCGCGGCATCGCTGCTGATCACCGCCGGCCAGTTCAAGGGCCGCACGCTGGCCGACATCGCAAAGGCTCGCAAGGAGGACCCGCTCGCCGCCGCCATCGCGGTGATCCGCATCGGCGATCCAGCGGTCGCCTCGTTCAACCAGATCGAGCCCGACATCGCCGCCTTCATGAAGCAACCCTGGGTGATGACCGGATCGGATGCCTCGACCGGCCATCCGCGCGTCTATGCGACCTATGCGCGCAAATACGCCAAGTACGTCGCCGCCGATAAGGTGCTGACCCTGCGCGAATTCATCGAGCGGAGCTCGACGCTGACCGCCGATACTTTCCATCTTGAGGGACGCGGGCATTTGAAGCCCGGCGCGTTCGCCGATGTGGTGGTATTCGACCCCAAAAGCTACGCGCCGCGCGCGACCTATGAGCAGCCGACGCTGCTGGCGGTCGGGGTGCGCACCGTGCTGGTCAATGGCGTGGTCGCGGTCGACAATGGCGTTCTGACGAAGCGCGCCGCCGGACGGGCCCTGCCGCGCAAACCGACCCCAGGCAGCTGTTCTTGAGCCTGCTCCGCACCTGGTTCACGATCGCCTTGTGGAAGCGCGTGCTGGGCGCGCTCGCGCTCGGGCTGATCTTCGCGCTGGTGTGGCCGTCGGCGACGCCGGCGGTCGCCTTCATGGGCGATCTGTTCGTGCGCGCAATCCGCATGCTGGTCGCGCCGATCGTGCTGATCACCATTGCGTCGGGCATCACCGCGTTGGCCGATCCCAAGCGGCTCGGCGGGCTCGGCGCGAAAACCATCGGTCTGTTCGCCTTCACCACCGCGGTCGCCGTGTCGGTCGGCATGCTGGTCGCCGCGCTGGTACGCCCGGGAGTCGATGCGCCGCTCGGCACCGCCGTCGCGCATGCGCTCGGCACGCCGGTCACACCCTATGACCAGTTGATCGGCATCATCCCGCTGAACATCGTAGAGGCACTGGCCAAGGGCGACATGCTCGCGCTGATCTTCGTCGCGATCCTGTTCGGCGTCGGGACTGTGGTTGCGGGCGAAGCAGGCAAGCCGTTCGCCGCGCTGCTGCAATCGACCTCTGCGGTGCTGCTCAAGATCGTCGGGATCGTCATGGAAGCGACTCCGTTCGGCGTGTTCGCGCTGATCGCCGGTGCGGTCGCCGCCAATGGCGCGGCGGTGTTCGTGCATGTCGGCTGGCTGGCGCTTGCCGTCGTGCTCGGATCGCTGATCCAGATCCTGGTGGTGCACAGCCTGTTGCTGAAATTCGCTGCCCGCCTGCCCGTGCTGCCCTTTTTCCGCGGCATCGTCGATGCGCTGGTCGTCGCCTTTTCGACTGCGTCGAGCTCAGCCACGCTGCCAGTTGCGATGCGCGTGGCGGAGAGCAATCTCGGCGTCGGCCGGCCGGTCTTCTCCACCGTCCTCCCGCTCGGCGCGAGCATCGGCAAGGACGGGACGGCGATGTATGTCGGCCTGCTCAGCATGTTCGCATTACAGGCGTTCGGCACGCCGCTCACGCCCGGCGTCTACGGCCTGGTGCTGCTGACCGGCGCGCTCGCCGCGTTCGGCACCGCGCCGGTCCCTTCAGCCTCACTGTTCATGCTTGCCGCCGTCCTGTCGGCAGTCGGTATTCCGCCCGAACAGACGGCTTTGGTCGTCGGCTTCGTGCTGCCGTTCGACCGGCTGCTCGACATGACCCGCACGGTGCCGAGCGCAAGCGCCAACCTGACGGTCGCGACCACCGTCGCGCGCTGGGAAGGCGAACTCGACGAAGAGATTTACCGGTCGCGGCGCGACGACTGAACGAGCGATGGAAGGAACGGCAATGGCGAGCAAGGATCGGGACGACATCGCCGTCGCCTATCACCGCGACGGCTATGCGATCGTGCGCGGCGTTTTCACCGCGGCGGAGATCGAAGCGGTTGGCGCAGCGGTCGACCAGATCCATGCCGAGGGCGTACAGCACGGCCGCAGCTTCCGGCACGGCAATCTGTTCTACAATGTCGCGGACGGCACAGATGGCCCGGTCGTGCGGATGGCACAGTGGCCGTCCTATCACCAGCCGGTGCTGAACGCGCTGCGCACCGACCGTCGCGTCGCCGGCATCCTCGAACCGCTGATCGGCGGCGACCTGAAGCAGATCATCAACCAGCTGCACTGGAAAGCGCCCGGCGGTCAGGGCGATTTCGCCTGGCATCAGGATTCGCGCTTTCGCAAGCCGGATGCGGCGTATCGTAATCTCGGCACGTCCTATATCCAGACCGGCCTCGCGATCGACCCGCACACCCACGATTCCGGCTGCATGAGCTTCATTCCGCGCAGCCATTTGCGCGGCAATCTCGATCTGGATTCATCGATTGAGGTACTGGGCAGATCGATGAGCGATTCTGCGCTGCTCTCCGCCGACCTGTCGCCGGACGATGCGGTCGACGTGGTGCTCGATCCCGGCGACCTGGCACTGTGGAGCCCCTATCTGGTCCATGGCTCAGGCACCAACCGGTCGAGCCATCGCCGCCGCCTGTACATCAACGGCTATGTCCGCGCCGAGGATTGCGACCGCGGCGAATGGGCATTCCGGGCTGGCGAGCCGGTGCCGCTGGGTCCCGAACCCGCGCTGGTCCATTACGAGGAGCTACACGAGCGCGGCGAGCCGCATTACGTCTAGAGCCAGAGACTTTAAGTAACTCTTTTCCGTCATACCCGCGAAAGCGGGATGCCCGCTTTCGCGGGAATGACCAGGTGGTTCAATCAAACCTCATCCCAGTCTAGCGGTCCACGCAAAGCTGGCTGTTCCTGGCTGTTATTCGCTGATAACTTTTTTCCTGGCTGTTAAATCGAGCTCCAGCGTCCGAATTCACAATGCTTTTCAGCATCTTACTGGCTACTGGCTGTTAACGAATAACAGCCATGGAACAGCCAGGTAACAGCCAGGTAACAGCCAGCTATCAGCCAGCTATCAGCCAGCTATCAGCCAGCTTAAATCAGTTCTCCGACCATGTGAAAGAGCGCGCCGGAGTCCGAAATGGGTCCGCCGGGCGGTCCAATGCCATGGTCGCCACCAGCGTTGAATCGACGTCAATTCCACGTCGGAGGCGCGCTATTCGGTAAAGGCCGCAAGATTGTCGAGCGTCGAGCCGAGCCCGACCGCATGGTCCTCCGGCTTGATGCCCGGCGGCACATTCTCGCAGATGATGCGCACCTCAGTGCCGTCGGGCACCGGCGTCAGCGACCAGGTCATGGTCATCTCGCCGGCAAAGGCCGGGTCGTCGGATCTGAATTCGACGACCTGCACGACGCGCTCGTCCCGCACCAGCCTCACGAACTGTCCGCGAACTACATCGGAATCGGCCGATGCCTTGCCCGATGTGCCTGCCGGCAGTTCGTCATAAGTCAGGGTCATGCGGTAACGCCCGCCTTCAAACGGCTGGAACAGCTCGATGCTGCCCGTCATGCCCTCAGGCGGCAGCCAGATCAGCCAGGCATCGGCATCGACAAAGGCGCGATACAGGGACTGCGGCGAGGCCTTGATGATCCGCGATGCCGCATCGATGCGTTTGTCGCCCATGGTCCTGATCTCCCTGCTTCAACGCAGTGAATGCGGCGTCACGGCACAAGGTTCCGAAGATGAGACGGCAAATGGAGGCGCTGCCAGTTCCGTTCTGCCTCTGCGTCCCCTCCCGCAAATGCTTTAGCCTTCAGTGCATAGGTCGCGGCATGGGGGGCATGTGTGACGACATGCGCGGTGGCCGCAGCGTGCCCGGCCGCGCGGGCTGCGGCGGATCCGGCAGGAGTGGCAGCGTCGCGCGCCGCCGCATGGGCGGCAAAGGCATGATCGCGCGCGCCGGTCATCGCCAGATCGCCGCTTTCCCATTGCCGCGCCGCCTGGATTGCCTGTCGCGGCCTGGCATCGTCGGGATGCTGCGCTTCGAACAGATCCAGTACCCGCTCGGCACAATCCGCCGCCCATAAAGCCAGTTTCCGGTGATCGCTCATGACGGACGTCGTATCATAACAGGCGCGGCAATGGACCGCGCTGGAAACGGCAGCGTGCAACAATGCCAAGGCGGGCAAAGGTCAGGCCGCGTCCTGATAGACAACCCGCAACGTGTCCGGCCCCAGCGCATCCAGAAAGGCGCGGGCATCGAAAACATCACCGAGCGTGCGCGTACCCGCCTTGTCCCAAGCTTCGCCGGCCAGCAGCCGCTCGACCGCCTCGACGATGATCGGCGCGGTGATGGCGTAGATGTCCTGGCCGCTGGCGGTTGCGCGGCGTACCCGGTCGCCCGTTCGCACCAGCACATCCATGGCGAAGAGTTGCGCCGAGCGTCCCTGCGCGTCGCTTGGCTGGGGCGGTGGTGTCGCCGGATCACGGAGGTCACGCAGCGGCGCCAGATTGATCCAGCTGTCGATCGTTTCGGGGCGCAAGTGATGCGCGAGCGTGATCATTTCGGTGAGCGGGAGCATGACCATGTCCTGATCCCCGAACGGCGCAGGGAAGCTCCAGTGTCGGGTCGGCGCCGGATCCGGAATCACTTCCAGCCGGCCCTGCCGCTGCATCAGCCTTTTGGCGGTGTTGCGCTGACCGGTCACACGCGTGCCGCTGGTCGGATGCCAGCTGTCCAGGAACATCGCCACGGTCACTTCGTCGACCGGCCCGGATCCGTCATGAACCGCGCCGGCAAGCAGGTCGGCGAGTCCGCCATAAAATGCCGCCGCGGGCAGCAGCACGATACCTGCCTGCCGGGCGGCGGCGTCACGGGTTGCGATGATCGCTTGCACCGTCTGCTGTTCAGCGGTGACGTCGAGATAGGGGATGCCGGCACGCAGCGCGGCGTCGATCACCGGAATCGCGGTGTCCATGAAGGGCCCGGCGCAATTGATCACTGCGGCCGCCCCCGACAGAGCGTCATCGAGCGAGGTCGGGTCGTCCATGCCTGCTGCCCGCACCGTGATGCCCGGTGAAGCCGCTTCGGCGGCCAGCTTCTGCTGGTCGCGCCCAACCACAATCACCCCCAGACCGCGCCGCTTCAGCTCGGCGACGACGAAGCGCCCGGTATGGCCAGCGCCGCCGATGACGGCGACGATCTTGTTTTCACTCGCGATGCTCATGATATCACCCTCGACGCTACAGACCTGTCTGTTCTAATGATACAGATCTGTAGCGTCGTCAAGCATTCCGGTGTAGCAATGCCGGCGGCGACCGGATTTCATGAGGTTGGACGGAGTGAAGCAAAACCAGACCGAGCCGGGCGAGAACGCCGCAAGCGTGCGCGACCGGATCCTGCAAACGGCAGGCGAACTCTTCTATCGCGAGGGAACGCGCGCGATTGGCGTCGACCTGATCGTCGAGCGCGCGGGTGTCGCCAAGACCAGCCTGTACCGGCATTTCCGCACCAAGGACGATTTGATCGAAGCGTTTCTGCACAATGAGGATCGGGATTTCTGGGCGCAATGGGATGCGGTGGCGATCGCCCATGCCGGCCAGCCCGCGCAGGAGCTCGACGCGCAACTGGAATGGATCGGCGAGCGCGTCGCCCGCCCCGGCTATCGCGGCTGTCCGCAAATCAACATCGCGGCCGAATATGCCGATGAGGCGCATCCGGCGCGCAAGGTCGCGGTTGCGCACAAGGCGGAACTGCGCCGGCGCCTCGCAGCGCTGGCGAGTGAAATGGGCATAGCGGATCCCGACCATTTCGCCCTGCAGATGGGAGTGGTGATCGATGGCGCGCTGAGCAGCGGCCGCGCGCTTCACGAGGCGGGCCCGGTGTCCTTCCTGCAGAGGATTGCCCACACGATCAGCGCTGCGTCGCTGCCACCCGAGGCTGCCGCCAGCCGCTGACCGTCAGGGATCGGCACGGTAGAAGCGCAGCCTGGCCAGTTCGAGCCAGGCCTTGCCGTCGGGCGGACCATCGAGCCGCACGATCACCGCGCGTAGCCGGGCCGGATCGAGCACGGCCTTGTCGTCCCGGCTGCGAAAGGCGCTGAACGGAATGCGGATCTCTTGGCGGCTTTGATCCGCCGCGAACGGTGCTGCGAAGTTCGCGCTGCCGTCCAGGCCGTAACTGTCGAACAACAGCCGGTACTGCCCCGCGCCGCGCGCCTCGAACGCCACGCCGGCGAAACCGCGCGCATCGGCGAGTTGCACGGCGCCTTTGGTGAGCGGCAGGATCAACTGCGCATAGGGCTTCGGCGCCGAGCCGAGATGCGCGACCATGAACAGCCTCTTGTCCTCGCCCTGATCGGGGCGGGCAAAATCGAGATGGCTGTGGTCCACGCCTGAGTCGGTGCTTTCAACCGGCAGCGTGTCAAGATCGGTCCGCCCTCCCCGGCCCGCGCCGGTATCGATCGGCCCCGTCATGCGGTGCAGTGGCAGGGGCGACATCGCAGTGCTGTCGAGCGCGTCCCGGAGCGGCTTCAGCGGTACATCGCGCCCCGACACGAACACGCGGCGGACATCGTAGAGATCGTCGATCCGCTCATCGGGCTTGCCGCCGACCAGCACCAGGTCGGCGCGCTGGCCGGGCGCGATGCGGCCATGGTCAGCGCTTTCGCGCAGGATCCCGGCGCTGGCCGCGGTCGCCGCCACCAGCGCCTCGGCCGGGGTATGGCCAAGCAGAGTCAGCCAGCGCATCTCGCGGATCGTCGAGCTGCCATGATAGACGCCGCCGATCCCGGCATCGGTGCCGATGCCGATGCGGATCCCGGCCGCCTTAAGCCGCCGGACATTCTCCCGCATGATCGTCCAGCGTTTCGAGTCCAGCTCGGGGATCGGCTCGATCGGCCGGGCCAGCCGTTCCTGCTCCTGCGCGCGTTCGGGCGGGCGCAGTTCGCGCCATTCGGCGGGTGTGAAGCTGCGGTCCTGTTGCGGCTCATAGACCACCAGAGTCGGGACATAGCCGGTACCGTTCGCCTTCATCAGTGCGATCAGCTCGTCATCGACCAGCGCGTCGCCGACGCCGTGGCCGAGCGCATCGACCCCGGCCGATGCCGCCAGCTTGGCGCCGGCCAGCGTGACGGTGTGGGTGATCACCGGAATATGCGCGGCATGCGCATCGCGCACGATCGCGGCGAGTGTCGGCTGGTTCATGCTGTCCAGCCCCGAACCGCGGCCATAGCGCCAGCCATCGGCGAATACCTTGATGACATCGGGCTTGTACGCGAGCGCCCGCGCCATGGCGAGATGAGCGGCGCGCGGCGTCTGCACCTGCAGCGTGAAGAAATTGCCCCAGCCATATTCGGTGCCGTGCCCGCCGGGCACGCCGAAGCGGATCGCGAGCTTCAGGTTCGGTGCAGTCACAGTGCCAGCAGCCCCGGTCGACTGGCCGGTCATCTCGCGGATCGGCGCGATCATTTCGCCCGAGACGGAGAATTCGTTCACCGTGGTCACACCGTGGCGGAGATAGCCGGCATAGGATTTGGGCAGATCGTCAGGCCCGTCGAACGCGGGCGAGCGCATATGGGTGTGGAGATCGTGCAGCCCGGGGATGAGGGTCAAGCCCCGCGCATCGATCACCTTGCTGCCGGCCGGGGCGCGTATCTTCTTGCCGACCGCGACGATGCGGTCGCCGTGGATCAGGACATTTTCCACCACCGCCGGCGCGCCGCTGCCGTCGAACACACGCGCGCCCCGGATCAACGTGGTTCGATCATCGACCGAGGGCGAGCCGATCCCGGCCACCGCCGCGACCAGCGCCAGCGAATTGCGCAACCAGATCAGGGCAGTGGTTCCTTACGCATCAGCGTCTGAGCCAGGAAGGCATCGGCCGCACGGTAGCTGGCCAGCCAATTGGCATAGCGCTGAAAATCGTGGCGCTCATCGGGAACGGTCAGGAAACGGAAGGGAATCCGGCGCGCGGTCAATTCGCGCACCAGCAGCACCGACTGGGCGAAATCGACATTCTTGTCGTCATCGCCATGGATCACCAGGACCGGCGAGCGCCATTGGTCGATCGAGCCCATCGGCGATGAGGTCCATTGCAATTGGCGCGCCGCCGCCTGCGCGTCGGGCGAGAGGTTGTTCTCGACCGCGCGGAGCATGGTGTGCACGCCGTGGAAATCCACCCCGGCGGCGAACAGGTCGCTGTTCCGCGCCAATGCCAGTGCGGTCAGATAACCGCCCCAGCTGCCGCCCCAGATACCGATCCGTGCCGGATCGACGTGAGACTGCGCGGCAAGCCAGCGCCCGGCGGCGAGGATATCGCGATATTCCGACGCGCCGCCGCGGCCTGTCTCCGGGGCATTGCGAAAGGCGCGGCCATAGCCGGTGCCGCTGCGATAATTGACCGCCAGCACGTCATAGCCCTGCGCGGCGAAATGCTGGTTGAGGATATAGGCGTTGGAATAATAGCCGCTCGGATGAAAGCCGAGCAGCATCTGCCGCCGCGGCCCGCCATGTGCGAAGATCAACGCCGGATGGCGGCCCGGACCGCGCGCGCGGAACAGCTGTGCATGGACCTCCACACCGTCAGCAGCCTTGAAGACTATTGCCTCGGGCGTGACGAAATCCTGCGCCGCGACTTTCCTGCCGAGCGGCGTCATCGCGCGATCCACCAGCACCGGATGCGCGGGATGCGTCGCATCGGTCGCAATCGCCGCCAGCGCATAACCCCCCGGCGTTGGAAAACTCTCGATGCCAGATCCTTGCGTCACGCGAAGCGGTGCGCCACCGGAGAGCGGCACGCGCCAGACATGCCGGCGATCGATATCGCCCGCATTGGCAGCATAGATCAGCGATTGCCCGTCCCGGCCGAGCAGGAAACTCTCCACCTCGAACGCGCCCGGGGTCAGGTCACGCGGCTCTCCGCCCCTTGCCGCATCGATCGCGAAGGGATGCACCCAGCCACTGCGTTCCCAGGGAAAGACGAGTTGCCCGTCCACGCCCCAGAACAGGTTGCGACTGCGCGTGCCGTAATAGCGCGCGCCATCGCCCGCCGGCGCGCTCCACAATGCGCGCGATGCGCCGCTCGCGGCGTCGGCGATGCGCAGCGACCAGTAAGGGCCGCTTTGCGCGGTCGCACCTGCAGGAGGATCGACATAATGGATAAAGGCGATCGCCTTGCCGTCAGGCGAGAAGATCGGCTCGACCGAAAAAACCGAACGAGGCATCGGGATAGCGGACGTTGGTGCCGGCAAGGTCGAGCAAGCCGACAAAACTGTGATCGTCGCGATTGTCGACGAACAGCAGCCGCGTGCCATCCGGCGACCATTGCAGCCGCGTCACCTCTCCTGCGACGTTCGCAAGCCGGCGCGACGTCGTCCCGTCCCACAGCCAGATCGCACCCTTGCGAGTATAGGCAAGCCGCGCGCCGTCGGGCGCGAAGGCCGGCGAATGCCCCTCCCCCACCGCGACCGGCGCGGCGTCGTCCGCACTGCCGACAAAGACCTGCTGTTTCGGCGACAGGGTCGCGGAGGCGGTATTGGGGATCGAGCCGTCGGGAAATTCCTCGTCGCCGCCGCGCACAAAGGCGATGCGCGTCCCGTCGCTGTTCAGAACGACATCGTAGAGTTGCTGCCCGTCATCCGCGGCAAAAGCCGTGACTTGCCGTGCAGGTTTGCCGCGATCGGCGACCCAGACATTGCGCGCGCCGGCCTGGTTCTCGACCCAGGCGAAGCGCGCCGCGTCGCGCGCCCCGGTCAGGTCGCCGGCCACGGGCAGTGCGAGCGCTGCGGCAAGCGGATCGGGTTCGGACGGCGCCGATGCACCCGTCAGCATCAGCGCCGCAGCGCATGCGATCAATCGAAAAGCGGTCTGCCATGCCATGCGGTTGTTCTGACCCGCGCGCACTCCTCCGACAAGCATGGAACGCCGCGGCTATGCGCATCGGTTATGGCCGCGCCAACGCTCTGAATGAGCGGTGCCCGGTTGCTCCCCGCGCCATTCCTTCTAGGCTCAAGCCATGATGCCATCCAAACCCACCATCGCGATACTGGCCCTGACCCTGCTGGCCCCGGCGCTCGCCCCGCCGCTTGCTGCACAGGAGGCGCCATCGCTTCAGCAGCGCGTCGAGACGACATTCGCCGAGGCGGCGCCCGGCACGCGGTTCGGGCTGGTCGTCACGACCGAGGACGGGCGCGAGATCATTGCGATCAACCCCGACCAGCGCTTCATCCCCGCATCCAACACCAAGATCTTCACCACCGCCGCTGCCTTCGCCACGCTGAGCGGCCTCGATCAGCCGGATGCCGATGGCGGCACAGCCGTGCGGCTTGAGCCGTCCGGAAAAGGCGCGCCTGACCTGGTCCTCGAAGGCCGTGGCGACGCATTTCTGTCCAGCGCAGCCGATTGCACCAGTGATTGCCTTGCCACTTTGGCCGACGCGGTCGCTGCAAAAACACGCGTGGTGCATGACGTGCGCGGCGATGACAGCCTGTATCCCAACCAACGCTGGGGCGCGGGGATGAGCTGGAACAATATTCCGACGCGATCGGGTACCGCCACATCGGCGCTGACGCTTGACGACAATGAATTGCCGCTGCGCGTGACGCCCGGCGCGGTCGGCGCCAAGCCGCGGGTCGATCTGTCACCCTATTACAATGTTTTCAACACCGCGGTGACGGTGGCGACGGGCAAGACCGATCTGGAGTTCGACCGCGCGGCGAACGGCAAGCTGGTCAGCCTGAGCGGGACGATCGCGGCGGATGCCAAACCCGAAATACTGCTCCTCGGCATCGACGAGCCAGCGCTTTATGCCGCCTGGACCTTCAAGCGGATGCTCGAGGCGCGCGGCGTGCGGGTGACCGGGACGGTGACCGCGCGGCATCGCCCGCTGGGCCCAACCGACGACCCGGCGATCCGCAAGGGCGCGCCTGCGCCGCGTCCGCCGCGCGAGCCGGTACTGGCCCAGCTCACCCCGCCACCGCTGGCGCAGGACCTGACGCTGATCAACAAGGTCAGCCAGAATTTGCATGCCGAGCTGATGCTGCGCCGGATCAGCCGCCGCAGCGGCAGCGGATCGATCGCCGATGGCACCGCTGAAGTGCGCGCGATGCTGGAGCGCGCCGGCGTGCCGCGCACCGCTTACGACTTTTCCGACGGCTCCGGCATGTCGAGCTATAACCGCGTCGCCCCGCGCGGCGTGACGATCCTGTTGCGCTGGATCGCCGGCCAGCCCTGGGGCGCGGCCTATCGCGCGACGCTGCCGATTGCCGGGGTGGACGGGACTCTGTCCAAGCGCTTCGTCGGCACCACGCTCGAGGGCAAATTGTTCGCCAAGACGGGCACACTCAACGCCAGCTCGGCGCTGTCGGGCTATATGACCGGCAGGAGCGGGCGGATGCTGATCTTTTCCGTCTATGCCAATGACATGCCCGAAGGGACCAGCGCGACCAAGCTGATGGACCGCGCGCTGGAGCTGGTTGCGGCGGAGAATTGATGCGGCATAGGCGAGCATGACGGGAGATATGGGACACCGGTTTGTGTCATATCCCGGGCTCTCCGCCTCGACGACAAATCTCCATAATATCATTATTTATCAGATACTAGGCCGTAGACTCATAAACACGCAGCCACAGGCGCATTGAGGCGAGCTGGATCATGGCGAGGAAGTTTGCGGGCAACTTGTCGTAGCGGGTGGCGACACGGCGGAAGTGCTTGAGCTTCGAGAAGAACCGCTCGATCAGGTTGCGCTCGCGGTAGAGGCGCTTGCTGAAGCAGGGCTTCCACTTACGGTTACTCTTAGGCGGGATGTTGGGCGTCGCACCCTGATCCTGGATCAGCTCCCGGATGCGGTCGGCACCGTATGCCTTGTCGGCCAGCACGATAGTGCGCGGGCCGAGGTGATCGAGAAGCCGGTCTACGATCTGCCCGTCGTGCGTCTGGCCCGCAGTGAGGCCGAGTCGGATCGGGAGCCCTTGCGCGTCGACGACGACGTGGATCTTGGTCGTAAGCCCGCCTCGGGAGCGACCGAGACAATGGTCTGCCCCCTTTTGCCGTCGCAGCCTGTTGGTGAGCCCGGATCGAAGTGCTGTCGATCATCTGGATGTTGCCGTCGTGCGCGGCGCTGATGACGTCCATCAACCGATCCCACACGCCCGCCTGCCGCCACCGATTGAACCGGTTGTAGCAGGTGGTGCGTGGGCCATAGCGATCGGGCAGGTCGCGCCACGGTGCTCCTGACCGCAGCACCCAGAAGGTGCCGTTCAGCGTTCGTCGATCATCGACGCGGCACGCCCCTGGGCTTGTTGGGCAAGAGCGGCTCGATCACGCGCCACTCGAAGTCGGTCAGATCATATCGGCTCATGCTGCGCTTGAATCATCAACCGGTGACCGAGGGAAGGCCGGACTTGATCTCGAACCGTTGTGCTCGCATCCATAGTCGATGGCGGTAACACTGCTCCCTTTATCGAACGGACACTACTCGCTGGAGTTCGAGCCCATGGACCTGCCGTCGGTGGAATCGGCCATTCGCGACCACTACGGCGTGCCCGACAAGCGGCAATATCCGACATCTGCCGAATATCGGTTCGGCGGATGCAGTTTCACCTTTCAGAACGAGTGGGATGATCCCTGCCTTATCTCTGGCTCAGCCGAGGGCGACGAAATCCTCAGGAACCTTCACAAGGCCCTCGACACCGCCAATTGACCGCGCCAGCCTTTATGGGTTCACGACCTAAGTTCACATCGCGAGCACCTCGCCTTGGATAGCTCCAAGTATATCTTCCTCTGTCATCCCCGCGAAAGCGGGGATCCCGCTGCTTGGCCATAGCCAGAATAATAATAATAAGAAGAAGAAGAAGCGGGATTCCCGCTTTCGCGGGAATGACGGTGACGAGTTAGTCAAGGTCACCCTGCCCTAGCCCTTCACCTCTTCCCAGGCATTCACCACCGCATCCCCGATCGCCGGCCGCAGCACGAAGATGCCGCTGTCGCGGTGGCGCGTCGGGTGCACGCGGTTGGTGAGCAGGGTCCAGGCCAGGCCACGCTCGAAATCGATCCACAACCCGGTGCCGGTGAAACCGGTATGGCCGATCGTCTCTGGCGAGCAGGCATCGCCGCCGGGCCAGCCGGCGAAGCGGCGTTCCCAGCCGCAGGTGCGGTCGCCATTGGCCGGCTCGCGGATTGCCTTGAGCATGGCCGGCGACGCACCGCTGCCGTCGAGCAGGCCTTGCGCGAAATCCAGTACGCCGGCGACGGTGCCGAACAGGCCGGCATGGCCCGCATCGCCGCCGAGCGCGGCGCAATTCTCGTCATGCACCTCGCCTTTCAGAACGCGGCCGCGCCAGGTGCAGGCCTCGGTCGCAACCGCCGGTCCGGGCGGTGGGCCGTAACTCAGGCCGGGAGCGAGCGGCCAGTCCGAGAGCGAGGCGCCGGTGATGCGCTCGATCGCGATGCCGAGCAGGATATAATTGATGTCGGAATAGACCGAAGGCCCCTGTTTCCATTCGCGCTGCAACACGAAGGCGCGCAGCCGGGCGGGATCGTCGCCATAGGTATAGATCGGCTCGACCGCCGGCAGGTGACTGCGATGCGCGAGGCAGTCGCGGAAGGTCAGTTTGCGTTCGGCTGCATTGAGCAGGTCATATTGGCGCAGATCGGGGATCGCGTCGGTCAGCGGGCGATCGAGATCGATCCGCCCCTGATCGGCAAGGCGCAGGATCATCGTGGTGGTGGCGATGACTTTGGAGACCGAGGCGAGGTCGAACCAGTGATCCTCGGTCAGCAACTCAGGTTCGGGCACCAATGCGGCGTGACCGGCGAGCTTCACGGCGCGCTGTCCGTCGGCAGCGAGCACGCCAAGCATGGCGCCCGGGATGCGGCCATCGGCGACCGCGGCTGCTGCGGGCGCGAAAGCCCGTTCGACCAGTTCCTGCATCATATCGTGTCATGATCCGGCGCGCGCGGTTTCATCCGGCCGATGATCGGCAGGAACAGGATCGCAGCGAGGCTCAGCACGCCGGACATGACGAAGAAGGCGTCATAGCCGATGGCTTTCTGCATCGAGCCCACTGCCCCGGCAAGGAGCCGCGCCAGCAGGAATGCGAAGCCCGACAGAAAGGCATATTGCGCCCCGGGGTAACGCGGGTTCACCAGCATCGAGAGATAGACGACGAACACGGCGCCGGCGAAGCCGTTGCCGAACTGATCGGCGGCGGTCGCGATATAGAGGACGGTGTTGCTCGGGGCCTGATGCGCCAGCCAGACAAAGCCGAAATTGCCGAATGCGGCGAGCGCCGCACCGAGCGCGAGCGTCCACGACTGCGACCAGCGCGTCGTCAGCCAACCGCCCAGCGCCACGCCCGCCATGCTCGAAAGCAAGGCGACAAGGCCATCCGCGGTGCCGATCTGTGTCAGCGTATAGCCGATCGATTTGACCAGCGGCTTGGAAAGATTGAGCGCGAGTACGTCGCCCATCCGGTACAGCGATACAAAGGCGAGGATCGCCAGCGCGCCATAACCGAAGCGCCAGAAGATATCGACATAGGGGCCGATCGCGGGAGACTTGCGAAACCAGGCCGTCGGCGGCGCGCTGCGGATCGTCCGTAGCGTCAGCGCCATGATGATGAACGGCACCATGCAGATGATCAGCACGACCGGGGTCACATTGCTTTTCGAGCTGATCCCGGCGGCGGCGGCGAGTTGCAGCACCACCGACCCGATCGCCGCCGTCACGGCCGCCGCGACCGCGAGGATCACCGCGCTCGCGACCAGCCCGGTCGCCAATGCCACCCAGCGTCCCCCGCTGCCCTTTATCTCCGGGCGCATTCCCACCAGCAGCGGGAATGGCAGGAATGCCGCCGTCGCGATCAGCAGATAGGCCTGTGTCCAGCCGGCCTGGTCGGCGACGAGCAGCGCGCCGCTGCCCGCCGCGACCATTGCGGTACGATATCCCCATAAATTGGCGGCGACGATCGGCCCCTGCTCGTCCTGGGTCGGCGCGAGTTCGATACGCCAGGCATCGGCCGCGACCTCCAGCGTCGTCGTCCAGAAGGCCAGCAGCACGGCAAACAGGGCCGTCACTGCGAGGCTTTTGTCGGCCGCGGTAAACGCCATCGCCGCCATCGAGGTGAAAATGCCGAGCTGCGACAGCATGATCCAGCCGCGCCGCTTGCCCCAAAAACGACCGAAACCCGGCACGTCGAACCGGTCGAGCAGCGGCGCCCACAGGAATTTGAACGTCGGCAGCAATTGCACCCAGCCGAAGAAACCGATCACGACAAGTTCGATGCCATGAGCCGTCAGGCGAAGCTGCAGCACCGTCGAGAACATGTAGAAGGGCAAGCCGGCGGAAAAGCCGAGCAGCACGTACAGCGCCATGCGGCCGAGGCCCGGCCGGATGGCGGGTGCAGCCGCCCCGGTCGATGCAGCTTCAGTCAAGACGGAGCGCCGGGAACTAGGGTCAGAACAGGCGGCATCACAGCTCCATCGGCCAGGGTCGGCAGCACGCTCGACCGCCCATAAAGATCAGTCAATGCCGCACTGTGGCACAGGCGCAACGCTATTGGCCATGTTTCAAGGGATGCATGCCATAAGGCTATGGCTCACCCCACAGAAACTATGGAGCAGCGCAACATTCTTGTTACTTAATGCAATCGGACGCACGGGCAATGCGTGGTTCACGGGGGTTCATAACATGATTAGTTCCAAGTCGCTCAAATCGGTCCTGGTTTCGGGCACCGCTTTCGCCGCCCTGACCTGTGCGCTGCCGGGTGCCGCAGTCGCGCAAAGCACGCAGGACGCGCCTGCTCAGCCCGCCGCAGAGCAGGACAATAGCGAGATCGTTGTCACCGGCACGCGCATCATCCGGGACGGCTTCCAGGCGCCGACACCGCTCACAGTGATGACTCAGGAAGAAATCCTGAACCAGTCGCCGTCCAATAACGTCGCCGATTTCGTCAACCAGTTGCCGTCGCTCGCGGGATCGACGCGCCCAGCCAATTCGCGCCTGAACCTCAGCAGCGGCCAGGCGGGCATCAACGCACTCAACCTGCGCAATCTGGGCGAAACCCGCACGCTGGTATTGCTCGACGGCCGGCGCTCGGTGGGCTCGACAATTACGGGACTGGTCGACGTCAACACGATCCCGCAAGGCCTGATCAAGAGCGTCGAGATCGTCACGGGCGGTGCGTCGGCGGCTTATGGTTCGGACGCCGTCGCCGGCGTCGTCAACTTCGTCCTCGACAAGAAATATCAGGGGCTGAAGCTGTCGGCCGACAGCGGCATCACCACGCACGGCGATGGCCGCAACTATTCGTTCGAAGCAACAGCCGGGCATTCGTTCGCGGGTGGGCGTGGTCATATCCTGCTGAGCGGGGAACTCGCGCATCGCGACGGCATCTTCCAGGTCGATCGCGACTGGAACGCGACGGGCTATGTGCGCATCCAGGATCCAAACTGGGTGAACGGCAGCACCACCCCGCGATATCTGATTCGCCGGCAAGTCGGCGCGGCGAACTCGACCCCGGGCAGCCTGATCCTCAATTCGTCCGGCGGCACGGCGAACCAGCTGCGCGGCATCTATTTCGGCCAGGGCGGTCAGGTTCAGCAATATCAATATGGCGCGCTGACCTTTGCTTCACCGAATGGCGGCACCCCGCCGACACTGACCCAAGGCGGCAGCTGGCAGGTCAATGATTCCGGCCGGCGGATCGGTCTCGATCCCCAGGACGACCGCTATGGTGTGTTCGGGCGACTGAGCTACGAGATCGGCGATGGGATCGAATTGTTCGCCGAAGGATCGTACAATCGCCAGAAGGTCGTGTTCAACGCCGGTCCAAACCTCGCGTCCACAACGACAGCTTTTGATAGCCGCAATGTCGGCGCCGGCAGCGCAGGCGCCAGCACATTGGCGGCGGATAATGCCTATCTGATCAATGCGCTCGGCGCCGCACGGCTGGCAGGGATCACCGGCGTGACGATCGGTACGACCGCGGCCGACCTCCCGTACCGCGGCGTAGAGAATGAGCGAAAGGTGCAACGCTATGTGATCGGCGCCGAGGGCAAGTTCGAAGCGTTCGGCAAACCGGCTCACTGGGATATTTACGGGCAATATGGCCGCGCCGAGTTGCACGAAGAACTGACCAACATCATGCACACGCAACGCACAGCAAGCGCGGTCGATGCCGTCTTCGCCCAGGCCGGCAATCCGGGCGGCTATGCCGTGGGCTCGATCCAATGCCGCATCAACGTCGATGCAGTCGCTACGAACAATGATCCCAATTGCCGGCCGCTCAATCGGCTCGGCATTGGCGTCGCCGATCCAGCGGCGATCGCGTACATCTTGGGTAACCCCTATCGCGATGAGGTTGCCGAGCAAAAAGTGTTCGGCGCCAATCTGTCGCTGACGCCGTTCGCAACCTGGGCCGGTGACGTCAGCATCGCGATCGGCGGCGAATATCGCGAGGAAAAGATCAGCGGCTTCGTCCCCGCCCAATTCCAGCCGACCGTCACCGCCAATCCCACCGGCGGCCTCACCACGACCAATACTTGGTCGGTGGGCAATTATCTGCCGACCAACGGCAAATATAATGTGAAGGAAGCCTATCTCGAAACCGTCGTTCCAGTGGGGCTGGGCCTGGAGTTCAATGGCGCGGTGCGCGCAACCGACTATTCGACGTCAGGCTATGTCACGACGTGGAAGGCAGGCGCGACCTGGAAGCCAATCGAGGACATCCGATTCCGCGTGACGCGCTCGCGCGATATCCGCGCGCCCAACCTCAATGAACTGTATCAGGCCGGCTCGTCGAACACAGATGCCGTCAACAATCCTTTCGGAGCCGGCAAGGGGCCAAATGGCGGCAACTATGGGACGAGCATCTCCTATTCGGCGCTGAGCCTGGGCAATCCGAACCTGCGTGCCGAAAAAGCGGATTCCTGGAATATCGGTGCAGTCCTATCGCCAAGGTTCCTGCGCGGCTTCAACCTGTCGGTCGATTATTTCCGCATCGACATGAAGGATGCGATCGACACGCTCACTGCGCAGGATATCGTCAATCGCTGCTTCGAGGGGCGGGCGGAATATTGCGCCATCATCACGCAGGACCCCAACAATGCTGCACGCATCCTGATCCGTAATCAGCCGTTCAATTTTTCGCGCAAACTGGTGCGCGGCATCGATTTCGACGCTTCTTATCGCCTGCCGCTCAACAGCATCTTCGCAAAAGCGACGGGGAACTTCACGCTGCGCGGCGTGGCGACACGTTACATTGAGAATCTCAGCGACCCCGGCATTCCGGGCACTCTGGTGTTCAATACGGTCGGCACGAACGGCGGCCAGTACAGCACGCCGACCTGGATCTTCCGCGCGAGCGCAACCTACGACACGGAAAGCACCGCGATCAGTTTGGTGGGGCGTGGCGTGAGTTCGGGCAAATATGCCGCCAACGGCATCGAATGTCAGACCGGATGTCCCGTTTACCCGACCACCGCAGTAGCGAACCAGCATCCGACCTATGACGACAACCATGTCTCGGGGCTGTTCTATGTCGATTTCAACCTGACGCAGAAGATCAAGGCGAGCAGTTCCTCGGAAGCGCAGCTCTTCCTGAACGTGACGAATGTGTTCGATCGTGCGCCGCTGCTGGTGCCGGAGACTGGCCTGGCGGCGAACAGCACTTTTTCGGACATGCTCGGCCGCGCCTTCCGCGTCGGCGTTCGCTTCCAGTTGCGTTGATCGGCATGCCGGCTCCATCCTGTCCAGGATGGAGCCGGGCATTGTCAGAGATGCTCGCATGATGCTTTCGATCGCCCTGCTTGCCACCGCCGCGCAGCCTGTCGCGACGGTTCGCGTGGCGTTCGACCGCAAAGGCGAAACTACGGTCAGCGTCTCGGGGGTTGCAGATCTCGCCAACCAGCGTGCCGTAACCGCCGACGATCCGGTGCGGGTCGCCTCGATTTCCAAGCTGGTCATGGCGATCGGGGTGATGCGGCTGGTCGAGCAGCACAAGCTCGACCTTGATGCCGATGTCTCGACCCTGCTCGGCTGGAGCTTGCGCAATCCGGCTTTTCCCGACCGCAGGATCACACTGCGGCTGCTGATGTCGCACCGCTCGAGCCTGACCGACGGCGTCGACTACGTCCTGCCGCTCGACGCGGATCTTCGCACGGTGATTGCCGATCCCAAGGCGTGGGACGCCGACCACGCGCCGGGCAGTTTCTTCCGCTACACCAACCTCAACTCGCCGATCATCGCCGCAGTGATGGAGCGCGCGACGGGGGAGCGCTTCGACCGGCTGATGGACCGGCTGGTGCTCGCGCCGCTGAAAATCCATGCCTGCTATAATTGGGCGAATTGCAGTGACACGGTCGCGGCCCGGGCAGTGGTGCAGTATCGCGCGGGCGAGCCGGCGAAGGACGACAATCGCGGTGCGAAACCCGCCTGCCCGGTCCAGCCCGCCAGCGACGGGAGCTGCGACCTCTCGCGCTGGCGCGCGGGCGTGAATGGCGGGATCTTCTCGCCCCAGGGTGGCTTGCGCATCTCCGCGCGCGGGCTGGCGAAGATCGGGCGGTTGCTGCTGAACGGCGGCACGCTGGATGGCGTCCGGCTGCTCGGCCGGCGCTCGATCGCACAACTCGAAAAGCCGCTATGGACGTTCGACGGCAGCAATGGAGACACGCTGAAGGGCTTCCATTGCAGCTACGGCCTCGATGTCGCGTTCCTGGCCACCGGGATCAAGGATTGCCGTGACGATCCGTTCGGGGATCGGCGCCACCAATGGGGTCATGCCGGCGACGCTTACGGCCTGTATTCGGGCCTGTGGGTCGACCGCAAACGCGGCACCGGCGTCGCTTATTTCGCGACGGACGTGCCGGCCGTACCAGGACAGCGGTCGGCCTTCACAGCGACCGAGGAGATGCTGGCCCGGCCCGAACGGTAAATGCCATAGTCGGTCTTAAAGCGTCGATGATTTAGGGGAACGCCCCACCGTCATCCCCGCGAAAGCGGGGATCCCGGTATCTCGCCACACAGCCAGAAAAAGGAGGAGCGGGATCCCCGCTTTCTCGGGGATGACGGTAGAAGATTCAAATGTCATCCCGCTCTAATAGCGCGCACGCAAACTGGCGAAGAAGCTGCGCCCCGCTTCAGGGAAGCCGTCGACCAGCTGGTAATTGTCGTCGAGCAGATTGCGCGCGCCGACACCGATTTGCACGCCGTCGATCACCTCGTAATCGACACGCAGATTGGCCACGGCATAGCTGCCGGTGCGGTAATAGCGCAGCCCGGTCGAGACCAATGTGGTGCGATCGGATGCCAGGTCGATGCTCGGCACGATATGTACGGGCCCGACCGGCGACCAGTCGGCATAGAGGAACGCCTTATGGTCGGGCACGTCGGTCAGTTCGAACAGGGTCGGCAGAATGCTGCCCGGCTTTGGGCGGATGTTGAAACTGCGATGGGTATAGGTATAGTTCGCGCCGAGTTGCAGCGTCGATCCAAGCCGGGCTGTGGCTGAGATTTCCCCGCCATAATATTCCGCCTTGCCGAGATTTTCGCGCCGGGTGGTGGTGGCGGAAGACCCCGCCGGCCGGACCGAAACGATCGCATCGCTGATATCGCTGTAGAAGAGCGCGCCCTCGATCCGCAGCGCGCCGAACTGGCGGCTGCCGCCGATCTCGTAATTGGTCGCGCGTTCGGGGTTGAGGCCGGGGTTGGATGCAGCGGTGCCGAACTGCGTGCTGAAACGCTCGAAGATGGTCGGAAAGCGCGCGCGCGACGAAATGCTCGCATAGAGCCGGGTCGCGCTGTCGGGCGTCCAGATCAGTTGGCTCTGTGCGTTGAACGCGTCGGTGTTGCGGATCGGATAGCTGAACAGACGCTGCGGGCCACCGCTTGCCGGTACGCCATATTCTTCGGCACGCTTCAGGTCGCGCCAGTCGAAGCTGGCCCCGGCCACGAACGACAAGGTCGGCGAGAGCGCCAGCCGGTTCTCGGCGGCGATGCTGTAGGTGTCCTCGACATTGGTCTGGCGCGGCTCGGTGGCGCCGCTTGGGAAGCCCTGCTGATACTCGACATGGCGGTCACGGCGGTAATGCGCGGCGAGACTGAAGGTGTCGGCGGGCGTAAGGTCGACACTGAGCTGCGCCGAGCCGCCATAGGCATCATCCTCATAATAGCTGTTGAAGGCGCGACCCAGGGTCTGGGTCGCCTGAGTGCGGTTGTCGAACGAGCGCAGCAGATTGTCGAAGGTGTTGTAGAAGATCCGCGTCTTCAGCGTGGCGTGATCGCCAAGCGCTGTGGTCGAAAGAAAATAGACGCTGTCGATGTTCCAATAGGGCCAGCTCCAGTTGCGCTGGGTGGCGATGCCGTCAGTGATGTGGAGCGGCGCGTTCTTGGCGCCCTTTTGCCGGGTGTAACTGATCGAATATTCGTCGGTCTCATTGGGCGTGAAGCCAGCCTTCAGGTTGAGCCGCGAATCCTCCGTCCGGGTGAAATCGCGCTCGCCGCCATTTTCATTGACGGTCGGCACGAAACCGCCGGCCAGATCCCAATGATCGCGGAAATTGCGCGTATAGCTCGCCTGCGCATACCAATTATCCTGCTTCGTCCCGATCAGGCCGAAGACATTATAGCCGGCATAATCCGCGCCGCGATCCAGATCGAGCGTGCCGCGCGTCTCGACTTCCAGCGCCTTGGTCGGCTTTCGCGTGACGAGATTGATCGCGCCGCCCATCCCGCCGGGACCGTCGAGCACGGAGGCATAGCCCTTCGCCACCTGCACCTCGGCAATGTCGGGGGTGAGGAAGCGACCATAATCGAGCCGGTTGTCGGCCGGCAGATAGACACGGATGCCGTCGATCGACAGCGGCACCTGAAACCGGTCGAAGCCGCGTACGAAGATCAGCCGTTCATTGCGCGATCCGCCGCTGTTGGAGGACGAGACGCCGGGGATGATGTTGACGGCCTCATCGAGCGTCACGCGATTGAAGGCGTAGATCGCCTCTGACGACAGGGTCGATGCGCCAATCGCGACGCCGGGCTCGCGCGTGCCGGTGACGATGATCTGACCGAGATCGAAGGCGTTATCGACCGGCGGTTTTTCATCGGGTGTGGTGGACTGCGCCATGGCCGGCGTCGCCAGCATCAGCATCGATCCTGTCATCACTATTGCCGAAAACCGCATATGTCCCCCTTCGATCGCTGTCGTACTGCTATATCTCGCCGTATACAGCTCAACGCCGCAAGGAAAAGAGCGCGGTGTGGCGAGGTGCTAGTTCAGTTGAGCGGGCCGATCAGGCGGGCGGCAATGGAGCCTTGCGCAGTTCCTGTTCGAGGATCGCCAGCGGCGCGCTCGCGGCACTGGCAAGCGCCGTCTCCAGATCACGATAAGCCTTCAATATATGCCGGCCCGCCGGAGTGAGGCGCGCACCCCGCGCTTGTCCGCCGCCGGCGACCGTTTCGACCAGCCGGTCCGACCAGCAGCGGTTCATGCTGTCGACCAGCAGCCAGGTGCGGCGATAGCTCATGCCCAGTGCACGGCCTGCGGCCGAGATCGATCCTTCGCGCTCGATCGCGTCGAGCAGGTCGGCCTTGCCCGGCCCGATCGCGGCCTCGTCACCGCAAAAAAGCTGCGCCTTCAATTTGAGCGAGTCGATCCGCATATATCCCTCTTAATGCCAATAAAGCGCGCCGGACATCTTGGGCGCAAGCCCCCGTCGGAGCCGTGGCGTTGACGCGGAAAGGCCGCTAAACGCTGAGCATGGCGAAGACCCACCCCTTTCATTCGATCCACAGCCACGGCCTGATCCGCGCCGGCGCCTGTACCCCGCATGCCACGGTCGGCGACCCGGCGGCGAACGCCGCGGCGACGATCGCGCTGGCCAAGGATGGACATAAGCGCGGCGCCGACCTGCTGGTCTTTCCAGAACTCAATATCAGTTCCTATGCGATCGACGATCTGCACCTGCAGGACGCGCTGCACATCGCGACCGATGATGCGCTCGCGGCGGTGGTCGCAGCGTCCGCCAGGCTGCACCCAGTGCTGCTGGTCGGCGCAGCGCTGCCGCGCAACGGGCGGCTGTACAATTGCGCGGTGGTGATCGCGCGCGGCCGCATCCTCGGCGTCGTGCCCAAGACCTTCCTGCCCAATTACCGCGAATATTATGAGAAGCGCTGGTTCGCGAGCGGGGCCGGCCAGTCGGGCGAGATCGAAGTGGCGGGCCAGACCGCGCCGTTCGGCACCGACCTGATCTTCGCCGCGAGCGACTTGCCGCATTTCATTTTCCATGCCGAGATCTGCGAGGATTTCTGGGCCCCCACGCCGCCCTCGACCGCCGGCGCGCTGGCCGGGGCGCTGATCTGCTGCAATTTGTCGGCGTCCAACATCGTGGTCGGCAAGGCGCGCGAGCGGGCGATGCTGTGCGCGGCGCAATCCGCGCGCGCCGCCTGTGCCTATATCTTCTCCGCCTCCGGGCCCGGCGAAAGCACCACCGACATGGCATGGGACGGCCAGGGCATGATCCATGAACTGGGTGAGTTGCTGGTCGAATCCGCGCGCTTCGAACGCGGCGCCGACACCATCTATGCCGATGTCGATTGCGGTCGCCTGCTTCAGGAGCGCATGCGCGTCGGGACCTTCAACGACAGCGCTGCGCTTGCCGGCCATCCCGAGACGCGGTTCCGCCGCATCGCATTCGAGCACAAGCCGGGCTTTGCCGATATCGGCCTGGAACGTGCGGTGCGCCGCTTCCCGTTCGTGCCCAACACGCCGGAAAAGCTCGATGCCGATTGCTTCGAGGCGTTCAACATCCAGGTCGAGGGCCTGCTCAAGCGGATCGAGGCGGCCAAGGCGGAAACATTGGTCATCGGCGTGTCGGGCGGGCTCGATTCGACTCATGCGCTGATCGTTGCGGCCAAGGCGATGGACCGGCTCGGCCGGCCGCGCGACCATATCCTGGGCTTCACCATGCCGGGCTTTGCGACCGGCGATGCGAGCAAGGGCAATGCCTGGCGGCTGATGCGCGCGCTCGGCATTGCCGGCGACGAGATCGACATCCGCCCCGCCGCACAGCAGATGCTGCACGACATCGATCATCCCTTCGCCAGTGGCGAGCCGATCTATGACGTGACCTTCGAAAATGTGCAGGCGGGCCTGCGCACGGATTATCTGTTCCGCCTCGCCAATCAGCGCAGCGGGCTGGTGGTCGGCACCGGCGATTTGTCGGAGCTGGCGCTGGGCTGGTGCACCTATGGCGTCGGCGATCATATGAGCCATTATGCGGTCAATGCCGGCGTGCCCAAGACGTTGATCCAGTTCCTGATCCGCTGGTGCGTCAAGACCGATCAGTTCGATCGCGAGACCGATGCGATCCTCGAGGCGATCCTGGGCCAGGAGATTTCGCCCGAGCTGGTCCCGGCCGATGCCAGCGGCGCGATGCAGAGCACCGAAGCGCGGATCGGGCCATACGAACTGAACGATTTCTTCGTCCATTATATCGTGCGCCACGGCATGGCACCGTCGAAGATCGCCTTCCTCGCCTGGCATGCGTGGCGCGATGCGGCGGCCGGGCGCTGGCCGATCGATTTCCCGCGCGACGGGCGGCATCAATATGACCTGGCGACGATCAAGGGCTGGCTGGAGAAATTCCTGTTCCGTTTCTTCGTCACCAGCCAGTTCAAGCGCTCGGCGATCCCCAATGGGCCGAAAGTGTCGGCCGGCGGGGCGCTCTCGCCGCGCGGGGACTGGCGCGCGCCGTCCGACGGCACCGCCGCGCCGTGGCTGGCGGAGCTGGCGAAGAACGTGCCGTGAATGGCACAATACCGACCTGACTGTTCTTCTGACGTGCTTCCCCGGCGAAGGCCGGGGCCCAGTCGCGAAACATGGATTGGCTGGCGTTCCCTCGCCTTCATTATGGCATTCCCGACTGGGCCCCGGCCTTCGCCGGGGAAGCCAAATTGGAGGGGAGCAGGATCGATACGAACTGGTATGAACTAGCGCACCGGTGATCGCTGTCATCGGCGCGCAACATCATCAGCCGATGGGGAGTGAAATCGCTTATCGAAAGACCGAAATGCCCCATATCAGCCGCCGCTCACTGATCACCGGAGCCGCCGGTAGCGCCGCCCTGCTGTCGATCGGTGCGCGCGGATCCGTTCCGCTGCCGCATGGCCTGTTCACGCTGGGCGTCGCATCAGGCGATCCGCTGGCCGACGGCGTTGTGCTGTGGACTCGCCTTGCCCCTGCTCCGCTTGCCGATGATGGCGGCCTGCCGCCGATCAGCATCCCGGTGCGCTGGGAAGTGGCCGAGGATGAGCGGTTCGGCCGGATCGTGCGCAGCGGCCAGGTTCGTGCGCTGCCCGAGTTCGGCCATTCCGTGCATGTCGATGTCGCCGGCCTGCGTCCCGCGCGGCGTTACTGGTACCGCTTCATCGCCAATGGCGAGACCAGCGCGGTGGGGCGGACCCGCACCGCGCCCGCCGCCGGTGCGCCGGTCGACCGGCTGCGGCTGTGCTTTTCGTCGTGCCAGAAATATGAGGCCGGCTATTATGCCGCCTATCGCCATATGGTGGCGGAGGATCCCGACCTGATCCTGTTCCTGGGCGATTACATCTATGAAGGCGCGCCCAATAATCTCGGCGTGCGGCGGCACCTCAACCCCGAGCCGGTCGATCTGCCCGGTTATCGCGCGCGCTACGCCACCTACAAGCTCGACCCGCTGCTGCAGGCCGCGCACCAGGCCGCGCCCTGGGCGCTGACCTGGGACGATCATGAGGTCGCCAATGATTATGCCGATGCGCTCGACCAGGAGAATAGTGACCCGGTCGCGTTCCTGCGCCGCCGCGCCGCCGCCTATCAGGCCTATTTCGAGCATCAGCCGCTGCGCGCCGCCACACGCCCGTCGGGATCGTCGATGCGACTCTACCGCACGCTCGACTGGGGCGCGCTGGCCCAGTTCCAGATCATCGACGACCGCCAGTATCGCGGGCCGCGTGCATGCCAGCCCGAGGGTCTGATCGCGGCGCATAAACGCTATCAGAATCTGGTCGGCCCCTGCCCCGATCTCTATTCGAGCGACCGCACCATGCTCGGCACGGTACAGGAGCAATGGCTGATGGACCGGCTCGGCACGAGCAAGGCGCGGTGGAACCTGCTCGCGCAGCAGACGCTGATGCGCCAGCAGGGCCGGATCGACCCGCTCCATCCCGAACGCGGCCCGCAATTTTCCGCCGACAGCTGGTCGGGCTATCCCGCTGCACGCGACCGCATCTTCCGCCGCTGGGTCGAGGCCGGTACCGCCAACCCGCTCGCGCTCGGCGGCGATATCCACGCCTTTGCCGCCGCCGACATCCAGGACCCGGCCAAGCCCGACGGGCCTGCGATCGGATCGGAATTCGTCGGCGGATCGATCTCCTCGCTGTTCAATGACGCCAGCTTCAAGGCGCAGGCGGCAGCCAACGGCCTGAAGTTCGCCGAGAATGAAGTGCGCGGTTATGCGCGGGTCGACCTGACCCCCGGCCTGTGCGTCACGACCTTTCGCGGGGTGAGCGACGCCCGGCGCGAGGATGCCGATATCCGCGACCTGGTGCGCTTTTCGGTGGAAGCCGGACGCCCTGGTCTGCAAATCTAGAAATGTTTCAGAAACACTTCACACTGTCATAATTGCTACACGGAAGCTTCCTAGGTCGGCCTCGACTCAGGGACGATACACACAAAATATCGACGAGAATTGACGCCACCCGGCGCTCGGGATGGCGCTTGCTCCCCTGCGTCTGATCCATTCACCCTGGGGGCGTAGCGATGATTTTTCCTTCCACCATTCGATCCGGCAAGGCCAAGGCCGGCATCTTCCTGCTGACCGCAAGCCTGTTGAGCCTGGCCAGCGGCACGGCCTGGGCCGCCACGCCCGCGCCGGAGGATGCCGATGCCGCGATTGTCGCCGACCCGGTTGCTGTCGACGCGGCAGGGCCGGAAGGCGAGCTGGGCGACATCACCGTGGTTGCGCGCAAGCGGTCCGAAAATGTCCAGACCGTGCCGATCGCGATCACCGTGATCAGTTCGGCCGAGCTGACGCGGCAGAACCTGGTCAACTTCACCAATTTCCAGGTCAAATTCCCGGCCTTCTCGGTCTATCTGACCAACCCGAAGCAGCTCAATCTGGGCATTCGCGGGATCGGCAATAACGGCTTCAACACCGACGGCATCGACGGGTCGGTCGGCATCTTCGTCGACGGCGTCTATACCGGCCGCCAGGGCATGGTTTCGAGCGATTTCAACGATATCGCCGATGTCGAATTGCTGCGCGGGCCACAGGGCACCTTGTTCGGCAAGAACACCACCGCGGGCGCGGTGATCATCAACACGCTGAAGCCCAGCTTCAAGTTCGGCGCGACCGCTGAAGCAACGGTCGGCAATGAGGGCTTCTATCAATTCAAGGGCAGCGTGACTGGCCCGCTGATCGACGATAAGCTGGCAGTGCGCCTGTCGGGTTTCTACAGCGACAAGGACGGCAATTACCCCAATGTCTATAATGGCAAGAAGCAGAATGGCCGCCAGGGCCAGGGCCTGCGCGGCCAACTGCTCGCCACCCCGACCGACAATCTGTCGATCCGCCTGATCGCCACCTATGGCCGGCAGAGCTTCCCGAGCATCTCGCCGGTGATCCTGTCGATCTATAACCCGGCGGCGTTGCAGAAGCGCATGGCGGACGCCGGCTATACGTTGCTGACCAGCAACGCCAAGGACCGCAAGATCAACATCGACAGCCCGCTCACGGCGCAGACCGATCTGTTCTCGACCAGCGGCGAGATCAATCTTGGCCTGGGCTCTGCCGGCGATCTCACCTCGATCACGGCGTATGAACGCTGGTCCTGCTTCACCAACAACGACAATGACTATACGCAGCTCGATGCGCTGAGCGACTATGGGTCGTGCAACAAGGAACGCCAGTTTTCGCAGGAACTGCGCTGGTCCACGCCGAGCGACAAGCCGATCGTCGCCACGCTGGGCGGTTTCCTGTCGCGCCAGCGGCTGCAAGTGGATTCACGCGTTCGCTTCGGCAGCCAGTATAATATCTGGGCGGCCAATCCCTCGGCGGCGCAGTTCCCGACGATCGGCGGCAAGACCTGGGCGCAGGGCGCCTATGCCGCCGCGCTGACCGGTGCGGGCTTTCGCTCGCAAGCGGTGTTCCACACCGACACCGATGCCCTGTTCGGCAATGTCACCTGGCACCCCGACGCCGACCGCCGGGTGGCGATCGATATCGGCCTGCGCCAGACCTGGGAGCGCCGTAGCCAGCTTTATGACGGCGTCGTCGCATCCAACCCCGGAAATTTGACCACCGCCCAGTTGCGGGCGCTGTCGCCAAGCGGCGCCAATGCGCAGCTCGGCCATGTCGACACCAGCCTGAAGGACAGCTCGCTGTCGGGCGAGCTTGGCGTCAATTTCAAGGTCAACTCCGCGCTGATGGTCTTCGGAAAATATGTCCGCGGCAACAAATCGGCCGGCTTCAATCTGTTGCCTTATAATTCGAGCAATCCGGATTCAGGGGTCGCATCGGCCATCGCGCTGGGGGCCGGACAGACGGTCAAGGGCGAGAAGGCCGATGACGTCGAAGCCGGCATCAAGAGCGAATGGTTCGACCGCCATCTGCTCATCAACGTGACCGCCTTCCTGACCAAGGTGCAGAATTATCAGGCCAACCAGGCGGTGGGCGTCGGCAACACCGCGCTCAAATTCCTCGCCAATGTCGGATCGCTCACCTCGCAGGGCGTCGAAGTGGAGGGTGAAGCCTGGCCGCTGGAGGGTCTGCATCTGAAGGGGTTCGTCGCCTATAATGATGCGGTCTATTCCTCGTTCCGCAATTCGGTTTGCCCGGGCCAGTCGACCGCGCTGACGTGCGACCTGACCGGGCGCCAGGTTGCCTGGGCGCCGAAATGGACCACCGACCTGACCGCCGACTACACCCATGCCATCTCGTCCGATGTGACGGGCTATGCGCTGGTCGATATCAACTGGCGCTCCAAGCAGAACACAACCATCACGCTGGACCCGTCGGCCGAGATCCAGGGCTATGCGCTGACCAGCTTCCGCGCCGGCGTGCAGTTGCTCGACCGCAAGCTCGACCTGCAACTCTGGGTCGAGAACGCATTCAACAAGAGCTATTACATCAACCTGCTCGGCTACACGAAATCGACCGGCATCATTCAGGGCTATCCCGGCAACCCGCGCACCTTTGGCGCGACTGTTCGCGTCACCCTGTAAGCCTCCAATGATCGAGCTGGAGCGGCTCCGGATTCCATCCGGGGCCGCTCTTTTCGTTTCCAGCGCAGCGACGGCGGCGGACAAGGCCCTTGGCTCACCGCGCTTTGGCCATGCTGTTTCCGACACCAAGAAAGAGCGGGCCGACATTCATCCGGAAAAAGCGATATGCCCGATTGCCTGGATGCGTTGAATCGTCGCCGGCGGGCGCCTGAACGGCCGAGCCGGGAGAATGGACGACGGGAGATATGTTACACCAGCAATGTAACATATCTCATCCCGCGCCAGCTTCGGCGATAGATAAAATAATGTTATATATCATATATTTGCTGTAAAATAGGCAGCAGACCGGTCAAACGAAAATCGTTAAACCTTCCGAGCTCGTCCGCGCGGGCTGCCCTGCCTTCAAGATGAAGCGCGGGTTCAAAGGCGTGTGCCCGATCCGTTATATTGACATTGATGTTCAAATCGATATACGGACATCAATGTCAATACGACATGGAGACGAGTCATGACCAATCAGGCCACCCTCACCCCGCCCGATCTGCCGATTCCGTTGCGCGACCTGCGCTTCAACCGGGAACAGGCCGGCCATCCGCATTGGTGGCATGGCAACGACCCTGTTGCCTCGGCCTTCTTCAACGCGCTGTCCTGCACCTTCCCGGCCGGCGAGAAATTCTTCATGGACGCGGTGCGCGCCTTCCGCCGCGACGTCAGCCCGCATCTACAGATGCAGATCAAGGGCTTCGTCGCGCAGGAAGCGGTGCACAGCCGCGAGCATGCCGCATTCAACAAGCTCGCCGCCGACAGCGGCTATGAAATCGACCGGCTCGAATCCCGCACGAAGAAAGTGCTCGGCATCGCCCGCAAGCGCAGCAAGCATCATCAGCTTGCCGCGACCTGCGCGCTGGAACATTTCACCGCGATGCTGGCGCATGAGCTGCTCGCCAATGACAGCCGCGACATGGATGCCGCCCCGGCCGATATCGGCCGGTTGTGGAGCTGGCACGCGATCGAGGAGATCGAACACAAGGCAGTCGCTTATGACACGTTCCTGGCGGTGACGGCGGACTGGTCGGGGTTGCGGCGCTATTTCCTGCGCACCAGGGCCATGATATTGGCTTCGCTCATCCTGTATGGGACGATTGCAGCCAATATGCGCGACCTTTACCATCAGGACGGCTTGCGCGGTGTGCGCATCTGGGGCCGCACGATCAAATATCTGTTCGGCAAGAACGGCATATTGCGCCGCATCGTCCCGGCCTGGATCGGCTATTTCAAACCCGGATTCCACCCCTGGCAGCATGACGAACGCGCCCTGCTCGCCCGGTCCCAGCAACGTCTCGGGCTCGGAGTTGCATAATGCGACGCCGCATCATTCAAGGGAGAACCGTGTGAAGACTCATCTTTCGGCCGGCATTGCCGGGGCATTGCTGCTGTTCGGCTCCGGCGCAGCGATCGCCTCGCCGGACAGCGCCCTGCTCGGCAAATGGCGCACCCAGCAGCGCAACGGCGTGGTCGAGATCCATCGCTGCGGCAAGGCATTGTGCGGCCGCGTGCTCGACGGCGATCCGCTCCGCGCCAATCCCGACCAGCGCGACATCCGCAATTCGGACACGGCGTTGCGCGGGCGCAAGGTGATGGGCCTGCGTATCCTGAGCGGCTTCACCGGTGGCCCGACCGAATGGAAGGGCGGCCCGCTTTACGATCCCAATACCGGCGACGGCGCGACCTCCGGTTCGCTGACGCTGGAGAACCCCAGCACGCTGAAGGTGAAGGGCTGCATCGCGGTGTTCCTGTGCCGGACCCAGACCTGGACCCGCGCGCCGCGCTGACATTTGCGCAGTGAGAGGGATGACGTCACCGCCCCTGACTAAGCCGGGGGCGGTGGCGTTTTGTCGTGGGTGCTGGCTGGGACAGGATAACATCTGATCGCGCCATCCCGCCATCTCCGCGAAGGCGGGGATATTTATGATGGCGGTTATTGGGCCGGCAGCAGAAGGACCGCTTTCAGACCATTGGAGCGAACAGTCCCCGTTCGTGCATCGTCGGCGGTTTGTCTCAGTCGGATGTGGCGAGCAGCAATCGCCTCTGATCGGCACCTCGCTTGGCGGTAAGCCCCATGCATGTCACGCGGGCGCGCTCTTCGACCTGGGTAAGATAGTGGCGTGCCAGGCCATCTTCGGAATCGGGGGCCAACGATCCGAAATGCTCGTGTCCAGCATCGGTCATGCCGAACACGGCCATGAGATATCGGTCAAAGGCCTTTCTGACCGCTTCCATCTGACCGTGTTCGTCTAGCCAGATGCTGGAGGCCGCCGATGTCGAGAAGGTTGCCAAGCTCTTGCCCGCCAAAATCGAATCCTGAATACCGTGACTTATGGCAGCCGGCGTCAGTCCCGCCCCCATCACCCGGTCGACATACCCCTTGATCATCGCCGGCGGCATCCCAAACCAGATCGGGTAGACGAACACGATGGCATCGGCTTCCCGCAACAGGCCCAGCTCCTGCGCGACGTCCATCGACATCGCAGTGTGATGTTCGGGAAAGCGATTGCCGCGCAGCCGCGGATCGAAATCCAGCGCATAGAGATCGCGGATTACCGCTTCCTGCCCGGCGTCCCGCACGGTCCTGCAATAATGGTCAGCGATGGCGTGATTGAAGCTGCCGGGCACGGGATGGCCGATGACGATCACGTGGCGCGGTGGATGATCGGCAATCGACGAGTCGCGGGTCATTATCATTCTCCAATCGCCAGATACTTGTGGAAACGGGATAACCCGGGCTCAGCCGCCCACTGCGAGTTCGGTAGCATGCGGTGGATAAGGCGCGTTGGGCCGGTCGATCGGCATGCCGGCGATGGTACTGGCAAAGCCGTGATTGACGTCGCGGTGATGCGCCTCGTCATCGCGTACCAACAGCACGACATCGCGCAGCGTCGCATCGTCGGCCATCTTCCAGTAATGCCGCGCGATTGCCGGCGCCGGCACGTTGGGCGACCGGCCTTCGTCGATTTCCTTCAGGTACAACGTGTAGCTGGTCACCGCCTCTTCCTCGAAATAGCCGACGACGCGGTGCGCGGTCCGCGCAGAGAGCAGATAAAGGACCGAAAAGCCGATCAGAAACACGCCTTGCACCAGCAGGATCACCGTGCGCTCGAACCAGGTCGGCTTGGCGATCTCGATGAACGTCATCAAATGCATGCGCTCATTCTCTGCTTCTTCCATCAAGGTGCGGATCCAGCCTTGATCGTCGCGCATCCGGCGCAGGCATTTGAGGTGGGTGAACATCGCGCCGACCATCCCGGGCACCGCCGCGACGGTCTCCAATACGATCGCGCGGTGGCCATAGCGCTTGGCGAAAAACGTGTCGGCGCTGAACCGGAGGAGCTTGGTGAAGCCGAGCGCGAAGCGATCGGAAAAGCCTTTCGGTTCGTGATGTACGATGGGCTGCGCCTGGCGTTCGATAGCGAGCGCGAGCGCATCGGGCTTTAGGACGGCGTTGACCATGTGAGCTGTCTTTCCACTGTTCGATTGAGGACATCCCTAGGGCGGGAGCGGTGGTGCGGGCAGCAACGGAAAGTACGTAGATTGCGCGGTCTTCTGCGTAGTTTCCGACGCTGACCGCGTGCGCGCGGCCCTCCTATGGCCGGGCTTCACGCCACGACCCGACGGGAAGCCGATATGACCGACATGATGATAGCCGCGATCGAGCGGTCTGGAAAAGGTGCCGCCGGCCCGCTGTCGCCCGACATGCTGCGGCGCATGCACGGGTATTGGCGCGCAGCGAACTATCTTTCGGTCGGGCAGATTTACCTCCGCGCCAACCCGCTGCTCGATCGGCCACTGGAGATCGGCGACGTGAAAACGCGGCTGCTCGGCCATTGGGGCACGACGCCGGGGCTCAACCTGATCTATGTCCATCTCAACCGGCTTATCGTCGAGCATGATCTCGACATGATCGCGGTCATCGGCCCGGGACATGGCGGGCCGGGGATCGTTGCCAACACCTATCTCGAGGGGTCGTACACCGAAACCTATCCCGCGATCGAGCGCAGCCGGGGCGGCATGGACCGGCTATTCCGGCAATTCTCCTGGCCGGGCGGCATCCCCAGCCACGTCGCTCCGGAAACACCCGGGTCGATCCATGAAGGTGGCGAACTGGGTTATTCGCTCGCCCATGCCTATGGCGCGGCGTTCGACAATCCCGACCTGATCGTCGCCTGCGTCATCGGCGATGGCGAGGCCGAGACGGGTGCGCTCGCAGCGAGCTGGCACAGCAACAAGTTCCTCAACCCCCCGCGCGACGGCGCAGTCCTGCCGATCCTGCATCTCAACGGCTTCAAGATCGCCAATCCGACCGTGCTGGCGCGCATCGGGCGCGAGGAGCTGACTGAATTGATGCATGGTTATGGGCACGAACCCTTCTTCGTCACGGGCGACGATCCCGATATCGTGCATCAGTCGCTCGCGGCGACGCTCGATACGGTGCTGGAGCGGATCCGCGCGATTCAGGCTACTGCGCGCAATGGCCTGCCGGACAATGGACGCCCACGCTGGCCGATGATCGTGCTGGAAACGCCCAAGGGCTGGACCGGGCCGAAGGTCGTCGACGGCAAACCCGTCCAGGGCACATGGCGCGCGCATCAGGTGCCGATCGCCGATTTCACCGATCCCGAACATCTTCGTCAGCTCGAGCAATGGCTGCTCAGCTATCGTGCGGATGAGCTGTTCGACCCCAGCGGCAAGTTCCGTGAGGAGTATGCTTCGCTCGCGCCGACCGGGCATCGGCGAATGGGCTCGAACCCGCACGCCAATGGCGGTGCGCTGCTCCGGCCGCTGGCCCTGCCCGACTTTCGCGATCACGCGGTGACCGTACCGGAGGCGGGCGGTGTGAAGGCGGCGGCGACCGCGGTGCTGGGCGATTTTCTCCGCGAGACCATGGCGCTCAACCTCGATGCCGCGAATTTCCGGCTGTTCGGACCCGACGAGACCGCGTCGAACCGTCTGCAGGCGGTATATGATGTCACCGGCAAGGCGTGGATGGCGGAAACCGCGGCGGTGGACGAGCATCTCGACCGCAACGGCCGCGTCATGGAGGTGCTGAGCGAGCATCTCTGCCAGGGTTGGCTGGAGGGGTATCTCCTCACCGGGCGGCACGGGTTGTTCTCATGCTATGAGGCGTTCGTCCACATCGTCGATTCGATGCTCAACCAACATGCCAAATGGTTGAAGGTCTCGGACGGAATCCCGTGGCGGCGGCCGATCGCATCGCTCAACTATCTGCTCACCTCGCATGTCTGGCGGCAGGATCATAACGGGCTGTCGCATCAGGATCCCGGCTTCATCGATCATGTCGCCAACAAGACGGCGGGCGTGGCGCGGATCTACTTACCGCCCGACGCCAATTGCCTGTTGTCGGTGGCGGACCATTGCCTGCGCAGCCGCAATTATGTGAACGTCATCGTCGCGGGCAAGCAACCCGAATGGCAGTGGCTCGGCATCGACGACGCGGTGCGCCATTGTACTGCGGGCGCCGGTGTGTGGAATTTCGCGAGCGATGCCGGCGAGCCCGATGTGGTGATGGCCTGCGCCGGCGATGTGCCGACGCTGGAAACGATGGCGGCGGTGATGCTGCTGCGCGAAAACATTCCGAATATCCGCATCCGCGTCGTGAACGTGGTCGACCTGATGGTGCTGCAACCACAGTCCGAACATCCGCACGGCCTCGACGATCGCGCGTTCGAGGCGCTGTTCACGGTCGACCGCCCGGTGATCTTCGCGTTTCACGGCTATCCGTCACTGGTCCACAAGCTGACCTATAAACGGCCCAACCACGCCAATATCCATGTTCGCGGGTTCAAGGAGGAAGGCACCACCACCACGCCGTTCGACATGGTCGTGCTCAACGATCTCGATCGTTATCGGCTGGCGCTCGACGCGGTCGAACGCGTGCCGCGGCTGCGCCATCTGATCCCCAATGCGCGCGCGCAATATTGGACGGCGATCGAACGCCACAAACTGTACATCGCCGAGCATGGCGACGACCTGCCGGAGATCAACGACTGGCGCTGGATCCGATGAAGATCCTGACGCTGAACGAGGGATCGTCGTCGCTGAAGTTCGGATTGTACGAGGCCGGATCGGGCACGACGGCGCAAATCGCGGCTGGCACCGCCGACCCCGCCGACACGACACTCGATACGATCACCGATGCGCTGGGTGGCAATCGGCCAGACGCGATCGGCCATCGCATCGTGCATGGCGGGCCGGATCTGTTCGCCCCTGTCCTGATCGACACCGGGATCATCGCCCGGCTTGAACGGGCCACCGCTTTCGCGCCCCTGCACGGCCCCGCATCGCTGGCATTGATCGCGGCCGCGCAGGCGCGTTGGCCGGACCGTCCGCATATCGCATGCTTCGACACCGGTTTTCATGCCGGCCTTCCTGATATCGCCGCGACTCTGCCGCTGCCCGGCACGCTTCGCGCGGCGGGCATCCGTCGATACGGTTTTCATGGCCTGTCCTGCCAGTCGATCCTCGATCAGCTCGGTGCGGAGCGGCCGCCGCGGCTGATCATCGCGCATCTCGGTAGCGGCGCCAGCGTCACGGCGGTGCGGAACGGCCAATCGGTCGACACCAGCATGGGCCTTACCCCGTCGGGCGGGATCGTAATGGCGACGCGCACCGGAGATCTCGATCCGGGCGTGTTGCTATACCTGATGCGCCGGCACGGGCTGGATGCGGCGGCGCTGGAGACACTGATCGATCGTCAATCGGGAATGCGCGGCATATCGGGCATATCCGGCGACATCCGCGAATTGCGCGCGGCAGCGAGTGAGGAAGCCAGGCTCGCCATCGCGATCTTCTGCCGCTCGGTAGCAAAACAGATCGCGGCAATGATGGCGGCCCTTGGTGGGGCGGATATGATCGTCTTCACCGGCGGAATCGGCGAAAATGATGCGGAAGCCCGGGCCGATATCTGCCGCGACCTGACCTGGGCCAACGTGCCAGCCGCAAGCGATTCCTGTCCCGCGACGATCGCCGTCCGCGTGATGCCGTCGCAAGAGGGGCATAGAATCGCGTCCGACGCTCGTGCTGTGCTCGTTGCAGCGTCGGGCAAGTCGCCGATTTGATAGGCATTTCCCGGCGTGGAGGTGGTACGCGATCGGCCCGGCGTTGTGCTGCATCGCCCGATATGAGGATTTGCGCGATCCCCCTGAAACCCGGCACCCTGGCGGAGGAGCTCGGCCTGTTGATCGACGGGGCGACCAACTACGCGATCTACATGCTCGATCCCCAAGGGTATGTGACGATCTGGAACCGCGGCGCGGAGCGTATCAAGGGGTGGACCCAGGCTGAGATCGTCGGCCGGCATTTCTCCGTTTTCTATCAGCCGCGCGATATCGCGGCGGACAAACCCGCCGCCGATCTGGTGCGCGCCGCTGCCGAGGGCAGGCTGGAGGAGGAAAGCTGGCGCGTCCGCCGCGACGGCTCGGAATTCTTCGCCTGCGTCACGATGACGGCACTGCATGACGAGACCGGCGCGTTGCGCGGCTTCGGCAAGGTCGTGCGCGACCTTACCGAACAGAAAGCGGCGGAAACCGCGCTGGCACGGCGTGAAGAGCATCTGCGCTCCATTCTGGAAACCGTGCCCGACGCGATGATCATCATCGACGAAGCCGGTACCATATCCTCGTTCAGCGCGGCGGCGGAGCGCTTGTTCGGCCATGTCGAAGCGGATGTGATCGGCCGCAACGTCTCGGTGCTGATGCCCGAACCGGATCGTGGCCGGCATGACGGCTATCTCGCCGACTATATGGGCGGTGGTGAACGCAAGGTGATTGGGCGGGTGCGGCTGGTCACCGGCCTGCGCCGCAACGGCGAGACATTCCCGCTCGAACTCGCGGTCGGGGAGGCATTGGTCGGCGACCGGCGCATCTTCACCGGCTTCATCCGCGACCTCACCGAACGGCGGCGTACCGAACTGCGTTTGCAGGACCTGCAATCCGAACTGATCCACGTCTCACGGCTGAGCGCAATGGGCACCATGGCCTCCACGCTGGCGCATGAGCTCAACCAGCCATTGACCGCCGTCACCAACTATCTCGAAGGCGCGCGCGGCCTGCTCGATGATCCGACACCCGAAACATTGGCGCTGGCACGTGAGGCGATGGAGGATGCAACGGCGCAGTCGATCCGCGCCGGCCATATCATCCGCCGGTTGCGCGATTTCGTCGCTCATGGCGCGGTCAGCCAGCGACCTGAGCCGCTGAACCTGATGGTCGAAGAAGCCGCGCACCTCGCGTTGATCGGCGCGCGTGCGGCCGGAGTCCGGGTGGTGACGGACTATTCCAGTACGGACGCGATGGTGCGGGCTGACCGCGTTCAGATCCAGCAAGTGCTGGTCAACCTTATCCGCAATGCGATCCAGGCGATGGCGGACACCCCACGCCGCATCCTGACGATCGCGACATGCCCTGTCGACGATCATATGCAGGTCACCATCACCGACACCGGCGGCGGTATCGCACCCGGCGTCGCCGACCGGCTGTTCCAGGCATTTGCCTCGAGCAAGCCGGAGGGAATGGGGTTGGGCCTGTCGATCTGCCGCACAATCGTCGAGGCACATGGCGGCGCGATCTGGGCGACCGCGCTGCCGGACGGTACCGAATTCCACTTCACGCTCTTGCGCGCGGATTTGGACGACATCGATGGCGGATGAGCGGCTTATCCATCTGATCGATGACGAAGACGCGATCCGCCGCTCGGCCAGTTTCCTGCTGCGCATGAGCGGGTTCCGGGTCGAAACCTATGCCTCCGGCGTCGCATTCCTCGCGGTTGCCGCCGAGGTGGAGCCAGGCTGTGTGCTGCTCGACATCCGCATGCCCGAACTCGACGGGCTGGAAGTACAGAGATTGCTCGGCGAGCGTGGGATCGCCCTGCCGATCGTGATGCTGACCGGCCATGGCGACATCGCCTTGTCGGTGCGCGCGATCAAGGCCGGTGCGATCGATTTTCTCGAAAAACCGTTCGAAAAGGTCGTTCTGCTGCGCGCCGTCGAGGAAGCCTTCGAGCGGCTCGGCGCCGCACAGACCGGGCAGATGAGCGTTGCCGCGGCGACGTTGCGCCTCGCTGTGCTGACGCCGCGCGAGCGCGAAGTACTTGACGGCATGGTGCGCGGACAGGCCAACAAGATCACCGCCTATAAGCTCGGCATCGCCACCCGTACCGTGGAAGTCCATCGATCGAACCTGACGCACAAGCTCGGTGTCCGCAGTATTTCTGACGTGTTGCGGATCGCGTTCGTCGCCGGTTTCGGCGGCCCACCCGCCGACGGCTAGATGAGCGCCCGGTTCGGCATCGTCAGGTTTTTGCGCAGCTCGGCCAATTGGGAACGATAGAGATCGGCCAAGCCCTCATGCGATGCCCGGTCGCATTCGCCCGAAGAATGTTCGGCCTGGCGCAGCGTCTTGGCAAGACGGGTTTCGATATAGGTAATTTCATTGTGGCGCTTCGGCATGGCGACCTCCTCATCGTTGAGCGATGAGCAGGCTCTAGCTGGTTTGGTTGCGGACCGGCCGGGTCGGAATCTACTTAGGGTCCAGCCTCTGCACCTGCCCGCTCGATCTACGTGGTTTCCGACGCTGATCGGACCCGGCTGCATTGGCTACATCCTTCTCGGGAAAGCCATTCCGATCGAGGATATCCAGCGTGAATCAGACCAAGACAGGTGATATGCTCACCACGCGAACCGGCTTCCGCTTCCACGTCCGGCCTGCTTTGTATGAAGATGATGGAACGCTGAAGGATTTCTTCTCGCATGTCACTCGCGCCGATCTGCGCTTCCGTTTCCTGACTGGCCTGAACGAAGTCGGCACGAGCCAGATCACCGCCCTCACGCACCTCGACCATGATCATGCGGAAAACTTTCTCGCCTTCACTGCCGATGGATCGATGATGATCGCGACCGGCATGCTCGCATGTGATGCGGCGTTCGAGCATGGCGAGGTCGCGATCGCGATCCGCGAGGATCACAAGCGTCTGGGGATCAGCTGGGAATTGCTCGCCTATATCGCCCGCTATGCGGAGTCGAAGGGCGTGCACACACTCGAAGCGATCGAAAGCCGCGACAATCACCAGGCGATCGAACTGGAACGCGACATGGGCTTCACCGTCGCGCCTTACCCGGGCGACCCGACCCTGATGCTCGTCAGCCGCCAGCTCGACCGGCGCTGATCGGTGATCGGAAAACATGTGTTGTTGCGGTGCGCGGCCATGGTTGCGCTGATGGGAATGAATACAGCCGCGACCGCGCAAACGCCGCCAGCATCGACCGATGGCGCAGTCGAGGCGCTCAAGCCCGGCGAGTTCCTGTGGGCACCGGACATCGCGCCGGCCGGGCCAGTGACGATGATCGTCGGTCTCAAGACGCAGCGCGCCTATCTTTATCGCAATGGCCTCCCGATCGGCGTTTCGACGATATCGAGCGGTCGGCCTGGTTATCAAACCCCGACCGGCATATTTACGATCCTGCAGAAAGACGCGGACCACACATCCAATCTCTACAAGGATGCACCGATGCCGTTCATGCAGCGGCTGACCTGGGGCGGGATCGCATTGCACGCCGGCCATTTGCCCGGTTATCCCGATTCTCACGGCTGTGTGCGGCTGCCCTTGGCGTTCGCCAAATTGTTGTTCGGCGTCACCCGCCTGGGTCTCACCGTCATCATCACCGATGACGCTGAGGCACCGGAGATATCGCCCACACCGGGGATCATCGCCGCTGGGCCGGATGACATGCATCAACCGCCCGAAGATTATATCTGGCGGCCGGACAGGTCTCCCGCCGGTCCGATATCGATCGTCGTCAGCGGGCGAGACCGTCGCGTCGTTGTACTGCGAAATGGCATAGAGATCGGATCCGCGGCGATCACCATCGATGGTCCGGTTGAGAGGACCGAGGCCTTCACGCTGAAAAGCATCGATCCAGCCGGCATCCACTGGCTGAGGCTGCCGCTGCCCGGCAACCCAAAGCCGATTGCGCCGGAACTTACCCCGATCGAGCGGGCCCGGGCGCACCTTCCCGAGACTTTTCGCGTTCTGCTCGACGGCATCCTGAGCCCAGGCACCACGTTGCTGGTCACGCGCGACTCACTCCGCAGCAGTGGGACCGGCACGAATATCGTTGTGCTGGCGGTCGGCGACACTGCAGCTCCTTAAGTCGGCTGTAAAAGTCCGCTTTGCGAAGAGTCTCAAAACGGCAACAGCGACCGAGATCAGGTACAAAGCTGCCATTTTCTTCGTCACCCAGAAGATTCAAATGGCGACCTCCAGCGAGTCACACCATCGGTGCCTCCAAGAAAGCGGAGATGACGACAGGAAGCCGTCTAAATTCATCGAACCCTAGCGCCTGGTGACCTCGGCAATTACCGCCCTCGCCTTCACAACCGCATCGGCGGTCTTCAGCTTGCCGGCCTTGATGTCGTCGGCATAGCCCATCAGGCGCTCGCCCGAGGCGGAGCCGGTGTCGGCGACCTCGGCCACAACTACGCCCTTGTTCGCGACAATCGCCGCATCCCAGGCGGCGCGTACCGCAGCCCAATAATCTTTGGTCGCGGTCCAATAGGCGTCGGCGGAGTCGACGTCATAGTCGCTGTCCTTCACATAGGTGTTGAGGACCGATTCCTGGACGAAGGGCACGAGCTTTCCGCCGACCAACCCCATCTTGATATTGTCCTGCCAGTGGATCCAGCCATTGGGTGACGGCGAGTGGCGGTTGATGCTGAAATAGCGGTCATAGGGCGGCTTGCGCACCGCATCGCGGCGCGCGAGCGGGCGCCATGACCAGTCGCTCTGCCAGCGCGGTATCCCGCCCTCGCTGGTCCATTTACCCCAGCCGCCATAGCGCGGGGAATCATCGGTCTGCCACACGGTCTGCGACCAGCTGCCCTTGCGCTGGTCGGCCGGCACGTCCGTCAGCCCCCATTTCCCCTGCCCTTCATAGGTCAGCACCGTGGCGGGCTCATAGGTCCAGTCCTGCCGCCAATGCTTGATCACCATCGGGTCGCTGCCGGTCGTCCCGACGACCAAGAGATGCTGCAGGACGATGTGCGTCGGGCTGTCCTCGACCACGCGCACGCTTTCATGGCCACCGGAAAGCTTGGACTGGATCGGCGTATAATCGGCGCGCCACGGCGTGGTTTCGCGGAAATCGAACGTCACCTTGTAATCGCCCGCCATGGCGAGGATCGCGGCACGGTCAGCGGCCAATGAGGGCCCGAACAATACCGGCCGGGGTCCGGTGACAATCGTCTCTGCAAAGACAGGTCCGGAAAACGGCAGCGCCAAAAGCGCGCCCAGCAAGCGGGCTTCCCTGAAGCGAATCATTCCACGTCCCCGATCTTCACTAATGCGAGTAATTCTCGTTAGCACGAGAAGGCAGGGGCCGGGAAGCGTCAAACCGCGCCGGTTGGGCGGTCGATTGAGTTCAGGCTGATATCGCAATAGCGGCGCGGAAATGATTCCAGGCCGGATCGGCTCACGCCAACGCGATGCAGGGCATGGGCCTGCAGGTCGAATTTACGGAGATTTTAATCGCTGCGGGCCGTGACAAACCTCCGATGGAGGTCAGGCGGTCAGCGCTTGCCCTTCTTGCGTGCGGCGTAGCGCGCGTCGCGCGCCGCCTTCTTCTCGGCCTCGGTCAGTTGCGCGCGCTCGACTGCAGCAGCGGCTTCGGCGAGCGCCGCTTCAGCGCGGGCGATCTTGTCGAGCTTCGCCTGTTCGGCGGCGGCAAGCTTGTCGGCGCGGCGCTTGGCATCGGCCACTTCCTTTGCGGCACGTGCGGCAGCGCGCGCCTCGGCAACCGCCGGATCGATCGGCGGCTGAGCCTTCAGTTTCTCCAGGGCCTTCTGCTTGGCTTGCGCGGAGAGCGCCGCCCGGTCCTGAAAGCTCGGTTCCTTGTATGCCATGCGGTGTCGGTGCCTTTCGGGCGCGTCTATATCATGAAAACTGGCGGAGAGGGTGGATTCGAACTCAGGCGACAAGCCATTGTTCTTCCCAACTTTCCGATCGACGAATCTTTCGTGGTACCATGAAATGAACCACAAAAAGTTTTCGCCTGAAAACCGGAGCTTGGCGCCCCAGTTCGACTCCGTGCGCCTCTATCGAACTCAGGGTACATGGTCAAGCGGGAGCCGCCCGCGGTGCGGCTTCCGAAGCGCAGCGAGGCGCTTCGTGGCTCGCGCGGAGAAAGCGTTGAAATCACCCTCTTACGGTGAAACACGAACGCTATTCAAAAGGGGCGCCAAGCGACCGGGACAGGTTCGTCAAAGTGCGCAACCTTGTCGCGCGGCACCGGGCACGAACTCCCACTGATAGGCGTCGACGGTCTCGCCGCGCGGCAAATAGGAGATTGGCAGAACGCCCTGCCCGCGCCGCACCTTGAGACGGATCAGTTCGGTCTGCTCGCCCTGGATCCCGTCCTGCGGCACCGGATCGACAATCTCGTCGCCATTGCGCAATCCCGCCTTGTCCGCAGCGGATCCCGGAACCAGCCCGCTTACCACGCGCTTCGGCTGGGCAAGGACATCGGTTGCAAAGCCCAGTTCATAGCGCCGTAGCGGGCGGGTGGTCCGACGGAAGCAGGCGCCGAAGGCATCCGAAGCGGGCACCGGCATCGCCCCGTCCAGGAACGCGCGAAAATCGTCGACGGCTCCCGGTCCAAGATGCTGTGCCAGCAACGCTTCCCAATCGGCATTGCCGGTCACCTTGCCGGTCTTTTCGATCGCCAGCATGGCGAGCATCAGATCGTCGAGCGAGGTCTTGCCGCCGCTGGCCTTGCGCAGCGCATCGTCGACCGTGACGAAATAGAGCATGCCCCGGTCATAGGGCAGCGTTCGCACGCGGGTGTCGGCCCAGAAGCGCAGGGGCACCTGGCTGTTCGGGGCGCGGGCCATGCTGCTGGTGTAATACCGCGCCGCGGTCCAGTTGATGTCGGCCAGATATTCCTCAGGGGTCAGCATCCCGAAGCGGAACGGCAGCCGCGCCTGGTAGAAGGTGGCAAGCCCCTCGCCGAACCACGAGGATTCGAGGCCGGCGGGGCTGGCGATATAGGGCTGGAAGGTGTGGAACATCTCATGCGCGAGCGTCAGCCGGATCCTGGCGACATCCGAACCGCGCCCCGTGCCGAAGGTGGTCACGAATGACCGGTAGAGACCGACGCCGCCGCCCGCATTGATCGGATTGTAGCGCAGGAAGACGCCATAAGGCGGCGAGTCCTTCTGGCCGAACATGTGCGCATAATGATCGTAGAGCGTACCGGTCCAGGCGAGCAGCGCGCCGGCATCGAAGCGGGGATCGCCCTGCCATGCGCCGAAGAAACCGCCGGCGGGAGTGCTGGGCGGCCAGGTGCCGATCCGCCCGGCCATGAAGAAGCTCATCCGCAACTGCGCGCCATCGAGCGGCTCGGCGGCGGTGACGCTACCCTCGCCGAGTGAGCTGACGCCCCGGCTCCCCTTGGGCGCGCGGGTCAGATCCCAGCCGAAGGTCGTGCGATACCGGTTGTCGCCGGGGGGCAGCAGCAGGAAGACATGGCCCGCCGCTGACACCCCGCCGCCATCGGCAGTGAAGGAGAAGGGCGGCGCCGGGCCGCGGGGCGGCAGGGTCGCCTCGGCCGGCACGCTGTACTGAATGGTGACCGCGCCCTGCACCGCGCGGTCGACCAGCCATTCGCGTGACGGTCCGCCGCCGACCGCGTCGCGCATACTCGTCTCGGGCAGGTCGATGTCACGCGCGGTGAGATGCAGCACACCCTTCGCGTCGCGCGCGGTGATGGCGGAGATCGTGGTGGCCACCGTGTCGACGTTGCTGGCGACCATTGGAAGGCGGAGCAACGCGTCGCCCCGGCCGGCAGCGATACCGCCGAAGCGCAAGGTGATCCGGACGGTGCCGATCCGCGTCCGGGCGGCGGGTGCTGCGATCGGCGCCAGCGTCACGGCAAGGGAGGTGCTTCGCTCCGCCGCACCGGCGATGGACGGTGTCGCGGGTGCGAACGCCAGCACGAGGCCCGTCAGAGCATAACTGATCAACGCCGGTCGCATCGGTCCACCTCGATCATATCCGTACCAAAAAAGATGCGCAGGACCGGGGGCCCTGCGCATCTCGATATCATGAAGCGCGATCGCCGCCCGCCATGATCAGAACGATCGCGCCAGGGTTATGCCGATGGTGCGCGGCTGGATGAACAGCGCGGTCGGCACATTGACGCCGTTGCGATTGTCCGCAGCGGCGACGCCGCGCTTGTCGAACAGGTTGCGGGTGTAGAGGTTGACGCTCCAGACCCGATCATAGGTCAGACCGGCACGGATATCGACCGTGGTGTATTCAGGCATCAGGATGCGCGGACGGGTCGCGTTCGCGGCGTTCGTCACGAAGGTGCTGGCACGATCACCGAGATAGATGGCCGTGAGGCCCAGGGTGCCTTCGAGCGAGTCGGACAGATCGAACGTCTGCTGCACGTTGACGTTACCCGCGACCTTTGCCGAGAATGGCAGGCGGTCACCCGCCAGCCCGCTCAGCCCGGTGGCACCGGCGAGCGTCGGCAGATCCTGGGTCAGGGTCGCATCGGTAAACGTCAGGCTCGCATCGATGGCCATGCCCCGCCAGGGCGTGAGGTTTGCCGCGAATTCCAGGCCCCGGCTGCGTGCCTTGCTGCCATTGGCAAGGAAGGTGAGCGAACTGATCGAATCGGTGCCCTGCAGCTGGATATTTTTCCAGTCGATCTGGAACAGCGAGGCATCAAGCGTCAGGACGCCGGGAATGACCTTGCCCTTGAAGCCGAATTCATAGTTCACGACCGTATCCGAGCCGAAGGACTGCGGCACCGATGGCGGCGCCGCGATGTTTGGGCCGCCCGGACGATAGCCGCTCGCGACGCGGATATAAGCGATGATGTCGCGCGAGAAATGATAGCTCGGCGAGATCAGCCAGGTGAAGGCACTGTCGCTCGAATCGGCGATCGTCGTGCCCGAACCGAAGACCGGAGCGGTCTGCGGCGAGGTGTCGAGGGTCGACTCATTGTGCTGCTTGTTGTGCGCATAACGGCCGCCAACCTGGACATCGAGCTTGTCGGTCGCGTGCCAGGTGAGATCGGCGAAACCGGCATATTCGCGATAGGTGCCGGGACCGGTGCCGACATAGGGCGTTGCATTGAGACTGCCCGTCGCGATCAGCGTCTGGTTGGTCGCGGCATGTTCGACGGTGTAGAAGCCGCCGGCGAGCCAGCTGAAGCTGGTGCCGAAATCGCCGCCGAAACGCAGTTCCTGCGAGAATTTATGCGTCTGGTCGGCATTGGCGATCTGCACGGTCGGTGCCGTCGATAGACCATAGACTGCCCGCAACAGACCGCCGAAGACGTTGGTCACATCGCTGGTAATGACATTGTCCGCACGGCTCCAAGCGCTGATCGAGGTGATGGTCACACCACCGAGTTCGAGCTCGCCGCGCGCCGAGTAGAGCTGGAATTTCGAGTTGTTGATCGAATCGAGCGAGTTGATCGTCAGGTCGCCATAGACCGGCTCGAATGTCGTCACCGCCGTCGCTCGCGTGGGCGAGGTGGCAAGCGTGCATGCTCTGCAGACCGGAACACCGCCCGCGGTGATCGCCAGGTCGCTGTTCATCGCGTCCTGCTTCTGGTGGAGCGCCGACAATATGATGCGGAAATTATCGGCCGGTTTGATCAGCGCGGCGCCACGAAAGCCCCAGACGTCACGGGTGTTGACGTCCTTCGCCTTCAGCGCGGCGGGATTGGCGTTGTCCAGATAGGGTGCGTCTTCACGCTTGAAGCCGCTGCCAGCAATCGCCAGCCAGTCGGTGACCGGGATGTTGACCGAGCCGCGTGCCGCATAGCCGGTGCCGCCATGCGCGATGGAGGTGCCGCCAAGCTCGATGCGGCCGGAGAACGCGTTGGTATCGGGTTCCTTGAGCACATATTTGATCAGGCCGCCAAGGCTCGACGCGCCATAGAGCGTACCCTGTGGGCCGCGCAGCACTTCGACCCGGCTGACCGCGCTGGCATCGAAATCGGGAAGCGGCGGCTGGCCGGTACCGGTGGTGCCGCCGAACTGGATGTCGTCGACGAGCAGCGCGACGGTCGGCGCGGTCGCGCCGCCGGTGGTGACGCCGCGCAGCGCCAGGCCCGACACGCGCTGGTTCGAATATTGGAGACCCGGCACACGGTCGAAATATTCCGACAGACGATTGATGTTCTGCGAGGTCAGCGTGTCCGCCGAGATCGCGGAGATGGCGACCGGCACGTCGATCAGGCGCTCGGCGCGCTTCTGTGCGGTGACGATGATATCGCCGGCCGAATTGTCGTCGGCGGGCGGCGCCTCCTGGGCGACCGCCGGCATCGACACCGCCAGCGCGATGACCGCCGCCGAGATGGAGATGGTGTGTTTCACATCTTTCATTCTTCGTATCCCCCTAAATCCGCGGATCCGGGTCCCTGGTGAGACCGTCTACATCCGGTTCCGAAGCCTCTTTTTGCCGCCCACCCGAAACGCGATTGTCATCGTCGCTTCCGGCGAACATCCCTCATCAAGACATCCGCAGATTACCCGTGCACCGCCGTCATATTTATTCTGATTCGAGGTCGCCGGGCGGCTTCGTGCATAAACTTTCGCCGATTACGACCGAGTTGGATCAAGTTTGCCCGACCGCGCCGGCCTCTGCTCAGGCCGGTCAATTCGCGCCGACGGCCTGGGGCTGCCGGACATATGCGCGCAGGCCTTCCTCCAGGCCGCGCAAGCCGGCGTCCAGCTTGTCGCCCTCCTGGCAGAAGCCGATCCGGACATGACCCGGCGCTCCGAAATATTCACCCGGCGCGACGATCACACCCGACCGTGCGATCAGCCATTCGGAAAAGGCACGGGTGTCCGCGACGCCGGGCAGCGACGGAAAGCAGATGCAGCCGTCCTGGGGCAGCACGCCAGCCATCAGCCCCTCGGCGACCATGCCATCGAACCACGACTGGAAGCGCGGACGGCACTGCGCGACATAGTCTCGTGAATGCTGATCAAAGGCGCTGCTGTCCGCCAGCACATGCGCGGCAACGGCGTGCGACAGCGTCGACATGCCGAATTCGATGCGGCCGTTCAGCTGGCGAAGCCGCTCCATCACGTCCATCGCGCCGACGATCCAGCCGCAGCGCAATACGCCCAGGCCGTAGATCTTGGTGAGGCTCGAAAGGCTGATGACCGCCGGGGACAGCGCGGCGGCCGCCTGAGGGCGTCGCTGCTCCGGGATATAGTCGCGATAGACTTCGTCGACCACGAGCAGGACGCCGCGCCGTTCGGCCAGCGCCGCCAGAGCGCGCATCCTGTCCTCGGAAATCGCCATGCCCGATGGGTTGTGCAGATCGGACAGCACGATCAGCCGGGTGTCGGGCCGCAGCCGGGCCTCGACCTCGGCCACATCGATGGCGAAGCGATCGCCGCTGCGCTGGAAGGTGTCGACCACAGCCCCGGACGCTTCGGCAAGGTGACGGAACAGATCGAAGCCCGGCGTCTCGACGAGTACATGGTCGCCCGGCCGGACGAAGGCACGGTAGATCAGCGAAAGTCCGCCGGTGGCGCCGGTCGTGCACAGCACCTGATCGCGCTCAACCGCATAGCGTTCAGCCAGCATGTCGCGAACGAGAGGATTGCCGTCGCCAAAGGCACTGACATAATAGCGTGAGAAGGTCGGCTCGACCGCTGCCAGCACGGTGGTGCGCAACAATTCGCGCGGTTCGGGCACCGAACTTTCGAACAGGCTGACGGTTTGCCCGTCATGAGCGCGGGCCTTGGCGAGTGCGCCGCGGACCCATTGCGCATAGCTTCCATCTTCGGGAAGTGTCGTCACCGACGCCGGCATATTTTCTTCTCCAGACATGGCGTCCTCTCTACCGGCGGCGGCAGGCACTAATTATTCTATCTCGGACGACTGGATCGCCATTCCGCATAATTTGATCGCTTATTCGGCCAAATCGCGCTTGGTATTGCCCGAACCGCCCTTGCGGCCTTTCAGGAACCAATAGGCCAGGCCGATGACCAGCCAGCCACCGACCAGCAGATAGGGGCGCGGATCGGCCTCGATCCCGAATATCCCGACCAGCAGCGCGCAGACCATGCCGGCATAGCCCAGCACCACGACCGCCCTGCGCGACAGCGGGATCGTCGAGCGGGCGTGGATGTCGGGATGGCGCCGCGCCACGACGGTCGCCGAATAGGAGCAGGCCATATATTTGAGCATCGTCGGGATATTGACCGCGAGCAGCAGGAAGATGAGGCTCGGCGGCAGCAACAGGCCGAACATCGCGCAGACATAGCCGAACAGGATCGCCCCGTGCGGTGTGCCGAAGCGCGGATGCACCGCGCCGATCGCGCGCGGCAGCGCACCGTTGCGGCCCATGGCGAACAGGCTGCGCGAGAAAGTGAGCGCCGCCGCGTTCATCGACTTGATGATCGAGAAGAATGCCGCCCCGACGATCAGGGGGATCGCCAGATCGCCCAGTACGACTTTCGATGCGTCGAGCAGCGGCGCCTGGCTCGCGGCAAGCTTTTCCGGCCCGACCAGACCGAGCGCGGTGACGGCGACAAGGCCGTAGACGATGGCGGTCAGGCCGATCGCCAGCGCGATACCCAGCGGCACGTTGCGCCGCGCGTCGCGCACCTCTTCGCCGATCTCGACGGCGGATTCGATGCCCAGAAACAGGCTGATCATCAGCGGTACGACCGCGAGGATCGCCAGCGGCTGCGTATCGAGCGGATTGCCGACCAACGCGGCATCGAAATGTGGCAGGCCGGTTGCGACGAAGATCGCGAGGATGATCAGCAGCAGCGCCATCAATTGCGTCTGCACCTTCGCAGCTATCGATACGCCGATATAGTTGAGCGCGAAGATCGCCGTGATCGCCACCGCCATGACGGGCTTCACCGGCAGGGGAACGACCATCGCGAGATAACTGACCATCACTTGCGACAGGATGGTCAACGCCCCGACATTGGAGATGATCCGCAGCCAGGCGATGATGAAACCGACGCCGGGATGGATGAAACGGGTCGGCCATTCATAGGACGCCCCCGACACCGGCAGCGCCGAACCGAGATAGGCATAGACCGCCGCGAACACGAGCATCGGCAGTGCCGCCACGCCGATCGCGGCGAGCAGGCCCGACCCGGCGACCTGCGCGGTCGGCTGGAGGATCGAGAAGATCGAGACGCCGATCGCAGTACCGGCGCCGAAGGTGACGACGCCGACCAGCCCGACGCTCTTGCGCAGGGTGGCACGTTCGATCGCGGAGCTCACTTGCCGCCGCCGACAAAGGCGCGGATATCGCGGATCAGCGCGGTGCGCGCCTCGGCGCCGAGATAAGGCATATGCCCCGACGGATAGGCATGGAAGCTGGTGGCGCCCAGCGGCACTCCGGCATGGGTCAGCGTATATTCGGCGGTGCCGAGCGGCGTGACGAGGTCGTAATAACCCGTGCCGACCATCAGCCGCATCGCCGGGTTGCGGTTCATCGCCGCGGCGAGATCCACCGCGAAATTCCGGCCCAGCGGCACGCCCGCGCCGGAGCCATAATCCCAGCGTGCGTTGACGTCGCGAAAGGCGATCGGCTGATAGGGCGTATCGAGATCGACCTTGAGCGTCGTCACGGCATAGTCGTTCCAGGCCGCGGCAAAGCCCGGGACATATTGTCCCATCGCCGGATCGTCGGCGACCGGATCACTGCCCGCCCCCTGCAACGGCAGTACGAAGCGCGCGTCATAGAGACCGACCCGCTGGCCACGATCGGCGAGCAGCAGTTTTGCGAAGGCCGCGCCCGAAATCCGCAGGTCGCTGGCAAGGATGTCCCTTTCGGATATGCCGATCAGCGCCGACATCTGGCGTGCGACCTCGGCCTTGCGGTCGGCGGGCAACCGCGATCCGGCGTAGAGCGCCGGCAGATAGCTTGCGTCGATGAACCGCCGGGCCGCCTCGGCCTGTCCTTGCGGCGTACAGCCGGCCGCGACCTTGCGGAAATAGCAAGCGGTCGCGGCCTGTGATGGCAGCAGGCCCAGATAGGGGCGATCATCGCCCTCGGTACCGCGCCCCATGTCCAGCGCCTGGCCGAGCAGGATCACGCCGTTGAGAGTCAGGCCGTCCATTCCACCGGTCTGGGTCGGGCCGCCGGCCATCAGCTTCGCCATCACCGCCGCGCGGATCGTGCCATAGCTTTCGGAGATCAGGTACCGGGGTGCGTTAAGCCGGCCGTGGCGGCGCAGCCATTGCTGCATCACATCGACCATCGCCTGCGCGTCCTGCTGCGTGCCGTAGAATTGTTCGGCCTTTCCGTCCGGCAGGATCCGGCTGTAGCCGGTGCTCGGCGGATCGATCAGGACGATGTCGGCGACGTCGAGCGGGCTGTCGGGATTGGCGACGGTGGCGAAGGGAGCGACCGTGCGCGCCGTGGCCGGATCGTCGAAATCGACACGGCGCGGGCCCATAAGCCCCATGTGCAGCCAGATCGAGGCGGAACCAGGCCCGCCGTTGAAGGCGAAGATCACTGGGCGCGTGAGGGGCGCCTTCACGTCGCTGCGGATATAACTGGTGAGGAAGATGCTCGCGCCGGGCAGCAGATATTCTTCCACCGCCGCCGCATAGCGAAGCCGAACCCCACCGAAGCTGCCTTGGCCTTCCGATCGGAAGATGCGCGGCTGCGGCGTTTCGCGCGCGGCCGGCGCGGGGGCCGCGAGGGCCGGACCGGCGAGTAGCGCGGCGAACGCCAGCCCCAGGCCGATCAGCGCACGATCAATCCTCATCGACATGCTCTCCATATCCGAAGCCGACCGCGTCGCCGCCACCGTCGCGCTCGGCGACCTTGGTGGCCGCGCGGATGGTGGGCGCGGTGGTGAACGGCGTAATGCCCAGCGCGCTGTAGATCTCCGACGGAAAATAGATCGCCCCGCCCCGGATCACCATGCGCGGGCGCCGGATCGCGGCGATGTCCTTGGTCGGATCGCCCGGCACCAGCACGAAGTCGGCCAGCTTGCCCTGCGCGATGCTGCCCAGCCGGTCGGTCCGGCCGAAGAATTCCTCAGCCCCCAGCGTGCCGGCACGCAGCGCTTCGGCCGGGGTAAGGCCCGCCTTCACATAGAGCTCGATCTCGCGCTGTACCGAAAAGCCCGTCGCGTCGTCCGTGCCCGGCAACAGGCGGATGCCGGCCTTGTGGAGCATGCCGACCGTCTCGAGCATCTTGTCATAGCCCGACTGATAGGCGGCCTCCTGCGCCTTATCGGCGATCGTCACGAACGACCGCTTGCGGTAGCGTTGGAAGCCGATCGGCATGTGCGACAGGAAATCCTCCTGCCCCATCGGCACCTGCCCCGCGCGGCTCATCATAAGTTGCTCGAGGATCACCACCGTGGTGTCGAGCGCGACGCCGCGCTGCTTCATCAGCCGCACCGTCTTCTGCACGGCTTCCGAATTCAGATCGAGCGATCCCGCGCGCGACATCGCGGTCAGGCGCAGCGGCGTGCGGCTGTCCTCCTCGGGCCGCAATATCCAGCCAAGCATCAGCTGGTTGAGATGGGCGATCGAGTCATAGCCGTCAGCGATCACCCGGTCGGGCGTGTCGAAGGCAGGGACATGGCCGGTCACCCTCAGGCCAAGCCGGTGCGCTTCGGCGGCGATCGGCTTCACCCAGTCGGGGTTCATCGAATTGTAGATCTTGATCTCGGCATAGCCACGATCGGCGTACCAGCGGACATCCTTCAGCGCTTCGTCGATCGAGGACGGGATGAAGCCGTAGCGCGCCGAATAAGCGCTGCGTCCTTCGATAAAGCCGTTCGGCACGATGCGCGGCCACGCCACCTGGCCGCTGTCGATCTGCGATAGCAGGTTCTGCAGGAAGCTGTTGTCATTGCCCATGTCGCGGGTCGCGGTGACGCCAGCGGCGAGATACATCAGGCCCGACGGTAGGGTGGCATGCGAATGCATGTCGTGCAGGCCCGGATAGACGGTGCCGCCCTCGCCATCGATCAGCACTTCGTCCTCGGGTGCCGGCAGCCTGTCGTCAGCGATCACCTGGGTGATCGTGTCGCGCATGACGACGACCGTCGATAGCGGTGACAGCCTGCCCGTCTCCGGATCGAAGATGCGGACGTTGCGGATACGGACCGGCACATCGAAGCGGTGCGCGAGTTTGCGCTGCAGATCGAGCGCGCGCCCGGTCTCCAGTTCACCGCCGAGCCGGGCAAGCATCGGCACCGATGCCTCATAGCCCTCGCGGATCGTGATGCCGTCAGCCGACGGCCCGAACAGCGCGAACAGCTTCTGGTCCTTGTCGAGCAGCAGATAACTGGGGTTGAGCTGCACGCCGTTCAGCCGCCAGGCGGTGACCTTTGTCGCGGCGGCGCCGTCGCCCAGCGTGAGCGTCTGCAGCTTCTCGAGCGAGATTTTGCCCGATGGCAGCACCGCAATGCTGTGATCGGGCTGCGCCAGCGCGGCCTGGGCATAGACCCAGATCGCATAGGGGCTGTCGTCATTGACGACATAGAGCGGTGGGCGCTTCGCCCTGGCGCTGCCCGTATCGGCCTGGCTGATCCACTGCGCGCGGCCGGCCGACCAGCGGTAGCTTTCGTCGACGGTGCCGCCCATTAGCGACGTGCCCTTGATCGTCCAGGCGATCGGAACGCCGCCTTCGCCAAAGGTCAGGTCTTCGCGATGCTTCGGGCCGCGGCCATTATTGTCGACCCGATAATCGACCACCGCATGATCGCCCTCGGTCTCGACGACGACCGTGCCGACCTTCTCGCCATTGGACAGGATCGACAGTCTTTCGGTCGCCGCGAAAGCGGATGCCGGCACAGCGAGCAGCAGCGAGGCGGCGAGACTCTCGAGGAGGAGTTTCTTCACGCGATGATGCCTTTCGAGGCGGCGCGGGCATGCAGATACGCCACGGCGGCGAGATCCTGCACGACATGGCCAAGCGATTTGTAGATCGTGATCTGCTCCGGCCGTTCGCGCCCGACGAGCGTGCCTGCATGGACCTCGCCGATCTCGCCGACGACATGGTCGTCACCGACCAGGCCCGCGTCGCGCGCGACCGCCAGTTCGGCCGCCTGGGCGAGCACGCCGGGCCGATAGTCGGCGATGTAGCGGCCGGCCGCGACCAGCGCGCTGTCAACCTCGACCGGGCCGAGGAAGCTTGACCCGACTAGATTCACATGGGTGCCATCACCGACCCAGGAGCGGAACAGGATCGGCTCCGCCGATCCGCTGACGGTGCAGATCACGTCGGCCTCGGCGGCGGCTCGTTCGCCATCGGTCATGGCCTCGATGGTCAGCCCCAGCTCGGCCGACAGCCGCGCCGCGAGCGCAGTCGAAGTGCCAATCGATCGGCTCCACAGCAGGATGCGGTCAAAGGCACGGACATGGCGCAGCGCGCGGATATGGGTTTCGGCCTGGGTTCCCGCGCCGAAGATCGCCAAGGTCCTGGCCTCGGGCCGGGCCAGCGCATCGGTCGCCGCCGCCGTCGCGCAAGCGGTGCGGATGCTGGTCACGGCTTCGGCGTCGGCGATGCATGCGATCTCGCCAGTGCCGGCCGCAAAGGCCACCACCACGCCGCGATGCCGCGATCGGCCGGGCCGCACAGGATCCTCGGCGACGCTGACCAGCTTGGCACCGAAGCTGTCGATCGCCGCCAGATCGCCCGGCATCACGCCGAACAGCGCGTTGTCGGCAATCTTTACGATCTGGCGCAGCGGCTGCGCCTTGCCGCTTTCGGACAAGGCCTGCATCGCGCGGCGCATCGCCGCGATGCAGCCCGGATAATCAAGCAGATGTTCGACCTGCGCGGCGTCGTAAAAGGCGATCGTCATTCCGGCGCCCCAATCAGCGGACCAGGCTTCGGATATCGTCGCCGATCGCCCTGGCCGTCGCCGCCACCGAATAGCCGGTATGGCCGCCGTCATAGTAGCGCAGCGTCACGCGGGCAGGATCCCAGCCCGACTGGGTCGACAGCAGTTCGGCCGCGCCCATCGTCGTCTGGGTGTCGTAGATGCCGTTACCGACGAGGAGACGGAAGCTCGGATTGAGCTTCATCATCTTGCCGATACCCTTGTAATAGGGCCAGTCGCCGAACGGGCTCTTGGCGTCGCCCCAGCCCCAGTCTTCCAGGCCCGCAATCTCCACGGCCGGAACATAGGGATCCGTCCAGTCGACCTTGAGATCGTCGCGGATATAGCCGGGGAAGAATTTCTGTACGCCCTGCATCAGCACATCGGAAGGATCGGGCGCATTGCCCTTGTCGGTGATCGGCGCGGTGTAGCGCGCATCGGTACGACCGAGCAGCAGACCCTGGTCCTTGAGCAGTTCGGCCCGGTAGCGTTCCTTGGTGATCTTGAGATCATTCGCCAGATACCAGTCTGCCGGAATGCCACTAAGCTCGGCCAGCCGCGCAGCGACCCGCCGCTTGTCGGCATCCGATGCAGCGCTGCCCTGGTAAAGGACGGTCAGATAGTCTCCCTTGGCGAAGCTGCGCGCCTCGGCGAGGAACGCGTCGAGCGAGCGCCCCTTGCGATCGGCCTTGCCATGATACCAGCCGATTGCGGCGATCGTCGGCAGCGAAGCGATGTAGCTGGTGACGTTGGCCGGCCGCTGCGAATATTCGACGATGTTGGCGGCCTGCCCATAAAGGAAGACACCCGCAAGCGGCAGCGGATCGGGGCTGTCGGCCAGCTGGCCGGCAATCTCAGCCGCGCGGTTGGTGCCGTAGCTTTCGCCGGTGAGATACACGGGCGCACCCTCGCGGCCGTGCTTCTTCAGCCAGGCGCGGATGAAGGCGGCGAACTGACGCGCATCGGCCTGCACGGAGAAATATACTTTCGGATCGGTGCCCGGCGCGGCGCGGCTGAAGCCGGTCGAAGCGGGGTCGACGAAAACCAGGTCGACCGCATCGAGCGGTGAATAGAGATTGTCGACCAGCTTGAAGGTCGACGGGTCGGCCTTGACGTCATCCGGATAGGCGACCCGTTTCGGCCCGATACCGCCGATGTGCAGATATTGGGATGGGACGATCGGTCCGCCGTTGAACAGGAACATCACTGGCCGGCGCACGGGATCGGCCTTGTCGCGCGTATAGGCGAAGCTGACGATCCGCGCGCCTTCGCTATCGGGGCCGGTCGAGACCGGCAGCCCTTCGACCGTTGCGGTATAGGCGATGTTCCGGCCGCCGAACTGCCCCTTGTGATGCGTGACGACGTCGGGGTGATCGACCTGGTCGTGAACCGCGACCGGCGCGGCCGGCTGTGCCCAAGCCGGGCAGGAAAGTGAGATGGCCAGCACCGCGCAAGACAGTGAGCGGGCAAAGGCGGACTTCAACGTCATGCGGGATCGGCCTCCAATCCTCGCACCTTAGAGTCACCCCGAAGAAATGATTATGCGAACTTTGATGTCATCGCCCGGAGGTTGCATAAAATTTTCTCGGGCCGCCCGGATAGACTCGGTATTTCGCGGATATGTTTAGTCGCGGATTGCTCGAAGGGCCGGTAAAGTTATGTTGCACCGGCACGCCTCGCGCCATCACAACAGCGCCCGACAGGAATATCGCCCATGACCGACCCGCTCACTTCGATCGATCTGAAGATCCTCGAGCAGCTTCAGAAAGACGCCTCGCTCTCGACGAGCGAGCTCGCCGAGCGTGTCGGCCTCTCGCAGTCGCCCTGCTGGCGTCGGCTGCAGCGACTACGCGAGGAGGGCTATATCGTCGGCCAGGTCGCGCTGCTCGACCGCACGAAATTCGGTGAAAGCCTTTACATCTTCGCCACCTTGAAAATGGTGACGCTGAGCGATGAACAGCGCGCCGAGTTCAACCGCAGGATCGAGACGACGCCCGAGGTCATGGAATGCCACACCATTTTCGGCGAACGCGACATTATCCTGAAGATCATCGCTGAATCGCTTGAATGGTATCAGCGGTTCATCTTTCGGGTGATCCTCAAACTTCCCGGGGTTCAGGACGTCCAATCGACGGTGACATTGACCGAGATCAAGCGAACAACGGCGATCCCGGTGCGCAAAAGCCGCTACTAGCTTTTACCAGCAATTGAGGGGGGTCGCTCAGCTTTCTAGCGGCTTTGACGAGATTTTGGGCAAGCGCCTCAACGCCGACCTCAGTCGGACCGGGAAGAGCGGCTTCGTCGATACGAGTACGAGGTAATCGACGAGCCAGGACAATTTATGCACGATCACGCAAGGGCGTCGAATGGCCGGTCACTGCACGGCTGCGAACTGCCGCATCGCGCTACGCCGCGCAGCGAGGGTATCGTGCTTCCTAGATTGGCAAGGCGGTGGTGTATTTCGTCATCGACAACGCGAAATGCGATGAGGCACCCGCCACTGAGGTGTGGGCAAGCAGGGTCAGCATCAAAAAGTCATTATAGTCGGTGACGTCGGCGGCGACGATCCGCAGCAGATAGTCCCAATCGCCCGACATCGAGAAGCACTCGATGATTTCAGGCCGGCCATCGACGAACTGCTCGAACGCCTGCCGCGCCTCGATCGCATGGCTGCGCATGCGGATGTTGCACAGCACATTGACCCCGCGGCCCACCGCTACCGGGTCGACCAACCGCACCGTGCGACGCAAGACGCCATTCGCTTCCAGCGCCTTGACCCGTCGCCAGCACGATGCGGATGACGCGCCGACGCGATCAGCCAGATCGGCATGACTGAGCGTCGCATTGTCCTGCAGCAACGTAACGATTCGCGCATCGATGGCATCGAAGCGATGAATATCTTTCATATTTTTCCATTCTTGGTGAGATTCATTTCTATTTTAGGCTGAAACCTCGAAAATAAGATAGGCATTATGCGCTGAGATGATGCGATCTTGCACTACATGGCTCATGCAGAACTGACCCGCCCCGAGGGGGCTGCCAAAGACTGGACCATTCCACAGGATTGGGCCGCCTATACCGCCGAGGAGCACGCCACCTGGGACAGGCTGTTCGACCGCCAGGTGCGCATGTTGCCCGGACGCGTGACCCCGGAGTTCCTCGATGGTCTCGACGTTTTGCGCCTGTCGAAACCGGGCATCCCGGATTTCGGGGAATTGTCGGATCGGCTGATGAAGGCGACCGGCTGGCAGGTCGTGGCGGTGCCCGGGCTGGTGCCGGACGAGGTGTTCTTCGATCATCTGGCCAACCGCCGCTTCGTCGCCGGCAACTTTATCCGCACGCCCGCGCAGCTCGACTATCTGCAGGAGCCAGATGTGTTCCACGACGTGTTCGGGCACGTCCCCCTGCTCGTTCACCCGGTCTTCGCGGACTATATGCAGGCCTATGGCGTCGGCGGTCAGCGCGCCGCCGGGCTCGGGGCGATCGATCGGCTGTCGCGGCTCTATTGGTATACGGTCGAGTTCGGGCTGGTGCGCTCGGGCGAAGGCCTCCGGCTCTATGGCGCGGGAATCGTCTCGTCGTTCACGGAGTCGGCCTTCGCGCTCGACGATCCTTCGCCCAACCGTATCGGCTTCGACCTCAAGCGTCTGATGCGCACGAAATACCGCATCGACGATTTCCAGCAGAATTATTTCGTCATCGACAGTTTCGAGGACCTGCTCGACCAGACTCTCAACACCGATTTCGGACCGCTTTATACCGAGCTCACAGGCCAACCCGATATCGAGATCGAGACGATCCTGCCGGCTGACCGCGTCTATACCGAGGGCACGCAGGCCTATGCTCGCGCAAAGGTGGCGGCATGACGCTCATCCTCGACCGGTGGTCGGCCGCCGCCCTGTTCGATACGCTGGATCGTCAACCGGCGGACGCCCTGCTCGCGGTGATCGGCATGCATCGCGCCGATCCACGGCCCGACAAGATCGATGTGGGCGTCGGGGTCTATCGCGACGCCACCGGCACGACGCCGGTAATGCGCGCGGTCAAAATGGCCGAGACGCGGCTGCTCGCGGGACAGGACAGCAAAAGCTATTTGGGGGCCGAGGGCGACCAGGGTTACACCGACCAGCTTGCTACCATCGCGCTCGGCGGCACCTTGGCGGCGGATACACGGATCACCGGCATCCAGACACCGGGCGGTACCGGCGCATTGCGGCTGGCGGCAGAGCTGATCGCGCGGTCGGGCAAGGCGCCGACGATCTGGATCGGCACGCCGACCTGGCCCAATCACGGGCCGATCTTTCGCGAGGCCAAGCTGACGGTCCGCACCCATGCTTATTTCGATGCCGCACGCTCCGATCTCGATTTCGAGGCATATGTCGCGGGCCTGGCCGAGGCCAGGGCGGGCGATGTGCTGCTGCTGCACGGCTGCTGCCACAACCCGACGGGCACTGCCTTTTCCGAGGAGCAGTGGCAGATTCTGACGGCGCTGGCCGTGGCGCGCGGGCTCGTTCCGCTCATCGACCTTGCCTATCAGGGGCTTGGCCACGGGCTGGACGAGGATGCGGCGGGCATGCGCGGGATGCTCGCGGCCGTGCCGGAAGCACTGCTCGCCTATAGTTGCGACAAGAATTTCGCGCTCTATCGCGAGCGGGTCGGCGCGTTGTGGGTGCAGGCCGCGACGCCGGCGGCGGCGGTACCCGTGCGCGAAACGATGCTGGTGCTTGCGCGCAGCCTGTGGTCGATGCCGCCCGATCACGGCGCGGCGGTAGTGCGACTGATACTCGAAGACGCCGAACTTGCCCGCGATTGGCGGGCCGAGCTCACCGAGATGCGCACGCGGATCAATGACCTGCGCACCGCACTTGGCCAGGCGCATCCGGCACTCGCGCCGATTGCAGGGCAGCAGGGCCTGTTCGCGCTGCTGCCGATCAACCGCGACGCGGTCGCGGCGCTGCGCGCGGCGCACGGCATTTATATGCCCGATGCTGGCCGCATCAACATCGCCGGGCTCCGCAGCGAGACCGTCGCACCGTTCGTCGAGTCGCTTACGCCGCATCTTCCGCACTGCTGAAAAGACGTGAACATCCCAACCCCGATTGTGAGCACCGATACCGGCTATGTCCCGGGTTTCGGCAACGATGTTGCGACCGAAACCGTCGCCGGCGCACCGCCGATCGGCCGTAACTCGCCGTGGCAGGTGCCGTTTGGGCTCTATGCCGCGCAGGTCTCGGGCAATGTGTTCACCGCGCCCCACTGTGGGAACCGGCGCTCATGGCTCTACCGGGTGAGGCTCGCCGCCAGTCACGACGCCTTTGTGCCCTGCGCCTGCGCGCCGTTCGAGCGGATCCAGAAATTCCAGAGCAGGCTTTGTTCAACCCGCTGGGCGATCGAGAGCCCCGCACTGCAGCCGGACTATGACGATTGCCGGGCCAATTTCCCAACTGCGGCGCGGCGCAAATGACCTCCTTCATCGACGAGACTCACGATCCGCAGCGCGCCAGCTGGATTGCGAGCGCGCAAGGCCACCCTGATTTCCCGATCCAGAACCTGCCGTTGGGCATGTTTTCGGACGGCAGCGGCGGCGCCCCGCGCGGCGGCGTTGCGATCGGCGACTTTATCCTCGACCTTGCCGCGCTGGCGCAAAGCGCGCTTCTGGACGATACCGCGCGCCAGGCGGCGCAAGCCGCGTCAGGCGACTCGCTCAATCCGCTGCTGGCGCTCGGCGCCGGCCCGCGCCGCGCGCTGCGACGTGCCGTATCGGCGCTGCTCGACAATGACCTCGACTATCGCGATGCGGTCATGCCGATGCTGCATCCAGCGAGTACTTGCACATTGCACGTGCCAGCGCGGATCGGTGACTATACCGATTTCTATGTCGGCATTCATCACGCCACCAATGTCGGGCTGCTGTTCCGCCCCGACAATCCGCTCCTGCCCAATTACAAGCATGTGCCGATTGGCTATCATGGACGTGCGTCGTCGGTGCGCGTGTCGGGCACGCCTGTTCTCCGGCCGCACGGTCAGCTCAAGGTGCCGGACGCCTCGACCCCTGCGCTAGCTGCCACGCGCAGGCTAGACTATGAGCTCGAACTGGGTGTCTGGATCGGGCCCGGCAATGTGCCGGGATCGGCGATCTCGATCGAGGAAGCGGGCCAGCATATCGCCGGGATCGGCCTGCTCAACGACTGGTCGGCACGCGACGTCCAAGCCTGGGAATATCAACCGCTGGGTCCGTTCCTCGCCAAGAATTTCTTGACCACCGTGTCCCCCTGGATCGTGACCGCCGAGGCGCTGATGCCCTTCCGGATCGCCCAGCCGCCACGGCCCGAGGGCGATCCGGCGCCCCTCCCCTATCTGCTCGATGCCGATGACCAGGCACAAGGCGCGCTCGCCATCACGCTCGAGGTCACGATCATGTCCGAACGTATGCGCGCCGATGGGCATGCACCGCTACGACTGAGCCGGGGGCCAGCATCGAACATGTATTGGACGATCGCTCAACTGGTCGCTCATCATAGCGTCAATGGCTGCGATCTGAATCCCGGCGACCTGTTCGGTACCGGCACTATTTCAGGGCCGACCCGCGACGCCTATGGCAGCCTGCTGGAGCTATCGCGCGGCGGCGCCGAGCCGGTGACGCTACCGACGGGTGAGACACGCACGTTCCTCGAAGACGGCGACATGCTCTCACTATCCGGCCGGATGGAAGCCGACGGCCGGGTCAGCATCGGCTTCGGCACCTGCACGGGACTCGTGGTGCCAGCCCGTGCCGGCTGATGCTGCTGCATGATTATTGGCGCTCGAGCACTTCCTATCGGGTGCGGGTCGCGCTCAATCTGAAGACTCCCATCTACAATCAGACCGCCGATGCCCGCCTGATTGCATGCAGCTGGCTGGTCTCGAAGAAGTCGAGGCGGCCGAACGCCGGAAACTCGTCGAGCATCATCGGCAGCTGGTGCCGGCGCGCCGTGGCGCCGGGCTGCTCGAGCCGTTCGGTCATGCGGCCGCCGATCTGGTTGAGCACGAGGCGCACCAGCGGTTTGGTCCGGCCGATGTTCGAGGGCGGCCGAAAGGGTTTTCGCGGCGGCCGTTCGGCGATGCAGCAAGAGTCATGGCGCAGGTGCGCCCCGAACCCACCCCGCCATTGACGCCAGGCTTCAGCCCCTTACTTTCCGAACCCGGTCGACGTGTCGGGAGACAGTCGATCCAGGAGGCTAAAGGCTGCGCTGATCATGAAAGCTCTGGCAATCGTCCTACCACTTGTTCTGCTGCCATTCGCTTGCTCCTTCGCGCAGGCGCAAGACCGGACCGCGCCCCTGCCGGCGGGCATCGCGCCATCGAAAGAAGCGATGGTTCAAGGGCTGTACGCCGAGGCCGGATTCGGGCGCATCGATGTCAGGGACGACCTTGAGGCACTTGAAACCGAGTGCAAGACCCGCGGCGTCGACGCGCGGGTCGAGGGACGCGACCTGCTCTGGAAGGGAAAGCACGCAATCTACCGAAGTCATGCGAACGTGGCGGTCTTCGAAGATACGCCGACCATCAAGGTGGATCGCCAAGCATGCTCGGCCAAGATAACGCTGTCCCGCAGCGTCACAGCGAAATCCGGCCCATGGTCGGAAATCCGGACATCAGAATGGATCAATCAACATCCGCCCTGCTCACGCTTCAGTCGCTGCTGGACGAGAATAATCGCCAGCGTCAACACGCAATGCACCGACCTGGGAGACGGCCTGGTAGGATCCACCATCTGCTATTCTTTGCAGGAGGATCTCAGTAAGGATCTGATCGTGGCTAGGTCGAGCTACACAGATGACGGAAGCGGGCCGGATACGCAGTGGGCCCTCGACTTGGTCCTCACCGATGTGCTGATCGACCCTGTGGTTTTCGCCAAAGCACCGACTCGTTGACCATTCAGCAGCCAATGTCGGTGCCGGCCCAGGATTGGTACGACAGGGTCAACACGGCAGCGGCGGCGACCAACGACACCCATGTAATGACGGACTTTTGACGGAAGCCGGTTAGCACAGCATCGCTGCGCTAACCGGTGATCGGCAATGACCGATACTGAGACGCGCGTAGCTGCTTTTTACCGGACCAGCGGGCATGGGTCGGCTGCGGATTGACGGCTCTTGGCTGAACGATCCGCCAAAGCTGAGTCCGCGCCGTTCCAGAGAAAGCAGACCCACTCGATGGACGGGCACCCGGAGAAATACCCTATCAACCCTCACAAAGGCCCATCGTCGGATTGGCCGTGTCCGCGTTCACGGGAAGAGCAGCAGCTTGCCCGTAGTCGCGCGGTTCTCCATCGCCTGGTGTGCCTTAGCGGCCTCCGACAATGCGAAGCCCGTCGCGGTTCGCACCTGTAGCTTGCCCTCGCGGACCCATTCAAACAGGCGAGTTGTGTGCGCTAGCAGAAGCTCGGGGGTATGAATGTGATCGGAGAAGACCGCGTATCCGAGCTTGATGCTGCGCGGCAGGCTCATGATGTCGATCTGGCCCGGGCTACCCAATACTGGACCGAACCAGCAGAACGTACCCGAGCGGCGTAGCGATGCGATCGAGCCGTCAAAGGTTGCAGGCCCCGACCCGTCATAAACGACGTGTACGCCCCCGCCCGACGTGAGACGGAGCACCTCCGGCGCGAAATCGCCCTTAGCGTCTACAATGACATGATCGGTGCCGGCAGCTCTCGCGGCTTCCACCTTGGCGGCACTCGAGACCCGGCCGATGACCGTGCCGCCGCGCAGCTTGATAATCTGGGTGAGCAATTGCCCCAGTCCACCCGCGGCCGCATGCACGAGCGCGACGTCCCCCGGCTGGACCGGATAGAAGTCAGTCGCAAAGTGGCTGGCGGTGAGACCCTGCATCATCAGCGAGGCGGCAGTGCGATCGTCGATATCGTCGGGAACCGGCACCAGCGACGCTGTCGGAATCACAATCCGTTCGGCATAACTGCCCGGCGCATAGACCCAAGCGACGCGCTGCCCGATCACAAGGTCCGCTACGCCATCCCCCAGCGCAACGACGCGCCCTACACCTTCGACGCCTAACGCCCGGGGCAGCGGCATTTCGTGCCAGGCCATGCCCTGACGCACGCCAATGTCCATGAAGTTGACGCCGCTAGCCGCGATTTCGATCAGCACTTCACCGGGCCCTGCGACAGGTTCGGGGAGATCCATCAGTTCCAACACCTCGGTCCCGCCGATCGCCGTCATCACCACTGTCTTCATAGTCAAACTCCTTGTTGAATGATCGTTCCAAAATTAGGCAAATAAAGGTCAGCGCAGGGCGCGCAACGCGAGATCCCCAAGAGCGGCGACCTGCTCCCGACCTGCGCCAGCCCGCGCAGCGAGGCGGATGCTGGAAATCGTCGCGATGACAAAGGTCGAAAGGCTGTCGAGATCGAGATCGACGGCGACATCGCCTTGCGCCTGAGCAAGGGCTAGGGCATCCTTCACGGCCTTGTTAAGCGTCCCGCTAGAAGCCTCACGAAGCTTCACGAGTTCGGGCTTGGTGCAGCCGAACTCGACGGTGGCGCTCAGGCCGAGGCACGACTTGCTTGCCTCCGCTACCACCCGGTCGAGCATCGCGCGGATGCCGTCGATGGCACGTTCACGGCTCGCCAGCGTCTCGGCATGCGTGCGCACTTCATTTTGCGAATAGTGCTGCACCGCCGCTCGGTAAATGCCCCATTTGTCGCCGAACGTGTCGTACAAGCTCTGCCGGCCGATCCCCATCCCATCGACGAGCCTCTGCGCCGAGGTGCCTTCATAGCCATGCTCGCGGAACACCTCCACCGCAGCCTCCACGGCCGTCTCGACGTCGAATTGCTTGGGTCGTGCCATATCGCTCAGATAATATGCTGGAACGATCATTCAAGATGTGATTGAAGGCCTTGATCAATTTCTTTGCGGCAGCTTCCTGATGATCACTCCAACCTGGTACCGTCACCTCGACCCAAACAGCCGCCGCGCGTTCCGCAGTACCTATGCCGGATTCAGCGTCGATGCGATGAACGTCCAGCTCTATTCGTTTATCCTGCCGGTGCTGCTGACGCTTTGGCACTTCTCTCCTTCGGCCGGTGGATTGCTTGCGACCGTAACGCTCGTCGCGTCGGCCGCCGGCGGCTGGCTCGCGGGTTTGCTGTCAGATCGACTGGGCCGGGTGCGCGTTCTGCAGGTAACCATCCTTTGGATGGCCGTTTCCACCATGCTATGCGGACTGGCGCAGAATTACGAGCAACTGCTCATTGCGCGAATGCTTCAGGGTTTCGGTTTTGGTGCCGAATGGGCGGTCGGCGCGGTGCTCATGGGTGAGATCGCCAACGCTGCGACGCGCGGCCGCCTGGTCGGGACCGCACAGAGCGCCTGGGCGGTCGGCTGGGGCCTCGCTGCTGCGATCTCTCTCGTCGCCATCGCCGTGCTGCCGCCCGAGCTCGGATGGCGTGCGGCCTTCTTCGTGAGTCTGCCGCCTGTCGCCGCGATCTTCCTGGTCCGCACGCGACTCCAGGAATCCGCCACGTTCCTGGCGAGCCCAGGTGTCGATGTCTGGCACCGGATTTTCTCGTCCGGTATGTGCGGCAACACCGCCCGCGGCTGCCTGCTCGCGATCGGTACGCATGGCGGCTATTGGGCGCTCGCGACCTGGTGGCCGACGATGCTGCGGCTCGAGCGCGGCATGAGCCCGGCCGAGACCGCAACGCACATGGCCGTCCTCGTCTCGGGGTCCCTCGCCGGCTATATGCTCGGCGCCTCGCTCGCCGACCGGATCGGGCGCCGTGCCACCCTCGCCCTGTTCGCGCTCGGCGGCATCGCCACCGTGCTGGTCGCTACCGAACTACCGGTTTCGGCTTCCGTACTGCTGGCGCTCGGCGTGCCGCTCGGTGTGTTTGCCATGGGGCTCTACAGCGCGATCGGGCCGGTGCTCAACGAACTCTATCCGACGCGGCTGCGCGGATCGGGCCTGGGCTTTTGCTATAATGTTGGCCGCGGCGTGGCCGGCTTCACGCCCCTTGGCGTGGGCGGTAGTATCTCAGCCTTCGGCATTGCCCATTCGATCGGCATCTACGTATCCGTCGCCTATGTGCTGGTGCTGATCGCAGCGGCATTGCTGCACGAGACGAAAGGCATGGATTTCATGGCTGCCCCGGCGGCAGCTTGACTGCGCTCGCCTGTTAGCCGTTGTTAGGCCGCAGGCGGGCCGCGTGTTCCTCACAACAGATCACAGCGATTAACAGGCCTTCCGTTGCGCGCGAGGCTATCTCCCATGCCGACCCCATTTCGCCTGGAAGGATTATGTCATGCCGAAGCTCTTGCCCGAACCGTATGCGTCCGATCGCCGCGGCTTCCTTCACGGCGCTGCCGCGATCGCCGCCGCAGTGGTGGGCGGCGCCAGTCCGGTGCAGGCAACCATGACGCCGCGCTCCGCGGGCTCGACCTCGACGCCCTTCGGGCCGGTAAAGCAAATCGATGCCGGCGTTCTCAGCATCGGCTATGTCGAGATGGGTCCGGCGGCCGGCCCAGCGGTACTGCTGTTCCATGGCTGGCCCTATGACATCAACGCCTTTGCCGAGGTCGCGCCCTTGCTCGCCGAGCGCGGCTATCGCGTGATCGTGCCGCATCTGCGCGGCTATGGCACCACCATCATCCGCTCGGGCGAAACACCGCGAAACGCGCAGCAGGCCGCCCTGGCGGCGGACGGACTCGCGCTGATGGACGCGCTCGCCATCGATAAGGCGATCGTCGCGGGGTTCGACTGGGGCGCCCGCACCGCGGACATCATGGCGGTGCTCTGGCCCGAGCGCTGTACCGCGCTCGTCTCGGTCAGCGGCTATCTGATCGGCAGCCAGGCAGGCAACGTCAAGCCGCTGCCGCCACAGGCCGAGCTGCAATGGTGGTATCAATTCTATTTCGCGACCGAGCGCGGCAAAGCTGGCTATGCCGCGAACACCAAGGCGTTCAACAAGCTGATTTGGGAATTGGCTTCGCCCAAATGGATTTTCGATGCTGCGATCTATGACCGTTCGGCTGCCTCGTTCGTCAATCCCGACCATGTCGCGATCGTAATCCACAATTATCGCTGGCGGCTGGGCCTCGCCCAAGGCGAACCGCACTATGATGCAATCGAGGCGAGGCTGGCCGCCGCACCGCCGGTGACGATCCCGTCGATCACCATGGAAGGCGACGCGAATGGCGCGCCCCATCCCGATCCCTCGCAATATCGCGCCAAGTTCACTGGACCCTATGAGCATCGGTTGATCAGCGGCGGTATCGGTCACAATCTGCCGCAAGAAGCGCCGGTTGCCTTTGCCAAGGCAGTGCTCGACGTGGCGAAGCTCTCGCGCTGAACGCCCTGGCCGGGCGCGTCCTTGCGGCGCACCCGGCGATCGTTCGAGGAGAATAGCATGAAGCGCCTTTCCATCTCCAGTCTTGCGTTCGCGATCTTGTCGTTCGGGGTATCGGCGGTCTTCGCCGCCCAACGCCCCGAGGATCAGCGCTCGCCGGTATATGGCGTGAAATTGCCCGAGGATTACCGCGACTGGACGCTGATCAGCGTCGCGCACGAAGCGGGCAGGAACAACGACATCCGCGCCATCCTGGGCAACGACATCGCAGTGAAGGCGTTTCGCGCGGGAAAGCGCCCCTTTCCCGACGGCTCGGTGATCGTGAGGCTTGCCTGGCAGTATCAATCATCGTCGCGCAACGACACGGTGTTTCCCGCACCGCAGTCCTTCGTCGCCGGCCCGCCAACCAACATCCAGGTCAGCGTGAAGGACTCGAAGCGCTACGCCGCGAGCGGCGGCTGGGGCTATGGGCAGTTCGAGAATGGTATGGCGAACCAGGATACGATGCTCACACAGTCCTGCTTCGCCTGCCACGTGAAGCTGGATGCGCTCGAGAAGAACGCGGATCTCGTTTTCACGGCCTATTCCCAATAGCAGGCGACGAACGCGTTGATGCATGCGGCCACTGCCCTGCTGCAGGCCTGTTCGTACCGTTACAGCGAAAGAGGCGCCCACGACCGGCAAAGGGGGGAGCGAAGCCGGTCGTGGGCACGAGGCGCTGGGGCAAGGGGGCTTGGACCGCCGGCGCTCGTATCATCGGGCGGCGGCGGCAGCCTTTTCGATCAGGCCAGCCACCGCGGCCGCGTTCGACACCATCACCACGTGCGACGCGCCCTTGACCACGAGCGTCCCCCGCGACTGGGCCCGATCCGCCATGAACTTGAGGGCGACAGGCGGGATGTTGCGATCCTTGTCGCCATAGACGAACCAGGACGGGATGTGCTTCCAGGCCGGCGCGGTCGAAGCCTCGCCCAGCGCCGCCTCGGCGACCGGGCGCTGGCCCGCGGCCATCAGCCGCGCCTCCGCCAAGGGCAGGTCCGCCGCGAACTGATCATGGAAGCGCGCCTGAAGGATGTAGAGATCGTTGCCGCCGTTCGTGAGCCTGACCGGCGGGGCCAGGGTCGGCGCAAGCGTGCTGCCGGGGAACTTGCCAGTAAGCCCCAGCGCCGTCTCGCCTGTGTCCGGCGCAAAGGCCGCGACATAGACCAGTGCCCTGACGTTCGACGCGCCTTCGGCTGCCTCACTGATCACCGAGCCGCCATAGCTATGGCCGACCAGGACGACCGGGCCCTTTATGCTCTTCACGAGGTCGCTGACGACATCGGCGTCGGCGCGCACGCCGCGCAACGGATTGGGCGCCGCAACGACGGAGTAGCCGTCGCGCTCAAGAACTGCGATCACGCCGTTCCAGCTCGACGAGTCCGCAAATGCGCCATGGACAAGCACGACCGTCGGCTTGGCGGTCTGGGCCAGTGCCGGTGCGGCGAGTGCAGAGGCGACGAGCAGCAGCCCGCCGGCGAGCAGTCTATTCATAGTCGATCTCCTGGTGGGATAATGGTCAGACAAGCGCGACGACCGCGTCGATATTGCCCTTGATCGCCTTCGAGTACGGGCAGGTACGATGCGCGGCCTCGATCAGCTGGCGGGCCATTTCCGCATCCACGCCGGGAACGCTCACGTTCAGCCGGGCGGCGAGCGAATAGCCGTCCTCGCCGTGCCGCAGATCGACCGTGGCATCGATCGCGAGGTCGGCCGGCAGAATAACGCCTTTGGCCTTGGCCGCGATCGCCATTGCGCCTTCGAAACAGGCGGACCAGCCGGCGGCGAACAACTGCTCGGGGTTGGTGCCGGGGCCGGTGCCGCCAGGGGTGGCAAGCTTGACGTCGAGGCGGCCGTCCGAAGCGCGTGCAACGCCGTCGCGGCCGCCAGTCACATGCACGTGCGCACTATAAAGAGTCTTGGTGTCGGACATCGGTCTGCTCCTTGGGTTTTTAGGGATCTCAGCGCAGCGTGCGGAAAGCGGCGCGCACTTCCTCGGTAAAAGCTTTGGGCTGTTCCCAGGCGGCGAAATGGCCGCCTTTGCCCGCCTCGTTGAAGTAGAAGAGATTCTTGTAGCAACGCTCCGCCCAGGTTCGGGGCGCGCGAAAGATCTCGCCTGGGAACACGCTCACCGCGACCGGCATGTCGATGATACCGCGCGCGTTGAAATTGTTGGAATGATCCTCCCAATAGATCCGCGCGGCGGACGCGCCTGTCCCGGTCAGCCAGTAAAGCGAGATATCGTCGAGGATCGCATCACGGCCGAGAACCCGTTCGGGCTCGCCGCCGCTGTCGGTCCATTGCGCGATTTTCTCGTACATCCAGGCCGCCATGCCGACCGGGGAGTCGACGAGCGAATAGCCAATGGTCTGGGGCCGCGTATTCATCATCGCGGCATAGGCGGCATTGTCGCGGTAAAAGGCTTCCAGCTGATCGAATGCACGGCGCTCCTTTGCTGAAAGGTCTGCCGGGGCGGGGTCGCCGGCGGCGAGGATTCTGGCGACGTCCGCAGGGACAACCGCGGGCATGTTGAGGTGGATGCCGAGCAGGCCGGGTACATGCTGAAGCGCCATGCGCTGGGAGATGACCGAGCCGCAGTCTCCGCCCTGGCTGACATAGCGGTCGTAGCCAAGGCGGTGCATGAGCAGGCCCCAGGCACGGCCGATATGGTCCGAGCCCCAGCCGGGCGTTGTCGGCTTGGCAGAGAATCCGAAACCCGGAATCGAGGGGATCACCAGGTGAAACGCATCTTCCGCCTTCCCGCCATGCGCAGTCGGATCGGTGAGCGGATCGATGACCTTGAGGAACTCGAGGACAGAGCCCGGCCAGCCATGGGTCAGGATCATCGGCATGGCATTTTCGTGCCGCGAGCGAACATGGATGAAATGAATGTCGAGACTGTCGATCTCGGTCATGAACATCGGCAACGCGTTGAGCCTGGCCTCGATCCCGCGCCAGTCATAACCGCGCGCCCAATACCGCATCAGCGTCTCGAGCGTTTGCCGCCGTACCCCCTGGCTGTCATCGGGTACCGGCTGCGCGTCCGCCCAGCGCGTGCCGGCGATCCGGCGCTGCATCGCCTGGATTTCTGCTGTGGGCACAGCGACCTTGAACGGGCGGATCGCACGGCTGCTGCTCGTCTCGGCCAACAGGCGGGCTGGAATGGCACTCGCGGCGGCGGCGATCGCGGTGCCGGCCACGAACTGGCGGCGCGACGCCCTGATATCGGCGAACATTGGCTTCTCCTGATCTGGTCGCGGCCAGATCTAGAGGGAGCGACGGCCCGGCACCCGTTAAGTGGCGTGATGCGCTGTTAGCGTTCGCGTGCGATATCTTCTCTCAGGAACTAACACCCGTCAGGCGCGGACTAACAGGCAGCGGCGCGCTTGCGCCCTACATCTGCCGGGAACCGCACGCATAAGGGCTCCCCATGATCCAGAAACGCTCCATCGGCTTTGCGGCCGCTGCCATCATCGCCGGGGCCGCAACCACCGCAATCTGCTTTGGCGACGCGCTCGGTCTCGCACGGTCTGCGGCCACCGACAGCGAAGCGACGGCCGCCGCGCCCATCGGCACTACCTCGCACCCGATCGAGGTGCTGCAGGGCAAGCCCTGGCTCGTGCCCGTTGCGGATGGCACCAAGGCGCTCGGCGGCAAGGTCGTTGTGGTCAATTTCTGGACCTATTCCTGCATCAACTCGCTGCGCGCCCTTCCCTATCTGCGCGCCTGGAACGCACGCTACGGGACCAAGGGTCTACAGGTGATCGGCGTCCACGCGCCGGAGTTCGCTTTCGAGAAGGATCCAGCGAGGGTCCGCCTCGCCATGAACCAGCTTGATGTCCGCTATCCGAACCTTCGGGACAATGACTATGCCGTGTGGCGCGCATTCGCCAACCAGGGATGGCCCGGATTCTACTTCATCGATGCGACGGGCAAGGTTCGCGGCTATCAGCTGGGCGAGGGCAAATATGACGAAGCCGAGCAGCTGATCCGCAAGCTGCTGACGGAGACGGGTGCCGATGTCTCCGACATTCCCCTCATCCCGGTCGAGGCCGGGGGCATTGAGGCACAGGCCGATTGGGCCGACCTCCGTTCGCCCGAAGCCTATATCGGCTATGACAAGGCCGCTAACTTTACCTCTCCAGGCGGTTTCGGGAAGGATACGGCGCGAACCTATGCCAGCGCCGCCACGCTCTCGCTCAACCAATGGGATCTGGCAGGCCGCTGGAGCGTCGGCGGCGAGCATGCGACACTGAACGGCGGCCCCGGCGCGATCCGTTTCCGCTTCCATGCCCGGGACGTCCATCTTGTGCTTGGCGGGGCGGCCGATGGCCGGCCGGTCCGATTCCGCGTGACGATCGATGGCCGGGCGCCCGGGAGCAATCACGGCACTGACGTCGACGCTGCCGGTTGGGGCGAGGTGAAGGAGGACCGGCTATATCAGCTCGTCCGCCAGCCCGGCGCGATCGCCGACCGCACCGTCACGGTCGAGTTCTCGCGCCCGGGCGTGCGCGCTTATGTCTTCACCTTCGGCTGATGGGAGCAACATCATGACTAGAACCTGGCTGGTGACCGGCAGTTCGCGCGGCTTCGGACGTGCGCTGTGCGAGGCGATTCTCGATGCGGGCGACAACCTGCTGGCGACGGCGCGCGACCCGGCCCAACTCGCCCGGCTCGGTGACGGTCGCCCGGGCAGGCTCGCCACCGCGCGGCTGGATGTCACATCCGAGGATGATGCCGCAGCCGCGGTGGCCGCCGCGATCGCCGAGTTCGGCACGCTGGACGTACTGGTCAACAACGCGGGCTATGGTGACGTCGGTTCGGTCGAGGACACGTCGATCAATTCGTTCCGTCGCCAGATCGCCACCAACCTGTTCGGCACGATCATCATGACCAAGGCGGTGATCCCGCACATGCGGCAGCGGCGCAGCGGCCACATCGTCCAGTTCTCCTCAGTTGGCGGCCGCGTCGGCGCTCCAGGGCGCGCGCCCTATTCGGCGGCGAAATGGGGCGTCGAGGGTTTCTCGGAAGTGCTCGCGCAGGAGATGCGACTGGTCGGCGTTCGGGTGACGATCGTCGAACCCGGCGGCTTCCGCACCGATTTCGCCGGCGCCTCGACGACGCTCGACGCTGGCCGCGCCGAGTATGACGCGGTCGTCGGCAATGCCGCGCGGATGCAGGCCGCCTATCACGGCAGGCAGCCTGGCGATCCGCATCGCGGTGCAAAAGCAATCCTCGAAATCGTTGCGGCCGAAGCATCACCGCTTCGTCTCCCCCTCGGAAGTGACGCAGTCGCGGCAATCGAGCGCAGCGACGAGGCCCGGCTCGACGAGCTGAACCGCTGGCGCGCGCTCAGCATTTCGACCGATTTTCCGCAAGGATAGGAGATCGCGGGATTGAGGCGCAGCGCCGCTCGCGGCATGGTCCGGCCGAACGGACAGGGATTCGGGGGATCGTGGCAGATTTGGATCAGCAGGCTGGCGCGCCCATATGCTTCGGGCCGTTCCGCCTGTCGCCGGGCGAGCGCCTGTTGACCAGGGACGGCGAACCTGTCGAGATCGGCGGCCGTTCCTTCGATCTGCTTGTGGTGCTGACCGAGCAGCCTGGCCGGGTCTACTCCAAGCGTGATCTTCTCAAGCGCGTCTGGTCCGATGTCGTCGTCGAGGACGGCAGTCTCCGCTTCCACATGGCCAGCCTGCGCAAGCTGCTCGGCGACGGCATCGACGGTGCGCGCTATATCGCGACCCAGGTCGGCGTCGGTTATGCCTTTGTCGCGCCGGTCGAGCGGCAAGGCGATACCCCCCTGCGCCGCCTGGTGGAAGAGAATGCCAGGGCGCCCGCGAGCAGCACCAATCTGCCCGCGCGCCTCGCCCATCTGATCGGGCGGGAACGCGACATCGCCTTTCTGGTGGAGCGCGTCGTCGATACACCGCTCTTTTCGATCGTCGGCGCGGCAGGCGTCGGCAAGACCTCGCTCGCGGTCGAGGTCGGCCACAGGCTCACCGCCGCATTCGAGGACCAGGTCGCTTTTGTCGATTTCGGCATGCTCGAAAACGAGGCGGTCGTGCCCTCGATGATCGCCGGCGCAATGGGGATCGCGGTCCAGAGCGGGGATCCGCTCGCGGTGATCCTCGGCCATTTGCGCGAACGGCCTTATCTGCTCATCCTCGACAATTGCGAGCATGTCATCGAGCCGGTCGCCAGCATCGTCGAACGGATCGTCGAGGATGCGCCCCTGGCGCGCGTACTCACCACCTCGCGCGAGCCGTTGCGCGTGCGCGCCGAGCATGTGCTGCGCCTCGATGCGCTGGGATATCCCGAGGAGCTGGCCGGGCTGACGCTTGACCAGATCCTTTCCTATCCCGCAGTGCAGCTGCTGTGCGAGCGCGCCACCGCCGCCGACAGCGCGCTCGTCATCGACGAGGAGGCAGCGCGCCTGATTGCCGAGATGTGCCAGCGTCTCGGAGGGATGGCGCTGCCGATCGAGCTGGCCGCGACGCGCGTGGCGACGCATGGCGTGGCCGCCGCCGCGCGCCAGTTGGGCGAGCGGCTCAGCCTTGCCTGGCCGGGGCGGCGCACCGCCCAGCCGCGGCAGCAGACGCTGCGGGCAATGCTCGATTGGAGCTACGATCTGCTCTCCGATGCCGAACGCACCGTGTTCGAACGCGTTTCGGTCTTTGTTGGCCCGTTCTCGATCGACGCTGCGGTGGAGGTAGCAGCGGATGTCGGCATCGGGTCGGACGAGGTCGCCATTGCCCTGGACGAACTCACCTCAAAATCGCTGATCGCTCCAGACCGTACACGCCGTACGGTCAGCTACCGGCTCCTCGATATGACCCGCGCCTATGGCCGGGAGAAGCTGCTCGCGCGCGGACCAGCCGAGCAGAATGCAGTTGCGCGCCGCCACGCCGCCTTCTTCCTCGCCGAGCTCGAAGTGGCGGAGCAGGACGATGGCTGGCTGCAGGACACGAAACCTCTGCGCCAGCAGCTCGGCAATATCCGCAGCGCGCTTGACTGGAGTTTCGCGCATGGCAGCGAGCGCGGGATCGCCGTGCGCCTGGCCGCGGCCAGCGCGCCGGTCTTCCTCACGCTTTCGCACATGATCGAATGCCGCTCGTGGTGCGCCCGCGCGCTCGCGGAGATCGACGAGCCGGAGCGCGGTACCGCGCTCGAGCTCGAGCTCCAGGCAGCACTCGGTATCACGCTGATGTTCACCAGGGGCAATAGCGAGGCAGCGGGACAGGCGCTTGACCGCGCGCTGGAGATCGCGACGAGCCTCGATGACAAATGGAACCAGCTGCGCCTGCTCGGCCGCCTTCACATCTTTCACGAGCGTATCGGCGAATATGAGGCCGCGCTGCGTCATGCCGAGCGAGCCGTGGAAATCTCCGATATCCTCGGCGTGCCCGAGGCGATCGGCATCGCTTATTCGCTGTCCGGTATCTCGCACCATCTGCGCGGCGACCAGAAGCGAGCGCGGCGCGAGCTCGAACTTTCCTTGCAAAAGAGCCCGCCTTCGACACGCAGCCGGACGATCCATTATGGCTTCGACCACCGAAACCGCTCCGGCATCGCGCTAGCGCGCACCTTGTGGCTCACTGGTCATTCCGAACAGGCCGGCCACCTCGCGCGGCAGACTGTCCGCGAGGCTGCGGCGCTCGCCCATTCCGTGACCCATTGCATCGCGCTGATCTGGTCGCTGTCCGTCTTTCTCTGGATGGAGGATATCGCCACGGCGGAAAGGGATCTTGCGACCTTTACCGAATGCGCGGAGCTTAACGCGCTGGGACCTTACGTCGCGGCCGCGGCAGGCTTTCGCGGTGAACTGGCGATCCAGCGCGGGCACGCCGGCGACGCGTTGCTTGCATTGGAGGAAAGCCTCGCCCGGCTACGCGCCGCACATTATGAGCTACTGACAACCCCATTCTCGATCGCGCTTGCGCGTGGCCTCATCCTGAGCGCGCGGCTGGATGAAGCGCAGGAACTCATCGCCGCCACGCTCGCCCGCTGCAACACGAATGGCGAACGGTTTGCGGTGCCGGAACTACTCCGGCTCAGGGCGCAGCTACTGCGATTGTCCGGCCAAGATGCGAGTGAGAGCCTCGCCGTCCTTGACGAAGCGCTCACGCTCAGCCGGGAACAGGGGGCTCGCGCCTGGGAAATGAGAATTGCCGTCGATCTCGCCGAAACTCTCGACGCCGGGCAAAGAAGGCAGGAAGCGGTCGCCTTGCTGGGGACGGTCTGTTCGGAAAGTTCGTCGGACGACGCTGCAGCACAGCGCGCTCGCCGGCTATTGGAGTCGCTATTGTCTCAAGGAGGCGCGGCCGGAACAGTCTAGCTCAGCACTCAGCCAACACCATTCACTTAACAAAACAGGCCGTGTCGGCTGAGCGCAATGTCGGAATCTGGGCCGCTAACGATCCCGCTGGCGATGTCGGATGCGGATCACGACATGCTCGGCCCTCACGACCGCGCCCGATCGACAAGCTGACGCCGTCGTCGCGCAGGATGCCCGACACCGGCTTGCCGATCTGCCGCTCCAGCACCGGCCGCCACGGCACGAGCGTGAACTCGCGCGATTTCTCGATCCTGAGAGGCACGAGATCGGTAATGGCCGGTTTGCCCGGGGCTTGGCGGCACGAACCTTCGCGTCGGTGAGCAATGCCGGTCTCCTGGAAAGTAGCACGATTTTCCGACCGCGCGCACCGCGCTGGAGTACCCGAATTTGCCGAAACGGGCGCGAACGGGCGCGGCCGAACTGATCGACCAAGCGTCGGTTTTCAGTAGGAAAAAGTCGATCCCAATGGACCAGTGGGGAACCCCTGTGGAGGGCCCCATGGCGGAGAGGGTGGGATTCGAACCCACGGTACCCGTGAGGGCACGCCGCATTTCGAGTGCGGTACATTCGACCACTCTGCCACCTCTCCGCGAGGTCTTTTGATGCCTCTCCGGACAAAAGTCCGAAGCGATACCGGTCGATGAAGGCGGGCCTCTAACGCACCACGCATTGGCTGACAAGCTGGTGTAACCGTATCATCGCTTGTGCGGAGCAAAACAGTGACTAGATTGTGACCATGCCCCGCTCACATATCCCGATGACGCCGGCCGACAGCAATGTCGCCATGCCCCCCGTCGCGCATGCCCGCTTCACGATCGGCGATGTCGTGCGCCACCGCGTGTTCGATTTCCGCGGCGTGATCTTCGACGTCGACCCGATCTTCGCCAATAGCGAGGAATGGTATGAGGCGATTCCCGAGGACATCCGTCCGCGCAAGGACCAGCCTTTCTATCATCTGCTCGCCGAGAATATGGAGTCGAGCTACGTCGCTTATGTCAGCCAGCAGAATCTGATCCCCGATGAAAGCGACGAGCCGATCGACCATCCAGCAATCGCCGGGCTGTTCACGGACTATGCCGATGGGCGCTACACATTGCGGCGCGAACACCGACACTGAGTCGCGCCAGCCTGCATGGATCGAAAAAGGGGGAGCCGAGGCTCCCTCTTTTCTTTCTGGCGACATGCCGGGGTATGATCAGAAATTGACCGCAACCCGGGCGTAGACGAATCGCCCGTTGAAGCCGAACGGCGCAAGCCCCGTATAAGGCAGGTACTGGAAATTCGCCGGATAGACCCCGCCCACCGATGCCGGCCGCGCGCCGGTCGGGCGGCGATCAGGATAGACGTCGAGGATATTGTCCGACCCGACCGCCAGGGTGAAGCGCTTGGCGAAGGTGTAGCGGATTTCGAGGTCGGTCACGAACTTGGCGCTGAGGATCTGGTCATCCGGGCCAAGCGCAGTCAGGCTGGTCGAGGCGGCACCGAGCGGCAAAGCCGCATCGGGCGAGATGACCTCACCATAACGCGTGGTGCGTGCGGTAATGCCGAAGTCACCGATATTGCCGTCCGCGCTGAGCACCAGCTTCGACGATGGCTGGCCATCGGTGAAGCGAATGCCTTCGACCCGACCGAACAGAACGATATTGGGGATCGCCGCGACCGGCCCGAGCGTGTTGAGGCGACGGTCGATCTTGTTGTCACTATGATTATAAGCAGCCGTGAAGTTCCAGTTGCCGAGGCCCGAGATGTTGGTGCGGTAGCTGATCACCGCATCGACACCTTTGGTAGTGGTGTCGAGGCCATTGATGAAGAAGCGCGCTGCACCAACGCTCTGGAAGCCATTGGCGTCGAGGATCGCCTTTACCGCTGCGTTCACCGCCGCTGTGCCACTGCCCGCCGCGCCGAGATTCTCGGTCAGCACGACCCGGTCGCGAATCTTGATGTTGTAGTAATCGACCGTCAGGTTCAGCCCGCGCAACGGGTTGGCCGTGGCACCGATGCTCAGATTGACCGACTTTTCGGGCTTGAGCGGTTTGGCGCCCAGCGCACGGGCGACCGGACTGTCGACCGCGAGCGTGCTGATATCCACCGGCAGACCGCCGATGAAGTTGGTCGAGGTGGTGGTGAAATATTGCTGCTGCAACGACGGCGCGCGAAAGCCGTTCGATACCGATCCGCGAAATGCGAAACCGGGCGCGAATTCGTAGCGCGCCGCGAATTTGACGTTGGTGGTGCTGCCAAAGTCGCTGAAATGCTCATACCGGCCAGCCAATGTTGTGGTGAGCCCGTCGACCAGCTCGGTGTCGAGCTCGAGATAGCCGGCATAGCTGTCGCGGCTGCGATTGGTAATTGCCGAGACCGGAATGCCGGGAAAGCCCTGCGCGCCGGCTGCCGCGGCCCGACCGGGGAAGCTGCACACCCCGTTGCCGGCATTGAACACCCCGACCAGCGTGATGCAGTTTGCTGCGGTGGTCACGACCGACGGGCGGAAGAGCGGACCGGCGGCATAGGATTGCGTGTCGCCGGCGCGAATCTTGAAATTCTCGTTGCGATATTCGGCGCCTGCCGCGACGGTCAGCGGCCCTGCAAAACCGACCTCGAACGCCTTGCTGAAATCGAGATTGGCGACGACTTGCCGGAAGGCCAACCCGCCGGCGTCGAAATCGCTCTGGCTGGCCGTGCCGAATGAGGTGTTGAGGCTGTTCTCGACGCGGTAATCGAAGGAGTTGCGGCCATAGCCAACCGACAAATCGGTGGCCCAGCCAGCGACATCACCCTTGACGCCCAGCGTGCCGGCATAATCGTCCAGGTTGGTATTGATGAGCGGCAGGAAGCCATCGGGACGCAGCGCGGTGAAATTCGCCGCGATCGGGGCGGTGTCCGGGGTGATAGTCGAATAGTCGCGGTTGCCGGCATTGTTGGCCTGGCGATAATTGGCCGCGCTCAGGCCATCACGATGGCTGTACGACCCGAACGCATAGGCGTCGAAATCGCCGACCGGAATGCTGGCGTTGACGAAGACATTGTAATCCTCGGTCTTCGCGTCGCCATAGCGGAAGCTCAGACGGTTGAAGGTCAACTCGCGCGGGTCGAACGCAGCGGTGGGGCGGTTGTAATTGGGGCGGATATCCGCCGCCGAGCGATTGGTCGCATTGCGGTCGCGATATTCTCCGGTCAGGTTGATGAACCCCTCACCGATCGGAATACCGATATTGGCGGCAAAGGTCGTGAACTCACCATCGCGCGCCTTGCGCTCGCCATTGGTATTCACCGCGAAGGTGCGGGGGTCGGCGCTGTCGAGAAAGGGTTGCCCGCCGACCGTCTGGAGCCCGGTGACATTCTGCACGCCATCGACGGTGGTGATGTACTTGCCGAAGCTCGCCTGCGCCCGTCCACCCTTGCTGCCGCGCTTGAGCTGGATGTTGATCACGCCGGCAATGGCATCAGAGCCATATTGCGAGGAGGCGCCGTCGCGAAGGACCTCGACCCGCTCGATCGCCAGCGCCGGAATGGTGTTGAGATCGACCGCCGCCGAACCGCGCCCGATCGTGCCGTTGACGTTGAGCAATGCCGAGACGTGGCGGCGCTTGCCATTGACCAGCACCAGCGTCTGATCGGGGCTAAGGCCGCGCAGCGTTGCCGGGCGGAGCACGTCGGATCCGTCGGAGATCGACGGCTGCGGGAAATTGAACGAGGGCACGAGCTGATTGAGAATCTTGTTGGTTTCACCCAGGCCCGACGACGACAATGCTTCGGACGAGATCACATCGATCGGAACGGCGCTGTCCGACGCGGTGCGATTCGCGACACGCGTACCGGTGACAATGATCGGATCGTCGATGTCATCGGGCACCGCCGCCTGCGCGGCATCGTCGACCGTAGCGGGCGTGGTCTGGGCATAGGCTGGAAGGCCCAGTGCCAGCGTGGAAGCCGACACCGACAGCAAGGCTATCATTGAACGACGCATCTGTTTTCCCCCGATAAAACGGACATATGTCCGAATCGGAACTAGCTTATGCGGTCATTTTCATGTCACAATGCGGAAACTGATCCAAAGACAATGAATTGCATGAGTGTTGCCATGCAGCCACAGCCCAAAAACGGCGCTTCGCGGTTGACAGCAGCGCCCTCCTCGCCTAGCTGGCCACTCTTTCCCGCGTCGGGCTTGCTCGACGTGGGTCATTATCGTTTTGAAAGTGATGTAGGCCATGTTCGCAGTCGTGCGCACGGGCGGCAAGCAGTATCGCGTCGCCGCCGGAGACAAAATCGTCGTCGAGAAGCTCGATGGTGAAGCAGGTTCGTCGATTTCGTTCAGCGACATTCTGCTCGCCGGCGAAGGCAGCGAGCTGAAGTCGGTCGAGGGGCTGACCGTCTCCGCCGAGATCATCGCTCAGGCGAAGGCCGACAAGGTTATCGTCTTCAAGAAGAAGCGCCGGCACAATTACCGCCGCAAGAACGGCCATCGCCAGCAGCACACGATCCTGAAGATCACCGCGATCGGCGCCGCCGAGAAGAAGGCGAAGGCAAAGAAGGCCGATGCGGCCCCGGAAGCAGCTGGTGCGGAAGCGCCGGCAGCTCAGGCGTAAGGAGTAATTCGAGATGGCACATAAGAAAGCAGGCGGTTCATCGCGCAACGGTCGCGATTCGGCCGGTCGTCGCCTTGGCGTGAAGAAGTTCGGTGGCGAAGCGGTCGTCCCGGGCAACATCCTCGTGCGTCAACGCGGCACCAAATTCTACCCGGGCACCAATGTCGGCATGGGCAAGGATCATACCCTGTTCGCGCTGACCGGCGGCCGAGTGACTTTCAAGGAAGGCAAGCTCGGACGTAAATTCTGCTCGGTAGAAATTATGGCGGCCGCGGCCGAATAAACGGGCAACCGATCGGGTTGCCCAGCAGGGCGACCCGGGTTTCCGACAGGAAACCTTGAAAAGGGAGACGGGTCGCCCCGCCTCCCTTTTTTCATGCTCCCTCCCCAACCATTGTCGCTGGCACGTCACGCAGACGTGGCAGCGGCGGCGCGACGAGGAGAGTATCGATGTTCGCTCGGACCAAGAGATTGACGCTGCGGCCCGGCTGGCCGGAAGAAGCCCCCGAACTGGCCCAGGCCATCGCCCATGAAAGCGTGGCGATGAAGCTTGCCCGCGTGCCCTGGCCCTATCACCAGGATCATGCCGCCGACTGGCTGGCACGACCGCGCACCGCCACCAGCACGGAATTCGTCATCGTCAGCCATGAGCATGGCCATGGCATCGTCGGCGGCATCGGCCTGCACGAAGAAGAGAACGGGCTGTTCAACCTCGGCTACTGGCTGACGCCGGATGCCTGGGGACGCGGTTACGCGACCGAAGCCGGGCGTGCCGTGCTGCACATGGCGCGGCATGCGCTGGGACTGAAGCGGCTGACCTCGGGCCATTTCGTCGACAACCCGGCATCGGGCCAGGTGCTGCACAAGCTTGGCTTCCGCGAAATCGGGCGGGCGCCCCTCTTCTGCCTCGCTCGCGGGCGCGAGGTGGCGAGCGTCAAGATGGAGCGCGACCTGAGCGAAGACGACCGAGGCGCGGACATGTGCCTAGCGGCCTGATCCCCGATCAGGCCGCTACGGCTTGGCGCGGCAATATTGCGTCGGCATAATCGCTTTCGGCGAGCGCTATCAGCTTGCGATCGTCATGATTCCATGGGTGAAAGCCGGGCAGGAAAAAGGACAACCACGCGCCGAGGATCTTGCGCGCCATGCCGGGGCGGCCCAGCGCATACCAGATGATCCCGCGATGCGCGCGCCAGCCCGTGATGCCGTCCTGACGCAGCAGTTCGAGCATGCCGCGATACCGGCCTTCGAAGAATTTGAACGTGGTGCCGAGCATGACGAGCGCCTTGATGTACCAACGCCTCAAGCGCGACCAATCCCTCGTCGCATGGAGCCAGGTGTCATAGGCGACACCCTTATGCTCGATCTCCTCCGCGGCGTGCCAGCGCCACAGCGCGGCCGCCTGCTCGTCACCGCCGGCCAGATGTCGCGGATTGGCGATCAGCTCGTGCGCCAGCATCGCGGTGAAATGCTCGAGCGCCATGGTCGCGGCAAGGCTGGCGATCGCCGGACGCCCCTTGGTCATCGCCAGGGCTTCATCGATATGCCGTTCGAGCTTCGACACATCATATCCCTGGTCGGTGACGTGCCGATTGAAGGCGACATGCTCGCGGGTGTGGATCACTTCCTGCTTAATGAAGGCCTGAATCTCCGCGGTAAGCCGCGGCGACGCGCCGTCGCGAAAGTTGCGCACGCTGTCGACGAAGAACCCCTCGCCCTTGGGAAAGGTGACCGACAGGGCATTGTAAAAGGCCGTGGCGAACGGGTCGTTGTTGAGCCACCAGCGCTTGATCGATCGACCGCGACCGAAGCGCAGATCGCGCGGCGTGATGGTCAGATCGGCGGGAGTTGTTGCTTTCGCCACGAAAACCTCCAAACAGGAATGTCGACGGTTCAACTTACATCACTGTCAATAGGACATATCTACACTCGTGTCAATAACTCGCAGACGCCTCAGCCCGGAAGAATCACGCGACGCCGCGATCGAGGCCGCGCGTGCGCTACTCGTCGAGGCAGGACCCCAGGCGGTCACGCTCAAGGCGGTTGCGGCACGGATCGGGCGAACACATGCCAATCTGCTGCATCATTTCGGCTCGGCGGCCGACCTGCAAAAGGCGCTGATCGCGCACCTTGCGGGTACGATCACCGCCCAGATCGGCGAGGCAGCAAAGCGCGCCCGCGCCAGCGATCAGAATCCGCGCGAAGTCGTCGACATGACCTTCGATGCCTTTGCACGCGGCGCCGGCGCGATGGCGAGCTGGATGATCCTGACCGGCAACGAAGATGCGCTCGACCCGATCCTCGAGGCAATCCATCGCCTGGTCGACGACCTGGCTGAAGATCATACCCACCCCGGCCCGTCGATCCATGAAGAAACGCTGCAGTTGGTGCTGACCGCGCTCGGCGACGCGCTGCTCGGCGGACCGATGGCGAAGGCGCTGGGCCTGCCTCGGACGGCGGCTCGCGAGCTGGCTGTGAAGGCGCTGATCGCCTCGCACACGGGCGTTCCGGTCGCCTGACGTCGCCAAGCTGGCGATTGTGCGCCTTTCGAGCTAAGGGGCGCCCATGCATTTTCTCGACCAAGCAAAGATCTTCGTCCGATCGGGCGCGGGCGGCGCCGGCGCCGTTGCGTTCCGACGTGAAAAGTTCATCGAATATGGCGGCCCCAATGGCGGCAATGGCGGCAAAGGCGGCGATATCATCTTCGAAGCGGTTGCCGGGCTGAACACGCTGATCGATTTCCGTTATACCCAGCATTTCCGCGCCCCGCGCGGCGCGGGCGGATCGGGCCAGAACATGACCGGCGGCGGCGGCGATGACATCATCATCCGCGTCCCGGTCGGCACTCAGGTCCTGTCCGAAGACAAGGAGCAGGTACTGGCCGACTTCACCGCACCCGGTGAACGCGTCGTGTTCCTGCGCGGCGGCGATGGTGGACGCGGCAATGCCAGCTACAAGACATCGACCAACCGTACACCGCGCCAGCACGGCACCGGCTGGCCGGGTGATGAGATGTGGGTCTGGTTGCGGCTGAAGCTCCTTGCGGATGCCGGGCTGGTCGGCATGCCCAATGCGGGCAAATCGACCTTCATCAACGCGGTCACCAACGCTCAGGCCAAGGTTGCGGCCTATGCCTTCACCACCACCCGCCCGCAACTGGGCGTGGTGCGCCACAAACATAACGAGTTCGTCGTTGCCGACATCCCAGGCCTGATCGAGGGCGCAGCCGACGGCGCCGGGATCGGCGACCGTTTTCTGGGGCATATCGAGCGCTGCCAGGTGCTGCTGCATCTGGTCGACGCGAACGACAAGGATGTCGCGGAAAGCTATCGCATCGTCCGCGACGAACTCGAAGCCTATGGCGGCGGGCTGATCGACAAGCCGGTGGTCGTCGCACTCAACAAGATCGATACGCTCGATGACGAGTTGATCGCCGCCCTGTCGGCTGAACTCGAGGAAGCAAGCGGTGCGGAAGTGATTCCAATCTCGGGCGCCGCCGGCACCGGCGTCGACTGGGTGCTCGACAAGCTACTGGAAGTGATCGGACCGGGTCCGGGCCGGGTCGGCGAGGACGATGAAGGCGAGGATGCCATCGAATGGTCGCCATTGTGACGACGCCGACGCGTTCGCGGTCGAATCGCTGATGGCCTGATACCGAGGCGCGGATCACGAAGTTGCGCATTGGCGCGGAGGTGACGGCACGCTAACGCACGCCGATGACTCTCTTCCCGCCCCTTTCCTGCCCCAGGCTGACCGTCAAGATCGGGTCGGCGCTGCTGGTCGACCCCGATGGCGGGGTACGGCGGGACTGGCTCGCGGGTATTGCCGCCGATATTGCCGAGCGTGTCGGCGCCGGGCAGCAGATCGCAGTCGTGTCGTCGGGGGCGATCGCGCTTGGCGCGCGACGGTTGAAGCTCACCAAGGGCGGACGCGCGAGCCTTGAAGACGCGCAGGCCGCGGCCGCCGTGGGGCAAATCGCGCTCAGCCAGGTCTGGGCCGAAATGCTTGGCGCCGAAGGGCTGACCGCGGCGCAGATGCTGGTAACACTGGATGACCTCGAGGATCGCCGTCGCTACCTCAATGCCGCTGCCACGCTCGATCGGCTGCTGGGCCTCAAGGTCGTGCCGATCCTCAACGAGAATGACAGCGTCGCGACCGAGGAGATCCGTTTTGGCGACAATGACCGGCTCGCGGCACGTGTCGCGCAAGCCGCCGGCGCACAGGGCGTGGTGCTGTTGTCGGATATCGACGGGCTGTACGACCGCAATCCCGCCCTCCCCGGCGCCGTTCATATTGCGCGAGTCGAACGGATCGATGCGGCGATCGAGGCAATGGCCGATCGTGGCTCCGCTTCGGGCATGGGGTCGGGGGGCATGGTTTCCAAGATTGCCGCGGCCCGCATCGCCAACGCGGCGGGCGCGCACCTTGCAATTGCGAGCGGGCGCGTCGATCGCCCGCTGTCGAGCGAAGCGCGACATACCTTGTTCGTCGCGGAGAAAAGCGCCCCGGCACGCAAGGCATGGCTCGCCGGCGGACTGACCGCGAAGGGCATGATCCATATCGATGCGGGTGCGGCCAAGGCGTTGGCGGGCGGAAAGAGCCTGCTCGCAGCGGGAGCGACGCGAATCGAGGGCAGCTTCGCGCGTGGCGACCTGATCGCCATCTCCGGCCCCGATGGCGCACCCTTCGCGCGCGGTCTGAGCGAATATGACGCGGCCGATGCGGTTCGCATTACCGGCAAGCGCAGTGACGAGCTTGGCGCGATCCTCGGCTATGCGCCGCGCGCCGCGCTGGTTCATCGCAACCATATGGCGCTGCTATGAGCATCATCGCGATCACCGGCGGGACCGGCTTTGTCGGCGGGGTGCTGATCGACCTCGCGCTCGCCGCCGGGCACCCGGTGCGTGCCCTTGCGCGCCGCGATCAGCCGGCGCGAGACGGCCTGACCTGGATCGCCGGATCACTCGAAGATACCGATGCGCTGTTTCAACTGGCGACCGGTGCGGATGCCGTGGTCCATGTCGCCGGCGTGGTAAATGCGGCCACACCGGCCGGCTTCATCAGAGGCAATGTCGAGGGGACGGCGAACATGCTCGCGGCGGCGGCGACGCTCGGCATTCGTCGCTTCGTGCATGTTTCCTCACTCGCCGCGCGCGAACCGCAGCTATCCAATTATGGCCATTCGAAGGAACGCGCCGAGGCGGAGGTGCTGCAATCGGACCTCGACTGGACGATCGTTCGCCCGCCCGGCGTTTATGGTCCCGGCGATATGGACATGCTCGACATGTTTCGCGTGGCGAAGCGCGGCATCGCACTGCTTCCGCCACCAGGCAAGATATCGCTGATCGAGGTCAGCGATCTCGCCCGGTTGCTGCTCGCTCTGGTGTCGCACGACCCTGGACGGATCATCCTTGAAGCCGATGACGGCGCCGAGGACGGGTGGACGCATGACGCCTTCGCTCGCGCGATCGGTGCGGCGGTCGGGCAGCGCGTGCTGCCGCTGGCGCTGCCCAAGACACTGCTGTCGCTCGCCGCGCGGGGCGACCGGCTGCTTCGCCGCGACAAGGCCAAGCTGACGCCGGACCGGGTGGGCTATCTCAGCCATCCCGACTGGCGAATCGATCCCGAGCGGCGTCCGTCACCCGACCTGTGGCAGCCCCGGATCCCGACACCGCAGGGCCTTGCCGCGACCGCGGCATGGTATCGCGCCAACTCACTGCTATAACACCGCCGGAAAGCCGCCGCATTTGCTTGTCACGGATGGCGCCGATCCATCACACCCGATATGTCATGTTAGGAACATCATGAGCGACCGCAGCCAGATTTTCGACACCGTCGTCGCCCAGATCGAGCCGTTCAACAAAAAGGGCACGGCACTGTCGGACGCGACGACGTTCCAGGGCGATCTCGAATGGGACAGCCTGACCGTGATGGATTTCGTCGCGGCGATCGAAGACGAGTTCGAAATCATCATCACGATGAACATGCAGGCCGAGATCGAGACCGTCGGCCAGCTCGTCGATGCCGTTGCGAAGCTGAAAGCCTGACCCGATGACCGATGCCGGCCAGACCACCGAGAAACTGCCCGCCGATCCGGCCGTGATCGCGCCGGAACGCGACCTGATGTCGAAGTTCGACGGCCTGATCGCCGAACGCCAGGCGCTGATCGACACCGGCGTCACCGATCCGTTCGCGATCGTGATGGAGAAGGTGAAATCACCGACCGAAGCGGTGATCAACGGCAAGGACACGATCCTGCTCGGCACCTATAATTATATGGGCATGACCTTCGATCCCGACGTGATCCAGGCGGGCAAGGACGCGCTTGACCAGTTCGGCTCGGGCACCAACGGGTCGCGCATGCTCAACGGCACGTTCCGCGACCATATGGATGTCGAGGAAGCGCTGCGCGAATTCTATGGCGTGACCGGAGCGATCGTCTTCTCGACCGGCTATATGGCCAATCTCGGCATGATCTCGACGCTCGCCGGCAAGGGCGAATATGTCATCCTCGACGCCGACAGCCATGCCTCGATCTATGACGGCTGCCAGCAGGGCAATGCCGAGATCGTCCGTTTCCGCCACAACAGCGTCGAGGACCTCGACAAACGGCTCGGCCGCCTGCCCAAGGAGCCGGGCAAGCTGGTCGTGCTCGAGGGGGTCTATTCGATGCTGGGCGATATCGCGCCGCTCAAGGAAATGGTCGCGGTTGCCAAGAAGCATGGCGCGATGGTGCTGTCCGACGAGGCGCATTCGATGGGCTTTTACGGCCCCAATGGCCGCGGCGTGTATGAGGAGCAGGGCTGCGAAGGCGATGTCGATTTCATCGTCGGCACCTTCTCCAAATCGGTCGGAACGGTCGGCGGCTTCTGCGTCTCCAATCACCCGAAGTTCGAGGCGATCCGCCTCGCCTGCCGCCCCTATATCTTCACGGCCTCACTGCCGCCGTCCGTCGTCGCCACTGCCGCCGCGTCGATCCGCAAGCTGCGCTACGCCCATAACAAGCGCCAGCATCTATGGGAAAATGCTCGTAAATTGCATGGCGGCCTGACCGCGATGGGTTTCAAGCTCGGCACTGAAAAACCCGACAGCGCGATCATTGCGGTGATCCTGGAGGATCAGGAGCAGGCGGTGACGATGTGGCAGGCGCTGCTTCACGGCGGCCTGTACGTCAACATGGCACGCCCGCCAGCGACGCCCGCCGGCACCTATTTGCTGCGCTGTTCGCTCTGCGCCGAACATACGACCGAGCAAATCGATGCGATCCTCGGCATGTTCAAGGCAGCCGGCCAGGCCGTGGGCGTGATCCGCTAGACGATAACGGCGGCTTCCCTAGAGTTGCGTGAAAGTGTAGATTTGCACGTAATGAGTGGGATCGAGGGCGAGATAGAGGTTTCGGCAAAACCGCCGACACCCTGGCGCACCATCATGCTGGTCGTGGTGGCGCTGCTGGGCGCGATCGTGCTTGTCGCGCTGATCGTCACCCTGGGCGAGGCGAACCGCCAGCGCGACCGGGCGATCCGCGCCCAGTCGCACAGCTATGAAGTGATGATCCTGGCGCGCACTTTGTCGGGGACGATCGCGCGGTCCGAGGCGTCGCTCGGCCGCTACGTGATCAGCGCCGACAAGTCGCTCGGGCGGCTCTATTTCGACGAGTGGCAATTGGCCGGGCAGCAGATCACCCGGCTCGACCAGGTCACCAATGACAATCCCCCGCAACAGGCGCGAATCGACGCATTGCGCCGCGCCTATAATGCGCGCGGCGCCGAATTGTCGCTGACCGCGCTGAGTACCAATTACGGCCAGAACAACCAGGCGCTCGCGCGCTATTATCAGGCGCGCAAGGCGATCTCGCTGACCGAGATCAACCAGCAGCTCGACGGCATCATCGCCCAGGAACGCCTGCTGCTCGACCGCCGGACCGGCGCGGCAATGCGCTCGGTCGATCAATCGAACAGCGTTGCCAAGGTGCTGGTGGTATTCGGCATCTTGATCGTGCTTGGCGCGATCGCACTTGGCTGGCTGACCGTCGAAGCACTCGGCCAGCGCGCCAGCGCCCGGGCCGAGGCCGAGGCCGAGCGCGAGCGCGCGCATGAACTCGAAGAGGCGGTGACTCAGGCGACCGCCGAACTACGCCAGCAGGAAGGCAAGCTCCGCCAGGTCCAGAAGATGGAAGCCGTGGGCCAACTTACCGGCGGTATCGCGCATGATTTCAATAATATGCTTGCGGTAGTTCTCGGTGGACTGGAACTCGCCAAGCGGCAATTGCACAATCATTCCAGCCCGGCACTGCGTCATATCGAAAGCGCGATGGAGGGCGCGAACCGTGCCGCCGCGCTGACCCGGCAATTGCTCGCCTTCTCGCGCGAGGAATCGCTTCGCCTCGAGCCGATCGCGGCCGGCGAGCTGATCACGGGCATGTCCGACCTGCTCGACCGTACGCTTGGCGACGCGATTACGGTGGTCGCGCGCGATATCGGCCGGGGATGGCTGACTCATGCCGATCGCCATCAGCTTGAAAATGTCATTCTCAATCTCGCGGTCAATGCGCGCGACGCGATGGAGGGTCGCGGTACGCTGACCATTGTCACGTCCGGCACGGCACTGGCCGAACATGCGGTCGGGCGCTGCCCGGCAGGCGAATATGTCACGATCGCAGTGTCCGACACGGGCTGCGGCATGACGCCGGAAGTGATGGAGCGCGTGTTCGAACCCTTCTTCACCACCAAGCCGGTGGGCAAGGGTACCGGCCTGGGCCTGAGCCAGATTTTCGCGTTCGTGCGTCAGGCCGAGGGTGAAATCGGCCTGCAGTCCGAACCCGGCAAGGGCACGACCGTGACCCTTTATCTGCCGCGGGACGCAACCGCTTCCGTATCGAAAGCCGAGCAGATTGCAGCAGTGCCCGAGCCCGTGGCGCCCTTGGCGCTCGATATCCTGGTGGTCGAAGACGATGAGCGCGTGCTCGCCGCGACGATGGGCGCGCTGGAGGAGCTCGGTCACCGCGCGATCGCCTGTGGCGACCCGCTGGCCGCGCCCGCACTGCTGCAGAGCACGGGGCATATCGACCTGATCATGTCGGACGTGCTGATGCCCGGTCAGACCGGGCCGGAGATGATTGCCGCACTGGCTCCGGACTATCGCCATGTCGCGGTATTGTTCGTGACCGGCTTTGCGGGCGAGGCGAGCGAAGCGGAATTCGGCGGCCATCATGTCCTGCGCAAGCCCTTCACCATGGCGGCGCTCGAGCGTGGCATCGTAGCGGCGATGGCAGTCGAGCGCCCTGCCGCGCCGCACAGTATCGCGGCCGAATGATTTTCCGGTGACGTAGCGTCGCGCCCCCGATATAGCCGGTCGATACGGTTCCGCCCTTCTCGCCCGCCTTTTCTTGAAAGCCCGTCCCCCGCCCGATGAAATCCATCGATCGCTACATGGTCCGGCTTGTCGCGGTGCCGCTGATCTCCACGCTCGTCATTTCGGCGATGCTGCTGGTGCTCGATCGCATGCTGCGGCTGTTCGACTTCGTCGCGACCGAAGGCGGGCCGGTGGCCGTGGTATGGAAGATGCTGGCCAATCTGCTGCCCGAATATCTCGGGCTCGGCATCCCGATCGGCCTGTTGCTCGGCGTATTGCTTGCGTTCCGCAAGCTGGCCACGACCTCGGAACTCGACGTCATGCGCGGCGTGGGTATGAGCTATTGGCGGCTGCTGCGCGTGCCCTACATGTTCGCGATCGTCCTCGCTGCGATCAACCTGGCGATCGTCGGCTTCGTCCAGCCCTATGCGCGCTATGCCTATGAAGGATTGCGCTTCGAACTGCGCACCGGTGCGCTCGGCGCCTCGATCAAGGTCGGCGAGTTCACGCATTTCAGCGACAAGATGACGGTCCGGATCGAGAAGAGCCGCGACGAGGGTCGCAAACTCTCCGGCATCTTCGTCAAGGCAGTGTCGAAAACCGGCAGTTCCTATGCCGTGACGGCGGAGAGCGGCAAGTTCCTGGCCACCGACAATCCGGAGGAAATCGTCTTCCAGCTCAGCAATGGCGTGCTGGTCAATGAAGCACCGGGAATCGCCACGCCGCGCGTGCTGACCTTCAGCACGCACAATTTGCCAATCCCGCTGCCCCAATATGGCAACTTCCGCCGGCGCGGTGAGCGCAACCTGGAACTGACCCTGCCCGAACTGGCGCGGATTGGCCGGGACCCGGGATCCAATGCGGAACTGCGCGACACCAGCCGCTCGGCGTTCCATTTCCGCGTGGTCGAAGTATCGACGATGTTCCTGCTGCCATTGCTCGCGCTGGCGCTGGGCGTACCGCCGAAGCGGTCATCCTCGGCACTTGGCGTGTTCCTGGCGATCGTGATGGTGGTGACCTATCACAAGGTGAACCAGTATGCCGAGGCGATCGGGGGCCTGGGCCGGATCGATCCGCTGATCGCGCTATGGACGCCGTTCCTGTTCTTCGCGGCGCTGGTGCTGTGGATGTTCTACACCATCGCCTATGTGCCCGATGGCCAGCCGATCGGCGCACTCGAACGCGTCTTCTCCAAGATCGGCAAGGCGATCGGGCGGTGGATGCCCGGACGACGCATTCCCGAGGCGAGTGCGCCATGAGCTTCCTGCGATTCTTTCCGTCACGCGTCGTCGCCATCTACATGGCGCGGCTGTTCGTGGTCCGGACCTTCGCGATCCTCGCCGCCATGGTGCTGGTGCTGCAGGCGCTCGACCTGCTCGGCCAGTCGGGCAAGATCCTCGAATATGCCGGCAATGGCGATGCCGAGGTGTGGCGATATGTCAGCTTGCGCGCGCCGCAGATCATCGCCTTCGTGCTGCCTTTCTCGGTGCTGCTCGGCACCATCCTGACGCTGACCACGATGAACCAGAATAGCGAAATCATCGCACTCAAGGCATCGGGGCTGTCGGCGCACCAGGTGCTGGCACCGCTGATCATCGCCAGCTTTGCCGTGGCGGTCATTTCCTTCACCTTCAACGACCGCATCGTCTCGCGCGCTACCGCCACGCTCAATCAATGGCAAAAGGTCGATTACGGGCCGCTGCCGATCGATCGTGGCGACCGCATGAATGTGTGGGTGCGCGACGGCGACGACCTGATCCAGGTCGATCAGATCAGAGGCAGAGGCGCGACCGCCCAATTGCGCGGCGTGAGGCTGTACGACCGCGAAAAGGGCAATCTGGTCGGGATTATCGAGGCGGTCCGCGGGACCTTTACCGGCAAGGCCTGGCGGATCGAAGGTGCGAAGCGCTTCAACGTCCAGACCGGCAAGCTGATCAGTCTCGGCACGATCGTGGTCGCGCAGGGCGTCCGACCCGATCAGTTCACGCTGGCGAGCGTCGACGCCGACGGCCTGTCGTTCGGGTCGCTTCGATCGGCGATCAGCGACCTGGCCGACGCCGGACGACCGACCCAGGCGCTGGAAGGCGCCGCATGGCACAAATTGTCGGGGCCGTTATCGTCGGTCCTGATGCCCCTGCTCGGCGCAGTCGCGGCGTTCGGCGTGGCACGGTCGGGCAAGCTGTTCCTGCGCGCCGTGATCGGCATGATGCTTGGCTTCACCTTCTTCGTGGCGGACAATTTCGCCCTGGCGATGGGCAATCTCGGTGCCTATCCGCCCTTCCTCGCCGCCTGGGCACCGTTCTTCCTGTTCCTGCTGATCGGCGAAGCGGTGCTGGTGCGTACCGAGGAATAGGAACCACCGACGCTGACCCGGAATACAGCAGGCTGTGTTCGACACTGAGAAAGAGCGTGCCGGTATAAGTCCGGCATGGGCGAACATGCCGGATCCAGTTGCAGGGTTGAATCGCTACCGGAGACAGGGGCTGCGGGGACGAGCGATGGGGAGATATGGGACACCGGATATGTCCCATATCTTCTCGCCATGATCCCGATGAGATGATCCCTATAATTTGCTGCCGGGGACGGGGCCACAGGGGCTGGCAAGGAGATATGGGACACCGGTCGTGTCCCATATCTCCTTGCCAGCCCCTCGACGAGGCTCCTTCAAAATTCATTATATATCAGCTACTTAGATAAAGAGAACCACCCTCCCACGCGGAACCGGCGGAGATTTGGGACATCAAGCCCATCGATCGCCGATGGGACTCCCGCGCCGATGCTCTTCTCCTGAGATTTCGATGTCGCGTCGCCCAAGCGGTCTCCGCCCGGCACGACCCGATCAGATTAAACGCTCAGCGCCCTAGCGCACACCCATGGTGCTGCGCGCGATCTTGGCAACCAGGCCGGGAAGGCCGGGATAGCTCGCCTTGTGATAGGGAGACTGCGCATCCAGCGCCGCCGAGATGCGGCGATGCGCCTCACCCAGCGCATGATAGGGCACGCCGGGAAGCAAATGATGCAGCGCGTGATACCGCAGGCCGACTGGCGCCCACAGCATCGGCAGCAGCGCCGGCGGAGGCACATTGACCGTATCGAGATACTGAGCAGTGACGGTCATCACCTCACCCTCATTCTCCCACAGATGCGCAACCAGGGTGCGAATCTGGTTGATCACCGCGACGCTGGAGGCGACGGCGAGGAAGATCAGGAAGGCGCGCAGCGGCACCACCCCGGTCGCAACCATGGTCAGCAGCGAAATCGCCCAGACGCTCGCCGCAGCCTCCTGCCACAGCCATTGCTTGCGGGCAGCGCCTTCGGGTGCACGACGGCGGAACGAGGGGTTGATCGACAAAGCCGAATAGCGCTCGACCACCAGTTTCCGCACGGCCGGGAACATCGCCGAGAGCGGCGACAGAATCGCGAAGCGTACCAGCAGCGCCACCGGCGCGAGCAGGGCAGCCAGCACGAACAATGGCAGAGTGTAGGGCTTCATCAGCGCGAGCGGCAGATATTCGGGATCCTCGGCGGTACCGTAGCGCGTGCGCGCATGGTGCAAATTGTGCACGCCTTCGTACATGAAGGACGGCACCAGCAGCGGGATACCAGCCAGTGCGTTCCAGCCGAAACGGAAGCCGGGCAGCGACGCATGCTTGAAGTGGGTCAGTTCGTGAATGAAGCTTTCCGCACGATACAGAGCGAGCACGGCAACGACGCCGGCCGCGATCGCCCAGCCAGTCGGGGCAACCAGGATCGCCGCGGCGAGTGCGCCGAAGCCGATCACGACCGAGGCAAGCAGGTCGGACCAGTAGATCCAGGGCCGCGGCGCATTGAGATCGCGCGTGAGCTCCGCCGCGGTGCGCAGCATGGCCTTGTCGTCGGCAATGTCCTGCGCACGGACGCGGGCCGCGTCAGCCGGGCGTGCCGCTGGCGCACGCCGATCGATGGTAAGCGAGGTGTCCATGGGGCCGTGCATTGCACAAAGATAGTGGCGGGATGGTGGCAATAACAGGTGCGGCGCTGTGGCAGCCCATGTCCATGAGCGTCCGGACATGGTGCCCGCTTGACAGAATGATGCACAAGCGGGACTGCACTCACCTTCTGCAAAGAGGCGATCACATCTTGGCCACCCTGCCCCTCTCCATCCGCCCCGTCGCCACCAAGCGCGACCGCAAGGCGTTCATCGACATCGCCTATCGGCTCAACCGCGACGACCCCAATTGGGTACCGCCGCTGAAATCCGAAGAGGCGGGCAAGATCGACCCCAAAAAGAATGGCTGGTTCAGCCATGCAATCGGACAATTGTTCATCGCGACGCGCGGCGACCAGGTGGTCGGGCGCATTTCCGCGCATATCGACACGCTGGCGCTCACCTTGCCGCCCGAACAGGGCTTCGGCCCGGGCGTGGGGTGCTGGGGCATGATCGAGGCGGAGGATCACAACGCCTGGCGCGCGCTGATCGCGGCTGCCGAGGGCTGGCTCAAGGCACAGGGCATGACGCGCGCCCTGGGGCCGATCAGCCTGTCGATCTGGGAAGAGCCCGGCCTGCTGGTGGAAGGGCATGATCACCCGCCAACGGTCATGATGGGCCATCACAAGCCGCATTATCAGGCTTGGATCGAGGAAGCCGGCTATAGGGGCGTGAAGACGCTCTATACCTATGAGCTCGACATCACGAAAGAATTCCCCCGATCGTGGGGCGCATCGTCGCCGCCGGGGAGAAAAATAGCCGTATCGTGATCCGCAAGGTCAACAAGGCGAAGTTCGCCGACGAGGCGGCGACCATCCTGGCCATCCTCAACGACGCATGGTCTGACAATTGGGGCTTTGTGCCGCTGACTCAACCCGAGATCGACGATGTCGGCAAGAAGCTGAAGCCGATCGTTTTCGAGGATCTGATCCGCATCGCCGAGGTCGATGGCGAACCTGTGGCGTTCATGATCACGCTTCCGGATCTCAATGAAGCGATCAAGCCGCTCAACGGCAATTTGCTGCCGTTCGGCTGGGCAAAGCTGCTGCTCTGGCTGCGCGCACCGAAGGTGCGCACGATGCGCGTGCCCTTGATGGGTGTGGTCAAACGGCTGCAGGCGTCACGCCTTGCCAGTCAACTCGCCCTGATGATGATCGAATATATCCGACGCGATGCAGTGGCGAACTTCGGCGCGTCACGCGGCGAGATCGGCTGGATCCTCGACGATAACCAGGGAATGCGATCGATCGCCGAGATCATCGAGTGCACGGTCAACAGGCGCTACGAGATTTACGAAAAGACGCTGTGATGCTCGGGGGCGCAACCCGCGGTCCGGCAACCGGACCGCAGGCCGCTCCCGCCTCCGATCACTTTTCGAGCGGATCGAAACCACGCTTCAGCCAATCCTCGCGGGTCAGGCACAGGGTCGTTTCCAGCCGGCTGCCGGTACGCGTGTCCTTCACGCAATATTTGGCCGTCTTGGGCTTGGCATTCGCCTGATCGGCCTGGGTGGGGCTTGCAGCGGGTACGGCCGGCGCAACCGGACCTTCGGCGAGCGCAGGGGTTGCAGTCATCAGCACGGCACTTGCAAGGGCCAAAAGAACAGAATTAGTCATCATTTCCTCCGCTTGGTGCGGACCGTTACTCCCGGCCGCATCTGTGTTACTGCATTAGCCATGCCAAACACTCTACAGATGCAATTTCAATGAGTTAGCTGATTTTCAGCCGGAAAGATGTCCGAAATAATCCCGTTGATCAGCAATTTTTGCTGATCATTGGCATTTTATCCGAGCGCCGTTTCAGTCCACCCGCGCGTCGATCAAAAGATGCGGTGAATTTTTAACGCGCGCGTGGCCGACTTCCTAAAAGCGACGCGATATTCCGAGATAAATCTCGCTATCAGGACTCGCATGATTGAGGCCAATCGCACCGCCAATGTCGAGTTGCAGCGCGTCATTCGCCATCCACCCCAACGACAGGCCAGCCAAGGCCTGCGTCGTCGCCCCGGAGGGATCGTCATCGCGCAAGGCCTGGAATTCGACCGTGCCCGTCACCGCCGGGGTGATCGCAACCCCCAGCCCCATCGTGCCGCTGAATGCCAGGTGCCGGCCGTTGCCATCCTGGTCCACAGCCGCATCCAGTTCGGGCGAGAGTTCAAGATTGAGCGCATCGCTCAAATCATAGGTTACCGGTACGACCAGGCCGGCGCCCCAATCCCCTGCCCCGACCGGTCCGCGCCCGACCGGTAAGGTCACGAACGGATGAACCGCGACCGAAAATCCGCTGCCGTCGGGATTGTGCACATTCGCCTTGAAACCAAGCAGCACATCGCCGACCCGATTGGCGCGATCGATCGCCGCGCTGTTCTTGTCGCGGGTCCGTGCATGGCCAAACGGCGTCCAGCCCAGCTGCGCTTCGATCGTGTCGGTCAGGCCGATCCGGACCAGCGTATCGCCGATCAGGATCGTATCGCTACGCGTGCTCGAATCGTCTTCGCGGGTCCAGTCGACAAGCCCTGTTTCAAGCGAGATGCGTCCAGGTGCGATCGTGCAGGCGGGCGTGCCGATGCCCGGGCGTTCGGGGCAATAATCGCGCTCCGCCGCCTGGGCGGTGCCCGACAGCAAACCCATCGAAACCGCGATCAGTAAATATTTCACGCCAATCTTACCGGGGTGGGATCGCCGAATTCGCGTCGCAACGCTGCTTCCGCCGTCGTCAGCCAGGCGACCGAGTATCGCGTCATCGTCCATCGTCGCGATCAGCGCAACGAGATCCTCCGGACTCCGCTCAATTGCCGTCGCCAGCAACCGCATCGTCCGTGCCCGCGCGCGAAACGCAAAATCGTCGAGCCGGGCCGTTTCGAATTCACCCTTGCGGTGGAGCATCTTCTGCAAGTCGAAGCTCACCGTGGCACCGGTCAGCGCAGCCGCGCCCAAGTCGGCGCGTGGTCGCTCGCTTTTTCGCGTGCGCGATACTCCTTGTCGACACCGGCATCGACCAGCCGGTCGGCAGCCATAGGACTCAGCAGCAAATGGTCGATCCGAAAGCCCGCATCGCGTTGCCACGCGCCGGCCTGATAATCCCAGAAGGTCCACACGCCGCCCCTGGGATGGCGGGTGCGCAGCGCATCGGTCCAGCCCTGCGCGACGAGACGCCGGAACCCTTCACGGCTTTCGGGCTGCATCAGCGCATCATCCTGCATCGCGCGCACCGAAAACGTGTCGTCGTCATTGGGAATGACATTATAGTCGCCTGCCAGCACCACCGGCTTTTCTTCAACCAGCAATTCGCGCGCGCGCGCAGCGAGACGATCGATCCAGCGCAGCTTGTAATCGAATTTCGGCCCAGGTTGCGGGTTACCGTTGGGTAAGTAGATCGACGCAATCACCACGCCATCCACCTCAGCTTCCAGATAACGACTATGGTCGTCCTCGGTTTCGCCGGCCAGCCCGCGCTGCCGCTCGATCGGGTCGCTGCCCCTGGCGAGCACCGCGACGCCGTTCCAGCTCTTCTGGCCGTGCCACACGGCGCCATATCCCGCCGCGCGGATGTCCGCCTCGGGAAAGGTCTCGTCGCTCGATTTCAACTCCTGCAGGCACACCACATCGGGCTGCTGCTCGGCGAGATACTCGACCAGACGCGGCAAGCGCGCCTTGATGCCGTTCACATTATAGGTGACGATCTTCAAAGCGGATCAGACCGAAAAGCTCGAGCCGCAGCCGCAGCCCGACGCAGCGTTGGGATTCTCGACCTTGAACGCCGCACCACCAAGCGATTCGACATAGTCGACCGCACAACCGCGCACGAGATCGAGACTGACCGGATCGACCACCAGCTTGACCGCCTCGGTTTCCGCCACCGCATCATCATCCGCGACCGCATCGGCGAGTTCGAATTTGTACTGGAAACCGGAACAACCACCGCCATCGACCGCAAGCCTGAGGATGGCAGGCTTTCCCTGTCGCGCGGCAATCGCGGCGACGCGCGACGCGGCCGACGGCGTCAGGGTGATCTCGGCTTGAGCTAATGTGGCCATGAATTGGAGATAGGCGGTCGCGGGGGTGACGGCAACCGGCCGATCACTTCTTCCCTTCTCCCGCGATCGGGAGAGGGAAGGAAAACTTACTGGCCCGCAGGGCCGCCGATGGATGTCGGCGTCATCTTGAGCGCACGATCCTGCACCGCCTGCAGATAATCGGCGGTCTGCAGGAACGGGATCGGGTTGACCGCATGACCGTCGATGCGGACTTCATAATGAAGATGGCTGCCGGTCGAGCGGCCGGTCGAACCCATCAGCGCGATCAACTGACCACGCTTCACCCGGGTATTGGCGGCGACGAGGATCTTCGACAGATGGCCGTAACGCGTCTGGATGCCCTTGCCGTGATTGATCTCGACCAGATTGCCGTAACCACCGGCGCGTTCGGCGCGACCGATGATGCCGTCGGCAGTGGCGTAGACCGGCGTGCCGAGCGGGCCCGGAATATCGACACCGGCATGCATCGCCGCCGTGCCGCGAAACGGATCGGAACGGACGCCATAATTGCTGGTGAAGCTGAGATGCTCGACCGGCTGGGCCGATGGAATCGCGATCACACCCTGTTCAAGCGAATCGAGCTTCTTCCAGGTCATGAACAGCGAGCGGAACTGAACGTCGGCGCGGGCCTCGGCGGTCGCTTCTGCGCTGTCGGCGGCTTCGAACGGGCCACCCATCGCCGGCATCTTTGCAGCGCGGGTCGCAAAACGCTCCGGCGCGATGCCGAGGCGACGGACGTGCTGGATGGTCATTGCATAGCGTTGCTCGGCGGCCTGGCGGGCCTTCACGGCGAGCGAAATCTGACGGGCCTCGACCTGCTGCAGCGGCTTGATCACATCGGCAGCGACCTTGGCATCGGCGGGATCGATGGCCGGTGCGGTCATCGACAGCACGCGCGGATCGCCCTTGCCGGTCATGACCGCAGAGATCAACGCCTGCCGTTGCTCGACCCGGGTGGCATGAGCCTGGGCGACATTCTTGATCGCGGCCACATCCGCCTGCATCTTGGCGACGCGGGCCTGCATCTGCGCAACCTTGGCTTCGGGCGACAAGGGGGCATCGACGATACCGCTCAGTGCCACTGCGCCGACTGCGGCCTGCGCCACGCCATATGCCGAAAAACACAGGGTGATGCCGGCAACCCCGGCCATCAGGGCCTGGGTGCGGCCTCCGATGCTGAACCGGCGAAGGTCACGGCCGTCGTGAAAAATCACGTCGCGAGTGGTAAAATACGCCTGGAACCGCGCGATAAACTTCGCGGCTGACGCAACTGAATTTGTGCTCATTGAGTCCCCAGCGACCTATTTTGGAGTTGCCGAAACATGCCGACAGCTCTTTTTTCGTCTCGATCGCAGCCCCTCCGCGTTCTTGACGACCGGGTTCTGACTCACGTTGTCAGTGTACGGCAAGGGCTGGAACGGGTTAGCGGGGCAAACCGGCTGAGTCGCACGGCGAGTCGTTGAACACTCGCTTAATCGCGCCCAAAATTATCCGTGAACCAATGTCGCATTGGTGCGTTGTGCGCCGAATCTCTCGAGCGGATCGACCGCTTTACGGCCTCAATCGAGCCCCTTGACCGCCTCGAGTACCGCTGCGGCGTGGCCCGGCACCCGCACCCGTCGCCACGTTCGTACGAGCACCCCTTTCGCATCGAACAAAAAGGTCGAGCGGTCGATGCCCATATAGGTTCTGCCGTACAGGCTCTTTTCGATCCAGACGCCGAACGCCTCGATCGCCGCGCGCTCATCGTCGGTCGCAAGCGGCACGGTCAGTTCATATTTGTCGATGAATTTCTGATGCTTGCCCGGCGTATCCAGCGACACACCAAGGACCTCGGCACCGAGCGCCCTGAATTCCGGATAGAGTTGACTGAAATCCTGCGCTTCGCGGGTACAGCCGGCGGTATCGTCCTTGGGATAGAAATACAGCACGAAAGGCTTGCCGGCATAGCCGCGCAGATTGACCCGCCCGCCACTCGGCGTCGCCAGGCCGACATCCGGGAGTTTCGAGCCCTCCTCGATTTTTGCCACTCACGCTCTCCCCGATACCGCCTGCCAGAAATCTTCGACTTCCTGCCGCGTCCGCTCGAACGAGGCAATGGCTGCGTCCCAGCTTTCCATCCCCAATGCGCGCGCGATCAGCGCCTGGGTCGCCGGCGCGGGCGTCTCCGCCTCCGGCGCGACAAGCCGCAGCGTGACGATCATGCGGGTGAGCAGATCATGCGCCGCCTTCATCGCGGCGGGCGCAAGACCGGCGGCAATCAGCCGGTCGATCGCCCGGCCGAGATGCGGGTCGAACCCGTCGAGATGGGTCAGTTGGGCGACGTGCACGGCGAATTCGAGATCCACGAGCCCGCCCGGCAGAAGCTTGGCGTCGAGCGGCCCCTGGGGCGGTTTGTGCGCCGCCATCTCGCCACGCATCGTCGCTGCCTCGGCGATGATGTCGCGCCGCGGCCGGTTACCCGCCAGCACATCGTCGATCACGGCAACCACTGCCGCGCGCGCCGCCGCCGATCCGAACACCGGCCGGGCCCGCGTCAGCGCCATATGCTCCCAGGTCCAGGCGCTTTCCCGTTGATAGCGCGCAAAACCGTCCAGCGAGACGCTGAGCGGGCCCTGCGTGCCCGACGGGCGCAGCCGCGTATCGACCTCATAGAGCGGCCCGGAAGCAGTCGAGACCGACAGTGCCGCGGTAAGACGCTGTGCAAGCCTGTTATAGTAAAGCACTGCACCCAAGGGTTTTTCCCCGTCGGATTCAGCCGAAAAATCCCCGGTAAAAAGATAGATCAGGTCGAGGTCCGATGCATGAGTCATCACCCCGCCGCCCATGCGCCCCAGCGCCAGAATGACCAGCTCACTGTCCGGTACCCGGCCGTGCCGAAGCGCGAATTCGGCGACGGTCGCATGCGCCAGCGCTTCGATCGCGGCCTCCGCGACGCGCGCATATCCCGCCGCCACGTCGAGCGGATCGCTCGCGCCGGCAACGATCTGCGCGCCCAGGGCGAAGCGTTTTTCGCCGACGATCTTGCGGACATGATCGAGTTGCGCCTGATAATCGGCATCCTCCTCTCCTGCCGACATCTCGGCCGCCAGCACATCGACCGGCCCGACCGGATCCAGCGCGGTCGCATCGATCAATCCGTCAAGCAGTTCCGCCCGCCGCCCGAGCGCCTCCGCCAGCGGTGCTGCGTGGCTCAGGATCGCACCGAGCAACCGCGCCAAAGCGGGCCGCGCCTCGATCAGGCGCAGGAAATTGATCGCACTTGGCAGGCGCGCGAGCATCGCGTCGAGCCGCAGGATCGCGGCATGTGGATCCGGCGAGGTGCCCAGCGCCTCGATCAGCCCGGGCAGGACGGCTTCCAGCGCTTCCAGCGCCGCCGGACTGCGCAATGCGGCATAGCTACCGGCGCGCCATTGCACGATCCGCTGAACCGCACCCTCGATATCGGCAAATCCCGCGGCGGCCAGTTGTTCGGCAAGCCGGTCCGTGTCGCTTGACAGCGAGCTATTGTCCTCAGGTTCGATGGAATCATAGATTCGCGCGGTGCTCGCGACATGCGGGCGCAGCAGGTCGAGCAATGCATCCCCATTTTCGACGCCGTGCAGCTGGGCGACCCCATCCAGCGCCGCACCGACCGGCAGGTGGTGCGTCTGACGATCATCGACCATCTGGACGCGGTGCTCGACGGTGCGAAACAATGTGTAAGCGGCGGCCATCGCCATTGCCTCGTCGGCCGGGATCCATCCCGCTTCGGCCAGCCGCGCCAATGCGTCACAGGTGGCGGGAGCGCGTAACACCGGATCGCGACCGCCATGAATAAGCTGATGGATTTGCGCGAAAAATTCGACTTCACGGATACCACCCCGGCCGCGCTTCAGGTCGAAACCGGGTCCGAACGCCTGGCCTTGCGCATGATGGTCGCGGATGCGGCGCGAAATGCCCCGGATCTCCCCGATCGCCCCGAAATCGAGCGCGCGCCGCCATACGAATGGCCGCACCGCCTCCAGGAACCGGCGGCCCAGATCGATATCGCCGGCGGCCGCACGCGCGCGGATAAAGGCGGCGCGTTCCCATGGCAGCGCCTGCGATTCATAATAGGAAATCGCCGCATCCACCGGCAGCGCGATCGGCGTTGCCTCGGGTGAAGGCCGCAAGCGAAGGTCGACGCGCAACACATAGCCGTCACCGTCGCGGGCCTGGAGCAATTCGACCACCCGCTTGCCGATCCGTACCGCTGCCTCCTGTGGTTCTTCACGCGCGCGGCGCGGGAGTATCTCCGGGTCGAAAATCAGGATCGGGTCGATATCGGACGAATAGTTGAGCTCGTGACTGCCTTGTTTGCCGAGCGCGATCGCTGCGAAGCCGGCCGGTTCCGCATCCGGCGTGCGCTCCAGGATCGCTGTGCGGATCGCGGTATCGAGCGCACGGTCGGCAAAATCGCTCAACGCGCCCGTGACCGCGGTCAGATCGAGCACGCCGGCGAGGTCGCCAAGCGCAACGATCAATGCCAGGCGGCGGCGCTCCAGCCTGAGACGGCGGGCGATCGGCATGGCAGGGTCGACGATCGACACCGCATCCAGCGCCGGCAATATCCCGTTTTGTGCAAGCGCCGCGATCTCGGGTTCGCGCCCCATGATCATCGCCAGGAACGGCGCCTCGGCCGCGGCTCGCGCTGCGGCGCCGATGATCCGGGGGTCGGGCGTCATGCTGGTCATGTATTCATTATGGGCATCGGCCGGGTGGTGAAGTCTTGGCAAGCAACAAATATCAATGCCAGGCGTTTAGCGGTCATGTCGAAGCCTTTATCACCGACCTCAGGAGCAAATTCCGCGGGCATATTCATCGTTGAGCCTCCGCGCGCCAGCGATATGATCGGCCGGGCGTTACGGTCGGCGTTCCAGCATGATGGCATGCCCGAAGACTTCGCGGCACTGCTGAAGAACCTCGATCAGGTGGAAGCGACGCCCGCTCGTTCCTGAACGACCTCAAGTCGAACCACGCCGACTTGAATCAGAGTCAGCCCCGGTCTCGGCTCAATTCTTCGACATCACCCATGATCGTGTCGAGCGCGGTCATCCCCGCTTCGTTATTGTGCGTCCGCCGGGACGGTAGCGATCCGTCGTTGAGGATCGTTTCGAGCGCAACGCGCCCGCGTGCGACGCGGCTTTTGATCGTGCCCACGGCGACGCCGCAGATCTCTGCTGCTTCTTCATAGGCAAACCCGCCCGCACCGACCAGAATCAGTGCCTCACGCTGTGGCTGCGGCAAATGCAGCAGCGCGCGCTGCATATCACCCAGTTCGACATGCTTGTCCTGGCTTGCCGGTGCGGCAAGAATGCGATCGGCGACAAGATCGTCCCATTCGCCTTTGAATCGTGCCCGGCGCATCTGACTGAGATAGAGGTTGCGCAAGATGATGAAGGTCCAGGCACGCATGTTGGTGCCGGCCTGGAAGCGCTGCCGCGCCGCCCATGCCTTCATCAGCGTTTCCTGCACCAGATCGTCGGCAAGGTCGCGGTTGCCCGACAGCGAGCGGCCAAAGGCACGCAAGTGCGGAATGACCTGCGCCAGCTCCTTCTTGAACTCGGGATCTGAAAGCGGAACGTGCTCCACCGGCTCCTGGCCGATGTCGTCGTCGTTCGCGTCGGCCTCAGTCATGCATATCCGTTTCGTATCGCTGGCGACAAACATAGGACGAGTGCCGGGCAAAAGCCAGCACTCGCCCATATTTCAATTGCTTGGACTCAGCGCCAAAGCAATAGAAGAGCAAAGATTATGATGACCAGCGGCAGCGAGATGCCGAGAATATAGCGCGTCATCTTCGGCGTCGCGCCCGCGCGGGCGTCCTGGCCATCGATATGGATTTCTTCTTGGTCGGTCATACAGGGTCAACCAACGAAAACCGTTTTGGGTCCGTATCGTTATCCTGCCGGGAGCATTTTTGTCTTGCTCCCTTGCTCGGGAGACGCCAGCCGCCCGATCAGGCGACTGGAACAGTCGCCTGATCGAAGAACAGCGCCTGGCTGATCGCCGCCTTGACCGTCGAACGCTGAAACGGCTTGGTAATCAGGAACGTCGGCTCGGGGCGCTCGCCGGTCAGCAGTCGTTCCGGGAAAGCCGTGATGAAGATCACCGGCACCCTGAACTCCGCCAATATATCCTTGACGGCGTCGATACCCGAACTGTCGTCGGCGAGTTGGATATCCGCCAGCACCAGGCCGGGCCGATCCTCCATCGCCAGCGCGACGGCCTCGTCGCGGGTCACGGCAACTCCGGTCACGTCATGGCCCAGATCACGTACGATCGCCTCGATATCCATCGCGATGATCGGCTCGTCCTCGATGATCAAGACGCGCGCGCGAGTCTGCTTGTCGATTTCCGACAATGCCTCAGCGACCAGACTGTCGACTTCGCTCGTATCGACTTCGATCAGATAGGCGGTGTCCTCCGGCGTGAAGCCCTCCATCGCGGTCAGCAGCAGCGCCTGCCGCGACAAGGGTGTCATCCGCGCCAACCGTGCGCGGGCGATCGATTCATAGTCTTCGCCGCCCGAATTTTCGGGGGTTTCGTCAAAATTGGTCGAATTCCAGATTGCCTGGAATGTCCGGTAGAGACCGAGCCGCGGATCGACGTCGCGCGGGAATTCGGCGGGGGCCGCGACGATCGCCTCCAGCGTGGCGCGAACGTAGCGGTCGCCGTGCGACTGGCTGCCGGTCAGGGCGCGGCCGTAACGGCGCAGGAAAGGAAGGTGTGGTGCAAGCTGCTGTCCAAGCGACATGGCTGTCGGGGTCTCCTGACGTGAAAGCGCCGCCCTTTTGGAAGGGGCGTGTCGCCAATGCAACGCGATTCAATGCCCGTACGGGAGTGCCGGGCTTTTTCGCATCGAACGTGGAACAATCGAGACGATCTTTTGTTTCATGCTATCGTCGCGGGCTGTATGCGCGACGGATCGACCGGATTTCTCCGGCCGGTATTTTCCGGTATGCCCGGTTTTTCGCCGGATGCTCAGGGGGGACGACATTGAGTTCGGGCGACGAGTCTTCAAAAACGCCGCAAGCTTCCGGAACGGCCAAGGTCCAGACCAAGGATCGCGACATGGGAGCCGCATTGCGCACCGTCTATCAAAAGACCGTGGAAGAGGACATTCCAGCCGAAATGCTCGACCTTCTGGGTAAGCTCGACTGACGCTCGCGTGATCGAACCGGCCGTCGAGCGCGCTACCGCGAGCCGCTCATCGCTACTCCTGTCGCAAATTCCGACCGGCGCGAAGATTTTCCTGATTCTGAGCACGGCGCTGCTTCCCCTGGCGATCATCGCCTTTTTCGCCACGTTGAAGACCACCCAGAACGCCGACGCCGATGCGCGCGTGCGATTGAGCGTCGCGATGTCGGAAAGCGCGCGCAAGCTGGCGATCGAACTGGTTGGCGACATGACCGCGCTGCGCGTTGCGCTCAACGCGCTCGACAACGACCCGGGCGATGCGCCGAACTGCGCGCGCGTACAGGGCGTTTTTGCGCAACAGGCAACGGCCGGCACGCGCTTCATGATTACCGACGATATCGGGCGCGTGCTGTGCGGTACTGCGCTCCCGTCTGAAATGGCGTTGACGCCGGCGGCCAGCGATGCCCCGATCGCGGCCCGCCTCGTGCCCGACAAAGGGCTGGTCCTGGCGATCAAGGGCGCCAAAGGCGCGGCCACGGCCAGCGCCTATTTTCCGGCCCCGTTCCTGGCGGATATCGCCCGGCCGAGCGGCTTTACCCCTCCCTATGGCGCCACATTGCTGCATGACGACGAAACTGTGCGGTTGGTCACCCTACCCTCGGCAGGACCGCTGGAACGGCGCGAAACCCTGAGCCAGCAGCTCGGTATCGGCGAACTCAGCCTGCAGATGAGCGTGCGCAGCCTGCCGATCACCTCTCCGCTGCTGATTGCCCTCCTCCTGCCGATCCTGATGTGGGCCGCCGCCGCAAGCATCAGCTGGTTCGTCGTCGATCGCCTGCTGATCCGGCCGCTGCGCCAGTTGCGCGCCAGCGTTGCCGCCTACGTCCCCGGGGAGGAGATCGATCCCGCCCAGTTGCGCGCCCTTCCCGCACAGGAAATCCGCGAACTCGGCGACACTTTCCGCACCATCAGCCGCACCGTTGCCGAGCATGAGGCCGGGCTGGCCGAAGGGCTGATCCGCCAAACCCGGCTGACCCGCGAAGTTCATCACCGCGTGAAGAATAATCTCCAGGTCATCGCCAGCTTGATCAATTTTCATGCTCGCGGCGCAAAATCGCGTGAAGCGACCGATGCCTATGCCGGAATTCAGCGCCGCGTCGACGCGCTCGCGGTCGTCCATCGTCACCATTTCGCGGAGATGGAGGAAAATCGCGGACTGTCGCTGCGCTCGGTGGTCGGCGAACTCGCATCGAACATCCGCGCCACCGCGCCGGAAGGATCCTCGCAGATTGGCATCGCCATCGATGTCGAGCCCTATCTGGTCAATCAGGACGTGGCGATCGCGGTCGCGTTTCTGATCACCGAGATCGTCGAACTGGCGATGAGCTGCAATCCGTCGGCGCAGATCAGGATTTCGGTGAAAGGCGCAGAAGCATCGGATCGCGCGATTCTGCGCATCAGCTCTCCCGCGTTGATCGAGGGCGACGCGTTGCGCGACATCGTGACCGAACGCTATGGCCGGGTGATCGAGGGATTGTCGCGCCAGCTCCGGTCGAAACTGCACCATGACCCGCTGATCGGCGCCTATGAAATCGCCATCGCCATCACCGGACGCGACTGAATCAAAAGATTCAAATGATTCGAATTTTTTTCAAAAATCGTGGAACCTGATTTGGGGAAGCACGTTTTGATCTTCGGATAGTGAATTTATGCCCCCCGCTCTCGCTATCCAAGACATGGGCCCGGACGCGCCAACCTCCCCCCCGGTGGTGCGTCCGGGCCCAAATCGTCTCCGCTGTTCCTGGTCCATATCGCGATGAGTTGCCGCCTGCTGCGGAACGAACCCCGTCCGTCGATCATTGATCCGGAAGGGCGACATGCCTTCAATCAGGAGATCACTGATGCGCAAGCTTATGGGAATTGCCGTTGTCGCGGCCGCGCTGATGGTCAGCGCATGCAATACCGTGGAAGGCGTGGGTCGTGACGTTTCGTCGGCCGGCGATACTGTTGCGAAGACCGCCGACGGCGCCAAGTAACCAGCTCACCACAGCTCACCCGTTCGCCAGCGATGGCGTGGGGCGAAACCCTCTCCCGGTACCGGGAGAGGGTTTTTTTGTCAGACGCTCTCGCTTGCGTCGGCCGTGGCGGCTTCCTTGGCGCGCTTGCGCTCGGTGAACCAGATCCCGATCAGGGCAATTTCATAGAGCATTACCAGCGGTATCGCGAGCAGCAGCTGTGACCCGATGTCCGGAGGGGTCAGCACCGCAGCAATCGCGAAAGCACCAACGATCGCATAGCGCCGCGCACCAATCAGTTGCTTGCGCGTCACGATGCCCGCGCGTTCGAGCAGCATCAGCAGCACGGGCAGAAGGAAGGACAAGCCGAAAGCGAACAGGAATTGCATCACGAAGTCGAGATAATTGCCGATAGCCGGCAATGCCTCCTGCTGAATCCCGCCAAGATCGCCTTGATAGGAAAGCAGGAAATGGAGCGCCATCGGCACCGCCATATAATAGGCCATCGCCGCGCCGGTGATGAACAGGGCCGGCGTAGCCAGGAGAAAAGGCAGCAAGGCGCGCTTTTCCTGGCGGTACAGCCCAGGGGCGACGAATTGCCAAAGCTGGTTCGCGATCACCGGGAATGATGCCATGATCGCCGCGAAGAATGCGACCTTTATCTGGACGAAAAACGCTTCGAAAATCTGCGTATAAATGATCTTGCTCTGGCCCGCGGCGAGCAGTGGGTGGAGCAGGAACGACAGGATCGTGCGCGAGAAATAGAAGGAGACGGCAAAGGTGACGACCAGCGCCAAAGCGCAATAAAGCAGCCGTCGCCGCAATTCGATCAGATGATCGAGCAAGGGCGCGCGCGTGGCGTCGATCTCACTGGTGTCGGTCACGGCTTGGGTTTCGCCTTGATCGGGGCTTTGCGAACGGCCTTGGCAGGAGCATTCACGACATCGTCGCCAACGGCCAGCGGGGTCGCATTCTTTTTGGGGGCCCGGGGGGTTTCGGTTTCGGCGCATCGATCGGTGCGGGCGCGACAACCGGCATCTCCACCATCTCCGGCGCGGCATCTTGCGCATCGCCACTGTCATTTTCCGGCGCCGGGATCGGCAACATATGCTGCGCCATCGGCGGATGCTCGCGCATGATCCGCTCATTTTCCTCGGCCCAGCGCTTTTCCATGTCCTGCAATTCGGCTTCGCGTACCATCGAATCGAAGCCCGAACGGAACTGACGAGCGACACCCCGAGCCTTGCCGACCCAATAGCCGACGAAGCGCATCGCCTTCGGCAAATCCTTGGGACCGATGACGACCAACGCGACGACCGCGATAAGGAGCAGTTCGGTAGGCGCGACGTCGAACATAGAAGGCCTTTAACGGCGGATTAGATCGGCAAAAGAGACCCCGCCTCCTTTGCCCCGAATCTGTTTTGAAGCATCCGTACCTTGTTCAGGCTCTTCGGCACCCTGCATCAGATCCGGGCTTAAGCGCTAGAAAGCCGTTAGCGTTCTTCGCGAAGTTTCTCGCCATCACGGTCGAAAGCGGGATCGGCGACCTTCTTGGCGTCGATACGCGACGGCTCAGGCTTTTCGTCTTCCTCGGCCATGCCCTTCTTGAAGCTTTTGATGCCCTTGGCGACATCACCCATCAAGTCGGAGAAGCGGCCTTTGCCGAACAAAAGCATCACGACCACGCCGACGAGGACCCAATGCCAGATACTGAGGCCGCCCATTACAAATCTCCTAATGTCCTAGCCTATCTAGTCCTCCTCGTCGGAAGATTCCACCTCTAGCTGCTCGAATGCCAAATCAACCGGATCGAGCAGGCCTGCCGCCTTGAGATCGTCGATACCGGGCAGGTCGCGCCGGCTCGAAAGGCCGAAATGAACCAGAAATTCCGGCGTCGTGGCATAGAGCAAGGGTCGCCCCGGCACTTCGCGCCGACCGGCGGGGCGGACCCAGCCCGCCTCCATCAGCACGTCGATCGTCCCCTTGGAGATCTGCACGCCACGGATCGCCTCGATCTCGGCGCGAGTCGCGGGTTCGTGATAGGCGATGATCGCAAGCGTCTCGATCCCGGCGCGGGACAGTTTGCGCGGCTCTTCGCGGTCCCTGCGCAACAGATGCGCCATGTCCGCGGCAGTCTGGAAATGCCAGCGGTCGCCGCGCCGGACCAGTTCGATCCCGCGCCCTGCATAAAGCGCCTGCACTGTATCGAGCGCCTCGCGAATCCCCGTCGCGTCGTTCAGATGCCCGCGAATCGCGTCCGCCGTCATTGGTTCGGTTGCGGCAAACAGCACCGCCTCCACGGCGCGGGCCAGGTCGTCAGGTGGGTTCATGCCGGTGCCCTGATATAGAGCGGCGCGAATGGCGATTTCTGGCGCAGCTCGACCCTGCCCTGCCGCGCCAGTTCAAGCGTCGCGACAAAGCTTGAGGCGAGTGCTGATTTGCGGAATATGCCAGTCGCGCTCTCGGGCAGGAAAGTCTCGATCACGCTCCAGTCGATCCGCTCGCCGAGCAGGCGCGATACGCGCTCCAACGCGGCATCCAGCGTCATCACCGGCCGGTTGGCGACGATGTGCATCACCGGGCGCGTGCGCGCAGTAATGCGGCCATAGGCAGAGATCAGGTCGAAGATTTCCGCCTGCCACAATGCCTTGCGTACGGTTCTGAGTCCCTCCGGCGCGCCGCGCAGGAATACGTCGCGTCCGGTCCGGTCGCGCGCCATCAGCCTGGCACCGCCCTCACGCATCGCGTTGAGCCGCTCGAGGCGCAATTGCAGCCGCAGCGCGAGTTCCTCCGGATCGGGTTCGACCTGCGGATCGCGCGGCAACAGCAATGCGGATTTGAGATAGGCAAGCCACGCCGCCATCACGAGATAATCGGCGGCGAGCTCCAGCTTGATCGCCTTGGCTTCTTCGATGAAGCGCAGATATTGCTCAACCAGTGCGAGGATCGAGATTTCGCGCAGATCGACCTTCTGATGCCGCGCCAGCGCGAGCAGCAGGTCGAGCGGACCTTCCCAGCCATCCAGGTCAAGCGTGAGGGTTTCGGGGTCGGTCATCGGTGACGGTGTAAGCGTGAAGCCGGGCGCGACGCAATCATGGCCTATTGAGCGCCGGCATCCGGCGGCCTGATGGTATTGGCCGGTGAGGTCGATTCAACCCCGGCCCAGGTCGTGACAGCCTGGCGGTGGACCGGATGCCAAACGGCATTCTGCCCCGCTCTTTGACATGACCGGAAAATACCAGGCGTCCGCGTCGGCTGTTTCAGCGATAACAGCGGTCAGGCGACCGCTGTTATCGCGTTGCTCCACCCCTGTTCGACCGCTGTTATCGAGAACAGCGGCAAAGAGCTCAAGCAGCTGGAAATAGGCAGAAAATCCGCACACTCGATCCAACTTAACAGGGGTGAGGTTTTTTTATTGAGCGAACAGCGGAAAACAGCGGGCAAATCCGGAAACTATAAGGGTTACGACTCGCACCCAGGCGGCTAAGTGATGGCCTAGGCCACCGCCAGCAATGCGTCCCGCTTCGCGATCAGCGCCGCCAGATCTCCATCCGCTCGCCCACCGGCAATCGTCGCCATCGCCCGGTCCAGCCGTGCACGCGAGATATCGGGGATATCACTTAGCCGTCCGGCGATGTCCTCCATCTCGTCCATCCGCCCCCAGCAATCGAGAACGATGTCGCATCCGGCAGCGATTGCCCCCGCCGCCTTGTCGCCCGCCGTCCCAGAGAGCGCCTTCATGTCGATATCGTCGGTCATCAGCAGGCCATCGAAACCGATCCGTTTGCGGATGATTTCCTCGATCACGATCGGCGACAACGTGGCTGGCCGTTCGGGATCCCAGGCCTGGAATACAATGTGCGACGTCATGCCCATCGGCGCGCCGGCGAGCGCCTTGAACGGAGCGAGATCGATCTCGAGCTCCTCATCGGAGGCTGTGACGGTTGGCAGGTGATAATGCGTGTCGACCATTGCGCGCCCATGGCCCGGCATGTGCTTGACCACGCCGACCACGCCACCGCGCTGAAGCCCATCGATGATCGCCCGGCCCATCGCGGCAACCCGCAGCGGTTCGCTGCCCAATGCCCGGATCGAAATCGCCTCGGTCGTATCGGGTTGCGCGACGTCCAGCAGCGGCAGGCAATCGACGGTGATGCCGACCTCGGCCAGGGTGAGCGCGATCGCCTCGGCATTGGCGCGTGCGGCCTCGATGCCGGAGATCGGTGCGGTTTCGTACAACGCATCGAACGCCGGACCAGCGGGAAAGGCCGGCCACTCCGGCGGCTGCATCCGTGCGACCCGCCCGCCTTCCTGATCGATCAGGATCGGCAAATCGTCGCGCCCGGCCATCGAACGCAACGCATCGGTCAAAGCGCGCACCTGTGTGCGGTCTTCGATATTGCGCTTGAACAGAATATAGCCGGCCGGGTCGGCGGCGCTGAAAAAAGCGCGCTCGTCAGCGGTGATGGTCAGGCCCGACAGGCCGTAGATGACGGGGATCATGAGGAAAGCGGCTCCAGCGCGACGCGCGGGCGGCGCGTACATCACCCCCTATATCAAGCCCCTCCCGTTCAAGGGAGGGGTTTGAGACACTTAGGGTCCAGACCCATAACTAATGAGGATCGAGACAGCCTTGTCCGGGATGCTGTGGGAGGAGGAGCGCGCTGCACGGGGCTGTTCCCCCGTTCGAGCGTTCCGACGCGCCACAGTGCCCGGACAAGGCTGCCCCGAAGGGGTGGGACGAAAAGGGCCGCTGGAGCGGTCGGGCGCTTGCTGGATAGACACCGCTATCCGGCCGCGCGCCCTCTCTCCCAGCGACCCTTTTCGTCTCCATCTCGACCTCGTTAGTTATGGGTCTGGACCCTAGTCATGCGCAACGTAGCATGCCTCGCCCGCGACCTTCAGCTTGCCGCACAGGCTCGATGCCTGACCGGCGCTGCCCGCATTGACGCGCAGCCGGTACGTCGTCCTGCCATTGACCTCCGCCTTCTGGACCGATTTGCCGAGCGGGGCGAGATAGGTGAAACGCTTCGAGGTCTTGGCCCAGGCGGCATTGGCTGAAGCCTCGTCGGGAAAGGATCCAAGCTGTACCAGCGCGCCGCCCGAAGCCCCGGCAGAGGCCGTAACCGCCGGGCCGGTCGGCGCCGCCTTCAGCGCACCGCCCGATGCCGGAACCGCGGTGATCGCCTTGGACCTGCCCGCGGTCGTAGCATCCGCCTTTGCCTTGGTGCCTGCGATCGGAGCCTCCGGGAGTGCGTCCACATTGATCTTGGCATCGCCCGACGTCGCACCATCGCTGGTCGCGATCGCGCTGTCGCCCTCGCCCTCGACCTTCAGGCCGCCGGGATCGTCAGGCTTGACCTTGTAATCGCCCTCCTGCGCATTGATCAGCCCACCATTGCCAGCGTCATCGCGCGACTTCTGATAATAGAGATAGCCGAAGATCGCCGCTGCGATAATGGCAAGACCAAGCGCGACGAACAGGACGATCCGAAGCATGCTGGGACCGTCGTCATAATCCTCATCGACGGTTTCAAGCCAGGGCAGCCGATCTTCGTCGCGCATGTCGAATTCGTTCGACGTCGCCATTTGTCACATCTCCTGGACTGCCTGCACCCCCATGATGCTGAGTCCGTTGCGGATAACCTGCCCGATTGCCTCGGCCAAGAAAAGCCGCGCGCACGTCAGCTCGGCATTGTCGGCAATCAGGAAACGGCGACCGGCATCGTCCTTGCCCATGTTCCATGCGGCGTGGAGGCTTGCTGCCAAGTCATAGAGATAAAAGGCAATACGGTGCGGCTCACGGGCCGCAGCCGCGGTATCCACGATCCGCGGGAACTGTGCCGCGAGCTTCACCAGCGCCAGCTCCTGCGTGTCAAGTTGGGACAGGTCGACCGTGCTGCACGTAATGCCGGCCTCCGCCACCTTCCGGCCGAGCGACGCGATCCGGGCATGGGCGTACTGCACATAGAAGACCGGATTGTCCTTCGACGCCTCGACCACCTTGGCGAAATCAAAGTCCATCTGCGCGTCGGATTTCCGCGTCAGCATGGTGAAACGGACGACATCCTTGCCGACCTCGTTCACGACCTCGGCGAGGGTGACGAAATTGCCCGACCGCTTGGACATCTTGACCGGCTCGCCGGCGCGCAGCAGCCGCACCATCTGCACCAGCTTGACGTCGAAACGGGTCTTGCCCCCGGTCAGCGCCTGCACTGCGGCAACGATCCGCTTGACCGTGCCGGCATGGTCGGCACCCCAGATGTCGATCAGCGCGTCGGCGCTTTGCGCCTTCTGGTAGTGATAAGCGAGATCGGCGCCGAAATAGGTCCACTCGCCCGAAGACTTGCGGATCGGCCGGTCCTGATCGTCGCCGAACCGGGTCGAGCGGAACAGCGGCAGCACCACCGGCTCCCAGTCTTCGGGCGTCTCACCCTTCGGCGCCTCGAGCACGCCGTCATAGATCAGGTCGCGGGCGCGCAGATCGGCCTCGGCTGCTTCGGGCTTCCCGGCCGCCTGCAACTCCGCTTCCGACGAGAACAGGTCGTGATGGATACCGAGCAGCGCGAGATCGGCCTTGATCAGCACCAGCATCGACGCAACCGCGCTCTTGCGGAACAGCGCCAGCCATTCGGCTTCCGGCGCATCGGCATAGATATTGCCGAACTCCTGCGCCAGCGCCTGCCCGACCGGGACCAGATAGTCGCCGGGATACAGGCCTTCCGGAATCTCTCCGACATCGACGCCGAGCGCCTCGCGGTACCGCAGGTGCACCGACCGGGCGAGGACATCGACCTGGCCGCCCGCGTCGTTGACATAATATTCGCGGATCACTTTGTGCCCGGCAAACTCAAGGAGGCTGGCAAGCGCATCGCCGACCACCGCGCCGCGGCAATGCCCCATGTGCATCGGGCCGGTCGGATTGGCAGAGACATATTCGACATTGACGGTAACGCCCTTGCCGCGCGCCGACTTGCCATAATCCTCGCCCTCGTCACGAATCGCAGACAATTCGGCGCGCCACGTGTCCTCGGTCAGCGCGAGGTTGATGAAACCCGGGCCGGCAACCGAAACCGTCTCGACTTCTTCGAGCTTGCCGAGTTCGGCAGCGATCTTCTCGGCCAGCGCGCGCGGATTGGTCGCCGCCGGCTTGGCCAGCACCATCGCCGCGTTGGTGGCGAGATCGCCGTGAGTCACGTCGCGCGGCGGCTCGACCGTGACCGCGGCGCGATCCAGCCCGGCGGGCAGGTCGCCCGACGCTACAAGCGTGTCGAGCGCCGCATCGAGATGCGCGGCGAAACGGGTATAGAGGGTCATGGCTGGTCCGGTCGATGTCAGAGGCGAGCGCGGCCCTTAGCGGAAGCGAGCGCCACCTTCAAATTTTCACCCTTATGGGCAATTCATACTGCTGGTGAGGGTTGGATCGGCGAGGCACAACCCCTTCTTGGTTGAGCCTACGAAATAGCGGTGCCCCGCCGATCCCCTCCCCGGAGGGAGGAACTTGTTACAGGCGCCCTCAGGCGCGGAGCAGCCCCTGCACCACAGGTGCGGGCGCTGTATTGGGGAAAAGCGTCATCATCGTGCGAGCCGGATCGGTTTCGAAATGACTTGCGACCGCGCCACCGATAAATGCGTCGAGTTGCATGGTCGGCTTGAGGTCGCGCCCATCATAAAGCGCATTCGCCCCTAATCCCGGCCAATCCGAAATAACCCGTCCCCCTTCTACGCTGCCACCCAACAGCATCGCTGAACTCGCAGTGCCGTGATCGGTTCCACCGGTTCCGTTCACCGCAACGGTTCGCCCGAATTCCGTGGCGATCAGCACCATGGTATCGGCCCAGAGCGGCCCCAGGCCCGCCTGTAACGCGCCGATCATTGCATCCAGCCCCTTGAGCTGAGTACTCAGCCGCCCACGCTGCTGCGCATGTGTGTCCCAGCCGCCGGTTTCGATCATCGCAATGCGGGCGCCAGCCGGGGCGGCAAGCAGCTTTGCGGCGAGTGCGCCGGTAGCGGCAGCGTTGCGGCCATTGTCGCTCGCAAGGCCCCCGGTCAGCTTGCGCGTGTTCAACGCTTCGCTCCACAGCGCATGGAGCTGGCTGTCGCCCTCATACAACATGGTCACGCGCTGCAGCAGGTCATCGGACGCATCGGGCAGGCTGGATGGCGCGTAGGACGAGACTTCATGAGACCCGCGGAGTGCCATCGGCACGGCCGACGCGACCGCGATCGCCCGAGCCTCTCCCGATGGAATCACCCCGAGCATGCGGTTCATCCAGCCGTCCTTGAGGCGGTAGGCGCCGGCGCCCCCGGTCTCGAGGACATTCTGTCCATCGAAATGCGATCGGTCGCGATAGGGCGAGGCGATGGCGTGTGCGAACAAGGCCTGCTTCCGCTGGTATAGCCCGCCGACAATCGCCAGCGCCGGATGCAGCGCGAACATCGAATCAAGCTTGGCGGCGTTGTCGAAATCCACCGCCAATGGGCCGCGCGCACCGGCAAAGCCCGGGTCCCCGACCGGCGCGATGGTGCCGAGACCATCCGCAGCACCGCGCTGGATGATGAAGACGAAGCGCTTGTCGGTCTCAGCCCTTGCCCAAGCGATGCGCGGCGCGAACAGCGCCAGCGTTCCGAGCGCACCGCCACCGATCAGGGAACGACGGTCGATCATGGTCTATCTCCGCATGAATTCCGGCGCAACGAGCAGCAAGGCGAGCGCCTGTCCGGGGCTTTCCGCGCGCGCCAGCGCCTGGGTGGTCGCGGCGCCAACGGCAGCGGGGAAAAGTTTCGGCGCCAGCGCGCGGGCGTCGATCGACCCGCCGGCGCGCGTCGCGAACCGCTCGGCCGCTTCGACCCGGCGCATCACCGCATCGGGGCCGGCCCAGCCGGCATTGATATCGTCATAGCCGGCGGGCGACCCCGGCCGCCAGATCGGCTGGCCGAGCTGATTGAGCAGCCCGGTGACGGCCTGCGGCTGGACTGTCTTCATATCCAGCGCGCGCATCACGGAGACCGACCATTCCCATGGCGATTTGAATTTGGAGTTCCGCTCTGCCCAGGCTTCGGGTGCGGCGATCAACGCACGATAAACCGTCGGCAGATCGCCACCCGATTTCAGAAATGCCGCTTCCAGCCGTGCGACCAGCGCCGGTGCCGGCGTGTCGCCGGTGAAGTGCCGGGCCAGCTTGGTGGCGATATGCGTGGCGGTCGCCGGGTGTGTGGCCAGGCCGGACAGCACCGCCTGCGCCTGCCGCTCGCCATCCTGCGCATAGCTTTTACCGATGATCGTGCGCGTGCCCGGCTCATGGATCTGCTCGACAAAAACGAAGTCACCCGGCGTGTCGTCGACCCCGACCGCGCGCGCCACCGGCCCATTGGTCAAGCCCGCCACCGTCCAGCCCGTCAACGCCCGCGCAAGCTCGGTCACATCCGCCTGGGAATAGCCGGTACGTACGCCAAGCGTGTGCAGCTCCAGTATCTCGCGCGCCAGATTCTCGTTCAACCCGAGCTTGCGGTTGGGCCGATTGGCGTAGCGGCTGCCGATCGGACTGTTCGGCCCGATCGATTCCGCCTGGTCGAGATAGAGCAGCATCGCCGGATGCCGCTCGACCGCCGCCAGCATGTCGCCGAACTTACCCAGCACATGCGGCCGGATCGCCTCGAATTCGAGCAATCCGGACAAGCCGATCACCGTCAGCTTGTCGGCCGACACCGCGAAATGATTGGCCCAGAAATGCACCAGCCGTTCCACGAACGGTGCAGGTCCCGTCAACGATGCGAGCGCACGCCCACCGACCGCGGCAACATAATTGTCGCGCCCCTGTCGCTGCGCGAATTGCCGCGCCTGTTTGATGGGATCCTTGCTGTCGCCCTCCATCTTGTCGGCTGCGCTGTCGATCTTGGCGGGATTATAACCGGTCATCATGACCTGGCTCTGCGCGGTCATCGCCGCTGCTCTATTGGCAGGAAGCGCGCGACGTGGACCGGACATCGCCCGCAATTGACGCGCTTCGATCAGGTAATCGGCCAGTTCGCCTGCAACCTGGCGCCGCCCGGGCATGGCGGCAATCGCCACTGGCCGCGCCTCATAACGGTCGAACTGCTCGAGCAGATATTTGACCGGCTGCTCCGGCACGACATCATCGGCTCTCGCGCCCAGCCCGAAGCGATTCAGTGCAATGCTTGCCTGCGACATCGCCTTTTCCCTGCCAGCCCCGGAACAACAAATAGGCCGGTTTTGTCGCAAGAGTGTGCCAGCGATGATTTTTGTCGTTCGTTTCGTACAGCTTGTCGCGAATTGCCGATAACGGACCGTCGAAGATCAGAATCCCTCGGGCAGATCGACTGGGCCAACGACCTCGGTATAACGGGTCACGGCGTAACGATCGGTCATGCCAGCGATGAAGTCGGCGATGTGGCGACTGCGCCCCGGCTCATGATCGGGCAGCCGCGAGGACCATGATTCCGGCATCAGCATCGGGTCGGCACGATAGGCCGCGAAAAGCCCGGCAACGACGCCGTGGGCAGCATTCGCGGCCTCCAGCTGACGAGGATGGTGATAGAGATTATCGTACATGAAGCGCTTCAACACGCGTTCGTCTTCGCGCATGTCGTGCGAGAAGCCGACCAGCTGTCCCGCCGCACGCACATCCGCCGCCGTCTCGATTCCGGCCGCCGTCAATCGCGCCCGCGTCTCTGCGATCACGTCATTGACCATCGCCCCGATCTGGCCCCGGATCAATTCACCTGACAAGCGGGCCTGCGGCACGTCGTCGAAGCGCCTGCAGGTATCGGCCCAGCCCCGTGCGATCACCGGCACCGCCATCAGTTGATCGAGGCTCAGCAATCCGGCGCGCAGGCCGTCATCGATGTCGTGATTGTCATAGGCAATGTCGTCGGCGATCGCGGCGACCTGCGCCTCCAGTGAAGGCCAGCGCCCCAGGTCGAAGGGAAAGGCCGCATCTGCCGCCGCCAGCGCCCAGCCCGGCTCGGCGATCGGCCCATTATGCTTGGCCAGCCCCTCCAGTGTCTCCCAGGTCAGGTTGAGCCCATTCCAGCGCGGATAAGGGCTGTCGATCTCCATCAGCGCGCGCAGCGTATTCCCGTTGTGGTCGAAGCTGCCTTGCCCGGCCAGCGCCGCTTTCAAGGCATCCTCGCCGGCATGGCCGAACGGCGGATGGCCGATATCATGTGCAAGGCATAACGCCTCGGTCAGATCCTCGTTCAGACCGAGCGTTCGCGCAATCGTGCGGCCGATCTGTGCGACCTCGATGCTGTGGGTCAACCGGACGCGGAAATGATCCCCATCGGGCGACAGAAAGACCTGGGTCTTGTGACGCAGCCGCCGAAAGCTGATCGAATGGATGATCCGGTCGCGATCGCGCTGAAATGCGTCGCGCGGCCCGCGCTCGGTGCTACCCTGCTCCTCGTACAGGCGTCCCTTGCTGCGCGCCGGATCGGAAGCCCAGGGCGCCATTATCCTCATGATGCCGGGACTATCCGCATTTGCCGCCCTCATTTGCCGCCGAGTCTGGTGACCTTCTGCCCCGCTTCGCTGGTGAAGGTGAAGCCGGAAATATCCGATTTGGCGATCAGGTTGACGAAGGCACGCGCCTCTTCATTGGTCCTGAACGGCCCTGCGAGCACTCGATTGGTCAAGCGAAGCGGGGTGGTCCAGCCCGACTTGCCCTTGAACGCCGCCGGTGCTTTGTCCCGTACCCGTGCCCATTCCCTGGCCAGGTTCGCCTCATTGGCGCCGCCCGCGACCTGCACCCAGATCCGAGATGGCTCGAGCAGCTTTGGGTCGTTCTTCTTCTTGAGCTCTTCGGCCTTTTTGGCATCGGCCAGTTTCTTGTCGGCAAGCTTCTTGTCCGCCAACTTCTTGTCGGCGAGCGCCTTGTCGTTAGCCTTCTTGTCCGCCGCCTTCTGGTCGACGAGCGCCTTGGCCTGGATCGCCGCCGCATCAGGAACAGGCCTGGCGACCGTCACCGGCTTCGGTTCGACTCGCGCGGGCGCTGCTTCGGCGAGCTTGACCGGTGCGGCTTCGGGCGCTCCATCCGCCCCCCTGGCTGCCTGGACCGGATCCACATCAAGCTCCGATCCCGGCACGGTGATATTGGCAATGATCTTCGCCAGGATCGAATCCTCGCCACGCCCTGCACCGGGTGGTTGCGGCTGGGGTTCGGGCGCGGGAGTCGCCGCCACCGGCTGGGCCGGCGGACCCGAAAGCGGTTGGGACGATGCCGCAGGCCCCTCGGCTTGTGGGGTAGCAACAAGAGCCGGCATCGACGGGGGGGGTCGGCTGAGTTACGGGCTTTGCTGGAAGCTGGGCCACGGGCAGGTTTTCAACGACGTCAGGGCCCTCTTCCGTGTCCGGGCCCGTCCCGTCCAGCGCGGGCGGTAGCGACCCCGACAGTTTCGTCTCCGCTGGCACGGGTGCTTGTGTGGCAACCGGTTTGTTCGCCTCAGGCGTCGGTCGGGCGACTGCGAGCGTCGGCGCCTGGTCGCGACGTGGAGCGGGCAAGGCCGTTATCGTTACCGGCCGGGCAGAAGCCATGGCAACCGGCGGTAGCTTGTCGCGCTCGCGGGATGACGTCCCCTGCACGACCTCGGTCCGGCCCGGTATCGCCTGGACCACCTCGGGCCGTCCCGGCAATTCCTGCACGACTTCGGTGCTGACCGGGGGGACCGACATAAGCGGGCGGTGCAGGCAACGGTACCGGTGGGGTTGTCGTGGCGGTCGCGAGCCGGACGGTTTCCAGACCGCGCCTTTTGTCCTTCTTGTCCTTCTTCCGATTGCGGCGATCACTCTTGTCGGTCGCTACCGGCACTGGCGGCTTTATCGTGCTCGCCATCACCACCGGCTGCCCCGGCTCAGGCTGCAGTGCCGGCATCGGTGGTGCCAGCCGTGCATCCATCATGCGCTGCGCCGATCCACGGACTTCGCCAAAGTGCACCGCGAACGCGCGATCGACGGCACCGAGTTGCGGCAGGCGCTGGAAAAAGGGCTGCAGGCCCTGGGCAAGCCCGCCCGGCATCATGCTCGTCGCGATCCGCTCCGCCCCTGCCGCGTCGCCCGTCATCGCGAGGATGAAGGCGCGCGCGCGCCATGCCGCACGGTCGCTGCGGCGGAGCAACGGGTCCAACTGGGACAGCGCTTCGTCCCGCCGCCCGGATATCCCCAACGACAGGGCATAACGCCGGATCGTTTCATCGACCGGCCCGTCCTTCAAGGCGACGCGATAATCGCGTTGCGCCCGTTCCTGTTCGCCGATCAGATCATAGGCCAGGCCGCGATCGGCGACGAAGCGCCGCACGTCGCCTCGAAACGATTCCGCCTCGGCGAAACGGCGCAGCGCTTCACCCGGCCGCCCGGATTGGACGAGCAACGTCCCCTGCCCCGCTTTGACCCGCGCGTTTCGCGGATCGATCCGCTCGGCGCGCGCGAAAAAGCCCGATGCAGCGGTAGCGTCGTCGAGTTTCAGAGTCAGTTCGCCGGCGCGGATCAGCGCATCCAGATCACCCGGATTGGCGGCCAACAGCCGCATCTCTGACGCGAGCGCGTCGGCATCCGGCGTCGGTGCCTGAACGATGGCGTATTGTGCGCATGCAGGCGTGGAGACCGCCGCCAGTGATATGGCGAACGCAAGCATTGCGGTTTCGGAACGTCGGAACAATCGCATCAGTCGGCCAGCCTAGACGATGGCTTCGCTGAACCGGCAATGTCCGGCGGCATGACCACGCGCCGAGCCGACGCGAACCGGCGGTGAACCGGCAGCGTCGGTGGCCTCGCTGTCGATTCCCGCGCGCAAAGGGCGCTCGGGCAAGGACAAGTTACTGATTATTCTGGCGATGCAGGAAACGCGGAATGTCGAGCGGATCCTTGTCGGCTGGCTCTTCTTCCCGCGCGGCACCACGCGACGCCCCTGACATGCGCTCGAACAAGGTTCCGCCCAGCTTGACGCGCGGTGCGGGCGGCGGCGCCGGCGCATCCGCTACGGGTTCTTCGGCGGGCGGCGTACCCGGCGACAGCCAGCGGCGGCGTGCGCCGCCATCGGTCGCTGCACCGACATCCTTGGCCGGCGCGGCATCGACGGGAGCGTCCTCACCGAACACCGGCAGCGGCGCCGCTTCGATCGTTTCGTCCAAAGCGGCAACTTCGGTTTCGCTGTCCAGCACCAGCTCATCGCTATCGGGCGTATCGCTGTCGTCGGTCGCGAAAGACTCGGCGACCGCCGGTTCTTCGAGCGGCGCTTCCGTCGCGACGGGCGCCACGATGACGGGCTCTTCGGTCTTTTTCGGCGCGGAAAAGGTGAAAGCGCGCGATGCGGGGGCTGCGGCTTCGGCCGGACGCGCACTCGCTTCGATACCGGTCGCGACGACCGACACGCGGATCTTGCCTTCGAGATCAGGATTGAACGCCGAACCCCAGATGATGTTGGCGTCTTCGTCGACCAGCTCGCGGATGTGATTGGCCGCCTCATCGACTTCCAGCAGGCGCATATCGTCACCGCCGGTGATCGACACGATGACGCCCTTGGCGCCCTTCATGCTGACGCCGTCGAGCAGCGGGTTCGCGATCGCCTTCGAGGCCGCTTCGATCGCGCGATTGTCGCCCGACGCTTCGCCGGTACCCATCATCGCCTTGCCCATTTCCTGCATCACCGAGCGCACATCGGCGAAATCGAGGTTGATCAGGCCGGGCATGACCATCAGGTCGGTGATGCCGCGCACGCCCTGCTGCAGCACCTCGTCCGCCATCTGGAACGCCTCCTTGAAGGTGGTGTTCGCATTGGCGACCAGGAACAGGTTCTGGTTGGGAATGACGATCAGCGTATCGACATATTTCTGCAATTCTTCGATGCCGGCTTCCGCCGCCTTCGCGCGACGATTGCCTTCAAACGCGAACGGCTTGGTCACCACACCGACGGTCAGGATGCCCATGTCGCGCGCCGCCTTGGCGATGACCGGGGCAGCACCGGTGCCGGTTCCGCCGCCCATACCGGCGGCGATGAAGCACATATGCGCGCCTTCCAGCGTCTTGACGAGCTGGTCGATCGTTTCTTCGGCCGCAGCTCGGCCGATTTCCGGCCGGCTGCCTGCGCCGAGGCCCTGCGTGATCTTCGCGCCGAGCTGAATACGATGTGGTGCGGTCGACTGTTTCAGCGCCTGCGAGTCGGTGTTCGCGACGAGAAAGTCGACGCCCTGCACCTCTGCACGCATCATGTTGGCAATCGCGTTGCCGCCAGCTCCACCCACGCCGATCACGGCGATGCGCGGGGTCAGTTCGTCAACCTCGGGCGGAAGAAATTCGATGCTCATGCGCCTGTCTCCACTGCGCTTCAAAAACCCCGAAGCGCCATTTACTCTTGTCCGTTCTGCACCATCGCTTGCGGTGGTTCCAGCGCGAAAGATACCACGTGTCGTATTTCTTTAATAATTAGCCCGTGCCATCGCGATCAAGCGTCGAATCACCGCAAAACCCTTCGGCCGGTGAACGGTCGTATGCCCGTTCGACAGTTCGCGCAGGTCGACCGGGTCGGACGCGGCATAATAAGCCAGGCCCGCCAGAGTCGCGAATGCGGGGCCGCTATGCGCCTCGGGCAAGGCGGTCAGTCCGCGCGGACGGCCAATCCTGACCGAGCGCCCCAATGCCTGTTGCGCATAATCGGCAATGCCCTTCAATTCGGCGCCGCCGCCGGTCAGCACGACCTGACGCCCGACCGGCCCGGAGAATTTCAGATCGACCAGCGCCTTTTGCACTTCGCCGATCAGATGATCGAGCCGCTGGCGGATCACCGCGATCAATTGAGCGCGAGTGATGCGGCTGCCCTCGCGCACATCGTCCTCGGCATTGAGCGGCGCGACTTCAATCATCTCGTGATTGTCGCGCGGGCTCGCATTAGCCGATCCATAGAAACATTTCATCCGTTCGGCCTGGGCCGGCGTCATGCCGAAGGTCGAGGCAATATCGCTGGTGATGTCCGACGCACCGAACGGGATCGAGGTCAGCCCGACCAGCATACCGCCGGCATAGAGCGAGACATTGGTCACACCCGCGCCCATTTCGACCAGCGCCACACCCAGTTCGCGCTCATCGTCCGACAGGCACGCCATGCCGGTCGCGACCGGCGAGGCGATGATCGACTTCACCTCGAGATGCGCATTGGCGACGCACAGACCAAGATTGCGCACCGGCGAGCCGTCGGCGGCAACGACATGGATATGTACGCCGAGCCGGTCGGCGTGCAGCCCGAGTGGCTTTTTCACGCCGGTCAGCCCGTCGAGCGTGTAGAGCGCGGGCTGCGCATGAAGCACCATGCGTCCAGCGGGGTCGATCGACTCACGCCCAGCCTGCAGCAGCGCATCGATATCCGACTGTTCGACGCGGTGGCCGCCCAGTTCGAACTCGATCGACGCCACGTCCGACACCAAGCCACCGGCGGAGAAACTGACCCAGACATTCTGAATGTTGACCCCGGCGATCCGCTCCGCTTGCTCGACCGCTTCGCGCACTGCCGCCTCGGTCGCGTCGGCGTCGGCGATATAGCCGCGCTTGACACCACGGCTTTCGCGCTGGCCGGTGCCGAGCACGATCAACTCGCCGCCATCCCCCTTTTGCGCGATCATTGCCGACACTTTCGACGATCCGATGTCGAGCGCGGTGATCAATCCCTCCGGTGTTACTTTCGCCATGCCAATTACCCCTGCCCCGTTACGCCAACATGTTTCTTCGCTTCGATCACCGCCGGCTTCGGCGTCTTGTTCTTGTCATTTGAATCCGCATCGCTCGGATCGGTGATCGCTCGCGCCGTTTCCTCACCCGGCCGGCGCGCCACCAGCTTGGCCGGGTCGCGCATGTCGAAGCGCAGCCAGCCCTTGTTGAGCAATGGCCGCACCCCGTCCATTTCGGCGAACTTGACCAGCGCATGCGAGGCTGCGGTATTGCCCTCGGGCAATAGCAGCGTTTCCCCGCTCTCGAAGGTCAGGTTCCAGCGCCGATTGCCCACCCAGGTCGCCGCCTTGACCAGCGGCCGCAATGCCGGTGCCGCATTCAGCAACTGCTGATATGCCGCCTCCTGCTCGTTCGCGCCTGGACCAATGACCAGCGGCAGGTCGGGCATGGCATCGGCCCTGACCGCCTCGAGCCACACCCCGTTCGCCGCGATCAGCGATAATTGCCCCTTGTCCTGCCATACCGCCGTCGGCTTGCGCTCGACGATATGTACCAGCAGCGTGTCGGGCAGGCGGCGCGAGACATGCGCATCCTCGATCCAGCCATATTTCAGCAGCTTGGCGCGAACGTCTTCCAGGTTGACCAACGGCATGGCGCGCGATTGCTGATCAAGCGCGACGGCATAGACCGACATCCGGTCCATCCGGCTCAGCCCGGTGACCTCGATCTGCTGCACGCGGAACCCAGCCCGGCCAACTCCTTCGGCGACTGCGACACCCACGGCACCCGGGATGCCCATCCATGCCGCGAACGTCACCAGCCCGGCGATCACCGCGCCAGTGATCGACCAGGTGGCGACCCGGTGCAGCGTCGTTTCGGAAATCGGCAGCGCCGCGATGATTCGATCGATGATCGATGTGCGCGGCTGCTTGCGCTTCTGGACCGGGCGACGCGCCGGCGCGCGCTTGAGCGTGGCGGCCATTACACCTCTCCCCCATCAAAGGCGTCGTCGACGATCTTCTGGACCAACTCGGCATAGCTCATGCCGACATGCCGTGCCTGTTCCGGTACCAGGCTGAGCGGAGTCATGCCCGGCTGCGTGTTGACCTCGAGCAGGAACAGCCCATCCACGCCGCGCTCGTCATCCCACCGGAAGTCGGACCGCGACACGCCCTTGCAGCCGAGCAACCGGTGCGATTCAAGCGCGATGGCTTTGCACGCCTCGGTGATCTCATCTGGGATGTCGGCGGGATAGATATGCTCGGTCAGTCCCTCGGTATATTTGGAGTCGTAATCGTAGAAGCCGCTCTTCGGCTTTAGTTCGGTCACACCGAGCGCCTCGCCGCCCAGCACCGCTGTGGTCAGCTCTCGCCCGCGCACGAACGGCTCGGCGAGCAATTCGTCGAATTCCTGCCATGGCCCCACCACGCCGGGCGCGATTGGGTTGCCGTAATTGCCGCTGTCGGTGACGATCGCGACGCCCACTGACGATCCTTCATTGACCGGCTTGAGCACATAGGGCCGGGCCAGCGGATCGCCCTCATACAGGCTGGCGCTCTTGACGATGCGTCCGCCGGGCATCGGGATACCATGCGGCACCAGCGCCTGCTTGGTCAGTACCTTGTCGATCGCGATCACCGAGGTGACGAGACCCGAATGGGTATATTTCAGACCCATCAGGTCGAGCATGCCCTGCACGGTGCCGTCCTCCCCGGGGGTTCCGTGCAGCGCGTTGAACACGACGTCCGGCGCCGCTGCGGCCAGCTTGGCAGCGACATCGCGCCCCATATCGATCCGCGTCACGCAATGGCCGAGCGACTCCAGCGCGTCGGCGATGCCGCTACCGGACGTCAGCGACACTTCGCGCTCGGCCGACCAGCCGCCCATCAGCACCGCGACATGGAGCTTGCTCATTTCACCACCCCCACGCGCTGTATCTCCCATTCGAGCTCGACCCCCGATTGCGCCTTTACCTTGGCGCGGACTTCCTCGCCCAGTGCCTCGATCTCCGCGCTAGTCGCCGAGCCGAGATTGAGCAGGAAGTTGCAATGCTTCTCGCTGACTTGCGCATCGCCGCGCGTCAGCCCGCGACACCCGGCCGCATCGATCAACGCCCAGGCCTTGTGACCTTCCGGATTCTTGAAGGTCGACCCGCCGGTGCGCGACCGCAGGGGCTGCGACGCTTCGCGTTCGGCGGCAATGCGATCCATCTCCGCGCCGATGACCTTGGGGTCACCCGGCACGCCCCCGAACAAAGCCTCGACGATCACCGCACCGGCAGGCAGATCGGAATGGCGATAGGTGTAGCCGAGCTTTGCCGCCGGCCAGACCTCGATCGACCCGTCCCGCATCACGACCGTGGCTTCGATCAGGATATCGCTGGTATCGCGTCCATAGGCACCGGCATTCATCCGGACCGCGCCACCGACTGTGCCGGGGATGCCGCGCAGGAACTCCAGCCCGGCAATTCCGGCATCGCGCGCGCCGCTGGCAACCGAAATGCCCATCGCCGCGCCGCCTGCGCGGACCCGGTTGCCCGGTTCCACTGAAATCTTGGCCATCGCCTTGGGCAAGCGCACCACCACACCGGGCACGCCACCATCGCGCACGATCAGATTCGAGCCGACTCCGACCGGCAGGACCGGTGTGTCGTCCTCCAGCCCGGCCATGAAGGCGGCGAGGTCATTCACGTCCTGCGGCCTGACCAGCCATTCCGCCGGCCCGCCGGTACGGAACCAGATGAAATCGGCAAGACTACCCTCATGCGTAGCAGTACCGCGCAGCGGCGGGAGGGCGTAGCACACCGCACTCACCGCTTCGCCTCGATCGCATCGGCGAGCCCGGCCGCCCATTTGGTGATATCGCCCGCACCCAGGCACACGACCATATCGCCCGGCTGGATTGCGCCCGCCAGCACCGTCGCCAGCGCGTCGGCATCGGCAACCGTTGCCGCCGAGCGATGCCCGCGCCGCTTCAATCCCTCGACAAGAGCATTCGCATCGACGCCCTCGACCGGTGCTTCGCCCGCTGCATAGACCGGTGCGACCAACACCATATCGGCATCATTGAACGCCTGCTGGAACTCCTCCATCAAATCGCCGAGGCGCGAATAGCGGTGCGGCTGCACCACTGCGATGACGCGATTCTCCACGCCCTCGCGCGCCGCCGCCAGCACGGCACGAATCTCGACCGGATGATGGCCGTAATCGTCAATGATCGTCACGCCGCCGGTTTCGCCGACCTTGGTGAAGCGCCGCTTCACGCCGCGGAATTTGGCGAAGCCGGTGCGGATCGTCTCGTCCGGGATCGCCATCTCCAGTGCCACGCCGATCGCGGCCAGGGCATTCTGGACATTGTGGCGGCCGGGCATCGGCATTTCGATCCCCTCGATCGAGCGCACCGATCCATCGCGGCTGCGCACCAGGCATTCGAAGCGGTTGCCACCAGGGATCGGCGTGATGTTGACCGCCCGCACATCGGCCTGCGCCGCAAAGCCATAAGTGATCACGCGCCGGTCGCGGACGCGCGGGATGATCGCCTGCACTTCTGGATGGTCGAGGCACAGCAACGCGGCGCCGTAAAAGGGCACATTCTCGATGAAATCGACGAACGCATCCTTCACTGCGTCGAACGAGCCATAATGGTCGAGATGCTCGGGATCGATATTGGTGACCACCGCGATCGTGCCGTCGAGGCGCAGGAAGCTGCCGTCGCTCTCATCGGCCTCGACCACCATCCAGTCGCTCGCGCCGAGCCGCGCGTTGGACCCATAGCTGTTGATGATCCCGCCATTGATCACGGTCGGATCGACTCCGCCAGCATCGAGCAGTGCCGCGACCATTGAGGTGGTCGTGGTCTTGCCGTGCGTGCCCGCCACTGCAACGGTGGATTTGAGACGCATCAGTTCGGCGAGCATTTCTGCGCGACGCACCACCGGAATACGTCGTTCGAGCGCCGCATCGACCTCGGGATTGTCGCGCTTGATCGCAGTCGAGGTGACGACCACCGCGGCATCGCCGAGATTATCGGCGTGATGACCGATATGTACGGGGATGCCCTTGTCGCGCAGGCCCTGTACGACATAGCCCTCGGCTACGTCCGACCCCTGCACCGCATAGCCGAGATTCTTCATCACCTCGGCGATGCCCGACATGCCGATGCCGCCAATGCCGACGAAATGGATCGTGCCGATATCTGTTGCGACACCCTTCATGCAAATGCCGCCTCATCACCGAATTTCTTGGGACGCCCCTCGCCGACCGGCATGTCGCCGAGCGGTGCATCGAGACTCTCGACCAGATCGGCCAGATCGCGCGCCGCGTCGGGCCGTCCGCAACTTCGCGCGCGACCGGCCGCATTTTGCAGCGCGGCGGGATCGAGCCCGAGCCGCTGCATCTGCTTGGCCAGTTCCTTGGGGGTAAAACCGCGCTGGTCGATCGTGCGCGCGCCGCCCGCCATGGTGATCTCGCGCGCATTGGCGGTCTGATGATCGTCGGTCGCGGACGGCAGCGGCACGAGAATCGCGGGCCGGCCTGCGACGGTCAGCTCGGCAATGGTCGACGCCCCGGCTCGCGCGATCACCACATGCGCCCAGGCAAGCTGCTCGGGCATGTCGGGCAAATAGGTGGCGAGGTCCGCGGCGATCGACAATTCGGCATATTTCGCGCGGGCCGCGTCGATATCCTCGATCCGCGCCTGATGTGTCACCTGCAGGCGGCGGCGAAAATTAATCGGCAGCAGCGACAACCCATCGGGCACCACCTGGCTCAAGACGCTCGCGCCCTGGCTGCCGCCGGTGACGAGCACGCGAAAGATCCCGTCTTCCTCAAGCAGGGGATAGGGCTGATTACGCAGCGCAAGCACCGCATCGCGCACCGGATTGCCGACCAGATGAGTCTTGCCGCGGTGCGCATCCTTCAACCGCTCGACCTCGGCATAGGAGGTGGCGATCGCACTCACCTTGCCCGCGACCAGCCTGTTGACCCGGCCGAGCACGGCATTCTGTTCGTGCACCGCCGTCGGAATGCCCTGGTTGAACGCCGCGAGCAGCGCCGGGAGTGCGGGATAGCCGCCAAAGCCGATCACCGCCGCAGGACGCTGATGGCGATACAGTTCGATCGCCAACGTCCGACCCTGAAGCATTGCGGAGGCCGCTCTGGTCCAGCCGATCGGCCCGCCCTTCAACCGCCCGGCGGGCAGGATATGCGTCTGGATGCCCTCGAACAGGCCCGGAAAGCGCACGCCACGCTCGTCGCTGATCAGCGAGACATGATGGCCGCGCCGCCCCAGTTCGGCCGCAAGCGACGCCGCCGGCACCATGTGTCCGCCGGTGCCACCCGCCGCGAGAACGAAATGCCGTGTGATACTCATTCGCCGCTCCACCGTGCGATATAGGGTGATCGCGATACGAACGGATTTCGGCGGGTAAAGGCAAGCAGCAATCCCATGCCGATCGACAGAGCGATCAGCGACGATCCGCCATAGCTGATGAATGGCAAAGTCATGCCTTTCGAAGGGGCAAGGCCGGTATTGACCGCCATGCTGATCAGCGCTTGTGCCCCGAATTGGGTCGCCAGACCTGCGGCGGCGAACAGACGGAACTCGTCCTGCTCGTCGAGTAGCTTGACGAACACCCGTACCACGATCGCCAGGAACAGGATCGCGATCACCGCGCAGGCGACCAGCCCGAATTCCTCACCGATTACCGAGAAGATATAATCGGTATGCCCTTCGGGAAGGCGGAACTTCATCGTACCGCCGCCGGGGCCCGTGCCACGCCAGCCGCCCGCCGTGATCGCATTGTGCGCAGCGTTGGTCTGGAAATTATCCGACCCGCCCTCGGCCCCGGGAAACAGGAACGCGTCGATCCGCACCCGTGCGGTGTCGTAGAAGATATAGGCGGCGATCAGGCCGGCCGGCACGCAGCCGATCAGCGTCGCCATCACCTTGACCGGCGTGCCGGAGATCATCAGCAACGCAAGCCAGACCGCGGCAAACACCACGGTCTGGCCGAAATCGGGCTGCATCATCAACAGCACCGCGACCAATGCGGTCAGCGCACCGGTGATGGTCACCACCGGCAGGTCGCTGTCCTGCGCGCGCAACGACAGCAGCCATGCCGTCGTGACGATGAAGAAGGGTTTCAGGAATTCGGACGGCTGGAGTAGCGACACGCCGAAATCGAGCCAGCGCGTTGCACCGTTGCGCTCGATGCCGATGAACGGCACCAGCATCAGCAGCCCGAGGCACACCACCGTGCCGATCAACGCCATGCGCCGCGCGAACGCGACCGGCAGCATCGACACGACGAACAGCACGGGCAGCGACACGCCGACCCAGGCAAGCTGCCACCACAGATAGAAGAGCGGCGGGATATGGTGCTTCTCGTCCGAATAGCGCTGTGCGGCGGACGGCGATGCAGCCCCGACCGCAACCAGGCCGATCGCGATCAGCAACAGCGTCAGCAACAACAGGACGCGGTCGATATCCCAGAACCACAGGCCGAGCGGCGACCGGTCACCACGCCCGCCGCGATCCTTCATCCGCCCCCATACGCCCTTGGGCGGAGCAACGCGCGTATCGGTCATGCCAGCGCCTCCACGGCCTTGCGGAACGCGTCGCCGCGATCCTCGAAATCGCGGAACTGGTCGAACGACGCGCAGGCCGGCGACAACAGCACCGTCTCACCCGGAACGGCATGACTCGTTGCACTCGTCACCGCGGCAGCGAGCGTGCCGCTCTGTTCGACCGGGAGCGTATCTGCCAGCAGCGCGGCAAAGCGCGGTCCCGCTTCGCCGATCGTATAGGCCCGCACGATATGCCCGAAATGCGGTGCGCAGGCGTCGAGATTGTCCGATTTGGCCTGACCGCCGAGAATCCAGTGAATCCGCTCGAACGCAGCCAGAGCGGGCGCGGTTGAATCCGGGTTGGTCGCCTTGCTGTCGTTGACGAACCCCACGCCGCCGCGCGACGCAACCAGTTCCATGCGATGCGGCAAGCCCTTGAAGCTTTCCAGTCCGCGATCGATCATTGCCTCGCTCACGCCGAGCGCCTGGCACGCGGCAATCGCGGCAAGAGCGTTTTGCGCATTATGCGGTCCCTGCAGCGACGGCCAGCGGGACTGATCCATGCACATACCCGGTGCGATCCTGGTGAGATGTTCGCTGCGCGCCGACAGGCCGCGCGCGATCCCCGCCGATGCATCTTCGCCGATGCCGATGATCGCGGCATGGCCGGCCGACTGCATCGCGAACAGCCGCGCCTTGGATGCGACATAGCCCGCGAACCCGTCATATCGATCGAGATGATCCGGCGTGATGTTGAGCAGGATCGCGACATCGCAATCAAGGCTGAAGGTCAGGTCGATCTGATAGCTCGACAGTTCCAGCACATAGACCCCGCCTTCGGGCAATGGCTCTTCGCCGAGGATCGGCTTGCCGATATTGCCGCCGAGCCGCGCGGGCATGCCTGCGGTCTCGAGGATATGGTGGATCAGCGCCGTGGTGGTCGATTTGCCGTTGGTGCCGGTGATGCCGACGACCTTGTGCGGCGGCAGCTCGGCGCGCGCCTGGGCGAACAATTCGATGTCGCCGATGATCGGTACACCCGCCGCACGCGCCTTCGCCGCCACCGGATGGCGGTTGATCGGCACGCCGGGCGACACGACCAGACCATCGAAGCCGACGAGGTCGATCACCTCGGGATCCGCGATCTCGGCGCCGGATACGGCAGCCCGCGCTTCCGCCTTCGCATCCCACGCGGCAACGCGCGCGCCGCTTGCGACCAGCGCACGCACCGTCGCAATACCGGAGCGCGCGAGCCCCAGTACAGCGAAGCGTTTGCCGCGCCAGGCGGGGTTCGTGATCACCGAAGCTTCAGCGTCGAAAGCCCGGCCAGTGCCAGCACCAGCGCAATGATCCAGAAACGGATCACGACTGTCGGCTCGCTCCAGCCGAGCTGCTCGAAATGATGATGGATCGGAGCCATCTTGAACACGCGCCGCCCGGTGCGCTTGTAGAAGAACACCTGGATGATCACGCTCAGCGCCTCGACCACAAACAGGCCGCCGATGATGCCGAGCACCAGTTCGTGATGCGCGACAACCGCAATCGCCCCCAGCGCGCCACCCAGGGCAAGGCTGCCCGTATCGCCCATGAACACCGCCGCCGGCGGCGCGTTGAACCATAGGAAGGCGAGTCCTCCGCCGACGATCGCGCCGCAGAAGATCGCCAGGTCGCCCGCACGCGGGACATGCGGAATGCCGAGATAGGTGGCGAATTTGATGTTACCGGCCAGGTAGACGATGATCATGAACGCGACCGCGGCGATGATCACCGGCATGGTCGCCAGGCCATCGAGCCCGTCGGTCAGGTTCACCGCATTGCCGAACGCAACGATCGTGAACGCCGCAAAGGCGATATAGAAATAGCCGAGATCAAGCGACACGCCGCTGAAAAAGGGCACATAGAGATGTGTGCCATTCTCACCGATGATGATCCAGCTCGCGATACCGGCAATGGCGAACTCACCGAGCAGGCGCATCCGGCTGGAGATACCGGCGGCGCTCGCTTTACGCACCTTGTCGTAATCATCGAGAAACCCGATCGCACCGAAGCCCAGCGTGACGAACAGGCACGCCCAGACGAACGGATTGGTGAGGTCCATCCATAACAGGATCGACAGCACCATGGAGGTCAGGATCATCAGCCCACCCATCGTCGGCGTACCGCGCTTGGCGAGATGCGTTTGCGGGCCGTCGCTGCGGATCGGCTGCCCCTTGCCCTGCCGGACGCGCAGCCAGCCGATGAAACGCGGCCCGATGACCAGGCCGATCAGCAGCGCCGTCGCCACCGCCCCGCCGGAGCGGAACGATAGATAGCGGATTAGGTTGAGTGCCCCGGGGAAGCCCAGATACTCGGCGATGAAATAAAGCATTATGCTGTCCCGTTCGCGAGGCTGGCGACCAATGCCGACAACCCCACTCCGTTCGATCCCTTGATGAGCACCGCATCGCCCGGCGCCAATATTGTCATCAAGGTCGTTCGGGCAGCAGCGGTGTCGGCCACATGGACGAATTGCACGCGTCCCTCAAGCGCGTTCGCGAGGGAGGCCATTTCCGGACCGACCAGTACGGCGTACGCCACGCCCGCTTCGTCGATTGGGCCGGCCAGCGCAGCATGATAAGCGGCACTCCCGTCACCGAGCTCGCGCATCTCGCCGAGCACCGCGATCCTGCGCTGCGCCGCCTCCGCGCCCAGCACGGCCAGCGTCGCGCGCATCGACGACGGATTGGCGTTATAGCTCTCGTCGATTACCAGCGCCTCGCCCCCGGCGAGTTTCGCCATGAAGCGCGCGCCGCGCCCCTGCAGCCCGCCAAGTTCGGCCAGCGCAAGCCCGGCCAGCGCCAGATCACCGCCGACAGCCTCGACCACCGCCAGCACGCCGAGTGCGTTGGACACCCAGTGAAGGCCCGGCTGCGACATGGTGAAGCTCAGCTCACGCGTACCCAGCTGCGCCGTGACGAAGGTGCCGCCCGCGGCAGTGCGCATCGTCTCGATCGCCCGCACATCAGCACCGTCCTCAAGTCCGAAAGTCACGATCCGCTCGGCATGGGGTCGCGCCGCCGCAATCAGCCGCTCGCGGTGCGGGCTGTCGAATGGGATGATCGCCGTGCCGCCCGGCTGCAGCCCGGCGAAAATCTCGCCCTTGGCGTCGGCGATGGCGGATTCATCGGGAAAGAAGGCAGTGTGCGCCGGTGCGATTGCCGTCACCATTGCCACATGAGGGCGCACCAGAGTGGTCAGATGGGCCAGCTCGCCGGCATGGTTCATGCCCATCTCGAACACGCCAAAGCGCGCATCGGCCGGCATTCGGGCAAGGCTCAGCGGCACGCCGGTATGATTATTGTAGCTCTTGACCGAACGATGCGCAGCACCCGGATCGCCGCGGTCGAGTGCTGCGAACAACGCTTCCTTGGTGCTGGTCTTGCCGACCGATCCGGTCACGCCAATGATCCGCGCCTTGCTGCGCGCGCGCGACGCGGTGGCAAGCGCTTCCAGCGCAACCATGGTATCGGGGACGAGGACATGCGGGTGCGTCGTCGCTTGCGCGACGATCGCACCCGACGCTCCCCGCTCGGAGGCCTGATCGAGGAATTTATGGCCGTCGGTCGCTTCGCCCGACATCGCGATGAACAGATCGCCGGGGCCGACTTCGCGCGAATCGAATGTGACGCCGGTCACGATAAAGTCGCCCGAGGCGACGCCATCAGTGGCGGCAGCGATCTCGGCTGAGGTCCAGAGGCTCACGCTGCCATCTCCCGCGCGACGCTGACATCGTCGAACGGGAGCACCATGTCGCCGACGATCTGGCCCTGCTCATGCCCCTTGCCTGCGATCAGCACGATATCCTGCGGACCGGCATCGGCGATCGCTACGCCGATCGCGTCGCGCCGCGACCCGATCTCGGTCGCGGCGGGCGCACCCTGCATCACCATCGCGCGGATCGTCGCTGCATCTTCGGACCGGGGATTGTCATCGGTCACGATCACCTTGTCCGCCATCGCCGCGGCGATCGCGCCCATCGCCGATCGCTTGCCCTGGTCACGATCGCCGCCGGCGCCGAACACCACGATCAACCGCCCCGCTGCGTGCGGCTTCAGCGCAGCGATCGCCGCCTCCAGCGCATCGGGTGTATGCGCATAATCGACATAGACCGGCGCCCCGGACCGCGTGATTACCGCCCGCTCGAGCCGCCCGCGCACCGGCTGCAGCCGCGACAGCGCGGTCAGCGTCGCTGTCACAGCACCACCGGTCGCGATCACCAGCCCTGCCGAAACCAGCGCATTGGCCACCTGATAGGCGCCGATCAATGGCAGGTTGATCTTGTGGGTCTTGCCCTCCGCCTCGATCACCAGCCCTTGCCCAAGCAGGGTCGGGTCGCGCGAAACGAGCTTCAGCGTCTCGCCTTGCGTACCGACGCTAATCGCCCGAATTCCGCGCGCTTTGACAGCGTCGGCAACGCGCGTCGAGCTCGGGTCATCTGCCCAGATCACTGCGACGCCATCGGCCTCCAGCACTTCGGCGAACAGCCGCAATTTGGCATCGAGATAGGCCTCCATCGTGCCGTGATAATCGAGATGATCGCGACTGAGATTGGTGAACGCCGCCGCGCGCACCGGTAATCCTTCAGTGCGATATTGCGACAGGCCATGGCTCGACGCCTCGAACGCGACATGGCTCACGCCTTCGCGCGCCAGCCCGGCGACGTTGGACAGGAACGTGACGATGTCCGGCGTGGTCAGCCCGGTCGAGACGCGGTCATCGGCGGTAGTCACGCCGAGTGTGCCGATCGACGCAGCGTGATGGCCGGCCATGCGCCACAATTGCCGGACCATCTCGACGGTCGAAGTCTTGCCGTTGGTTCCCGTAACCGCAACCGTCGTTTCGGGGAACGGCGCGAAGAAGCGCGCGGCCAGCTCGGCGAATTTGCGGCGCGGATTGGCGTCGGCGATGTGCACCGCGCCGGTCACCTTTGCCTCGGGCCGCGCAACCACCGCGATCGCGCCCGACGCCACCGCGGCCGGGATGAAATCCTCGCCATTGACCTTCGCGCCCTCGAACGCGCCGAAAATCGTACCGGTCGCGACCTTGCGGTGATCGATCGCAAAGCCGCTGACCGTGTCGGTCTCGCCGCCACCGGTCAGCGCGCCGAGTTTCATTCCGGATCCCCCGAATCTCCCGCCCGGCGCGTGCCAGAGCAATGGCATCAGATCGGACACATCGATGTCGCGACCATTGTCAGGCATCACGCCCAGCATCGACCCGGTCCGCGAGATCACTTTGCTTACGACCGGGGCGGCAGTGAAGGCAGCCGTAGTCAGACCGAAGGACTGGGCATTACCGATGGGAGAATCGAGCATCGCCACCACGACATAGCGTGGCGCATCCATCGGAAAAGCTGCAGCGAAGGTCGAGACATTGGCCTTCTTCGAATAGCCGCCGGCACCAGCCACCTCGGCTGTACCGGTCTTGCCGCCAACCCGATAGCCTGGTGCCTCACCCTTGCGCCCAGTGCCCTGCGTCACGATCAGCCGCAGCAATTGCCGCATCCGCGCGCTGGTCGCTTCGGACAGCACACGGCGGCCGGTTGGTGCCTTGCCCGGCGCGACACGGATCAGTGTGGTCGGACGCCAGATGCCGCCATTGACCAAGGTCGCATAGGCATTGGCGAGATGCAGCGGCGTGACCGCGATGCCATGGCCATAACCAGTCGTCATCACCGTGGTACGCGCCCAGTATTTCGGCCAGATCGGCTTCTGCTTTTCAAGAATTTCGATGTCCGGCTTGGTGTCGAAGCCCATTTTGGCGAACATCGCCGCGAGCCGGTCCTTGCCGATTTCATCGGCGATCCGTGCGGTAACGATGTTCGACGAATGAATCAGCGTCTCGGGCACATTGAGGAAGCGCCGCTGCGCATGATCGTCATGGATGGTAAAGCCACCGACGTGCAGCGGCTGCGTTGCGTCATAGCGCTTCGCCATCGACGTGACGACACCACTCTCGATCGCCGCCGCCATGGTGATCGGCTTGAAGGTCGATCCCAGCTCATACACGCTCTGAGTCACGTTGTTGCGCAGCGAATCGCGATTGGCCGCGCCAACCTTGTTCGGGTTGAACACCGGCAGCGACACCATCGAGATGATTTCGCCAGTATGCACGTCGAGCACAACACCGGTCGCACCCCTGGCCTGGAACGCGGCCATCGCCGCGCCCAGTTCACTCTCCATCGCTGCCTGCACGCGATAATCGATCGACAGCGCCAGCGGCGTGCCGCGCTGTATCGGATCGGTCAGCCGCTCCTCGAACGCGCGTTCGATCCCGCCTTGCCCTTCGATGATGCGCTTGTCGTTGCGGTTCTGGCCGAGAAAGCCGAGCACATGCGCCGCCAGGGTCGTCTGCGGGTAAAGCCGCTCGGCTTCCTTGTCGAATACCAGTGCCGGCTCGCCCAGCGCATGGACCTGCTCGACCAGCGACGGCGATGCGTGATGCTCGAGAAAGGTGAAATTCACGTCCATCGTCAACCGCTGATAGAACCAGCCCGCATCATGCGTCGGCATCAGCTCGGCAAGGCGCGTGGCGAGTTCGCGCTTGTCACCCAGCAGCTTGCCGGGATGAACCCCGATCGCCCAGGCCTCGATCGTGCGCGCCAGCGGCTCGCCGTTGCGATCGACGATATCGCCCCGTGCCCAGGCCGGGCCGATCTGCGCGAGCCGCGGCGTGGACGCTTCGGAGAACAGGCCAAAGATAGCCAGCCGGATCAGGATCACCGCGATTGCCGCTGTGAACAGCAGCATCAGGATCATCAGGCGCATATGTGCCGTCGCGACCAGCGCATGGCGCTGGCCGGTCAGGCGCCGTTGCGGCAAAGGTCGGGCGACAAGGACGCTCACCGCAACCGCTGCTCCCGCGATGCAGCGCTGGCCAGGTCACCCAGCATCGAATCGCTGAGCAACTGACGATCCAGCATTGCCACGGTCTGCGGCCTGGAACGCTTGACCGGCGCAGTACGAACCTCGGCAACCGCGTTCGACAAACGCGGCGTCGCGCTTGCCATCGCGACAGCGTTGGCTGCGACGGGCTTGGTCGCAACGGCATTGACGTTGTGCACGGCGGCCACGGCCTCCGAGGTCAGAACCGCCGGCGTGATCGTCTCGCCACGCGACGGAACGATCGACGCCATCTGCACCTGCACCTGCACCTCACCCGCTGCAGGGCGCGTGAAATCGACCTGCGCCAGCGCCGCTTCGTTGGGCATGAATTGTATCGACACCGGCGCACCCAGTCGCAGCGTGTCACCGTTCCACTTTTCGAGCTGCGCGATATTGGCGCGCGTCTCGAACTCGGTCTCGAGCGCGCGGATGTCGCGCTGCGCCTGAGTGATCTCGCTCACTGTCCGATCAAGCTTCTTGCGTTCAGCCGCAACCTGCAGGGGAACCAGAAGGAACCCCAGGGTCACGGCAACGCTGCCGAGAAACCAGCCAAGACCTTTCCATGCAACCGCCAGCATCGTTACGCTCCTTTACTCGACTCAACGCTTGACCAGGCCGCGGCCGATGTCCGCCGCGCCGTGCGCAATGTTGCCGAGCGCGCACGCGGGTTGCGCGCGATCTCGGCCTCGCCGGCGCGCACCGCGCGACCTACGGCTTCAAAACTCGGGGCGGCCTTGGCCTGCACTTCCGGCAAATGACGCGAACCCGAAGGCATCGATCCACTGCGCTCGCGCAGGAAACGCTTGACCAGCCGGTCCTCCCCGGAATGGAAGGTGATGACGGCCAATGTTCCGCCCGGCTTCAGCACGCGCTCAGCCGCCGCCAGCCCATCCGCCAGCTCGCCCAGTTCGCGATTCACTTCGATGCGCAGCGCCTGAAAGGTTCGCGTCGCCGGATCCTTCTTGTCATGCGGCTTGTAGCCGAGTGCCCGACGCACGACGTACGCAAGCTCGCCCGTGCGCGTGATTGGCCGGGCCGCGACGATCGCGCGCGCGACACGCCGCGCGCGGGGCTCATCGCCATACTCGTGCAGCACATCGGCAATGTCGCTCTCGTCGGCAGTGTTGACGAAATCGGCGGCGGTCGCGCCTTCCTGGCTCATGCGCATGTCGAGCGGCCCGTCCGCCTGGAACGAGAAGCCACGCTCGGCCTGATCCAGCTGCATCGACGACACCCCGATATCCATCGTCACGCCATCGACCGGCAGCGCCTCGCGCGCCGCGAGCTCAGCCTCCATCGCGGAGAAGGTTGCCGGCACCAGCATCAAGGCACCATCCGATTCCACTTCCAGCGCTCGTCCCGCCGCGATCGCATCGGGATCGCGGTCGAAGCCATAGACCTGCGCGCCCAGCGCGATCATCGCGCGGGTATAGCCGCCGGCGCCGAAGGTCGCATCGACATGGCGCTCGCCGGGGGCAATGGCGAGCGCATCGATGACTTCAGACAGCAGGACCGGTACATGAGGTGCATCGGCCAGCGTATCAGGGAGCGTCACAGCACGATCCCCTTCTGCTTGCAGTGAAACCGCACGCACGACTTCATCACCTCGGCAACGTTGGATTCGAGCAAGGTCTTGGGATCCCAGATCTCGAAACAATCGAACGTGCCGTAGAAAAAGGCGTTGGTATCGATGTTGGCGTGGAATTTAGGGAATGCCGGCATGATGAAACGGCCGCTGCCGTCGAACGGCACCGGCTCGCCCTGCGAGGCCTCGCGGCGGAAATTGGGGTTATGCGCGCCGTGCTCGGCCATATAGGCGGCCTCGCGCAGCGCGGCGCGATCCTTCAGGACGGTGCGATAACCCTCATCATAGGCGATCAGGCAGGGGCTGCTTTCGTGCACGCCGATGATAACGGTGCCGCCGTCCTTGCCGTCGGCCCTGGGGCTGTTGGTGGCGAGGGCCGCGCGAAGCGACGAGGGGATCGCGACCCGGCACTTGTCATCGACAAGTCCGATACCGTCTCCCTGATAGTCGATCCGATCCACCTAAGCCCACCTCATATGAGGCAGACACAAACCTTCGCTCCACGAAACCGGTGTTAACCGTCCTCGTGGCCCTGTCTCGCGCAGGCGAAAGAGTATGCCCCTCTAAGAAAAGAAGGTTACTTTGGGTGAGCCGGGGATTCAAGGGGAATTCGCGGGAAAACCGGGGGAATGGGCTATCCAGGCGGAATTCTGAGCGATTTTTCCTTAACCATAACAATCTGTTCTCTCTGTGTTCACGCATGACGAGCAATCGACTCGGGTTTTCCCCGATCGCACCCGGCGTTCAGCCATGATTTCCCCGAAATACCCAGCGCGATCGGGCCCCGGCCCGACCAGTTCCCCGATCGTCCCCGAACGCATTGCCGTCGAAATGTTCATTGCTTGCCGGCGGGCCTGGTCGCTGTCGCATTGGCGATCTCGGCGACATTGACCTCTTCGGTCGCGGTGCTTGGGGTCAGGCCCAGATCGGCCAACGGCTCACTACCGTCGCCGACACCCGCCGCTTCATTGCCGATGGTCAGATTGGCGACCACATCGGGATTGGCGCCGCCCAGCACGGCACGCTCACGGCTCGCGGTGCTGAAGATCGCGGCGGCAAGCCCGATCAGCAGCAGAACGGCGGCGAGGCCGATCATGCCGACCTTCACGCGCTGCGTCGTTTGTCCTGGTTCGTGTGCGGCCATTTTCATGCTTTATCGGACAAAACTATCGCATGAGCATCGCCTTGTCGATGCCAAGGCTCAATCCGCCGCGAGCCAGGGCAGGACCGGCAGGCCTTTCGCCTTCAGCCATTCGGCATTGTAGAGCGTCGACAGATAGCGGAATCCGGTATCGCACAGGATCGTCGCAATCCGTTTGCCCGGCCCGAGCTGCCTGGCCAGCATAACCGCACCGGCGACATTGATTCCCGACGACAGACCCAAGCACAGCCCTTCCTCGGCGAGCAGGCGGCGGACCCATTCCATTCCTTCCGCATCGGAAATGCGGAACTGGGTATCGACCGGCGCGCCTTCCAGATTGGCGGTGATCCGCCCCTGCCCAATCCCTTCGGCGACCGACGATCCTTCCGACCTGAGCTCACCATGTGCATAATAATCATACAGCGACGCACCGTGCGGATCGCTCAGCGCGATACACACGCTCTCGTCCTTCGCCTTCAGCCCGAGCCCGACCCCGGCGAGCGTCCCGCCGGTCCCTGCAGCGCAGGTGAAACCATCGATCCGGCCGTCCATCTGCGTCCAGATCTCCTCCGCCGTGCCAGCGATATGCGCCCGGCGGTTGGCGATATTATCGAACTGGTTGGCCCAGATCGCGTTCGGCGTTTCTTCCGCGATGCGCCGGCTGGTGTGCACGAAATGCGCCGGGTTCGAATAGGGCGCGGCGGGCACCAGCACGAGCTCGGCGCCAAGCGCGCGCAGCGTGTCCATCTTCTCGCGGCTCTGTGTCTCGGGCATGACGATGATCGTCTTGTAGCCCTTGGCATTGGCGACCAGCGCCAGCCCGATCCCGGTATTGCCCGCCGTCCCCTCGACGATCGTCCCGCCGGGCTGGATCAACCCGCGCGCTTCGGCATCCTCGACGATATAGAGCGCCGCGCGATCCTTCACCGATGCACCCGGATTGGCGAATTCGCACTTGCCGAAAATTTCGCAGCCACTGGCCTCGCTCGGGCCGTTCAGCCGGACGAGCGGGGTATTGCCGATAAGCGCGAGCGTATTGGGGACGATGGTCATGCGGCTAGATAGGGGCGACCATGGCCGATCGGCAAGCGCAGTGCTGCTAAGATCCTTGCAAGCGAAACCATCGACGCTGGGTCGGAACGATCCGCGCGATGTTCAGGCAATTCCCGCCGCGCGCAAATGCGGCCCGAGCCTGCCGCCCAGCCACAGGAAATACATTCGGTAATCGCTGTACAGCGACCAGAGCGGATAGGTGAAGGTTGCCGGCCGGTTCTTCTCGACCGTGAAATGCGCGACCCAGGCGAAGCCATATCCGGCAATCGGCACCAGCGCCCACCACCAGCCGCCCTTCAGCAGCGCAACGGCGAGGAACAGGAAGGTCAATGTCGTCCCGATATAATGCAGCCGACGCGTCTCCATCTTGCCATGCTCACGCAGATAGAAAGGCCAGAAGTCGGCATAGCGGGTGATCTTGTCAGCCATCGCCCGAAGCTAACTCGTCGGCGCCGTGATGCAACCCCGGGGCTGCTGTAAATCCAACACCCCCTCATGTGATATTAAATCACTTGCGCGCCCAAAAAGACCGTGTCACAAACCAGGCATAAATAAGGCTCAATTGTGGCGAGAGGATTTAGGGATGCTCTACAAGTCGCTTGTGTCGGTGGCAGTGTGTGCGATCATGGTGTCGGGTTGCAGCCAGACATCGCAATCGGACAAACAATATGCGCCCAGCCAAACCCTCGATGTTCAGGAGCCGATGGCATCGGTGCTCGCGCCTGAAGGCAGCGAGAAATACAAGCCGAACGAGATCTCCCCCGTCCGCACCGTCGCCGATACCCCTGTTTCGACCTTCGCGGTCGATGTCGACACTGGTGCCTATGCCAATGTCCGCCGCTTCCTGACTCGGGGCCAATTGCCGCCAAGGGACGCGGTCCGGACCGAGGAACTGGTCAATTATTTCCGTTATGATTACCCTTTGCCGACCGATCGATCGCAGCCGTTCAGCGTCACCACCGACGTCGCGCAGACGCCATGGAATTCGGATACGCGACTGCTGCGTATCGGTCTGCGCGGCTATGATCTCAGTTATGCCCGGCGTCCGGCCGCCAATCTCGTCTTCCTGATCGACGTATCGGGGTCGATGGAGGATGCCGACAAACTGCCGTTGGTGAAGACTGCGCTGTCCATGCTCGCCGACAACCTCCAGCCGCAGGACAAGGTCGGAATCGTCGTCTATGCCGGAGCCGCCGGCGTCGTGCTCGATCCGACCAGCGACCCGTCCGAAATCAAGACCGCACTCAACCAGTTGAGCGCGGGCGGATCGACCGCCGGCGGCGAAGGCATCGAACTCGCTTACGCCACCGCGCGAGCCAATTTCATGAAGGGCGGCGTCAACCGCATCATCATCGCCACCGATGGCGACTTCAATGTCGGCGTCACCAATCAGAAACAGCTCGAGGAATTGATCACCAGCAACCGCGACGACGGCATCACGCTTACCACGCTTGGCTTCGGCCAAGGCAATTTCAACGACGCGCTGATGGAATCGATGGCCGATCTCGGCAACGGCAATTATGCCTATATCGACAGTGCGATGGAGGCGAAGAAGGTCCTGTCGGAGGAACTCTCCTCGACATTGTTCACCATCGCCAAGGACGTGAAGATCCAGGTCGAGTTCAACCCCGCCTATATCAGCCAGTATCGCCTGATCGGCTACGAGAACCGCGCGCTCGCCGAACAGGATTTCGACAATGACAAGGTCGATGCCGGCGAGATCGGCGCGGGGCATCAGGTGACTGCCCTGTACGAGGTGGTGCCGGCGGGATCGAAGGGCTGGTCTTCGGAACGGCGCTACGCCGACAACAAGCGCAGCGCGGGCGGGAAACAGGATGGTGAACTGGCCTTTGTCCGGCTGCGTTACAAATTGCCCGACGGCGATACGTCGCGGCTGATCGAACGCCCGGTAGCCGCGACGCTGCTGGCCGACGCCCCCGCCCCGCGCGGCGACATGGCTTTTGTCACCGCAGTCGCCGCTTTCGGGCAGAAACTGCGCGGCGACACGCGGCTGGGCGACACCAACTTCGCCGATATCCGCCGCCTGGCCGGCAACCCCGACGGCTATTGGCGGCAGGAATTCGTCAAGCTGACCGAACTCGCCGAGACGAAAGCGCCGATCAAGACCGCCCAACTGGTCGATTGAGATCAGATCCGGCGGGCGGGTCGCCCGCCGGACTCCCTTCCGCTCAACCGCAATAACCGGCATCGCCGATATCCGCGATCAGCCCGGGCCGGGTCGGCGCCCAGCCGAGCAGCGCCCGGGTCGCAGCACTCGACGCGGCCACGTCCATCCCGGCGAACATCGCGAACCAGCCGAAATGCGCCGACGCCTGGTCAGGCGATCTGGCGACCACCGGAAGGTTCAAGCCGCGGCCGATCGCTTCGGCGATCTCCTTGAACGGCACGCCCTCTTCTGCGACCGCATGATAGCGGCCGACAGTGGCGCCCTGCTCAAGCGCAAGGCGGTAGACCCGCGCCGCATCGAAGCGGTGCACAGCAGGCCAGCGATTCATCCCGTCACCGATATAGGCCGCAGCACCCTGTTCGCGCGCGATGTTGACCAGCGTCGGGACAAAACCATGATCGCCGTCACCATGAACTGACGGCGGAAGCCGCACCACCGACACCCGGACACCGCGGGCCGCAAGCGCCGCGGCTGCCGTTTCGGATGCGCGGGGATAGGTGGCGGAGACTGGTGGCGCCGCATCCTCTTCAGAGGCGAGCCGGCCCGGCGCGATATGTGCGAACCCGCTGGTGACGAGCAGCGGACGATCAGATCCTTCCAGCACCGCGCCGAGTGTCTCGATCGCAAGCTTGTCCGCCGCGCTGTTCTCGGCGAATTTCGAGAAGTCATGGTTGAAGGCGGTATGGATCACGCCGTCCGCCGCGGCCGCCGCATTGCGCAAGGCATCAAGATCGTCGAGCGACCCGCGCTGAACCTGGGCACCGACCGCGACCAGCGCGGCGGCCCCCGCATCGCTGCGGGCCAGGCCGGTTACCTTATGGCCCGCCTCGATCAGTTCCTGGACCACGGCTGAGCCGACCCACCCGGTCGCACCGGTGACGAAAACACGCATCGGATTTTTCCTTCAATATTTTGACGATCGGACGCCATCTCCTGCGGTCCGGATCGATCAGGGAGATAGGAACTAGTCCCGGTACGATCTATGCGATAACGTTCGCATTATCTTTGCAATCGTTCAGGACGGTCGATGGACCCGCTTTCCGACATATTGTCGCTGCTCAAACCGCGCAGCTATGGCTGTGGCGGCTTCGACATGGGCGACATCGCCATCCATTTCCCCCGGCATGAGGGCATCAAATGTTATGCCGTCATCTCCGGTCAGGCTTGGCTCCTCATGGACGGCGTGACGGACCCGGTACATCTGAAAACCGGTGACTGTTTCGTACTCCCGCGCGGACTCCCCTTCTGTCTGACCAGCGATCCGGCGCTGCCCCCGGTCGATTATCGCACCGCTATCGCCAACCGCCCGGCCGGCACCGTGGCGTCGATCAATGGCGGCGGGAAATGCCTGATCATCGGCGGGCATTTCGCGCTCGATGGCCGGCATGCCGGTATCTTGCTCGGCGTCCTCTCTCCCATCGTTCATCTCAGCGTTGAATCGGACAAGGCGACACTGCGCTGGGCGCTCGACCGGATGATGCAGGAATTGCGCGAGCCGCAGCCCGGCGGCTTGCTGGTCATCGAACATCTCGCCCAGATGGTGCTGGTCCAGGCGCTGCGATTGCACATCGCGGCGGGACAGGCCGGCCATGTCGGATGGCTCTTCGCCCTGGCGGACAAGCAGATCGGTCCGACGATCGGCGCCATGCATGCAGATCCCGCGCAGCGCTGGACACTACAATCGCTGGCAGAGCGCGCGGCAATGTCACGCACCAGCTTCGCGCTCAGGTTCAAGGCGACGGTCGGCATGCCGCCGATGGAATATCTCACGCGCTGGCGCATGATGGTCGCCGGCGACCGGCTGACGAATTCCCGCGATCCAATTTCCACCATCGCCCGGTCGCTCGGCTATGACTCCGAAAGTGCGTTCAGCACGGCGTTCAAGCGCGTCATGCACTGCTCGCCACGACAATATGGCCGTGGCCAGACGTTGTCGGCATCCGCTCCTGTTGAGCGCGAGACGGCGCGCGCTTCCGCTATGGCTCCTGACCAGGAATCTCGATCGTCGTCCATTTCGGATAGCCCTCGGGCGTCAGCACGATATCGGGAAGCGTGACCGGATCGTCACCCGTCTCGACCCAGCCGGCCCCGAGGCAATGGCCGCAGCTTGCGCGCTTGCAGCGAAAACTCACCAGATCGATCTCGGTGTTCCATTGCCCATGCCCCCTGCACACCGGGCACCGTATATCGAGCGCGCCGTTGCGCGGCTGAAGCGGCACGATATCAAAGGCGTGTGGGCTATCCGGACCGGCGCAAAGAACCACATCGCTGGCATGGGGCATGACGATACTCTTCTTGAATGGCCTCTAACGTGCCGGGCTCATTTAGGGTCCCCGATCCATCGCGGCCAGCCGATCGCCCGCCGATAATGCCGCGCGCTTCCCGCAGGAATGAATGAGTCGTTGCGCATGTACAAATCTCATCGACGCCGCCCCGGCACAGTCCTAGAAGCGCCACCATGACCACTTCGCTCTACGATCTCACCGTGCCCGTCTTCGACCGCGCACTGAATGCCCTGGCCGGTGTCCTCACCAAGGGCGAGGCGTTCGCCACTGAAAAGGGCATCGACCCTGCGGTGCTGCTCAATGCCCGGCTTGCGCCCGACATGGCGCCACTCACCGCACAGATTCAGCGCGTCACGGATTCGGTGAAGGGCGTGCTGACACGCGTCGGCGGGGTCGAGAATGTCGTGTTCGAGGACAATGAAACCAGCTTCACCGAACTCCAGGCGCGCATCGCCCGGGCCAGGGCGATGCTCGCCAGCACCCCACGCGAGGCACTTGACGGCAAGGAAGCGGCCGAGGTCCTGTTCTCCACGCCGAACCGCACGCTCACCTTTACCGGGCAGAGCTATGTGCTGAGCTTCGCGTTGCCCAACATCTATTTCCACGTCACCACCGCCTATGCGATCCTGCGTCACAACGGCGTCCAGATCGGCAAGCTCGATTATCTCGGCGCCGCTTGACCGTTCGCAAGGTCGCTCTGGCTCCGCCCGCTATGCCGGCGCCGGAATGACCTTCATGCGGCTTCGCGTCGGGCGGGTATTCGCTGTTCTGGCAGCGCTCACCTTACTTACCGGCTGTGCGATCCCGTCGATCCCGACATTCAGCCAGTCGACATTGAAGGCGATCAAAGTCGAATCCCAACGCCTCATGGCAACTCATCCGATTGAGCCGTCAAAGGGTTGGGCAGACGTGCCCAAAAGCCAGTGGCCGCCTGTTATCGCCAGTCTCCAGCCCTATGACGTGACCGTCTACAAATGGGGGGTCAATATCGGGATCAAGCCATATTTTGACGGTGGCTGGGGGTATCAGGTCGGTCGAAGCAAGGAGGAGCTGCCCATGCCCCCAGGTTGTTATTGGGAGCTGAGCCCAGGTGTGTTCTGGCATGGCCCCTGCTGACCCAAGCATCGCTTTTTCCGGGCAAAGCGAAAATAATGCCGGAGGCATGTCGAATTCGGGTGGGACCGAGCGACAAGGGGCACCAACAACGGCAATGAAGGAGCCCGATCATGCGCTATGCCTGCCTCATCTATTATCACCCCAAGACGCTGTTCGGCGGCGATCCCGACGCCAACCAGGCGCTGTCAGAATGCCAGCATCATGATGAGGTGCTGCGCGAAAGCGGGCATTTCGTCGCCGCCGAAGCGCTGGTCTTCCCCGAAGAAGCGATCACCGTCAGGGTCCGTGACGGCAAGGTCTCGACCATCGACGGCCCGTTCATGGAAACCAAGGAAGTGCTTGGCGGCATCGTCGTGATCGACGCGTCCGACATGAACGAAGCGGTGCGCGTCGCCAGCGGTCATCCGCTGGCCCGGATCGGATCGGTCGAAGTCCGCCCGGTGGTCGATTTCAGCCAGCCCCGGCCGGAACTCTGAGTCCGACGCCATGACGATCGACGCACGCGCCGCTGTCGAGGCGGCCTATCGCACCGAAAAGCGGCGCGTGCTTGCGACCTTGATCCGCCTGCTCGGCGGCTTCGAAGCGGCGGAGGAAGCGCTTCATGACGCGTTTTCCGCCGCGTCGGACCGCTGGCCGCGCGAAGGTGTCCCCGCCAATCCCTATGCCTGGCTGGTCTCGGCCGGGCGCTTCAAGACGATCGACCGCTGGCGCCGTCAGGCGCGGCTGGCCGGCGCGCTGCCCGATCTTGCGCTGATCACCGACCCGCTGGTCGACCCGGTCGTGCCGGAGAGCGTGCAGGACGACGAACTGCGGCTGATCTTCATCTGCTGCCACCCCGCGCTCGCCCCCGATGCGCGCATCGCACTCACCCTGCGCGAGGTCGGCGGGCTGACCACCGAAGAGATCGCCCGCGCCTATCTGTCGCCGACCCCGACCATCGCGCAGCGCATCGTCCGCGCCAAGGCGAAGATCCGCGACGAGGCGATCCCTTATGAAGTCCCCGCCCCCGCCGAGCTTCCCGCGCGGCTCGATAGCACGTTGCGAGCGATCTATCTGATCTTCAACGAGGGCTATGCGGCAACCAGCGGGCCAAGCCTGACCCGGACCGATCTCAGCGCCGAAGCGATCCGGCTTTGCCGGCTGGTCGTCGACCTGCTCGACGACAGCGAAGCGAAAGGACTGCTCGCACTGATGCTGCTGCACGAGTCGCGCCGCGCCACGCGCGTCGATGCGGCGGGCGACCTTGTCTTGCTTGAGCATCAGGACCGCTCGCAATGGGACCGCACCCGCATCAGCGAAGCCGCTGCGCTGATCGACCGCGCCATGGCCGCGCGGCGCATCGGCCCCTATCTCCTCCAGGCGGCGATCGCAGCGCTTCACGCCGACGCGCCCGACAGCGCGGCGACCGACTGGCCGCAGATCGCCGCGCTTTACGCCATGCTGCTGCGCATCGATCCCACGCCGGTGGTGGCGCTCAACCATGCGGTCGCGCTGGGCATGCGCGACGGGCCCGAGGCAGGCCTCACGGCAATCGATGCGGTGCTCGGCCAGGGCAAGCTCGACCGCTATCATCTCGCCCATGCGGCAAAGGCCGATATGTTGCGCCGACTTGGTCGCGGCGAAGCCGCGCGCGCTTCCTATCAGGCAGCGCTCGAACTGACCCAGCAGCCGGCAGAGCGCCGGTTTCTGCTGTCGCGCCTGGTTCAACTGGCCAGGCCGGGCGCAGCATGACCCTCAAGCGCAGCTTCCCGCCCGTCACCGATGACCGCACTCGGCTATTGGTCCTGGGCAGCCTGCCCGGCGACCGCTCGCTCGCCGAGGCGCGTTACTATGCGCATCCGCAGAACCAGTTCTGGCCACTGATCTCGGCAGTGACCGGTGCCGACCTGACCCGGCTCGACTATGATGAGCGCCTCGCGGCACTGCGCGAAGCCCGGGTCGGCCTGTGGGATGTCATGGCCAGCGCGCGGCGCAATGGCAGCATGGATGCGGCAATCATCGACCCCGTCGCCAACGATCTCGCCGCGCTGGTCCGCACCTTGCCCGATCTCCGCGCGATCGGCTTCAACGGCGCCACCGCCCATCGCCACGGGCTGAAGCAACTCGGCGCGCTGGCGACGGATATTGCATTGATTGCGCTGCCCTCAAGCAGTGCGCTGCACACGGTCGGCCTGGCCGCCAAGCTGCCCGCCTGGACGGCGTTGCGCGAGTATCTGAGCTAGAACCTCGAGCGTCGCGCGAGAGCTGCGGCGCTGGTGATGCGCGAGGCCGGCACGCTGGCGGCGGGAGATATGTTACACCGGTCATGTAACATATCTCGGGCGACCGCCGCGGCGACAGGTGGAGATATGTTACACCGGTGGCATCGCATATTTCACGCGGCCGCTGCGGCAAGAGAGCAGAGATATGTTACACCGGTCGTGTAACATATCTCCCCTGCCCATCTCGACGTTGGACCATATAATATATCTATTTATCAGATACTTAAGTCACATTTAATTAAGCAAGCTCGCTCCGTCATCCCCGCTTTCGCGGGATGACGCGGGTGATTCAATCTTGCCTGAGGGTTGTCGCTCGGGGATATCGTCGCACCACGCCCAAAGGGGGCGTCCCGCCGTTCAATCCTTGTGGAAGAACAGCTCGGAAATGCTTTCCGCGATCCGCGCCGGACGCAGCGTCTTGGCGTCGAGGCAGCACCAGCTCGACTGAACCTCGGCAAGGACTTCCTCACCGCGCTTGATGATCGTCTGGTAGAATGCCCGCGCGCCCTGCACTTTTTCGAGCAGGACGGTGGCGATCACCTCGTCATCGAGGAAGGTCGGCTTGCGATAGGTGATCTCGTGCTTCAGCGCGACCCACAGATGCGCCGTCACCGCCTCGGCCGGCGCGAAGCGCTGCCAGTGATTGACCACCGCATCCTGTACCCATTTCAGATAGGATGCGTTGTTCACATGCCCCATAAAGTCGATATCCGCCGGATCGATGCCGACGCTGTACTGATGGGGGATCGCGGTGCTCACATCCTCGTCATAGCGGAATAAGTATGTCCGCGCGATTAATTTCGCTGGTCTTTCACTGAATTATCCGACGTTACGGCATCCTGTCGCGCGCGGCAATGTTCTGCTATTGTTCCGAATTGTGCCGACCGATTCGCTCATTTTGCCCCCGCGGCCGCTGCGCTGGTTGTTCCTCGACCTGAACAGCTATTTCGCGAGCGTCGAGCAGCAGTTGAACCCGGCGTTGCGCGGCAAGCCGATCCTGGTTGCGCCGGTCGACAGCGACACGACCGTCGCGATCGCCGCTAGCGTCGAGGCGAAGCGCTACGGGATCAAGACCGGAACACCGGTCTGGGAAGCGAAGCGACTTTGCCGCGACCTGATCGTCACGCCCGCGCGGCACGAGAAATATGTCGAATATCACGACGCCATCGTCGCCGAGGTGTGGAAGCATATTCCGGTCACCAAAGTCTGCTCGATCGATGAAGTCGCGTGCCGGCTGCTCGACAATGAGAATGGCCGCGACGCCGCCATCGCGCTTGCCCATCGTATCAAGGCTGGGATTCGCGCCAATATCGGCGAGTGCATGACCAGTTCGGTCGGCATCGCCCCGAACCGGCTGCTCGCCAAGCTCGCCTCGGACATGCAGAAGCCCGACGGCTTGATCATCCTCGATGCCGAGACATTGCCCGAGCGGCTCTACGACCTTGCCTTGCGCGATATTGCCGGGATCGGCGCGAAGATGGAACGGCGGCTGGCACAGGACGGCATCAACGACATCCGCCAGTTGTGCGAACGCCGGCCGCGCGATGCCGGCACCGCGTGGGGCGGTACCAATGGCGACCGGCTCTGGTATCTGCTCCACGGCGTCGACCTGCCCGAAAAAGCGACGCAGAGCCGCTCGATCGGCCACAGCCACGTCCTGTCGCCGGGCAAGCGCGGCGTCGAGGCGGTCCGGCTCACCGCACGCCGGCTCGCACTCAAGGCGACGAGCCGGTTGCGCCGCAAATCCTATCGCAGCCGGCTGCTCGTGCTTCATGCCCGCTTCGAGGACGACAAATCGACCTGGCGCGCCAGCCGCAAGCTCGCCTCGACCCAGGACAGCTTCGCCGTGCTCGCCGCGCTCGAGACCCTGTTCCCGCAACTTTATGCTGCCGGGAAGGTCAGGCCGGGCGATTTCCAGATCCGCATGATCGGCGTAACACTTGCCGAGATCGAGCCGGTGACCGGCGAACAGGCCTCTTTATTCGGCCTGCTCGACCCCGATGATCCGTTGGCACGAGAGACTCGTACCCTCTCGCTGAGCCGCGCGATGGACCGCATCAACGAGAAATTCGGACGCAACGCGGTCAGCCTGGGCCCGCAATCGGGCGGCCGGATCGACCGCGTCGGCACCAAGATCGCTTTTGGCCGTATCCCCGACCTGGACGAATTTCACGAATGAATTCGGGTTAAATGTCTGTTTGTTAAGCGTATATAAATGACGCTTTTATTGCGGTGCAAAGGGCTCGTTTCGGCCCGAAAACTGGGGCCTTGACGAAATCTTTTGCGTGCGCGAAGCGTCGCCCCGACATGATGAACCGCACCCTCCCGCTCGTTGCCGTCGCGCTGCTCGCGCTGTCGGCCTGTAACAACAACAAGTCGCCTGAAGTGCTGACCAGCGTTGCACCCGATCCTCAGGCGGAGGCAATCGCCAACCGCGCACCGGTCGAACTGCCGCCGGCGATGAAGGCGGAAGTGACGTTCCGCTGCAAGGATAACAGCCTGGCCTATGTGACATTCTTCCAGGGCGACAAGCAGGCGCAGCTGAAGACCGAGAAGGCCGGTCCCACGACCGTGCTCAAGGCCGCCGAAGCCGGCAAGCCGCTGGTCGCGGAGGGCTACTCGCTGACCGGCAACACCAAGAACATCACGCTGACCCAGCCGGGCAAGGGCACGCTGACCTGCAAGGGCTGATCGCTCCAACCTTTCACCCAAACCAAGCGGCCGGTGGAGCGATCCACCGGCCGTTTTCTATCCTGAGGTAAGGCGACCCAGCTTGCGTCACCCCCTGCCCTGCGGCACGATGCACTGCACAACAGCCGGAGGACGCGCATGGCGACAATCGCGATCTACAGCCTCAAGGGCGGCGTCGGGAAAACCACGCTGGCGGTCAATCTCGCCTGGTGTGCCGCAACCCTGTCCGCGCGCCGCACCTTGTTATGGGATCTCGATCCGCAAGCCGCGAGCAGCTTCTTGCTGTCCGACAAATCGCCGAAAAAGCCGGCCCAGGATGTCTTCTCCAAGGATGTCGAGCCCGACAAGCTGATCCACAAGACCGCGATCGAACGGCTCGACCTGATTGCCGCCGACGCGTCGCTGCGTGGCCTCGACCTGCTGTTTCACGAACTCGACAAGAAGAAACGGCTGCAGAAGCTGCTGACGGGCCTGCGCAAATCCTATGACCGCATCCTGCTCGACTGCCCGCCCGGCCTGACCGAAACCAGCGACCAGGTGATGCGTGCCGCCGACCTGATCGTCGTGCCGGTCATTCCCTCCCCGCTGTCCGAACGCGCTTATGCCGAGGTCGTGAAGCATCTCGGCGGGAAGGCTGAGGTGCTACCGGTCCATTCGATGGTCGATCGCCGCCGCAAGTTGCATGCCGAGGCGCTGGCGCGCCACCCCGACTGGCCGGTCGTGCCAATGGCCAGCGTGGTCGAATCGATGGCGGTGCGCCGTGCCCCGGTCGGCAGCTTCGCCGGCCGGTCGGCCGGCGGCCAGGCCTTTGCTCAATTGTGGCAAGCGGTCGAACGGCGGCTGGCCAAGTGACCGGCACGCCGCCTGATGCGGCGTTCGATGTCGTGCCGCTCGACCCCAATCTGGTGCTCGGCGCCTATGCGGTCGGCGTGTTCCCGATGGCCGATGCGCGCGACGCCGACAGCGTCTATTGGGTCGAACCCAAGGAACGCGCGATCCTGCCGTTGGACGATTTCCATCTTTCGCATTCGCTGAAGAAGACGCTGGTCGCCGATCGGTATCGCGTCACCGCGGACACCGCCTTTGCCCGGATCATCGCGTTGTGCGCCGAATCCGCGCAGGACCGCCCCGACACCTGGATCAACACGCAGATCGAGCAGGTCTTTCTCAAGCTCCACGCCATGGGCTTCGCCCATTCGATCGAGGTCTGGCACGAAGAGGAACTGGTCGGCGGCCTTTATGGCCTCGCGCTGGGCAAGGCGTTCTTCGGCGAAAGCATGGTCAGCCGCGCGCGCGACGCGTCGAAGGTCGCAATCGCCTGGCTCGTCGCGCGGCTGCGCGTTGGCGGCTTCACCCTGCTCGACTGCCAATTCATGACCGATCACCTCGCCTCGCTCGGCGCGGTGGAGATTGGCCGGGCCGACTATGTCGGGTTGTTGACCGGCGCGATCGAGGGTGTGGTCGGGGTCGGCGAAGCCTCGGTCGCGGCAGGCGCTTCGGGCGATTTCTTCTCGCTCGATCGCGGGGCCGCGCTCTTATCGTCATCCGCGCCGGCGGCGACCGAATCGGGTCCGCCTTCGGGGAAAGTCATCGCGCAGCTTTTGACCCACACATCATAGATCGGGTGCAGCACGACGTTGAGCTGTGGCCGTTCCTTGTACAACCAACCCGAGAAGACCCGCTGCCAGCTCTTGTTCGACTGCTCGATATCGACCTGCACGAACGCGCCGGTATAGGGTTGCTGCTCCCAGGGCGCTGTGCGTTCGCACGCGCGCAGGCGAATCACCACGCCACCGACCCGAGTCGCCTGGCCCGGCTTCAGCGTCACGTCGCGGGAAACGCCGTTGCGCTTGTTGAGCAGCCCCAGCACCGCGACGCGTTGCGCCATCGGCGTGGCGCCATAGGACGGATCGACGCCGGACGAGACATCGATCGTCGTCACATCGGTCGAGGGTATCTCTTCATCGAGCGCAGTACGCGGCGCTACCGCCCGCCCCTCGGGCGACGCCTTGGTCGCGCGATCCTGCCACCAGCCATAGCCGAACCAGCCACCGACCCCCAGGACGAGGGCAAGCCCGGCCCCGATCAGCCAGCGGCGATTGATCACGCGTCTGGTGTCCAGGCTTCGTAATCGCCGGTCGCGGCGGCGCGACGTCCGCCCTTCTCGAGCGCGCCGGGCGGCCGATAGGCCAGATTGGTGCCGGTCAGGTTCGGCAGGGCCGGCTTTTCCCATGCGCGCGGCGCGGGGAGCGAGCGATCGGGCAGATCGTCGACCTGATGATGCAGCCAGCTGAACCATTCGGGCGCGACGCGACTCGAATCATTGGCGCCCGCATAGATCACCCAGCGGCGCGGATTGCCGTTGGTGTCCTTGCCGCCCTCATAATAGACATTGCCCAGCGCGTCGTCTCCGACACGGGTCTTGCCGCGCAGGCCGATCATGGTGCCCCAGCTGGCGCCGTTCCACCAGGTGAATGGATTGAGATTGATGCCCATGATCCGCGCTTAGCCGCCCAGCGGGCTGCCATCAACCGCGATCAGCGGACCTTATTTCTTCCCGGTCCAGCTGACGGCATCGCCTTCGACGATCCCCAGCTCCAGTGCACGGCCGCCATTGATCTCCAGCACCGCCCCAACCGGCTCGCCCGACGGGACGGGCGCTTCCGAGAAAGGCACGGTATTTTCGGCGATATGCGCGATCGTCCCGTCGGCCCGGATGAAGATGATGTCGAGCGTGCTCGGCGTATTCTTCATCCAGAAGCTCGCTTCGCGCGGCGCACCGCCATTCGGCGGATACGGCGCAAAGAGCATGCCGCCGTCCTTGGGGATGCCGGTGCGGTACATCAGGCCCTTTTGCTGCTCCGCTTCGGTATCGGCCAGGTCAACCTTGAAGACATGCGCGCCGTTACTGCTCTTGACCGTCACCACCGTGGCGGCCGCAGCTTCGCCGGAGGTCGAGACGGCGTCGCCGCGTGTACATCCGCCAGCCAGCACGATCGCGCCGAACGCGACAGCCGCTATCCAGGATCGGGTGCCTGCCATCAGCTTCCTTCTTCGACGGCCACCGCCAGGGGCCCCTTGCGCCCCTCGACGATCCGCGCGCGCAGTGGCTGATCGGGCTCCACCTCGACCAGCCCGGCGCGGCGCAACGTTTCCATATGCACGAATATATCCGAAGAATCGGTACCGCGCACGAGAAAACCGTATCCCTTCAACCGGTTGAACCATTTGACCGTCACCGCCTCGAACGGCCCGGCTGAGTCGATCAGGGCGGCGGGATCAACCCGCTCGCCCGCCGCCCTGGCGCGCGGCAGCGGTTCGACCGCATGAGTCAGGTCGATCGAGACGATCTCGGTTGCCTGCAGACCGCGATCGCGCTGAACGGCATAGCATTCGATCCGCGCCCCTTCGGGAAGGCTGCGACGGCCATGCGACTGCAGCACCGAGAAATGGATCAGGATGTCGCCGACCGACGGATCGTCACCGACCACGAAACCAAAACCGCGCGTCACGTCGAACCATTTCAACGTACCGGCATGCAGCGTCCCGTCGGACACAGGCCCACCCTCCGCATCTTCCGACGACGATATTTCCCCAAGCCGGTCCCATTCCACCGGCTGCGCTTCGATACGCATACGTAACTTCCCCCGCAAAACCGCCATAGCACGATCGTGGCGGCGGGAAAAAGCCCAAGCTTGACCGCGTTACGGCCAGTCCCGGGACAATGTGTCGATATCCTCGCCCGGCGCCATGGTGGCGATCCGCCGTGACAGGGTAAATTCATGCCCGCCACGGATCATCGCCGCGATCTGCTTTTCGCGCAACGGGCGATCCGCCGCTTCGGGCGCAAAAGGTCCGATGCGCTTCTTGCGCGCGAAAGTCAGCGCCGCATCCAGCGCGCGTGCCTCGATTGCCGGCGCGAGCGCCTCGGCATCTTCCGCATCGATCCCGGCCTGGCGGAATGCACCGGTCACGCGCCGCTTGCCCAAGCCGCGCCGCGCCATCGCAGACGCCCGCGCCTCGCCGAACGCACGGTCGTCGATATAGCCCAGTTCGGCCATGCGCTCGGCAATCGCAACCGGATCGGCGCCATCGCCTTCCCAGCCGCGCGTGCGAATCTTGCGCGTCAGATACTCGGCAAGCCGCGCCCTGGTGGTGGAGAAACGCTCGACATAGCGCAGCGCCAGCCGCTCCAGCGCGCCCGCATCGAGCGGTGGAACGACACGGCGTTCGCGGTTCGGGCGCTCCCGGGATGGGCGATCTGACGACATGCGCCATCATTGTGCCACAGTCGGACCCGATTTTGAACGCCAGCGCGGGGCAGAGGTGAACGCTTCTACAAGAGCGGCACATCAAGCGCCGCCACTAGGGCGCAAAATAGATGACGACCGATACACTGCCTCAGGACGGGCGACTGGACGAGCGGAGCGCTGCAGCGCCCCTCATCGCTACGCCGACCGATGACGGCTTGCCGCGGCGCTTTGCCGATTTCGAAACGCTGGGCGCGGCGCTCGACTATGCCGCCAGCGGATCGCGGGGACTCAATTTCCATGACGCGCGCGGTACATTGTCGCGCCCCTATCCGTTCAGCGAGATGCGCGATGATGCGCTCGCCATGGCGCGCCGCCTGATCGCCGCCGGGGTCATGCCGGCGGACCGGATCGCACTCGTCGCCGAAACCGGTCCGGAATTCGCCGCCATCTTCTTCGGCGTGATCTATGCCGGCGGCTGGCCGGTGCCGCTGCCGCTGCCGACTTCGTTCGGCGGCCGCGATTCCTATATCGAGCAGCTGCGTGTCCAGCTTTCGAGCTGCGACCCGACGATGCTGATCTATCCGCCCGAACTCGCCCAGATGGCCGGCGAAGCGGCAAAGATCGCCGGAGTCGAGGGAATCGACTGGTCGGAATTCGAACGGCGCGAGGCGCCCGAAGTGTCGCTGCCCCAGGCGCGCGGCAGCGACGTGGCCTATCTGCAATATTCGAGCGGCTCGACCCGCTTCCCGCACGGCGTCGCGATCACGCATCATGCGCTGCTCAACAACCTTGCCGCGCACAGCCATGGCATGGATATCACGGACAGCGACCGCTGCGTCTCGTGGCTGCCCTGGTATCACGACATGGGCCTGGTCGGCTGCTTCCTGTCGGTGGTCGCCAACCAGGTATCGACCGATTATCTGAAGACCGAGGATTTCGCGCGCCGCCCGCTTGCCTGGCTGGATCTGATCAGCCGCAACAAGGGCACCACCCTCTCCTATTCGCCGACCTTCGGCTACGATATCTGCGCGCGCCGCATGTCGAGCCAGACCAAGGCGAGCGACCGCTTCGACCTGTCGCGCTGGCGCGTCGCCGGCAACGGTGCCGACATGATCCGCCCCGACGTGATGCAGTCATTCGTCGATGCGTTCGCCGATGCCGGGTTCAAGGCAACCGCTTTCCTGCCCAGCTACGGCCTTGCCGAGGCGACGCTGGCAGTGACGATCATGCCGCCGGGCGAAGGCATCCGCGTCGAGCTGGTCGAGGAAACCCAGCTGTCGGGCGTTCCCCATGGCCAGGATCGGCCGCAACGATTCCGCGCAATCGTCAATTGCGGCAAGCCGGTCCGCGACATGAAGGTCGAAATCCGCGAAGAGGACGGCACGCCGCTCCCCGAACGCGCGATCGGCAAGGTGTGGTGCGCCGGCCCGTCGCTGATGGTCGGTTATTTTCGCGACGAGGCATCGACCGAGGCGTGCATGTCCGACGGCTGGCTCGATACCGGCGACATGGGATATATCTCCGACGGCTATGTCTATATCGTCGGCCGCGCCAAGGACATGATCATCGTCAACGGCCGCAACCATTGGCCACAGGACATCGAATGGGCGGTCGAGCAGCTTCCCGGCTTCAAGGCCGGCGACATCGCCGCGTTCGCGATCACCACCCCTGGCGGTGAGGAAACCCCCGCCGTGCTGGTTCAGTGCCGCAGTTCCGATGATGCCGAACGCGTCCGCCTGCGCGAGGAAATTCGCGAGCGAGTTCGCTCGGTCACCGGCATGAACTGCGTGATCGAACTGATCCCGCCGCGCACCCTGCCACGGACCAGCTCGGGCAAGCTGAGTCGGGCGAAAGCCCGCAACCTCTATCTCAATGGCGACATCAAACCGTACGATCTGGCGGCATAATCCCTCTCCCGGGCGGGAGGGGGACTCAATTTTTCGCAAAATAAGTGCCGGAACCGCCCTTCGTCTAACCTTCCGCTAACCAGCATCGCGTAATCATCGTGGTGTGAGCACCCAGCCTTCCTCCCAATTCGCCCAGCCGCGCATCGATGCGCGCGCGCTCCTTGGCTTGTACGATCCGGCGGATACGACGGATTGGGCGCCGATCCGGGCCGCGCAGCTCAATGCGGGCAGTCAGCTCGCGGTATTCCTGTTCGGTGCGAATCTGGTCGGCGCGGCGCTTGTCTTCCTGCTTCTTGCATCGATCGCACCGCTATGGGCGCTGGCGAGCTGGGGTGCGGTCACCGCCGCGGTCGGCGCCGCCATCACGTTTCGCCGACTCGCCTCGCGCAGCCGCACCGGCCACACCGCAACCTTGGCCGACGTGCGTGACACCGTGCTCGAGGGAATCGCGCTCGCCGCCGTCTGGTCGGTGCCGCCACTCGCCTTCGGGGTGAAGGCCGACGCCAATGTCGCGCTCGGCCTGTGGATCGTCCTGTCGGTCCTGATGACCGCGTCCGCCGTGGCGATGGCGGCACTCCCACTCGCCACGCTCGCCTTTCTCGGCATCCTCGGCGCCTCGATCGCGGTCATGCTGTTCGTGCTGACCGGCCCGCTGCTCGCCGCCGCCGCGTTGCTCTTCACCGTTTTGCTGATGCTCGGCTGCTTCGTGCGCGGCAAATCGCTGGTGGTGATCCGCGCCGGCGAAATCGCGCTCGCCGAACGCGATGAAACCGTCAGCCTGTTGCTGCGCGAGTTCGAGGAGAACAGCGCCGACTGGCTATGGGAAACCGACGCCCAGCGCCGCATCGTGCGCGCTTCGCCGCGTTTCGCCCATTCGGTCGGCCTCGACCCGCTCGCGGTCAATGGCATGCCGTTCCTGCAGGTGCTGGCCGGCCCGACCTGGGAAGCGGGCAATTTCGCCGCCGGCCTGCGCACGCTGGCCGACAAGCTGAAAGGACGCGAGGCGTTTCGCGACCTGCTGCTGCCCGTCCAGGTGCAGGGTGTGGAGCGCTGGTGGGAAATCGCCGCCTCCCCACGCTTCGATGAACGTGGCGGGTTCATCGGCTTTCGCGGCGTCGGGTCCGATGTCACCGAGCAGCGCGCATCGGCCGACAAGATCAACAAGATGGCGCGCTTCGACACGCTGACCGGCCTGCCCAACCGTTTGCTGATCAACGAAGCGCTGGCCCGGGCGATGGCGGAGGCCGACAAATGGGGCAGCCGCTGCGCCTTCATGATGATCGACCTCGACCGGTTCAAGGCGATCAACGATACGCTCGGCCATCCGATCGGCGACCGCCTGCTCGGCCGCGTGTCGGAGCGGCTCAATCAGTTGATCACCGACAATGAGACGATCGGGCGCCTGGGCGGCGACGAGTTTGCCGTGGTGGTGCGCGATGCGACCGATTCAGCCCGGGTCGAAAAGCTTGCCCAGTCGATCATCGCCACTTTGTCCAAGCCCTATGAGCTCGACCAGCACACGCTCTATATCGGCGCCAGCATCGGCGTCGCCACCGGCCCGCGCGACGGCCGCACCGCGGAGATGCTGATCCGCTCCGCCGACCTCGCGCTGTATCGCTCGAAGGATGCCGGCGGCGGCACCTTCCACTGCTACGAGCCACAGCTCCATGTGCAGGCCGAGGAGCGCCGCGTACTCGAAATGGCGCTGCGCAAGGCACTGCAGAATGGCGAGATGCACCTCAATTATCAGCCGGTGGTTGCCGCCGACACCGGCGAACTGACCGGTTTCGAGGCGCTGCTGCGCTGGATTCATCCCGAGTTCGGCAACATTTCGCCGGTCAAGTTCGTACCGCTGGCCGAGGACGCGCGGCTGATCGCGCCGATCGGCGAATGGGTGCTGCGTACCGCGTGCGAGGAAGCCACGCGCTGGAATCACCCGGTACGCGTCGCGGTCAACGTTTCGCCCGAACAGCTGCACAATCCGGCCTTTGTCGCCGTGGTCGCCTCCGCGCTCGCGCAAAGCGGGCTGCCCGCCGACCGGCTCGAACTGGAAGTGACCGAGAGCGTGTTCATGAAGGAGGGCACCTGTGCGATCCAGGTCCTCGAGAAGATCCTCGACATGGGCGTCCGCCTCAGTCTCGACGATTTCGGCACCGGCTATTCCTCGCTCGGCTATCTCAGCCGCACGCGCTTTTCCTCGATCAAGATCGACCGCAGCTTCGTGCAGGGGGCGTCGCAGGGCGTGCCCGAGGCGATCGCGATCATTCGTGCCGTCGTCGCGCTCGCACAAAGCCTGGGCATGGCCACCACCGCCGAAGGGGTGGAAACCGAAGCCGAGCATCTGATGGTGCAGGATCTCGGCTGCTCCAAGGTCCAGGGCTATTATTTCGGCCGTCCGTTGCCGGTCGAGGAAGCCCGCGCGATCGTCAATCATGGACAAAGAGACGCAGCGGCCGCTTGAGGCGCTTGCCCCGGACGCCGGGGCTCGCTAAACGCCGCTACCGCACAGGGGTGTAGCTCAGTTGGTTAGAGCGTCGGTCTCCAAAACCGAAGGCCCTCGGTTCGAGTCCGAGCTCCCCTGCCAGTCTTCATCACCGAAAACATCATTCGCGCGGCGTTGGTCGAGCGCGCGCAGCGACGCACGCTCCGCATCATTGTTGAGCGTGGCGAGAATCCGGATCGTCCGGGCATCAAGGTTCATGTGCAACCCCCGTGATAGTTTCCGCCAAGATTGCGGATTTGGGTCGGAAACGTGACAGCCAATCGATCGATCCATCCGAAATGGAGGGATTATGCGTTAACCATCCATCCCGTGCAGCGCGCGCGATGGGCCGAATGCCATCGCTTGCGTTACGGCGCCTGAATCGCTAGATGCAGCGGCCATCCGATAGCGAGGATTGGGCGGCACCGGTTCGGTTGGAACCGGGCAGCGGCCCTTTGCCTCGTTTTTGGGCATTTTTTGAAAGCGGCACTTAACGTGGCACGAACGACACCACTCGAATTCATCCGGCAGGTTCAGGCCGAGACCAAGAAGGTCGTCTGGCCATCGCGTCGCGAGACGATCATGACCGGCGTGATGGTGATGATCATGACGACGTTGCTGGCGATCTTCTTCCTCGGCATCGATTCGGTGTTCGAGATGGTCGTCGCGTTCCTGTTGTCGCTGGCCAAGGGTTGAACGCATGTCGCGCTGGTACATCATTCACGCTTATTCCGGTTTCGAGGGCAAGGTCCGCGATTCGATTATGGCTGAGGCGACCCGCATGGGTCTCGAGCAGCTGGTCGAGCAGATCGAGGTCCCGACCGAAACGGTGACCGAAGCCCGCCGCGGCAAGAAGATCGCGGTCGAGCGCAAGTTCATGCCCGGCTACGTCCTCGCCAAGCTCAACATGAACGACGACGTCTATCACCTGGTCAAGAACACGCCGAAGGTGACCGGCTTCCTCGGATCGATGGGCAAGCCCCAGCCGATCAGCGAAGCCGAAGCCGCGCGGATGCTCAATTCGAAGGAAGAAGCCGCCGCCGCGCCCAAGGCCAAGATGAAGGTCGATTACGAGATCGGCGATTCGGTCAAGGTGCTCGACGGCCCGTTCGCGAGCTTCAACGGCATCGTCGAGGAACTCGATTTCGACCGCAGCCGCGTCAAGGTGTCGGTGTCGATCTTCGGTCGCGCCACCCCGGTCGAGCTGGAGTTCGAGCAGGTCGAGCGCGCGAAGTAATCGCCGCCGCGATAAGCAAATTCAGTTTCGGGCCGTTCGTCCCGGTGTCCCGCAGGGGCCGCGAAACGAACCAGTGAATGCGTACCCGCGGGAGGCCGTAAAAAGCCGTTTGGACCGCTAAACTTGAAAGAGAGTGAGACATGGCAAAAAAGATTACCGGATACATCAAGCTGCAGGTGCCGGCCGGCAAGGCCAACCCCAGCCCGCCGATCGGCCCGGCCTTGGGTCAGCGCGGCGTCAATATCATGGAATTCTGCAAGGCGTTCAACGCGCAGACCGGTGACCAGGAAGCGGGCACGCCCCTTCCCACCGTCATCACCGTTTATGCCGATCGCAGCTTCTCGTTCGAAACGAAGATGCCGCCTGCATCGTACCTGATCAAGAAGGCCGCCGGCCTGAAGTCGGGTTCGAAGGAGCCGGGCAAGGTTTCCGCCGGAAAGATCAAGCGCTCGGCGCTGAGCGAAATCGCTCAGACCAAGATGAAGGATCTGAACGCGAACGATATCGAAGCGGCAACGCGCATCATCGAGGGCTCGGCCCGCGCGATGGGCCTCGAAGTGGTGGAGGGCTGAGAACATGGCAAAGCTGACCAAGAAGGCGAAGACCCTCGCCACGACCGTCGATCGTGAAAAACTCCACGGCATCGACGAAGCGATCTCGATCGCGCGCGCCAATGCCACCGCCAAGTTCGACGAGACGATCGAAGTCGCGCTGAACCTCGGCGTCGATCCGCGTCACGCCGACCAGATGGTCCGTGGCGTCGTCACCCTGCCCAAGGGCACCGGCAAGACGGTGCGCGTCGGCGTGTTCGCCAAGGGCGCCAAGGCTGACGAAGCACGCGAAGCCGGTGCCGATGTCGTCGGTGCGGAAGACCTGATGGAAATCGTCCAGGGCGGCACGATCGATTTCGATCGCTGCATCGCGACCCCGGACATGATGGGCATCGTCGGTCGTCTCGGCAAGATCCTCGGACCGAAGGGCATGATGCCCAACCCGAAGCTCGGCACCGTGACGATGAACGTCGGCGAAGCGGTCAAGGCAGCCAAGGGCGGCCAGATCGAATATCGCGTCGAAAAGGCCGGCATCATTCATTCGGGTATCGGCAAGGCGTCGTTCCCGGCGGAAGATCTGCGCGCGAACTTCGACGCGCTGGTCGATGCGATCGTCAAGGCCAAGCCGTCGGGCGCCAAGGGCAAGTATGTCCGCAAGATCGCGGTCAGCTCGTCAATGGGCCCGGGCATCAAGGTCGACACTGCCGAGGTCGTCGCGGCGTAAGCCTCGCACCAGCAATATGGAAATGCGAAGGGCCGGAGGAAACTCCGGCCCTTTTGCTATCCGGGGCTAACCCGATGGCGCCGCTCAGCCGATATCGGGTTGCGCCTTCGCATCGGCCGCCAATCTGCATTTCAGAACGACTTGCCTGTCGCCGGATGTGTCGCCGATCGGCGCCTCGATCAGCAGCGCGCGGTTGCCTTCGCTCCACCAGGCCAGGCTCTTGCCCTTGGTCATCCCGGTGACGCTCATATATTTCGATCCCGATGCCGCCGAAACAGCGGGCAGTTCATACGCTTCGCCATTGATCAGCAAGGCGGCGCTGTCATCGCCATACGTAACGATGACCCCGGCTCCATTGTTGCAGGTGAAGCGCTCCGAACCGGCCGCGCTGTCGACATGTGACGCATTGCCGGCATCCGCCGTCACGGGATTGTCCGCGTCCGAACCGGCCGCTTGATTGGCCACGGGCAGCAGGGTTTTGCCGCTTTGATTGACCTCAACCTGATCGTCCTGATCACAGCCTGCGAGCATCAGCAGCACGCCCAGGGCGAGTAACGGTCCACGCATGATGAAAATCCTTCTCCGCAACCTCACACGCTCAGATCGGCATTATGGTCGGCGTGGGAGTCGCCATGACGGCATAATGAGCGCGACACGCAGCCCGGGCAAGACATCGTGCCGGTCCAATTGACTCTGCGGATATGGATGACATCCTGCGGAAAGAGATGAACGAACGTGCCGCCAGCGCAACCGCCTTGCCGCGGACGGGTGTCCCGACCCGCGCAAGCGCCCTGGTCTTTTCGACCAAGGCGATGATGCTGCGCGCGCGTCGCCTGATGCGCGACCTCACCCCGGGCACCGCGCCACGCCGCCATCCGCGATCGGCCGCGTTAAGCGATGCGCCGGTGATCGCGGCGGTCACCTCGCCGCTATGGACGGCAGCGGGTGGCGCCGGGGATCATGCGCTCAATGCCGGCAAGATCCAGAATCTCCGCGCTGCGCTGCGCGGCATCGACGGGATCGAAGTGGCGGCGGGCGAACTGTTCAGCTTCTGGCGCCATGTCGGCCGTCCCGTCCGCCGGCGCGGCTTTGTCGCCGGCCGGGAGCTGCGCGAGGGATGCATGATCGCAACCGTCGGCGGCGGCCTGTGCCAATTGTCCAATGCCCTTTACGAGGCCGGACTGGACGCCGGACTGGAGATTGTCGAGCGCCATGCGCACACCCGCATCGTCCCCGGATCTCGCGCCGCCAACGGGCGGGACGCAACCGTGTTCTGGAACTATCTCGACCTGCGTATGCGCGCCCGACAAGCGTTTCGCATCGAGGCACGGCTCACCACGGACATGCTCGAAGTCAGAATTCGCGGCCGTGGCGGGCCGGTCGATGATCCCGCCGCAAGCCTGCTCGCCGGACTGACTGCGCATGATTGCCTGAGCTGTGGCCAGATCAGTTGCCATCGCCACAGTCCCGACCGGCCACAAACGGCACGGCCGCCGATCGCCTGGCTGGTCGATGCGCCCATCCCCGAATTCGCGGCATTCTATCGAGACGAGGCCGGCCCGGACGATCTGTTGCTGCTTCCCACTCGCCGCTTCGGCGCGGGCGCGCAGGGCTGGCCGCAGATCGGGCGCGAGCGTACCGCCGACCTGACCACGTTGCGGCGCTCCGCCACGCTCCGCCTCCGCGCCGGTGCGGCGCCGCTGGCCGCGCAGATGCTGGCGGCGGATGCGCGCCTGGCGGCGGCCCATGCGCGCGGCCTGTCCGCTGCCCACACCCATCTCGTTGTCGCCCAGACGCTGCTGCCACATCTCTGGCGCTCCGGCGTACTGCAGGGCCGGCGCTTCGAAGTACTGCTCGACCGGCTGCCGATGCAGTCCTTGCAGGCCATCCTCGATGCGGCGCATGCGCGTCATCCCGAAAGCTCGACGCTGAGCGATTTTCGTGCTCCCGAACCGATCGTCGCGGCGGAAAGCGCCGCGCTTGCGGCGGCATACCGTCTGATCACGCCACACCGCACGGTGGCCGGATGCTTCCCGTATCGCGTCGAGCTGGTCGACTGGGCGGCGGCCACACCCCTTCCTGTGCGCCGTGGCGGACGCACCTTCCTGTTCGCCGGCCCCGCCGTGGCGCGCAAGGGCATCCATGCGATGCGCGAGGCGATGACCGGGCTCGATATCGACCTGGCGATCGAGCGTGATGCGATAGAGGAACCGGATTTCTGGTCCGGCCTGACGGTTCGCCACCTTGGCAATGGCGAACCGCCGACCGAGTTGGCGGGGGTCGTTCTCCCTGCCCTGTTCGAACACCGCCCGCGCACGTTGCTGCGCGCACTTGCGGCGGGGCTGCCGGTGATCGCGACGGCCGCCTGCGGCCTGCCGCCTCAACCGGGCCTGACGCTGATCGAGCCGGATGATCCCGGCCATCTGCGCGACGGATTGCTTGCCGCGCTCTGACAACCGGCTCGATCGCCCCTTCATCGTCTCCTGTACCGCGCCGCAGCAATTTGCTGGCAATCGACCGGTCATTTCGATAGCGTTCGTGACGGGCCGCTTAACCATAAGGCCGAGTGGGGAATGACGCGCTGGTGTTTTTCGGAATCGCCCTGTTGGCGGCGAGCGTCGACGGTACCGTCAGTCCGCCCCCGACTGCCGTTATGGAATCGAAATTTCCATCCGACGCGGCCGAGCAGGCGATTGCCGTGTCGCGCACCATAGGCGGGATCATCAGCTACACACGCTGGCCGGTGAACCCTCAGCAATTGCGGCTCTGCATCAGCGGCGCCACCCAGATCGCGCTCCGGCCGGCCGAGATCGACCGCAATGCGAGCCGGCCGGTCGCGCTGCGCAAGATCGCTGCGGGTGGCACGACCAGCGACTGCGATATTCTCTATCTCGGGGCGATGGCGCCGGACCAGCAACGCCAGATGATCTCCGGCATTCATGGCCGCGGCGTGCTGTCGATCGCCGAAACCGACCCCCTATGCCGCGGCGGTACCATGTTCTGCCTGCATTTGCGGTCCGGCTCGCTCGGCTTCCGGCTCAGCGTCGACGCCATTTCACGCGGCACGGTCCGGGTCGACCCTCGCGTGCTGCGCATCTCGTCCGCGAGTGGGGGGCCGGCATGACGGATCCTGCCAAGCCCGCCCCCTCCAAGCCCCTGCCCACATTGCGCCAGGTGCTGACCCGGGTTCATTTCCGGGTGACCCTGTTCGCCGTCGGTATTGCCGGTCTGACCGTCCTGCTGACGGGTTTCACGGCAGTGGGGCTCTATGCCAAGCAGAATCTCAAGCTGATCGCCCAGACCGCAAGCTATAGCGTGGCGCCCGCGATCATCTTCAACGACGCGGAAGCCGCACAGCGCAGCATCGCCCCGCTTACCACCACTGACGGGATCGCCGAGATCACCGTCTCCACCGGCGGCGGCCGCGTCCTGGCGCAGTGGAAGTCTCCAACGGGACCCGCACCGTTTCTGTCGCTCAACCGGATCGTCGAAACCTTGTACTTCACTGACCCAACGGTCGCGCCAGTGGTGCATGAGGGTGCGACCATCGGCGAGGTCAGGGTTCGCGGGCAGACCGGGATCATCGCTGGCTATATCGAGGCTGGATTGCTCGGCACCCTCGCCTGCCTGGTCGTGACGGCCGTTGCGACTTTCCTGCTGGCGCTTCACCTTCAAGGCGCCGTGATCGCACCGCTGCGTGCGATTGCAGCCGTGGCGCATGCGGTACGCGTCGATCGCGCCTTTGACCGCCGGGCCCCCAAAGCGACGATCCTCGAGGTCGACACGCTACGCGACGATTTCAACGCTCTGCTCGCCGAGTTGGAGCAATGGCAGCACCGGCTGCGCTATGAGAATGAAACACTCAGTCATCGCGCGACGCACGACGCGCTGACCGGCTTGCCCAACCGCGCCCTGTTCGACCAGCAACTCGCCGCCATGCTCGATCAGGCAAACCGCGAGGGCGCGAGTTTTGCCGTGCTCTATGCCGATGGTGACGGGTTCAAGCAGATCAACGATCGGTTCGGCCACGCCGCCGGCGATGTCGTCCTGGCCGAGATCGGCGTGCGACTGCGCGCCAGCCTCAGCACGCATGACCTCGCCGCGCGGCTCGGCGGCGACGAGTTCGCACTGCTACTGGCGTCGCCCAGCGACCTGGAGGCGGTCATGCGAGTGCGCGAGAGCATCACGGCGGCGATGATCGTGCCGATCGACCTCCCCTCGGGCGAGCGGATTTCGGTCAGCCTCAGCATCGGTGCCGCGGTCTATCCGCAGGACGGCGCGGATGTGGCAGCGCTGGTCCACCATGCGGACAGCGAGATGTTCGTGGCGAAACGGTCCACACGATAAAGGCAGATAACGAGGACGATGAAGATGGTGTTCGGACGTATATCGATCATTCTCGCCGCAATCACGGCGCTCCTGCTTGGCGGTTGCGCCACGCCGCAGCCGCGCGGCATCTGGTCGCCCGAGCAGCTTGCCGTGCTGAAGGAAGAAAATTTCGTCCAGACGGCGCGCGGCTGGGAATTCACGGTCGACGACCGACTGCTGTTCGCCACCGACGAGAGCCAGCTCGACGCGAGTCAGACCGATACCATCGTCCGGATCGCCAAGCGGTTGCTCGCGGTGGGGATTCAGCATGCCGAGGTCGAGGGCCATACCGACAAGACCGGCACCACCGAATATAACGACCAGTTGTCGAAGCGACGCGCGGATGCGGTAGCCGGGCTGCTGACGACCAATGGATTCGCCGCCGAGAATGTTCGCGCCACCGGCCTTGGCGAGCGTTTTCCGGTCGAAACCAACGCGTCCGCCACCGGGCGCCGCGAAAATCGCCGGGTGGTGATCCTGCTGACCGCGCCCTGATCCGGCAAGATGACCGACAAGCAAAAAGGGCCGGGGATCACTCCCCGGCCCTTTGCTTTTCTGCCGGCTTCAGAGACCGACGATCCCGCCATCATCGCGAGTGATGACGATCGTCGCCGAGCGCGGCCGCGATCCGGTTGCCGACCCACCCGACTGATTGGCCGGCCAGTTGCTGCTGATGCTCGCCGCATTGCCGCCTTCACCCGGATGCTGGATATTGACGAACAACGACTTCCCGTCCGGTGTCGAGTGAATGCCGGTGATCTCGCATTCCTTCGGCCCGACCAGGAAGCGCTTCAGCGTTGTGCCGGGCGCCTTGCCCACGCGCGTAGCCTGAGTGCCGCTAGCGCCGTCGCGCGTGTTGGTCACGGTGCGCGTCGCGCCGTCATTGACCGCACCCGGGATCGCGGCCAGCAGCATGCAGTTGGTCTGATCGGTAAAGGCGCCGTCGTCGGTTTCGATCCACAGGATCGGCGTGCTCTGACCGGAGATATTGCTCGGCAGGCCGAACCACAGGCCATCGGGCGACGAGAAATCGTTGGTCGCATCAAGGCCCGACAGGTTGATATTGGTCGGGTCGAGATCGCTGCCCGCACCGAAAGCATAGATGTCCCAGGCGAAGCTGGTCGCCTCCGACGTATCACCGCTCTCACGCAGGCGGATGATATGGCCGTTGGCGTTGCCCTTGGTTTCACCACCCGTGCTTTTCGGGTCGGCATAGGCGCGCGGATTGGCAGCGTCGGTATTGGTTGCAAGGCGCGAGCTGTTGTTGGTCAGCGTGCAATACATCTCGCCCGTCACTGGATTGACCGCAGTCCATTCCGGCCGATCCATCCGCGTCGCGCCGAGCGCATCGCCGGCAAGGCGTGCGTTGATCAGGACATCGGCCTGGCTGGAAAAGGCATAGGCCGGATTGCCGGCGGTCAACGGCCCGGTGCCGAACACCAAGGGCAGCCACTGGCCGCTGCCATCGGCGTTGAATTTGGCGACATAGAGCGTGCCGGCATCGAGATATTTGTCGCCGATCGCCAGCCGGTCGGTCGCGGTGGCGTCGGCCGCCGACCACGCCGCGGTCGACACGAACTTGTAGATATATTCGTTGGTGGCGTCGTCGCCCATATAGAAGGCGGGCCGCACGCCCGCGACGGTGCGGCCGATCTGGCAGCCCTCATGGTTCATGCGGCCGAGCGCGGTGCGCTTGCGCGGCGTCGAGGCCGCATCGAACGGGTCGATCTCGACGATCCAGCCGAACTGGAACGCTTCGTTACGGAAGTCGCCGGTGCCGTCGGCCGGCTGGGCGGCACGCGCGGTAACATTCCAGCGCGCATAGATGGTGCTGGCAGTATCTGCCGGTACCACCGTTGCCCAGCCATAATTGCCCGGGCGGTTCTCCGAAATGCCGTAGCGCGCCAGGCTGACATTGGCCTTGGCCGAAGCGCCGCCGCGGGTTGCGACATCGCCTGTCTCGCGCTTGAAATAGCCGGCCCAATTTTCCTCGGCGGTCAGATAGGTATTCCACGGCATGGTGCCGTTGGCACAATTGTTGATCGTGCCGCGTCCGCTCGTCCCGTCAGTCGAGAAGACGGTCTTCAGCGCGGCGTCGCCGCGCACCGGTCCGCTGAAGCGCATCTGCGTCAGCGGCGTGACACGGCGGTTGAGCGACGAGGCGGGGCTGTAGGACCAGGCACTGCCCGAGCGGCTCACCTCGACCACCGACACGCCATGGCATTCCATTTCCTTCAGCGCTTCCGCTTCGGGGCGGATACCACCAGGCGCGGTTGAGCCACCGACATGGAGGTAGGCCTGGGTGATATTCTCATGGTTCATCGCCAGCACGCCGCGGCTGCTGTTGGTCGGATCGGGCGCGTTGCCCGACGCGGCGAGGCCGAAATAGCTCATCCCGTCATGGTGATCGCCGGCGCGGCGCGAGAACATGGTGTCGCTGCCGTCATTGGCATAGGCACCGGCGCCGGACAGGATCGGGTCGCCGAGGCGGTACAATACAGTCACGGTATAGCCGGTCGGCACAGCGACGATATCGGCCAGGCTCTTGGGCGTGGCGACGAAGCCGAGCTGTGCGGGACTGACCGTGACGGTCGCGTCGGCGGTGGTCGAAACATTGCTTGCGTTGGTGCCGGTGAAACGGAACACCAGAGGTGTGGCAACCGCAACGCTCGGCGCGACGAAGGTCGCGGTTCCGGCATTGACGACCGTCAGCGTGACCGGGGGCCCGCTGACTTGAGTCCAGCCGCTCGACAGCGCGGCCCCGGTCACCGTGCCGGTCAGCGTGACCGTCCTGCCCGACGTGGTGGCAATGCTGCCACCGGCCGATACCGTCACGGGCGGCGCCTGTTCTGCCGCGCTCGACCCGCAGGCCGAAAGCATCGCGCCGCCGAACACAGCTGCCGTTGCGGCCGAAATCCCACCGAGCAAGGCCTGGCGGCGGGAATAGCGCGCATCGACCAGTTCGTTCAGATGCGGCGAGGCAGCGCTGAAATTGGTGTCGATATCGCCATCGCTATAGGCGGTCATCGTGTCGGTCATGGTATCCCCCTTGGAATCGCCGATTGGCGTCGGGGCCGCTGTGTCGGTCTAACCTGTCACCAGCGTTGCGGGATCGGGTCGCCACCAAGACTCTTCGATAACAGAATTGCGACAGTGAGGGCGGGAACGCGCCGCATTTGACTTTTCCACATATCCCGCTAACAGCGCCCCCTCTCCCGGCACGAGTCCGCTCGCGCCGGGATACCGTCCGAGACAGTAGGTGCCGGCTTCCGGCTTAATCTCCTACCGAGACGGGGAATGGAATTCTTGCCGCGCGCCGGGTTCGCCCTGCGCCGGTTCGCCTGCCGCTCCTTAAGCGGCCGGTTCCCATGCCCCAATCGACGGACAACCCGGGTGCACGGGTTAGTCGTGCTCCCGGTCTTAACCGGCCCGCATGTTTGCGCATGTGGGTCAGATACGTGGAGAATGGCATGGATCGCGCTCAAAAGACCGAGCTCGTCGCCGAGCTGAACCGCACCTTTTCCGAGGTTGGCGTGGTGGTTGTCACCCGCAATCTCGGCCTCACCGTCGCGCAATCGACGCAGCTGAGGAACAAGATGCGCGACGCCGGCGCGACCTATAAGGTCTCGAAGAACAAGCTTGCCAAGATCGCGCTCGATGGCACCGACTATCTCTCGCTGGGCGATCTGCTCACCGGGCCGGTAGGCCTTGCCACCTCGATCGACCCGGTCGCAGCCGCCAAGGTGGCTGTCGATTTCGCGAAGACGAACGACAAGTTCGAAATCGTCGGTGGGGCGATGGGTGCGACTGCCCTCGACGTCGACGGCGTGAAGGCGCTCGCAACGCTGCCCTCGCTGGATGAACTGCGTGCCAAGATTGTCGGTCTCCTCGTTGCCCCGGCAACGAAGCTGGCGACGATCACGCAGGCTCCCGCGGCGCAGCTCGCGCGCGTTCTTTCTGCCTACGCGGAGAAGGAAGCGGCCTGATCTTTCAGGCATTTTCGAGACTCAATTGTTGAACTGAACCGATGGGGCAGAAAGCCCCGAACTGGAGAATACACATGGCAGACCTGAACGCGCTGGTTGACCAGCTGAGCGAACTGACCGTCCTTGAAGCAGCCGAGCTGTCGAAGCTGCTCGAAGAGAAGTGGGGCGTTTCGGCCGCAGCAGCGGTTGCAGCACCAGCAGCCGGTGGCGGCGGCGCAGCAGCTCCGGCAGCTGAAGAGAAGACCGAATTCGACGTCATCCTGACCGGCGACGGTGGCAAGAAGATCAACGTCATCAAGGAAGTCCGTGCGATCACCGCGCTCGGCCTGACCGAAGCCAAGACGCTGGTCGAGTCGGCTCCCAAGGCCGTCAAGGAAGGCGTTTCGAAGGACGAAGCCGAAAAGATCAAGAAGCAGCTGGAAGAAGCCGGCGCGACTGTCGAGATCAAGTAAGCAAGCGGAGAGACGGTTTAGCGGCAACGCTAAACCGTATTCCCGCAAGGCCGGCCGGCGGTCCCTTGGGATCGGTCGACAGGCATGGGCTTTGCCCATACCGGCCAGCGAAAAGAAAGGGCGGCTCCTGCCAAGGGGCCGCCCTTTTTCATGGAAGAGCGCGTGGAGTCAGACCAACATATAGTGATCTGGCCTCATTCTCATCTTTCCCGGCGAAGGCCGGGATCCAGTCGTGAAGCAGTCGGTAACTGCTGCCGTCGTTCGTTTCCTTGACCTCTCCAACTGGGCCCGCCCCTCGCCGGGGAAGCAGGAAGGACAGGTCATGGTCGACCATCAGACGTCCCTACGCGCACCTGTCACAGCGTGCCGCTTTCGCGCCTCGGCTTGGCACCCCTGTTATCCCCTGTTTTCAGCGTTAAATTTTCCAGCCCCTGTTATGTTGGATCTGGCGGCCGAATTAGGCGCACTTTTTCAGCAGCTTGGCTGATTCCGCCCCTGTTATGAAAACAGGATGGAACAGGGGCGATAACAGGGGCCGTTTCGGTCGAAACAGGGGCGATACCAGCCCCTGTTTCGTGGCCATGTGAAAGAGCGCGACAAGACGCCGATGTGACCTCTCGTTCGACGCTCACCAAGCTGCATCCCGTGGCTCTGTTGAATCGCTCGACTGAAAAAGCTCAGCGCTCGATCGTCAGATTATGCGGCCGCTGGCTCACACCATCGAACATGCGCGGACCGGTATCGGCGCGGAACGGCCCCATCTTCGCGTCCTCGCCCCGGTCGATACCGATGACGAAGGCGGTGGCGGTCTGGCCATTGCCGCCATGCGCTTCGCCCGGCTCCCAATGATAGAGCGCATTCACCGACATCACGGGCACGAAGAATGCCTTGTCCTGCACGGTCAGGATGCTGAGCGATTCCTTGGGTATCATCGCCATGCCGCCGAGCGAGATATCCGCACCCGGATCGAGGTCGAAGGGCGCGACCGGCGGCCTGTCGATCGGCGCCGCAAACAGCGCGGCCAGCACCGCGTCCTGGTCCGCGCTTGCACTGAGCAGACGGATGTCGAGCCGGATCGCCCGTGCCGCCGCGTCGCCGGTGTTGCGGACGTCGATCTCGTAATCGACCGCCGCGCTGGTCAGGTTCGTACCGGCGCGGCGTGTGCGCAACGCCAGCTCGATCCGCGCGCGCGGACCGGTCGGAACAGGCGCAGGCGGGGGCCTGAGAAAGGAGGGTGGCCGTGGTGCCTCCGGGATCGCCTCCTGAATTGCTGGTGCCGGCTCTGGTTCAGGCGGCAGAACCGGCGCCCGTGGAGCAACTGGCGGCGGCGCTTCTCCCAGGGGTTCGCGCACTGGTTCGGGCCCGGCTTGGGGCGGCGCCGTCGGCGGAAAGGCATGAGCCAGTTCACCGTCGTCAGCGGATATTCCGATCTCGATCTCGCGGTCGTCGGGGACGTTGCGGCGGCGCAGGAAGAACCAGCCAGCCCAGCCCAGCCCCGCAATCAGAACGACCGCGATACCCCCGATGATGAACCAGCGCGCATTGCCGGCGGACGGCTCGGCATAGCCTGTCACGGCCGGCGTCGAGGTCGCGCTTGGTGTCGGCGTCGGGACCGGCACTGCCTCAGGCGCTGTCGTCACCGGCGACGGAGCAGCCTGTGGCGTTGCGGGAATGATCGGTGTGGGCGCTATGACTGGTGTCTCGACGCGCGGTGGCGGCGCTACGGCAACCGGCGGGGTGATCGTGCGCGGCGTTGCGACCGCCCTGGGCGGCGGCGCTGCACGCGGTGTGGGCGTCGCACGAGATACCGGCGCGGCAGCGGGGCGTGATGGCGGCACCGTCCGCGCGACCGGCGGCGGCGCGGCGCGCGGCGCGGGCGTGACCGCAGGCGTGGGAGCCGGTCGTGGCGCGGGCCCGCGATCGCCGGGCAGGCGAAAGCCTTCCAGACCCGGAATGAGTGTCGGCGTTGGCGCGGGCGTCTGACTATTCTGTGCCTGGACGCCGGTTGCGGTCAAAAATAATGGCACAGCGAGAAAGCGCAGCCAGCTTACGAAAAATGTCGTCATGGTCCCCACTGGTGCGCCTTAACCGAGTATTTCTGAATGCCATACGACCGCCGCCTCGATCGCGGCAAGGCGAGAGGCAAAGGCGATGAATGTCGCATACGGCAGGACCCGCCCCTCCCGAGGGAGAGACGGGCCCGACGTGACGAAACGACCGGGGCTCAGGCGTGTTGGGGAACGCCGTGCAGCCGCGCCTCGATATTGTCGCTCATCTGCTGACGGTGGATCGCGATCGGACGCATCTCCCCGCTGCCATCGTTCGTGCCGTCGTCATTCATGCCGATCGTGAAGGAGGCGCTGGTGCGGCCCTCGCTGCCATCGGCCAGGCGATAACGGGCATTGGCGACCACGAACGGTACGAAGGTCTTTGCCTCTTCGCCAAGAACCTCCTTGGAGAGCGACAAAGTGGCATCGACGCGAGTCCCCTCCCCCGGTTCGATCGTGACGGGTGAGACCTCGCCGTCCCCGCTCCGCTCGAGCAGCAGGCGCTCCATCTCGGCTTCGTTGCCGGATTCGGTCGCGAACATGAAGGTCGAGATGCGGACGTCCTTGGCGGCAACCGAACCGGAATTGCCGACGGTCAGCTCGATTTCGACCAGCGCGTCCTCGGCATTGCTGCCGGCACGGACCGGGCGCATCGAGAATTCAAGCCACGGACGATCGGCATGCGCGGTACCGGCGGTGAGCGCAGCGACATCTTCCGCCTCCGGCTCGGCCAGTTCGGCCTCGACCGCAACGGCATCCACCAGCTCATCAGCCGTGGCGGCGGCAACCGGCGCCGCGGCCAGTGGTGCCACACGTATGAACTGCGGCGCGGGCGCTATCGCCGGCTCGGCGCGAACCGGCTCGACATGAGCGGGTGCAGTTTCCGCGACCGGCTCGACATAGGTTTCTTCATAATAGACATCTTCGACGCGACGACGACGGCGCAACATCAACGCGCCCAATATGGCGAGCACGGCAATGCCGGCGAGCACCCACGGCCAAACCGGTGCGGCGTCGGTCGTGGTCGTCGTTGTTGCAGTATCAGCGGCAGGTGCGGCGGCCTCTGGCACCGGCGCAGGTGCGACCGCAACGGGCGCTTCGGCAACCGGCGCGACTTCCGGATTCGACGCAGGGGGCGTGATTGCCGGCGCAGCCTCGGCGACGGGCGCGGGCGCGGCAGCGACCGGCGCGGCGCGCTGTGGCGCAGGCGCACGGGTGACGGTGCGCGCCTGGCGAACCGTGCGCGTCGTCCGGCGCGTGACGGGAGCGGCCGTGGCTTCCGCAGCCGGCTCGGCAGCGGCTAGCTCGGGCGTCGTAACCTGCGCTGCAGGCGGTGCCACTGTTGCCGGCGCCGGTGGCGTGGCTGTGATCGTCGGAACGACCGGCGGCGGCGCTACCGCCTGTGCCGGCGGCGCGGTCTGCACCTCCTGCGCAACGGCGGGTACCGCGAGCAGTACCAGGGTTGGGACGAGCGCGGCGAACGCGCGGCGATGCTGTGGGGGCATGATTTTCATAACGGAGACTCAATGAAGGGAACCCCGATTCTGACCCATCAGAACATCGGAATTGCGTTGAGCGGGTATCTGTGGCCGATGAATGGAATATTTCGATACCATAACGACCATAGAATGAACGATCATTCCATTTATGAAACGATAACTCGGAATATTTATTGCACCGCACCATAAATGATCTTGGGCTCACCAAGATAAAGTACAGACACTGATGTCGATTATTTGAACTTATTTCGCGGATATTTCCGCTTGCGACGCCATTCGTTGCGATCCCTCGATTCCTGCAGGACCGAGTAATAGCCAAACCCTTGGCTGCCGGCCCGCGTTGACAGAATCCAACACGGTTCCTATATGGCCAGTTCACCACAGACCTCGGGAAATGATGTGCCGTCGCGCAGCGCATCGATCGAATTGGGCTCTATGGTTCTTGAGACGCTTGAAGCTGCTGTTTTCCGATAAGGATGACATGCGGCTTTTTTGCGTCTCTACGCGTGCCCCCCGGTGGATGCCGGGCGCGACATTCTTAGCTGTAAGGCAAAAAAATCCATGGCGACCAAGGCAATCGAGGGCGGCACCGCAAAGCGCCGCATCCGCAAGGTGTTCGGCAACATCCACGAAGTGGTGCAGATGCCGAACCTGATCGAGGTTCAGCGCGAATCCTACGAACAGTTCCTCCGCTCGGATCCCTCGATCGGCTATGTCTCCGGCCTCGAAAAGACCCTGCGCTCGGTCTTCCCGATCCGCGATTTCGCCGGCACCGCCGAACTCGACTTCGTCAATTACGAGCTCGAGCCGCCCAAGTTCGACACCGATGAATGCCGTCAGCGCGGCATCACCTATGCGGCGCCGATGCGCGTTACCCTCCGCCTGATCGTGTTCGAGGTCGATGCCGATACGGATTCGCGCTCGGTCCTCGATATCAAGGAGCAGGACGTCTACATGGGCGACATGCCCCTGATGACGGGCAACGGCACCTTCATCATCAACGGCACGGAACGCGTGATCGTCAGCCAGATGCACCGCTCGCCGGGCGTCCTGTTCGACCATGACCGCGGCAAGACCCACGCATCGGGCAAGTATCTCTTCGCTGCGCGCGTTATCCCCTATCGCGGTTCGTGGCTCGACTTCGAGTTCGACGCGAAGGACATCGTCAACGTCCGGATCGACCGCAAGCGCAAGCTGCCGGTTACCGCGTTGCTGTACGCGCTCGGTCTGACCGGCGAGGAAATCCTCAATTACTTCTACAACCGCGTCACCTTCGTGCGCGGCCAGGGCGGCTGGATCATTCCGTTCCAGGCGGAGAATTGGCGCGGCCAGAAGCCGATGTTCGACATCATCGATGCGAAGACCGGTGAAGTCGTGTTCCCGTCGGGCCAGAAGATTTCCCCACGCGCCGCCAACAAGGCAGCCAAGGACGGCCTGACCGACCTGCTGATCCCGACCGAGGAAATCTTCGGCCGCTACAGCGCCTATGACCTGATCAACGAGACCACCGGCCAGATCTATATTGAAGCCGGCGACGAAGTGTCGTCCGAGAATCTCGAACTGCTCGACAAGGCCGGCATCGATCGCATCGAGCTGCTCGACATCGACCATGTCGCGACCGGCCCATGGATCCGCAACACGCTCAAGGCCGACAAGGCCGAGGAGCGCGAGCAGGCCCTGAGCGATATCTATCGCGTCATGCGCCCCGGCGAGCCGCCAACGCTCGAAACCGCAGAGTCGCTGTTCAGCGGCCTGTTCTTCGATCCCGACCGCTACGATCTGTCGGCGGTCGGCCGCGTCAAGCTCAACATGCGCCTTGACCTCGATGCCGAGGACACGGTCACCACGCTGCGCACCGAGGATATCCTCGCGGTCGTGAAGACCTTGGTCGACCTGAAGGACGGCAAGGGCGAAATCGACGATATCGACAATCTCGGCAACCGCCGCGTGCGTTCGGTCGGCGAGCTGCTCGAGAACCAGTACCGCGTCGGTCTGCTCCGCATGGAGCGCGCCGTGAAGGAGCGCATGTCCTCGGTCGACGTGTCGACCGTGATGCCGAACGACCTGATCAACGCCAAGCCGGCGGTCGCTGCGGTGCGTGAATTCTTCGGTTCGTCGCAGCTGTCGCAGTTCATGGATCAGACCAACCCGCTGTCGGAAGTCACTCACAAGCGCCGCGTATCGGCACTTGGGCCGGGTGGTCTGACGCGTGAGCGCGCCGGCTTCGAAGTCCGCGACGTTCACCCGACCCATTATGGCCGCATCTGCCCGATTGAAACGCCGGAAGGCCCGAACATCGGCCTGATCAACTCGCTGGCCAGCTTCAGCCGCGTCAACAAATACGGTTTCATCGAGACGCCGTACCGCAAGGTCGTCGACCATAAGGTCACCGATGACGTCGTCTATCTGTCGGCGATGGAAGAGGCCAAGCACACGATCGCGCAGGCCAACGCCGAGCTCGACGCGTCGAAGGGCTTTGTCGAGGAACTGGTGTCGTCGCGTCAGTCGGGTGAATTCCTGATGGCGATCCCCGACAACATCACGCTGATGGACGTCAGCCCGAAGCAGCTCGTCTCGGTCGCCGCATCGCTCATTCCGTTCCTGGAAAACGATGACGCCAACCGCGCGCTGATGGGCTCGAACATGCAACGTCAGGCCGTGCCGCTGGTTCAGGCCGAGGCGCCGTTCGTCGGCACCGGCATGGAAGAGACCGTGGCACGCGATTCCGGTGCGGCGATTTCCGCCAAGCGCGCCGGCGTGGTCGACCAGGTCGATGCCGCGCGTATCGTGATCCGCGCAACGGGCAGCGTCGAGGCCGGCCAGTCGGGCGTCGACATCTACACGCTGATGAAGTTCCAGCGCTCGAACCAGAACACCTGCATCAACCAGCGTCCGCTGGTGAAGGTCGGTGACGTGGTGAACACCGGCGACGTGATCGCCGATGGCCCCTCGACCGAGTTCGGTGAGCTCGCGCTGGGCCGCAACAGCCTCGTCGCGTTCATGCCGTGGAACGGCTATAACTACGAGGATTCGATCCTCATCTCCGAACGCATCGTGAAGGACGACGTCTTCACCTCGATCCATATCGAGGAATTCGAAGTCATGGCCCGCGACACCAAGCTGGGGCCGGAGGACATCACGCGCGACATTCCGAACGTCGGCGAGGAAGCGCTTCGCAACCTCGACGAAGCGGGCATCGTCTATATCGGCGCCGAAGTGGAGCCGGGCGACATCCTGGCCGGCAAGATCACCCCCAAGGGTGAATCGCCGATGACGCCGGAGGAAAAGCTCCTCCGCGCCATCTTCGGTGAAAAGGCGTCAGACGTGCGCGACACCTCGCTGCGACTGCCGCCGGGCGTTGCCGGCACGGTTGTCGAGGTTCGGGTGTTCAATCGCCACGGCATCGACAAGGACGAGCGCGCGATGGCGATCGAGCGCGAGGAAATCGAGCGCCTGAAGAAGGACTCGGACGACGAGCGCAGCATCCTCAACCGTGCGACCTGGTCGCGCCTGCGGGAAATGCTGCTCGACCAGACCGCGACCGCCGCGCCGAAGGGCGTCAAGAAGGGCGTGGTCATCGACCAGGACCTGCTCGACAGCGTCGATCGTCACGAATGGTGGAAGTTCGCCGTTGCCGACGACAAGATCCAGAGCGATCTGGAAGCGGTCAAGGTACAGTATGACGATGCCGCCAAGCTGATCCAGGACAAGTTCCTCGATCGTCGCGAAAAGCTGGAGCGTGGCGATGAGCTGCCGCCCGGCGTGCTCAAGATGGTCAAGGTGTTCGTCGCGGTGAAGCGCAAGCTGCAGCCGGGCGACAAGATGGCCGGCCGTCACGGCAACAAGGGCGTGATCAGCCGCATCCTGCCGGCGGAGGACATGCCGTTCCTCGCCGACGGCACCGCGGTCGATATCGTGCTCAACCCGCTCGGCGTGCCGTCGCGGATGAACGTCGGTCAGATCTTCGAGACGCATCTCGGCTGGGCCGCGCGCGGCCTGGGGCAACAGATCAGCCAGGCGCTGGAGGATTGGCGTGAAGCCAACCCCGACGCCGTGGCCGGCGCGATGCCCGAAGTCGTCAAGGATCGCCTCAAGACGGTCTATGGCGAGCAGTATCACGCAGAGATCGACGCCCGTACGGGCGACGAGATCATCGAACTGGCGCAGAACCTGCGCGGCGGCGTGCCGATGGCGACGCCGGTGTTCGACGGTGCCCGCGAAGCCGATGTCTCGGCGATGCTGGCGCTGGCGGGGCTCGATACGTCGGGCCAGAGCGATCTGTTCGACGGGCGTACCGGCGACAAGTTCGACCGCAAGGTCACCGTCGGCTACATCTATATGCTGAAGCTGCACCATCTCGTGGACGACAAGATCCACGCCCGGTCGATCGGCCCCTACTCGCTCGTCACGCAGCAGCCGCTGGGTGGTAAGGCGCAGTTCGGCGGTCAGCGCTTCGGTGAGATGGAGGTCTGGGCACTCCAGGCCTACGGCGCCGCCTATACCCTGCAGGAAATGCTCACGGTGAAGTCCGACGACGTGGTCGGCCGCACCAAGGTCTATGAAGCGATCGTCAAGGGCGACGACACCTTCGAGGCCGGCATTCCGGAGAGCTTCAACGTGCTCGTCAAGGAAATGCGCTCGCTGGGTCTGAACGTCGAGCTGAAGAGCATCGAGCAGTTCGACTCCGACGGCGTCGCGATCGCGGCGGAGTAACTTCTGCTCCCCTCTCCCCTTGTGGGAGAGGGGGTCGGGGGTGAGGGGGAATGCGCGACACTCGCGGCAGTCCCCCTCACCCTCCCAAGCCTTCGGCTTGGGCCCCTCCCTCTCCCACAAGGGGAGAGGGTTTAGAAATTCAAGGAAGGGTTCGAACATGAACGAACTGACCAACTTCGCCAATCCGGTCGCCAAGACCGAAACCTTTGACCAGATCCAGATCGGCATCGCGTCCCCGGACCGTATCCGCTCATGGAGCTTCGGCGAGATCAAGAAGCCGGAAACCATCAACTATCGCACGTTCAAGCCCGAGCGTGACGGCCTGTTCTGCGCGCGCATCTTCGGTCCGATCAAGGACTACGAGTGCCTGTGCGGCAAGTACAAGCGCATGAAGTACAAGGGCATCGTCTGCGAGAAGTGCGGCGTCGAGGTGACCGTTTCGAAGGTCCGCCGCGAGCGCATGGGCCATATCGAACTGGCAGCACCAGTTGCGCATATCTGGTTCCTGAAGTCGCTGCCGTCGCGCATCGGCCTGCTGCTCGACATGCAGCTCAAGCAGCTCGAGCGCGTGCTGTACTTCGAAGCCTATATCGTGATCGAGCCGGGCATCACGCCGCTGGAAAAATACCAGCTGATGACCGAGGATGAGCTGCTCGACGCGCAGGATGAATATGGCGAGGACGCGTTCTCGGCTGGCATCGGCGCCGAAGCGGTCCGCATCATGCTTCAGGACCTCGATCTCGAGGGCGAGCGCAAGGAGCTGCTCGAAGAGCTGGCGGTCACCAAGTCGGAACTGAAGCCGAAGAAGATCATCAAGCGCCTGAAGGTCGTCGAGAGCTTCATCGATTCGGGTAACCGCCCGGAATGGATGATCCTCGAGGTCGTTCCGGTCATCCCGCCCGAGCTGCGCCCGCTGGTGCCGCTGGATGGCGGCCGCTTCGCGACCTCGGATCTGAACGATCTGTATCGCCGCGTGATCAACCGCAACAACCGCCTCAAGCGCCTGATGGAACTGCGTGCGCCGGACATCATCGTCCGCAACGAAAAGCGCATGCTGCAGGAAGCCGTCGACGCACTGTTCGATAACGGCCGTCGCGGCCGCACCATCACCGGCGCCAACAAGCGTCCGCTGAAGTCGCTGTCCGACATGCTCAAGGGCAAGCAGGGTCGCTTCCGTCAGAACCTGCTCGGCAAGCGCGTCGACTATTCGGGTCGTTCGGTCATCGTGACCGGTCCGGAACTGAAGCTGCATCAGTGCGGCCTGCCGAAGAAGATGGCGCTCGAGCTGTTCAAGCCGTTCATCTATGCGCGCCTCGACGCCAAGGGCCTCAGCATGACGCTGAAGCAGGCGAAGAAGTGGGTCGAGAAGGAGCGCAAGGAAGTCTGGGACATCCTCGACGAAGTCATTCGCGAGCATCCGGTCATGCTCAACCGCGCGCCGACGCTTCACCGTCTCGGCATCCAGGCGTTCGAGCCCGTGCTGATCGAGGGCAAGGCGATCCAGCTTCACCCGCTGGTCTGTTCGGCCTTCAACGCCGATTTCGATGGCGATCAGATGGCCGTCCACGTTCCCCTCTCGCTGGAAGCCCAGCTCGAGGCACGCGTGCTGATGATGTCGACCAACAACATCCTGAGCCCAGCGAACGGCAAGCCGATCATCGTGCCGTCGCAGGACATGGTGCTGGGTCTCTATTATCTGTCGATGCTGAAGGAAGGCGAGCCCGGCGAAGGCATGCTGATCTCCGACATGGCGGAAGTGCATCAGGCGATCGAGGCCGGCGCGGTGACGCTCCACACCAAGATCACCACGCGCGTCCCGCAGACCGATGCCGAGGGCAAGACCTACCTCAAGCGCTATGAGACCACCCCGGGCCGCATGCTGCTCGGCGAGTGCCTGCCGAAGAGCTCCAAGGTGCCGTTCGACACCGTCAACCGCCTCCTCACCAAGAAGGATGTGGGTGACGTGATCGACGAGGTCTATCGTCACACCGGCCAGAAGGAGACCGTGCTGTTCGCCGATGCGATCATGGCATTGGGCTTCAAGCACGCGTTCAAGGCGGGCATTTCGTTCGGCAAGGACGACATGATCATTCCGGACGCCAAGGTCGGCCTGGTCGATGAGACGCGTGCGCTCGTGAAGGATTTCGAGCAGCAGTATCAGGACGGTCTGATCACGCATCAGGAGAAGTACAACAAGGTGATCGACGCCTGGTCGGGCTGCGGTGATCGTGTTGCGACGGCCATGATGGACGAGATCAAGGCCGTGAAGAAGCTGCCGAACGGTCGCGAAGCGCCGATCAACTCGATCTACATGATGGCGCACTCCGGTGCTCGTGGTTCGCAGGCGCAGATCAAGCAGCTGGCGGGTATGCGCGGGCTGATGGCCAAGCCGTCGGGCGAGATCATCGAAACGCCGATCATCTCGAACTTCAAGGAAGGCCTGACCGTCCTCGAATATTTCAACTCCACCCACGGCGCCCGCAAGGGTCTCGCGGATACGGCGTTGAAGACCGCCAACTCGGGCTACCTGACCCGCCGTCTGGTCGATGTGTCGCAGGATTGCGTGATCATCGAGAATGATTGCGGCACCGAACGCGCGCTGGAAATGCGCGCGATCGTCCAGGGCGGCTCGACCATCGCGTCGCTCGGCGAGCGCATCCTCGGTCGCACGACCGCGGAGGACATTGTCGACACCAAGACCGGCGAGATCGTCATCCCCTCGGGCACGCTGCTCGACGAGCCGATGATCACGAAGATCGAGGCGATCGGCACCCAGGCCGTGAAGATCCGCAGCCCGCTGGTCTGCGAGACCAAGATCGGCGTGTGCGGCAAGTGCTACGGGCGCGATCTCGCCCGCGGTACGCCGGTCAACATCGGTGAAGCGGTCGGCGTCATCGCCGCCCAGTCGATCGGTGAGCCGGGCACCCAGCTGACGATGCGGACCTTCCACATCGGCGGCGCGGCGCAGCTCAACGAGCAGTCGAACCTCGAGGCGGTTGCCGACGGGACGATGGAGTATCGCGACCTTCGCATCATCATGGATCAGCGCGGCCGCCGCGTCGTGCTGAGCCGTTCGGGCGAAATCGCGATCGTCGACATGGACGGCCGCGAGCGTGCGGTGCACCGCATCCCGTACGGCGCGTACGTGATGTACGATGACGGCCATATCGTCTCGAAGGGCGATCGTCTGGCCGAGTGGGACCCGTTCACCATGCCGGTGATCACGGAAAACCCCGGTGTCGTGAAGTATGTCGATCTGATCGAGGGCAAGACCCTGGTCGAGCAGGCAGACGAAGCCACCGGCATCTCGCAGCGCGTGATCATCGAATATCGCGCCGCGACCAAGTCGAAGGAGGATCTGCGTCCGCGCCTGACCCTGCTCGACTCGGACTCGGGTGAAGCCGGCCGTTACATGCTTGCACCGGGCGCCACGCTCTCGGTCGAGGACGGCGCGCAGGTTTCCGGCGGTGACGTTCTGGCTCGTGTCAGCCGCGAAGCTGCCAAGACCCGCGACATCACCGGCGGTCTGCCGCGGGTGGCGGAGCTGTTCGAAGCACGCAAGCCGAAGGAAAATGCGATCATCGCGAAGGTCTCGGGCCGTGTCGTGTTCGGCAAGGACTATAAGGCCAAGCGCAAGATCGGCATTCAGCCCGAGGATGGCGGCGAGGTCGTCGAGTATCTGGTGCCCAAGTCGAAGGTGATCGACGTTCAGGAAGGCGACTACGTCAAGCGTGGCGACAACCTGATCGGCGGCAGCCCCGACCCGCACGACATTCTCGAAGTGCTCGGCATCGAGCCGCTGGCGGAATATCTCGTCTCGGAAATCCAGGAAGTTTATCGACTTCAGGGCGTGAAGATCAACGACAAGCACATCGAGGTGATCGTTCGCCAGATGCTGCAAAAGGTCGAGATCACCGATGGCGGCGATACCACGCTGCTGGCGGGCGAGCAGGTCGATCGCGACGAGATGGATGCGATCAACGACAAGCTCGACAAGAAGGAGCGTCGTGCACAGGGCAAGCCCGTCCTGCTCGGCATCACCAAGGCGTCGCTGCAGACCCGCAGCTTCATCTCGGCGGCGTCGTTCCAGGAGACCACTCGCGTCCTCACCGAGGCGGCGGTCCAGGGCAAGCAGGACACGCTGATCGGCCTCAAGGAGAACGTGATCGTCGGTCGTCTCATCCCCGCCGGTACCGGCGCGGGCATGAACCGTCTGCGCGTCGCGGCCTCCAGCCGTGATGCCGCCCTGCGCGTCCAGCAGCGTCGTCTGCAGGAAGTGCTGATCGCGCCGAATTCGGCGGCGGAAGAGCGTGCGGCCGAGAAGCTGCGCGACGTCGCCGACGATACCGGCAGCGATGCCCTGGCCTCGGTCGTGACCAGCGGCACCGGCACCGATGCCGATGCGGGCGAGTATCTGATCAAGGAATGATCGGGTAGCGCCCCGGCGCTGACAGAAACAAGCCGCCGTCCGGATCGTCCGGGCGGCGGCTTTTTCTTTGTGCAGCGTAATTTCGTCTTCTCTCCGTCATCTCCGCGACAGAGTATCGGGTCGGGGGCAGGACCGAGGACTAGCGGCGGGAGGGTTGAGATATGGGACACCGGAATGTCGCATATCTCCCTTCCCGCCATTTCAACGGCAAGTCATATAATATAATTATATCAGATAGTTAACTATAATTTCGCTGAATAGACGTCTTCGTCACCCCCGCGAAAGCGGGGATCCCGCTGCCTTGCCCCGCACTCAGAAGACGAAGAAGCGGGATCCCCGCTTTCGCGGGGATGACTGCAGTGGTTCGATTAAAATAGCCCACCAAATTGCGTCAGAAATGCAACAGCCCCGGCCAAATCCGAAACGATCGGGACCAGGGGCCCGAGCTTCACTTGCCCCTTGTTACAGAGCGGTTACGAATTGACTCGAACTCCGGGACACAATGGAGTCGCCTGCGGGGCGGATGCCGATACTCAACGGGGGATATCCATGAAAACCAGCTCAGCACATCGGGCATTGTCGGCTTCTCGTCTCACGACGACTCTGTCGCTGCTCGCTTTTGGTCTTGCGCTGCCCGGCATTGCGCATGCCGAAGACGAGACCCCTGCCCCGCAGGAACAGGCCGCCCCCGATGAGATCGACATTGTCGTCACCGCGACGCGCCGGGCGGAGTCGAGCCGAGACGTGCCGATCGCGGTCTCCGCCATCTCGGCCGAAAAGCTCGACGTGCTGAACTCGAGCGGCCTCGACGTCCGGTTCCTTTCCGGCCGCACCCCCAGCCTGCTGGTCGAATCCTCGTTCGGCCGCACCTTCCCGCGTTTTTATATCCGCGGCCTGGGCAATACCGATTTCGATCCGACCGCAGCGCAGCCGGTGTCGGTCGTCTATGACGATGTCGCGCTCGAAAACCCGATGCTGAAATCCTTCCCGGTATTCGATCTCGCCAGCGTCGAAGTGCTGCGCGGCCCGCAAGGGACTCTGTTCGGCCGCAATACCCCCGCCGGTGTGGTGAAGCTCAACTCCACTGCCCCCAGCGATACCTTTGGCGGCTATGGCAGCGTGTCCTGGGCAACCTACAATACGGTCAATGCCGAAGCCGCGATTGGCGGCCCGATCGGCGGCGGCTTCACCTTCCGCGCTTCCGGCATCTTGCAGCGGCGCGACAACTGGGTCACCAACACCGCCTCCCCCACCCTCGCCGATCGCAAGCTCGAAGGCTATCGCGACCTCGCCGGCCGATTGCTGATCGGCTATGAAAGCGGTGATTTTTCCGCCCTGCTCAACTTCCATGCGCGCGATCTCGATGCCACGCCGCGATTGTTCCGTGCCGGCGGATTTCGCCCGGGCAGCAATGATTTCAACACCGGCTTCGACATCAAGCGCATCTCGCTCGATGGCCTGACGAGCCAGAATCTGAACGCCTTCGGCACCAATCTGAAGCTCAACTACACATTCGACGGCGTGGGCACACTGCACACGATCACGGCCTTCGAGAAGGTCAAGGTACAGAGCACCGGCGATGTCGATGGCGGCAGCTGCTATGCCTTCATTCCCGGCTGCACGCTCGGCGCGATCAATGTCGGCGGCTTCCCGGTCAACACCGGCGGCACCACCAAGCCGGAGGAATTCAGCCAGGAACTGCGTTTCGAGACCGAGGATTTCAACGGGATACGCGGGCAGATCGGCGCCTATTATTTCCACCAGAAGCTGATCTACAACGAGACCGCCTATGACGGCACCGGTGCCCTCACGCAGAATGTCCTGCACGACAACAAGAACGAGAATTTCGGCCTGTTCGCCTCGATCGAATATGCCGCGACCGACGCGCTGACGCTGCGCGCGGGCGTGCGCTACTCGAAGGATAACAAGACCGACTGGGTGGGCGGGCTCGCCGCGTTCCCGGGTCAGCCGCTACCGATCACGACCAAGGTCAAGGGCGACAATGTCTCCTGGGACGCCAGCGCCAATTACAAGGTCGACGACCGGGTCAGCATCTATGCTCGCTTCGCCACCGGTTATCTCGGCCCGGCGATTTCGGACCGGGTCAATTTCGGTGACTTCCCGACCACTGCACCGAAGCAGACCACGATCTCGGGAGAAGCCGGCATCAAGACGCAATTCAGCAGCCGGGTGCGTTTCGACCTGACGGGCTATTATTTCCGGACCAAGGATTTTCAGGTCACCGCCGTGGGCGGAAACAACAACTCCGCCAAGCTGCTGACGGTCGACAAAGCGGTCGGCTATGGTCTTGAGGCGGAACTCAACGCACGACCGGTCGATCCGCTCGTGCTGACCGCCGGCCTCTCCTACAATTTCACCGAGATGCGCGATCCGACCCAGTCGGTCGCGGTATGCGGCGGCGGCTGCACCGTCACCAATGCGCTCAATGGTGCGGGCCGGGCGATCCTCAACGGCAACGACCTGCCCCAGGCACCACGCTGGATCGCCAACTGGACGGTGCGCTACGGCATTCCGCTCGCCAATGGCGATGAGATCTTCGCCTTCACCGACTGGGCCTATCGCAGCAAGATCAACTATTTCCTCTACACGGCGGCGGAGTTCCGCGGGAAATCGTCGCTCGAGGGTGGCCTGCGCATCGGCTACAAGACGTCGGGCGGGATCGAGGTCGCGGCCTTTGCCCGCAACATCACCAACCAGATCCGCGCGGTCAGCGCGATCGACTTCAACAATCTGACCGCGATGGTCAACGACCCGCGGATCATCGGGGGTTCGGTGAAGTTCAGCTTCTGATCGATCGGCACCCTCTGTCGGCCACACCGGACAGAGGGTGCCTGTTGACCGGGTCATTTTGGCCATGCCGCTCACCGCGACAGTCGCGCGAATGGCCGGGAGCGGTGGATAACAGCCGGCCCGCTTCTCACGATCGGAAGAGCCAGACCGGCATCCGGCGGCGCTATTTCAGCGGCAGAAACAATTCCACGATCACCTCATGTACCGGCACCTCCGGGATGAAGGACAGCCGGCGTCGGCAATAGATCGGAAAGTCGCGTGCTTCCTCGCCGCTGGCCGGAAGCCAGTCGCGATAGAGATACAGCGCGGCGGGCTCCAGATTGTTGGTATTGCCGGGGTAGCGCAGCACCGCGCAGCGTCCGCCCGGGATCACGCCGGCCTTCATCTGCCCGTCATTCGCCTCGATCGGCTGATCCGTCCCGATACACAGGTCCATGCTGTAATCGGCTGGGACCACGGGCTCTCTTTCCGAACGGAAGACGGTGAAGGTCGGGCTTGTCTCAGGCGACAAGCCGGCCGCCTTGCGCCAGGCGATGAATCGCTGGAACGTGTCGCCGAGCATCGCCCGGTCTCCGCGATGCTCCATGATCGCCACCGGTGTTGGGGGCACATCGCATATGGTCACGTCGTCATGTTCAAAGATGATCTGCATGAGCTTGCTCCTCGCATTGTCGAGCGGCCCGAAGGCCATGAGCCACGGCCCCCAGTCAGGGGATTTGCGGAACGACGAAGGCGATTGTCCCAACCGTTGCCGAAACGCTCGTGCAAAGGCGTCCGGTGCGTCGTAACCGGCATCCATCGCTATGTCCGTGACGCTTTGGGCGTCGATATGGGCCAGCTGGTGTGAAGCACGCTTCATACGAGCAAGCTGGACATAGCGGTGCAGGGACAGTTCGAAAGTCGCCATGAACTGCCGGTGGAAATGAAACTTCGAGAAAGCCGCTATGCGGCTCACCGTTTCCAGGTCCAGATCGCCGTCCAGATGCCCGTCGATATAATCCAGCACCCGCTGCATCCGGGCGTGATAGTTTTGAAACGCCGCCTTCATCGTCCCGTCCTCCGTGGCGGCACCAGCTAGTCGCCATCGGCCATGACCTGCTCGACCGATCTTGCGGTTTGGCATGGATCAGGCGGAAATTTCCAATGCCGCTGACAGGCAGGTATGATCTGCAGGTGAATCTTGAGAAATGGGTCACTTGCCGCCAGCCAGCTTCGCTGGCCGAGGGCCGATCGGCGCCTTGTCTGGGAGCAAAATGCGGAGGCGGCCGTTCTCGGACGAATCAGAACGGAGGCTGTCGTGATCCATCATGTTTCGGTCGGGACGAATGATATGAGGCGCTCCAAGCGTTTCTATGACGCCGTTTTGCCTATCATCGGCATTATGCCGATGGCCGAGGACGAGGGTGGATTAGGTTACGGAAGTGGCACTTTTCACTTCAGCGTCCAGATCCCGATTGACGGAAAACCCGCAACCGTCGGCAATGGCGCTCACATCGCCTTTGCCGTGGAAGACCGTTCGATGGTCGATCGGTTCCATGCTGCGGCACTGGCCCATGGTGGCAGCGACGATGGTGCGCCGGGGCTGCGGCCGGACTATGATGCCAATTATTATGGTGCCTTTGTCCGCGATCCGGACGGTCACAAGATAGAGGCCGTGACCTACTCCGCGAAATAGGCATCAGCGTTAGTCCCTTGGGGCAGGCGCGTGGAATGGCCGGGCGGCGAAGGATCGGTCGTCACCGGTCAGGCCTGTATATGAGACGACGACCCGGCATTACCGTCCGGTTGCAGGATCGGCCCGCTTCTGTCCCACTTGCATCAAACCCCATTGAAAAGGCCGTTGCCCGGATCATCCGGGCAACGGCCTTCCTGTCTTCCGTCGCCAGCGCGACGGTCGGTTATTTCTTCTCTTCCGTGGCCTTTTCTTCGACAGGCTTGGCACCCTTGTCGTCCTTGTCCGCCTTCGGCTCCCAGAGTTTCAGGCCCTTGGCCTTCTTGCCGAACTCCGCCTGATCCGACGGCGAAATATTGGCGCGACCGGCCATGATGCCCATGCCGATCTTGCACTTCACGAAATAGGTTTCGTCAGGCTCGATCTCGAGATTGAGGACGTCCGTCTTCTCCCCCTCGGTGCGATAGGCATGCTTGCCGGGCTCAGCCATATGGACCCAATATTTGCCCGATCCGAGCCGTGCGATCTGCTGTTCGGCAGCGCCCTCGCCTTCACGCACGGTGCAACCCAGTGCCGCACCCATCAGCGACCCGGGGCGATAGAAGACGATCATGCCCTTGCCGGCGGCAGGGGCCCCGATCGTGCCCGACTTGGTGGCGATCGCGGCGGTGGCCGCAGCAGCACCATCCTGTGCGATCGCGGGAACCGCCATCCCCGCCACGGCGACGGCGAGCATCAGCGATGCGATATTCTTCTTCATTCGGACTTCCCCTCTTGGTTGGAAACGGATGCCGGCACGGTCGCCGGCGTTTGTGTTGCTGGTGACGAAGTCGGTACGACCATGGGTTTCGGCTCCGCCGATGCAGGGACCGTCATGGGGCCGGACTCCGCGGATGGCGCCACCATCGGCCCTGAACCGGTGCATTGTGGCGTCGGCGACATCTGGATATCGACCGGCTTGCTCAACCGGGCATGAGCGAAGGCCTTGGCCGGGATGATCGTTTCCCCGCCCTTCATGAACATCAATGGCGTGGCAATGACGCCAACCGCGATCGTCGCGGCCATCAACGTGCCGGTCTTGTCCTGACCCGTCCCACCGAGCTTGAGTCCGCGCAGCCCGATCTTCGAGTCGCCGCACTGCATGTATCGCGCGGCGAGGATCAGTTCCCCCGCCTTACCCAATCCTGTCGCTTTGGCGGCATGAACCACCTGCCCCTCGCCGACGATGCCTGCCGGAAGTACGACCTTTCCGTCGACCGTCACCGGATCGAGCAGTCGGATCGCGAACATCTGATCGACCTTGCTGGTCTTCGAACTCAGCGCATCGACGATTTCGAAATTGACCGGTGTGTTGGCTGGGATGCGGGCAAAGCCGTCCGCCACCGGGCTCGGTTCTGGCGTCGCCGCTGCGGCAGCCGCCGGCATCGCCTCGGTTGCCTGCGCACCGGCGGCGGATGGCATGACTGCCAACCCGACCACCAGACACCATGAAATACACGACGCCCCCGTCATATAGCTCCCCCTGAAAGCTCTTTGGCAAGACAAGGGCAGAAGCACAAGCAGGATTGCCGGCGTGGTCGATCGCGTTGCCGCGTCAGGCTCGATAAACCGCATATCGAGGCTTTCGACCGTGACCGCGTTGGACTGCTCCCGGATCCGAGGTCAGGCCCGCTTCCGGTTGGAAGGTCTGATATCGACGGCAATGATGGTTTTCCCCTCACGACACGTCTTATCGAATCCGATCGCATCGTGACTCGCGGCGCATTATATGAGAACGTTCACAACTTCGGTCGCGAACGTCATTCCCCTGCTATGTTTCGTCCGTTAAACAACACGCCCGCCCCCAGGATATCACCCTCATGCAGCTTTCCCGCCGTGCGCTTCTCCAATCCGGTGCAATGGTCGCCGGCTTCGCCCTCGCGCCACGCGTCGCGCTGGCGCAGTCGGACCGCATCGAAAGCCTGATCGCACGCATGACCCTCGCCGAAAAGGCCGGTCAGCTCAGCTGTTTCAGCGACCTGCTTCGCGCGCCCGGCATCGTGTTCAATCCCGGTGCGGCGTCGGGCAATACGGCGACACAGCTCGCCAACATCCGCGCTGGGCGTGTCGGCATGCTGTTCAACGGCACCGGTGTCGCCGGCGGTCGCACGATGCAACGCATGGCGCTGGAGGAAACCCGGCTGGGTATTCCGCTGATCTTCGGCGCCGATGTCATCCATGGGTTGCGCACGATCTTCCCGATCCCGCTGGCCGAGGCCGGATCGTTCGACCCCGATCTGGCGGAGCTCACCGCGCGCGGCGCGGCGCTCGAATCCACAGCGCTTGGCATTCACTGGACCTTCGCACCAATGGTCGATGTCGCGCGTGACCAGCGCTGGGGTCGCGTCGCCGAAGGCTCGGGCGAGGATACCTGCCTCGGCCAGGCGATGGCGGCTGCTCGCGTGCGCGGGTTCCAGGGCAAGGATCTGCGCGATCCGACTCGCATGCTCGCCTGCCCGAAGCATTTCGCCGCTTATGGTGCGGTTGGCGCGGGCATGGATTACAACAGCGTCGACATCTCGATGGAGGCGCTGCGCGAGATTCATTTCCCGCCATTCGAAAGCAGCTTCGCGGCCGGTGCGGTCACCACCATGTCGGCATTCAACGATATCAACGGCGTGCCCGCCACCGGCAATCACTGGCTGCTGACCGATCTGCTGCGCGGCGAATGGGCGTTCAAGGGCCTGGTCGTGTCCGACTGGACCGCGGATGAGGAACTGATCGCGCACGGCTATGCTGCCGACGGCCGAGATGCCGCGAAAAAGGCGTTCCTGGCGGGTGTCGACATGAGCATGTCGAGCAATCTCTACAACCTCCATCTGCCTGCCTTGGTCGAGGCCGGCGAGGTGCCGGTCGCCGCGGTCGACGCCTCGGTCCGTCGCGTGCTGCAGCTGAAGGACACGATCGGCCTGTTCGACAATCCCTACCGTTCGATGGACGCCAAGGCCGAGCGCACCCAGGTCACCAGCCCGGCGCTGCGCAAGCTGTCGCGCGAGTCCGGTGCGCGTTCGATCGTGCTGCTCAAGAACGATGGCGGCCTGTTGCCGCTCAAATCCAATCCCGGCCGCATCGCCCTGATCGGCCCGTTCGGCGACGACCGCGACAATGTCGTCGGCATGTGGGCCTTCATGGCGGAGAAGACGATCAACGTCGATCTGGCGAGCGGCATCCGCGCGAAGCTGGCGGATCCGAAGCAGCTCGATGTGGTCAAGGGCAGCGATGTCGAAGCGGCCCTGCCCGGGGGATCGAGGCCGCGGTCGCGGCGGCGCGTGCGGCCGACGTGGTGCTGCTCGCGATCGGCGAGACGCAGAACATGTCGGGCGAAGCGCAGTCGCGTACCGCGATCATCGTGCCGCCGGCACAGCAGGCGCTCGTCGAAGCGGTCGCGGCAACCGGCAAGCCGGTCATCATCCTGTTGCGCCACGGCCGCGCGCTGGCGCTGTCGGGCGCGGTCAAGGATGCGCCGGCGATCCTCGCCACCTGGTTCCTCGGCAGCGAAGCCGGCAACGCCATCGCCGACATATTGTTCGGCACGGTCAATCCCTCGGCCAAGCTGCCGGTCAGCTTCCCGCACGAAAGTGGCCAGGAGCCGTTCTTCTACAATCACAAGACCACCGGCCGCCCCGCCGCGGGCACGCCCGGCGAGGAATATAAGGCGCGCTATCGCGAGACGAACAACGACGCGCTGTACCCGTTCGGACATGGCCTCAGCTACACCAGCTTCGCGCTCTCGGCGCTTCAGGTCGGTGGGCCACTGACGTTGAACGGCACGCTCGTCGTCACGGCGACCATCGCCAATACCGGCAAGGCCGCTGGTACCGAAGTGGTGCAGCTCTACATTCGTGATCGCGTCGCCAGCCGCACCCGCCCGGTGCGCGAGCTGAAGCGTTTCGACCGCATCACGCTCGCACCGGGGGAGACGAAGCAGGTGCGCTTCACCCTCGCCGCAGCCGACCTGCGCTTCTGGGCCGGAGACAAATGGACGGTCGAGCCCGGCGCCTTCGACATCTGGCTCGGCACCTCATCGGTGGGTGGCCTGAAGGGCAGCTTCGAACTGGCTTAGACTAACCTACCAGACATCCCTCTCCCGTTCGTTTCGAGCGAAGTCGAGAAACAAGCCACACACGCTGCAAGCAGTTCCTCGACTTCGCTCGAAACGAACCGAGGGGGAGTGTCCTTGAAATGGGGCCCTGCCCTGTCCAAACCGACCTTGCCCTAAACGCTCACTCGCCCGGTCCGCGCCAGCTTGCCCCAGCCGACGCGCGGGCCGCGCAATGCCTGAGTGATCGCTTTCAGCACGACATAATACATCACCTGGCGATACCCGATGCGCTGCGGAATCAGCAGCCACAATAGCCGCCAATTCTCGCGCCGCTCCAGCGCAAAGGCGATCGTCGCCGCGAGCAGGTCGATCGCGGTGAACACCAGCCAGTAGATCAGCATCTTCTCGACATCATGCTGGGTCTGCGCCCAGCCATGCGCCTGGACCGCGACCCAGGTGGTGATGAAGCTGACGATCAGCGCGAGGTCGATGATCGGCGAGATCGAGGCAAGGATGATCTGGAATACGATCGCCTGCGGCAAGCCGACCCGCGCCAGCCCGCGCGGTTTGCCGCTGGCCATCACCCGACGATGCTTCCACAGGCATTGCAACGTGCCGAACGCCCAGCGGAAACGCTGCTTGGCCAGGCCGGCAAAGCTCTCCGGCGCTTCGGTCCAGGCAACGGCATATTGGTCATAGGTCACGCGCCATCCGGCACGCTGGATCGCGATGGTCAGGTCCTGATCCTCGGCCAGCGTGTCGTCGGGATAGCCGCCGACCTGCCGGATCGCCGCCAGCCGCCACGCGCCGACCGCGCCCGGCACGACGGTGATCGCATCGAGCCGCGCCAGCGCGCGCCGTTCGAGATTCTGCGCCGTGATATACTCCAGCGCCTGCCATTTGGTGACCAGGTTGACGCGGTTGCCGACCTTCGCGTTGCCCGCGACCGCGCCCAGCGCTGGATCGGCGAACCAGCGCGCCAGCCGCGCGATCGTCGTCGCCTCGAACTGGGTGTCGGCATCGAGCGCAATGATGATCTCACCCGTCGCCAGTTCCAGCCCGCGATTGAGCGCGCGCGCCTTGCCGCCATTCTCCAGCGTGAGCAGCCGCACGCGCGGCTCGTCCGCAAACGCCTCTTGCACCATCTGGCTGGTCCGGTCGCTGGAGCCATCGTCGATCACGATCACTTCGATCCGCACATCGGTGGAGGCGAGCACGCCCTGGACCGCGCGCACGATCACCGTCTCCTCGTTGAACGCCGGGATCATCACCGTCACGAAACGCGCCGGATCGATCGCCGGGAACACCATCCGCGCCTCGCGCCGCGCCTGGATCAGCGCCAGCGCCGACAGGGTCAGCGCACGCAGGATGCCGATCGTGATCGCGAACAGGAAGATCCACCCCAGCGCGGTGACGATCGTGCCGAGCGTGCCGAAGATGAACAGGTCGACCTGCGCCGCGAGCCGGTCGCTCGCCGAGATTGGCGGCATCGCGACGTCGCGCGGAATGCCCGCCAGCGTCGACACCGGCACCAGCGTATAGCCCCGCGCGCGCAGCTGATCGATGATCACCGGCAATGCGGCGAGCGTCTGCGCACGATTGCCACCGGCATCATGGAGCAGCACCACGTTGCGGCTGCAATTGGCCGGGGAATTGCTGCCGCACGGCGCCTTGCCGGCGTCCACCATGCTCAGCGTCTTGTCGATGATCGCCTGCACGCCGGGGCGCTTCCAGTCGTCGGGATCGACATGCAGCCCGACCGAGATATAGCCGCGATCCTGCGCCTGCAGCGCCGGCTCGATCTCGTCCGCCGTGGTTGGCTCGGCGTCCCCGAAATAGGGCGCGCGGAACAGCCGCAGCGAGCGCCCGGTGAACGCCTGGAACAATCGCTGCGTGGTGTTGAGCTGGAACGCGGTTTCCGCAGGCGAGGCCCCGGCCAGATTGGGATGGGTATAGGTGTGGCTGCCGATTTCATGCCCCTCGGCAACCATGCGGTTGAGCAGCGAGCGCTGGGTCAACGCATTCTCGCCGACGATGAAGAAGGTCGCATGGACGTTCTTCGCCTTGAGCACGTCGAGGATACGCGGCGTCCAGGTCGGGTCGGGCCCGTCGTCGAAGGTCAGCGCGATCTCACCCGGCTTATAGCCGGTGCGCGCCACGATATAGGGCGAGGGCAACCGGGTGAACTCGACCCCGGCGATCGATCCGTCGCGCGCGGCGATGGTCTGCCGTGTCCCCGCGACAGGCACCGCGGCGATCTTCAATATCTCGCCATTGCCCTCGATATCGACATCGGTACCGGCGGGGATCGCGTTGATTGCCGACGGCGCCGGCAGCACGCGGTGCGACCGGCCGAAGATCGACCACAGGCCGGGATCCTCCGACCCGAGCCGCCACAGCGCCACGCCGCTAAGGCCAGCGCGCTTGAGGAAGCGCAGCTGATTATAGGCCGACGCCGCGTCGAGCAGCCACACGACATGGCGGCTCTTGCCCTCTTCATAGGCGAAGCCGCTATTGCCGCTATTCTTGTCGAACACCGGCATCGCACTCGATTCCTGCGCCGCCTCCCACGCTTCGTCGACCGCCAGCGGCTCGCCACCCTTGTCGTGCCAGTCATAGCCGTAATTGCCGATCGCCACGACCAGCTTGGCCTTGGGCACGCCGTTCGCCGCGCGCGCCACGGCCTGTTCGAACCAGTTCTGCGACGCGATCGGTCCGGGTTCGCCGCTCAGCTCATGTTCGTCATAGGCCATCAGGAAGACGCGATCGACGATCGCCGCATAGGCCTTGATGTTCCAGCTTTCGTCACCCACCGGGACCGCGATCGCGACCACCCAGTTGCGCTTGGCAAAGCGTGCCTTGGCCTCGCGCAGAAACGCCTGGTAATCCTTTTGCGACGCCGCCGGCAGTTCCTCGAAATCGAAGAATGCGCCGCCCGCCTGATTGGCCGCCAGCCAGGGCTCGAGCCGGTCGAGCAATGCCTTGCGCTGCGCCGGCGCGCGTAGCAGCGCCGCCATCCCGGCCGAATCCCAGTCGCCCTGGATCGCGTTCTGGATCATCGGCAGCAGCAACGGGCGATGCGGCGAATGGTTGATCACGTTGCGCCCGGCATCGTCGCGGAACACCGAAATCTTGTGATCCGCGCCGGTCACCGAGACCCAGCCGGGGATCAGCCAGTCGAGCTCGCCGATATGCTCGCGCAGCGACGCCGCGCTGGATTCGTCCCATGGCACATGAAAGCCGATCGCCAGCGGCACGTCCTCGGCCACGCCGCGCTTGCGGCCGGTCAGCAGCCGGGCATAATCGAACAGACGGTGCTTGGTGCGCTTGAGCAGCGGCTCGTGCGGCGGCGGCAGCTTGGTCAGCGCGGGATGCTCGGCCACCACCGGCAGCAGCGGCGCGCGCGGCACGGCGCCGATCGAGATCGCCAGCGCCGCCACCGCGACCACCACGAGCAGAACGAATGCCACCACCGCCACGCCGAAGCGGCGGCGCCTGCGCCCGGATGAATCATAGAAGATGGATTGCTGGGTCATGACGGGCGCGAATAGACTCCGGGCATTGGCGTTTTCAGGTCATATGCATGACAAATACGTCATGATCGGGCGATTGGAGCAACCCCAAAGTGGGGCGGATTTGGCGGGATCGCCCAAAACCCGTTCGGCTCCGAATTGGATCGGCATTTATCCCCTGGTCTGCATCAATCGAGAGTGATCGCCCCTTTCTTGTGTTCCCGCGAAGGCGGGAACCCAGTCTGGGCTCCCGCCTTCGCGGGAGCACAAACATCCTTGCTCGACTAAGGATAGTACCGAAGAAATCCGGGGCTCTCGAAGTTCCCGTGCCACCAGCGACGTGCCCCTCGTGCGCCTCTGCTCTTCGAAGCAGATCGAGACCGTCCTAGATCGCGACGATACGGCTCCCCAGTCGTTCCGCTTCCCCCGCATCGTGCGTGACGAGCAGGATCGGCAGTTTCAGCACGTCGCGGACATGCTCGATTGCCTGCATGACCTCCTCGCGCCGTGCCCGATCGAGCGACGATAAAGGTTCGTCGAGCAACAGAAAACGTGGATGGCTGAGCAAGGCCCGCCCGATCGCCACGCGCCGAGCCTCACCGCCGGATAATGTCCGCGGCCAGCGGTCAAGCAGATGTCCGATGCCGAGAAACGCAATCTCCTCCGGGTCGAGCGGCGCATCCTTCGCGCCGTACAGCAGATTGGCCCGGACCCGCAGGTGCGGAAACAGCCGGGCTTCCTGGAACACATAACCAGCCCGGCGATGTTCCGGCGCGATGTCGATCCCGGCGGCGATGTCGGTCAGCGTCTCACCCCCGACGCGGATCGTACCGCAATCGGGCCGCAGCAATCCGGCGACCATGTTGAGAATGCTCGTCTTGCCGGCGCCCGACGGCCCGAACAGCACCGTGACGCCCTCGCCCGCGTCGAGCTCCAGCGCAATCCGGGTGTCGCCGAGGCGCTTCGAGACATGGATCTCAAAGGACATGCAGCCCCCTTCCCGCGCGCCGCGCGAGCAGTTCGGACAGGATCAGCGCCGCCAGCGACAAGGCGACCGAGATCGCCGACAGCCGCAACACCATCGCATCGCCGCCCGGCTGCTGCAGCGCGCTGTAGATCGCCAGCGGCAAGGTCCGGGTCTGGCCCGGTACGTTCGACACGAAGGTGATGGTCGCGCCGAACTCGCCGATCGACCGGGCAAAGCCAAGCACTGCGCCCGCCAGCACGCCCGGCACCGACAGCGGCAGCGTGATCGTGCGGAACACCCGCCAGCGCGACGCACCCAGCGTCCTTGCCGTACCCTCCAGCCGCCGGTCGACCGCTTCGATCGACAGGCGCATCGCCCGTACCATCAGCGGCAGCGCCATCACTCCCGCCGCGATCGCCGCGCCGGTCCAGCGGAACAGCACCGAGACGCCGAACCAGCTTTCCAGCCACCCGCCGATCGGGCCGCCCGGCGCAAAGGCCAGCAGGAGCAGCCACCCGGTCACCACCGGCGGCACCACCAGCGGCAGGTGGATCAGCCCGTCGAGCACGACCTTGCCGGGAAATACCGTGCGCGCGAGAATCCATGCCAGTGCAAAGGCGATCGGCAATGTTGCCAGCATCGCCACGCCACCGACCTGCAACGACAAGGCGACGATCGCCCATTCATCCGGCGTCAGCATGGCGATGCCCACTCCTTCCCCCGTTCGTGCTGAGCCTGTCGAAGCACTGCGTGCCTCATATCGATTCTCCCCTGAGGCACTTGCCCTTCGACAGGCTCAGGGCGAACGGAAGAAGGGTGTCGCATCAACGCGGCAGGAACCCGTATTTCGCGAAGATCGCCTTGCCCTCACGCGATACCAGGAAGCGCCGGAACCCCTCCGCTTCCGGGTTCTTCGACGCGGTCAGCCGCGCGATCGGATAAGTGATCGCAGGATGGCTGCCCGCCGGAAACACCCCTGCCACGCGCACCTTGGCCGAGGCCCGGGCATCGGTCGCATAGACGATCCCGAACGCCGCCGCGTCGCGCTCGACCAGCAGCAGCGCGGCACGGACATTCTCCGCCCGCACGACCTTGGGTTCAAGCCCGGCCCAGGCGCCGAGCCGGGTCAGCGCCGCGCGGCCATACCGCCCCGCCGGCACCGAGTCCGGATCGGCCATCGCCAGCCGCCCCGCCCCGACTGCCGCAACGATCGGACGGCCGCTGCGCAGGTCGACCCGCGATACATTGCGCAGCCCCGTCACCAGCACCAGCCGGTTGCCGAGGAACGACGCGCGCGTGCCGGGCGCGATCAGCCGCTTGGCCGCCAGCGCATCCATCCATTCCTCATCCGCGGAGATGAAAAGATCCGCCGGCGCCCCCGCCAGCACTTGCCGCGCCAGCGCCGATGACGCAGCGAACGACACCACCGGCTTGGGATGTCCCTTGCGCGACCAGGCATCGGCGGCGGCGCTCAGCGATTCCTGCAGGCTGGCCGCCGCCAGCACCAGCGGCGCGGCAAGTGCTGGCGGGGGGGCGGCGCGGCGGCGGCGGGCACGGCGACACCGGCGATCAGGGTCACCAGCCACAGCATCATTCGGAACATGGTCGGCCTCGTCCTGGCGGTTGCGGTTGCGGCACCGGCCTAATCCGATCCGGCCGGGCCGTCAGCAGTTAGTTGCGCATCGCTCCCTCCACCCGTTCGTGCAGGGCAATCCAATCCGATCTTGCCGCAGGTGCGCGAAGTGAGACAGATTTTCGCGCCCCGCTTACCCAGCCGCTGGCATCCGGGCCGCGAACCAATTATCGCCCGTCGCACCAATTGGGGGGACAGACACCGATGATCGTCGGAATCGATCTTGGAACGACCAACAGCGCGATCGGCATCTGGCGCGATGGCACGGCTCAGCTCGTGCCCAATGCGCTGGGCGACCTGCTGACCCCATCGGCGGTCGCGATCGACGACGGCGGCGCGGTGATCGTGGGCATGACCGCGCGCGAGCGCCAGTCGACCCATCCGACCTCGACCGTCACCGCGTTCAAGCGCTGGATGGGCACGCGCCAGACCGTCACGCTGGCGGGCAAGACCTTCACCGCCGAGGACCTGTCGGCGATCGTCCTGTCCAGCCTCAAGGCCGATGCAGAAGCCTTTCTCGGCGAGCCTGTGACCAGCGCGGTGATCACCGTCCCGGCCTATTTCAACGACCGCCAGCGCAAGGCGACGCGCCGCGCGGGCGAGCTTGCCGGCCTGACCGTCGAGCGGCTGATCAACGAGCCGACCGCCGCCGCGCTCGCTTACGGCATCCAGGATCGTTCCGAGAAAGAGCCGTTCCTCGTGTTCGACCTGGGCGGGGGCACCTTCGACGTATCGATCGTCGAGATCTTCGACGGCGTGATCGAGGTGCGCGCCTCGGCCGGCGACAACCGGCTGGGCGGCGAGGATTTCAACGATACGATCATCGAGGTCGCTCGTCCGCGCATCGATCCCGAAGGCCGTCTGGCCGAGGTCGACCCGCTGGTGCTGCACGAACTGCTCCGCGCTGCCGCCGAACGCTGCCGCCGGACCTTGAGCGAACAGGAGGAAGCGAGCTTCACCATCACCTCGGGCGACCGCCAGTTTGCCACCACTGTCACCGCGGGCGAGTTCGAGGCGCAGGCTGCGCCGTTGCTGGCCAAGCTGCGCGATCCGGTGCTGCGCTCGTTGCGCGACAGCGACATCCGCGTCGAGACGCTGAGCGAAGTGATCCTGGTCGGTGGCGCGACCCGCATGCCGATCGTGCGCAAGACGATCACCCGCATGTTCGGCCGCTTTCCCAATGCCGCGGTCCATCCCGATCACGCCGTCGCGCTGGGCGCTGCGGTGCAGGGCGGGCTCAAGTCGCGCGACGCCGATCTGGAGGAAATCCGCCTCACCGACGTCTGCCCGTTCACGCTCGGCGTCGACAACAGCGCACCGGACGGTCGCGGCGGATTCCGCCACGGCCTGTTCTCCCCGATCATCGAACGCAACACGCCGATTCCGGCGAGCCGGGTGAGCTATTATTCCACCCTGTCCGACAATCAGCGCAACGTCGAATTCGGCATTTATCAGGGCGAGGCACGCGAAGTGCAGGGCAACGTCAAGCTTGGTTCGATCAAGGTGCCGGTGCCGCCAGCGCCCGCTGGCCATGTCCATGTCGAATGCCGCTTCAGTTACGACACCAGCGGCCTGCTTGAGGTCGATATCAGCGTCCCGGCGTCCGGCCTGGTCCGCAACCTGGTGCTCATGGACGATGACGAAGCGCCCAATGCGAAGGAAGTCGAGGCTCGGCGCAAGGTGCTCGCCGCGCTGAAGCGCCACCCCCGCGAGGACAGCCATAACATGGCGGTGCTGGCCCGCGCGGCGCGCTGTTACGAAAGCTTTATCGGCGAGCGCCGCGACATGGTCGGGAAATGGACCGCGCAGTTCGAGGCGGCGCTTGACGGGCAGGACCCGCGCGTGATCGATTCGGCCCGCGCTCAGTTCGAGGATGCGCTCAATCAGCTCGAGGGCGATCGCTATCTATGAGCCGCCTCTACGGCATCTGGCGGACGCTCGGCATCGCGAAGACCAGCGATATATCGGCGATCCGCGCCGCGTATGCACGGGCGCTGAAATCGTTCGAGATCGACGACGATCCGGCACGCTACGCCGCCCTGCGCGACGCACGCGATGCCGCGCTCGCTCATGCCCGCCAGCCACAGCCCGAAATATCGGACGACGACGAGACCGACGATCCGGGGAATGAGGTCGAGGAGCCACTCTCCCTCGGCATCACGATTCCGCTGCCCGATTTCGGGGCGGAACTCAGCGCCCCGACCTTGTCGGGCGTACTGCCACCGGACACACCGATCACGATCACACCGATCGCGCCGGAGGGCGACTTCCGGCCTGCACCATCGGAACCGGTAGCGGCAGCCGAGGAACGGACTCTCCCGCTGGCCGAGGTCACGCTGACGCCGCCGGTTCTCGACCTGGGCGCGGCGGCGCCGCTCCAGCCCATCAACGGCCTGCCGCCGGGCTTCGCCTTCGCGATGGACCAGCGCTACAATGCCGTGCTTGGACTGCTCTTCCCGCAGGACGAACGGCGCCATTTCCATTTGCAGGGTCCCGACCTGCTCGCACTGCGCGACCATGTCGCGGTGCTGCTCGCTGACCCGCGCATGGAGGAAATCGCCTTTCGCGCCGATGCCGACCGCTGGTTCGCCAATGTCGTTGCACAGTCGATCCCGCGGTCCGACCCGATCCTCGATACGGTCATGACGGCATTCGGCTGGATCGACACACGCGGCCGCATCGACCAGCCGCCGGCTGTCGCAGCGATCGTCGCACGGCACGATTCGCTGGAATTCGTCGCGCAGGTACGAGAGCCGGGGCATCCCCTTGGCCGGGCATGGCGCGAACTGACCACACCCGCGCAAGAGAACAGCCGGAAGGGCTTTCGCGTCAGCGGTGGAACGGTCCGCACGCTGCTCGCCAAGGTGCGCCGGGAGCATCCCGATCTGGAGGACATGTTCGATACCTATCGCGTGTCGCTGTGGGAAACGCCACAGGTCACCGACCTCGCCGGCAATTGGCGCCTCTGGGGATTCGGCATCTGGATCGCGCTGATGATCATCAGTTCGCTCGGCAGGGTCTCCAACGACAACCGTTCGAACCCGTCGTCAGTCCCGGTCGGCCTCGCCACCACGCTGCCCGTGACCGATCCGCTGATCGACAGGGATATCGATCTCGACGCCATCCTGACCGACCTGGGCGGCTCCGCGCTGACCATGAAGGCGCTCGAGCAGCGCAATCCCAAGCTCCACAGCCAGCTCGCGACCAACTGGCGCCTGGCGCAGGAGAACCGCAACCCGCGCTTCGTCTTCGCCAGGGACACACGCACCCTGTTGTTCGATCGCTATATCAGCGGACAGACTCGAGCCGGCTACGACCTGCTCGCCGAGCATCGGCGTCTCTGGCTCGAAAAGGCAAAGGTCATGCGTGGACATGGCTGGGAAGCGTGCGAGGATTTCCTCAACAGCGGCAATGTGCCGGTGCTGTGGCAGTCGTCCGCGCTGATCGACCGACAAAGAGACATGATCGGCCGGACATTGCTGGAAACCAACGGCGATCCGCAGCCGAAGAACGGGGACGGCAAGTTCAGCATCGCCGGGCCGGTGATCGACGCAGCGACGAAGCGCGCCGGCCTGTCCCGCGACCTGTTCGTCAAATCGCTCAATGCCGGCGGTACCGCCAAAAGCCGCTGCGAGGCGTATATCGCGCTGGCCGAAACCGCGCTGGCCTTGCCGCCGAAACAGGGACTGAAGCTGCTGCGCGATCTTTAGAGCCGCATGCCCCTGAATGGCCTTCCCTCCGTAGCGGGTCAAATCCGATTGCAGGCATGGCAGTGACCAAAAGCTGGTGGGAATGGCGATCTGTTGGCGTAATCCGACACGTGCTCGATGCGCAGCGTCTGCATAAGCCATTGAAATAAAGCAATTCCACTGTATGGCACGACTAATGCACCTGTTGCCGCGATGTGGGCCGATCCGGCCTGTCATCGCAACAGGAGATATCCATGGTCACTACCCGCCAATCGCTTGCATGTGTCGCCGCGATCGCCGCGGCAAGCGCCGCCCTGCCCGTCGTCGCACGGCCGGCCACGAACACGACGCGCGTCATCGTCTCGACCCAGAGCAATATGTCGGGCCCCCGCAGGATCTGCCTCACGCCACATGCCAATGGCGAGGCGGTGATCAACGCGACGCTAAAGCGCCGGACCTGTCTGTCGACACGGCAATGGGCGTTGCGCGGATTCAGGGTGCTTGAAGACTGAAGCGAGGTGGCACGGGCGCATCATGCCCGGCTACAAAATCTCATGAACCGCGTAGCGCACGGTCCCGTCCGGCTGGCGCTCGCCGACGCCAATCGAGGTGATCCGGTTGAGCCAGGCATAGTCCGCTGACGCGGTCTCGAAAAAGGGTGCCGTCCGGAGATAATCTCCCGCCGGCCCCGCCGCCGTGCCGGCGCGTGTCGCTTCGGGTGGACTATAGCCCCGGCCACGGTAGGTCATGATGATCTGCGCGCCGTCATCGGTTTCAAGGATCAGCCGGACATCCTGCTCGCGCGACCCATCCGCGCGGACCAGCAGGATATCGGAACCGGCGAACGGCGAAATCACACCGCGCAGCCGCTCGCCAGTGAAGCGTCCGCCGGCGACCGGGAACACGCGGCGGACGCCAACCGGCGTCGTACCAAGCTCCAGGGTGGGATGAAGGGCGATCATCAGGTCGAAAAGATGGCGATGCTTCAACTCGGACATGGGGAATCTCCAGGACTGGCAAGGCCTATTTTTCGCACGCGGCGGCCCGTCGGGCATAACGCGCAATCTTCCCCTCCTCATGTTGAGCTGTGCTTAATATCGATCGTGCAGCGCCGCCCTCCTTCGCTTGAATCGCTTCGCGTTTTCGAGGCGTGCGTACGCAATGCCAGCTTCACTCGTGCGGCTGCCGAGCTGGGCGTCACGCCAAGTGCGGTCAGCCTGCGCATCCGCGACCTCGAGGCCGATATGGGGGTGACGCTGTTCGTGCGTGCCGGTCCCCGGGTCATCGCGACCGACGCCGGACGAGTCATGGCGGGGCGCATCGGCGATGCGCTGGGGCGGATGCGGGCGGCGGTCGATACATGCGCCCGCACCACACAAGCCTTGCGGCTCAGCGCACCGCCAAGCTTTGCGGCGCGCTGGCTGTCACCCCGGCTCGCCGCCTATCATGCATTGCCCGGCGCCGTGCCGATCCGGCTGGAGGCAACGGCGGAAGTGCGCGGGCGCGGCGCGTTCGATCTCGCGATCCGGACCGGGCTTGGCGACTGGGCGGACCTCGAGACCGTGCGGCTGATGCCGGTAGACGCAGCACCCATGCTCAGCCCCGCCCTCCGCGCGGGCGCGTCACTCGATCGGCCCGAGCAACTCGCCGACCTGCCGCTTTTGCCGCACGACGATTGGCAACGATGGTTCGCCGAAGGCAACCTGTCTCCGCCGGCGCTGCAGTTTGCGGCAATCGACTATCCCACCCATGACCTCGACGCCCTGGCCGCTGTTGACGGGGCCGGCGTGGCACTGCTCTCGCCGACCTTGTTCGCATCATTGCTGGAACAGGGCGCACTGGTGCAGCCCTTTGCTCGCACGATCGTCGGTCCTGCGTGGCATTATCTCGTATTGCATCGCGATGAAGCACGCGCCGCAGTCCTGCAGCTCGCCGACTGGATCACGGCGCAGACCGACAGCTTCAGACGGTAGATCCGCAATGCCGCATAGCTCCCAGCGCAATTGCCGCTCCTCCCTGTCGCGCGCATTTCCTTGGGGTTCCAATCTGCGACATCGCGCGTTAGCCTCGCAATGCTAACGGGAGAATGGCGATGCCCCCTGATTTCCCCGACCCATTTGACGGCGTCCGCCGCTATCTGAGCCGCGCCGCGGCGCGCGCACTCGACCGCGCGATCACCGAGGTACAACAGGCCGCGGGCCGGGCCGTACGCCGCCGGATGCGGGACGTGTCCGACACCATCGACTATGTGACGTCGGTGCTGGGCCGGATGCCGCATGGCGTCGCAAACACCGTCGCCGATGCCGGCCGCGGCCCCTCTGCCCGGCCGCTCGCGCCGAATGAGGTTGTACTGGTCAACCAGGCATTCGGCGCACAGCCGGTGTCGCCCGGCCAGGTCCGCATCGTGCCCGGCGCGGGCAATCAGCCGGCAGCCGCGGCGGCGTTTCGCAACGGCAACCCCGCGATCACCATCGGCAATACGATCTATATGAAGCCGGAGGTCTATCGCGCGCGCGGCGGCAGCGACTTGTCGTCCAATCCGGAAGGGGTGGAGATGCTGCTCCACGAATATACCCATGTCATCCAATATACGCGGCTCGGCTTCACGGCATTCGGCGCGCGGTACGCCCGCGAATTCCACCAGAGCGGCTATGACGCGAACAAGATGTACGATTATGGCTCGCGCACCCGCAATTATGACGACGAGATGCTGGAGGGTCAGGCGGCGATGGTCGGGGACTATGGCCGGCAAATGGCGCTGCCGCCCGGGAGCCGGACCCCGGCGCTGATCCAGCAGCTTCGCACCAAGCTGCGCGGGACCGGGATCCTCGGACAATGAAACGATGACGCGCGCTGGCCTTGCCGCTCTTCTGCTCTGCGCAGCCGCGCCGCTAACCGGGTGTCAGTCCGACATCGCCGTGGCGGTAACGTCCCGCCAGGGGTTAGTCGAATTCTCGGTTCCCGCGACCCGGCCGCCCTGTATCGATCGGCTGACGGTATATGCGGTCAGCGACCGCAAGAACCCCGTCTGGCTGATCGATTCAGCCGATCGGACGACCTGCGTCAGCCATTTCCAATATGCCAGGGTGCCAGCCGGCTTTACCCAGCGCGGTTCGGCCGCTCCGCTGGCCGACGGACAACTTTATCTCGTCGCGGTCGGCCGTCCCGGGGCCACCGGGATCAGCTTCTTCCAACCCGGCACCGACGGCTCGATCACACGTGAAGCGCCGGAGGGCTAGCCGGTCACGCCAAGCCGACGGCATGCGATGGGACATTATGTCCAATGGCGGTTCGCATGCCGACCGGCTATCTCGTCTCCATGAAAAACCGCGAAACGACCGCCCGCCGCGACCTGAAGCGGACCATGGTCCTCATCCTCGCATCGGCGATCGTGATGGTCGCCGGGGCGCTCTGGTATACGTCGCTTTTCCTGCCCATGACGATCGTGGTCGTGACGGCAACCGCCGCCGGAGTGTTCGGCTCGGTCACGCTTGGCTGCGGATTGTTCGCCCTCGCCTTTTACAGCGACAAGAGCGGCCATGACGCAGACTCGCGCAACGCGACGATCGCTTCGCATCGCGCTGATTGATCCGGCCGCTCAGGCAGCCCGCTGCCGGGAATTACGGTAAGGCACCTGTAATCCCCTACGCTCCGCATCTCGAAGCCGGGGCTGTTGCGCGCGCCCCGTTGCCCCGCTCATGCGCCGCCGCGATGCCGATCCTGCTCGGCACGCCTCCCGGTGCTTCGCGCTTTCAGCAGGTCGTGGCGCGACAATATGCCCACCACCCGGCTCGTCTCGGCATTGACGATGGGAATCCGGCCAATCCCCGTTTCGACCATGAGATCGGCGACCTCACCGATTGGCGAATCCGGATAGGCGAAGGGTTGCGATGCGTCGGACAGCGCCTCGACCAGCGACGTTTCACGCAAATCGCCGTCGACCTGCCAGCGCAAGGCGTCGGAGCGCGACACCATTGCGAGCAGCCGGCCATCGCGGTCGACCACCGGATAGCTGCGATGGGTGGCGGTTTCGGTGAAATAGCCGACCGCCTCGCGGATCGACATGTCGCCGGGCAGCGTGTCCGGACCGGCGGTCATTACTTGCGCCGCTTGCAGGAACTCCAGCGGATCGACCGTGTATTCCTGCAGGATATGGCGGCCGCGGCGGGCGATCTTCTCGGTCAGGATCGAGCGCCGCATGATCAGCACGCTGATCGCATAGGCGCCGGCCGATGCCGCGATCGTCGACGGCAGGGCATCGAAATGCCCGGTCACTTCGACCGCGAAGATCGCGCCGGTCAGCGGCGCACGCATCGCCCCGCTCATGATCCCGGCCATGCCGACCAGCGCCCAGAAGCCGATCGGCCCCGGCAGGAACTGGCCGACCAATGCTCCAAGGGCGCCGCCAAGGATCAGTAACGGTGCCAGCACGCCGCCCGAGGTTCCCGATCCCAGCGCCACCAGCCAGACGGTCGCCTTGACCACCAACAGCGCCAGCACGATGCGAGCGGTCAGCGAACCGTCGAGCAATGCCTGAATGTTCGAATAGCCGGCACCGAGCACATGCGCGTCGATCAGCCCGCCCAATCCGACAACCACGCCGCCGATCGCCGGCCACCACATCCAATGGACCGGCAGGCGGTGGAAAAGATCTTCGGCCCGGTAGAGGAGCCATGACAGCAATGCGGCCTCGACACCCAGGATCACGCCGAGGCCGAGAGAAAGTCCCCCGGTCTGCCACCACACCGGCATGGGCGCGGCGATGAACGGGAACAATGGCCCCGCCCCCAGCAGAAACGGACGCACACCCAGCGAGGTCAGCACGGCGATGACCACCGGCACGAAGCTGCGCGGCTTCCATTCGAACAACAGGACTTCGATCGCCAGCAGAATGGCGGCCAGGGGCGTACCGAAAATGCCGGTCATCCCCGCGGCGGCCCCGGCCACGAGCAGGGTCTTGCGTTCGGCGGCACTCAGCCTGAAGCATTGCGCGAACAATGAACCGATCGCGCCCCCGGTCATGATGATCGGTCCTTCCGCACCGAATGGCCCGCCGCTGCCGATCGAAATCGCGGAAGACAAGGGTTTCAGGATCGCCACCTTCAACGACAACCGGCTCTCGCCGTACAGGATCGCCTCGATCGCCTCGGGGATGCCATGGCCCTTGATCTTGTCGGAGCCGAACCGGGCCATCAGTCCGATCATCAGGCCGCCGATCACCGGGATGACGACGACCGCAAGACCGACATGGGCATCGATCGGATCGACGCTTGCGACGGACAGGCGACCGAACCAGAAAAAATTGGTGGCCAGCGCGATCAGTTTCAGCAGTACCCATGCCGCGCATGCCGCCGCCGCGCCGATGACCAGCCCGGCCGCGGCGAGGATCATCATTCGCCAATCCGCGCTGTGATCGCGTAATTGACGGGCGTGGGTCTTGCTGATCAGTGGCGCGGCCATGGTGTCGTCCGGTGGTTTGGCGGCCAGTTATATCGTAATGCGATATAGTTCAATTGCGAGATGAAGAATGCCGGACATGGAAGAACTGACGGATGCCGATTATGCCGCGCTCGCGGATTTCCGCCACGCGCTCCGCGCATTCCAGGCGTTCAGCGAGGTCCGGGTCGCCGAATATGGTCTCACGCCGCAGCAACATCAGGTGCTGCTCGCGATCCGCGGTGCCGGCACGAAGCCGGTCACTGTCGGTCATGTTGCGGAGCGCCTGATCCTGAAGCCGCACAGTGCGTCGGGTCTTGTCGTTCGGCTGGAGGCACTGGGGTTCGTGGCGAGGAAGCCGTCACCGGTCGACGGGCGTCAGGCGGTGGTCGAACTGACGCCGAAAGCGCGGGAATTGCTGGAACATCTGTCGACCATCCACCGCGAGGAAATCGTTCGGCTGCGGCCTTTGCTGAAGACTTTGCTCGACACGTTCGTCTGATCGCCAGGCACCTGGCTGATTGCCATATATATCGTATTACGATATATATGGCTTGAGAGGAGTCGGTGCCGTGCACGTGATCCTGATCATTCTTGACTCGATTGGGCTGATACTCGGCAGCATGGTGGCCGGCTTCTTCTGCTGCTGGCTGCTCTGGTCCGGCTTCAGGTTGGTGAACCACCCCGAATGGGGACCGCCGTTCGTGCTGGTCCCCGCGGCTCTGGCCCTGGCCGGCCGGCTGCCGAACAGCGAATTTCTGGTCATGACCGTGATCTTCGCGAGTCTGGCGGTTGTGCCCTTTTGTCGGGAAGGGCTGGCCTGGCGCGCGCATCGGCTCGATCCGGCTCGCGATGGGCCGGCCGGGCAGCCCGAGGCCAGGCCGATCGACCACCTCCCCGCCGCTTCCCTGACGTTCCGGCGCTATCCGGCACTCGCCGGGTGCATCTGCGAGGCGCGGCCGCCAAATCCTGATGAACTCAAGAAAGTGGCCTCGCGCATGTTGAGCGAGACGTCTCCCGCACAGGGGCCGGCCCCCAGCTTCGCCGCGAAGCGCGCGGTGCTGCGTGCGGCGCGCGCTGCCCTTGCGGGGGCCGGGTGACGCGGGGGCGGATGTCGCCGCGCGCAGCGAACCGGCTTTCCGCCAGGCCGGTCACGCTGAACCACACGATGCCGGGGCTCGCCGCTCTTGAGCGACAAGACCCCGGCGCCGTCATCCTGCCGCGCGAAAGGCTCCACGCCTGCCCTCGCTTGCGGCCCGCCGGCGGTCGCTCTCGTCAGCCCGCCATGGGCGCGGCGGCGTTGACGGTCAGTTGTGCGCCAAACGCCCGCTGGTAGGCGGGACGCGCCTCGCCGCGGGCGACATAGGCCGCCAGGGTCGGATACTCGTCCAGAATGCCCGACATTCTCAATCGGAGCAGGACCGACACCATCAGCAGGTCGGCTGCGCTGAACGCGCCGTCGAGCCAGTCGGCATCGCCCAGGCGGGCCGAAAGCTGGTTCAGCCGGGTGCGGATACGCTCGGCGACCAGCGGCAGGCGCGCCTGGCTCCAGGGTTTGTCGGCCTCGACGATCCTGGCGATCGTGAGGTCGAGGATCGGCGGCTCCACCGTGTTGAGAGCGGCGAACATCCATGTCGTCGCGCGCGCGCGGGCAGCGGGATCCTCCGGCAGCAGGCAGGCATGCTGCTGCGCGATATGGAACACGATCGCGCCCGTTTCGAACAGCGCGAGATCGCCTTCCTCATAAGTCGGTATCTGGCCGAAGGGATGAAGTGCCAGATGTGCAGGTTCCTTCATCGCGGCGAAGGACACGAGGCGGACGTCGTAAGGCTGGTTCGTTTCCTCGAGCGCCCAGCGAACGCGCGTGTCGCGCGCCAGCCCCTTGCCGCCGTCGGGCGATCGTTCAAAGGCGGTGATGGTAATCGTCATGGTCGAACTCCAATGGTGGCATGAAACATCGAAAAGTCGGCATTGCGCCAATCAGGCGACACCCAGCTTTCCCCGTTCCCCGTCGCGCGGCGCGGCGAGTTCCTCGGGTGATACGAACCCGGCCAGGTCCGCTGCCTCGAAGAACGGCCGGATCTCGACCTCGCTCTGGCCCGCGGCCGGATTGGGGCAGCGCCTGGCCCAGGCCACGGCCTCGTCCATGTCCCGGACCTCCCAGATCGAGAAGCCGGCGACCAGCTCGCGGGTCTCGGCGAACGGCCCGTCGATGACCGTGCGGTCGGGACCGTTGTAGAGGATGCGCTTGCTCTGCGCGCCGGGTTTGAGACCGGCGCCGGCCACGAACACGCCGGCCTTGACCAGCTCCTCGGTGAACGCGTCCATCGCCGCGAACGCCTCGAGCGCCTCGGGCGTGGGCGCCATGCCGTTTTCGCTGTCCCCGGTGGTTTTCACGAACACCATCACACGCATCGTCTGTCTCCTGGTTTGAGCCCGCCCTTTTGACGTCTCATCGGAACGACGAACCAGCGTGTCGGAAATCGACAGGGTTCCGCAAACTTTTTTCAACGGTCGACGCGCGCCGCTGGAACGGTCGCTTTTCGGGTCGGCGATACGCCTCGGCACGATGGCCGATTGGCGCAAAGCCGGCATGACCTGCACAGTCCCGCGCCTTTCTTTCTAAGGAAATAGCGGCCTATCTCCTGATGATCACAGCCGTCCCGTCCTTGAGGCGTACGGCATCGGCCATGCGGGGGCATTCTGGCGGCAATCAATGGCCGGCTTGACAGCGGTCCGCTCGCCGGACAATTTGGCCCCATGGGGAATGCGATCTCCCCATGAGGCGACAGGCTGAAGTATCGCGTCCCAACCATCTTGAGGACGCATCATGCCCGGGATCCACACGATTGCCCCCGACAAGCTTGTCCGACTTCTCGGTACGCCCCGAGGTCCGGCCATTATCGACATCCGCAGCGACGCCGATCAACGCCTGATCCCCGGCTCGGTCCGCCGCTCGTTCGCCGACATCCCCGACTGGGCGCCCGGCCTGGTCGGCGCGTCGGTCGTGGTTGCCTGTGGCGATGGCGGCGCGCTCAGCCATGGTACGGCGGCCTGGCTGCGTCAGGCCGGCGCCGACGCCGATATCCTTGAAGGCGGCATGGCGGGCTGGATCGATGCGGGGCATCCCCTGCTCGACGATGCGGTCGTCCCCGCCCGCGATCCGGCGGGCCGGACACTCTGGGTGACGCGCGCGCGGCCCAAGATCGACCGGATCGCCTGCCCCTGGCTGATCCGTCGCTTCGTCGATCCGGCGGCGATGTTCCTGTTCGTTCCCGCGTCCGAAGTGCTGGCCGTTGCAGCGCGGATGGGCGCGACACCGTTCGATGTCGAGGACACAAGCGTGCGCTGGACGCATGATGGCGACCTTTGCACGTTCGATGTCATGGTCACGGCGTTCGGCCTGAACCATGTCGACGGGCTTGCCCGACTGGCGGTGATCGTTCGCGGCGCCGATACCGCCCGTCTCGATCTCGCCCCCGAAGCTGCCGGTTTGCTCGCCATCTCGCTCGGCCTCTCGCGCCTCTACGGTGACGATCTCGAGCAGCTCGACGCCGGACTCACGCTATATGATGCGCTCTATCGCTGGTGTCGCGATGCGACCGGCGAGACGCATGACTGGACATCGCACAAGGCACCCCGGCCCGGGAAAGGCGCGTGAGCGGGTCCGTGGCGCCGCCCGCCGCGGCTGAGCGGGAAAGGCCTGTGGCGGTGTCGGTCGGCGAAGCCTTCTGGGTATGGCTGCGCATCGCCGCGCTTTCCTTCGGGGGCCCGGCAGGACAGATCGCGGTGATGCACCGCGTGCTGGTCGAGGAGAAGCGCTGGATTGGCGAGCATCGCTTCCTGCATGCGCTGAACTATTGCATGCTGCTTCCCGGTCCCGAAGCGCAGCAGCTCGCCACCTATATCGGCTGGCTGATGCACAAGACCCGGGGCGGGATCATCGCGGGCGGACTGTTCATCCTGCCCGGCATCGTCTCGATCATGACGCTCTCCTGGATTTACGTGATCTACGGACAGCTCGGCATCGTCTCGGCATTGTTCTTCGGGCTGAAGGCGGCGGTGCTGGCGATTGTGCTCCAGGCGGTCGTCCGGATCAGCAGCCGCGCGCTCAAGAACAACGTCATGCTGGTGATGGCAGCGGCTGCGTTCCTGCTCATCTTCTTCATCGGCATGCCCTTCCCGGTCATCGTCCTGGCGGCGGGACTGATCGGCTATTTCGGCGGGCGCGCTGGCCTGGCCGTATTCAGGGTCGGTGGCGGCCATGGCGCACCCGGGGGAAAGGTGGTCGAGGATGCCGAGACGTTGCTTGGGGAGGAATTGCCGGCGCACGCCAAAGTGCCGCCGCTCCGGGCCATCGGGACCGCAGCGGTATGGCTCGCGCTATGGCTGATTCCGGTCGGCGTACTGGTCTTCTGGCTCGGCCCCGACAATATATTCAGCCAGATCGCGACCTTCTTTTCGGCCATGGCGATGGTCACGTTCGGCGGCGCCTATGCCGTCCTCGCTTATGTCGCGCAGGAAGCCGTGCAATCCTATCACTGGCTCCAGCCTCGCGAGATGCTTGACGGACTCGGCATGGCCGAAACGACGCCCGGGCCATTGATCATCGTGCTCCAGTTCGTCGGTTTCATGGGCGCCTATCGCGACCCCGGCATGCTGCCCCCGCTGATCGCGGCCACGCTCGGCGGTCTGCTCGCGACCTGGGTCACGTTCATTCCCTGCTTCCTGTGGATCTTCCTCGGTGCGCCGTTCATCGAGCGGCTGCGCGGCAATGCGGCGGTCGCGGGTGCGCTATCGGCGATCACCGCCGCAGTGGTCGGGGTGATCCTCAACCTGGCGATCTGGTTCGCGATTCACACCATCTTCAGCGCCGTGCAGCCATTCAGGGCCGGGCCGATCCGCTTCGATATCCCCGTGCTCGCCAGCGTCGATCTTTGGGCGCTGCTATTGTCGGGGGCATCGATCGTGGCGATGCTGCGCTTCAAGGCGGGTGCGATCCCGACGCTCCTCGCCGCGTCGGCGGCGGGCATCGCGCTCCATTTCGCCGGGGTCACTACCGGGTGACATCGGGCAATTGAGCGAGCCATCTTCCGGTTCAGCTGCGCAATCGCCGTTCCGCGCTGCGGAGCGGGAGGGTGACCGATGCTATGGTCATCCTCCCGTCCATCGACCTCAGGTAACGATCACCAGCTTGCGCCGCGCCGCCCGCTTCGCCGGCGCCATCTCCCCCGGCTTGCGGCCAAGGCCGAGGCTCTTGGCCATTTCCGACCGTTTGACCGAATAGGCGGGCGCGACCATCGGATAGCTTGCGGGCAGGTTCCATTTCGCCCGGTACCCGTCCGGCGTAAGTCCGTGCGCCGTGGTGAGGTGGCGCTTGAGCGTGCGCTGCACGCCGCCGCATTCCAGGCACGTGACCGATTCAGCCTTCACGCTCGACCGGATCGAAACCGCAGGGGCCTGGACCGGCGCCTCGACCTCGATCGGCGTGCCGAGACCGCTCAGCGCGTCATAGATGCTGGTGATCAGACCCGGCAGGTCATTCACCGATACCGAATTGTTCGCGACGTGCGATCCGACGATTTCAGCCGTGAGATCGAGTAGGTCTTCATTGTTCATTCTGTCTCGCCAAGTTTGAGATACTGGGAAAATACCGCTTCGATTTGCGCATCGCTGATCGTTTCGGTGCGGAATTCGAACGTCGCCAATGGATGTTCGTCACTGGGATTGGAAATATAGATCCGCGTCACCCCGTCGATTCCGGGATGGAACACCGTGCCGATCCGATCATCGACGCCCTGCGATGACCGGTCGAAATACGCCCCATGCTGCGCCACGAGCCGATCGCCCAGCTGGTGTTCGATCGGTGCGAACGCAATCCGGATGTCGGCGGCGTGCAGCTTTGCGTTCAGCCCGCTGACAAAGGCCTCGATCCGCGCCGCGACCGCGTCCCAGACATGCTTTTGCGCCGCGGGGGTGGAGTCCTTGATCGCTTCCGCGCGATCGCGCTGCGCCTGAAGGTCGCGGGCTTTCACCAGACTGGCCGCCCGCTTCGCCACCAGCCTCGCCGCGATATCGTCAATTATGTCGTCGGCCATGGCGTCGCCCTCACATCATATTCCACCCTGATACACGCCTGAGGGCATGGCTGCGCGATTAAACGTCGCCGGCTCGCCGACACTCGATATGGCACGACCGCATCCATTGGCTGCACTGGAGACAAGGGGGTTCTCACGCGGGCCCCATGACGGCGGTGTCGGTCACCCTGGCACCGGCGCCGGCATGGCGGTTGCCAGCATCGCCGGATCGAGTTTAAGACCAAAGCCCTTCTCCGCGCGGGCAACCTATGCAGGTGCCGCAAGCAACCCCTGATCAAGGACCGACATGGATGGTTGATACCAATCCACCGGATGGCGCTGCGTCGAAGGCGGCCATGGCAATGCGGACGACGCGCATCATCATGCTTCTCTTTGCCTGCGCCGTGGCGCTGATCTTCTTTCACATCCTCCGGGAAAGCGGTCCGCAGGCGCCTCTGGCCTTGCTGAATCGTGGCGATTGGGCTGCCGGCGCGCTCAAGCTTGCAAGCTATGCCCTGGTGGCGGCGGGCATTCAGCTGCTCATTTTCACGCGCAGCCCGCAGCTTGGCTTTCATGGCCTTCTCGCGGTCGCGACGGTCCTTGGCGGCGTCCTGATCGCCTGGGAACTCCCGCTCCGCCTTGCCGACGGACTGCCATTCCTCGCGCCCCCTTCGGCATTCCTTGTCGCGGTCGGGCTGCTGATCTGGGCATGGATGCGGGGAGCCCACACAGCGCCGCTCAGCCGCATCGGGGCCGGCGTTGCGCTCCTTGTGACTGTGCCCGTGATCTTGCTCGTCACCTGGATCGTGATGCTGCGCACTGTGCTGTGATGCAACATTTCGATGGAAATTCGCCGGCTATCGCATTCGGTTCGGCAGGCAAATTTGGTCACGCTGTCCATACCGACGGCTGAAAGGACATTGTCGCGACTGTCCCGGATACGGAATAATACCTGGTCTCTTGCGCGGTGTTGGCGGTCCGCTAGTCTTGAGACTGCCTCTGCGTGAACCAGTCTTCTTCTATCCAGCCACAAGCCTGGAGTGATCCGGGATCATCAATGAGACCCGGCATAAGATGCACCGTCACCATCGCGCTCGTCATTCCTGAGACTAGGATTTGCGACGCCCCGCTCCCGGCCTGACCGGCACCGTTCCGCCATGCACGGCCCACCACGCGGCGAGCGCTTCCATCGTCGGGCCCAATCCACGGGCTTTGGGCGTCATCTCATAATCGACGCGTGGCGGCACCTCGGCAAAGACGGTGCGCGTGATCAGCCCGTCGGCCTCCAGTTCACGCAATTGCGCGGTCAGCATGTGTTGCGTGATGCCGGGGATCGCCTTGCGCAGTTCGCCGAAGCGATGGATCCGCTGGTTGAGCAGCCACATGATTTCCAGCTTCCACTTGCCCGAGAGCATCGCAAACGCGCGCCGCATCTCATCCTGCATCGTGAAATCAGTCTCGGCCATTAGTCTGGTTTTCCATACTTACTGCTGAAAAATCATCCTACTTGTGTATTCCGATCCAGCAGCTCATTTCTCATACACGCTCTTGGCGGCGTTGGAAATGACCGGCCGCCAAAGCGCCAATTCAACCACACGCAATTGCCCGCAGGCCGGGCGATCGGGAAGAACCATGGCCGCAATCTGTACCTATTGGATCAGCACGACGCTCCTCTCGTTGCTGTATCTATCCTCTGCCTTTCTATACGTGACGAAGCGCGATTTCGTCCGGCAGGCCCAGGCAGACCTCGGCTATCACGCCGCTCATCTCGTGACCTTCATGATCGTGATCAAGATCCTCGGCCCGATCGCGATCCTGTCGCGCGTCAGCGTGCCGCTCAGCGACCTCGCTTATGCCGGCATCTTCTATCACCTGCTCCTCTCCGGAATGGCGCATCTCGGGGTGCGCAAGCCCAAGGGAGCGATTCCGGCAGCGATCGGCCTGGCGCTGCTGGCGGCCTCGTTCGCGACGCAGAACGCCGCCCGCGACATGCCGTCGCCTTATGCCCCGGCGGCAGCGGACCATCACCTCCCCCTCACCACAAGGAATTGACCATGGGCCGTCTCGACGGAAAAATCGCCATTGTCACAGGCGCGGGCCGCGGCATCGGCCGCGCCACCGCCAAACTCTTCGCCGCCGAAGGTGCGAAGGTCGCTGTCCTGTCGCTCACGCCGGCAAATATCGACGCGGTCGTCGCCGATATCGAGGGCGCGGGCGGCACCGCGTTCGGCGTGGCTTGCGACGTCAGCGATGCCGGACAGATCAAGGTGGCGGTCGACAAGATTGCCGCCATCTATGGCGGGATCGACATCCTGGTAAACAACGCGTTCGATCCGTCCGCCGTGTTCTCCTCGGTGATCGACCTTTCGGTCGAGCAGCTTCAGCGCAACTTCGACATGGGGCCGATCGCGTATCTGCGCATGATGCAAGCCTGCTATCCGTACCTCAAGGCAAGCGGCGCGGGCCGCGTCATCAATTTCGGCTCGGCGGCCGGCATCGTCGCGCTGTTGCCCTATGCCCCCTATGGCATGGCCAAGGAGGCGGTGCGCGCGCTGACCCGGATGGCGGCGCGCGAATGGGGCGCCGACAACATCACCGTGAACAACATGCTGCCGGTCGCGGATACCTGGGGTGCGGCCGATGTGCCTCCGCCGAATGTACCGCTCGGGCGCTACGGGTCGCCGGAGGACGATATCGCACCGGTCGTGCTGTTTCTCGCGAGCAAGGATGCGCAGTTCATCACCGGCTATAGCCTGACGCCCGATGGCGGCATGATCATCGACAGCGCCCGCTGACCGCGCGGCGCCTTCAAACCTGAACTCCGCGCGTCCGAACCCGGCAGGAGCGAGGGTCGGTTTTCGGCGACGACAGGCTCACCGGCGAAATGATCAACGGCCGTTGTTTCCCGCTGGCGATGAGTTCGCCCCAATAAGCTTTCGCATTGTCAGATGCATCGGACCTCGCTAGCCGCGCCAGGGATACGGCAGCAGTTTCGGCCTCGGACCTGCTCTCGCATATCGAGTTGAAAGTGGATGGGAACGCTATGACCGGTACGTCGCGGATGAAAATGGAGTGGCTGGCCATGGCGGCGGCGGCGGCAATGATCGGTACGCCGGCGCTGGCGCAGACGACCGGCAAGAATGAACGGCAGTTTCCGGGACAGCTGGACAGCAAGAGCCCGAAGGACGACGATCATCCCTATCAGGTCCGCACAATGCCTCTGGAGGCGGGCAAGCGTTACGCGTTCAGCGCGGAATCCGAGGATTTCGACCCCAAGATGCGCCTCTCCCTCGCCGACGATAATGACGAAGAGATCGCCAAGGACGACGATAGCGGTGACGGGACCGACGCCTATATCGAATTCGCGCCCGCGCAGAGCGGGACGTATCGCGTGCGCGTGTCCTCCGTCGGCGACAGCAAGGGTGACTATGTGCTGAAGGTGCGGGACCTTCCCCCTTGCCGGCGCCGCTGCGGCCGACCGCGTCCGGGAGCAGCAATTTCGTCTTCAAGCACTATTCCGGCGCGCTGACGCAAACGGATGGCGAGATACGCGGCCGCCGCGTCGATGACTATCTGTTCCGCTTCGAGGGCGGCAAGCAGGTCCTGATCTCCATGGATCACGAGGACGACGACCTCGATCCGCTGCTGCAGGTCTACCCGGCAGCCAATCGCCAGGGCGCGGATCCGATTGCGGGCGATGACGATAGCGGCGGCAGGATGAACGCTTTTCTCAGCTTCACGCCTGAAGAAAGCGGCGATTATATTGTGCGTGCGACGGGCTCGACCAGCGATCGCAGTATCGGAAGCTATCGACTGCGCGTCGGGCAGCAGCCCTGATCCGGGGCGCGCGCATCGAGGCATGCGCGATGATCTCGCGATGAGCGCAATCCGTTATGTCCATTTGACGAGCGGGGAACCTCTGCCCCCGCTTTCGCTTCCGCCCTTCAAGGCGATTATCGTTGCCGAAGATACGGCCGATGACGGCTGGCGCAAGGACGTGAGCGAGTGGCTCATTCGCAGCAATTGCCTCTATCTTTGCACTTGGGGCGATGCTTGCGAGGCGTGGCATGACAATATGGATGACGCCAATATCGGGGAGTTCGAGGGCGGGACGATCCCCGACGACAGGTTCGTCATGACTACCTGGCATGCCGGGGAGCCGCTGTCGGAAGCGTTCTGGTTCGCAGGGATTTGCGCGGAGCATCCGACCGTCGAACTCCGGCACACGCTCATCGTGCACATCGCGCCCCGCGAACGCGGCGACGCGCTGCTGGAACAATATCGATCGGCGATCGTGGAATGAGGCGGGCAATTCGGTAATTCGGCGACAACGCGCGCATTGGCGGAACGAAGACCTGTGCCGGTCCATGATACCGACTGAATGAGTACATCGTCACCGCATTCCGCGGTGGTCGATCGGCTGCGCCAATTGGGTGTCGCCAATGTCCATGAAGTCTGGTTAGGCGGCAAGGGCGAGGACTCCGCCTGGTCCGGCGATATGCGGGTCAGGACCGCCAACAAGCGCTCCGAAATGTGGAGCAATATGCGCGGCTGGCTCTAGAGCGGCGCGATCCCCGATGATGATGCGCTGGCCACCGACCTGACCGGGGTCGAATATGGCTATGCCGCCGATCAGGTCTCGATCCTGCTCGAGAAGAAACAGCATATGAAGGCGCGTGGCCTCGCCTCGCCCGACGATGCCGATGCGCTGGCGCTGACCTTTGCCGCTCCGGTCCTGCCGCGCGAGGAACTGGTCTGGCCGGAAATGTACCGCCGCGTGCGCCAACTCACCGAGGAGGAAGAATGGGAGCGGCTCTATGCAGATTTACGACCCGGAAACTGGGATTGAGCCGATGCCGGATTTCTCGATCCCAGCCGACAAGTTGCGTTTCCCCAACGAAGGGCAAAGCAATCGGGCGATGGCACCTCCCCGCTCTTTGTGTCCCCGCGAAGGCGGGGACTCAGTCTGGGCTCCCGCCTTCGCGGGAGCACAAGAAGGGTTGTTCGCGCAGAGGCGCGGAGGACGCAGAGAGGATGCGCTCTACGGCCCGGCCAATCCGACCTCAGCCATCATCGCCCATGCGCAGCGCGGCAATGAACGCTTCCTGCGGAATGCTCACCGAGCCGTACTCGCGCATCCGCTTCTTGCCCTCTTTCTGCTTGTCGAGCAGCTTCTTCTTGCGGCTGATATCGCCGCCATAGCATTTCGCGGTGACGTCCTTGCGCATCGCCGCGATCGTCTCGCGCGCGATCACCTTGCCACCGATCGCGGCCTGGATCGGGATCTTGAACAAATGCCGCGGGATCAGATCCTTCAGCCGCTCGCACATCCCGCGCCCGCGCGCCTCGGCGGTGCCGCGATGCACGATCATGCTCAGCGCATCGACCGGCTCGGCGTTAACCAGGATGCTCATCTTGACCAGGTCGCCCTCGCGATAGCCGATCTGGTGATAATCGAAGCTGGCATAACCTCTGGAGATGCTCTTCAGCCGGTCGTAGAAATCGAACACCACTTCGTTGAGCGGCAATTCGTACGTCACCTGCGCGCGCCCCGCGACATAGGTCAGGTTCTTCTGGATGCCGCGCCGGTCCTGGCACAGCTTCAGGATCGGGCCGAGATATTCGTCGGGACAGTAAATCACCGCCTCGATCCATGGCTCGGAAATCAGCGCGATCTTGTTGGGGTCGGGCATGTCGGCCGGATTGTGCAGCTCCAGATGCCCGCCGCCATGCGTCAGCTCGATCTCATAGACCACCGACGGCGCCGTAGTGATCAGGTCGAGGTCGTACTCGCGCGTCAGCCGCTCCTGGATGATTTCCAGATGCAGCAGCCCGAGGAACCCGCAGCGAAAGCCGAAGCCAAGCGCCGCGCTCGATTCCATCTCGAAGGTGAAGCTGGCGTCGTTGAGGCGAAGCTTGCCGATCGATTCACGCAGCTTCTCGAACTCCGCCGCATCGACCGGGAACAGGCCGCAGAACACCACCGGCTGGACCAGCTTGAACCCGGGCAGCGCCTCGGTCGCCGGGCGCTTGGCATCGGTGATGGTGTCGCCGACCGCGGTCTGCGCCACTTCCTTGATCTGCGCGGTGATGAAGCCGATCTCGCCCACGCCCAGTTCGGTCAGCTGTTCGATCTTCGGCCGGAAACAGCCGACCCGGTCGACCAGATGCGTCGTGCCGGTCGCCATGAACTTGATCTGCTGCCCCTTTTTCAGGGTGCCGGCCATCACGCGCACGAGGATGACGACGCCGAGATACGGGTCGTACCAGCTGTCGACCAGCATTGCCTTCAAGGGCGCATCGGCATCGCCCTTGGGCGGCGGAATGCGCGTGACGATCGCCTCGAGCACTTCCTCGATGCCGATGCCCGATTTGGCGCTGGTCAGCACCGCGTTCGACGCGTCGAGCCCGATCACTTCCTCGATCTCGGCCCGCACCTTTTCCGCATCGGCGGCGGGCAGGTCGATCTTGTTGATCACCGGCACGATCTCATGGTCATGCTCGATCGACTGATAGACATTGGCGAGCGTCTGCGCCTCCACGCCCTGCGCCGCGTCGACCACCAGCAATGCGCCTTCGCATGCGGCCAGGCTGCGCGAGACTTCATAGGCGAAATCGACATGCCCCGGCGTGTCCATCAGGTTCAGCGTATAGGTCTCGCCGTCATGCGCCTTGTAGCTGAGGCGCACGGTCTGCGCCTTGATGGTGATCCCACGTTCCTTCTCGATATCCATGTTGTCGAGCACCTGCTCGGACATTTCGCGCGCGGTCAGGCCCCCGGTGACCTGAATCAGCCGGTCGGCAAGAGTTGATTTACCATGATCGATATGGGCGATGATCGAAAAGTTACGGATTTTGTCGAGCGGGGTCACGGTTTTCTCTGGATGGCGTGCAGGAGATAGCTTGCCATAGCACCGCACGGGGACATGGCAACCAAGCGGGCAACCAACTGGCAATTGCGGTTTTTCGTCAATGATGCGACGAGATATTCAAGGGCGCGAATCATTTTTGTAAAAAGGGAATGCCACATGGCTGTAAAAATTATGCTCGCCGGGGCAGCGACGCTGCTGATCGTCACGACTCCGGCAATCGCCAAGGAACCGAAACAAGCCAAAGCGTCGAACGGCCAGCAGCTGCAGCAGCAGGCGATGAGCGATGTTCCGCGCTGCTCGCGCAAGCATGGCACCGTGTCGATCGCCGATGGTGACGATCCCTCGGGCTGGACGCAGAATCAGCTGGCCCCGCCGCAAAAGCTGCTGCGCGTGCTGGTGCAGCGTTCGGGCTGCTTCAACATCGTCGATCGCGGCACCGGCCTGAACGCCGCGGCGCGTGAGCGCGACATCGGTGCCGGCCTTGGCCTGCAGCGCCGCTCGAATGTCGGCCAGGGCCAGATCAAGGCCGCCGACTATGTGCTGGTCGCGGAAATCCAGGGCGCCAACAGCAATGTCAGCGGCAATGGCGCGGCGGGCGCCGCGGGCGCCATTCTCGGCGGCCCGATCGGTGGTCTGCTCGGCGGCCTGCGCTCGCGCAAGCTCGAGGCGAACACCGTGGTCTCGCTGACCAATGTCCGCACCACCGAGACGATCGCGGTCGAGGACGGCTATGCCGCCAAGCGCGACACGAGCTTCGCGGTCGGCGGCGTGTTCGGCGGCGGCGGTGTCGGCGTGGGCGGCATCGGCGGCGGCTATGAGAGCACCGATATCGGCCGCATCGTGACGCTGTCGTTCATCCAGGCCTATTCGAAGCTGGTCACCAACCTGGGCTATATCACCCCCGGCGACGAGGGTACCGCTCAGGCCGCACCGAAGAAGACCTTCACCGCACAGGGCCCGGTCACGATGCGCCGCACCGCGAACGCCAAGGGCGCGGTCGTCCGCAGCCTGCCGGCCGGCTCGATCGTCTATCCCACCGGCGCGCAGAACGGCCTGTGGTGGGAAGTGGCCGATGAGAACGACAATGTCGGCTGGGTGATCAACACCAAGCTCGCGCCGTCGCAGTAAGCGGCACGCCGGCACGATACCGAAACGGCGCGGTGGCAGAACATGCCGCCGCGCCGTTTTCGTATGGGCACCTATCTCCTTCGGGCAAAGAGTTGGCATAGATCGAGAGCGCCTCGCCGCCTCCTTGTGCTCCCGCGAAGGCGGGAGCACAGACTGGGTCCCCGTCTTCACGGGGACACAATCTTCCTTGTTCAAAACCGTAAGCACTTTTTCCCGCCCCGATTCACCTCAAGCGCAAAGCATGGGATGGCGATTTGCCGTCACCGGTCGTAGCGTGGCGCATCCCCGCCCGCCCCCCAACCTGACCGGAGTCGCTCCATGAAATCCGTCGCTGCGTTTCTCGCCTGCACTGCTGCCCTGACGATCGCGCTGCCCGCCTCCGCCGCGCTGCCGGTCGGTGCCCGGGCGCCGATCATCACCACCAAGGCCGCGCTCGGCGGCAAGCCGTTCGACTTCGTGATGGCCCGGGCGCTGAAGAAAGGCCCGGTGGTGATCTATTTCTTCCCCGCCGCCTTCACGCAGGGCTGCACGATCGAAACCCATGAATTCGCCGAAGCCGCCGCCGAGTTCGAACAGAATGGCGCAACCCTGATCGGCCTGTCCGCCGACCCGATCGACAAGCTCGCCAAATTCTCGGTCGAGGCGTGCCGCAACAAATTCCCGGTCGGCGTTGCCACCCCGGCGACGATCGCCGGCTATGATGTGCCGCTCAAGGCCGGCGCGACGATGACCAACCGCACCTCCTATGTCATCGCCCCCGACGGCACGGTGCTCTACACCTTGTCGCAGATGAACCCGGCCGGTCATGTCCAGGGCACGCTGAATGCGGTGAAGGCGTGGAAGGCATCGAAGAAGCGCTGAGATAAGCGGTCGGGTATTTGATTAAACTACCCGTCATCCCCGCGAAAGCGGGGATCCCGCTGCCTTTGCGCAGCGCCCGTAGAAGAAGCGGGATTCCCGCCTTCGCGGGAATGACGGCGGAAGAGACATCTCGCTCTAATTCCCCCGATTCAACCCGGCTCGCGGTCGTAATAGTCGACGCCATGCTCGGCCCGGAACATCTTGCGCAACGCCCGGTCCCCACGCTTGCCCGCGACCACCATCACCTTGCCCGAATCCGGATATTCGCACGCCTCGACCGGCACCAATGTCGACAGCGACAGGTACCGCATCACTGTCGTACCGGTATTGATGATCTGGTGCGCGACCTCCGCGCCGCCGGACGGACAGGCGATGACATCGTTTGCGCGGAGCGGAAAACGCTCCTCGCCGAAGCGGAGCTCGCCCTCGCCTTCCAGGATGAAGAACATCTCCTCCTCGCCATGATGGCAATGGAACGGGCATTGCACCTTGCCCGGCGGCAGGACGGTCAGATTATATCCCAGGTTCCTCGCGCCGATATGGTCGCTGATCGTCGCGCGGCTCGAGGTGTAGAGGCCATTCTCTTCGACATCGTCGAATTCGACCTCGTCCAGATTCATGACCGGCTTCACCATAGACGCCTCCCGATCGCCGCCATGCCGGCGCTGACATCATGGCGCGTCCTGCGGCGCGATCAACCCCGCCGCCTCGATCGCGGCGAGCGCGCTGGCGAAGCGCTCTTCGCCTTCACCCCGCACCAGCGCCCAGGGTACGCCGCGCCGCTCGAGCTCGGCACGCGACAGGTCGAAGAAACGCTGCCGCTCGGTCACCGACCCGAACATCCGCGTGCCATCCTCGATCCAGGGCAGGTCGATGTCGAACAGAAGATACAGGTCGGCCGTACCGGTCCAGGCGTCGAACCATGGGTCGCGGCGGCCGAACAGCATGTCCGCCCACACCGCGGTCATCAGCGGATCAGTGTCGAGAATCAGCGGGTCGATCGCACCCATTGCGCGGGTCAGCCGGTCATGCGTCTGCGCGATCGTCACCAGGTCGGCCATGGTGAACTCTACGCCATGCGCCTCGGCAAAGGTGCGGCCATATTCGTCGACCACCGCTCCGCCGAGCTGCCGGGCAAGCCGCGGCGCGAGCGTCGATTTGCCGGTGCTCTCCGGGCCATGCAGGCAGATCCGCCGCGTCATGCTGTCGCCGCCCGCTCCGAGCGGCGCCAGTCAATCAGCCCCCAGGCCGATACGCCGAGCAACACGACATACAGCGCACACGTGACCCACAGATCCTTCAGCGCATACATGCCGATCGCGACCAGATCGACCGCGATCCACAACAGCCAGTTCTCGATCTTCTGCCGCGACAGCAATATCTGTGCGGCGATGCTGGCCATTGCGACGCCGGCATCGAGCCAGGGCAAGGCGGCGTCGGTGAAGCGATGCATCAGCCAGCCCCAGCCGGCCGTTGCGGCCGCGATCCCGCCAAGCCAGAACCATCGATCCGCCGGCCGCATCCGCTCGACCCGGACATCGCCTTCACGCGCAACGGACTGCGACCATTGCCCCCAGCCATAGAGATTGATGATCAGGAAAAACCCCTGCAGCAGCGCGTCGCTGTACAGTTTCGCGTGAAAGAAAATCCATGCGTAGAGCAGCACCCCGGCAATCGCGAACGCATAGTTCCAGATGCTGCGACGCGCGACCAGCGCGACGTTGATGACAATCAGGAGAGAGGCGACCGCCTCGATCAGGGACATCGGCCAAGCGATAGAGCGATGCACCACTACCGTCGAGATGCGAGATTATTCCTCTTTCCTCTTTCCCTCTCCCCTTGTGGGAGAGAGCATCGGGCCGGTCATGCCCCCGGCATGACCTGAACAGCGCGGGGCGCTGTTCACCCGATGCTGGAGGAGCGAAGCGACGGAAGGGTGAGGGGGACAACGGCGAAGGTGACAAGCGCGAACGTTGCACACCCCACTCCCCCTCATCCCTCCGCCGCTGCGCGGCTCCTCCCTTCTCCCACAAGGGGGGAAGGGCTCTCGTCAGCGCGTCACCACATCCCCCGCTACCGTCACGCGCTCCAGCGCACGATCCGCCGGCCAGTAATCGCCGACCGCATAATGCTGGGTCGACCGATTGTCCCAGATGCCGATCGCATGGTCGCTCCAGCGGAAACGGACCTGATATTCGGGCACCTTGATGCGGTCGAACAGCAGCTTGAGCAGCGTCTCGCTTTCCTCCGCCGGAATGCCCAGGATCCGCGTCGTGAAGGTGTGGTTGACGTAGAGGATCTTCTCGCCCGTCTCGGGATGGACGCGCACCACCGGGTGCGTCGCGGGCGGCAGGTCGCGCGCCAGCTGCGCGCGCTTCTCGTCGGTCACCCGCGGCCCGAAGCTGCGCACGATATCATGCTCGGCATCGAGTCCGTCGATGCGTTCCTTCACCGCGTCCGGCAATCCGCGATAGGCAGCGGCAGTGTCGGCCCAGATCGTGTCGCCGCCGACCGACGGCAGCAGCCGCGCGCGCAGCACCGACGCGATCGACGGCTTTGCCCGGAACGACATGTCGGTGTGCCATTTGTTGAACGCCTTGAACCCCTCGAACGTGTCGGGGGTCAGATTCACCCCCTCGACGCCCTTGATGATCAGGATTTCCGGATAGCCGTCGATCGAGGGCAGCACCGGATGCCCCTCCAGCTCGCCGAACAGCCGGCCGAGCCGGAGATGGCTCTCATAGCCGATGTCCTGGCCGCGGAAGAAGATCACCTTGTAGCGCAGCCACGCGTCGCGAATGATCTCGCCATCGGTGTCGGACAGGATCTGGTCGAGATCGATCCCCGACAGTTCCGCGCCAAGCGTCAGCGTGGAGGGTTCGATCCGGATCCCGCGCGCCGCGGCGCGATCGATCAGGTCCGATTCAAGCTTCAGGGCTGTTGCCATACTCACTCTCCTATGGATGGAATGTCGGACCTGCAGACGCTCGCGTCAATCGTCCCCTCAATCGTCGCCGGGAAACAGCGGCAGATGCGGCTGGCCGGCGCGGAACAGCAAGGCCGGCGGCTGCATCACCAGGCTGCCCGCCGGCACATCGTCGGTCACCCAGACATTGCCGCCGATCGTCGATCCTGCGCCGATCGTCACCCGGCCCAGCACCGTCGCGCCGGCATAGATCACGACATCGTCCTCGACGATCGGATGCCGGGCAAAGCGTTCGCGTACCGTGTCGCCGCTTTCCGCCGGCAAGCGCCGCGCGCCGAGCGTGACATGCTGATAGAGCCGCACCCGCGCGCCGATGATCGTGGTCTCGCCAATCACCACGCCAGTGCCATGATCGATGAAGAAGCTCGGCCCGATCGTCGCGCCGGGATGGATATCGATCCCGGTACGCGTATTGGCGATCTCCGAGATCACCCGCGCGACCAAGGGCGCGCCGAGCGTATAAAGCTGATGCGCGAGCCGGTGGTACATCACCGCCAGCGCGCATGGATAGCAGATCAGGATCTCATCGACGCTGCGCGCGGCGGGATCGCCCTGGAACGCAGCGGCGATGTCGCTGTCGATCAGGCGGCGCACCTCGGGCAAGGCCGCGCCGAACAGCCGCACGATGGTTTCGCCATGCCCGGACTCGAAACGGTCGGCGCTCTCCGCTTCCCAATAGCGCAGCTCGCGATCGACCTCGTCGCGCAGGATCGCCAGCGCCTGTTCGAGCCGCAATGCGACGAACAGATCCTCGGTCGTACCCTCATAATGACCGAGCCGCAGCGGGAACAAGGCCGCCTCGAGATGCTCGAGCATGAAGCCGACCGCGGTGCGCCCGGGGAATCGCCCGGTGCCCGCCGCGGCATAGCGTTGATTCGCAGCGCGCCAGTCGTCGCGCGCGTCGCGCAATCCGGCGACGATCGATTCGATGGCCTCGGCCCCTGCGGCCTGTTCACGGATCAACTCGGGTACTGGCATACACACTCCCATGGCAGCCTTTATTGGCTGCCGGAGCTCAATCTCTACTTATTCAATAGGATTTCAACCGGCGTAAACTTTCGCCGCGCCAAGCTGATCTTTTCGTACGCCGATCCCACCTTCCCCCCGCCCCGCTTCCCGCCTAGCATTCGGCAAAAGAACGAGGAGCGGCTGCACGTGCATCATATCGCGATCATCGGTTCGGGCCCTGCGGGCTATTATACGGCGGAGGGGTGCCAGAAGACGTTCGGCGCGAATGTGCGCGTCGACATCATCGATCGCCTGCCCGTTCCGTACGGCCTGATCCGCACCGGCGTCGCGCCCGACCATCAATCGATCAAGGGCGTGTCACGCCGCTACGAAGCGGTCGCATTGTCGGATACGGTGCGCTTCGTCGGCAATGTCAGCGTCGGCAGCGACGTCTCGATCGAGGAGTTGCGCGGCCTGTACGACGCGGTGGTGCTGGCGACCGGCGCCCCGTCCGACCGTCGGCTCGGCGTGCCGGGCGACGATCTGCCCGGCGTGATCGGCTCAGCCGCGTTCGTCGGCTGGTATAATGGCCATCCCGATTTCGCCGGGCTCGCCCCGCCGCTCCAGGGCCCCGGCGCAGTGGTGGTCGGCAACGGCAATGTCGCGCTCGACGTCGCCCGCATCCTCGCCAAGACCGGCGACGAATTCATCGGCTCGGACATTGTCGAACATGCGCTGGGCGAGTTGGGCGAAGCGCGGCTCGACACGGTGACTCTGCTTGGCCGGCGCGGCCCGCATCAGATCGCCATGACGCCCAAGGAACTGGGCGAGCTCGGCCATCTTTCGCGCGCCGCGCCGCAGGTCGATCCTGCCGACCTGCCGCCGGTCGAGGCCGATGGGGCGCTCGATCCGGGGCAGCGCAAATCGGTCACGCATCTGCGCGACTTCGCCGCCAATCCGCAGGTCAAGCCGATCAACATCATCTTCGATTTCTACGCCATGCCGGTGCGCATCGAGGGAGACGGCCGGGTCGAGCGGATCATCGTCGAACGCACCGCGCTCGATACCGAGGGCCGCGCCTCGGGCACCGGCGAGACCTATGCCATTCCCGTCGGCCTGGTGGTCAGCTGTATCGGCTATCGCACTCCGCCGATCGAGGGCGTGCCCTATGACGAGAAGCTCGGCCGCTTCGCCAATGACGAGGGCCGGATTGCGCCGGGCCTCTACGCGGTCGGCTGGGCACGGCGCGGGCCGACCGGCACGATCGGCACCAACCGCCCCGACGGCTTCCTCGCGGCCGAGAACATCGCTGCCGACCTGCCCGGCACCAGCGGCAAGACCGGCCGCACCGGCCTCGACGCGCTGCTCGCCGGGCGTGGTGTCGAGGTCGTCACCTTCCGCGACTGGCAGAAGATCGAAGCCGCCGAAGTCGCCGCCGCCCGCGAAGGCGCCCCGCGCGAGAAATTCGTCGCGGTCGACGCAATGATGGCGGCGCGAAATGGCGTGTCCTGAGGCCTGATGGCGGCGCATCGCGAAAATCCTGCGACAACCGGCGCGCCCGCCATTTTTGCCTTGATAGCGCCGCGCGCGCCCGCTAGGCGCAGCACCCTGCAATGTGTCGGGGCGTGGCGCAGTCTGGTAGCGCACTGGTCTCGGGGTCCAGGGGTCGTAGGTTCGAATCCTATCGCCCCGACCATTGCAGCGATATCGCATAGCCGCCCGGAGCGTATCTGGCTGCGAGGCTATAGAATTCTGCCATTCCCGATTAGCCCCGACCCAAGTTCTCCAGGAAAGCGGGACATGGCTTTGGATGCGCCTGAGTTCGGCTACGAATATTACCCCGGGAACATCCTCACACCATGGATTTGCTGAGCGGTTGCGTGCAGAAATATAGGCCCGGCTTTAATATAGGCCCGGCTTTAATATAGGCCCGGCTTCAAAACTTCTTTTCCGCCAACAATCTAATCCCGAAAAAACCTACACCTATGATAGGTCCAAAAATCACCACCCCTGACAGCGCCCAAACAACTATGGACAAAATATCCCTTGCAGGCAGAGAAAATCCCTCAAGACCGCCAGCAAATCCAATACCCACCAACATTGCCGGAAGGCTGAAAAGCAGTGAAATCGCCAACATTAAATATAACATTGCTCTATTATTGATTTTCATTTCACCATCCACTTCCGCCCGGGCCTTATCATAAAGCTCTCAGAAAAATAAAATCCCCATATTATCTCAAAAAGTTAAATGAACTTTATTCTCCTTATATAGACGAAATAATCTCCTCCACATGTATTCTGCATGGGAGAAATAGTCGCTTGCGCAGGATCAGACATCACCCAACGCCCGTATTGCATAACCACGCCTTCGATTATTGCAGTCTTCCGTTTTCCAAACCCTCTCACTTCATCATAACCTGGCGGCATCATGGCGCTGATGCATTTCGCGGATTGCCGCCTGAAGTTTCCTTTTATCACTTTGTAATTATAGATCTTGACCTCTCGTCCCAGCTTGACCACCCCCTTCAACGTCACCTCTTGTCTGTCGGCGGCTTCAGCTGACCAGCCAGGGTGCGGATAGAAAGATGAGGCCATCAGCATAATGGATGCGGCTCGCCCCATTATTCTGGTCACGATTCAACTCCCCTGTCGCCCTGCTAGCAATCCTGGCTTTCACGGCATTGGATCGCAAGGCTGCTTCAGCATGCGCTTGCGAAAGATAGGCGACCCGGAGCGGATGAACTTTGTCAGCGAAACCACACCCCACCCAAGGAAGACTGTCTCCCTTGAGCCACATGAGAGGCAAATAATCTCTCTTTGCCGCCAATGCTGCGAAAGTGGTGCGATCAAGTCCTTGAGCTTGCACATTTTGCTCGATAGCCTCGCTAGATGAAACGGGGGCACCGTTTCCAGTCAAGGGGATTTATCCAGATGATTCAAGCCAATACCGGCGTGCGCTCGGCACGCGTCCGCTCGTGGCTGCTCGCCTCGGCGGGTACCGTATCGCTCATCCTGGGCGGCACCGCCCATGCCCAGAATATCGGCCCAAGCGGCATGATCAACGAGCCGCAGGGCGGCGCACAGCCGATCAGCACGATTTCCGACCCGAGCATCATCGTTTCCCCGCCGAACACACCGGCCAGTGCCGTCGATACGGGCGTCAACGGCGTCGGCCAGATGATCATCGATCAGAAGAACGGCTTTATCGGCACCTGCACCGGCACCTTGATCAACCCGCGCACGGTGATCTTTGCTGCGCACTGCGTGAACGAAAACCCCAATGGCGGCGCAATGGACCCCTGGGGCTATGGCACCGGCGCGAACCAGCTGCCGATCGGCTTCGGCTTCCAGGCCAATAACAATGCGGCGGGCAATTCGGCGTTCGGCAAATGGCTGAACGGTGTTTCCGGCGGTCAAAAATACCTGACCCGCGTCGCCGACTATATGTATAACGTCAACCAGGTCCTGTATCATCCGGACTCGGTGTTGCTCGGCGACGGCAACAATTTCCTTCAGGCCGACGTCGCGGTCGCATCGCTCGATACGCCGGCCGCGAACGTGCCGACCTGGGCGCTCCTCCTGTCCGAGCTGCCCGCTCCCGGCGCGATCGATGACGTTACCGGCACCGGCTATCACGTCACCGTCACTGGCTATGGCAATAACGGCGTCGGTCCGACCGGCGCGACCGGCAGCGATTTCCGCCGTCGCGTTGCGGAGAATTATGTCGGCATTCTCGGCTCGCTCGACGATGTCGACCTGTTCCTGTTCGGCTCGGCCGGCGGCTTGCCGCAGAATCTCTATCAGGTCGATTTCGACAGCCCCGGCCATGGCAACCAGTTCGATTTCAACGCCTTCAAGGATGATGCGCTCCCCAATGAGGGTATCACGGGACCGGGTGACTCGGGCGGGCCGCTGATCGTCGATCGCGCCTTTGCCAAGCAGGTGGTGATCGCCGTCCTGTCCGGCGGCAGCCGCTATTTCAATGGCCAGCCCGGATCGAGCTACGGCACCACCTCCTTCTACCAGCCGCTCTATCTGTTCTGGGATTATCTCGCGGCGAGCAACCCGTACCGCTATGTCGGTGCCAAGGCCGGCGACGGCGCCTGGACCGATCCGAACCATTGGGTCACCAAACTCGATCCGGCGTATAACGTCCTGGTCAATGGTCAGCTGGTCAACGGCATCCCGACCACCCCGGGCGAAGGAATCAACGGCACCGGGGGCAAGTTCGGCCAGATCTGCTTCCTCACTGATTGCGTCGATATCGCGAACGCACCCAGCAGCTCGACAACGCCATTGCCGGCCGCAACGCTGGCCAACGGCCTGCCCGGCGCAAGCAATTTCGTGCCCAACAATATCGATCCCAATGCCGCGACGCAGACCAATGCGCGCTATTTCGACGTGACTTTGTCGGCGGCCGGCACCACCACGCTGGACAGCGCGGTGACGATCGACCGCTTCACCATGACCAGCGCCGACGCCAAGCTGAACGTCGGTACGGGCGGGTCGCTGAAGAGCCTGATCAACATCAACCAGCTCGATGGCCTGGTCACCAATAACGGCCTGATCACCTCGGTCGGCGATTATTTCCTGCTCAGCGGCGGGGTTACCGGTTCGGGCCGCTTCAACGCGCCGTACTTCACCAGCGCGACCGGCATCTTTGCGCCGGGTACGACGGGGACTGCGGGCACGCTGACCTTTGGAGGCAACCTCGTTCTGTCATCGGGCACGCATTATTTCATCGACCTCGGGTCGAACGGCGTGTCGGACAAGATCGCGGTAGTCGCGACGACCTTCAACGGCGCCACGCCGACCAACGGTACGGTCAGCCTCGGCGGCCAGCTCGGCTTCGCGATCATGCCGAATTCGGTCATCCGCTCGACCGACGTCTACACCATCCTGACCGCGGAGGGCGGGTTCGCCGACCTGAACCGTTTCTCCCCCAACACCAGCCCGCTCAGCGCCATCCTCGGCGCGCCGCGCATCACCTACACGCCCAATGCGGTGCAGGTCTCGATCGATGTCGGCAAATATGCCGACCTCGCCACCTCGCCGATCCAGCGCGCCTATGCCCAGCTGCTCGACCAGAACCGCGCAGGAACCGGCCAGACCTTCGTCAACCTTTACGGCCCGCTCGATCTGCAGAATGCCGGTACGATCCGCGCGACGCTCGAGGGTTTCGCGCCACGTGCCGAAGCACTCAACTATTCGATCGGCACCGTGGCGGTCGACAATATGGCGCGCTTCTATCGTGATCGCCTGAACTCGCTGCAGCCAGGCGAGCTCGGCGGCACGCTGGCGCTGGTCGGCCAGCCGTTGAAATTGGCCGCGCTCAACATGAACGGCATGCTCGGCCAGCCGGAAGTGCGCAGCGATGCCGGTGACACCGTCCTGCAGGAAGGCAAGCTGCCGGAAACGGTCAGCGGGTTCATCGCCGGCGGCTATCTGAACGGCGACAGCAGCCCGATGCCGACCGCCGTGCCGCTTGGCGGGCGCAACCAGTTCGACGGCTATTACCTCGCCGCCGGCCTGGAAACCGAGCTCAGCGAGCATGCCGTTGCCGGCTTCGCCTTCTCGTACAGCAAGGTCGACGGCGACACGGCGATCGCCGGGCAGACGGCGCGCGGCGCGCTCTATCAGGGCACGATCTACGGCAAGGTCGAAAGTGTGAGCGGCATCGTGCTCGACGGTGTGGCCAGCGCCGGCCTGTTCGCGACCCGCACCGAGCGGACCGCGGCGATCCTCGCCACGACCTACCGGCTCGAGGCGAAGGACCAGTCGCTGGCCCTGTCGGCCGAAATCGGCCTGGGCAAGAATTTCGACCTCGGTCAGCTCAAGGTCGGTCCGCGGGTCTCGCTCCGCGCCAGCCGGATCGGGTTCGATCGGGTGGCGGAAACCGGCGGCGGCCCGGCACTGGTCTATGATCGGGAAAATCTCGACAGCCTGCAGGCCCGGGCCGGCTTGACCGCCAGCGCCAAGGGGACGTTCCGCCCCTATCTGTCGGCCTATTATGTCCATGATTTCGCCAATCAGCCCGCGGCGTTCGGCGCGAACTTCGTCGGCGGCGTCGGCCCCAACGCATTGTTCGCGATGACCGGCGAGGATAACGACTGGGCCGAAATCGGCGGCGGCATCGCCTTTGGCAGCGACAAGGCGGAGTTCTCGGTCGGCGCCGACACGACGCTCAGCCGCAGCGACGTCGCCAACCAGAGCTATCGCGCATCGGTCAAGCTGCGCTTCTGATCGCGGCGGTATCGCGGGATCGGGCCGTCTTCCTTTGGGAAGGCGGCCCTTTTCTTTGGGAATGAAGCCGTGTGCAAACGCGTCGGGCGGCCGGGCCTCTTTCCTGGCTAGCCGGACTCGCCGCGACTCGTGGTCACTCCTGGGTTTTCGATAGACGAGAGTCGGCTTCCCCGGTAAGCGTCGATCAACCATATCGACCTCACGGAACATGCCCATCGAACCCTGGTTCCTCGTCGCCATCCTGTGCAGCCTGGCGGGTTACGCCGTCTATCTGACCGGGATCAGGCGCCAGCTGGTGCAGCCGAACCGGGCGTCCTGGCTGATCTGGAGCGCCGCGACCGCGGTCGAGGCGGGCACGTATGCCGCGGTCAATCCCGGTGCGCCGCAGGCCTGGATCTTCACCATCTCTGCGGTCGCCTGTGTGGCGATCACGCTCGGCGTATGGCGACGGTCGAGCTGGGAAGCGCCCTCGCAGAGCGAGATCTTCTGCATGGCCGCCTGTCTTGCCTCGCTGACCCTGTGGTTCGCGTTCCAGAATGCCTTCTGGGCGCATATGCTGGTGGTGATCGCGGTACCGATCAGCTTCTGGCCGACCTGGCAAAGCGTATGGCAGGACCGCAATCGCGAACGTTCGCCCGCCTGGGGGTTATGGACGCTCGGCGATCTCGCCACCCTGCTCGTCGCGACCCGGATCGAAGGCCAGGTGGTCGGTGAATATGCCTATATCTTCGTCGAACTGCTGGGCCATGCCAGCATCTGGTTCATGGTCGGCCTGGCGACGATCAACCCACTGCGTTCGCTCGGCTTCCGCAACGGCCGCTTCTACATTCTCGACGCATATCGCCCCGCCGCCAATTTGTTCGCGATCGGCGAGACGCATCTCGGCAAGGCAGTCTATGCCGCCGAGGGTTTTGCCGAAGGCGACGCGATCGTCCGGTTTACCGGTCGCCGCGTCCGCGCCGATCGCGTGCCCAGCCTGATGCGCGGATCAAGCGATCGCTTCGTCCAGGTCACGCCGCAACATTATATGGGTCCGTCGGGCCGGATCGACGATCTGATCAACCATAGCTGCAACCCGAACGCCGGCCTGCGCTTCACCGGCGACGGCGTGTTCCTGGTCGCGGTCCGCCCGATCGCGCCGGGCGACGAGATCACCTGGGACTATTCGACCACGCTGAAGGAATCGAACTGGCACATGATCTGCCAGTGCCGCAGCGAGGAGTGCCGCCGCGTGATCGGCAATTTCGAGACGCTGAGCGAGGCGCGGCAGGAATGGTTCCGCGCCCGCAACCTCGTCGCCCCCTATCTGCGCCGCAAGGACGATGTGGCGCCCGGGCGCGAGCGGGCGGCGTAACGATATGAACGCATCCTATCTGCGACAGGTGGCCGCCGTCCGCACCGCCGTCTGGTCGAGCACGATACGCGTCGCGCCTTTGGGCGTCTGCCCCGCCATCGTCATGCGCGCGGTAAAACCCGCGGCAGTATAGCTGCCCGACCGGACAGCGCGGAACGTGCCGCCTTCCTTTTGCGGGCACACCATCGCCTGCGCGATTCTGCCGTCGGCGACGACCGAGCTTTCGACGCGGCATTTGGCCTTGGGATCGGGAACGAGCAGCGCGGCAATCCCTGCCCGTGCCTGATCCGGCGCAATGCATTTGTGCTCGGTCTTCGACTTGCCCCGCATCATGCGCAGCAGGAAGCCGGAGGTGCCGGGAATCACGAGCTCGACGGCGGTGGACTTCAAGTCCCAATTGCCGGGCTGGATGGCCTGCGCCGCGGCCGGGCCGGGGCATAGGAGGAGAAGCGGAACAAGGTAGCGGATCATGTCCGGCCCCATGCCCGGCTCGCGCCGTCCGCACAATCTCAGTTATGCGATCGGCAACCGGGCGGCCGGACCGCACTCGCCTGATTGCGCGTCCGGGCTTCGCCCGGGCTGATCGCGCAGCGTCTGCTAGAGTCGGGAATCGCCACGATGCCAGTCGGAATCTCGAGCAGGCCGACCGGGCTCGAACCCAGGCCTAGTCGCCCCGCTGCAGAATGATGCCCAATTCCTCGACATCCAGATCGCGCTCCAGATCGTGCAGCACTTCGTCCTCGATCAGCCCCGCGCGGTGAATGCGGATCAGCTCCGCGCGGCCGGCGGCAAGGGCGATCAGCACGACGTCGAAATGCGTGCGGGCCCCTTCCATGAAGGTGTCCGCGTCCGCCGCGTAACGCTGGATGATATCCAGGCGCTTGCGCGACTGTTCGAGCAGTTGCGGGTGGATCAGCGTTCCATCCGGCGCATAGGCGTGCGCCTCGACCGCATCGTTTCTGGCGCCGGCAATGGCCGCCTCCGACTGGGCCATGGTCATTTTCGCCGGGGGATCCTGGTCGACCGGCCGGACTTGCCGGATCAGCCAGCCGAGGCTCGTCCCCTGCACCACGACGGTGGCGAAAATTACCGCGAAAGCGATGACGAGCATCAGGTCTCTGCCCGGCATCGACGCCGGCAAAGTGAGCGCCACCGCCAGCGTCACGACGCCGCGCATGCCGGCCCAGCCCAGCACTGTCGCTTGCCGCATCCCGAGCGGGCGCGCGCGTTTCAGCCCCAGCCCGCGGAGCGCGCTGAGCAGGCCGTCGCTGCCAAACACCCAGACGAAGCGCGCCAGCACAACCGTCAGCACGACACCAAGGATCGGGACTGCCATGGTCGCCGAGACGGCCTCGATCCCGCCGACCCGGTCGAGCACGCCACGGAGCGAGAAACCGATCAGAATGAAGACCAGCGCCTCCAGCACGAATACCAGAGTCTGCCAAAAGGCACTGCCGCGCAACCGGACCTGGGCCGGGAAAATGATATGCTGGTACCAGCCAAGCACCAGCCCGGCGACGACCGTCGCGATCACCCCGGAGACCTGGACCATCTCGCCGGCGATATAGGCGACCCAGCAGATCAGCGTGTTGGCCATGATGATCAACGTCTGGTCGCTCAGACGCCGCACGACGAACATCCAGACCGCCGACACCAAAAGGCCGACGACGATCCCGCCAAAGGCGAGGAAGAAGAAACTCGAGACGGCAGCGCCGGTAGAAAATACGCCGCTCAGCGTGGCGACCACCGCGAAGCGAAACAGCACCAGCCCGGTGGCGTCATTGAGCAGGCTCTCGCCTTCCAGCAGCGCCGATAATCGCCGGGGGAGCGTCACGCCCTGGAGCACGGCGCGGGCCGACACGGCATCCGGCGGCGACACGATCGCGCCGAGCGCAAAGCAAGCAGCCCATGGTAGTCCGGGGACAAGCCAATGGACGACCAGCCCGACGGCCAGTGTGGTAAAGACGACAGCACCGACCGCGAGCGACAATATGCCCGGAAGGTGTCGCCGGAAACGGCCGAACGCGGTGTAATAGGCTCCGTCCATCAGCAGCGGCGGCAGGAACAGCACCAGTGCAAGTTCGGGATCGAGCGCCACCGGGGGCAATCCGGGTATAAAGGCAAGACCGCCGCCGCCGACGAGCAGCGCGGTCGCGGGCGGCAGGCCGATGCGCCGCGCCGCCCAATGCAGGGCGACAACCCCGGCGAGAAGAGCAAGGACCAGTTCGAATGTCTCGACAGGATGCATCCGCTCTCCCACAATCATCGCACCGATGCTGCACCATGATAGTGCCTGATCCGGTTCTGCACTGTGCCATCATGGCGGCCGGTCGCAAAGCCTCGATCAAAAAGGGTGGGAAGACGGAGACCATGATGCTGCCGAAACTATGCTTTGCGCTGGCACTGGTGCCATTTGCCGCTTCCGCACAGGCCCAGAGCGGCCCGATCGTCACGATCGCAGGCGGCAAGCTTCAGGGTGAGGCCGAAACCGGCAGGTCGCCCGTCCAGATCTTTCGCGGCATTCCATTTGCTGCCCCGCCGGTAGGGGATTTGCGCTGGCGCGAGCCGCAACCGGCCGCGGCCTGGCCGGGCATCCGCCTTGCGACGGCATTCGCGCCACGCTGCATGCAGCAACCGCTCTATTCCGACATGATGTTCAGATCGCCCGCACCCAGTGAAGATTGTCTCTATCTGAATGTCTGGACGCCGGCGAAGCTTGGCCGGTCGGCGCGGGCAAAATTGCCGGTGCTGGTCTATGTCTATGGCGGCGGCTTCCAGGCGGGCGATAGTTCGGAGAAGCGCTATGACGGCACCGCACTGGCGGAACAGGGCATCGTCGTCGTCACGATAAACTATCGGCTCGGCATATTCGGATTCCTCGCTCATCCCGAACTGACGGCGGGTTCGCCGCATCATGCATCGGGCAATTACGGCTTGCTCGATCAAGTGGCGGCGCTCAGCTGGGTGAAGCGCAACATCGCGGCGTTCGGGGGCGACCCGGACCATATCACGATCGGCGGGGAGTCCGCTGGATCGATGTCGGTCAGCGCGCTGATGGCGTCGCCCTTGTCGCGTGGCAAGATTGCCGGGGCAATCGGAGAAAGCGGTGCGATGATGCAGAAATGGACGCCACCCGCGCTGGTCGAGGCAGAGCAGAAGGGCGCTGCCTTTGCGCAAAGACTGGGCGCGCCCACGCTTGCCGCACTGCGCGCCATGCCGGCCGACAAGCTTCTTGCCGCGCAGGGCGATGCAAAGGACATGTCATTCTACGCGGTGATCGACGGCTATTTCCTGACCGAGCCACCAGCGGTGACGTTCGCACAGGGCAAGGCCGCACGCGTGCCGCTTCTGCTGGGATCGAACTCGCAGGAGGCGCCGGGATCGGCCGTGTTCGGCGACGGCGCGCCAACAATTGCCAAGTATCGCGCCGGCCTGACTCGCACGCTCGGTGCCAAGGCGGATGCGGTGTTCGCGCTCTATCCTGCCAGGAATGACGGCGACGTTGTTTCCGCGGCGACCGCGCTGGCGAGCGACGATTTCCTCGCCCTGCCGACCTGGAAATGGTTCGATCTGCAGCGCCGGACGGGCGCGCCGACCTATTTTTACCATTACACCCGCGTCCGGCCACGCTTTGCAACCGACGTTTCGGGCAGCCCGCTGCCATGGGGCGCGGTGCACAGCGCCGAAATCGAATATGCGCTGGGCAACCTCGATATCAATCCGCTCTATGCCTGGTCCGACGACGACCGGAAGGTATCGGCAACGATGCGCGGCTATTTCGCCAGCTTCATCAAGAGCGGCGATCCTAACGCCACGGGCTTGCCCGTCTGGCCCAGGGCATCGCTGGATTCAAACAAGATCCGGCGCCAGAGGATCGACGTCGACACGCATAGCGAACCCTTTCCGGAGCAGCATCGCTACGTCGCGGCCGAGCCGCTCGTCTATATGCGGTGAAGCTGTCGGGAAGCGATTGCGCAAGACGCTGCGTCGCGTAACAAGCGCGTCGCCAACAGGAGATTCCGATGCGTTCAGCTTTTGCCTTGCTCTTGCTCCCGATCGTTCCGCTCATCCAGGCGAGCGCTCCCGTGCCGACCCCGGTGGCGCAGGCAAGCGTGCAGGATGCAGCCTTGCTCGAGTTTCTGGACCAGGCATTCGATGCACAGATGAGCTTGAGCCCGGAAACCCAGACACAACTCGGATTCAAGACCAGCTATGATCGGCTGGACGATTATACGGACGCCGCGGCGGTGCGCGCGCGCGACCTTGCCGAACAGCAGCTCAAGGACATGCGCGCTCGATTCCAGCCCGAACGTCTGGGGCAAAGTGCGCGCGTGAGTTATCGGCTGTTCGAGTATGAAGTCATGCGCGGCCGCGATGCTTTCCAATTCCGCAAGCTGCGCTTTCCGGTATCCACGAACGGCAGCCCGGCGGGCGAAATTCCGGTTCTGCTCATCAACAATCACAAGGTCGACACGGTCGAGGACGCCCAGGCCTATATCGCGCGCCTGCGCGATACCGAACGCGTGATGCGGGAAACCGCTGCACTGATGCGGGAGCAGGCGGCAGCGGGAATCATACCGAACAAGGTCAATTTCGCACCAGCCCGCGCCGACGCACGCAAGGTCATTACCGGCGCGCCCTTCGACAACGGCCCGGACTCGACGCTGATGGCCGACTTTCGCAAGAAAGTGGACGCGCTAAACGCACCGGCTGCGACCAAGGAGACATTGCTGAGCGACGCACGCGCGGCGCTGACAGGTCCGTTCCGGCATGGCTATGACATGCTGGTCGCGGCGCTCGACGAGATCGAGCCGAAGTCCAAGGGCAATTTCGGGGCGTGGAGCCTGCCGAACGGGGCGGCCTATTATGCTGACCGGTTGAAGAGCTCGACTACGACCAATCTGACCGCTGACGAAATCCACCAATTGGGCCTCAGGCAGGTCGCCGCGATCCGGCAGGAAATGGGCGCGATCAAGCAGGAGGTTGGCTTCAAGGGGACGCTGGAACAGTTCTTCGATCACATCCGAACTGACCCCAAGTTCAAATATCCGAACACGGAAGCCGGCCGTGAGGAATATCTTCGCGACGCGCGCGCGGTGATCGCGTCCGTGATGGCGGTGGCGCCGCGCTATTTCCGCACGCTGCCCAAGGCGCCGCTGGAAGTGCGCGCGGTGGAGAAATGGCGCGAGGGGACCGCCCCCACGGCCTTCTACAATCCGCCTTCGGCGGATGGGTCTCGGCCCGGCATCTACTATGTCAATCTGGTGGACATGAACCAGACGCAGAAGGTGCAGGTGGCCGGCATCGCAGCGCACGAAGGCGCGCCGGGACACCATTTCCAGATCGCGCGACAGCAGGAGCTGACCGGCATCCCCAAGTTCCGCAAATTCGGTGGCTATGGCGCCTATACCGAGGGTTGGGGCCTCTATTCGGAGCGCCTGGCCAACGAGATGGGCGTGTACAAGGACCCTTATGCCCGGCTGGGCATGCTCTCGCTCCAGGTGTGGCGCGCAATCCGACTGGTGCTGGACACGGGCATCCATTCCAAGCGCTGGACGCGCGAACAGGCGATCGCCTATTTCAAGTCGAACAGCTCGATATCGGACACCGATATCGCGCGTGAGGTGGATCGCTACTTCAACTGGCCAGGCCAGGCGACCAGCTACATGGTGGGGCAACTCAGGATCGCCGCATTGCGGGCACGCGCCGAGAAGGCATTGGGGCCCCGCTTCGACATCCGGGATTTCCATGAGGCAGTGCTGAGCCAGGGCGCGCTTCCGCTCGACGTGCTCGAGGAGCAGGTCGATCGCTATATTACGGCACAGCGGCGATAGCGGCTGGGGTCGTCGCAGCAATTCGGAAATGGGCGAATATCAATGTCCCCGCCGTGCTCCTCAGCCCGGATAGTTGAGCGCCGCGACCACCTTTGCCAAATCCGGTGTTCCGGCGGCGGTCAGGAGAAGATCGCCACCGGCCTTTATCGCCTCGGGGCCGAAATCGCGGATCAGGTGATTGCGCATCGCCGGTGAAACGCATTCGTCGTCCTGGACGAACTGGGGTCGGGTCATCAGCGATTCGGCATGGGCGTCGTCCGCTGGCCGGTCGCCGGTCAGGTCACCGATCCGCTCCATGACGATCGGATAGGCCGATGGATTGCGCATCGCATTCCCGGCGGTCAGCAGGATGCCGTCCATCAGGACGATCTTCGGCATGGTGACGATATTGAAGATCATGAAGCAGGGCAGATGCCTGACGGTGTCCGTGGCGATGACGAAGACCTGCCCCTCGATCGGCAGGATCGACCCGACATACCGAACGTCCGGGCCACCCAGTTCGAACCGCAACAGGCCCCCCACACCGCGGCGTATCATGCCATGCTCGTGGAAGAATCGGCCCGGAGCGATCACGGCGGGATGAGTTGCGCGCCAGAGCCCTTCATAGGCTTCGCCGCGCTGGCTGGTTGACGCATAGGCGGCATCCAGCGTCTCCGGCGGCAGGGGGACGCCAGGCTGACGCGGTTGTGTGACGCTGACCGGGTCGACCCCGAAAAAGGCGGCGAAATCGGCCGGCTCGCGCTCCCAGTCGAGCAATGTCAGGCCGGGGTGTTTTTCAGCGAGGAGGCGCGTCAGCCGCTCGAGATTGTGCGCCGCCGGGTGGACGGCGCCGGAGGCCCAGCGTCCGACCAGCGACTTGTCGACCTGCAGTTCGGCGGCGAGCCGCCCGCGGCTCATCGACAAGGCTTTCAGCGCCAATGTGAGGCGCTCTCCGAAGCTGCTTTGCATCCGCGACCCCTTTTCATCGGAGTTTGAGCAGTCGCCCGGCGAAATGCAACCCGTTGCATCCTGGCGCACCGGTCGGCGACGTATGGTGCATCTGATGACGGTTCTGCTTGCGCCCTAGGGAGCCTGCGGCCCGGGCATCGGCTGCTGCGTCCCATTGAGTGGATCTCGGCATGGCGACGCGGGGCCATCAATCAGGAACAGTGGAACCCTCATCATGACCTTTATGATCTCACCTATTTCGCAACTCGCTTCCCCTGCCCCGCGGCGCAAGGGCCCATACCGGTTCAAGACCTCGCGGCTGGCGATCCTGGCTGCTTCGGTCAGCTTCGCAGCAATCGTCTCGCCGGCCTATGCCCAGTGCGTCGAAGGACCGCCGAACACTTATGGCTGTTCCGGCGCGACGGATGTGCCGCAGGTGATTGTCGACGACGACGCGACGGTCGCCGCCGATTTCGGGTTCACGGTCGATACCAGCGGCAACGGCAATGGAATCGCGCTGAGCGTGACCGGCAACGGACGGATCAGCTTCGAAGGAGGCGGGAGCTTCACCGGTGCGGGCGTGAGCCTAGCGACGACGGGGAGCAGCGGCGGATCGGCTGGCGAGATCCTCGCCTTTTCGAATGCCGACATCTTTGCCAATGGCGCGCACGGGCTCTATCTCGACAATGCCGGCGGTGGTGACACCATTGTGTCCTGGCTTGGCACGATCTCCAACACCGGCGGCAACGGCGTCTGGGCCAGCAGCGATCTCGGCGCGGGCAACCTGAGCCTGATCGTCAAGGACGTGATCGCGCGCGACGATGGCGTCTTCGTTGTGTGGAGCGGTGACGGATCGGCGGTGGTGACGGCGGTCGGCCCGGTGATCGGGCAGACCGGTAGCGGCGTGTTCGTCTCCGCCAGCCAGACCGCGGATGACGTTGACATCACCGTAGGCGACGTGACCGGCGGCAGCTGGGGTATTCAGGCCAGCAACCATGGGTCCGGTTTCGTTCAGGTCGATGCGACCGGGACAGTGACCGGGCAGGGATTGGTCGGCATCTCGGCCAGTGGCGGGACCAACACGACCGGGGTGAAAGTCCTGGCAAATGTGGTCAACGGCCAGACCCTGGGCATCGCGACCGCGAATGATGGCCTGGGCGATACTGTGATCGTCGCCACCGGCGCGGTCACCGCGGCGACCTCGTTCGGCATCGCCGCGAACAACAATGTGACCGCCGGTAATCTCTCGATCACGGCCACCGACGTCACCGGTGCCTGGGGTATCTCCGGACGCAATGACGGCATTGGATCGACCCGCATCGTCGCGACCGGCAATGTAGTGGGTTTCACCGAAGACGCGATCCTTGCGAACAGCGACGTCAACGCCACCGACCTGCTGGTCGATGTCCATAATGCCGAGGGCGCGCAGAACGGCGTCCGGGTCCGCAATTACGGATCGGGTGTCACCATCGTACGATCGAACGGCATCGTAACCGGGCAGGGAATGAACGGCATCCGGGCCGAGACCGGTACTGGCGGACAGGGCATGCTCGTCGATGTGAACGAAGTGATCGGCGGCAATAACGGCATCCTGGTGCTGAACCAGGGCGCCGGCCCGGTCCGCGTGAGCGCAACCGGAAGAGTGATTGGAACGACCGGCAGCGGCATCGCGGTCGATAACGGCCCGGGCGGGACCGATATCCGGGTCGACGCCGCGACCGTGTCCGGCGGCCTGATCGGCATCCGCGCCACCAATGGGGGCAGCGGTGAGTCGTTCATCGCCACCACCGGGCTGGTGTCGGGCAGCATCTTCGGCGTTCTCGCACAGAATGACGTGAACGCGACCGACCTGACGGTCCGCGCGGCCGACGTGCAGAGCCAGGGCGACGCCATCCTTGCCGAGAATTTCGGAAGCGGCGAGACCAGCATCATCGCGACCGGCAACGTGATCGCCCAGAATCAGGTGGGGATTCGCGTCTTCGCCGACGCGAACGCGGACGACATCACGGTGGAAGCCGCCAATGCCTCGGGCGGCTTCTCCGGCATAGCGGTGACGAATCTCGGCCTGGGTGACACCCGGGTCACCGTGAACGGCACCGTCCAGGGCGGCGATAATGCGATCAATGTCGTATCGAACAATGGCCAGAGCGTGGTCATCATCAACAACGGCATTGTCAGCAACGCATCGGGGCTGAGCCTCGACCGGGCGATCAGCGCAACCGGCTCGGTCGGGATCGGCAATGCCAGCAGCCTGATCGGCACGCTCGATATCTCCGGCACCAACAGCCTGATGCTCAATGCCGGCATCTGGCGCAGCATCGGCGGCACCAGCATTTTCGGCACCGCGGACGATCAGCTGTTCAACAGCGCGACCGGCACGATCGTCGGCGCCACGGCTGCGGCAACGGCGGAAACCACGGTCTGGCAGGGACTCGAGCGCTTCCAGAATGCGGGTGTGCTGCGTCTCCAGGACGGTGGCACTGGCGATCTCATCCAGACGTCCGCGGCGACCATTTTCGCGGACGGTTCGGGGCTGACGGTGGACATTGGCGGCGCGACCGGCAGCGACACGTTCCGCACGACCGGAACGGTCCAGATCGAGACGGGCAGCCGGCTTCAGTCGGTGACCGGCCAGCCGCTCGTGCTGCATGGCAAGCATGTCGTGGTCCAGGCGGATGGCGGACTGACCGGCCAGTTCATCTTCGCGGATCAGTTCCTGACCGCCTTTGCCGGCTTGCGCGACGGATACAGCGCGACGACCGCGTTCATCGAGTTCGCGCAGCTGCGCGCGCTGGCCGATGCCGGGATCACACCGAACCAGAAAGAAACGGCTGGAGGTGCGGACAGCTTGCCCGATGGCAATGCGGTCAAGGACGCGCTGCTGCTGTTGCCCAACGACGCGGCCGCCCAGAATGCGTTCGACCAACTGTCGGGGGAAATCCATCCATCGGCGCGGGGCGCCATGATCGAGGACAGCCGGTTGTTGCGCAACGCCGTGCTGGATCGCCTGGCCGACGGCGATCAGGGTGGTGCGGTGTGGGGCAGGGCCTTTGCCGACACCGGTCTCAGCGATGGCGATCTCAACGCCGCGAAGGTCAACCGCGATACGCGGGGGTTTATGATCGGGGTGGACCGTGCGATCGGGCCGGTGACCATCGGCGTCGCCGGGGGCTGGTCCGACACCGACCTGAGGGTCGCTCGCCGCGACAGCAAGGCGTCGGTCGAAACCATCCATGGCCTGCTCTATGCCGGGGGGCAGTTCGGTCGCTTCAACCTGCGCGGCGGGGTCGGTTATGCGCGGACCTCGACCGAGACCGAGCGCCGCATCGCCTTTCAGGGGTTCAGCGCCACGCCACGCGCGGACTATCACGGATCGGTGCTGCAGGGCTTTATCGAGGCCGGGTACCGCGTGCCGCTGGGCGGCGGCCATGTCGAGCCGTTCGCCGGGCTGACCGCTCTTCGCGCCAGGAGCGACGCGTTCAAGGAGGCTTCAGGCCCGGCCGCCCTGTCTGGCAAGGCGATCAGCGAGGACAGCTATGGCTCGACGCTCGGCCTGCGCTTCGAAACCAGCCGGGCTGGCGCCCTGTCGCTGCGCGGCACCATGGCATGGCGCCATGGCTGGGGCGACCTGACGCCCGCCGGCCGGCACGCCTTAGACGGCGGCACGGACTTTACCGTGCTCGGCGCCAGCGGGTCGCGCGACGCGGGCATCGCCCGGATCGAGGCGCAATATCGCTTATCCTCCAACGTCACTTTGGGTGTCGCCTATGACGGCGTGCTCGGAACGGGCGGTGAGGATCACGCGATCACCGGGGGCCTGAAGATCGTCTTCTGACGATCCGGCACCGGCGGGCAGGTCTCGTTCCTGAACCTGTCCGGCCCTCCGGGTGGCGCATGTCGCCGCCCGGAGGGATTGATATGGAATGTTGGCAGGAGCCGGCTGGTGCCTGCATTCGCGGATGTCCGCTTCCCCGTATGACAAAACACCTTCAGCCTGCCGCGATTGTCGGTCATTGGGATCACGGCTATGCGATGGTCTTGTCGGATCATCGGGACATGCTCCCGTGCTCCTCCGCTAAGCGCGCCACGAACTACCGCCGCATCGACCGCGCGAGATCGGGCATCTCGCCCGTGAAATGGAGAGCGCCGGCTATGGTCGCGACTGGATCCTCGGTGGAGCATCGCCGCTAACATGGCGATCCGGGCGAGGCACCAGGGATTGGGAAGGCGGTCGCGACAATGCACGCCCCTGGCAGCCGGCGGCCTGCCCGCTTCCGGCGAGAGGGACAGACCGCCATCACAGGCCAGCCTATTTCAACGGCAGGAAAAGCTCCGCCACTGCTTCATGCTCCGGCACCTCCGGGAAGAAGCTGAGACGCTGGCAGTAAAGCGGGAAGTCTCGGGCTTCCTCGCCACTGATCGGCAACCAGTCGCGATACAGATAGAGCGCGGCGGGCTCCAGATTGTCGGTGTTGCCAGCGACGCGCAGCACCGCGCAGCGCCCGCCGGGAATGACGCCGGCCTCGATCCGCTCTCCATGTGCAGCAACCGGACGGTCGGTGCCGACGCACAGGTCCATGCGATAGTCGGCCGGGGCTGTCATATGGGGATCGGAATGGAAGACGTTGAAGGTCGGGCTGACCTTCGGGATCAGGCCACTGGCCTTGCGCCAGGCAATGAATCGCTGGATCGTGGCGCCGATCGTCGCCGGGTCGCCGCGATGTTCCATGATCGCCACCGGCGTGGGGAGTACATCGCGGATCGTCACGTCGTCAGTGGTAAAAGTCTTCTGCATCAGCTTGCTCCTCGCATTGTCGAGAGGCCCGAAGGCCACAAGCCACGGCTCCCAATCGGGAGATTTCCGAAACGCCGACGGCGACTGCCCGAACCGTCGCCGAAAGGCACGGGCAAAGCCATCCAATGCTTCATAGCCGGCATCCATCGCTATGTCGGTGACGCTGTCAGTGTTCCGATAGGCCAGCCGGTATGAAGCCCGCTTCATGCGGGACAGCTGGACATAGCGATGCACGGACAACCCGAAGGTCGCCATGAACTGCCGGTGGAAATGATATTTCGAAAAGGCGGCCACGCCGCTCATCGCTTCCAGATCCAGATCAGCATCGAGATGCCGGTCGATATGATCCAGCACGCGCTGCATCCGGGCCTGGTAGTTCTGAAGTGCCGCCTTCATCGTCCTGTCCTCCGTGGCGACACCAGTTAGGCGCTCCGCGTTGCGGCATGCTTGGCCGATCTTGCTATTGGTATGAGTTACGCTACTGCGCATCGAATTATCCAGTTAAGTATATGATACATAACACTTTATTAACATCTTACCGAGCAACGACGGCCCGAGATATGTTACATGACCGGTGTAACATATCTCCCCTTGCCCGCGGTCCCGCCCCCTCAGCCCGGTTGCCAGCGGCGATTCAACCATCGCACAGGATCGGGCATAGCATTCCGTGGCGGTCTATTCAGGCGCGCTCGTTCTTGGTGTCGCAACACCATGGCCATTGCGCTACCAGCGCGGACGACCGCGCTGCGGTATGATGACATAGGAGGCGTGAACCATGCCCGATCGCACCCTGACGGACCTGCACCATGTAGTGGTGGTCGGTGCCGGCTTTGGCGGTCTCCAGACGGTTCATGATCTCGCCGGCGCGCCGGTGCGCATCACCATGGTCGATCGGCGCAACCATCATCTCTTCCAGCCCCTGTTGTACCAGGTGGCGACCGCATCGCTGGCCACCTCGGAAATCGCCTGGCCGATCCGGCATCTGCTGCGCAACCGCCGCGAGGTCACCACCCTGCTCGCGACCGTCACCGGCATCGACAAGGCCGCGCGGCACGTGCTGCTCGATGACGGGGCAACGCTCGTCTATGACAGCCTGGTGATCGCGACCGGCGCGCGCCACGCCTATTTCGGGCATGACGACTGGGAGCCGTTCGCGCCGGGGCTGAAGACGCTCGAGGATGCAACCACGATCCGCCGCCGCATCCTGCGCGCATTCGAGGAGGCCGAACGCGAGACCGACCCGGAGCGGCGCCGCGCGCTGATGACGTTTATCGTCATTGGCGGCGGCCCCACCGGTGTCGAGCTGGCCGGAACGATCGCCGAGCTGGCGCACCTGACGCTGGTCGGCGACTTCCGCAATGTCGATTCGCGAACGACGCGGGTGATCCTGATCGAGGCGGGGCCGCGCCTGCTGCCTGCCTTTACCGAAGATATTTCGCTCTACGCGCAGCACACGCTCGAAAAGCTCGGCGTGGAAATCAGCCTGGGACAGCCGGTGACCGAATGCACCGCAACCGGCGTGGTTCGCGGAGGCGAGAAGATTGCGGCCTCTACTATGGTCTGGGCGGCCGGCGTGCAGGCCTCTCCCGCCGCGGAATGGGTCGGCATTGCCGCGGATCGCGCGGGCCGCGCCATGGTCGAGCCCGACCTGACCGCGCCGGGCCATCCCGAGATCTTCATCATCGGCGACACCGCGGCGATCACCGCTCCCGATGGCCGGCCGGTACCCGGTATCGCACCGGCAGCGAAGCAGCAGGGCCGTTATGTCGCGGCCGAGATCCGCGCCAGGCTCAGGGGAAGGAGCACCGGTGCACCCTTTCGGTACCGTCATGCCGGCAGCCTTGCGACCATCGGCAAGAGCAAGGCGGTGATCGACTTCGGACGGTTCACATTGCGTGGCCCGATCGCGTGGTGGATCTGGGGGCTGGCGCATATCTATTTTCTGATCGGCGTGCGAAATCGGCTGAGCGTTGCGCTCAGCTGGCTCTGGAACTATCTGCGCGACCAGCGGAGCTCGCGGCTGATCACACAGGGCCTGGGGGAGCGGACCGTCCGGCTGCCCCCGAACGGATCGAGCGACCATGCGCCACCGTGAACGGTAGCGGCCATTTCCAGCGTGGTTGTTTGGAGCGCTTTCGTCCGGGCAGCTTCACCCCGAGAAACGCGAACACACGGACCATATTGCCGGCCGGAAGATCGTCACGCCGCAATTACGCAACCTTACCGCAATTTCGGCACCGTAGTTTCACCGTGATTTTCGATGAGGCGGATGCTGGCGCTGCTTCATGAGCGACGTTCCTCCGATCCTCTGGGACTGGGACGGAAAAAAAGGAAAAGCGTCATGTACCGTTTCGCCAGTGCTCCGCTGTTGCTGCTCGCGACCCAGGCCGCCGCGGCGGATTATGCGCCGGTACATTGTTCGGCGCGCCAGGCCTATGCGGGCGGGCCGATGCACGCCGCGGTCTCTGTCGAGCGTCCCGGGAAGGTGCCCGACACTGCGCTGGATCCGGCGACGGTTGCACGCCTGGATGCGACGTTGTCCCGGGTCCGCGCGGCCACCGGGGCCTCCGCGATCACCGCTGCAGTCGGCGTCGAGGGCAAAGGCGCATGGACAGGAGGCGATGCACCGCCACTATTCTGGGCGAGTGCCGGCAAGACCTTTACCGCCATCGTCGTCCTGCAAATGGCGCAGGAGGGGAAGCTCTCGCTCGACCACCCGATATCGCGCTGGATCAAGAACGTGCCCAATGGCGACGTCGCGACCGTGCGCGACCTGCTGGCGCATACTGGTGGCTTGTTCAGCGCGAATGAGGATCGGAAAGCGCACGCAGACCGGCGCTATCGCGGCCCCACCGAAACGCTGGCGATCGCGCGACGGCATGGCGCGATGTTTTGTCCGGGCGCGAACTGGCGCTACTCCAACACTGGGTATGACCTGCTGGGCGAGATCGTGCGACTTGTCGATGGCCGCACCATCGATCAGGCGATCACCGCGCGGATCATCGCGCCGCTCGGGCTGAAGACGCTCCGCGCCCTGCCGCTGGGCGGTGGTGCGGAGGGCATTGCGCCGCTCTTCTCCGCGAAGGAAAAGCCGATCGACCCGAGTTGGGCGGGTGCAGCCGGACCGATCGTCGGGAGCGCGGGCGACATGGTGCGATTCTGGAACGCGCTGCTGGAGGGACGACTGATTGGAAAACAGCTCGTCGCTGAAATGACCACGACGCTGTATCCCATGTTCGACTCCGGCACCTTCTATGGTTTGGGCGCGATGGTGTTCGACGTGCCCTCCGACACGGAACGATTGCTTTGGGTCGGCCATGCCGGCGGCACGCCGGGGGCGAGCGCGCTGGTCGCCTATTCGCCGGCCGACCACGCGTTCGTCGCAGTGGCGCTGACCGGCGACGGATCGGCTGTCGCATCGGCCAATGCGTTTATGAAAGCATTGTCACCACCTTGAAGCTGTCCTGCGACATCAACCCTTTACGAAGCGTCGCTGCAAATAGGTGCCCGATCGCCGCAAGGCTAAGCCGCAATTCCCACCGCGCCCGCCTCGCCCGCCGCCGCCCGCAAGGTCAGGATCGCGTTGGCGCCCCTGCCCTCGCCTTCGCTTTCCAGCCGCAGCGCGCCGTCCATCGCATTCATCGAATTGGCGCACCAGTGCAGGCCAAGCCCGCCCGATTTATGCCCGCGCGTCGAATAGCCACGCTGGAACAGGGTCGCACCGGCCTGCGGCTCGAACCCCTCGCCATCATCGCGGATCGCGACCCGGGTCTGGCCATCCAGTTCATCGATCGTCACCGTCACGGTGCCGCTCTGCGTGCCCTTGGCGGCGATTGCTTCGGCCGCATTGGCGAACAGATTGCCGATCACCTGGCTCAGGATCAGCCGGTTGGCCATCACATGATGCGGCTGGGCGGGAAAGCCGAACATGATCGACACCTCGCCCGAATAGCGCGCGATGGTCGCGTTCTGCGCGACGATCTCGGTGACGTTGCACGGCTCCAGCGCGGGGCGTTCATGCGCGGCATGCTGCTGCGCGCCGATGATCTCGAGCACCTGGCTCATCGCCTCGCGGCCGTCCTGCAGTTGGGCACGGCGTTCACCCCGGTCACGCGTCTCCGCTTCGACCGCGGCAGCGACGAACGCGACCAGCTTCTCCCGGCGCAGCTGCGGCAGATCGTCGCGCGCCAGCTCGGCGACGGCACGGTCGAGCGTCGCGCGGTCGATCGGCGGCGGCTGAGCGATGCCCTTGGAGATGATCGTGCTGATCGGGTTGAGCGCGTTGCGGACATTGTGCATCACCGCGACCGCGCTCTCGTTGCGGCCCAGTGCGAAACTCTGCACCTCGAGTTGCTCGCGCAAATCCTTCAACTGACTGAGCATCGAATTGAAGCTGGTGCCGAGCGATCCGATCTCGTCGCGCCGCCCCTCTTCCTCAAGCAGGCCGAGCGAGCCCGACTCCCGCACCACCTGCATATGGCTTTCGACCCGATGCAGCGGCCGCAGCACGAGCCGGGTGAAGATCCGCCGCAGCACGAACAACATGACGACCAGCAACAGCGTCGACCCGCCGATCGCCAGGATCAGCATGCGCTGGCCGAGCGTGGTGATGTCGCGCGGCACGCTGAACACCGTGCTCGCTACCGCATGGCCGTTCACGCCACGCACCGGCACAGAGATCTTCATCGAGCGCGGCGCGGTGGTGATTGTCTCCGCGTCCGACACATTGGCCAGGTCGAGGCGGGCGCCGAGTTGGAGCAGTTCGGCGATCTGCGTCGAGCTGAGCTGCCGCGCCATCAGCACATAGCCGCGCGGCGCACCGGTGCCGTCACTGCGGCGCACCTGCGCGATACCGACCGCGGCGACCTGCGACCCCAGCCGGGTGTAAAAGCTGGCCGAGTTGCCCGTGCCGATTGCCCTGGCGAGCGGCATCTGCCGGATCGCGGCGATCAGGCGCGCGCGCATCACCGGGTCGTCGGCGCCGCTCCTCAGCCAGCGCGCGATGACGATGCGGCCGTCATTGCCGATATAGGCCATGCCGTTGACGTCGAGATTGGTCATCGCCAACGGCGAGAAGGATTCGCTTTCGAACCTGGCCGACGGGGCGGCCATGTAATCATAGCTCGACGTCCAGTCGCCATAGTCGCGCACCGCGCTTTCGACCTTGGAGGCATATTCGCTCAACGCCGCGCGGGTGCGGTCGACATGCTGGTCGATCGACCTGGTCTCGAGTTGGTTGAAGCTCGGCGTGATGACGCTGGCGAGCAGCAGGGTGAGCGCGACCGAACCAGCCAGGCCGACGCCGGTCAGGATCAGCACCAGCTTCGCACCCAGCGACGCCGGGCTGCGCAGCGCGCCGATCCGTCCGGCCGCGGCACGAAGGGCTGCCATTATCCGTGCGTCCCGTTACCCAGTTTCGCCACGCTTTCATCTTCGACCACCGTCTCATCGATCAGATAACGGCGTTCGGCGATTTCGTTGGCGATCTCCAGCGCGACCGGGCGCGAGAAATAATAGCCCTGCAGATGCGAGCAGCCGGCGACACGCAGTGCCTGCACCTGCGCCTCGGTCTCGACGCCCTCGGCGATCACGCCCAGGCCGAGCGAGCGGCCAAGATGGACGATCGACTGGACGATCGCAGCACTTTCGCGCTCGCGGCCCATCCCGTCGATGAAGCTGCGGTCGATCTTCAGGCAGTCGAGCGCGAACTTGCGGATGTTGTAGAGGCTCGAATAGCCAGTGCCAAAATCGTCGAGCGCGATGCGGAAACCCATCTGACGCAATTTGTAGAGTGTATCGGCAGCGCGATCGGCATCGTCGAAGATCGCGGTTTCGGTGATCTCGATCTGCACCCGATTGGGCTCGATCCCGGCGCGCTGCACGCTTTCCATGATCCGGCCGACGAAATTATGCCGACGAAACTGGCGCGGCGAGAAATTGACCGAGATATACTGGCCGGGCCAGCCCTGCAGCACGGCGAGCGACTGATCGAGCACCCAATCGCCCAGCTCGTGGATGAGATTGCTCTCCTCCGCGATCGGGATAAAGACGGCCGGAGAGATCGGACCGTGATCCTCGGTATTCCAGCGCAGCAGTGCCTCGAAGCCGACCACCTCAAGACCTTCGCGCGCAATGATCGGCTGATAGACCAGGCTCAACTCACCCTTCTCGATCGCCAGCGACAGGCCGCCTTCGATCGCGCGACGCAAGCGGATATTTTCGTCCATGCCTTCGTCGAACAGACGCGCGACGCCGCGCCCGTCGCGCTTGGCGTCGTTGAGCGCGAGATCAGCGCGGCGCATCAGGTCAGTCGGGTCGCGCGTCTCTAGCGGAGCGGAAACGACAACGCCGATCGACGCACCGCCCTGCACCGAGTTGCCCAGCACCTTGAACGTACCGCAACAGCCGCGCAGGATGCGTTCGCATTCCATCAGCGCGGCCTCGGCGCCGGGGCTGTCGAACAACAGGCCGAATTCGTCGCCGCCCAGCCGCGCGACCATCCCCCCTTCGGGCACCGATTCCTGCAGGATGGTGCAGATTGCACGGATCAGCTCATCGCCGGCGAGATGGCCGAGCGTGTCGTTGACCAGCTTGAAGCGGTCGAGATCGAGCATCGCCACCGCAAAGGTCGCGTTGCTGCGCGCCCGGTCGGTCAGGGCGCGGCGAAAGGCGAGACGATTGGGCGCTTCGGTGAGCGAATCGTGATTGGCGATATGGATCGCGCGGCTCTCGTTCGCGGCAAGTTCATGGCTCTGCTCCTGCAGTTGCACCACCTGCTTGGCCAGCGCGTTGCGCGCCTCGCTCAGTTCGCGGTCGACCTGCCAGCGATGCGCCAGCGCGGTCGCGGTCTGGGTCACCTCTGCCACTTCGAACGGCTTCGCAATGTAGAAGATCTTATCCGCCGGCCCCGCCGCACGGCTGATCTCGATCGGCGAGAAATCGGAATAGCCCGTGACGATGACCAGGTTGATGTCGGAGTCGAGCGCACGGATGCGCTTCGCGGTTTCCTTGCCGTCGATGCCCGGCGGCATGCGCACATCGATAAAGGCGACGGCATAACGCTCGCCGCTCGCGATCGACGCCTCGACGGCCGCGACGCCCTCAAGCCCCTGCATGACATGGGTCAACCTAAAGACCATGTCGGTCGCGGCAGCAGGCGCCGCATCGTCATCGCCAAACAGCTCCGCCGCCATCGCGTCGAGCGTGCCGACATCACCGGACACCGGCGCGAAGCTGCGCCGATAGCTGTCATGCATCGCAGGTTCGTCGTCGACGATCAGAATGCGCACAGGTCACCGCCATTGGTTAGCGGAGACAGTGCCGCCGGAATGGAAAACAGAAGGTTCAGCTTTAAGGTGACCGGCCCCTTTTCGATCTTGCGAGGGCCAATCCAGGGAGGTCGGCGCCGCGAAACGCAAGGCGCGGGTGCGCCGCCGAGCGGGCTGGCGAGCATGATCGAGTCGCTTCGTGCCTGACAAATCATCCGCCCATCCCCCTTTCGCCGAAATCACGGTTGATCCGGCGTAAGCAGACAGGGTTAAGGCGTCGTAAACGCTATTCCGGAGACGCGGCCGCCAAGGCGCGGACGCCGAGTTCTATTGCCCCCAGCGGCCCGGCATTGTTGCCGAGCGCGGGCGGCACGACGAATGCGTCCAGATCGGACAATTCGGCCAGTGCGGCATAGCCGCCAAGGCTGGCGGCGAGCCGCGAGCGGATCATCGGGAAGAGATGCGGCACGCCGGTCATCACCCCGCCGCCCATCACGATGCGGCGCGGGATGCCGGTCAGCACCAGCGTGTGAAGCAACTGCGCCAGCGCATGTGCTGTCGCGTCCCAGGCTGAGTGCCCTGCGGGCAGCTCGGAAGCGGGTGCACCGGCCCGCGCCGCGATCGCCGGCCCGGAGGCCAGTCCCTCGACGCAATCGCCGTGGAAACTGCACACGCCCGCCCAGTCGTCTCCCGTCATGCGCACCGGGCGGACATGGCCCAGTTCGCCCGCGATCGGTGCGCCGCCGGCGACCAGCCCGATACCGACGCCGGTGCCGACCGTGATATAGGCGAAATCGGCCAGCCCCTGCGCAGCGCCCCAGCGTCCCTCGCCCAGCGCGGCGCCGACCACGTCGCTCTGGAATGCCATCGGCACGCCGGCATATCGCGCCAGCCGCTGCCCGACATCGGTGTTCGACCAGCCCGGCTTGGTCGTCGCGGTGATGAAGCCATAGTCAGGCGCGGCGCGATCGAGCGCGACAGGCCCGAAGCTGGCAATGCCGAGCGCCGCGAACCCGGTCCCCGGAAGACTCGACCAGCGCGTCAGCACCGCCTCGATCGCGTCTAGCGTCTCGGTCGGCGTCGTGGTCGGAATGCGCACCGTATCGCGAATATCGTCAGGCCCGGTCGCGAGGATGCAATTGCACTTGGTGCCGCCCATCTCGACTCCGGCAATCAAGGGCGCCGCGATCAAGGACGCACCGGTCATGCAAGTTCCTTCAGCGGCGTAGCCGTGTCGGCGATGCGCATGGCATCAGGCGCAGCACCGGCAAGGACAAGAGCGCGGCCCTGCACATAGTCGCGCGTCATGTTGACGCAGTCGAGCGCGATCACCTTGCCCGCCCGGAGATAGACCATCGAGAAGCTCCGCGTCGCCGGGTCGCCGCGCATCACCACCGCGTCATAACCGGTCGACAAGCCGACGGTCTGCAGCTTCAAGTCATACTGGTTCGACCAGAACCACGGCACCGCATGATAAGGCTGGTCATCGCCCATGATCCCCTTGGCGACCAGCGTCGCCATATCATTGGCGTTCTGCACGGATTCGACCCGCATCACCGCACCGCCGGCAAAACCATTGGCGTGGAGCGCGCAATCGCCCACCGCGAAGATATCCGGCAAGCTGGTGCGGCAATGATCGTCGACCGCCACCCCGTTGCCACCCGCCGCGCCCGCCGCGATCAGCGGGGCGACCTCCGGGATGATGCCGATGCCGACGATCACCATGTCGGCCGGAACCACCTCGCCATCGGCCAGTTGCACGCCGGTCACGCCCTTCTCGCCAAGGATGCAATCGACCATCTCGTTCAGCCGGACCTCGACGCCGTGCGCGCGGTGCTCCGCTTCATAGAAGCGCGACAGCGGCTCACCGGCGACCCGGGCCAGTACACGATCAAGCGCCTCCAACACGGTGACATGCTTGCCGAGCTTGGTCAGCACCGCTGCCGCCTCGAGTCCGATATAGCCGCCGCCGATCACCACGACGCGATTGGTGCTGTCGAGCTCGGTCATCAGCCGATCGACATCGGCGCGAGTGCGTACCGCATGGACACCGATGAGATCATGCCCACCACAGCTCAACCGGCGCGGCGTGCCGCCCGCGGCCCAGATCAGCTTGCCATAGCCGATCGCCCCCGCCGCGGTGGTAACATTGTGCGCCGCCGGATCGACCGCCGTCACGCGCTGCCCGAGCAGCATGGTGACGTTCCGCTCTTCCCAGAAAGCGGGCGGACGGATCAGCAGCCGCTCAAAGGTTTTTTCGCCGGCCAGATAGTCCTTGGACAAGGGCGGGCGTTCATAGGGAAGCTCGGGTTCGTCGCCGACAATCGCGATCGTGCCCTCGAACTTCGCTTGGCGCAGCGCGATCGCGGCCTGCGCCCCGGCGTGTCCCGCGCCGACGATCAGGACGTCATATTGCCCCATCAGGCCTCCCCTTCCCACAAACCAGCCATTCCCTCAAACCAGCCTTTGGGCATGCCAGCGGACATGATCCGCCATGAAGGTCGAGACAAAATAATAGCTGTGATCGTACCCCGGCTGCAGCCGCAGGGTCAGGTCGATCCCCGCCGCGTCACACGCGTCGCGCAGCAATTCCGGCTTGAGCTGTTCAGCCAGGAACTGATCGGCATCGCCCTGATCGACCAGCAGCTCGGGCACCCGCGCCCCGTCCGCGATCAGCGCGCAGGCATCATAGCTGCGCCACTCGCTGCGGTCGTCATCGCCGAGATAGCCGCCAAGCGCCTTCTCCCCCCAGGGGCAGTCGAGCGGCGACACGATCGGCGCGAAGGCCGAGATGCTCTTGAACCGCCCGGCGTTGCGCAGGCCGATGGTCAGCGCGCCGTGACCGCCCATCGAATGGCCGGTGATCCCCTGACGCGTCATATCGACGGGGAATTCCGCCGCGATCAGCGCGGGCAGTTCGTCCTCGATATAGGAGCGCATGCGGAAATGCGGCGCCCAGGGTTCCTCCGTCGCATCGACATAGAAGCCAGCGCCCTGACCGAAATCATAAGCGTCATCATCCGCCACCCCTTCGCCGCGTGGGGAGGTGTCGGGTGCAATGAAGATGATCCCGGCATCGGCACATGCGCGGCGATATTCGCCCTTGTCGGTGACATTGGCATGCGTGCAGGTCAGGCCGGACAGATACCAGAGCACCGGCAGCGTCGTGCCCGTTTCATGCTCCGGCACGAAGACCGAGAAAGTCATCGGCGTGCCGGTCGCTTCGGACTGATGACGATAGACGCCCTGCACGCCGCCGAACGCCCTGTTGGTCGTGATCGACTCAAGTTCTGACATGCTTCCCATATCCCCGCCGCGTTCGGCTTTTTCGAAATCCGAGCTGTCGGAGCCCTGACACTTTCGGCGGGTGGAGTGCAATCCCAACTCTCCGCAGGCCGGCGGAAAATCGCGGCATGGCGTTCGATTTCCCCACGGCTGCGGGAATTTTGCAGAGCGCTTGCGGGAAAATCGGGAAATGGCGAGGGCTGGCGTCACGATCTGCTCAATCCGGGGCGCACCTGATTTGCGGTCCTACGCCATTCAACTATTCCGTCGAACGAACCTTCGCCGGTGATGTGAAAGGCGCGGACAAGAGCGGGTATGACACGTTCGAGCGCAATGTGAATCGATCCGCGCAAAGGAAGTCCGGGAGGGTTTTGGCGAGTAGCTGGAGAAGATATGTTACACCCTTTGTAACGTATCTCCGGCACCTGCCAGAGCACGGCAATTTATAATATATCATTTTATATCAATATGATAACAAACGCTCCACATCCACCACTCAACCCGTCCAGGACCAGTTCGATCGCCGTCGAGTTGTACTTCGTGACCGGGCCGCCTAGGGCGCCGGCCATGGCCGCCAGGACACTTCTACTATGAGAATCCAGCCGATCAGGCCGCTCCATCGGCCGATATTGGGCCCACTATGCTGCTGCCTGATCTTGTGGGGATGCGCCGATTCCTCGATCTCACCCGCGCCGAAAGAAATCGGGGCGATCGCGGCCAAGCCCCGGCCCGCGCGCACGCCCGCGCAGACGGGCTTTGACCCGGCAGAGATAGAGACGCTGCGGACCATCTCGGTCGCTCCGCTGTCTCCCGATCAGGGAATCGATGACCGGAATATCGGCAAACGCGTCCGCTGGGCCGGTGCCGTGCAGTATATGGAGGCATCGGATAAAGGCGTTTGCCTGACGATCTTATATGCGCTCAGCGGCGAACATGGCGAGCCGCGCTGGACCCCGGAGCCGACTTATCAGACCTTCAAGGCCTGCGCGACGGGCTCCTACGACCCGGAGCTCGTTCGCGAGTCGACCAACGTCACGATCGTCGGCAAAATCTCTGGCAAGACATATATCGGCATGGGTGGCGGCGGCAGTCCCGGACCCATTGTCGAAGTCGAAAAACTCTTTCGCTGGTCGGATTGTGTTGCCGGCGACACCAGCCCCGTCTGCAAGTACGGATTTCTGAGCCCGAAAACCGTTCCCGGCGATTGAACGAAAGCAAACATGGCTCATGTCTTCGACGTAGAACGACGCTTTTGCCACCACGCGTGAACGCGCCGGCCGATTGCAAACGCGTCGAAAAATCGATGGTTCGGTAGCAGTGTTCTGCCATCGATCCATCCGTCCATGCATTTCCGTGCCCCGCATCATGCCCGAGCCTTGGACTGGAATTGCCGCCGAGCCTCGTCGGCCAAGGGGTGCAGCAGCCCTGCGCTGGCCGTACCCATCAAGCCGTATCCCATGCCGCGATCGGCCCAGGTGAAACCAACGACGTCACCCTGACGATGGAATGCCATCCGCGCACTCCGGTCTTGCGCGATCATCGGGCGCATCAGAATGGCAATCCTCAATCCCCGAGCATCGTCATACATAAGCAGACCGGCGGGCCCGTTGCGCGTCGCGACCACCCGCCCGCCCATCAGGCGAAAGCCGCGCCGCGCCAGGTCGGGCATCGTGACCCGGCGCCGGAGGCGGTTTTCCATCCAGCGAGCGAGCATCGGACCATCTGCCGCCGGGATTTCGACCGCGCGGGCGCGGTCGGTGCCGAACACGGCATAGGCATAGGCGGCCTCGTCCGCGAGCGCCTCGATCCCGACGCCGCCCGCAGCGCCGTCACCACGCAAAAGCCATCCACCGGCCCCACCGATAAGCAGGAGCAGACAAGCGGCTATCATCGAGCTCCACTTGGCCCAGCGCGCCGGCCGCCGTGCTGCAATGAGGTGCGCGAGGTTGAGTTGCGGCGGTATCGGCTCGGCTGCGATCGGAGCCAGCGCGGAGCGAAGTTCAACCCGGTGCTCTGCGAACCGACCGAAGCGGTTAGCGATTTCTGGATTCTTTTCGAGAAACGCCTCTACCTCCGCGCGGCGCGCAGGCGCCAGCGCGCCGTCGACGAACGCATGCAGGTCATCCTCGGCAATCGGACGGCTCATTTGACCCTCCTGAGGATGGGTATGGTGGTGTCGATGCGCTTCGGCACATCGTTGACCAGCTGCGCCAATCGATGTCGGCCGCGCGAAAGCCGCGACATGACCGTTCCGATCGGAACGCCGAGCACCGCAGCAGCCTCAGCGTAGGAAAGGTCCTCGACCGAGACGAGCAGCAGCGCGCTGCGCTGATCCTCCGGCAGCTGCGAAAGCACGTCCAGGATCGCCTGATGGTGGAGGCGGTCTTCCTGGTCAGGTGGCGTCGCAAAAGATGCTTCGTCCTGTTCCTCGATCGCGACATGCATACCGCGACGAGCCGTCTGTTTCAGTCGGTTGATCGCCAAGTTATGCAGAATCGTAAACACCCAAGTTCTGGCGTCGCCATCCGGGCGGCGCTGGTGCCAGCGACCGACCACGCGCTCGAGGCAATCCTGCACGAGATCGTCGGCCGCCGACCGATCCCGCAACAGGCTGCGGGCATAGCGACGTAGCGCCGGGACCAGCGGTTCAACCAAAGTCATCATGTCCAGCGGCGCTGTCATGAAGGGAGGACAGCATGGCCGCCCGGATTATTCCATCGTTCTGCAATTTTTTGTTCGACGGGAATAATCGATGCTGGAGATTGTCTGACGCGGAGACCCTTTCGACGATGGAGCGCCTATCGTGCCAGTTTCCCGCCCCCGTCCCAGCACTGTTGCAGCGATCCTCGCAGCGCCGGCCGCGTTGTTGATCGGCTTCGCTCTGGCGGGCGGGTGGGTCGGCACGCCGCGCCTTAGCGGCGGCGGTATCGCCGACGCGCTGGAATATAATGCCGGTCCACATCCCGGATATCGCCGTGCGCATGCGAAGGGCCTGTGCTTCACCGGTCGCTTTGACGCAAATGGGGCGGGTACAGCCCTGTCCAGGGCGCGTATCTTCGCCAAAGGCAGCTATTCCGCGACCGGCCGATTCTCGACAGGCGGTGGCAACCCCTTTGCCACCGACGGCCGCAACGTCTTCCATGCCATGGCCCTGCAGATCACCGCACCGGATGGCGAAATCTGGCGGCTGGCGATGGATCATGTTCCGATCTTCCCGGTTGCGACGCCCCAGGCATTCGTAGAGCTGCAGCGCGCCACCAAGCCCGATCCAGCGACGGGCAAACCCGTACCCGCAATAATGAAGGCCTATCTGGCGCGCCATCCGGAGACCAAGGCCTATCAGGATTATATCACTGCCGCGCCGCTTCCCGACAGCTTCGCCAACGGCACCTATTACAGCATCAACGCTTTCCGCTTCATCGACTCCGCAGGCGCAACGCGCACGGTGCGCTGGTCATTTGTTCCCGAAGCGACATTTGGCGCACTCGACAAGACCAAGCTTGCGCGCCTGCCCGCAGACCATCTGTTCGACGAGCTGCTGCATCGCCTTGCGAGGGGATCGGTGCGCTGGCGGATGCGAGTGACTCTCGCGTCGCCGCTAGACCGAACCAACGACGCAACTGTGCAATGGCCTTCGGACCGCCGCACAATCGAGGTAGGTGTGCTTAACATCGACCGCGCCGGCCCCGAAGAGCAGGGCGCGTGCCGCGACATCACGTTCGACCCGACGATCCTGCCGCGAGGCATAGCCTTGTCGGACGATCCATTACTCGCCGCGCGGTCGGCCGCCTATGCGGCGTCGTTCCGCAGACGCGCCGCCGAAGCCCCCGGGCCGAGCGCGATCGGAAAAGCGCTGGCGAGGGGGGAATGACCATGCGGATGCGTTTTCACCTCACAATCCGCTTGCTCCACTGGACGATGGCGTTCCTCATCATCGCCATGCTCTTCGTCGGCATCGGCATGGTCTCGACCGCCGGCCCCGCCTACGCCCAATTGCTGACGCTGCATCGGCCGCTGGGCATTGCAATCCTGCTGCTTGCCTGTGTTCGCCTGGCGATCCGACTGGCTACGCTGGCGCCCCCGCTGCCCGACGACCTTCCGCGTGCACAGAAGCTGGCCGCGAAGGGTTCGCATCTGCTGCTTTACCTGGCGATGATCGGGATGCCGCTGATTGGCTGGGCAATGCTCTCGGCCGGCGGCTACCCCGTCACCTTGGGACTGGGGCTCACGCTCCCGCCGATTTTGCCGCAGAACCTAGGCGCCTTCGGCATGCTGCGTCAGGCACATACGATTGCCGCGGTCGCTCTTTTCGGGCTCATCCTGGGACATCTGACGATCGCGCTGGTGCATGGTTTCATCCGTCACGACGGCGTGCTCTCGACGATGGCATTTGGACCGAGCGCTGACCATCCGCAGTTCCCTGCGCCGACGATCTTGCCCCGGCTCGAACCGGCTTCAACCGACTCAATTCCGATCGAACACTCATTCCCGGCTGAAACGGACCCAGCTATTCGGCTTGACCCGAGTGAACGACAGATCGACCCAACCTGAATAACTCGCCACTCATTGCAAAATATCGTTGGGTACGCGCCCCGTACCTTCCGAAACCTGCCCTGGGGTGAGCGCTTACGCCGCTCCGATCCGCTGCAGCTTGGCCAGCAACATGTGCTGATCGAACGGCTTGGTGACATATTCGTCGGCGCCAGCGCCGATACCCTGATAGATATCGATGGTCTCGGCCTTGGAGGTGCAGAACACCACTTTCGGGGTCACCCCGCCATCGATCCGGCGCAGCGCGGCGACGAATTCGACCCCGGTCATCACCGGCATTTCCCAGTCGAGCAGGATCAGGTCGGGCATCGCCGCCTTGCAGCGGGCGAGCGCCTCCTCGCCATTCTCGGCCTCGGTCACCTGGTAGCCGAGGTCGGAGATGATGCGATGGGCGACCTTGCGGATTACCCGCGAATCGTCGACCAACAGGCAGCGCCGCGGGCGCGATGGCGCGGCGGCTACGGGCATGGGTACCGGTACGGGCACAGGCACGGCTACGGGCTCCGCAACCGGCGCCGCGGCTACCGGCTGCGGAAGATCTGCGGGGAAGCTCCGCAGGCGTTTGATCAGGCCCTTAATGACTGCGGCTCCCTGTGGCTGAGGACCTGGCTGGTCGCGGCGACCACGGCCTGGTCCGCATCGGTCATGCGGACATGGATATAGGGCACCCAGATGTCGCCGAATTCGGCCTTCTGGTACCAGACATCGATGATATCGTACGAGGCCCAGAAGCCATCCGGCTGGCGCAGCCGCAGTCCCTCACCGATCCGCGGCACCGCGGCGAAGCGCAGCCCGACCTGGGTCTGGTGCGTCTCGTTCTGGACTTCGATCTCGATCAAGGACAGTACCCTCCAGCCTGCATGCGCACCTTAGCCGGGTAATTCTTGCCGAAATGCGAATGGCGCTCGCGGAAGCGACGCGGTGCGAGGGACAAATCGTTTTTCGGCTTTCTTCCCGCGCCCGGCTCCCGCCCATTCGTGCCGGTGCAACGAATCGAGGGCGGGGTTGCATGAGGTCGAATTGCACTCGCGCTGAAACACTCAATCCGCTCTTGCGATGTAATGGCACAGCTTCGCACTTAGCGATGGTAGCGATATCATTTACAAATCGCCTGGCTATGTTGGCACTGAAATCGAGTCGAGGCCAAAGGCCCGGCAAATGGAGACGGATCCGGTGACGATGATGCGATGGACGGGAATGGTCGCGTTCGCCTTTCTTCTCGTGCTGACAACGCTCATGGCCGGCGCCGTCGATGCCCAACCGGTATCGCCTCGCGCCTCTCGCAGCGTATTAACGTTGGGGCCGGGCTGGCAATTCGCGCGTGGAGACTACCCACAGGCCAGCGGCGTCGCGTTCGACGACAAGAATTGGACCAGCGTCACCCTCCCCCATAGCTTCGATGCCGCGGAAGAGGGCGACGGGAGCTATTATCGTGGCCCGGCCTGGTACCGGCGCGTGTTCACGGTCACCGCTCCCACACCAGGCCGACGGCTGTTCGTCCAATTCGATGCGGCCGCAACCGTTGCCGACGTCTGGCTCAACGGCAAACATGTCGGCCGGCACGAAGGCGGCTACGCGGCGTTCCGCTTCGACATCACCGCCGCGCTAGTTCCCGGTCGCAACATCCTCGCCGTACGCGTCGACAACAGCGCCACACGCACCATCGCGCCGCTCAGCGGAGATTTCACCGTCTTCGGCGGACTCTATCGCCCCGTCTCGCTGATCGAGACCGACGATCTGCACTTCGACATGAACGATCATGGCGGTCCCGGCATCTACGCGCGAGTGGCGAGTCTCACGCCCGAGCGCACCGGAATTTCGGTTCTTGCGCGCGTGTCGAACGCCACCGGCTCGCGCAAACGGGCGACGGTCACCAGTCGCATCCTCGATGCCGAAGGTCGGCAGGTCGCACTGATGCGCCGCGCCACCACGATCGCACCCGGCCAGACGGCCGTGGTCCCGCTGCAAGGCGAGGTCGCATCGCCACGGCGATGGGACGGCGTCCGCGACCCCTATCTCTACCGCGTCGTCACACAGATTGGCGAAGCCGGCGACCAGGTGACGGTGCCGCTCGGTATCCGTACCATTCGCATCGATCCGACACAGGGCCTGCTTCTCAACGGAAAGCCCTATCCGCTTCGCGGCGCCAACCTGCAGCACAGCGCCCGGCCGGGAATCGGCAACGCCGTTTCGCGCGAGCAGATTGTTGAGGACTTCGCGATCCTGCGCGAAATGGGCTCGACCGGAGTGCGCCTCGCGCATTTCCAGCATCCGCAGGCCGCCTATGAGGAGGCCGACCGGCTCGGCCTCGGCTTGTGGACAGAGATCGGCGTAGTCGGCGAGATCGAGGATACCCCGGCGTTCCGCGCCAATGCCGCGCAGCAACTGCGCGAGTTGATCGCGCAGACTTATAACCATCCTTCGGTGATGATCTGGGGCATCGGCAACGAGATCTATGCCGACGATCCGAGCGTCACGCGACTGCTGGAAAGCCTTCAAAAGGTGGCAAAAGAGACCGATCCCAGCCGCCCAACCGCCTATGCGCATTGCTGCCAGGCAGACGATCATCCCAAGGCGATGGTGAGCGACGTGATCGGCTTCAACCGCTATTTCGGATGGTACAAGGACCAGAGCGGGCAGACGCTTGGCCGCTGGGCCGCGGGGTTCCATGCCACCCACCCCGACCGCGCCTTCGCGGTCAGCGAATATGGCGCGGGCGGAAGCATCCGGCACCAGGCCGATCCGCCAGGTGATGTGGACCCCGCCTCGGACTGGCATCCCGAGCAATATCAGAGCGAATACCACGAGCGGAACTCGCGCGAACTCGCCGACAAACCCTACGTCTTCGCCGCGTTCGTCTGGGTGGCGTTCGACTTCGCCTCGGCCGGGAGGCACGAAGGCGACCGCCGCGGTATCAATGACAAGGGGCTCGTCACCTACGATCGCCAGACTCGCAAGGACGCCTATTACTGGTACCAGGCGAACTGGTCGGACAAGCCGATGGTCCATATCACCAGCCGCCGTCACAATGTGCGCCGTACACCCGACGTCGAGGTAAAGGCATATACCAACGCCGGTACCGCCACGCTGTTCGTCAATGGCACGGAGCAGACAACGATTTCGACTGAAGGGCAGATCGCGCGCTGGAACGTGCTGCTGCGCCCAGGGCCAAATCGGATCGAGGTTCGCGTCCTCGGCCAGAGCGACTCCGTGGAATGGAGCTACCTGCCAGCTCCCTCGATGATATCGCCGGCGGACTGACGCGCCATAGCGTCGATTTTCGCCGTAATTCTGCAACAGAAACGCGCTGCGGGCCACTAGCCACCACTGGCTGCACTCTCATCGTCATCTGAACGAACAGCGGATTTCGGGATCGCCCGCCCGCGATCCTCATGCAGGCAGGTGAAACCGCCTATCGCTTGCAGCTGAATCGAGAATCGCCCCACGCCTGGCACCCGACCAGCCGCTTGTATTGCGCACGATCAACCATGCTTTGACCTCGGCACCCGCATTATGGTGACAGAATTTGGCACCATAGGCTCGTATGGCGTCCAGCGAACGATCATATAAGGCAAGCACCGTCATGAAACGCATCCAGTATCACGCTTATGGCGGCCCCGAGGTCATGCGGCTGGAGGAGTTCGCGCCCGAAGCGCCCGGCCAGGGAGAGGTAGCAATCGCAGTCCGATTTGCCGCGATCAACCCGATCGACTGGAAGCTGCGCGGCGGCGCGATGAAGATCGTGACCGGGCGGTCCTTCCCCCGCGCGATGGGCGTGGATCTTGCTGGAATCGTTACTGCGATCGGCCCCGGCGTGACGCGCTTCACAGTCGGCGACGCAGTGTTCGGAATGGCGCGATTCAAACAGGCCGGAGCCTTGGGCGAATCGGCGATCGCCAAAGAGATCGCGCTCGCGAAAAAGCCCGACGACCTGTCCTTCGAAGAGGCCGCGTGCCTGGTCACGCCGGGCGTCACTGCATGGAACGGCCTGGTCGACAAGGCGAAGCTAAAGGCTGGGCAGAGCGTGTTCGTCAACGGCTGCGCCGGCGCGGTCGGAGAGGCGGCAGTGCAGATTGCGCGCATGCTCGGCGCTCATGTATCGGGCAGTTGCAGCGCGGAAGCGATCGATCGCGCCCGCTCGTTCGGGCTGCGTGCGGTGTATGATTACCGGACCACCGATCCGGCGATGATCCCGGATAAGTTCGATGTGGTGTTCGACGCCGCTGCGACGTTGTCGACTGCGGCGGGGATCGGCATGCTGCGCAAGGGCGGCACCTTCACCACCGTCGATCCCACGCCAGCGCGGTTCGTTCGGGCCATCGTCGACCGCCGGCTGAAGCCGATCGTCGGCACTCCGCGCGCGGACCTGCTCGATACGCTTGCACGAGCCGCGCAAGACAAGAGCTTCCGCCTGCCTATTGCCGAAATCGTACCGCTTGCGCAGGCGATCCCGCTGATCACCGCGATCGAGGGCGGACGAAGATTGCGCGGTAAAGCGGTCGTGGCGATCGGATAATCATGTCACGCAGCCACCGCCTGTTCGATCTGCTGCAGATCCTGCGCCGGCATCGCGGAACCGTGTCTGGCGCGGTGCTGGCGCGCGAGGCGGATGTTTCTTTGCGCACCATCCGCCGCGACATCGCCACCTTACAGGCAATGGGGGCGGACATCGACGCCGAGGCGGGCGTCGGCTATATTCTGCGACCTGGTTTCCTGCTGCCGCCGCTGTCATTCACTCAGGAGGAACTGCATGCCCTGGTCGTCGGTGCGCAATGGGTCAGCCGCCAGACCGACCCCGCACTGGCGCATGCTGTCCGCAATGCGCTCGCGAAGATCGACGGTGTGCTGGCGCCGGAGATGCGTGAGGCGCTCGACGACAGTAGCTTCTATGTCGGCGGCACCAGCACGATGGCTGCCGGCCTCGACCTGGCGCAATGCCGCCGGGCGTTGCGTGAACAACGCAAGATGCGGATCGCCTACCGAGAAGAGGGCGTCGGCATGTCGGAACGGATCGTCTGGCCGATCATGCTCGGCTTCGCCGAAACCGAGCGCAGCATCGCCGGCTGGTGCGAAACAAATGGCGATTACCACCTGTTCCACGGCGATCGCATAGTACATGCCGAGGTGCTTGCGGAGCGCTATGCACGCGACCGCCGAAAACTGGTCAAGGAATGGCGCGCGAGTGCGCAGCATCCATGCGCTCGATCAAGTTGCTCATGAGCGTCATCGCACAGGGCTCGAGCCCATCCGCAGCAATGAGTCGGCGCGCATGCGAAGCTGGCATATTCTGGCTGGCTCCCACGTCATGCATTGGGGCAAAAGACAGTGTTTGGCGCGCCCAGATTGACACGAGCCTCCGTCCCTCAGCCTCCTAGTCTGCCCCCGTGCTACACCTGCGCTCCAAACGTCTCGGACGACCGCAATTGGGCGTCTAGTTGCCGTCGAAGGTCGCGCATAGGCATATGATATTATCGCGCTGAAGAATGAATTTCCGCGATATAGCCGCCCGGAAATTGCACGATCGCCGATTGGTGATCCCCCTCGGCATGCGGAGGGACGAGCTGCTCGACACCCGCTGCGGTCGCCTTGGCCAGGGTATTTGACAGGTCAGTCACGGCATATCCCGTCAGCTCGCGCCCATAGGGCCAGGGGAGCGCACCATCGCTGACCAGGATCGTCATTTTTCCATATCCCGAGGTCAGCCGGATGTGACGGTAGGTCTTGCAGGGTTGGCCGATCCCGGCGCCTGGTGCGGCACGGTTGTCGGATACGATGCGGCCCCGGGAGAAACTCACCCAGCTTTTGACGAAAGCATCGGCTGCGTCGGGCGTCAGATAGACGCGATTTTCCGGTATCGTGGCGAGCGGCGCGTAGCTGGGTTTCACCGTGTGCCAGTAAAGCTGCATGTTCACGCCGCCTGGCCATTGCACGAGCACATCGCGGCCGATCGGGTCGGGGAACGTCTCCACCAGGCGGACGGCGCCCGCCTTTCTAGCCGCCGCAACAGCAGCATCGATATCGGTGACGAGATATCCGGTGCGCTCCGAGCCGAACGGATAGGGGACCGGTGTCTTGAAGCCGAACACCGACACCATCCCCGCCGGTGTCATCGCAACCTGCGACAGCGTTCGGCTGGTCGTTGGCGTCACCTGAAATTCGCCACGCTTGCTGACCGTACCCCCGAACGTGGCGACGAAACTGGTGATGAAGCGATCGAAATCCTCAGGCGCGACATAGACGTGCGTCGAGTCGTATTGCGGGCCGACCGAATAACCGGCGGTGACCGTGGCGCCCTGGGATCGCGGCGGATGGGCCACAGCTACGCTCGAGGCTGCAAGAAGGATGGTGGCCGCGAAAAGAGTCAGACGTTTCATGGTGGTTCCCCTCGATAAAAAAGACCGCGCGGCGCGTCCGGTGCGCCACGCGATCAGCGAGTTCAGCCCCGGATGAAAGCGAGCAGATCGGCGTTGATCTGATCTGCGTGGGTCGTCGGCATGCCGTGCGGATAGCCCGGGTAGGTCTTCAACTGCGCGCCCGGAATGAGCTTCGCCGAGAGGCGTGCGGAGATCTCGATCGGGACGATCTGGTCATCTTCGCCATGCAGGACGAGAGCCGGCACGGTGATGGCTTTCAGATCCGCGGTGAAATCGGTCTCCGAGAAAGCGGCGATGCCCAGTGTGTGCGCCAGTGCGGCGCCCATCATCCCCTGCCGCCACCAGTTGAGCCGCACGCCCTCCTTCACCTCCGTGCCTTCGCGGTTGAAGCCGTAAAAGGGCATCGTAAAGTCGTAATAATATTGAGCGCGATTGCCGGCGGTCTGGGCCCGGATGTCGTCGAACACCGACATCGGCACGCCGTTGGGGTTGCCGGGCGTCTGGACCATCTGCGGCGGGACGGCACTGATCAGGACCGCCTTGGCGACCCGGCCCGGCCTGGCTCTCGCGGCATAGCGGGCAACCTCGCCGCCGCCGGTCGAATGGCCGATATGGATCGCATTCTTCAGGTCGAGGGCATCGGTCAGTTCGATCACATCGGCAACATAGGTGTCCATGTCGTGGCCGGTCGCCGACTGGGATGAGCGGCCATGTCCGCGGCGATCATGAGCGATGACGCGAAAGCCCTTCTCGACGAAGAACATCATCTGGCTGTCCCAATCGTCGGCGCTGAGCGGCCAGCCGTGATGGAACATGACCGGCTGCGCGTCCCTGGGGCCCCAATCCTTGTAGAAAATCTCGGTGCCGTCCTGCGTCGTGATGGTGGTCATGGTCATTCTCCCTGTGGGTGTGATGTCGGCAATACGCGGTACGAAAGGTGGATCAGGCGGCGTCGACCAGAACGATCTCCGCGTCGTTGATCGCGGTGACCCGCAAGATGGCCTCATCGACGATTGCCGCGCCGTCGCGGGGATCGAGGCGGATGCCATTGACGTCGACCGAGCCGCTGGCAGCAACAAGATAGCCATGACGATCGGCGCCGAGCGGATACTCGGCGGTTTCCCCCGCCTTCAGCGTAGCGCCGACAATGCGGGCGTCGGTCCGGATAGGAAGAGCATCGGCATCATCCGCGAAGCCGCTTGCCAGCGTCACGAAACGGCCGGAGCGATCTCCCTTGGGGAAGGGCTTGGCGCCCCAGGCCGGGGTATCGCCGCGGGTCTTGGGCTCGATCCAGATCTGGAAAATCTTCGTCGTGCCCGGCTCGCGATTATATTCGGAATGGCGGACACCCGACCCGGCGCTCATCACCTGGACATCGCCCGCTTCTGTACGGCCGGTATTGCCCAGGCTGTCCTGGTGCGTGATCGCACCTTCGCGGACATAGGTGATGATCTCCATGTCGGCATGGGGGTGCGGCGGGAAACCGGTGCCGGCCGCGATCGTATCATCGTTCCACACGCGGATCGGCCCCCAGCCCATCCGGGCGGGATCATAGTAATTGGCGAACGAAAAATGGTGCTTGGCGTCGAGCCAGCCATGATTGGCGCTACCAAGTTCGGCAAAGGGGCGGCGTTCGATCATCGTGCATCTCCTGCGGAAGCATCGGCGCTTCCGATGGATGCAAGATGCGGCCGGAACTGACTTGACGAAATAGAAACGTTGGCATCATATCATTGCCGAAAATGACAATGAGACTCCCCGACCTGGAAGCCTGGGCGATCTTCGCGAAGGTCGCCGAACTCGGCTCGTTCTCCGGCGCGGCGCGCGAACTCGGCCTCTCGAATCCCACTGTATCGAAGGCGATCGGGCGGCTGGAGGCGCGGCTGGGATTCGCCTTGCTCTCGCGCACCTCGCGCCGGTTGTCCCTTACCGAGGCAGGGCGCGCCTCGCTCGACCGCGCCTCGCGGATCCTGGCGGAAGGCGAAGCGGTCGAGGAAGAGGCTGCCGATCAATCGACACTGCCGCGCGGACTGGTACGGGTCAGCGCCCCATTGTCGTTCGGGACCGCCTATCTTGGCGCAGCGCTTCCCGGCTTCCTCGACGCTTATCCGGAGATCACGCTCGATCTTGCGTTGAGCGATCGGCGGGTCGATCTGGTGGCGGAAGGCTTCGATTTTGCCCTTCGCATCGCGAGTCTCGAAGATTCCTCCCTGCTGGTGCGCAAATTGTGCACCGTGCGCATTCTGCTGGTCGGGGCGCCCGGTTATTTCGACACGCGCGGCCGCCCGACGCATCCGGCCGAGCTGCTGCGCCACGACGCCCTGGTCTATACAGGGAGCGCGCAGCGTGGCGCCTGGCGGTTCAGCCATTCGTTGTTCGGCGAGGAAGTCGTCGAGCCGCCGGTCCGGCTTTGGGCCGACAACGCCGACATGCTCAACCCGCTGCTGCTGGCGCGGCAAGGCCTGGCCCTGCAGCCGGAGTTCCTGGTGTGGCAGGGCCTGCGCGACGGTACCCTCGAAATCGGCATGCCCGACTGGTCGCCCAAGCCGCTTGGCCTGCATCTTGTCATGCCGCCCAATCCGCTGCGGCCGCGGCGGGTTCAATTGCTGATCGACTATCTGGCAAAGGCACTGGCCGATCCGCCATGGTCGCAAAGCCAAGCCTGAGTTCGGCAGCACCTCGCTTATTTCGGCATCCCGCTCAGCCCGCTCGCCTTCCGCAACGCACTCCCATCGAGCCGGTACCCATCGAGAAACACCGTCTCGACATGACGCAGATTGGTCAGGTCCTTCGAGACATCGCCATCGACCAGGATGATGTCCGCCTCCTTGCCCGGCGCGATCGATCCGGTGCGGTCGTCCATGCCGGTCATGCGAGCGGGCACGATCGTCGCGGTCTGCAGCGCCTCCGCATTGGTCAGGCCCGCTTCCTGATAGAGTTCGAGTTCGCGGACCAGTTCCAGGCCGTAGCCGTCAGTGCCGGCGACGATGCGCACGCCCGCCTTGTGCAGCCGGCCGACCAGGCCGACCATCTTGGCGAAGCTCTTGCGGAAATCGTCGCGGGTCAGGCCGCCGAACAAAGGATAGCCGCCGATCTTCCACCCGCGCACGACCGATGGCGGCGCGACGTCGGCGAAGGGCGCATATTCGGGTGACAGCGCCGTGCCGTCCGACGTCATCAGCGGCTCCCACACGGTCAGGGTCGGGTCGATGATGGTCTTTCGCTTTGCGAGTTCCGCATAGAAGGTCTTCATCGCGGGGGAGTCGAGATCGACATCCTTGCCGTATTTCGCCGGCCCTTCGAGCCGCGCTGCGGTGTTGGCCTTGTCGACCACGTCCTGCGGCATCGCCTGCATCATGATGAAGTTGATGTGCGTGACCTCATCATAGCCGGCGCGGACCGCATCGATCGGGCGCATGCCGGCGGGGATATGGCCGTGGACGTGCAGGCCGAGCTTGTGCGCCTCGGCCGCACCCGGTGCGATCCAGGCCGGCGTCATCGAGGTGTAGAATTTGACGCCCCACAGCCCCGCCGCCTTGACCTTGTCGACCGCGGCGACCGTTTCCGCCGCCGAGGAGACGGTGAGCGCACCCTGTGCGGCGAGCGGATCCTTGCGATCGATGATCACGGAAATCTTGCCGTCGGGCGCGAGCAGGTCGCCGGCGGCGCGGCGCTTGTAGATGCTCAGCGCCTCGTCGATCATCGAGCCGGGGCTGCGATAATTGGTCATGCCGGTGGCGACATTCTGCAGCAGGTTCCAGTCGTCGCCGACATGCTGATGCGAATCCCACAGGCCGGGCAGAAGCGTCTTGCCGCGCCCGTCGATGACAGTCGCGTTCAGCGGCGTCTTGATCGATCCGGCGGCGCCAACCGCGGCAACCTTGCCGTCCGCGATCAATACCGCGCGGTTTGGCAGATAACGGCCGGCAACTGAATCGAACAGCAGCACATTGTCGACCAAAGTCGCCGTGCGGTTGGCCGGCGTGAGGAAGCGGTGCGCGACATCGCGGACCATCGCCGCGGTCGCCTTGTCCTGGATATCCTTCAGCTTGGGGCCCTGAGCCTCATAGCCTTCCGGCAGCAGCGAAATGCCGCCGGCATTGCCGAAGAAATGATTGTCGCCATCGAGCCAGACCGGCGACGGGGTGAAGCCGGTGCCGGTGATGAAAGCCAGCTTGACGGTCTTCTTGCCTTGCGGGCCGTCGATCTCCACGCCCTCGCCGATGGCGATGCTGGCATGGCCGGTGGGCAGCAGGTCGACACCCTTGTCGCCCGCGGCAACGAGCGCGTCGACTTCCAGATCGTTGGCGAGCCAGGGACCGCCATAGCTGCTGTAGCGCCTGGTGCCGAACGGGGCCGAGCCGGAATCGACCACCGTCTTCCAATGCGCGACGCCGCCTGAATCGACGCTGAAGTCTTCAGTAGCCTCGCCGGTATCGGTATAGCCGCGAATGGCGATCGCGGACGGGCGCTGGTCGGGCCCGAGCGTCACCAGTTCATCGGTTTCGGTGACCCAGCCGCGCAGCGACATCGACATGCGATAGGCGACGCGGCCGTCCGGCGTCTTCCACGACCAGATGTCGCCATGCTTTCCGGCGGTCGAGCTGATGACATAGTGCCGCGCCTCCGCAGGCGGTTTCATCAGCTGCTCTTTCGGGGTCGATGCGCCGGCAATCGACGCGGTGGTGGCAAGCAGTGTCGCTACTATCGTTCGGTACATGATGCGTCGCCCCTGGGAGGAATGCTGCGAGACTGGCAAGCCCGATCCATCAACGCAACTGCCGAGTGACCAAATGCCGCGCATCCGGCACGAAGGACACGCCGCTCAGTCGCACGCCGCGGCACGGGCGAGGAGAAAGGCGCGTTCCGCCGCGTTGCGGCTGAGCCCGGCGGCCACCTCGAATTCGGCGCGTGCCTCGGCCGGACGGCCTGCCCGGAGCAGAAAGTCGCCCCGCGCGGCCGGCAGGGGCGCATAATTGCGCAGCAGTTCGGCGTCGGCGATCTGATCGAGCAAAGTCAGGCCCCGTTCCGGCCCGAACGCCATGCTGTGCGCGACTGCGCGGTTGAGATCGACCACCGGCGAGGGCATCGCGGCGCGCAGCCGGTCGTAGAGCCCAGCGATACGCGGCCAATCCGTATCGACGGCGGTGATCGCCCGCGCATGGCAGGCGGCCAGCGCGGCCTGCAGCGCATAGGGGCCCTCACCGCCGGCCGGCTGGGCCAGTGTTTCCCGGGCCAGTGTTTCGGCGCGGGCCAGCGCGTCGAGACCGCGACGGATCAGCAGCTGATCCCAGCGGGCGCGATTCTGTTCGGGCAGCGGCACGGCGGCGCCGTCCGGCGCGGTGCGGGCCGGCAGGCGCGATGCCTGGATTTCCATCAGCGCGAGCAAGCCGAATACTTCCGGATCATCCGGCATCAACGCCGCCAGCATGCGGCCCAGGCGCTGCGCCTCCAGGCACAGGCCCGGACGGACCAGGTCGTCGCCCGCGGTGGCGGCATAGCCTTCGTTGAAGATGAGGTAGATCACCTCAAGCACCGAGGCACGCCGCGCCGCGCGCTCGGGGCCGCGTGGCACTTCGAAGCTCAGCCCGGCCCTGGCGATCGTCTTCTTGGCGCGGACGATGCGCTGGGCGATGGTCACCTCGCTCGACAGGAACGCGCGAGCGATCTCGTCCGTGGTCAGGCCGCCCACGACCCGCAACGTGAGCGCCGCGCGGGCGTCGGGCGACATTATCGGGTGGCAAGCGGTGAAGATGAGGCCAAGCAATTCGTCGCCGGGATCTTCGCCCGGGGCCGCGCCCCCTCCCCGCCATCAGGCCCGCTATCGAGCCCGCCATCGACCTCGCCCTCCAGCTCTTGTGCGATTTCCGCATGCTTGCGCTCCCGCATCCGGTCGCGGCGGACCGCGTCGATCGTGCGGCGTTTGGCGGCCGTCGTCAGCCAGGCGCCGGGATTGGCCGGAACGCCGGTCCGGGGCCATTCGGACAGGGCGATGACCAGAGCATCCTGGGCCATCTCCTCTGCCAGATCGACGCTGCCCGAAAAGCGGGCCAGGCCCGCGATCAGCCTGGCCCGTTCGATCCGGAACACCGCTTCGATCGCCTGTTGCGTCTCGCCTGCCGCCATACCGCCTTGTCAGGCAAAGCCATGAGCGAGGCAAGCGGGGCACGGCCGCGGTCAGAGCCTCATTGCAGATCGCCCATTTCATACAGCGGCCGGATTTCGATCTCGCTTGGCCCCGGCATGGGATTGGGGCAGCGCTTCACCCAGGCGACCGCCTCTGCCATGTCCTTGACTTCCCAGAGCCAGAAGCCGGCGACCAGTTCCCGGGTTTCGGCGAACGGCCCGTCGATGACCGACCGGCCGGGACCGTCGAACGCGATGCGCTTGCCGTCCGACGAGGGTCTGAGGCCGTCGGCGGCGAGCAGGATGCCGGCCTTGACCAGTTCCTCATTATACTTGCCCATCGCCTCGAGCATCGCGGCGTTTTCGGGCGTGGGGGAAAAGCCCTGTTCGCTGTCCGCAGTTGCCTTCACCAGAACCATGACACGCATCGTCTCTCTCCTTCGTTTACGCCGGCCGCAGCGGCCCGACATCGAAACGACGAACGGGGTGTCGAGGAATCGACATGCCCCTGCAAATTTATTCCGAGGCCCCGGCATGACAGCGATCGTGCGCGATGTGAATCGATCCCCCGCGGGGCGCGACGCCGGAGGATTTGGGTGGGCGGTCGGGGAGATATGGGACACCGGATGTGCCGTATCTCCGGTGCCGGACGGTGCGATGGGGAGCGGCCCGATCGGGGCCGATGCCGGACGGTTTGAGGGGGGCGCAGGGGGAGATATGGGACACCGGAATGTCCGATATCTGCGGCGCGGCGCGAGCGCGCTGAACTGTAAATATGCTAGTTAATTCAGATAGATAGATTGATATCCGAGCCATTCGATCGCCACAGCGCGATCTCCGTCCCGTGCCGCCCGGCAATCAAGGGCAGGCTCAGGGCTGCGCCTTCAATGTCTCCCCAAAAGCCCGGATCGCGGCCGCGACCGCCGCCATATGCGCCACCGTCTGATGCCTGGCCGCACCGCACAGGTCCGCCGGCCCATCGGCGGTGCAAGTGGCGAGGAAGTCATAATGACCGACGCCCGGCAGCACATCCAGACGGGCATTGGGCAGGAGCGCCGCCGCGGCCTTGCCGTTGGAGTCCGGCGGCGCCACGCTATCCTGATCGCCGAGAAGGATCGACACCGGGGTCGCGAGGTTTTTCAGGCTGGCCGGATCGAGCCCCTGGATGACCGCGGGAGCCATCACGACGATCGCCTTTACATGCGGAATGATCGGCGCGTCCCCGGCATGCTGGATCGCATCGCGATAGGCCGGGTTGGCGAGCAGGGCATCGCGCTGTTTGGCATCGACCGGAAATTCGACCTGCGGCCTGCACACGCCATCGTCCGGGTTGGCCTTGCAGAAGGCGAGGAGCCGCTGCGGTGCCGGCCGCGCGCCGCCCAGCACCAGCGCGGTAAAGCCGCCGGCCGAAAACCCCGCCAGCCCGACGCGGTCGGTATCGATATGCGGCCCGACGCTCGGGTCAATGAGAGCGAGGCGAAGTGCGGCCTGAAGATCGTCCGCGCGCAGCCAGGTGAGCATCGCCCCGGCGACGGTCATCGGATCGCGCCCGTTATTGCCCGGATGGTCGACCGACACGACGACATAGCCCGCGCGCGCCAGCGCGATGCCGAACCAGCCCATCATCCGCGCCGACCCGCCAAAGCCATGCGACAGGAGGATGACGGGGCGCCTCACCCCCGGCGCATCGCCGGCAAAGGCCGGACCCGATGCGGTGGAGCCGATGGTGAACATCGGCTTCCCGGGCGGGCCGATCGTGATGGGTTGTTCGGGTGTGCCGTCGGCGGCGGGGTACCAGATGGTGACGAGGATTTGCGGGCGGTGCTCCTGGTCGCGGAGTGCGGCGCTTGGGCTGGTTGTGATGCGGTGGATTTCGCCGACTGGGGTGGCGTGGGTGGGGGATGAGGAGAGGAGCGCGAGGGCCAGGAGGGGTAAGCGTGGCATTCGGGTTCTCTTCTGTGGGTCAGTTTGGTGTGAGATAGCCTGCCGGTTGCATGTTTGCGAGGCAACTGGGCTCGTAGGCTGGCGACGGTGCAACTGCCGCTCCGCATGTCATGCGACCGCGCCATCCAAAGATAAACTTAACTACTTGCATTAAGTTGTGTTGACAGAATTTCCAGCATGCCTATGCTGGCTCCCAATGGACATTGAGTTCGCAGACCCGCGCTTGGCGCTTATCGAGACGGAAGCGGCCGCAGACGTCCGCTTGCCCGTCGCCGTTATCCACTCTGCACGCCAACGCCTCGGCATCATGCGGGCAGCGCCTGACCTGCGCACGCTGCAGAACTGGAAGAGCCTTGGCCTACAGCCACGAGCCGGGACGGCAGAGCATCTTGTGGTGCTGCCGCAACACTGGGCGATGGTGGTGAAAATTACAGAAAAGAATAGCGCTATGACGGTGATCGTAACGACGATGGAAGAACAGTTGCGGGGGGCGGCATAATGGCGAACGACAATCAGGTAGCGATCGAGCCACCGGGCGTGTTCATCAAGATGGAACTCGAATCACGCGGTTGGTCGCAGCGCGATCTCGCATTCATCCTCGGCCAGACTGAGCAACAGCTCAATCCGCTACTGTCCGGCAAGCGCGGCATCACACCCGACATGGCGCGCCTGCTTGGCGACGCATTCGATACGTCACCACAATTCTTCTTGAATCTGCAGGGTCGCTACGACTTGCAGAATGCCAAGGAGCCAGATCCGGCGGTGAAGACCCGGGCTGGGCTGCAAGCCCATTTCCCGGTGCGCGACATGATCCGCCGTGGCTGGGTCCAGGACGGTGAGGCTTCCCTGCTCCAACTCCAGATGGACCGCTTCTTCGAAGTCGCCAACGACGAGATGCCGGGCGAGATCGCCTTCGCCGCGAAACGCACTCATTATAACGACACACCGCCGCATCAGCTCGCCTGGGTGTTCCGTGCGCGCCAGCTAGCCCGGCAAGCGACAGTTTCCCCCTATTCGGCCGACATGCTCAAGGCGCTGCTACCCAAGCTACGCACGTTGATGGTCGATCCTGAAGCAGTTGCCTCGGTGCCGGGCTTACTAGCAGCGTGCGGGGTACGGTTTGTCGTTGTAGAAGTCCTACCCAATGCCAAAATCGATGGAGCCTGTACCTGGCTCGACGACGCTTCGCCCGTGATTGCGATTTCCACGCTCTATGACCGGCTCGACAACTTCTGGTTCGTGCTACGTCATGAGATCGAGCATGTGCTGCAAGGCCACGGCAAACACTCGATCGGGATGATCGACTATCTGACCGGAGAAAGCATCGGCGACGAGAATAGCGAGGAAGACGAGGAAAATGTCGCCAATGCGGCTGCAGCCGATTTTTGCGTACCTACGGCGAAAATGGCATCCTTCTATGCCCGGAAGAATCCCTATTTCTCGGAGCGTGACGTGGTCGGTTTCGCAGCTCTTATGGCGATCCATCCCGCGATCGTAGTTGGACAGTTGCAGAAGCGGATGAAGCGTTACGATTATTTACGCAAATATCAGGTTCCCGTCCGGAGATACTTGCTTAAGGAGGCCATTGCCGATGGCTGGGGCAATGCTGTGGAAGTGCATCTGTAGGAAGGGAACTATAAACCATGGCGAAATTCAGCGAACAGATGCAGGCGATCTTCGATCGCTACACCGAAGAAGTGAGTTCGGACCCCGTATCTCTCGATGAGGTGGCGATCTGGGCCATCGATCGCGGCCTTTACCGGCCTGCGCCGCGCGACATCGTCAAGATCTTTCGCGATGCCTTAGCGGATAGCTTACGCCAGGAAAAACGCGTCGATGCTAAGGGACGGAAATATCGCGCAAAGCACTCAATGCGGACATGGGTTAAGGGTCAACAACTGAGTCTATGGGCCGACATCGATACAGCACCCCGCTCTTTCTTGGAAAAGTCGTTCAGCCAACGTCGTAAGGCGATTGCTGACGACTGCTTCCAAATCAAACAGGACGTTGATCATTTCAACGACGAACATCTAGACGAAGAGGCGATCCAAATGGTCATCGACTTCACCGAAGACGTCGCCGAGATGGAGGCAGCTTCACAGCAGGATTCTGGCGACGAAGAGGCAGCTTAACTGGCTGCTTCGCTCAGATGGGCTGCGGCGGGAGGCAAATCTATTTAGCGCGGGTAACTTGGCGAATATCGCCTCTGCTCCATAGCAGAGAGGAAAGACTTGGCGATGAAGGCTAGGCCGTCGTAATGGAAAGATACCGTACGCGGCACCGGTAGCTTTTTTGGGGAAAATCGTGGCGTTACCTGATCCGGTCGGCCGCCAACGCGAAGTGGTCTACCTTCCAGCACAGGGGCACCAAGTGGTGCTCGGAACTGCAGGAAGCGGTAAGACGTCAATGGCCGTTCTCCGGGCAGCTGTTCTGTCCACCGCCGCTTTTCCCGGCTCTGGCAAAACGCTTCTGATCACTTTTAACAAGACCTTGGGTTCTTATATCCGGTTTCTCGCTGCCGACGTCCTGCGGCGGGTCACTGTCGAGCACTTTCATCTTTTCGCACGGGGATATCTCCATTCGTGCGGCCAAATGAACGGCTCCCCCATCTTGCCGACGAACCGCTATCGAGCAATAGTGCAACGGGCAGTAACTCATGTCGCAGCTCGGCACGTGTCGCATTCCTTCTTCGACAGGCCGATTTCCTTTTTCGAAGAAGAGATTCGGTGGCTCTCGCAGCACGGCATCGTCAGTCCGCAAGATTATACATCAGCGAGCAGAACGGGCCGCGCTGACGCCCGGCTCGTACGCTCGCTACGTCCCACTATGTGGCAGATCCGCGAGGAGTATAGGAAGCTCCGCGACGAAGTGGGATATCGCTACGACGTTGATGACATCGCGGTCGCCGTCGTGAATGCGTTCGATCAAGATAACCAGCCCCGGCTCTATAAACATATCGTCATCGACGAGGGCCAAGATCTAACGCCGGCGATGCTGCGCGCATTATCGAAAGCAGTCCCGTCCGACGGCTCGTTGACGTTTTTCGGCGACGTGGCGCAGCAAATCTATGGAAACCAGATGACCTGGCGATCGGCCGGGCTCAATCCGCCGAAGATTTGGTATTTCGAAGAAAACTACCGAAATACCAAGGCTATTGCAAATCTCGCTGTCGCAGTGTCGCGGATGCCTTATTATGCAGGGGAGGCCGATCTCGTTGTTCCCAAGCAGCCTGCCGCCGACGGCCCCAAGCCTACACTCGTCCGGTTCACCGAAGAGGCCAAAGAAATATCGTTTGTAGTTGATCGTGCGCTTCGCTTATCGAGAACGCGAAGTGTCGCGATCTTGACCCGCACACGGGCGCAAGCAAGAATCTTTGCTGCACGATTGACCGGAGCGCGCCAACTCACGGACTCGCTAACGGCCTGGAGGGACGGACCGGGCATCTCGACCGGCACACTTCACAGCGGCAAAGGTCTCGAGTTCGACGTTGTCATTTTACCGCACCTCTCGGATGCGCTCTTTCCCCATCCGCTGGCGATCGAAAATGACGGCTTCGCCGATGCGACGGCGACGGATGGGCGGCTTCTTTATGTCGGGGTCACGCGCGCCAAGACAAACCTCCTCTTAACATATTGCGGAGAGAAGACCGCACTGCTGCCGCTCGATGGCTCGCTCTATACCGAAGTTACGGGATGATCGACTCGATCCGGAACGATGTCGCTAGCCGTGGCATTACGCGGCTTTGTCACTTTACGCCCTCGCGGAGCCTTGCTCATATATTGGCCGGCGGCGTCGGTGTTCTTCCGTCTCACTTGCTCGAAGAAGAAGACCGTTTGCTCTTCAACCCTACCGATCTACAGCGCCTCGACGGCCATACCAACCATATCTGTTGTTCGATCGAATACCCGAACGCTTGGTACCTCGATCGCGTGCGGAAGGGCGAAATCCTGTTCCGCGATTGGGTGGTGATTTTCGCCGAGCCAAGTGTTCTTGCCGTAGAGGGCACCTTGTTCTGCCCGCGAAACGCTGCTGCGGGTTACGGTGCCTATATCGCCGCCGGCTACGACGCCTATGCCAGCATGTTTGCGCAATCTGTGGCCGGAGCTTACGGAACGGTACGAAGCCGAACGCTCCTGCAGTTGCCATGTTCGCCGACGGACGATCAGGCGGAAGTGCTCGTCGCCGATTCGATTCCGCTCGAGAGCATCTTGGCGTTAGGGGTATCGAGCGAGACGCAAGCGCAGATGGAACACGTAAGGCTGGATATCCTAGGGATTGACGTGAGCAAGCTGCAGTTTGTGGTATGTCCGACCTTGTTCGATAAAAATGCCCTTAGTTCCTCCATCCGGGCGGGACGGAGGCCATCTGAAAAACCATGGACCCCATGACCGATCGTTTAATGCCAAGCGGCAATGCTAAGGTTGCTCTCCGCGTCGGCCGCGACCGCGCCGAGGCCGCTTTCTTGGGGGCAGCGGTCGGCGATGCGCTTGGATGGCCGCATGAAATGCGCGCGCCCCATTCGGGAAGAAACCGAGCCCCTCACGAACTACGGTTCGAGCGCTGGATCAAGCGCTCCGGCGGCCGCTTTCAGCCGCATGAAGAGGTGATTGAAGCCGGTGACTATAGTGATGACACCCAGCTGATTCTCGCTGGCGCGAGGTCGTTGCTGCGCGCGCCCGCGAGTTGGTGGCTCCATTTTGCAACTGAGGAGCTCCCGCTATGGACGGTCTATCAGCGGGGAGGCGGTGGAGCGACTAAGCGAGCGGCCTCAAGCTGGCTGGCGGGACGATCTCCGTGGGATGCGAAGCCGGACGATGCCGATCGCTATTTCAGCGCGGGCGGAAATGGGGTTGCGATGCGCGTGCTACCGCATTGTCTTCGCCGAGCGGACTGTCCTGATTTTTCTTCGCTTGCCGTCGACATCATGACAGATGGGGTCACGACTCACGGCCACCCGAGGGCTTTGCTCGGCGCACTAGCCTATGGCTATGGTCTCTGGCGGGCGTTCCGGCATCGCGGCACCTTGAGCTATGGTCAGCTTCTCGATGCAGTGCGCGCTGACCATGCGGTTTGGGGCTTACTCCCGTCGATTGAGGAGCGCTGGCCTGGATGGGCTGACGCGGCATCGCGGCGGGAAAGTTACACTTCGCTTTGGTTGGAAACCGTTCGCGAGCAACTGGATCTATTAGGGCAATGCTCGGATGCGCTCGCCGGAGGCGCTGCTATAGTCGATGAGGACGCGCTCAACGAACTTGGATGTTTCGACCGGCGCATAAATGGCTCGGGTACCGTGAACGCCGCCGCTGCGCTTTTCCTAACATCCCGGCATGCGGCCGACCCAGTAGAGGGACTCATGCAAGCGGCGCTGGCCGAGGGAGCGGATACCGATACGCTGGCGTCCATGACCGGCGGACTACTCGGAGCGGCGCTCGGTCTGGAGTGGGTCCTGCCCTTCGCTCGGGATGTGCAAGATAATGATGCGATCCGCTGGTTCGCGGATGCGGTGCGAAATCTAACAGACGACTACGTTCAAGAAGGCGCCCGGCATCCAGTTACCAAAGCCTCGCTTTCGGCGTTTGTCGCGAGGCTCGAAAATCTCCGAGAACCCTCGTCAATCAGTTTGCCGAACGGTCTCGAGGCGCGCGCTAAGCGCTGGGATGGGGTAGTATCAAAAGCGCAATCACTGTTGGCGTCGGCATGGGAGCTGAGGTTGGAGGACGGTCAGACGCTTTTCGTCAAAAAGCTAACCAGAGCATCTGCGCAACCGGATCGAGAGACACATTCTGCGCCCGAGCTCAAGTTTGAGGCGGCAGGGAAGTTGGCGCCTCCACTTCATCTCGGATTCCGGCTGGTTGTATCGAACCTCGCCCGATCAGTCGCCTTCTACCAGGAAGTCGTGGGGCTCCCGATCAGCAAACGGACGGCGAAATCGGTCAATCTCGGGGGCATATTGTCTATCGGAAAAGCGGAGCACATGCCGGCGGTGAGCGATCACATCACCGTTTTCGTCGAGGTTGCAGATGTACTGCGAAGCCTCTCCGTCTACCAACGACTCATCCCGGACGGGAACTGCCGGCTCGAACAACGGGACGACCGGATACGCCTGCAATGTCACGATCCCGACGGGTACAAGATCGAACTTTATCAGCTGAAGCACGTAGGCCTTGGTGCTGATTAACTCTTTATGAGGCTGATCACCTCGCCCCCCCGCCCGCAATCGCCAACGAAGCGATGCTCGCGATGACGCTCGCCGTCTTGCCCAACAGCCGGGTTCGCGATGGGGTGCTGACCGCGGTAGACCTTGCGGCGACCTTCGTGCTGGCGGTGGAGTGCGCGCTGGCGGGGGTGCAGGCCGATTTCGATCTGTTCGGCATCCTGGTGCTGGCCTTTGTCGGATCGGTCGGCGGTGGCGTCATCCGTGACCTGTTGCTTGGCGAGCACCCGCCTGCGCCGTTCCGCGACTGGCGTTATGCGGCGCTGGCGTTGGCGGCGACGGCAAGCGTCGTTGCCGCTTCGCTGGTGCTGGGGCGGATCGGCGACTTCACCCCGCCGCTCGCGATCGATGTGTTCGAGGCGGTTGGCCTCGCGCTCGCCGCCGTCGCGGGTGCGCGCAAGAGCATGGATTACAAGCTGAACGGCGCCAGCGTCGTGATCATCGCCACGGTCAACGGATGCGGCGGCGGCATCATCCGCGACGTATTGAGCGCGCGGGTGCCGCGCGTCCTGCACGAGGATTTCTACGCCACCGCCGCGCTTGCCGGCGCGACGATCATGGTGGTGCTGGTGAAGCGCTTCGGGTTGCGGAAGGGCGTCGCGGGCGCGGTTGCCGGGGTCGCGATCTTCGCGTTGCGGACGGCGGCTTTGATCGGCGAATGGCGGCTGCCGCATCTGCGGTGACCTGGTTCCGGGGTACGCCAATGGCGAACGTCTGGGAGAGCGGATTGCGGGCTAACAAGCGCCCTCGCCTCCATGCACCTTGCCAAGCAAGGCCTGTAACCCCGCGCGCAACGCCTCCAATTCCCCCTCGCCAAGCCGTTGCGCCCAACTCCGCTCGACGCCCTCGCCGGTCGCCATCGCCAGCGGCCGGATCTTCGTGCCGCGTTCGGTGAGAAAGACCAGGCGCGAGCGTTTGTCGTTCGGGTGCGCGCGCCGCTCGACATAGCCGAGCCGCTCCAGCTCCTCGACCGCTTGCGCCATGGTTTGCTTCCGCACGCCCGCCTTCAGGGTCAGTTCGGACACGGGAATCCCTTCGGGGGCACGAAGCTGAAGACGTTGGCGTGATGGGGGCGGATGTCTCCGAACCCGGCTTGGCCGAGCGCCTCATCCACGGCGGACGCAAAATGCTGGTGCGCCAGCCGAAGCAGGACGCCGAGCGACTGGGGTCGGGCCCGGGGAGGAAGCTGAGTCATTATTGACAGGTACCTGTCTATATTCTAGATAGACAGGTACCTTACCACTTTGCGCCGCAGGAGCAAATCGATGCCGTCGCTGCCCATTCTCGATTCGACCATCTTCTACCGTGAGGCGGGCGACGGGACGCCATTCGTGTTCCTCCATGGCAACCCGGCTTCGTCCTATGTCTGGCGCAAGGTCATTCCGGCGTTCGGCGCACCGGGGCATAGTGTCGCGCCCGATCTCATCGGCATGGGGCAGTCGGGCAAGCCCGGGATCGGCTACCGCTTTGCCGATCATGCGCGCTATCTCGACGCCTGGTTCGACGCGCTGGCGCTCGATGGTGTGGTGCTGGTCGGGCATGACTGGGGCGGCGCGCTGGCGATGGACTGGGCGGCGCGCCATTCCGAGCGGGTGCGCGGCCTGGTGTTGATGGAAACGATCCTGCGACCGTTGCACTGGGACGATTTCCCCGCGTCGCACCGCGCCCGTTACGAAGCGTTGCGCGGTGCAGGCAGCGGCGAAGCGACAGTACTCGACGAGAATTTTTTCATCGAACAGGCGCTGAAGGTGACGATCCGGTCCGGCCTCAGCCCCGCGGACCATGACGTCTATCGCCAACCCTATCCCGACCGCGAGAGCCGCCGCCCGTTGCTCGCCTGGCCGCGGGAAATGCCGATCGAGGGTGCCCCAGCGGACACCGTGGCGCGCATCGATGCTTATGCGCAGTGGCTGGGCGCATCGCCGGAAACGCCCAAATTATTGCTGACGTTCGACGGTAGCGACGGGACATTGATGATCGGGCCGGAGATGATCCGATGGGCGCGCGACACTATCGCGTCGCTCGACATCGGCGCCTGTGGTCCGGCAGGCCATATGTGCCCGGAGGATCAGCCTCAGGCGATCGGCAGCGCCATCGCCGGCTGGGCGGATTGCCATGGGCTGCGCTGAGGAGACGCCGAGCCGCCGCCAGTCACGCCCGGCCAGTCACCGCCCTGCCCTTCACTCCACCGTAACCGACTTCGCCAGATTCCGCGGCTGGTCCACATCCGTGCCCTTGAACACCGCCACATGGTACGCGAGCAGTTGCACCGGCACCGCATACACCAGCGGCGCGATCAACGGGTGCACCTTGGGCATCTCGATCGTCGCGATGGTGTTCTCGCCGGCCTGGGCGATGCCGTCGGCATCGGAGATCAGCACGACCTGCGCGCCGCGCGCCTGCGCCTCCTGCATGTTGCTGACCGTCTTGTCGAACAGCGGCCCTGACGGCGCGAGCACGATCAGGGGCACACTGTCGTCGATCAGCGCGATGGGCCCGTGCTTCATTTCGCCCGAGGCATAGCCCTCGGCATGAATATAGCTGATTTCCTTGAGCTTCAGCGCGCCTTCCAGCGCGAGCGGGTAATCCGGGCCGCGGCCGAGATACAGCACGTCGCGCGCCGCCGCGATCTTCGGCGCCATCGCCTCGATCTCTCCATCATGGGCGAGCGCGTTGCTCATCGCTTGCGGTACTTCCTGCAGGTGATGGACGATGTCGCGCTCTTCCTCCGGGCTGAGCTTGCCCTTGGCACGGGCGAGATTGACCGCGAGCGCGGCCATCACCGCGAGCTGGCAGGTGAAGGCCTTGGTCGAGGCGACGCCGATCTCCGGCCCGGCATGCGTCGGCAGCAGCAGGTCGACTTCGCGTGCCATCGAGCTGGTCGGCACGTTGATGATGCCCGCAGTGGTCAGGCCCGCCGCCTTCATGTGGCGCAGCGCGGCGAGCGTGTCGGCGGTCTCGCCGCTTTGCGAGATGACGATGCCGAGCATGTTGGGGGTGAGGACCGGGTCGCGATAGCGGAACTCGCTGGCGACATCGACTTCGACCTGCACGCGGGCGAGTTGTTCGATCCAGTATTTGCCGATCATCCCGACATAGGATGCGGTGCCGCAGGCGACGATCGCGACACGCTCGACCGAGCCCAGGTCGAATTCCATATCGGGCAGCGCGACCTGTTCCTCGAGCGGGCGGAGATAGGAGCGCAGGGTCTGCGCGACGACCACCGGTTGCTCGTAAATCTCCTTCTGCATGAAGTGGCGGTGATTGCCCTTGTCCATCAGCTGGCCCGAGGCGCCGCTATTGACGATCGGGCGCTTCACCGGGTCATTGTTGCGGTCATAGACCTGCACCGCGGCGCGGGTGATCACGGCCCAGTCGCCTTCCTCGAGATAGGCGATGCGCTGCGTGAGCGGCGCCAGCGCGAGCGCGTCGGAGCCGAGGTAATTCTCATTCTCGCCATAGCCGACGGTCAGCGGTGCGCCGAGCCGGGCGCCGATCAGCAGATCGGGTTCGGATTTGAACATCACGCCAAGCGCGAAGGCGCCGTGCAGGCGGGGCAGAACATTGGCGACGGCTTCGCGGGGCTTGAAGCCCTTGCCGAGCTCGCGATCGATCAGATGCGCGACGACTTCGGTATCGGTCTGCGACTTGAACTCGCGGCCTTCGGCGAGGAGTTCGTCGCGCAGCGGCTTGAAATTCTCGATGATGCCGTTGTGGACCAGCACGACGTCGCCGACGATATGCGGATGGGCATTGTCGACGGTCGGCGCGCCGTGCGTCGCCCAGCGGGTATGGGCGATGCCGCTGGTGCCCGGCAGCGGATGCGCGGCGAGTTCGGCGGCGAGATTGACCAGCTTGCCGGGCGCGCGGCGGCGATCGAATTCGCCGTCATGCACGGTGCAGATGCCGGCCGAGTCATAGCCGCGATATTCGAGGCGTTTGAGGCCGTCGAGGAGGCGGTCTGCGACTGGGCCCTGGCCGAGAATTCCTACGATACCGCACATCTTATAGTCTCCCCCCTCCCTGGAAGGGAGGGGCTAGGGGTGGGTTAACGGCTACGGGGCTCGATGCCCCGTCGTCGCTTTAGTGGTGAGGGTGGAGGAGCTCGCTGCGCTCGCTACCCACCCCCTGCCCCCTCCCTTTCAAGGAGGGGAGTGGTTATTTCTTCTTCTTCGCCGTCATTGCGTCCCGAAACCGTTTTGCCCAGCCGGGCTTGGCTTCCTGCTTCGCCCGGGTCAGGACCAATGCATCCGCCTCGACATCGCTGGTCACGACCGATCCCGCCGCGACGATCGCACCTGCGCCGATATTGACCGGTGCGATCAGCGCGCTGTTCGAGCCGATGAACGCGCCCGCGCCGATCACCGTCCTGTATTTGAAATAGCCATCGTAATTGCAGGTGATGGTGCCCGCGCCGATATTGGCGCCGGCGCCGATTTCCGCGTCGCCGAGATAGGTCAGATGATTGGCCTTGGCGCCGGGGCCGAGAATAGCCTTCTTCATCTCGACGAAATTGCCGATTTTCGACTTCTCGCCCAGCACCGCGCCGGGGCGCAGACGGGCGAACGGGCCGACCTCCGCCTTTGCGCCGATCGTCGCACCCTCGATATGGCTGAAGGCGTGGATCACCGCGCCGTCGCCGATCGTCACGCCGGGGCCGAACACCACGTTCGGCTCGATCACGACATCGCGGCCGAGTTTGGTGTCGTGCGCGAACCACACCGTGTCGGGCGCGATCAGGCTGACGCCGTCGGCCATCGCCTGATCACGGCGTTTCGCCTGCCAGCGTGCCTCGGCATAGGCGAGTTCGCCACGGCTGTTGATTCCGATCACCTCATCGGCATCGGTTTCGATCACGATCGCGCGGTCGCCATCGGACAGCGCGAGCATGACGATGTCGGGGAGGTAATATTCACCCGCCGCATTGTCGTTGCCGACACGTTCGAGCAGCGGCCAGAGATCGGCGGCGCGGATCGCTGTCACGCCCGAATTGCACAGGTCGACCGCGCGTTCGGCCTGGGTTGCGTCCTTATACTCGACCATCTTGGCGATCGATCCGTCGGGATGCGCGATGATCCGGCCATAGGCCTTGGGGTCGTCGGGGCGGAAACCGAGTACGACCACTCGCGGCGCATCGGGCGCATCGAGGCGCGTGGCGAGCCGGGCGATCGTCGCGGTATCGAGAAAGGGCGTGTCGCCGAAACAGACGATCGCGGTGCCGTCGAACCCGGCCAGCGCATCCTTTGCCTGCAGCGCGGCGTGCGCGGTGCCGAGCTGTTCGGCCTGCAGCGCCAGGGTCACCGGGTGGCCGGCAACCGCCGCCTCGAGCTGTTCGCGGCCGGCGCCTGCCACCACGACGCTGCGCGTCGCGCCGGCGCGTTCGAAGCTGTCGACCAGCTGCAGCAGCATCGGCCGCCCGGCGATCGGGTGCAGCACCTTGTGCAGGTCGGATTTCATGCGTGTGCCCTTGCCCGCGGCAAGGATGATCGCGGCGATCGGCTGGGTCATGCGCCTGCCCTGCCACGACAGTATTGGCTTTTCCATAGCGATGCTGTCAGGCACCCCGTTCATGACGGATTTTTCATTTCAGATCGTCGGTTTCGACCTCGACGGTACCTTTCTCGACACCAGCGGCGACCTGACCGCGTGCGTCAATCATGCGCTTGGCCTGGCGGGCCGTCCGCTGCTCACGGTCGAGCAGGTCAAGCCGATGATCGGCGGCGGGGCGAAGCATATGCTGACGCAAGGGCTGGATGCGACCGGCGGCTGCGAACCGGACGAACTGCATCGGCTCTACAAGCTGATGCTTGGTTATTACGAGGCACATATCTCGGTCCATAGTGTGCCGTTTCCGGGCGCGATCGCGGCGCTCGACGAGCTCGATGCGCTTGGCGTGAGGAGCGCGATCGTGACCAACAAGTTCGAGGGGTTCGCGCGCAAGCTGCTGATCGAGCTTGGCCTGATCGATCGCTTCGCGACGGTGATCGGCGGCGATACGATGGGGAAAGGTCTCTCCAAACCGCACCGCGCGCCGATCGACGAGATGATCCGCCGCTGCGGTGGCGGCCGGGCAGCGTTCGTGGGCGATTCGATCTATGACATCCTGGCGGCGAAGAATGCCGGCATCCCGAATGTGGCGGTGAGTTTCGGGTTCCTGATGCAGCCGGTCGAGGAGCTCGAGGCCGATATGGTGATCGACCGCTATGACGAACTGATCCCGGCGCTGCGCCGCCTCGGCTGATTTTTTTTCGTTACGATCCCGGCACTTTTCCCGCGCTGTCGAGTTTGATGTCCCCTGCGAGTGGTCGCCGTGACCATTTTTTCCGACCTCCAAAGGTCGCACAGGGAGATAGAAACGACATGAATCCCAACAACAAGAAATGGCTCATCCTGACATTCGTCGCCGCGATCATCGGCGTGTTTGCCGGTCCGGCGCTGCTGGGCAGCATGGGAAGCATGGGCGGGATCGTCGGAGCCGTGATCCTCATCGCGGCGGTTGGCTATATCGTCTATCTGCTGTCGGCCAACAAGGTCGGCAAGGCGGCCGATCCGGCGGCGGTGAAGGACGCCCGGTCGCTGGTGCCGGCACCGGGCAAGGCGCGCATCTATGTCGTCCGGCGCGGCTTCATGGGCGGCCTGGCGGGCATGAAGGTGGATATCGCCGGCGTGGCGTCGGGGCAGATCCGGATGAACCAGTTCGTGATGGCGGAGGTCGCGCCCGGCACCTACACGGTCGAAACGGCGATGGCCCGCAACGGCATGAAGCCGTCCAATTCGGAGTCCAGCGTGACCGTGGCCGAAGGCGAGGCCGTCGTCGTGCAGGTCATGCTGGAAGTACGCGCCACCCATGCGGTGACCGTGCAGAAGCAGCTCTCGCCCGGCGAAGCGCGATCCGAGATCGCCAACACCAAAATGGTGCAGTGGACCAGCTGAGCTGGCCGAGGTTCAACTGACGATCAATTGAGGACCAAGGCGTCGGAATTGATGTGATAGCCGGCCAGGCTGACATGCTGTTCCGACACTTGGAACACGAAAGTCTCGGCCGCCTTGCCGCGTTCGTACAGCGTGTCATAGCCGAGCGTCAGCGTATGACCGTCGCCATTATATTGTTCGTTCCAGCCCTGGCGAACGGCCTGTTTGGTCGCACCGAGCTTGCGGTGCACCGCAGACAGAAGTGCAACGAGCTGCGGGCCGCTCGCGGTGGATTTCATGATGCCGCCGGACTGATCATAGATTTGCTGAAACTGCCCGCGATCGAGCATGGTGTGAAATTTGACGACGGCCTTTTCGGCTGCCGGCACGCTCTCACCCAGCGAGCAGGACGAAAGGCCGATCAGGGCAAGGGCAGCGAGCGCACGTTTCATGTCATGTCCTCGAGTCGAGGGCCAAGCTTGCCGGATCGTCGCGCGTCGCACAATGAGGTCGCGCCGGGGTCCCTACCCGCTGGCCGGACCGGCCCCGCCCTTGCGCCATTTGGTCCATAAATGCCGCGCCAGCATCGCCGGCGGCATGCGTAGCCAGTGCGAGCGGACGTAGAAGCCGAACCGGGTAAAGGGCCGCGTCGGCCAGCCCCAGCCATCGCGCGCGGTCAGGCGGCGCAGATACAAGCGGTCGGCCAGGTTCAATCTCACTCTCGCGCCGTAGAGCGCGGCGGCAAGGCGCAATGCGCGGGCGGTTTCCCGGGCCAGCCCGTGCTGCGCGGCGCGCTCAGCCAGACCGTCGGTGCCGAAATCCCCGACCAGGCAATGCACATCCCACAGGTTGCGCATGCCCCCGGCGAGATCGCCATCGGCGAACAGATGCGCAGCGGCATGCACCAGCATGTCGTTGGGCGACAGCCCATGCACGCCCGGCTGAAGTGCGACACGTGCCGCCAGCAGCGCGCCGGCATCGGGAGTGATCCGCGCGGTCAGCGGCAGGATCGTATGATGCACATCGATCATGCGGTCGCGCTCGCGGTGGATCAGCGGCGGCAACTCGTGCATCCAGCGGCGATAATAGTCGTCGTCATAGGGGTCGGGCTTGACCCATTCCCATCCCCCCGCGAGCAGCGCCGCCTCGACCGCATCGATCCTGTCTCTGGGCACCAATATGTCGAGGTCGCCGATCGAGCGCCCCTGCCCTGCCTCCAGCCCGGCCGCGACGAACGCCGTGCCTTTCAGCAGCACCAGCGGCACGCCGATCGCGGTCAGCACGCGGCGCGCCATTTCCGCTTCCCACAGGGCGATAATACGCCCCTGTTCCGCCGAAGCGCGGGCATCGTCGAGAATGCGCGCGACCGACTTCGGCACCGGCAGGCCGGCGAGCCGATGCGCCAGCGTGCCGATCATCTGCTCCGCGCGCGCGATCGCCAGCAAATCGGTCCAGCCCGCTGCATCGAGCGCAAGGGTGTCACCGGGTGTGCACAAGGCACGGGCGAGCAGCCAGCCATCATTCATGGCGCCCCCCCAAATCAGACCCGAGATCGGCCCAAGCGGCCTCGACCTGCGCCAGCGCGCTGTCGGTGTCGAGATAGTCGATCGCGTGCGCGGGGATCGACTTCACCAGCCGGGTCAGCGCGGTGAAGCCGCGTTCGCCCATTGCGACATAATTGGTCGATGCCTGAGTCAGCCGCACGAACACTTCGCTTTGCGCCACATCACGCGTCGCGGCGTCAAAGCCGAAGCTCGGGAAGAGCAGCAATGCCGGCATGGCGGGCGTTTCCATCGCCGCGATGGCGTCCACGCCGGGTACGAGATGGCGGATGCTGCCCTTGGGCGTTCCCTCCATCAGTGGCCCGAAGCGCCCATGCGGCACGGCCTGTTCGGCGACCGCGATCGCCTGGTTCTTCAGGCTGATCAGCCGGGGAAAGGGATGCACCAGCCCGGTCGCCGGATCGAGCAGGGCGAACTCGTCGCCCATCAACCGCCAGCCGCGCGCGCCGAGCAACGCGGCGAGCGTCGATTTGCCCGAGCCTGATACGCCGGTCATCAACAGCGCGCGGCCGTCGCGTTCGACCACCGAGGCATGGAGCAGCAGATAGCGCCGCTGCCCCAGCGCCATTTGCAGGTTCATGCCCATTTCCGCTGCGAGCAACCCTTGGGCCAGCGGCAATGGCGCCGCCTCGGGCAGGACGAAGTCGCCGCCGATCATCACGGATGGCCGCACGAAACGCCGCCACGGCCGCGCCGCGAACAGGCGCACGGTATAATCCGGCACGCCGTCGTGCGGCGCAGGGTAGTCGCGATAGAGTCCAGCCAGTTGATCGATCGGCGTACGCCAGTCGGAGCCGATGCGGAATCCGATCGGCCCGATGCGCACGGAAAAGACGTGCCTCATGAGTTGGACACCACGATCTCCGGCCCGTTCGGGCTGAGCCTGTCGAAGCCCGCCATCCCCCGACCAAGTCCGTCATTGGGGAAAGCGCCCTTCGACAGGCTCAGGGCGAACGGAGGTTGGGTGACTGCCATCACCACATAGTCCGGGATCAAGGTATCTTGACCGACGATTGTGAATAATCGGCTTCTACCAGCCCGGCTGCGGTCAGCTCATCAAGCCGCGCCGCCAGCGCTGACGTGTCACCGTCGGGCATGTCGAAATCCAGAGCGAGCCGCCCGACCAGTGTCGCCAGCGTCATGCCCGCCTCCCCCAGCGCCGCGAGGATCTCGGGCGCGGGCGAGGTCAGTAAATGGGTGATGCCCGAGGCGCGGTGATAGAAAAGCGTGAAGTCGTCGAGCCAGTCGATGCACAGCGTCTCGACGCGCGCCGCGCGAAACAGCGTATCCAACGTCAGCCGCGCGGCATCTGTAACGACGCGAAGCAGGTGAAACCGCTGGTGCCCGATTGCAGACGGCGGATGTAATTTGTGTAGGCGCGATTGCGCTCATAATCGACGCCGGGAAGCTGCCCGCCCGACAAAGCGCGCTTGACGTCCTGGCCCTTGAACGGCCGGGTCGCCGGAGCGAACGCGCCCGGCGTACCCGCCGGCACCAATTTACCGTCGGCAGCGATATAGCTACCGCGGCGGGCCGGATCGGGGACGGGGATCTCGCAGGTCAGGATCGACGCCTGGGTCTGTGCCAGAGCGGGACGGATCGAGATGATCGCCGATGCGCCAACCGCACCAAGCATCAGTGCACGGCGGCGGGTCGTGCCCTCCGTCTGCAGCTCGCCCGGCAGCCCGGTTTCAGGAGTATCGTCGCTCATCGCCCGTCCCTTATGAGACCCTAGCCCTTTCATATTCGTGAAACACTGGCAAGCGGGCCTATCCGGGTTAAGCACGATTGCGCTACAGGCCCTGTAATGTTCACTGGTTTTGGTCCCCGCACGGTCACCGCGATTGGCATCGTCCTGCTCGCCGCTGCCGCCGTCTATCTGCTCGGGCATGATGCGCAGACCACCTTGATCACCCTGGTTAGCGGGGTTGCCGCAGTCCTGGCGGCGGCCGGCACCGGTGATAGCGCGGCGGATCCACCGATCCCGGCCCCAGTGCCCTCCGGTCCCGCTGCGCCCGACCTGAGCGAGGTGATGGAAGCGATCATCGAGCCGGTGCTGATCGTCGCAGATGGCCGGGTCAGCCATGCCAACGCCGCAGCACGCGCGTTGCTCGGTGGGCATATCATCGGTGAAGACGTCCGCCTCGCCATCCGCCACCCCGCCGCAGCGGAGCGGCTGGCCAATCCTCTGGCCGGCCATTCATCGCGACCGATCGATCTGGTCGGTCTGGGTACGCTCGACCAGCGCTGGGAAATGCGCATTGGCCGCGCCTCCAGCGGGCAGCGCATCGTTCATCTGATCGACCAGACCGGCAATTATGCCGCGGAACGCATGCGGGTCGATTTCGTCGCCAATGCCAGCCACGAACTTCGCACCCCGCTCGCCTCGATCCTGGGCTATATCGAGACGCTGGCCGACGAAAAGGCGGGCGCCGACCCCGCCGTGCGAAACCGCTTCCTGCAAATCATGTTCGATGAAGCGCGGCGGATGCAGCGGCTGGTCGAGGACCTCATCTCGCTGAGCCGGATCGAGGCGGAAAAATACCGCCTGCCCGATATCGCAGTCGATCTTGGGGCGCTGATCGGCGAAGTGCGCACTGAAATGGAGCGCGCGCGGGACAAATCGGCAGGCGAGATCGTCGCCGATATCGAGCCGGACGTGCCGCCGGTCGCGGGCGACCAGGCACAGCTGAGCCAGGTGCTGCACAATCTGATCGGCAATGCGACCAAATATGGCCGCGCCGGTGCGCCGGTTTCAGTCCGGCTCTGGCGCGACCAGACCAATATGGTGCGAATCAGCGTGACTGATCAGGGCGAGGGCGTCGCCCCCGAACATATCCCACGCCTTACCGAACGCTTCTATCGCGTCGATCCCGGCCGCAGCCGCGCGGCTGGCGGCACTGGCCTTGGCCTGGCGATCGTCAAGCATATCGTCGAGCGACATCGCGGCCGGCTCGACATCGCCAGCACGGTTGGCAAGGGCACCACGGTGACCATCCTGCTGCCCGCGCACGGGGACGCTGTCATCAAACGGTAACGCAAGTGTCACACAGCAGCGATCATCGCAGTGCTAGGCGCAAACGCGGCGAGTCGAACCGGCGCCGCCCGACATCGTGTCACCAGAGGGGTCCCATGCTGAAGAACATCGCGCTTATCGCCGTTTCCCGCGCTCGCGCTCGCGGCATGTCAGGATCAGGCCAATGGCGGCGGCGCGGGCTCGCGCGACCAAATCAAGGCAGTCGGATCATCGACCGTCTATCCGTTCACGACGATCGTCGCCGAACAGTTCGTCAACAAGAACCCGGGCATGAAGGCGCCGGTGATCGAATCGACCGGCACGGGCGCCGGCATGAAACTGTTCTGCGCCGGCGTCGGCGCGGCGCATCCCGATATCGAAGCCGCATCGCGCCGCATGAAGGCGTCGGAATATACCGGTTGCAAGACCAATGGCGTGACCGACATCATCGAGATTCAGGTCGGCCTCGACGGAATCGCCTTTGCCGAGGGCAAGAACGGGCCGAAGCTGCAGTTGAGCCCGGCCGATCTGTACAAGGCGCTCGCGGCCAATCCGGCGGGCAAGCCCAACGCCTACAAGACCTGGAAGGACGTCAATCCGGCGCTGCCCGCAATCCCGATCCAGGTGTACGGCCCGCCCTCGACCAGCGGCACGCGCGACGCGCTGACCGAGCTGATCCTCGACAAGGGGTGTGCCGAGGTGACGCCAAGCGTCAAGGGGCTGAAGGACAGCGACAAGGATGCCTATGCCGCCGCGTGCAACCGCATCCGCGAGGACGGCGCCTATATCGACGCCGGCGAGAACGACAATCTGATCGTCCAGAAGCTGCAGTCGAATCCCAATGCGATCGGCATTTTCGGCTATTCCTATCTCGAGGAGAATATCGACCATCTCAACGGCGTGCCGCTGAACGGCATCGAGCCGACCTATGAGACGATCGCGCAGAACAAATATCCGGGGTCGCGACCCTTGTTCATCTACGTCAAGAAGGCACATCTCGCGGCCATCCCGGGCCTTCAGAAATTCCTCGATGCCTATGTCGCGGCGTGGAATCCGGGCGGCCCGCTGACCGCCAAGGGCCTGATCGCGTCGCCGGAAGGCGTGCGGACCAGCTCGGCCGCGATCGTCAAGGCATCGACGCTGCTCGACCCGAGCCAGTTGAAATAACGCTCCTTGCGCGCCGGTCGTGACCGGCGCGCCTCCTCCGTTACGAGAACGCCGCGTTGTCCACGCTCGCCCTTCTATTCCTCATTGCCGGACTTGGCCTGATCGGCTGGCTGACCGCACGCGTTCGCGCGGTCGGTTTCCGCCGCGACAGCAGTGCGCGGTTCAGCTCACTGCCCTCGCATCACGGCACCTATGTCGCGCTGTGGACGCTGTTGCCGGCGCTGCTGTTCGTGGCGGTTTGGTCGTCGGTATCGCCCGCGCTGGTCACCGACACAGTGCTGACTGCGCCTGCCGCCGCGCAATTGCCACCGCCGGGGTTCGAGCGCGCGGCAGTGCTGTCGGAGGCACGCAACATCGCCAATGGCCGCACTTTCGGATCGTTCAACCCGATCGCGCAACAGCTGGCACCGGCCTATGCCGCCGCGCAGTCGCGCTATGACTGGATCGGTACGGCGGCCGCGCTGCTGCTCGCCTTTGCCACCGGCGCCTGGGCCTATCTGCGGATCAAGCCCGATTTCCGGGCGCGCACGCGAGTCGAACGCGTGGTCATGCTCGTGCTGCTTGCCGCCTCGCTGATCGCGATCCTGACCACGGTCGGCATCGTCGCCTCGCTACTGTTCGAATCCTGGCGCTTCTTCAAGATCGTGCCGATCGGCGATTTCCTGTTCGGTACCCATTGGAGCCCGCAGGTCATTCCAGCGAACGATCCGGGCAGCGCGCTCGGCGCGGTGCCTTTGTTCTGGGGCACCTTCTTCATCGGCGCGGTGATCGCGATGATCGTCGCGATCCCGTTCGGGCTGATGAGCGCGATCTACCTGACGCAATATGCCGCCCCACGCGTGCGCCGCTGGATGAAGCCGATCCTCGAGATTCTCGCGGGTGTGCCGACCGTAGTTTACGGCTATTTCGCCGCGCTGACCGTTGCGCCTGCCGTTCGCGACCTGGCCGTGTCGATCGGTGTGACCTGGGCCAGCTCGGAAAGCGCGCTCGCCGCCGGGCTGGTGATGGGCGTGATGATCATCCCGTTCGTGTCGTCGATGGCCGATGACTCGATCGCCGCCGTCCCCGCCTCGATGCGTGACGGCAGCCTGGCAATGGGCGCAACGCCATCCGAGACAATCCGCAAGGTGATGCTGCCCGCCGCACTGCCTGGCGTGGTCGGCGGCGTGCTGCTCGCAATTTCGCGGGCGATCGGCGAGACGATGATCGTGGTGATGGCCGCGTCGGGCGTCGCCACCCTGTCGCTCAATCCGTTCGGCAGCGCGACCACCGTGACCAAGCAGATCGTCGACCTGCTAACTGGCGAGGCCGAGTTCGACAGCCCCAAGACGCTCGCCGCCTTTGCGCTCGGCCTGACGCTGTTCGTCGTCACGCTATTACTCAACATCATCGCGCTGACCGTCGTGAAACGGTATCGGGAAGCTTATGAATAACGTCGCCGCATCCCCCTCCGGAGTGGTGCCGGATCGCGCCCCGACCGACTGGCGGACCGACGCGATGCAGCGCCGTATCCGCCGACGCTATGCCGCCGAACGCCGCTTCCGCTTTATGGGATTGAGCGCGGTGGTCATTTCGGCCGGGTTCCTCGCCTTTCTGCTCGTGACGATGTTCCTCAACGGCGCAAGCGGCTTTACCCAGACAGAGCTCAAGCTGCCGATCGATTTCCCGCGTGCCGGGCTGACCCTCGATCCGGCGCAACTGCACGGCCCGGCACAGGGAGGGGGCGCCGATATCGCGCTGGCGGCGGCGGGGCTTGAGCGGGCGACCGATGCCGCCGCGATCGCCGCGTTCGGGCCAAAGGGCGACGCATTATTATCCGATGGCGCCTGGCTGCGCGTACGGGATGCAGTGAAGGCCGATCCCGCGTTGCTCAAGACGCGCAGCATCGTCTCGGTTCCTGCTTCAGCGGCGATCGACAGCGCCGCCAAGGGCCGCGGATCGGCCGAGGCAGAGCGGCAGGTCGCCGAACTCGGCCAGCGCGGTGTCATCACCACCGGGTTCAACCCGTGGTTCCTGACCAATTCGGATTCGACCGACCCGACCATGGTCGGCATCTGGGGCGCGCTGAAAGGCTCGTTGTTCACGATGATCGTGACCCTGCTGCTCGCCTTCCCGATCGGCGTGCTATCGGCGCTGTATCTCGAGGAATATGCGCCGCGCAATCGCTGGACCGACCTGATCGAGGTGTCGATCAACAACCTGGCCGCTGTGCCGTCGATCATCTTCGGCCTGCTTGGCCTTGCAGTGTTCCTCGGCACGTTCAACCTGCCGCGCTCGGCGGCTTTGGTCGGCGGGCTGACGCTCGCGCTGATGACCATGCCGGTGATCGTCATTGCCGGCCGGAATGCGATCAAGTCGGTGCCGCCATCGATCCGCGATGCGGCGCTGGCGGTCGGCGCAAGCCCGATCCAGGTCGTATTCCATCACGTCCTGCCGCTTGCCTTGCCCGGCATCCTGACCGGCACGATCATCGGCATGGCGCGCGCGCTGGGCGAGACCGCACCGCTGCTGATGATCGGCATGCGCGCCTTCATGGTGTCGCCGCCCGAACGCCTGACCGATCCGGCGACCGTATTACCCGTGCAGATCTTCCTGTGGTCAGACCAGGTCAATCGCGGCTTTATCGAAAAAACGAGCGCGGCAATCATCGTGCTGCTCGTCTTCCTGCTCGCGATGAACGGGCTGGCCATCTATCTTCGCAACAAATTCGAGACCCGCTGGTGATGACCGAACAAATTTTGAAGATCACCGCCCGCAACGTGAACGTCTTTTACGGCGCGAAACAGGCGATCAACGACGTGTCGATCGACGTCGACCAGGACAATGTCACGGCATTCATCGGTCCGTCGGGTTGCGGCAAGTCAACCTTCCTGCGCACCCTGAACCGGATGAACGACACCGTCGCCAGTGCCCGGGTCGAGGGCGATATCCGGCTGGACGGCGAGGATATCTATGCATCGTCGATGGACGTGGTGCAGTTGCGCGCGCGGGTCGGCATGGTGTTCCAGAAACCCAATCCGTTTCCCAAGTCGATCTACGAAAATGTCGCTTACGGCCCGCGCATCCACGGCCTGGCCGGCAGCAAGGCCAATCTCGACGGGATCGTCGAACAATCGCTGCGCCGTGCCGGGCTGTGGGACGAGGTCAAGGACCGGCTGAGCGAAAGCGGCACTGCCCTGTCGGGCGGCCAGCAGCAGCGGTTGTGCATCGCTCGCGCCATCGCGGTCGATCCCGAGGTGATCCTGATGGACGAGCCCTGCTCGGCGCTCGACCCGATCGCCACTGCCAAGATCGAGGAGCTGATCCACGAACTGCGCGGCCGCTATGCGATCGTGATCGTCACGCACAACATGCAGCAGGCCGCACGCGTTTCGCAAAAGACCGCTTTCTTCCATCTCGGCACCCTGGTGGAATATGGTGCGACCTCCGACATCTTCACCAATCCGCGCCAGGAGCGGACCAAGGATTATATCACCGGCCGTTATGGGTAGTCATTGCGGACTAATCATTGCAGCTGAGCATTGGGATCAAGATTGTGAGTGACCATACGGTAAAGGCTTTCGACGACGATATCGGCGAACTGCGCGGCCTGATCGCGCAGATGGGCGGTCTGGCCGAGCAGGCGATCGGCGCGGCGATGGATGCGCTGCAGCGTCACGATCTTGACGCCGCCACCAGGGTGATCGCGGGCGACAAGCAGATCGACGCGATCGAGATGGAGGTCGAGCAGCTCGCGGTGCGCATCATCGCGCTGCGCGCGCCGATGGCCGACGATCTGCGCGAAGTGGTCGCCGCATTGAAGATCGCCGGGGTGATCGAGCGGATCGGCGACTATGCCAAGAACATCGCCAAGCGCGTTCCCGATATCGACGCCCATAGCGAGATCGAACCGCTGTCGATCATGCCCGCCATGGCCAATCTCGCCAAGGCGATGGTGCATGACGTACTCGACGCCTTTGCCGCGCGCGATGCCCAGGCGGCAGTCGAAGTGTGCGACCGCGACCGCGCGGTCGACGATTTCTACAACAGCCTGTTCCGGGTGCTCGTCACACATATGATGGAGAACCCCAAGACGATCGGTCAGGTCGCACAACTCTTGTTCATTGCCAAGAATCTGGAACGTGTCGGCGACCATGCGACCAATGTCGCAGAGATGGTCTATTATGCCGCGACCGGCGAACATATGGCCGAGCGCGACCGTGGTTCGCTGACCGCCAGCGAAGGAGTTTGATGATGGCGCGCGCCCGTATGCTGCTGGTCGAGGACGATGCCGCCCTCGCCGAATTGCTCGTCTGGCATTTCAAGCGTGAGGATTTCGAAATCACGCACACACCCGATGGCGAGGAAGCCTTGCTGCTCGCCAAGGAAGCGACGCCGGATATCGTGCTGCTCGACTGGATGGTCGAAGGCCTGTCCGGGATCGAAGTATGCCGCCGCCTGCGCCGCATGCCGGAAACCGCGAATGTGCCGATCATCATGCTCACCGCGCGCGGTGAAGAGGAAGATCGCGTCCGCGGCCTCGAAACCGGTGCGGACGATTATGTCACCAAGCCCTTCTCCCCGCGCGAACTCGTCGCGCGCGTCGGCGCGGTGCTGCGCCGGGTGCGGCCGGCACTGGCGGGCGAACAGCTGACCTATGCCGACATCGAAATGGATACGGTCGGACACAAGGTCCGGCGGTCGGGCGACGTCATCCCGCTCGGACCGACGGAGTTCCGACTGCTCAAGCATTTCCTTGAGCATCCCGGCTGGGTCTTCTCCCGCGAGCGTCTGCTCGATGCTGTGTGGGGGCATGACTCCGACATCGAATCGCGCACCGTCGACGTACATATCCGCCGGTTGCGCAAGGCGATCAACGATGGCGGACGCGCCGATATTATCCGCACCGTGCGATCCGCCGGATACGCGCTCGATTCGGGCGCGTGAGGATTTTTTGAGAATTCGCAGATGAGCGAATTTTAAAGCGGCGCCAGCCCGCTCCCCCTCCCGGCCATTCATGGCATATCCTGAAGGGATGGCGGGGAGGAGGAGAAGGGCCGGCACCGCCAAGATGCCCCTTCCGTACATCTTCAAAAACCCCTGCGCGCTTATCTCCCTCGCGCGCCAGCTGATCGAGCTGGGGCACCGGCAAGCGCCTTATCCGGCTCCGCGAGCGCCTTGAGATCGAGCCAGTCGGTCGGCGGCAGGCCGTACAGCATGTCGAAGAATTCGAGCTGCAGCCGCGCTGCTGTGGCCCGGTTGCTGTTCCACAGCATCACGATGCCGCTTCGGTCCGCCGGATCGAACAAAATGAGCGAGCCATAACCGTCCACCGACCCGCGGTGACCGACCAGGGAGTGGCCGGCATAGGTGAAACTGCGCCACGCCAGACCATAGGAGGCATGGGTCAGCGCGCGATCCATTGCGCCGCGCGGACCGTGCGGCGGTGTCGGCACCCTGGGGCGGTGCATGGTGTCGAGCATTGCGGGCGACAGCACGCTCGGCGCGTCGCCCATTTGCGCACGCATCCAGCGCGTGAGATCGTTGATCGACGAATTGACGCCGCCCGCTGCCGGCACGCGATAATAGATATCGGTCACCGTCGCGGGCGTCCTGGCCAGATGGTGGGGTCGCGCCCAGCTCGCCGCGCTTTCCAGCCCGGCACGGCCGACGCTTGCGTTGGTCATGCCGAGCGGCACGAAGAGCTGCGCGCGAGCGACCGATCCATAGTTCTGCCGCGTGACTCGCTCCACAATCTCGGACGCAGCGTCGAAAGCGATATTCTGGTAGGTGTAACAGGTTCCCGGCAGGCAATAAGGCGGGAGCGTGCCGAGCTGACTACGGATCAGCTTCGGGTCCTCCCCCGCTTCCAGCCGGTCGTCCCAGGCATTGCGGACCAGACCAAGGCGGTGTGAGAGCAGATCAGCCACGGTCGCGCGGCGGATATCGCCAGGCAGCGTGAGAGTCGTACCCATGGTCGCGAGCGGCGCGTCGAGCGAGAGCCGGCCATCCGCGGCGAGTTTGGTGACCAATGCGGAGGCCACGCCCTTGGAAAGCGACGCCCAGCGGAACACGGTATCGGGCGTAACGCGATCGCCCGTCCCCGCAAGCGTCTCACCATAACCGCGAACGAATCGGACCTGCCCGCGTTCGACCATGCCGACCGCCAGGCCGACCATGTCAGGCTGCTGCATGAGCGTGAGGATCCGCTCATTCAATCGCCGATAATCGACCCGCGATGGCTGGTCGTAGGGCACCAGGTCGATCGACAACGCGCTCCTGGCGGTCGTCGCCCGTTTCTCGGTGGTGCCCGGCCCCATACTACTCAAGGCGAGCGCCCCACCAACGCCCACAAGCAGGACAAGTCCCAAGACCATATAACGCTTTCCCGCTCTCCGCTGCGGACTCCTCAATTTCTGCATTCGTGTTTCGACTTCCCTGGCAGAGCTCCAACGATCGATCATGGAACCGCGGCTCTGTGTGCCAATCTCGGGGAATGCACCAGAGAGGGGCGGGCTTTTTCGACCAGATGACTGTCCGGGTCGACCGCCAGCGCACCGGAAGCGTGTCGGCATCGTCCGCACCGCAAGATCAGCGGAATACGCACTCGATTCGCGAGCGTGACGATATTCTGGAGCCAATAGGAAAGATGCGCGTTTGGGTCCCGCGCCATGTTCGGCGCAATGCTATCAGGAGACCCTTGATGAAGCTGATCCTATTGGCCGCCGCCGCGTTTATCGCAGCCCCCGCGGTGGCGCAGGACGCCCCCGCACAGCCGGCCGCAGCGGCCGAGCCGTCCCCGGCCGAGACCACCGGTGGCTATGGTCCGACGGGCCCTGCGCTGAGCGGTCCGGTACAGCCCGGCGCGACGGTGGTGTTTCGCCAGGCGCCGACGCCCGATCAGGCCTATCCGGCCCCGCCGCCACTGGCCAAATATCCGGTATGCAAACGCGGCCAGACCGACAATTGCATCCAGCGCGGCGGCCGCTGAACCCGCAATGCGGGCGCACGTCACAAACGTGCGCCCGTATGGCTTTCCCTAAACGGAAACTTGTCCTAGGAAGCGCGCGAACGTTTTCCAGGAGCTTTTTGCATGACCATTCGCTTCGATAACCGCGTTGCCATCGTCACCGGCGCAGGCGGCGGCCTTGGCCGTACCTATGCCCTCGAACTCGCCCGCCGCGGCGCAAAGGTGGTCGTCAACGATCTGGGTGGGTCGCGCGATGGCACCGGCCATTCCGACGCTGCGTTGAAGGTCGTCGAAGAGATCAAGGCAGCCGGCGGCGAAGCAATGTCGGACGGTGGCAGCGTCACCGAATATGAGCATATGGTCGAGCTCGTCGCCAAGACGAAAGAGAAATGGGGCGGCATCCATGTCCTGATCAACAATGCCGGCGTGCTGCGCGACAAGAGCTTCGCCAAGATGGAGCCGGCCGATTTCAAATTCGTCGTCGATGTGCATCTCAACGGCTCGGCGATGTGCACCAAGGCGGTGTGGGAAACGATGCGCGAGCAGAATTACGGCCGCATCCTGATGACCGCGTCATCAACCGGACTGTACGGCAATTTCGGCCAGGCCAATTACGGCGCGGCCAAGCTCGGCTTGGCCGGCCTGACCAAGACGCTCGCGATCGAGGGCGCCAAGAATAATATCAAGGTCAATACGATCGCCCCGACTGCGGGCACGCGCATGACCGAGGACCTGTTCCCGGCCGAAGCGTTCGCCGCCTTCGCACCCGAAAAGGTCGCACCGGCCGCCATCTATCTCGTGTCCGAAGACGCGCCGACCAACATGATCGTCGGCGCGGGCGCGGGCGTGTTCCAGGCCGCCTATGTCACGCTGACCCAGGGCAAGCTGCTGACCGGCGACGAATTGTCGGCCGAAGGAATCGCGGCGCATTGGGCCGAAATCACCGACCGCACAGGTGAACTGACCCCGCAATCGGGCGCCGAGCAGTCGCTGTCGATCATGCGCAAGTTGCAGGGCGGCTGAGCGTCATCATCGCGCCAGGCGCATGACCACCCCGCGCAGCCATATCGATGCCGGATCGGTCTCGAGCCGCGCGGGGTAAAGCAGCCATTGCTGATCGGCCGGCTGGTCGATCGGCAATGGCGTGATGACCAGGCCAAAGGGCCCGGCCACCGTCGCTGCGAAACGCGACGGGACGATCGCGACCAGTTCGCTGCGCGACACGAGGTGGGCCGCCTGAAGATAGGTCGGCACCGTCGCCGCGATACGCCGCGCGAGACCCATGCTGCGCAGCCAGGGTTCGACCGGATCCTCCGTCAGCGCCGCCGGGATCACCGCGGCATGCGGCAGGCCCAGCATTGCCGCCATGTCATCGGCGGCATCGTTGCGCGGCCGATCGGCGCGATGGATCAGCAGATCGCGATCCTGATACAGGCTGCGCATGCGAAAGCCGTGATAGACCTGCGGTTCGGTCGAAATGGCGAAGTCGATTTCGCCACCGCGTGCCGGCGCAAGGCCCGGCCAGCCGATAATCTCCAGCCGGCAATGCGGCGCTTCGGTTGCGAGGATTTCAATCAGCGGCGGCAACAGGGTGGTCGCCACCACATCGGGCATGGCGGCACGAAACACGCGCTCCGCCTCTCCGGGTATAAAGGCTTCAGGCCGATAGAGCGCAGCGGCGCTGTCGAGAAATTCCTCTATCGTGTCGCGCAATGCCTCACCACGTGGCGTTCGGCGCATCGCAGGCCCGGACCGGATCAGCAGAGGGTCGCCGAAGTCGACGCGCAGCCGGGCGAGCGCGCGGCTCATGCCCGGTTGAGAAAGCCCCACCTGCGCGCCGGCCTGAGTGACATTGGCGGTCTCGAGCAGCGCGCGGAGCACGACCAGTTGATTAAGGTCGTAACGCCGTAAATCAGCTTTTGGCATGATATGAATCATCTATATGCATTTTTGTTATCCATCCACGTGATCCACAAACGGCTCCGACGCAACAAGGAGCATTTTCATGAGCACCGACGCCAACAAGGCCATCGTCAAACGGATCTTCAACGCCATGGCAGAGGGGGATCGCAGCGCATTCGGCGATGCGCTGCACCCCGATTTCGCTTGGCAGGCGACCGGCTCGTCGAGTTGGTCGCGGCGCTGGGAAGGCCTCGACACGGTGCGCCGCGACCTGTTCCGGCCACTCTTCGCCCAGTTCGATGGCCAGTATCGCAGCCACGCCACACGCATGATCGCCGAGGGCGATCTGGTCATGGTGGAGGTTCAGGGCGACGTACGCACGCGGCGCGGCGGCCGGTACAATAATCAATATTGCTACATCTGCCGCTTTGCCGGCGGCCAGATGATCGAACTGATCGAATATATGGATACGGCGCTGATCGATCGCGAACTCGGCACCTATGAGGAAGCGCTGGCGACCGTCAAAGCCTGACCGTCTTGGTGTATTGTTTTACCAACACACCCATGCTATTCTTCCGGCAGGAACAGGGAGGATTGTCATGTACAGCGAGAGCGACATCGACGGCGCAGTGGCGGCGGGGGTCATCACCCCCGATGCCGCCGGCGCGTTGCGCAACCATATTGCCGCCAACCGCGCCGCGCCGGCGGTCGATGAGGAGTCGTTCCGGCTCCTGACCGGTTTCAACGACATTTTCGTATCCATCGCGATCGCCTTGCTGCTGGTCGCGATCGCACAGATTGGCGAGGCGATCGCCAAGCCGCTGGCCGGCGCCGGCGTCGCGGCGGCATCGTGGCTGCTTGCCGAATATTTCACGCGCAAGCGTCGCATGGCGTTGCCCAGCATCCTATTGCTGCTGGCCTTTGTCGGCGGCGTTGCCGCGACACTGGTCGGCGCAATGATCCAGATCGATCCCAACCTGTCGGAGCAGACCAATGCAGCGATCGGCGCGGGGATCGCACTGATCGCCGCTGGCGCCGCATGGCTGCACTGGCGCCGCTTCATGGTGCCGATCACCATTGCGGCGGGTGCCGCGGCATTGGTTGCGACCGCCACCGGCCTGGTCATCGCCGCAGTGCCAACCACCGAGAATGCGGTCTATGCGATCGTCCTGGTCGGCGGGCTCGCCGTGTTCGCGCTGGCGATGTGGTGGGACATGTCGGACACCGAGCGCCGCACACGCCGTGCCGATGTCGCCTTCTGGCTGCATCTCGCCGCCGCACCAATGATCGCACATCCGGTGTTCCAGATGCTCGGCATCTTCGGCAATGATATCGGCATGGGCACCGCAGTGATTGTGCTCGGCCTCTATCTCGTCTTCTCGTTCGTCGCGCTGGCGATCGACCGCCGCGCCCTGCTCGTCTCCAGCCTCGTCTATGTCCTCTATGCGATGTACGCGATCATCAACAGCGCGGGCGCGGTCGAACTCAGCGCCGCAATCGCCGCACTGGTGATCGGTTCTGCCCTGCTGATGCTCTCGGCCTTCTGGCACACGATGCGCCGGACCGTGGTGGGTGTATTGGGCGGCCTTGGCGGCCGTTTGCCGCCGGTCGCGACACTGGTGCCGGCCTGACCATAGCAAGCGATCCGTTCGAACGGACCCCTGCCCCGGCGCCGCAAGGCTGCCGGGGTTTTCTTTGGCGGTTATATTGCTTGCAACTCATTGCCGTGACGACAGCTAACGACCCAGTTGCGGCCACTGCGTAAGCACGGCATCATTCCAGCGAACAACAAGGGCGTGCATCGCAGCACAGGGAGATGCGCATGTTCACGGCGAGGATTGTCCTGTTTTCCCTTTTGCTATTCGGTTCGCCTGCGATCGGAGCGAAGAAGGCGAACGAATACGATGGTAACGACGCAGGGTGCCTGATCTATTCCGTCGGGACCATCAAGATCGGAATGCACTTCACGTTTCCCTACAGGCGGGTAACGACGTTAGACGGATCAGCGGTCAATGATTGGAAGGGAGAGATCAAGCCCAAAGTCGGCGGTGCCTTCTATCTGAAAGTCAAGAACCCCGACTTCACCGGCGATGAATCCGGTCACGTCGTGGTTCGGTGCCTGCCACCGGGCACCTATGAGGTTGGCGATTTTGAATTTTACGGGTCCTTACCCGGCGTCGCGACCTACGAGTGGTCGCCGACCCACACTACGGCGTTCCGTTTTCACCTCCGCAGCGGGCAAGCGACCTATATCGGTAGCTTCATGCGCGCCCCTTCTCTGGGAACTCCGCTTCAGCCGATTTTGGGCGCTGCTGGCTTCTTTGTGGTCTCGGACCGTAATCAACGGGACCTGCCGATCGCCAAGGGGCGATTGCGCGCCGACATGGAGATTACCTCCGAGATCACCGACGTTACGATCTTCAACCACCCAGCTCTTCGAGTCAGTGAGCCCTGAGCGGCGAGTCAGCTATCCACCAATAACTACCGCTGGGCATCGCCCATGTTCCTAATCCGCCACCAGCTTCATCAAGCGGCGTTCGACCGGTGCCAGGACCGCTGGCAGTTCATGCCCGCGCTTCAACACCATGCCGGCCTCGTTGATCAGTGCCCACATCCCCTGCCGGTTGCGCAACGCGGGGCGTTTCTCGATGCGGAATTCGGGTCGTTCGGCGGCGCGGCGGAAGGCAGCGAAGACCGCGGCGTCGCGTCCGAGATCCATCGCATAGTCGCGCCAGTGCCCGGCCGAGACCATGCGGCCATAAAGATCGAGAATGCGGGTCAGTTCGGCGCGTTCGAACCCCACTTGCGTGGCGGGACGCTGCGGCGCGGGAAAGGGTGTGACGATTCCCATCAAGCCTCCGGCACGGAACGGTCAGGCACGGTCGCGCTCTCTCCCCACGCTTTCATGTTCGGCAAGCAACGCATCGAGCCGCTTGCGCATCGTCTCCAGTTCGCAGCGCAGCAGCTCGACCTTCTGCGTCGCCGGATCGAACATGTCGCTGCACGGCGTTCCATAAGCCAGGAAGCCGCTCTGCTTCTGCCCGCCCTCGACCATCGTCGCGCGTGCCGGGATGCCGACCATCACCGCGCCTTCGGGCACCTCGCGCGTGACCACTGCATTGGCGCCGATCCTGGCGCCCTTGCCGACGATAATCGGCCCGAGCACCTGCGCGCCCGATCCAATGATCACCCCGTCCGACAGAGTCGGATGCCGTTTGCCCTGGATACCATTGTCGGGACTGGTCCCACCAAGCGTGACGCATTGGTAGATCGTGACGTTGTCGCCGATCTCCGCGGTCTCGCCGATCACCACGAAACCATGGTCGATGAAGAAATTGCGCCCGATCGTCGCGCCTGGATGAATGTCGATCGCGGTCAGGAAGCGCGAGAAATGATTGACCACGCGCGCCAGAAAATAAAGCCGCGCCTTGAACAGCCGGTGCGCGATACGGTGATACCCGAGCGCCCAGACGCCGGGATAGGTCATGATCTCAAGCCGCGACCGCGGTGCGGGGTCGCGCGCCTTGATCGAATCGAGATAGGCGATCAGACTTCCCATCATTGCGTCCCCTTAGTCGCGGGGCCATATCTAGTCGTTCAATCCGACGAATTAAAGGACCGGACCATCGTAACTTTCTGCCGACAAACCCTATCTTGCTTGTAGGATTTCCAGCGGTGCGCGATCTCGATCATTCAGGCTTGGCGCATAATAGCCTTGGGGGATTGCATTGAGTTCGTTTCTTTCAGTCGAAACCATCGAGACAATCCTCCCCTTCATCGCGATCGGCTTTGCGGCACAGATGGTGGATGGCGCACTGGGCATGGCGTTCGGCGTGATCTCGAATTCGCTGCTGCTGTTTCTCGGCGTGCCGCCGGCCGCCGCGTCGGCCGGAGTGCATACGGTCGAGACCTTTACGACCGCTGTCTCCGGCATCAGCCATGCGATCCATCGCAATGTGAACTGGAAACTGTTCTTCCGGCTGATGATCCCGGGCGTGATCGGCGGCATTCTCGGTGCCTATGTCCTGTCGAACATCGACGCGAGCACCGCCAAACCGTTCATCCTGGTCTATCTGACCGGTATCGGCCTGTATCTGCTGTTCCGCGCGATGCGCTACCCGCCGCGCGAGCGCGAGCCGAAGATCGTCGAGCCGCTTGGGCTGATCGGTGGCTTTCTCGATGCGGCGGGCGGCGGCGGCTGGGGTCCGGTCGTGACCTCCAACCTGCTCGTACAGGGCGCGAGCCCGCGGATGACCGTCGGCACGGTCAATACCGCCGAATTCTTCCTGACTGCGACGATCTCGGCGACGTTCATCACTCAATTGGGCCTTGAGGCCTTCACCCTCGCGACAGTCGGCCTGCTCATCGGCGGCGTGATCGCGGCGCCGTTCGGGGCGATGCTCGCCAAGCGAGTCCCGGCGAAGACGCTGATGTTCCTGGTCGGCGTCATCCTGACGCTCACCAGCCTGTTCAATCTTTACCGGGCTTTGGTCTGAACAAGAACGCCGGGCGCCAAACAGGATCCGTTCGCTCTTAGCTTGTCGAAGGGCCGCTCTTCTTTGCGACGGGCTTCGACAAGCTCAGCAAGAACGTAGCAGGGTCAATTCACCGCAGCATGGACCGTGGCGACGGCCTTCAGCACCGCACCGATACGTACCGCCGTCTGGATCGCTTCGGCCGACGCGCCGGCTTTTTTCAGCACCTGCTCATGGCTGTCGATGCACATGCCGCAGCCGTTCATCGCCGATACGGCGAGGCTGAACAGCTCGAAATCGACCTTGTCGATCCCCGGCTGACCGATCACGTTCATGCGCAGCTTGGCCGGCATGCGCTGATATTCGTCATTACCGGCGAGATGGGTGAAACGGTAATAGACATTGTTCATCGCCATCACCGCCGCCGCCGCGCGCGCCGCGTTGGCCGCCTCGGGCGAGAGTTTGCCGGCAGTCTCAGCCTCGGTCACATCGACCAGCGGCTTGTAGCCGGTGGCATGCGCGCAGGCGAGCAACAGGCCGAATTTCTGCTGGTCGGGCAGATGCTGTTCATTGAGCAGCGAGCCGACATTCAGGCGGATGTCCTTGGCGAAATCGGGCAGAGTGCCCGCGAAATCCTTGAGCGACATGGGTGTCTCCAGTCAAAACAAAGGGCGCGAGGCCGCACGGCCCCGCGCCCTTCAAACGCGATGGTGCTTAAGCGGCCAGCTTCAGGACGTCGTCGCCCTTGTTCCAGTTGCATGGGCACAGTTCGTCGGTCTGCAGCGCGTCGAGCACGCGCAGCGTCTCGGCGGGGTTGCGGCCGACGTTCAGGCCGTTGACCTGCACTGCCTGGATCACATTGTCCGGATCGATGATGAAGGTCGCACGGAACGCGACATGCTCATTCTTGTCGAGAATGCCGAGTGCCGAGGCGAGCACTGCACCATTGTCGGCGATCCATGGGAAATCGGCAGCCGCCAGATCGGGATCCGACTTGCGCCAGGCGAGATGGACATGCGCGGTATCGGTCGAGGCGCCGATCAATACGGCGTCACGATCGGCGAAATCGTCCTTGAGATTGGCATAGCCGACGATCTCGGTCGGGCACACGAAAGTGAAATCCTTCGGCCAGTAGAACAGCACCTTCCACTTACCGGGAAAGCTGTCCTGGCTGAGCGTCTCGCCAGCCGGAAGGGCATCCACGCCCTGCTGGACGGGAACGGTGAAATCGGGGAGCGTGTCGCCGATGGTGAGCATTGATGGCCTCCTCAAGGAAATGGGTCGGCCGTTCGGACATCCTCGCGCCGGGACGTTGGCCGCCCTCTTCGCTGCGCTGCACATAAGCGCTGGCTTTTAATCGATCAAGCAGGTTATTCTGGTCGCCTTGATCGATTGAGGCAATTAATGGCCACCTACCTCCCGACGCTGAAACAGCTTCAATATCTCGTTGCCTTACAGGATCATGGCCATTTCGGGCGGGCCGCCGAAGCCTGTTTCGTGACCCAATCGACCTTGTCGGCCGGCATCCGCGAACTCGAGACATTGATCGGCGTCGTCCTGGTCGAGCGCACCCGCCGCGTCGTGCGCTTCACCCCGCTCGGCGATCGAATCGCCGACAAGGCGCGTCGTGTGCTGCGCGAGGCGGAGGAGCTGGGCGACCTCGCCCGCGCCGCGGGGCGACCCTTGTCAGGGGAGATGCGCATGAGCGTCATCCCGACGATCGCGCCGTTCATGCTTCCGCGCATCTTGCCGCGCCTGCGCCGCGATTATCCCGACCTGAAACTGTTTCTGCGCGAGGAACCCAGCGGTGCCGCCTGCGAAGGCCTGCACCATGGCCGTACCGACTGCGTGTTGCTCGCCCTTCCCTATGCGTGTGGCGAAGTGTCGAGCGAATTCCTGTTCGACGACCGGCTGTTCGTCGCCGGCCCCGAGTCCGAGCTCGGCAGTTCGTCACTCACCATCCGTGCCGCGGATATCGACGAAACCCGGCTGTTGCTGCTCGAGGACGGGCATTGCCTGAAAGATCATGCGCTCGCCGCGTGCAATCGCCCCGAGCTGCGCGCCGAAGCGACGATGCTGGGTACGTCGCTGCACACCATCGTGCAGATGGTCGACAATGGCCTGGGCGTGACGATGCTGCCCGAAATGGCGCTGAAGGCCGGCATTCTGGATCATACCGGCTTGACAGCCCGAGCGCTGGAGGCTGAAAATCCGTCGCGCCAGATCGCCTTGGTCTGGCGACGAGCAAGCCCGCGAGAGAAGGATTTCCACCTGCTCGCGCGCGTGCTTGCCGAGGTGCACTGAGCGGACCGCGCGACGGACGGCGGAACCCATTTGTGTGCTGAATCGTACATTTGCCGCGTGCCGGACCCGGCACGACACGGTTTTACAGGTTGGAGAGACAGATGAATTCCTTTGCCAAATTTCCTTTGGCGGCGCTTGCCGGCGCACTTTCAATGACCGCCATGACCGCTACCGCCGCCCCGTTGCAGGATACGGCAGCCCCGGCCCAGGCGGCACCCGCTGCGCCGGCAGCGACAGCGGCACAACCGGCTAATCCGGCGGTCGGCGGCGCGGCGATGGATGCCGCCAAGACGATCGTCGACAACGCCTCCGCCGCACCCAATCTGAGCACTCTCGTCTCCGCTGTAAAGGCGGCCGACCTGGCCGCGACATTGTCGGGCCCGGGTCCGTTCACTGTCTTCGCACCGACCAATGATGCGTTCAGTCGCCTCGCCCCGGGCACGGTAGACACGCTGCTCAAGCCGGAGAACAAGGCGACTCTGGTGAAGGTCCTGACCTATCATGTCGTGCCCGGCACGATCACCGGCGCGCAATTGCTGGCACAGATCGACGCCGGCGGCGGCAAGGTGGTGCTGAAGACGGTCGAAGGCGAACCGCTGACCGTTGCCAAGGAAGGCCAGGCAGTGGCGCTGATCGATGTCAACGGCAACAAGAGCTATATCGAAGTCCCCGATGTCCGTCAGTCGAACGGGGTCGTCCATGTCGTCAACGGTGTGGTCCTGCCCAAGCTGAACTGAGTCAGCCCGGTTCCCTCCACCGCGCGGCAGCGTCTTCGTCGCTGCCGCGCGGTTCGACCCAGCTTGCGACGGCCCCGCGGCTTTCCCGTTTCCAGAACGGGGCATCGGTCTTCAGCCGGTCGATCAGGAAGGCGCACGCCTCCAGCGCAGGCGCACGATGCGCAGCGGCGACGCCGACAAAGACGATCCGATCGCCCGGATGCATCACGCCGACACGGTGGAGTACCGTGACCGCAAGTAGCGACCAGCGCTGTGCGGCCCGCTCGGCCAGCGCCAGCAACGCGGCATCGGTCGCCCCCGGATAATGTTCAAGTTCCAAGGCGCTGACGCCGTCATCGGCGCGGACCAGTCCGGTGAAGGTCGCGATGCCCCCTGCCCCCGTCACCTCGATCGCCGTCAGTTCCTGCGCGAGATCGATCGGGTCGGTCTGGACGGCGGCGCGGATCATCCGCCGGTCACCGGCGGAAAGATCGCCACTTCGCGCGGTGTGCCGAGCGGTGCATCGAGCGCCACGAAGACCTGATCCACTGCCGCTCGCAAGCGGCCTCGATCCGCGAAGGCGCCGGAATGCCCCTCACTGCGGCCGGCAAGCCAGTCGATCAGCTGCGCGACCGTGGCAACCGACTCCGGCGGATCGACCCGTTCCTGCCCGACGCCGATCGCCTCGCGCACCCAGGCGAAATACAGCATTTCGATCACCACGGCTCAATCCATATGCTTCAGGCCGACGCGCAGATAATCCCAGCCGGTCACCAGGGTCAGCGCCGCGGCGCCCCACAGGGCGGCAAGGCTGACATCCTGCACCCAGGGCCAATCGGGCAGGCCGCCGCCGAGAATCAGTCCCCCGAGCGAGACGAGTTGCAGCGTCGTCTTCCATTTGGCGAGCTGCGACACCGGCACCGACACCTGTAACTGCGCGAGGAATTCGCGCAGGCCCGACACCGCGATCTCGCGCAGCAGAATGACCAGCGCGGCGATCTGGTGAATACCGGTGATCACCGCCGGGCTGGTATCGCGCGTGCTGACCAGCAGCAGGATGACCGCCGCGACCATGATCTTGTCGGCGATCGGATCGAGGAACACGCCGAGCTTTGAAACGGTGCCTTGCGCACGGGCCAGATAGCCGTCGAAATAATCGGTCACGCCCATCAGGCAATACAGCACGAACCCGGCGAGATAGCCGGCCGGCCAGCCCGGCCACCACAGGAACCATGCCAGCAACGGCACCGCGACGATTCGCGACAAGGTGAGCAGGTTGGGCAACGTCAGCATCGCATTGCTCTAGACCTGCCTACGGCCCCGGGAAACCCCATGGCGGAAGTCCGGGATGGAACGGAATGGCACGGATATGCGTCAGGGATAGGCGTCAATGATAAGCGGTTGCCGCTCCGCCACCGCCTCGTCTATGTCGCGACACTGTTTCGCCACAAACCCAATCACTAACCCCAATCACTAACAGGGCCGGATTTGACCATGCTCACTGCGCTCGGGTTGCTGAAAGAGCGCCGTTTTCTGCCTCTGTTCACCACCCAGTTCCTCGGGGCGTTCAACGACAATCTGTTCAAGACCTCGATGGTCCTGTTTGCGACCTACCAAATCTTCAATGACCCGGCGACCGAATCGAACTTCAACGCGCTGGCCACCGGCCTCAGCATCATTTCCTTCTTCCTGCTCTCCGCACTGTCCGGCCAGCTCGCCGACACGACCGACAAGGCGAAGATCATCCGCATCGTGAAAACGGCGGAAATCCTGATCATGCTGCTCGGCGCCGCAGGGCTTCTCGTCGCCAAGGCCGGCCATACCGGCATCGGCATGTTCATGATGCTCACGGCGGTGTTCGGCCTGGGCATTCATTCGACCTTTTTCGGGCCGATCAAATACGCGATCCTGCCGCAGCATCTGAAACCCGAGGAAGTGCTTGGCGGCACCGGCCTGGTCGAAGCCGGCACCTATCTCGCCATCCTGATGGGCACCGTCGTTGCCGGCTGGATCTCGGCCGAGGGCGCGGCGGTGACCGTGCTGGTGGTCGCGCTGATCGGCTGGTTCTCGGGGCGGCAAGTGCCGCCTGCGCCGCGCGAGGGCGCGGTGCTCAAGCTCAATTACAACCCCTTCACCGCCTCGTGGCGGCTGATCGCAGCGACGATGCACATCCCACGCCTGTTCCTGGCGATCTGCGCGATCTCCTTCTTCTGGACGATCGGCTCGGTGCTGATCATCGTCTTCCCACCGCTGGTGAAGAATGTGCTGACTGCCGACGAACGCGTCGCCAGCATGGTGATCGCGATCTTCTCGGTCGGCGTCGCGATCGGATCGGTGATCATCAACTCGATGCTGAAGGGCAAGATTTCGGCGAAATACTCCCCCGTTTCGGTCATCGCGATGGGCGGCTTTGTCGTGGTCTTCTCGCTGCTCGCCCGCTCCTGGGTGCCGGCGGCCGACGGTCATCTCTACGGCGTGGTGGAATTCATCAGCCAGCCACGCTCGATCCCGGTGATCCTGTCGCTGCTCGCGATCGCGATCACCGGCGGCATGTTCGTCGTGCCGCTCTATGCCTTCCTCACCACGACGGTGACCAAGGACCAGACCGCACGCACCGTCGCGGCGAACAATGTCGTTAATTCCGGTGCGATGACGGTCGGCGCGTTCACCGTGCTGTTCCTGATCTGGCTCGGAGTCTCGCCCGAGGACATGATGCTGCTGGTCGCCGGCATGTGCCTCGTCTCGGCGTGGATCGCGCAGAAGCTGCACCTCGCCTGCGACTAGCGCATCGAGTGCAGCGCTCCTGCAAGGCTGTTTTCGACACTGAGAAAGAGCACGCTGGGAGAAAGAGCACGCTGGGAGAAAAAGCGTGCCGGCATCGGCCCGGCAAGGATGAGATGCCAGATCCTTTGTGATGCTTGAATCGCCATCCGTGACCGGGCCGTGGAGCAGGACCGGGGATTGGCGGCGGGAGATATGGGACACCGGTCATTCGCATATCTCAGGCGGTCGTCGCGGCGAGAGGGTCGAGATATGGGACACTGGTCATTCGCATATTTCGGGCGGCCGCCCTGGCGAGAGCGTTGAGATATGGGACACCGAAATGTCGCATATCTCCCTTCCCGCCATCTCAAGGCAAGTAATATAATTCAATTATATCAGATATTTAACTAGAATTTCCTTGAATAGACGTCATTCGTCATCCCCGCGAAAGCGGGGATGACTGGGTAGCTCAGATCAAAAATTACCCCGTTCCTCCGCATCGATTGCCAGCCTCTGCCCCTCGACCGGGTCACGGCTAACAGAGCAGGTGGACCGGCCCGAACCGGGTTTGCGCTAGAAAATGAAGCTGTAGATGCAGATGAAAAAGGCGGTGAAGCTCAGCACGAAGAGCTTCAGATCGCCGTCTTCATTGCGCAGGCGCTCCGTGTTCCGGGCAGGCGCCAGGGTCTGCCGGAAGGGGTGGCGGGGCGCTGGAGCACCGGAGGCAAACTGGCTTCGCATGACCAACAGTTAACGCCGCGTTTACGATTTCGACCAGCGCAACTTATGGTTACCAAAGTCTTAATTCGGGACGATCGCACATGGCGGTTGCGGCGCGTTGCCGCGAGGTCTAGGCGATCCGGCGATGTATCCGGCGTCTTACCAATCCTCGTCGGACAGGCGTCGGGCTACCGGCCTGGGGCTTGCGCTGATTGCCCATATCCTGGTCGTGATCGTGCTGGTGAAGCTCGCTCCCGAGGCGCCGCCCCCGCCGGAGAAGCCGCATCGGCCCAACGCCTTCCGGCTGCTCCCCGAGCCCAAGCCCGCCCCACCCACACCCGTCGTCGCCAAAGCCAAGCGTCCGACCGGCGGCGCGCCGCCGCCGCGCCCGACGCCGCCGGCGGAGGCCCATTCGCCAAAGCCGCCGCAACCCGAAATGCCGTTCCTGATCGGCGGCAAGGAGATGTTCGAGGCCGCCGATCTTTCCAAGCTGCCCAGACATCCTGGCAGCGGTGACGGCCAGTCGTCCGGCAAGGACAGCAAAGGCATCTATGGTCCTGGCGAAGGCCCCGGCGGCGAGACGCTCTACAACGCCGAATGGTATCGCGAGCCGACCTCGGCCGAGATAAACGGTTATCTGCCGGCCAGTGCCCATCAGACCGGCTGGGGGCTGATCGCGTGCAAGACGATCCCGGATTACCGCGTCGAAAACTGCCGTGTGCTCGGCGAATCGCCGCCCGGCTCGGGCCTGGCGCGGGCGATGCGCCAGGCCGCATGGCAGTTCCGGGTCAGGCCGCCCAGGATCAACGGCCGTCCGGTGATCGGCGCATGGGTGCGCATCCGCTATGATCTGACGATCACTACCGAGAAGCCGTCGAACCGGCGCCCCATACCGGGTGGCCCGCCGGACGACTCGCCGGGTGAAGCACCCGGCGAATAGCGCACCGCTCGATTCGACCGTTCCGGCGCCCAGCCGTGCTGCGTCCGCGCCGGCCGATGCAGGTAACGATGTCGCGCGCCATTTAGCGGGCAACCAAAACCCCTCAGCGGAGTAGAACCGGCACTGCAGCGCAACAAAGGATCGCCAATGGCCGGAACCGACATCATGACGCATTCGGCCCTGATCCTGCGGCCCGACCCTGCGCGCACCGTAATCCGGCCCTTCTCGCTCGAGGATCCCGGCCCTTTCGTCGTCAAAGGCCACCCGCGCGCGGAGCGGATCATCGCCCGCGTGATGTCGCTCGACGACGATGAGTTGCGCACCGAACTCGACCGGGTCGTCACCTCACTGTCCGAGCGGCACCGCGATGTCGAAGCGACTCTGCTCCGCCGTTTCACCGAGGTGGAAGCACTGACGGAGGAAGAGGAGCATCTCGACCGCGATCGATCGCTGCTGATCGGCGCCTATTTCAGCGAGGAATATTCGTTCGAATCCGCCGCCTTGTTCAACCCGTGCATCCTCATGCACCCCGACCAGTCGAACCTGGCCGAGGGCACGATCCGCTTCGCCATGTCGCTGCGCGGAATTGGCGAGGGGCATGTGTCGTCAGTCACCTTTCGCTGCGGCACCTGGGCCGAGAATGGCTATGTGACGGTCGATCCGCCGAGCGTCACCGTGGTGTCGCCGCAGATCGATTCGGTCGATGGCGAAGGCGATGATGCAGTCACCCGGGTGGTTTTTCCGGGCAGCCAGGATCCATCGGAAACCGTCCTGTTCCCGGTCACGCCGAGCCAGCACCAGGGGATCGAGGACCTGCGCATGGTACGCTTCGTCGAGGATGACGGGAGCGTCCAGTATCTCGGCACCTATACCGCGTTCAGCGGGTCGGTGGCGCGATCCGAGCTGCTGCGCGCGCATGATTTCCGCAGCTTCGAAATGCGTCCGCTGCACGGCGCGGCGGCCGCGGCCAAGGGCATGGCGTTGTTCCCGCGCCGGATCGGCGGGCGTTATGCGATGCTCAGCCGGCAGGACAATGAGAATATCTGGCTGATGTATTCCGACGATCTCTACACCTGGGACGGTGGCGAGAAGATCGTCACGCCGAAATGGTTCTGGGAATTCGTCCAGATGGGAAATTGCGGCTCGCCGATCGAGATCGAGGAAGGCTGGCTGCTGCTCACGCACGGTGTCGGCACGGTGCGCAATTACTGCATCGGTGCGTGCCTGCTCGACCGGGACGATCCGTCGAAAGTGATCAAGCGCATGAAGCTGCCTTTGGTCCATCCGAGTCCGAAGGAGCGCGACGGCTATGTGCCCAATGTCGTCTATAGCTGCGGCGGCCTGGTGCATGACCGGCGATTGCTGCTGCCGTACGGCGTCGCGGACAGCTTCACCACCTTTGCCAGCGTGGCGCTCGACGATCTGCTGGCGGTGATGGTGTGAGGCCAGGGCTGGCGGAACGATACCTGCCCATTCGCCTCACAGAAAGAGCTTCAGCGCGAATTCGACCTCGCGGCGCGTGGTGCCGCGTTCCACCTTCAGCCGCACGGTCCGTCCCGGCGGCCCGGTGATCGCGGCAAGCGCGTCGCGCCATGACATGTCGACGATCCGGTCGCCCGCCACGATCCCGGCCGCCGCCGCCGGGCTTCCCGTGCCGACGGCCTCGACCTCGATCCGCTCGCCTTCCTGGTCGAGCCACAAGCCGCTCAACCCATAACGTTCCGGAGCAGGCTTCTGATGGCTCGGCTGGACCCATAATTTTCGCCCGCGCGTATCGATCGACATATTGAAGCGGCGAAGGAACGACATCCCGACGATTCCGTCGAAATCGTCGCCGATATCATTGCCCAGCAGCGAGATCAGCGGCCGATCCTCGCGCGAATCCCCCATGATCAGCGACCCCGCCCGGATGGTCCGCGCGACCGGGCCGGCACGGCCGATTCCCTGCGGACGGTTCGGGGCATATGGGCGATTGTCGTCCCACAGCTCCAATCGCCGCGACGCCGTTCGGTTGAGCAGCAGATGGGCGGGTGAGCCGGTATCCAGCATGCACCGGATCGGACGCCCATCCAGCGTCAGCGCCGCCGCAATCTTGCGCGATCCGCGCTGCGTCGATTCGATCCGCGGGATTTCCGAATCGAGCGCGACATAGCCGGAACGCTCGCCACGCCCATCGGGATAGATCCGCAGTTCGCCGGCATCGAGATCAAGATCGGTATCGACGGTGGTGAGAACCCCCGCCGCCAGCGCGCCGTATATGTCTTGCTGATAGCCGAAGTCGAACGACGCCTCGAGCGCGACCGCGGGCTGGCGGATCGTACCGCCGATGATGAAATCCTTGGCGAGGTGGATCGCGAAGCCATCCTGCTTCCCGCCGACGCCGCGCGTTTGTTCATGGCCCTGAACCGGCAGCTTCAGCTCTTTGGCGAGGTCGGGGCGGATCAGGCTGACATACGTGCCGGTGTCGATCATGAAAATATACGGCCCCTTGCCGTTCATCTCCACCGCGATCACCACGCGATTATTCTCCAGCAGGATCTTTGCCTTGAACATGCGAGGCGCGGCGGCCAGCGCTGCGCCGGGGCCGATCAGGCCCGCGGCTGTCAGCATCGTCAATACGGCCCGTCGATCGATATCCGCCACGTCTGCCTCCGCCGACTTTCCCAAATCCTAGCGGCGCGGACGATGAGTGGAAAGGCGGACGGCCATTTTTCGGGCCGTCCGCGTGCGTCAGGTCAACGCAACGGCCTGAAGGCCAGCCGAAGATCCCTTGTCAGCGCATCAGGCTGCTCCCAGGCGGCGAAATGCCCGCCCTTTGCCTGCTTGTTGTAATAGAGCAGGTTCGGGAATGCCTGATCGACCCAGGATTTGGGCGCCTGGTACAATTCATCCGGAAATGCGCTGACCGCGACCGGAATTTTGATCCCCTTCGGCGCGAAGAAGGCGAACTTGTTTTCCCAGTAGAGACGGGCAGAGGACACCGCGGTGCTGGTCAGCCAGTAGAGCGTGATATTGTCGAGCACATCGTCCCGCGTCAGGCCCTCATTCTTGCCGTCGAAGACCCGCGCGATCAGTTCATAACTGCGCGCATCATGATCGAGCATCCATGACGCAAGACCGATCGGGGAATCCTCGATCCCGTAGAGCGTCTGCGGTCGATTGGTCATTTCCTGGGCATAGGACAGGCCGTGCTTGTAAAAGAAATCGAGCTGCTCATAGGCGTGCTTCTCATCCGCTGAGAGACCTGCCGGGGCCGCCTGCCCCGCCGCCAGCGCCTTGTCGATTTCGACCGGGACGGCGCCCGGCATATTGGTGTGGATGCCAAGCAGACCCGGTGCGGCCTGGACCGCCATCTGCTCGGTCACCGCATCCCCCCAGTCGCCACCCTGCGCGACGTAGCGCGTATAGCCGAGCCGCTTCATCAGCTCGGTCCAGGCGCGCGCAACCCGCGCCGGATCCCAGCCGAGCTCAGTCGGCTTTCCCGAGAAGCCATAGCCGGGCAGTGACGGAATGATCACATCGAACGCATCGGAGTCCTTGCCGCCATGGGCGGCCGGGTTGGTCAGCGGATCGATGATCTTGAGCTGCTCGATGATCGATCCCGGCCAGCCATGGGTGATGAGGATCGGCAGCGCATGCTTGTTCTTCGACCGGACATGGATGAAGTGGATATCCACCCCGTCGATATTGGTCACGAACTGCGGCAGGGCATTGAGCTTCGCTTCGGCCCTGCGCCAGTCGTAATCGGTCGCCCAATGCTGTGCGAGCTTCTGCATCGTCGCGAGCTGGACGCCCTGCGTCGCGTCTCCCACCAGTTCACGACTCGGCCATTTGGTGGCGAGCACGCGCCGGCGCAAATCGGCGAGTTGTTCATCCGTCGCATGAAACTGGAACGGCCGGATCGACGTGTCGCGAGCCGCTGCGGCCGCCGGCGCCGCGTTGACCGGCAAATCCTGGGCCCCGGCAAAGGGTGTGAAGATGGCCACTGCGCCGATCAGCGCCGAAGCCGCAAACAGCCGCCTGGCTATGGGTTTATTGGAGGAATTCATCGTTCATTCTCCTGATTGGATGGCAAAAAATCGAGTCGGGCATCGCCTCGGATTGGCGTCATGATCGACGCAATCCGGCATATAGATCGCATCCGTTTATATCGGATGCGATCTAACTAGATAAGCCGCGACAGCTTGTCAATACATGCGATCAAATCGCGTACGATTTATTTTGATGTGCCTGAAGGTGACGAATCGAACAGGCGGAGCAGACGGTCTCGACGGATCAATCCGAACCGACTGCGTTGCCCATATTCCGGGTTAGGGACGAGATTGGACCGCAAGCCGTCACGCCGTGTGACGGCCCCGCGTGCAGCCCGTTGAAAGCACGTTCGAAAACCAGGATTCAATCGCTGGCAGACGCAAAAAAGACAGGCCCGGAGGAGGTGGCCGACTGGCGGGGAAACTCCAACGCCAAACCGACAGCTAAGCAATATCGATTGCTATGAAAGGAATGGTGGAGCCGTGGGGGATCGAACCCCAGACCTCTGCAATGCCATCGCAGCGCTCTCCCAGCTGAGCTACGGCCCCATCCGTTCAGGCCCTTGGGCCCTGGGAACGTCGCCCCTAAACGGGCGACGCTTTGTTGGCAAGCGGGTGAATCACCCATGCCACATCAAAATTTCATGCCGACCCGGAAATTTCCGGGCCGGCAGACATATTTTAGAGATCCGACTTCGTCGGTTGGTTTTAGAGATCCGACTTCGTCGGTTGGTTTTAGAGATCCGACTTCGTCGGTTGGTTTTAGAGATCCGACTTCGTCGGTTGGATCAATGCTCGTCTTCGTCGACCGGCGTCTCGACGCCAAGATCGTCGTCGCCGCCGAGATCGACTTCATCGTCCGGCGAGGGCTCTTCGTCTTCACCGGTGTCCAGATCCTCGTCGTCGCCGGCGAGATCGTCGTCCTTCTTGATGAGTTCAGGCTTGGGCGCGTCGAACGGCAATGGCTGCTTCGACTTCAGAATCGGCTCTGGATTCCAGGTCGAACCGCATTCGATGCAGGTGACCGGATCCTCGTTGCCGAGGTCGTAGAAACGGGTGGCGCATTTCGGACACGATCGCTTCGTGCCCCATTCCGGCTTGATCATGTGCCGACTAGACCTTTCAAGACTATTTTGAATGCAGCCCTCTTGCGAGGGTAAGCTGGGTTTGAGGTTCCTCTTTCGAGGGTAGCCCGCAAAGTGGGGCGCGCCTTGCCATAGCGCAAGCGCACTGTCAAAGCGCCGCCCTAATGTCGCATGCAAGCCCCCGCCCGCTCGAAATCGCTCACACCGGCCCGCTCGCCGGCCGACTCACCGTGCCCGGCGACAAGTCGATCAGCCATCGCGCGCTGATGCTGTCGGCGCTGGCGGTCGGCGAAAGCCGCATCGAGGGGCTGCTCGAGGGCGAGGATGTGCTCGCCACCGCCGCCGCGATGCGCGCGATGGGCGCGGATATCGTACGTGGCGATGACGGCATCTGGACGGTAAACGGCGTCGGTGTCGGCGGACTGCTGCAGCCCGAACAGGCGCTCGACATGGGTAATTCGGGTACGTCGACCCGGCTGTTGATGGGTCTGGTCTCCAGCCATGGCATCACCGTCACCTTCACCGGCGACGCCTCGCTGTCGGCACGGCCGATGGCGCGCGTGATCGAGCCGCTGTCGACAATGGGCGCGGACATCACCGCCAGCCCCGGCGGACGCCTGCCGCTGATGGTGCGGGGCATGAACCCGGCAGTGCCGATCCGCTACACGCTCCCCGTCGCCTCGGCGCAGGTGAAGTCGGCGATCCTGCTCGCGGGGCTCAACACGCCGGGCATCACGCGGGTGATCGAGCCGGTCGCGACGCGCGACCATAGCGAACGAATGCTGGCCGGGTTCGGCGCCGACCTGACCGTCGAGGAAACGACCGAGGGCCGGATCATCTCGCTGGCCGGCGAGGCCGAACTCAAGCCACAGCAGATCGTGGTCCCCGGCGACCCCTCCTCCGCCGCTTTCTGGGTGGTGGCGGCGTCGATCGTGCCGGGATCGGACATAGTGGTCGCCAATGTCGGGCTGAACCCGACTCGCGCCGGCATTTTCACGGCACTGCGCCTGATGGGCGCCGACATCACCGAAGAAAACGCCCGCACCGTGGGGGGCGAGCCGGTCGCCGACCTGCGCGTCCGCCACGCTGCGCTGAGCGCGATCGAGGTGCCCGCCGATCTCGCGCCGAGCATGATCGACGAATATCCTGTGCTGTTCGTCGCCGCCGCCTGCGCGACCGGGCGCACCGTGGCGCGCGGCGCGCATGAGCTTCGCGTCAAGGAATCGGATCGCATCGCCGCCATGGCTGCTGCACTCGGCGCGATCGGCGTGGAGACCGAGGAATTCGAGGACGGCCTGGCGATCCAGGGAAGCGGCGGCGCGCCGCTTCCCGGCGGCGGCACGATCGCCTCGCTGCTCGATCACCGCATCGCGATGAGCATGACCGTGGCCGGCCTGGTCTCGACGCGCAGCGTGACCATCGATGATGTCTCGCCAGTCGCAACAAGCTATCCTATGTTCTTCCAGACGCTTGACGAATTAAGAAAGCAGGCGCTGTGACCAGACCATTGATCATTGCCGTCGACGGCCCCGCCGCATCGGGCAAGGGCACCATCGCCCGTGCGCTGGCGAAGCATTATCGCCTGCCTTATCTCGATACCGGCCTGCTCTACCGTGCAGTCGGCGAGAATGTCCGTCGCCTCGAGCTTGACCCCGAGAAAGAGGCCGATGCGGTCGCCGCGTGCGATTTCGACGATCATCTGCTCGACGACGACGTGCTGCGCTCGGACGAGGTCGGCAAGCTTGCCTCGATCGTCTCCGTCCACCCGCTGGTCCGCGCCGCGCTGCTGCATCGGCAGCGGCGATTTGCCCGCCAGTCCGGGGGGCGGTGCTCGACGGTCGCGACATCGGCACGGTGATCGCGCCAGATGCCAGCGCCAAGCTGTTCGTTCGCGCCACGCCGACGATCCGCGCCCGGCGGCGTCATGTCGAATTGCGCGAGCGCGGCTCCTCGGTCAGCATTGACCGGGTCCTGGCCGATATCCGCGCCCGCGACCTGCGCGATTCGATGCGCGCCGCAGCGCCAATGGTACCGGCCAATGACGCGGCTCTGCTCGACACCAGCTTCCTGTCGATTGAAGCTGCGATCAAGCGCGCAATCGAACTGGTCGAACGCCAGGTCAGCCTGAAAGCGGAAAACGCAGCGCATAGCTGACTCGGGGCTCACTGGGGGCTGACTCGGGCACGACTGAAGACTTGCCGGACGCCCCGCCGATCCCCCGGGGCGCCCCACCGTGTGCTCTCCTGCGCGATCTTGCCAATCTGCCCTTGTGGCGCTATGTGCGCGTCCGTCCGGCGAGCGATGCTCACGGAGGTAAGGCGCGGAGTCATGCTCTCGCGCCCTTTTCGCATTTCAACGCGTCTAGATCCTCCTGTGCCCGCCCGAACGGATGCCGCGCCGGTATTCGGCTGTCGCGGCGTTTTGGCCAAGACCGCCGGAAACAACCGGCTGGCCGGAAACTGAACTAGGACGACCATATCTTATGGCCACTCAGGCACATCCAACCCGCGACGATTTCGCCGCCATGCTCGAAGAAACGCTCGGCGCCGCCGACAGCTTCGAAGGCCGCGTCGTCAAGGGCACCGTTACCGGAATTGAAAACGACCTCGCCGTCATCGACGTCGGCCTGAAGTCGGAAGGCCGCGTGCCGCTGCGCGAATTCGCAGCGCCGGGCCAGAAGGCCGATCTGAAGATCGGTGACGAAGTCGAAGTCTATGTCGACCGCGTCGAGAACGTCCATGGCGAAGCGATGCTGTCGCGCGACCGCGCACGCCGCGAAGCCGCCTGGGACAAGCTGGAAACCGAATTCGCCAAGACCGCACGCGTCGAGGGCACGATCTTCGGCCGCGTCAAGGGTGGCTTCACCGTCGACCTGAACGGCGCCGTGGCGTTCCTGCCCGGTTCGCAGGTCGATATCCGCCCGGTCCGCGACGTGACCCCGCTGATGGACATCCCGCAGCCGTTCCAGATCCTGAAGATGGACCGCAAGCGCGGCAACATCGTCGTGTCGCGCCGCGCAATCCTCGAAGAGACTCGCGCAGAACAGCGTTCGGGCCTGATCCTGAGCCTCGCGGAAGGCCAGATCATCGACGGCGTGGTCAAGAACATCACCGATTATGGTGCGTTCGTTGATCTCGGCGGCATTGACGGCCTGCTGCACGTCACCGACCTCAGCTACAAGCGCGTCGGTCACCCGAGCGAAGTGCTGAACATCGGCGACACCGTGAAGGTGCAGATCATCCGCATCAACAAGGACACGCAGCGCATCTCGCTCGGCATGAAGCAGCTCGAGAGCGATCCGTGGGAAGGCGCGATGGTCAAGTATCCGGTCGGCGCCAAGCTGTCGGGCCGCGTGACCAACATCACCGAGTACGGCGCATTCGTCGAACTGGAAGCGGGCATCGAAGGCCTGGTTCACGTGTCGGAAATGAGCTGGACCAAGAAGAACGTCCATCCGGGCAAGATCGTTTCGACCTCGCAGGAAGTCGATGTCATCGTGCTCGAGGTCGATCCCGAGAAGCGCCGCATCTCGCTCGGCCTCAAGCAGGCTCAGGCCAATCCTTGGGAAGCCTTTGCCGAGGCGCACCCGATCGGTTCGACCGTCGAAGGCGAAGTCAAGAACGCGACCGAATTCGGCCTGTTCATCGGCCTCGACAACGATGTCGACGGCATGGTCCACATGTCGGACATCGCCTGGGGCGTGTCGGGTGAGGACGCCCTCAACCTGCACCGCAAGGGCGAGACGGTCCAGGCCGTCGTGCTCGACATCGACGCCGAGAAGGAGCGTATCTCGCTCGGCATGAAGCAGCTCGAGCGCGGCGCACCCGCGGTCGGCGCGACCGGCGGCGCTGCCGCTGCGAGCGGCGGCGGTTCGGGCGGCCTCAACAAGAACGCGATCGTCACCGTCACCGTGCTCGAAGTCCGCGATGCGGGCCTTGAAGTTCAGGTCGGCGACGATGGCGCGACCGGCTTCATCAAGCGCACCGATCTCGGCCGCGATCGTGACGAGCAGCGTCCGGAGCGTTTCCAGGTCGCGCAGAAGTTCGACGCGATGGTCACCGGCTTCGATCGTTCGAAGAAGCCGACCTTCTCGATCAAGGCGATGCAGATCTCCGAAGAGAAGCAGGCCGTGGCGCAGTATGGCTCGTCCGACTCCGGGCGCGTCGCTGGGCGACATTCTCGGCGCGGCGCTCAAGGCGCAGAGCGGCGAGAACAAGAAGTAAGATATCGGCGCGGGCGGGAGCGCGATTTTTCGCCTCCCGCCCTACCCGTTTTGAGTGTTAGTGTCGTATCGGTCCTATCGGTTTGACACAGATCAGTATATCGTTTCGCAGACGTCCCTCCGGGGATGATTGATCCGGGTCCGTCGCGCGCTGCCTTTTGCGGCGCGGTCCGCGATCGAGAGGGGAATGAACACGCCATGATCCGATCCGAGCTTGTCGACATGCTGGCCCAGGACAATCCCGATCTCGCGTTGCGCGACATCGAGGCGATCGTCAGCACCTTCTTCGATGAGATTTCGCGCCGCCTTGCCGCTGATGGCCGGGTCGAGCTCCGCGGCTTCGGCGCTTTCTCCACCCGCGCTCGCGACGCGCGCACCGGCCGCAACCCACGCACCGGCGAAACCGTCGACGTGGTCGCCAAGCGCGTGCCCTATTTCAAGCCCGGCAAGGAAATGCGCGCACGTCTCAACGTGTGAGCGGTCGGTTTTGAAGAGTTGACGGAGTACTTCGTCCGCGCCACCACGGCGTCGGTCGCGGACGTGGCGAAATCGGTAGACGCAGGAGACTTAAAATCTCCCTCTTCGGAGTGCGGGTTCGAGTCCCGCCGTCCGCACCACAAGAAGCTGATATCGCTGTATTTTATTCTGACCATGGGCAATGCCGCGCCAAAATCGCACGCGCAGCCCACTTGGTAAGGTATTGATTTTCAGCATTATTGACGTTGAGATGCGTTGCTCTCATCTGCCGACCGAGAACGCCAATTTCGGACATATGGTATCGAGTCGCTCGCGATTGGCAGCTGCCTTGAGCTCATCCGCAAGTGAATTTGATCGCCGGAATTGGCCGTTAGCCGTCAGGAAACTTTCGGTGGTAGAATTGTGGAAGCAGATATCCGCTAACCGGGCGTCGGAATGACTGCTGGCAACCCGCTGGCGGACGCACGCTGGCGTCGTCGCAATCGCTGGATTGACCGCCTGCCATGGGGATGTGACTTAGCTGCTTTGTACGAAAGAGCCTATATGCCGGATGACAAGTTACTTGTCTTTATTGATGAGGCTACAAAGACCTTTGGCGATAAACTCGCGCTAAACGGTATCTCGTTCGAAATCCCCGCTGGTCAGATTTGCGGGTTGTTGGGGCCGAACGGCGCCGGAAAAACAACTCTATTTCGCCTTTTGATGGGAATCCTCAAGGCGACATCGGGCGTTCTTCAGGTTGCCGGGCTCGATGCCTTCGAAGACCGTGTCGCGACAAAGCGCCTGATCGGCTTCTTGCCTGACGAACCGGTATTTTATTCTTACCTGTCGGCGCGCGAATTGCTGGAATTGAGCGCCGGGATGCATGGGCTCGATATCGATTCGACGATGGAGTGGGCTGAGGCACTGGCACGGCGGCTTCGGCTGGCCGACGATCTCGACAACTACGCCGAGGATTTCTCCCGCGGCATGAAGAAGAAGCTGGGTTTACTGCTGGCCATGTTGCATGGGCCGCGCTTGCTGGTGCTGGACGAGCCGACGAATGGGCTTGATGTCGAATCGACGCACCTATTTTATGAGTTGATCCAGGAAGCCGCCGGCAGCGGGACGACGATATTGTTCTCGACTCATCTGATGGATCACGTGACCCGGCTCTGTTCGCATGCCGTGATCATCAACGATGGCGCGGTGATTGCACAGGGACCGCTGGCAGAGTTGCAGGAACGCTACGGGGAAGCCAGCCTGGAATCGCTGTTCTTGAAATTGACGGCGAGACCGCAACAGGCATGACGAGCGCGTCCGCAATCGGGTTTTGGAGGACTGTCGGCCTGCTGTTAATCGCATCGCGGCGACGTTCGAAAGGGCGCCGGGAGCGGCAGCAGCAGTTGCTGAACAATCGCAGTGGCGAGGGTGCGATCGACTGGGGGAAGCTCGCCACGATTGCCGCCATCGGCATGATGGCATTTCTCCACGGTGCCGCAGCCTTCGCCGTCATCGCCACCGTAAGGGCTGGCCAGCAACTCGAGGCCGAGCACCAGGGCAAGCTCGTCGTCCGCAGCTGGTTCCTCGAACAAGTGCAGGACGTGGAGAAGGCGCCCGACGCTTCGCTGCAAGGCAAGGATGCGTTCAGGACAGCTTGCTATGAGGAAGCGAAGGATATTGCCGAGCGATCCGGCGGCGATGCAGCGAGGATCGAACGACAGCTTCGCTATACGGTCGCCACCTCGGGCAGTCGAAATCTGATCTCGCGCGCAGATCGAGAGCGTGGGATGCCGGGGCTCGCCAGTTCGGGTCACGCCGCGGCGGTGCTCGGCTCGATCCTGTTGCTGTGGTGGCTGGCGATGCTGATCTGCCAGGGCGATGGGCTGGAACTGGATCTGCAACGCCGACGGCATCCGATGTGGGAGTGGCTATTGAGCCACCCGGTCGGCGCCGGCGCAGTGTTCTTTGCGGAAATGCTCTCACCTCTTTTCGCGAACCCCTCTTACTGGGCCGCACCGGTTTTCGTCGGAATTCTCTACGGGGCGTCGCATGATCCGCTCACCGGAATTGCCGCTACCTTTTTGATCGGGATTCCCGTGACCGTGGCTGCTGCCTGTGTCGGCAAGGCGCTGGAAATCGGGGCCATCCTGCGACTAGCGCCGAGGAATCGCGGCGCCGTGATCGGGATGCTGAGCTGGTTCGGCTACGCGTCCATGGTCGCCACCTTTATAGGTGTGGCGGTAATTCCACACATCATCCCGGCATTTGCCCACTGGATCGATCAGGCGGCGATTGCGCCCTGGCCCTTGCTGGGGCTGTTCCTGGGTCTTGGTGAGAACGGCGCATTCTCTTTGCTGAGAGGATTGCTTTTCTGCTGGGCGGCCAGCGCGGTGATGATTGCTGCGGCGGTAATCTTCAGTGCCAGGTCGGTGCGAAATGGACTGGCGGGCGCCTTTGCCTCCGACACGCTTCCGCGCCGCCGGAAGCGCAAGGCCAGCTTCGGCCGCGAACCGCTCTTCAGGAAAGAATATCTCTGGTTCGTTCGCGATCGCAGCGCGATCGTGCAGGCAATATTGATCCCGATTACCGTCGCCGGTTTCCAGCTCTTCAACTTCCGACTCATCCTGGAGCACGCGCGGGATTCCTGGAATTACCTGAGCGGTGCGGCGATCCTTTTCGGTACCTATTTCCTGTGGGTGCTCGGGCCAAAGTCGCTGGTGTCCGAGGGTTCGGCGCTATGGATCGCGCTGACATGGCCGCGCGGCCTGGAGAGCGTGCTGAAGGCAAAGGCTTGGCTGTGGTCACTGATTTCTTCGGCATTGGTGGCAGCGGTGCTGCTGGCCGCTTGCTGGCTGTTCCCGCTTGACGCGTGGAAGGTTGCGCTGGTCGCGGTCGGCTGGTTCTTCTTCGCACGCAGCATGGCGGAAAAGTCCGTCACCCTGGTCACTGTCGTTTCCGAATCCGGCGAGGCGACGAAGATCTCTTCAGGGCGCCGCTGGGCAGCGCAGCTCGGGATGCTCACCTTCGCCATCGGCATCTGCACTCAGCAGTGGAATCTGGCGATCGTCGGCATTGTTTATTCATGGATAACGGCAGCGGCGATGTGGGAGGATCTGCGTGCCCGGCTTCCCTATCTCTACGATCCCTGGTCGGAGCAGCTGCCCGAACCGCCAACGCTCATGCATGCCATGGTCTCGATCAGCATATTGATCGAATGTGCAGCGCTGGTCACCGGGCTCGTATATGTCATTGGCGGCAAGGATAGTCTGGGACTGGCGCAAGGTATCGGCTATGCGGTGTGTGCGCTGTGCGTATCGGTCGGCGTATCCAGCTTCCTTTCCGGACGCGGAGTTTCTCCGGCACGGATTTGGTGCTGGCGCGAAGACGAGCCCGATCCCGACGCAAAGGAATCTTGGGCGCGTCGCTATCTTGCGGCTGATCGCCATCAGATTCGCTGGCTTTTTATCGGCGCTGGTGGGGGAATTCTGCTGGCGCTGCTCGCACATGCCTATCTGATGGCGATCCAGCTCATTCCTTCGGTCGCGGAGATGATCCACGTCTCTGAACAGCAGATGCAGAGCGTTCCGGGTATGGGCGCCGCCTATGCGGTTATGGCGATTGCGTTTGCCCCCTTCGCCGAGGAATATCTGTTTCGCGGATTGGTCTTCAGGACGCTCGACCGGCAATGGGGCGGATGGAGGGCAGTTGTCGCGGCCGCGGCGTTCTTTGCGATTTATCACCCGACGATATCATGGATGCCAGTGGCAATGCTTGGCGCTGCAAATTGCATATTGTTCAAGCGATCGGGGCGATTGGCACCGGCAATATTGCTGCACATGACCTACAATGCTGTGGTTGTCCTGTGGAACTAGGACTCCGCTCGGCCCGATAAGGTTGCGCGCGATTGGAGCGATCGTCGCGAATACGCCTCATCGATGCGATGCCATGGACGTAGCCCAAACGTCGGCAGGATATTTGAAATAGTATCGCAACGCGCTCACCTTTCACATCTGCACGGTCGCAAGCGTCGAGGCGCGCTTCAAATTCCCAGTGTTCAGCGACCTCCCTCCCCGGCCCCAGCGCTCAGCGCCCTCAAACTCGAAAACCCTGCCATCCCCTGCTCGTGCCTGAGTTCGCTCTCCGGCCAAGGTGGTCCGTACAGGGGCTGACCGCTCTCAGAATGACAGGACTGCGGATGTCGCTTGAGCATAATTATATCGCATGCGATTAGATCGCACTTGACTCTCACCCGCGACTCGCATATTTAGATCGCACCCGCTTTAATCGGGCACGATTTTTAACATGAGAAGGAAATGAACATGACCGCCAAGACCATCTATTCCGGAACCACTCACAATGTCGGTGGCCCCAACGGCTATACCCGCAGCGCCGACGGCTTCCTCGACCTGCAGCTGGCTGACCCGCACCCCGCAGCAGAAAACTTCTTCGGTGCCGCCTGGTCGGGCTGCTTCATGGGCGCGATCGGGGTTGCCGCTGCCCAGAAGAAGATCAAGCTGCCTGAGGCCCCGACGGTCGACGCGAAGATCGATCTGTTGATGGAAGGCACCGAATTCTTCCTGCGCGCCAGACTCGACGTCACCGTTCCGGGCATCGACATCGAACTGGCCCGGGAACTGGTCGATCTCGCACACGAGATCTGCCCCTATTCGAAGGCAACCCGCGGCAACATCGAAGTCGAAGTGAATGTGCTTGAGCCGGCCTTCGCCTGACTTCAACCGACCGAACGGACGGCGCCCAGCAATGGGTGCCGTCCGAGCCCTTCCGATTCAATCGGATACGCTTTAGATGACGAGCAATATTATTGCTGGAGCAGGACCAATGGCGCGCAACAGAAACCCACAAGAGTCCGCCAAGCTGGGCGAATTCCTCTGTTTTGCGGTATATTCAGCCAATCTTGCCTTTGGACGCGCCTACCGGCCGATCCTCGACGAGCTGGGCCTGACCTACACCCAATATGTGACGCTGGTCGCACTGGGCGAGGAGGACGGCCAGAGAGTCGGCGACCTGGGCGATAAGCTGTTTCTGGAATCCAACACGCTGACCCCGATCCTCAAGAAGCTGGAGCAGCTGGGCCTGGTCGACCGCCGACGCGATCCGGCCGACGAACGCCAGGTCCGCGTCAGTGTGACACCTGCGGGCCGCGAGTTGCAGCAACAGGTCGAAGGCAACGCGTCCGGGCTGATCGATGCAACCGGCCTGGGGGACGATTTCACTAAGGTCCAGGAGAGCGTCGCCCGGTTGCGCGACAATCTGCTGAGCTCGACCAGGTCATAGTTCGGCCCTTTGCACCGGGCCGACTCCGCATCACGCTGCTCCATTACCAAACGCGCTGACGTCCGGCCGTGAAAGGCGCCGGCCGCAGGCGGCATCGCAGCGACTCATACACCCGATAGCGGACAGTCCGCTTCGCCCTATGTTTCAGCCATGGCGCTATCTCATGTAGCGCCCCGCGCCCGCGCGATCGTCGTCCCACTCATCGATGCGATGTCACTGGCCAACCCAGATGCCGACAGCATCAGCGTGAAGAACCGCGTCGCCGTTCTGGCGTCGCCCCTCGCTAATCAATCGCGAGAATCACCAGAGCAGTAAATTCGATATAAACCTGGTTGGATTTTACATCCATTTTGGCAATAACTTCCCCAATCATGCCAGAAGACTCCATTGTCCGACTCGTTTTTTTGTAAAAAACGGCATCTACCATTCCCAATGAACTCGATGTATCCATTGGATGATAGAGATGTGTTGTGCATTTACCTTGTATTATCACTGATTATTATGCTGATCATTGATAGTATCAATAGAGCCGAAGGTTATTCGGCCGATCCCGGTGTTTAACCGGTGGAAACTCTACTTGGGGGAGCGGGATGTCGTTGCAATTTCGCCTGTGTCACTCATCGGTCGTCGTGGATATCCGCGATTGACCGTGAGCATCCAAATCGCGCTGTCCTTGGGGGGACCATGACAGTCTGCAGCGCATCCCGCGTAATTCGATAATCTTGATGAGCCGACGAAATCTTTCACTCAAACGAAGGAAGAAGCGATGAAAACGGAAAAAATGCTCGCACATGGCGCAAACACCTCGCCCAGCTCCATTGATGCCCTGCTGGGGGAACGATTTTCGCGAGCGAATTCGCGGGCGCAGCGTTCGACGTTCGGGTTACCAGCGAAAGCGCCGTCGATGCTCCCCAAGGAACCCAGACGAAAACCTGCAAGCCGACGCGCAATCCCTGCTGCAGACCCGGCGACGAAGCACCCACCGGGCATCGTCACGATGCACTTGATCTTCTCAGCGTCTGAGCATCACATGCGGCAGGACAATATGGCATCAGGCATGATCGCCAAATAGTGATCCTGACCCGACAGAATGTGCTCCACTATCTGGTCCAGGCCGATCATCTCGGCCTGGACCGCATCGTGAACGGCGACATTCAAATCGTCTCGCGAGAGTCACGCAACCGCGCATTCGCCGTTTCCGACGCGCGCGGGCCAGGCTTCTTCGTCAAGCAGCATCGCCCGGATGAGGGACATTGGAGCGGTGGCTCCACCCTGGAGAGCGAAGCGCATATTTATGCGCTTGCGGCGGCCAACGACCGGCTGGAGGCCTTGCTTCCGCCTTTCCAGAGCTTTGATTCGGAGCATCAGATCCTCGTCATCGGTCTTGTCGAACCGGCAGAGACGCTGCGCGCACAACATAGGCGAACTGGCACGCTCTCGCTTCCGGCCGCCAAAGCGGTCGGTCATGCTCTGGCCACATGCCATATCGAGTTCGGCAAGACGCTTCGTTTCGGGCCACCCAACGCATCGCTCGCAAAGCACCGCCCCTGGATCCTGAGACCGGACCGGCTCGATCCTCATGTCACGCCCAGCCAGAGCGCGGCGCAGGCCAGGGTCATCTCGATCGTCCAGGATCACCCCGATCTGATCGATCGGCTGCGCGCGCTTGAGCCCGGCTGGCGCGTCAACGGCATCATCCATGGAGACATGAAATGGGATAATTGCCTGGTGACGAATGAGGGAGCGTCGGGCGACACGACCGTGACCTTGATCGATTGGGAAATGGCCGGAACGGGCGATGTGGCGTGGGACGTCGGAGGCATCCTGCAATCCTATATAGTCGCCTGGATCCGCTCGACCCGGCCCAGATCGGGGGACACCGCTGCGTCGATTGCGGCGAGTGCCGAAATTCCACTGTCGGCGCTGCAACAGGCAGCGCGCGGATTCTGGAACGCCTATGCCAGTCGCCTGGACCTGGACCGACGCGCAACCGCGACATTGCTGTCGAGCGCGGTGGCCTATGCCGCGGCACGGATCGTACAGACCGCGTTCGAAGCGACGAGCGACGACGCGTTGGTGAGCGCGCACATGATCCTCGCGCTGCAGTTCACCGCGAACATGCTCGCCGGTCCGGAAGCCGTGGCCGGCTCGCTGCTCGGGCTGGCGGCGTGAACGCAACCGCTCAGGGCGCGAGCCGGCCGCGCTGGCTCGACGATCTGCAACCCATCCTCGACACGGTCCGGATCGTGTCACCGACCTGCTTCACCCTCGCCGGCGAGCGAGTCGATACCACGCGGCGCCCCCCCGCCATCGTCCAGGGACGAGTTCTTCGATCCCGATCCACTGATGAGCATGTTGCACCGGCGGCTCTATGCCACTTTTCATGCGGGCGCGTCCTGCAGCAACGATGGCGTGGCGGAGCAGCAAATTTTTGTTGCCGGCTTGTCGGCGGCGAATTTGAGCGTTGACCGGTGGGATAGGGGCTGGACCGTCGTCGAAACGCTGGCGAGCGGCGGCGCCATTGTAGAGAAGAGATATCGGACGCGGCGCGCAAATCCCGGCGAATTCCTGTCAGCGACGGCGCCAGCCACTGTGGTGCGGGGAACCCCGGTCGAGATCCGCGTCAGGCGGGAAGCAAGAGTGCTGCAAGAGAGCTTCTATTACGCGTTCGGGGGTGAACTGGAGGATGATTTCGCCGGCATGCGTTCGGTGCGGTATTATCTGAACATGGATGCGATTGCCGCACCCACCGTGATCGGCATGCTGACCGGCGAATTCACCACGCGTGCCGTTCCGTTTGCGTGCAAATGCGCCAACAGCCCAGCCGGATTCGAGCGGCGCGATCCGTGCGTCCTGTATGTCGGGGCGCGGCACGCCCAGCTCGTCCATTATATTCTCCTGTCGCTGATGCCCGCGCTGGCGCCGCATTTGCGACCGCCCGTGCCGATGCTGACCCATCGACTGGCACCGGGTCTTGGATTTGCCGAGGAACCGCCCGGAAACGATAGCTTCGGCAGCCATCGCATGCGCGCCGTTGCCCATGGACTCATCACCGCGCACAAGGAAAAACGTAACGGCGTCGAAGGCCGCCGTGCAGCAGTGTTCGACAGCTTTGCCAAGCTTGGCATCGACCTCGCCATGCCCCATCTCTCGGCGAGCGATGCGGACTCGTTCGGGCTGCGGCGGCTGAGCTTCTCCGATGGCGAATGACGTCGCCCAACGGATCGAAGCGGCGCTGCGCATCGGCAATCTGCTCTGCGCCGATGCCTTGTGGTGGAACGGCCGCTGTACCTTCACCACCGACGATGTGGATCCGATCGCTTCGGGCTGGCAGATCGTTCACCGCACCTGTGGCGGCGACCTCTACACCGGTACCGCGGGCATCGCGCTTTTCCTGGCCCGGCTGGCGGCACTGACCGGCGATCGCGTGATCGCACGAACGGCCGCCGGCACGCTAGCCCATGCCCTTGCCGAGGCGGACACACCAGGAATGGAAGGCCGGAGCGCGCTTTACACGGGTCGTCTGGGCATTGCGGTCGCCGCCGCGATGGCGGGCGAGTGGCTCGGCCGGGCCGACTTCACAGCGGCATCGGCACGGCTGGCCAAGTCGATCGAGACGAGCGCCATCGCCGGATTTTCCGGCGGCGATTTGATGGCGGGACTCTCGGGCGGGATCGCCGGCGCGCTGATCCTCGCACAACGGCTCGCGGATGATCGACTGCTTGCCTGGGCATCCCAACTCGGCGATGCGCTGATCGCCGACGCGCATCGATCGCCCTCGGGATGGCATTGGCCAACGCCGAAGGAACCGATCGGCCTGTGTGGCCTTTCGCATGGCGCCGCGGGCATTGCCTGGGCGTTCGCCGAACTCGCGCGCGCGACGGGAGAAAAACGATTTGCTCAGGCGGCCGCCAATGCCGTCGCGCACGAACAACATTGGTTCGATGCCGACGCCGGCAACTGGCCCGACCTTTCGCCCGACAGCTGCGACAGTGCGGGCCGCCGCTCCCTCAGCCTCTCATGGTGTCACGGGGCACCCGGGATCGCGCTGACGCGGCTGCGCTTGTGGGAACTGACCGCAAACGACCAGCTGCGCGAACAGGCCCGCATCGCGATTGCGACAACCGCCGCAGATCTCCGTGCGAGCCTCGACCAAGGCCTCGGCAATTATTCACTCTGTCATGGGCTGGCCGGCAATGTTGAGGCGCTAATTCAGGCCGGTGCATCCTTTGAGACGGGAGACCTTGCAGCAGCGGTTGCGATGGCCGGCATCGAGCGCTTCGGCACGGATCCACGGTCCTGGCCGGCTGGAGTCGATTCCGGCGAGACGACCTCACCTACATTGATGCTGGGCCTGGCCGGCACCGGCTATTTCCTCCTGCGCATCGACGACGCTGCGGGAACGCCCTCGATCCTCCTCCCCGACATCGGTGTATCGCCCACGTGCCCGACCGTGCCGAATCTTGTCGAAGCCTTTGCCGGTAAAAGTGCACCGTCCGGATAATTCCATCGCGGCAGTAGCCTGGCTGCTTGCGCGCTTTAGATTAAGTATTTGATATAAAACAAATTATTGTAAATTCGTGAGGACCTGGCAAGGGGGAGATATGGGACACGACCGGTGTCCCATATCTCCTCGCTGCTCGATCTCCTCAGCCCGTCATCCATCAGACAGTCGACCTCATCTGCCCGGCATACCAGCGGATATAGCGATCGACATTCTGCTCCTTGAGCGGCGAATAAGGCCCGGGTTCGAAGCCGGGCGCGGTGACGCCGCGCCATTGCCGGCGACAGATTTCCCAGTCCTCCATCATCACCTGATGATGGAATGCGGCAACCTGATCCGCATCATAGTCGCGCCCTTCCTCCGCCTTTTCATCGACCAGCCAATAGCCACGCACGATCGTCCGCGTCGGCGAGACCGGCGTGATACGCACATTATGGGCATAATCGGCGTTGGCGTGGCACCAGAAATTGATGTTGGTGTTGGCGCGTGCTGTGCCCATGTCAGGGTCGTTGAACCCGCCCATCAGTACGGCGCACACCGCCTGTCCGTCGGGGCTTTCCGTCACCATGTCGCGACGCACCGGCGTGCGGTTGGCGCGGAACCAGTCGGCGGTGGAGTCGGATGAAGTATTGACCCGGCTGGTATCGAGACCCGCCTTTTCCCAGCGCACCGAACAATCGGCGAGGCGCTCTGCAATCTCGGCCTGCAGTGCCGGATTATCGTTCTCGGTGTCATATTGCACCGACACATATTCGGGATGATTGGCCTTGCAATGATAGCATTCGCGGTTGTTCTCGACCACCAGCTTCCAGTTCAGGTCGAGCGTGTAATCGCGCATTACCGCGATCTTCGCACGGTCCATGCCCTGTGGCGAGAGGATCGGCGAGAGATGGTCGCGCAGCGCATCGATCGGTGCGGGATCTTCGGCCAGATTGACGAAGACCAGGCCGTCAAACTCCGCAACTTGCACCGGCTTCAGGCCATGTGCTGCCTTGTCGAACCCCGCCCCCATCATCGGCGCCGCGATCAGCGCCCCGTCCAGCGCATAGGTCCAGCTGTGATAGGGGCAAGTCAGGCGTGCCGCCCTGCCCTGCTCGCTGGTGCAGATGATCGATCCGCGGTGGCGGCAGATATTGAGATAGCCGCGCAACACACCGCCGCTGTCGCGCACGATGACCACCGGCACATTGCCGACATCGAGGGTCAGATAGGCGCCTGCCCCGGCCAGCTCGATCGAATGGCCCGCGAAGAACCAGTTGCTGCGAAAGATGCGGGCCTGTTCTTCGGCATATACCGCCTCGCTAAGATAGGACTCGCGCGGCAGGCCATAGCCGGGGCGATACTCGCCGAGCAGTTGAACAGTCATTGCCATGGCTCCGGATCAGGCCAGAGCGACCGCGCGGATCACGCGTCGCGGTCGGGTGAAATGCAGCGCCGACAGCGCCACGCCGATGGTGGAGAAAAGCGCGGTGCAATAGGCCGTCGCCTCGAAGAAGCGCAGCCAGTCGAACTGGATCGCCGAGAAATTCTTGATCAGCAACAGGCCGACCGTTCCGGCATAACCGCATGAATCGGCCAGATAGATCAGGAAGCCGGCGGTGCCGACCTCGCGGGTCACGGCGATGATCCGGTCGAACAGCATTGCGTTGAACGGCGTATAGGCCATGTAGAGACCGGCACCGGCCAGGACCATCCAGCCCGCCGGGCCAAGCCAGCCGCATTGATAGGCCAGGGTCGAGCCGCCGATCAGCAGTGCACCGACGATGATCACCCCATGCACGAAAAGCAGTGCACGGCGATTGTCGCGCACGCCCATCAACGCCCCGAGCGTGACGAGCGAGAACAGGGCGACCGGCACTTCGCTTGCGGTGAACATCGTCGCGATGTTGTGGTAACCGAGCGCCTGCCAGATCTCGGCTGCGAAATTGTCGCGGAAATCGCGAAACGCAGTGAGCAGGACATAGGCGATGACCAGCGGTACGATCGCCGGGGCATGGTTGCGCAGAAAGGCGGCGCGCTGAATACGGTTCATCGGCGCGCGTGGCGTGCGCTCGGCACGGTCGGTGTCGTCGGGCGGCGGCAGCATCGACAGGCCGACCACTGCGATCAGCAACAACGGGAAGAACAACGCACCGGCCGCCGCGGGCATCCAATAGTCAGTGACGCCCAGGCCGAGCAGCCAGCTGCCGACCGACTTGACCACGCCGGAGGAGAGGATGAAGCTGGAGCAGAGGATCGCGCCGAGCATTTCGGAGGTCCGCCGACCCTCGACATAGCTATAGACCAGCCCCCAGATCAGCCCGAGCGGCAGTCCGTTGAGGAACATCGCCGCGACATTCCACGGCGCAGGCAGGATTGCGAACAGCACCAGTGCGAACCAGGACAGCGCGATCAGGCCGATGATCGCCGCACCGCGGTGCGCCTGCCCCATTTCGGAGATCAGCTTGACGCCGATGATCTTCGACAGGGCATAGCCGACCACCTGGGCAATGATCAGCGCGATCTTGTAATCGAGGATGAAATGCCAGCCCGCGACATGCTCGAACGTCGCCGCGGCGAAGGGCTTGCGATACGCGTACATCGCGAAATAGGCGGAAAAAGACGCCGCGCCGGCAAACAGGCAGAAGAACACTGAGTGCGCGCGCTGGAGACGATCGGCGACTCTCATCGGCCGCTTCTTTTCTCGACACCGGGCAAGGCAACCGGACTCAACGGACGCAGCGTTTCGACGATCGCCATGACCTCACGGACCAGCGCGCTGCGGCGTCGGTCGGTGAGGCAGACGACATAGCCCGAGAGTCTGAAACCGACCTCTGCCCCCTCCACCGGAAGATAGACGATGCGCGGATCGGGCGGCGCTTCGCACGAGAAGAAGAAGCCGACTCCCACACCCAGCGCCACCGCTTCACGGATCACCTCGCGAGTATGCATTTCGATCGTGGCGACCGGCTCGATTTCCGCCGCCGCAATCAGCGACTGGGAAATCGCCCGGGTTCGCGAGGTTTCCTCACGGATCAGCAATGTCTCGCTCTGCAGCGCCGCCAGCGGGAAACAGGTTGCTCCCGCAAATTCATGGCCGGCGGGAATCGCGATCACGATGCGGTCGGCATAGAGCGGCTCATAGGCGAACAGCGTGTCGCCCGGCGGATCGGAGGCGATGGCGACATCGGCTTCGGCCTGCCGCAACTGCTCGATCACTTCGCGCGCATTGCCGATGCGGACGCGCAGCTGGACCGTCGGGTGCAGCCGATGAAATGCCGCGACCAGCTGCGCGGCATAGGGTGGTGAGTCGGACGCGATCCGCAAGGTCGTACCGTCGAGCCCGACCGCACCGCCCAGCATTTCGCTGATATCGTCGCTGGCCGAGAAGAGCTTCTGGCTGAGCCGGAATAATTGCTTGCCGGTCTCCGACAGCTTGAGCGGCGATTTGCGGCTTTCGAACAGGCTAACGCCGTGACGCTCTTCAAGCGCTTTCAGCTGCTGCGAAAGAGTCGGCTGTGACACGTTGAGCCGGCGTGCGGCGCGGCTGACGCTCGCCTCGACCGCGATCGCGTGAAATGCTCTCAGATGCTGGAAATTCACCGACACCCCGGTTCCGAACGAGATCGCTTTAGTCGCCATGGATGTCCGTTTGATGACGTTTGCGACGCGGCGCCAATTGGAGCTTTCTATGGGGGGCATAGACGCAATGACTTTGAAGCCGCCGCGACACCCGACCATTGGGGCTGCCGCAGGACGGCGGCACGACGCTCCCGTCCCCGATTTTCCTGGGGAGCAGACACATGCATCGGACCACCAGACAGAGCCTCGCCACCGGCGCGGCGCTGATCGCATTGACGCTGGCGGGGACGCTGTCAGGCGCCGCGCACGCGGAGGATAAGCCTGCCGATACGGCGACGGAGCCGACGGCAGAAGCACCGGCCGACGATATCGTCGTGACCGCGGCATCGGTCGCGCGCGGCAACAGCATTATCGGTTCCGAGCGGCTGCGCGCGCAGGGTTCGACCCTCAATGTGGTCAACGCCATCGCCGATGTGCCGGGCGTATCGATCCGCGGGTCGGACGCCTATAATTCCGATCCCTGGAGCTATGGCATCAACATCCGCGGCTTCGACGTGAACCTGCGCTCGTCGAAGATCGGCCAGACGATCGATGACATGCCCGCCTACAACGCCTCCTATTATCTCGGCGGCGCACCGGCGCAGAAATATCTGCTCAACGAACTGGTCAGCGAAATCCGCGTCGATCAGGGGACAGCGGGTGTCGGCTCGGCGTCGGCGTCGGCGCTGGGCGGCACGACCGCTTATTATACCCGCGACCCGTCGGAGGAGATGGGCGGACTGATCTCGGTCGGGATCGGCGACTATAACCTCCGCCGCTATGCCGGTTATGTCGAGACCGGGCGGATCCTCGACGGCACCACCCGCGCCTATATCGGCGGTTCGCGCCTGACCTCGTGCCGCTGGGCCTATGGTTGCGCCGACCAGAGCGGCGCCGACGAATGGCATGGCGAGGCCAAATTCGTCAGCGAACTCGGCAAGCTCACGCTCACCGGCCGCGTCTCCTATGACAAGGCGGTCAACGACCCTTTGATTGAGGCATCGCGCGGCTTTCTCGACTCGACCAACGCGCCCGATGGCTCATCGCCGGTTTGGCTGGGGATTCCCGCAGGCGTCAACGAGAATTGGGCGCATGCTTGGTCGGCGCACCGTGAGAATGTGTTCGGCTATCTGAAACTGAAATACCAGGCGAGCGACAGCATCAGCATCGAGGTCTCGCCTTATTATCATTGGCAAAAGGGCCAGGGCGACTGGGTTCCGCCATATCAGCAGATCGCCCTCGACCCCAATGGCGTCCGCACCATTGCCGGCGGGACCGCACCGGGTGCGTCGCGCAAGAAATCCTATTTCGACTATATCGATGCCTCGGGGCGCCAGCGCCCGGTCATCAAGGGCTTGGATTATACCGATATCGACGGCACCAGGGTGTTGTCGTCCTATTGTTACGATGCGGGCGGCGCGGTGAAGGCCTCATGCGCCCCGGCGCAGACCTATCGCACCAGCCTTTATGGTCATGACCGGTTCGGCTTCACATCGAAAGTGTCGGCGGAATTCGGCGGCAACCGCATCGAGGGCGGCGTGTGGTACGAACGACTCAACCGCGACTTCGGTCGGCAATGGCATCAGGTGATCGATGCCCGGCGCGGTGCGGCCTATTATAACGATCCGCAGTTGATCGACTTCCAGCAGCATTTCCAGACCAACCAGTGGAAACTCTATCTCGAGGACACGCTGACGCTCGGCAAGCTGACGCTGACCGGGGGCGTGCAGAAATACCTCATCGACATTCGCGGCCAGACCGAGGGCTGGGACGCGTTCGGCAAGCCAGTGGCTCCGCTTAAAACCAAGCTCAACGCCGACTCCAACCTGCTGTTCAGCCTTGGTGCGGTGTATCATGTCGACGATGCGCTACAGGCATTCGCCGGCTTCTCGCAAAATTATGGCGCGGTGGGCGACTGGGCGCTCGAAAAGACCCAGACCGACACCTCGAAACTCAAGTCATCGGTCGCCAATGATTATGAGGCCGGCTTGCGCTACAGCAACCGCCGGATCACCGCCCAGATCACCGGCTACTACATCGATTATCGCCACGCGATCACCTTCTACTCCGCGGACTTCATCGCGGGCGGGCCATCGGGATCGAGCGGCGGGATCAACTATACCGCCGGCACCTCGGGCGCCTATGCCAATACCGGCAAGGGCATCGCGTCGCGCGGCGTCGAGGCCAGCCTTGCCTATCGGCTGACGCCCGCATTCGACGTCAATGCAGCCTTTACCTGGAACCGCTCGACCTATCAGCAGGCGTTCCTCGGCGGCACCGCCAATGCCGGCACCGATGTGATGGTGGCCAAGGACAATAAGGTGCCCGGCGCGCCGACCACTCTGGTGTCGCTTGGCGCCAATTATCATACCAGCGACTTCCGCGCCGGCATCCGCGCCAAATATACCGGCAAGACGCCCGGCGACGCGGTCAACACGCGAGCGCTCTACCTGCCGGCCTATACGCTGGTCGATGTCTCGGCGGGTTACCGCTTCAAGCTTGACGACAAGCGCTATCTCGATGCGCAGCTCAACGTCACCAATCTGTTCGAAGAGAAATATATCGGCGGCATGCTCGATGAATTTACCAGGCTCTACACCCGCGGCGCACCACGCACCGTTTCCGCTACTTTGAGCGTCGGCTTCTGACGGCGTCGCACGGACATTCATTCGAGGACGATATCGTGCCAGAAACTTCATTCGACGTGGCGATCGTGGGCGCCGGGATCATCGGCCTGGCGCACGCGCTGGCGGCCGCCCGGCTGGGCAAGCGCGTGGTGGTGATCGACCGCGACGCGCAGGCCAATGGCGCATCGATCCGCAATTTCGGTTTCGTGACGGTGACCGGGCAGGAGCGCGGCCTCACCTGGCGCCGCGCACGGCGCACCCGCGATATCTGGGCCGAGGTCGCGGCTCAGGCTGGGATCGCGATCGAGCAACGCGGGCTGATGCTGGTCGCTCAGCGGCCCGAAGCACTGAACGTGATCCACGCCTTTGCCGAAACCGAGATGGCCGAGGGCTGCATGATCCTGTCGGCTGCCGACATGCGGGCGCGCTTTCCGCTGCACGGCGCCGGTACTGTCGCGGGTGCGCTGTGGAGCCCGCACGACCTGCGCGTCGAATCGCGCACCGCGATCCCGCGCCTGGCCAAATGGCTGGAGGAGCGCTGGGGCGTGACCTTCCGGCGTCAGACGATGGTGCGCGACATCGCCGCGCCGGCGATCGTCACCAGCAACGGCACGCTTCGCGCCGACTTCATCGTGGTGTGCCCCGGCGACGATTTCACGGGCTTGTATGCCGATCGCATCGCCGCGCGCGGCCTGACGCGCTGCCGGTTGCAGATGCTGCGCCTGGCCGATCCGGGCATGAGGCTGCCAGGCGCGCTGATGTCGGACCTCAGCTTGGTCCGTTATCTTGGCTATGCAGCACTCCCCGAGGCGGCATCGCTGCGGGCGCTGATCGAGGCCGAACAGCCCGATCATCTTGCCAATGGCATCCATCTGATCGTCGTGCAGAGCGCCGACGGCTCGCTGGTGGTTGGCGACAGCCATCATTATGCCGAGACGCCCGGCCCGTTCGCGTCCGAGGAAGTCGACCGGCTGATCCTCCAAGAATATGCCGCCCTGCTCGGCCAGGCGCCCCCGGTCCTGGAACGCTGGACCGGCACCTACGCCTCGGGCCCCGATCAGAGCTTCGTCGATGCCCCGGACCCTGCCGTTCGGCTGGTGATGGTCACCAGCGGATCGGGCGCCTCGACCGGCTTCGCAATCGCCGAAGATGTCATCGGCAAATTTTACGACGTCGATCAGGAGGTGGCGGCATGAGCGATACGATCAGGGCGGTGGTGTTCGACTGGGCCGGGACAATGGTCGATTTCGGCTGTTGCGCACCAGTCCGGGCGCTCCAGTCAGTGCTTGCCGAGGCCGGCATCCAGGCAAGCGAGGCCGATATCCGCCGCGACATGGGCATGGCCAAGCGCGCGCATATCGCCCGCTTGCTCGCCATGCCCGACCTGGCGACACAATGGCAGGCGATCCATGGCCGGGCACCCGGCCAGACCGATATCGATGCGCTTCATGACGCGGTCGAACCGCTGATGATCGCCGCCGCCGCGGACTGTGCCGAGCTCATTCCGGGTGCCGCCGCGACCGTCGCGACGCTGCGCGCGCGCGACATCCGGATCGGGTCCAACACCGGCTATACCCGCGCGATGATGGCAGCGATCCTGCCGCAAGCCGCTGCCCAGGGCTATGCGCCCGACGCGCTGGTCTGCGCGGGAGAGACTGCCGAAGGACGCCCCTCGCCGCTGATGCTGTGGCGCGTGCTGGTCGAGCTCGGAATCTGGCCGGCGGCAGCCTGCGTCAAGGTCGACGACGCGCCGGTCGGGATCGCCGAAGGCCGCAACGCCGGCGTCTGGACGGTGGGCGTCGCCGCGTCTGGCAATGGCGTCGGCCTGACCGCCAATCAGCTTGCCGCGCTCCTACCGGCCGAGCGCAGCAGCCGGATTGCCGCATCGGCCGCGCTGCTCCGGGAAGCCGGCGCGCATGTCGTGATCGACAGCGTGGCAGATCTTCTACCGGTTCTGGATGAGATCGAGGCGCTCCGTCAGGCCGGGGGCGATCCAACGAGCCTGGTCAGCCGGCGCGATTGAGCTCATCGATCCAGGCGGGAAGTGCCGCGAGGCTGTCGAGCTGCCGGTACCGCGCATCCAGCGTCGGCGGTTCGGCCCGCTCGTGCGACCAGGCCAGCGCCTGCGGCACGAATGCGGCATGCGCGCCGGCATCCAGCGCCGGCAAGATGTCCGACCGCATCGAGTCCCCGGCCATCACGGCCTCGTTCGGCGCAACACCGTAGCGCGCAAAGACACGGTCGAACGTATCGCGGGTCTTGTCGCTGACGATCTCGATTCCGGCGAAACGGTCGCCAAGCCCGGAGGCAGCGAGCTTTACCTCCTGGTGAAGCAAATCGCCCTTGGTAACGAGGACCAGCCGGCCTCGCGCCACCAGCGCATCGAGCGTCTCCTCGATGCCGGGCAGCAATTCCACCGGATGTGCGAGCAAGGCGCGGCCCACCTGAAGGATGCGGGAGATCGCATCGATCGGCAGCTGATCACCGGCCAGCTCGATCGCGGCCTCGATCATCGACAAAGTGAAGCTCTTGGCACCATAGCCATAGGCGTGGAGATTGCGTGTCTCCACTTCTTCGAGCCGCGACCGGGCGATCCCGGCCTCGGCAAAGGGCGCAAGCAGCTCGAGCAGCAAATGCTCCGCTTCTTCGAAATGACGCATATTGTGCCACAGCGTGTCGTCGGCATCGAGGCAGATCAGGTCGATAGGCATGGCCGCGCTCTGCCGAAACCGGCGGAACGAGGCAATCCCTTCGCGGGCGGGATTGCAGACGGTAACGCCCCTTCGCCAATTCCTGCCGATCGCCCCTTCTCTGCGCCGTGCGCGGATGGCAGGATGATGCGATGACCACCCACCCCCTTCCGCCCATACACCGGCGATGATGCGCTGCACCCTCCTGGTGCTGATCGCCGCCGTGCTCGTGCTGGGCGGGTGCAACCGGCGCAGCGACGCCGGCCCGGTGATCGTCAGCGCGATCGGCACGCCGCCGCGGCTGGGCGATCCGTCGCGCGGCGGACAGGATCTCCCGAGCCGTCTGCTGATCGATTCGGCGGCGCAGGGGCTGGTCCGCTTCGATGCCGCGGGCCAGATCGAACCCGGCATTGCCGAGCGCTGGATCGTGATCGACGACGGCATGAGCTATATCTTCCGCCTGCGCGACGCCGAATGGAGCGATGGACGCCAGGTCACCGCCGAGGATGTGGTGGCGGTGCTGAACCGCCAGATCGCACGCGGCTCGCGCAACCCGTTGCTGCCGTTCCTCAGCGCGATCGACGAAGTGGTCGAGATGACGCCCGAGGTGATCGAGGTCCGGCTGAAGCGCCCCCGCCCCGACTTGCTCAAGCTGTTTGCCCAGCCCGAGCTCGCAGTCTTCCGCACCCGCCCGCCGGGCGGCAGCGGCCCGTTCCGGGTCACCGCAACGGGCAAGCGCGATGTGACGCTGCACCCCGCCTTCGATCCGTCGCGGTCACCCGACGACGATATCGCCGAGCCGGGGCCTGCGGCGAACGTCCAGCTGATTGGCGAGCGCGCCGCACGCGCCATCCTGCGCTTCGCCGCGCGCGACTCCGATCTGGTCAGCGGCGGCACCTTTGTCGACTGGCCGCTGCTTTCCTTTGCCAATGTCGCGCCGGCGAACCGCCGGCTCGACCCGGCGGCGGGCCTGTTCGGGCTGGTCGTCGCCGATCGCAGCGGCTTTCTCGGCGAGGCACGCAATCGCCTCGCCATCGCCGGCGCGATCGATCGCAATGCGGTGCTGGCGGCCTTCACGTCCGACTGGGCGCCGGCGAGCCAACTCCTGCCCGAACAACTCGATTCGGCCGCGCCGCCTGCCATCGCCGATTGGGCCGCAATGGCAGCCGCGGACCGGTTCAGCAGCGCGCGCGCGCGCGTGGCGGAATGGCGCGCCGCCAATGCGGGGCCGCTCAGACTGCGCGTCGCCGTCCCCGCCGGGCCCGGTGCGGCCATACTCTATGCGATGATCGCCACCAATCTGCACAGCGTCGGCATCGACACCGCGCGAGTCGCGCTGGACGCCGATGCCGATCTCAGGCTGATCGATGCCGTCGCCCCCTATGACAGCGCACGATGGTATCTGGCCACGGCCTGCGCGCCCTGTGGCGACGAGGCTCGCACCGCAATCGAAGCAGCGCGAGAGGCACCCGATGCGCTATCGCGCGCGCGCCGCCTGGCCGAGGCGGACGTCGCGCTGGCGGCCGATGGCGGGTTCATTCCCATCGCCCGTCCACTACGCTGGTCGCTGGTCGCGCTCAGGCTGCGGCAGTGGCAGGGGAACTCACGCGCGTGGCACCCGTTGAATCATCTGCGCAACGACACCAATTGAGGTGACATGGCCAATACAACCCGAATGCACACCGATGCCGCCGCCAAGATCGCCGGCATGATCCCGATCGGGCGCGATGCCGCCGCGGTGCGTCAGCGCATCGAGACGATGGAGCATCTGCTCGAGGGGCTGTTCACCATCCCCGGCACCAAGCGCAAGGTCGGCCTCGACGTCATCCTCGACGTGATCCCGGTTGGCGGCGACGTGATCGGATCGGTGATGGGTGCCTGGATGGTCTGGGAAGCGCGCAATCTGGGCATGTCGAAAACCCAGATGGCACGCATGTTCGGCAATGTCGGAGTCGATTTCCTGCTTGGGCTGATTCCCGTCGTCGGCATCATCCCCGACTTCTTCTTCCGGTCGAACACCCGCAATCTGAAGATCATCAAGCGCCATCTCGACCGCCATCATCCTTCGACGGCCGTGATCAATAACTGACGGACAGGCTATCGGGCTGGGTTGATGCCCCCGTTCGCTCTGGGCGTATCGAAGGGCATGCACAGCAACCGGGCTCGACGGCCCCGGACCACGTCCGGGGCCGAACGGGAGTTGGTCCGAGTCAAACCAACCCCAATATGCCTAGCGGCTGCCACGCCAGATTTTGAGCTTGGCGCGACCCGGCAATCCACCGCTACCTGCCTTGCAGCGCTCATAGCGAAAGCTTTTGTCGAGACAGAGCCAGACTTCGTCGAGCCAGCCGCCACGCTTGCCGGTCACGCGGATTGCGCTGGCAGGCAGGCCGGGATTGGCGGCAGCGAGTGCCGAGGCGAAGCGCGAGACGTTCAGCGGGCGCCGCGACAGGCGATCCATGTCGGGATAGCGCAGACCGCCGAACAGCCTGGTCGATCGTGCGAAATAGGCGGCCGGCGTCGTGCCCATGCAGGTTCCGTGCTTGGCCCATTCATGCTGGATCAGCTGTGCCGAGGGCGTCGAGCATAAGGTGCTGCGGATGACCGGGCGCGGCACGATCGCGGTCGCGGTACAATATTGCGGCCAGGTCTTGCCCAAGCCATCGGGCCACAGGCCGTGCAGCGTAAAGCCGAACCGGTTGCCCGATCCGCACTGGAACCGCGCCGAGGGCTCACGGCCATTGTCGCGGCAATATTGCGGTGCCCAGGTGATCGCCAGCGTATAGCTGCCGATCGGCAGCACGCGCTGCGGCTCTTTCGCCGAGGGCAGATCGGGGCGCGGATCGGGCACCATGCCCGGCACGGCACATTTATAGGACTGCGCCTGCACGGCCACCGGCATGCCGATGAGCGCGCAACCGATGAGCAAAGTTGCGACGCGCGGGCTCATGCGCTCACCTCGCCGAACCAGATTTTGGTGTCCGGCCGGAACAGGAACCAGATCGACACCGCCTGAAACACGGTGCCGACGACACCGAGAATGCCGTTGAGACCTGGCCGATAGGTACCCCCCGACAGCGCCAGAGCCATGAAGCCCACTGCAGCGACCACCAATATGGTCGCGATCCACTTCGCGACCGCGGCGCCCCGGCGCGCAATGAAATACCAGAGGAGCAAGCTGATGCCGACACCGATCGCGGTAGCTACCGGCACAAGCCAGCTTATGATCTGCCCGGCCTCGGGTACCTGCGCGGTCTGCGCAGCCATTTGCGCCTGGTTCGTGGACCAGGACATCACGGTATTGATCACGCCGATGGCGAGTGCCCCAAGGTAGAGGCGTTCGAAAGTCACGATCGATGCTGGCCGGTCCATGCCCGTTCCCCCTTTATTCCTCAAGTCCTGGGTTTAACCCGACGGCGCACACGTGCAACCTGATTTGCAACCATTGTCCTGCAGCGATTACAGGGCGGCGAAATCCAGCCCGATGTCGGCCGCCGGCGCCGATTGGGTCAGGCGTCCCACGCTGACATACGTCACCCCCGTCTCGGCAATCGCGCGGATCGTATCGAGCGTCACGCCGCCCGACGCCTCGGTCGGCGCCCGCCCGCCGACCAAAGTGACCGCACCGCGCAGCATCGGCGGCGCCATATTGTCGAGCAGCAGGTGAGTGGCACCGGCCGCAAGCGCCGGCTCGATCTGGTCGGTAGAATCCACCTCGACGATGATCCGCTCGATCCCCGCCGCCTTGGCTCGCCGCACCGCTTCGCCGACGCCGCCGGCGACCGCGACATGATTGTCCTTGATCATCGCCGCGTCCCATAGCCCCATGCGGTGATTGGTCGCACCGCCCATGCGCGTGGCATATTTTTCAAGCACGCGAAGCCCCGGGATGGTCTTGCGCGTATCCAACAGGATCGCACCGGTGCCCAGGATCCTGTCGACATAGGCGCGTGTCATCGTCGCGATGCCTGACAGATGCTGTACGGTGTTGAGCGCCGACCGCTCGGCGGTGAGCATCGCCCGGCCATTGCCCTCAAGGCGCATCAGATCGGTGCCGGCGACGACCTTCTGTCCGTCCTCCACCAGCAATTCGATCTTCACCTCGGGGTCGAGCGCGCGGAAAAAGGCTTCGGCGATCGGCAGGCCTGCGACGATAATGGCATCGCGGCTGTCCATTACCCCGGTGAAGCGCGCATCGGCCGGGATCACCGCCGCGGACGTGATATCGCCGGCATCACCGAGATCCTCGGCAAGTGTCGCCGCGACGAACGCGGCGAGATCGAATGTATTGAGCGTGAAGGTCAAATCGGCCTCCGAAAATTCGCCGGCGAGACTGTCGGCAGTGGCACCGGGCAGAGCGGTAGAAGCATGGCGGGAAAGAGCCAAGCAAGGACTTTCCCTCGCGATGCCATGCACCGAAAAAATCCGTTCCGTCAGACCGTTGCGGTGACCGGGTTTGGCTCCTAGGTTCCGCGCAATAATCGAACAATGAGGGGATTCCCATGCGTCGCACCTTTGCCCTGCTGCTTGCCGCCGCAGCGCTGCCGACTCTGCCATTTGCCACCATGGCTATGGCCGCAGCACGGCAGCCGGCGGCCGAAAGCGCCTTTGCCGCTCTCTCGAAACGCTATGTGCAGGGCATCGCGCAATTCTCGCCGGTCTATGGCACCACGCTTGGCGACCACCGCTTCGACGACCGGATCGGCGACGTATCGGCAGCGGCACGCGCGCGGCGCATCGCGCACGACACGGCGTTGCTCGCCGAACTCGGCAAGATCGATCGCGCGCAGCTGAGCCGCGAGAGTCAGGTCGATGCAGCGCTGCTCGACAATGCGCTGCGTTACGATCTGTGGGATCTCCAGACGCTGCAAAGCTGGAAATGGGACGCGCAGATCTACAATGATATCGCCGGGACCGCGCTTTACGGTCTCGCCGCGCGCGACTTCGCCCCCTGGCCGCAGCGGCTCAAGGCGGCGACCGCGCGGATGGAAGCGATGCCCGCCTTCCTCGCCCAAGCGCGCGAACAGCTGGAGCCGGCGCGCGTGCCACAGGTTTTCGCAACGACGGTGGCGAAGCAGAATAGCGGCGTGGTCGATATCGCCGAGACAATGCTCGCGCCGCATGCCGGGGAGTTGACGCCGACCGACCGCAAGCGCTTCGACACCGCGGTCGCCACCCTCAAGACCGCCGTCGCCGAACATCAGAAATGGCTCGATACCGTGCTGGTGCCGCAGGCCAAGGGGGAGTTCCGGCTCGGCGCCGCGCTCTACGACCAGAAGGTCAAGTTCGCGCTCGTCTCCACGCTGACCCGGCAGGAAATCAAGGCACGCGCACTCAAGGCGAAAAGCGATACGCGCGCCGAGATGTATGCGCTGTCCCGGCAAGTCCTTGCCGGCTTGTTCGGCAGCGACAAGCTACCCGACAAACCCAGTGCAGAGCAGGAGCAGCGCGCGATCGAGGCGGCGCTGGCGCGCAGCTATGCGCAGCGGCCCGATCGGGGCGGCCTGATGGACAAGGCCAAGGCGACGCTCGCCCAGGCGACCGATTTCGTGCGTGCCAAAGGGCTGGTGTCGATGCCGGATTCGCCGGTGAAGATCATCACCATGCCCAAATTCCAGCAGGGCGTGGCGGTGGCCTATTGCGACAGCCCCGGCGCGCTCGAGCAGCAGCTCGACACCTTCTATGCCATCTCGCCAATCCCCGACGACTGGACCGACGTTCAGGCAACCTCGTTCCTGAGCGAGTATAACAACTATATGCTTCAGGACCTCAGCATCCATGAAGCGATGCCGGGCCATTATCTGCAGATCGCTCACGCCAATCAGAACAAATCGGTGCTGCGCGCGGTGCTGTCGTCCGGGCCGTTCGTCGAAGGCTGGGCGGTCTATGCCGAGGGCATGATGGCCGATGCGAACTATATGGACGGTGACCCGCTGTTCAAGCTCACCGTGCTCAAGATGCGGTTGCGCTCGATCACCAACTCACTGCTCGATATCGGCATCCAGACCGAAGACATGACCCGCGACCAGGCGATGGAGCTGATGACCAAGGGCGCGTTCCAGCAAGAGCGCGAGGCAGCGGGCAAATGGACCCGCGCCAGCCTCGGCTCCACTCAGTTGTTGAGCTATTTCACTGGCTATAGCGAGCATATGGCGATGCGCGAGGAAGCGAAGCAGCAGCTCGGCGCCAAGTTCGACCTGAAGGCCTATAACGACGCGGTACTGGCGCATGGATCACCACCGGCACGGTTCGTGCGGCAGCTGATGTTCGACTTGCCGATCGGGTGAGTCACGGCTTCTCCGCTCCCCCGGCCCCTCCCTTTCCGGGAGGGGAACAGGCCCGATCGGGCTCCGCCTCGTTCACGCGAGCAGCCCCTCCAGCATTTTCCTGAACGCTGCCACGGACTTTTCCAGCGTCGCTTCGGGGTCATCCGAATTGGCGATCCATTGGGCGGCGAAGGTCGAGGCGCCGGTGATCAGCCGGGCCGCTCCCTCCGCATCCATCTCGGCCACCACGCCTTCCGCCTGAAGTTTGCGGATGCTGGAGGAAATCGCCGCCACACAGCCCTGGGCCGTCGGCCAGCTCGACGGGTCGCCGAGCACGGCCGGACCGTCACGCAGCACGATGCGCTGAATTTCCGGCTCGAGCGCCATTTTCAGATAACCGATATTCTCGTCGATAAAGCCCTGCCACCGTGTCGGCGCCTCAGTCGACAATTGATCAAGCCGTTGCGACATCTCTTCGTCGATCTGCTTGATGACCGCGGCGAGCAGGCCCTTCTTGTCGCCGAAATGATGATAGAGCGCACCCCGCGTCAGCCCGCATTCGGCAGTGAAATCATCCATCGACGCCTCGGCATAGCCGACAGTGCCGAACGCCGCGCGCCCTGCCGCGATCAGCTTGGCCCGGGTTTCCGCGATCATCTCGGTGCGCGGGCGGTGTTTCATGCTCTGCTCCAATCACATACATATCGTATGTCAATTGACATACGGTGCGTACGTTCCTATCTCAACAATTATACGCCGTGTATGTCATTTATATAAGTGGCATGGTGGAAAAATCGAGAGACCGATCATGACCAATCCCTATGCGACAATATTCCGGGCGCCCGGCGCCAAGGGTTTCGCCGCGGCCGGATTCGTTGCGCGCCTGCCGATCGCAATGGCACCGATCGGGCTCGTCACGATGCTGTCCCAGACCTATGGCGAATATTGGCTGGCCGGCGCGGTCGCGGCCACTTTCGCACTGACCAACGCACTGGTCGCTCCGCAGGTCTCGCGCCTGGTCGATCGCCTCGGACAGGCGCGCGTGCTCATTCCCTCGACGCTGGTTTCGGTACTGGCCTTCGCCGTGCTGATCACCGCCGCCCATCTCGACTGGCCGATCTGGACATTGTTCGCTTCCGCGCTGGCGGCGGCGGCGATGCCAAGCATCCCGGCGATGGTGCGCGCGCGCTGGACCGAGCTGTTCCGCGACGGCCCCGAACTGGGCACTGCCTTCGCGTTCGAATCCGCGGCGGACGAACTGGTCTATATCGCCGGCGCCTCGCTGTCGGTCGGCCTGAGCGTCGCTTTGTTTCCAGAGGCCGGGATGCTCGCCAGCACCCTGTTCCTCGCCATCGGGTCCTCGGCGCTGATCCTGCAGCACGCCACCGAACCAAAGGTGCGATCGATTGCGCGTGAACATCGCGGCTCCGCGATCCTGTTGCGGCCGGTGCAGATCATCACCTTCGCACTGATCTTCGTCGGCGCGATCTTCGCCACCGCCGAAGTCAGCGCCGTGGCGATCACCCGCGAGCTGGGCCAGCCCGGTGCCGCAAGCCTGGTAATCGGCGTCTATGCGGTCGGCTCTTTCATCGTCGGCATCATCGTCGGCGCGCTGCCGCTCAAGCTGCCGCTGCAGCGCCAGCTCGCGATCGCCATTGCGGTCATCGCGGTGACGACGCTGCCGCTGCTCGTCGCCGATACGGTCGCGCTGCTGGCGCTGGCGATCTTCGTCAGCGGTATCGGCGTCTCACCGACTTTCATCACGGCGTTCGGCCTGATCGAGCGGCTGGTGCCGCAGGCCATGCTGACCGAAGGCATTACCTGGGTGACGACCGGCATCGGCATCGGCATGGCGCTCGGTTCCTTTGCCGCCGGCTGGACGATCGACACGTTCGGCGCGCACAACGGCTTCTGGGTATCGGTCGCCGCCGGGACGATCGCGCTGACCACGGTCCTGCTCGGTCAGCGCGTGCTGGGTGAGCCCCGCGCGGCTAGTCCGGAACGCGGGTGAGCTGCGTGTAGCTGATCCGCCAGCGACGATCCTGCTTCACCCAGAAATGGACGATGCGCAGCCGGCGCTCGTGGCGGCTGCTCTCCTGAGTCCAGCGCAGGCGGAAAATGCCGCCGGTCAGCGCCGTATCGCCGCGTACCTTATAGACCGGCTGCTCGACCATATAGGGATCGAGCTTGAAGCCCGGCACCGCGAAATCGCGGAGGTAGGAGGCCTTGTCCTGGACGCTCGCATCCGAGTTCACCAGCATATAGTCATCGGTCACGATTGCCGCGAGCGCCGGTATGTCGCTGCCGATCGTCGCCCGGTTATAGGCATCGAGCGTATGCGCGAGATCGGCCGGAAGCTGGTGTGATTCCGCCGGGGCGGCTGACGCGATTGTCGGGGAGGCAAACGCCAGCGCCGCCGCGAATGCCGCAATGGCGAGCGAGCCTCTGCAGGTAAGCCCGTGGTTGATCCGCTGTCGCATTTTCCTCCCCCGTATATCGGCCGGGCAATATTACGCCCACGCCACGCCGCCGTCGACGCCGGTGCAGCTCAGCGTCGCTCACCGCTCAGGCTGAGCGCCACGGCCTCGGCGACCTTGATCCCGTCCACCGCGGCGGAGAGGATGCCGCCGGCATACCCCGCACCTTCGCCGGCCGGAAACAGGCCGATAGTGTTCAGGCTCTGCAGATCCTCGCCGCGCGTGAAGCGCACCGGCGACGAAGTGCGCGTCTCGACCCCGGTCATCACCACATCGGGATGATCATAACCCGCGATCTGCCGGCCGAAGACCGGCAAGGCCTCGCGCATCGCGGTGACCGCGAAGTCGGGCAGGCACTGCGCGAGATCGGTCATGTGCACGCCCGGCCGATAGGACGGGATGACCGTGCCGAGTGCCTCGGACGGCCGTCCGGCGAGGAAATCGCCGAGCCGCTGTGCGGGGGCCTTGTAGCTGGAGCCGCCCGCGACATAGGCAAGCGATTCCCAGTGGCGCTGCAGCGCGATCCCGGCAACCGGGTCGCCGGGATAATCGCGCGCCGGGTCGATCGCGACGACCAGGCCGGAATTCGCGTTGCGCTCGTTGCGCGAATATTGGCTCATGCCGTTGGTCGCGACACGCCCCTCCTCCGATGTCGCAGCAACCACCGTGCCGCCGGGGCACATGCAGAAGCTGTAGACCGTGCGGCCGTTCCTGCAGTGGTGCGACAGGCTGTAATCCGCGGCGCCGAGGATCGGATGGCCGGCGTCGGCCCCGAACCGCGCGGTATCGATCCAGGATTGCGGATGTTCGATGCGCACGCCGATCGAAAAGGGCTTGGCCTCGACATAGACGCCTGCCGCCTGGAGCATGGCGAAGGTGTCGCGCGCGCTATGACCGATCGCCAGCACGACGCGGTCCGCCGCCAGATACTCGCCATTGTGCAGATGCAGCCCGCATATCCGGCGCTCGCCCTGCGCATCGGTGGCAATGTCGAGACCGTCGACGCGGTGTTCGAAGCGATATTCGCCGCCCAGCGCCTCGATCGTCTCGCGCATGCTCTCGACCATCGTCACCAGGCGAAAGGTGCCGATATGGGGATGCGCTTCGGTGAGGATTTCGGACGGGGCACCGGCCTTGACGAATTCGGTCAGCACCTTGCGGTCGAGATGGCGCGGATCCTTGATCCGGCTGTAGAGCTTGCCGTCGGAAAAGGTGCCCGCACCGCCCTCGCCGAACTGCACGTTGGATTCGGGGTTGAGCACGCTGCGCCGCCACAGGCCCCAGGTGTCCTTGGTCCGCTCGCGCACCACCTTGCCGCGATCCAGGATGATCGGATTATAGCCCATCTGAGCGAGGATCAGTCCGGCGAACAGGCCACAGGGGCCCGCGCCGATCACCACCGGCCGCGGGCCGCCCTCCGGCGCTTTGGCGACGAAGCGGTAGCTGGTGTCTGGCGTGCGCTGGACGTTGCGGTCCTTGCGGAAGCGCGCGAGCACGCCGGCTTCGTCCTTCACGTTCACATCGACCGAATAGACCAGCAGGATGTTGGCCTTGTCGCGCGCGTCATGTGCGCGCCGCGCGACGACATGGCGCACCAGCTCGCGCGGCGTGATTCGCAGCCGCTTGCAGATCGCGGCGGGCAGCGCCTCGTCGGGATGATGGAGCGGCAGCGTCAGTTCGGTGAGGCGTAACATGGCTGCCGCCTTAGCGGGTGAGGACGCGACACGCCAATTGCGGCGGGCCAAATTACGAATGGTGCGAGGCTTTTAGCGGTAGCGAGGCCCGAATTTGATCGTTATGCATCGCCCCCGGGGCGGGCATCATTTGTTGTGTACAGGAGTTGCCAATGGCCGATCGACTGCAAGAGTATCGCAATCGGGTAAGCGACGCCGTGGATTCCTGGCAGGCCAATGTCTGCAATCCATATATCATCGCCTACAACACAGCCTATCTCAGCTATAACGAGACCTTCAAGAAGCAGAAGGAAAGCGACAAGGCGCGCGCCGAGCTGTTCGTGTCGGCCGCTGCGATCCTGCCGGGGTCGATCCTGATGGCCACGGCGGCGAACGCGTCGCTTCGTGTGCTGGCCAATCGCGTTGCGCTCCACACCCTGGCGAATCGCAATCTCACCCGCGTTCTCAACGTCTATCAGGCGATCGGCGCCAGCCCGACGGCGATGTTCGCGGTCGGCAAGGTGCTCGACGGCGTGAAGGCCGAAATCGGCAAGCAGATCAAGGATTCGGTGACCAAGGCGATGCAGGTCAGCAACAACCTGCTCGCAACCGATCCGCTCAACCGCGACAAGCAGCTCAACACCTGGCTGACCAACCACAAGCTCTGCGCCTTCGAAGCCGCCGATGCGATCGAGCATAATCGCGCGATCGGCGACGCAGAGAAGAAGCGCATGTTCGGCCTGTTGCAGCAGGCGCCGATCGCCAACAAGCCGGTCGGCATCATCGATCCGTCGCGGCTGGCGCTCAAGATCGAGCTTGGCTTCTATATGATGGCGCTGCTCGATTCGGACGAACTGATCACCACTCAGGCGACGGGCTCGGGCGGCATTGCCCGCTCCACCAGCAAGCCGATCGACATGATGCCCAGCGATCCGAAATATCCCCGCTCGACCATGCCGAGTTACGGCCCGGGCTATGTCGGTTCCTATCAGTCGGTCGGCATTTCGCGACCCGGCGGCGATGTCGAAGAGCAGATCGACAAAGTGCACAAGCAAGTGCGCGGTACGGCTTTCTACGCGCCGTCCGGCTGGTTCGGAAAATCCGATCTGGCCACCGTCAAGAACAAGGAACTGACCGACGCGGAAAAAACCCTTGGCTGGCTCGCCACGCAAACCTCTCCACTGACGCCGCTCGGGTTGCGGTCTTGAGGCTGGTGAACAGGACGTGCGCCGCGTTCGTCACGCTCGCCGGGCTGACGACCGGGGCGTGCCACGCGCAATCGCCCTCCGATGCGGAAGCGCTGACCCAGGTTCGCGCCGCCGTTGATGGCATTCCGGTCTGTGCGCCGCTCGTCTCGGGCAGCTGGCCGATCGAATTCAGCGCGGAGGCACTGGCAACGCCGGGAATCGACGCACTGGTCGCGGCGGGGCTGGTCAAGCGCGTGGCGCTGCCCAATCCCACGAAGGAGCGCGAGCGTGTCCGGATCGAACCCGCATCGACGGGTGAGAGCGACGTCCGCCTGTTTCGCATCAATGACAAGAGCCCGCCCCAGCCACAGCTGTGTTTCGGCCACAAGCAGGTCGAATCGGTGCGGGTCGAACCGGATGGCGGCACCGGCCAGCGGCTGCGCTACACCTATCGCATCGTCGGTGCGCCGGCTTGGACGGCGCGTCCCGATATCCGCGCCGCCTATCCGTTCCTCGCGCCCTTGCTGGACAAGCCGCAGCTGGCGCGGGAGGCCGCCTTTCTGGAGAAAGGCCAGTGGCAATTTCCGGGCAAGGCCGACCGCAGTGGCAATGGCGATCTGGAGATAACAATCCTGTTCAAATGAGGCGCCGTCACCGTGATGGCCTTACATTTGAGGCGTGGACGATACAGACTGCCTCTTTTATGAATGATCTTCCTGTAGCGTAAGGGGTTACCGATGCAGAACAACAACGACGCAAAGGCCGAGCAGGTTTCCGCCGTGAAGGAAGAATGGCTGCAGCCGGAAATCGTGTCCGTCACGCCGATTACCGAGGCACGCGGCCTTGGCGGGGCCGGCATCGATTTCGCTTCCGAACAAAGCTGATATCCCTACACATCAGTACCGGTTCGGCGGTCTCAATCTCTCGTCAGGGACACCCCTGACGGGATTGAGAGGTCTCGATGCTGCGCATGCCACCGATCCCCGGACCGACGTCCGGATCGAGATCCGCGAACCGCTGCCGCCCTACCCCGAGCAGTTCATCTTCGAATGGGGTGGCCGCTATGCGCTTCGGCTCGGTCGGATCGGGCAGGACTGGTCGTTCGGCTCACGGTTCGACGGCACGATATTGGTCGCGCCGGATGGACGGTCGATCAGTCTGGTTTCCGCAACAGATCCTCTTTCTGCAGGACTGGCCGACATCGTGTCGCGCCGGGTGCTGCCACGCGTGGCGACGCTTTTCGGGGGTACCGCACTTCACGGCGCATCGCTGAGCAAGGGCGATGCCGGGCTCCTGCTGCTCGGATCGTCCGGCGCAGGCAAGTCGACCACCACCGCAGCGCTGGCGGCGGCCGGCTGGCATATTCTCAGCGACGATATCTCGATTGTTCGGAACGACGGTGCGCCACGGCTCGAGCCCTGCACGACCGGCGTCTGCGTCTGGCCCGACTCGCTCGCGGCACTGGGACTGGATCCCCGGGCCTGCACGAACATGGCCGGCTATGACCGCAAGATACGTTACGATCCGGCGGTCGAGCACAGGATATCCCCGGCACGGCTCAGCGCCTGCATCCTGCTGCAACGATCCCCGGACGCCTCAGCGATACGCCTGGAGCGTCTCAGTCAGGCAGAGGCGCTGATCTCGGCCATTCGCCAGCTGGTCGTGTTCAACCCCGCCGGGCCGCATGAGGATCGGGCGCTTCAGGTAGGCCGGCTCAACACCATCATGTCGAAAACACCGGCTTTCCGGCTGGTCTATCCGGAAGGCTATTCCTTTCTTCCTGCCGTTGCCGACCAACTGAGCGAGGTCCTGCACCAGGATTGATGACATTTGACTGACCCACCACCGTCATTCCCGCGAAAGCGGGAATCCCGCTTCTTCTTCTCAGTGCGGGGCAAGGCAGCGTCATCCCCGCTTTCGCGGGGATGACGGGAAGGTGCACCTACAGTCACTCCCCCAGCATGCACCCCCTGTAAAACCGACCCGTCAATCCTGCTCGACCACAATCAGCTTTTGCTCGCGCATGTCCGCCATCCACGCCTCGATTTGCGCGGCGCACAGCTCCGGCGTCACATCGTAGCGATCCAGCATCAGCGCGCACAGGCCGGAGACCGTGTTCGGCGTGTCGAGCAGATCCCAGATCCGCGCGGCCGTCCGGTTGAGTTCGAGAAAATTGCCGCCCGCTATGTCCATGATCATCGCGCCGTCATCCAGCGGCGCCGTAATCAGGTCCGGTGCGCGGCGAACGCGTACATCACTCATCTGCCGGCCTTCGCATCCCGTTACGCCCGAAGCTTAAAGGCATTTTCAAGCCAGATGTCCACCGCGACGCAAGCCCAGATGCCGGTCAGAAACGGATTGGGCGCAGGGCCGGCAAGGCCGGAACTCCGCCATGCGCGGTGCTCGTCGAACAGTCGGCCGACAACCGCGCCATCGACCCAACCCATCCGTGCCGCAAGCAGCTCGGTCGCTGGCCGCTGGTCGAAATATTGTGCCACCGCGTCGATCACCGGGGCGGCAAATCCCGCCTTGTCGCGCCGCGTCCTGATCGGCTCGGGCAAGGTGTTGCGCATCGCCTCGCGCAACAGATGTTTGCGCTGGCCATCGCGCAACAACATCCCGCCGGACGCGCCCATGAAGAACCGCACGAGACGAAGATCGTGAAACGGGTGGCGCAGCTCCACGCCGTGGCGCGCCACGCTGGCATGGATCGGATCGAAGATGAGCTCCCGATGCGCCGGCGCCAGCGCTGCGGACCGCCGCTTCTGCGCGAACCCCGGCAGATCGTCCCCATGCGATTCCGCATGCCAGCGCTCGGCCAGGCCGACCTGCCCGGCCCAGTCGGGCCGTATCCAGGGCGGCAGGGGTGCGGCCGGATCGACAAAGGGCCAGACGGCTCTGCGCCTCCGCCCTGCGCTGACGATCGGGCCAATGCCCTGCGCCAGGACGCGGCGGGCATTGCCGGCAAAGGACCGGTCCAGCCCCTGCGGAAATCCTTCGCGCAACAGGCTGCCGATCTGCCCGGACAGGAACAGGTCGGGCCAATGCGCGTGCGAGCCGTTCATCCAGTCGTCGCCGCCCTCCCCGGTCAACAGGACGCGCTCGTCCAGTTGCTGCATCAGCCGGCAGGCCGAGAGAGTCGGGCCAAGCGAATTCGGCCGCATCGGAAAGAGCAGCGTGTCGGCGCACCAGCTGCGGCTCGCATCGAGATCATGGGCAGAGTCCGGAATAACCCGGGCCGAAATCCCGAGATGCTGCTCGACCAGCTCGCTCCAGTAGGTCTCGTCATGCGGTTCGCCGGGATAGCGTGCACTGATCGCGCCGGGCGGCCGATCGATCCGTCCGGCTCGATAGAGCTCGGTCGCCCGGCACATGATCGCCGATGAATCCAGCCCACCGGACAGATGTGCCGCGACCGGCCTGTCGCTGCGCAGGCAGGCGATCAGCGCCTGATCGAACAGCGTGTTGAAACGCTCGACATGTTCATGGTCGGAAAGGCGTGACAGATCCTCATAAGTTTCTTCGTACCAGCGCCAGGTCCGGACGCCGCCACGATCGAAGGACAGCGCGCCACCGGGCGCGAGGCGGAATATCTCCTGCCATGGCGTTTCGGTCCGGCTGACGAAGCGGGCGGAGAGTATCTCGCCCAACAATCCCTGATTGAGCGCGGGAGGATCGCTCAGTCCGGCCATCAAGCCGCGCGGCTCGGTGGCAAAGGCGAAGGCGGTTCCGTTGAGCGTCCACAGCAGCGGCTTCCACCCCGTTGCCGATCGCGCGCACAACAAGCGCCGCTCCCGCTGCTGCCAGATCGCCAGGGCGAAATCACCGACCAGCTCGTGCAGGAAGCGCTCGCCAAGGCGAACGAACAGGGCAAGCGCGATATACGAGTCGGGGGCGGCATGCAGCGCCCGTCCGCTCTCCCCGAGAAGATCCAGCAATGGTTCGCGATTGTCGAGGCGACCATCAAAGCAGATCGTGATCTCGGCCTCTTGCCCCACCGATTGATGATGAATGCTGGTTGGCGACGCACCAACCAGACCGGCGGGTCCGTCGTGCCAGAGCTGTGCCGGGTCGCTGCCGGACAACGGCAAGGTGCTGGCCATATCGTGCAGCAGCGTGGGCTCGACGTTGCGGCCATCGCCGCGGATAACGCCCGCTATCGCCCCCATCGCACTCATGCCTTCCCTTGAAGCACCATAACCATTCGGCGCTCCAGTGACAGATACCAAGCTACGCCGATCATGACCCGTCCATGTTTCCCGGCGAAGGCCGGGACCCAGTCGTGAAACAGTCGGCAACCGCTGCTGTCTTTCGTTTCCTTGACCTTTCCGACTGGGCCCCGCCCCCCGCCGGGGGAGCGGCAAGAATGGGTTAGAATCAACGCAGCTCGGTCCGATTCAACCCCAGCGGAGATCGGCGCAAGGTCACACAATTACTCCAATGCCCGTCCCGCTCTTTGACATGACTGGAAAAACTGCCGGATCGCCGGCGCGGGAATTTCCCGAAACAACCGTCTCGTCCCGGCAAGAGCAATACGTCGCTCCCTGTTATCTCCCTGCGTCTCCCTGTTACCGCGCCACCAACTCCCTGTTCCCACGCGCGATTCTCCCTGTTCTTCAATAACAGGGAGTTGATATACAACCGTCTGATAAACAAGGATAATATCAACGAAAATGGAGTCAGAACCACCAGAAAAAGTGCCCGCTCCCTGTTATTCTCCCTGTTATTGCCGATGAACAGGGAGAATTGGCCCGGCAAGACGGGCCCGGCACCTTTGCCTGGATCAGTCCCCGGTCACTTTCACCGGCCCGAGATCGCCCAGCCCGACCGTCCCGCTTGCCATGGCGAGCATCGCGTCGAGGCTCTTCTTGGCCTGCAGCCTTAGCCCTTCCTCGATTTCGACGCGCGGGGTCAGGTCACGCAGCGCGAGATAGAGTTTCTCCATCGTGTTGAGCGCCATGTACGGGCAGATGTTGCAGTTGCAGTTGCCGTCCGCGCCGGGCGCACCGATGAAGTTCTTGAGCGGCTCGGCCTTTTCCATCTGGTGGATGATGTGCGGCTCGGTCGCGACGATCAGCGTGTCGCCGTCCATGTCGCGCGCATAGGCCAGGATGCCGCTCGTCGACCCGACATAATCGGCATGGTCGAGGATATAGGGCGGGCACTCAGGGTGTGCGGCAACCGGGGCACCGGGATGCAGCCCCTGCAGCTTGAGCAGCTCTGTCTCGCTGAACGCCTCGTGCACGATGCACACGCCCGGCCAGAGCAGCATCTCGCGCCCGGTCTTGCGCGCGAGATAACCGCCGAGATTCTTGTCCGGGCCGAAGATGATCTTCTGGTCGAGCGGGATCTGGCTGAGGATCTTCTCCGCCGAGGAACTGGTGACGATCACGTCGCTCAGCGCCTTCACCTCAGTCGAGCAGTTGATATAGGTCAGCGCGATATGATCGGGATGCGCCTCGCGAAAGGCCTTGAACTGATCGGGCGGGCAGCTGTCTTCCAGGCTGCAGCCGGCATTCATGTCAGGCAACACGACGATCTTGTCGGGGCTGAGGATCTTCGCGGTCTCGGCCATGAAACGCACCCCGCAAAAGGCGATGACATCGGCATCGGTCGCCGCGGCCTTTTTCGACAAATCGAGGCTGTCGCCGACGAAATCGGCAAGATCCTGGATCTCGGGCTTCTGGTAGTAATGCGCCAGGATGACCGCATTGCGTTCCTTGCGCAGCCGGTCGATCTCGGCCCGAAGGTCGAGTCCGGTCAGGTTGCCGATGCCTCCCCGGCCACTAGATACGCGTGCGTCCATGTACCAATGCTCCCGCGAGTTACGGGTGTCATGTGGACGTGCCGCGCCCGGTGATCAAGGGACCACCCGGCGGCGGCGGATAATCGAGTGGCGCAACGGCCGCCCCGGGCGAACCCGCGGTCACCGCGCGGTAGAATGACGCGCCGGCCGACGAATAGGGCAATGTTTCGATCACAAGTTGCAACCCGACGATCGTACCGATTCCCCACAACCAGGCCGGATGGACGCGCCCGGTGCGGCGCAGATCCGCGAGAATGCCAATCAGCGGAAACAGCATGACCGCGCCGAAAACCGCCTCATGCGCATAGGGGATCAGCAGCGGCATCGGCAGCAACCGGCCAAACGCCGGGCCGAGCAATAGAGTCATGCCGCAATAATGTAGTCGCCGATGCCACTCGGTCTGCCGCCGCAGCGCGATCGCCGCCGTGGTCAGACCGGCAAAGGTCAATATGCTGAGCGGGTTGAAGATCAGGAACTGCAGCGGCAGGAAAAAGAATGGCGCCTGGCCGCGCCGCACCATCAGCACCGTGACCGCGATGCCGAGCACCACCATCAACACCATCCATGCCGCGCCGATCCAACCCAGACGCCGGTGCAGCGCCATCGCCCCGTTCGCGGCGAAGATATTCTGCAGGACGTAAAGCGCGACCCAGCCCATGAAGACGACCGCATGAGCGTGCACGATCAGCGGCGATGAAAAGCTCGAACGCCCCATGGCGAGTTGCAACGAGAATGCCGCCACCACGATGCCTGCCATGACGAACGCCATGACCAGGAAGAAGCGGCTCTCGCGCGCCATCCCCGATGCCGGTGCAGCTAATGTGGCCATGAATCACCCCCGTAATTCCAATCCCCGGAATATCCTATCACGAGGCGGGCGGCGGCTCCAGTTCAGCGGCGGTTGCCAAGCACCTCTTCGAGCGAGCGCGATCGGTCCATCTGCTCAGCCGGCCCACGGCGTTCGAACGGAAAGCTGACCACGACACGCACATCGCCAAGGCCGGTCGCTGCCAGCGGGCCCGTGGCGATCTCGGCCAGGACGCGGCGGGCATTTTCTCGGGCAACCGCCAGATGCTCGGGCTTGGCACCTTCCTTCTGCGCCGCGGTCTTGGCGTTGAGCGTCGCCCGGCGGACCAGCTGATCGGCGGCATCGCGGGTGACGAACAAGCCACGCGTGCGATTGGCGGTCTGCGCCGCCCAGTCGATATTCGGGGCGGCGGGCACCACGTCGGGCGCTTGAATGGTCAAGGTCCGACGCGCCGGATCCCAGTCATAGGCATCGGCCGACACACGCGACATATCGATGAAATAGTCGACCGAAAACGGCGCCTTGATCACCTTGTCGGAGGTCAACATGCCGAAACCGCGCGTGTCGGAGGCCGATGCCTGCACCGTGCCGGACAGCGCGCCGACCTTGATCGCGCTGGCGCCGGAGAATTTGGCGCTGACGATCCTGGTGATCGCCGTGCCATCATCCTCCCGGCTGATGGCATAGCGTTCGGTATATCTGTCCCATGCGATCCAGCCGCCGACCAGTGCAGCGATGATCACCAGAATGGCGAGAACGACCTGTGCGATGCGCTTGTTGTCCATCGCTCAGTCCTTCACGATCGACCAGGCATCGCCCTGTTCAACCACCAGGCCCCGGTTGCGCAGGTCGATCAGATGGGCGAGCACGGATCGCTCTGCGGCTGGAAACAGGCGCGGGTCGATCCCGACATACATGCGCTCCACCATCCCCGGGATCGCACGTGTCTCTTCGCGGAGCAGGCGTACGATCTGCCCCTCGCGCTGCTTGCGGTGCCCCATCATGCCGCGCACCAGCCGCTGCGGATTCTCCACCGGATCGCCATGCGCCGGGTAATAGATACGGTCGTCGCGCTGCATCAGCTTGTCGAGACTCCGCATATAATCGGCCATGTCGCCGTCCGGCGGCGAGACGATGCTGGTCGACCAGCCCATAACATGATCGCCGGTGAACAGCGCTTTCGTTTCGGGCAAGGCGAAGCAGAGATGGTTGGAGGTATGTCCGGGTGTCGCCAGCGCGGTCAGCGTCCAGCCCTGCCCCGCCACGGACTCACCCTCGGCCAGCACGCGATCGGGCGCATAGTCATGGTCGAACGACGCATCGGCGCGCGGGCCGCTATCGTCGAAGGCGAGCGGCGCACATCCGATGATTGGCGCACCGGTCGCCGCCTTGAGTGGTCGCGAACCGGGGCTGTGGTCGCGGTGCGTATGGGTGATGACGATCGCGGCGACCGGCCGGCCGGCGATCGCAGCGATCAGTGCGTCGATATGCTCCGGCGTATCCGGGCCCGGATCGATCACGGCAAGGTCGGTCGCGCCGACCAGATGCACTTGTGTGCCGGTGTTGGTGAAGGGCGATGGATTGGGCGCTAGCAGGCGGGAAACGAGCGGTTCGAGCGTTTCAGCCACGCCGGTCGGTTGCTCGGTCATAAGGTTCAGATGGCCGCTGGTGCCGCCAAACGCAAGAGCGCCGGCCCTGCATTGCAGTGACCGGCGCCATGCTCCCCCCGACTTGTCTTTATGCGTCAGTCTACCCTGGCGAGATTGGCTTCCATGTCGCGGATCGAGTCATCGATCGACTCAAGTGCATCGCTGCGTGCCTCACCGCTCAGGTCGAGGTTGCGGGCCATATTGGCGCGCGCGCTGCGCAGCCCGTTCAGCGCCGATCGATAGGCTTTGCGTTCGATCTCCCGGCTGTTCACCGCATTGTTCGCGGCCAGCGCCGCACCCTTTGCGGCCATCTCCGCACCTTCACGCGCGACGCGCTCGATGCGATTGTTGCAGATGATGATCTTGTGCTTGCCGCCATCCTTCTTGCTGATGACCATTTCCCGGCGATCGCCGCCTTCGCCGCAATTGACCGAGGAAATTTCGGGAATGTTCTGCAACGCCGCCATTCCGTCAAACTCTTCGGTACGAACCTTGCCGTCCTTGTCGCGCATGACGATCCTGACGTGCCGCGTCTTCTTGCCATTATCGTTGACGGTCGTGGTGATCACCTGGCGGCTCCGGTCGCCGGTCCATTCGGAGGCGGCAGGCGGTGCTGGTGGTTCGGGCGGCGCGACCTGTGCAAGCGGCGCTGGGGCGGGAGCGGGTGCCGGTGCCGGCGCAGGATCCGGAGCGGGAACAGGCGCCGGCGCGGCGGGCGCCACCGGCGGCACGATATCGAGGCTCGCCAGGTCGACGCCGGTGGCGGTTTCGACATTGCTGCGGATCGCTGCGGCGGCCTTGGTACCCGATGCGGTGAAAGCCAGGCCGGCGACGGTCAAGGTCGCGACCGCGGCGATGCCACTGAACAGGCGGGTACGCGATGTCTTGTTGGTGGTCAGCATCTTCAGTCTCCCTTTCAGATCGTTGATGGTGTGGAGGTGGCAAGCGGCGGACACCGCCCCGCCATGCGCGGATTTGACGATCGCGCAGGCATAGGTGTGGCGCGCGATCGGGCTCAACCCGGCCAGGACGCGCGCATCGTTGGCGATTTCCTGATCGGCGCGGAAGGCCCGGAAAGCGCGCCAGGCGATCGGATTGAACCAGTGCAGCGCAAGGATGAACAGCGCGACCCAGTTCGCGATCAGGTCGCCGCGTTCATGATGGCCAAGCTCGTGCGCCAGCGCGAGATCGCGTTCCTCACGATCGTAACGCTCGACGAAATCGCGCGGGAAGGCGACATATTTGCGCAGGATGCCGAAGGCCAGCGGGCCGCTCGCGGCGTCGGTCTCGATCAGGTGGATGCCGCCATCGATCTGCGCACCGCGTACCTGGCGATCCAGGATGCGCCGACAGAAACGGAGATGCGATACCGAATGCCAGGCGAGAAAGAACGCCGCGCCCGCAATCCACAGCGCGCCCACCATCAGGCCGAGCGAGGGATAGAGCGACGCAAAGAGCGATGACTGTTGTGTGACCGGTGCAGCGGAGGTGCCGGCCAGAGGCCCGCTCAGCGGCTCGATGACATAGATGGTGATCGTCTCGCTCGCGCGGGCCACCGGCGCGACCGCCATCTCGCGCCAGGATGCGGGAATGGGCGGCAGCAACAGGCGCAGGACCGGGAGCGCCCAGAGCGCATAGGCGACATCCGGTCCGAATGCGCGGCGAACCGGCCCTCGCAACGCGAGGACTCCGATCATCAGGATGGTGGATGCGATCAGCGCCTCGAGCGCCCATCCCGCGAAGAGGGACGCGGTCATGCCTTCAACCCCTTCAACAACGCCTCGATCTCGGCAATGTCGCTCGCGCTGAGCTCATCCCGTTCGGCGAGGTGCGCGACCAGCGGGGTCAGCTTGCCGCCGAACAGCCGGTCCATCAGCTTGCGCGATTCACCGGCGACATAATCGTCGCGCGCGACGAGCGGGCGATAGAGATAACGGCGACCGTCCTCTTCGTGCGCGATGATGTTCTTGGCGAGCAGCCGGCCGAGCAAGGTCTTGACCGTATTGGCGGACCAGTCGCGGCCCGCCGGGATACGCTCGGACACGTCCTGTGCGGTCAGTGGCGCTTCGTCCCACAGGACTTCCATGACCGCATGTTCAGCATCGCTTATCCGTTCGGCCATTCGAATCGCTCCCGTACTGACTACGTTTGTAATCTTCCTGATTACGTCTGTAGTCAATGGGCTGAACGCTGGATGAATACGGTTGAGCCGATCCGCGACGCGTGTAGGCTGGCAAGAAATACGGAGAGCCGTCACATGCCTGAATTCACTACCATCGCCACCGGTTTGCGCTTCCCCGAAGGACCGGTCGCAATGGCCGATGGCAGCATCATTCTGGTCGAGATCGCGGCAGGCCGGATCACGCGCGTGAAGCAGGACGGATCGACCGAGACCGTCGCCGAGCCCGGCGGCGGCCCCAACGGACTGGCGCTCGGCCCGGAAGGAAAGCTCTATTGCTGCAACAATGGCGGCTTCAACTATTTCGAGCATCCGAACGGATTGCTGATCCCGCACGGGCAGGCCGATGATTATTCGGGCGGCAGGATCGAGCGGATCGATCCTGCGACCGGCGTCGTGGAGACGCTCTACAAGGATGGTGATTTCGGCTGCACGCTGCGCGGGCCGAACGACATCGTATTCGACGCGCATGGCGGCTTCTGGTTCACCGATCACGGCAAGAACCGCCCGCGCGAACGCGACATCACCGGTATCTTCTACGCAAAGGCCGATGGCAGCCATCTGGAGGAAGTGGTCTTCCCGAGCGAGAATCCCAACGGCATCGGCCTCTCGCCTGATGGCAACACGCTCTACGCGGCGGAAACCTATACCTGCCGGCTGATGGCGTTCCGGGTGACCGCACCGGGCAAGGTCGACCTGACTCCCGGCCTGGGCGGCGCGGGCATCCCGCTTTATCGCCCGGCAGGGTATAAATTTTTCGACTCGCTCGGCGTGGAGGAAGGCGGCAATATCTGCGTCGCGACGATCGGCGAATGCGGCATTTCGGTCATTTCACCGGCCGGCGAGCTGGTCGAATTCGTCGCCACCCAGGATCCGTTCACGACCAATATCTGCTGGGGCGGGAGCGACCTGCGCACCGCCTATATCACCCTGTCGGGCACCGGGCAGCTGGTCAGTATGGCATGGCCGCGCGCCGGCCTGAAACTCGCTTACGACGTGAACTGATGCGCATCATCGGCAATCATGTCTCGCCTTATGCCCGCAAGGTGCTGGTCGCGCTGGCGATCAAGCGGATCGCTTTCGAGATCGATCCGATCATCCCCTTTTTCGGCACCGACGATTTCACCCGGCTAAGCCCGCTGCGCCGCATTCCGGTGCTGGTCGACGGCGACGTGACGTTGTGCGATTCGAGCGTGATCTGCGAATATCTCGACGAGGCCTATCCCGCCCCGCCACTGATGCCGGCAGCACCGGCAGACCGCGCCCGCGCCCGCTGGCTGGAGGAATATGCCGATACCCGGCTTGGCGATGTGATCATCTGGCGGCTGTTCCAGGAGCGCGTGATCAAGCCGAGCGTCTGGCGCACACCAGCGGACGAAACCGTGATCGCCACCGCGACCGATCAGGACCTGCCCGGCATCATGAACTGGCTGGAGGACGAAGCGCCGGCAGCGGCATTCATGTTCGGCGCGGCACCGATGACGGTGGATATCACCTTCGCATGCTTCTTCCGTAATGCCGCACTGGCCGGCTGGGGACCCGACGCCGCACGCTGGCCCCGCGCGGTCGCATGGATCGCCCGATGCCAGGAGATCCCCGAATTCGCCGCGACCATCCCGATCGAGCAATTGTTCATGACCGCCCGACGGGCCGATCGCAACCGGGTGCTGCGCGATGCGGGGCTGGCCATCGCCGCAGAAACGGTCGGCGGCGAGGCTCCGCGCAAGGGCGTGATGCCGATCTGATATTGGTTCGCCACGAGGTCGCGATTGCGTTTTGTGCAACCAGCGTTGCGCCGAAGGTGCGATTGACCGGTACCAGCGCGCACGCCTATTGCCCGGTCGATAAATCTCTGGAGAGCCCTGCGATGAAAAAGCTGTATTCCGATGCCGCAGGAGCGCTTGACGGCCTGTTGTTCGACGGCATGACGATCTGCGCGGGCGGGTTCGGCCTGTGCGGCATTCCCGAACGGCTGATCGACGCGATTCAGGCGGCGGGCACCAGGAACCTGACCATCGCCAGCAACAATGCCGGGATCGACGGCGAAGGGCTCGGCAAGCTGCTGCGCAGCCGCCAGGTGAAGAAGATGATCTCCTCCTATGTCGGCGAGAACAAGGAATTCGAGCGGCAATATCTGAGCGGTGAGCTTGAGGTCGAATTCTGTCCGCAAGGCACGCTCGCCGAACGCTGCCGCGCCGGCGGCGCCGGCATTCCCGGCTTCTATACCAAGACCGGCGTCGGCACGCTGGTCGCCGAGGGCAAGGAAGTGAAGAATTTCGACGGTGAGGAATATATCCTCGAACGCGGCATCCGTGCCGACCTGTCGATCATCAAGGGCTGGAAAGCCGATGAGAGCGGCAATTTGATCTTCCGCAAGACCGCGCGCAACTTCAACGCGCCGATGGCGACCGCGGGCAAGATCTGCATCGCCGAAGTCGAGGAAGTAGTGCCGGTCGGCAGCCTCGATCCCGACACGATCCATTTGCCCGGCATCTATGTGAAGCGGATGATCGTCGGCGCGCCCTACGACAAGAAGATCGAGTTCCGCACCGTGCGTGAGCGGGCCGACGCGTGAGGGCTGGCCTCTCTCCTTCCCTCCCACTTGCGGGAAGGGGGATAGGGCTTGCACTGGCGACTCTAGCGCTTGCAGGCTGCACAGTGGCGCAAACGCCGCCGCCTATGGCTGGCGCGGCACCGACGCAAACTGTCCCGCCAGGCATGCAATATCTCTACGGCTCGGGCGAAGGCGCTGCGATCAGCGCACAAGCGTGGCGCACACTGGTCAATTATGTCGGATGGGATGCGAAGGGGGGGTCCGACCAGTCCGTCGTGCTTGCGCCCGATGCGACGCTTGCCGTGCCGCGCTGGGTGCCATGCGGCAACAAGCCCCGCGCCGCAGTGTTCGACGTCGATGAGACGGTGCTGCTCAATACCGGCTTCGAATATAACGACGCCGTCCATCCCGCGCCGTATGACGAAGCGCGCTGGCAGGCCTGGGAGAAGACCGGGACGACTCAGGTCGCAGCGGTTCCCGGTGCAGTCGAGGCGCTGAACGATTTGCGCAAGATGGGCGTGACGGTGATCTTCAACACCAACCGTTCGGCCGCCAACGCCCCACAGACCGCGGCCGCGATCACCGGTGCGGGGCTCGGCCCCGCAGTGCATGGCGAGACCTTGTTCCTCGCTGGCGACGATGCGACCGGCAGCAAGAAGGATGGTCGCCGTGCGACGATCGCCGCGAAATATTGCGTCGTCGTGATGGGCGGCGACCAGCTCGGCGATTTCAGCGATCTGTTCAATGCCGGGCTATCGCCTGCCGCACGCCGCGCCGCCGTGACCACCGGTGCGATCTCGACCAGATGGGGCGCGGGCTGGTTCGTATTGCCCAATCCGGTTTACGGCAGCGCGCTGAAAGGCGGCATCGACGATGTATTCCCGCAGGACAAGCGCTGGGCGCCTCCTGCTGCTGCGGAGGCAAAATGACCGGCAAGCCAGTCCCGATCGACCTCGTCCCCTATACCGACCTGCTCGAAGGATCGCGCGAGTTCCTGCGCGTCTGGGCAAGCGATGGCGGTCCGGTGACCTGTTTCATCAATCCGGTACCGATCGGCGCCGACCCGGCCGCGTTCGGCATCGCACTGGTCGATTGCGTGCGCCACGGCGCGATCACCTATGCCCGCGCGACCGGCATCAGCGAAGCCGAAGCGCTCGACCGTATCTGGCTCGGCCTCGATGCCGAGCGTGCCAATCCCACCGATGTTGCGACCCCGATACCGGGCGCCAAAGAGGAGTTGAACTGACATGGCCTGGACCCGCGACGATATGGCGGCGCGCGCGGCGCGCGAGCTGCAGGACGGCTATTATGTCAATCTCGGCATCGGCATTCCGACTCTGGTCGCGAACCATATTCCCGAAGGCGTCGAGGTGACGCTGCAGTCGGAGAACGGCATGCTCGGGATCGGCCCGTTCCCGCTGGCAGGCGAAGAGGATGCCGACCTGATCAATGCCGGCAAGCAGACGATCAGCGAATTGCCGCAAAGCGCCTATTTCAGCTCGTCGGACAGCTTCGCGATGATCCGCGGCGGGCATATCGACCTGACCGTGCTCGGCGCGATGGAAGTCGCCGAGAATGGCGACATCGCCAACTGGATGATCCCGGGCAAGATGATCAAGGGCATGGGCGGCGCGATGGACCTGGTCGCAGGCGTCAAGAAGATCATCGTCGTGATGGAGCACAACTCCAAGGCCGGCGACCCGAAGTTCATCCCGAGCTGCACCCTGCCGCTGACCGGCAAGAATGTCGTCGACATGATCATCACCGACCTTGCCGTGTTCCAGCGCCCCGATCATGCCAGCCCGTTCAAGCTGATCGAGATCGCCCCCGGCGTGACGGCGGACGAGATCGCGGCGAAAACCACCGCCCATTATATCAGCTGAAGGGCACACATGCCGCTGACCCTGATCACCGCGAACCGCAATTATTCGAGCTGGTCGCTGCGCCCCTGGGTGCTGATGAAAGCGCTGGGCATCGCGTTCGAGGATCGCATCGAGCCGTTCGCAGCCGATGACAATCACGACGCGTTCCGCGCTTTCTCGCCCTCGGGACAGGTGCCGGTGCTGATCGACGGCGAGCGGACGGTCTGGGATTCGCTGGCGATCGCAATGTACCTCGCGGAACGCTTCGACGGCGTGTGGCCGGCGGACGAAGCGGCGCGAGCTTGGGCGATGTGCGCGGCGGCGGAGATGCATGGCGGCTTCGGCGCGCTGCGCAGCGATTGCACGATGAATGTCGGCGTCCGCGTGACGCCAAGGCCGGCATCGCCCGCGCTGGCACGGCAAATCGCTCGGCTCGCCGAGCTCTGGGCGGAAGGCATCGACCGGTTCGGCGGCCCGTGGCTGGCCGGACCCGCCTTCACCGCAGTCGACGCCTTTTACGCGCCGGTTGCCTTTCGTGTGCGCACCTATGGCCTGGAGGTCGGCGCGTCCGGCCAGGCCTGGGTCGACCATCTCCTCACTCTCCCGGCGATGCGGCAATGGGAAGCCGAAGCGCTGGCCGAGCCATGGCGCGAGGCGGAACATGAGGCGGAACTCGCCGCCGCCGGTACCATCACCGCAGACTACAGGATCGTCTGATGCGCGTTCTGCTGACCGGATCGAGCGGCTGGCTCGGCCGCTTCCTCGCACCCCGGCTGCGCGACGCCGGTCATGTGGTTACCGGCCTCGACGTGGCACCGGGCGTCGATACCGATGTGATCGGCACCGTCGCCGATCGCGCCCTGGTCGAGCGGGTCTTTGCCGAACGCGGGATCGAGGCGGTCATTCATAGCGGCGCGCTGCACAAGCCCGATATCGTCCGCTATCCCCGGCAGGCGTTCATCGATGTGAACGTCGCGGGCACGCTCAACCTGCTCGAAGCCGCGGTCGCGGCAAAGGCGAGCCGCTTCATCTTCACCTCGACCACCTCGCTGATGATCTCGACCGCGATCCGCGAAGGGCATGGCGATGCGGCGGTGTGGATCGACGAGAGCCTCGCTCCGCTTGAGCCGCGCAACATCTATGGCGTGACCAAGCTCGCCGCCGAACAGCTTTGCCGCCTGATCCATGCCGAACACGGCCTGCCGGTGCTGATCCTGCGCACCGGCCGCTTCTTTCCCGAGGATGACGACACGCACGACAGCCTGTCGGGCGAGAATATGAAGGCCAATGAACTGCTCCATCGCCGCCTGACGGTCGAGGACGCTGCCGAGGCGCATATCGTCGCACTCGACCGCGCGCCCGACCTTGGCTTCGGTACTTTCATCCTGTCTGCGTCAACACCGTTCGCGCCTGGTGATGTGGCCGAGTTGAAGGCCGATGCGCCTGCCGTGATCGCGCGCTATTTTCCCGATGTCGCGGCGCTGTACGCGACGCGCGGCTGGACGCTGCAGCACTCGATCGACCGCGTTTATGACGCCGGGCATGCCGAACGGGTTCTGGGCTTTCGCTGCCGCACCGGCTTTGCCGAGATGCTTGCGGCACTGCGTCAGGGCGGCGATCTGCCGGTAGCGCACGACGCCGCCTATACCTCGCCCAAGGAATCGCCCGCGCAATAAAGCGCAAGCCAAGCATTGCCTTCACGCAGTTTCCGACTAGATCGCCCTCATGGCCAGTCGTCCGCTCACTTTGTACGAGAAGATCTGGGCCGCTCATGTCGTCGAACGGCGCGATGACGGCACCTGCCTGATCTATATCGACCGCCACCTCGTGCATGAGGTGACGAGCCCGCAGGCGTTCGAGGGGCTGCGCGTCTCCGGCCGCACGGTGCGGCGCCCCGACCTGACGCTGGCGGTGCCCGATCACAATCTGCCGACCACCCCGCGCGTCGACGCGCGGGGCCATATGCTCCCGATCGCCGACCGCGAAAGCGCGCAGCAGCTCGACGCGCTGCGCCGCAACACTGCCGAGTTCGGCATCGATTATATCGACGCGATCTCGCCCGATCAGGGCATCGTCCATGTCGTCGGCCCGGAACAGGGCTTTACCCTGCCCGGTACGACCCTGGTGTGCGGCGACAGCCATACCTCGGCACATGGCGCGATGGGGGCACTGGCCTTCGGGATCGGCACCAGCGAGGTCGAGCATGTCCTCGCGACCCAGACGCTGCTGCTGACGCCGTCCAAGACGATGGAAGTGCGCGTCGACGGGACACTTGGCTATGGCGTGTCGGCCAAGGACGTGATCCTGTCGATCATCGGCAAAATCGGCGCGGCCGGCGGGACCGGCCATGTCATCGAATTCACCGGCGAGGTCATTCGCAACCTGTCGGTCGAGGGGCGGCTGACCGTCGCCAATATGTCGATCGAGGGCGGCGCGCGCGCGGGACTGATCGCGCCCGACGACACGACTTTCGCCTATCTCAAGGGCCGCCCGATGGCGCCCAAGGGCGCGGATTGGGAACGCGCCGTCGCATGGTGGCGCAGCCTGCCGAGCGATCCGGCAGCCGCCTATGACAAGTCGGTCCGGCTCGACGCGACCGATATCGCGCCTGCGCTGACCTGGGGCACCAGCCCCGAGGATGTCGTGCCGATCACTGGCCATGTCCCCGACCCCGACAGCTTTGCCGACCCGGCCAAGCGTGACGCGGCGCGCAAGTCGCTCGCCTATATGGGCCTGACGCCTGGCACAGCGATGCAGGACATTACGGTCGGCCATGTCTTTATCGGCAGCTGCACCAACAGCCGGATCGAGGATTTGCGTGCCGCCGCCGCGGTCGCCAATGGCCGCAGCGTCGCCGACGGCGTACGCGCGCTGGTCGTGCCCGGATCTGGCCTGGTCAAACGGCAGGCCGAGGCCGAGGGGCTCGACCGCATTTTCACCGATGCAGGGTTCGAATGGCGCGAACCGGGCTGTTCGATGTGCCTGGCGATGAACCCCGACAAAGTGCCGCCGGGCGAACGATGTGCTTCCACTTCCAACAGAAATTTCGTAGGACGGCAGGGACCGGGGGCACGAACGCACCTGGTTTCGCCGGCAATGGCGGCGGCCGCCGCCGTCACCGGTCGATTGAGTGACGTCCGCGACCTGATGGGGGACACGAAATGAAACGCGCACTGGTACTGCTGGTACTCGGCACCGTATTGAGCGGTATCGCCGCCTATGCCGCCACCGCCCGCCCCACCAGCGAGACCGCCCGTCCCGGCAAGTAGACGAGCCACCTTCCTCCCCACCCGTTAGATCACACGACAAAAGGGGAGATACCGCATGAGGATCGCTTTGTTCGCCGCCGCCGCCGTTTCACTGATGGTTCAGGCCGCCCCGGCAACCGCCGCTCCCGCCCCGATCAAATTGTGGCGGCTCGATTGCGGCACCATCGCCGCCAATGATCTCAACGCCTTTTCCGATGCCAAGGCCTATACCGGGAAGCGCAAGGATCTGGTCGGCAGCTGCTATCTCATCAAGCATGGCGACGCCTATCTGCTGTGGGACGCCGGCCTGCCCGCAGCAATGAAGGGCAAGCCGCTTGATCTCAAGATCATGATGGATGCGACGCTGACCAAGACGGTCGCCGAGCAACTCGCCGAACTGGGCCTGAAGCCCGAGAACATCAATTTCCTTGGTATCAGCCATTATCATTTCGACCATATCGGCCAGGCGGCCGACTTTCCCGGCGCGACCCTGCTGATCGGCAAGGGCGATTTCGATGCCGTGAAAGCGGGCGCTCCGGGCGTGAATCCGGCACTGCTCGCGCCCTGGGTCAAGGGCACGAGCAAGGCGGATCCGGTCAGCGGCGACCGCGACGTCTTTGGCGATGGCAGCGTGACGATGATCGACGCGCCGGGCCATACGCCGGGGCATCATGCGCTGCTGGTGCGGCTGAAGCACGGCACCTATCTGCTGACCGGCGACGCCGCGCACTTCCAGGAAAATTACGATAGCAACGGCGTCCCCGCCTATAACAGCAGCCGCCCCGATACGCTCACCTCGCTCGACCATATCAAGAAACTGGCGAAGGATCGGAAGGCGACCGTGATCATTCAGCACGAGGCGGCCGATGTCGCCAAACTCCCTGTATTCCCGAAGGCAGCCGACTGATGGACCCCGTTACCCAAGTCTCCGGCCGCGCCTATCCCTGGGGTGCGAAGAATATCGATACCGATGTGATCATCCCGGCGCACTGGCTGAAGACGGTGACGCGCACTGGTCTCGGCAAGGGCGCGTTCGAGACGGTGCGCGCGCAGGACGGCAATATCTTCGACGACCCGCGCTATGCCGGTGCGCCGATCCTGGTCGCGGGCGATAATTTCGGCTGCGGGTCGAGCCGCGAACATGCCGCCTGGGCACTCGCGGACATGGGCATCACCGCGGTGATTGCGCCGAGCTTCTCCGACATCTTCTCGGGCAATGCGTTCAAGAATGGCATCGTGCCCGTCGTGCTGCCGCAGGACGCGATCGACCGGCTGGTCGAGGTGGCGAAGACAGATACCATCACCGTCGACCTGGAGACGATGACCGTCACAACGCCATTCCAGGACCGCTTCCCCTTTCATCTCGACGCGTTCCGCCGCCAATGCCTGATGGAAGGGCTGGACGAGATCGGCCTGACACTGGCAAGGGATACCGCGATTTCGAAATATGAAGCCGGTGTTACCGAACACCGGCCCTGGATGAGCGGAGAACGGAGACATGCGGGCACTATTGTCGAAAGCACCGGGCGGACCTGAAACCCTAATCATCGACGAGCTGCCGGATCCGGTGGCCGGCAAAGGTCAGGTGGTCGTCGCGGTCAAGGCCTGCTCGATCAACTATCCCGACGTCCTGATCATCGAGGACAAATATCAGTTCAAGCCGCCCCGCCCCTTCGCGCCAGGCAGCGAAATCTCCGGCGTGATCGAAAGCGTCGGTGAGGGCGTGACCGACTGGGCGGTCGGCGACCGCGTGATCGCGACCACCGGCTCAGGCGGGCTGGTCGAAAAGATCGCGCTCCCCACCACCAGCCTGTTCCGCTTGCCCGAGGGGCGCAGCTTCGCGGAAGGCGCCTCGTTGCTGCTGACTTATGGCACGACGATCCACGCACTGCTCGACCGCGGCCGTCTGGCCGAGGGGCAGACATTGCTGGTGCTCGGCGCGGCCGGCGGCGTCGGGCTGGCGGCAATCGAACTGGGCAAGGCATTCGGCGCTCGCGTCGTCGCGGCGGTCTCATCGGAAGAAAAAGCCGCAGCCGCAAAGGAGGCTGGTGCCGATGTGACCCTGGTCTATCCCCGCGCGCCATTCGACAAGGACCAGTCAAAGGCGCTCGCCGATCAGTTCAAGGCGGCGCTTGGCGCAGGCGGCGCGGATGTGATCTATGATCCGGTCGGCGGCGATTATGCCGAACCGGCATTGCGCTCGATCGCCTGGGAGGGCCGTTACCTGGTGGTCGGCTTCCCCGCCGGCATTCCACGGCTGCCGCTCAACCTGACCCTGCTCAAGAGCTGCGACGTGTGCGGCGTGTTCTGGGGCGCCTTTGCGGCGCGCGATCCCAAGGCCAACACCGCGCATATCGAGCGGCTGTTCCGGCTGTGGAAGGACGGCGAGATCGCCCCGCGCGTGACCGAAACCTTCGCCTTCGAAGACGGCGGCAAGGCGATCGCCAAGATGGCCGCACGCGGCGCGATCGGCAAATTGGTGGTGAAGGTCGCCGAATAACGGCAAGGCAGCGAATTGACCGGCCCTCCCTTCACTGGGAAGGGCCGCGTATTCGAACAGCGCGACGATCCGCATTGGCGACGCGTGTGCAATTAAGGGGATGACATGCCGGGTGGACTCGTAGCGCTGCTGGACGACGTCGCGGCTCTCGCGAAACTGGCTGCGGCGTCGCTCGATGACGTCGCCGGCGCCGCCGGCCGCGCCGGCGCCAAGGCGGCGGGCGTCGTGATCGACGATACGGCAGTCACGCCGCGCTATGTCGTCGGCCTGCCGCCCGACCGCGAATTGCCGATCATCTGGAAGATCGCGGTCGGCTCGCTGCGCAACAAGCTGCTGTTCATCCTCCCTGCCGCACTGGCGCTGAGCGCATTTGCCCCCTGGGCGATCACCCCGCTGCTGATGATCGGCGGCGCCTATCTCTGTTTCGAGGCGGCCGAGAAGATCTTCGAAGCACTCAGCGGCGTTCATCATGCCGAAGAGGTCGCCGCGATCGACGATCCGGCCGAGCTCGAGGCCCGCCAGGTGAGCGGCGCGGTGCGCACCGACTTTATCCTGTCGGCCGAGATCATGGCCATCGCCCTCGCCGACCTGCCGGATCTGTCGTTCGGCCTGCGCGCCGCAGCGCTTGTCGCGGTGGCCTTTGCGATCACCGCCGGCGTCTATGGCGCGGTCGCGCTGATCGTGAAGATGGACGATATCGGCCTGCACCTCAGCCGCCGTCCCTTGTCCGCCGTACGCACGATCGGACGTGGCCTGGTCGCGGCGATGCCGGTGCTGCTCCAGGCGCTGTCGCACCTCGGCGTCGCGGCGATGGTCTGGGTCGGCGGCGGCATCCTGCTCCATGGCCTGGAGGAATTCGGCATGGGCGCGATCCCGCAGGCGGTCCACCATTTCGCCGAGGCCGCAGCGCATGCCTCGCCAGTGGCGCAGGGGCTGGTCGAATGGCTGGTCGGCGCGCTGGCAGCGGGCGTGGTCGGCCTGATCGTCGGTGGCGTAATCGTCGGCGTGTTGCATCTTGTGCCGCGCAAGAAAACGCCGTCGAGCGAGGCGCACGGGTAAGGAACCGGCGACCTGGACGCATCGCTGGCGGCGCCCGTCACGCGCGGATCGGCGCTACCGCAAGGTGGTTTTCGACACTGAGAAAGAGCGTGCCGGCACCAATCCGGCATGGGAAGACATGCCCGATCCCGCACCATGGTTGAATCGTCGCCAGCGACGCCGCGGGATAGGCAGCCGGAGATATGTTACACCAGTCGTGTCACATATCTCCGGCGCAGGTCAGCGACACTGCGGGGTAGACGGCAAGAGATATGTTACACCGGCAATGTCGCATATCTCAGGCATTGGTAAGCGACGCTGGGGGACCGGCAGTAGAGATATGTTACACCAGCAATGTACCATATCTCTGACCATCACTCGAAAAGTAATCTGAAGTATTATCGTTATATATCATATATTTAATGCAAAATAACGAACCTCGCACAGGTTAGTCCGGAGCGGTTTCGAGTTGAGTGGCCCCACCTCCTTCCGTTCGCCCTGAGCCTGTCGAAGCCTGTCCTGAGCGCCTGCCTTGGCAGGCAGTCGAAGGGGGCAGTTCTTTCTACCAACGGAGCGAAGAAAGAGCGGTGCTCCAACAAGCTCAGCGCGAACGGAGAAAGGGTGATTCTACCCAAGCCGATGGCGCGCCAGGCCGTGACCGTCGATCGTCTGACCATCACTTGCTCGACATAGGCACCAATCGCGAGCCTCCACCCGACCTGCCTGCGCACTCCTCGGGCAATCATCTCGCCGTCAGAGACGCGCCGCTCAAAAGACCATCTTCGCTCCGATGCGCAGCATGCGCGGCTCGACCGAGCGGCTATGGATGCCCTCGATCCCTTCGGGCGGTTCGCCGGGAAGCCGCGAGGCGTAGAAATAGTCCGCGTCGGCGCGGGCCGAATCGAGGATATTGAGCAGTTCGGCGCTCAGTTCGACCGCGCCGATCGTCCGCGCCGCGCGCAGATTGATCACGGTCGTTGCCGGTGACCGTATCTTATTGTCCTCGGTCAGCGGATGGGGACCGAGATAGCGCACGCGGAGCGCGGCATTGAAGCGGCCGAAGACCGTCGCCACGCCGAATTCGCCAGCGGATTCCAGCGCATTGGGAATGCGATCGAACCCGGGCGCATCGACGAAGCGCGCGTGATTGGTGGCATAGACCGCATCGATCGTCAGCCAGCGCGCCGCGCGCAGATAGAGCGTCGCCTCATAACCGTTGCGGCGGCTCGGGCCGGTCGGCGACACCGTGCCATCATCGCCGGAATAGATCAGCTCGCTCGCCGACCGGCTCCACCACCGGTCGAGCGTGACGATCAGCGGCCCGCGTTCGAAACGCGTACCGATTTCATAACCGGTGGCGCGGGCCAGGCCGGGCACCGGATCGACCGGCGCAGTCACCCCGCGCGCCGCGTTGGAATGAAAGCCCTGGCCGTAATTGGCATAGAGCGCGAGGCCCGGGATGATGTCGACACTCGCGCCCGCCTTGGGCGTGGCGATGCCATCCTCGACCGTGCCGCTATGGCCCGCGCCACCGCGCGCGACGGTCTGGAAGCGGAAATGATCGACCCGCGCGCCGGCGATCAGGCTCAACCGGTCGATCGGCTTCCAGTTCAGTTCGGCATAACCGCTCAGCGAGCTCTCCGACGCATCGACCAGGCTGGTCGTCCCGATCCGCTTGCCGAATTCGGTGTGATACAGACCAAGATTGGTGATCCTGTCGACCTGTCCATCGGCCCCCAAGGTCAGCTTGAGCCGGTCGGTCAGATCGACGCGGCGAGCGATGCGGCCGCCAAAGGTCCAGCGATCCTCGACCTGTTCGAGTTCATCGCCATGGACCGGGTCGTTGAGGAAGAAAGTGAAATTGGAGATCAGGTCGAAAGCATAATGCTGGACATAGGCAGTGACGGTCAGATGATCGCTCTCCAGCCCGATATTGAACACCTGGCGATTGGTCCGCCCGCGCAGATAGGGATCGAGCGTGCCGAAGCGATCCGGGATCAGCGTCCCGATCGCGCGGATCGGAATCTGTTCGGTCGGTTGCCAGCGCGCGTCATACAGCGAGAGACTGGCGCGCAGCGTGCCCGCGCCCGTCTCGACCGTATATTTGCCGAAGCCCGACACATGGCGCAACCGTTCGGGCAATTGCCAAACCCCGTCATTCGCCAGCAATTCGCCGGCGAGCAGCAGCGTTCCCGGCCCGAGTGCGACCGATCCCCCCCGCCGCGATGCGTCGATAGCCGTAGCTGCCGGCCGTGACCGATGCGAACGGCCGCTCGAACCGGTCAAGTGTACGCAGCGAGGCCGCCGCGACGGCCGAGAAATCGCCATCAGCCGCGCGATACGGGCCTTTGCGATACTCGATCCGGTCGATCGTTTCCGGGATCAGCCCGTTCAGGTCGAGATAGCCCTGGCCATGCGCCTGGCTGCGCAGGTTGAACGGCATAGTGTCGATCGCGATGCTGAAATCCGTGCCGTGATCGAGATTATAGCCACGGATCAGATATTGCGCCGCCTTGCCGCCGCCCGAATGCTGCACCGCGATCAGCCCCGGCACCGCCTCGGCCAACTCGCTGGTCCGCAGCAGCGGACGAATGCGCAGATCCTCCCCGCCGATCACCCCCTCGCTCGCCGAGCGGGCAGCCCCGATGCGGTGGCTGGCGCGGCCGATGACGATGATGTCGGAGTCGTCCGGCGCCGGAGCCGGGGTGTCAGCCGGCACTTCGGAGGATGGGGAAGACAATAGGGGCAACGACAACGGGACCGGCGGCGCCGACGGTGTAGCGGCGGCAAGAGCCATGACTGCACGCACCATGCCGGCGACTCCCTCAAACCAATGCTTAATTATTAAGCCATGGCTGAATTTTGATCGTCAGGCAACAGACGCTGTGCCAAGAGGATGGCATTGTACCAAGCTGCGTTGGTCATGACCCATTTCATGTTTCCCGGCGAAGGCCGGGACCCAGTCGCGAAACAATCGGAAACTGCTGCAGTCCTTCGTTTCCTTGACCTTTCCGACTGGGCCCCGGCCTTCGCCGGGGAAGCGGCAACAATGGGCCAGTATCAACGCACTTTGGTGTTGGAGCAGCATCGGGCCGGGTGGAATCGCCCCTCCGGTTCGGGCCGAGTCTGTCGAAGCCGGTTCTTTCTTGCCGAACAGGATGAAGAAGAACGGCCCCTTCGTCTGCCTGCCAAGGCAGTCGCTCAGGACAGGCTTCGACAAGCTCTGGGCGAATGGCGGAAGCGGAGCAACTCAGCTCGAGACCATATTAGCTTTTGGCCAGTTTCCGCGTCAGCCGCGCAAGCGCATCAAGCGTTTCCTGGCTGACATGATGCTCGATGCCCTCGGCATCGGCTTCGGCATTCAGCTCGCTGACGCCCAGCGCGCGGAGGAATTCGTGCACGATACGGTGGCGATCGCGCGACATGGCGGCGACTGCGGCGCCGTCCTCGGTCAGGAAGATCGAGCGATAGGGTCGGCTTTCGACCAGCCCTTCGCGTTGCAGCCGCTGCACCACCTTGGCGGCGGTGGCGTGGCTGACGCCGAGATGTTCGGACAGATCGGTCAGCCGCGCTTCGCCGGTTTCGGCGATCAGGTCGCCGATCAGCTCGACATAATCCTCCGCCACTTCGGTCCGCTGCGCATCACGCATGCGGCGAAACGCCGCCGCCCGGCGTGCCGCTCCGGTCAATTCACTCACGGCTGTCCCTGCTGATCGATCGTCATGCCGGTTTGCTACGTCATGCCGCAGCCGATGGCGACCCATTCCGCTTTAGCTGTTCCATGGGGCTGTCCATGGGGGCTGTTCCATGAGGCAGTTCCGCACAGACAATTCCGCATGGGCGATGATGCGCCGTTGCGCGCTGCCCCTCACGCCCCTATCTCGCTGGTTGAGACAGTACAGGCCCAAGGGAACGAGCCACATGACCACTTTCGATGACCGCGAACGCGCGTTCGAGACCAAATATGCGCGCGACGAGGAGATGCAGTTCCGCGTCACCGCGCGGCGCAACCGGTTGCTCGGCCATTGGGCGGCCGCCCAGATGAAGCTGACCGCGGAAGAGGCCGATGCCTATGCCAAGGCGGTCGTGCAGGCTGATTTCGAGGAAGCCGGCGACGAGGATGTGATCCGCAAGCTGGTCAGCGACCTGACCGCGGCGAACATCGAGATCGACGAAGCCGTGGTACGTCGCGCGATCGACGAGCATACGATCGAGGCCCGCCGTCAGCTGATGCAGGCGGAATAACGACATGGCGATGGCGGCAAGCGAGATCGAGGCATTGATCGTCGCCGGCATTCCCGGCGCGACGGTCGAGATCACCGATCTGGCGGGCGATGGCGACCATTATGCGGCGCGCGTCGTGGCCGAGAGCTTTCGAGGCGTTTCCCGGGTCGAGCGCACCCGCCTCGTCTATGCCGCGCTCGGGGGACGAATGGGAGCCGAACTCCATGCGCTCCAGCTGACTACCGCCCTGCCCGACGCCCCACTCGGCTCTGGGCCGGAACAAGGATGATGACGATGACCGACGATTCCACCCAATCCGCCGATTTGGCCCGTATTGCCGACCTGGTCGGCAAGAGCGACGTACTGCTGTTCATGAAGGGCAGCCCGTTGTTCCCGCAATGCGGGTTTTCCAGCCGCGCGATCGCGATCCTGCAGCATCTGAACGTGCAGTTCGACAGCGTCGACGTGCTGCAGGATCAGGGCATTCGCCAGGGTATCAAGGCCTTTTCCGACTGGCCGACCATTCCGCAGCTTTATGTGAAGGGCGAATTTGTCGGCGGATCGGACATCATGATGGAAATGTACGAATCCGGCGAGCTCGAGCAGTTGATCGAGGACCAGGGCGTCGCGCGCGCGGAATAAGCGCCCGGGCTGACCATCGTGGTTTCGAGCTGGACAGCCCACCAGCGTTCGCCCTGAGCCTGTCGAAGAGGCATGCGCACCGCTTGGGCTTCGGCAGCCCGGATTCGCGCGGTGCTTATCCCTTTTTACAAGGAAGCTTGTGTCCCCGCGAAGGCGGGGACCCAGTCTGGGCTCCCGCCTTCGCGGGAGCACAAGGACGGGGCAATTGCTCCCCAATTTATGCCAACCCCTTGGCCGAACGGGATAGACACCGGCTGAGCTAGAGGCAAACGGCGGATAGCGAGCGTGTCGCACCGGATGATGCTCTGATGGAATCGGTGAGGCCGGGTGCGGGCGGGCCCGGCGAGATCGGAATGAAGCTCGGGCCCGCCCAGCTGAAGCGTGAAACGCTCGGCGTACTCAAGACTATGCAGTGGGCGTGCCAGCTTTGACACCCCACGCAAAACCGGGCGAGTCGATGGTTAACGCACCATCCCGCCCGACCCGCACTGTAAGCAATCCCGACAGATCAACGCTCGGTTGTGGCGAAGCCTCGATATGCGCCTCGGATGCGGCCGGCGCGGCATCGCGCATAAATTTGCACCTCTCGCGCATAGCAAATGCGCGCATCTGCGGTTAGGAAACCGCGCATGACGAATTCCCGTACCGGCGGCCGCATCCTGGTCGATCAGCTCATCGCACAGGGTTGCGATCGTATCTTCACCGTACCGGGCGAGAGCTTCCTCGCGGTGCTCGACGCGCTGCACGACAGCCCCGAGATCGATGTCGTGGTGTGCCGGCAGGAGGGCGGGGTCGGCTTCATGGCGTGCGCCGACGGCGCGATGACCAACCGACCGGGGATCGCCTTCGTCACGCGCGGGCCGGGTGCGACCAATGCCTCGATCGGCGTACATGTCGCGATGCAGGATTCGCAGCCGATGATCCTGTTCATCGGCGACGTCGATCGCGGCACCAAGGATCGCGAGGCGTTCCAGGAGATCGATTTCCAGGCGATGTTCTCTCCGATCGCCAAATGGGCCGCCAAGATCGACGACGCGGCGCGCATCCCGGAATATATCGCGCGCGCCTATGCGACGGCGATGAACGGCCGCCCCGGGCCGGTGGTGCTGGCACTGCCCGAGGACATGTTGCTCGATGTGGTCGCGGCGGTGGATCGGCCGCGGGTCGAGCGCGCGGTACAGGCATGCGACCCTGCGCAGTTGCGTGCCCTTGCCGGAATGATCGGCAACGCCGAACGGCCGCTTGCCATCATTGGCGGCGCCGGCTGGGACAAGGCGGCCGCAAGCGACTTCGCCGCCTGGGCCGAACGCAGCGGTATTCCCGTCGCGGCCGCGTTCCGTCGCCAGGACGCGATTGCCAACGAGTCGGCGGCTTGGGCGGGCAATCTCGGCTATGGCCCGAACCCGAAGCTGGTCGAACGCGTGAAAGCAGCCGACCTGTTGCTGGTTGTCGGCCCACGGCTCGGCGAGGCAACCACCGACGGCTATACATTGGTCACACCGGACCATCCGGGCCAGACCCTGGTCCATGTCCATCCCGACCCGAACGAGCTCGGCCAGACCTACCGCGCCGATCTCGCATTCTGCGCGGGGATGACGGAGTTCGCGGCTGCGGTGCACGCGATTGATCTCGCGCCGCGATCGACGGGCACGGATGCACATGCGGAATGGCTTGCCTGGTCCACCCCTGCACCACGCGACGTCAAAATGGATCTCGGCCCGTGCGTCGCGACGATGCGCGAGACACTCCCGGCCGACACGATCATCTGCAATGGCGCGGGCAATTATTCCGGCTGGTGGCATCGCTACTGGCGTTATGCCGGCCCGACCAGCCAGCTGGCCCCGACCGCCGGCGCGATGGGGTACGGCGTGCCGGCCGCGACCGCGGCAGCACTGCGCCATCCCGACCGCATGGTCGTCGCGCTGGCCGGCGATGGCTGTTTCCTGATGAACGGTCAGGAACTGGCTACCGCCGTCGCACACGGCGCGAACATGCTGGTGCTGGTGATCGACAACAGCACCTATGGCACGATCCGCATGCATCAGGAGCGCGAATATCCCGGGCGGATTTCCGGCACGCGCCTGCAGAACCCCGATTTCGCCGCGCTCGGCCGGGCCTATGGCTGCTGGGCGGAGACAGTGGAGGAAACCGCCCAGTTCGCTCCCGCGCTCGATCGGGCAATGGCGCAAAGCGGCGTGCGGCTGCTGCATATAAAGACCGATATCGAGGTGATTACTGCAGGGACGACGATCACGGCACTACGCAAGTAACTGGGCGGATTGAGCGGATATCTCGCTCGAAAATATATCCTCTTCCCGGCGAAGGCCGGGGCCCAGTCGGAAGACAGGAGTTAACAGGCGTCTCGCTCACCGCGGATGCTCCTCCACTGGGCCCCGGCCTTCGCCGGGGAAGCAAAGAAGAGTTACGGGTCTGAAGCGGGGCAACCACCCGCAGTTGGGACCGACCACCCCCACACGAAAAGGCCGCCCCGGTTGCCCGGAGCGGCCCTTCATGATCAGGCAATCGCGACGATCAGATATCGTCGCCGAGCGCACCCTTGATCTTGCCGGCGGTCTGCTGCGCCTTGCCCTTCAGCTCCTGCGCAGCGCCTTCGGCCTTGGTGTCGGGGTTGTCGCTGTGCTGCTTCGCCTTGCCGATGGCTTCGTTCACATTGCCTTTGATCTTGTCGATGAGCTCGCCCATGATAATCTCCTGAAATCAGACCGTTGTCGTCGGGGGTAACGGTTTCGGGTCTTGGGGGAAGAACGGATGAGCGTGGGGGCGGTTCCCGGCGCGGCGCATGACGGCGGCGCATCTGCTCATGGTTGAGCGCGATCCGCCATCGTTTCCGGCGCGCCTCTGGTTCGACCGGTTCAAGGCGGCGCTCCCCGGGGTAGCGCGATACTCGACCTCGGATGCGGCGGTGGAGAGCCGATCGCACGCTATCTGATCGATCAGGGATTGCATGTCACCGGCGTCGACCGGGACGCAGCGATGATCGCCCTCGCCCGCACCCGTTTTCCACGCGAGGCCTGGATCCATGCCGATATGCGCACCGTCGAGATCGACGCAAAATTCGAGGGCGTGATTGCCTGGAGCAGCCTGACCCAATTGTCGCGCGCCGATCAGGCGGCGATGGCCGGGCGCGCCGCGCACTGGCTGAAACCCGGCGGGCGGTTGCTGTTCAGCGCCGAGGCCGATCGCGACAGCGCGTCATCCGATTATCGCAGCGGATCGCTTTATCATGCCGATCTCGGCCCGGCCGATTACAGCGCGGCGCTCGCGGCACGCGGCCTGATCGAAATGGCACATGTCGCCGAGGACCCGGCCTGCAACGGCGCCGGCGTATGGCTGGTGCGCAAACCCTAGCCCGTCACGCCTTTCAAAAAGGCGAGAACCGCCGCCCAGTTCGCCTCGACCCCTTTCGGATTCTTCGCGGCGATCAGCGTCGACGAGCCATGCACGCCTCCGTCCTTCGGCTCGTAGCGGACCTTGCCCGCGGCCGGCACCACGTCGAAGATCGCCCTGGCGTCCTTGATCTCGGCCGCGTCCTGCGCCGAGGTGACGAACACCGGCACGGCGACCTTCGCCGCCGCAGTGCGGATCAATGTCTTGTCGTCGAAATATTCGCCCGGCGAGAAGGACAGCACGGCCTTGACCAGCCCGGGATTGGCGGCAGCCACCGGGAAAACCAGCGACGAGGAATAGCTGCTGCCCCAGAGGATCACCGGCAGCTTCTGCGTCTTCGCCCAGTCGACTGCGGCCTGCAGGTCGCGCTGCGCCGCGAGATAGCCGGGATCCTTGCCGACCAGCCGCGCGGTCTCATTCTCGCCGAACAGTTCACCGCCGGAGCGCTGGTCGATCGCCAGCGCTTCATAACCGGCAGCGTTCAGACGCGGCGCGATCGTCGCATATTCGCCCTTGCCCGACCCGGCCTGGTGAAACAGCAGGATCAGCGCCTTCGGCTTTTCGGTCTTGTAGAGCCGCGCGAAGATTTTGACGCCGTCGTCCGCCGTGATCGACACTGACGATGGTTGCGGCGATTCCTGGGCCGATTCCTTGGGTGATGCCTGAGATGCCGCCTGGGTGGCATTCCCGTCCGCCGGTTTTACCGTGCATGCCGCCAGCATCATCGTCGCCATTACCATTATACGCCGCATCGCCGCTCTCCCAGCCCATCGAAAAGGGTGCCGGACTTTCGCCCGGCACCCCCATTTACGCAATCGCGTTCGGCCGCAGCCCGGCTGCGTTCAGCCGCAGCACGGCAGGCCGCAGCACACGCCGAGCGCGCAACACGCCGCCGTGACTGCGCCGGGCGCCGCGGCGAATGCCGCGCTGGCCGATCCGGCAAACAGGACGATGGCGATTTTGGTGAAACGAATCATGAGATGTCTCCATGTGAAATGATGTGAATTCGGATCGTCTCACGCGGTTCGCGGCGGCGGTGGTTCCGGGGCCAGCGCGCGCGCAACCAGACCGGTCGCCGGAGTGCCAATCGCGGCGATGGCTGTCCCTTCCCGCGCATTCATATTGAGCGGTTTGGGCAGGATCGCAGAGCAACAGGATTGGCAAGCACCGACCAGCATCCTGTCAGGGCATCGCTCCGGCCCTTGCGAGCAATCGCACGAGCCTGAGGCGGAATGATCGCACACGGCGTCCATCGGCGCGGCTGCCGCGTTGGCCGCACTGACGCTCAGCGCGCTAAACAGCAGCATCAGCAACAGCGTGAGCGCGCGCGTCATCGAAGCCCTTCTTGTCGGTCGTACAAGAACTTCGTTGCAACGGCTCATCTGGTTACAAGGTGACGAGAGCAGGAGCTCCAGCCGTACACCATACCCGTCATCCCCGCGAAAGCGGGGATCCCGCTACCTTGCTCAACACTCAGAAGGAGAAGGAGAAGGAGAAGGAGAAGGAGAAGGAGAAGGAGAAGGAGAAGAAGAAGAAGAAGAAGCTGGATCCCCGCTTTCGCGGGGATGACGGTAATAATTCGATCAAACCTAGATCAGTCCCGCCAGCGGGCTGGACGGGTCGGCATAGCGACGCTTGCCCATCCGCCCCGCCAGATACGCCATCCGCCCGGCCTCGACTCCGGCCTTCATCGCCGCCGCCATCAGGATCGGGTCCTTCGCCTCGGCGATCGCAGTATTCATCAGCACGCCGTCGCAGCCCAGCTCCATCGCAGCCGCCGCGTCGGACGCAGTGCCGACGCCGGCATCGACCAGCACCGGCACGCTCGCGCCCTCGACGATCAGGCGGATCGTCACCTGATTCTGGATGCCGAGCCCCGATCCGATCGGCGCACCGAGCGGCATGATCGCCACCGCGCCGACATTTTCCAGCCGCTTCGCCGCGATCGGATCGTCGACGCAATAGACCATCGGCTTGAAGCCTTCATTGGCAAGGATCTCGCACGCGCGCAGCGTCTCGACCATGTCGGGATAAAGCGTCTTCGCCTCGCCCAGCACCTCGAGCTTGACCAGTTCCCAGCCGCCCGCCTCACGCGCCAGCCGCAAGGTGCGGATCGCGGATTCGGCATCGAAACAGCCCGCCGTATTGGGCAGATAGGTGATCTTCTTCGGATCGATGAAATCGGTCAGCATCGGCGCATTGGGGTCCGACACGTTCACGCGGCGCACCGCGACGGTCACGATCTCGGCGCCCGACGCTTCGACCGCCGCCGCATTCTGCGCGAAATCCTTATACTTGCCGGTGCCGACGATCAGGCGCGAGCGGAAGGTCTTGCCCGCGACCGTCCAGGTGTCGGCGGCGCTCGCGGTGGAGATGGGCGTCTGGATGGTCATGAGGTGCGGTGCTCCACGATATTGGCAAGGCCGCCCACGGTGTCGCGGACGAAGAACCGACGCACGCCCCAGGGCTCGTCGGTGAGCGGATAGACGATCTCCAGCTCCTGCGCGACGGCGCGGGCATGGCAATCATCGACATCATCGACGCCGACCGAATAATCCGGCTTCAGGCCTGACGGGTCATTGGCAATCACGCTGATCTGCGCACCATGATGCCCGGGCGCGCAATAGGTCGAGATGAAATCCAGTTCCATGGCGAGGTCGAGGCCCAGCACATCGGTGAAAAAGGCGCGGCCTGCGGCGCTGTCATCGGCAAAACGGTTCGGTACGATGCGCGAGGCGCCCATGCCGCCGCCAACGAAATGCACGATCTCCAGTTCATCGCCATCCTCGACCTGAACCTGGCCGAGCGTCGAGCGCGGCACGATCTCCAGATTGCGCTCGACCGCGATCTTCTCCGGCACCAGCCCGAGATCGGCGGCAAGCTCCGCAAGCGTCAGCCCGGCAACGACGCGGCGATGCTCGCCATTCACGCGAATCGAGACGGTGCCGTCGGTATGTGTCATTGCTACTCCGGAACGACGCGCAATTTGATCACGCGGCCCTGCGCATATAGAAAGCGCTGGCCCGCACCCGCAACTGCCAAACCCGCAATCGCCAATCCCGCAACTGAAAGCCCGGTCCCTTGCCCGACACGATCTACGTCCTCAACGGTCCGAACCTCAACCTGTTGGGGCTGCGCGAACCCGACATCTACGGCACCGACACGCTCGACGACATTGCCGGCCAGCTCGAGGATCGCGCGCGCGACCTCGATCTGAAGATCGACATGCGCCAGTCGAACCATGAAGGCCATCTGGTCGACTGGCTGCACGAGGCGCAAGCCGAAGGCGCGAAGGCGGTAATCCTCAATGGCGGCGCGTACACGCATACCTCGGTGGCGATCCGCGATGCGATCAAGGCGATCGTCACACCGGTGATCGAGGTACATCTGTCCAACCCGCACGCGCGCGAATCCTTTCGCCATCGCAGCCATATCGCGCCGGTCGCACGGGGAACCATCGCCGGCTTCGGCGCGCTTTCCTATCTGCTGGCGCTTGAAGCCGCCGCCCGTCTCTGACAGGACGCCTGCCCAATAAGGGAGCATAAGGGTCGCATGGCCGAAAACGAACAATCCGCCGCTCAGAATGATGCCCAGAACGCCTCGATGCGAATCGATGTCGATCTGGTCCGTCAACTCGCACAATTGCTGGACGACACCAGCCTGACCGAAATCGAGGTCGAGGATGGCGGCCGCAAAATCCGCATCGCGCGCAAGGCTGCGGCCGCCGCGCCGGTGCATTACAGCGCCGCGCCGTCCGCGCCCGGCGCTCTCGCGCCGTTGCTGCCGGCAGCGCCGGTCGATGTCGCCGCTGCGCCGGTTGCCGCCGCCAATGCGGTCAAATCGCCGATGGTCGGTACAGCCTATCTCTCGTCCGACCCCGATTCGAAGCCGTTCGTGGCAGTCGGCGACAAGGTCGCCGCCGGCGCGACTTTGCTGATCGTCGAGGCGATGAAGGTGATGAACCCGATTCTCGCGCCCAGCGCCGGCACGGTGAAGGCCGTGCTGGTCGAGAATGGCCAGCCGGTCGAATTCGACCAGCCGCTCGTGGTGGTCGACTAACATCATGAAGCAGATCAAGAAGCTGCTGATCGCCAATCGCGGCGAGATTGCGCTGCGCATCCATCGTGCCTGCCATGAAATGGGCATCCAGACGGTGGCCGTGCATTCGACCGCCGACGCCGATGCGATGCACGTGCGGCTCGCCGACCAGGCGATCTGCATCGGCCCGCCGCCCGCGGTCGACAGCTATCTCAACATCCCGAACATCATCTCGGCCGCCGAAATCTCCGGCGCCGATGCGATCCATCCGGGTTACGGCTTCCTCAGCGAGAACGCCAAGTTCGCCGAGATCGTCGAAGCACACGACATCATCTTTGTCGGACCCAAGCCCGAACATATCCGCACCATGGGCGACAAGGTCGAAGCCAAGCGCACCGCCGGTGCGCTCGGCCTGCCGCTGGTGCCCGGCTCGGACGGCGCGATCAGCGACATCGGCGAAGCGACGAAGATCGCCGCAAAGGTCGGCTATCCGGTAATCATCAAGGCGGCGTCGGGCGGCGGCGGGCGTGGCATGAAGGTGGTCAACGACCCCGAAAGCCTCGAAACCCAGATGCTCCAGGCCGGTACCGAGGCGAAGGCCGCGTTCGGCGACGCAACCGTCTATCTGGAAAAATATCTCGGCAATCCGCGCCATATCGAATTTCAGGTGTTCGGCGACGGCGAGGGCAATGCGATCCATCTCGGCGAGCGCGATTGCTCGCTGCAGCGCCGCCACCAGAAGGTACTCGAAGAAGCGCCATCACCCGTGCTCGGCCAGGAAGACCGTGAGCGGATGGGCAATATCTGCGCCAAGGCGATGGCCGATATGGGCTATCGCGGCGCGGGCACGATCGAGTTTCTGTGGGAAGATGGCGAGTTCTATTTCATCGAGATGAACACGCGGCTGCAGGTCGAACATCCGGTGACCGAGGCGATCACCGGGCTCGACCTGGTGCGCGAACAGATTCGCATCGCCGAAGGCCATCCGTTGACGCTGCGCCAGCAGGACGTGATCTTCCGCGGCCATGCGATCGAATGCCGCATCAACGCCGAGGATCCGCGCACCTTCGCCCCCTCACCCGGGCTGGTGAAGCAGTTCCACGCGCCCGGCGGCATGAATGTGCGCGTCGATAGCGGGCTCTATGCCGGCTACAAGGTGCCGCCTTATTATGACAGCATGATCGCCAAGCTGATCGTCTATGGCACCACCCGCCAGGGCGCTCTGCGCCGCCTGCGCCGCGCGCTCGAGGAGTTCGTGATCGAGGGGATGAAGACCACCATCCCGCTGCACCAGGCGCTGCTCGATGATCCCGATTTCCAGAATGGCGACTATACGATCAAGTGGCTCGAGGAATGGCTGGCGAGGCAGGACGCCTGAACATGGGCGGGTGGCATAGTATTGGGTGAGGTAACCAGCGAGCGGAGGAAAAGCGCATGACGCCGGGATCATTTCGGAAGTCGCTCCTGGTTGCGGGAGCAGTGCTTTTCCTGCTCGGACTGCTGCAAGGAGTCGCCGTTCATTCCTTCCTGAATCCCAGAATGGCTCTTTCGGCTCACCTCACTGCGGTTCAAAGCGGCATGGCGATCATGATTGCCGGCCTGGTTTGGCCCACAATCACGCTCGCGCCAGTTCTCAAGGGTGTTGCACACTGGACGCTTGTCACCGGAATGTACGGCCTGTGGATCGCTTTGACGCTGTCAGCCGCGACGGGTGCCAGTGATGCCTTGCCAATTGCCGGTGCCGGCTATTCGGCCACACCCCCTGCCGAGCGATTGGTTTCGGCGCTGATCGTCATCAGCAGTGCCTCGATGGTCCTGGGCTGGGGCCTGCTCGCGATAGGGCTGCTTCGTTCGAAACAAGCATGATCGATAACCACGACGCCCGTTGACGTTGACGAAGAACGGCAACATCGCGCGGTTGAAACCGATCACCGCGCCCTCATTCCAGAACGCGCGACACTTCGTGCAGCGACTTGGAATATACCATTCAAGCTATTGAATATTCATCGATATATTACGGTTCTGGCGCACCGGTCGGGCGCTGGAGATATGCGACAACAGGGTGTCCCATATCTCGCCCAGAGATGGTTGGCGCAGCACGAGGACCCGCGCGCGTCTGGGAACAAACTGCCGGCGGATCGGATGAAGCCATCCGATCCGCCGGCGGGTTGCTAGAACCCGTAGCTCAGGCGGAGGTAACCGAACTGGCCCGGCACGTCATAAGTGGTCGGATCGAAATTATTCAGGCTGCAGCTGCCGCAGCCCGGTGGGTCCTGGTTGAACACATTGTTCACCCCGGCCGTCAGCTTGAAGCGGTGATCCATGAAGGACGGTGAGAAGCCGAGCTGGATGTCGCCATAGAAGCGCGAATCCATCCGTTGGGACACACCTTCAGGAGTAATCTCCGTTACGGCGGACACATAGCGTCCGGTAAACGCAGCGGAGAAGCCGTCGATCGACCAGTCAAGCGTCGCATTGCCCTTGAACTTGGGGAATGCCTGGTCCGGGCTACCGCGCTCGGTACCGGCACGCTGGATGATCACGAAGCCGTTCGAGGCCGCGAGCGTATATTTCAGCAGCCGGGTGGCATTCACCGCCAGGCCGAATGTGCCGAACGACGTGCGTGGCGCGCGATAGGCGAGGGTGAAATCCAGGCCATGGGTGTTGATGGCATCGAGATTCTGCAGCGTGCCGTCGATCTCGTTGATGAAGCCGTTCCGGGTGCGGATAATTTGCGCGCAGCTGGCGGCGTCGCCACGCAGCGCGCAATTCTCCAGCTTGAGGGTGGGATCAACCGCCGAGATCGCATTGGTCACGCGGATATCGTAATAATTGACCTCCGCGCTCAGGCTGCCGCCGCCGCTGCGTGCCCATTGCGGTGAATAGACCGCGCCGAACAACAGGCTGCGCGACTTCTCCGGCTTCAGATTGGCATTGCCCTGCGTCAGCACGGGCAACTGACCGCCCTGAGGTTCTTCATAAGTACCACCCGCCGGCACGCCGTTGGCGATGCAGTTTGCCTTCACGATGGGGTTGGTCTGGAATTTGCCGCCGTCCGCGCTGGTGCACGGATCGTTCGCCGGTAGATCGAAGCGCGAGCGAGCGCCAAATAATTCGCCAAGACTCGGGGCGCGGAAGCCGGTCGCATAGGATCCGCGGAACAGTACGTCGCTGACCGGTTTCCACAATCCGGTCGCGGTATAGGTCGTGCTTCCGCCGGTGATTGTGTAGCTGGCATGGCGCACCGCCCCGTCGACCTCGAGCAACTGGAAGAACGGCTTTTCCTTGAGGAGCGGCACGCGCAGTTCGCCATAGATTTCGTCCGAATTGTAGCGGCCGCGTGACGGTTTTGCGGGGATGTCGGCGCTGAGTCCGGCGGCAACGATCGGATCGGGATCGAAGCTTGCGGCCTGGACGCGATGTTCATAGCCGATCGCGAAGGCGAGCGCGCCGCCCGGCAGATCAAGCAACTCGCCGCTCAAATTGGCCGTGTAGTCATACAATTGTTGCGAACTGCGGTCGCGCTGGGTGAAGCCGATAAAGGCGAGCTGATCGGGCGTGATCGAGCCTGCGCCGCCGAACAGGTTGAGCGGGACGCAGGCGCCGGTGCATTGCGAAAGCGGCCCGACCGCCTGTGCGACGCGGGCAGCATTGACGTTGCCGGTGAAGCTCTGCTTCGCATCGTTGAAGCCGATCACCGTATTGACATCCCAATACCAGTGATGGTCGCCGACCTGGAATGAGCCATCGAGCGTGGCGGACGCGACCATCGTGTCGACGCGCTGATTGAAGGTGCGCTGCCCTGCCTCGACCAGGCGACGGGCAATGAAGCTGTAATTCTGCGGCGCCTCACCCGGCTTGCCGGCCGACAGGGTGTAGCCAAATGGATTATAAGGATTGGTGGCGTCGATCGAGAGCGTGTCAAACAGGCTGCCGGCGCCATTGCCGGCGTCCGGTCCGATGAACAGCGGTTCAAACGCTGCCTGATTTTCCGAGTTGCGGCGATTATATTGCATCTTCACGCGCAGGTTCACATTCGACGACACTTCCTGCTTGTAACTGAGCCACGCGCCGTAGCGCTCGGATGGCGTCAAGATGTAATTGAACGGTGCGAAGTTAAATCGGTCGGCAGCGGTAAAGGGCCGCAAATCTGCGAGCGTCGGGTGGTTGTTGGGCGGATTGCCGATCGTGAGGTTGCCGAAATCGCCGAGAAAACGGCCATTGACCGCGGCGCTGGAGCAGCCGCCGATCGGTTGGGTGCAGGAGGTCTGGCCGGGGTTGGGAAATTGCGAGATCGAGCGATTGCTTGAGCGCACCGCTTCCTGTTTCACATAGCTTGCGCCGACCACGAGGTTGGTCGCGTCGCCCTTGATGCCGTAACTGACCTGATAATCCTGGGTGTGCCCGTCACCCTGGCGATAGGTGCCGAACTGCGCCGACGCGCGCAGGCCCTCCTGCTCCGCCACGGTGATGATATTGACGACGCCAGCGATCGCGTCCGAACCATAAAGTGGCGACGCGCCGGATTGGAGCACTTCGACCCGCGCAATCATGTTGGTCGGAATGGTGTTGAGATCGATCGTCGATGGCATGCCGCTGCCGGCAGTGCCGGGTACGAAGCGCATCCCGTCGACCAGCACCAGCGTGCGCTTGGCGCTGAGATAGCGCAGGTCGATTTCGGACGAGCCCGCACCGACACCGCCGCCATCGGGCGGATTGCCGAGATTGCCCGAATTGTTGACCTTGGTGTTGAGTCCGCCCGCCGCGCTCGGCAGCCGCTGAAGAACGTCGGCAACCGAGGTCAGCCCGGTCTTGGCCAGCGCATCCTGATCGACGGTGATGACGGGTGAGGCCTGGTCGAGTGGATCGCGGCGGATGCGCGATCCGGTGACGACGATGTCCCCGCCCGCCGCAGCATCAGTGGCGGCTGTCTCTTCGGGCGCGGCCTGCGCGAACGCAGGCGCACTGCATAGCGCCGTGGTTAGCGCGAACGTCGCAATACCGGCATGCATCATGGTCTTGATCTGTCGCATGATATTTCCCCTGTCAGGCGAGACTTTTACTGGCTCGTAACGGAAGTGTGACAAACTGTTTCACATCAGATCAAGCATCATTGGCGGTTCGACGGTTTGAGGGCGCAGATAGAGCCACCATCGTGGCCCCGTGGCCACATGACAACGCCGGACAGAAGAGAAAAACCAATGCAATCGCGCCGGGCAAGCCTCGCGACTATTTTCAAATATTCGATAAATTCTTGATCGAAGGAAGAATAGCATTGCCCGGTAGCGCCGGACTTTGCTTGATCGTCCCGGTTGCCAGAGTGGCGGCTATGCCATCCAATGCCGCGTAGAGTGGTGGACCAGGCAGGATACGCGCCCTCCTCTCTCGCTTATGACGGACATGATCTTGCCTGGAACAAATGGCCGGAAACGGGCACGATCCTATTCTTGACCTGCTCCGTTCACATCATAAATGCTGCGATTTGCAGTCGAATTGCGCATCCGGCCTGACCCGTCAGGCCGGGTCTGCCCGCTTGTGAACGCCCCGGCGCGAGATGCGCCACGCCCACGGTCTGTGGCCATGCCCACCAAGGAACCGACAGCCAGCACATCGATCGCAGACGCTGATTGATATCCTCAATGCCCGCATCGATCCGTCCGCCCGCTGCCGCATCACCGCCCCGCTGCGTAAGGGCTCGACATGGTCAGGAACTGAATGTCCATATCGCCGGCTTCGTAGGATGCGCTCTCCCCGACGAACGCCTGCACATAGTCCGTGACGAAATGCCTCTTGAGCGCCTCAACATCGCGCCAGACCTCGTAGATCACGAAGAGGTCGCGGTCCGTTCGGTCACGATGGATGTGGAACTGGAGGCACCCGTGCTCGGCTCGCGTGCTGGCCAGGTCGAGCAACATCCGTTTTTCGAGCCTGCCCGCCGTCCCGGGAATTGCGCGGTGCCTGGCGATGACGACGAAAGGCCCGGTGTCGTCCGGATCGGGATCAGGCAGATGCGGCAGCGTAATAGACATGGGCACTCCCCGAGATGGACCTCTTTTCAGAACCTGAGCGGCTGCGTGAATTGCTTGCTGCCGGGCGTACGGCGCGCGCGCTCCCTTCCCGTCTTGCCGGCCAGAGCCGTCACGACGCCCCTTCTTCAAGAAATGCGAGTGTAGACATTGTGATCGGCGATCCGTTCGGATTCGCCGGGCGGTGTGAAGTAGATGTTGAAGACATGTTCGTCAGGGTTCTTGACGATGATCTCGGTACGTTGACCAATGGTCTTGCCGGCATAGGCTTCGCCAAGCACGCCCTGATCGATAAAGGTCCCCGTCATGTTGACCGGAAAGTGCGCGCCGGAGCCGCGCGCGCCTTGGTAGAACATCATGCCGGCATTGACGTTGTCGATGGTCATCCACTGATAGCACGAGGCCATGGTGTCATAACCGAGCGTGCCTTGCCGCCAATAGGGCATGCCGCCAATCGAGCCGACGGTCGTGTCTTGCAGGAAACGGCCGTCATCGATCCATTCACGAGAGGTGACAATATCGGTCGAGGTGACCGGATGATCAAGCGAGCCCAGCGCCATATAGAGCGAAATCGACACCCGCCACTTGCCCGCCAGCACCTTCGCCGCGTCGTGCCCCGGGCCAGGCAGCCCTCGCGTAAAGAAGGGCGGCAGCCCGCCGGTCGCCTGGGCCTCTGCCTGCGAGGAAAGACCGCCGAAAGCGCTGGCTGCCACGGCGGCCAGGAATGTGCGACGCTCAAGTATGGAATAGCACCTCATAACCGTTGAAAGGAGCCAGGCCGATGATTTCGGGATTGAGCAGACCGCCCTTGACCGCCGGAAGCGCGTCGACATGACGCGTAGCTTCACCGATGTCAGCCGCTTCGATCATCATCACAGCCCCGCGTCCGGGCGCGGAAATGAAATGGATCGATCGCAGGACGCCGGACTTGGCAAGGCCCCACACCGCCTGAACTTCCGCACGACGAACCGCTGCCTGTTGCTGTTCCGTGGCATCATTGCGAAGACGCAGGATCGCGACAAACTGCATGCCTTCCTCCTAGCCCGGGATGCGGGTGTAAATGGTTCGGTCGATGAGGATGTTTTGCTGCCCGCCCGGCACATCGAAACGCAGTTCGATCTCGTGCCGGTCGGGATCGATGATGCGAATGATCGTGCGCATCGGAATGATCTTGCCCGCAAAGGCCTCGCCCAGGAGCCCCTGATCGCTAAACGTGCCGGACAGCTCGATCAGCTTGCCGGGCCTGTCCAGCGGCTCCGATTTGTAGAGCATGCTGTTCGCGTTCATGCCGTCGAACGTCGCGAACTCGTAGCGGTGGTCGATGTTGGAAAAGCCCAGCACGCCTAATCGATAATATGGTGCCCCGCCGATCGTGCCCTGGGTGATGTCCAGCAAATGCCTCCCGCCGCCAATCCAGCTTCGGGTTGTGGTGATCCGGTCCGACATTGCGGGGCGCTCCGCCGTTCCGAGTGCGATGAATATCTGCTTCGCCGCACGCCACCGGCCTTCAAGCGGCTTGAGCGCCGCATGGAAGTCGCCGGGCAGGCCACGCTTCACAAAGGGTGGCAGGTCCTGTGGAGATGTCGTTGGCGCATCGGCGGATTGGGCGATCACGGGAGAGGTCGCGGTCAGAAAAAGGATCGCGAGGGCTCCCGAAATCGACCGAGTTCTTCGCACGTTGCGAACTGTTTTATCAGGCACGACGGTCATCCTCATTCTTCAAGCCTCGGGATATTCGGCTTGAGAGGATAAGATGGTGCAGGCGTGTTTCCCATTGCCGAACGTGTCATCGGCATGGCCATTTGCGCTATGGAATGGAATGACGGCTGATGGATTCAGGGGTGTGCGGAACAGAATAATTATTCGGATGGCTTCCTGACGAAACTCGGGGAAATTCCGACAGTTCGTTTGAACGCGCGACTAAACGACGCTTCTGATTCATAGCCAAGTTGTGCGGCCACTTCGGTTACGGTCATGTAGTTGTTCCGAATCCACACCGTTGCCAAGCGCATGCGCCATTGGGTGAGATAACGGGCGGGAGAAGCCTTTAGCAGTTCATTGAAGCGTCGCGAGAACTGGGATCGCGACATGCCGGCGATGGCGGCCAGCGCGTTCAGGTTCCAGTCCTTTCCCGGGTCGCGGTGGATGCTGCCCAGCGCCCGTCCGACTTGCGGATCCTTGATGGCGGCAAGCCATCCGGTCAGGCTCGCCTCTCCGGTCTCAACCCATGTGCGGATGATATGGGTCAGGATGATGTCGGCGAGGCGTGCCATGATGGTTGCGGTGCCGATCCGCTGGGCCCGCACCTCTTGCGCCATGAGATCAAGAACGGCGGTGATGTAGGAATCCCGAAGATCATTCCGGCGGACATGGATGATTTGCGGAAGCATCTCCAGCAGCGGATTGGCGGTGGGCCCCTCAAAGCCAATGGTACAACAGACGATCAGGGTCGGTTCGCCGCCGCCGCCGGCCGCCAGGCGATAGGTTCCGTTGCCTATGAGCGTCGGCCCCAGATCGGCGAGCGGTCGGATCCGCGACGACTCATCGTTCGCAATCTCGTGCGCTGTGCCATGCGGTAAAAGAACCACATCCCCGGCGTGCATCTTGACCGGAGGAAGGTTGCTGCTACGCATCAGGCACCGCCCTTCCACGATATAGTGAAAGCGGACACCTTCCTTGAATGGAATGTCGATGCCCCAGGGGGCCGTCAGTTCAGTCCGGCCGTAGGTGGCGTTCGCCAGCCGCAGATCCTGAAGCACTTCGCTCAGCAGGTCTGGCGCGCGCGAAGGCTCGCAAACGCTGAAGTCACGAGGAGCGGCGTTCTCTCCTTTCAATTCGGCATACATTGCAATCATTCTCCGCTGCTGGACCGCCTGTGTGCTTCGATGCCGGCCGAGGTGGAAGATGAGTCAATGGCGGGTTTCAGGCAACGCGATTTGCACCGGAGCGGCATAAATTGGGCGCTGGCAGCCAGCGCGCGATCTCGGTCCCGGTATTTCGGGGAAACTATTCGCAGATTTCGGGATCCAGCCATACGCAACGAGGCGCACCAGTCAGCTATGGAGTCCCCGATCTTCCGAGACATCTTTGCCTGATTGCCAGCACCGCTGCGCCGCCCTTATGCGCCCGCCACACGTGTCTGCCCGCCGACTATCGTCACCGGTCCGGCCGGCACCTGACCAGCATTGAGGGCGATGCCCGCGCCCGCTTGCAGAACCGCTGGCTGGCCGCCGATCAGTACGCGTGTCGTACGTCCCACCCATCGAACGGAGACGCAGGGATCGGGCCGGTCGCCCACAAAGAAGGGACAGCCGGCGATCAGGCATGGATCGAACATGGTGACGACCGGCACTCTGCCGACGCGCACGCGGCCGCGACTTGTCGCGGCGATCCGACCCCCATGGGGACAGACAGCCACCGCATCGAGCGTGACCAGAGGGCTGGGTATCATGTCACTTCCAACGCGTCGTTGTTGACCGAGACCGTGGGCCCGACCAACGTTACCGATGCGCCTTGCCCATTGGAAATGTGGATTCCGGTATCGTTGAAGGTCAGCGCTGCGCCCGCTGCGGTCCGCAGAACGATGCCGCCCGCCGGACCCGGCGCATCGCTGATGACCAGGCTATGACCGCCCGGTGTCTTGAATGCGATGCCGAAGAACGGCGACGAGAGTATCGATCGAGGAAATTCCGCCGCTGTGGGCCAGAAGCCGCCGACCCATATCGGATGGTCGTCGTCGCCTCGTTCAAACTCCACCCAGACCGTCGCGCCAATGGGCGGGATCGCGATCATGCCGGCTCCGGCAGCCGCTACGGGAGTGCACGGCATTGCCCAAGGAGCAGGCGTCGCGCCATAAACATCAGGGATCATGAGCTGGATGCGCCCCAAGTCCTGCGGGTCGACATTGTTGACGACTGTCCCGCGATATTTGCCGAAACGCTGGCTTCGTCGAGGCATCATCTCGCTCCTTCATATGCGGTGCGACTATGGCATGGCGTAAAGGGAGTGACTATTGCGCAATCGGGCCGCTTGGATCGCTTGCCCGGTATTTTTCGGGGACACTATACTAAACTATCTACAGATTTCCGGATCCAGCCACACGCAACGACGCTAGTCAGTTAGGTGAGGTGTCTCCAAATCTTTCCATGCCAAGCACAAGCACTTGCGAGCTCGGGCTATGCCCGCGCAACGGGTGCGCCGCAGCGTGTTGCGGCCGCCAACATCCACACGACAGCGCCACGGTCGTTACGCCCCTGAGTTCGCACACCCGACCAGATTCTCCTAAACCAACGATCTGTATATGCTCTTGCATGTATATATATAATTGCGTATGTTGCCATCATGATCGACACCGTGCAGCAGCGATTGACCGCGATCTCGGAGCCGAACCGGTTCCGGATCGTCGAATTACTCAGGGATGGCCCGCGGTCGGTCGGCGGCATCGTCGACAACCTTGTCATGGGTCAGCCACAGGTGTCCCGGCATCTGCGCCTGCTCGCCGAGGTGGGCGTGGTCGAGGCAACGAAGCACGCACAGCAACGGATCTACCGGCTACGTCCGGAATCGATGCGCGAACTGAGCGAATGGACGCAGCGCTTCGCCGGCCTGTGGTCGGAACGGATGGACCGCCTCGGCTCCTTCCTTGACGGGACGGAACAGTGAGGAACCAGACCATGCCTGAGGACGGCATTGTGATCGACAGATCGCGCAACACCATCCACATCAGCCGCATCTACGCCGCCAATGTGGACCGTGCGTGGTGGGCATGGACCGACAGCGAGGCGATCGCGATGTGGTGGGGCCCGGCGGGCTGGACCGCGACCGTGTACGAAATGGACGTACGACCGGGCGGCCGGTGGCGGTTCCAGATCGCACCGGAGGACGGATCGGCCGGGCCGGTCCGCAGCGTCGCCACCTACGGCATCGTCGCCCCACGCGCGGAACTGACCTATGAGGACGCCTTCGCCGACGAGGCATGGCAACCCGACGGCAGCGGCACCTTCCCGACCTCGGTCACCTTCACCTCGACCGGCACCGGTTGCCGCGTCGAGGTCGAGGCAAGCTTCCCTGACGACGAGGCACTGCAGCGAGCGGTCGAGCTGCAGATGGCCGAGGGCTATGCCGAAACCCTCGACCGGCTCGGCAACCTGCTCGAAACACCCCAAGGAGACTTGATCATGCAGACCACCACCTCGGCCGACGGCACAACGATCGCGTATGAGAAGACCGGCTCCGGCCCGGCGATCATCGTGATCAGCAACGTCGCCGAGGACCACACTGGCGTCGCCGGGCTGGCCAAGGTCTTGTCGGAGCACTTCACGGTGATCCGTTTCGATCGCCGCGGCCGCGGCGGCAGCGGTGACCCACAGCCCTATGACCCCGCCCGCGAAATCGAGGATATCGCCGCACTGATCGACATTGCAGGCAGCCCCGCAGCCTTGACCAGCGGCTCCGGCGGCTGTGCGATCGCACTCGACGCGGCGAGCGCGCTCGGTGACAGGGTGACGGGCCTCTACCTCTACGAGCCACCGTTCATTGTCGACGACTCCCGGCCGCCAGCGCCTGCCGACTATGTCGATCATGTGGAAGAGCTTGTCGCGGCGGGCAAGCGCAGCGAGGCTGTCGAATATGTGATGACGGAGATGATCGGCGTTCCCACGGAGTACATCGAGCCGATGAAGCAGGACCCGTCCTGGGCTGAGATGGCACGTTACGCCCACACCTTCGCCTATGAAGGGCGCATCCTCCGGGGACTGATGGACGGCAAACCCCTGCCCGCCGACCGCTGGTCGATCGACGCGCCGATTGCGGTCGCCATCGGCGGCAACAGCGAGCCCTATTTCGGCGTGGGCGCCGACGCGTTGGCCACGCTCCTGCCGAAGGTCACGGTATTGACCCTGCCTGGCCAGGATCACGGCGCGTTCTGGGCAGCGCCGGAGCCAGTCGCCCGGCAAATCCGCGACTTTCTGCTCAACTGACGGGGCGAAGGCAGTCGGTCCCGGCGAGGCCCGCGACGTGCTCATCGAGCGATGAGCGTGCGGGAGAGTTGCATCTGCTCTTCGATATTCGCCACGGACTATTTCCGGGACACTAAATTATCCGCGGACTTCCCAGATCCAGCTATACACAATGACGCGCGCCAACCGCGCGACCGCTGAACGGTTCGAATTGCGGCCATGCCGGCCGCCCTCAGGGGCGTTTCGGGAGACGCCGACCATGGCGCTCTGGCGAAAGCTGGTCACGCAAGGCATCTTCAGGGACCAGGCGCAAAATCGCGAAGGGATGAACGTGGAAAAATCGAAGACGGCGCAAGTGCGCGCCCGGATCGCGCTTGCGACAGCGGTCGCGCTGGTGGCGCTGTGGATCGGTCATGCGTTCGTGCCGTCGATTTTATGGGCCGGCGTCGTGACCGTCGCGGTCGAGCCGCTTCGCCGCCGCATCGTGACCCGCTGGCCCGGCCGTCACACCCTCGCTGCCAGCCTGATCACCCTGGCGGTGCTGCTCATCGTCGTCGTGCCGGTGGTGATCGCCGTCTCACGCGCGGTCGTGGAAGCACAAAGCGCTGCGCTCTGGCTCGCACAAGCGCGTGCCAATGGCGTTCCCCTCCCCGCATGGGTAGCGACCCTGCCGATCGGTTCGACGGAGATCACCGCGTGGTGGAACACCCATTTGCTCACCGCGGCGGCCGCGTCGGAGCAGTTGGGACGGATCGACACCGACACGCTGCTCAAACAATCCCAAACGCTGACCCACGGCGTCATCAGACGCGTCGTCGTGTTCGCCTTCACCATCGTCGTACTGTTTTTCCTGATCCGTGATCGCGACACCGTGGTTCAGCAATTGGAACGCGGCACGAAGCGTGCGTTCGGCGAGGCCGGCATTCGCCTGGGCCGGCAGATCTCCGCGTCGGTGCGGGGAACGGTCGACGGGCTGGTCCTGCTCGGCCTGGCGCAGGGCATCATCATGGCCGTCATCTATGCCATTGCCGGGGTGCCCCATCCGATCCTGATAGGCCTGTTATCCGGTCTCGCGTCGATCGTGCCATTCGGGCTGGTCGCGGTCCTGCTGATCGCGGTGGCGCTGCTGGTCATCAAGGGTTCCATAACGGCTGCGATCGTGGTCGGCGTTCTCGGCTTCCTGATCAATTTCGTGATCGATCACTTCCTGCGCCCCGGTCTGATCGGCGGCACGACCCGCCTGCCGTTCGTGTGGGTGCTCATCGGCATCGTCGGCGGGGTGGAGACAATCGGGCTTTTGGGCCTGTTCGTCGGCCCCGCCGTGATGGCGGCATTGGTCCTGATCTGGCGAGAATGGATCGCGGACGGCGACATCGGCGTACCGGGTGACGCGACCTGACAAAGCCTGACCCTATTCAGGCACCCCGTCTCGACACTCTGTCATCGCCCCGTCTATTTTGGGGACACAATATTAAATTCCAGATCCGGCGATGTGCAACGATACGCGCCAATTAGCTATTGTGCCCCAAAATCTTCCATTGACACTAAGCAGCTGATATTGAAACGAATTATTTAAACTCCAGACACCCGACCGCGCCGAAGATATGGCACAATCGGGTGTCCCATATCTCTCCCGGTCAGCCTCCCCCCTCACCGCCGTTGAGCAGATCGATTCACATCACGCTCGGCTGATGTCATGCCCACCCTCGGAGCGCGGGCTTTCATGTCGCGGGCGGAAGCCTCGTCGACAGGCCGATTCAGTTGTGCAGGCCCGACCATCAACCAGACCGAAGGCTGGAGTGAGCATGTCATGACCCTGCCCAGGATTTGTCACGATACTCCCGCAGCTGCGGGAATTTGCAGTCATGCCAACACCCGTACCGGATATGCTGCGGCGCCAAACGACATGATCCCCGAATCAATCCCGCTGATGCCCGGCACGCCCCTTTCCCCTGCCCCGCCACTCTGCCAGATGACGGCATCACAGGGAGAATCAGCGTGCGTCATCTGCTTGCCGCCACCGCCATCAGCGTCCTTGCCATCGCCGCGAGCCCGCTCGCCGCACAGGTCAAGACGCCCGACCGGCCCGTCACCGATCCAAAAAGCGTCACCTCACCGGTCAATCCCAATGCCCGCGCCGTGCCGGTCGAGGATATCGGCACCTCGCGCACGCTCGGCAGCACGGCGTGGAGCACCGACGGCAAGCAGATCTTCGTCGCGACCAACCTCACCGGCCGCACCAATATCTGGCGTACCGATACGGCCGGCAGCTGGCCGGTGCAGATTACGCAGGCGGATGATTCACAGACGGGGCTGGTCACCTCGGCCGACGGAAAATATGTCTATTTCCAGCAGGATGTCGGCGGCAATGAATATACCGACATCTACCGCGTGCCGGTCGATGGCGGTGCGGTCGAGAATCTGACCAACACGCCCGATCGCCAGGAAAGCAGCATGCTGGTCGGCCCGAAAGACGGGCTGACCGCGCTCTCGGTCAAGCTCAAATCGCAGGGCCAGTCGAACATTGCGGTGATGGACGGCGACGGCAAAGTTCGCGTGCTGACGAGCGAAGCCGATGCCCAGTTCGGCTGGTCGCCGGTGGCGTGGATCGAGGGCGGTGCGGCGCTCATCGCCGGGCGCAGCCGAGTCGATTCACGCGTTGCCGAAGTGTGGCGGATCGACATCGCCAGCGGCGGCACCACGAAGCTGCTCGGCAAGGCGGACACCGTCTATCAGGCCAATGACGTGACCGCCGACGGCAAATGGATTGCGGTCAGCACCGATGAGGGCACCGGCCAGCTTCATGCCGGCCTGTATGATACCGGCGCGAAAAGCTGGCGCTGGCTGAAACCGACGCCATGGGAGCAGGAGGCCAGCAGCTTCACCCGCGACGGCACGGCACTGATCTTCGCCACCAATGCCGATACCCGCAGCACGCTCTACCGGTTCGATCTTGCGACCGGTGCCGAGACAGCGCTGCCGATCCCGCCGGGGGTCAATTATCTCGCCGGAGCGGATCCGCGGTCGCCCGATGGCAAGACCTTGCTGGTCAGTCATTCGGGCGCAGACTCGCCGGCCAATCTCTATCTCTATGATCTCGCGACCGGCCAGTCGCGACCGGCGACTCAACTCGCCATCGCCAGCCTGATGCCGGCCGTGCTGCCCAAATCGCAGGTCGTCACCTATAAGAGCTTCGACGGCACGCTGGTCAGCGCGATCGTGACCATGCCCGCCAACCTCAAGCGCGACGGCGGCAATCCGGCGATCGTGCTGCCGCATGGCGGCCCGACCGGGCAATCACAGGACGGCTATAGCCGCTACGCCACCGCCTTTGCCAGCCGCGGCTATGTCGTGATCCAGCCCAATTTCCGCGGCTCGACCGGCTATGGCAAGGCCTTCCAGGAAGCGAATTTCAAGGACCTGGGCGGTGGCGACCTGAAGGATACCGTCGCGGCCAAGACCTTTCTGGTCCAGACCGGCTATGTCGATGCGAAACGCGTCGGCATCTTCGGCGGCAGCTATGGCGGGTTCATGACCCTGATGGCGATCGGTCGCACGCCCGACGAATTCGCCGCTGCGGTGCAATGGTTCGGCATCATCAACTGGCGCACCATGTACCGCGACCAGGACGAGCGGCTAAAGGCCTATCAGCGTGGCCTGCTCGGCACGCCCGAATCCGACCCCAAAGTCTATGACGCCGCTTCGCCGCTGACCTATATCCGCGCCGCCAAGGCGCCGCTGCTGACGATCCAGGGCGAGAATGACATCCGCGTGCCGCGTGGCCAGGCGCAGGAGGTCAACGATATCCTGACGGCCAAGGGCAATGTGGTCGAGACGATCTTCTACCCGGCCGAAGGGCACGGCTTCCAGAAGCGCGAGAACCAGCTCGATTCGCTCAAGCGTACTGTGGCGTGGTTCGACAAATATCTGAAACCGGCAGGAGTAGCGGCAAAGTGAAGGCGACGATCTGGCATAATCCGCGCTGTTCCAAGTCGCGCGAGGCGCTGGCGATCCTCAACGGCGCGCCCGGCGTCGAGGTCGAGGTGGTGGAGTATCTCAAGACGCCGCCGACCCGGGAGAAGCTCGCCTCGCTCTATGCACGCGCAGGCATGACGCCGCGCGAGGGGCTGCGCAAAGCCGAGGATGGCGCAAAGGCGTTGGCCGGAGCCAGCGATGATGCGATCCTCGACGCGATGGTCGCCGATCCCATCCTGATCGAACGCGCACTGGTCGAGACCGAGAAGGGCGTCCGGCTCGGCCGCCCGCCCGAGCGCATTCGCGAAATCCTTTGAGCGGGCTCGAACCCGGCCGCAATTGCTGGCGGATCGAACAGGTCGACAAGGCGACGGTGCTGATCGACGCGGATCGCTATTTCCGCGCCGCGCGCTCGGCAATGCTCAAGGCGCGGCAGCAGATCCTGCTGATCGGCTGGGATTTCGATGCGCGCATCGACCTGGTGCCCGGCGAGCATGTCGAGGATGGCGGACCGCATAATGTCGGGGACTTCATCTACTGGCTGGTCGAACGCAACGCCGATCTCAACGTCTATCTGCTGCGCTGGGATGTCGGCGCGGTGAAGACGTTGCTGCGCGGTACGACCATCTTCACCGTGATCCAATGGATGCGGCATCCCCGCATTCATACCAAGCTCGACAGCTTCCACCCGGTCGCGGCCTCGCACCACCAGAAAATCGTCGTGATCGACGACTGCCTCGCCTTTTGCGGCGGGATCGACATGACCTCGGAGCGCTGGGACACGCGCGAGCATCTCGATGAGCAGCCCGGCCGGATGATGAACGGCAAGCCCTATAAACCCTGGCACGACGCGACCACCGCGTTGCAGGGACCAGTCGCTATTGCGTTGGGCGAGCTGTGTCGCGACCGCTGGGCGCTCGCCGGTGGCGATCCGATCGCCACGCCGGACGTATCGGCGGATTGCTGGCCGGACGATCTCGACGCCGATTTCAGCGACATCCGGGTCGCAATCTCCCGCTCGCAACCTGAAATGCCCGACCTCGACCCGGTGCACGAGATCGAGGCGCTCTATCTCGACCTGATCGCGCGCGCGACGCGGCACATTTATGCCGAAAGCCAGTATTTCGCCTCGCGCCGTATCGCCGAGGCGATCGCCAAGCGGCTCGATGAAGCGGACGGGCCCGAAGTGGTGATCGTCAATCCGGTCACGGCCGAAGGCTGGCTCGAGCCGATCGCGATGGACACCGCACGGGCGCGCCTGTTCGAGGCGCTGAAGCACCACGACACCCACAACCGGCTGCGCATGTATCACCCGCACACCGCGGGCGGCGCGCCGATCTATGTCCATGCCAAGATCCTGGTGATCGACGACCAGGTGCTGCGGGTCGGGTCGTCCAACTTCAACAACCGGTCGCTGCGGCTCGACACCGAATGCGATGTGACGATCGATGCCGATCATGGCGCCGACCCGGCCTGCATCCGCGCGATTCGCGACGGGCTGATCGCCGAGCATCTCGGCAAGGAGATCGATGTTGTCGCAGCAGCAATCGACGCGAGCGGCTCGCTGATCGAAACGATCGAGCGGCTGCGTGGACCGGGCAAGACACTGATCCCCTATGAAGTACCCAATCTCAGCGAGGTCGAAGCATGGCTCGCCGACAATGAAGTGCTGGATCCCGAAGGCCCGGACGAGATGTTCGAGGCTTTCGCCAAGCGCGGCCTGTTCCGTCGCCTGCGTTTTTGGAAGCGCCGTAAGGGGTGACGAATCTCCCCGCTGTCGTTAGAGCCGCCGCATGAGCGAGATCACACCGCAAATCGTTGCCGAGCACGGCCTGTCGCCCGAAGAATATGAGCGTGTCCTGCACGCCATGGGACGCGAGCCGAACATCACCGAGCTGGGCATTTTTTCGGTCATGTGGTCGGAGCATTGCTCCTATAAATCCAGCCGTATCCATTTGAAAAAGCTGCCCACCACCGGCCCGCAGGTAATTTGCGGACCCGGCGAGAATGCCGGCGTGATCGATATCGGCGACGGCCAGGCGGCGATCTTCAAGATGGAGAGCCACAACCACCCGTCCTATATCGAGCCCTATCAGGGTGCGGCGACCGGAGTCGGCGGCATCCTGCGCGACGTGTTCACCATGGGCGCGCGGCCAGTGGCGAATCTCAATGCGTTGCGTTTCGGCCGGCCCGATCATCCCAAGATGCGCCACCTGATCGCCGGCGTCGTCCATGGCATTGGCGGCTATGGCAATTGCGTCGGCGTGCCGACGGTCGGCGGCGAGGTGAATTTCCACCGCGCCTATGACGGCAACATCCTGGTCAATGCGATGACCGTCGGCGTCGCCGAGACCGACAAGATCTTCTATTCCGCCGCCTCCGGCGTGGGCAATTCGATCGTCTATGTCGGGTCGAAGACCGGCCGCGACGGCATTCATGGCGCGACCATGGCCTCGGCCGATTTCTCCGAGGATTCGGAGGAGAAGCGCCCGACCGTGCAGGTCGGTGACCCGTTCACCGAAAAGCTGCTGATCGAGGCCTGCCTCGAACTGATGGCGTCGGATGCGATCGTCGCGATTCAGGATATGGGCGCGGCCGGCCTGACCTCGTCCAGCGTCGAGATGGCGTCGAAGGGCGGCGTCGGGATCGAGCTCAACATGGATCATGTACCGTGCCGCGAAACCGGCATGACGCCCTATGAGATGATGCTGAGCGAGAGCCAGGAGCGCATGCTCATGGTGCTCAAGCCTGGCCGCGAGGATTTCGCCGAAGCGATCTTCCGCAAATGGGAGCTCGACTTCGCGGTGATCGGCAATGTCACCGATACGGGCCGCATGGTGCTGACCTTCAAGGGTGAGACGGTGTGCGATATCCCGCTCGGCCCGCTGGCCGACGAGGCGCCCGCCTATGACCGTCCCTGGGTCAAGACGCCGCCGCCGGCGCCACTGTACGATGTGCCGGTGACGACCGATATCGCGGCCGACCTGCTCAAACTGATGGCCTCGCCCGACATCGCCAGCCGGCGCTGGATCTGGGAACAATATGACCACATGGTCGGCGGCGACACGGTGCAGCGCCCCGGCGGCGACGCCGCGGTCGTGCGCGTCCATGGCACCAATAAGGGCCTGGCGATCACCACCGATTGCACCCCGCGCTATTGCTATGCCGACCCCTATGAAGGCGGCAAGCAGGCGATTGCCGAGGCGTATCGCAATCTGAGCGCGGTCGGCGCCAAGCCGCTCGCCACCACCGACTGCATGAATTTCGGCAACCCGCAGCGGCCCGAGATCATGGGCCAGTTCGTCGGCTGCATCGAGGGCATGGCCGAAGCGTGCAAGGCGCTCGACTTCCCGATCGTGAGCGGCAACGTCTCGCTCTACAATGAAACCAAGAATGACGACGGCACCGGCTCGGCGATCCTGCCGACGCCGGCGATCGGCGGAGTCGGCCTGCTTGCCGACTGGTCGAAATCGGCGACCATCGCGTTCAAGGGCACTGGCGACGTGATCGTGCTGATCGGCACGCGCAGCGGCCATCTCGGCCAGTCGCTCTGGCTGCGCGAAGTCCATGGCCGCGAGGAAGGCCCGCCGCCGCCGGTCGATCTCGATGCCGAGCGCCGCAATGGCGAATTCGTGCGCCGCGCCATCGCTGCCGGCGCGTTGACCGCGGTCCATGATGTATCGGACGGCGGCGTCGCCGTGGCGATCGCGGAGATGGCGCTGGCCGGCAATATCGGTGCAATGCTTCACGCTCCCCTGCCCTGCGGCGTTGCCTGTTCGCTGTTCGGCGAGGATCAGGGCCTCTATATCGCGACCGTCGCCGACCATGCGCTGCTCGACACGCTGTCGGCCGCCCATGCCGCCGGGGTGGAGATGGAGCGGATCGGGCGCACCATCACCGACCGGCTGATCTTCGAGCTGACCGATGACGACCATGTTGTGACGCTGGCGCAGCTGCGCAGCGCGCATGAAGGCTTCTTCCCGGCCCTGATGGGCCCCGATCTGGTCGCATAGGGTAAGGCGGGTGGCGAGCGGCTATTCGGGCACGCCGCTTGCGACGAAGCTTGGCCTGAAGGCCGGGCAGCGCTGCTGGTTCCGCGACATGCCCGACAGCGTCCGGGCGGAAATCGATCCCGAGGCGATCGGTGTCGACGAGCAACTCGCCCCGTCCGCAGGGCTGGAGGCGGCGCATATCTTCGTCACGCGCGCCGCGGACCTGGCACGTGATGTGGCGCTGCTGCGCGGCCTGCTCGCCCCCGCCGGGTTCCTGTGGGTGTCCTGGCCGAAAAAGGCCGCGAAGACAGACACCGACATCACCGAGGATGTCGTGCGTGCGGTCGCGCTGCCGATCGGGCTGGTCGATATCAAGGTCTGCGCTGTCGATGCGACCTGGTCGGGGCTGAAGCTGGTGATTCGCAAGGAGCTTCGCTGAATCGAAAATTCGCGCATCACTAAGTTCGGACTCAACTCCGATGCGCTTCCCACGCTTCTCAGCTCTTGCGAATCAACCGCAAAATAGCTTGCGAGTAGTTCGCATTAGCCCTAGATAGAAGGCCAAGCGGTGGAGCATCCAATGGTCGTCTGCGTTTGTAATGCAATTCGGGAACGTGACGTGCGCGAAGCGGCGCGGCAAGGTGCGACCAGCGCCTGCCAGGCCTATCGTGCACTGGGTCGCCAGCCGAAATGCGGCCAGTGCGTCCCGTTTGCGCGAGCCATTATCGATTCGGAACGTGCTGCTGCGTAGCGTTCGCAGACCCAGAAAACCGCAGAATTCCGCCATTTTTTGACTGTTCGCTGCCCGCTCGTTGCGCTATCATACGCGTAACGAACGGAGATATGTGCCATGAAGGGCGACGCGAAAGTCATCGATTATCTGAACGAGGCGCTCAAGAATGAGCTGACCGCGATCAACCAGTATTGGCTGCATTACCGGCTGCTCGATCATTGGGGCGTGAAGAAACTCGCCGAGTTCGAGCGCCACGAATCGATCGACGAGATGAAACATGCCGACTGGCTGTCGGAGCGCATCTTGTTCCTCGACGGTCTGCCCAATTTCCAGCTGCTCGGACGGCTGCGCATCGGCGAGTCGGTCGAGGAAGTGCTGAAAGCGGATCTCGCGCTGGAGATGGAGGCGCTGCCGCTGCTGCGCGACGCGATCGAGCATAGCGAGAGCGTGCGCGACTATGTAAGCCGCGACCTGTTCCGCCGCATCCTCGACAGCGAGGAAGAGCATGTCGACACGCTGGAGCGCCAGTTCGAGATGATCGAGCGGATGGGGCTGGAGAATTATATCCAGCTCAATGCAAAGGCCGAAGAGAGCGAGTAAAGGAATCGGAGCGCGCGATACGTCGCGCGCTCAACCCTGTTTAATTCTCGAACAGCGGGCGTTTGCCGAAGGAGGCCGGGCGGCGCTCGACCAGCGGATTGGCTTCGCGCTCGAGCAGGTTGAGCGTCTCTTCGAACAGCGGACGCAGCCTGACGACATGACGCAGCGCCTGTTCGGGCGTGTCGTGGCTCTCGACGCAATCGCGGGCGATGGTTTCGATTTCCTCGGCAAGCTCGCCCAGCGGTTCGGCACCGAACTGACGTGCCTCCCCTTTCAGCGTGTGCGCCGGGATCACCAACGCGGCGGCATTCTGCGCGCGCATTGCGGCCTCGATCGCCGCGACCGACTTCACGCCGTCTTCGCGGAAATAGCCGAGGATGCGCACAAAGCCCGCCCCGAGTTCGCTCCGCGAACGCGAAAAGGTCGTCCAATCGACCAGCGTGCTGCCCTCAAATGACACTAGCGTCTCCCTCCCTCCGGGCATGATCTGCCCTAGAGGTTCGCCCTGTTTCTAGCCCGCGTCAGTAAAGGATGGATTGACGGAAGGGCCATGTCGGCCCCAATTTGACTATTCGGCCGCCTGTTTGAGCCGGAAAATCACCGACCACATCCTGTATCAGGCGAATTTCATCCTAGCCGGATCAACATCGCCGATCATCGGTCGAACGGATTCTTCGGTGCTCGAAGCGTCAGCCGCACCGGTACCGCACCAAAGCCGAGATCGCGGCGAATGCCGTTGATCAGATAGCGTTGATAGCTTGTCGGCAATTGATCGACCCGCGTACCGAACAGCACGAAACCCGGCGGGCGCGTCTTGGCCTGAGTCAGATAGCGCAGCTTGATGCGTTTGCCGCCGGGTGCGGGCGGCGGATTGGCCTCGATCGCCTTTTCGAACCAGCGATTGAGTTCGCCGGTGCCGATCCGCTTCGACCAGGCCTCGCGCGTCTCGAACGCGACCTTGAGCAGCGTATCGATGCCCTTGCCGGTCGCAGCCGACACGGTCAGCACCGGCACGCCCTTGACCTGGCTCAGCCCTTCTTCGAGCGCCGCCTTGACGCCGTTGAACAGGCTGGAAGCATTTTCCGCCACGTCCCATTTGTTGAGCGCGACGACCAGCGCGCGCCCTTCCTGCAACGCGTTGTCGGCGATGCGCAGGTCCTGCGCTTCAAGCCCGCGCGTCGCGTCGAGCAGCAGCACGACGACTTCGGCAAAGTCGATCGCGTGCAGCGCATCGGCAACCGACAGCTTTTCCAGCTTGTCCTGCACATTGGCGCGCTTGCGCATACCGGCGGTGTCGATCAACCGAACCGCGCGCTCGCCGCGTTCGGGATCGTTCCACAGCCATTCGATCGCAATCGAATCTCGCGTGATGCCGGCCTCCGGCCCGGTAATCAGCCGCTCCTGGCCAAGCATGCGATTGATCAGCGTCGATTTGCCGGCATTGGGCCGCCCGACGATCGCCAGCTTGAGCGGCGCATCGGGGTTCTCGGGATCTTCCTCTTCCTCCTCTTCGAGATCCTCATGCTCGATATAGGGGAGCAGCGCGTCAAAGAGATCGCCCATACCTTCGCCATGCTCGGCGGACAGCTGGACCGGATCGCCGAAACCGAGCGACAGCGATTCGAGAATGCCGGACTCCCCCGCCTTGCCTTCCGCCTTGTTGGCGACCAGCACGACCGGTGTGTTTGATCCGCGCAGCCAGCGCGCGATTTCCTCGTCGAGCGGGACCAGCCCAACGCGCGAGTCGATCATGAACAGCGCGACATCGGCCTGCGCGACGGCAGCCTCGGTCTGCGCGCGCATCCGGCCGGGCAGCGAGGCAGCATCTTCATCTTCATAGCCGGCGGTGTCGATGATGCGGAAGTCGAGCCCGACCAGCGTCGCGTCGCCTTCGCGCCGGTCGCGCGTCACCCCGGGCCGGTCATCGACCAGCGCGAGCTTCTTGCCGACGAGGCGGTTGAACAGAGTCGATTTGCCGACATTGGGCCGGCCAATGATCGCGACCGTAGGGAGTTTGGACATGAGCGTGCCTTACGCCGCTCTGCAGCAAAGGTCACCCCAATGTGCAACATCAAGGTCCCGCCCATTGGGCGAGACCTCGAAATCATTACCGATAGGCCGAAATCCGGCCCTTCTTGTCGAGCACATAGAGTGTGTTGTTGGCGACGACCGGCGGCAGGCTGAACGGAGCCCCACCCTTCATTGTCGAGCTGATTTCGCCATTGCTGACCGATGCGGAGACGATTTCGCCTTCCGAATTGGTCAGGATCAGCCGGTTGCCGGCCAGGACGGGGCCGAACCAGGTGATCGGATTCTTGCGCTTCTTGACGTTCTTGTACCCATCGAGCTGGCTGATCCAGCGCACCAGTCCGGTCGATCGCGTCAGGCAGACCAGCCGTGCATCGTCGGTGATCAGGAACAGCCATTCGCCCGCGATCCACGGCGTCGAGATACCGGCGAAATTCTGCGACCAGACGCGCTGGCCGGTGGCGAGATCGATTGCAACGGTACGACCGCCCTGACCGACGGCATAGACGCGACCCTGATCGATCACCGGCGCAGCGTCGATATCCGCCAGCGACGATACCGAAGTCGAGATTGCCGAACGCGACAATGCATCCTGCCACAGCGGGCGACCATTTTCGTAGCGATAGGCGTTGAGTTCGCCCGACGAGAAGCCGGCAACCACGGAGCCTTGCGCCGCGGCCGGCGCGGCAACGCCGAACACCCCTTGCGATTCGAGCGAACCGGATTGAGTCCAGCCGACCGTGCCGTCGGCCAGCGCGACCGAGAACAGCTGATTGTCCTGGCTCAGCACATACAGGTTACCGTTGGAAATGGTCGGCGAACCCCGCAACGGGCCGCCCGGTTTCGTACGCCAGACCTCAGTGCCGTTATTGGCATCGAGCGCCACGACATCGCCGAGACCATCGGTCGCATAGACCCGGCCATCCTCGAAGCTGACGCCGCCGCCAAAGCGTGCGCCCTTGTTCTCTGTGCCCTTGACGATGCTGGTCGACCAGACCTTGGCGCCGGTGTCGGCGGCAAAGGCATAGACCGTCGCATCGACATCGATCGCGTAAAGCCGGCCACCGGCGACGACGGGAGGCGCCGCGAGCCGCTGGCGATTCGATCCGCCATTGACGGTGGCAGTCCAGGCCCGCGAGAGCGAACCACCCAGGGCCAGCTGACCCATCGATTTGGATGCACTGCCGCCCGGCTGGCTCCAGCTGTCATTGACCTCGGCCGGCGGCAGCAGCACCTCCACCGCGGCGATCGTCTTGTCCGGCTCGCTGGCGCTTTCGGAGAGCAGGATCGGCACGCGATCCCCCAGCACCGGCGTCTTCTTCTGGCCGCCCTTGAACACGCCACAGGCGCTGAGCGCCAGGAGAGCCGCGATCGCGAGCGGCACCCTCTTCCCTGTCATCATGGTGCTTTCTTTTCCTCAGGTGTTTCGACCGCGTCTACACCCAATACGCCCGCCATCTGAACCGCGCGTTGACGCAAGGTGGCGGGAACGGTTTCTTCGCGGGCGATCTGGCCGAACAACGGGCCTGCCAGATCTTTCCGGTTCATCCGCAGATAGGCGCCCGCGACCAGTTCGCCCGCGCTTCCGAACCAGGGGTTGCCCTTGACTGCGAGCGGTCGCAGGCGATTGACGATAACGTCCGGCTTCAAATCGTCGAATTCGATCGATGTCTGGCGCACCAGTGCGAGATCGCGGAACGGCTGATCCAGCGACGTATCGGCGGCGATCTCGGCCAGCTTGCCGGCGGCGCCCTTCAGATCCTTCTTCTGCAGCAGCGCATCGGCCTGAGCGAATTTGGCGGTGGCTCGATAGCCCTCGACGTTCGATCCGGCCAGTTCCTGCAAGACCTTGGCGTTGGCCGGCTTCGCGGCGGGATCCTCGACCACCGCCTGCAGCTCTTCGCCCTGCTTGCCGGCGGCTTCGGTCTTGTGATGCTGCCAGTAGAGGAACCCGCCGAACAGCGCGAGGGCCGCAACCACAGCCAGGATCAACCAGCGGCCATAGCGCGTCCAGACACTGGCGAGCTGGTCGCGGCGGAGTTCTTCATCGACCTCACGCAAAAATGCTTCGTCGGGGTTCGGCGGGACGGCCAAGGCAGGCTCCAGATACGGGGTCAGGATGGGGAGGCGCGGACCTTAGCGGCGGCAGCGCACAAACGGAAGTGACTCAATCCTTAGCTAATTTGGCTTCCGACACGTTAGCTCCGGCTCAGGACTTGGGCTGGTAAGTCTGTTCCGGCCCGGGAAAGGTCCGCGACCGCACATCGGCTGCATAGGTCTCGACTGCGGCAGAAATACGCCCGGCAAGATCATCGAACTTCTTCACGAAACGCGGCGTGCGTTCGAACATACCGAGCATATCTTCGGTGACCAGCACCTGGCCGTCGCAATCGGCCGACGCGCCGATGCCGATCACCGGGCACGACACTTCCGCCGTGACGGTGCGGGCCAGGGGCTCGATGATCCCTTCCGCGACGATCGCGAAGGCGCCGGCATCGGCGATCGCGCGCGCATCGGCAACGATCTTCGCATGCTCGGCATTGCTGCGTCCGCGCGCGCCATAGCCGCCAAGCGCGTTCACAGCCTGCGGCGTCAGGCCGATATGGCCCATGACCGGAATGCCGCGTGCCGTGAGGAATGCGACGGTCGGGGCCATCGCCTCGCCGCCTTCCATCTTGATCGCCGCCGCGCCGGTCTCCGCCATGACGCGCGAGGCCGAGGCAAAGGCCTGTTCCGGGCTACCCTCATAGCTGCCGAACGGCATGTCGATCACCACCAGCGAATGATAGCTGCCCCGCACAACCGCCGCGCCATGCGCGCACATCATGTCGAGCGTCACCTGCAGCGTGGAAGGGAAACCGTAGATCACCTGGCCCAGGCTGTCGCCGACCAGCAATATGTCGCAATGCGGATCGAGCAGCTGCGCCATGCGCACCGTATAGGCGGTGAGCATCACCAGCGGCTCCTTGCCCTTGCGATTGAGGATCGCCGGGACGGTCAGCCTTTTCATCGGTGCCGGTGTGGGATTCGCGCGGCTGGTCGATGTATCGATCGTATAGGTCGTGGACATGACCTGCGAACTAGCGGATCGGGCGGGCCGATGCCAGCACCGCAATCATGCCGTCAGGCAATCCAAGCCCGTTTCCGCGCAAGGCCAGCAAACCAGACCTGGAATGCCGCAACGATCGCGATGAAGATCGGCAAAGCGCAGGCGACGACAAAGCCCTTAACCGCTATCAGGTCGGTCGCGGCGAAGACCCAACCGAACTGCAGGACCACGCTCACCAGCGACAAGACGAAGAAAATCCGCGCAAGAGCCGAGCGCGCGAGAAGCGCGATACCGCCAAGCAGACCGCTGATCGTCGCCACCGCATAGAGCCAGACGAACCATGTCGGCTGGCTGGCCCGCAGATTGCGGTCATACTCGCTCAACTGTGCCTTGACGGCATCGCTCATCGCGGCATCCGTATAGAAGGCGAACACGCCCACTATGCCCCACAAGGTGAGGACAATCGCAACGACCCAGAACCAGACCGGCGGTGTTTCCCGAAGATTTGCCATATACTCCTCCCCATTGTCAGGCGGAGGATGACTCTTCCTTGACGGAAAGGCAAATCGGCCCGATCCGGCCTGATTTTGAGGGTCAGGAACCAAGCCCCGCCGCCGCATAGGCATCGGGCTTGAACCCGACCAGGATCGTGGCGCCGGTATCGAGCACCGGGCGTTTGATCATCGACGGACCGGCCAGCATCAGCGCGATCGCCTTTGCCTCGTCGATATCGGCCTTGTCGCCATCGGGCAGCGCACGAAAGGTGGTACCGGCACGATTGAGCAGTATTTCCCAGCCGACGATCCCGGCCCAGCGCCGCAAGGTCGCTTCATCGATCCCGGCGGATTTATAGTCGTGAAAATCATAGGCGACGCCGTGATCGGCGAGCCAGGTCCGCGCCTTCTTGATCGTGTCGCAATTCTTGATGCCGTACATCACCGTCATTGATCGTCCTTCAGAAACCGTCCGAGCGTCACGACATTCTGCCGCTCCAGACCCAATGCCGCATAGAAGCCGAGTACGGCTTCATTATCGTCGCGCACCATCAGCTGCAGCTTCGGCACGCCGCGCCCGCGCAGCCATTGCTCGGCCGCCGCCATCATCGCTCGCCCATGGCCGCCGCGCCGCCTGTCGGGCGCCACTGCGAGATAATAGACCCAGCCGCGATGGCCGTCGAAACCGGTCATGACACTGGCCACGATCGCCTGCTTGTCGCGCGCGATCAATATGGTGCTGGTCGGCGTATCGAGCGCCAGCGCGAAATCGGCCCGGGCATCGTTCCACGGACGGATCAGGCCGCACGCATCCCATAGCGCGATGACCGCTGGACCATCCCCGGCTTGCGCAACGTCAATATCGATCACGCTTTCATCCGTTTCTTTCCTCCCGGTCATTTCCCGCTTTACCTCAACCTTTGTTGAGGTTTTATAGAGGCAGCTCCCGATTCGGGAAGGGAGCTTTTCTTGACGCATTCGCAACGGGCCATGCGGCCGTCCGACCGTGATGGCCGGCTAATCGGGCACGGCAATCATCCGCAGGTAAAGCGCGGACAACAGGGTGGCGATCTCGTCCACGGTTCGTCCCGTCACGATCGCTTCGTCGGTTGCGCCATGCAGGCCGTGGAACATGATGACCGCGACTTCGCGTGCGTCCCTGACCGCCCAGGCGCCCGCCGCATTTCCCCCGGCCAGCAGCGCCGCCAGATCCAGCACCACCGGGATATCGCCCATCGCCTGGCGCAACGGCATTTCCGCACCGTGGAACACCACGTCATGCAGCGCGCTCATATCGAAATAGGCCATCACGGCCGCCTCGATCCATGCCTTGAGCCTGCCGTGCCAGTCGCCCGCACCGCACGCATTCACGGCTCGTTTCACCCGGGTCATGAAGGCATCGGAAAAGCGCTCGCGCAACGCCGGGATCAGGTCCGCCTTGGTCTCGAAATAATGGTAGAAAGTGCCCTTCGCGACCCCGGCCAACAAGGCGATCTCGTCGACCGTGGTGGCCTCGACGCCCTGCGTCTCGAACAGGGTACCGGCCGCGGCAAGAAGCGTCGCCCGGCGCAGATCGGCGCGACGCGGGCCGACCGGTGCGCCGGATGGCCGGGGGCGGGCACGGCCAACGCGCCCTCTGCGGACAAATCGCTCGATCGCCATCACTCCTTCCTAGCGCGTGACAATGCCGCGACGCGAGCATCTTGACGTGACGCGCATTAATTAATAATCATTCGCAATAATATTGACCATCAGTCGATTTAAACACGTCAGGATCGCAATGTCGACACTGCCCTCCCCCGATTCGCCCTTGCCCCTCACCGCCGATCGATCGCGGATTCGTCCGCTGATCCTTGCTGCGGCGGTGATCGTGCTGCTATTCGGCGGCCTCTATGCCTGGAAGGCCGCCCGCTCGGCGGCACCGGCGCAGGGGGCACCGCCGGCCACGCCGGTCGCGGCGATGGTCGTGCAGCCAGGCGATGTGCCGGCGGCGCTGGAAGCGGTCGGCTCGCTCCGGGCCGTGCGCGAAGTGATGCTGGCGCCCGAGGTTTCCGGTCGCGTCGTGGCCCTGCGCGTCACCGCCGGCGCCACGGTCGGACAAGGCGCACTACTGGTTCAGCTCTATGACGCGCCGGAGCGCGCCGACCGCGCAGCCGCTATCGCCCGCGCGAATTTCGCGTCGATCCAGCTTGCCCGGTCGCAGGAACTTGCCCCGACCGGCGCGGAGCCGCGCGAGCTGCTGCAGCAACGCCGCGCCGAACTCGACCAGGCGCGCGCCGCCGTTCAGCAGATTGACGCGCGGATCACCCAGAAACAGGTGCGTGCGCCCTTTTCCGGCCAGATCGGCATCCGCCGCGCCAATCTCGGCCAGTATCTCAACCCCGGCGACGGGATCGCGACGCTGACCAGCCTCGACCAGCTCTATGTCGATTTCACCGTGCCGCAGCAGGAATTGTCGCGCCTGCCGGTCGGCGGTGTGGTGCGCGTAACCTCTGATGCCTGGCCCGGCCGCAGCTTTACTGCGCGAGTCAATGCGATCGAACCGCGCATCGGCGAGGACACCCGCAACGTCACCGTCCAGGCGGTGATGCCCAACCCCGATCGCGCGCTGCGCCCCGGCATGTATGTCACCGCATCGCTCGACTTGCCGGCGCAGAGCGGCGCGCTGGTCGTACCTGTCTCGGCGATCCAGACCTCCGCCTCGGGCGACAGCGTGACCGTGGTCCGCGGCCCCAAGGCGCGCAGCGAAGGCAAGGCCGAGCCGGTCTCGGTCACCACTGGCCGCCGCTTCGGCGACAGCGTGATCGTCACCAGCGGCCTGAAGCCCGGCGATGTCGTCGTCACCGAAGGCCAGATCCGCGTCCAGCCCGGTGCGCAGGTCCGCATCGTCCCGGCCCGTCCGGCAAAAGGACGCTGATCATGCGCTTCACGGATCTGTTCATCCGTCGCCCGATCCTGTCGGTGGTGGTCAGCCTGCTGATCCTGCTGGTCGGCGGCGCTGCGCTGTTCCTGCTGCCGATGCGCGAATATCCGCGCATGGAAAGCGCCACGATCGTGGTCGATACCGGCTATCCCGGCGCGACCCAGGACGTGATGCAGGGCTTCGTCACCACCCCGATCGCGCAGGCGATCGCGACCGCCAACGGCATTGAATATCTCACCTCCACCTCGACTCAGGGCAAGAGCCATATTCAGGCCAAGCTGGTGCTCAACGCCAATGCCGACCGCTCGATGACCGAGGTGCTGGCCAAGATCCAGCAGGTCAAATACCGCTTGCCCACGGGCGCCAACGACCCTGTGATCACCAAGATCACCGACGGCGCATCGGGGATCCAATATGTCGCGTTCGTCAGCGACACGCTGACCATTCCGCAGATCACCGATTTCGCCACCCGCATCGCGCAGCCGCAGATCACCGCGGTGCCCGGCGTCGCCTCGGCGGAGATCGGCGGCGGGCAGACGCTGGCGATGCGCATCTGGGTCGATCCCGGCCGGCTCGCCGCGCGCGGCCTGTCGGCGAGCGATGTCTCGGCGGCGCTGCGGGCGAACAACGTCCAGGCGGCCCCCGGCCAACTCAAGGGTGCCGACACCGCGGTCAACATCACTGCGGGCACCGATCTGACCGGGATCGAGGATTTCCGCGCACTGGTAGTCAAGAGCACGCCGACCGGCCCGGTCCGGCTCGGTGACGTCGCAACGGTCGAACTTGGCGGGCAGAATTACGACAGCAAATCGGTCACCAACGGGCATCGTTCGGTGACGATCGCGATCTCGCCCACCCCCGACGCCAATCCGCTCGAGATCGTCAAGGCAGTGAACGCATTGATCCCCGGCGTACAGCGCGTCGCACCGCCCGGATTGAAAGTGTTCAGCCAGTTCGACGTCGCGCATTTCGTCAATGCGGCGATCGATGAGGTCACCCACACGCTGATCGAAGCGATCGTGATCGTGGTGATCGTGATCTTCCTGTTCCTCGGCTCGGTCCGCGCCGTGATCATTCCGGTGCTGACCATCCCCTTGTCGCTGGTCGGCACTGCGGCGCTGATGCTCGCCTTCGGCTTCTCGCTCAATCTGCTGACTCTGCTCGCCATGGTGCTGGCGATCGGGTTGGTGGTCGATGACGCGATCGTGGTGGTGGAGAATATCCACCGCCATATCGAGGAAGGCCTGTCGCCGGTACAGGCGGCACTGGTCGGCGCACGCGAGATCGTCACGCCGGTGATCGCGATGACCATCACGCTTGCCGCGGTCTATACCCCGATCGGCCTGATGGGCGGCCTGACCGGCGCGCTGTTCCGCGAATTCGCTTTCACTTTGGCCGGCGCAGTGATCGTCTCCGGCGTGGTGGCGCTGACCCTGTCACCGATGATGAGCTCATGGCTGCTGCACGGGAAATTGGCCGAAGGACGGTTCGCCAAGGCGATCGAACATCGCATGAGCCGCGTGACCCAGGGCTATGACCGGTTGCTCGGCATCACGCTTGCCGCACGGCCGGCGGTGCTCGCAGTCGGTGCCGCGGTGCTGGTGGCAATCGTCATCCTGTTCACCGGCGCGCAGCGCGAACTCGCGCCGCAGGAGGACCAGGGCTATGTCTTCGTCGCGACCAAGGCGCCGCAATATGCCAATATCGACTATACCTCGCGCTACACTGCGGATGTCGAGCGCATGTTCCGCGCCCTGCCCGACTATGTCAGCAGCTGGTTCGACAATGGCGGCAGCAGCGTCAATAACGGCTTTGGCGGGGTGATCCTCAGGGAATGGGGCGACCGCGCGGAAAACGCCGATACCGTGCAGGCGAAGCTCAATGCGCAAGGGTCGGCAATCACCGGCATTTACGCGACCGCCTTTCAGCCCGCCCCCCTGCCCGCCTCGAGCGGCGGTCTGCCGGTGCAGATGGTGCTTCGCTCGTCCGACGAATTCCCGGCAATCTATGCCGCGCTGGAGAAGATCAAGGGTGCGGCCTGGGGCAGCGGCCTGTTCGCCTTTGTCGACAGCGATCTCGCTTTCGACAGCCCGGAGGCGCGCATCACGATCGATCGCGCCAAGGCGGGCCAGGTCGGCGTGACGATGGAGGCGATCGCCGACACGCTCGCCGTGCTGGTCGGTGAGAATTACACCAACCGCTTCAACTGGCACGACCGCTCCTATGACGTGATCACCCAGGTGCCGCAGGGACAGCGGCTGACCCCCGACAGCCTGGGCCGTTTCTACGTCAAGGCGGCATCCGGCGCGCTGGTTCCGCTCTCGACGGTGGTGCGGGTCGATATGCGGCCGCAAGCCAATATGCTGCCGCAGTTCAACCAGATGAATGCGGCGACCCTGTCCGCCGTGCTGGCGCCGGGCGTCACCATGGGCCAGGCGGTCGCCTTCCTGAAATCACAGGAACTCCCGCCCGGCGCGACGGTCGACTGGCTCGCCGACAGCCGCCAATATGTCACCGAAGGCAATCGGCTGACTATCTCCTTTGCCTTTGCGCTGGTGGTGATTTTCCTGGTGCTGGCCGCGCAGTTCGAAAGCTTCCGCGACCCGCTGGTCATCCTGGTCACGGTGCCGCTGGCGGTGTGCGGTGCGCTGGTGCCGCTCTATCTCGGCTATGCGACACTCAACATCTATACCCAGATCGGCCTGGTGACGCTGATCGGCCTGATCTCGAAACACGGCATCCTGATGGTGACCTTTGCCAACGAAATCCAGAAGCATGACGGGCTCGACCGGGTCGCCGCGATCCGCCGCGCCGCCGCGGTGCGGATGCGACCGGTGCTGATGACCACTGCGGCAATGGTCGCCGGCCTGTTGCCGCTGCTGTTCGCCGCCGGCGCCGGTGCGGCAAGCCGCTTCGCGATCGGCATCGTCGTGGTGATGGGCATGCTGATCGGCACCCTGTTCACGCTGTTCGTCCTGCCGACGGTCTACAGCCTGATCGCGCGCGATCACCGTGCCGAGGCGATAAGTGCGCGCGAGCGCGAACTGGCAGCAGCAGAGGTGGCCCATGCGTAAGATCATCCTGGCCCTGCCGCTGCTGACGGCGGCCTGCGCAGTCGGCCCCAATTACATCGCGCCGCCGTCGCCGGTGGCCGCGGCCGGGCCTTTCGTCACCAATCCCGCCGGCGTCGATGCCGGCGCGGCGCTGCCCGATGACTGGTGGCGGCTCTATAACGACCCGGTGCTCGACAGCCTGATCCGCCAGGCATTCGCGGCGAATACCGATTTGCGCGTCGCGGTCGCCAATCTGGCGCGGGCACGCGCCATCGTCGGCGAAGCGCGGTCGGCGCGTCTTCCCGGCACCAATGTCTCGGGAGGCGTCTCCTATGGCGACGCCATTCAGGGCGGTGGCGGTCAGGCAGGCGGTGAGCAGCAAGGTGGGGGGCAACAGGGCCAGCAATTTTCCTATAATGCCGGCTTGTCGATCGCCTGGGAGGCCGATCTGTTCGGCCGGGTTGGCCGCACCATCGAGGCGGCGCGCACCGACGCTCAGGCGATCGAAGCCGTGCGCGACAGCGTGCGGGCGACCGTCGCGGCGGAAACGACGCGCGCCTATCTCGATGCCTGTGCCTTTGGCGATGCCGCGGCAATCGCGCATGCCTCGCTCAAGACCGCCGAGGATGGCCTGCGCGTCGTGACGGCGCAGGAAAAGGCCGGGTCAGTCGGCAAATTCGATGTCGAGCGTTCAGCGACCACTGTCGCCAATGCGCGTGCGGCGATCGCGCCATTCGAGGGCCGGCGCCGCGTTGCCCTGTTCGAACTCGCCGCATTGATGGGCGAAACGCCGTCGGGAATTCCGGCGGCAGCGGCAGCCTGTGTCCAGGTACCGACGCCGATCGCGGCGCTGCCGGTCGGTGACGGCGCGGCTTTGCTGCGACGCCGCCCCGATGTTCGCGAAGCCGAACGGCGGCTGGCCGGCGATACCGCACGGATCGGGGTCGCAACCGCTGACCTGTTCCCGCGTGTCACGCTGGGCGGATCGGGCAATTTCTTCCGCAACGATGACGTGAAGGGCAGCAATTCCTTCTCCTTCTCGCTCGGACCGTTGCTGTCATGGAGCTTCCCCAACATGACCGTCGCGCGGTCGCGCATCGCTCAGGCAAAGGCGCAGGGCGACGCGTCACTCGCCGCTTTCGACGGAACGGTGCTGACCGCACTCAAGGAAACCGAACAGGCGCTGGCCAGCTATGCGGCCGAAGGTGACCGCAACAAGGCGCTGGCGGAGGCCAGGAATCGGGCGGAGAATGCCTATCGCATGGCCCAGGCACGCTATCGCTCCGGCTCGATTTCGCTGCTCGACACGCTGGTCTCGCAACGCGACCTGATCGATGCGCGTGCGGCGCTGGCGCAATCCACGCAGCAGTTGAGCTCGGCCCGGGTCGATCTGTTCAAGGCACTGGGAGGAGGCTGGCAGGCGCCGGCGGGCTGACGATACTCACCGGGCTTGACACGCCAGGCGTTGCGCACGAACCGGGAACGGACTCAGCGCCGCGGGAGCCAGCCATGGACGGGAATGGGCATCATTATCTGATCTTCGCAACTGCCGCCGGCTATTGCGCCATTGCGTGGAATCAGGTCGGCATCACCCGCTTCCAGCTTCCGGACTCAAGTGCGGAGGCGGCCGAGCGCAATGTGCTGCGCCGCCTCCCCCGTGCCGAGCGCGGCATCGCCTCGCCGAAACTGCTCGATCTGGTCGCTACGGTGAAGCGCTATTTCGAGGGTGAGGAGATCGACTTTTCCGGCGTCACGCTCGACATCGGCGAGCAGGAGGCGTTTTTCGAGCAGATTTATGCCGCCGCGCGACAGGTCGGCTGGGGCCAGACCACCACCTATGGCACGCTGGCGAAGGAACTTGGCGCCGGCCCGGAAGCCGCCCGCGATGTCGGCCAGGCGATGGCGAGAAATCCGGTGCCGCTGATCATCCCGTGCCACCGCGTGCTGGCGGCCGGCGGCAAGGTCGGCGGATTCTCGGCGCCGGGCGGCTCGGTGGCGAAAGCGCATATGCTTGAGCTGGAAGGCGTGCATCTCGGGCCGCCGCCGCCGGCGCAACAATCGTTCGATCTCTAGCATGGGATGACATTTGATTGAGCCACCCGGTTATTCCCGCGAAAGCGGGAACCCGCTTCTTCTGCTCAGTGCGGGGCAAGGCAGCGGGATACCCGCTTTCGCGGGTATGACTGACAAGAGTTACCTGAACTTATTGGCTCCAGCCTTCACCCGGCGGGCTGACTCGATCGATACCAGTCGGCAATCTGGCTGCCCGTCGCCAGCCAGACATCCTCGCGCGACGTGATATGCGCGAGCGCCCGGTCGAAATGCTTGCTGCGATGCGGATGGCCGATCAGGAAGGGGTGGAGGCAGATCGACATGACCCGCCCGGTGGTCAGGCCATCCTCGTACAGCACATCGAACTGATCGCGGATCGCCTGGGCAAACGCCTCGCCACTCTGCCCCTGTTCGAGGAAGGCAGTATAATCGTTGAGCTCGACCGAATATGGCAGCGACAGCATCGATCCGCTCGCCACGCGCATCGGATAGGGCTGCTCGTCATTCACCCAGTTGGCGACGTAATCGATCCCGGCCGCCGCCAGCACATCCAGCGAGCGATGCGATTCCGTCAGCCCCGGGCTGAGCCAGCCACGCGGCCGGGTGCCGGTGACGCCGCTGATCGTCTCGATCACGGTGGTGACCAGTTCCCGCTCCTCCCCTTCGCTCTGGCTGTTGATCATGGTGGAATTGTTGGTGCCGTGCCCCATCCATTCCCAGCCCAGCGCCTGGCCGCCCTCGATGATGCGCGGATAGTGCTCGCAGACATCGGAATTGAGCGCGACCGTCCCCTTCACGCCGTGCCGTTCCATCACCTCCATCAGCCGCCAGATTCCGACCCGCGCACCATAATCGCGCCAGGAATAATTCAGCACGTCGGGCACGAAACCGGTGGTCGACTGAATGATCGAGCTGGACGGCCGGTCGAACAGGAAATGTTCGATATTCGGGATCACCCACACCGCCACCCGCGCCCCGTTCGGCCAGCGCAACGGCGGGCGATCGACAATGGCGGAATAGGGAAAGCGATCATGCAGTTGTGGCGCGGCTGGCAATGGCGACATGGGATTCGTCCTTCGGGTTCTCCGTACGGCCACTCAGATAGATCGCCGAAGAATAAAGGAGAATTGCGCTTCAGTTCCGATTATATCGGACATATACGTCCGCAATAGGAGGCGCGCATGGACAATCTCGGCTCGCTGACGGCCTTCGTCCAGGCGGCCGAAGCGCGCAGCTTCACGGCGGCCGGACGACGTCTCGGCGTGTCCTCATCCGCGATCGGCAAGGCGGTCGCCCGACTGGAAGAGCGGCTCGGCGTGCGCTTGCTGCATCGATCGACGCGAACCATCACCCTGACGCCGGAGGGCGCGCGCTTCCTCGACCGCTGCCGGCGGATCTTCAGCGAGATCGAAGCCGCCGAGCAGGAGATCGCCCGCACTCAGGAAGCGCCACGCGGGCGGCTGCGCGTCAGCTTGCCGCTCGCCGGCATGCTGATGATGCCGACGCTCAGTGCGTTCATGCATGCCTATCCCGAGATCGAGCTCGACCTGGATTTCACTGACCGGCTTGTCGATGTGATCGACGAAGGGTTCGATGCCGTCATTCGCGCCGGCGAGATCGCCGATTCACGCTTGATGACTCGCCTGCTCGGCAGCTTTCGGCTGCTCCTTGTCGCTGCCCCCGCCTATCTCGCCAGGCGTGGCATCCCCGAACGGCCGGAAGCCCTGATCGATCATGCCTGTCTGCAACATCGCTTCGCGACCAGCGGCAAGTTCGAGCGCTGGCCGCTCAAGGCCGGGGATATCGACCTGCCGGCAAGCGCGATCGTCAATACGATCGAACCGCTGATCTATATGGCAGAGCAAGGGCTCGGCATTGCCTGCCTGCCTGACTTCGCCATTCGCGATCAGCTCGATCGGGGCATATTGGTGACCATACTCGACGCGCATGTCGAGCATGAGGGCCTGTTCCGGATCCTCTGGCCATCGAGCCGCCATCTCTCCCCAAAGCTGCGCGTCTTTGTCGACTTCATGAGCGATCGGCTCTTCGCGGCACACACTGGAAAATACCATATAAGTAATTGATATTTAACAATATTATTTACACTTAGAGCGAATGGTGGCGGCAAGATATGGTACATTACTGGTGTAACATATCTCCCGCTGCGTGCTCCGTCGGCCCGGTCATGCAGTTCCGCAGCGGAGGAAGGATATGGTACATTCCCGGTGTAACATATCTCCCGCTGCGCGCTCCGTCAGCCCGGTCACGCAGCTCCGCAGCGGCGGCAAGATATGGTACATTCCCGGTGTAACATATCTCTCGCTGTCAGCCCTTTCTGCCCGGTCGCTCAGCTCCGTGGCCAGCGGCGATTCAAGCATCACGCAGGATCGGGCAGACCATCTTCTGCCGAACCTATGCCGGCGCGCTCTTTCTTATTGTCGGAAAAACAGCATTGCCACGGCGCCGCCGAGCAAAGCCCTTGCGCGTAATCAGATCGGCGCGATCCGATCGATCGCCGCGCCAGCCGCATCCTTGATCATGGCGCAGGCCGCCTCTGGCGACCGCGCCGGGATCAGCATCCGGAACATGGCAAAGCTGGTGAGCGCGAAAATCAGGTCGACCGCTTCGCGCTGCGCAACTGGCAACGCGGCAGGCGCGATGCGCGAGACCAGCACATCGAGAGCTTTTCGCCGGCGTTCATGACGCTCGGCCAGCGCCTGAGCGAATTCGGGATCGAGCGCAGTCGCGTCCTGAAGCCGCGCAACCGCGGGATCGCCGTTCCAGAAGTCGCAGAAGATCTCGATCAGCCGGCCGAGCCCGCGCCTGGGGTTGGTATCGGCCATGGCTTCGCTCAATCGGGTCAGCCGCCCACGTTGCGCGACGTCGTCGAACACCGCCTCCAGCAACCCGCGTCGCGAACCAAACTGATGATAGACGGTCAGCCGCGTCACGCCCGCCGCCTTGGCCACCGCGTCCAGCGAGAAACCGGCAATGTCTTCCGCTTCGCGAAGCAGGTCGGCGGCAGCCTGAATCACACGCTCGCGCTTCTCGGCCGCAGCCGCGGTGCGCACGGGACTGACATAGGAACGCGTCGTCATCACTGCCTCTTGGAATTCTACTATACAGTCTGTATATATAATTTAGCATAAACCCAGCCTGGCCGGAGTCATGACATGCAGCATATGTTGATGATAGCTTTGTCCCTTCACATTCTCGCCGCCGTCTTCTGGGCGGGCTCGACCTTCACGCTCGCGCGCAGCGGCGGCGTCGGGGCCGAACAATTGTTTCGCCCGCAAATGGGCGCCGCAACCGTCGCCGTGCTGTCGGGCATCTATCTCTGGCACTGCGTTCATGAAGGGAGTTTCGGTGCGGCAGAGGCATGGCTGGCGGCCGGTGCCGTCTGCGCCCTCATTGCCGCCGCGGTGCAGGGACTGGGCATCGGTTCGGCGGTCAGCGCGTTGCGCAAGGCCGGCGGCGGCGATCCGGCCGCACGGTCGCGCATTGCTGTCGCCTGCCGGCTCGCGGCAGTCCTGCTTGCGGTCACCACGGTGACGATGGCCGCATCGCGCTACGCCTGACGCGCCCCACGCTCGCTTCTGGCAACCATCGCAACGATCGTTTCGAACAGCTCGTCCCGCGCCTCAACCGCGGTGATCTCCCCGGTCGCCGCGGCATGGGACAGCGCCTCGGCCGCGCCGAGCATCGCCCAGAGGCCCGGCGAGGCGATGGTCCCGCCGCCGACAAAGGGCGCGAGAACGATCCGGCATTTCTCGATGAACCCCGCCTCATAGTCGCGCTTGATCCGCTCAAGCTCCGGCGAACTCGCCAATGCCGCGATCACGCCGGGAATCTCCCGCCCCTGCAGGAGCACGCATTCGACATAGGAAGACGCAATCACCGCCGCTTTGCTCGTCAAGGTTGGCTCGCTGGCGGCGAGCGCGGCATCCATCAACGCCGTCTGGCGCGCGTCGAATTCCCGGTACAACGCCGCCAGCAGCCCGCCGCGCGTGCCGAAATGGTCATAGACCACTGGCTTGGTGACGCCGGATTGCTCGGCAAGCCGGCCGAGCGTCAGCGCCTCAGTCCCTTCATCGCGGATCAGCCGCCACGCCGTGTCGAGCAGCTGGCGATGCCGGTCTTCGCGCGGCAGGCGCCGGCGTGGCGGATCATTGCTTGACATCATAATATACCAAAGGTAACTTACTAAAGGTATATTAGACTAGGCCGGTCGACCGCGATCGGCAAGCAGGAGTATCCGCCATGCACGCGCTCATCGTCGTCGCTCATCCCGATCCGGGCTCGCTCAGCCATGGTGTCGCCGCGCATGTCGCGCAGGGCGTGGCGCAGTCCAGCCCTGATCACTCGTTCGAAATCGCCGACCTGATGGCGGAAGGGTTTGACCCACGCTTCACCGCAGCCGACCTCGCGGTGCATCGGCGCGAGGCACCGCCCCCCGCCGATGTCGTGGCGGAACAGGCGCGGATCGATCGCGCCGATGCGCTGGTGCTGGTCTTTCCAGTCTATTGGTGGTCGATGCCGGCGCTGCTCAAGGGTTGGATCGACCGGGTATTCGCCAATGGCTGGGCGTTCGATTTCAGCCTGGACCAGGCGCTGGAGAAGAAACTCGGCAAGCTTCGTGTTCATTTGATCGGTGTCGGCGGCGCTGATGCGGGAACCTATGGCCGGCATGGCTATGCCGGCGCGATGGCGACCCAGATCGACCATGGGATCTTCGACTATTGCGGCGCCTGCGTGGCCACATCGGAATTGCTGCTCGATTCGGAAACGAGTGATCCCGCCGTTCATCTCAGGACCGCTCGCGCCGTTGGCCACACCCTGTTCGACCTGCCCGAACAATGCGTGGCCAGGGCCGCCTGATCGGTCAGATCGTCACGACGATCTTGCCGAACTGCTCGTTCGATTCGAGATAGCGATGCGCCTCGACGATCTGGTCGAAGGGGAAGGTCCTGGCGATGACCGGCTTGAGCGCTCCGGCCGCCAGGCCATCGAGGATGAACGCCTTCGCAGCCGTCAGCCGCGCTGGATCGCCGAGGATTTCGTGAACCAGATACCCGCGCAGCGTCAGGCTCTTGCCCAGCACGGTAAACAACGGGAACGGCGTCGGCACCAAGCTCAGGCCGCCATATTCGATCAGAATGCCGCCCGATGACATCGCCGCCGTCAGCGGCTCGAATATCGGGCCACCGACCGGGTCGAACACGACCCGCGCGCCGTCAGGACCGGTAATTTCTCTCAGTCGCGCTTCCAGATCTTCCTCGGACGCGGCGATGACATGGGTCGCGCCAGCCTCAAGCAACGCCGGTTTCTTGGCCGAAGTGCGAGTGACCGCGATGGCGGTGGCGCCAACCCGATTGGCGATCTGGATCGCGGCGATCCCGACGCTGCTCGACGCCGCGGTGATCACGACAAAGTCTCCGCCGCCGAGCCCGGCCACGTCGATCAGCGCACCATATGCAGTGAGATAGGGCATCCACAGCGCCGCCGCTTCTTCCCAGCCAAGCGATGGCGGGTGCCTGACGACGAGACTGGCGGGATAGGTGATCAGCTCGCCATAAGCGGGCCAGCGCACCATCGACACGGGCGGGACGACACTGACGGCATCGCCGGGTGCGACTCCCTCAACGCCCTCGCCTGTTGCCTCGACCACGCCCGACGCCTCGAGGCCAAGGCCGGACGGCAATGTCGGGTTCTCGATATAAGTGCCCGCGCGCAGCAAGGCCTCCGCCCGGTTGAGGCCCAGCGCCCTGACGCGAATTTGCACTTCGCCCGGACCGGGTGGCGGGACATCTACAGTCTCGATCCGCAAGACCTCGGGACCACCATAATCGTGAAAGCGAACTACGCGCGCCATTGGGGCAACTCCAAAACAACTGAACTGAATCAGCTATGATCCGGAAGGCTCACTGGATAAATGACGCCGAAGACTAAACAGTAGAAACCAGGAGTTCCGAATATGGATCGCCTCACCAGCATGGCGGTGTTCATTAAAGCGGTTGATCTGGGGTCGTTCGCCGCCACCGCAGAGGCACTCGACCTGTCCGGGCCGATGGTCGGCAAACATGTCCGGTTTCTCGAACAGCGTCTCGGCGTACGTCTCCTCAACCGCACCACGCGGCGCCAGAATCTGACGGATTTCGGACGCGCTTATTATGAGCGCTGCCGGGTGATCCTCGCCGAAGCAGAGGCGGCGGACGCGCTGGCGGCCGACCAGCTGTCCGAACCGCGCGGGAAACTGCGCGTCACCATGCCGGTGCATTTCGGGCGACGCTGCGTCGCCCCGATCCTGCTGGAACTGGCGCGACGCTATCCGGCGCTGGAGCTCGACCTGTCGATGAACGACCGCTTCGCCGACCTTGCCGAGGACGACTATGATCTCGCCATCCGCACCGGCGAGCTGGAGGACAAGCCGGGGCTGATCGCACGCCGTGTCGCACGCCAGCGCATGATCGTGTGCGCATCGCCATCCTACCTCGATCGGCATGGCATGCCACAACGGCTGGAAGACCTCGGCAGCCACGCCGCGATCATCTACCGCCGCTCCGGCGGGGTCCGCCCCTGGCTGTTTCCGCAAGGCGATCAGCCACCGATCGAAGTCATGCCATCGGGCCGGCTGCGGCTCGACGACCTCGACGCCATCGCCGATGCGGCCGTCACCGGCATGGGGCTCGCCTGGCTGCCGTCCTGGTTGGTCCGCGACCGCCTCCAGGCGGGCACATTGTTGCAGCTTCTACCGGAGCAGCCGGAATTTCCGTACGATTGCTATGCGCTGTGGCTGCAGACGCCGCACCTGCCGCTGAAAGTCCGCCTTGCCGTCGACGCGTTGGCGGCGGCTCTGCCCAAAGTCATGGACTGAGAGGCCACCTACATGGGCGGCATCGTGTCGAACTTGGGCAGCGCCGGGTCAAGTTGATCCCAAGCATGCCCCCGGACGGCATAGGTCACCATTTGCGGTGTGTATCGGCCCGGATCGTCAAGGCTCGCGGCGTGGATGGTGAACAGATCGGGCATCGCCGAGAAGGTCAGATAGACCGGTGAACCGCAAGTGGGACAAAAGCTGCGCGTCTTCACATTGCCGCTGTCGCCGACCAGGTCCCAATGCGTCGCCTCGCCGGTGAGTGCCACATCACCGCGCTGCGCAAAGGTCAGATAGGATCCATGCCCGGTGCCGCTCTTGTGCTGGCAGTCGCGGCACTGGCAATGGTTCGAAACCATCGGCTCGGCCAAGATTTCATAACGGACTGCGCCGCACGCGCAGCCACCGGTGTAGGCGTCGCTCATCTTCTCTCTCCTGGGGTGAATTTTGGCTCCGCCGGGTCGGCGCTTATTCGGGTTCGCCGGCGATCGTGCCGACATTGCGGATCACGCCCTTCCAGCCATTGCTCATGCTGGCGAACGCGGAATCGTTCCTGGGCGTCACAAAGCCGGAATGGACCAGACGAAGCCGCGTCCCGCCCTCCGCCGGCGACAGCGTCAGCGACACCATAGTGTCGAGCTTCGATCCATAGCCGCTATTGCCCTCATCCCCACCCTTCCAGGCAAAGACGAGACATTCATTGGGGATCGCTTCCAGTACTTCGCAGCGAATACGGCCATCCCAAGCGCCAGCCGGCGTGGTCTGAAAGGTGAACTGCGTGCCCTTCACCGGTTCGAACCCAGTCGGCACCATCAACCAGCGGCCCATCAGCTCGCCACTGGCCAAGGTCTTCCACAGTTTCTCCGGTGCATGCGGAAAAATCTCATCGACCACGATCTCCTGCGTGTCGGATTTCTGCAAAATGTCACTCATCATCGATTTCCTTCAAAAGCGTGCGGAGGTTGGTGAAGCGCTCGCGCCAGAAGACGCCGTAATGCCGCATCCACTCGGCCAGCGGCGCGAGCCCGTCGGGCTGAGCGCGATAATAGACTTTCCGCCCTTCCGGCCGCTCGACCACCAGGCCAGCCAGTTTCAGCGATTTGAGATGCTGCGAGATCGCGCCCTGCGTCACGCCGCTACCCTCGGTCAGTTCAGCCACGCTGATCTCGTCAGTGCTGACCACCCGTTCGAACACGGCGCGCCGGGTCGGGTCGGCGAGCGTGCGCATGATGGCGTCGATGGAGGCGGCTTCAGTCATGCGAATCAATTAGTGTGTGCTAATTGATTAGTCAACACTAATTAGTTAAGCGAGCGAACGATACATTTAGTCTCACAATTGGACATTAAGTCTCAATCGCTTTAGCATCACCCGATGACCAGTTTGGAATCCTTCATTCCCGTCGCCGACGCGATCGCCATGGTGTTCCAGCCGCATGTGGAGGCGGTCATCCACGATCTCGCCAAGGGAACCGTGCATCATGTCGCGGGCGCCCTGTCCGGCCGTGCGCCGCTCGATGACTCGCTGACCGAGCTCGGCGATATCGAGACCCTCGATCGGCCGGTGATCGGCCCCTATCCCAAGACCAACTGGGATGGGCGGAGGCTGAAATCGATCACCGCCGTCCTGCCCGGCACGGACAAGCAGCCGATTGGACTGCTGTGCATCAATGTCGACGTGTCGATGATGGAAACGCTGCGGGCGCTGACACGAGACTTTCTCTCCTTCCAGAAAACCGACGCACGCCCCGCCGCCCTTTTCCACCACGACTGGCGGGAGGAAATCAATGAACGGGTCGGGCATTTCGTCTCGATCCACCGCGCCACGCCTGGTGCGTTGAGTTCGGGCCAGCGCCTGACGCTGATCGCCGAACTCGACAGCCGCGGATTGTTCGATGTGCGCTCCGCCGTACCGTATATCGCGCAACTCCTGAACATATCGCGGGCCACGCTCTACAAGGCGCTGAAAGCCGTGCGCGACAATATGCCGACATCACCCCACTAGCCCGCCGAGGACCACCATGCCCGCCCTGCAGGATTTCCGGCTCGAAACCTATTTCTCCAAATGGGAGTTCGAGGCGCGCTTCCACCTCACCGCCTCGGACGCGCAAAGCATGACGCTGCGGGAATTGCTCGACATGGCGAATCCGCAGGATGCCGCCGCCTTCGACGCGATGTGGCTCGGCTATACCGAGACGTTCGGCGCGGCGGATCTGCGGGCGGAGATCGCGGGCACCTATGACGAGCGTACGGCTGACGACATTCTATGCTTCGCCGGCGCCGAGGAAGGACTCTACATAGCGGCCAATGTCCTGCTCACGCGCGGCGACCATGCGATCGTGGTGACTCCCAATTATCAGGCGGCCGAGACCGTGCCGCTATCGATTTGCGAGGTAACCGGCGTGCCGCTCGATCCGGCGTCCGGCTGGGATCTCGATCTCGACCGGGTCGCCGCGGCGATCCGGCCCAGCACCAGGCTCATCTCGATCAACTTTCCACACAACCCGACCGGCCGCATCATCGCGCGCGAGACGCTCGATGGCCTGATCGCGCTGTGTCGCCGGCACGGCATCTGGCTGTTCAGCGATGAAGTCTATCGCCTGCTCGGCCCCGACAGCGACCGGCATCTGCCTCAGGTCGCCGACCTCTACGAGCGCGGTCTGTCGCTCAACGTGATGTCGAAGGCCTATGGCTTGCCCGGGCTGCGCATCGGGTGGATCGCCTGTGCCGACCGCGAGTTACTCGTCCGCATGGAGCGGATGAAGCATTATCTGTCGATCTGCAATTCGGGACCGAGCGAACGCCTGGCAGTCATTGCGCTGCGGGCACGAGACGGCATTCTGTCACGCAACAACGCATTGGTGCGCGACAATCTCGCGCTGTTCGACACCTTTTTCGGCGATCACCGGAATTTGTTCGAATGGACTCGCCCCGATGGCGGATGCGTGGGCTATCCGCGCTGGACCGGACCGGGCTCGGTCGACGCGTTCGCCACGCGACTGGTCGAGGAAGCTGGAGTGCTGGTGCTGCCGTCGAACATCTACCGGTCCGATCTCGGGCCGACACCGACCGATCGTTTCCGGGTCGGCTTCGGCCGCGCCGGCCTGTCCGAGGGTCTAACCGCCTTTCGCGATCATCTTGCCCAATTCTGATCTGGACGACGCCCCCTTCCCGGTTCGACGCGATCGAGCGATTTTCCGCCGCGGCCCAAAGCATCCCGGGCCAAGGCCGTACGCCAGCGCTATCTGGCTGACGCAGACACCGAACTTCTTGCCGACAGCGCTGGGCGACTGCGGAAGACAACTATCTGACGACAGGTGAATGACTTTCGACGCAATGGCCTTAGGCGCTGACGGAAAATCGGATCTTCGCCAGGCTCCGGGCGCTGGCGCTATTTGCTGCTCCTCACGCAAATACCTAGATCGGCGCCATGGATTGGGATGGAAAAACCATACTCGGTGATGGCTGGGCCGCCTATGAGGGCCCGACTGCGGATTCCAGACCGCACCGACACCTCGCGATTCAACTGGCGATCGGCCTGAACGAACCGGTCGCGGTCACAGGCGATCACGGCACGTTTGTGGGGCCCGCCATTCTGGTGCGGGCCGGCGCGCGACATCGGCTCGCGTCAATTCCCGGCGGCGTCCGGTGCATCTTTGTGGAGGTGGATAGCCATGTCGGCCATGCTTGGCAGTCGGTAACGAGTGACGATGATATCCTCCAGGCTCCCTCGCACCTCGCGCATGGGTTCCGGCAGACCGAGGATATTGCGGCAGCAATGGCTCGTTTGACGAAAGCCTGTGCGGGCCGCGTGTTCGACGATCGTCTCGCCGGAGCGCTCGCCGCCCTCGCGGAAGATCCAGGCGGATCGGGCGCCATCGGTCGCGCTGCCATGACGGCCAGGGTTTCGGTATCATGCCTGCGCGCCCTGGCCGCCAAGGCCTTGATGGCGCCGCTGGCCCAATGGCGATTATGGCGCATGCTCGCAAAAGCAGCCGACATCATCGCGGCCGGCCAATCCCTGGCCGACGCGGCGGCCGGTGCGGGGTTCAGCGATCAAGCGCACATGACCAGAATCATGGGCCGTTTTTTCGGCATCACCCCGCGCGTGGCCGCGACGTCACTGCGTAAGGGTCATGGCTTTCGCGCAGTGTAGAGCGAGATCGACCCCGTCGGCGTTGGGACGACCCGGTCCTCCACAATCTGGGCGAAACCTGCCTCCGCGATCAACTGCGGCAACATTCCCCGAGCGTTCTGACCAGTTGTCTTGAAGCCATCGATCGCCTGTACCAGCAGAAACGACGCCCTCATCCCGAGGGTGCGTTGACGCCCGTAATCGGCGATGAACAGATGACCTCCTGGCCGCAGGATATTGCCCATGACACGAAGCATGGCTCGTTTCATGGGAAGATCGCAATGATGGAGAACCAGGCTCGAAACCACTTTGGTCGCCGATCCGTCCGCGACAACCTCCCCGGCTCGGTCACCCATGGCCTGATGCCAGTCGATCGCCATTCCCAAAGTTTCGGCCTTGGCTCTGGCGATCGCGAGCACCTGGGGATCCGGATCGATTCCGACAAGCCTGCAGCCAGGTGCCCGCCGCTTCAATTCTATGCAAAGAGTGCCGGTTCCAGCACCGAAGTCGACGATCGAATCTTCCCCGGAGGGCGCTATCAAATCCGCCAGTGCCGACCGCCAGCGGCGTTCCCGGCTCATGACTGCAACCACTCGGTCGTAACTGCCTGTCAGGCTTGATTTGCCCAGGGCTGGTATGAATTTCTGATCTGCGTGCATGACGTATCCTCTGCGCTGCGTGAACTGCAGCAGCGGAATCCCACGCCCATATGTGTGCGTCTTGAACGTTTCGCCGAGCCACGTGCAACTCTCCGGCGAAAGCGCCGGTGGATATCGACCGATACTGGGGGGTTCACCGCATTGTGGAAGTCGGACCGGGCGACCTGCTCTACATCCCGCGAGGCACCCCGCACATGGCGGTATCGCTATCCGTATCGCTGCACCTCTCGATCCTGTTCACGCCGCGGGGACCAAGGTCTCCGATCCCGCATGATCAAGTGCTTCATGCACCACGTTCGCTAAATGCGGGTGCGCTAGCCGCAACAGCGAGGGGGGCGCCAATCCACTCGGCATGTCTCAGAAGCTGCGCGGAAGCGGGACAGCAGTGAAAATCGCCGCCATTGTATCCCCTACTCCCACTCGATGGTGCCCGGCGGCTTCGACGTATAGTCGTAGGTGACGCGGTTGATGCCCTTGACTTCGTTGACGATCCGCGTCGCCACGCGCGGCAGGAAATCGCCGGGAAACTGGTAGGCGGCGGCGGTCATACCATCGGTCGAGGTCACGGCGCGCAGCGCGAGGACGAAGTCATAGGTCCGCCCGTCGCCCATCACCCCAACCGTTCGCACCGGCAGCAACACAGCGAAGGCCTGCCAGATCGCATCATACAGCCCGGCATTGCGAATCTCCTCGAGATAGATCGCATCGGCTTTGCGCAAAATGTCGCAGCGCTCGCGCGTCACCTCGCCGGGAATGCGTATCGCGAGCCCGGGTCCGGGGAAGGGGTGCCGTCCGACGAACGCATCGGTCAGGCCAAGCTCGCGGCCCAAGGCGCGCACCTCGTCCTTGAACAACTCGCGCAGCGGCTCGACCAGCTTCATGTTCATGCGTTCGGGCAAGCCGCCGACATTGTGGTGGCTCTTGATCGTCACCGACGGGCCGCCGGTGAAGCTGACGCTCTCGATCACGTCCGGGTACAGTGTGCCCTGGGCGAGGAACGCCGCGCCGCCGATCTTCTTCGCCTCCGCCTCGAACACGTCGATAAAGGTCGCGCCAATGAACTTGCGCTTGGCTTCGGGGTCGGTGACGCCGGTCAGGCCATTCATGAACAGCGCCTCGGCGTTCACATGAACCAGCGGAATATTATAGTGATTGCGGAACAGGCCGACGACCTGGTCGGCCTCCCCCGCGCGGAGCAGACCATGATCGACGAAGACACAGGTCAACTGATCGCCGATCGCCTCATGGATCAATACCGCGGCGACCGATGAATCGACCCCGCCGGACAATCCACAGATCACCCGGCCGGTACCGACCTGCTTACGGATTTCCTCGATCTTGGCGGCACGGAAGCCAGCCATCGTCCAGTCGCCATTCAAGCCGCAGACATGGCGCACGAAATTGCAGATCAGCTTGGCCCCGTCGGGGGTGTGCACCACCTCCGGGTGGAACTGCATCGCATAATAGCGCCGATCGTCATCGGCGATCACAGCGAACGGCGCACCGGGGCTTGCCGCGACCGGACGAAAGCCAGGCGCAAGCGCGGTCACCTTGTCGCCATGGCTCATCCATACCTGATGGCTTTCACCCTCGGTCCACAAGCCGTCGAACAACGAACAACGGTCGCTGACCTCGATCACGGCATGGCCGAACTCTCCACTGTCGCCCAGTGTGACGATGCCGCCGAGCTGCGCCATCAATACTTGCTGGCCGTAACAGATACCGAGGATCGGCAGGCCGCTGTCGAGAATGACCTGCGGCACGCGCGGGCTGTCGGCATCAAGCACCGAGGCCGGGCTGCCCGACAGGATGATGCCCCTGGGCTGCATCCGCTCGAACGCCGCTTCGGCGGACTGGAACGGCGCGATTTCGCTATAGACCCCCGCTTCGCGCACGCGGCGCGCGATGAGCTGGGTCACCTGGCTGCCGAAATCGACGATGAGGATTGAGTCGGGGTTGTGCGAAGCCTGTGTCATGGCGAGCCGATAGCAGATGGGCCGCCGGAGTGAACCCCTCTCCCGGCCGCCCGGCCGGTATGGGATCAGTTTATGAGGTAGAGCTCATCGTCGAGGAATACATCTTCGACGCCCTGAGCATCGGCCCGGCAGCGAAAGCCATATTCGTCACGGCTCAGATGGCGGTAACGGCTGCGCAGGATGAGCGTACCGCGGATATCCCATCCATTGTCCGAGCGCCGGACCGAATCGACCTTGCTGATCTCCGCGATACGGGCGTACCGGCGGCCTTCGGATTTCGCCGCCGCCACGCATTCGGTAATCGCATTGTCCTTGGCGCTGCCGGTCCCGGATTCCGATGGCTCGTCCCCTGACAAACCTTCCTCTTCCTCATTATACGGCTCGCGCGGCGAGGGGCGTTCGCCGCCGCGTTGCGCCTGAGCGGGCGCTGCGCCAATCGCCATCGCCGCCAGCCCCAACGTCACACCAATTCTGCCGAAATTGCGCATCGTCGTCGCTCTCCACTCTTTAACCCGCCGCCATTGCCCAGCCGCAGCATAGCCGTGTTGCTGATGCTGCGGCGTGACAACAATTATTGCAACGGCTTAACCGTCAGCCCGGCCCATTTCGCGGCGAAGGCCCAGTCATCAGCGGCTTCGGCGATGATCTTGTCGGTCGGCTTGCCGCTACCATGGCCGGCGCGGGTTTCGATCCGGGCAAGATGCGGCCGGTCGCCGATATCGGCTGCCTGCAGCGCCGCGGTGTACTTGAAGCTGTGCCCGGGCACCACGCGGTCGTCAGTATCCGCCGTCGCCACCAGGATCGCCGGATAAGGCTTGCCGCTCTTCACATTGTGATAGGGCGAATAGGTGTAGAGAGTTCTGAAATCGGCCTCTTTCGACGGATAGCCATAATCGTCGACCCAATAGCGCCCGGCGGTCCAGCGGTCGAAGCGCAGCATGTCCATCACGCCGACCGCAGGCAGCGCGGCGGCGAACAGATCGGGACGCTGATTGGTCACCGCACCGACCAGCAAGCCGCCATTCGATCCGCCCTGAATGACTAGGCCGTCCTTCGAGGTGACTCCTTCGGCCTTCAGATATTCGCCGGCGGCAATGAAATCGTCGAACACATTCTGCTTCTTGGCCAGGCGGCCGCCATCATGCCATTCCTTGCCATATTCGCCGCCGCCGCGAATGTTCGCGACCGCCAGCACACCACCCTGTTCGAGCCAGGCGATGCGCGTCGCCGAGAAACTGGGCGTCATCGAGATGTTGAAGCCGCCATAGGCGTAAAGCAGAGTCGGCGCCGGCCCGGTCACATCCTTACGCCGTACGACGAACATCGGCACGCGGGTGCCGTCCTTGGAGGTGTAGAAACGCTGTGACACATCAAAAAGCGACGGATCGAACGCGACCTTGGGCGTGGCCCAGGGCGTGGATTGGCCGGTCTTCACATCGTAGCGATAGATCGTGGTCGGCGTGGCGAAGCTGGTGAAGGAATAGAAGGTCTCGGGGTCATCAGCCTCACCGCCGAACCCAGCCGCCTTGCCGATACCAGGCAATGCCACCACGCCATCGGATTTGCCGTCCAGAGAGAAGCGGCGGACTTCGGTCTTCACATCGGCGAGATAGGATGCGATCAGCTTGCCGCCGACGATTCCGGCACCATCGAGCACCGCTTTGTCCTGCGGCACGATTTCAACGATCGGCGGCACGGCTGAGCGCACGGCGAGGTTGGTCGACACGATGCGCGACCGCGGGGCATCCTTGTTGGTCACCCAGAAGAAGTTGAAGCCCTGATTGCCGGCATAGCTCCATTCATTCTCCAGCCCCTTGAAAATCGTGCGCGGCGCGAGCTTGGGCGCGGCCAGGTCGATGACCGTCATTTCGTATCGGTTGTCGGTGCCTTCGGTGGTGGTGATGACCAGCCATTTACCGTCATCGGTGACTTGCACCTGATGGTTGCGCCGTGGTGTTTCGGGCGTTGCATAGATCAGTGTGTCCGCGCTTTGCGCGGTACCAAGCTTGTGGAAGTAGATCTTCTGATTCTCGTTCAGCGCCTGGAACTTCTTCTCGCCCGTCGCGACCGGAAAGCGGGAATAATAAAAGCCTGATCCATCCTTGGCCCAGGCGAAGGCAGAGAATTTCACCCATTCGATCGTGTCGCTGGCAATGGCGCCGGTCGCGACGTCGAGCACCTTGAGCGTGCGCCAGTCGGTGCCGCCATCCTGGATCGAATAGACGACCTTGCTGCCATCCTCAGACGGGACCCATTCGGCCAGCGCGGTGGCACCGTCCTTCGACCAGCTGTTGGGATCGATCAGGATGCGGCCTTCCCCATTTACCCCGTCACGGACGTACAGCACGGCCTGATTCTGCAATCCGCTGTTATGATTGTAGAAATAGCGATTGCCCTTTTTCTCCGGCAAGCCGAAGCGCTCATAATCCATCAGCTGCTTCAGGCGCGCCTTGAAGATGTCACGGCCGGGCAAGCTCGCGAGATAGGCATTCGTCACCTTGTTCTCGGCAGCGACCCATGCAGCAACCTCGGGATCGGTACGCACGTCATTCTCGAGCCAGCGATAGGGATCGGCAACCTTCACGCCGAACTGCTCATCGACCTGATCGACCTTGCGGGTTTCGGGATAGGTCAGTTTCGGCATTGCGGCAGCGGCTTCCATGGATTGGCCGGCGGCAAAGGCGGGCGTGGTGAAAAGAAGGGGCAAAAGGGTCAATAGCGCTCGGCGCATGGATAGCTCCCGGGAAGGACTGGATGGCGACACCCTATCAGCCATCGGGTGCCACTCAACCCCCCGGCCGTTCGCGCCGATCGAACGCATCCGGCCAGTACAAACGAAAGGGGCCCCGCTTTCGCGAAGCCCCTGTTCATTTTCCGTGCGAGACGCGGATCAGGCAGCCTGATCATAATCCTCGTCGGTGATCACCGGACCCGAATCCTGGCCCTTGGCGCTGACATCGCGATCGACGAATTCGATGATCGCGATCGGCGCTGCGTCCGATGCACGGATGCCGGCCTTGATGATGCGGGTATAGCCGCCGTTACGGTCGGCGTAGCGCGCCGCCAGCACGTCGAACAGCTTCTGCAGCTGCGCATCGTCGAGCAGGCGAGCATGCGCGAGGCGACGGTTTGACAGGCCACCCTTCTTCGCCAGCGTGATCAGCTTCTCGACATAGGGGCGAAGCTCCTTGGCTTTCGCGACCGTGGTCGTGATCTGTTCGTGCTTGATCAGCGCTGCCGACATGTTGCGGAACAGCGCGATGCGGTGGGCAGAAGTCCGCGAAAGTTTACGACCGCCAACACCATGACGCATGATTTCATCCTTCGTTCGTTAAGGGGCCGTTTCACGGAACCCCAGACCAGGTGGGGACGGTGAGCCCACCCGAATTGCCGTCATCCCTGCATAGACAGGGATCTCCATGAGGAGCGTCCGGCCCGAACCCGAAAGTCCGGGCCGAAGCCGCTCAGCCCATGATTTCCTGCTCGAGCTTCTTGGCCATCTCTTCGATATTCTCAGGCGGCCAGCCCGGGATTTCCATGCCGAGACGCAGCCCCATGCTCGACAGCACTTCCTTGATCTCGTTGAGCGACTTGCGGCCGAAGTTCGGCGTACGCAGCATCTCCGCCTCGGTCTTCTGAACCAGATCGCCGATATAGATGATGTTGTCGTTCTTCAGGCAGTTCGCCGAACGCACCGACAGTTCGAGCTCGTCGACCTTCTTGAGGAGGTAACGGTTGATCTGCTGCGTGTCGCCCGAGGATTCGCCGGTCGCCGCCGGCGCCGCATGGCCGATCGGGGCCGAACGGGTCATCGCCGAATCGTCGAAGTGGACGAACAGTGCGAGCTGGTCCTGCAGGATGCGGCCGGCATAGGCCACTGCGTCCTCAGGGGTCACCGTGCCGTCGGTCTCGATCGTCAGGGTCAGCTTGTCGTAATCGAGTTCCTGCCCGACGCGGGTGTTCTCGACCTTGTAGCTGACCTGCTTGACCGGCGAGTAGAGCGCATCGACCGGGATCAGGCCGATCGGCGCATCCGCCGGACGGTTGGCGACCGCCGCGACATAGCCCTTACCGACATCCGCGGTCAGTTCCATGTTGAGCGTCGCACCTTCGTCGAGATGGCAGATCAGCAAATCGGGGTTGAGCACTTCGATATCGCCCGACACCGCAATGTCGCCGGCCTTCACGTCGGCCGGGCCGGTCGCGGAGAGCTGGAGACGCTTCGGGCCCTCGCCCTGCATGCGCAGAGCGATCTGCTTCACGTTCAGGACGATGTCGGTCACGTCCTCACGGACACCCGCCAGCGACGAGAATTCGTGCAGAACATTCTCGATCTTGATCGAGGTCACTGCCGCGCCCTGCAGCGAGGACAGCAAAACGCGCCGCAGCGCGTTACCGAGCGTCAGGCCGAAACCACGCTCGAGCGGCTCAGCGACGAAGGTCGCCTTGCGCTTCGAATCACCACCGGCCTTTTTCTCGAGACCGTTGGGCTTCTTGAGTTCCTGCCAATTTTTCGCATTGACGGACATGGGCTTCCCCTTGGTTTTGGACCGAAGCGGGGGAGCTTCGGCCATGAGAGAATCGGCCGCGCGGCGCGATCAACCGCGCGCGGTCGAGACAAAAGTCAGACGCGGCGGCGCTTGGACGGGCGAACGCCGTTGTGCGGGATCGAGGTCACGTCGCGGATCGAAGTGATCTGGAAACCAACCGCCTGCAGCGCACGAAGCGCCGACTCACGGCCCGAACCCGGACCCTTTACTTCCACTTCGAGCGTACGGACGCCGTGCTCGGCGGCCTTCTTGCCGGCATCTTCCGCTGCGACCTGCGCCGCATAGGGAGTCGACTTGCGTGAGCCCTTGAAGCCCATCATGCCGGCCGACGACCACGAAATCGCGTTGCCCTGGGCATCCGTGATCGTGATCATGGTATTGTTGAAGCTCGCATTCACATGGGCAACGCCCGAAGTGATGTTCTTGCGCTCACGCCGCTTAATGCGCTGAGGTTCGCGTGCCATAGTCTCTTCCTAACCCTAAAGCTGACGCCGGTGGGGTTCCTTGCGGAACCCGGCTTCCGGCGGAGTAAATCATCCCCTGGATGATTTACTTCTTCTTGCCGGCGATCGGCTTGGCCTTGCCCTTGCGGGTGCGCGCATTGGTATGCGTGCGCTGACCACGGACCGGGAGGCCCTTGCGATGGCGAAGACCGCGATAGCAGGCCAGATCCATCAGGCGCTTGATGTTCATCGCGACTTCGCGACGGAGATCACCCTCAACGGTGTGATCGGCGTCGATCGTTTCGCGGATCTGCAGCACTTCCTGATCGGTCAGGTCCTGGACGCGACGCTCGGAAGCGATGCCCAGCTTTGCGACAATTGCCTTGGCCTTGGTGTTGCCAATGCCGTGGATATAGGTGAGCGCGATAACAACGCGCTTGTTGGTCGGGATATTGACCCCGGCGATACGAGCCATGAACTAAATTCTCCTGCTCCACAGGGCGACATGGCAGTCACCCCATCTCATAGCGTTAAACATTCCGAAACGCACGATAGCGGCGAGCGCAGACAAGCGCCGCCGGGAAACCGGGGTTTCGGAATATTGGCCAGATAAGCGCGCGCAAACGCAGAGTCAACCGGTGGGTTCCTGCTTCAAGCGGATCGACCACCATTTTTTGAGCGCAACCAGCGCCCAGATACCCTCGACCAGCCCGAACGGCCAGGCCCCCTGGAGAAACCCATAGGCCGAACCGAGCGCACACCCCGCGGCAAAGCCCAAAGTCCACCATGGGCTCCGCGCCTCCAGCATATAGCAGATCAGCATGACGATGACGGCGAACAGGCCGAAGGCAGTGAGCAGATCCACCGCCGCCCTATGCCGCGTTTGACCGCGCTGCGCCAGCCGTCAGCTGGAGCCATATCTCCGGGCGATTCGCTCCGGGCGTTGCGGTATTGGCTTGGTCGGGTCGAGTTGAATGAGCTTTGCACCCGTACGCTGCATCGCGGTTACGGTGGCCGGCCAATATTGGTCAGGCAATGCGATAAAGACCGTTACCTTCGATAGCGACCCGCCAGGCAGCTTCGCGGCGACCCTTCCCAATACGGATACGAGGTTCGGCGCGGAGAGCGACGCCAGCGCAACCTTGTCTGCATAGCTTTCTGTCAGCGCGTCGTGGACCCAGGTCTCCGATACCGCATAGTCCTTCGCACCCGGAATACGCACGACCGTCGTGGACGGTGTGTCGTCGTCACCGATCAAACGACCGACCGCCTCGTTCAGATAGCTGTGCCACTCGCGCTCCGCGTTGATCTTCGGGCCAAGCAATGGAGCTAGGAATGCCGCCTTGGCGGCCGCTTCCGCAGCGATCTGCGCAGCCAGTACCGTGCGGCCCGTTGCCAACGCGGCCTCCCAGGCAGCCGGATTGATCGGAGACACTCTTCCGTCAGCGAGATCAACAGCGAGATCGATCCTGGCGGGATCAGCCGTGCCTTCCGAGGGAATAACGACTGGGATTATCACCTGCCGGCCATCGGGAGAAAAGCGTGGATCACCCCGCCAATGAATGGAACTGACGGAACGAGGCATCGCCTCGATGTAATCGGCAGGGACAAGATCGGAGAGAGCAAGCGCGCGCACAAGCTTTCCTCCATTGCCATAGACCACCACCACATTCGGCCCATAGCCAAGGCCGTGCCAGTCATCGAACGTGACGGCATAGGCGCCATCGTCCCGAACGATTGCCGATACCGGGGCCACGTCGTTCGCGATCTGATGTTCCCAAACCACTTGCCAGCGCCGGTCGACCAATCGCTCCAGCCGCGCGCTTGCAACGCGCGCTCCCGGCTTCTTCTGCCCGGCGGATTCGACCTTACTGACCTTGTCGTCAAAATAACCAAGCTGACTTTCAAGGTCGCGCGGGGTGACAATGATGCGCGCGTGGCCGGCACAGGATTTGTAGGTGGTCGTCGTTGGAAGCATCCAGCTATCAGCGCACGAGGGCGCCGGCGTGACGGAAATCAGGATCATAGCCAGGGCCAGCAAACCCGGCACACGAAGCATCTTCATTGCGCACTTCCCCTCAGGATACAATGTATCCTACCCACGCCGCATCACGCAATCCCTGCCCGCGCTCGACGGCCATCACCACGATCGGCCACGGTCGCTTGACAATGCTGCACTGCGGGAGCAGTCGGCGGCCAGTCAGCCCGACTCGCTGACGATCAGGAAAGCAAAACGAACAATGCCAAGCGACAGTAGTCGATTGCCAATGCTGCTGGCGGTCTCCGACCGAGCCTGATCCCATCAGTCTCGCCCCGGGTGCCGCCAGCGGCATTCGATGAGGTGAGACATGAATACACTACCCCCATTTGCCCGGGGCGTACGCCCCTTCTCGCGCATCCTGCGCCTGACGCGGCCGAACCGCGCCGACGTGATCGCCTTCCTGCTGCTGGCGGGATTGTCGGTGCTGGTCATCCGCGGCACCGAAGGCGTTGCCGAGCCGCTGTCGCAGCTGCGCACCGCACCTGTGACGCTCGATCCGTGGAATCTGCCCGGCTATGCGCTGCGCACCACGCTGCGCATGTTCGCCGCGCTTGGCGCGTCGCTGGTCTTTACGCTGGTCATCGCCACGCTGGCAGCACGCAGCCGCCGCGCCGAGCAGATCATCGTGCCCGCGCTGGATATTCTCCAGTCAGTGCCGATCCTCGGTTTCCTGACCTTCACCGTCACCTTCTTCATGGGGCTGTTCCCGGGCCAGCAACTCGGCGTCGAATGCGCCGCGGTGTTCGCCATTTTCACCAGCCAGGCCTGGAACATGGCGTTCAGCTTCTACCAGTCGCTGCGCTCGATCCCGTCCGACCTCGAGGAAGTGTCGCGCGGCTTCGGCCTGTCGCCGCTGCGCCGCTTCCTGCGGCTGGAATTGCCGTTCGCCACCCCCGCGCTGGTGTGGAACGCGATGATGTCGATGTCGGGCGGCTGGTTTTTCGTCGTCGCGTCCGAGGCAATCACCGTCGGCAACACCACGGTCACCCTGCCCGGCATCGGCTCGTGGCTCGCGATCGCGATCGAGCACCGCGATTTCGTCAGCATAGGCTGGGCGGTGGGCGCGATGGCGGTGGTGATCCTGCTTTACGATCAGCTCGTCTTCCGCCCGGTGGTCGCCTGGGCCGACCGCTTCCGTTTCGAACAGACCGCCAGCACGGACCGGCCGCGCTCCTGGGCCTATGACCTGTTCCGCCGCACCAGATTGCTGCCGGTGCTGTTCGCCCCGGTGACCATGATCGGCCAGATGCTGATCCTGTTCGACCGCGGCCGTCCGGCGCGTCCGGTGGCCAACCGCGACCGCACCGGCAGCCGGATCGGCAATCTGATCTGGACTGCCCTGCTCACCATCGCCTCGCTCTTCGCGGTCTGGACCATCGCCACTTATGTCGCGCGCACGCTGCACTGGGAGGATGCGGTCACCGTTTTCGGCCTGGCCTGCCTGACCATGCTCCGCGTCCTTGCGCTGATCGCCATCGCCAGCGTCATCTGGGTCCCGATCGGCGTGTGGATCGGCCTGCGCCCGAAATGGGCCGAGCGGCTCCAGCCGGTCGCGCAGTTCCTCGCGGCTTTCCCGGCCAATGTCCTGTTCCCCTTCGCGGTGATCGCGATCGTGCACTGGAAGCTCAGCCCGGACATCTGGCTCTCGCCGCTGATGGTGCTGGGCACGCAGTGGTATATCCTGTTCAACGTGATCGCCGGCGCCAGCGCGATCCCGACCGACCTGCGTGAGGCGGCCGACATCTTCGGTCTTCGCGGCTGGCAATGGTGGCGGCAGGTCGCCCTGCCCGGGATCTTTCCCTATTATGTCACCGGCGCGCTCACCGCGTCGGGCGGATCATGGAACGCCAGCATCGTCGCCGAGGCGGTATCCTGGGGCAATGAGAAGCTCACCGCATCGGGGCTCGGCGCGTTCATCGCCGATGCGACCGCCGCGGGGGATTATCCCCGCGTCGCGCTCGGCATCGCGGTCATGTCGATCTTCGTGATCGCCTTCAACCGGCTGCTCTGGCGACCGCTCTATACGTTTGCCGAGCGCCGCCTGCGCCTCGCCTGACCCCTTCTGAAAATCCGAACTGACACCCGAAAAGGAGCCTGACCATGGCCACCATCGCTGAAATCCGCCCGCTCGTCACCGTTTCCGGCCTGCGCCACCATTACGGCAAGGGGCATGGGCAAATGCTCGTGCTCGACAATGTCGACCTGACCCTCAATGAAAATGAAATCGTCGGCCTGCTCGGCCGCTCCGGTTCGGGCAAATCCACCTTGCTGCGCTCGATCGCCGGCCTGATCGCTCCGACCGAGGGTGATGTGCATTTCGTGCCCGGCGCTGACGGCCAGGCGCCCAGCGTCAGCATGGTGTTCCAGACCTTCGCGCTGTTCCCCTGGCTCACCGTGCTGCAGAATGTCGAGCTCGGCCTGGAGGCGCAGCGCGTGCCCGCCGAGCAGCGCCGCACCCGCGCGCTCGCCGCGATCGATCTGATCGGTCTCGACGGGTTCGAGAATGCCTATCCGAAGGAGCTGTCGGGCGGCATGCGCCAGCGCGTTGGCCTGGCCCGTGCGCTGGTGGTCGATCCGTCACTGCTGCTGATGGACGAGCCCTTCTCCGCGCTTGACGTGCTCACCGCCGAAACGCTGCGCACCGATCTGCTCGATCTCTGGTCCGAGGGGCGGATGCCGATCAAGTCGATCCTGATCGTCACCCATAATATCGAGGAGGCCGTGCTGATGTGCGACCGCATCCTCGTCTTCTCGTCCAATCCCGGCCGGGTGGCGGCCGAAATCAAGGTCGATCTGCCGCAGCCGCGCGACCGCGACGATCCGGCGTTCCGAGCGCTGGTTGACGACATTTATGCGCTGATGACGGCACGCGCCGCCCCGACATCGCCGAATGACGGGCTGTTCCCGGGCAGCGGCATCACCATGGTGCTGCCGCGCGTGTCGACCAACGCGCTGGCCGGCCTGATCGAGGAGGTCGATTCCGCGCCATATGACGGGCGCGCCAGCATGGCCGACCTCGCCGATCAGCTGCAGCTCGAGGTGGATCAGCTGTTCCCGATGGCGGAAACGCTGCAGCTGATGCGCTTCGCCGAACTGACCGGCGCCGATATCACGCTGACCCCGGCGGCACGGCGCTATGCCCAGGCCGATGTCGATGCGCGCAAGGCGATCTTCGCCCAGGCGCTGCTCGCCCATGTTCCGCTGGCGCATCATATCCGCCGTATCCTTGACGAGCGCGCCAACCGCGTCGCGCCGGCCCGCCGCTTCCGCGACGAGCTCGAGGATCATATGTCACCGGATTATGCCGCCGAGACTTTGGGTACGGTGACGCATTGGGGCCGCTATGCCGAGATCTTCGCCTATGACGAGGATGCCGATCAATTCAGCCTTGACGATCCAAGCTGATGCGCTGGCTGCGCCTCGCTGCTGCGGCCGCCGCCCTGTTCGCTGCCAACCCGGCCTTCGCCGATGGCGGCGCGCATGTGATCGACGGCTCGGGCGTGGAAACGCCCGGCACCTGCCATCTCGAAAGCTGGGTCACGCTGAGCAACGGTGACGGCCGGCTGATCAACAGCGCGCCGGCCTGCACCCGCAAGGCCTGGCCCAATCTCGAGCTTGGCGGGTTCGTCGCCCATGGCTGGTCGCCGGGATCGCACGACACGCTGGTCGGCCTGTCGCCGAAGGTCGAGCTGCGCTCCGCAACGCGCGGCCTCGGTATCGGCGTCGCGACCAGCGCCGCCTATCAGGTCGATCGCGGTCATTTCCACGAAGCATCGCTGATCGTGCCGGTCACCATTCCCGTCGACCGGCACGTTACGCTGAACCTCAATAGCGGCTGGCAATGGTCGCGGGCCGGCCACCGCGCCGACCTGTTCGTCGGCGGCCAGATGATGGTTGCGCTGAACCCGTCGCTGAGCCTGATGGCCGAAACCTTCACCCGCGATCGGGGCAAGGCGGGCGGCCAGACCGGTATGCGCTGGACCACGGGCAAGGGGCGGGTCGATATCGACTTGCTGGTCGGTCGCTATGTCGACGGTACGACGCCTACTGCCGTCACCTTTGGGGTGACGCTGAGGCGATAAGGGAGATTTGTCCCTCATGGAGTCGGATGAATTGGGAATACCCCCGTCGTCATCCCCGCGAAAGCGGGGATCCCGCTGCCTTGCCCCGCAAGAAGAAGAAGAAGCGGGATCCCCGCTTTCGCGGGGATGACGGGGATTCATCAAATTTCACCCCGTTTCCAAGGAAGCAGATTAAGGCCTGAAGGATAGCCACCCGACGATAAACAGACAGCCAACCCGGCCGACCTCAGCCCTATCCAGCCACCCCCATGATCCAGCAGCGAAAGGCAGTCATCGCCGGGCCGTCGGCGCGCGATTGCAGCCGGGTCAGCCAATATTGCCCGACATCCACTTCGCACGCGAAGGGCCGGACAAGCTGTTCGGCCGAGAGCTCGCGCGCGAACATCGCCGACGGCAACAGCGCGACACCGACACCCGACACCGCCGCCGCAGCCGCTGCCAGCGACGTGTCGAACACGATCCCGCGCATACCGGGCGGCGGCAAGCCGGCTGCCGCGAACCAGCGCGCCCATTCGTCCGAGCGATAGGAACGCAGCCGGGGTTCCCGGACAAGGTCGGCAGCATCGTTCAGCCGCGTCGCGACGCCCGGCGCGCACAGCGGCGTCATCGGCGCCGCCATGATCCGCTCGGCATGGGTACCGTGCCACGCGCCCTCGCCAAAGCGGATCGCCATGTCGAGCCCCTCCCCGGCCAGGTCGACGCGGTTGTTGTTGGTCATCAGCCGGAGGTCGATCTCGGGATGCGCCTGGAGAAAATCCGGCAGCCGGCCAAGCAGCCAGCCGGTCGCGAACGTCCCCACCGCGCCGATCGTCAACACTTCCTGAAACCGTCCTTCCGAAAACCGGTCGAGCATTGCTCCGACCCGGTCGAAGGAATCGGCAACCACCGGAATAAGCGCCTGCCCCTCATCGGTCAGCGCCAGTCCGCGCGGTAGACGACGAAACAGCGGCGTGCCGAGCAGATCCTCCAGCGCCTTGACCTGATGGCTGATCGCCCCCTGGCTGACGCACAGTTCGATCGCCGCACGCGTGAAGCTCAGATGCCGGGCGGCGGCTTCGAACGAGCGCAGGGCATTCAGCGGCAGTCGCGATCGATCCATGTGATCCCCATGAATTCGATTCATGCTTCTGTCGAGATCATATGCTTTGCCGCCGCTCCCTTTCCTCGGATATCCGGGACGCCTGAGGAGATGATGATGTTGGACAGGCGCAAATTTCTCATCGCAACCGGCTCGACATTGGTGTCGACCAGCCTGCCGGCGGCCCGAAGCAGGACCGCGCCACTGGGCGGAGAGACACTGGTGGCAGCTGTGCAGGCCTGCGAGGCGGCCAGCGGCGGGCGGCTCGGCGTCGCGATCCTCGACACCGCAACCGGCGCCCGCTTCGCGCATCGCGGCGATGAGCGCTTCCCGATGTGCAGTACCTTCAAGCTGCCTCTCGCCGCCGCGATCCTGCGCGAGGTCGATCGCGGCCGGACCAGCCTCGGCCACAAGGTGCCGGTCAGCGCGCGCGACATTCTCGACCATTCGCCCTTCAGCGAAACGCGCGTCGGCGGCACCGCCTCGCTTGGCGAGTTATGCGAGGCCACCATGACCAACAGCGACAATGCCGCCGCCAATCTGCTGCTGCCGGTGATCGGCGGCCCGGCCGGCCTGACTCGCTTCGCTCGCGCGCTCGGCGACAAGATGACCCGATTCGATCGCTACGAGCCCGACCTTGGCACATGCACGCCGGGCGATCCGCGCGACACCACCACCCCGCTCGCGACGCTTGCCCTGCTCGACCGGATCCTGCTCGGCTCCGTCTTGTCGGGTTCCTCGCGCACGCGCCTGACGCAATGGATGATCGACAACCAGACCGGCGACAGGCGCCTCCGCGCCGGCCTTCCCGCCGCATGGCGGGTCGGCGACAAGACCGGCACCGGCGGCCATGGCACCACCAATGATATCGCGATCCTGTGGCCGCCGAAGCGTCCGCCCCTGCTCATAACGAGCTATCTCACCGGCAGCCCGCTTTCGACCGCTGACAGCGAGGCGATCCACGCACGCCTGGCCCGCAGCGTTGCAAGAGCTGGCGAATCCGCCTTTCGCTCCGCGCGTTCCCATAGCTGAAATATTGGACGCACGTGCTGCCAGGGTTTCGGCGACAACAGCCAGCCGATTGCGCCCGCCCTTGGACGCAATCGGCTATCCGGCTCTGCGTTGCGCCGGCTCAGGCAGCCTTGGCGCGGCTCGCACGCTTGCGCTCGTTCGGGTCGAGATAGCGCTTGCGCAGTCGGATCGACTTGGGCGTCACCTCGACCAGCTCGTCATCGTCGATATAGGCGATCGCCTGTTCGAGCGTCAGGCGCCAGGGCGGGGTCAGCCGGATTGCATCGTCCTTGCCGCCCGAAGCGCGGAAGTTGGTCAGCTGCTTGGCCTTCATCGGATTGACTTCAAGGTCGTCGGTCTTGGCGTTCTCACCGACGATCATGCCTTCGTAGAGCGCTTCCTGCGGCGCAACCATCAGGATGCCGCGCTCTTCGAGCGGACCCAGCGCATAGGCATTGGCCTCGCCGGCGCCATTGGAGATCAGCACGCCATTCTTGCGGCCTTCGATCTTGCCCTTGTGCGGGCCATATTTCTCGAACAGCCGGTTCATGATCCCGGTGCCGCGCGTGTCGGACAGGAATTCGCCATGATAGCCGATCATGCCACGCGAGGGTGCTGAGAAGGTGATGCGGGTCTTGCCGCCGCCCGAGGGACGCATGTCGGTCATCTCGGCCTTGCGGATGTTCATCTTCTCGACGACCGTGCCGGAATATTCCTCGTCCACGTCGATGATGACGGTTTCGTACGGCTCGGTCTTGTTGCCGTCCTCGTCCTCGCTGAACAGCACGCGCGGGCGGCTGATGCCGAGCTCGAAACCCTCGCGGCGCATCGTCTCGATCAGCACGCCGAGCTGAAGCTCGCCGCGGCCGGCGACTTCGTAGCTGTCGCGGTCGGCGGCTTCGGTAACCTTGATCGCGACATTGGATTCGGCTTCGCGGAACAGGCGGTCGCGGATCATGCGGCTGGTGACCTTGCTGCCCTCACGGCCGGCCATCGGCGAATCATTGACCGCGAAACGCATCGACAGCGTCGGCGGATCGATTGGCTGCGCATGCAGCGGCTCGCTCACGCTCGGGTCGCAGATCGTGTTCGACACGGTGGTGGTGGTCAGGCCGGCGATCGAAATGATGTCGCCCGCGCTGGCGACATCGACCGGAACGCGCTCCAGCCCGCGGAACGCCATGATCTTCGACGCGCGGCCGGTCTCGACGATCTTGCCGTCATTATCCAGCGCATGGATCGCCATGTTGGTCTTGACCGAACCCGAGAAGATCAGCCCGGTGAGGATGCGGCCGAGGAAATTGTCGCGGTCGAGCAATGTCACCAGGAACTTGAACGGACCGTTCGGATCGGCGCTCGGCTCCGGCACATGCTTGACGATGGTTTCGAACATCGGGGTCAGCGTGCCTTCGCGCGCATTCTCGTCGGTGCTGGCATAGCCATTGCGGCCCGAGGCGTAGAGCACCGGGAAATCGAGCTGCTCGTCGGTCGCTTCAAGCGACACGAACAGGTCGAACACTTCGTCAAGCACTTCCTGGATGCGCGCGTCGCTGCGGTCGACCTTATTGACCACGACGATCGGACGCAGGCCGAGCGCGAGCGCCTTGCCGGTCACGAACTTGGTCTGCGGCATTGCGCCTTCGGCCGAATCGACCAGCAGGATCACACCGTCGACCATCGACAGGATGCGCTCAACCTCACCGCCGAAATCGGCGTGACCGGGCGTGTCGACGATGTTGATGCGCGTCTTGTGACCGTGATGATCGTCCCACTCGACGCTGGTGCACTTGGCAAGAATCGTGATGCCGCGCTCTTTTTCGAGGTCATTCGAATCCATCGCACGCTCTTCGATGCGCTGGTTGTCGCGGAACGTGCCCGACTGACGGAACAGCTGATCGACCAAAGTCGTCTTGCCGTGATCGACGTGCGCGATGATCGCCACATTGCGGAGGCTCATAAGTGTATCCGGTGCTTTGCTTGAAGATGTAGCGCGCGCCCCTAGCGCAAATGCTGCGTCGCGGAAAGGGTCGTCGTCACGATGTCTGAGAGAAGCGCGCGACTATTGGTGCTGCGCCGGGGCGATATATCACCTGTTCGGCTATTCCGGGCGCCCTCATCGCGCGGCGGAGCGACCGAATCACGGCGCCGAGGGCTGGCCGGTCAGCGCGGCGTCCAGTTCCGCCAATTGGCATCGGCCAGTTCGAACTGGTGGCGAAGCGCCTGCCGCATGGCGACGATATCGTCCTGAGTCACGGGAGGAGCAGCCGGCGCGGCCGCGGCACCGGGTCGTGCCGGGGGAGCATTCCTGGCGGAAGGCACCGCCGGCCGACGCGCGGCGGCCGCCGTCCTCAATCGCTGCAAATCGGGCAAGCTGACGGTCGCCTGCCGGTTCCAGATCTGGGCGGCCGTCCCAACCGCGATCATCTCTCCGCCCAGCCCGAGATCGGACCTGTAAGGTTGGCGGCCCCTTCCTTCCCAGCGCATCGTGCCCGATCGGGTCAGAAGATCGCCAAGCCGCACCGCCATGCTGACGCCGGCATCGTTCCAGTTCTGGAGATGCGGACGGTCGGTGGCCGGCCCCCGGAATGCACCGATATCGATGCCGGCGGTCCGCAGGGCGTCCCAGAAGCGCTGCGATTCCGCCGCGCTCACCCCGTCGAGTTGATGCAGCCAGTAGGTTTCGTTCGTGACGACGGCACCATTCGAGCGCAGCCATCTCAAGCCCTGGAAACCGAGATCCACGGCCATGCCGAAATTGTGATTGCTCTCGCCCGGGCCGGCATTGGTCACGTTTCGACCACTGGTGAACAGGTCATATTGCGCCTGGAAAGTTCGCCGGTCGCCCTGCGGGCATACCCCGATCGCAATGCCGTGCTCGCTGTGCATCCGGTTGATGGTCGCATTCACTCTCAACAGGAATGCGCTGGTGAAGGTCAGCGCGCCGGCGGCGGTGAGCTTTGCCTGAAGCTGCGCCGCCGTCGCCGCCACATAGACGGTCTTGCCCCCCGCCAGCACGCGCATGTCGGAGAATTCGGCGGGCACTTGCTCCAGCAGTTTCGCCCAGGTCGCATCGCCGGCAGCGACAAGCCCGCTGGTCACGCGCGGATTGGCGGCGATGCCGGTGGCCGCGACCAGCGCATGATCGGTCTGGAACGCCAATATGGCGGCCAGCGTCGCCGGTCCGGCCGATCCGTCATAGCTGGGCAGATACGGCGCGGCCGCGCGGCCCGTCGCCGCCGCGCGCTGAATCTTGACAAGGATCGCCTGGACCAGCGCAACGTCGCTGGTGCCGTTGGCGCCGCCCGTGCCGACCGTACCCGTGATCGATTGCATCGCGATCTCCCGTTCAGAAACGACAGCCTATTCGTAGCAGGCGAAGGGTAGCACCGTGCTGCTGGCCGAACTGCTCTTGCCGGTCAGCAGCGTCGCCTTGAGCGTGATCGTCCGGCACCCCGTGCCGGTGAGCCAGAAGCCGATATGAGTCGCGCCGTCGGGACCGACCGGACCGATCTTCGCAGTGCGGTCCAGGACGATCCGGGTCGCAGCCTTGCCCCGCGTCGCCGCGCCCGCTTCACTTGCCACCAGGCGCAGCTGGGCCGCGTCGGGCACCGGCATGTCCTTGCCGATATCGATCCTGACCACGACCAGGGTGGAGACCGAGGCATAGTCACCGGCGGGGACATTGCCGAGCGCGGTATTGGCCGCAAGGACGTCGGGCGACAAAGTGCCGGTCTTGCTGTTGAACAGAAAGGCCTGGAAGCCGGAGACCTGCGGCGCTGGTCCGGCGTGAGCGGGTCCCGCGAGCAATAACGCCGCCAGGCCAGCCGCCGCTACGCGGAATTGGAGCAGGGAGTGGTGCTTCGGCATCCTGTTGTCGCCTCCATCCCCCAGGGTGCAGGAACCATGCGCGCCAGCGGGCTGTCAATGACGCTTGGAACCGCAATGGTTCAGTCGGTGCTTCGGGCTGACGACCGGAGTGTCGGAGAGGGTTTGTCGACACCGGCATTCGTCAGGCAGCTTGCGGCGCGACATTGAGATGTCGCGGGGCGGCGCTTAGGAGAACGCGATGCCGCTGCTCCGCCGCCTGATCCCCGACCGGTTCATCCTGATCCTGATCGCAACGGTGGCGGTCGCGACACTGCTGCCGGTGCGGGGGCAAGCGCTTGACGTGATCGGCTGGATTTCCAATGCGGCGATCTTCCTGCTCTTCTTTCTCCACGGTGCACGGCTGAGCCGTGACGCGGTGATTGACGGACTGACGCGGTGGCGACTGCTGCTCGCGGTGCTCGGGTTCGGCTATCTGCTGTTCCCGCTCGCCGGGCTCGGCCTCAGCCACGCGCTGGGCGGATGGATCGCGCCCGAATTGCTGCTCGGCATCATCTTCCTTACCGTCCTGCCGACCACGGTGCAATCGTCGATCGCCTATGCCTCGATCGCGCGGGGCAATATCGCGGCGTCGGTGATCGCGGCGGCAGCATCGAACCTGCTCGGCGTGGTGCTGACTCCGCTCTTGTTCGCGGCGGTGGCGAGCAGCGCGGTCGGCGCGGTGTCGTTCGGCGGCGTGGGCCGCATCGCCCTGCTGCTGCTCCTGCCCTTCGCGCTCGGGCAAATATTGCGCGGGCCGGTGCAGCCGATCCTTCACCGTCATGCCAGGCTTGCGGGCATGATGGACAAGCTGACCATCATGATCGCGGTGTTCGTCGCCTTTTCTGACGCCGCGGCGGAGGGTCTATGGAGTCGGATCAGCTCCGCTGAACTTGGCTGGCTCGCACTGATCGTGCTGATACTGATTCTGGCATCATTCGCCGCCGCCTGGACGATCGGCGGCGCATTGGGGCTCAGTCGCGAAGACCGCATCACCCTGCTCTTCTCCGGCGCGCACAAAAGCCTCGCCACCGGCGCACCGATGGCCCGCATCCTGTTTCCGGCGGCGATCGCCGGGGCAGTCATCCTGCCGCTGATGCTGTATCACCAGATGCAATTGATGCTGTCGGCCCTGATTTCCGCCCGGCTTGCCAAAAGAGACTAGCGTATTACATCATTAATACAGTTGAACGTAAACGCGTTCGGCGGCATCTAGGGCGGGACACGTGACGCTGGAGAAGAGCATGGCTACCGCAACCGAGACAGCGACCGATACAAAGACACCCGATCTGGTGCTGACCCCGCCCGATCCCGTGCCCGTGGTCGCACCCGAAAAGGCGGTCGGACTGGTGCCGGTCGATGACGGCACGCGCACGCAATTGCAGACCCGGGTCGACACCTTCATCGACGATCTTGTTGCGCAGGACGTCAATTCGCCCGAATTCGGCAAGCGCGTCGATGCGATCAGCGCGATGGGCCAGAAGGAAATCCGCGAGGCGGCCGGACAGTCGAACCGCTTCCTCGACCGGCCGACCAAGGCGATGGATCAGGAAACCGGCGTCGGCAAGGACCTTGCCGAGCTGCGCCGCACCGTCGAGGATCTCGATCCGGGCCGGCGCGGCAACCTGACCGCACCGCGCAAGATTTTCGGGATCATCCCGTTCGGCAACAAGATGCGCAATTATTTCGACGGCTATAAATCGTCGCAGACGCACATCTCCTCGATCCTCAAGTCGCTTGGCAGCGGCAAGGACGAGCTGCTGATGGACAATGCCGCGATCGACGTGGAACGCGCCAATCTGTGGACCGCGATGGGCCGGCTCGAACAGATGATCCTGTTGTCCAAGACGATGGATCAGAAGCTCGAGGACAAGGCCAACGAACTCGACCACACCGATCCGGCCAAGGCCAAGGCGATCCGTGAGACGGCGCTCTTCTATGTCCGCCAGCGCACTCAGGATCTGCTGACTCAGATGGCGGTGACGGTGCAGGGCTACCTCGCACTCGACCTGGTCAAGAAGAACAATGTCGAGCTGGTAAAGGGCGTCGATCGCGCTTCGACCACCACGGTGTCGGCGCTACGCACCGCAGTGACCGTAGCGCAGGCGCTGACCAATCAGCGGCTCGTGCTCGAACAGATCACCGCGCTCAACACGACGACCGCCGGGATCATCGATTCGACCGGCAAGCTGCTCAAGAGCCAGACCGCGCAGATTCACGAACAGGCCGCCTCGGCGACCATCCCGCTCGAAACGCTGCAGCGCGCGTTCCAGAACATCTACGACACGATGGACGCGATCGACACCTTCAAGCTGAAGGCGCTCGATTCGATGAAGACCACGGTCACCGCGCTCGGCAATGAGGTCGAAAAGTCGAAGGGCTATATCGCCCGCGCCGAAGGCCAGTCGCAGAACAAGGGCTCGGGCGGCGAGACGTTCAAGCTGGAAGCCCTCTGATTGAAGGCCCTGTAAAAGTGAGTGAAACGAGATGACCGACGTCGATCGCCAGATCGCGCGCAGCACCGAATATCTCGACCGCACGCGTGAGCGTTCGGCCGCGCTGGCGGCGCGGCGGCGCAAACGCCAGGGCACCGAGATCATGACCCGGCTTGGCCGGATCGTGGCGGTGGATGTCGCGATCCTGATCGGCGCGGTGGTGGTCGGCTGGATCGTGCCGCTCGGCATTGGCGGCGCGATGCTGGTAATGGCGGCACTGGTCGCCGCGACCCTGCTGTTCGCGATCTTCCCGACCGTGCCCGAAGTGAAGCCGGAGACGTTCAACCAGACGCCGCTCAAATTGCTGCCGATGAAGACCGAGCAATGGCTCGAATCGCAACGCCCCGCTTTGCCCGCACCGGCACAAACCCTGGTGGACGGCATCGGCGTGCGGCTTGAGGCACTCACTCCGCAGATGGCAGACCTGAACGAACAGGAACCGGCCGCCGCGGAAGTGCGCAAGCTGATCGGCGAGCAATTGCCCGAATTGCTCAAGGGCTATTCCAGGGTCCCCCAGGCGCTGCGCAACGTGCCCCGCAACGGCAAGACTCCCGATCAGCAGCTTGCCGATGGGCTGAAGGTGATCGACGAACAGATTGCCGGCATGTCGGCGCAACTGGCCGAGGGCGACCTCAATCTGCTGGCGACACGCGGACGTTTCCTGGAGATCAAGTATCGCGAGGATGGGCTGGGATCTTAAGCCACCTTCGAGTTGAGTTGATGACCTTCCGTTCGCCCTGAGCCTGTCGAAGGGCATGGCTGCACTTGGGCTTCGACAAGCTCAGCCCGAACGGTGAAGGGTGATTTGTCCAGGCCAAAGGGTTTCAGCGCCCGCGAACCGACTGCCCTGCTTATACCAAATTGCGCCGATGCTGCGCCACCTTTGCTGCTTCCCCGGCGCATGCCGGGGCCCAGTCGAGAAGGTCGAGGTGATAACGCGAAGCGCCAGGCCAGCAAATGCTTGCCGACTGGACCCCGGCCTTCGCCGGGGAGCAGGTGGAAGATGAGCCAGAATCAGCCCGAGTTGGTATTAATCCTCGGATGCCCCCTTGCCGGCTTTCAGATCGACACCGATTGCATCGGCATAAGCCCCCGCCTCGAGCGCCAGTCGGGCCCGTCCCTTCGCCGCTGCCGCATCGGCCGGCCGGCCCAGATAGCCCGACGGAGTGATCGACCGGGCCGTATCCCCGCCCTTACGCCAGCCGGCAAGCTGTTCGGGCGTCAGGCCGGTCGGCGGCAGCCCTTTGGCGATGTCCTGCTTTACCAGCTCGGGCGCGAGATCGAGCATCGCCGATGTTTCCATCTCGCCGGCATGAAGATCCGGCTCGCCAGCCGGGGGAGCGGGCCACTCCGCGAAGAGCGCGCCGGATTGCCCCGACACCAGCCCAAGCCGCTTGCCGAGCGGCGCCGGGACGACGAAACGCGCCTCGATGATCTTCTCGTCATTGGCGCGCTTGACCGCCGCGGCGATCGTCCCGGCATGGGCGGCATCGAAATGCCCGGTAACGCAGTAGATCCGCTTGATCCCGGCCTTCGCCATGCTGCGGAACACATCGAGCATCAACTCGGTCATCACCTCCGGGCGGATCGAGATCGAGCCCGCAAACGCGCCGGTGACATTGTTCACGCCCCAATAATAGGGCGGCACAATGAGGTTCGGCACGCCGCGGGCCTTGAGCGTCGTCGCGGCGATCCGCAACTGCCCCGACGGCACGACGACATCGGTCATCAGTGGCAGATGCGGTCCATGTTCCTCGATCGCGCCCAGCGCCCATAAGGCGATCGCGCCACGTGATGCCTGCGCTTCAAGCTCCTGGTACGACTCCGTCGCAATCGTGCCTGCCAGCGGGGAAGGCCCGGACGGTTCACGCGCGGCCACCGTCGTCGATGTGGCAGCCGCCAGCACCGCGGCGAGGATGCCGCAAATCCCATATCGGCGCATATTCTGACCCCCTACTGACACGCATCGGACATCCGCCGCTACCATAGGGCATCATGGCTGTGACAGCGCGACAACTACTTTATTCCATGGACAGGTGGCGTGATCCGATGGCCGGAGCTGATCGACTGGCGGCGGATGGCGAGAGCGACCGCCATCGACCCACCGCCGGCATTCGACGATAGTCTTCGTTCACCGCGCCGACCGGACTCAGCGCGGCAACGCAGCCTCCGCGTCGCCCTGCTCGATCAGTGGCGCGATCCGATCGGCCAGATACCGCGCGGCGGTCATGCTGATATGGTGCTCGTCGAACAGGACCGGTTTCCCGTCCAGCGTGACTCGGCAGTTTTCCACGCCGCAAAAATAATGGCTTGGCCAGATGACCTTCACATCCTTCGCCTGCAGAATGCCCAGCATCGCGATGACCTGCTTTTGCCGCTCCAGATAGTCGCGTTTGGGAACCAGATCGTTACCAAGACGCGCCAGCCGCCTTGGTACGTTGTGGGTATTCTCCCCTGGTGTCGGGCCGATAATGACCACCGACTTTCCCGCGCCAACCAACATGTCCGTGGCTCTGACGAGGCCCGGCTGAAATCCCGGGGACTTCAGATAAGCGGTGTAGTGAGCAACGATGACGACAGTATGGATTTCCGGATGATCGATCAGGTAACGGGCGACGAGATCATTGTGCACCTTGCAGTCGGGCCTGCCCGGTTGGTCGAAACCAAGCGCGGGCGGGCATGAGGAATAGGTGATGGACCGCAAAGGATGCTCGGCGCTACCGAGCGCGACTGCGAGTTCGAGGCCGTGGCTATCCCCCCCACAGCGCCATGTTGGCGCTTTCCCCGCCGAACACGCACGCGTGCGCCGGGTCGGCGGTTCCGATCACGGCAAGACAGTCGTCCCGCCTTGGGCTGAAATCATACTGGCCATCGTCGAATGCGAGAATTGGGGATGAAAAGCGCGACCGAAGGCCGTTGGAATATTGATAGAAAAAGCCCCAGCCCAACAGGACGGCGGCACCGACGGTCGCCAGCCTGTAGATACGCTGCCGGGAAAACAGGCTGCGATTGCGGAATGGCGTTTCGACGAAGCGGTAGGAAAGATACCCTGCGGCAATCGACATCAGCACGATCGCTACAGCCGGCCCGATCTTCCCGTCGAGCAGACCGAGATCGCGCCCGAACACGATCAGCGGCCAGTGCCAGAGATACAGTGAATAGGAGATCAGCCCGATAAAGGTGAGTGGCCTGAGCGAAAGCAGCCGGGCCGTCGCCGTTCCTTCGCCATAAGCGATCACCAGCGCGGATCCGGCCACCGGCAGCAGCGCCGCCGTTCCGGGGAACCGTGTCTCGCTGTTGAACAGGATGATCGCCGCAACGATCAGGGCGCCCCCCGCACCGGATAGCGCGGCCCGCCACAAAACCGGCGAGATCTTCGGTGCGGCACCCAATGCGATGAGCGATCCGACGAGCAATTCCCAGGCGCGCATCGGGATCAGATAGAAGGCCGCCGCGCCGCCGATCGGCGTGATGTAGATACATGCGGCGAGCGACAGTGCCGCACTCAGCGCGATGATCTGGCGGGCATATCGGGGCGCGAAGCGCAGGATCAGGAACAACAGGACCGGGAAAATGATGTAGAATTGTTCTTCGATCCCAAGCGACCAGGTATGGAGCAACGGTTTTTCGTCCGCCGCACCATCGAAATACCCCGATTGCTTAAAGAAGACGAAGTTCGAGACGAAAACGACCGTCCCGACGACGCTGGCCCCGAAATCGGGCAATTCGCTCGGCAGCAGAAGGAAATAGGCAGCAACGAGCGAAAACAACAGCATGCCGATCAGCGCGGGAAAGATCCGCCGGATGCGCCGCTCATAAAAATCGGCATAGGAAAAACGCCGGGCCGACAGATCGCGCGCGATAATCGCGGTAATCAGGAAGCCCGAGATGACAAAAAGACGTCGACGCCGATGAAGCCGCCGGAAAAGCCGGGAATGCCGGCATGGAAAAATGTAATCGGCAGGACCGCGAGGGCGCGCAACCCGTCGATATCCTTGCGATAGCTGCGCATCATTTGCCCCCACGAGCCGACACCCTGTCGATTTCCCGAAAGTGACGCAATCCCGCCCGGCGGTCTCCGGTCATCTCGGGCGACGGGGTTTCGGCGCGAGGTCGAACATCAGCGAACCGTCCATCCCGATCCTTCGCGCTTCCGACGCGGACGCCGGAAGCTGACGGCCTGCCTAGTGCCGGATTGCGCTGAGCGCCCCGAATGACGAGGTGTCATTCACCCCTGCCGCGCCGCCCAGCTGCGCATCGCCGTCATGAGATACTCGGCGAACCCCGGTTCGATCGTTTCGTATCGACGGCGGAAATCGGGATGCTCATAAACATCGGCAAGCCCGGCATAGGCCTGCGGCGTTGCCTCTCGACCCCAGCTCGACGTCACCCAGGCACGGTGGCGTTCGATCAGCGGGTCGAGCGCCGCCGCTTGTGGCGAAACGCCCTGCCGCAGCGCATCGGCCAGAGCGGTTTCGATCGCTTCGAGCGCCTTCATCGACGCGGCACGCTCCGCCTCGGTCTGGTTCGCCATTGCCTTCCGGCTCGTCTCGAGTTCGTGCTCTATCCCGGGTCCGTAGCGTTCGACCAGCCAGGCTTCATACCCGGCCTGCTTCTCGGGCGAAACGATGCCCGAATATAGTTCTGCGTCCGTCATGGCGCATTCTCCCCTCAATCGGGCGATCGTGCGGTCGATCGTCCTGACCATATCGGCGTAGCGCGCTACCTGCTCCTCAAGCCGCTCGCGTTGCTTTTGCAGCGCCGCAAGGCGGTCGAAATCCCGCGCATCGAGGATCGCGCCGATCTTCGAGAGCGGGATATCGAGTTCGCGGTGAATGAGGATCTGCTGCAGTCGCAGCAACTCCTCCTCGCCATAATAGCGGTAGCGATTATTGCCGATGAACGCGGGCCTCAGAAGACCGATCTCGTCATAATGGTGCAATGCCCGGACCGATGTGCCGGACAGTCGCGCCAATTGGCTGACGGTATAACTCTTCATTTTTGACCCTTCGTCTCCGCGGGATCGGGTCATAGTCCCTGACGTCGCGTGAGGGTCAACGGGATGATTATCGGCAATGCTCATGATCTGAATCAGTGGTGCCGCGCTCGATTCAACAAAACCCCCATCCACGCCAAAGCTGCACCAATGCACGGCCAGCATCTCATAACCCCAGCGTCTCGAAACCAGGTTACGCAACCGGCAGCTCCCCGCTCCCTGTTCCGCGCTGTGTCACTCCCTGTTTCGGCCAAACCCGCTCCCTGTTCCGACCAGCATTCTCCCTGTTCTGCAATAACAGGGAGAATGATCACCATAGCATTGGTATACAAGGAGATTATCTCCAACAAATCGGCGCAAAACAGGCTAAAAAGATGCCGCTCCCTGTTATTCTCCCTGTTATCCGGCTTTAACAGGGAGAATCCCGCGCTGTGCCGGGTGATGCAGAACGGGAGGCGAGACATGCGGCAATCCTGGTCGAGCTTGCTGGTGCTTTTGCTGAGTTGCGCCACGGTGGCGTCGTCGCCGGCTTCCGCCAAATTCTCTCGATCGCCGGCGACGGCCGATCGGGCGGCCGGACTGTCACTCGTACCGTGCCGCGTCCCGCAGCCCAGCGACACGAAAACGACCGGCGATCCAGGGCGGAACGCGAAATGCGGCATCTTCACCGTGCCGGAAAACCGGCAAGCGGAGGGACGAACGCTGCCATTGCGGGTGATCGTGCTGCCGGCCAGCTCGGGCAAGCCCCGGGAACCGGTCTTCGTGCTCGGCGGCGGCCCCGGCCAGGCCGCGACCGAGCTCGTTTCCGACTACAAGGAGGGAGAGTTCGCAGACCATGATCTGGTCTTCATGGATGTGCGCGGCACCGGCGAGGGGCATGCGCTCGACTGTCCTGGTGGATCGGACGAGAGGCCGGAAGCCTATCTCGAGCCCTTTCTGGCGGCGGGGGCCGGCTTCGCTGCGTGCCGTGACGCGCTTCAGCGGCATGCCGATCTCATGCAATATACCACCATGGCCGCGATGCGCGATCTGGACGATCTCCGGCAGGCGATGGGCTATGACAAGATCAACATCGACAGCGGATCCTATGGCACGCGCGCAGCGCTGATCTACATTCATATGTTCGGTGGCCATGTTCATGCCGCCGTGCTGAACGGTTCGGTGCCGGTGGAAAATCGTGCGCCGCTCTATCACGCGGCTGCCGCACAGCGTGCCTTCGATCTCCTGGTCCGGCAATGCGCCGACGACGCCCCCTGTCATGCCGCCTATCCCCACATTGGCGACGATCTCCGCACCGTCCTGCGCCGGCTCCGCACCAGGCCCGAACGCGTGGTGATCCAGCATCCGGTCACCCGCGCGCCCTTGCAGATCAGCCTCTCCGCGTCCGGTTTCGCCGATGCGCTTCGCGTCATGCTCTATTCGGCGGAGGCGGGCCGGCGGGTGCCGCGCCTGCTCCAGGACGCCAGGGCGGGGAATCTGGCACCGTTCGCCGAAGCGGCCATGCAGAGCAGCCGCGGCCTTGCCAAAAGCATTCGCACTGGCCTGCTCCTCTCCTTTACCTGCGCCGAGGATGTGCGGCGCATCCGGCCGGAGGAGGTCGCGCGCGCGACCAGGGGAAGCTTTATCGGTGACCAGCGGGTCAGGAGTCAGATGGCGGCATGCGCGGTCTGGCCCAAACCGCCTGTTCCGCAGGACTATTATGCGCCGGTCATATCGAACGTCCCGGTCCTGATCATTTCGGGTGAGGTGGACCCGGTGACGCCGCCGGCCTGGGGCGATCTGATGCTGCGCTCTTTTCCCAATGGCATTCATGTCGTCCTGCCGGCCGGACATACGCCCTATAATGACTGCACGGTCGCGCTATCGACCAGCTTCTATGCCGCCGGTACCGCCAAAGGGCTCGATACGGGCTGCGTGTCCGCGCTGCGCTATCCGCCGTTCATCCTGCCGGGATGAGTTGGGGCGGCGCTATTTCGACAGCGCTTTGGCCCGTTCGCTCAGCCGCTCGACCGCCGCGGCATGGATCCCCGGCGTCGTTGCGAGCACGCCAAAGGCCTGCGCGCTCGGCGTGTTGAATTTGAGCTTCTGCCCCAGCGCGTCGCTGACCGTGGCGCCTGCCTCGGCCGCGATCAGCACTGCCGCCGCAACGTCCCATTCATTGCCCCAGCGCAGCGTCGCAACGAGATCGGCCTGGTCGGCGGCGACCATCGCGATGCGCAGCGCGATCGAATTGGGCTTGTCGACCGCGACCAGATCGCTGTCGATCCTGGGCAACGTGTCGGTCGGCACGCGCGAGCCGGGAAAGTCGGCGCGATTGCCGGCATGGACGGGTGCGCCATTGAGGGTCGCACCCTTGCCCGCCTCGGCGCGCCACACTTCGCCGCGTGCCGGTGCGTCGAGCACCCCGATCACCGGCTGGCCATTCTCGATCAGCGCGATCGACACTGCCCAGCCGGGCCGGCCGCGGACATAGTCGCGCGTGCCGTCGATCGGATCGACCACCCACAGCCGCGCGCATGCCAGGCGATCCTGGTTGTCGACCGTTTCCTCCGACAGCCAGCCGGCCTCGGGCAGCAATGCCTCGAGCCGCTGGCGCACCAGTATATTGACCTCGAGATCGACCTCGCACACCGGGTTGCCGGGCGCCTTTTCCCATTGCTTGAAGTCGGTGCGCCATTTGGCGAAGGCAAAGGCGCCGGCCTCCGCCGCGATCGCCGCAATCGTGTCGGCCAAAATATCGAAATCGGGCGCCTCAGGCACCGGCCACCGTCATGCCGTCGATGCGCAAGGTCGGCACATTGCTGCCATAGCGGAATTCGAGATCATTGGCCGGCGTCAGGTTGAGGAACATGTCCTTCAGATTGCCAGCAATGGTGAATTCCGCAACCGGTCCGGCAATCTCGCCATTCTCAATGAGGAAACCGGCTGCGCCGCGGCTGTAATCGCCGGTCACGCCGTTGACGCCCATGCCGATCAACTCGGTGATGTAGATGCCGTGCGCCACGTCGGCAATCAGCGTCTCGGGCGGGATCTTGCCCGCGGCCATGAACAGGTTGCTGGTCGCAACCCCGGGGTTGCCGCCGACACCGCGCGCGGCATGGCCGGTCGGCTCAAGCCCGAGCTGGCGCGCCGAGGCGCTGTCGAGCAGCCAGGTTTCGAGCATGCCGTTGGAGACGAACTCGGTCGGCGATACCGGCAGGCCTTCGCCGTCGAACGGCCGCGAGCGCAAGCCGTGCGGGCGATGCGGATCATCGGCGATCGTCACTCCTTCGGCAAAGATGCGCGTGCCGAGCGAATCGAGCAGGAAGCTGGTCTTGCGCGTGATCGCCTGACCCGAGATCGCGCCGATAAGATGGCCGAGCATCGAAGAGCCGATCCGCGGATCGAACACCACCGGCATCGCGCCGCTCTTGACCGTCGCCGGATTGGCGCGGGCGACGGTGCGTTCGCCGGCGCGGGTGCCGACGGTCGTTGCATCCTCCAGGCCCGAGCGATGGCGCGCGCCGTGATGGGCATAGTCGCGGACCATCGCCCCGCCCTCGCCCGCCAGCACGCTGGCCGAGATGCCATAGCCGGTCGCGGCATAGGATGCAGCGAAGCCTTGGCTGGTGGCGAGCGCCCAGATCGAGCGCGAGGCGCTGGCGCCGCCGCCTTCGCTGTTGGTGACGCCCGACACGGCACGCGCCGCATCTTCGGCGGCCAGCGCGGCAGCCTTGAGATCGGCGGGCGCGACCTCGCCGCCATCGTCGAGGTCGAGCTGCGGCGCATTGCCGCGCATCAGCCGGTCCTCCGGCGCAAGCCCGGCCCAGGCATCTTCCGGGGCTTCGCGCGCCATGGCGACGGCGCGATCGACCAATGCCGTCAGGGCATCGGCGGAGAGATCCGAGGTCGAGACGCTGGCCGAGCGCTTGCCGACAAAGACCCGCAAGCCGAGTTCGGCGCTTTCCGACCGCCCGACATCCTCCAGCGCGCCAAGGCGCACGGAAACGTCAAGCGCGGTATCGGCGGCATAGACGGCGTCAGCGGCGTCGGCTCCGGCGGCTTTGGCGCGGGTGACGATATCAGCGGCGCGGTCGCGCGCCTGGTCGGTGGTCAGCATCGAGCGGACTTAGGTTGAGGGAAGCCCCGGCGCAACCATGACGCGCGCGCGGCAGGCCCCTTCCTTCGGCTTGCACCGTCGATATGATCCGGGTCTGCCGTTGACCGATCACGATGGAGTCGCTAGCCGTCAGAACACAACAGGAACGACAGGAGCAGGACATGAGCTATACCGGCAGCTGCCATTGCGGCGCAGTGGCGTTCGAAGTCGAGGGCGATGCGCCGACCGCCGCGATGAGCTGCAACTGCTCGCATTGCCGCCGCAAGGGCCTACTGCTCGACTTCGTCCCGATCGACCAGTTCCGCGTCACTTCCGGTGAAGAAGCGACCACCGAATGGCTGTTCAACAAGCACAAGATCGAACACCGTTTCTGCGAGACTTGCGGGTGCCAGCCCTTCGCGACCGGTGTCGGCCCCGGCGGCGCGCGCATGGCGGCGATCAACTTGCGTTGCGTGCCCTCGATCGACCTCGATGGCCTGACACTGAAGAAGATCGACGGCGCGAGCTTTTAGAGCGATTTCGAGTTGAGTTGATCCACTCCCTTCCGTTCGCCCTGAGCTTGTCGAAGGCCGTTCTTCTCTTTCCAACGCGGGAGAAGAAGAACGATGCCTCGACAAGCTCGGCACGAACGGGGAAGGTGATTCCACCTAAGCCGATGACGCCCTGACAGCCGCTCACAGCGTCGATGTCGTCCCGACCACGAAGCAGGCGCCGAACATCAGCAACCCGGCAAATCGGTTGCTCCGGAACCGGTGCAACGCGCCCGCACCATCGGCGGGATCGAGCGTCGTGATCTGCCAGATGAAGTGCAGCGCGACCGGCAGCAATGCGGCAAGTGCGATCGGGTCGGGCCGGATCAACCAGATCGCCCCGCCCCACAACGCCAGCGCCGCCGCATAGAAGCCTGCGACACCGGGCCGCACCTTCGTACCCATGCGCAAAGCGGAGGAGCGCACGCCGATCAACGCGTCATCCTCACGGTCCTGCAGCGCATAGATCGTGTCATACCCGATCACCCAGGCGATCGACCCGGCATAGAGCAGCAGGCCCGCCACGGTCAGCGTACCGGCGATCTGGCTCCACCCGACCAGCGCTGCCCAGGAGAACACGATACCGAGCCACGCCTGGGGCCACCAGGTGATGCGCTTCATGAACGGATAGGCGGCGACCGGTGCGAGACTGAGCAGCGCAACCACGGCGGCGTAGGGGCGCAACTGCACCAGCACCCCGAGCCCGATCAGGCACAGCAGTACGAGCCAGGCCCAGGCCGCCTTGAGCGACACCGCACCGCTCGCCAGCGGCCGGCTGCGCGTGCGGGCGACCTGCTTGTCGAGATCGCGATCGACGATGTCGTTATAGACGCACCCCGCGCCACGCATCGCGATCGCGCCGAGCAGCAGCCACGCGATCAGGTCCCAGCGCTCGATCGCTCCGCCGGACAGCGCGACCGCCCAGGCGCCGGGCCAGAACAGCAGCCACCAGCCGATCGGCCGATCGAACCGCGCAAGCAGCGCAAAGGGGCGAAGCACGGCGGGCAGTGCACCGACCAGGCCGCGATGTTCGGTGTCAGGCGTGATTTCGGCGGGCGACATGCGGCGTGTCTAGACCATGCGCCGCGATCGGCAACAGGCTTCCGATCAGCGAGCGTTGGGCATCGGGTCGGCGGCATTGCTGACCGTGGTCGTCTCCCTGGCCGCCTCTTCGCCCGCCAGATCGGCCGCATGCTTGGTCAGGCTGGCCGGCGCGACAGGTGCGGATCCGCCCCATGGATTCATCCGGACACAATAGCCCGAAAGATTGCCGCACTGACGCACTTCGCCCGTCTTGCTGTCGACCACCACGATGACATGGCTATCGTCCTCGAGCGTCGCAGCCGCCTTGTCCTTGGACGGGTTGGCAGGTTTCAGCAGCGCCCAGAGCTTGCTCGGGCTGTAAATGCCAATCCCGACATAGCGCCCTTGATGTTGCGCTTCGCCAGTCGCTTCTTCGGTCTTCGAACACCCGGCGAGGCACATGAGCATGCCAATCGCCGCAAGATGACTCTTCATGATGATCCTCCCCGTTGTCGGGGCGATATCATATCATGACGATCGGAATGGCAAGAACAGTGATTCCCTACCGCCGCGCTTCGGTCGCCATGCGCACCGCCAACCCGCCGAGCATGGTCGCCATGATCCAGCGCTGGATCGTCGCCCAGCGCGGCCGGCCGGCAAGGAAGGTGGCGATCGATCCGGCCATCACCGCGACCATCGCATTGACGCTGACGCTCGCCACGATCTGCACCGAGCCCAGCACCAGCGACTGAACCAGCACGCTGCCGCGGTGCGGGTCGATGAACTGCGGCAGCAGCGAGAGATACATCACCGCGATCTTCGGATTCAGAAGGTTAGTGACGAAGCCCATCGCGAACAGGCGGCGCGGGCCATCGACCGGCAGGTCGCGCACCTGGAAGGGCGACCGGCCGCCCGGCTTGATCGCCTGCCAGGCGAGATAGAGGAGGTAGACCGCGCCGCCGATCCGCAATGCATCATAGGCGAAGGGCACTGCCATCATGAACGCAGTGATGCCGAAGGCCGCGCACAGCATGTAGAACAGGAAACCGAGCGCCACGCCGCCAAGCGAGATGAAGCCCGCCTTGGGACCCTGGCCGATCGAACGCGAGATCAGATAGATCATGTTCGGCCCCGGCGTCAGCGCCATGCCCAGTGCGAGGAGACCAAAGGCAATCAGGCTGGCGGTGGTCGGCATGAGCAGCTCCCTTTGCGTGCCGACCTCTCTACGACCTACCGCGCGCGCCCGCGACCGAGCTTCGCTTTCGCGGATGCAAGCGGTGCTTGGCCTTTCGCCTCGACGGGGTGACGGCAGAGCAGAGCTTGGCTAGGAACGGTATCATGCCCGCCACCCCTGCCTGGCCGCCGCAATCCACGCCGCGCCTGTTCGTCGATACCGAACTCGCGCCCGGGACGATCCGGATCGACGGACCGCAGGCGCATTATCTCGTCTCCGTCATGCGCATGAAGGTCGGCGATCCGGTCAAGCTGTTCGATGACCGGACCGGCGAATGGCTGGGCGTGGCCAGCGCGATCGGCAAGCGCGACCTGATGCTCGACGTGACCGGCCGCCTGCGCGAGCGTGAGGCCGTGCCCGACCTCTGGCTGTGCATGGCGCCGCTGAAAAAGGGCCGGATCGACTGGGCGATTGAAAAGGCGTGCGAGCTGGGCGCCGCACGGATCGTACCGGTGCTGACGCGGCGGACGGTGGTCGACCGGCTCAACCTCGACCGGCTGCGCGCGCATATGATCGAAGCGGCCGAGCAATGCGGGCGCACCGCGATTCCGGAGTTGGTCGAACCGGTGAAGCTCACCGCCTTGCTGCGCGACTGGCCGACAGGACGGGCCCTGTTCTTCGCTGACGAAACCGGCGGCGTGCCGGCGTTCGACGCGATGCACAGTGCGACTGGCCCGGCAGCGATTCTTATCGGCCCGGAGGGCGGATTCGATAGCGACGAACGCGAGGCGATTCGAGCCGTGCCGAGTGCTGTCGGGATCGGCCTCGGCCCACGCATCCTCCGCGCGGACACCGCCGCGGCAGCGGCCTTATCGGTGTGGATGGCGGTGCGCGGCGACTGGTAATATTCCACCCCACTAGCGCCCCGCCCCTGCCAGCGCTACATGCGCGCCATGAGCACGAAGACCGTTTCAAAGAACAACGCAGCGGTCATCGAGAGCCGCGATCAACTCGTCGCAAGCTTCGCCAAGGGCGAGAAGCCGATCAAGGATTGGCGCATCGGCACCGAGCATGAGAAGTTCGTCTACTCGCTGACCGATCACCACGCCCCGAGCTATGACGAGGCAGGCGGAATCAAGGACCTGCTCGACGCACTGACCGGCTATGGCTGGCGTCCGGTGCTGGAGGGCGGGAAGGTCATCGCGCTGAGTGGCGCCGACGGCAGCATCAGCCTGGAACCGGCCGGACAGTTCGAGCTGTCGGGCGCACCGCTCGACAATCTGCATGAGACCTGCGCCGAGACCGGCCGCCATCTCGAACAGGTCAAGGCGATCGGCGACAAGTTCGGCATCGGCTTTCTCGGCCTGGGCATGTGGCCCGACAAAAGCCGCGCGGAACTGCCGATCATGCCCAAGGGGCGCTATGCAATCATGCTGCGGCACATGCCGCGCGTCGGCTCGATGGGGCTCGACATGATGCTCCGCACCTGCACGATCCAGGTCAATCTCGACTATGAAACCGAAGCCGATATGGCGAAGAAGTTCCGCGTCGGCCTGGCGCTGCAGCCGCTCGCTACCGCCCTGTTCGCCAATTCACCGTTCACCGAGGGCAAGCCGAACGGCATGCTGTCCTATCGCAGCCATATCTGGTCGGACACCGACCCGGCGCGAACCGGCATGCTGCCCTTCGTGTTCGAGGACGGGTTTGGCTATGAACGTTATGCCGACTATGCGCTCGATGTACCGATGTACTTCGTCTACCGTGACGGCAGGTACATCGACGCCGCGGGCCTCAGCTTCCGCGACTTCCTGAAAGGCGAACTTTCGGTTCTGCCGGGCGAAAAGCCAACGGTCGACGACTGGGCCGACCATCTCTCGACCGCCTTTCCCGAAGTGCGGCTCAAGACTTTCCTGGAAATGCGCGGTGCCGATGGCGGGCCGTGGAACAAGATCTGCGCCCTGCCCGCTCTGTGGGTCGGCCTGCTCTACGACAATGGCGCGCTCGACGCGGCCTGGGATGTGGTCAAGCACTGGACGATCGAGGAACGCCAGGCGCTGCGCGACGCGGTGCCGAAACTGGCGCTGAATGCGCCCATTCCGGGCGGCGGCACATTGCGCGATATCGCCGGTGAGGTACTCGACATCGCCAATGCCGGGCTGACTGCTCGGGCGCGCGTCGATGCATCGGGCAGCAACGAGACGGGGTTCCTCGATCCGTTGCGCGACATCGTGCGGTCCGGCAAGGTCCCGGCCGAAGTGCTGCTCGAGCGGTATCACGGCGCTTGGGGCGGCGACGTCTCGAAGGTCTATGACGAGATGCGCTTCTGATTTCGCGTACGTGCTCGTCGTGCGGAACCTGAGTATGACGTTTATTTCTGGGGCGGGGCTTTTCCCATCGCCCAGGCAAAGAAGCGCGGGATCAGGCCGTTGCGCGCCATCCAGGCGGAATATTCCCGATAGGCCGGATCGAGGCCGAGATGCCGTTCCTCGGTCCGTGCGCGCCAGTAATAGACGCCGCTAACCGCGCTCAGCAGGATCGTCGCACGCACCGCATCGGTCAGGCTGCCGGTGGTCAGGAACGGAATGGTCGAGATCCACCAGAACAGATTCTTGGACAGATAGGCCGGGTGGCGCGAAAAGGCATAGGGCCCATGCGTCAGGATACCGCGATGCGTCAGGTTGGAAAAACGGAAGCCGAACGCGATCGTCGCCCAAGCGTAGATCGCAGTCAGCCCGACCAATACCGCGCCGACCAGGCTCAGGATGATCGGATGTCCGGCGAACCAGACCGACCATTCCGACGTGCCGGGATGATAATCGAGCGGTCCATTTTCGGCCATCAGGATGAATGGCGGGTAGCAGATCAGCGCGCTCATCCAGCCCGCGGCATACGGCGTCGCGGTGCGGATATGCGAATCGAGCGGACGGAAAGTGAGGATATAGCCGACCGTCGCAAAGGCGACATCCATCAGGAACATGAAGGTGATCAGCCAGTTGGCGAGCGCGACCGGGTCGCGCAGTACCTGCGAGACGTCGCCGCGAATGAATTCGCCAAAGCCGCCGGGCACGATCGCGAGCATGAAGGCGAGGAAGAATGCCTTCACCCCCCAGCCGCGCAGATGATTGTAGATCGCTTCCTTCTCGATCGGCTCTTTCAAGCCCATCAGCCAGGCGCCGAGTGCCCAGGCACCGTCCTTCGGTTCGATCGTGCGGCGGTCCATCCACAGCACATAGGGTATCGACAGGGCGAACAAGACAGGTGCCGCCATCTGGAAGCACCACATCGAGAATGCGAAATTGCCCTGCCAGTAGAATCGTTCGGTCGCGTAGATAAGGGCGATCGCGGCCCAGGTGACCCATAGCCCGGCCAACTTGGTCAGGCTGATATCGATCGTTTCGCGCCATGGCTTGGGCGAGGACCAGTCGATGCCGGTGGTTGGGTTGAGGTAAACCTTGTCGACCAGCACCGACCATAGCACCATCGGTACGCCGCATGCCGCAACATTGACCAGTGCGGCATAGGGGCCGTCCATATTGTAATAGCGCGCCAGAGCGATCCAGATCAGCAGGCCGGCAAGACCGGCCATACCGCACCCGGTGCTGACGGCGGATGTCGGCCGCGGATCGGCCGTGGTGGCGCGCGCGAGGGCGGTGTCGTGAAACATGGCGCCAGCGATACGCCCGAATGGTAAGCAAGCCGTGAAGGATCACGTGATTCCAGCCGCCCAACCGCAAGATCAGCCCGATATTCGAACTGTCATTCGAACCGTCCCCCACCTGCGCGGGGGACGGTTCGGGACCGTCACATGCCGATCTTCAACCCGAGCCGGAACGCAATGGCGGCATGGCCCTGCTGCTGTTCCGCGCTCCCCTCGGCGGTGAGGGCGAACGGCCCGCGACCGCCGGAGACACCGAGCCGGCCGATAAAGCCGCTTTCGCGGTCTTCCGGGGTCAAGGTGAAGCTGTTGCCGGTCGAGAAGCGCGCGACCGTCGGGCCGAGCGATCCGCCGACGATCTCGCGCCGGCCACCTTCCAGATTGAGCCGCATCCAGGTGCCCTCGGGATCGAGGCTGCCGAAATCATAACCGAGCTGGACCGAGCCGGTCGCAGCCAGTTCGTCGCTCTTGCGCTTGTTGACGATCAGGTTGAACGCGTCACCACCGCCCGTTTCGGTATGCGCCTGCTCGGTCAGCCGGTAATAATCGATCGCGGCGATCGGGCGGAGGTGCAGCCGTTTGCCGACCCGGACGTCATAGGACAGAGCGCCGGCGGCGGAATAGAGCTTGCCGTTCCATTTGCCATCGGCAGTGCGGTTGAACTCCTGATTGTTGGCAACGCCGTCAAAGCGCCGCACGCTGTCGAAGTTGATCGTCGCGGCCGAAGCGCGGGCGCTGGCCGCCAGTCCACCCCAGCGCACACGCCAGTGGATCGCCGCTTCATACTGGCTCGACTGGATTTCGTTATCGTTGGAGCCATCCCCATCGGTACCGCTCAGATAGGCCACGCCGGCGCCGACACGCCCCGCCGCTCCCAGATCGAGCTCCAGCCCCCGTTGATGCCATAACCAGTGACGTCATAGGCCGAGCTCTTACCGAGATTCTTCGATGTGCCCCAGGCAACCTGCTGCAGCCAAAAGCCCCATTGCCCCATATCAGCAATGTTCGGATTGGGATCCTGCAGGAACCGGGCGGTGGCGCGGGATGCCTGAGTGACCGATTCGAATACGCCGCCGGCATAATCGGGCAGAAAGCTGGAATAGCGCTGACGGAATGTCTCACCATCGCCGATCGCGAGGATCGTCGACGAAATCTTCGCATCCTTGTCGATCACCGCAAAGACCGCGTCCAGCGCGCCGGCCGAGCCGCTCGTCACGCCGAGCTGTGTCGCGCTCTTGCGCCCGATGGTCAGCTTGATCGACGTGTTGGACGGGTCGGTGGTCAGGTTGCCGGTAAACAGGAAAGGCAACAGCATGTCGCTCGCGACCAGATTGCTGCCACCCGTGATGCTGCCCGCACGCACGATGGTGTAGACGCCGGGTGCACGGGTGACGCTGTCGAGGCGCACCAGCACTTTGGAGCCGGCGGCAAAGGTCGCGTTGCCGGAAACATCGTAGGTCGTCGAACTGCCCAGCGCAGTGCTGATGTTGACGCCGATCATGCCGGTCGCCGTGACGTTGAGCGAGGACAGAGCGACCGTGCCGGTATTGGCAAGATCGAGCAGGCCGGAAATGTTGGCCGCGGCGCCGCTTGCCCGGAAGAGATTGCCGCGTATCGCAGTGCCCGCGCCCAGCGTCAGCGTGTCTGCGCCAAAGCCGAGATCGACATCACCGATGATCTTCGAGGTCCCCGATAAAGTGAGCGTATCAGCACCGTCTTCGAACTGAATGCGGCCGGTATGTGATGAACTGTCGGCGAGGCTCATGGTATTGGTGCCAGTGCCGAAAAAGGCGTCGCCATTGGTCCTGGCGGTGCCCGCAAGCGACAATGTATCGGCGCCGCTCCCGAAGCGGATTGCCCCGGCCTGGGCTGCATCTCCGCTCAGGGCGAACTTGTTGTCGCCCGCGCCGAAGTCGACATTGCCACCATAAGACCCGTCGGCCAGGTCGAACAGGTCGTTGCCGCTGCCGAGCAGGATGACGCCGGTGATGGACGGCGCCGTCTTGCCCGTCGCCGCCACCAGCTGCTTGATGGTCGCGCCGCTCGTCACCGAGCGAAGGTCAATGGCGATGTTGCGGTTCACGTCGGTCGATCCGGTTGCGCCGATGACGCCGCTATTCTCGATCAGCTTGAGCGTTCCAGAGGCGTCGTAAATTGCGGTTGCCGTGCCCAGGGCGGCCGTCGTGGCGCTGATCGTCCCGCTGTTGCGCAGAGTCGGCATCGATGCCCCCGCCTCGACCGAGACCGCGCGAGCCTGATAGGCGGAATCCCCGCCGCCCGTGGCCGCGATCGTACCGCTGTTGACGGTTTCCAGCATCGTCGTGCCGGCGCCGATCTTGAGTGCGGTGGCATTTGCCTTGCCAGTGGCCTGAATAGTGCCCGAGTTCGAAATGCCGTTGCCCAGATTGACCGCATGGCCCTGGCCACCGATCGACATGCCGGTTGCATCGACCCCGTTGTAAATGCCGTTGCCGGTAATGGTCCCCTTGTTCACGACCGAATGGCTGCCGGTATCGCCGGCCACCGCGCCGATCGTCAGGTCGCGCGTCGCGGAACCGATCAGGACCGCTGGCGCCGATCCATTGGAGGTGATCTTCGCAGTGCCTTCCTGCGCGTCGGGAATGCCGTCCTTGTCTTCATCGGGATCGCTGCTGACCAGGTCCGGCGGTGGCGCGTCGAACAGGATGCCACCGCCGACATTGCCCGAAACCCGGACCGCCGGCCCGCCCTGCAGCAGATCATCGGCATCGAGCTTGGTCTGATCGCCGGTGAGGGTACGATACCCGGTCGAGGTGACATTGCCCTGGACGGAGAATCGGCCACCAATATCACCATCTGCGGCAACGCCGATCGCATCCTTGCCCTGCACGCTGATCGTGCCGCTCAGTGCCACATTGCCCGACACCGCATCCGTGCGGACACCGACCGCGCGATCGCCCGTGACGGTGATCGTGCCACTACTGGTTACCGATCCGGTCAGCGGGCCGCCGAGCCGGATGCCGCCCGAATCATTGCCTTCGACGGTGATCGTGCCGGTGTTGACGATGCTGCCGGTGAATCCCGCGCCATCGGCAGTACGAATACCGAAGCGGTTGGTGCCTTGCGCGAACGGCCCGTCGAGATCACCGTCATTGTCGGTGTCGGTCGGGGTATAGGTTTCGTCGATCACGATCGACCCGCTGTTGGTGATCGTGCCCGAGCCGCCTGCCGCAACGAAGATGCCGTTCGCATTGCTGGCGTTGCTGATGAGGATCTTGCCCTCATTCTTGATATTGTTCGCGCTGTTGAGCGTCACCGCGTTGCCACCGGTTGGCTCGACCGAACCGGTCGAGGTGATGGTGACATCCGAAGGCTGGCCATTCGCTGCGGTGGCGGTCAATACCGGCGTCGTCACTTTGGTGGTGATCGTGGTTTGGGCGACGGCGGGCAGCGCGACGAACAGGATCGGCGTGAGGCAGGTGGTGGTAAGCAAATGACGCATACGTTCCTCGGGCAAACTGATGTGCTCGGGAAAGAAGCGCTCATCACCTTGAGCTGATCGGGCGCGGCCCCTCCCCGACATCCAGACGGAACCGGTCGAGGAAACCCGCAGAGAAATTTTCTAAAAGCTGGCGTCGAACCCGATCCGAATGCTGCGCGGGCGGAGCGGCGTGATCTGGTTCGACCCATTCATCAGGAACGGGCTGCCAAGGGCGAAGCGATTGCCCTCCTCGTTGAGCAGGTTGGTCAGCGACAAGGTCAGCCCACGCCGTTCACCGCCGATCCTGAACTCGATTCCCGTGTCCAGCGTATCGCCTTGCGGACGGCCCAGCACCGGCCCGATGCCAAGCCGCGACTGCCCGACATAGCGGGCATAGGCATCAAACGTAAAATAGCCGACGCGCCCGACTGGCGCCGAGTAGCGTGCCCGGAACAGGCCACTCGCATCGGCGACATTGGGTAGCGACGGCCCGGCGCGTTTGGCGGCATGAGGCTGGGCCGACTCGGTGCGATCGGCGGCATAAGCCGCAACCAGCGCCGCAGTCGGCGTCGTGACTTCCGAGCTGTTGAGATAAAGCGCGGCCTGCAGATCGAGACGCGGCAATGGTTGCCAGTGCGCGCTGATCCCGGCCGATGTGATCCGGCCATCACCGATATTGGCGGTGATGGGAAACCCCGACTCATCGATCAGATCGGCCTGGATATCGCGCCACCGCGTGTGGGCAAAGGTGAGCGAGATATCAAAGCGGCCGACACCGATATAGCGCAGCCCGACCTCGGCAGTCTCGACTTCATCGCCCTTGTAATATTGCACGATGTTGGTGCCCACCGACAGGCCGCCTGGACGGTAACCTTGCTGATACCGCAGAAAGGCGGTGACCCGGTCCGCCGGACGCAACGAGACCGCTATCGAGGGCAGGAAGCGCGTTTCGGTGCGCTGCCCCTGCGCTTCCTGGTCGAGGCGGAACGCCAGGTCTTCGGGCCGGTCGAGCGCGCGCCCCGATAGCCGCGAATGAGTCAGGCGGCCGCCGCCGGTCAATGACAGCCACGGCAGGGGTGCTACCGTCGCCTCGCCGTACAGCGTCGCCTCATCGACGCGATTGCGCACCCCGACCACGCCCGATGTGAGAAACGGTACGGTAACCAGGCCGGCAGGACTCGCCACTGGAAAGGTCGGCAGACGGTCGATAATCGCCACCTCGCCCACTCCGCCCATGGCCACGAATTGCTGGTCGAAGGTCCTGTCCTGGCGCGTGATGGTACTGAGCGCGCTCACACCGATCACCCAACCATCGCCGTTGGCGCCGCTGTGCGACAGGCGGGTTTCGGAACTGACCATTCTGATCCGGCTGATCTGATCATAGGCCCTGGCCAGCTCGCCTGGCGGGGTCGCATCGAAGCGTTCTGCGACATATTGGTCGACGATTCCAGTCGACGATACCAGGCGTGCCACCCCCAGATCCTTGGCGATCACCAGTTCGCCGAGCAGATATTCATTGCGATAGGGCTGGGCGAGCGCGCTCGATCGAGTGAGGTCGTGACGATCGGCATATTGCGCGTCATCGCCGGCAATGCGCTGATAATTGCCCGACAGGTCGATCGTCCAATCCTGGCTGGGCGAGAAGCGCAGGGTAGCGCGTCCGCCGATCGTCTCGACCCGGTTGACATCCTTCAGCCCACGCTGGCGATCGTCGATATAGCCTCCGTCGATGCCGCCATAGGCAAGCCCTCGAAGGGCCAGCGTATCGCCCTTGACCGGCAGGTTGATGATCCCGCCGATATCACCGCCAGGCTTGCCGTCCTGGGTGACGGAAAGGCCGCTCCATGCTCGTGCGGAGGCCAGTTCCATGTTCGGGGCCTCGGGGACGATACGAATGATTCCGCCGAGCGACCCTGCGCCGTAGAGCGTTCCCTGCGGCCCTTCCAGCACCTCGACCGAGCGAACGTCATAGAGCCTGAGACTCGGGTCGGGCGCGCTGTAGTTGATCCGCGTATCGCCCCAATATTGACCGACGGTCGACTGGGTCGGGCCGGTGAAGCTCGAATCCGCCACACCGCGAATGAACAGCTTGTTGCGACCGGCACCGAGATGGGTCGATGCGACGCTCGCAACGCGCCCCTCGATCGCATCCGACCCCAGGGCGCTTTCGGCGAACGACAGACTGCGGCCCTGGATCACCGCCGCCATGCCAGGCAGGTCGCGCAGTCGCCGGTCGTATTTGGCAGCCGTGACGATAATATCCTGGGTCGCCTCAGGCGGTTCCGGCAGTGGTGCCGGCCGGGATTGAAGCTTTGGCCGCAGGGCCGGCCTTGCCGCCGCTTCGATGATGAACACGCCCGGCGCGACCTGTCGCGCCATCGCACCCGAATCGCGCAACATCTTCGCGAGCGCCTGCGCAGCATCGACCTTTCCATTGACCGCACGTACCTTGAGCGTCGCGATGCGCCGATCACGCAAGCCGATGCTTGCGCCGGTCTGGCGGCCGAGCAGGATGATCGCCTGGTCGAGCTGGATGGCGGAAATATTGACGTTATGCCGCTCCCCCGCCTCTGCCGAGGTCGCGGCGATCATGCAGGTGATGGCGAGAAGAGGTCTAGCGGGGTGCACGGTCCGGCCGGGTCAGAGTCCAGCCCAGCGCATTACGCTGGGCCCGGACGCCAAGCAATGGCGCGATCGGCGCGATCGGATCGGCCGCCTTGGTGTCGAGGTTGATAATTCCGGTGAAACGCACCCCTCCGACATCGGCGATCGTGTCGACCGGCTTGCCAAGGTTGCGCGACAGGTCCGCGGCAACCGTCGTGAGCAGCGCATTGCTATAGACCAACTGTCCGCTGCGCCATGCGCCCACGCTGGTCGTCTCGACCTGCGTCCTGATCGGCCGAGCGCCATCAGCAGCGATCAGCGCTTGTCCCGCATCGAGTCTGACAGCATCCGTATCGGGCGCGTAAACCACGGCGCCCTCGCTGACCGAAAGCCGTGTCGCACTGGCGTCGCGCACGACATTGAAGACTGTTCCGACATCGACCAGCTTCGTACCGCCGACCTTGAGTTCGAACGGGTCGCGGTCGTCATGACGCACGGTGAACAGAGCCTCGCCACGTTCCAGCGTCGCGCGGCGCGGCGCGGTATGGTCGAGCACCAATCGCGTTCCGCCATTCAGCATGATGCTGCTGCCATCGGCGAGAGTAACTGTACGGTGCACGCCGGGACCGGTTTCCACGACATAGGGCGAAGCCGTGTCGCGCAGGGTCGCAAAACCGACCAGCCCAGCGACGGCCGCGGCCATTGCGCCACCCACCCAGGCCCGCCGCGACACGCGTGACGGAACCGGCTGCACCACTGGCATGATCGGGCGCGGCGCCGCTCGTAATGTCTCGACGATCGCTGCGTCGTGCGCGACCGCCATATCGTAGGCGGCGCTATGGACGGGATTCTCTTCCAGCCATGCGGTGAAACCATCCCAATCGTCGAACGCGTCATCGCCCAGGCGAATTGCCCATAGCTGCGCCTGATCGCGAATCGAGCCGGAGAAAGGCGGGTTCATGTGCATGTCTCTGACAAGACGAAACCGATCATGCTATTCCGCATCGTCGCTCTCCCGAAGCGCGCCGAGCGCGCGATACGCCCGCTGCAGATCCTTCTCCACGGTACTGAGGCTGACTCCGAGATCGCGTGCGATCATCGCCTGGCCCACACCGTCCAGACGGTACAGGCGAAACACCCGCTCCGTGCGCGGCCCGAGCGCGGAAAGCGCCGCTTCCACCGCGCGCAGCCGTTCCCGCGCCAGAAGGACGCGCTCGATACCGGGGTCCGCGGTAACGGCGTCGGTCGCGTCGACATAATCCTGTTCGCGCCGCGACCGGCTGCTATCGGCGCGATACCGGTCGCGCATCAGATTTTCCGCGGCACGATAGAGATAGCCCAAAGGTGTCGCGACCGGCTGGGTCGGGGCGGCGGATACCCGCTCCCATAATTCCTGCAGCAGATCTTCCGCCGCCTCGCCGGCACCGCGCGCAGCCAGGAACCGCAGCAACCGCTCGCGGCTTTCCATAAAGACCTGGACCAGGCCGCTCGGTTGAGGTTCCGCCATCAGCTGCGTCCAAAGCACCATCCCGCTCGCTTGCCAAGCGTCCGCTTGACCGAAGTCTGCGCGGCGTGACTTGCGCGGGCTTTCGCCCCACGCTATCCGCACGGCGGAACCATGTTGGCGGATCGATCCGGACAGGACGGACGCTGGCGCATGCGGGTATAGCACAATGGTAGTGCAGCAGCCTTCCAAGCTGAATACGCGGGTTCGATTCCCGCTACCCGCTCCACCCTCCCTTACCTGAGGATCGATGCGATGGCCGCCAGCAGCTTTGCCGAGGCCCGCAGCGGCATCGTCGCGGTCGGGCGATGGCTGGACGGCAAGGGCTGGGCACCGGCGACATCGGGCAATTATTCGGTCCGGCTCGACGATGGCAGCTTCGCGGTCACGGTATCGGGACGGCACAAGGGCCGACTCACCGAGGATGATGTAATGCGCGTCGATGTCTCGGGCGCATCGCTCGATGGCAAGAAGCCGTCGGCCGAAACCGCGTTGCATCTCGCTTTGTATCGCGATTTTCCCGATGTCGGCGCGGTCCTGCACAGCCATTCATCCAACGCGGTCGGCCTGACCCGGGCCTTTCCCGACCTGACCGGCTGGACCTTGCAGGGCCATGAAATGCTCAAGGCCTTGCCGGGCAATACGACGCACGAAACGCGCGTCATCCTGCCGATTGTCGACAACAGCCAGGACATGGCGGTGATCGACGCAAAGATGTCATCCTTGCTCGTTAAACCCGGCAGCGCACCGGCCTATCTGATCCGTGCCCATGGCCTTTACGGCTGGGGCAAGGATCTGGCCGAGGCCGAGCGCGTGATCGAGGCGGTCGAATGGATGATCGCGGCGGAACTGGCCGAGATCGGGTTCAGGAACGGGAGTGCAGCATGAGCCGGTTGCAGATCTTCCACGAAAGCGACGGCACCGCCGCGCTGATCGATACCAGCGACCTGGCGACGATCGCTGCAACGCTGGAAACGATCGGCGTGCGCTTCGAACGCTGGCCGACGCGTGACGGAGTGACCACAGATACCATCCTGCAGGTCTATGCGCCCGAAATCGAAGCGCTGAAGGCGGAAGCCGGATATCAGTCGGTCGACGTGGTGGCGCTGGCGCCCGACCATCCCGATCGCGCGGTGCTGCGCGGCAAGTTCCTGGCCGAACATACCCATGACGAGGATGAGGTGCGCTTCTTCGTCGAGGGCGAAGGGCTGTTCACGCTGCATGAGGGCAGCCGGGTGTTCAACATGCTGTGCACCAAAGGCGACCTGATCTCGGTGCCCGCCGGAATGCGTCACTGGTTCGACATGGGGCCGGCGCCCCGCTTCACCGCGATCCGGCTGTTCGTGAATCCCGATGGCTGGATCGCACGCTTCACCGGCAGCGACATCGCCGGGCGGTTTCCGCGCCATGAGCCCGTCACCGCCTGACATGAAGGCAATCCTCACTGATATCGAGGGTACGACGTCGAGCATCGCCTTCGTCGCCGATGTCCTGTTCCCTTATGCCCGGGCACGGCTGGCCGACTGGGTCGCGGCGCATCCGGTCAAGGCCGCGCCGATCCTTGCCGAGGTCGAGGCGACCGAGCCGGGCGATCCGGTCACGACGCTGATCCGCTGGATCGACGAGGACCGCAAGGCAACGCCGCTCAAGGCCCTGCAGGGGATGATCTGGGCCGATGGCTATCGGGCGGGCGGCTTCACCGGCCATGTCTATCCCGAGGCGGCCGCGGCACTGCGTCGCTGGCATGAGGCCGGCGTGAAGCTATTCGTGTTTTCGTCAGGATCGATCGCGGCGCAGAAATTGCTCTTCGGTCACAGCGATATGGGCGACCTGACGCCGCTCTTCTCGGGTTATTTCGATACGACGACCGGGCCCAAGCGCGAAGCGGCTTCCTATGCCGCGATTGCCGCGGCGATCGGCGAAGCACCGGGCGATATCCTGTTCCTGTCCGATACGCCCGAAGAGATCAGCGCCGCGCGCGCCGCCGGGATGGAAGCGCTGCTGATCGACCGCACAGGCGGCGCGGGCGATATCGCGACATTCGATGAGATGAGCGCATGAAGCTGCAGGGTACGCACCAGCGCTCGATCACCCGCACCGCCGATGGCCGCGGCGCGCGGATCATGGATCAGCGCGATCTGCCCTGGGCGATCAGCTGGGTCGAACTGCGCAGCGCTGCGGATGCCGAGCGCGCGATCCGCGAGATGTGGACGCGCGGTGCGCCGCTGATCGGCGCGACCGCTGCCTATGGCTTGGCGATGGCGCTGGCCGAGGATGGATCGGATGAGGCACTCGACCGCGCCTATCGCTTCCTGCTCGCTTCGCGCCCGACCGCGGTCAACCTGCGCTGGGCACTCGACAAGCTGGTCGAGACAGTGCGCCCCCTGCCCGCCGCCGAGCGGGCTGCCCCCGCCTTTGCCCGCGCCGATGCGATCTGCGACGAAGATGTCGAGCTGAACCGCGCGATCGGCGCGCATGGCCTCGAGCTGTTCCGCGAGCTTCATGCGCGGCACCCGGACCGCCCGCTCAATATCCTGACGCATTGCAACGCCGGCTGGCTCGCGACGGTCGATTACGGCACTGCCACCGCGCCGATGTATCTCGCGCATGATGCCGGCATTCCGGTGCATGTGTGGGTCGATGAGACGCGCCCGCGCAACCAGGGCGCGCTGCTCACCGCGTTCGAGCTGGCCGGGCACGGCGTGCCGCACACGGTGATCACCGACAATGCCGGCGGGCATCTGATGATGACGGGTCAGGTCGACGCCGTGATCGTCGGCACCGACCGGGTGACCGCGAACGGCGATGTCTGCAACAAGATCGGCACCTATCTGAAGGCGCTGGCGGCGAAGGACAATGGCGTGCCCTTCTATGTCGCCCTGCCCTACACGACCTTCGATGCCGACACTGCGACCGGCGCCGATGTGCCGATCGAGGAGCGCTCGGGCGACGAGGTGACACATGTTTCCGGCGAAGGCGGGCGCATCCGGGTGACGGCATCGACCGCCGCCAATCCGGCCTTCGACGTCACGCCCGCGCGGCTGGTGACGGGCTATCTGACCGAGCGCGGGCTGGTCGAGAAGGTCTAGGGACGGCTCACGCCTCGGACAGAGTCAGGACATTGCCGTCAGGATCGGCGAAAAAGGCGATCTTGGCCTTGCCGTCGGGGGAGGTCCAGATGCCGAGCGCGTCCTGGCCGAACCCCTCGAAGATGCTGAACGTAATGCCCCTGTCCCGCAGCGCCACGACTGCCGCGCCGATGTCCTCGACATTCCAGCCCAGCACGGGATGAGGATGCGCCTTGTGATCCGGCATTGCGGTCATGCGCAGCAATCCCCCGCCGAAATCGATGAAATCGCCGAAATCATCCGAGCTGCGCAGCGTCAGCCCGAGCGTATCGCGATAAAAACCCAGCGCGCGCTCACGGTCGCTGACATTGAGATAGGTGACTGGCGCACCGGATTGCTGGAACGTCATGCTCGGTCTCCGCTGGAGGTGATGCACTTATACAGCGGCTGACGACGCGGAGCCATCGCCGACGGCGACGGTCAGGCGGACACCCAGCCGCGCGGGCTCAATCCGGTCCAGCGCTTGAACGCGCGTGAGAAGGAGCTCGGATCGGAAAAGCCGACCAGATAGGCCGTCTCGTTCACCGAGGTCTTTCGGCCGCGCAGATAGTGCAGCGCCATGCGATGGCGCAGATCGTCGACCAGCGCTTCATAGCTGACCTCTTCTTCCTTCAGCCGGCGATACAGCGACTGGCGGCTGAGCCCGATTTGCTTCGCGATATCGTCCATGCCGACATCGCCCAGGTGCAGTATCGGGATCAGCAGGCTTTCGACCCGCCCGCGCATCGTCCGCGTCGTCTCGAGATCCTTGAGCAATTTGTCGGCATGCTCGCTGAGCACGCCGAACACGTAGCGATTGGGCTGATGCAGTTCGATCGACAACCAGGACGGATCGATCATGATCGCGTTGCGGTCGCTGTCGAAGGTCACCGGAGCCTTCAGCACGCGATCATAATCTGCGCGATAGTCGGGTGCGGGATGCGTGACATGGACCTCCTTGGCGAAGGGCGCGTCGGGAAAATGGCGAGCGGTTTCGCAGATGAACCGCGACCAGGTGGATTCAGTCATTTCCGGAAAGCTGTTCGGGTCGGTGCGCCGATCCACCATCCATAACTCGCCATCGATCCAGCTCAGCTCGAACCGCTTGCCGCCGCCGGTCAGATCGACCTCGGCCGCGAGGCGCGCGTAGCGGCTCAGTTCGGCAAAGGCCTCACCCATGGTCGGTGCGGCGTAGCAGATCAGGCCGACGACGGAGATTTCCTTGAAGTCCTTCTCCGCCCCCAGGTCGAGCGCCAATGCCGGCGCATTGCACAATTGCTTGGCGGCCTGCATCAGCGCGATATAGCGCGCGAGCGGCACACGATTGTCCGGATCGGACAGGTCGCCGGGATCGATCCCGGACAGTCCGCAAAGCTGCTGCCGGTCGGCTCCCCTCGACACCGCGAACTGCATCAGATTGTCCGTATAGCCGGCCGATACGGTTGGATCAGCCACCGCGATGCGCCGGCGAGCCGAAAGTCAGGTTTTTGATCTGCGCGGTCATGTGCTGCGGGTCATAGCCAATCTATCGCCGGACGAGAACCAGATGGGGCGCCCGAAGGGACAAGAATGAACGAGACTGTTGCGGCCGGGTCCCCGGCAATGCGATCCGCGGCGAACAAGGCGCTCAAGGGCTCGGCGATATTCTGGTATGTGACCGCGGTCATCGGGCAATGGCTGTTCGTCGCTTATGTCGCCAGTTTCTACGGCGGCGCTGCGATGGCCGGGAATTTCGAGCGCTGGAACGAGGTGCTGGTCGGCGGCTATGTCAAAGGCGGCACGATCGGCAATGTCGCGCTTGCCACGCACTTGTTGCTCGCGATCATTATCACCGTTGGCGGGCCGCTGCAGCTAATCCCCTATCTTCGTGCCCGCGCCTTGCCCTTCCATCGCTGGAATGGCCGGCTGTACCTGCTGACCGCAATCGTGATGAGCCTGACCGGGCTCTATGCGGTGTGGACACGTGGCACGGCCGGCGGGTTTTCGATGCGCTTCGGGATCAGCATCAATGCCGTGCTGATCGTGATCTGCGTTGCGATGGCCTGGCGTTATGCGCTCGCGCGTAAGATCGCCGTGCATCGCCGCTGGGCGTTGCGCGCCTTCATCCTGGTCAGCGGAGTGTGGTTCTTTCGCGTCGGGCTGATGCTGTGGATCATCGCCAATAGCGGCCCGGTCGGGATTGGCGGGAAGGGGTTCGACGGTCCGTTCGTGCGCTTCTGGGCCTATGGTTGTTATCTGCTGCCGCTCGCGGTGCTCGAACTCTATCTGCTCGCACAGGGGCGATCCGGACCGGCGGGCAAGCTCGCCATGGCGGGGCTGCTGTTCGTGCTGAGCGCCGGAGTCGGGATCGGCATTTTCGGCGCGTTCATGGGAATGTGGCTGCCGCGAATGGCAGGCGGGTAACAACAGGCTGGAGATTAGATGGCTTTAGCAAATTTCCCCTCGTCATCCCCGCGAAAGCGGGGATCCCGCTGCCTTGCCCCGCACTGAGAAGAAGAAGAAGAAGAAGAAGCGGGATCCCCGCTTTCGCGGGGATGACGGGGATGGTTTAGTCAAATTCCAGCCCGTTCTAAGGCCGTACTCGCATCCGCTCCAGCGCCTCATCCAGCGTCGCATCGGCCTTGGCAAAGCACAGCCGAACGACATTGGTCACCGGCGCCTCGACATAGAATGCCGAAACCGGGATCGACGCCACGCCGGCTTCCTCGACCAGCCATTCGCAGAATGCGATATCGCCCATGCCGACGCCCGAACGGTCGAGATCGATCGACAGGAAATAGGTCGCGGCACTCGGCAGCACGGCATAGCCGAGGCCAGTCAATCCCGCCGCCAACCGGTCGCGCGAACGCTGGAACGCAGCGCGCATCCCCTCGAAATAGGCGACATCCTTGCCCAGCCCATAAGCGGCGGCGGCCTGCAGATTGGGCGGCGTGGTGAAGGTCAGGAACTGATGCGCCTTGGCCAGCACCGCAGCGATGCGCGGCGCGGCGCACATCCAGCCGACCTTCCACCCGGTCAGCGAGAAAATCTTGCCGGCCGACCCGATCTTGACCGTGCGCTCGCGCATGCCGGGCAAGCCGATCAGCGAACGATGCGTCCGCCCGTCGAACACGACATGCTCCCACACCTCATCACAGATCGCGATGGCATCATGCGCGACGCAGAAATCCGCGAGCAGGGCCAGTTCGGCATCCGACGCCATCGTCGCGGTCGGGTTGAGCGGCGAATTGACGATCACCAGTTTGGTGCGCGCGCTTGCCACCGCCGACAGTGCCTTGGCGGTGATGCGCCATTCGGGCGGCTCGAGCCGCACCAGCTTGGGCACGCCGCCGGCACGCACGATCAGCGGCCAATAGGCGTCGTAGAGCGGCTGGAACATCACCACTTCGTCGCCGGGCGAGACCAGAGCGAGGATCGCCGCCGCCAGCGCCTCGGTCGCGCCCGAGGTGACCACCACTTCGGCCGGAGTCAGGTCGAGCCCCTGATGCACCGAATAATGTGCCGCGACCGCTTCACGCAGCGCAGGAATCCCGAGCATCGGCGGATATTGGTTCGAGTCCTCGACCAGCGCGCGCGCCGCCTCGGCCAGTACATCCTCCGGCCCACGACCGTCGGGAAAACCCTGTCCAAGATTGATCGCGCCGGTCGCCCGCGCGCGGGCCGACATGGTTTCGAAGATGGTGGTGCCGAGCGAGGTGTAGAGCGGGTTCATCGCACGGTCGCTATCATGCCGCCCTTCCCGCAAGCAATCTCAACTCCGAAGGGCGATGGGGCTATCGCGTGGAATTGATTTGGTACTCGTCATCGATGCTTATCCCCTTCGGCCAACGGATTAGCGTAACCGACAGCGATCGCCTCCTCCTTGTGCTCCCGCGAAGGCGGGAGCCCAGACTGGGTCCCCGCCTTCGCGGGGACACAAGCTTCCTTGGTGACAGAGGTAAGGACCACGACCATCTGACGCGGATCTGAGGCCGCGCGTCGGTTCAACCAGCGGCCCTGTGAAGCGTGGCGATCACCGCGTCCGACGACCGTTCATGATCCATCATCGCGACGATCCGCGCGCGCATCGCGGTCAGGCGGGCGAGATGGGCGTCGATATCGGCCAGCCTGGCGCTCAGAATCTGCCGTGCGTCGTCGCAACTCGGCAAGCTGCCGTCCCCGGGCGCGCTCGCCTTGATCTCGGCCAGCGACAGGCCGAGCGATTGCGCCAGCAGGATCATGCGCAAGGCTTCCAGCGTCGTCTCAGGATAGTCGCGATAGCCATTCCCGGTCCGGTCAGCCGGCCGGATCACGCCCTTTTCCTCGTAAAAGCGGATGCGCGATGTCGATATGCCTGCCGCGCGGGCAAGCTCGCCGATCTTCATGCTTGACCTTCAACTTTGATTGAAGGTGTAAGGTCGCTCGAATCACCTTCGAAAGTCAATGCCATGTTCAACGAAAATGCCACCGGCGCCCCCCTCCGCGACATCGGCGACACCGCGTCCACACCGAGCCGGTCGGCATTGTTCGAGCCGCTAGCGCTGCGTCGCGGCGCGATCATTCCCAACCGCATCGCCAAGGCGGCGATGGAGGAAAATATGGCGGACCAAGGCCAGGTGCCGGGCCCGGCGCTGCTTGCTCTCTACTCACGCTGGGCGCAGGGCGGTGCGGGCCTGTTGCTGACCGGCAATGTGATGATCGATGCCCGTGCGCTGACCGGTCCGGGCGGCCTGGTGCTTGAGGACGACCGCGACCTGCCCCTGTTCGCGCGCTGGGCCGCGGCGATGAAATCGGGCGGTGGCCAGGCCTGGATGCAGATCAACCATCCGGGCCGGCAAATGGCCGCATCAATGGGCCAGCAGGCGATTGCGCCGTCCGCCGTGCCGCTCGACCTTGGCAGCCTGTCCAGGATGTTCGCCCAGCCCCGGGCGATGATGCAGGCCGAGGTCGAGGAGGTCATTGCCCGCTTCGCCCGCACTGCGGTGCTGGCCGAGCAGGCCGGTTTCGACGGCGTGCAGATCCATTCGGCGCATGGCTATCTGCTCAATCAATTCCTCTCGCCGCTGGTCAACCAGCGCACCGATCAATGGGGCGGCAGCCTGGAGAATCGCGCACGTGCACTGCTTGAGACGGTCCGCGCGGTGCGGGCGGCGGTCGCATCGAACTTCGTCGTGTCGGTGAAACTCAATTCGGCCGATTTCCAGCGCGGCGGCTTCGACGTCGCGGATGCCACGCAAGTGGTGCGATGGCTCAACGACCTGGATATCGATCTGCTCGAACTGTCAGGCGGCAGTTATGAAAGCCCGGCAATGCAAGGGTCGCCGGCGGACGGCAGCAGCACGGCGGCGCGGGAAGCCTATTTCATCGATTTCGCGCGCGACATTGCCGGGGTCGCGACCATGCCGGTGATGGTTACCGGCGGTATCCGTCGCCGTTCCGTGGCGGAGGCCGCCTTATCGCCCGAGGGCGACCGGATCGGCGTCGCGATGCTCGGGATCGCTACCGCCATGACGGTCGAGCCCGCTTTACCCGCGCGCTGGCGTGCCGGCGAAAGCCTGGAAATCGACCTGCCAAGCCTCAAATGGAAGAACCGCGCGCTTGCGGCAGGCGCGACGATGGCCATCGCCAAGTTGCGCCTGCGTCGCATTGCGGCCGGCAAGATCATGAAACGGACGCCCTCCCCGATGCTGACCTTTATCGGCGATCAGCTCCGTACGCACCGGCTGGCGAAGCGCTACCGCGCATGGATACTGGCTGTTAATCGCTGATACTTGTTTTTCCGATCGCCGGATCTGGTAGATTATATATCTATTCCAATAGATTGGCTGAGACTGGCTCGCCCGATAACAGCCAGCATAACAGCCACCGAACAGCCATGGAACAGCCATGGAACAGCCAGCATAACAGCCAGCATATCAGCCAGGAACAGCGAACGGGCTGGCTGTTCCGGCCGGAACAGCCAAGGACCAATGGCCGGTATTTTTCCAGTCATGTGAAAGAGCGGGACGGAAAGCCGGATAGCTTCCCGTCCATCGTCACTGTTTCACGTTCGATCGACTGGTTGAATCGACACCGCTCGCGCTCAAGGAAAGCGAACCCCGGTGAGTTCTTCCGATATGTCCCATAATCTCGCGGCCACGGCCTCGTCCTGCGCTTCCGTGCCGATCACGGCGTCACCGACGCGCCCGGTCAGTTCGAACCGCCCCTTCGGTCCGTAATAACCCATGGGCACTGCATTGGGCGATGTCGCGGCGAACAGGGTCGGCAAAGCGCCCGCCGCCGCTGACTGCGATATAAGCGGAGCCAGCGCAGTGCTCAGCCGTTCCATCGGCGACGGCCCGCTCCGGCCCAGACCGGGGCCTGCGCTTTGCAGCCCAGTCCGCGCATAGCCGGGGTGCGCGGCATTGCTCATCAGGTCGCAGCCATGGCGGTCGCTGCGGCGCTGCAGTTCGAACGCGAACAGGATCATCGCCAGCTTGGACTGGGCATAGGCCCGCCATGGCTTGTAGTTTTTCTCCCATTGCAGATCGTCGAAGTGGATCGCCGCCAGCAGCCGGTGCGCACCGCTGCTGAGATTGACCACCCGCGTCTCGCGTCCCCGGCACAACAGCGGCAGCAACCGCCCGGTCAGTGCGAAATGGCCGAGATAATTGGTGCCGAATTGCAGTTCGAACCCGTCCGCCGTGGTGTGGCGGGTGGGCGGCATCATCACGCCGGCATTGTTGACCAGCAGGTCGAGCGATGGATGCTCGCCGGAAAAACGCTCGGCGAACTCCGCCACTTTGCGCAGGCTGGACAAATCCAGATCCATATAGCGGATCGTTGCGTGCGGATGAATCTCGCGGATCCGCTTCAGCGCCGCGTCGCCCTTGGCGGGATTGCGGCCGGTCAGCACCACATCGGCCCCCGCACCGGCCAGCGCCAGCGCGGTTTCATAGCCAAGACCACCGGTCGCGCCGGTGATCAATGCCAGCCGCCCCGCCTGGGACGGGATATCGTCAATGCCAAAGTCTTTCATAGCCTTACTCCAAAGAGCGATTGCTCACTCATTTTAACGTCAAAAAATCACGGCTTGGTGAGCGCGCTCCAGAATGCGTCAAACCCTGCCCGCTTGTACCGATCGCGCGCTTTCGGATCCTGCTCGATGAACTGCACGGTGGTTTCGGCGAGCGACTGCATCACCGCGCCGACAAAGGCGATCGACTGGTCACTGAGCGCGCCCATCGCCATCACATCCTTCAGCAATGTCTCCGCATCGCGGAACGCCGCATTGCCCGATTGCCGGCTTGCCTCGCAAATGCGGTCGGATACGGTCAGCTGCCGCATCGCCTTGCTCTTCGCGGCATGATCCACGCCCCAGTCGATGAACCGGTCCCACACATGGCGGCAGCGCGCGCGCAGATCGCCGGACGCGGGATAGGTCGCCATCATTGCGCCATGCAGGTCGCTCTTGAGCTGCAGATAGAGCGCGTTGAGCAGATCATCCTTGGTCGGAAAATAGGTGAACAGCGTGCCCTCCGCGACGCCGGCCGCCTTGGCGATCTTCGCGGTCGGCGCACCGGTGCCCAGCGCGGCCACCGCGTCGGTCGCCGCGGCCAGGATCGCATCGCGCTTTTCTTCGCTTAACGGGCGGGCCATTCAAAATCCAATGAGTGAGTGCTTACTCGATTATATGAAGCCCATGGCTGGATTGCAAGGGTCTCAGCCCGGTATGTCGTTGCTCGCCAGATCACCGGCGACCAATTTGGCGATCAATTTCTGCACGCGCGTCGCTCGCACCTCGGGCGTGGTCGCTTTCAGGATCGGCAAGGTGGCGGAATATTGGCTCGTCCGGTCAAGCCGCTCAAACGCCGTGCGAGCCCGTTGGTTGAGCCGCAGCGCGGCGGAAAGGTCATCGGGGAGCGTCGCGATACGTTGTGATTCATAGGCCACCGCCCAACGACCATCTGCCTGGGCCAGTTCGACTTCGGCCAATCCCCCAGGCCGCATGCGCCCTGCTTCGTTCAGCGCCTCGACCCGCTCGACATTGAGTTTCGACCAGGGGCTTTTCGAGCGGCGCGGTGAATAGCGCTGGAGGTAAAAGTCCGCATCATGGCCTTTGCGCTGGCTGTCGATCCACCCATGGCAAAGCGCCACATCCAGCGCGTCGCTGATCGCGATCGCTTCCTTTTTCGAACCCTTCTTGCCGATCAGCAGCCAGACGCCGTTCGACCCGGCATGATGATCGGCCAGCCAAGCGTCCCATGCCGTGGCATCGGCAAAGGCAAGGATGTCGCTGCTGTCGGTCATGGCCATCCTTGCTCTCACGTCTGGGCCGATGAGATAGCGGCGCCGCTTCCTCATTCGCAAACCATCATTTCCCGGAAGAACCGGCCGGCTTGACCCGGTCGCGATCTTCGCGTTGTGAACACCAGGAACTCCCCCGGCCTGGAGCATGAGATGAGACTTGGCTTTATCGGCACCGGCGCCATCACATCGGCAATCATCCACGGCCTGGGCACGAGCTTCGCCGATCAGGGCGTGATCCATGTCTCGCCGCGCAGCGCGGCCATTTCCACTGCGCTCGCGCAAGCATTCCCGCATGTGCGCGTCGCTGCTTCCAACCAGGCGGTGCTGGACGAGAGCGATGTCATCATCCTGGCGGTGCGACCTCAGATCTCGCGGGAGGTCATCCCCGACCTGCGGTTTCGGGCGGACCATCATGTCATCAGCCTGATCGCGACCCTGTCGCTCGACGCGCTGACCGGTCTGGTCGCCCCGGCACCGGCCGTCTCGAAGGCCGTGCCGCTCCCCTCGGTTGCGCTCGGGCGAGGACCGACCGCGATCTTCCCGCCCGACCCGATCGCCGCCGCGCTGTTCGACCGCATCGGCACCGCGATCCAGGTGGACCGTCCGGAGGTGTTCGACGCGCTGAGCGCCGCGACCGGGACGATGGCATCCTATCTGGCGTTCGCGGGCGCCGTTTCCGCCTGGCTGGTGCGTAATGGCGTGACCGAAACGCAAGCCCGTCATTATGTCGCGAGCATTTTCGACGGACTCTCCCGCACCGCGATCGAGACGCCGGAGCAGAGTTTCGCGGCGCTCGCGGCAGACCATGCGACCTTGGGCGGGCTTAACGAGCAGTTGCTGAAGCATGTCTCGGATCACGGAGTGTTCACCGCGCTCGGCGAGGGTCTCGACGCTATCCTGTCGCGCATAACGGCGAGGCCGGGCGCCTAGGCTTTGGCAAATCTCCGGCGGCATCTGACATCATCTGGGTTAAATTGAACGAGTACAGTGATCCTGACCTAGGTCGCAGATTCATAAAGCGGTCACTCCGCTTTCGCCCCAATAGCGTAAGGTTGAGATGAGCCTGCGCAATCCCAATAGCCGTCGCTGGTGAGACAGCTTACAAACTGCCTGAACGCTGGACGGAGCAAGCTGCGTGTTTGAATGGCTGAGGAAAAGGCGAACTGAAGACGCGGGGCGACCCATAACAGCGGCTTTCCAGTTTGACAGTATCGAGCCGGTCGAGGCGTCACCGCAATGTAGAAATACCGGCCCTCAAGGTTGGGGCTTCACTCTGTGTGGCTCACCAGACGGCGAAGATTTTATGTATCGGCATCTGCTTGAGGCATTCGCAGAACGAAACCCTGCTGCACGTCTGACTCTACCGGGATGGCACGAGTGCGAGGACTTGATAGAAGGCTCGCTTATCTGGCACTCTCAGTATGTTTGGGTTTGGTACGAAACCGTGCTGTCTTACATCTGGTTATGGTCGGCGGATAAGGAGGCGATTGAGAGCTTGCGAAGCGCTATGTTGCCGCTGGCCCAAGGGAACTGATCGGCAACTCGGAGTGTCGGCTTCCATCATTTCGCTGTCCAAAGCTTCAAGCTCACTTTTCACCAATTTTTGCCGTTCACCCCATGCGTAAGCGGCCCCCATTTTTGGGTTCAAGGCCTAATTCTTACTGCTTCCCCGGTGCAGGCCGGGGCCCAGTCGGAAAGGTCAAGGTAACGAAGCACCACAGCGGTTGCCGGCTGTTTCACGACTGGGCCCCGGCCTGCGCCGGGGAAGCAAAGAATGGGTCAGGGTCGACACAGCTTGATAGTAAACTGACCACCGCGCCATCGGCGCAAGAGCTGACTCCACGCGTGCGACCCGGATCGCAAACGTCCGCTTACTTCGCCGGCACGCCGTGCCCGAACCGGGCGACCAGGCTATATTGATCGCCAAGGAAATATTGCTGTACCGACGTGATGCGTTCCTTGCCGCGCCAGGTCTGGCGCTCGACCAGCAGGCAGGGCGTCGTCGGGCCGACGCCGAGCAGCGTCGCCGTCTCCCCCTCGGCCGGGACTGCTGAAATACGGGTTTCCGCTTCGGTCCAGGGGACATGGCGCAGCAGCCAGCCGCCCGGCGATTCGACCTCCGGATCGATCTCCTCGATCGCCGGTACCGCAGCCAGGCTGATCAGGCGGCGTTCGACCGCCAGCGGCACGCCGTCCGCCAGGTGAATACCGTCGATCTGAAGCAGCTTGCCGGTCCCGGCCAGGGCCTGCTCCTCGCCCTTGTCACGATCGGGCGCGCGAACCTTGCGAATGAGAAGCCGGTAGCCATACACGCCGCCGCGCTTCGCCACTTCGGCGGCCAGATCCGGCACGTCGAGCACCATCGAATCGACCTTGGGCCGCGCGACGAACGATCCGGCGCGCTTGCGGCGATCGATCAATCCTGCGGCGACCAGCGCCGACAGCGCCTTGTTCACCGTCATCCGCGAACAGCCATAGACTTCCATCAGCTCATGCTCGACCGGGATGCGCTGGTCCGGCGCGAGCTTGCCGGAAAGAATGCCGGTCTCGATGTCGGTGCGGATGCGTTCGTGCAGCGACAGGGTCACAGGATCAGTTTCTCCAGCACCCGCCGATAGTCGGCGACGATCGGATCGCGACGCAGGTGACGGCCGCCGCTAACCAGCTTGCGGCCACGGCGCCAGACCGAATCGATTGCCGATCGTCCGCCGGCAAATATCAGCGCGTCGAGCAGCGCGCCCTCTTCGCGACCGATCAGGCTGGGGTTGGACCGGTCAAGCGTGACGAAATCGGCCGCGTGACCGACCGCGATCGCCGGGTCGACGCCCAGCGCCTGCCCTCCGCCCGCAAGCGCGGCGAGATAGATATCCTGCCCGGTCGATCCACCCGCCCCGCGCGCGAGAGCGTTGCGCTTGAGGCCGGCCAGCCGCTGGCCATATTCGAGCAGCCGCATCTCCTCCGTCGCATCGATCAGGACGTTCGAATCCGATCCGATCCCATAAGTACCGCCCGCCGCGAGGAAGGGCTGTGCCGGGAAGATGCCGTCGCCGAGATTGGCTTCGGTGATCGGGCACAGGCCGACCACGGCGCCGCTGGCCGCGATCGCCCTCGCTTCTGCATCGGTGACATGCGTGGCATGGACGAGACACCAGCGACGATCGACCGCGACATGATCGAGCAGCCATTCGACCGGCCGCGCACCGCTCCAGGCGATGCAGTCCTCAACCTCCTTGACCTGTTCGGCGATATGAATGTGGATCGGCCCCGCGCCGGCCAGTTCCGCCAGCAGACCAAGCTCCTCCTGCGTCACGGCGCGCAGGCTGTGCGGGGCAAGACCGACAATCGCATCACCCAGTGGCGCGGCCGCGGCACGAAGCCGGTCGAGCAGTGAGGCGAACGCATCGGGATCATGCAGGAAGCGCCGCTGCCCGCTGCCGGGCGTCGCTCCGCCGAAACCGGAATGCGCGTAGAATACCGGCAGATGGGTCAGCCCGATGCCGGTTTCGGCAGCGGCAGCGAAGATCGCCGCGCTCATCTCGATCGGATCGGAAAAGCGTGTGCCATCGCGATCATGATGGAGATAGTGAAACTCGCCGACCCGGGTGAAACCGCTCTCCAGCATCTCCAGATACGCCAGCGACGCGATCGCGCGGAGATCGTCGGGTGAGAGCCGGTCGACGAACCGGTACATGACCTCGCGCCAGGTCCAGAAACTGTCGTCATTCGCGCCGCGCACTTCGGCAAGGCCGGCCATGCCGCGCTGAAAGGCGTGGCTGTGCAGGTTGGGAATGCCCGGCACCGCGACCTGGTGCCGCTCGTCATCGGGGCCGGCGGCGGCGTTGCGCTCGATCGCGGTGATCCGGCCATTGCCGACCGACAGGCGGACATTCCGTGCCCAGCCATCGGCCAGAAGCACGGAGGAGAAGTGATGGCTCGCGGCAAACATCATTGATCCTGACCAACCCGGAGTGTGTGTCCCCGCGAAGGCGGGGACCCAGTCTGGGCTCCCGCCTTCGCGGGAGCACAAGGAGAGACGCGCAAACTTAAAAACATCTGGTGCCTTAGCCGTTTCGCTGCGTCGAGGTTCATGCTCGTTCTGGCCTCCCGTGACTTTATGTCTATACATTCTAGCGCAGCGGTGCAATGATCGACTTCAGTGATCCCGGACGGGGAAATGGCGCATGCAGTGTGACAGGATCTGGACCAATGCGCGGCTCGTGACGATGGCGGGGGCGCGAGACGGCCTGGGCATCGTCGATCAGGGCGTTCTTGCCGCCACCGCCGGGCGAATCATCTATGCCGGCCTGGCGGCGGAGGCCCCCGCGTTCGACGCCATCGAAACGATCGACTGCGCGGGCCGGTGGATTACGCCCGGCCTGATCGATTGCCACACCCATCTCGTCCATGGCGGCGACCGCGCGCATGAATTCGAGTTGCGGCTGAACGGCGCCTCTTACGAAGAGATTGCCCGCGCCGGCGGCGGCATCGTCTCGACCATGAAGGCAACGCGCGGCGCCAGCGAGGAACAGCTTGTCGCCTCCGCCCTGCCCCGCCTCGACGCGCTGATCGCCGAGGGGGTCACCACGATCGAGATCAAGTCGGGCTATGGCCTCGCGCTTGATGCCGAGTTGCGCATGCTGCGCGCGGCGCGCGCACTCGGTACGCACCGGCCGGTCGGCGTCGTCACGACCTTTCTCGGCGCCCATGCCTTACCACCAGAATATGCCGGCGATGCGGACGGCTATATCGACTCGGTCTGCAACGAGATGATCCCGGCGGTCGCCGATGCCGGCCTGGCCGACGCGGTCGACGCCTTTTGCGAAGGCATTGGTTTTTCCGCGGCGCAGACCGGACGCATCTTCGATGCCGCCGCGGCGCGGGGACTTCCCGTCAAGCTCCATGCCGAGCAATTGTCCAACCTGCATGGCGCGGCGCTGGCCGCACGGCATGGTGCGCTTTCCGCCGACCATCTCGAATATCTCGACGATGACGGCATCGCGGCAATGGCCAAAGCGGGCACTGTCGCCACCTTGCTGCCCGGCGCCTTTTACTTCGTGCGCGAGACGAAGCTGCCGCCGATCGACGCATTGCGCGCGGCCGGAGTTTCGATAGCGATCGCTACCGATTGTAATCCCGGTACCTCACCGCTGACCTCATTGCTGCTGACCATGAACATGGCTGCGACCCTGTTCCGGTTGACCGTCGACGAATGCCTTGCCGGCGTCACCCGCAATGCCGCCCGCGCACTCGGTCTCCAGGACGAGACCGGCACGCTTGATGCCGGCAAGAGCTGCGACCTGGCAATCTGGGACATCGAACGTCCCGCCGAGCTTGTTTACCGCATGGGGCTGAACCCGCTCCATGCCCGCGTCTGGAGAGGCAAATGACCGACATCACCTTGGTACCCGGCGCTGTGACGCTGTTGCAGTGGCGCGCCATCTATCGCGGCGCGCCGGCCGGGCTCGATCCCGTATCGGCGGCGGTGATCCGCGCCAGCGCGGACGCCGTTGCCCGCATCCTCGCCAAGGGGCAGCCGGTCTATGGCATCAATACCGGCTTCGGAAAGCTGGCAAGCGTGCGCATCGGCGACGAAGATCTCGCCACGCTACAGCGTAATATCGTGCTGAGCCATGCCGCCGGCACCGGCGCCCCTCCCCTGTGCCGGTGATCCGCCTGATGATGGCGCTGAAGCTCGCCAGTCTCGCCCAGGGCGCGTCCGGCGTGCGGCCCGAAACGGTGGCATTGCTTGAGGCGATGCTGCGCCTGGGCCTGACCCCGGTCATCCCGGCACAGGGTTCGGTCGGCGCAAGCGGTGATCTCGCGCCGCTCGCGCATATGGCCGCGGCGATGATCGGTGTCGGCGAGATCTTTGTCGGTGAAGCACGGAAGCCCGCCGAACTCGCGCTGAAAGAGGCCGGCCTGGCGCCGCTGGAACTCGGCCCCAAGGAAGGCCTGGCGCTGCTCAACGGCACGCAATTCTCCAACGCCAATGCGCTTGCCGGGCTGTTCGAGGCGGAGCGGCTGTTCCAGTCGGCGCTGGTCACCGGTGCGCTGTCGACCGAAGCCGCCAAGGGGTCCGATACGCCGTTCGATCCGCGCATCCAGGCGCTGCGCCGGCACCGCGGCCAGATCGAAACCGCCGATGCGCTGCGCACGCTGATGGCCGGATCGGCGATCCGCGCCAGCCATCTGGTCGACGATGTTCGTGTGCAGGATCCCTATTGCCTGCGCTGCCAGCCGCAGGTGATGGGCGCCGCGCTCGACATATTGCGCCAGGCCGCCTTCACGCTGGAGACCGAGGGCAATGGCGTGTCCGACAATCCGCTGATCTTCGCCGAGACCGACGAAGCGCTGTCGGGGGGGAATTTCCATGCCGAGCCGGTCGCCTTCGCCGCCGACATGATCGCGCTGGCGGTGTGCGAGATCGGGTCGATCGCGGAACGGCGGATCGCGATGCTGGTCGATCCCGCTTTGTCCGGCCTGCCTGCTTTCCTCACCCCGCATCCCGGACTCAATTCGGGCTTCATGATCCCGCAGGTTACCGCCGCCGCCCTGGTGTCCGAGAACAAGCAGCGCGCCTATCCCGCCAGTGTCGATTCGATCCCGACCTCCGCCAATCAGGAGGATCATGTGTCGATGGCGGCGCATGGTGCGCGCCGGTTGCTGGACATGACCGCCAATGCCAGCGCGGTCATCGGCATCGAGCTGCTTGCCGCCAGCCAGGGCTGCGACTTCCATGCCCCGCTGGCATCGAGTGCAGCACTCGAAGCGGCCCGCGCGCGGCTGCGCCGGGATGTGCCGACGCTGGCCGACGACCGGCATTTCCACCCTGATATGGAGGCTGCGAACCTGCTGGTCCGCTCGGGCGCGCTGATCGAGGCGGCGGGGCTCGACTTGCCCGGCGTGACGGCATGACCGACTGGCTCGAAGTGCATCGCGGCGATGCGCCGCTGATCATCGCCTTCCCGCACACCGGGACCGAATTGCCGCCCGCGCTCGAGGGGCAGTTCGTCTCATCCTGGCTGGCACGCCGCGATGCCGATTGGTGGATCGACCAGCTTTACGCCTTTGCGCGCGATCTCGGCGCGACCACCATCCGCACGCGCATCTCGCGCAGCGTGATCGATTGCAACCGCGATCCCTCGGGCGCATCGCTCTATCCCGGCCAGGCGACGACCGAGCTGTGCCCGACCACCGATTTCGACGGCGCACCGCTCTATGCCGCGACGACGCCCGACGATGCGGAGATCGCCCGGCGCCGCGAGACCTGGTTCGATCCTTATCACGCCGCCCTTGCCGACGAGATCGCCCGGCTGCGCAGCGCCCATCCCCGCATCGTCCTGTACGATGCGCATTCGATCCGCAGCCGCATCCCGCGCCTGTTCGACGGCGAACTGCCGCAGTTCAACATCGGCACCAATGACGGCGCCACCTGCGCGCCCGACCTTGCCGCCGCGGTCGAGGCGATCTGTGCGGCAAGCGGGCGTGGCCATGTCCTCAACGGTCGCTTCAAGGGCGGCTGGACGACGCGCCATTATGCCCGGCCGGCTGACGGCGTGCACGCCATCCAGATGGAACTCGCGATCCGTGGCTATATGCCCGAGCCGGACGCGCCGACGCCCGCAAACTGGCCGACGCCGTTCGATCCCGGCTTCGCGGCGCCGCTGACCGCCACCCTTACCGACATCCTGAAGGCGTGCCTCGCCTTCGCCCGCGCTTGAGAAGAGGTCATTCATCATGAGCCGTATCGACAATAGCCGAGTCATCCGCGCCGCCACCGGCACGGAACTTTCCGCAAAGAGCTGGCTGACCGAAGCACCGCTCCGGATGCTGATGAACAATCTCCATCCCGATGTCGCCGAACGCCCCGAAGAGCTGGTCGTCTATGGCGGCATCGGCCGCGCGGCGCGCGACTGGCAGAGTTTCGACCGGATCGTCGAGACGCTACGGCGCCTCGAAGATGACGAGACCCTGCTGGTCCAGTCGGGCAAGCCGGTTGGCGTGTTTCGTACCCATGCCAATGCTCCGCGCGTGCTGATCGCCAATTCCAACCTGGTGCCCAAATGGGCGAATTGGGAGCATTTCAACGAGCTCGATCGCAAGGGTCTGGCGATGTACGGCCAGATGACCGCCGGCTCATGGATCTATATCGGCACGCAGGGCATCGTTCAGGGTACATACGAAACCTTCGTGGAGATGGGCCGCCAGCATTATGGCGGCGACCTGACCGGCCGCTGGCTGCTGACCGCCGGCCTGGGCGGGATGGGCGGTGCACAACCGCTCGCCGCGGTGATGGCAGGCGCGTCCTGCCTGGCGATCGAATGCCAGCCGAGCCGAATCGAAATGCGTCTGCGCACCGGCTATCTCGATAAGGCGGCGGAAACGATCGACGACGCACTGGCAATGCTCGATCAGGCCAAGGCCGAGGGCAAGGCGATCTCGGTCGGCCTGCTCGGCAATGCGGCGGAGATTCTGCCCGAGATGTTCCGGCGCGGCATCCGCCCCGACCTGCTGACCGACCAGACTTCGGCACATGATCCGATCAATGGCTATCTCCCTGCCGGCTGGACGGTCGCCGAATGGGTCGAGCGCCGCGAGCGCCAACCAGAAGCCGTCGCAGCGGCGGCCAAGGCATCGATGGCGGTGCATGTCCAGGCGATGCTCGACTTCCAGCAGGCCGGGGTGCCGACGGTCGATTATGGCAATAATATCCGCCAGGTGGCGAAGGACGAAGGCGTCGCCAACGCGTTCGACTTCCCCGGCTTCGTGCCCGCCTATATCCGCCCGCTCTTCTGCCGCGGCATCGGCCCGTTCCGCTGGGCGGCGCTGTCGGGCGATCCGGAGGACATCTACAAGACCGACGCCAAGGTGAAGGAGCTGCTGCCCGACAATGCGCATCTCCATCGCTGGCTCGACATGGCGCGGGAGAAGATCCACTTCCAGGGCCTGCCGGCGCGCATCTGCTGGGTCGGCCTTGGCGATCGTCATCGCCTCGGCCTCGCGTTCAACGAAATGGTCGCGAGCGGCGAGCTCAAGGCGCCGGTGGTGATCGGCCGCGACCACCTCGACAGCGGGTCGGTCGCCAGCCCCAATCGCGAGACCGAGGCGATGAAGGACGGCAGCGACGCCGTATCCGACTGGCCGCTGCTCAACGCGCTGCTCAATACCGCATCGGGCGCGACCTGGGTGTCGCTCCACCACGGCGGCGGCGTCGGCATGGGCTATTCCCAGCATTCCGGGATGGTGATCGTCGCCGACGGCACGCCCGAAGCGGCGAAGCGGCTGGAGCGCGTGCTGTGGAACGATCCCGCTACCGGCGTGATGCGTCATGCCGATGCGGGCTATGACATCGCGCTCGATTGCGCACGGGAAAAGGGTCTCGACCTGCCCGGCATCCTGGGATGACGCACCAGGTCCTTCGCGCCGCCGATCGCACCCCCCGGCCATGGAAGAATGGCGGCGGCGTGACGCGGGATATCTGCGCCTTTCCCACAGGCAGCGCGATGGACGATTTCGACTGGCGGCTGAGCATGGCCGATGTCCGGGAAGCGGGTCCGTTCTCGTCCTTCCCGGGCATCGACCGCGTATTGATGGTGCTGCTGGGACGGCTCGAACTGGATTTCGGCGCGGGCGATCCGCCTCTCGCCCTGACTCCGGAAACCGCCGCCCATCCCTTTCCCGGCGATATCGCGGTCAATGGCACGCCGATCCGTGGTCCGGTCACGGACCTGAACCTCATGGTCCGGCGCGGACTGATGACGGGCGCGATCCGGCATCTGCCCGCCGGCGTCATCGATATCCCGGCGACGCGCTTAGAAACGCGCCTGATCGTCGCCACCAACGATATCGAGATGAGGTGCGGGGCGGGTAGCTATCAGCTTACCCGCTTCGATGCGCTGCTGGTGTCCGCAACGGATGGGCGGGAAGAACGCTTCGAGTTGAGCGGACCGGCATTGCTGATCGAGATCATGCCTGCCGACGCCCGTTCCGGGGCATCGGCAGGATAAGCGTTTCAGCGCGCCGCGATGACGATCACTTCGACCTTATAGTCCGGCGTCGCCAGCTTTGCCTCGCCGGTCGCACGTGCCGGTGCGTCGAGCCCGCCGACCCAGACATCCCAGACCGCATTCATCTCGGCAAAATCGGCCATGTCGGCGAGCCAGATCGTGGCCATGAGAATCTTCGATTTGTCGCTGCCGGCCCGCGCGAGCAGTGACTCGACCTGCGCCAGTACCGCCTCGGTCTGCGCGGTGACGCTCTCACCCGGCGCGCCGACCTGGCCGGCCAGATAGACGGTGTCGCCATGGATCACGGCCTGGCTCATGCGGGGGCCTGCATCGATGCGCGTGATGGTCATTCTTCAATCTCCTGGCGGTCACCATGAGCAAGGCTCAGTGGCAAAATGGGTGATGCGGGCACTCCCGCGATCGCCCGCTGACTGCCGAAGAAGAGGCCGCCGCGCAACCGTCCGGTACGGTAAAATGGGCAGCCCGCAGCGAGCTTCAGCGAGCCGCCCGGCTATCGTCCATCGGGCACATTCTCGCGCCGCCAATAGAGGTACATCATCACCGCCGTGACGCCCGCGAGCGTATGCCACAGCAATCCATGCGGCTGAAACCAGCTATGGGGATCGCACAGCGGTCCGCCGGTCTTGGACAATTGCCAGAATATTGTGGCGATCGCGATCGCCGCGATACCGATGATCCAGTAGCGACGCGCGCGTGGCGCGGCGATGAACCCGGCAAACCGGAATTCAAGCACGAAATAGACAAGGACCATGGTCAGGATCAGGATCTCGGCAGGCACGCCCAAGGCCGAGACCGTCGCAAAGCTGCCGACAGTCACGACATAGCCCGCCCAGAAGATCTTCTTGCGGATTCCCGCATCGATTCCGGTTCGCACCAGCCAGCGGTTCAGCGTGTAGAAGATCAGATAGCCGGTGAAGGTGTACATCGACAGGCCGTCGATCCATGACACCTGTTTCGCGATCGAGCCGTGCAGCCACATGCTGCCCAATCCCAGGAACAGCACCACGAAGACATAGAGATCCGCAATCGGATCGTCAGAACGGATGACGTTGGGGGATGCCCCACCCGCCCGGTCGCGGCTGAGCTGCCAGGCCACGAAGAAGCTGGTGCCGATGGCGTAAAGATTGGACCAGGTGTTTACGTGCTGTCGAACACCCTTGGCGCCATTGGTGACATCGGCGTGCGAGAAATACTCGCAATAACAGCCCTGGGTGATGCAGCCGTCCGGCAAGGTCGGCCAGCCGATGACATAGGCGAACAACAGAAAGGCGCCCATCAGGACAACGAGACTCACCCCCCAGACGATCCAGCCCCGGGCGATCGCTCTCCCGGCCATCACAGGCATGATCCCGACACTGCTGACACCCCGTTTCTCCCCATCTCGCCGCGGGCATTTTTTGACCGCGTGGCCGCAGCGGACCTTGCAGGCTCATATAGCAAAACGCCCGGCGATATAATAGTCTTTGCTATCCTATTGCCGGATCAGCGCGCGGGAATCTGCGCATAGTTCACGCCCGGGAGTCGCTCGAACCAGTTATAAACTACTGATATATAATGAATTATTGTATTGCCGCGCAAAGACGGCGATGAAAAAAGATATGTTACGTTTCCGGTGTAACATATCTCCCTTGGCCTGTTCCTTCAGCCCTGTCGTCCTTCAGCTCTGTCGTCGGCAGCGATTCAACCGTCACATGGTATCCGGCATGCAGACCCTTGCCGGACTTGGCCCGGCACGCTCTTTCTCAGTGTCGAAAACGATATTGCCATCGCGCCACTGACATAATGGCCTCGCGCACAATTTCAGCCACTCCTCATGCGCCTGATGTCATTCTCGATGCTCTAAAAACCGAAGGCGCAGCCGGCCGCGGCATTGAGAGTCACCGCGAGGATTTCATGATCGCGAAGCGCGCGAATCCTGTGCAGGAATTCCTCCTGGGAGAGCTTGTCGAGCGGCTGGTTCCTCAGGCTCCCCAATGCCGCAATGCGCCGAAGCTGAGTGATCGACAGCTTATGGGCCATGCGATCGGCCATGCAGGTCGATTGCCGCTCCGACAGGCCCATGCCAATCAAACCGGAGCGCAACCTCGTCTCCGGGGTCGCGCATGCAGAAAGAGCCAGGGCCGGAAGCAGGAGAGCCAATACACGCACGAAATCATCCGCTCATTATGCCGAACGCTCGGCGCCGAGAATGTGCGGACGCTCCTGCCTGATCAGTGGGTACAACCCGCGATCAAAACGATAGCTATAAATACTATTCTTGCAAGAACCAACCGCGCATCTCCTCCAGAAGGAACTGCCGGCGGTCCCGATACAACGACAATCCCGATCAGCGACCCTTCGGGTCTTCGTCCCCGAGAAGCACAAATCGCATCATGCGCGCCGTTTCGGCATAGACCGTCTCGGGCGAAATACGCTCTTCCTCGCCCATCATTTCATGGGCGGCATAGCCAAGTTCGATCAGGAATCTGATGCGTCGCCACAGGACATCCCTGGGCATGTCCGGCAGCATTGCGGTAAATACTTCAAGCAGCGCATCGGTGACGAAGCGATGAGACTCGATGCGAATATGCGACAGTCTCGGCGATGCATGCAGGGCGCGCTCGATCCATACACCGCCAGGTTCCGCAGCGGTCAGTTCAGCGGTCTCGCGCAGAACAACTTCGATCTTTTCGAACATGCCATCAAGGCCGGAGGTCAGATTGCCCTCGAGCCAGCCGATCAGCAGTTCGTTCTGCCGCTCCATCAGCCGCATGCCCAGCGCTTCCAGCACCGCATGCTTGTCAGCGAAATATCGATACAGCGCGGGCGGGCTCATCCCTGCGCGAGCGCAGATCATGTTGGTCGAGATATCCTCAAGCCCGACCTCGGCGAGAAGCGATCCGGCGACATCGAGCAAATGCTCGCGGGTCTGAATGGCGCGAGCCTGTTTGGGCATCAAGGTCGGTTTCGTGCGGGTCTTTTTCTGGGAAACACTGCCTGCCTGGGGAGTCTTATTCAAAGATTCAGCCTCAAAAAATTGTACCCGTTCCGGATTGGGCGCCCTTGCCCGAAGGCCGATGGTGGCGTCAAACCGATATTTAAGACTATCGTTCATCCGGCCTGCGTATCCGATGAGCGCCCATGACCACTGACTCCCTGTTTCAGCGCCGGATCAATTCAACAACAGCACCCGCGATGAAACATTGATACTTTGTACCGCATTGGACCTTTTCAAGAAAAAAAGCAAGGTCGAGCAGTGTTCTTTCATCGATGATACAGATGATCGTAATAACATATCCACGCAGAAGCGTTTTGGCCTCGTCATTCCCCTGTTGTTACTGCCATGAAACCAAAACTATTTCCGCTTCGCAACACAGGGCGGAGACGGTAAGCACCACTGCGGAATCAAGAATATGTCAGCATCTGTAATGAGTTGCCGACATATTCTTGTCCGTCGCAGCGTGGCCTGAAAATCTTCCTTATTGCAGCGTTGATTGCATCCGGTTCGCGAACCTGATCAGACGCGAGACGGCGCCCAGAGCGGCGGCCGGCGTTGCGCCCAGGGTTGAGCTTTCTCAAGTTCGAAGGAGAGCTCAAGCAATGCTCGATCACCGCCGAGCGGTCCGGCGAACTGAACGCCAACCGGCAAGCCGTCCTTGGTCCAGTGCATCGGCAGGCTCAGCGCCGGCCCGCCCGTTGCGTTCTGCAACATGGTGTAATCGGCATAGTTGTTGAGCCGCTGCATCACGACCGCCACCGGCAGGGAGCCGTTGATGTCGCCGATCCGGGCCGGCGGCTTGAGCAGCACTGGCGTGACGAGGATATCAATCGTGTCGAACAGGCCGAAATAGGCCTTGGACGCCGCCGCGATGCGCTCATAGCATTTCGCCGCCATGGCGTCCGGCACGTCTTCGGCCAATTGGCTCATGCTAAAGGAGAGTGGCTCGACCAGAGCGCGCAGGATCTTCGGATCGAGACTGGTCCCTGGCGGGAGCAGCTTCTTGGCTTCATTGGCCCGAGCGAGATAGACGACGGTAAAATCCTCCACAAAGGCCGCACCATCGAACGGGTATTTGACCGGGCTGACATGGTGGCCGAGCGATTCGAGCAATTTCAGCGTCGCGTTTACGCCTTCCGCTACTTCCGGCACCGGCACGTGGTCGCCCAGGCTGTTCATGATATAGCCGATGCGCAGCTTCTTGGTGCCCGGACCGGTGACCTTGCCGACCGGCGGATAGACTGCGCCCGCCCCCTTCATTTCGAGTAGCGCGAGCATGTTGGCGGTATCGCGCACGGTGCGGGACAGGCAGAATGACTCGCCCAGGAAGCCGCTGACGTCCATCTTGCCGTTGATGATGCTCAACGGGCCGGCGAGGCGATCGCGTGACGGTTTCATGCCGACCAGTCCGCACACGCTTCCCGGAATGCGCAATGAGCCGGCACCGTCCGAACCATGCGCCAGGGGGATGATTCCAGCGGCAACCGCCGCCGCCGCACCGCCGGACGATCCGCCCGGTGTATGGTCCAGATTCCACGGATTGCGCGTTATGCCGTAAGCGAGCGTTTCGGTGGTCGGCAGGATGCCGAATTCGGGCATCGTCGTGCGGGCGAAGATGTTGAAGCCGGATTGCTCGATGAGCTCGACCAACTGGTCATTCTCCTTCGCAATCGGCGTCAGCTTGTCCAGCTTCGAACCGAAATGCTTGGCCGTCCCAGCGACATCGGCCTCATCCTTGATCATCATCGGCACACCGGCGAACGGTCCCGCCGGGTTGATCGCCGGAACATGCTTGCGCGCGCGATCATACAGTTCCTGGCTGATGCAGTTGAGCTGAGGCTGGACGGCCTGGGCGCGGGCGATGGCGGCGTTGACCGCCTCCAGCGGGGAGATCTTGCGCGCCTTGATCGCCGCCGCCAGGCCGGTGGCATCCATGCTGGCAAAGTCGGCGGCCGGCTCGGCCACGGCCCGGGCCAGCGCACTGCCGGGGATCAGCGCTGCGGCGGCGCTTGCCATGCCCAGCGTTTTGAGAAAATCGCGCCGTCCCTGCGCGGACGCGTCGCTCGATGAAATAGTCATTTGGCCGCAAACTCCCTGATGATTATGTTGAAACATGAGATGGAGCCCAGAGCGGCGGACGACGCTGAGCCCAGGGCTGAGCGCGTTCGAGCTCGAAGGCGAGTTCAAGTAAGGTGCGTTCCCCGCCCAGTCGGCTGGCGAACTGGACGCCGACCGGCAGGCCGTCCTTCGTCCAATGCATCGGCAGGCTGATCGCCGGCCCACCGCTCGCATTTTGCAGCATCGTATAGTCGGCGTAATTGTTCAGCCGCATCAGCAAGATCGGAAATGGAATCGACCCGTTGATCTCACCGATCCGCGCCGGAGGCTTGAGCAGAACCGGCGTCACCAGGACGTCCATTGTGTCGAACAGGTCGAAATAGGCCCGCGAACTGGCGGCCATGCGCGTATAGGCCAGTGCAACCGACTCATCGGAGAAATCCGCGCTCAGTTCGCCGATGTCGAACGAAGCCGATTCGATCAGCTTTTTGAGAAAGGCGGGATCGGGAGAGGCGCCGTCGCCACCGGACATCCGCGCGCGCGTGCCCTTGGCTTTCGCCATATAGACCAGCGTGAAATCCTCGACGAATTGCGTACCGTCGAATGGCCACCGCGCCTCGCCGATCCTGTGGCCAAGCGATTCCAGCAGAGCGAGCGTGGTGGTGATGCTTTCCGATACCTCGGGCGATGGCGCATGGCCGCCAAGGCCGTTCATGATGAAACCGATGCGCAACCGCCTTGCGGAAGGATCGGTCACCCGGCCGACCGGCGCATAGGCCGCACCCGGCCCCTTGTGCTCGACCAGCGCAAGCTGGTTGGCGGTATCGCGGACCGTGCGCGACAGGCAGAATGGCTGACCCAGGAACGACCCGCCGCCGATCCGGTCGCGCGAGGTCTTGAGACCGACCAAGCCGCAATTGCTCGCGGGGATCCGGAGCGACCCCGCGCCATCGGAACCATGTGCCTTGGGAACAATCCCGGCCGCGACTGCCGCCGCCGCGCCGCCCGACGAACCGCCCGGGACATGATCGAGGTTCCAGGGATTGCGCGTCACGCCATAGGCCAGGGTTTCGGTAGTTGGCAGAATGCCGAATTCAGGCATGGTCGTGCGAGCAAAGGGATTGAGGCCGATCTGCTCGCACCGCTCGACCAGCACATCGTTCCGCTTTGCAATCGGCATGACCTTGTCGAGGCGCGAACCGAAATGCCTGGCCAGCCCGACAATGTCCGCCTCATCCTTGATCAAATAAGGCACGCCGGCGAACGGCGCGGAAAGGTCGGTCGAAGCGGCGCGGCGGCGCGCGCGATCATACATGTCCTCGCTGATGCAGTTGATCGCCGGCTGCACCGCCTGTGCCCGCGCAATCGCCGCTTCCAGCGCCTCAACCGGCGAAATCTCGCGCGCCTTGATCGCCGCGGCCAGTGCGGTCGCGTCCATCTCGGCGAAAGGCGAGGACACCGGTCCTGCCCGGGCAAGGGCGATGCCGGGAAGCAGGGTCGCCGCGCCGAGCATGCCGGCCATCTTCAGAAAATTGCGCCGCGCGGGAAGAACGGTCCGAGCAGAGATCGAGTCAAACGGGTTTGTCATGAGATGCGCTCCTGGATGCAAGATCCAGGGCAAGCGGCGAGAGTTGGAATGCGGCCTTCTTGCCCTAATCCAGCCCCAATCTCGCCTTAATTTCCACGGAGTCAAATCATTTTGCCACAAATGCGCCTTAATTTGCCTTATTTGAGATACTTTCTCCCGATGCTGTGTCCTGCCCATCACGCTGCGAACACCCTGCGCCCGCGTTCGACCTGCATCTTGTGGCCCTGCCTGGTGGCGAGCGACCGCGTGGCGATGCCGTCCATGAACACCCATTCGCCGGTGACTTTGTCCGGCGTCAGCTCGACCGCCATATAGCCACGGCTGCTCGTCTCCGCCCATTTGAGCTCGGGGCTCGCATTGATGAAGAATTGCCCGACCAGTGCCGGTGGTACGGATATATATTCCTCGAGCCCGGCAGAGGTGACGCTGTGCCCGCCGAATTCCACCCCCGCCGGCTTCCCATCCTGGGCCAGGTCGAACGCCCAGGCATTATGACTGTCGCCGGACAGCACGATCAGATCGGCATCGGCTTGCTGCGCGGCGCTCAGGAAGCGCGCCCGCGCGGCCGGAAAACCGGCCCAGCCGTCGAGATCGGCGGGCAGCCCCGCTTTTGCCGAGGCGTTGATCGCCCTGAGATAAGCGGCCCCCTCGGGCGGCAGCTTCAGGTTGGACAGCATGGCCTGGGGCAATTCGGGCAGCTTCTGCTGGCCGACCAGCACCTGTTGAGCCACGACTTGCCATTTGGCGCCGCGCCGCTTCGACTGCGCCATCCCCTGATACAGCCATTGTTCCTGGGCATCGCCCATCAGCGTGCGCTTCGGATCGGCCAGCGGCCCGTCGCGAAGCGCAATCAGATTGGCCACCGGGTCGCCCGGCGCGTCCGCCACGGGGCGTGTGTCGAGCCAGGCGCTGCGCGCGGTGAGCCGGGTTTCCGGGCGGAAGATCGTCGCCAGGTCACCCACTTCATAGCTCGACCAGGCCCGCCCCGACACCGGCAGCCACTCGTCATAGGCCCTGATCGATGCCCGCTTGCGCGCCTCGTAATCGCCCTCATCGGGGGTGTGGTTTTCCGCACCATGCGCCCAGCTGTCATTGGCCAGTTCATGGTCGTCGCGCTGCGCGATCATCGGGAACATCTGATGCAGCCGCTGCAGATCCGGGTCGGCACGATAGCTGGCGAGGCGCAGCCGGTAATCGGCCAGCCGGATCGCCTCGGTTGGCGGTTCCATCACCCGTCCCGCCACCATCCGGTTCGCGCGCGGATAATAGCCGAGCGGATATTCGTAGAAATAATCGCCGGTGTGCACCATCAGGTCGATATCGTCGCGCGCCGCCGCATGGGCATAGGCGTTGAACCAGCCGGCGGGCAGATTGGCGCAGGAAAAGACGCCGAGACAGAAGCGTGCCACCGATCCGACCGGGAGGGTCCTGGTGCGCCCGACCGGCGATACCGCGCCATCGGCGCTTACGAACCGATAAAAATACCAGCGGCCGGGATCGAGCCCACCGATCACGGTACGGGCCGTGAAATCGCCGTCACGCCTGGCGTGCGCACTGCCCCCTGCCCGGATCACGCGAAAATCGGTCGCCTCTGAAATCTCGACGGTCAGTCGCGTATCGCTGCCATTGCCCGCCACGAACCGCGTCCACAGTAGAATCGATGCCGGCCCCGGCTCACCGCTGGCAACGCCATGAGTAAACCCGCGCGCCGCCAGTAACTGGGCAGCGGCGCCGGATCCCATCAGCGCGAGCGCACTCATCCCCAGGCCGGCGCTCAAGACGAGCTCGCGCCGGCCAATCTCCAATGGCATTTCGCATCCTGACCTGGTTCGGGCGATACCGCCCTTTATTGCGGCGTGGTGGCGGGTGCTGGGGAGGGTGCAGGGGTTGGCGTCGGCGTGGATGCCGGCGCGGGGCTGGTTGTGATCGCCGGATCGGCGGCGGTAGCGGCACTGGCCGGTGCGGCCTGGGTCGCGGCGTCCGCCGGAATCGCCTTCAGCGCCGCGTCGACCGCTTCGACCCGTTCATGCGGCACGGCATCGGGAAACATCGCCTCGAGCGCTTCAAGGCTCATCGTCTTGAACTGCTCGTACAGCGGATGCGTCATGAAGCCGGGCAGCTCATGCTCGATCACCGCCTTGGCGGCGGGATTGGCAGCGATCTTCTCGATCGGCGTCTTGATGCTGAAAGCGGACTTGTCGCCTCCGGCATAGGACGGCGTTGCGATCGAGAGGGCCAAAGAGGCGATCATGCCGCCAAGAAAAACCGACTTTCTCATTGAGATACTCCAAAGCTACAATAATTCTAGTAATCCCGGATTTTCAAACAGGTAATTCTGCCTATTCATCGCCTAAGGCGCGATAACGACTGAAGGGGTCACCGTCATGCTGGCCGATTGTAGTGTACAAACACCCATAAACTGTGGACCGGATGCGGCCGTAGACGTCGCGTTATTCCACGAGAATGCAACATTGCTTCTGGTGCAGTATCCAGCCAATGATCCAAGCTGCAAAACATCGACCTTCACTTGTGTCGTCGATGTTGTCCTGACGATCAGGGGAAAACTGATCGCGCCAGGCCCGGCGCTGACCGGGCAATCCGACGAAGTGCCGCTGACAAATGTAATTGTATCAACTCCCGTCACTGTGCCGGTCATTGATTGATAATGGCAGGTATGGAAGATGCTCTGGCCCGAGATGCTGGAAGTGAACGAAGCGGTCGCAGTAACCGGATCACCCACCGCAGGCGATGTGATCGGGTTTGCCAGGACAGGCGACACCATGCCGAGACAGGCGAACGCGGCAACGCAATTCCGAATGATCGCCATATTCAGCCCCTCCTGACTTCCAGCCCAAGAAAAGTGGCATGGCGGTTTCCCGCCATGCCACCAGTCGGGGGTCGGTTACGGTGCGATAACCACTGCCGGCGAGACGCTCAGCGTCGCAGACGACATGGTGCAGATGCCGACGCTCTGCGAACCGGACGTTGCCGTGGAGGTCGAGTTGTTCCAGTTAAAGGCAACGTTGTTCTTCGTGCAGGTGCCGAGCGGCGTAGCAATCGACAATGTGTCGACCGTGACGACCGTCTGCGAGGTTGCCCGGACAACGATCGGATAAGCAACGCTGCCGGTGCCGGAGCTGGTGCAGCCGGTGCCAGTTGCGGTGCCGCTGGTGAAAGTAATCACGCCTGGCGTTGCCGATGTTACCGTGCCGGTCATCGTGACGGCACAAGTACGTGCACCAAGACCGAAGATATTAACGCTGATCGAACCGGATGCATTGACCGTCGTTCCAGCGCCCGGCGAAGAAAGGTTATTCGCATAAGCAGGGACTGCAGTCATTCCCATGGCGACAACAGCGAGCATGGCAGTTTTTGCAAATTTATTCATGATTAAATCCTCTCAATGGATAGATTGTGTTTTAGCAAAAATATTAATGTCGTAGTTTACGGTAAAAGTAGATTTAACAATACCAAGTAAACTTATTAAATCTTGATGCCATACACTCTCCTTTTTATCATTATTATGCAATCGGAGCATTTTCGTATCATAGCCAGCGAATCGATTGCTGCTTCACTTAGCGACTCGGGTGTCTAAACAGGTTTTTTCTATGTATCAAGCAAAGATACCAGATTATAACGAAAAATTGCTCCAAAATGAACTATTTTACTCACTAGAACGCCGCCTTCAGACTCAAGCCGTAGACTCTTGGATCCAAGGTGAAGACATTCGTGAAATTACTCAGCTCATCCGGCCCTGTGTAGGCGTCAGTAATTGGCGTGCTGTTGAAGATGTTCTTAACATAAAATTGAGCAGTCATCTTCGAACTTGGCTTCGACAGCGTTAATGCTAGGTTTCCATTGCCCCAACCTTTCAGCTTGTCATAGGCGGTATTGTAAATCCGCGCATAGCTGCTCGACTGGCGGTAATAATCGCCGCGAACGGCGAGCGACCAGTCACCGAAGAAAAGCGTGTATTGCGCGCCGACGTTGAAGGTGAAGTGCGGCGCATTGGGCAATTCATTCCCGCCAATATCAGCGGCAAAGCCACGCCCCTGATTGGGCGCTCCATAATTGGCGAAGCCATTGAGGTTATAATTGGCCGGCTTGCTCGGATCGTATGGAGCCGTGGGGTCGAAAACGAATCCGAAATCCTGGCTATACTGCGTGCCGGGGGCAAAGAACCGGCTTCCCTGGGCGAAGAAATTGGGAGATTCGCACAGGAATCTCAGGAACACGCCGCCGCTGTTGGTGAAAACGGGCGGGTCGCCCGGCTGCCATGGCCGAGGCGGCTGGCCGTTGCCGGGATTGATGATGGGCGGCACCCCGTCACCAAGGTTCGGGTTGCTCAAGACTTTCGAGACAACTTCCTTGGGCGCAATACAGGTATTGGGGCTTTGCGCCCAAGGGCGCAGCGTTACCCAGTCGTCATGCCCCTGGAGCCGGTCCATCACATCGATGGAGCGCTGCCCCTTGGCAATCTTGGTATTGAGATAGCCAAAGGTGGCGCCGATACGGAAATTGCGGGAAGGAATCCACGCGCCTTCCATTTCGATACCCATCGTCCGCGCATCAACATTCTCGGTGTGGAACGTGCGGTCGATCAGCTGCGATATCTGATATCCCTTATAGTCGTTGAAGAATGCCGCTGCGCTGAACACCAGCTTGCCACCGGCGAACTGGTTCTTGGTGCCGATTTCGAACGCATTGACGTCCTCCGGACCATAGGTCTGCGGCAATTGCGTGTAGCTGGCGAGCGCGGGGTCAAAATCATTGCCGGCAGGATTGCCGCCGCCGGCTTTGTAGCCGCGCGCATAGGAGGCGTAGACCAACGTGCTGTCGCTGAATGAAAGATCGGGCTTCCAGTCGATCGCCATCCGGCCGGTCACACGCCGCCATTGTTGGACCTGATCGGCATATTGCGGATAGCCGCGATCGACAAACCCGCCGCCGAACTGACTGCGCGACGTCAACAGCTGCGACGGTACGGGAGTCAGGGTTTTCTTGTCGTCGGTGTAGCGGAGGCCGGCGGTCAGTTTCAGATTGTCGGTCATTTTCCAGTAGAGTTCGCCGAAACCAGCCACGCTCTGGATCTTGGCGATACTGACGCTGCGCAGGTAGTTATGCCCTTCTTGCGGGCCGGTATTCAGCGGATTTGGGTCAATATAGATACAGCCTTCGCTCCCTGGATTGTTCACACAATCGCCACTGAAGCCTGAGCTATTGAGACCCAAGGCAATCGCCGTCAGAGTATTGCTGTAGACATTATACTCTTCCTGCGTCTTGAATTTGACCCAGTTTCCACCGATGCTGAAATTGATCGGCCCGCTGAACGACGATTGAAACCGCAATTCCTGCGACCATTGTTCGCTTTTCGATTTGGAGATGTCGACCGCCAGCGGCCGATCCGAACAGCCAAGCTGCGGGTCGCAGATCACACCACCTTGCGCGGTAGAAGCGCCCAGATAGGGCAGCCAATATTGCCAGTTCGGGGTACTTCCCCAATCGAATGCCTTGAAAAGCGGATTATTTTCGTAATCCTCCCGGCGTGCAAAAACAGGCTTCGAGTCGAAACGGAAGAAATCCTGAGACCCGAAGTAATTATCACTCATATAAAGTGTTTGTGAAAACAAATGCAGATCAGGTGATGGGTCATATTCCAGGTTAAGCTGAACTACATCGTTCTTAGCCTTGAATACCGGATCATATATTGTCGCGATTTCACGCAAATTGGATGACTGCCGGTTATCCACGGTGCTGAACGGATCGGCTCCGGGGTTGATCAAGCGTCCGGAATCATACTGCCCCTGGAAGAATGGCGAAGAGAACAGCAAGCCGCTCACGATCGGAGATCCGATACCGTTGGGCACGCCATAAGCATCTTTGGTGAACAGCGATTTGTTCTGACAGCCCGGCGTCAGAGCTGACGCGGTCCAGGCTTCGAAGAGCGGATATGTGCCTTGACCATTGGACAATTCGAACGTGCTTGCCGTTGGCGTCCGCGTGCAGAGCTGCTTGCCGGTGCGCGAACGATTGTCGTCTTCCTTGAAATGCTCCCAGAACACGCCAATGCTGAAATTGGACGTCGGCGCCCAGAGTGCCGATAGCCGGATCGACCAGAGGTCGCGTCCGTTTACCGCGTGGTCGGTGACCGTGTTGTAGTCAAAGCCCGAACGTTTGGTCCAGGCGCCGGCCGCGCGGACTGCGAGATTATCGCCAAGGGGAATGTTGATGAAGCCGCGCGCACGCTTCGTGCCATAATTGCCGAGCTCGCCCTGGATTTCGCCGGAGAATTTGGAGAATTTCGGCTTGTTCGGAATCATGTTGACCACGCCTGCGGTGGCATTGCGGCCATACAGCGTACCCTGCGGCCCGCGCAGCACCTCCAGTCGTTCGATGTCGAAATATTCCTGCTCGAACAGGCGATTGCGCAACAGCGTGGTGTTGTTGAAGCTGATCGCGACCGCCGGATCGGCGGTCACCGAAGTCGCCTTGGTACCGATACCGCGGATCGAGAAATTATAGCCGGTAAAATTGTCCTTGGAGAAGTTGACGTTGGGAATCGCGCGCAGCAATTCCGACCCGCCCTCAATCTTCAGATCGGACAGGTCCTTGGAGGAAAAAGCGGAGATCGAAATTGGCACATCGAGGATCTTTTCCTCCATGCGCTGCGCGGTGACCACGATATCACCCGCACTCGGCGCTTTAGTATCGGGAGCTTCCTGAGCGCGCGCCACACCTGTTGCCGCGAGCAACCCCATCAACGCCCCGCCCGTCAAAGCGCGCGCGCACACCTGTGCATAAGAGCTCAACATACGGCTCATTTCATCCCCTCCTGTTCTGCTTCTTTCGGCAGCGCCATCTTTGCGATGACGAGTCAGGCTATGGTATGAAAATTACATAGTCAACACTATCATATAACTGTAATTACCGTTTCGGAGGCGTTCCTGAAACTTTCGTGCGCGAAAAACCATATGCGATTGTCGCCATAATCCATTGATTAAAAACAATTAAATCTTACGTTGCATTTTGAGGTCATTGTCTACTTCGCCTCCACGGAAGGCGGTCGTTTTATAGACATTACTGTGCATTTTTATGGACACTCGCGTCCAAATACGTCTTTTTGGAACGGCAAAATGCCGGTTTTTCGACCGCCCCGAGTCGTTTGTAGACCATGCCGAAAAGTCGTGGCGACGACGGGCCGGTACGGCCCATCGGTGGCGCAGATTCCCTGGCCGAACCATGTCGCGACGCTTATCGTCCAGGCGACCCATCGCATGACTGAAGTGACGACCGAATTGTGCCGCCTGCAAAGATGGCACGACGCCAGCTGCAGGAACATCGTGTGCGACATGGACCGTCGAAACCACGAGTCCGATCCCTGGATGAGGTCGGCTTCGATTGGGCGGCATGCGACAATATCAGCAGGCGAACCTCTGATATCCATGGGCTTTACGGGATATGGATGCCGCCGGAAATGCCCGGAAGCAAGGTTGGTGGACAGGGCTGGATTCGAACCAGCGTACGGGAAACCCGGGCAGATTTACAGTCTGCTGCCTTTAACCACTCGGCCACCTGTCCAACCGGGCCGCCTCAAAAGCGAGGCGGTCCAATGGCGTCCGATTGCGCCCCTGTCAACGCCCTTCACGGCCAGTCGCACCGCTTGCGCGCGACCGAGGCACCGAATAGCGTGGCGTAATATTGTTGCTTGATCGCAGCAAAGCCTATCAAGGGGTCTCCATGCGCTCTTATCTCTTCACTGCGGCCGCTGCGCTCGCCATCGCTGCGCCGATCTCCGCCCAGACTGCGAAAGGCCAGACGGCGACCGGCCAGACCGTCGACAGGAATCAGGTCAACAAGATCATCGATGAAGGCACGACGCGCAGCCAGGTCATGCTCACCGCCGCCTATCTCTCCGATGAAATCGGCCCGCGGCTGACCAATTCGCCGTCGATGCGCGTCGCCGAGGACTGGACGCAGAAGAAATTTGCCGAATGGGGCCTGAAGAACGTCCATAAGGAGGGCTTCGACTTCGGCCGCGGCTGGACGATCGAGCGGTCGAGCGTGCGCATGGTCACCCCGCGCCCGATTCAGCTGACCGCGATACCGATCGCCTGGACGCCGGGTACCAACGGCACGATCAGCGCACCGGTGTTCGTCGCGCCGATGAAGCGCGAGCGCGATTTCGACAAATGGCGCGGCCAGTTGAAGGGCAAGATCGTGCTGATCACGCTACCCAATACCGGCAACGAACCCGACACCGCACCGTTCAGGCGCTACACTGCCGAGGAACTGGGCAAGCTCGATCAATATGAACAGCCGAAATATGATCCCGAGGCAGCCGACCGCAGGCTGGAAGCGACTCGACTATACCAGGAAGCTCGGCGAGTTCCTCAAGGCCGAAGGCGCGCTTGCCTATGCCACCATGTCGTACCGCGACGGCAAGCTGGTACATGGCGAGGGTTATATGTTCGGCATGGGCGAAACCATGCCGCTGCCGGGCGTGGAGATTGCCGCGGAGGATTATCGCCGCCTCGCCCGCCTTGCGAAGATCGGCCGCGCGCCGACGCTGGAGATCGACAGCGAGGTGCGCTTCGACGACCGCGATACCAAAGCGTATAATGTCATCGCCGAAATCCCCGGCACAGACCCCAAGGCCGGCTATGTCATGGCCGGCGCACATCTCGACAGCTGGGTCGCGGGCGACGGCGCCGGCGACAATGGCGCGGGCACGGCGATGATCATGGAGGCGGCGCGCATCCTGTCGGCAAGCGGCGTGCGGCCGAAGCGCACGATCCGCTTCGCGCTGTGGGTCGGCGAGGAACAGGGCCTGCTCGGCAGCCTTGCCTATGTCGAACAGCATCTCGCGACGCGCGGCAACCCGGGCGACCCGGTGCAGACCGGCATGAAGCGCTTCTATGGCTGGTCCAATCGCTGGCCGATCAAGCCGCAGCCCGGTTACGGCGACCTCGCCGCCTATTTCAATCTCGACAATGGCTCGGGCCGGATCCGCGGCATCTATGCCGAGAATAACCCGGCGGTGGTTTCGACCTTCAGGGAATGGCTCGCGCCCTTCGCGTCGATGGGCGCCACCAATGTGGTGATCCGCAAGACCGGCGGTACCGACCATGTGTTCATGCAGGCGGTCGGTGCGCCGGGGTTCCAGTTCATCCAGGATCCGCTTGATTACAACAGCCGCACGCACCATTCGAGCGCGGACACGTTCGACCATCTGAAGGCGGACGATCTGCGCCAGGGGTCGATCATCCTGGCGTCGTTCCTGGCCAATGCGGCGAACGCCGACAAGGCACTGCCGCGGCCACCCTTCCCGACCAGGCCGGTGGTGACCGATCCATTTGCCTATACTGATGATGAGGATTGATCATGGCCGAGGCCACCGGGTTAAATAATACCGCTCGCCCTGAGCTTGTCGAAGGGCCGCTCTTCTTCTCCCTACGTGTCGAAAAGAAGAACGGTGCTTCGACAGGTTCAGCACGAACGGGGATCGGTTTTCACGAGGGACAAATTTGATGGCACGCAAAGGACATCGCCCTTCGCACGCACCGGCCGGCCGCCCCCGTTTCTGGGGCCGGCATGCGGTCACCGCCGCGCTCGCCAATCCCGAGCGCGTCGTGCGCAAGATGTGGGCGACGCGTGAGGCGCTGGCCTTGCTCGACATTCCGCCGGTGATTCCGATCACCTTTGCCGATGTCGCCGATCTTGCGCGGCTGGTGCCGGGCGATGCGCCGCATCAGGGCCTGGTCGCTGAAGTCGATCCGCTAGAAGATGTGTGGCTCGGCGACTTGCTTGATCAGGGCGCGGGGGACCGCCGGCCGCTGGTCATTCTCGACCAGGTGACCGACCCGCATAATGTCGGCGCGATCCTGCGTTCGGCCGCTGCGTTCGATGCGCTCGGCATCATCACACCCGACCGCCATTCGCCGCCCGAATCCGGCACCATCGCACGCTCCGCATCGGGCGCGCTGGAGATCGTGCCCTGGGTCCGCGTGGTCAATCTCGCCCGCGCGCTCGAGGAAGTGGCGGAGGCCGGTTTCTGGCGTGTCGGCCTGACCGGCGAGGCGACCCAGACTCTGGCCCAGGCGATGGGCGAAACGCGCGTCGCCCTGGTGCTCGGCGCTGAAGGCGAAGGCATGCGGCACAACACTGCGGCGCATTGCGACGAACTTGCGCGCCTGCCGATCTCGCCTAAGGTGGAAAGCCTGAACGTGTCCAACGCCGCGGCAATTGCACTCTATGCGGTGACGACACGGGGGCAGTGACAACGCGGGACTAGTCCCTGCGTAAACAGGGGTTTGCCATGACTGGACGTCTGTTGCGCATCGTGATTGGTGCGCTCCTGCCGCTGGCGCTCGCAAGCTGCGTGCTCACCCCCGGCAAGTTCGTGTCGAAGCTGACGATCGACGCCGATCGCAGCTTCACCTTCTCCTATGTCGGCGAAGTGATCGCGATCGATATCAGCGATGAACTCGGCAAGGGGATGGGCGGCGCCTTCTCCGGCGAACCTTCGGGGCCGGGTGCCGACGATGACGGCAAGGCAGAGCCGAAGCCGACGCTCTGGAAGAGCGCCGCGCAGGACAGCGGAACCAAGGACAGGACGGACAACGACACCGACAAGGTCGACGAAAAAGCCAAGGCTGCAGCGAAGAAGGCTTCAGCCGAGGCCCGGAACAAGGCGATCGCCGAGGCGCTGACCAAGGAGGCGGGCTATCGCAAGGTCACCTATCTCGGCGACGGCAAGTTCGACATCGACTATCAGATTTCCGGCACGCTGACCCACAGCTTCGTGTTCCCCTATAATGTCGATGCCGAGGCGGTCTTCCCGTTCGTCATCGTCGAGGTGCGCGCCAACAACACCGTGCGCCTCAAGGCGCCGGCCTTCGCCAATGAAGGCTCAGACAAGAATATGGGCATGGACATGCCCGGTGCCGACCAGGCATCGAGCAAGCTCGACGGCGTCTTCACGCTCGACACCAATGCCGAAATCGTCAGCCAGAATAATGAGGACGGCCCGGCCACGCCGGGCGCACGCAAGACGGTGACATGGAAGGCGACGCCATTGTCCAAGACCGCCCCCATGGCGGTGCTGCGCTTCGCGAAATAATACCAAGCCGCATTGGTCCTCACCCATTCTTACCGCTTCCCCGGCGAAGGCCGGGGCCCAGTCGGGAAGGTCCAGGGAAACGGCGGGCAGCAGCAGTTTCCGACCGTTTCACGACTGGATCCCGGCCTTCGCCGGGAAACGTGCGGATGGGCCAGCATCAACGCAGTTTGGTATCACCCCCTCGCTTTGCAGCGAGGTCCGATTCAATTCCGGAACAGATCATGACAGGGCCGCGCCGGACACAGCGCTACACGGCACCCTGTCCTGCTCTTTGACATGACTGGAAAATGGCGATGTTTTACGCGCTGCTGTTCCGGCCGGAACAGCGGTGGCGCTGGCTGTTACCTGGCTGATAAGCTGGCTGTTCGCTGGCTGTTCGCTGGCTGTTACCTGGCTGTTATTCGATAACAGCCAGCAACCACTCAACACACTGAGAATCGACCGAAAATCCGGATGCGGAATCCAACATAACAGCCAGCAAAAAATGTTTTGCGGAATAACAGCCAGGAACAGCCAGCCGATCCGGCTTAGGCGGGCGGCGAATCATACCGCCTTCGGCTGCCCCTCAGGAGGAAGAAAGGATCAATCCTCTGCGGCGACCGTCACACGCAACCCGTCAAGCGCATCGGTGAAATCGATCTGGCACGACAGGCGCGAGTTTTCATTACGATCGCTCGACGAATCGAGCAGGTCGTTCTCGTCCTCGCTCATCGGCGGCAGTTTGGCAGCAAATTCCGGATCGACATGGACATGGCAGGTGGCGCAGGAGCAGCAACCTCCACACAGCGCAAGGATCTCGTCGATGCCGGCATCCCGGATGACTTCCATGACCGAAAGCCCCGCCTCGCCATCGATTTCGCGTTCTTCCCCTTCGCGCGTCACGACGATAAGCTTTGGCATGCAGTTTCCCTCCGGTGCGGATCTTTGCACCCGCCATGCCGCGCCGCGCATCCTCGATCAAGGCAAGATGATATGGGCCTGACCGCAGATCAGCTTCGCACGGCGCTCGACGCGCTCTCGAAGACCGAGCCCGCCTTCGCCACGGCATTGGCGCGCGTGGGCTATCCCGAGCCCCGCATCCGCGAGCGCGGCTATGCCACGCTGCTGCGCACGATCATCGGCCAGCAGGTCAGCACCAAGGCTGCGCAGAGCGTGTGGAACAAGCTTGAAGGACTGGTCGGCAGCCTCGACGATCCGGACAACATCACGCGCGCGACCGACGAGCAATTGCGCGAAGCGGGCCTGTCGCGCCAAAAGGCGAGCTATGCCCGCAGCCTGGCCGAGGAAGTGACCAGCGGACGGCTCGATTTCGCGAACCTGCCGGCCGATGACGAGGAGGCGGTCGCTGCGCTGGTCCGGATCAAGGGCATCGGGCGCTGGTCGGCTGAGGTCTATCTGCTGTTCGCCGAAGGACGCGCCGATATATGGCCGGCAGGCGATCTGGCCGTGCAGATCGAGGTCGGCCGCATCCTCGGCCATGATGCGCGCCCGAGCGAGAAGCTGACGCGCGAACTGGCGGAGGCCTGGCGACCGCACCGCGGCGCCGCGGCGATCTTCGCCTGGTATCATTATGGCAGCGATATGCAGGTGATCTGAGGCAAGCCCGGTTCAGTAGGTCACCGTCACGATGATGCTGTCGCTATAGGGGCCGGGGGGAACATTCTGGCCCGCGGGAATGCGGCCATAGACGGTGAAGCTCTGATCGACCCCCAGCAACGCTGCGAAATTATAGGTGATGCGCGACGAACCGCCAGTGCCGTTTCCCAGAATCTGGCTACGCGCCGCATCAAGATAGAGATTATAGTTGAGGATCGACGCACCGTTTCGAAGTGTGCGTTGCGCATAGCTGGCGGACGAGCCGGTGCTGAGATCGACCGTAAACGAACCGGCGAGCGCGAGTAGCAAAGTGCATTGGACACGCACCGTGCCGGAGGAGTTGTTGCTGGCCGAATCGACCGGGATATAATTGCCGAAACTGATCCCGGTGGCGGTGACGGTGCAGGAGCAGAACGACAATTGAGCACAAGCCGCCTGTGCCGGCGTGGCGATCAACAGCGAGCCGAGCAGCGCAGGCAGCAGGAATAGGAGGCGCCGGATATTCATGGCGTACCGCCGGTGGCGGCGCAGCGCAGCGGTCCGATGCGCGGCAGCACGTCGCCCGTGGGCAGCGCCCCAAGCACCAGGCGACACGGCCCCTGCCTTGTGTCGAACTCGATCGCCAGGCCCGGCCGCACCTCTCGCACGAAGATCTCGCCGCCATAGCCGGTGAATGCCGTTTCGCCCGTGTCCAGCTGCACATTGGTGCCGACCTCGACCGGCGTTCCGTCGGCTGCTTGCAGCACGATGGTGGCAGGATGGTCCTTTTCGATCGCGAAGCGCGCCCTGACGGCACCGCGATAGCGTGGCACGACCAGCAGCGTGTCATTGGGCATGCGCGCATCGATCGGCACATCGCCGGGGTCGATCGCGATCCGGTTCTGCTCATAGGCGCGCAGGTCCGGGATGATCGCCCGGCCCTTGGTATCGGTACGGGTGACGGGACGGTTCTCCTGATAGATGCGGACATCCGCGAGATCCGGAACATCGACAACGCCCACGGCATCCTCGACACGCCGCGTGGCATAGGCGCGCCCGCCGGTGAAAAGCAGCCCGCCGCTCGCAAGCATCCTGACGCCCGCATTGCCCTCGACTCGCCCGGCCTCGACACTGACTTCCCCGGGGTCGCCGCGCCACAGCAGTTCGGCCTGCTGGCGGTCATTCTCGCCCACCCCCGCGGTGAGGCGATAGCCCCAGCCGCCCTCGGTCGGCGGTGTCTGGCGCACCTCGGCCAGGGCGTTGCGGTTGTCGGCCCGGACATAACCGCTGCCGCGTGATCCGAACGGAATGGTGAGGCCGACGCCAAAGGTGGTGTCGATGCCAAATCCCTCGATATCGCTCCTCAGCGCGAACAGGCTGACATAACCGCGATCGCCGATTCCCACGCTATAGCTGGCCGAGGCGAGCCGGGTGCGATTGCGATCGGCATATTCGAGATCGGTGTAGACCACGCCAAGATTGCCCCAGCGGCCAAGCGCGACTCCGCCCGATGCCTGGAGCTGGCGCGTGATGCGTTCCTGATCTCGATAGATGCCGAGCTGGTCGAAGTCGCGCGAGGCGCGCTGATAGCTGACCGCGATGTTCCAGCCGGGCGTGATGCGGCTGAAGAAAACACGATAGAGTGCGCCCTTCCCGTCCCCGCCGCGCGAGACCGCGCCGGCAACTCCGAACTCGCCGATTGCGGGCCAGACGATATTGGCGCCGGCGCCGACCATCTGGACATCGCCGCTCAGCTCAGTGCGGCCTTCAAGGCTGAGCCAGTCGGTGATCCCGCGGCGATAGGAGCCGGCGGCAAAGGGATTGCGGTAGCTGAAGTCGCGGATGCCATAGTCCCGGCGTTCTGCCCCACCCTCGAGCGACCAGGCACTAAGGCCCCGGCTGAGCAGACGCGAACTGACATAATAGGATGATGTCACGCGGCGTTCGACGCCAAGCGCGTCGCGGATCACCAGAGTCACGTCACCCGCACCGTTCACCAGCGGCACCTGGTCGATCGAAAAAGGGCCCTGCGCCACGTCGGTCTGGAAACGCTGCGCGTTGTTGACCAGCAGTTCGACGTTCGAGGGGATTGCCGTGCGGCCGGTAAAGGCCGGCGTAGGGAAGGTGACGAGGTTCGGCTGCAGGCTGAAATCAGTGCCGAGCCGGATGCCGCCGAAGCGGATCTGGCGCGACCAGTCGCGTGCGTCGGTGACTGCATCGCCGACCACCAGCCGCGTGAGCGTGTCGGGGAAGTCGCGCAGGAAATAGCTGTCGAGGCGCGTCAGGTCGCCCGCGCCCGCTCGCTGGCCGACTGCCATGGTCGAAGCAAGCAGCCCCCAATCGTCCGACACGCCAACCTCCAAAAAGGCGGCGGCCTGCAGCTTGCGATCATATTGGAGGGAAAGGTCATAGTTGAGAAAGGCCGCGAACGCGCTTTCGGTCGGTTTGACGCGGGCGACCGACCCCGAAATGCTTTGCGCGTCGAAACGGTCGGCGGGAATTGTGAGCGCAACATGCTGACGCGCGGCATCGAACTGCACGGCGATGCCAGGAAGCGCGGTCAACGGGATGAAGGATTCCCTGTCGATGATGACCGCCGCCGCCGGGGGAAGCGGATATGCCAGCGCGTGAGGTCGGACGAACGAAAGAAGAAATTGCCGACCTGCCGTGCGACCAGATAGTCGCCCTCCTGCGGCGCGCCGTTGATCGAGACCGCGAGAAACACCAGCTCGGCGCCTTCCGGACGCTGCAACGGCTCGGGCGGGTCATGCCCCGCCGACTGCGCTCTTCCGGCAGCCGGTTCGGCGGCGAGGCAGAGCGCGACCATGGCGCTCCTAAGGACGGCGGGCTTCACGCGGCCCCGCCTCGCTGACGAGATCGGCCGACAGGTTCGCCTGATCCGTCACCGCGTTCAATTTAAGCGCCTCTCCGACGCGAACCGGCGCGTCAATGTCGAGCTGGATCTGCTGCGACGCGCCAGGCAGCAGATAGACCGACATGTCGTCGGCGCCCAGTTTCGTGCCATCGCGGCGCGCCAGCGCAAGGCGGTTGATCTGGACATGGGCGGTGCCCTGATTGCTGATCGCGAGCGTCATCTTCCGCGGTCCCGTTGCCCAGGCCTGCCAGGTGAGGCGACCAAGCGCATGGGGGGCTGGCACGAAGATCGGAACGCTGATCCGCAACAGGGTGCGCACCTCGCCCGGCCGGGTCGGGCGCGACCCCGGCACCTCCTCGAGGAAGACGCGGTAGCTTTTCTCGATCGTGCCGGGCGTGGTCCGCAGCCCGAAGCGCGCAATCTGTTCACCCTGAGCAGCGATTTCGAACAGCCCGGGATTGGCCAGCACGTCACGCGTTTCCTCGAACACGTCCTTGCCTCCCGCTTGGCGCCAGGCGAACACGCGCACCTGGATACGCGCGGAATCCCCGCTGCTGTTCTGAATCCGCATCGTCTGTACCGGCTCTTTCGGGCTCAGCACGATACGGACCGGATAGATCCGGAGCGAAACCGCATGCGCCGCCATCACCAGCAAAAACATGCCGGCGACAGCAACGCCTGCGCGCATCGTGGCGCGCATCATCCCGGCCTTAGTAGTTGACGGTGACGGTGATGGTGTCGGTGTAACTGCCGGCAGGCACATTCTGACTGGCGGGCAGGCGACCGTAGACGGTCAGGGTGGTCGGCAGGATCGGCGCCGTGGTTGCCAGCGGCGTATCGGTGCCCGGCGTATTGCCCCAGTTGTTGGTGCGTGCCGCTTCCTGGTAAAGCGCATAGCCCAGCGTGTTCGCGCCGTTCGTCATGCGTCGCGTCGTGACGGTGGCGCCGCTCGCCGTACCCGCGTTGAGGCCGACCGTGAAGGATGTGCCGACAGTACAGAGCACGGAAAGCGTCGTCGTCGCATCGACCGGGGATGTCGCCGTCGGATCGTAATTCCCGAACGGAAGCGGATTTGCGGTGACGACACATGCCTTGAGCACGGTAGCGGTCACCGGAAATGTGGTGGTGGTGGTGGCCGCCTGTGCGGCTGGCGCGATCAACACGCCGGCGCTGGCGACAACGACCCAGCAAGCGCTGAGAAAATTGGTACGCTTGGTCATACAGAACCTTTCGAATACGCTACAGCTGCGGACAATACACGCACGCAATCTTCCGAGTGAATTAAACACTCACAACAAACCCCACTCGAAAAATCAAGCGTTGGTCACATTAAATCAAATTCACATAAGTTAATTTATGCCCGATATGGACATACTATCACAGCTCGCGCGCCTAGACAACGGATAATATTAACGAAGACTCTCAAGAACTTTGCCAAAGTCATAACGCAAGCGTTACGACATATGATATCGAGCAATTGTTCTATACTGATACTTATATTTTTACCGACCATGCAGGAAAGATAGTCGTCGTCAGAATATGATCTTAACGACCTCAACTACCCCATCGTCGGCGATATCTTGGGGCTCGGAGGAGCTGCCTCGCTGCGCATCGGCCCGGGGAGAGGCTTTCGCCAAATCATCCAGGACAACGAATGTTTGCGTCGATGAAACACAGTCGATGGATATGGATTTGGTGTCGGATGGTTGGCGTTTTTTTACCGGCGTCACCGAAATGGCGCAGGGCGAAACGACGGTCGCGCCAACAACGAGATCATTCTGCGCCGCAATCGCAGGCGCAGGAAGCGTCGAACCGAGAGCCGCGATTGCCGTATGAAACAGGATCTTTTGTGCGGCCAAGACGCCCTCCATCATACCGTAGAAACGGTAATGACGGCCAATCCTTAAGCGATGATTGTCGGGCTTTTCGGCACCTCAGCAAGGCTGCGGGCCAGGAACTCGTCCCGGTCGATCCGATCAGCCCGCAGGCTTCCAGGTCTGCGTCTTGCAAATGATGAAGAAGCACCCCTTCACGCGCAGCGTACCGTCCGGGTTGCGGCTGATGACCGACGAATAGGTATTACCATATTGCGGGTCATACAAATGACCGCGCCATACATCATCGTCTGCCTTCATGCTCAGGAAGATCGGCAGGCCGACCAGCGGGCGAGTACGCAGCTTCGGGTTGGAATTGCGTTCGTCCATCGTCTTGCCGGCATCGGATTTCGGCAGCAGCTTGACGATATGGCCGCATACCGCACCCCCGCACGGGGTGATCTCTACCACCGCCTTCTGGTTCTGCGTGACCCAGCGGCCAAGCACCGGCTCGGCCGCTTGCGCCGTGACAGGGAAAAGCATCAGGGTGGAAAGAAATACGGGGAAGAATGCGGCGAAACGCATGTTATGACTCCAGGGAATGGCAGGTCGAGCACCGCGACGGCGCGGTACTGAGGAATGACGAATGAATGATGACTGGACGATCGGAATCATCGGCGGATCGGGCCTTTACGCAATCGACGCGTTGGAAAATGCCGAATGGCGGCGTGTCGAAACTCCCTGGGGCGAGCCATCGGACGAATTGCTGTTCGGATCGATCGGCGGAGTCAAGCTGGTGTTCCTGCCGCGTCACGGAAGGGGCCACCGGATCGCGCCGTCCGAATTGAACGCGCGCGCCAACATCGATGCGCTCAAACGCGCCGGCTGCACCGACATCCTCGCCATCTCCTCGATCGGGTCGCTGCGCGAGGAATTGCCACCGGGCAATTTCGTGGTGGTTGATCAGTTCATCGACCGCACCGTCGCGCGCGTGTCGAGCTTTTTCGGCACCGGCATGGTCGCGCATGTCTCGATGGCCGAACCGGTCTGCCCGCGCTTGTCGGCCTTTGCCGCCGAAGCGGTGAACGCGGCTGGCGGTACGGTCGCCAAGGGGGCGACCTATCTCGCCATGGAGGGCCCGCAATTCTCCAGCCGCGCGGAAAGCCTGCTCTACCGGCAATGGGGCGCCGATGTGATCGGCATGACCGCGATGCCCGAGGCCAAGCTCGCACGTGAGGCGGAGCTGCCTTACGCGTTGATCGGGATGGTCACCGATTATGACTGCTGGCGGGAGGAGGAACATCATGTGGAGGTCAGCGAAGTAATCGCACAGATGGGCGCAAATGGGGCCATCGCGCGGCAGGCTGTGGCCGCATTCATTGCAGCGCTGCCGGAGAGACGAACGCCCTCACCGCTCGATACCGTCCTCGACGCCGCGCTGATCACTGCACCCGAGGTGCGCGATCCGGCGCTGCTGGCAAAGCTCGATGCGGTGATGGGACGGGTGCTGAGATAGGTTTTCGCTCCCCACAGGCATAGGGAAGGCAAAGGGACGAATGCCGTGATGCCTGTTGACGCCCAGCCTCGCATCGGTGAGTGAAAGATTATGTCGCCGCCTCCCTCCGTGTCCGGAACCGCCCAAGGCATGACCGGCGAGACGCGCACGCCGTCGCTGTCGGAAAGCTATCGCACGATCGCCGTGCCGCTCGGCGCGGGGCGCTTCTGGGGCAAGCTCGGTGCCTTTGCCGGGCCGGGCTATCTTGTCGCGGTCGGCTATATGGACCCGGGAAATTGGGCGACCGATCTCGCCGGCGGATCGGCGTTCGGCTACACCCTGCTCTCGGTCATCCTGCTGTCGAACCTGATGGCGATGGTGCTGCAGTCGCTCTCGGCCAAGCTCGGCATCGTCGCCGGACTCGATCTCGCCCAAGCATGTCGAGCGCATTATGGCCGCACGGTCAACTTCGCGCTCTGGCTGCTGTGCGAGCTGGCGATCATCGCCTGCGACCTGGCCGAGGTGCTCGGCACGGCGATCGCCTTGCAATTGCTTTTCGGCCTGCCGCTTGTCGCGGGCGTATGCCTGACCGCGTTCGACGTACTGGTGATCCTGTCGCTGCAGCGCTTCGGCTTCCGCAAGCTCGAGGCATTCATCGTCACGCTGCTGATCGTGATCGCCGGCTGCTTCGCCTATGAACTGGCGATCGCACAGCCGAGCGTCGCCGCGATCATGGGCGGGCTGATCCCGACCACCGAGATCGTCACCAATCCGGCAATGCTCTATATCGCGATCGGCATCCTCGGCGCGACGGTCATGCCGCACAATCTCTATCTCCACTCGTCGATCGTGCAGACGCGCAAATTCGGCCAGGACGAGGCCGGCAAGCGCGATGCAGTGCGTCACGCGACGCTCGACAGCACCATCGCACTTGGCCTTGCGCTGTTCATCAATGCCTCGATCCTGATCCTCGCGGCAGCGGCGTTCCACACCACCGGCCAGACCGAGGTCGCGGATATCGACCAGGCTTACAAGCTGCTCTCGCCGACACTCGGTGCAGGGGCAGCAAGCGTTGTGTTCGCGGTCGCATTGCTCGCATCCGGGCAGAATTCGACCGTCACCGGCACGCTTGCCGGGCAGATCGTGATGGAGGGCTTCCTCAATCTGAAGCTCAAGGTCTGGATCCGGCGCATGGTGACACGGATGCTGGCGATCATCCCGGCAGTGATCGTGGTCGGAATCGCCGGCAATTCGGGCGCGACGCAATTGCTGGTGCTGAGCCAGGTGGTGTTGAGCCTGCAGCTGCCGTTCGCGATCGTGCCCCTGGTGCGCTTCACCAACAGCCGGGAGACGATGGGCGGCTTCGCCAATCCGCTATGGCTGAAGCTCACCGCCTGGGGGATCGCAGCGGTGGTGATCGGGTTGAACACGACGCTGCTGATCGGCTTCTTCTTCTAGGACTTCCCCCGGGGACGCCAGCCTCGCCCGATCACTCCGATCCGCCGGTCGCCTTGCGGTAATCGAGCGCCGGCTTGCGGTCGCCGAGCATCGCTTCGTAGCGGAAGCTCGGGCCACGTGCCTTGACCAGTTCCGCCTTGGCCTCGGCCAGCGTCTGCGGGCTCAGGAACAGGTCGGCGGCGGTCAGCGCGATCGTCTTTGCGGCGACCACGCCACCCTTGGCGCCGATGCTCATCCCCGATGCGGCGACCGCCTGCCAGCTATGCGCCGGTGTGCCCGGCACCCAGGTCGCAGTGCCGAGACCGATGGTCGGCGCGGTCCAGCTGATGTCCGACACATCGGTCGATCCGCCCATATCGCCACTCCAGATCGGATCGATCGTTGCGACCGAATCCAGCGGCTTTTGTGTCGGCAGGGTCTTCTGGATCGCGGTCGCCCATTGCAGTTCCTCCGGCGTCCAGCTCTCGCCGCCCACGCTCGTCAGGTTGCGCTGCATCACGGCCGCCAGCGTGTTGCTCGCCAGCATCGAATAGACGCCGCCGGTCGCCTCGAACTCGACCGTGGTGCCGGTCGCGATCGCAGCGCCCTCGGCCGCCTTCTGCACCCGCGCCATCACCGATTTGACGATCGCCGGATCGGTGTTGCGGACATAATAATAGCTTTCGGCGAAATCGGGCACGACGTTCGGCGCCTGGCCGCCATTGGTGACGATGTAATGGATACGCGTCGACATCGGAATGTGTTCACGCAGGTAATTGACCGCGACGTTCATCACCTCGACCCCGTCGAGCGCGGACCGCCCCTTGTCGGGTGCGGCCGACGCATGCGCGGCGAGGCCATGGAAGCGGAACTTGCCCGAGATGTTCGCCTGGCTCTTGCCCACCGCGACGCCGTTCTGGTCGCCGGGATGCCAGTGCAGCACCGCATCGACATCGTCGAACAGCCCGGCGCGGACCATATAGACCTTGCCCGAACCGCCCTCTTCCGCCGGCGTACCATAGACGCGGAGCTCACCCTGAATCTTGTTGGCGACCATCCAGTCCTTGATCGCCATCGCCGCAGTGACCGATGCGGCCCCGAAGATATTATGGCCGCAGCCATGCCCGGCGACTTTGCCGGCGATCGGCGCGCGCGCGGAGGTCGCTTCCTGCGCCAGGCCGGGCAGTGCGTCGAATTCGGCCAGCACCGCGATCACCGGCCCGGTGCCGTTCTTGAAGCTGGCGACGAAGGCTGTCGGCATGCCGGCCACGCCCGCCGTCACGGTAAAGCCGGCTTTCTTGAGGTCGGCCTGCAACAGCCCGGAGCTCTTGGTTTCCTGAAAGCCGACTTCGGCATAATCCCAGATCTTCTTCGCGGTCGCCGCCAGCGCCGGGGCGCGGCCATCGACATTGGCGAGAATCGCGCCGCGCTGCACCTCGGTCACGCCCTGGGCATGCGCGGCGCCGGAAAAGGTGAGCGCCGTTGCGGCGAGAAGCAGGCTGCGGATCATCATCTCTTCCTTCTTTTCGAATGCCATTCTCAGGGTCGTTGCCGCCCTACACCAAGCCATATCGATGCGGGTCGCTTTCCCTGCTGACCGCTGCTATTTTCAAAAAAACATCACCCCTGTTAAGTTGGATTTCGGGTTATTGATTCCTGTTTATATTCAGCATCTTACTTTTCCTCACCGCTGTTATGGAAACAGCAGGTAACAGCGGTGACCCGACCCCTGTTATTGCCAGAACAGCGGTCGCAAACTGGAACGATATTCAGCACGGCAACGAGTGGTGCAAGATGCCCGGCAATGCGCACGTCCGGCACCACCATGCCGTACATCGCGCAACGACTGAATCGACGGCCGAGCGGATGCCGGGCAACAGAACCAAAACACCACAACCAGTGCACATCGGTGTCAGCGAACCCCCACCGCCAGCGCATCGGGGCGACGTGTGTCGGCCGACCCGAGAAAGCGGTCGCCGTCGACCATGATCGATTGCACGCTGCCCATCGTATTCGACATGCGCACCTTGTGCCCCTTCGCCTCAAGCAACCCGACCAGATCAGGCGAGAAGCCCTGTTCGAGTTCAAGCGGCGCATCGGCATCGCCCTGGTTGATGCGCGGACGCTCAGCCGCCTCGGCCACGTTGAGATCGAAGTCCATCACATTGGACAGCATCTGCACCATCGTCGCGATGATATAGCCGCCGCCCGGCGTGCCGGTGACCAGCCATGGCTTGTCGTCCTGGAAGACGATGATCGGCGTGATCGTTGAACCGACACGCTTGCCCGCTACCGGCAGGGTCGCGCGACGCTGGCCATCGGTCCCGCGCCCCCAGGCAAGATTGCCGAGCGAATTGTTGAGCAGGATGCCGGTGCCCGGCGCCACGACATGCGCGCCATAGGATGCCGACAATGTGTAGGTATTGCTGACCGCCCCGCCCTGCGCATCGACGATCGAGAAATGCGTCGTGTCCTTGCTTTCGAACGGATAGGGATTGCCCTCCGGCACATCGGTGCGGCCAAGCGAGCGGTCGGTGCGAATCAGCTTTGCGCGCTCGGCCGCATAGGCCTTGCTCGCCAGCCCCGAGGTCGGCGTCCGCCAGTCGGGCCCGCCACCGATCAGGCGGCGGTCGGACGATACGATCTTCAGCGTCTCGGCGAGCAGATGGAGGTTGGCGGTGCTGCCCCATTTTCCTTCGCGCACCGGGAAAGTCTCGAGGATGTTCATCGCCTCGGCAACGCTCACCCCGGAGGCGGTCGGCGGCATATAGGCGACCTTGCGACCGCGATAGCTCGACCAGATCGGCGCCGAGACGATCGGGCGATAGTCGGCGAGATCCCTGGCGTCGATCACGCCGCTGCCGGCCTTGATCCCGGCGGCAAGTTTCGCCGCGAGCGGTCCGGCATAAAAGCCATCACGCCCCTTGGCGGCGATCGTCTTGAGCGTATTCGCCAGGTCGGGCTGGCGCCATGTCTCTCCCGGCGCATAGGCGCTGCCGTCCGGCTTGAAATAGACCGCCAGCGCGGCGGGATCGTCGGCCATCGCCTTTTTCTGGTCGGCATTGGCCTGCGCCTCGTCATCGCTCAGCGCGACGCCCTTGGCCGCCATGGCGATCGCCGGCGCGACCAGCGTTCCCCAGGGCAAGCTGCCGAAGCGCCGATGCGCTTCCCATAACCCGGCGACGGTACCCGGAATGGCGACGCCCTTCATCGAATAGCCCTTGGCCGGATCGAACTTGCCATTGGCACCGAGCAGCAGGTCGGGCGTCGTGTTGCGCGAGGCCTGGCCGTAATAGTCGATCGCCAGGTCAACCGCCGGCTTTCCGCCCTTGGCCGGCATGTGCACCAGCATATAGCCGCCGCCGCCGATATTGCCCGCGCGCGGCAACACCACCGCCAGCGCAAAGCCGACCGCGACCGCCGCGTCGACCGCATTGCCGCCCTTGCGCAGGATATCGGCGCCAACCCGCGCGGCGACCGCGTTCTGGCTCACCACCATACCGCCCCGGCCGATCGCCGGTTTATGGATCTGGTCATAGGCGACGATGTCGCCGCCGGTCGTAGCGCGCGGCGCCGCGGGATCTTCCTGCGCCGACGCCATGACCGGTGTACCGGCCAGCGAAAGCAGGGCGGCGAATGCCATGACGCGACCGATGCGAGACATCAGAATGACGCCCGCACGCTGGCGTACCAGTAACGCCCATAAGGATTGTACATCGAACCGAGATAGCCGTTCGAGGACAAAGGCGGCTTTTCGTTGGTCAGGTTCCTGACGCCGAACCGGAGCCGGTAATTGCCCTCGCGCTCGGTGCCGACCGAGACCTGGGCATAGGCGTTGAAGGTCATCTGATCCTCAATCAGCCACGGAATGCCGGCGGAATCGACCAACGCGGTTTCATCCACGTCACTGGTATATTGCGTATAGCCGCCGAGTTCGAACTGCTTGTAGCTCCATGTCGCGGTGCCGGTAACCTTCCAGCGCGGCTTGCCATTCTGGCGGACCAGGTCACCGCCGCCGCTGATCGTCGTGCCAGCATTGATCGTCCCCGCCGCCCGCGCATCGATCAAGGTCTGGATATTGGGCGACGGCTTGAGGAAGAATTTGCTGAGATGCGCGGCATTGGCGGTGAAGTTGAACCGGCCGATGCCGAAATCCGGCAGCCGCCAGGTCAGACCAAGATCAAAGCCGGCCGCTTCCTGCGGCAGCAGATTGACGTATTGATCCTTGACGAAGAGCACGCGGCCCGCAGGTGCAAGGCCCGATCCCGCGAACAAGGCGATATCGTCGGCGGTCGGCGTGGCGCGGATGACGTTGGGATCCGAACTGCCTTTCGCACGCAACAGATAATCGTTGATCAACGCATTGCCCTCCCCGAACAGGCCGACAATGCCCTTCTGGTTCACGTGCCAATAATCGGCCGTGAAGGTGATCTTGCCGATCGCGCTGTCGAGAAAATAGGGTTGCAGGACGATGCCCGCCGACCAGGTGTTCGACGTTTCGGGCTTCAGATCGGGATTGCCCGAACGCTGCGCGGAGGTCGCGAAGCGTTGGGACGTGGCGCAGCGGGCATCGGTGAAACTCGTGATCGTCCCGCTTTTCAACAGCGCCTCGCAACGGAGCCAATCGGTTCGCGTGTTGGACCGCGTGACCACGGTCGCGTTGATCTGTTCAAGGTTCGGCGCCTTGAAGCCCTGAGCATAAGAACCGCGCAGCCGCAGGCCACGGAACACATCCCAGGCGCCGGCGATCTTTGGCTTCGCCACGCTGCCGACATCGTCATAATGTTCGAACCGGCCAGCGATCTGCAGTTCGAGCTTGCGGACCAGCGGGATATTCATCTCCGGGCTGACCACCGGCACCGCGAGTTCGACATAAGCGGCGGCCACGGTACGGCGCCCGCTGGTATCGGGCGAGGGGCTGGTGCCGATCAGATCGGAGCCGTTCACGACGCCGTTCACCGCATCCTTGAACGTGATTGTCCCGTCGAGACGCGGATCGCGATCGTCGCGCTGTGTTTCACGGCGAACTTCGCCGCCGATCGCCAGGCCGACATCGCCGCCAGGCAAGCTGAACAAGGAGGCATTGGACCCTTTCAGGTCGATCATCGCCAGCGTCGAGGTACTGACGCGCTGCGTCTTGACCCGAATTGCATCGATCGCCGCGCGGCTGCTCGGCGTTGCATCGGCGCCGCTCAGGTCGAGCAGGTTGCCGCCGTTGAACGGGTTATAGGCATCGGGGGTCGACAGAGCGAGCTGGCGCTGCAGCGCTGTCTGGCTGATACCATCGGAGGTGTCGCGGACGCGTGCCTGCGAATAGAGCGCTGCGCTTTCCCATTGAAAGCCAAGAAAATTCCAGCGCAGCCCGCCGAGCAGGCGATATTGCGTGTTCTTCACATCGACGATGTTGGGTCCGACATCGGCGAAATTATAGCTGCTGAGGATAACCGGCAGCCCGCCGGCTGGCGCGTTGATGCCAGGCAGGCGGTTGGGATTGGCCTGGCCATTGGCGAAGGTCACCGGGCCAAACGGATTCCAGTAATTCGACGCGGGGATCACCAGCGGCCCCGAACTCAGCGTGCCGGTCGAGGCCTGCACGCTGCGTGTCTTCGCCGTGTAATATCCGGCCTCACCGAAAAATTCGAGACCGTCGGTCAGTTCATAATGGCCGGTCAGGAAAAAATTCGCGCGCTTCAATGACGGTATCACGCTGGTGTTGAAGGCATGAGGCGCATCGAAGCCAAGGTTGCGATCGCCCGCCGCGCTATTGGCGCCGTCGTCGATGCAAATGCCGCCAGGCAGGCCAGTCGTCGTGTTCGTGGCACAGCCGGCATTGGTCAGCGGCTGGACGTGGAACTGGCCCGATGCGTTGGTCAGATTGGTGGCGCCCTGCCTGACGACGACATTGCCCAAGGTCTGGAACGAGCCCCAGGGCGTGATCGTGCTACGTCCGTCGGTCGCGGTGGAAAAGCGGGTATCGGCGAATAGCGGGTTGAGATTGGCCGAAGCGGTATAGTCCTGATCGCGTGCACCAAGCGAGGTTCGGCGATCATAGCTTGCGAACAAGGTTATGTTGCCACGGTCGCCGAGATTCTTCCCCGCCAACAAGTTGAGATTGCTCTCGGCGAGATTGGTGCCCTCCGCCCATCCGGTCTGTCCCTCGATCTGGACACCGGTGAAATTGGTCTTGAGTACGGTGTTGACCACGCCGGCAACGGCGTCGGAACCGTAAATCGCTGCCGCGCCGTCACGCAACACCTCGAGCCGCTCGAGCCCGAACACCGGGATCGCGTTGGTGTTGTAGGTCTGCACCGGAACGAGATTGTCGTCGGCGCGGCTGGTTGGATGAGCGACGACGCGGCGACCGTTGAGCAGAGTCAGCGTATTGCCGACACCCAGATTGCGCAGATTGACCGAACCGACATCGCCGCGCGCCGAGTTGGAGCTGTTGGGCAGATAGCTCGAATTGAAGCTGACATCGCCCATTTGCGGGATCGAACGGAACAGCTCATCACCCGAAACGGCGCCAGTGGCGCGAATCTGCTGCTCATCGACCACCGTGACAGGCAGCGCCTCGGTGACCTTGCTGCCCTTGATCTGGGTGCCGACGACGACGATGTCGCCCTGCTCCTGCTGATCATTGCCATCCACGGCATTCTCGGCCTGGGTGGTGCTGGATGTGTCGGAACCGGCCTGGCCGTCGGTGGCCTGGGGTGCGGATTGCGTGAGCGCAGCCGGCCGGACCTTCGCCCCGGCCTTGGCCAGCGCAATCACCCGGACGCTGCGCGCGCCGGTGAAGCGATAGGTATAGCCCGTCTTCGACAGCAATGTGTCGAGCAGCTGGCGCGCGGTATAAGAACCGGACACGCGCGCGACGCGGATTCCGGCGATACCCGGGTCGGTGAAGACTAGCTGCATGCCGGTCTGGCGTGCGACCTGGAACAAGGCCGTGTCGAGCGATCCGGCCGGCAAGTCGATGCTGTGGCGCACATCCGCAGCGGCCTGCGCGGTGGCCGGCATGGCGATCATGATTGCGGTCGTGGCGAATAACAGATGGCGTGTGTTCATCGGCGGGCCCCCTTCACTCGTTGCCCGGCCCTCCCCAGAGCCGATATTTCAATGACGCCAAAATGGATCAATGCGAACCAGGGCTGTAATTTTTTTATCGCCGGCCCGAATCTGGTTCGCCTTTGCCCCTGCGGCGCGTCATGGCAATGAGTACCGGGCGTGGATGGGGGACACAAAGAGTTGCGCAGAGCGGCAAATAGCGACGCAGGCCTAGCGACGGGCGAAGGCTTCGATGCCTATCGCGCGGCGCTTCGCGCGTTCGTCGCCCGCCGCGTCGCCAATCCCGCCGAAGTCGAGGACCTGGTGCAGGAAGCATGCGCGCGGCTGATCGCCCGGGCACGCACGCAGACGCTTGACGAGCCACAGGCCTATCTCTTCCGCATCGCCGCCAATCTGATCGCCGACCGCCACCGGCGCACGATCTCGACCGCGCCGCTGCTCGACGAACATGACATGCCGGTCCGGCCTGCGCAGGAGGATGGGCGGCGTGTCGCCGATCTGCAGGCTGCGCTGGAGGCGGCACTCGACGAGTTGGGCTCGCGATGCCGCGCAGTATTCGTGATGCGTCGCTTCGACGAACGCAGCACAAGCGAGATTGCGCGCGAACTGGGCATCAGTTCACGCATGGTGCAGAAGCATCTGACTCATGCTGTCGCGCATCTCTATGCCCGGCTCGGCCATTTGATGGAGCGCGGGCAATGAGCGACCGCGACCTGGGACACCGCGCCGAGGCGGTATTCGATGCGCTGCTGTCCGGGCGCAGCGACAATCTGCATCCGGCCGACCGGCAGGAAGCCGCGGCCTTCTGGGACTGGCTGGGCGACTTCGAGCGCCCGGTCGAGGCTCCGCCGGTACCGTCGATGTGGCAGACATGGCCGGCGCGAGCCGCCGCACTGGCAGCGGTGATGCTCGCGATCATCGGCGGCATCACCTGGTTCGTTCATCCCGCGACGGAACGCGATTTCGCGCAGCATTATGCGACGGGCCATGCCGAACGCAGGCTGATCCGGCTGGCGGACGGTTCGACGGTCACGCTCGCGGCCGACAGCCGCGTCGCCATCAGCTATACGCCGAGCGAGCGCCGGTTGAGACTGGCCAGCGGCGAGGCGCTGTTCAAGGTCGCGCACAACGCCGCGCGACCGTTCATCGTCGAGACGCCGCATGGCGAAGTGAGAGCGGTCGGCACCGCGTTCGACGTTGCGGTGGCGGCACGCGAGGCCGAGGTCACGGTGGTCGAGGGCGTGATCCGCATCGCGCTGCGCGACGGCGCACGGGGCGTGCGCGCGAGCGAGCCGATCGAGAAGCTCGCGCGCAAGGGGGAGCGGCTGGCGTTCGGGATTACCGCGCGCGATGGCGGCAGCGTCGGCTTCATCCGCCAGGCGACGGATCTCGACGCCGAGAGCGCCACCGCCTGGACCCGTGGCCAACTGGTCTTTCGCGGCGAGCCGCTGCGCGATGTCATTGCGAAGATCAATCTTTATGCGCGCGACCGCGTGGTGCTGACCGATCCAAAGGCGGGATCGATGCCGGTCTTCGGCGTGGTCGACCAAGGCGATACCGCCACGATCCGCGACCTGATTGCCGAACCCGATGCGATTGCGATTGAGCCGCTGCCGAGCCCCGCAGCGTCTGCGCCGAGGACGGCGGAACGCTGAGGCAGCCCTAGTCGGGATCGACATTCAGTTTTGTAGAGAATTCATCGTCCGCCTCTGCCGCCACTCCGGCTTGTTCGGCGCTTAACCCCTTCGACCAGGGGATCGGCATAATCGAGAGTGATCGCCCCTTCCTTGTGCTCCCGCGAAGGCGGGAGTCCAGACTGGGTCCCCGCCTTCGCGGGGACACAAGCTTCCTTGTCTTAAAGGGAGGTACCGACTTGTTCCGGGGTGACGAAATATTTCGAAAAGCGAACTCTCCAAACCTGAATGTCGATCCGCTCTAGCCAAGTTGATCCCCGCCCGTTCGGGCTGAGCTTGTCGAAGCCCAAGCGCAGCGGATGCCCTTCGACAGACTCAGGGCAAACGGTAGGGCCTGATTCCACTGAACCTGAGCAATGCTCGAAATCACGGCTCGCGCCGCGTGACCTCCGGCGCGGCTTCCCAGCCGCCGCCAAGCGCCTTGAACAGGCTGATCTGTGCATCCGCAACCGCTGCGTCCGACTGGGCACGGGCCGCCCGCGCATTGGCCCGGTCGCGTTCGGCATCGATCAGCAGCAGGAAACTGTCGGCACCATAGTCGAAGCGCAGTTTCGACAGCTTCGCCGCCTCCCCGCTCGCCTGTTCTGCACGGACCAGTGCGGCATTGGTGTCGAGCGCGCCAGCATAGCGCGCAAGTGCCTGTTCGACTTCCTTCAACGCGGTCAGCACCGAGCCGTCGAAGCGTGCGAGCGATCCGTCCGACACCGCCCTGGCCTGGCGCAGCCTGGCGCGCGCGATCGTCTGGTTGGGGAAGTTCCACGAGATGAGCGGCCCGAGCGAATAGGAAAAGCCCGATCCCTTGAACACGTTGCCCGGCTTGGTCCCACCAAAGCCAATGCTGCCGAGAAGCTGGATCGAGGGATAGAGATCGGCGGTCGCGACCCCGACCCGTGCGGTATCGGCGGCGAGCGTGCGCTCCGCCGCGCGGATATCGGGCCGGCGCGCAAGCAAGGCATTGCCGTCGCCCACCGGCAGGATCGCACGAACGCGCGGTGAGCTGGTGCAGCGATCGGCATCACCATCGATCTCGGCGGGCGGACGACCGGTGAGCGTCGCCAGCGCATAGAGCGACGCGCGGCGCTCGGCCTCGAAGCCTGGAATCTGCGCCTGGGTCTGGGCGAGCAGCACATCGGCGCGCTCGACATCGCGGCGCGTGCCGCGCCCGGCGTCGAACAAACGCCTGGTGAGGTCGAGCGTCTGCTGCTGCAGCCCGACCGTCTCCTGCGCCACGGCACGCTGCGCGGCATTGCCGCATGCGGTCGCATAGGCGCGCGCGGTTTCCGCCGCGATCGACACGCGCGCCGCATCGAGCTGCGCCGCCGCTGCATCGCGGTCGCCCTGCGCCGCCTGGATCGCGCGAGTCACACCGCCGAAAAGGTCGATCTCATAAGAGGCATCGAAGCCGACCGAATAATAATCGGTTTCGAACGCCGTCCGCGTCGGGCTTTGCCCCGCCGCCGTGCGGCTGCGCGTGGCAGACGCGCTGATGTCGGTCGACGGCAGCCGCGCGCCGCGCTGTTCCGACAATGCCGCCCGCGCCCGCGCCAGGTTGGCCGCGGCAACGCGAATATCGGTGTTGTGGACAAGCGCGTCGGTGATCAACCGGTCGAGGATCGGGTCGTCATAAAGCTTCCACCAATCATCGGGCAGCGTGGTTGCGGCAACCGCACTGCTCCGCCCCGTTTCACTGAAACCGCCCGCCGCCCCGGCCGATGTGGCCGGGCGCTCATAATTGGGCCCCACCGTGCAGGCCGCCAGCACCAGGGTCGATGCCAGCGCCGGGAGCGACGCAAGCGCCTTCATGCCGCGCCTCCTTCCGGCACCGGTGCCGGTTCCATTTCCGGTTTCGGCGTGCGACGCACCTTGGTGCTGACCCAGTCGCCGAACTTGCGGCTGATGACATAGAAGCTCGGCGTGAAGAGCAGGCCGAATGTCGTCACACCGATCATGCCGAAGAACACCGCCACACCCAGTGCCTGGCGCATCTCGGCACCCGGCCCGGTGCCGATCACCAGCGGCAGCACGCCGAGGATGAAGGCGATCGAGGTCATCACGATCGGGCGCAGGCGTTGTTCGGCGGCATGTTCGGCCGCCTTGTGCATCTCCATCCCCGCTTCCTCATTCTGGCGCGCGAATTCGACGATCAGGATCGCATTCTTCGCCGCCAGCCCGATCAGCACGACCAGCCCGATCTGAGTCAGGATGTTGTTGTCGCCGCCGAAGATATTCACCCCGACGATCGCCGCGAGCAGGCACATCGGCACGATCAGGATCACGGCGAGCGGCAGAACCAGGCTTTCGTAATTCGCCGCAAGCAGCAGGAAGACGAACAGCACGGCGAGCCCGAACACCAATGCGCCGGTATTGCCGGCCTGTTGCTGTTCATAAGCCAGTTCCGTCCATTCGAACGACATGCCCTTGGGCAAGGTCTGCGACGCCAGCGTCGCCATGGTGGTGAGCGACTGGCCGGACGAGAAGCCGGGCACGGTATCGCCCTGCAGTTCCGCCGATGGATAGAGATTGTAGCGCACCACGCGGTACGGCCCGCTGTCGTTCTTCAAGGTGAGTACCGCATCGAGCGGCACCATATTACCGGCCGCCGAACGCGTCTTGAGATGCCCGACATCGGAAATCTGATCGCGGTACGGCGCATCCGCCTGCGCCGTCACACGGAAGGTGCGGCCGATGAAATTGAAGTCGTTGATATAGGTCGAACCGAGATAGGTGCCGAGCGTGCGGAACACGCTGTCCACCGGCACACCAAGCTGTTCGGCGCGTTCGCGATCGATATCGGCATAGAGCCGGGGCGTGCGCGTGTTGAAGGTGGTGAAGGCGCTCGTGATGCCCTGGGCCTGGTTGGCCTTCATCATCATCGCGAACGCCGCACCCTCCAGCGCCTTGTAGCCCTGATTGTTGCGATCCTCGATCAGCATCTTCCAGCCGCCGCCGGTACCGATTCCGCGCACCGGCGGCGGCGGGATGACCAGGATGTTGCCGCCGGTGAGCGGGCCGAATGCCTTGCGCAGTTCACCGGCGATCATGTTCGCGTTCTTGCGGTCGGCATGCGGCTTCAGCGGAATGAACATCGCGCCCGCATTCGGCGCGGTCGAGAAGGTCGCACCGTCCAGCCCGGCAAAGGCGACGGTCGCCTGAGTCGCCCGGTTGGCGCGGGCGATTTCCCCCGCCTTGTTCATGATCTCGGTCGTGCGCTGCAGCGAGGATCCTGGCGGAAGCTGAATCACTGCGATCAGATAGCCCTGGTCCTGTGCCGGGATGAAGCCGGTCGGCGTCGCAGTGAAGCGCCAGCCGGCCAGCCCGATCAGGCAGGCATAGACGATGCCGACCAGCACCAGCGAGCGGACTGCGCGGGCGGTGAACTTGCCGAATCTTTCGCCGAGCCTGTTGAAGCCACGATTGAAGCCGCGTGAGAAGCGCGCCGGATAACCGAGCCAGCCCGGTCGCGGTTCGCTCTCATGCTTGGGCTTCAGGATCATCGCGGCGAGCGCCGGCGACAAGGTCAGCGACACGAACGCGGAGATCACCGCCGCCGAGACGATGGTCAGCGCGAACTGCTGATAGAATTGCCCTGAAATGCCGGGGATGAAGCTGGTCGGGATGAATACGCCGCACAGCACCAGCGAAATCGCGATCAGCGCACCCGACACCTCGTCCATCGTCTCATGCGCGGCCTCGCGCGGGGAGAGACCCTTTTCCTCCATCAACCGCTCGATATTCTCGACCACCACGATCGCGTCGTCGACGACAATCCCGACCGCCAGCACCATGCCGAACAGCGAGAGGTTGTTGAGGGAGAAGCCGAACACGGCGAGCATCGCCAGCGACCCGACCAGGGCGACCGGTACCGCGATCAGCGGGATGATCGTCGCGCGCCAGCTCTGCAGGAACAGCAGCACGACCAGCGCGACCAGGATGATCGCCTCGATCAACGTGTGGTACACGGCCTCGATCGACGCTTCGATATATTCGGTCGGGTTGTAGGGAATCGAATAGGTCATTCCCGCCGGGAAGGATTTGCTTGCCTCGGCGATTTCCTTCTTGACCGCTTCCGCCGTAGTCAGGGCATTCGATCCCGGCAGCTGGGTGATGCCGAGCGCGGTGGTCGCCTTGCCGCTCAACTGGGCGTTGATGCCGTAATCCTGCGCGCCGAGTTCGAGCCGCGCGACATCGCGCAGGCGTGTCAGCCGGCCCTGATCGTCGCGCTTGACGATGATCTCGCCGAACTGGTCGGTAGTGGTCAGCCGGCCCTCGGTCTGGATACCGAGCTGGAACGCGGTGCCGCCCTGGTTAAAGGGCGGCTGGCCGACCGATCCGACCGCGACCTGCGCGTTCTGCGCACGGATCGAGGCGATGATTTCATCGACGGTCAGGTTGCGCGACGATGCCCGGTCGGGATCGACCCACACGCGCATATTGTAGTCGCGACCACCGAACGAGCGCACGCCCCCAATGCCCTGAATGCGCGACAACCGGTCGATCAGCTGAGTCGTGGCATAGTTGGAGATATATTGCTGCGACAGCGATCCGTCCGGCGAGGTCAGCGCGATGACCATCAGGATGTCCGGTGAATTCTTGCGCACCGTCACGCCGATCTGGCGCACTTCCTCGGGCAGGCGCGGCTCGGCGGTCGAGACGCGGTTCTGCACCAGCACCTGCGCCTGGTCGACATCGACGCCCTGTTTGAAGGTGACGGTGATGGCGATCGCCCCGTCGCCGGTCGAAGAGGAGGACATGTAGATCATGTCCTCCACGCCGTTGATCGATTCCTCGAGCGGCGCGGCGACGGTTTCGGCCAACGTCTCGGCGGTCGCACCGGGATAATTCGCGCTGACCACCACGGTCGGCGGCGCGATCTCGGGATATTGCGCGACCGGCAGGCCAGGATAGGCGACGATCCCGAACACGACGATCAGGATCGACATGACGGCGGCGAAGATTGGCCGCTCGATGAAGAAATGGGGGAATTTCACGGGATCAGCGCGCCGTGGCTTCGGACGGCGGCGGGGCCGTGTCCGGCTGCGACGTCGGCGATGTGTTGGCGGCACGCGGCTGCATCTTGATCAGATGCGCCTTGACCGGCGCCCCGGGTTGCAGGGTGGTCAGCCCCTCGATCACGACCTGATCGGTGGCGGCCAGCCCTTTCTTGATCACGCGCAGTCCTTCGACCTGCGGCCCGGTCTCGACCGGGCGCGGCGTCGCCTTGCCGTCCTTGCCGACGACATAGACGAGCTTGCGAGTCTGATCGGTGCTGATCGCCTCGTCCGGCACCAGCATCGCCTTGTACGTGCCCGACCCGAGCAGCCGTGCCCGGCCGAACATGCCGGGGGTCAGGAAGCCGTCGGGATTGGCGATCACCGCATGGGCGCGGATCGTGCCGGAATTCTGATCGATCGCATTGTCGAGGAAATCCATATGGCCACGCCAGCGATAGCCGCTTTCATCGGCGAGTTGCACCTCGACCGGATTGGGCGTGTTGCGCGAAGAACCACGTTCGCCGCTACGGTCCTGGCGCAGATATTTGAGATAGAAGCTTTCCGCGCCTTCGAACGAGAACCAGATCGGGTTGGTCGATACGACGCGCGTCAGGACGGTCTGCCCCTCAGTCGCGAAATTGCCGCTCGACACACGACGGTCGGACACGCGGCCCGAGATCGGAGAGCGCACCGTGGTGAAACCGAGATTGAGCTGCGCGTTGCTGACCGAGGCCTGCGCCGCGGCAAGGTCTGCGCCCGATGTCCGTACCGCCGCCTGCTTGGTTTCGAATTCTTCCTTGGAGATCGCCTGCACATCGAGCAGTTTCTGCGCCCGCGCCAGTTCCGACCGCGCATTGGCAAGCGACGCCGCGGCCTTGGCCGATGCCGCCTGCGCCTGGCCCAGTGCGGCGCGATAGGGACGCGGATCGATGGTGAAGAGCGCCTGACCCTGGCCGACATTCTGCCCGTCGGTGAACAGCACGCGGTCGATCGTGCCTGACACGCGCGGGCGCAATTCGACGTCCTGGATCGCCTCGAACCGGCCGACATATTCGTCCCAGTCGACCACGTCGCGCTGCAGCGGTACCGCGACCGTCACTTGCGCCACCGGCGGTCCGGGGGGCGGCTTTGCGCCCGAGCAAGCGGCAATCAGCAACAGTGCAAGGCCGCTTGCCATGCCACGCAACCAGTTCTGGTTATCGATCATCGCTGCTCGTTCCCCCTGCCCTGTCGTTCAGGTCCCGGCTCCCGGAATGACGGCCGGCGTCTGCGCGCCCTTGCTCGGTCTCATTCCGGCGCGAATGGTGCGGCTGCCGCGAATGCTTTGCAAGTAGAGTATGGAACCAAAACGATAAGTACCGGAAACAAAGCAGAATTATTTGCTGCAATGCAGCACGCCCCGGATATGGCCCGGCAATTGGCGTGACGTGACGATGCTCCTATACCCGTCGACCTATCACGGGGGTTGGGGCCGAATGAACGATATACTGGCGAGCAGTGTCGGCGTGCTGCTCTGTGCGGCGCTTCGGGCAGCATGAAATCCGGCCCGTGGAAATCGGCCGCAGCGTTCGCGGCCGCGTTCGGCAGTTATGCGCGCTGGCGGGTCTGGCTGGCCGCCGGGCTGGTCGGGTCGGGCGCACTGCTCGAGGGGGTCAGCGTGGTGCTGCTGATCCCGATTCTCAGCGTCGTCGTTTCGCCGGGGAGCGGCGATCCGTGGCGGATATGGATCGGAGAGACGCTGACCGCGCTCGGCGCCACCACGCCAGTCACGCAACTCGCCGTGCTGCTGGCCGCGTTCGTCTGTGTCGCGCTGATCCGTGCCGGCACGCTTTACATGCGCGACCTGACGCTGGGCAAGTTACAGACCGGCTTTGTCGAACAGCAGCGCAACCAGGTGCTGCACACGCTCGCCGCAGCGCAATGGAGCCGGATCGTGACGCTGCGTCATGCCCGCATCACCAATCTGCTCGGCACCGAGATGCAGCGGCTCGGTTCAAGCGCACAATTCATGGTTCAAGGCGTGGTCGCGGTCGTGCTGCTGGTCGTGCAGGGCGCGCTCGCTTTCATGCTTGCGCCCGGCTTTGCAGCGGGGGCGATCATCCTGCTGATGATCGGGGGCGGCGTGATCCTGATGTCGCACGGCCGGTCGCGCGACCTGGGCAGCGATGTCGTGCGCCAGAGCCAGGCGTTGATGGGCAGCGCCAGCGGTTTTCTCGGCGGGTTGAAGGCAGCGGCGGCGCAGAATGGCCAAGGCCGTTTCGTCACCGAGTTCGAAACGATCCAGACCCAGTTGCGCCAGCGCCAGCTGACCTTTCAGCAACGCCAGGCGCGAAGTCGTGCCGGCTTTGCGATCGGCTCTTCATTGGCCGGTGCAGCCGTGGTGCTGGCCGGGGTTGCCATGCATATTCAGCCGGCAGTGCTGATCGCATTGGTGCTGATCTTCGCGCGGATGAGCGGCCCTGCGCAGCAGATCCAGGCGGCAGCGCAAAACTTCTTTTTCGGCCTGCCGAGTTTCGAAGCGATCCGTCAATTGGAGGTCGATCTGGGCCGCGACGAAGCCACCGCTCCGCCGCCGGTCACCCCACCCGTCGGCGATATCGAATTGCGTAGCGCGGCCTTCCTTCATCCGGGCGGCGGCGGCGTGAAGGAAGCGAGCCTGACGATCGCGCCGGGCAGCTTTATCGGCATCAGCGGTCCGTCGGGCGCCGGCAAGACGACACTGATCGACATGATGATCGGGCTGCTCGTACCGCAATCCGGTGAGATGCTGGTCGGCGGGGAGCCGCTCGACGCCGCGCGCCGCGCCGGCTGGCGCGACAGCGTTGCCTATGTCCCGCAGGACGGGTTCCTGTTTCATGACAGCGTGCGCCGCAATCTCAGTTGGGGCGACCCTGCGATCAGCGAGGAGGCAATGGCCCGCGCGCTCGATCTGGCGGACGCGCAAGGCCTGGTCGCGCGGCTCGAACAGGGGCTGGACACGGTGATCGGCGAACGCGGCACGATGCTGTCGGGCGGCGAGCGGCAGCGCCTCGCTCTGGCCCGCGCTCTGCTGCGCAGCCCGCGCCTGTTGGTCCTCGATGAGGCCGCCAATGCGATCGATGCCCAGGGCGAGGCTGCGTTGCTCGCCCGGCTCGCCGCGCTGGATCCACGACCGACGATCCTGATGATTTCGCACCGCGCCGAAAGCATGGCGCTGTGCGACCGGGTGGTGCGGGTGGAGCTGGGACAAGTCACCGCATAGGCGGCCCGTTACTCGTTGCCGCCTTCATGCCAGCGCAGAAAGCTGCCCATCTGAATGCCGCGCAGGAGCATCGGGCCATGTTCGGCGCTGCTCTTCATCGCCATCGCGGCATCCTCGGGAAAGGTATCGAGCAGATTTTTCAAGCGCGGGACATCGATAACCCGGGACGCGAGCGGCGAGCGGCCAATCCGCTCAATCGATGCCGCCATCGCATCGCGGCGCCTGCTGGCGACATGGTGCCATTCGGGACATTGCCGTCCCTGGCGATGTTCGATCAACACATCGCGAGGTACCCGATCGGCGAGGACGCGACGCGCCAGCCAGCGGGTCTCGCCCTTATGAAAGAATTGGGCATTGGGCACGCCCAGCGAGAATTCGGCGAGCCGTCGATCAGACATCGGATCGCGGTGATCGAAGGAAAAGGAATGCCGGAGCCCGGCCATGACATCGCGTGGATATTGGCTCTGAAGAAGCTGCATCCGCCAGGTACGAGCATCTCCCTTCCGCTCGAACGGCAGATCCTGGCCGAGCGCCCTGGCGTGTCGATCGAAATCGAGTCCGTCGAGAAAGTCGGGGGCAACAAGGCAGTGACGCAGCATCGCGGACGCTCCGCGATCATGCCGTCGCCAGCGCCAGAGGCGCAGCGATCGGGGTTCGATAGCGGGTATCATATCCTTGCGAAGGACGTTGAGAAGTGAGCGCTGCTGGGTTCGTTGCGTATCCATCGCCACGCGAACGGCGGCAATCAGCCGGCCACGCCGCAAATGGTCGGCATAAGGAGGCACGCCGGACCATGACAGGGTCATATTGCCCATCCCGCCATTGAGCAGGACGCGCGCGCCGGACCGTTCGACGGCATCGAGCAGAGGCTGGTACCAGCTTGGATTGAAGGCGCCGGTGTAGGGCATGCCTAGAATTGACGATTCCAGCTCGGGTTCGCGATCGCGCCGCATCTCGATATCATCGTCGATCGCCGTCCAGTCGATATTGGCATAACTGCCCGCCAATTGCCGCGCCAGCGCCGCCTCGTCGAGCGTATCATAGGGATGCGCAGCGCCCGGCACGCGAGTATATCCGCTGATCCGCCGATCCCCCAGCAATCGTGCGGCCGTGCCGACCACGCCGGTTGAATCGAACCCGCCGGACAGCATCGCAGCGACCCCGCCATTGGACGGCAGGCGGCTGGCCACCGCGCGGTCGAGCAGTTCACGCCCGGCATCGACATAGTCCTGATCGCGGACATAGTGCACCGGTGCAATCGATTGCGGCGTCCAGTAGCGACCCACCCGCACCGAACCACGTTCGATAACGACCGTACCGCCAGGCGGTACCCGGCGGATGTAACGATAAAGTGTGCGTTCAACATCGCCCTGTGTCTGGGTAATGAAATTACCGATCGCGATATCATCGAGATCACGCGGCACCTGCGGCAAGGCAAGCATCTTGCGCAAGGTGGTTGCAAATATGACAATATCATCATCGACGAAATAATAGAGTGCGCGCATGCCAAGCGCGTCGCGCGCCAATGTCAGCCGGCTCGATCGCTCATCCCAAAGTGCGAATGCGAAATCACCATATAACTGGGCGGCCGCGTCGTCGCCCCATCGCGCACAGGCGGCACCGAGTATCGCCAGATCCGCTGGCCGGCACGACACCTCCATCCCGAGTGCGCGCATTGTCTCGTCACGTTCGTCAACCCGGGCATCGGCAACCAGCACCGCGCCTGACGGGAGTTCCGCCAGTTGCGGCGCACTGTGCGAAGCGCTTCGCAAAGCACCCCGTTCGGCTATTGCCCCGGCACCCCCACGCCACAACGTCGCTTTAGCCTGACCGACAAGGCCCTGGCCCAACCGGTTGCATGTCGCACTTTCGATCGGGCCGCCATCAAACCGGACGGCGCCGGCAAATTCACCCATTCATTTTCACAGGTCTAGCCGATGGCGCGTTCAGCTCGAAGCATTGGACGATAGAAAATTGTCGCCGGCGACACCGGCATTAAAACCGGTCCCTTCCTTGATGTCGGCAGGCGTAATCACGGCCGGTGTCCGCCAGGATTTACGCTCGTCCGCTCCTCCACCGACCGTGTCGGTAGTGTTCAATCGCTCAGACTGTTCCATTGCCGTCCCCTTAACTCCAGTTCGCGCGTTCCTACGCGAAGCATGAGCGAACGAGCAATGCTAAAACTGACGACGAAAGTACAACAGATCGGTGTTCCGCCCCAATCGCGAACAGCCTGAGCCCAAAGGAGAGCCGGAACACCGCATTCTCCCACTTCGGCACCTCTGAACAAAAACCATATTGGATCAAAAATATGGCATTTATTGCGGCGCAACAATGCAGATCGCGCTTGACTGGCGGTCGATCGATGCGCGTATATGACGTGATCACCGACCTTTACGGGGTCAATCAGGCATCAAAGCCTGCATTGACACCGAGAGTGTTGACGTTCCTGTTCTTTTTATTGATTTGTTGCGCAGCGCTCAGCCGATTCTGAATCGCCGATTCAGATGAAGAGCGGAGCTTACTTTCTAAAGGAGGGTATATGTCGGATTATTTCTTGGGGGAAATCCGTATGTTCCCATGGGACTGGGCACCGAAGACCTGGGCTCTGTGCAATGGGGCCATCCTCGGCATTGCACAGAACCAGGCATTGTTCTCGTTGCTCGGCACGACCTATGGCGGCAACGGTGTTCAAACCTTCGCCCTGCCCGATTTGCGCGGACGCGTCGTCCTCGGCATGGGCCAGCTTCCCGGTGGATCCTTTTATCCCGAAGGTGCATCAGGTGGGGTGGAAAATGTCACGCTCGTCACCAGCCAGCTTCCGGCGCATAACCATTTGCTCAAGGGATCGAGCGCCAATGCGAACGCCAACTCGCCGTTGAACAATTATCTCGGCAATGCGCAGACTGCCATAACCGGCGGCGCGAACGAGATGATTTATGCGTCGACCACGACCAATTCGGTCGCACTTGCCGGTAACAGTATTTCGAACGTCGGCGGTGGCCAGCCCCATAATAACATACAGCCTTATCTGACGGTCAATTATTGTATCTCGACGTCGGGCATCTACCCCTCGCGCAATTGACCCTGCCGGACAACGGCTCCCTCCTGGAGGACGTGAAAAATGACTCCTTATCTTGGCGAAATCCGCTTGTTCGGCGGCACTTTTGCACCCGCCAACTGGCACCTCTGCAATGGCGCGCTGCTTGCGATCTCCAACTATGACGCACTCTACGCGCTGATCGGCACCACTTATGGGGGCGACGGCCAGACGACATTCGCCGTGCCCGATCTGCGCGGCCGTTTCCCGGTCAGCCAGGGGACGGGTCCGGGCCTGTCCTCCTATGTTATCGGTCAGGCATCGGGCAGCGAGACGGTAACGCTTCTCGAAACGCAGATTCCACCGCACTCGCACAGCCTGATTGCCCAGGCGACCGCAGCGACGACATCGCAGCCATCGAACGCGCTACTTGCCGAGCCGGAACTTGGCGAGCTGCTTTACCTCGACCCGACTGGGTTGACGACGACTGATTTCACGCTGGCGATCGATACGGTGCAGCCCTCGGGCAACACCCTGCCGCACGACAATATCATGCCCACTCTGGCGGCGACGTATATCATCGCGCTGGCGGGCATTTTTCCCAGCCGCAACTGACGGCGAACAGGGAGCTTTATCATGGACGGTTTTCTTGGCGAAATTCGCGCTTTCGGTTTCACATTCGTCCCGCGCGGCTGGTTGCAATGCAACGGCAACATATTGCCGATCCAGCAATATGCCGCGCTGTTCTCGATCCTGGGCACCAACTATGGTGGCAACGGCACGACCACCTTTGCATTGCCCAATTATTCCGGACGTGGTCCGGTCAGTCAGGGACAAGGCCCTGGCCTAACCAACTGGGTGGTCGGGGAATTAGCCGGCAGCGAGTATATCTCGCTGACCCAGGGGCAAATGCCGGCACATAGTCATATCGTGCACACCAAGGTATTCCCGAGTGCGATCACCGGTCTGCAGGCCGCGCCGAGCAATATAACGAACCTCAGCCGTCTTTCTTCGCCGGCCGGCACACCTTCGGCGCCTTTTACCAAACCACCGCTGACCCAGCCGGTGATCATGCATCCGCTCTCTGTCGGCATTACCGGCAGTTCCAGCCCGCATGAGAATCGGCAGCCCTATCTGCCGCTGATGGTCTGCATCTGCATCAACGGGGTCTTCCCTGCGCGGAACTGATGCGTTGACACTGCCAGCCTTCACGCTGCGCCCGGAGACGGCGGAGGACGAACCGTTCCTCCGCCGTCTCTATGTCGCAATCCGCTGGGCCGAGGTCGAGGCGATGGGGATTCCGGATGAAGCCCGGCGCCCGTTTCTCGAGCAGCAATTCTCGATGCAGCGCAGCCATTACCAGACGCATTATCATGACGCCGAATTCAGTGTGATCGAAGCGGATGGCGCGCCTGTCGGCCGGCTCTATCTGTTTCGCGGCACGCGCGATCATCGCATCGTCGACATCTCGTTGCTGCCCGAAACATCGGGGCAGGGCATTGGCGGCACCTTGCTCGACCGCGTCATGGCCGAGGCGGCTGCGCTCGGCCGCGGCGTGTCGATTCATGTCGAGGGCTTCAATCCCGCGCGCAGACTGTACGACCGCAAAGGGTTTCGCGAAATCGAGCGGCGCGGGCCCTATTGGCTGATGGAATGGTTCCCCGACGGCGCCACGCCGTCCGGGCAAGAGGTTCAGTTGAACACCGCTTCATAGTGGAAGCAGCCGCCACCGCTGTCGCGTCCGCACGGGGTGAGCATGATCTCGGTCACACCCAGCACCGGATGCTCCAGCGCGAGGATCTGCTGATCGAACAGGATGCTGGTGCTCGCGCCCTTGAACAAGAGGGTAAAGGGCTCGCGCGCTTCACTGGGCAGGCCATGCGGCAGATCGCCGACCTCGACCAGGGTCAACACATCCTCATACTCGTGCATCCGCACCGAAAACGCGCTGCCGATATGCGGCGTGAACATCGCGCTGGTCAGCAATTCGGTCATTGAACCCCCTCTTCCTTCCGGCCGCGCCCCACCGCGCCGACACGCCGCCCGATCCATAGCGGCACGCGCAGCACAGGATAGAGAAGATGCAGCCGCGACGGCAAGGGTATTGCCAGCACATCGTCCAGCGCCGTCATATGCGCGATGATATTGACGCCCAGGTCGCGCCAATCGCGTGACAGCAGGAAGCGCGCGCGGATCAGCCGCGCCTGACCGAAGCGCCGATGGGCGATCTCGCGCTCCGCCCCCGGCCCGGCCATGATGTCGAGCGCCACAGCGACAAGCTTCCGCACGCGGCGGCTGGCGCGCAGCTCTTCGGCAAGCGCCGGCGGCAGCGGCAGTTCGAGCAGCATCCCGGCAAGCAGCAGCGCCTGGGCGGCGCACTCGCCAACGCCATTCGCGGCTGCGGCGCGATAGAGGCGATCGATCTCGCCCTGCGCCCCCTGTCCCGCCAAGGCCGCGACGTCGGCGAGCCATTTCAGCCGGATCCAGCCATGCGCAGCGCCGTGCACGCACAAATAGGCGAACAGATCGTCCGGCCCAAGCGTGCGAACGCTCGGGCCGTCCGGGCCGAGCATCACCGTCTGGCTCGCCGCGGTCGCATTCAATCCCGGGAGCATGCGCGGATTGTCGGTCAGCCCCCAATGCAGCTCCAGTTGCACGCGACGCTTGCGATCGACCAACGCAATGTCGCGGCTATGGCGCATGACATCGCCGAGCTGGCGCTCGCTCAGTTCGCGGGCGGGCAACCAGAGCTGGTAGCCGTCGGCGCGAACCAAAGCGAGCGCAGCGGCGAGATCCGCGGGACGGACCAGCAGGTCGATATCCTTGGCATGTTTCAGAGCCTGCGAGCCATAAACAAGCTGCGCGAGCGGTGCGCCCTTGACCAGCAGCGAGGGGATGCCGGCGGCATCGAGCATGAATTGCAGCCGCGCCGATTCCATCGCCAGAACCCGGTTTTGCCCGGCGATCTGCCCGACGCGCGTCATCAGCGATCGCGCGAGAGTCTCCGGCAATGCGACGCCGGCTGAAGACAGCGCGGCATAAGCGAGGCCCAGGACGCGGTGGCGCGCGATGAGCTTATCAAAAAGGGCCCAGTCAACGGCAATGGCGGCAGCGCGCACGGCCGCGTCGCGCTCGGGAGTCGCCGGCCAGCGAGAACATGCTGTGACCAGCCGCATTTCGGGTGAGAGCATCTGCAGGTGCTGCGATGGTGGCTTGCCCCTCATGACACTGCCCTATCGCGCGCGCGGACACGACACAAACCCTCGGATTGCCAACCGGGTCCTTAGTTGCGACACTCCCGCTAAATCGTGGTCGGATTATCCATTTCATTCCCCCCTCGGAACCAAATTGATCGCTGTTCATTTTTTTAATTGAACATCGATCAATTGAGCGATATCATGCCTGTCATTAACATCGGCTTCGCGATTGGCCGATAGGAAGGCCGAGAGGAGACACCATGTCCGCCCCTGATCTTTCACTTCTCGGCAAACGCCGCTTCGCTCCCTTGTTCGTCGTCCAGTTCCTGGGCGCGTTCAACGACAATCTGCTGAAGTTCGCGCTGCTCTTCCTCGCCAATTTCGGGCTCTACGCCGCCGATCCGGGCAAGGCGGAGATGCTGGCGACGATCGCGACCGGTCTGTTCATCCTGCCCTATTTCCTCTTCTCCTCGATCGCCGGACAGATCGCCGACACCCATGACAAAGCCGTTCTGGTGCGCCTGGTGAAAGCCGCCGAAGTCGGCATCATGATCATGGCCATTGGCGGCTTCTGGTTTGAATCGGTGCCCGTCCTGCTCGTCTGCCTGTTCCTGATGGGCGTCCATTCGACGATCTTCGGGCCAGTCAAATACTCGATCCTGCCGCAGCATCTGAGCGAGCGCGAGATCATGGGCGGCACCGGGCTGATCGAGGCGGGAACCTTCCTGGCGATCCTCAGCGGCCAGTTGCTCGGCGGGATCATTCCCCCCTGGGAGGCAGGCCTTGCTGCAACCGGCGTCGCGTTGCTCGGCCTGTTCGCCAGCCTGTTCGTACCGCGCGCGCCGTCACTGCAACCGCGCCAACCCATCGACTGGAACATCGCGCGCGGCACCTGGCATATCCTGAAGGCGGCGCATGGCGGGCGCGGCGTGTGGCTGGCGATCCTCGGGATCAGCTGGTTCTTCGCGGTCGGCGCGATCATCCTGTCCGAACTCGCCCCGCTGGTGACGGGCACGCTGGGCGGCGGGCCCGAGCTGGTGACGATGTTGCTGCTGGTTTTCTCGGTCGGCGTCGCTTTTGGCTCGCTGGCGGTCAACCGCATGCTCGCGGGCGAAGTGTCGGCGCGCTATGTCCCGGTATCGGCGCTGGTGCTGGCGGGCTCGCTGGTCGTGATGTGGATCGCGACGCGAACCTTCACCATCGGCAGCGCAGGCCCATCGGTCTGGGCGTTCCTGGCGACACCGGGAAGCTGGGTGATCCTCGCCTCTGTCGCCGGCGTCGCTGTTTCGGGCGGCGTGTTCATCGTGCCGCTATACGCCATCCTGCAGACGCGCAGCGCGCCCGAACAGCGATCGCAGATCATTGCCGCCAACAATATCGTCAATGCGGTCATCACCGTGCTGCTGGTCGCGATCGTGCTTGGGCTGCTCGCGGCGGGCACCAGCGTGCCGGGCGTGATCGGCGCGATGGGCTTTGCGACGCTGGCGATCGCGCTGATCTCCTGCTGGCTGCTGCCCGAAACGGTGTTCAAGGCACTGGTCCGCTGGACGCTCACCTTGCTTTACCGCGTCGAAGTGACCGGCAAGGAAAATATGCCGCAGCCCGGCGAGCCGGCAGTGGTGGTGGTCAACCATGTCTCCTTCCTCGACGGGCTGCTGCTCGCTGCGTTCCTGCCGGGCAAGCCGACCTTCGCGATCCATTCGCGCATTGCCAAAGCCTGGTGGGTCAAACCGTTCCTCGGCATGTTCAACGCCTTTCCGGTCGACCCGACCAACCCAATGGCGGCCAAGGCGATGGTCAAGGCCGTCAAGCAGGGCCGTACCCTGGTGATCTTCCCCGAAGGGCGCATCACCGTGACCGGCGCGCTGATGAAGGTGTTCGACGGCCCCGGCATGGTCGCCGACAAGGCCGATGCACCGATCGTGCCGGTCCGCATCGACGGCGCACAATTCACGCCCTTTTCCTATCTCGGCGGCAAGGTTCGGCGCCGCACCTTCCCGAAGATCAGCCTGACGATCCTGCCGCAGCGCCGCTTCGCGCTCGCCGCCGGCACCGCGCGCGAACGCCGCGCGGCGGCCGGGCGGATGCTGTACGATGTGATGAGCGAGATGATCTTCGCCACGTCGGACATCGACCGCACCCTGTTCCAGGCATTGCTCGACGCGAAGGACATTCATGGCGGCAAGGCGCAGGTGGTCGAGGACATCAAACGCTCGCCCCTCGCCTATTCGCGACTGATCACCGGATCGCTCGCGCTGGGCCGGCCGCTAGCGGAGGGAACACGAAAGGGCGAAGCGGTCGGCGTGCTGCTGCCCAATGTCGCCGGCGTGGTCGCAACCTTCTTCGCGTTGCAGGCCAAAGGCCGCGTGCCAGCGATGCTCAACTACACCGCCGGGCTGACTAATTTGAAGGCGGCATGCACCGCGGCGGAGGTCCGCACGATTGTCACCGCGCATGCCTTTGTCGACCAGGCCAAGCTGGGTGACGTCGTTGCCGGACTGGCCGAGGCGGGGGTCGCCATCCGCTATCTCGAGGATATCGCCGCAACGATCGGCCCGATGCAGAAGCTGCGCGCGCTGTTCCTCACCCGTTTTGCCGGACGGCTCCACCGCCGCCTCGGCGTGGCGAGCGATGCGCCGGCGGTGATATTGTTCACCAGCGGCTCGGAAGGGTTGCCCAAGGGCGTGGTGCTGACGCACCGCAACCTGCTGGCCAATTGCCAGCAGCTCTCGGCGCGGATCGATTTCAACGAGAGCGACGTGGTGCTGAACGCGCTGCCGGTGTTCCACAGCTTCGGCCTGACCGGCGGCACCTTGCTGCCGATCCTGTCGGGGGTGAAGACGGTGCTCTACCCCAGCCCGCTGCACTACCGCATTGTCCCGGCGCTCGCCTATGACGCCAATGCGACGATCCTGTTCGGCACCGACACTTTCCTCAGCGGCTATGCACGGATGGCGCATGGCTATGACTTCTATTCGCTGCGCTACATCTTCGCCGGCGCCGAACGCGTGCGCGACGAAACGCGCAAGACCTATGCGGAGAAGTTCGGCCTGCGTATTCTGGAAGGCTATGGCGCGACCGAGGCGGCGCCGGTGATCGCGGTCAACACGCCAATGCATTTCCGCGCCGGCACGGTCGGGCGGCTGTTACCTGGCATGTCCAGCAAGCTCGATCCGGTGCCGGGAATCGAGGAAGGCGGGCGGCTGTCGATCCGCGGGCCCAACGTGATGGCGGGCTATCTGAAGGCCGACCGTCCAGGCGTGCTGCAACCGCCCGAGGATGGCTGGCACGACACTGGCGATATCGTCACGATCGACGATGCCGGCTTCATCACGATCCGCGGCCGCGCCAAGCGCTTTGCCAAGATCGGCGGCGAGATGGTCTCGCTGCCCGCGGTCGAAGGCTATGCCGGCGCGCTATGGCCCGACGCCGAACATGCCGTCGTCACCCGGCCCGACGCGCGCAAGGGTGAGCAGCTGGTGCTGTTCACCACCCGCCAGGACGCAAGTGCCGCCGCGCTGCAGGCCTGGGCCCGGGCCAATGGCGTGACCGAGCTGATGGTGCCCAAGGATGTCCGCATCGTCGAGGCGCTGCCGGTGCTGGGCACGGGCAAGATCGATTATGTGACGATGGGAACGATGGCGGAGGCATGATCGGTGGTCCAGTCACCCCACGAAAGGGCGGCCGGATCCTGCTGTTTCATGCTGTTTTCGCCGTGAATTTTTTCCATGCTGTTAAGTTGGATTTTCGGCGAGATTTCTTCCCGTAATCTCAATGCGATAATGGCCGCCAATGCTGTTATTCAATAACAGCATGAAAACAGCAATTAACAGCATGCGGGCTGCTGCTGTTCGCAACGGAACAGCAGGCGCCCGGAGGTTGATTTCATGATGAGAAAGAGCCGGCCGGGGATGTCTGCCCCGTGGAAATGATGCTGGCATCATAAACAGCTGAGTTGAATCGCCGGCGGCTTGGCAGGTGGGCCCACAGGGAGCAGAAGCGGCGGATGATCGCATCGCTCCTTCTGCTCGCCGCGCAGGCCGCCGCACCCGCCGTACAGGCACCCCCCGCACCGCCGCCGGCCAGCGCGACACCGGCACCCGCACCGGCCAGCAAATGGCCGACCGCCGAAGCGGATTTCCACATCAGGGATTTCCGCTTCGCATCGGGCGAGACGCTGCCCGATCTGAAGCTGCATTACACCATGCTCGGCAAGCCGCATCGTGACGCTCGGGGGCAGATCGACAATGCGGTGATGGTGCTGCACGGCACCGGCGGGACCGGACAACAATTCCTCTCGGCGCAATTCGCCGACCAGCTTTACGGCCCGGGACAGCCGCTCGACATCACGCGCTACTGGATCATCCTGCCCGACAATATCGGGCATGGAAAATCGTCCAAGCCGTCCGACGGGCTGCATATGCGTTTCCCGCGCTATGATTATGACGACATGGTCGCAGCGCAATATCGCTTGCTGAGCGAGGGTCTCGGCATCCCCCGCATGCGGCTGATCATGGGCACGTCGATGGGCTGCATGCACAGCCTGGTCTGGGGCGAGACGCACCCGGATTTCGCCCGCGCGCTGATGCCGCTGGCGTGCGAGCCGGTCGAGCTGGCGGGGCTCAACCGCATGTGGCGGCAATTGCTGATCGACGGGATCAAGGCTGACCCGGCCTGGGCCGGAGGCGATTATACCGCGCCGCCAGTACAGGGCCTGCGCACCGCGGCGACCCTGTTGTTCATTGCCGGCGCCGCACCGGTCAATCTGCAGAAACTCTATCCCGAGCGCGACAAGGCGGCGGCCTATGCGCAGGAGCGCGTCGCCAAGTCGATCGCGGGGATCGACGCCAATGACCTGATCTACCAGGTCGATGCCTCGCGCAGCTATAATCCCTGGCCCAAGCTGGAGGCGATCACCGCGCCGCTGACCTGGATCAATTCAGCGGACGATTTCATCAACCCGCGCAACCTCGATTATCCAGTGCGGGCCGTCGCGCGGATGAAGGACGCGCAGTTCCGCCTGATCCCGGAGACTGACGATACGCATGGCCACGGCACCCATACATGGGCGGTCAATTGGCGGGACGACCTGACGGCGCTGCTGGCACGGACGGAGGTGTCGGAGAAATAGGCGCGGGCGCCACGTCATAGGCCGAGACATGGTTGAGCGTGATCAGCCACTCACCACCGACCTTGCGGAACAGCCGGGTATTCACCCCTTCGGCCGCGCGGACCGGGCGTTCGAGATGATAGCGGCCGACCAGCATCGCAGCGTCGGGCGCGAGCAGTTCGATCTTCATGTCGTAGAAATGCAGTGTGCCGCGGGTCGCGGGCGAGGCGCCATAGTCACGGACATAATGGTCCAGCGTGCCCTGCCACCCGTCCTGGAACTTCCCGCCGGAAACGAACACCACGTCGGGATTCCGGAACCCGGCCATATAGCCGCGGAAATCGCCGCGGTTCCACGCCGCCTCCATCCGCGCGACCACCGCGAGGATCGCGGCGCGATCCTCCACCGGACCAGCGGCACAGGGTGTGGCGAGGATCAGCGCGAACGCGGCGAGGAGAAATCTGAGGATGGGCATGATGGGATTAGGCATGGCGCGGGGCGGTTGATCAAGCGCGTACGGACGTCAGCGTTTGCGCAGATCGATCATGACCATTTCGGGGTCGGGCGCGTCCTCCATGTAGAGCGGCTTGCTCACGCGCTTCGAGCGCTGCTCGAACACCTTGTCATAGGCCGCATCACCGCCGCCCTTGTTGAGCCGCAACTCGCGCGTGACGATCGCGCTGGTCAGCAGGTTCCAGCTCATCTCGAACCCGTCATGCGAATAGGTGCGGCTGTAGAGCGTCGCATCGAGGCCAATCAGCCGCATGCGTTGCCCCCGCCCCGCGGCCGGATCGATGCGGAAGCGGTAGATGGCGGACACCGCCGTCGTCCCGCCGGTCAACTCCTCGACCTTCAGCACGCCCTTTGCGATCGACAGCGATGCCGGGCCGAGCGCCACCGGCTCAAGCTTGAGCTCACCGATCGGCCGAAAGGGCGGCTTCACACCGGCCGGCTGCGCGATCAGCACCGTCACGCCGCGCGCGTCCGGGCTGCTCACGGAATAGGCGGTGTCGATCAGGCCGTCGCCGTTCAGGTCGCCATCGGCGCGGTCCTCGATCTCCTGGCCGAGTTCGAGCGAATCGTTGAGCTGCGCGTCGGTGAGGCGCGAAGCAGGCAGACGCTGCGCATCGGCCATGCCCGACGACAACAGGACAATGGTGATGGCCAGCATCCGCATCATGTCTCTCCTCCTCTCCTGCGACGGACCGCCGCCCGCGCTCAGTTCATATTGGCATAGACCTTCACCAGGTCGGTCAGATAATCGCGCCCGGTGAACAGCGAGCGCACCTCGATCCGCTCGTTCAGGCCGTGCGCGCCATTGCCGTCGGGGTCGCCCCAGATGCCCGGCACGCCATAGGTCGGGATGCCGACCGCCTCCAGGAAGATGCCGTCGGTCGCGCCGGTCGACATCACCGGCACCAAAGGCACGCCGGGGAAATATTTCTTCACCAGCGTCTCGGCCGGTCCCATGATGCGCGGGTCGAGCGACGGCGGCACCGCGGTCGGGCGGATCGGCGGCACCGGGGTGATCGTCACCTTCGCATCGCCGATCGCAGCGGCCAGCGCGGCCTGAGTCTGCGCCAGCGTCTGGCCCGGGAACATGCGGCAATTGACGTTGGCGCCGGCGCGCTGCGGCAGCGCATTATTGGCATGGCCGCCATCGAGCAGGGTCGCGACACAGGTGGTGCGCAGCATCGAATGATAGGTGCGGTCGGTCGACACGATCGCCTCCGCCGCCTTGTCCTGCGGGTTGGCGGCGATCGCGACCATCGCCGCGCCGATCTTGTCGGTCCGCGCCGCGCCCGCCTTGGCGAAGAAGGCCTTGGTCGTGTCGGTCATCAGCACCGGGAATTCATAATCGCGCACCCTGGCCAGCGCGTCGCTCAGTTCGTAAATCGCATTGTCGCGGATCGGGATCGAGCTGTGCCCGCCGGCATTGGTCGCCTCGAGCCGGAAATTCTGCACCGCCTTTTCACCGACCTGCATCGTCTGGACGATCACCTTGCCCTTGCCGTCGGTATCGCCGCCGCCGCCTTCGTTCAGTGCGAATTCGGCGGCGATCAGATCGGCCTTGTTCTGCGCCAGCCACTGCGCGCCGTTGAAGGCATAGGTGGTTTCCTCGCCGCAGGTCAGCGCCATCTTGATCATGCGCTTGGGGCGGTATCCGTCCTTCTTGAATCGGATCATCAGATCCGCCCACACCGCCGCCATCGACTTGTCGTCGGCGGAGCCGCGCGCATAATAATAGCCGCCTTCCTCGATCAGCTTGAACGGGTCGCGCGTCCAGTCCTCGCGCTTCGCCTCGACCACGTCGAGATGCGCGAGCAGCAGCATCGGCTTCAGCATCTTCGACGTGCCCGGCAGGACCGCTACGATGCCGCCCTCCTTCGGATGATCGGGTACGGCGAATGTCGTGATATCGGCATCGGTATAGCCCGCCGCCTTCAGCCGCGTGGCGACCTGCGCCGCGGCCTGAGTGCAGCTGCCCACCGACAGCGTCGTATTGGTCTCGACCATCTCCTTGTAGAGGTCGAGGAATGCCTGCTGATCGGGCTTCAGCGCGAGCGGGGCCGAGGAGGTCGGCACCTGCGCCGGGGCAATTCCCGGAGCGGCGACGCCGACGCACAATGCCGCAACCTGTACCGCCGCCAACCAGCTTTTCATGTGCCACCCCTTTAAGTCTGTCGAGCGCGAGATGATCATAGTTGGCGGCGGATGGAAAGGTGCGGAAACGGAAAATTACACGGCCGGGCAATTGTCCCGGATGCGGATGTGCGCGACAAGATGCGTATCGACCTGTATCCCGCCAGAAGGAATTCCGATGCGCATCCTGCCCGTTTTCGCCGCCGCCCTGATGATCGGCACCGGCGCCCCGACCGCCGGCATCGCCCAGGCGCAGGACGCCACGCCGGGTCGCGAGATCATGGCCGCGGTCGGGGCGCCGACCCGCCTGCCCGAGAACATGGCCCGCGACCAGTATCGCCATCCGGCCGAGACGCTGGCCTTTTTCGGCGTGAAGCCAACCGATACGGTGGTCGAGATCTGGCCGGGCGGCGGTTGGTATACCGAAATTCTCGCCCCCTATCTCGCGGGCAAGGGTACGCTCTACATCGCCGCCGCCAGTGAGAAGGGCCAGGCCGCGGTCAAGGCGAAGCAGGCGGCCAGTCCCGAACTCTATCGCACGGTAAAATATGCGATCTTCCCCGAAGGCGCGGGGCCGAAGGTGCCGGCCGGGACGGCGGACGCCGTGCTGACGTTCCGCAACGTCCATAACTGGCGCTTTGGCGAGAGCGACAAGACGCAGGCGGCGTTCGACCAGATGTTCGCCATGCTCAAGCCCGGCGGCACGCTCGGCGTCGAGGAACACCGGCTGCCCGAGGGCCAGGCGGGAGTCGAGGAAGGCAAGAGCGGCTATATGAAGCAGTCCACGGTGGTCGCCTATGCGACCAGGGCCGGCTTCAAGCTGGTCGCCGAGAGCGGGGTGAACGCCAATCCCAAGGATACGCACGACTATCCCAAGGGCGTGTGGACCTTGCCGCCGACCTATCAGGAGGGCGACACGGACCGCGCACGCTATGCGGCGATCGGGGAGAGCGACCGGATGACGCTGAAGTTCGTGAAGCCCAAGTAACGGCGGATCATCCCCGGCGCCGTCACAGGTAAACAGCGCGGTCACCACGAAACATTCCGGGACCTATGGCACTCTGGCTTTCCGGTGCTACATTCCCGGAATGTACCGCGTTTTTCACAGTCTTAGCGGCTGGATTCTGGCGTTGTCGCTCACGCCCTGCATGGCTGCGCACGCACAATATGCCCAGGGCACACCTGACCCTAAGCCCAACCCGCCGCTCGGTATCCCGGTTGGCCCGATCGACCCGATTCCGGGCGATCGGCAAATATGCCTGTACGACAAGCCGACCCGCAAGACGATCTGCCGCACCTATGATCAATGGCGGATCATCGGCCAGCAGCAATCGGCGAAACGGAATTTCGAGAAGCGTTGATCGACGCGCGTGGGCGCCCGCACCTCGTCCACCGCCGCGCATCCCGACAATGCAACGCATGGCACATCTCCGGCGTTGGAGCCGCTGCACCGGCGGGCATTTTTCCGACATGACGGGCCGCCTGTCCGGGAGACGATCCGGGAGAGTATCGATGACCGACCATGCAAACCCCGACCAGCCGCTCGCACCGGCGATGGAGCTGGCAATCAAGGGCCGCAAGCCCTTCCCGCACGACAGCGACGACTATCACCGCGCGCGCACTGCCTTGCTTGCCGAGGAGATCGAGCTGCGCCGCCAGATCCAGCGCGTCGCGGCGCTGCGCCGCGCACTGCCGCCGGGCGGCGCGGCCAGGGACTATCGCTTCCTCGGCGAGGACGGGCGCGAGGTCGGGCTGATCGACATGTTCGGGCGGCACGACACGCTGTTCACCTATTACTGGATGTACGGACCACAGCGCGAGCGCCCTTGCCCGATGTGCACCTCGTTCGTCGGCTCGCTCGACATCCCTGCGCGCGATATCGAGCAGCGCATCGCAATGGCGATCATCGGCAGTTCGCCGGTCGCGCGGCAACAGGCGGTCGCGCTCGAGCGCGGCTGGCGCAATCTCCATTTCTACCAGAGCATCGGCGACGATTTCGCGCACGATTATGGCGGGATCGACGCGGACGGCGATGAAGGCGCGATCGTCTCCGTCTGGCAGCGGCGCGGCGACACGGTCAATCTGTTCTGGGCGGCCGAAGGCGGCTTCGACACCGCCGATCCGGGCTTCGACCCGCACCTCGCGCCGGACCCGACGCCGCTCTGGACCATCCTCGACTGGACGCCGGGCGGGCGCGGGACCGACTGGTATCCGAGCCTCGACTATCCGGAAACCGAATCGCCCGGCAACGGCCGCTGAGCGGCGCCCACCCAGCTCCGGCAAGGACTTACCCACCCGCTCTGGACAAGCCGCGATCGCGAAACCTATCTGTGAACAGGCATGTCGATGCGTGTTCCGAGCGGGGAGAAGGTCATGAATCTGGTCAAGGCGGGTGCGGTCGGTTTCGTCCTGTTGATGGCGAGCGGCGGGGCCGCTCAGGCCCAGAATGCCTGCCTGATCGAGGGAGAGATGATGTCCGAGGCAATCAAGGATTGCAGCGAGACCAGCCTGAAGATCCCCGCCGCCGACTATGCCGAGCAATGCTCGTCCAATTCAAACGGCCCCCTGAAAGCCACGGTCCTCAAGGCCTGCCCGCCCCGAGCGCAGGCGAAATGCGTCGGCCCTTACGGCCAGCCCGTCACAACCTATTATTATGCACGCAGCCCGAAATCGCTGGCCGATACAAAGTCGAGCTGCACCGCGCAGCGTGGCAAATGGGTGCTCCAGCCGTAAGGGCGAAGGCAATCTCACTCCGGCTGCGCGCTGGCAGCGGGTTCATCAGGGATGTAGGCTGGAGCTGATCCATCCCCGTTCGGGCTGAACCTGTCGAAGGGCGAACGGAGGAGAGGTGATTCCGCCCAATCCAATGTTGGTCTAGGACAGGCCGGCAACCGCAAGGCGAACATACATGAACGACACGGCTCAAGGACCGGCGGTCCGGACCGCATTGATCGGCTATGGCTTTTCGGGCCGGACCTTTCACGCGCCGCTGATCCGCTCGATCGCGGGGCTCGACCTCGCACTGGTCGCGTCGAGCGATGCGGCGAAAGTGCAGGCCGACCTGCCCGGCATGAGCGTTATGGCCGATCCGCTTCAGGCCATTACCGATCCGGCGATCGAGCTGGTCGTCATTGCCACCCCGAACAGCAGCCATGCGCCGCTGGCGCGTGCCGCGCTGGCCGCGGGCAAGCATGTGGTGGTCGACAAGCCCTTCACGCTCGATCTCCACGAGGCGCGCGCATTGATCGCCCTGGCGGAGGAACGGGGCCGGCTGCTGTCGGTGTTCCACAACCGGCGCTGGGACAGCGACTATCTCGGCGTGAAGCAGCTGATCGACGCCGGCACGCTGGGCGATGTCGTGCATTTCGAATCGCATTTCGACCGCTTTCGCCCCGAGGTGCGCGACCGCTGGCGCGAGCAGGCGCTGCCCGGCAGCGGCGTTTGGTTCGACCTTGGCCCGCATCTGGTCGATCAGGCATTGCAGCTGTTTGGCCTGCCCGAGAGCCTGCAGGCGAACCTTGCCGTGCAGCGCAGTGGCGGACAGGTCGATGACTGGGCGCATGTCGTGCTGAACTACGGCGCGCGACGGGTCATCCTCCATGCCGGGATGGTGGTGACCGGCGGCACCGCGCGCTTCACCGTCCACGGCACCGAGGCGAGCGTGGTCAAAGCGCTAGCCGATCGGCAGGAACAGCAATTGCTTGCCGGCATCACCCCGGGCGCGCCGGGCTGGGGCGAGGACGGCGATGATCTGCGGCTCTATCACGGCGATGAGGTGCGCAGCCTCCCGACCCCGGCGGGCGACCAGCGCAATTATTACCGCGCGATCCATCAGGCGCTGCGCGGTGGCGGCGCCAATCCGGTGCCGCCGATCCAGGCGCTGGCGGTGATGGCGGTGATCGAGGCGGCGGCGCAGGCCGCGGCGGAAGGCCGGACCATGCCCCTCCCGCTGACCGGGGCGGAGCTGGCGGCCTGGAGCTGATACAGCGTCTCCGGTTCATCGCATCACCACGGAAGTGCGACGCCGCTCCCTGTTATCTCGCGCATAACAGGGAGAATAACAGGGAGCGGCAATTTTTTTGGCCGCTTTCGGGCGATTTTCTGGAGATATTTTCCTTCTATTTCAATCAATTATTCCTCCATCTCCCTGTTATCGAATAACAGGGAGATCGGGCGCGCGGAACAGGGAGCGGTGCGCATGATAACAGGGAGTTGCAGGGAGATACCCGCGCCTCTTTGCGAACTCCGACGAGCTGTTGCGATATTCATCCTGAGAAAGAGCGTGCCGGGCCGCCGCGACGGTCCGTCACGCGCACATTTTCATGATTGGCGGCGGCGTTGAATCGGCTGCGCGAAAGGGCGAGGTATCGATTTTCCCGCTTGCTTGCCCGAGGATTGACCTGTTCGCCTGCGCCGTTCCGGCATATCGATCAGCGCGGGAGAGTGTGACGATGGTGCGGATCGATCGACGGCAGGTATTAGCGGCGGGGGGTGCGGGAATGCTCGCGGCGAGCCCGATCGCGCGGGCCATGGCGATCGACGCCGATGTGCGCACGGGCACGCTGGCCGATGTCGAGCATATCGTGATCCTGATGCAGGAGAATCGCGGCTTCGACCATTATTTCGGATCAGCGGCCGGTGTTCGGGGCTTTGGCGATCGCTTCCCAATCCCGTCGGCGGCGGGAACCGGCCGGCAAACCATCTGGACGCAATATGGCGCGCCGGACCGGCCGGCGGGACTCGCGCCCTTCCATCTCGACACGGTCGCCGCCTTCCCGCTGATGCGCGCCGAGGGCACGCCGCATAACTGGCCCGATGCACAGGCGGCATGGGACGAAGGACGGATGAGCGCCTGGCCCAAGGCGAAGACACCGGGGTCGATGGGCTATTACCGCGCCGCCGATCTGCCCTTTCAATATGCGCTCGCCCATGCCTTCACGCTGTGCGACGCCTATCATTGCTCGGTCCAGACCGGGACCAACACCAACCGGCTGTTCCTGTGGAGCGGGACCAACGATCCGACAGGCCGGAATGGCGGACCGTCGATCGCCAATTCGCACGATCAACTGGCAAAGAATGGCGGCGCGCCCGAGGGGTATCGCTGGACCAGCTATGTCGAGCGGCTGCAGGCGGCGGGAATCGACTGGCGCATCTATGAGGACATGGCGGATAATTTCACCGACAATCCACTGGTCGGGTTCCGCCGCTTCCGCGATGCGGATGCCGCCGGGCCGGGCGGCGCGGATCATGAGCTGATCGCGCGCGGCCTTTCCACGCAGAAGCTCGACCGGTTGCGCCAGGACGTGCTGGCCGGCACGCTGCCGCGGATTTCCTATATCATCGCCGATGCCGCCGGGTCGGAACACCCCTCCGCCTCCAGCCCGGCGCAGGGCGCGGATTATACCGCGCGCGTGCTCGATGCGCTGACCGCCAATCCCGAAGTGTGGAGCCGCACGGCGCTGCTGGTGATGTTCGACGAGAATGACGGCTATTTCGACCATATGCCGCCGCCCGCGCCGCCGTCGCGCGATTCCGCCGCCGCCGATGGTCTGGCCGGGGGATCGACCGTGTCGACCGAGGGCGAATATCATCTCGTCCGCTCCGCCGCCGATGCCCTGTTCGAGCGCCCGGAATTGATCGGGCGTCCCTATGGCCTGGGCCCGCGCGTGCCGATGTACGTGATCTCGCCGTGGAGCCGGGGCGGCTGGGTCAATAGCGAGACATTCGATCACACCTCGGTGATCCGCTTGCTGGAATTGCGCTTCGGGGTGCAGGAGCCGAACATCTCGCCATGGCGGCGCAGCGTGTGCGGCGACCTGACCTCCGCGTTCGATTTCAGGCATCCGAACGATGCGCGCAACTGGCCTGCCCTGCCCGCCACCGCTGCGCAGGCCGCGCGTGCCGCCGCCCTACCGAAGCGGACGATAGCGGTACCGCCCGGCCAGCCCGACATGCCGGTCCAGGCGACCGGCCCGCGCCGCTCACGCGCCCTGCCCTATGCGCTCGACGTGCAGGCTCATGTCGCCGATGACGGCGTCCGTCTCGACTTCGCCAATAGCGGCCGGGCCGGCGCGGTCTTCCATGTCTATGACCGGTTGCAGCTCAAGCGCGCGCCGCGGCGCTATACTGTCGGCGCATCGGCCCGGCTGAGCGGCTTGTGGGCGGGCGCGGGCGACGGCGCCTATGATCTGTGGGTGCTGGGGCCGAACGGATTCCATCGTCATTTCATCGGGATGCGGAGCCGAGACGCGCTGCAGGTATCGCTGCGACCGGAGCCGATGCGGCGCGCGATCGCACTGACGCTCGACAATCCCAGCGCGGCAGCGCGGCGGATCGATATTCGCCCGATGGCCTATGGCAAGGCGCTCGACGCCCGGACGATCACGCTGCGTCCCGGCCAGTCGGTCACCGAGCTCTGGCGCGTATCGGCGACATCCGGCTGGTATGATCTGGCGGTCGAGGTCGCGGCGGAGAAGAGCTATTTCCGGCGCTTCGCCGGGCGGATGGAAACCGGGCGGGATTCGATTTCGGACCCGGCAATGGGCGGCACGGCGATCAGGACATATCTGCGATAGCGCTTCTCCGATAAGGCGCTATTCAGGAGTGTCGAACAGGAAGCGGCCGGGCTTCAACCTGCAGCTGACCCGTATTCATGGAGCAAGCTGACAGGCCCAGCGCGATCGGTGGGTCAAGGATGGAGACCTGGCCCGCGCGGGCATTGAGGACTGCACATATGCGGCTATGAGGGCAGCATGACACGCCCCCGCCGCAGCCTGCTGTACATGCCCGCGTCAAACCTTCGCGCGATCGAGAAGGCGCGCGACCTGCCGTGCGATGCGGTGGTGCTCGACCTGGAGGATGCGGTCGCGCCCGAGGCCAAGGCGGCGGCGCGGGAAACCGCTCTTGCGGTGGTCAGGGAGGGCGGGTTCGGCCGTCGCGAGCTGATCGTCCGCGCCAATGGGCTGGACACGCCCTGGGGGCGCGACGACCTGGCGGCGCTGGCAATTGCCGGGCCGGACGCGATTTTGGTGCCCAAGGTCAACGACGCCGCCGAAGTCGCCGCCTATGACGCGCTGATCGCCGCGGCGCCCGCGCATACCGGGCTCTGGGCGATGATCGAGACCGCCCGCGCGATGTTCCGACTGGAGGAGATCGCCGCGCAGGCGCGCACGACGCGGCTGAGCGGCTGGGTGATGGGCACCAATGATCTCGCCAAGGAAATGCGCGCCACGCTGGATGTGGAACGGGTGCCGTTCCTCGGCTTCCTGGCGCAATCGGTGGCGGCGGCGCGGGCATATGGGCTCACCATTCTCGATGGCGTGTTCAACGCGATCGACGATGACGCGGGACTTGAGGCGCAGTGCCGGCAAGGGCGGGCGTTCGGGTTCGACGGCAAGACGCTGATCCATCCGAAGCAGATCGGGACCTGCAACCGGGTGTTCACGCCGAGCGATGCGGAGCTTGCCGCGGCGCAGGCCGTGGTGGCGGCGTTCGCGCTGCCCGAAAATGCCGACAAGGGCGCACTGCGGGTCGATGGCCGGATGGTGGAACGACTGCACCTCGCCGAGGCCGAGGCAATGATCGCGCTGCGCGCGATGACCGACGCTTCCGGAACCCCCGCTTCGTAAAGCGCCGGGTCCGCAAGCGACCCGGCAAGACGCCTGCCCGCCCTTGCGTCTCGGCGGCTCAGCGTCGCGCTGCCTAATCATGTAACTTCATTAGTTGCAAAATCGCCGCAGGTGATTATGTAACATCATATGTGTCGTATCTGAAAGGCGAACAATGAGGTCGAGCCATGCATGATGTTGTCGTTATCGGCGGGAGTTTCGCAGGTCAGTCCGCGGCCATGCAGCTCGCCCGCGCGCGACAGAATATAGTGATGATCGATGCGGGAATGCCGAGGAACCGGTTCGCCGAAGCAGCGCATGGCTTTCTGGGCCAGGACGGACGAGCGCCCCATGCCATCATGCGGGAGGCGACCTGCCAGCTGCTGGCCTATCCCACGGTCGAAATAGTGGCGGCGGAGGCGCGGAGCGCGGTCCGGGCCGACGACCATTTCGTCGTGACATTGTCCACCGGCGTCGAGCGAAAGACGCGCCGGCTGGTGCTGGCGACCGGAGTGTCGGACGAACTCCCGGCCATTCCCGGCATGTCGGAACGGTGGGGCGAGACCGTACTGCATTGCCCCTATTGCCATGGCTATGAAGTGCGCGACCGCGCCCTGGGCGTCATCGCCAATCATGCGATGTCGGCCCATCAGGCCGCCTTGCTTCCCGACTGGGGCACGACGCGCTATTTCACCCAAGGCGCTTATGAGCCCGACCCCGCCGAGCTCGCGCTTCTTGCCGCGCGGGGAGTCACGATCGAGCGATCGCCCGTGATCGAACTGATCGGCAACGCGCCGGCGCTGGACGGGGTCAGGCTTGCGGATGGCCGGATCATCAAACTTTCCGCTATCTTCACCGCACCCAGGACCCGCCCGTCGAGCCCCATTGCCGGAAATTTGGGCTGCGCCATGGAGGAAGGCCCGACCGGTCCGTTCGTGAAGGTCGATCCATGGGGGCTGACCTCGGTACCCGGCGTCTATGCGGCGGGCGACGCCACCACGCCGATGCACAATGCGACGATCGCTTCGGCATCGGGCGTGCTCGCGGGCGTTGCGGCCCATCAGTCCCTGGTACGGGCATGAGAGAAACGAGTATCGCCGCCCGCCCGCACTCCGCCAGAATCGGCATGAGGCCTCTCCAGCCGGGGCGACGATTCAACATCGACTCCCGCTGAAGCAGGGTCAGTCCTGGGCTATCTTCGGACTGGCCCCGGCTATTTCTCATCGCGAATATTTCACAAGGTCCGGCAGCGGCTCCGCCCGCCGGACGGATTGCCCCCTATTGGCTGGCTGATACCTGGCTGTTCCGCTGGCTGTTAGCTGGCTGTTCGGTCGCTGATATGCTGGCTGTTCCGGCAACCCGCAGTTGAGATGCAACAACATGAAATCAGCCATATTCTTTCGATCTAACGGCGAAATAACAGCCAGGAAAAAACATTTCGGCATAGAACAGCCAGTAACAGCCAGTATCAGCCATGCGACGAAATAGCCGATGGGCGTCGCTTGCCCCTTGCTCCCCTGCCCCTGCATCGGCCATGCCACAGCCATGACGTTTCAGGTGGACATGGGCACCGACGGCGCGGGTAAGAGCGTGCCGATCGATCTCGAAGAATTGCTCGCGACGCGGTTGCTCGTGCAGGGCAATTCGGGGTCGGGCAAGTCGCACCTGCTGCGCCGACTGCTCGAGCGCAGCGCGAACCAGGTGCAGCAGATCATCATCGATCCCGAAGGCGACTTCACCACGCTGGCCGGTCCCTACGGCCATACCGCGATCGAGGCGGTGGCCTATTCGGTGACCGAGGTGACGCGCTTCGCCGCGCGCTGCCGCGAGCATCGCGCATCGGTCGTGCTGAGCCTTGAAGGGCTGGAGATGGAGGGGCAGATGCGCTGCGCCGCCGCTTTCCTGATGGGCCTGTTCGATGCGCCGCGCGAATTCTGGTATCCGGCGCTGGTGGTGGTCGACGAAGCGCAGATCTTCGCGCCGGCGGCCGGCGCCGAAGTGTCGGAGGAAATCCGCCGCGCATCGCTGTCGGCGATGACCAACCTGATGTGCCGCGGGCGCAAGCGCGGCCTGGCCGGGATCATCGCGACGCAGCGGCTCGCCAAGCTGTCGAAGAATGTCGCGGCGGAGGCCTCGAACTTCCTGATGGGCCGCACCTTTCTCGACATCGACATGGCGCGCGCGGCCGACCTGCTCGGCATGGAGCGGCGCCAGGCCGAGGCGATCCGCGACCTGCAGCGCGGCACCTTCCTGGCGCTCGGGCCCGCCGTGTCGCGCCGCCCGGTCGAGATCCGCATCGGCGCGGTCGAGACATCGGCGCGCAGCGGCAGTCCGATCCTGACGCCGCTGCCCGACGCGCCCGCCGCGGACATGAAACAGTTCCTGCTCGAAGGGCTGGAGGATATGCCGCCGCCACCGCCCCCTCCCCCCGCCGCGCCCCGCACCGGCCGAGGAGCTGATCGAGCAGATCTCGCATCCGGTAGAGGCCGAGCCGGCGGCGCCGAAGCCGGCCGAGGATCCGGCGTTCATCGAACAGGTCATTCGCGACGTGATGCGCGCGATCGTCGGCGACCCGGATGCGGCGTCGCGCACCGCGGCGGTGCTGTTCCAGGATTTCCAGGTGCGTTGCCGGATGGCCGGGGTATACCGCGCGCCGCTCGACACCTCGGCCTTTGCGCGCCGCCTTGCCGCCGCGCGCGCAGGGATTTTCGAAGGCCTGGACGAAGAATGGGCCGAAGTGATCCGCGCAGCCTATGACCTGCCCGACGATATGCTCGGCGCGTATCTGCTCGTCGCGCGTGCTGCGAAGGAGGGCGAGCCCTGCCCGACCGACGAGGATGTCGCGCGCACCTATGGCACCAGCTCGCTTGGCCGAGCGCGGCGGGTGATGAGCTATATGGAAGGGCGCAACATCCTGGTCACGCGCACTGACCTGTCGGGGCGGCGATCGATCACCATCCCGGGCCTGGGCTGGACCACGGCAGCGGCGGACGCGGCCTGATCGCTTACCCTTCCATCGCCAGACGGCCTTTGGCGAGACGCGAGGGCTCCATGCCGAACATGGCGCGAAATGCCGCGCTGAAATGTGCCGATGAGGCGAAGCCGCCATCCATCGCCGCAGCCGTCAGCGTTTCGCCCCGCGCCATGGTGCCGATCGCGGTGCGCATCGCGGCCCACAGCCGGTAGCGGCGCAGCGGCACGCCGGTCGCGGCCTTGAACACATGACGCAGGCGCGATTCCGACAGGCCGGCCTGCGCTGCAAGCGTGTCGAGCGAAAGGCGGTCGCCGGGCCGCTCGTGGAGCAGCGCCAGCGCTGCCTCCACCCTTGGGTCGATCGGGCGCGCGGAAGAGGCGAGCAGCGAGTCCAGCGCGGCGCGGGTCGTCGCCCAATCGTTCCTGTCGTCGGCCAAGGCCGTCAGGGTTCGGATCAGGGCGTCCTCCTCCTGCAGGTCGAACGCCGCGTGCGGCGCCGGCGCGCGGGCCGAAGCGCGCAGCCGGGCAAGCTCGTCGCTGAAGGGATCGATATAGAGGAACGCCAAGCGGCCCTGCGTGCCGGCGAAATGATGCAGCTTGCCGGGCGGGATGACCACGCTGCGGCAGCGGCGGTAGCGTCCCGACGTCTCCGCCGGCGGATCGGCGACACCGAACGCGCCGTCAAGGCCAAGCGCGACCACCGCGACGGCATTGCGATGCGCGGAGAGATTGAGCGCCGGCCCGACATAGAGCGCCCGCGCGCCCCAGGCGAAGACGCGCGCCGCCGGCACAGGCGCGACTGGCATGCGCGCAGCCGCATCGTGAAAGCGTGATCGGGCCGAACTTGCCATGACGGCATCATGCAACAGGATTGGACACGACGCACCATGGTCAAGGCGATTTCCCTGCTCGGCACGGTCGGCGCGCTATCGGCAATGGCGGGCCAGGATCCGGGCGAAGCGGCGGTTCGACAGGCGCTCGCGCGCTATGCGGCCGCCTGGACGAGTGGCAATCTGGCCGCAATCGTCACCTGCTATCATGACGACTTCACGCTGCATTATTTCGGCCAATCCGCCTTGTCGGGCACTCATGTCGGCAAGCCCGCCGCGCTCAAGACGCTGGCGGCATTCTCGCAGCGCACGCGGCGCAAGCTTATGGGCGTGACCGAGATATTGGCGGGCGACCGCCTCGGCGCGATCCTCGCGCGCGAAATGCTGATGCAGGGCGAACAGCCGATCGAGGTGGATCGCTTGTTGCTCTACCGCGTGGCGGACGGGCTGCTGATCGAATGCTGGGTCTATGACCAGGACCAGCGGTTGATCGATGCGATCATCGGCGGATGACGGCTCGCCGCAAATCCGGCCTGGCTCTCGACCCGCGCCCCGGAATATCCACAGCGCCCTGCCAGGACGATTGAGCCTGGCAGGGCGCTGCACATCTTTGTCGTTCAGGTCAGAGGGTCAGTTCGGGCACCGGCATCTTGCCCAGCTGGACCTGGCGCGCGAAGATGTCGCGCATCAGCGGCAGCGAGAAGAGGTGCGCGTAGAGCAGCGGGAGCATGCCGTTCTTGTGGATCTTGCGCAGCTGATCGCCGCGCAGGTCGGCGAGCTTCTCTTCATTGACCATCTGGAAGCCGCGATAGACGAAGGGCTGCTCGGCGCCTTCGGGCTGAATCGAGACTTCGCCTTCCATCAGCAGGCCCATTTCGCGCAGCTCGCCCATGAACTGATTGGTGCGGGCGCCGGCCTGTTCGAACGATTCGTTGAACGCAAGGACGTTCTTGACCAGCTCGGTCGGCTGGCCGTCGGCGAACAGCGGCTCGCCTTCGTCGAAATTGCCGAGCGCATCCGAGGTCGGATCGAAGCAGAGCGACAGTTCCTGTGCATCGGGACGCAGCCGCGCAAGCATATAGGGATAGCGGCGGACATAGGCCGGCACGTAGAAATTATTCTCGAGCAGCTTGCCGTCTTCGCCGATGAATACGTTGACGCCTTCGTTCAGCCCCATCAGCGCGATCGGGATCGCATCATCACCGGCGGTGAAGACGATCGGCATGAAACGCTGCGCCAGGGTGAATTCATCGACCGTGATCGGGATGGTGTGCTGGTTGATCAGGAACGGCGCACTGTCCATCGCCCGTGCGCGATAATTGGCATGTGCTTCGGACGAGAGCGGCTCAAGCGCGTTATAGAAGAGCGGCAGTTGCGATTGCTGTTGCGGCGCGCTGGCCATTGGAATCTCCATTGAAAACGATCGTCGTTGATCGGGCGCACACTACGCGAGCCGAATGGCCCGTGGCTCTATGGCTTGGCGGGCGTCGGCGCAAGCGTCACGAGCTTTCCGGGGTTGAACAGGCCATGCGGATCGAGCGCGCCCTTGATCGCGCGCAGTGCGGCCATCCGCGCGGGCGAAGACAGGCGTTCGAGCTCGCCAAGCTTCATCTGGCCGATGCCATGCTCGGCAGAAATCGATCCGCCGACCGACACCACCAGGTCATTGACGAAGCGAGTCACGCCCGGTGCATCCTCCGCATACCAGCGCGCCGGATCAATTCCGGTGGGCGCGCGGACATGGAAATGGACATTGCCGTCGCCGAGATGGCCGAAGGCGCTGGCATGGGTGCCCGGAAAGGCCGCCTCGCACGCCGCCGCCGCCTCGATCATGAAGCGCGGCATGGCGGAAACAGGGACCGAGATGTCGTGCTGCACGGCGGGGCCGGCGGCGCGTTCGGATTCGGAGATCGAATCGCGCAGCCGCCAGAACGCCTCCGCCTGTGCCTCGCTCGCGCCGATCACCGCATCGCTGGCCATTCCATCGGAGAGCGCGGCGGCAAGCAGGCGTTCGAGCAGCCCGGCAGGCGATTCGGCGGCCGCGTCCGTCGCAACCGATTCGATCAGCACATGCCAGGGATGGCTTCCGCCAAGCGGCGCCCGCGTGCCGGGAATATGGCGCAGCACCAGGCCGAGCGAATCGGCCGGGATGATCTCGAAGCTTTCGATCGAATGGGTGGCGGCTTCGAGCCGGCGGAGCAGGCGCAATGCCGCCTCGGGACTTTCCAGCCCCACCCAGGCGACCGCACGCGCGGTGATGGCGGGGACGAGACGCAAGGTGGCCGCCGTGACGATCCCAAGCGTCCCTTCAGCGCCAATCAGCAGCTGGTTGAGGTCATAGCCGCGATTATCCTTCTTGAGCGCGGCGAGCCCGTCATGGATCGAACCGTCCGGCAACACCGCCTCGACGCCCGCGACCAGTGCGCGCATCGTGCCGAAGCGCAGCACCTGGGTGCCGCCGGCATTGGTCGAGACCAGCCCGCCGATCGTGGCGCTGCCACGCGCGCCAAGCGTGAGGGGGAAACGCCGGCCTTGTGCAAGGGCGGCTGCGTGGAGATCGGCGAGAATCACCCCCGCCTCGGCGATGGCGAGATTGTCGGCGGGCAGGACGGTCCGGATGCGGTTGAGCCGGCGCAACGATAGGATCAGCGCGGATCCGTCCGCCGGCGGGGTCGCCCCACCGACCATGCCGGTATTCCCGCCCTGCGGCACCAGCGCGACGCCCTGTTCACCGGCCAGTGCGACGATCCTGGCCACGCCTTCGGTGCTGTCGGGAGCGAGGATCGCCGGACTGGCACCATGATAGCGGCCGCGCCAGTCATGCAGCCAGGGATCGATATCGGTGGGGTCGGTCAACACCGCTTTCGGGCCGAGCGTGGTGCGGGCGGATTCGATCAGCCTGGATTGCGCAGATGTCATAATGCGGCGCTATCACGCGATGCGGCGCAGGCCAATTGCTGCGCCTCCCAGATGCCCCGCGCCCACTTGCTGCGCGCCTAGTGTCATTAGTTCATCGACTGTTCAAACGTTTGCGGTAATTATTGACGGTTCATGCCGAATCCGATCGTCCCTGTTTTGATCCTGTTGCTGGCCGCACCGCCCCCGACCGACAAGGATCAGGGCAGCAGGGGCGTGCTGGTCGCACAGTTGACGATTCGGCAGCGGATCATCATCCGCGTGCCGCGCCCGCCGGTCGGTCCGCCGCCGGTGGCCGATATTGTCATCCCGGACTCGCCCCGGCGGATGGCGGAGAAAAACGGGCCGAAATGCATCCCGGTACAAAGCCTGGCCGGGTCGGCTGAAGCACGCAAGGACAGCGTCGACCTGATGATGGCCGATGGCAGCAGGATGCGCGCGAAACTCGACAATGATTGCCCTGCGCTCGATTTCTACGCCGGCTTTTATATCAAGAAGACGCCCGACGGCATGATCTGCGCCGACCGCGACATCATCCGCTCGCGCTCCGGCCGCGCCTGCCCCATTTCGTCCTTCAAGCGACTCCAATCCAAACGCGGAAGAGACTAGGTTGCTCGTTACCGAAGGTCGAACGAGCGCCTTTACCTTGACTTTTGCCGTCTTATCCGCAAGCGCACCGTTACTGGCTGGTGGCTTTCCCCAAGCCTGATTTTTCCGGACACAGCATGACTTTTGCCGATCTCGGCCTTTCCGACGAACTTTTGAAAGCCGTGAACGAGTCCGGTTATACCGAACCGACTCCGATTCAGGCGAGCGCGATCCCGAGCGTGCTGATGATGCGCGACATCGTCGCGATCGCTCAGACCGGTACCGGCAAGACCGCGGCCTTCGTGCTGCCGATGATCGACATCCTCGGCGAGGGACGCAGCCGTGCGCGCATGCCACGTTCGCTGATCCTCGAGCCGACGCGCGAACTCGCCGCGCAGGTCGCCGAGAATTTCGAGAAATACGGCAAGTATCACAAGCTCTCGATGGCGCTGCTGATCGGCGGCGTATCGATGACCGACCAGCAAAAGGCGCTGGAAAAGGGCGTCGACGTACTGATCGCGACGCCGGGCCGGCTGATGGACCTGTTCGGACGCGGCAAGATCCTGCTCACCGGCTGTTCGCTGCTGGTGATCGACGAGGCCGACCGCATGCTCGACATGGGGTTCATCCCGGACATCGAGGAGATCTGCACCAAGCTGCCCAAACAGCGCCAGACCCTGCTCTTCTCGGCGACGATGCCCCCACCGATCAAGAAGCTGGCCGACAAGTTCCTCGACAACCCCAAGACGATCGAGGTCGCGCGGCCCGCGACGGCGAACATCAACATCAAGCAATGGGTCGTGCCGGTCACGGCATCGAAGAAGCGCGAGAAGCTGATCGAACTGCTGCGCGCCGAAGATGTGCGCACCGCGATCATCTTCTCCAACCGCAAGACCACGGTGCGCGAGCTCAACAAGGTGCTGCAGCGCCAGGGCTTCCGCTCGTCGGAGATTCATGGCGACATGGAACAGTCGCAGCGCATCGCCGAGCTCGACCGGTTCAAGGCCGGCGACGTCAACATCCTGGTTGCCTCCGACGTCGCGGCACGTGGGCTGGATATCAAGGGCGTGAGCCATGTGTTCAACTTTGATGCGCCCTGGCATCCGGACGATTACGTCCACCGCATCGGCCGCACCGGTCGTGCGGGTGCGACCGGAGTCGCCTTCACGCTGGTGACATCGGACGATGCCGAGAATATCCAGAATATCGAGAAGCTGACCGGCCTGAAGATCGACCGCTACGAAGGTGCGGCGGACATCGCTTCGGCCGATGATGACGGCGACGCCAAGCCGCGCGGACGCTCGCGCGCCAAGCCAGCCGAGAAAAAAGGCCGTTCGGCCAAGGCGGCGCCGGTCGAGACCGATGCGCCGGAGACAGAAGAAGCGCCGGCCCGCACACCGCGTGCACCACGCGAGGCACGGCCTGCGCGTGACGCTCGTCCGGCCCGTGAAGAACGGCCGGCGCGCGAAGCACGACCGCCCCGCGATGAACGCCCCGCACGGGACGAGCGCCCGGCGCGCGACAATCGCCGCGATCCCGATGACGGGCCGGATGACGGCTGGAACGGGCCGATGCCCAGCTTCCTAAGCGCCAAGCTCACCATCGACTGACGCCATGGACGGGATTTTCGAAACGGTCCCGGTGGTGCGGATCGTGAGTCCGTGCATCAATATCTGCGAGATCGACGACGTGTCCGGCCTGTGTGCCGGATGCGCGCGGACGATCGACGAAATCGCCGGCTGGACCAGCGGCACGGCAGAATGGCGCGACGCGGTGATCGCAGCGTTGCCGGCGCGCCGCGATTCCGTCGGAAAGTTCTAAAGCCGGATCCAGCCGGGATGATGGCCGTAACGGAGCGCGGCCCTCATCACTGCTACCCCGCCACTGGACCCCGGCCTTCGCCGGGGAAGCAGCGGGGTTACCGCGAGGGTCAGGCCGGCTGCTGTGCCGGCATCAGCGCATCGTCCTTGGCATTGCCGCGCTGATACGCCTCGCGCTCCGTGAGCCGGGCGACATAATCGACAAAGGCATCACGCTTCGGCAGCGTCCCGAACTGCGTGCCCCAAGCAACCTGCGACCCGACATAGACATCGGCGGCGGTGAAGCTGTCGCCAGTGATATACGGATGCGCAGACACCGCCTGTTCGAGCACGTCGACCATCAGGTCGTAATTGCCATAGCCGGCCATCCGGCCCTGGTCGGCGGTCGGAACGAAGCCGAGCGACTTGTTGGTTACTGCCTGCTCGGTCGGTCCCGAGGCGAAGAACATCCAGCGGTAATAATCGGCTCGGTCCGTGGTCGGCGGGGCAAGACCAGCCTCCGGGAAGGCATCGGCGAGATAGGCGCAGACCGCCGCGCACTCGGTCACGACATGGCCGTTATGGACGATCGCGGGCACTTTCCCCATCGGATTGACCGCGAGATAGGCCTCGTCCTTCATCGACGAAGCAAAGTCGAGCACCACCGTCTCATAGTCGGCACCGGTCTCTTCGAGCATCCAGCGTGCGATCCGGCCACGCGACATGGGATTGGTATAAAAGGTCAGGCTCATCGCACTCTCCATTTCCAGATATGGAACATATATAGAACAGTCGAACGGTCAGCCGTCAATATGGCTGTGCAGGAAAGCGATGGTGCGTTCCCATGCCAGCGCCGCCGCCGCCTCGTTATAGCGTTCCTTGGAGGTGTCGTTGTTGAAGGCGTGATCGACCCCCTCATAGGTATAGGCGGTCACGTCCTTGCCCGCCGCCTTGAGCGCCTCGGTCCAGGGTCCGCCGGTTGCCGCGACGCGGGTGTCCTTGCCGGCGTAATGAAGCAGCAACGGCGCCTGCACCTTGGCCGCCTCTTCCGGCGCGGGGGCCGGCCCATAATAAGCCACACCGGCCGACAGCGCATCGCCGGCCGCGACGGCGACGCGGTTGACCAGCGCGCCGCCCCAGCAAAAACCAATGATCCCTGCCTTGCCATTGCCGTTTTCGCGCGTCTTGAGCCGCGCGATCGTTCCGATCGCACTGGCAATGACGGCGTCATAATTCGCCTTGCCGATCAGGTCGCGCGCGGCATTCTCATCGGCCGGCGTGCCGCCCTGGTCGGACAGGAAGTCGGGTGCGACGGCATAGAAACCGCCCAGCGCGACGCGGCGCGCGACATCCTCGATATGCGGTGTCAGGCCGCGATTTTCGTGGATCACCATGACCGCGCCCGCGCCCCTGGCATCGCGCGGCGCCGCGAAATAGCCGGTCATGCTCTTGCCGGGACCAATATCGTAGCTGCCCTTGCGCGTAACCAGCCGCGGGTCGGCGGGGTCGATGATCGCGGCAGCGGCGGGCGATGCGGCAATGCCCGCAATCAGCACTTCGGCCGCGGCGACCGATCCGGCCAGCGTCGCCATTTCGCGGAGCAAGGTACGGCGATCGCGATGTTCATGCGTGAAAGCGTCATAGATCTGGATGGCGCGGTCGCGAAGATCGGACATTGGCGGCTCCGAAGCTGAATCGCCCCCCGGCGTCGGCCCCACCTTAACCCGTTCACCCCGAGCTTGTCGAAGGGCCGTACTTCTTTTCTAAGCAAAGAAGACGACAAGCAGCACGAACGGTTGGGAATTTCACTCCTTAAACCGCGCGATACCACCACACGCCGTCGATCACGTCCTTCACTGCCCTGCCCTCGATCTCGAGACGGCGAAGATGCGCCAGTGCTTCACCAGTCGCCATGCCGAGCATATCGGGGCCGATCGCGCGACGAAACAGGCGGCCGAAACAATCCACCGCGCGGCGCGGTTCGGCGATAAAGACTTCCAACTCGTCGAGCCGCTCATGATGCTCGCGATCCATCGCATCGAGCCGGGCATGCAGACCGGTAAACGGGTCCCCGTGGCCGGGCAGCACGAGCAGGTCATCACGCAGGGTTCTGAGCTTCGCGATCGAGGCGAACCATTCGCCGAGCGGATCGGCATTGGGCTCGGTCACCCCGAGCGAGACATTGGGACTGATCCGCGGCAGCACCTGGTCACCCGCGATCAGCAACCCCGTCGCCTCGTTGAGCAGGCAGGCATGTTCCGGGCTGTGACCCGACCCGACCACCACATGCCAGGCCTGGCCGCCAATGGTCAGCGTGTCGCCATCCTTGATCCGCGTGAAGCTGAGCGGCAGCGGCGTAACGATGCGGCGAAAACCGGCCCAGCCGCGTTCCGCTGCGTGAACGATCTGTTCCTCGCTCCAGCCGGCGCCGACCCGCATCGCGGTGACCTCCGCCGGGACTGCATCGCGCGCATCGGCGACAAGCATCTGCGCCGTCAGCCATTCGCCGCGCGTCATCACCAGGGGCGCCGCGTGATGATCGCACATCCAGCCGGCGAGACCGATATGATCGGGATGGAAATGCGTGCCGATCATCTGCGTCACCCGCACGCCGGCAAGCGGTCCCTTGAACACGGCCTTCCACGCCGCACGCGCCTCGGTTGTGTTCATGCCGGTGTCGATCAGCGCGACGCCGTCCTGATCGTCGAGCAGCCAGCAATTCACATGCTTGAGCGGCCCGGGAACCTTGAGCCGGACCCAGCGCACACCCTTGGCCACCGTCATCACTTCACCGTCCGCCGGTTCAGCGCCGCCGAACGGATAGGTCAGCCCCTTATGGCTGGTGGGCACGAAGCTCTCGTCGGGAACGAAGGCGGCATCGGACTGGGGCGCGGTCGACATAGGTTGCGGGTAGCAACGGAATGACGCGCGTGCCAACAACTATGTGCCGGTCGCCGACAGGCCCCGATGCCTTTAGCTGGACGACGCCCGGTGTTCCCGAAAGGCACATGCCAAGGTGCGTAGCGCTTCCCGGGACTTGGCGTCGGTCAGCGTGGAATGCAGGACGATCTCCGAAGAGGGTAGCGGCGGCAGGCCGAAACGCTGGCTGACCTCGACCGAGCCGGCGGGGGCAAGGCGGCAGGAGAATGCCGAGACCGCCAGGCCCGCCGACACCGCAGCCGTCACGACCGACGACCCGCCGCCGAGAAACACCTCGGTCCAGGCAATGCCCGCGGCGTCGAGCGCCTGGGTCGAGATGTCGCGAACGCCGCAGACCGGCGACAGGGCGGCGAGCCGCAGCGGTTCGCCCTGACGATGCTCGAACTGCGGTGCGGCGAACCAGCCGAAATGCTCCGGCCCGAGCACCTCGCCATCGCGCCGGTCGTCCTCGCGGCGAATGATCGCCGCATCGAGCTCGCCCCGGTCAAAGGCATCAAGCAGCGCGCGTGACGTGTCGAGTTGCACTTCGATCGTCAGGCCGGGATCATGCGCGTTGAGCCGCGCCAGCAGCGTGGGCACTTCGGGGCCGGCGACATGCGCGGCAATACCGAGCGCGAAATGGCGGCGCGACGACGACAGTGCGGCAATCGCCCGGTCATGGGCGCAGAGAAAGTCGCGCGCGGACTCCAGGAACACCGCTCCCTGCGCCGACAAGCGCACCTGCCGAGGCGTTCGTTCGATCAACCGATGATCGAGCCGTTCTTCCAGCCGCTTCAGCTTCACGCTGATCGCCCCTTGCGTGCTGCCCAACGCCTCGGCGGCGCGGGTAAAGCTCTGCAAATCGGCGATCGTCACAAATGCCCGGACAGCATCCACGTCCAGCGTCATCATCGCATCTATCCACTTCTGTCGTCTCTGAAATATATAATCATCCAATTCTGTTATGATCAAGCGCGCACTATCTCGTTCTGGCCCCATCCGACGTCGAAAGGCCGAACCATGTCCCTTACATCCCGCAGCCAGAGCCTGATCGCCCTGGCCGCCGTCTGTCTTTCTTCACTGATGTTCGGCCTGGAAATCTCCAGCGTGCCGGCGATCCTGCCCACGCTGGAACAGGCGCTGCATGCGAATTTCAGCGCGCTGCAATGGATCATGAACGCCTACACCATCGCGGTGACGACGGTACTCTTCGCAACCGGCACGCTGGCCGATCGCTATGGCCGCAGGCGCATCTTCCTGATCGGCATCATCGCCTTTGGCGCAACGTCATTGATCTGCGGTCTCACCGGCAACGTCGCCGTGCTGATCGCCGCGCGCTTCCTTCAGGGCATGAGCGGCGGTGTCATGCTGATCTGCCAGGTCGCAGTCCTGTCGCATCAATTCCAGGAACCGCGCGAACGCGGCATGGCATTCGGCTGGTGGGGGATCATCTTCGGGATCGGCCTCGGCTTCGGCCCGATCATCGGCAGCGCGATCGTCGCGCTGTCGAACTGGGCATGGGTATTCCTCGTCCATGTCGTGCTCGCCGCCGTCACCGCGCTCCTCGCGATGATCGGCGTTCGAGAATCGCGCGACCCCGGTGCGGAGAGCCTCGATATCATCGGCATCGTCACTCTCTCCTTGTCGGTCTTCTGCCTCGCCTTCTACATCACGCAAGGGCCCGCGCTGGGCTTCGGCAGCCCGGCCGGACTTGGGGTCATCGGCCTGGCCGTCGCGAGTTTCATCGCCTTCATCATCGCCGAGAAGGTCAGCGCCCGGCCGATGATCGACTTTTCGGTCTTCCGCATCCGGGCCTTTTCCGGCGCGGTGGTCGGGTCGGCGGCGATGAACATCAGCTTCTGGCCGTTCATGATCTACCTGCCGATCTGGTTTCATGCCGGGCTTGGCTATGACACCGTCACGACCGGCACGGCGCTGCTTGCCTATACGCTGCCGGCTCTGCTCGTACCGCCATTGGCGGAACGATTGGCACTGCGCTACCGGGCCGCGCTCGTCATCCCGGCAGGGCTGTTCGTCATTGGCCTTGGCTTCTTTCTGATGAAGGCCGGCAGCGCCGCCGCAAACGCGAGTTGGATGACGATGCTGCCCGGCGCACTGCTCGCCGGGATCGGCATCGGTCTGACCAACACGCCCGTCACCAACACCACGACGGGGGCGATATCGAGCGACCGCGCCGGCATGGCGTCGGGCATCGACATGAGCGCGCGGATGATCTCGCTCGCGATCAATATCGCAATGATGGGCTTCATCCTGATCAGTGGTGTCGCGACGTATCTCAGGAGCGTGCTGCCGTCCTCAGTCAACGATGCGGCGTTGCGCTCGCTGGCGGAACGGATCGCCGCCGGCAATACCGCAGCGGTTCCGGAGCTGTCCGGCGCGGTGGTCCACGACGCACTGGTCCACGGCTTTGGCTGGGTCATGCTTTATGGCGGAATCGGCGTCTGGCTGCTCGCCGGGATCAGCTTCGTGGTGTTCGGCGTGCGCGAAGCAGCGCAGACGACGGAGGCGACGACGCCCTGCACGCCGTGACCGCGGGTCGATGAACGAGAAGCCGGGCACCGCGCACTGGCCTCAACCAGCGCGCGGCGGCCGACGAATCAGCGTTTGAACAGGTTCTCGGCGGTCGGCTCGGCCGAGGCAGGAGCTTCGCCGGCTTCCACCGCTTCTGCGTCGAGCACGGCCTGCGCGCGCTGGGCGCGCAATTCGGTGATCAGCGCCTCGCGGTCGCCTTCGAGCCGCGTATCGACCGGCGCTTCAAGGCCCGCCGCCTTGGCCGCCTTGCCCACCGCCGCGTCGAGTTCGCGCTGCGTGGTCAAGCCCAGGGTGACCGGATCCTTCGGGGTGATATTGGCAATATTCCAGTGGCTACGATCGCGGATCGCCGCGATCGTGGTGCGGGTCGTACCGATCAAATTGCCGATCGCGCCATCGGTGATCTCCGGATGGTTGCGGATGATCCACGCGATGCCGTCGGGCTTGTCCGAACGCTTCGACACCGGCGTGTAGCGCGGGCCCTTGGTGCGGCGGACCTGCTCCGGCCCTTTCAGGATCTTGAGCGAATATTCCGGATCGGCCTGGCCCTTGTCGATTTCTTCCTGGGTCAGTTCGTGCGCACGAACCGGGTCGCGGCCAGTCAGTTTGGTCGCGGCGGTATCATCGGCGATCGCCTGGATCTCGAGGATGTGCAGGCCGCAGAATTCAGCGATCTGCTCGAACGAGAGCGAGGTATTGTCGACGAGCCACGACGCGGTCGCATGCGGCATGAGCGGCTGAGCCATGGGGAAACTCCTTAAAAACAGAAAGGGCCGCCCCTTTCGGAGCGGCCATGTGCTGGCGCCCGACTTACTGCGGATGGCGCGGAGTGGCAAGGCGGCGCGTGCGACGCCCCGCCGACCCTCTATGCGGCGGTGCTCGGCCATTTGCATCGGCGACACGGCGGCGGTACGATGGCGCGTCGAAAAAGGCAGGGTCGGATCACGGTAAGCCCGACCCCTTCCATCCGGAAGCTCTGCTCCACGCTCCTGCGTGAGAACCCACGACGCGAGCCCGGCATGTGCCGGGGGCTCGCGTTGGGCGTGCCGTTTTTCGACTGGCTCCAGCGCGGGTTGAACCCTGATGGAGCTGACAATGCGACTGAATCACCTCGACCTTCACGTCCCCGATGTCGCGGCGACGCGCGATTTTCTGATCGAGCATTTCGGCCTTGCCGAAATCGAAATGCGCGGCGCCGATGGGCTGGCGATCCTCAACGATGATGCCGGCCTCGAACTCGTCATCAGCCGGCCGGTGGCCAAATTCGGCGGCGCGGACCAGGTCTCGACCGCTGTGGCGACTTATCATATCGGCTTCATCCTGCCGTCGCGCGGTGAGGTTGATGCGCTCTACGCGCAGCTGGTCGCGGCCGATGCCGCTATCTGGAATGCGCCACGCGCGATGCGGGGCGGCTGGGTCTTTTACTGCTTCGCGCCGGGACGGATCCTGATCGAAGTCGGGTTTCGTCCCTGATGTGGCTGAGCCTTTTGCCGCGATCCAGCGGGAAGAGGCTCAGGCCGCGGCTGCCTCATCGCCGAATGCGGGTACCAGCGCGCCGAGGAACTGGCGCGCGCTCGCTTCCCAGGTGAAGGTCCGGCCATAGGCCATGCAGGCCGCACGGTCGCGGGTCAGCGCAGTCGCGATCGCCGTGTCGAGATTCTCGTCCATCGCGCCGACACGGTCGTTCAAGATGTCGATCGGCCCGGTCACCGGATAGCCCGCGACGGGCACGCCGCAGGCCAGCGCCTCGATCATCACCAGCCCGAACGTGTCGGTCCGGCTCGGAAAGACGAACACATCGGCCGCAGCATAGCAGGCGGCAAGATCGGCACCGAAGCGGGGGCCGAGGAATTTCGCATCCGGGTATTTCGCTTCCAGCGCGGATCGTGCGGGGCCGTCGCCGACGATCACCTTGGTGCCGGGCTGGCCGGTCTGCAGGAACGCCTCGATATTCTTTTCCACCGCGACGCGGCCGACATAGAGCTGAATCGGCCCAGGCAGCACCGTGATCGCCGGGTCGGGTGCGGCATCGGCGCCGAACACCGAGAGATCGACCCCACGCCCCCAATGCCGGATGCGGGTCAGGCCATGCGCCTTCAGCGTCTCGGCGATCGACGGCGTCGAGGCGAGGATCGATTGCGCCGGCGCATGGAACCAGCGGATATAACGCCACACCCATTCCGGATTCACACCGGTCCGCGCCGCGACATAATCGGGGAATTGCGTGTGATAGGCGGTGGTGAAGGGGAATTCGCGGCTGAGGCACCAGCGCCGCGCGGCGACGCAGACCGGCCCCTCGGTCGCAAGATGGATCGCATGCGGTGCGAAATCCTCCAGCATCTTGCCGACCGTATAGGTGCTGGCAAAGGCCAGGCGGATTTCCGGATAGGTCGGGCAAGGCACCGAATAAAACAGGTCGGGCGAGACGATCAGCACCTCATGGCCCTGGCGTTCGAGTTCGGCACGGACCATCTGCAAGGTCCGCACGACCCCGTTGACCTGGGGCGTCCACGCGTCTGTGGCGATCGCGATGCGCACTTTGGTCAGGCCGCCATCATCTCGATCCCCGCGCGGGCTTGTCCTGGTGCGTCATCGGGCAGTTCGCGCCGGGCGATCTCGTCGGCCCAGTGGATCAGCTCCATGCGGCCGTCGAAATGTTCGACCAGCGCCGTGCATCCCTCCACCCAGTCGCCATCATTATAATATTCCACGCCGCCGATGTCGCGGAACTCGGCAGTATGGATATGGCCGCAGACGACACCGTTGACGCCGCGGCTGCCCGCTGCCTGCGCCACGACTTCTTCGTAGTTCGAAATGAATTCGACTGCGTTCTTCACCTTGGCCTTCGCGTGTTTCGACAGCGACCAATAGGGCAGGTCGAAGAAGCGGCGATACGCGTTTACCCAGCGGTTCAGGGCCATCATGAATTCATACGCGACATCGCCGACATGCGCCAGCCAGCGGTGCGTCAAAGTAATCGCATCGAATTCATCGCCGTGCAGCACGAGCAGACGGCGGCCATCGGCGGTTTCATGGATCGCCTGACGGCGGATCGACACGCCGCCGAAATCGAGCCCGGAGAATTGCCGGAACACCTCGTCATGATTACCCGGGATATAGATCACGCGCGTGCCGCGCTTCGCGCGTTTCAGCAGCCGCCAGACAATATCGTTATGGGCCGATGGCCAGTAGAATTTCTTCTTCAGCCGCCATCCGTCGATGATGTCGCCGACCAGATACATCGTCTCGCTATCGACATGATCGAGAAAGTCGATCAGCATCGTCGCGTTGCAGCCGCGCGTCCCGAGATGCACGTCGGAAATCCAGATCGTCCGATATTGCCGCCGTCCCTCCACGATCCGTTCCGGAATCGCCGGATGGGAATTGGCGAAGTCCGTCAGGTCGGTAATATTGCCGTCGCTCATAAGCTTGCTGATGACGTTCATGGCCTCGCCCCGCTAAGGTTTCCCATTGCAGCGGCTATGACGACATCGTGTTACATTTAGAATCGTGACGCGTGACAGTTCCGTGTCAGTTCAAGCGTCCAATGTTACATGCCCCGGCATTGCTGCAACTTGCCCGAGCCACTTTTGTACAGACGGGTAGAGCGAAAGATCGAAACCACCTTCATTCGCGACATGAGTATAAGCGTAGAGCGCAATGTCGGCGAGCGTCGGCCGGTCACCGACAAAATAGTCGCGCGTGCTCAGATGCTCGTCCATCAACGCGAGCGCGGCTTCGCCCGCCACCTGTTTGGCGGGAAGCTGCGCGCGTTGCAGATCGTTCAGACGATCGTCGCCGATGAACAGGCGCCAGAAGCGCAACGTCGCGACATTGGGTTCGTGATTATATTGTTCCCAGAACATCCAGCGCATCATGTCGGCGCGGTCGAACCGGTCCGCCGGGAGCAGCGCCGACCCGTCGGCGAGATACAGACACGCCGCCCCGCTTTCCGGCAGAAACCGGTCGCCGACCTGGAGCACCGGGATTCGTCCATTGGCGTTGACCGTATCGAGAAAGGACGGGGTCCGCGTTGCTCCCGCCATGATGTCATATTCGCGCCGCTCGACCGGAAGGCCGAGACAGGCGGCGGTGAGGCGGATCTTGTAGCAATTTCCCGACCGGGCATATTCGTGAAGAATCAGATTGGACATGCCGCGGCTCCCCCTCGATCGACGCACTCTTCATGGCGCTCCGGCGCGGTGCGTCAAATCAAACGAGCGGAATGATCGACAAGCGCGCCTTGTGACCTGCCTGCCGCGCCGATTGGCCGATGACCGCAGCCATGCGAGTCGCGGTCATCATCGGGCCGGATTTACCGCTGTTCCTTCGAAAAAAGGTCACCCCTGTTAAGTTGGATCTGGGTCGCTGATTTTCTTCTTTTTTCAATGCCTTGAATACCTCCACCGCTGTTATCCATAACAGCGGTGGGAAGCGCAGGAACAGGGGTGAGCTGACCGCTGTTCCTGCCGAACAGCGGTCGCAAAACACTGGTTGTTTTCCGGTCATGTCAAAGAGCGGGGCGCAACGCCGGCTGGCATCCCATCCGCCGCCACGCTGGCATGAATGCCCGCAGGATTGAATCGACGCGGCCCGCATCGCGGCGCTGACCGTCGATCCATCCTAACCGACGCGGCTCCAGTCCATGTACCAGTTTTCCGCCCAGCTCTTGCCGCCATCGCGTGAGACGGTCTGATACCAGCGGTGCGAGGTCGGGGTGATCCGGTCCCATATCCCGCGCACCAGCATCCTGGTGCCGCCATCCATTTCCTCGGACTCGAACGTGCCGACGCCGTCCCGGAATACCCCCAACTGCCCCGGTACGGCGACCACACCGGACTTGCCGTTGACCCAATGGTCCGACCAGACCCGCTTTTCGAGATCGAGCAGGCGCAGACCCATGCCGGAGAAATCGCGCGCCGGGATGCGCAGTTCCTCGACGCTGCACACGCCGCCGAGGATCGCCCGTACCGTCGCTTCGCCGGGAAACTCGATCCATTCGCCGGTCGTTCCTGGCTTGATCATGCGATTATGGATCCGCCATTCGCCGGTCAGGAAGTCGAAATCGCCCGGCTTGCCCAGCGGTTCGGCCTCGGTCGCGCCCGCCGCCGTCACGCCAGCCAGCGCCATATGCGCGACGATCAATCCAGCAGCGCCCTGCAGCATTGTTCTGCGTCCGATTGTCTGTTCCATGTCCATTTTCCTTCACCTGTGATGCGAAGCGGTATGGACCGTGCTACCTGACACTTTCCGTCAGCTATTATCGGGCATAGCCGATTCATGCGCGCAAGCCGGCTCCTGTCGATCCTGATCCTGTTGCAACTCCGCACGCGGCTGACCGCGAAGGCATTGGCCGAGGAGTTCGAGGTCTCGGAGCGGACCATCTATCGCGATATCGACGCGCTGAGCGCGGCCGGCGTGCCGGTCTATGGCGATCGCGGCCCGGGCGGCGGGTTCCAGCTGCTCGACGGATATCGCACGCGCCTGACCGGGCTCGCCAGCGACGAAGCGGAGGCGATGCTGATGATCGGCTTGCCCGGCCCGGCCGCCGCGCTCGGCCTGGGCCCCGCGGCATCGCGCGCGAAGGGCAAGCTGCTCGCGTCGCTGACGCCCGGATCGGTCGACGGCGCGGCGCGGATCGGCGGACGCTTCCATCTCGACCCGGTCGACTGGTACCGCGACGATCAGCCGGCCGAGCATCTGCCCCGACTGACCCGCGCGGTGCTCGACCAGCGGGTGGTCGAAATGCGCTACGAAAGCTGGACTGCAACGCATGACTGGCGGATCGAACCGCTCGGTTTGGTGATGAAAGGCGGCGGCTGGTATTGCGTCGCCGCCGCGCGCGGCAAGACGCGAATCTTCAAAGTGTCCAATATCCTGTCGGCGACGATGCTGGATACGATGTTCGAGCGGCCCGCGGGGTTCGAACTCGCCGCTTTCTGGTCGGAAGCGACCGAGCGCTTCGAGAGCGATTTGCGGCAGGAGAATGCGGTGCTGCGCGCTTCGCCGATCGGCCTCAAGCGACTGGCCCGGCTCGGCGGTTATGCCGTCCGCGCCGTGCAGGCGGCCGGAACAGTGGAAAGCGATGGCTGGGTGCGCCTGACCCTGCCGGTCGAGCGGCCCGAACAGGCGGCGCTCGACCTGCTCGCCATCGGGCCGGAGATCGAGGTGATCGATCCGCCGGCATTACGCGCGGCGTTGCATGAACTGGCCGGGCAGATGATCGGCCGGAGCGCGCCGCTGGTTTGAAGAAATTCCGATCGTACCGGCTACGCTGTCGGACCTTGGCGACCCAGCAAAACGCCGCGAATCATGGCATCCCGCTTGACCACCGGGTCATCAATCAACGTCATCGCCTTCCCCGAAGACCCGACCCTGGTTGGACATACGCGTGAAACGCCTCATCATTCCTGGTCGGACACGACCACGACCGGCGCGACCACCGGTTTGGTCTGGGTTGCGGTCACCGATTTCGTCATCGCCTCAAGCGACGAGCCGTCGATGCCGAGTTCCTTCATCAGCCCGTCGATCAGTGGCGCCTGGGCGCGATAGCGCAACGCCGCCGACACCGCCGAATTGGCGAGGTTGCCGTTACCGCCATCGCCGTCGATCGCGACACCGGCACCGCCCTGGCCCTGCAGCCCCTCGACCTGCACGATCTTGATGCTGTCGATCGCTTCCATCGGCCGTGCCGCTTCGCGGATCAGGTCGGGCAGCACCTTGAGCAAGGCGAGCCTGGTCGCCATCGACACCTGGTCGGACGAAAGCAGGTTCGCCGCTTCGTTGACCGCACGCTGCCCCGCGGCCTCGACCTCGAAGCGGACGCGGTCGCCCTCCGCCTTGAGCTTGGCAGCTTCCGCTTCGCTCTCGGCGGTCAGTCGTACCGCTTCACCGCGGTCGGCCGCCGCCTGCTTCTCAGCCTCGGCCTGCACCTTGATGCCGATCGCGGCACGTTCGGCTTCGCGCGACGCATCGATCAGCTCGATGCGCTTCTGGCGCTCGGCGATCTCCGTCTCGCGCGCGGTGCCGACCTGTTCCTCGGCGGCGACGGCTTCGGCGCGTGCCTTATCGGCCTCGGCGCGCGACTGGCTTTCTTCGCGGCTCTTGTTCTGCACCGCGATCTGCTGCTCCTGCCGGGCCAGCGCGAGCGCCTGTTCCTGCGCGATCTGCGCTTCCTTGACCGCGCGGTCGGCTTCGATCTGCGAGCTGTCGACCTTCTGCTTGGCCTCGATCTTCGCCTGATCGGCTTCACGCGTGCGCAGCGCCTGTTCGCGCGCCACTTCGGACGCCTGGCCGGCGCGCTTCAGTTCGATCTCGCGCTCCTGCTCGAGCCGGGCGAATTCGGTATCGCGGCCGATCAGGAAGGACTGGCGCTCGGCCTCGAGATTCTTGGTCTCGATCTGGATCCGCGTGTCCTGCTCGATATCGTTGCGCGCTTTCTTTCGCAGTTCGATCTGCTCGGTCAGCTTGGTCAGGCCTTCGGCGTCGAACGCGTTATTGGCATTGAAATGCTCGATCGAGGTCTGGTCGAGCCCGGTCAGCGAGACCGATTCGAGCTCCAGGCCATTCATCGCCAGATCGGCGGAGGAGACCTGCTGCACCTTCTGCACGAAATCGGCGCGTTGTTCGTGCAGTTGGTTCATCGTCATGCCGGCGGCGACCGAACGCAGCGCGTCGACGAACTTGCCCTCGACCAGCTCCTTCAGCGCATCGGGATGCATGGTGCGCATGCCAAGCGTCTGCGCCGCGGTCGCGATCGACTGGGCGTCGGGACGCACGCGGACATAGAATTCGGCCTTCACGTCAATGCGCAGCCGGTCGAGCGTGATCAGCGCGTCGGTGTTCTTGCGCTCGACGGCGAGACGCACCGTGTTCATGTTGACCGGCATCGTCTCATGGAACACCGGCAGCACCAGCGCACCGCCGTTGATCACGACCTTTTCGCCGCCGAAGCCGGTGCGCACGAAGCCGATCTCCTTCGAAGCGCGCTTGTAGAGCTTGGCGAGAATCATGCCGAGGATCAGCAGCGCGGCAAGGCCGACGCCCGAATAGATCAGATAGGGTATGATCGATCCCGACTGGCTAACGACTTCGTTCATTGCGGTCAGACTCCGATATGCGGCAGACGATGGTCGCCGCGAGAAATGGCACGAAAGATCTGGTCCTCGCGGCGTACGAGCAGGATGCGCTCGCCCTCCTCAAAGACCTGGTCGGGCGTATTGGGTTCGACCATGACGTAATGCGCCTGGCCATGTTCGTCCTCGGCGCGAGCGCGGGCGGGCGACCCATAAGCGGCACGGCCGGTGACGATATACGCCACCTCGCCAACCAGATCGTCGAGCGAGATCGCGGTGGTGTGATCGCGCGGCAGGACGCGCGCGAGGCCCCGGGCGGCCAGGCCAGTGACGGGAAGCGCCGCGGCAAGGGCGGCGGGAATGGCGAACCAGGAATCCAGCAGCGCGCCGGTCGTGTCATGAATCGCCTGCTGGCCGATCAGCCCGATCACGCCGAAGGTCGCCAGGAAAACGACCAGCAGCATGAGCATGGGCAAGCGGCCGACCCCGAGCCAGCTCAGCAGGTCGGGGTGCGAATCGAAATCGCCATGAATATGCGCGTCATGACCAAGCCCGACCAGTTGCACGACGCCGATCAACAGCATCAGCACGATGGCCGAAACGAAGACGAAATTTTCCGGCGCCCCGAGAAACGCTAACACTTACCACCCTGCCCCATGAATACAGGATAGAGGTCGAGACGGCCGGTCGCCAGCGGAATCGAACACGAATGTCGATTGAGATGTCGGGGGAACCTCCCACCTCAACGTCATCCCCGCGCAAGCGGGGATCCCGCTGCCTTTTCCACCTTGGCCGGTAGAGACTGAATTTCTGTCGAAAAGAAGAAGCGGGATCCCCGCCTTCGCGGGGATGACGGGAGGTTTAAGAAAGCGGGGCTATCGCAACTCCTTCGGAAATACGGCGCCTTCTTCCGTCCCGCCGTTCATCGTCTCGAACAAATCCAGCCAATCGGGATTCACCGTCTCGATCAGCTCGATCTTCCACGCGCGCCGCCATTTCTTCATCTGCTTCTCGCGCACGATCGCATCGTCGATCCGCTCGGCATATTCGGCCCAGACGAGCTTGGTAATGCCGTAGCGGCGGCAGAAATCGGAGCCGACCTGGGTCGCATGCTGGAAGGCGCGGGCTTCGATATAAGCGGTGACGCCGATATAGATTGCGCCGCGATAGCGATCGGCCATCATATAGACCCAGCCGCCTTTCATCTCAGGAATCGAGAAGAAGAAGCGGGATTCCCGCGTTCGCGGGAATGACGTGTGTAGTTGGGCAGGCGGCCAACCAAACAAGCCCCGTCATCCCAGCGGACGCTGGGATCCCGCTGCCTTTTTCCACGACCGACCATAGGCGCTAGTCGTCCATCACCAGCACGATCTTGCCGACATGGTCGCCGGCCTCCATCCGTTCATGCGCAGCCGGGGCTTCCGCGAGCGGGAAAGTGCGGTCGATCACCGGTTTCAAACGTCCCGCTGCGACATGTGGCCAGACCGTGCGTGAAAGTTCGTCGGCGACCAGCGTCTTGAACGCGGTGTCGCGCGGGCGCAGCGTCGATCCGGTCAGAGTCAGGCGGCGGCGCATGATCTCGAAGATCGGGATCGTCGCGGTCAGCCCGCCTTGCACGGCGATCGAGACGTGACGACCATCGTCCGCAAGGCACTGCATGTTGCGCGGCAGATAGTCGCCGCCGACCATGTCGAGCACCACGGCACAGCCCTTGCCGGCGGTAATCGCCTTCACCTCAGCGACGAAGTCCTGCGTCTTGTAGTTGATCGCATGATCCGCCCCGAGCGCCTTGGCCGCGGCGCATTTCTCGTCCGATCCGGCCGTGACGATGATCGTCAGGCCGAACAGATTGGCAAGCGCGATCGCCATGGTTCCGATGCCGCTGGTCCCGCCATGCACCAGCACCGTGTCGCCTTCCGAGGCATAGCCGCGCTCGAACAAATTGGTCCACACGGTGAACAGCGTCTCGGGCATTGCCGCGGCCTCGACCATCGACAGCGCTTCGGGCACCGGCAGGCACTGGCCCCAGGGCGCGACGGCATAATCGGCATAGGCGCCGCCGCTGATCAGGGCGCAGACCGGCTGGCCGATAATTTCCTTCATGACGCCGTCACCAACCGCGACGATCGTGCCGGATACTTCCATGCCGAGAATCGACGGCGCGCCAGGCGGCGGCGGGTATAATCCCTTGCGCTGCATCACTTCCGGCCGGTTGACGCCGGCGGCGGCGACGCGGATCAGCACCTCTTCGGGCCCGGGCACCGGCACGGGCCGCTCGACGATGCGCAACACATCGGGTCCGCCGGGCGCATCGGGATCGATCGCCCGCATCAGTTTCGGAATGTCGCTCATCGATCCGCCGCCCCTTTTTCGCCGGATATCCGGCGGGTCTTATTGACATCGCGGTACACCCGGTCAACTTTCATGTCATGGATTTGGATGAGATCCTTGCAGGAAAACCGGGCGACCCGCTGACAGCGCTGACCCGGCAGGACCTCGACCCCCTGTCGGTCGAGGAATGCGAAGCGCGGATCGCCGCGCTGGAGGGCGAAATCGTCCGCACACGTACACGCATGACCAAGGCCGTTAACCATCGCGCAAGCGCTGACGACCTATTCAAGCGATGAGCATGAGCGCTCCGGCAGGCTGGAAGAGCCGGAGCTTTTTTCAAGTGCTTGATGCGGGCGACCTGCCTTCCAACATTAGTGGAAAGGGCCGTCCGCATTCCGACGGTCCGCATGGAGTAATCTGAATGCCTAGTTTCGCCTCTGCGCTCGAGACCACGCTTCACAAGGCGCTCGAAGCCGCATCGTCGCGCCGTCATGAATATGCGACGCTGGAGCATCTGTTGCTGGCGCTGGTCGATGACGAGCATGCCTCCAATGTCATGTCGTCATGCGGCGTCGATCTCGGCGAGCTGAAAGCGACCGTGGCGCATTATCTCGATACCGAGCTCGAGGCGCTGAAGGTCGATGCCGCTACCGACCCGTCGCCCACCAGCGGTTTCCAGCGCGTCGTGCAGCGCGCGATTCTCCACGTCCAGTCCTCGGGCCGCGACGAGGTGACCGGCGCCAATGTGCTCGTCGCTCTGTTCAGCGAGCGCGAAAGCTATGCCGTCTATTTCCTTCAGCAGCAGGACATGAGCCGTCTCGATGCCGTCAGCTTCATCTCGCATGGCGTCGGCAAGGGCGGCGCCGTTCCCGAAGCGCGCGAAGTGAAGGGCGCCGAGGAAGAGAAGACGCAGAAGCCCGGCGAGAAAAAGGGCGAAAGCGCGCTCAAGCAGTTCACCGTCGACCTCAACGAGAAGGCCAAGAACGGCAAGGTCGACCCGCTGATCGGGCGCGGCCCCGAAGTCGATCGCACCGTGCAGATCCTGTGCCGCCGCTCGAAGAACAACCCGCTCTATGTCGGCGATCCCGGCGTCGGCAAGACCGCGATCGCCGAAGGCCTGGCACGCAAGATCGTCGAAGGCGATGTGCCCGAGGTGCTGTTGCCGGCAGTGATCTATTCGCTCGACATGGGCGCCTTGCTCGCCGGCACGCGCTATCGCGGCGATTTCGAGGAACGCCTGAAGGCGGTCGTCAACGAGCTCGAAAAGCTGCCTGACGCGATCCTGTTCATCGACGAGATCCACACCGTGATCGGTGCCGGCGCGACCAGCGGCGGCGCGATGGACGCGTCGAACCTGCTGAAACCCGCTTTGTCGGGCGGCACGATTCGCTGCATCGGTTCGACCACCTACAAGGAGTTCCGCAATCACTTCGAGAAGGACCGCGCGCTGCTGCGGCGCTTCCAGAAGATCGACGTCAATGAACCGACGATCGAGGACACCATCAAGATCCTGACCGGGCTGCGTACCGCGTTCGAGAATCATCACTCGGTCAAATACACGCCCGACGCGATCAAATCGGCGGTCGAGCTGTCGGCGCGGTACATCAACGACCGCAAGCTGCCCGACAAGGCGATCGACGTGATCGACGAGGTCGGCGCGATGCAGATGCTGGTGGCGCCGAACAAGCGCAAGAAGACCATCACCACGCGCGAGATCGAAGCCGTGATCGCGACGATGGCGCGCATCCCGCCGAAATCGGTCTCGACCGACGACACCAAGGCGCTGGAAAGCCTGGAAACCGATCTCAAGCGGGTCGTGTTCGGACAGAATGCCGCAATCGAGAAGCTTGCCTCGGCGATCAAGCTCAGCCGTGCGGGCCTGCGCGATCCCGACAAGCCGATCGGCAATTACCTTTTCACCGGCCCGACCGGCGTCGGCAAGACCGAAGTCGCCAAGCAGCTCGCCAGCATCATGGGCATCCCGCTGCAGCGCTTCGACATGTCGGAATATATGGAGCGTCACTCGGTCAGCCGGCTGATCGGCGCGCCTCCCGGCTATGTCGGGTACGACCAGGGCGGGTTGCTGACCGATGCGGTCGATCAGCAGCCGCATTCGGTGCTGCTGCTCGACGAGATCGAGAAGGCGCATCCCGACCTGTTCAACATCCTGTTGCAGGTGATGGACAACGGCAAGCTGACCGACCACCACGGCAAGACCGTCGATTTCAGGAACGTCATCCTGATCATGACGACCAATGCCGGCGCATCCGACATGGCGCGCGAGACGCTTGGCTTCGGCCAGCTGTCGCGCGAGGGCGAGGACGAGCAGGCGGTGCAGAAGATGTTCACGCCGGAGTTCCGCAACCGGTTGGATGCGATCGTGCCGTTCAGCTATCTGCCGACCGACGTGGTCGCGCGGGTGGTGGAGAAGTTCATCCTCCAGCTCGAACTGCAGCTCGCCGACCGCAATGTGCACATCACGCTCGACGACGAATCCAAGGCGTGGCTCACCACCAAGGGCTATGACAAGCTCTATGGCGCCCGCCCGATGGGCCGCCTGATCCAGGAAAAGATCAAGCAGCCGCTCGCCGAGGAATTGCTGTTCGGCAAGCTGGTCCATGGCGGCGAAGTGACGGTGAAGATGAAGGATGGCGCCTTGGTCTTCGAAATCACGGCCGCGGCACCGAAAAAGCCCAAGAAAAAGGGCCCCGATAAAAAGGGTAGGGCCGAGAGCGTCGAAGCGAAATAAGGCGTTACATCACCTACAGCGAGGGGCCGGGCGAAAGTCCGGCCCTTTTGCTATCGGCGATAATAGACCGGCCCCGGCGAGGAGCGGATCACGACGGTAATGCGGGTGCCCGGCGCCACCGAATAGGTGACGGGCGGGCGAGCCGGCGGGGACCATACCTGAGCGGGCCGCGGTTCGCACCCGCCCCAGCCACAGGCGCGCAATTGCGCCGCGCGCTCCAGCGCCAGGCGACGCATCCATTTGTCATGACTGATCGCTGCGGATGCCTGATCCTCAGTGCTTTCCCAGGCCTCCTCGCGGCAATCCCGGTCACTACCGCAAATCCGGTTCACCGCGCGATCGACCCGGCGATACAGTTCGGCGATCCCCGCGCTGGTCGCCAGATCGAGATCGGCGGCGGCCACCACCACCTGCTGCATTTCGTAACGATCGTCCCAGTCCGCCTGGGCGGCACTCGAGATCGTCGCCAGTGCGACTCCAGCCAGCAATTTCCGCACCATGTCCGACTCCCACGGTATGATGGTTAACAATAGGCACGTGGCGGCGATAGAAAACAAGATAGCTGTGAAGCTTGTCCCGCATATGGACAGCAAAAGATCAGTCGCGGACCAGATCCCGGACGGCTTTTCGATCATTCAGCAACGGTCAAGATGCGGTCGTTCACTCTTCTCACAACACGGATCGGGAGTGGGTGACATGCGAACATCATTGATCGTCCTGGCGGCATTTGCCGGATTGAGCGTCGCAATGCCTTTGTCGGCAAAGGAAGCGCCGCCGCCCGCCAATCCGCTGATCGACTATGACGGCTTTGTCGCGCTGACTCAGGATGTCGGCCCCTATCGCGCAAAACGGTTGCTGAATGTGGCTGACTTCAAACGCGAAAGCGTGGCGCCGAACGCGCTGTTGCTCGATGCGCGATCCGCCGAGGCATTCCGCCAGGGGCATATTGCCGGCGCGGTCAATCTGCCGCTGCCCGATTTCACTGCCGAAAGCCTGGCGCGGGTGATCGGATCCGACACGAACCGGCCGATCTACATCTATTGCAACAATAATTTCCGCAACAACATCGCACCGGTGGTCACCAAGTCGCGGCCCTTGGCGCTCAATATCCAGACCTTCGTCAATCTGGTCGGCTATGGTTACAAGCAGGTCTGGGAACTGGGCGAGGCGGTCGACATGAACGATCCGGCGATCGGCTGGGTCAAGGGCCAGCCGACACAGGGTTAGCCGCCGGTTGGTCGGCCTGGCCGGCAAGCCAGTCGAGAAACGCCGCCAGCACTTTCGACGTGTCGTCACGACGGTGAATCAGGTTGATCGTCCAGGATGCCGGCGGATCGAGCCGGACCGCGACCAGCGAACCGGGGCGCATCGAGTCGACGATCTCGGTGTCGATAAAGCCGATACCGTCGCAATTCCTGACCACTTCCGCGACCGAGCGCTGGCTGCCCATCTCATGGATCATGCCCGGACGGACGCCGAATTCTTCCAGCATGGCGTCGACCGTGCTGCGGATATTATGCGCGCGCGGCATCATCACGAATATTTCGCCGTCGAGTTCGCTGAACCGGACCAGGTCGCGATCGGCAAGACGATGATGCGGCGCCACCACCAGCGTCATGGTGCGCTCGCCGATCGGCACCGCTGCCAGCTTCATTCCAATCGGGACCGGGCCGATGATCGCCCCCATATCGACCTCGCCCGCGAGGATTCTGTTGAGCACCAGTTCGGGTGGTGCGACATGCTGGTTGACGCTGACCTGCGGGTTTTCGCGGGCAAAACGGCCAAGCAATGCGCCAAGCACGCCTTCCGCGACGACCGGAATGGCAGTCGCCCATAATGTACCGTGCAACCCGCCCCTGATCTCCCCGATCGTGCGCTGGACGGCGCGCAGGCCGGCAAAGCTGCGTTCGACCGATGCGAGCAACACCTCTCCCTCCGGCGTCAGGGTCATGCCGTTCCGGCCGCGATCGAACAGCCGGAATCCGCAGGATTTCTCGAATGCACCGATGGTTCGCGTCACGCTCGGCTGAGTGGTGTTGAGCCGGTTCGCCGCGCGCGTCGCCGAGCCGGTCTCGGCAATGGCGCGGAAGATCTCAAGCGTTCTGGGATCGACGGGGGTCATCTGTCGTTATTGACCTTGATGCGAGACGGCAGCCGGAACGATAGGTCATATCGGCGGCGTAATGGATAGCGATCGGATCGAATTTTCATAGCCAGCGCCGCCGGCTCGCCCCGGATCGGCACATCCGGCAGTCGTCGGAGCGCTCTTTACCTTCTGTTTGGCATATCCGGTCTAGACAGTGCGGATGCTTCGGCCGTGGTTTTTCAGTCTGTTGGCGCTGATCGGCGCTTGCCTGGCGGTGATGGTCGCCACGCCGGCACCCGCGCGGGCACAGGCCGGCACGGTCGGCAAACCGATTACGCTGTGCATCCTGCGCGCCACGCCCGGTATGACTGCGGCGCAACTCCTGCGCACGCCGTCGTCGGGCTTTGACTGCAAGACGCCTCAGCAGAAGTTTGGCGCGGGCAATTTCTGGGTGATCAGCCAGCCCATGTCGGTCGCGGATACGCGCCAGCGCATTGGGGTACGCGTGCTCAGCCAGTGGCAGGAAAGCATGACGCTCTACGCGCTCTATGCCGACGGCAAGGTTGCGACGATCCGGACGGATGCCCATGCCGCGACGCGCAATCTGCAACTCGGCGCGATCGTGCACCGCTGGCTCCCGCGCCGCGACGCGCCGGTGGTGCGGTTGCTCTGGTATGTCGAGGGCAGCATGAACCTGCGCGGCGTCGTGCTCGGTGCGACGATCGCGACCGGGACCGAAGCAGCGATGTCCAATATCGTCCTGGCGGCGATCTATGCCGGGTTCGGCGGGCTGTGCCTGGCTCTGCTACTCTACAATCTCGGCCTGGCCCGGGCACTGCGTCAGGACTATCTGCCGCTCTATTGCCTGATGCTCGTCGCGTTGATGCTCTATGCCTTATCCTCATCCGGCACGCTGGCATGGCTGCTGACGGACATCGACAACCGGACACGGCTGCGCATCAATTATCTGACCCTGGCGATGGTCGGCGTGACGGCGGTCGCGTTTCTCGGCCATTTCTTCGAACATGGCGTGATGACCTCGCGACTGCGGGCATTGACCCGGATCGCGTCGGCCGCTGTGGCACTGCCCGCACTGGGTATAGCGTTGCTCGCGCCCTGGGGGATGCGCGGGTTCGACACGGCCCTGTCGCTCGGTTTCGGGCTGCTGATCCTGTCGATCGTCCCGGTCCTGTACAGCGCCTGGCGGCACCACAGTCCCTATCTCTGGCTGTTCCTGATCGCCTGGTCGGTACCGATCGGCCTCGGCGCGGCCCGCACCGCGTACAGCTTCAACTTGCTGTTCTATAATTTCTGGCTCGACAATTCGACCGTTGTGTCGATGGCGGTCGAGGCCGTGCTGTCGTCGATGGCGATCGCTTATCGCATCCTGATGATCAGCCGCGAACGCGATGAAGCGCGCGAACAGGAGATTGCCGCCCGGCTGCTGGCCGACACCGATCCACTCACCGGCCTGCTCAATCGCCGTGCCTTTTTGCACCGGGCGATCGGCCGCGCGGGCAATCAGTCGTTGCTGCTGATCGACATCGACAATTTCAAGCGCGTCAACGACACGATCGGCCATGACGGCGGTGATGAAGTGCTGCGCGTGGTCGCCCGCATCCTGCGCGCTGCGGCAAACGCCGAAACGCTGGTCGCCCGGATCGGTGGCGAGGAATTCGCGGTGGTCACGTCATGCGACCGCCCGATCGAAGCCGAGGCGATCCTCGCCGGATTCCGTAGCGGCCGCATGCCGTTCGATCTCGCCGTCACCGCCAGCATCGGCGTGTGCAACGGCCCGCTCGCGCGCGAAACCGATTGGAAGGCATTGTACCGCGCCGCCGATCGTGCGCTGTTCGACGCCAAGGAAGCTGGCCGGGACCGGGTGCGGGCGGCCCGCGCGCCACAGTTCGAAAGAGCCGCCGCCGCCTAGACGCGCTTGCCGTTTTGCCTTCGAATCGTTACGCAGAACGACGACAGGGGCAATTTAACCAGAAGGACGCGCCAATGCGCGATCGCCGAATTGCCGTGGCCGTTGTCGTCGCATTGCTCTTCGCAATCGCCGTGCGACATCCATCCGCCGATATTCGCATCATCACCCATGATCAGGGCGACCGGTCGCCGGGCCGCGTGCAGGCCGCGGTCGATGTCGGCCTGTTCGGCGTGTCAGTGCTGATCACCTGGACCAAGCGGTTCGCGGGCTGATTGTGTTTTAATATTGCCGCCCGGGCGGCAGGACATTCTCGCGCTTGCGTGGGGAGAAACCGTTGCTTACACCAATGTCAATGTCAGACCCGATCACCGCCTGGACCAACGCCTATCGCCATCCCACACGCTGGGACACGGTGTTCCCGCCACTCTCGATGGTCGAGCTGTTCGACCGCGCGGCCGCGCTTGCCGGCGATGCGCCGCTGGTCGATTTTCTCGGCCGACTCTACAGCTATGCCGAGACGCTGGATGGCGCGAACCGTGTCGCGGCCGGGCTGACGGCTCTCGGCTATGGCCCGGGCGACCGGATCGGCCTCTTCCTGCCCAATGTGCCGCATTATCTCGCCGCTTATTATGGCATCCTCAAGATCGGCGCGACGGTGGTCAATTTCTCGCCGCTCTACACGGTCGACGAACTGGCGCACCAGGTCGCGGATTCGGGCACGCGCATGCTGTTCACCGTCTCGGCCAGTGCGGTGTTGCCGACCGCCTTGAAAGTGCTCGACCGCAGTGGCCTCGAACGGCTGGTGGTCGGATCGGTTGCCGGCGCCCTGCCGCCCGCAAAGTCGCTGCTCTACCGCTTGTTCAAGAGCAAGGAGACGACCAAGCGGCCCGACGATCCAAGGATCATCGCCTTCTCGAAGCTGATCGACAATGACGGCCAGCATGCACCGGTGGAGATTGATCCGGCCAATCATGTCGCGCTGATCCAATATACCGGAGGAACGACCGGCACGCCCAAAGGGGCGATGCTGACGCACGAGAATTTGTCGGCCAATGCGCGGCAGGTGATGGGGCTCGACCCGCATCCTGGTGCGGTCGATCGCATTCTCGGCGTGCTCCCGCTGTTCCACGTCTTTGCCAATACCTGCGTGCTCAACCGCACTGTGCTCAACGGCGGCTGCATCGTGATGCTGCCGCGCTTCGATTCCGGACAGGTGCTCGCCGCGATCCACCGTACCAAGGCGACTGCCCTGCCCGGCGTCCCGACCATGTACCAAGCGCTGCTCGATCACCCGAAGATCGGCCAGACGGATTTTTCCTCGCTGCGGATCTGTATCTCCGGCGGCGCGCCGCTTTCGTCCGAGCTGAAGGCGAAGTTCGAGAGCGTCACCGGTGCGACCGTGGTCGAGGGCTATGGCCTGTCGGAAAGTTCCGGCGTGGTTTCGGCCAACCCATATGAAAATGAGGGCAAACCGGGCACGATCGGCCAGCCGCTGCCGGCTACCAATGTGAGATTGGTCGACAAGGGTGATCCCGCGCTGCCAGCACCCGAGGGCGAGCCGGGTGAGTTGGTCGTGTCGGGACCGCAGATCCTGAAAGGCTATTGGGGCAAGCCCGATGCCGATGCCGATGTGTTCGTAACCGATGCGGCCGGCACGCGCTGGCTGCGCACCGGTGACGTTGGCACGATCGACCCCGATGGCTTTATCCGCATCGTCGACCGGCTGAAGGACATGATCGCGGTCAGCGGCTTCAAGGTCTTTCCGAGCCAGATCGAGAATATCCTCTACCGCAACCCGGCGGTGAAGGAGGCATTGGTGATCGGCATGCCCGACGCCTATCGCGGCGAGCAGCCGCGCGCCTATGTGACGCTGGTCGACGGGAACACCACCACGGGCGAGGAATTGCGCGACTGGCTCAACCCGCAACTCGGGCGTCACGAGCGGGTCGATGAGGTGGTCGTGCGATTGAACATGCCCAAGACGATGATCGGAAAGCTCAGCCGCAAGGACCTGATCAGCGAAGTTCTGGCCGAGGCAAAAACCACCGCCTGACACCGGCTTAACGACGACTGCATCTGTCCCAGTCCTGCACGTTTACCGCGCAGGGCTGTTAACCATCTGCATTAGTGTCGTTTTAAGCATATCTTCGGCGCTCGATGCTGTACTTTCTTCGCCTGGGACCGAGGGAAACATCATGAGATGCAAGCAATCCTGTCCCGGCTGCGCAATCGCCAAGAAGGCGAGATCGCCGCACTGATCCTGAAGAATATTCGGCACGGCATCGCCGCGCTCTCTGCCGAACAACGCCATCGCCGCGCTGCCGATCGGGCATTCGATCGGCGTTGGGGCACCGACACCAGCCGCGGCGTGAGCGTCCATGATCTGGGCATCGACCGGTCGCGAATCGAGCAATGCAACCGCTACGATCCGAGCAGTACGGCGATGCTGCGCGATCCGGTCGCGGCACTGGGTATCGATCCGGCCATCCATCATTTCATTGATTACGGCGCCGGCAAGGGGCGGGCGATGATGCTGGCGATCGAGATGGGCTTCGCACGGGTTTCCGGCATCGAGCTGTCGACACGTCTGTGTGATATCGCGACCGCCAATATCTCGCACTTCGCAGCACAACATCCCGGCATGCCACCCGTCCGCATGGTCGCAGCCGATGCGGCGGCTTTCATGCCCGACGGCGGCGATATCGTGGCCTATTTCTACAACCCGTTCGATGCGACGGTCATGAACATGGTCAGGAACCGTCTGGAGGGCGCGCTGTGCCGACTGACCGGGCGCGTGGTGGTCATCTACGCCAATCCCGAACATGGCGAGGTGTTCGCCGATGCCCCGGGATGGCGGCAGGGACCCTCCACGCCAGGCGTGGCAACATTCGTGGCCGAGTCGGAACGTTTCCGGTGGCGCGCGCTGACGGGGTCAGGGTCCGATCTTTCCTCCGGCCCGTCATCCCCGCTTTCGCAGGGTGACGGCATGACCCTCTAGCCGGCCACCGTCTTCAGATTCATGAACTCATGCAATCCGTATGGCCCGAGCTCACGCCCATGGCCCGAGCGCTTGATCCCGCCGAACGGCGCTTCGGGACTGCTCGCCAGCATCTGGTTCACCGCAGTCATGCCTGCCTCGATATAACGCTCGAACTGTTCCCGCTCGGCCGGGTCATTGGTCCATACCGAAGACCCCAGCCCGAACGGCACGTCATTGGCCAGCGCGATCGCCGCATCGATATCCGCCGCTCTGAACACCATCGCAACGGGGCCGAACAGTTCCTCCTTGGCGACGGCATGATCAACCGGCACATCCACCAGTATGCCCGCCGACATATACGCGCCCTTACCGGGCAATTTCTCGCCGCCGAGGATCAACTTCGCGCCCTCCTTTTCGATCATCGCGATCTGGTCGAGCACGGTCTGGCGCTGTTCCTCGCTCGACAGCGGGCCCATATCGGTGTCGGCCGACATCGGGTCGCCGGCCTTGACCGCCGCCATGCCCGCGGTGAACTTCGCCAGAAATTCGTCATAGATATCGGCGTGGACGATCATCCGCTTGGCGCAGATGCATGACTGCCCGGTATTCTGGATGCGTGCGGTCACCGCGGTCTTCACCGCCTGGTCGAGATCCGCCGAGGGCATGACGATGAACGGGTCGGACCCACCCAGTTCGAGCACGACCTTCTTCAGCGCACGCCCCGCCGCTTCGGCGACTTTCATCCCCGCCCCTTCGCTGCCGGTCAGCGTCACCGCGACGATCCGGTCATCGGCAATCAGCGCATCGACCTTGTCCGACTTGATCGCGAGATTCTGAAACAGGCCGGCCGGCGCGCCCGCCGCGATCACCATCTCCTCGATCGCTGCCGCGACGCCCTGCACGCTCGATGCGTGTTTCAGCAGCCCGACATTGCCAGCCATGATCGTCGGCGCAAGAAATCGCACCACCTGCCAATAGGGAAAGTTCCACGGCATCACCGCCAGCACCGGCCCCATTGGTAACCAGCGCGCCGTTGCTTTCCCGGTTGCGGTGGCGATGGCGCGCGAGGCGAGCATGTCAGGCCCCTCTTGCGCATAATGGCGAAAGCCGACCGCGCACTTCTCGACCTCGGCGAGCGATGATTTCAGCGTCTTGCCCATCTCCCGCACCGCGATCTCGGCGAGACGCTGGCGGTTCGCGTCGAACTGATCGGCGATCGCCGAGAGCAACGCGGTCCGCGTGGCATAATCGGTCGTGCGCCATGACTGGAATGCGTCATGCGCGCGCTGGACCCTGGTCTCGACCTCGTCGGCGGTGAGCTCGGCAAAGGAGTCGCCGGCCTCGCCGGTGGCGGGATTGATGCTGGTGAACATGGGCGCGCTCCTGTGATCTATCGTCCTAACGAAGCTGGTGACGTTGCTTTCCCCGTTAAAGGGGCTGGCCCGGTTAAAGGGGCTGGCCCGGTCAAACGACCGGGCAGGATTGCGGGCACCCGATAAAAGCCGCGCTTTGCGCCGCTGCCGTCCTTGACCCCCCCTCGCCCGCCTGCCGCATAGCGGCGCCATGGATAATCCGATCGAAGAATTGTCGTTCGAGGCTGCGCTCAGGGAGCTGGAGACGATCGTCTCGCGGCTGGAAAGCGGCGATGCGCCACTCGACGAAGCAATCCGCCTGTACGAGCGCGGCGACCAGTTGCGGCTGCGGTGCAAGGAGCGGCTCGACGCGGCGCAGACACGGATCGAGGCGATCCGGCTCGACGGCGAAGGCCGGCCAACCGGCACCGCCCCCTTTGCCGCCGGCTGAGCGCGTGAACGCTGCATCTCTGACCCTGCAGGCCGCGCTGGGAGAGGTCGCGACCGATATCGACCAGCGTTTCGATGCGTTGCTGTCCATTCCCGACGATCCGCGCGCCGATCTGTACCGCGCGATGCGTCATGCCGCGATCGGCGGTGGCAAACGCCTGCGCCCATTGCTGACCATGGCGACCGCGCAATTGTTCGGCGTCGACCGCGACTGTGCCGGTCGCGCCGGCCTCGCGATCGAGTGCATCCATGTCTATTCGCTGATCCATGACGATCTCCCCGCGATGGACGACGACGATATGCGCCGCGGCAAGCCGACCGCGCATAAATTGTTCAACGAAGCGACCGCGATCCTTGCCGGTGATTGTCTCCATGCGCTGGCGTTCGAGATTCTCGCTGATACAGCGACACATGCAGACCCGCATGTCCGGGTCGAGCTGATCCTAGATCTGTCGCGCGCGTCCGGCCCGAACGGCATGGCCGGGGGGCAGATGATGGACCTGGAGGCGGAGAAATCGAGCTTCGACCTGCCCACTGTCACCCGGTTGCAGGCGATGAAAACCGGCGCGCTGATTGCCTGCTCGGTCGAGGCCGGCGCGATCCTCGGCAAGGTTCCGCCCGAGCAGCGTACGCCGCTGCGCGGCTATGCCCGCGATCTCGGCCTCGCTTTCCAGATTGCCGACGACATTCTCGATGTCGAGGGCGACGAGGCGGTGGCGGGCAAGAAGCTCGGCAAGGACGCGGCGGCGGGCAAGGAAACCTTCCTGTCGCTGCTCGGCCTCGACCGCGCACGCGGCCAGGCGCGCATGCTGGTCGACCAAGCGGTCGAACACTTGCAGGGCTTCGGCCCGGAGGCCGACCTGCTGCGCGATATCGCCCGCTTCGTTATGGACCGCGACCGCTGAACTCCGGGATGCCATTTTTGGGGACGACATCATGACCATTCGCACCGGCGTCTATCCCGGCACTTTCGACCCCGTCACGCTGGGGCACATGGACATCATCCGGCGCGGCGCGAAGCTGGTCGACCGGCTGGTCATCGGCGTTACCACCAACCCGTCCAAATCGCCGATGTTCAGCCTCGAGGAGCGCATGGCGATGGTCAAGCGCGAGGTCGCCGAAGTCGGCGGCGAGATCCATGTCGTCGCGTTCGATTCGCTGCTGATGGACTTTGCCGAGCGCGAGGGCGCCAAGGTCATCGTGCGTGGCCTGCGCGCGGTCGCCGATTTCGAATATGAATATCAGATGGCGGGCATGAATCAGCAGATCAATCCCCGTGTCGAGACGGTGTTCCTGATGGCCGACGTCTCGTTGCAGCCGATCGCCAGCCGACTGGTCAAGGAGATCGCCCTGTTCGGCGGCGACATCCATAAATTCGTTCCGGCCCGCGTCCGTGATGAAGTCGTCGCACGGGTCGAAAAGGTCGGCCGCAAGGGTTCGTGAGACAACGGGAACCACGACCGGGATTCGGCCCAAGGTTCGGATTGGCGTGGCCCTGGATTTGCTTTAGACGCGAGCCATTCCCTCGATAGTTGCGAGACCAAGATGCGTTTTATTGCCAGCTTGTTTGCGTGTTTGACCGCCCTGATCGCTGGCCCGGTCGCGGCGCAAGACATCCTTGATACGGTAACGCAGCGCGCGCCCGTCGCCCCGGCGACCGACAAGGAGAATATCCTCTATCTCGACCTGTCGACCGGTGGCCGGGTGATCATCTGGCTGCGGCCCGACGTCGCGCCCAAGATGGTCGAGCGGATCAAGACCCTGTCGCGTCAGCATTTCTATGACGGGCTGCTGTTCCACCGCGTGATCGATGGCTTCATGGCGCAGACCGGCGACCCCAAGGGCGACGGTACCGGCGGATCGCCGCTGCCCGACCTGCCCGCCGAGTTCAATTACCTGCCGCATGTGCGCGGCGCGGTCGCTGCGGCACGCGAAGGTGCACCGGAAGGCGCCGATGCCGCCGCCAAGAAAAAGGCCGAGGACAGCGCCAACAGCCAGTTCTTCATCGTCTTCCAGCCGCGCCTGACGCTCGACAAGAAATACACCGTATTCGGCCGGGTGCTCGAAGGCATGCAATATGTCGACGCGATCGAACGCGGTGAGCCGCCGGCGAACCCCTCGCGCATTCTCCACGCCTATGTCGCTGCCGATAATCCTCCGCCCTATGTGGCTGCACCGGTCGAGACCCCGGCCGCTCTGGGTCCGCCCGTGGCTTTGCCCGGGACCGGGCCCGGGATCGGAACGACGGCTCCCAAGCCCGCCACACCGGCGGCACTGAAGCCCGCGACGAAGAAGCCGGCCGCCAAGAAACCGGCGGCGAAGAAGAAATAACCTTCGCCCCGCTGCCCTCGGGCAGCGTGCGGCTGGCGGGAACGGCATGAAAGTCGATCTGTTCGATTTCGAATTGCCGCCGGAGCGCATCGCGCTGCGGCCGGCGGAACCGCGCGACGCCGCACGCCTGCTGGTGCTCGATGGAGCCGGCACACGCGACCTGCATGTCGGCGACCTGCCGGCACAATTGCGTCGCGGCGACCTGCTGGTGTTCAACGACACCCGGGTCATTCCCGCCCAGCTCGAAGGCGTGCGCGGCGCAGCGAAGATCGGCGCGACGCTACACAAGCGCGAGGGGCCGAGGCGATGGCGCGCGTTCGTGCGCAATGCGAAGCGGCTGCGCGACGGCGACATGATCGATTTCGGCAATGGCGTCGCGGCGGTCGCATCCGACCGCGCAGAGGATGGCAGCTTCGCCCTGACCTTTGCCGGCGAGGAGCCGGTCGAGCTGCTGCTCGACCGCGCCGGTCGCATGCCGCTTCCACCCTATATCGCCGCGCGACGCCAGGCCGATGCGCGCGATGCCGAAGACTATCAGACCATGTTCGCCACCGAGAAGGGCGCGGTCGCCGCACCGACCGCCGCGCTGCATTTCACCCCGGCACTGATCGCCGCGCTGGCCGAGGCCGGCATCGGCCAGGCGACGCTGACCCTGCATGTCGGCGCGGGCACCTTCCTGCCGGTCAAGGTGGACGACACGGCGGAGCACAGGATGCACGCCGAATGGGGCCGCATCGACACCGCAACGGCCGATCGCCTCAACGCCGTGCGCGCCGCGGGTGGTCGCGTGATCGCGGTTGGCACCACCAGCCTGCGCCTGATCGAAAGCGCGAGCGGCGAAGACGGTGTAATTCGCCCGTTCGAAGGTGACACCGCAATCTTCATCACCCCCGGATACCGCTTTCGCGGCGTGGACGGGCTGATGACCAACTTCCATTTGCCGCGCTCGACCCTGTTCATGCTGGTCAGCGCGCTGATGGGGCGAGAACGGATGCGCGCCGCTTATGCCCATGCGATCGCGAATGGCTATCGCTTCTACAGCTATGGGGACGCGTCACTGCTACTGCCGTAATTGCCTGTCGGTAGGTTTCTGGCGGGCGCTTTGAGCCAGCTGTGTGAAGAGGCAAACCCCAAAGTCGCCAGTTCAAGGGGCTAATCATTGCGGTTGCACCGCGAGTCTGCTCGCGATACTTATCCACAAAGACGGGTAGCGCTTCGGCGCATTTTTATGCTGGGGGCACCATGAGCGACGGGAGCCGGATCACCGTGATTCAATCCCGATTCCGCCTGATTTTTCAGTAGCGCCGCCTCAATGATCCGGTTCAAAGACATTATTGCAGAACATGGCGGTGATCCGACCTGCTTTCTCAACTTCGATGAGGACAGCGATCAGGTTCACCTCCTGCCTTATGCCACATTATCAGCCGCCCGAACGACGGAATCAACGGATCCTCTTTCGGCGCTGATCGGTGTCTATGAATGGCAGAGCGCTCCGCTGTTCATGCTCGTGGACGGAGATGCGCTTTCTGGTGATCCCGAAGGTCTGACGCGATTACGTCGCCTCATCGCCATGCGGGGTGATGCACCATATCTCGCGGTGCTCCAGATGGGGAGGCTGACCTTTCACAACGTCGGACTCGATAACAAGACTTTCGATGCCACCAAAGCAATGGCCGATGAACTGAACGATGTCGGCATGGCCATTCCCTTTGTGGCCAATGAGCGACCCAATCCGTCCACTCGCCAGGTCTGGATCAGCGACGTCATCCTGAATCTGCTGACTGCCGCGCTTGATGCGCTAGTAAGGCTCAATATCGACGATGGTGACGCAATTTCCCTGGCAGGGCGTGCGCTGTTTACCCGATTCCTCGCTGATCGCGGCTTACTGCCGGACGCAGTGGTCCGGATAGGAGAGTCTGGAATAGAAACTTTGTTTGACACCGCCACAAGCTCGGCCGGCGTTTCTGCGTGGCTTGATAAGACCTTCAATGGCGATTTTCTACCGCTGGCCAAATCTAAAATATCTGGTTTTCCTCCAGAGGCATTTCAGACCGTCGGGAACATTATGCGCCGCGCCCAAGATGGCCAACTCCCGCTCGAATGGGCGGAAGATTGGGCTAGGCTTGATTTTGCACATATTCCGGTTGGCGTTCTGAGCCAAGCTTACGAGCGCTATCTCGGGCAACATCAGAAAGATAAACAGCGAAAAGAGGGGAGTTTTTATACGCCCAGACACATTGCTGATCTAATGGTACACGCATCGTTTGCCAGCCTGCGGCGAGAAGGTAAAGCTCACTGCGCGCGTGTGTTAGATCCGGCTGCAGGTGCTGGAGTCTTTCTGATCACCGCTTTCAGACAGATTGTCAAAGAACGCTGGCAATATGATGGAAAGAGGCCCGACACTAAAACCCTTCGACAGATACTTTATGATCAGATTTGTGGATTTGACATTAATGACTCCGCGCTACGTTTTGCTGCGCTTGGCCTATATTTGATCTCGATCGAGTTGGATGCTGCCCCGAAACCAATTGAGAAACTGAAGTTCAACCACGACCTTCGGCAAACTGTCATATTCGAACTTGGCCACGGCGATGACACCGAGGGACAAAGCTTGGGCAGCTTGGGCGATGACGTCGGCCCTGAACACACTCATCAATACGACCTTGTTATCGGAAACCCTCCTTGGTCGTCAGCCACAGGCCTCGCCAAGTGGCCATCGGTGACAGAATGGGTTTCCAAATTTGCCCATGAGCGTTTGAACGATGAACGGGTCGATGCGCCACTCCCCAACCATGCGTTGGACCTGCCTTTTGTCTGGCGGGCGATGAATTGGGCAAAGCCAAATGGGCAAATCGCCTTTGCACTGCATGGACGCCTGCTGTTTCAGCGGGGCGAGGGCATGGACAAGGCCCTGTCGGCAATCTCCAGAGCAATTGATATCACGGGCATCGTCAACGGCGCAGAAGTCCGCCAATCTCAGGTTTGGCCGAACGTAGATGCACCCTTTTGTTTACTTTTTGCGAGAAACGCATGCTCCGCGCCCGACGCAGGTTTCCGATATGTCAGCCCTCATCTGGAAGGGCCTCTCACCGCTGCCGGTGGATGGAGAATCGATCCGGCACAGACTGAGTCCGTTACAGTTGATGAGCTAAGGCAGCGGCCAGAATTGCTCAAAATTCTATTTCGCGGCAACCGCTTGGATTTGGACATATTCGAACGCATTTCTGCGAAAGAATATCCCACCTTCGGCGAGTATTGGAGAGACTTGCACGGCGGAACCGCCAATCAGCCTAATTGTGCTGGCAAAGGCTTTGGAAATCTCCTTCGGGGCAGTAGACCGAACCCCGCCGAGCAAAATCTTCCCGGCTATTCTGCCGAGAAAATGTATGATTTTCCATTCTTAGATCACGACCTGTTCCGAGGAGTTCTCTTAGATACCGAACAGTTTAGACTGTTTCGCGACCTTCGCATGCCACGCCTCGATCAGCGCCGATTATTGAGCCTTTATACGGGACCAATGCTACTGGTGAAAAAGTCACCTGACGCAGAAGATGGCCGCATTAGAACAGCTGTTTCGCTGAAAAATCTGACATTTAATCAATCTTACTATGGATATACTGCTCACCAACTTGACAATTCTGGCGAACTGGTAAAATATCTTTGCTTGATCATCAGCAGCAAAATCGCACTTTGGCACGCCCTTATTACAAGTGGAGGCTTTGGTGTCGAACGAGATCCGGTCGAGAAGTTTGTAATCCAGGAAGCTCCATTGCCACCTTTCGAGAGCTTGAGTGCGACGGATCGTGAGCGCGCTGCTGAGCTTTTTGCTGCACTAGCACAGGAAGAGACGCCGGAGACGTGGCTTAAGGTAGACGAGTGGGTAGGATCGTTGTTCAATCTGACTTCGGATGATGTGCAAGTAATCTCCGACACTTTGGCCTTTTCGTTGCCCTTCGGGGACAACAGAAATGCGGCCCAAGCCCCCGTTGATCGGTTGTCAAAAGACGCTTTTTCCAATCGACTAGAGGCTGAACTGGTCCCGTGGGGTTCACGCTTTGAGAGGAAACTTACAGTCTCTTCTGTGAACACGTCATCTTTCTGGCCGTGGCAATTTGTCGCAATAAAAGCGAACGCAGCCTCGAGCCCAGGAGAAAAAATGGATAGGGCACTGCTGGAAGTCATGCAACAACTCGCAGACACATTGTCATCCAGCGAGATTGTCTACTGGGATGAGCAAACAGACTGCCTCTTTGTAGGACGCCTCAATCAGGCTCGCTACTGGTCGACTAGCCAAGCACGCTTAGTAGCGAGGCGGATTATTTGGGACCATGTTGAGTTCCTGTCAGGTAAGCGCGCCGCATGAATATGGCGATCGGGCAACCTCGCCCCAACCATATCGCGGAACTGACAGTGGGCACGCGCTTGCCTTTGGATCAGATCAACGATGCTCATTTGAGCGTAATCTTGGAAACGATATCATTAGCTTGGAGCGACTTGCTCGCCGGTGGGGCTCCGGCATTGTTAAGCGGGAACGAGGCGGAGGTTAATGCGCTCCTCGAACCGAGATTGAATCACTTGTGCCAAACCCAACCGTTATGGAAGGATCTGATCCATTCCGTGCACCGCGGCCGGGAGTCGATGAGCTATAATGGCGCCAAGATCGAGGGCAGGCCCGATTTATCACTCGTTTTCACTGCGGGAAATCGCAATTTCCCATTGAGTGTCGAGTGCAAAATCATAGACTATCCAAACGCGAAGCGCGTTGGCCTGTACTGCACCAATGGGATCGCGCGCTTTGTGGCTGGCGAGTATGCTTGGGCTCATCGGACGGCAATTATGTTGGCCTACGTTCGCGACGGATCATCCGTGACAACAAGGCTAGTACCGCACCTTGCAAAGTGTGCCACCGCCTCGCCTGATGCTATGCAAACCATTTCTCAGCCTGCACCTCGGCTCGACATTCATCCGACAGTTCAGCATTCGTCCCATCAACGAAATTTCAGCTATCTTTCGAAAGCCGGTGACACTCCTCCTGGGCCGATAAATTTATTTCATCTCTGGTTATAAAGTTTCATCGGCGGGATAGCTGATTAGTTGACGGGAAGTGGCAAGGCCTCCGCCAAATTTTCGGCCGTCTTATCAGAAGATTGTTGAACAAGCTGCAAAACGCGTTCCTGCGCGCGAAGCATACGTACCTGTATGTCGTCACATTTTTTCTTCGCATCACGTGACCATGAAGAGCGTGCGGTTCGTAGGTTCACGTTCGCGACTAGTAGACATGTGGTGATGGCGGCGAGCGAGGCAGAAATTCCCGCGCCTGCATCTCCCATGGCTGGCCGAAATCCGATACTCCAAATAGACATGCCATTTTCAAACGCTTGGAAAGAGAGATCAACGATTTCAAATAATATGTTCGTGGCCTCCCTCAGTCCGTCGGTGGCCTGAGCAGCGTTCTGTCGTTTCTGCGTAACCAGCGCAGGATTGTCTCGACGAATCCGGGCGTCGATGACAGCCTGAAAGACTCGTGAATCCTCCTCGAACAAGACCTTGAGGCGGGGTGATATTCGATTCTCTAATAGATTCACTATTACTTCGGCCTGAGCTTTCGCAGCTGCCTCTTTCCCTTTGGCCACCGTCATTTTCGCTACTGCGCATATGAGGCTTGATGCGAGGAGCGACATGAGTGCCGCTGCGCTTCCAGACCCAGGGGTGGCTGCGCCCGCCCCGAAACGGCTCAACAGATCTCCCGCAGACAGATCCAATAAGGCGAGTTGCTGGCCTGCGCCTTGGCCCTGATCATCACCCATCTCGCTTGCCCCCGATCCGATCTATGTTATCAACCGACCGTTGCGCGAGTTGATGACTGTGCAAATGTAGTTCAGCGTTCACGAATATTGAAGCCGCAGATTCTTGGGTTCTGAAGCGACCTGCCTCGCAAGCACATTCGCCCGTCAAACGAGCATTTCAGCATCCTATCAAACGAGCACGAAAACACAGACTCCAGTATCCTCAAGCGGCTATTGCGATCTCGCCACCTGACATCAGAGGTCCCTGAAGGCTGGACGGTGGTGCATAGAGCCCTTTCTTAGCATCCCGGTCTGATCTACTTCGGAGGCCGTGTGACATGCGCTTACGTTCAGCCGGACGCCCTTAAACGTGCATGCGCCCAACCGCGGATCGGGTCAGCGCCTCGCACTACGCGCCTCTTGCTCCACCTGTTGGCGCGATGGCTATTTCCCACCAAGGTGGCTCGCGCCGAGCAAGCCGAACCCGAAGCGCACCGTCGTAATTGAGAAACGGCTTGGACGGTCGAGCTCTCCGAGGGCGGGATTTAAAGGCGAACAGCAATTGACAGCGGATATCGCCAATGACGCCGCGGATATAATATCTCACGCCTTTAGCTGCTATCGAACCGTATCCTCTTCAACTCACAATTTCAAAGAGCCAGCCCGTCCGCTAATCGGCCAACGAACCGTGGCTACTCGTTCCGGTGATCTCCACCTCAGCGCCGAAGCCAGCGTGGCGGACCAACTCGCCGCGGGGTGCGATCAATCACCGTTTCGATTGCCTTGCGTCGGCTTACCGGCGCAGACTGGCCCGGTCACTCTCCTGACGAGGTGCGAAACCCGCTAGTCCATGCCTGTCCCCGCTCCCCCTACCCTGTCGCCATTGGATCCGGCTGCGGCCGAACCCTTTTACCGGCAGATTTACGACCGTGTTCGCGGCGCCATCGCCGGCGGCGCGCTCGAGCCCGGCGACCGCATCCCGTCGGCGCGGGCCCTTGCCATCGAACTGGGCCTGGCCAGGGGCACCGTCGACACGGCCTATTCGCTGTTGTCGGCGGAAGGATATATCTCCGCCCGCGGTCAGGCCGGCACCATCGTGACACCGGGCCTCGATTTGCGGTCGCCCGCCGCCGAGCCGCGACCCGACAACCGCCCGCCAATGGCCAGTTTCCGTGCGGATTCGATCCTGCCGTTCCAGATGGGCCTGCCCGCGCTTGACGTGTTTCCGCGCAAGATCTGGGCGCGGCTCGGCGCACGCAGCGTCCGCGCGCTGCAACCATCGGGCATGGCGCATCCTCCCGTGTTCGGGGCACCGTCACTGCGCGCCGAGATCGCCGCCTATCTCCAGGTCTCGCGCGGGATCAACTGCTCCGCCTCGCAGGTCTTCGTGACATCGGGATATCGCCATACGCTGGAACTGATCTGTCATGCCCTGCTCCAGGCGGGGGACCGCGTCTGGGTCGAGGATCCGGGCTTTCCGCCGACCCGGGAATTGCTTGGCCATCTGAACATCGACGCCAGCGCCGTTCCGGTCGATCGCGAGGGTATGGTCGTTTCGGACGCGATAAAGCGCGCGCCCGGCGCGCGCGCCGCCGTGGTCACGCCGGCGCATCAAAGTCCGCTCTGCGTGTCGCTATCCCTGTCCCGGCGCCTCGCGCTGCTCGACTGGGCAGCATGCAATGACGCCTGGATCATCGAGGATGATTATGACGGCGAGTATCGCTATGTCAGCCGCCCATTGCCGGCGCTGAAGAGCCTCGATCGCGATGGGCGGGTGCTTTACTCGGGCACGTTCAGCAAGGTGCTCTTCCCCAGCCTGAGGCTCGCCTATCTCGTCGTGCCGGAAACGCAGGTCGACCGGTTCGAGCAGATCGCCATGGCCTTTGCCGGAGGCAGCCCGGAGCTTACGCAGACCATCGTGACCGCGTTCATCAAGGAAGGCCATTTCGCGCGCCATATCCAGCGGATGCGCAAGCTCTATGCCGAACGCCGGGATGCAACGGCGGCGGGCCTGGAAAGCGTGCTGGGCGATCATATGCGCATCGATGCCCAACCCGGCGGCATGCATCTGATCCTGCGGCTGCTGAATGGCCGGCCGGATCGCGCGCTTGTCGCACGGATGCGGGCCGACGGCCTTTATGCCGAAGCCCTGACCGACTGGACGACAGATCGCGACAGCGCTCCGGCCCTGCTGCTCAACTTCACCAATATCGACTCTGTGGGCACCGCCGAAAAGCTTGCCGGACGTATCCTGAAGCTGATGTGAGCGACGATCGAGGCGAAAGATCATGGCCTAACGCACAAGCCAGATCATGGCCCTTCAAACATGGTCCAAGATTCACGAAATGGAGCTCGTCAACTCGATTAGGAATTCAGCATGACCCAGCGCATCGACTACGCAAAGGCGTCGCCCGACGGCTATAAGGCTTATGGCGGCGTCTATGTCGCAATCCAGAAATCCGGCCTGCCGAAGGAGCTGATCGACCTCGTCTATCTGCGGGTCTCGCAGATCAATGGCTGCGCCTATTGCATCGACATGCATAGCCGCGACCTGCTCAAATCCGGTCTGAGCACGGACAAGCTTGTCTTGGTCCCGGTATGGCATGATGCCGGCAATGTGTTCAGCCAGCGCGAACGTGTCGCCCTTGCCTGGGCGGAAACCGTGACGAATGTGGCCATAACCGGCGTTCCCGATGCCGATTACGATGCGGCCTCCGCTGAGTTCAGCGACAAGGAGCTGGCCGATCTCACTTATGCGATCGGCCTGATGAACGCCTTCAACCGGCTGGGCATCACATTTCGCGTGCCGCCGGCCGCTGCCCTGAAGGCCTGAGACAGCCCGGAAGCGAGCGCCGCGACCCTGTCGGCGCTCGCTTCTCCCTTCCTCGCCCTGCCCAAAGCGCTGGCGAAGCTATGAACGGAACGATCGCATATGGCGTGGCTCCTCCTCGGCATCGCCGGCATTCTCGAAATCGTGTTCGCCCTGTGCATGAAGCTGTCGGAAGGCTTCACGCGATGGGTACCCGGACTGTTCACGGTCGCGACCGGCCTGTCGAGCGTGGTCCTTCTTTCGATGGCGCTCCGCACATTGCCGGTGGGCACCGGCTATGCGGTCTGGACCGGTATCGGCGCGGCGGGCACCGCGATCTTCGGTATGATGATATTGGGCGACTCCGCGTCCCCGCCGCGGATTTTCTGCATCATGCTCATTCTGGCGGGTGTCATCGGACTCAAGCTGGTCGCACCGAACTGAAGTGCCGCGAAGGCGCCGGACCTCGCTGAGAGATCCGGCGCCCCGGTGTTCGCGATGTTCCCGCAGGTCAGTTACTTGCTGCTGCGTGCCGCCTTTTCGATGATCGATGCGACAGCGGCTGGCTTCGAGACGTAGATGGCATGGCTGCCCACCGCCTCTTCGACCTGCGCCCCGGCCCGTGCCGCCATCGTCCGCTGCGCCGCCGGCGGGATCATCTTGTCCTCGCTCGCCACCAGGTACCAGCTGGGCTTCACGCGCCAGGCCGGGACGGTCACCGTGCCGGAGAGCGCCTCGACACCCCATGGCACCTGCGAATCAGCCATGAACTGCGCGAGGTCGGGCCGGACATCGGCAGCGAACGCCTTCGCGAACTTCGCCTTGTCGAGGGACAGATAGCCGTCCTTGGGCGGGAGGATCGGCGGCACCGGCGCACCGGGCGCGGGGTTGGCGATCAGCGTTGAAACCGACTCGCCCTTATCGGGTGCGAAGGCCGCGATATAGACCAGGCCGGCGACCTTCGGGTCCGTGCCCGCCTCGGAGATGATCGCGCCGCCATAGCTATGGCCAACCAGGATCACCTTGCCTTCTGCAGCGGCGATCGCACGCTTGGTAACCGCGACGTCATCGGCCAGCGAGTTGGTCGGGTTCTGGACGATGCTGACGTTGTAGCCGTCCTTTTTCAGGATCTTGTAGACATCCATCCAGCCTGAACCATCGGCGAACGCGCCATGGACAAGCACGACCGACTTGGTTGAGCCCGGTGCGGCGTCCTTGGCGGAAGCGGCGGCGGGAAGCGTGCCCAGAGCGAGCGAGGCAGCGGCGGTGAGAAGCAGTTTGGACTTGGTCATGGTCAATCTCCTTTATTTGTTACTGCGATATTCTTTATCGCGATATCTATTAGCTAGGCCTGCAATTACCCCTTGTCCAGATAAAAGTTATCGCGATATGTATTTTTCTGATAAGAGCTTGATTCGAAAGCGAGGAATTTAGTGACAAAGCCCCCCAGCCCGCCCCTGCCGCTTGATGCGCAGCTCTGCTTTTCGCTCTATTCGACGACGATCGCGATCAACCGGCTCTACAAGCCGATGCTCGATTCGCTCGGCGTGACCTATCCGCAATATCTCGTGCTCAGCACCTTATGGGAGGGCGATGGGCAGACCATCTCGGCCATCGCCGATCGGCTTGCGCTGGAGCCAAGCACCATCACCCCGTTGATGAAGCGGCTCGAAGCCGCGGGCTTCGTCTCGCGTCAGCGCAACCCGGCCGACGAGCGCCAGGTCCAGGTGTTCCTCACTGCGAAGGGCCGCAATCTGCAGCACGACACTCCGTGCCTCACCGATGCGCTGCTGGCCAATTCCGGCCTCTCGGTCGCCGAGATCATGGCCCTCAATGAACAGGTCCAACGACTCCGTTCCGCTCTGGTGGATCGGAACGAGCCCGCTCGCGACCAATAGTTGACACAGTCAACTATTGGTCGCAGTCTCCCCACATGGACTCGACGATTCAGGCGCTGCGCGCCTTCAACCGCTTTCATACCCGCTTCATCGGGGTGCTCGGCGCAGACTATCTCGACAGCACCATGTCGCTGACCGAGGCGCGGCTACTGTACGAGATCGCCACGCGCGAAGCGCCCGTCGCGGTCGACCTGCAGCAGATCCTCGGGCTCGATGCCGGCTATGCCAGCCGCATCGTGCGGCGCTTCGAACAGCGCGGCTGGGTCGCGCGCGGTCGAAGCGACGATGCCCGCCGCCGTCCGATCGAGCTGACCGACGCAGGACAGGCGGTCTTTGCCGACCTGCAGCAGCGTCAGCATGACCTGTTCAAGGACCGGATCGGATCGCTCGCCGCAGCCGATCGCCGCGCGCTGGAGGCTGCGCTCGACACGGCGCGCAGCCTGCTCTCCCGCACCGAGCCGGCCGGCTATACCGTGCGGACCTTCGACACCGGGGATATGGGGCTGGTCGCCGCGCGCCAGGCGATCCTGTACCGCGAAAGCCATGGTTGGGGGGCGCCGATGGAAGTCCTGCTCGGCGAGGTGACCTCCCGCTTCCTGCGCGATTTCCAGCCGGGGCGAGAGCAATGCTGGATCGCCGAGAGTGCAGGCACGATGGCGGGGTCGGTGTTCGTCGTCGATGCGGGCGACGGGGCCGCACAGTTGCGATTGCTCTATGTCGAGCCATGGGCGCGGGGCATGGGGATCGGCGGCGATCTCGTCGCACGCTGCCTGACTTTCGCGCGGGGCGCCGGATACACCTCGCTACGCCTCTGGACGCACACCGTGCTCGAAAGCGCGCGGCGCATCTATGCCAATGCGGGGCTCCGCATCGTCTCGACCGAGGTGCACCATGAGTTCGGGACGCCCGAGCAGGGCGAAACCTGGGAAATCGCGCTGAACGCGTGAGTTCGCGTTGACGTTGGCTCATCTTCCACCTGCTCCCCGGCGAAGGCCGCGGCCCAGTTGGCAAGCATGTGTTGGCCTGGCGCCTCGCATTGTCACCTCGACCTTCTCGACTGGTCCCCGGCCTTCGCCGGGGAAGCAGTAAAGGTGGGGCAGGAGTGACGCAGTGATGGGGTCGCGGCGGAACAACGCTCGCATAGGGCGGCCTGTATCCCTACGCTTCTTCCGGAAACACGCGAACAGCCATTCCATCGCGAATGTCCGAACCCGGCCGACGCCTTGTCCTTTCGCACCAACAGGATGTCCGATCACCCATGCTGAGTCAGGCCGAACAGGCGATCCTGAATCTGGAGCAAGCGCGTGATCTGCGGGCTTCCGGTACTCCCTATCGCCAGATCGGTCGCCAGCTCGGCCTCACGTCCGGCCAGCTCAGCCATATTCGCCGGACGCTGAAGCGGGAAAAGGGGGCACGGACGAGGCTGCTTTCGGCGAACCGCCAGGCGACGGATCGCGACCTGCCGGTCAGCCAGTCCGTCCTGCCGTCCGGTTTGCGGCAGCGCCTCACCGCATCGGGGTACCGGACGCTCGGCGACCTGGCGGACAGGCTTGCCGATCCGGACTTTCCGGGGCTGGAAACCATGCCCGGCATCGGCCCGCACAGGGCACGGCTGGTGAAGAGGGTATTGGATCATTTCGGCCTGCTCTCCGGACCAAGCGACCTGCAGGCGGCGATCGAACGCATCTTTCCCGAATTCGGTGACGCGCCCTCCGGTGGGCAAACGCCAGGCCCCGCGAAAAAACCGGCGCCATCGGCTGGACGCCCCCGTCCCGTCCCCGCTATCGGCACCCGATGAGCATCATCGCCACCATCATGAATTCGTCCACCGGCCAGCCGATTCAGCGGATGACCTTCGGCCGCATGCCCAAGCCCTGGGCCTCGTTCAATCTCGAGACCGGCGAGCTCGTCTCCGCTGACCGCGTTCATGTCGGCAAGCCCGCGCCAGGCAAGTTCGTCGCGCCGGTCGAAGTGTGGGTGACGCCAAAGAGCTGAGCCGCGGCGGGCGATTCAACGCCGCTGCCACCGAGCAATCCGCGCGCCGTTACCGGACCGAATCGCCACCAGCCACGCGATCGCCCGGCCGCAATTCCGATCGGCCTAGCTGTTGGGGCAGCCGTCGTTGATCCATACCGTCAGCGCCGCGATAATGTCGGCCTGGGTCGGCGTCTCGGCATTATAGGGGGGCGACGGCTGCGGCATCGGGCCGATCGATCCGGTATCGGGATCGAACGGACTGCCCGCCGTACCCGACAGCGCCATGACCAGGTTGGATGCGGCGGCATTGCCGACCTCGACGATCTTGAATCCCGGCACGCCGGGCATGTCCTGGGTGATGAACTGGTTATAATCGAGGTCTTCATAGAAGACGCCGTGCGGCGCGAGTGCGGGCGTCAGATTGTTCGCTGCGACGAGCGCCGACAAATTCTTCTGGAGGTCGGCATAGTTGCTGATCGTGACCGTCATGATCGGTTTCCTTCTCTCGGGTTCAGACGCGAAGCTTTTGTCGGTGGTAACGATGCTCAGTGCGGCAAGGGGAAGCCGGCCGGGTTCTGCGGCACGACCGGACCACCCGGATAAGGCCGGACGGGTTCGGGAATGAAGGCATTGCCGGTCGCCGCGATCACGCTGAAATCGCCGCCCTGAAACTGGCCTTGCGACCCATGGCACCCAAGGCAACCACCGGCAGTATAGCCGATATATTTGGTGCCGTTGAACTTCGCGACATGCGCTGTGTTCGGCCCGGGCACATTCTGGTTGGGGCCACCCAGCCCGCCCTGGAAGAATTGCAGCGTGTCGTTGGTCTCGGTGGCGAAGTTGGACAGGAAGAATTGCTGCGCCGGCACGGGGCCGCCGGGATCGTTCTGTACCACCGCCTGGACGCCGATCAGCTGATAGTTCGCCCAGACATTATTGGCCCCGAACATGCTGCGGACCTGCGCCTGCATCGCCTGGTTATAGGCGACCAGGTTGAACGGGCTGCCGGCGCCCGGGATCGGAAATTGCCGTGCCGCGGTGATCACGCCCGGATCGGGCAGCTTGCGCGGATAGCTGGGTGGGCCGACCACCTGCGGATTGGTATTGATGAAGCGGAAGCCGGTCGCTTCGTTGCTGACATGCTCGAACGTCGCAAAGGTGAAGGTCGGAACGTTCGGCGTCTTCTGAATGATGTGCAGCGCGATGAGCAGTAATATGTCGTTGTTCGCGACCAGGCCGCCACTGGCGTTTTTGGTGTAATAGATACCCTTGGTCCAGTGGAAGTTGTTGAGGTTGTCGAGCGTGCTGTCGTAACGCCGCCATGTCGCCTTGATCTCGATCGCCCCGCTCGGCAATTCGAACGCCGTGCCGGTCACCGGCATGTTGGTGATCTTGTTGATTGCCTGCGCCTTGGCCCTGCGCCGCGTCGCCGCATTGTTGAACTGGGTGGTCTTCAGATAATTGAAGATCGCCGGATTACCCTTTGCCTCATAGACCAGGCTTGCCTTGATCTGCGCATCGAGGATCTGCTGCTGCTGCGCCGGGGTCGGGTTGGGGAAGGATTTGCTGAGCGCGTCCGCAGCCGCCGCGAACGGCGTGTGATACATGTTCGCCAGCGTGATCTCGCTCGCCTCGTCAAGATTGTTGAACAGGGTGAGGCTGGTCTGCGGCGTGGCCTTGGTGATGGTGGTCGCGGCGCCATATTGATAGGCTGGTGCCGCATTGGGATCGGGCAGCATGTTGCCGGCGCCAGTCGCATAGGTCGGATAGAGCTCATTGCGGTGGTAGAAAGTCTCCCACACGGTGACGCCGCCGGCACCGGTCCCGCCCGACACGGCAGTGGTCGATGGCTGGCCGCGGAAATAGCCCGACGACGGCACCGCGGGATTGGTCTTGGCCGGCCAGGTCAGCGCGATGAATTCCTGCCAGGCGAATTGCGCGGCCTGCTGCGGATCGGCGGGATTGGCGATATCCGTCGGCACAGTCGAATTCAACGTGACGGCAGGCGGCGTCGCAACGGCCTTGATATCGGCACTGGCGCTGGATTGATTACAGCCGGCCAGCAATATGGCGCCCAGCAGGCTCGCGGAAACCCCCGCCCACAATTGGCGACTGAGCAAAATTGAATAATCGCGCTTCATATAAGGCCCCCACCTGGCGACAATAGCCGACTCAAGAGTCCGGCAAGCATCGATGCGGGCGAATTTCTGCGATTGGCTCGAAGTTTTGTCTACCGCAACACGAGCCATCTTGGTTCTATACTATACAATATGGTTCAGTTCGGCGGTTTCCATGACATCGGAACGGGCAGAATACCGGTCATCCCATGTGAAATGTGCCTAACAATCTATCGCCATCACCTCCGAAATGAGGCTATCGCTTGCTCGACCCGGGGCAAGCTCAGCCCTGAAAGGACCGCCGATGCGCCGCCTGATTCTCGCCGCCGCCCTGATCGCCCTGCCTGTGATCATTCCGCCTGCGATCGCACAGCAACGGCCCGCGTCGCCGGTCGCCGGTCAGCCCATCCCTTCCGTACCGCCCGGCCCCGGCCAGCCCGCCGCGACGATCATCGCCGAGCCGGCCGCGATGATGATCGCCGCATGCGACGCGGATGGCGATGCGCGCGTCACAACCGCCGAATTGACCACATGCGTGGCAAAATCCTTCGCCGGCACCGAGGGCGCGGCAACCGGATCGATCGGTTATATCGCCTATAGCGACTGGGCGCTGAAATGGCTCGGCGACCGCAATGCCCTGCCCAGCCCGTTCACTGTCGATGCCGATAACGACAACCGCATCACCCTGGTCGAGCTGCAGGGGCAGTTCGCCAAGCTGTTCGCGCGCTTCGACATCGACAAGGACGGTGTGGTGACGCGCGCGGAATTGCTGACCATCAAGACCGGTTTTCGCGACCTGGGCGGACGCGGCAAGCGCGGCGGCAAGCAATAGTCGCATGAACGGGTCAGGTCCGGGGCCGATTGCGGGCCGGCGATGGCGGCGGTATCGAGCCTGATGCCCGCGCCGCATTACAAGATGGTGATCTTCGACTTCGACGGAACACTCGCGGACAGCGGCGACTGGTTCCTGTCGATCTCCGACGAGCTTGCCGACCGATTCCGTTTCCGTCGCGTGTTGCCCGAGGAAATCGAAATGCTTCGTGGCCAGTCGAGCCGCGAAGTGATCCGTTATCTTCGCGTGCCGCGCTGGCGGTTGCCGGCGATCGGGCGCTTCGTCCATGCCAGGCTCGCCGAACAGACCGATCGTATCGCGCTGTTCGACGGCGTGGTACCGATGATCGAGGCGCTGGTCGCGGCCGGCGTGCGGCTCGCGCTGGTCACCTCCAATTCTCAGCATAATGCCTGCGCCATTCTCGGGCCGCGCATCACCGATCATATCGAGCATTTCGAATGCGGCGCATCGCTGTTCGGCAAGGCGCCACGCTATCGCAAGGTACTGCGCCGCGCGAAGTTGAGCGCCGACCAGGTCTTCTCGATCGGCGACGAAACGCGCGATATCGCTGCTGCGCACAAGGTCGGGATCAAGGCCGGTGCCGTGATGTGGGGCTATGCCAACCGCGTCGCGCTGGCGCGGCTCTCGCCCGAGGCGATGTTCGAGACGCCGGATGCCGTGCTCGATCTCGTGCTTGGCCGGCAGCCTGATCCGGCAGCGGCGAACTGAGCGATGCGCACCATCCCCGACAGTTTCGACCCGGCTATGGTCGCCGCGATCGATGCACGGCTCGATGCGGTGGCGCGCGACGAGCGCGTCTCGCTCCCGCTGGTGATCGAAAGCGGCAGCCGCGCCTGGGGCTTCGCGTCGCCCGACAGCGACTATGATTGCCGCTTCATCTATGTCCGCCAGCGGCGGGATTATCTCGCTTTATGGCCGAAACGCGATGTCATCGAAACGCCGCTCGACGGGCTGCTCGACGTCAATGGCTGGGACTTGGCCAAGGCGTTGCGGCTGATCGTCAAGGGCAATGCCGTGGCGATCGAGTGGCTGCGCTCACCGATCGCCTATCGCGGCGACGAAGCATTCCGGGACGCGCTCGATGCCTTTGCGGTCGAGCATATGCCGGTCGATGCGGTGCAGAGTCATTACCTCCATCTCGGGCTCCAGCAATGGTCCCGGCATGGCGAGGAAGTCACCTCAGGCAAGAAGCTCTTCTATGCGCTGCGCCCGGCGGCGGCCTTGCGCTGGATCCGGTTGCATGATCAGGCCCTCCCGCCGATGCATTTCCCGACGCTGATGGCCGAGTGCGATCCGCCTGCCGACGTTGCCGTCCTGGTCGCCGATCTGATCACGCGCAAGGCCGAGACCCGGGAACTGGGTGAGGCGATCATTCCCGCTGAGATCGCAGCGTTTATCGAAAACGAGTATGGGCTCGCGGCGAACCAGCAACGCGACCGCAGCACAGACGACAAGGCCAAGGCAGCCGCCGACGCTTTGTTCATGACCCTATTGGACCGATTTTCCCCCGATGACTGAACCCCGTTTCGACTTCACCATCCACGCCACCGACGGCAAGGCGCGCAGCGGCGAGATCGCGATGCGGCGCGGCACGATCCGCACGCCCGCCTTCATGCCGGTCGGCACTGCCGCGACGGTCAAGGCGGTCAAGCCCGGCGATGTCCGCGCCTCGGGCGCCGACATCATCCTCGGCAACACCTATCATCTGATGCTTCGTCCCGGCGCGGAACGGATGGCGCGGCTTGGCGGCCTGCATGGCTTCATGGGCTGGGACCGGCCGATCCTGACCGATTCGGGCGGCTATCAGGTGATGAGCCTGTCCGACCTGACCACCCGGTCGGAGGACGGCGTGACCTTCAAGAGCCATCTCGACGGCACGCGCCACACGCTCAGTCCGGAACGCTCGATCGAGATCCAGCGGCTGCTCGGCTCCGACATCGTCATGGCGTTCGACGAACTGGTCCCGACCACTTCGAGCCGTGAGGTGCAGGCGGCGGCAATGGCACGCTCGATGCGCTGGGCGAAGCGCAGCCGCGACGCATTCGACGCCGGCGGCGAACATGCCGAGGGCGCCGCCCTGTTCGGCATCCAGCAGGGCGCGCTCGACCCAAGGCTGCGCGGCGAGAGCGCCGGCGCGCTGATCGAGATCGGTTTCGACGGATATGCGGTCGGCGGCCTTGCGGTCGGCGAGGGGCAGGAAGCGATGTTCGCCTGCCTCGATTTCGCGCCCGGACAATTGCCCGAGGACAAGCCGCGCTATCTGATGGGTGTCGGCAAGCCTGACGATATCGTCGGCGCGGTCGAACGCGGCATCGACATGTTCGATTGTGTGTTGCCGACCCGGTCGGGGCGGACCGGTCAGGCCTTTACGCGAACCGGGCCGATCAACATCCGCAATGCGAAGTTCAGCGAGGATCTGGGACCACTCGACCCGGCCTGTGCCTGCCCGGTGTGCAGGACCTGGAGTCGTGCCTATCTCCATCATCTGGTGCGGGCAGGCGAAATTCTTGGCGCAATGCTGATGACTGAGCATAACCTGTATTTCTATCAGGCGCTGATGGCCGATTTGCGCGCGGCGATCGTTGAAGGACGGCTCAAGAGTTTTGCCGATGCGTTCCGGGCAGATTATTGCAAGAGTGCAACGTGAAAATGTGACGTGGAAGTACGACGTGAAGGAAGATGGCGTGAGTGACGACAGCGTACCCGAGATGAACGAGATCGAAGCGGCAGCGCATGAGGCGAAGCGCGCCCGCGCCGCCGCCGACGCCAGCGCCGCGAAGCGCGAGGACGGCGGCAACTGGCCGATCGTGCCGATCGGCATCGGCATCGGCTCGGCCGCTGTGGTCGCGGCGCTCCTTTACGCCAACCGGTCGCGCAAGAAGCGCTGACTGACGTGAGCGAAGCGAGCCGGGTCGCCGCCGCGCGTCGCTGGTTCCGGCTGCTGGGCAAGACACCGGTCATTGATCGTGGCGCGATCGTCGTCACTGATCCATCGCACCCCAATGTCTGGAACGCCAATTTTGCCCTGGCCGAACCGGGTGCGGATCCGGATGCGGTGATCGCGGCGCTCGACCGCGCCATGCCGTGGAGCAAATGGCGCGTGATCGTCGCCGATGCGTTGACCGATCCGGCCATGGTGGCGACGCTCGGATTCGAAGGCTTTGAGCAGGCCGGGCCGTTGATCGAAATGCTCGCATCCGAATCCGCCTCATCATTACAGGCTGTTGCGCCGGTCACGCTACGCCGGGCAACACCCGACGAACACTGGTCGGCGTTCGAACGATTGGTGCGCGCCGATCATCGCGAAGGACTGCGCACGGGGCCCTATACTGCGGAGGTGAGCGACGGGTTGCTCGCGACGATGAGAACCCGCTCCCGGCTTTGCCGGTATTCGATCATCGCTCTCGACGGTGTCGATGTCGGATACGGCCTGAGCACCATCTGTCCGAATGGCCTCGGGATCATCGACGAGCTGTTCACACTGCCGGGGTGGCGCGGGCGCGGCGTGATGTCGGCATTCATCGTCGCTGTTGATCGTGAGTTGCGCCAGGCCGGCTGTGACGGGGTGTTCCTCGACGCCTTCGCCGATGATCGGCCGAGGCTCTTGTACGCGCGGCTCGGTTTCAGGCCGGTCGCGATAACGTGCCGATGGACCAGGAAATTACCTTAACCATCTAGTGTTTCGTGGTGGGACGCGGCGAAATGGGGGGCATCCTGTTAAGGGCTGTCGCGCTATGCGGGTGCAGGCGGATTCATCGGGTTGAGTCGGCCAGAGCCTGGGGCACGAACGCTTGACGCTGGAGATGATCAGAAACGGGTTCCGGATCCGACGGCTGGGCTGGCTCGGCGTCGCGGGAACGGTTGCGCTGGTCTTTGCCGGTGTGTCGGCGCAGGCCGCCTTGCGCGCGATCGTCGAGCATAGCGGCGATGCCATCGCCACCGCACCGCAACCGGTCGGCTATGAAGCCGAGGATCATTTCCCGGGCTCCGCCTATCTCTATGTCGCGGACGAGAATGCCGCACCGGCAAAGGGCGCCACCGGCACCGCTGCCTTGCCCGATCTGCCGCTGCCGCCTGAGGCCGCATCGCTCGCCGCCGATGGCTCGATCCATGCAGCCGCCCCCTTTTCGATGCGCTATGCCAGCGCCACCGATCGCGGCCGTGCGCTGCAATGCCTGACTGCGGCGATCTATTACGAGGCAGCGTCGGAGCCCGATGCCGGGCAACAGGCGGTCGCGCAGGTGATCCTCAATCGCGTGCGCCATCCCGCCTTTCCGGCAACGGTGTGCGGCGTCATTTACCAGGGGTCGGAACGGACCACCGGGTGCCAGTTCAGCTATGCCTGCGACGGATCGATGGCGCGCATTCCCGCCAAGGCCTATTGGAACCGCGCGATGCGCGTTGCGGCACAGGCACTGAATGGCGCGGTCTATGCGCCCGTCGGCATGGCGACGCATTACCATACCTATGCGGTGACCCCGTCATGGAACCGCAGCCTGGTAATGACCGCGGCGATCGGCGCGCATTTCTTCCATCGCTGGCAGGGCTATTGGGGGACGCCGGGCGCGTTCCGGCAAGCCTATCGCGGCGGCGAACCGCTGCCCGGCCCGCATCCGCGCGCTGATGTGCCGGAGGTGCCCGTCGTCACCCTGGCCGCAGCGGCGGCAGTGCCTCCCGCACTACAGGCCCCCACACAAACCACGCCACAAACTGTACCGGCCACGATCCAGCCAGCCTATGCGCAGAGCGGCATGCCCACCAATGGCTATACCCCGGCCGTTGCCAAGGCTGCTGCTAAGGTCGCGACCGCGCCCCTGCCCGGGGACTCGCAAATCCTCGATCGCTGGAAGGATTCAGGCAAGCCGCTGCGCTAACCTTCGCTGTTTGCGTCTGCCTCGGCGCTTATCCCCTTCAAACAAGGGATTGGCGTATCGAAAGCGATCGCCCCTTCCCTTGTGCTCCCGCGAAGGCGGGAGCCCAGACTGGGTCCCCGCCTTCGCGGGGACACAAGCTTCCTTATCCGAAAGGGCTAAGCACCGATCGAGTCCCGGGAACCAGGGAAAAACACGCGAAACGGCCCCGCCATCACTGACGGGGCCAATTCAACTTTGTCACTGCGCCGGTTTAGTAGCGGCGGCCCTGACGATCATGCTTCTGGATCCGGATGCGCTGGCTCAGCCCGTCGAAGCGGCGGTCGAGATCGCGGCGTTCGGCAATGGTCAGGCCGGGACGGCTGCGGCGATACTGCGCCTCGAGATTGTTGAGCTGGCGGAACTCCGCCTTCAGCCGGCTGGCCTCGACGCGGTTGAGCGCCCCGGAACGGATGCCCTGCTCGATCCGATTGTACAGATTGGCCTGGCGCTGATTGATGCTCTGCCACTGCGCTTGCGGATAAGGCGCGGCATTGGCGGCGACGGGAAGCGCGGTGGCGGCAAAACCTAGGCTCGCGATCAAAATGGCAATCTTCTTCATAACCCTCACTCCTTGTACCCGGCCGATCCGATCGGCCTGACATGGGTTATGAAATCCGCCTGTCGCACGGATGTCCCGCAAAACCGGGAAAAGTGTCGCGACCTTTGTCAGCGTGCGAAGGTTCGTTCAGGTTTGCCGGAATGGGGTCCGATTTCAGCGACAGGTGCAAACCCTCCGACCTCATGGAGCGAGCCCACCCACAGGATCTATATCAAAATAATTCTCCTATATAATTGATATTATTGCATAAATCATGCAATTCTCGCATGCTTGCGCGCCGAAGATATGGGACAATCCGGTGTCCCATATCTCCCCGCCTACCCTCGCGCTGCTCGATTCAAACCCCATGCAAGCGCCGCTATTCCGGCAGACATGGAAACACGTCCCTCAACCTTCGACCCCGATTATGTCCGCCAGGCACGCGAGCTATATGCTCAAGGCCTGACCGATCGCGAGCTTGCCGAGGCGTTCGGCGTCTCGCGCAGCACCATCTTCCGCTGGCGCGCCGCCTATCCCGAGTTTGCCGAAGCGACGCGGCTCGGCAAGGACGTCGCCGATGACCGGGTCGAACGCGCGCTGTACGAGCGTGCGATCGGTTATGAGGAGGAAGCGGTGAGCGTTTATCGCCCGACTAGCGCCGAGGCGCCGGTGATCGTGCGCTACAAGCGCGAAGTCCGCCCCGATGTCACCGCCGCGCTGCAATGGATGCGCGCCCGCCGCCCCAAAATCTGGGCTCGTCCTGCCCCGCCATCCGAGAAAGAGACGAATATCGCCGAGGAAATCCGCAAGGGGATGGAGCGGGTCGAGAGAATCGCAGGGCCGCAATTCCGCGCGGCGCCGCACCACCATGCACGGGAATAAACGCACTGACGGCATGGGCCGATACGACCGCGTCCCGGCTGGATCGTTTACCGGATCAGTTGGACGCCAGCCGCTTGGCGAAATGGACCTCGACCGCGCGGCGCACGCTCTGCGCGATGCGCTTGCGGCCGTCGGCCGAGTCAATGAACGCGGCGTCGCTGGGATTGGAGATATAGCCGGTTTCGAACAGGATCGACGGCATGTCGGGCGCCTTCAGCACCATCAGCGACGCCATGCGGTGAAAATTCGCCTTGAGCGGCATCAACGGCTGCGCCTCGCGACCGAGCAACCGGGCGAAATTGGCCGAGCTATTCATCGTTTCGCGCTGCGTCAGATCGATCAGGATCGAAGAGATATCGGTGGTGGTGCCACCCAGATCGACGCCGGCAATGATGTCGGCCTTGTTCTCGCGCGCCGCGAGCCGGGCCGATTCCTTGTCGGAGGCGACCTCGGACAAGGTATAGACCGACGCGCCGCTTGCGGTGCCCGCCCCGACACTGTCGCAATGCACCGAGATGAACAGGTTCGCCTTGAGCTTGCGCGCGATGCCATAGCGTTCCTGCAAGATCAGGAAGCGGTCGTCCTCGCGGGTCAGCGCGACGCGTACCCGGCCCGAGCGCAGCAACTCGTCGCGGATCGCCTTGGCGATGCGCAGCGTCACATCCTTTTCGCGCAATCCGCTGTCCGGCGAGATCGCCCCGGGATCGACGCCGCCATGGCCGGCATCGATCACCACCAGCGGGCGGCTGTCGTCGTCGCCATAGACCGCCGGCAGCGCGATCGTCTTGCTCGGCCGCGGCACGGGAATGGTCAATTCGTAACGGCGCGGCGCCGCGGCTGCGCCGAAGCTGTTGAACGGCGGCAGAAAACTCATCCGCCCTTCCGCCGCGGCGCGAGCGAAGCTGGCATCGTCGACGGTGCGCAATGCGAGCGTCAGGGCGCGGCCATCGCGCCCGAACGCGCCTTCGGTAACGATTGCCGGGCGCGCAAGGTCGAACACGACGCGCGCACCCTCGCCCCCGCGCGGCGCCTGGCGGATCGCCTTGACTGCGCCGCCGATGCTCGTCTGTCCGCCCGGTGTCGCGCCATTGAGATCGAGCGCAATGCGATTGGGCCCGGCCAGCATGAACATCGACGCATCAACGATGCGCTCGTCGAAATGGACCACGATGCGATCGCCCTTGACTTCGACGCGCTCCACCGACGCCGCCCAACCGGGGGTGCCGGCAAGCCAGCATGCCAGGAGGGTCAGAAAGAAGGACACACGAATGTAATGCCGCGCCGACTGTGGCGCGGTCCAGCGAAAATACATGGGCGGGGGGTCCCATTCGAACAATAATGACACTGGCTGGATACCGCCCGCCCCCTTCCAACACGGTGAAGCGAAGCGGTTAACGGCACGTTCGGCATGATATTGCCGTAACGGCGGCAGGAACGTGCCGGTTGCTGCGCCGAACGTCCGGTGCTAGATGCGAAATTGCACCGGTAAGCGCAGTGTTCATGCGCCCAATCCGGTCTCACGGCCGCCCCGGTTTCCCGGGCATGGTCCTTCCAGGTTGAAGTTCGCAATGACGCATTTCCTTTCCCGCCCGCACCGACCGGTTCCGACCGGCGGGTTCGTGGGCGTGTCAGGTGCCATGGGCCAGGCGCCCAGGCGTGCGCGGCGAGCAGAGGCAAATTTCGACAACAGCGGCATGTCCGGGCCAGGCGACTCTTTCGCCCGGCACGACGGCCATCACAATTGCGCGCGGCCATCCCGGCCCAGCCTTTACCAGCTGCATCCCGGACCGCGCGCCCGGAGAATAGTCAATGACAACGCGTATGCTGATCGACGCACGCCACCGGGAAGAAACCCGTGTGGCGGTCGTCAAAGGGAACCGGATCGAGGAGTTTGATTTCGAGTCCGCCGAGCGCAAGCAGCTCAAGGGAAATATCTATCTAGCCAAGGTTACCCGGGTCGAACCGTCGCTGCAGGCGGCGTTCATCGACTATGGCGGCAATCGCCATGGCTTCCTGGCGTTCAGTGAAATCCACCCCGATTACTACCAGATCCCCAAGGAAGATCGCGATGCCCTGCTTCGCGAAGAGGCGGAGCATGCCGCCGAGGAAGCCGCACTGCGCGCCGAACAGGATGCACAGGACGAGCTGCACGGCGACGAGTATGACGATGACCATGATCATGACGCCCATGATCATGACGGCGATATCGACGAAGAAACGGTAGAACGGTTCGAGGACGATGGCGGCGTGCAGGCCGAAGTTGCCGCTGAAGAAGGCGGTCGTTCGCGCGGCCGGCGCAAGCGCGGCGCGTCCGACGACGCGGTCGACGATCTGCGCGAACGGCGCATGAACCTGCGCCGCCGCTACAAGATCCAGGACGTGATCCGCCGCCGTCAGGTGCTGCTGGTTCAGGTCGTCAAGGAAGAGCGCGGCAATAAAGGCGCGGCGCTGACCACCTATTTGTCGCTTGCCGGCCGCTATTGCGTGCTGATGCCCAACACGTCGCATGGCGGCGGGATCAGCCGCAAGATTTCGAACGCGGGCGACCGCAAGCGTTTGAAGTCGATCATGGCGGACATGAAGCTGCCGCCGTCGATGGGCTGCATCGTGCGCACCGCCGGGCTGCAGCGCACCAAGGTCGAGATCAAGCGCGACTTCGATTATCTCGCCCGGCTGTGGGACGGCATTCGCGAGACCACATTGTCCTCGTCGGCGCCCGCGCTGGTGTACGGCGACAGCGACCTGATCAAGCGCGCAATCCGCGATATCTATAACCGCGAGATCGACGAGGTGATCGTCGAGGGCGAGGACGGCTATCGCCACGCCAAGGACTTCATGAAGCTGCTGATGCCGAGCCATGCGCGCAAGGTGAAGCATTATTCCGACCCGGTGCCGCTGTTCCAGCGCGCGCATGTCGAGGATCAGCTCGGCGCGATGTACCATCCCGTGGTGCAGCTGAAATCGGGCGGCTATCTGGTCATCAATCCGACCGAAGCTCTGGTCTCGATCGACATCAACTCCGGCCGGTCGACGCGCGAGCATTCGATCGAACAGACCGCGACCGCGACCAATCTCGAAGCGACGCAGGAAATCGCGCGCCAGTTGCGCCTGCGCGACATGGCCGGCCTCGTTGTGATCGACTTTATCGACATGGACAACGGATCGAACGTCCGGAAGGTCGAGAAGGCGATGAAGGAGGCGCTGAAGAATGATCGCGCCCGCATCCAGGTCGGCCGCATCTCCAGCTTCGGCCTGATGGAAATGAGCCGCCAGCGGTTGCGCACCGGCGTGCTCGAAGCATCGACCCGCCAGTGCCCGCATTGCGAAGGCACCGGCCTGGTCCGGACCGCGTCGTCGGCCGGCCTGTCGGCACTGCGCATGATCGAGGACGAGGCCGCACGCGGTCGCGGTTCCGAAGTCACGCTGCGCGCCAGCATGGAGGCGGCCTTCTACCTGCTCAACCGCAAGCGCGCGGAACTGGCCGAGATCGAGGATCGCTACGGCGTGAAGATCGAAGTCGCGCCGGACGGTGAACAGGAAGGCGCGCGCATGTCGGTGGAAGTCTCCGGACCGCCGCCGGCACATGCGCCACGCTTCGACGCGCCAATCGAGGAATTCGACGAGGACGTCCCCGAGGATATCGAGGATGAGATCGACGAGGTCGAGGAGGACGAAGTCGAAGAGCCGCGCAAGGCGCGCGAACCGCGTGAACGCGGCGAGCGCCCCGAGCGGTCGGGCGACGATGAGGGTGGCTCGCGTCGCCGTCGCCGCCGTCGCGGACGCCGCGGCCGCAATCGTGTCGAAGGCGATGGTACGCCGGAGGGCGATGCCGCCGCCGCACAGGCCAATGCACAAGCCGATGCCGAAGACGCACTCGAAGATGCGGAAGCTGGCGAGAGCGAAGCAACGGTCGACGCAACAGGCGAGCAGGCAGCCGGTGACGGCGAAGGCCGTCGCCGTCGCGGTCGCCGGGGTCGTCGTGGCGGTCGCCGCAACGAGGGCGAACGGACCAACGAGGCCGGCGAGGCGATCACCGCCGACGAGGCCGTGACCGAGGCACCGCTAGAAGAGCCGGTGGCCGAGGCAGAGCCGGTCGAAGCGCCGAAAAAGGCCGTCGTCGTCCCAAGGCACGCGATGCGGCCGAGGTTCCGGCTGTGGTTGCAAAAGCACCGGTGGAGCCACCGGTCGTCGAGGCCGAGGTTGAAACCGAAGCACCGGCCAAGCCCAAGCGTGCGCGCAAGGCCAAAGCCAAGGCTGCCCCTGAAACCCAGGTCGAGGCCCCTGCACCAGCTCCCGAGCCGGTGATCGAGGAAGCCGCGCCCAAGGCAAAGCGTCGCGCGCCGCGCAAAAAGGCCGGCGCGGCCGCCGAGGCGGCTCAGCCCGATGAATCCGACATGCGGGCCGTCCCGGCTGGTAACGGACTCGATGGCGCAGATCCTGCCGATACGGCAGCAGCGGGTCCCGGCGATGCGGCCAATGATGCCGATCCAGGCGAGGCCGGCTCGCCGCGCCGCGGCTGGTGGCAGCGCACCTTCGGGGCATAAGCCGGAATCGTCCTTCCTCTCCGAGGAAGGAGCGATGGTTAGCGGCGGCGAGGGCTGAATGCCTTCGCCGCCGTTTCCGTTTCACGGTGTGCGTATTTCACCCGCTATTCAGCGATCCCGCGCCACAGTCGGCCCTTCCCCGTTGCCAGAGCGGGCAGAAGTGTCGATATGTCGGGCATGAAGCGGATTCTCGCTGGTCTGACGGCCGCTCTACTCCTCTGGGCACAACCCGCCGCTGCGCAATCGATCCTGCGCGACGCGGAAACCGAGGCGATGTTCAACGACATGTCGCGGCCGCTCATCCTTGCGGCCGGGCTCAGTCCACGCAATGTGCGTGTCGTCCTGATCAACGATGATTCCATCAATGCCTTCGTCGCGGGCGGGCAGGTCGTCTATGTCCATTCGGGACTGATCCAGGCGGCCGACAATGCCAACCAGGTGCAGGGCGTCATCGCGCACGAACTCGGCCATATCGCCGATGGCCATGTCGTGCTGCAGGATGCGGGCGCCAAGCCCGCCATGGGCATTTCGATCGTGAGCATGGTGCTGGGCCTCGCCGCGATCGCCGCCGGTGCTGGCGATGCCGGGATCGGCATCCTGCAGGCCGGCCAGCAGGCCGCGATGGGCAAGTTCCTCGCCTTCACCCGCGTCCAGGAATCAAGCGCGGATGCGGCGGGCGCGCGCTATCTCAATGCCTCGGGGATTACCGGAAAGGGTATGATCAGCTTCTTCAAGAAGCTCCAGAACCAGGAATATGCCTATGGGGTGAAGAATATCGACCCTTATGCGCAGAGCCATCCACTGAGCGGCGCGCGCATCGCCAACCTGACGCACGACCTGGAGTCCGCGCCCTCCTGGAACACGAAACTCGATCCGGCACTCGAAGAGCGGTTCAAGCGCGTCAAGGCCAAGCTGCTCGGCTTCGTCTCCGACCCCAAGACCACGCTCAACGTCTTTCCCGATACGGATCAGAGCGTCTATGCCCATTATGCCCGCGCCTATGCCTGGCATAAGTCCGGCTATCCCGAAAAGGCCGATGCCGAAGCCGCGGCACTGATCAAGGCCGATCCGCACGACCCCTATTTCCTCGAGATCAAGGGCCAGATCCTGCTTGAGGCTGGCAAGCCGGTCGAAGCGCTCGAGCCGTTGCGCGACGCAACGCGCCGGTCGGACAATTCGCCGCTGATCGCAACGACGTTCGGCCATGCGCTGATCGCGACAGAGAACAAGGCGAACTATCCTGAGGCGGTGACGGTATTGCGCGGCGCCATCGCGCGCGACGACCAGAATCCGTTCGCCTGGTTCCAGCTTGGTACAGTCTACGAACTGACCGGCGATCAGCCTCGCGCCTTGCTGGCGAACGCGGAGACCGCGAGCATGCGCGGCGATTCACCGACTGCGGCCTATAGTGCACGCGGGGCGATGGCCGGGCTGCCCCCCAACAGCATCGACTGGATCCGCGCGCAGGACATTGCCATGACCGCGCAGAACGACATCGAAGAGAACCCCAAGAAATTCAAGCGCCGATGAGCGGCAGCCGACCAGAGAAGTACCAGCATCAATGATCGATCGACTGTCCAGAAATCCTTTGGCACTGGCCGGCGCGGTGCTGCTCGCAGCCCTGGTCGGCGCGGCCGCGATGTGGGGTCTGCAGCGCGTTGCACCGGGGAGGCTCGGTGTCACCGATACGGCGCGCGTCGAGGCCGTGGTGCGCGAATATGTACTCGCGCATCCGGAACTCATTCCTGAGGCGATGGACCGGCTGCGCGATCGACAGATGTCCAAATTGATCGACGCCAACCACAAGGCGATCCTCGAGCCGTTCGGCGGAGCATGGATCGGCAATCCCAAGGGCGATGTCACACTGGTCGAATATTACGACTATAATTGTGGCTATTGCCGCGCCAGCCTGCCGGCGATCGCCGAACTTGTCGCACGCGATCCCAAGGTGAAGATCGTGTTCCGCGAATTTCCCATCCTGAGCGAAGAGAGCATCGTCGCTGCAAAGCTGAGCCTCGCGGCAGCCGAACAGGGCAAGTTCAAGGCGTTCCACGATGCGCTTTATGCCGGCGGGCAGCTCACCCCCCAGAGCATGACCGCAGCCGCCAAACAGGCCGGCCTGGACATGACCAAGGCAGCGGCAATGACATCGCGCGCCGAGGCGGAGATCGCGACCAACCGCAGCATGGCGCAGCAATTGGGACTGACCGGTACGCCGAGCTGGGTGATCGGCGACAAGGTCGTGTCGACCGCCCTGACGCTCGAAGAGCTGGAAAAGGCAGTCAGAGAAGCGCGCGAAAAGAGCTGAAGAGAGCGTCCGGAATAGCGGATTTTCGTGGCGCAATGCTCAAAACAAAAGACCCGCGCGATTGAAGCGAGGCCGTGGCGGTCCTACCTATGGGCCATCCTAAAAGGGGGCCAAGTGGACACCATTCTCTCCGTCAGCGGCGTATCCAAGACCTATGGGTCGGGTACGACCGCGCTGCATTCGGTCGACCTCGACATCGCCAAGGGCGAGATCTTCGCACTGCTCGGGCCGAATGGCGCGGGCAAGACGACGCTGATCAGCATCATCTGCGGCATCGTCACGCCATCGACCGGTACGGTCACGGTGATGGGGCATGACGCGATCAACGAATTCCGCGCGGCGCGCCGTCTGGTCGGGTTGGTGCCACAGGAATTATCGGTCGACATGTTCGAGACCGTACTGGCGACGGTGAAGTTCAGCCGCCGCCTGTTCGGCCGCTCCGGGCACGATGCCTATATCGAGGAAGTGCTGCGCGACCTGTCGCTGTGGGACAAGCGCGACGCCAGGATCATGGAATTGTCCGGCGGCATGAAGCGCCGCGTGCTGATCGCCAAGGCGCTGAGCCATGAACCCGACATATTGTTCCTCGACGAGCCGACGGCCGGGGTCGACGTGTCGCTGCGACGCGACATGTGGAAGCTGATCCATCGGCTGCGCGACAAGGGCACGACGATCATCCTCACCACGCATTATATCGAGGAGGCCGAGGAAATGGCCGACCGGGTCGGGGTGATCGACAAGGGCAAGCTGATCCTGGTCGAGCGCAAGGCCGAACTGATGAAGCGGCTGGGCAAACGCCAGATGCTGATCTCGCTGCAGGAGCCGATGGGCACGATCCCGCCCGAACTGGAAGAATGGCACCTCGAGCTGGAAGATGAGGGTAAAAAGCTGCTCTATATATTCGACGCGACGAGCGAGCGAACCGGCATCCCGTCGCTGCTGCGCAAGCTTGCCGAGCTCGGCATCGGCTTCAAGGATCTGGAGACGAGCAAATCGTCGCTCGAGGATATTTTCGTCGACTTGGTGGCTCAGGGCAAAGCTGAGGGGGTCGCGGCATGAACGGGCATAGTTTCAACGCGCATGGCGTGTGGGCGATCTACCGCTTCGAAATGGCGCGCGCGCTGCGCACCCTGTGGCAGAGCGTAGCGACGCCGGTGATCACGACGTCCCTATATTTCGTCGTGTTCGGCGGCGCGATCGGCAGCCGCATGCAGACGGTCGACGGGGTTGGCTATGGCAGCTTCATCGTGCCCGGGCTGATCATGCTCTCACTATTGACGCAGAGCATCTCCAACGCATCGATCGGCATCTACTTCCCGAAGTTCACCGGAACGATCTACGAGCTGCTCTCCGCGCCCGTCTCGGCGATGGAGATGGTGCTGGGTTATGTCGGTGCGGCGACGACCAAGTCCGTCATTCTCGGACTGATCATCCTCGCCACCGCAACCTTGTTCGTGCCGCTGCCGGTCGCACATCCGTTCGCGATGCTGTCATTCCTGGTGCTGACCAGCGTCGCGTTCAGCCTGTTCGGTTTCATCATCGGCGTGTGGGCCAAGGGCTTCGAACAACTGTCGTTCGTGCCGGCCTTGCTGATCACGCCGCTGACTTTTCTCGGCGGCGCCTTTTATTCGATCGACATGCTGCCCCAGCCCTGGCGGACGGTGAGCCTGTTCAACCCGGTCGTCTATCTGGTCAGCGGGTTCCGTTGGAGCTTCTTCGGCAAGGGCGACGTCGGCGTGGAGGCAAGTCTTGCGTTCACCTTCGCCTTCATGCTGCTGTGCCTGGGTGTGATCGCCTGGATCTTCAAGACCGGATACCGGCTCAAGTCCTGATCCTTCCCCGGCATGGGGAAGAGTTACTTCATGATCGGCAATACGACTTTCGACCCGGCGCACACGCTCTGCGTCGCCTTGACGAAATCGCCCGGTTTCGCCCGCGCGATGTTGGGCACGAAACTCTGCGGGTTACGGTCAATGACCGGGAACCAGCTGGACTGGATTTGCACCATCAGCCGATGGCCCTTCAGGAAGGCATGGTCATGATCTTTGAGCGGCACGTCCCAGGCGATGACCTTGCCCGGCACGAGCGGCCTCGGATCGGTACCGCTGGCGAGGAACCTGCCGCGCCGGACTTCCATCGCGATCGGGAATTGATAGCCGCCCAGTTGCTGCGGATAGGCGCCAAGCGGCGCGTTGTTGTCGAGCGGCGCATAATCGTCGGGCAGCACGTCGATCAGCTTTACCACGAAGTCGCTGTCAGTGCCGGTAGTTGCGGCCATCAACTGCGCGACGATATTGCCGGTCACCGTCAGAGTCTCGGATAGCGGCGCGCTGACATAGCTCAGTACATCGGGGCGATGATCGACGAAGCGCTGATCCTCCGCTTCCCACCAGCGCCATTCGGGGCGCGGATAGGTTTTCGAGATCGGTCGTGGACGGAACGGCACCGGATTGGCCGGGTCGGAGAGATAGTCACGGCACGCCTCGCCGGCGGCGGGCGCGGTGAAGGACAGCGAGCCGTCGGCATGAAGGTAAAGGTCGGTGGCCTTGGCTTCGGCCGGCGGCCAGCTCTTATATTCCTTCCAGACGTTCGATCCCGACTGAAAGCTCTTCATCTCGAAATTCGGCCGCTGGCCCTTGCCGTGCAGCCAATAGGCGAAGAACGGCGCCTGGATCGTGTCGCGGAAATCCTTGCCGCTGTCGCCGCCGAGCGGCACGCGACCGATCATCGAGGTGTTGCCCTGCCACCCGCCATGCGCCCAGGGGCCGGCGACCATCTGCGCCAGATGATCGGGGTCGTTCTGCTTCTGCCGCGCATAGATCTGCCACGACCCCCACGGGTCCTCCTGATCCCAATAGCCCGCGACATTGAGCGTCGGCACGACCGTCTTGCCGAGCGAGTCGGTCCAGCGCTGATCAGTGTAGAAACTGTCATGGTTGGGATGATCGAGCAGCGCTGTGAACATCGGCGAGCGGCCCTTGAACTGCGCCTTGTCGATGCCCTCGGCGGTGCCCATGCGCAGGAACCAGTCATAGGTGTCGAGCGTGTCGTATTCGGGTCCGACATCGTTGGTCTTGCTCAATTGGAGCGAGCTGACCCAATCGGTCGCATAGCTCAGCCGCAGCGCGCCGTTGCGGTGCAGATCGTCATTCTGCCAATAATCGATCCATGCTGCCTGCGGGCTGACCGCCTTCAGCGGCGGATGCGGCTTGGCCAGCGCGACCGCAGCGGCGAAGCCGGGATAGGACACGCCCCACATCCCGACCTTGCCGGTATTGCCCTTCAGATTCTTCACCAGCCAGTCGATCGTGTCATAGGCGTCGGTCGCCTCGTCGGTCGCTTTACTGTTCTTCGGATGGACGGCGGTCGACAGAGTGAACACGCCGTCCGATTTGTAGCGTCCGCGCATCGACTGAGCGACAAAGATATAGCCCTCCTGCATCAATGTCCTGTAGCTGCCCGGCACCGTCGCGGGCGCGGCATCGGGCACGCCATAGGGCGTCCGTTGCAGCAGGATCGGCAATGGTCCTGTGGCATCGCGCGGACGCAGGATCACGGTCTGCAGCTTCGCTCCGTCGCGCATCGGGATCATCACTTCCTCGAAGGTGAAGGGCGATTGCGCCGCCGCGGCCGGTGCGGCCTGGGGCCGTGCAAGAGCGAGAGGGGCGGTGATCGCGGCCGACGCCGCTGCGAGGAAAAATAAGCCGCGGATCCGCATCATCGTCACCCTTGATATGAGAGCATAACCATAGAGACAGAGCAGCAAACCGGCTATTTTTCAATGATCCAGGCTCTGGTCTTGCGCGGGACCTTCGCTGGTAGCGCGGCAGCAATGCTGCCTTCGGCCACAAGAAAGAGCGCGCCAGGATAAGTTCGGCAAGGGATGACATGCCCCGCCCCGTGTCATGGTTGAATCGTCGCGGTTGATAGAGATGAAGGAGGAACGGCGGCAAATATGGGATACCCGTGCTCTTAAGCCGCCGCACCCTTGGAGAATCCCTATATTCTATATTAGATACTTAATGCGAAATATTGGATACTTAATGCAAAAAAATTATTCGTGGATCGCTTTCTCTCCAATAGCACCGGGCACATAAATGAGCTTGCCAGCAGTATTTCAGGAGAGTCGGATATGGTGACGTATGTGGGCGGCTCTGGCCGCGATGTCTATTACGGCGGCAATGACGACGACATCATCACCGGCAATGGCGGCAACGACCAGCTTATGGGTGGCGCGGGATCGGACAGTCTCGACGGCGGTGACGGCAATGACAGTCTTTACGGCAACGATGGTGACGATGTCATGTTGGGCGGCGCTGGCAGCGATACGCTCGATGGCGGAACCGGCGCGGACAACATGGCAGGCGGCGCCGACGGCGATATCTATGTTGTCGATAATGCCGGAGACATTGTGTCCGAAGGCGCCGTTGCCGGGCGAGATCTCGTGCGGTCCAGTATCAGCTACACGCTGACCATTAATGTCGAGGACCTGACGCTCACCGGCATCGCGAACTTGAGCGGTACCGGCAACGATTCGGACAACGTCATCACTGGCAATGGTGGCGCCAATATCCTCGTCGGCGGTCTCGGCAACGACCGGCTTTTAGGCGGAGCGGGTTCGGACAGCCTTGACGGTGATGACGGCAATGACAGCCTATTTTCGGGTATCGCCAACGAGCCCTATTCAGGATCGTTGGATACCGGCAGCGACATCGATACGCTGCGCGGCGGCGCGGGATCGGACACGATTTCTGCCGGCTATGGCGACAATGTCGATGGCGGTGACGGAGAAGACATTCTGTCAATCAACTTCGCGGGCGCGACGGCGGGCGTGACGTTCGATTTCGACACGCTGACGAGCGGCGGTTCACTCCTCATTGGCGGCGGAATTATCACCGGGATCGAGGGGGTTTCCGACATCGACGGGTCGAATTTCGCCGATACCATCACGATCAGCACTGGTCCAAACAGCGCTGATCCAGGCGGCTTTGTCTATGCCTCTGGCGCCGGCGGCGACGACGTCATCACCGGCGGGATCGGTCGCCAATATCTTTCGGGCGGCGCAGGGTCGGACAGTCTCTACGGCGGTGACGGCAATGATATACTTTTTGGAAACCTGGAGTCCCGCATCGACAATGGCAACGACGTCGATACGCTGAATGGCGGCGCGGGATCGGACCGTATCTATGCCGGCTATGGCGACAATATCGATGGCGGTACCGGCAATGATTTCCTGGATCTCAACTTCAAGGGCGCAACGGCGGGTGTTACAGTCGATTTCAGTCCGCTTGGCAGCGGCGGTTCGGTAACCATCGGCGGTGGTGTGATAACCGGAATCGAGACGATCACGACCGTCGAAGGGACGAATTTCGCCGATAACATCACAACCGGCAATTCATACGCGTATTCGCAGATCTCGGTCTCGGGCGAAGGCGGCGACGATATAGTCACCCTGGGGTTCTACGCCGGAAGCGCCTTTGGCGGCGACGGCAATGACACGCTTTCGGGCGGCATGGGATCGGACAGCCTCTACGGCGATAACGGCGACGACATTATTTTCGGCAGCGGCGGCAGTGACAGCATATCTGGTGGGGCCGGCAACGATACGATCGACGGCGGAACCGGAGCGGACACCATGGCAGGCGGCGCTGGTGCCGATATTTATACTGTCGATCGTTTCGACGACGTCGTAACTGAAATCGCCAATGAGGGCGAGGATCTCGTCCTGTCGAGCTCCAACTACACGCTGGCCGTCAATGTCGAGAATCTGACGCTCACCGGAACAACGAACCTGTCCGGTACCGGCAACGACGCAAACAACGTCATCACCGGCAATAGCGGCGCCAATACACTCAATGGCGGGCTGGGCGCGGACATCCTTATCGGTGGGCTGGGTGCCGACCGGATCGATGGCGGCGGCGGCATCGACACGCTGAGCTACGCGGATAGCCTGGGCGCGATATCAATCAATCTGCAAACCGGTCTGGGCACCGGCAATGCAGCGCAAGGCGACGTCGTCACCACCGTCGAGAATGTGACGGGGTCAGCGTTCAACGACACCTTGACCGGCGATGGCAATGCGAACCGGTTGAATGGTGCACGCGGCGCCGACACGATGAGCGGTGCGGCCGGCGCCGATGTTTTCGTGTTCGACACAATCCTCGACAGCGCGGACATCATTACCGACTTCGTCCAGGGCACCGACCGGATCGAGCTCGATCAGTCGATCTTCACCGCGCTCGGGCTCGGCACGCTCGACCCCAGCGCGTTCACCACTGGCGCCGCAACCACCGCCGACCAGCATATCCTGTACGATGCGGCGACGGGAAATCTGTCCTACGATGCCGACGGGTCGGGCGGCGGTGCCGCGATCGTGTTCGCCACGCTGCAGAACTTGCCCGTCACGATCACCGCCGCGGATTTTGTCGTCGTGCCGTAAGGCCCGTATCAGCCGAGGCGGTGTTCGCCCTTCACCCAGCGCACCGTGCCGGAACTGGCGCGCATCACCACGCTTTCGGTGGTCATCTTGCCGCCCTTGCGCTTGACCCCGGCGAGCAGCGACCCGTCGGTCACGCCGGTCGCGGCGAAGATGCAGTCGCCCTTGGCCAGTTCGGTCAGGTCGTACTGCTTGTCGAGATCGGTCACGCCCCATTTCGCGGCGCGGGCGCGCTCGTCGTCGTTGCGGAAGATCAGCCGGCCCTTGAACTGGCCGCCGACGCAGCGCAGCGCGGCGGCCGCAAGCACACCCTCAGGCGCGCCACCCGATCCCATATAGATGTCGATCGTGGTGTCGGGATTGGTCGTCGCGATCACGCCGGCGACATCGCCGTCACCGATCAGCATGATGCCGACGCCAAGGCCGCGCAATTCGGCGATGAGCTTTTCATGGCGCGGCCGGTCGAGCACGCACGCGATGATCTGCGACGGATCGACACCCTTCGCCGCGGCCACCGCCTTGATGTTCTCGGTCGGACTCTTGTCGAGGTCGATGATGCCGTCGGGATAGCCCGGCCCAACCGCGATCTTTTCCATATAGACGTCGGGCGCATTGAGCAGCCCGCCCTCTTCCGCGATCGCCAGCACCGCGAGCGAATTGGGGCCGGCGGTGGCGCAGATCGTGGTGCCCTCAAGCGGGTCGAGCGCGATGTCGATCTTCGGCCCCTTGCCGATCGCCGACCCGACCTTCTCGCCGATGTAGAGCATCGGCGCCTCGTCGCGCTCACCTTCGCCGATCACCACGGTGCCGTCCATGTACAGTTCGTTGAGCGCAGCGCGCATCGCCTCGACCGCGGCGGCATCGGCGGCTTTTTCGTCGCCCCGCCCGACCAGCGTCGAAGCGGCAACCGCGGCCGCTTCGGTCACGCGGACCATTTCGAGCACGAGGACGCGGTCGAGGACCTTGCTGGCGGTGGTAGTCATGGAAATCCTCTCTAGAATCTTTGACGCGCGGATAGGCGGCACGTGTTGCAATGTCGAGACTCGCTCAATCCCTAGCGCCGGCGCGCGGCCCCGGGGCGTGCACCTTTGGGCGGTGCGATCTCGAACAGATAGGGCCATTCCTTGCCGGTCACGAACAGACGACGGCGTGCGGCATGCCAGGCGATGCCGTTGGCGACCTGATTATCGCCCCAGACATTGGCGCGGGCATGCAGTGCCGACAGGTCGATCCAGCCGATCACATGGCCGCTCTTCGGATCGATCCGGGCGATGCGGTCCGTGAGCCAGACATTGGCGAGGATCTCGCCATCGACATATTCCAGTTCGTTGAGCCGCTCGATCGGCAGGCCGTTGGCGGTGACGCGCAGCGTGCGGCGCTGCTGGAAGGTGCGCGGATCGAGGAAGCGAAGGGTCGCCGTGCCGTCGGACATGATCAGGCTCGTGCCGTCAGCGGTCAGCGCCCAGCCCTCGCCCGGATAGCGGAAGCTGCCGAGCTTCCTGAAGCCGTTGATCGACCAGCGGAAGCCGATGCCGTTTTTCCAGGTCAGGCTGATAATCTGGTCGCGCCACGGCGCGATCCCTTCGCCGAACAAGGGCGGCTCCACCGCGACGCTCGACCGGACCTTGCCACTGTCGAGATCGACCTTGCGGATGCCCGATCGACCGACCTCGCCGGTGCTCTCGTAGAGCGCGCCGTCGAGATAGAAGAGTCCTTCGGTATAGGCGCGCGGATCGTGCGGATAGGTGCGCACCAAAGCGGCCGGGTCGATCGGTACTTGCTGCGCGATCGCCGGGCCGGACGCGAACAACGCCGCGGCGAGGAGAAACCAGCGTATCATGCGGCGGGCACTGTATCGCGAACCCAGACATTGCCGCGCTGATGCGCAACGATCAATGTCATGGCATCAACCTTCCACCCGTCAGGCGTGCGGACAAGATGATGGCGATAGGTGCCCCAGACCTCCCATAACGGCTCGCCATTGCCCTCCATCCGGTTCCACGCATAGCCGGCCGACTCCACATCCGCGGTATCGCCGGTGAGTAGTACCTGATGATTGGTGCGCATATGGAAGCTGGCCTTGGCCGCGGTCAGGTTGGTCGCCCAGGCCTGGATCAGTGCTTCGCTGGCGATTTCAGCGGCGGGCTGGCCCGACAGCGAGCTGAAATCGGCGGTCAGCCGGTCCGCGAAATGGGATCGCGCCGCGGCCCAGTCCTTTCCGTCCACCGCCCGGTCGATCGCATCGACGACGCGGATGATCTCGGCAATGGTCTGATTATCTGGGGCGTCACTGTCGGGCATGATCTTTTCCTCAGTCGCGCAACAGCTCGTTGATGCTGGTCTTGGACCGGGTCTGCGCATCGACGCGCTTGACGATCACTGCGCAGTACAGGCCGGGCTTGCCGTCGCCGCCGCCGGTCGATCCCGGCACAACTACCGAATAGGGCGGGACTTCACCGCGAAACACTTCGCCGGTCGCGCGGTCGATGATCTTGGTCGACGCGCCGAGATAGACGCCCATCGAAAGCACAGCGCCCTCACCCACCCTCACGCCCTCGGCGACTTCGGCACGTGCGCCGACAAACGCGCCATCGCCAATGATCACCGGGTCGGCCTGAAGCGGTTCGAGCACCCCGCCAATGCCGGCGCCGCCCGAGAGGTGCACCCCCTTGCCGATCTGCGCACAGCTGCCGACCGTCGCCCAGGCGTCGATCATCGAGCCTTCACCGACATAGGCGCCGATATTGACGAAGCTCGGCATCAGGATCGCGCCCTTGGCGATGAACGCACCGCGCCGCGCGACCGCACCCGGCACCACGCGAATGCCGGCAGCGCGGAATTCCGCCTCGCCCCAGCCGGCAAACTTCGAGGGCACCTTGTCGAACGCAGGCGCGCCGGCCGATCCGCCGTCGATCAGCACATTGTCATTGAGCCGGAACGAGAGCAGCACAGCTTTCTTGAGCCATTGATTGACTCGCCAGCCGCCCGCCCCGTCCGGTTCAGCGACGCGCGCCTCGCCTGAATCGAGCAGCGCCAGCGCATCATCGACGCTCTTGCGCACTGCGCCGACCGTGGTGAAGCCGAGAGTGTCGCGGTCGTCCCAGGCGGATTCGATCACGGATTGCAGATGGTCGGTCATTGCGCCTCCAGAGCGGCTTGCAGCCAGTGCGTGATGTCATGGGTGGTGAAGTCGATATAGCTGCGGTCGCTGTCGACCGCCTGTTCCGAGCCGTTATCGACCCAGACCGTGGTCATGCCGATCGCCTTGGCCGGGGCAAGGTTGCGCGCCATGTCCTCGACGAACAGCGATGTGTGCGGATCGAGATCGAACGCCGCGCAAAGCCCGGCATAGGCCGATTCCTGCGGCTTGGGCGCGAGATCCATCGCGTGAATATCGTGGATCGCCTCGAACGTTTCGCCGAGCCCGAGCCGGCCAAGCACCTTGGCTGCATACGGCGTGTCGGCATTGGTGAAGACCAGCTTGCGCCCCGGCAGCTTCGCGATCGCGGCGGCGAGCGGCGCATTCTCCTCCAGCACGTCCATCTCGATATCATGGACGAAATCGAGAAACTCGTGCGGATCGACACCGTGCTCGGCCATCATCCCGGCAAGCGTGGTGCCGTGCCCATGGAAATAGCCCTTCTGGATGCGCCGCGCCTCGATGAGGTCGACCCCCAGCCGCTGCGCGATATAGGCGCCCATCTTCACATCGATCTGGTCGAACAGTTTCGCGCTCGCCGGATAGAGCGTGTTGTCGAGATCGAAGATCCAGGTGCGGATATGGGAAAGGCGTGGGTCCATAGGGGCGAGGCTCTAAGCCGGGGGTGCGGATCGGGCAAGGCGGTGTACCCATAAGTCCGGCACGGGATGACATGCCCGGTTCCGTGTCCCGGTTGAATCACGGCAACGCCGTCGGGAGATATGGGACACCAGAAGTGTCCCGTATCTCCTGTGGTTCACCCTCAACGAGAAGAGAATAATATCGTTATATATCAGTTGCATAATGCAAATTCACAGTTTCCTCGACGAAGGCCGGGGAAGCAATGAAGAGGTGAGCACCTGAAGGCGACAATCACCAAACAAGTTCGGCACGACGAAGAATTTCTAATCTGGCGAACCCCCGTCCTCCTCCCCATCTTCTCAGCATGACAGCCTATTCCCTGCTCGATCTCGTGCCCGTCGTCGAAGGCGGGAGTGTGTCCCAGTCGCTTGCAAATGCTGCCGATCTGGCCCGGCATGTCGAGGCGCTGGGGTTCAGCCGCTACTGGACCGCGGAGCATCACGGCATGACCGGCATCGCCAGCGCCGCGACATCGATCGTCATCGCGCATGTCGCCGCCGCGACCAGCACGATCCGGGTCGGCGCGGGCGGCATCATGCTGCCCAACCATTCGCCCCTGGTCATTGCCGAGCAGTTCGGAACGCTCGACGCCTTGTTCCCGGGTCGGATCGACCTGGGGCTGGGCCGGGCACCCGGGTCCGACCAGAAGGTCGCCCGCGCGATGCGCCGGACGCTGGAGAGCGACGCCAACGCCTTTCCGCAGGATGTGCTCGAGCTGCAAAGCTATTTCGCCGATGACGGGCAGACCGGGATCAGCGCGACGCCCGGTGCCGGTGCCGACATCAGACTATGGATCCTGGGATCGAGCCTGTTCGGCGCGCAACTCGCGGCAGCGCTTGGCCTTCCCTATGCTTTTGCTTCGCATTTCGCGCCGGACGCGCTCGACGGGGCGCTGGCGATCTATCGCCGCGACTTCCGGCCTTCGGCGGTGCTGGCGAAACCCTATGTGATGGCCGGGTTCAATGTCTTCGCCGCCGATACCGATGACGAGGCCGAGCTGCTGGCGAGTTCGCAGCAACAGGCTTTCGTCGCATTGCGCACCGGCAATCCCGGCAGGATGAAGCCGCCGGTCGCGAATTATCGCCAATCGCTGGGCGCGCAGGGTGCGGCAATCCTCGATCATGCACTGCGCTGCTCGGCAGTCGGCGCACGGGCCAAGGTCGCTCGCGATATCGCCGCATTCGTCGAGCGCACCGGCGTGAACGAGATCATGGTGGCGAGCTCGATCTATGATCATGACGCTCGCAAACACAGCCTTGAGATCACCGCGGATGTCATGCGAGAGTTGGCCGTGGCGGCGTAACAGCCGTCAGCCAATCCGGGGGAACGCATGCCCGACTTCATCTTGCTGATGCATAACGACACCGCGCGCGAACCATCCGCCGGTATGTGGGACAGCTATTTCACCAGCCTGCGACAACGCGGCGGCTTTTCCGGCGGGAGCTCGATCGGCAGTGGCGAGACGGTCCGCAAGGACGGTCCGGCCGGCACGGTCGCCGACCATCTCGTCGGCTATATCCGCATCGAAGCCAATGATCTTGCCGATGCGAAAAGCCGGGTCGCCGGCAATCCGGTCTATGAATGCGGCGGCACGGTCGAGGTCAGGTCACTGCCACCTGGCGAAGATTAGCCGGCGGCCAGGGCCGCAACAGACTGGCCCCGGAACAGACTGGCCCCGGAACAGATTGGCAACGTGAAACTAGAAGCTCGCGACGCCATATCGCGCTCCGATGATGACGGAGCGCCGCCCTATGACACCAGCAGAACGGACACAGGAATTCGATCGCCAGACCGGTGTATTGGTCGACAGGGGCTATCCGCAGCATAGCGGCCTGGGCGAGACCGCATTCCGCGCGCTGCTGGCACCGCTGGCGGAAAAGGTCGTCATACTTCAGGTGAGCGCCGGCGATATGGAGACCGGAAAACTGCCGTTCGTCATTGCCGTCAAAAGCGAACTGGTCGCGACCGATGTACAGATGGCGGCCGTCAGCAAGGATGGCCGGCAAGGGGTTTCAAAGCTTTATCCGCGTTCGGCGAGTGATTTCCGCGTCACCGCCGACACCGTTCTGCCGGCGAGTCCAGCCTATCTGATCAGCGATATCGATCGCGGGCAGCTAAACAGGAATCTGCCGCCGAACGAAGCGCTCGTCCTGATCAAGGGCAAGGCCAGGCTGACGCTGACGATCGAGGAGGGCATCGCGATCGCCACGCAATTTCCCGACTTTCTCAGGAAGAATAATTGCTACTCGCTGCTGGCATCGCGCCATCCGGGCGATCAGCGCGTTCCGGCGATATGGATCAATGCCGCCAGGCAGCCAAACCTTGGCTGGTGCTGGGACGGCAACCCGCACACCTGGCTGGGCTCGGCCTCATGCGCGAGCCGGACCGACTAGGGTTTAGTTCGCGGCGGGCAGCCGCAGCCGCACGAGCAGCCCGCCCAGATCCTCGCTCTCCTCGAGGCTGACAGTGCCTTCGTAAATCTCCGCCACGTCACGCACGATCGCCATGCCGAGGCCCGTGCCGGGCTTGCCCGAATCGAGCCGCACGCCGCGATCGAAGATGCGCACGCGCTGTTCCTCGGGGATGCCCATGCCATCATCCTCGATCAGGAATTCGACAAAGCCCGAATGCTGGCCGACCGTCACGAACACGCTGCCGCCGCCATATTTCGCGGCATTCTCGATCAGATTGCCGAGCATCTCGTCGAGATCTTGGCGTTCGACATGGACCTGCAGCGTCTTTGATCCGGCGATGTCGATGCGGACATGGCGATAGAGCCGCGCAACGGCGCGCTCCACCGACTCAAGGCTCGGCCAGACATCGGCACGGCTATGCGCCGATCCGCGCCGGCCTACGGCGCGAGCGCGGGCGAGATGGTGATCGACCTGGCGGCGCATCGTCCGCGCTTCGCGCACCACCGTCTCGCCGAGATCGTCGGCCTGGGCGGTGGCGGCGTTCATGATCACGGTCAGCGGGGTCTTCAGCGCGTGCGCCAGATTGCCGGCATGGCGGCGTGCTTCCTCGGCCTGACGCTCGTTATGCGCGATCAGACCATTCAGTTCCTCGACCATCGGCGCGACTTCGATCGGCATGGCGCGCTCGATCTGGCGCGACTTGCCGGCACGCATGCGAGCGATTTCCTCGCGCACCTTGCGCAGCGGCCATAGCCCGTAAAAAGTCTGCAGCGCGGCCATGATGATCAGGCCGAGCCCGAGCAACACAAAGCTGCGCACCAATGTTCGCCGCAGCGCGTTGATCTGTGCATCCAGCCCTTCGCGGGTCTGCGCGACCTGGAAACGCCAGCGAAGCGGCGATCCCGGCAGCTTCACATCGCGTTCGAGGATGCGCAGTTTTTCGGCATTGAACTGGACACTGTCATAGCTGTGGATGCCGAGATCGGTATGCTGCGATCCGAACGACAGACGCCGGTCCCAGAGCGAGCGCGACGGGAAATCCTCGCGTCCCCTGGTGCTGACCTGCCAGTAAAGGCCCGAATAGGGTTCGAGGAAGCGCTGGTCGGCGGGTTCGCGATTGAACACGACCTCACCGTCCGGGCCGATCTCGGCCGAGACGATCAACGCGGTCAGGACATATTCGAGCTGGTCGTCGAAATTGCGCGTGATCGCCGATGAGAGCACACGATCGAGCGCAAAGCCGCCGCCGGTCAGCAGCAGCAATATCCACGCCGCCGCGATCAGGATCATCCGGCGGCTGAGTGATCCGGTCGTGCGGACATAACCGCGGCCGAGCGGGGTTTCGGGTTCCTCGGCAACGGCAGTCGGGGTTTCGGACGTTTCCGCCACCAATTCCGTCATCCCCGCGAAAGCGGGGATCCCGCTTCCTCTAGTACGTTGAACAGAAGCGGGACCCCCGCTTTCGCGGGGGTGACGGCAAAACTAAGCATCGGGGTCTTCAAGGCTGTAGCCCAGGCCGCGGATCGTGGTGATCACGTCCTGGCCGAGCTTCTTGCGGATGCGCGTCACGAACACTTCGATGGTATTCGAATCGCGGTCGAAATCCTGATCGTAGATATGCTCGATCAACTCGGTGCGGCTGACCACCTTGCCCTTGTGATGGAGCAGATAGCTGAGCAACTTATATTCCTGTGCGGTCAGCTTGACCGGTTCGCCGGCCAGCGTGACCTTGCCCGAGCGCGTATCGAGCCGGACATCGCCCGCGGTCAGTTCCGACGAGGCATTACCCGAGGCGCGGCGAATCAATGCGCGCAGCCGGGCGATCAGTTCCTCCGACTGGAACGGCTTGGCGACATAATCGTCAGCGCCGGCATCGAGCCCGGCGACCTTGTCCGACCAGCTGTCGCGCGCGGTGAGTACCAGCACCGGCGCGGTGCGGCCTTCCTTGCGCCAGCGATCGAGCACGGTCAGCCCGTCAATCTCGGGCAGGCCGAGATCGAGCACGATCGCGTCGTAATTCTCGGTCGAGCCCATGAAATGACCCTCTTCGCCATCGGTGGCGAGGTCGATCGCATAGCCAGCGCCTTCCAGCGTGTTTTTCAACTGCTGTCCGAGATTGGGTTCGTCTTCGACGATCAGGACGCGCATTCTTGTTCCCCTCTAGCCACGATCGGGTGACTCAATTGCCGGTGCGGCCGATGACCTGGCCAGAGCGGCCATCGACCTCGACCCAGATGACATTTCCATCGCGCAGGAATTTGAGCGTGTAAATGCCACTGATCGAATCGAGTTCGACACCAAGATATTGTGCACCACGCATTTGCGGCACGACACGGCGCTCGATCTCGTGAAGCGGCAGCAGCCGCCCCTTTTTGAGCTGGTCGAACGCTTCGACCTGATCGCCCCGGCGCTGGTCGGGCGCAGGTTCGGCGGCGACCGGTCCGGCCGCGGCGAGGAGGCAGACTAAAGAGGATAGCAACATCTTCATGTGCGTCGCATAGCGGAGCGGGCTTGAACAGCCTGTGAATGCTTCGGTCAGGCAAGCGCAACTTGCCGTCCTGCGATCCGCCCCCTAACGGACCGCCATGGCAGCCCCAATCCTCGCTTTTGAAAATCTCGGCATCATCCAGGGATCGGGGTGGCTGTTCCGCGGCCTCGACATCCATATTCAGCCGCGCGACCGGCTCGCGCTGATCGGGCGCAATGGCGCGGGCAAGACGACTTTGCTCAAACTGATCGCAGGCGCAGTCGATGCGGATGAAGGGCGGCGGACGATTCAGCCGGGCACCCGCGTCGTGCTGCTCGAACAGGAACCCGACCTGCGCCAGCGCGCAACCCTGCTCGATTATGTGCTTCATGGCGATGATGCGCCGCTGCCGTACGAGGCCGATGCGATCGCCGACCAGCTCGGCATCGACCTGTCGCGCGAAGCGGCAAGCGCATCGGGCGGTGAGCGTCGGCGCGCGGCGATCGTCCGCGCGCTCGCAATGGATCCCGATGTCCTGCTGCTCGACGAGCCGACCAACCATCTCGACATCGCGGCAATCGACTGGCTGGAGGACTGGCTGAGCCGGTTCCGCGGCGCATTCATCGCGATCAGCCATGACCGCACCTTTCTGACCCGCCTGACCAAACAGACTTTGTGGCTCGACCGCGGTGCGATCCGGCGGGCGGAGATCGGCTTCGGCGGCTTCGAGGCATGGACCGAGCAGGTCTATGCCGATGAGGCGCGCAATGCCGAACGGCTGGATGCGAAGCTGAAGCTGGAGGAGCATTGGCTGCTGCGCGGCGTCACCGGGCGGCGCAAGCGCAACCAGGGGCGGCTTACCAAGCTGCACGAGATGCGCGCTACCCGCGCAGCCATGATGGGCCCGCCGGGCACCGCCAATCTCTCGATCGGCACCGACGATGCGCGCACCAAGATGGTCATCGACGTCAAGGCGGTATCGAAATCCTTCGGGGACCGGCCGATCATCAAGGACCTGACCTTGCGCGTGATGCGTGGCGACCGGATCGGCATCGTCGGTGCGAACGGCGCGGGCAAGACCACGTTGCTCAAGCTGCTGACCGGCGAGCTCGCGCCCGATTCGGGCCATATCCGCCTCGCCAAGACGCTCGACCGCATCGTCATCGACCAGCAGCGCAGCCTGATGGCGCCGGAAAAGACGGTGCGCGAAGTGCTCGCCGATGGCGGCGACTGGATCGAGGTGCAGGGCATCAAGAAGCACATCATCGGCTATTTAAAGGAATTCCTGTTCGAGCCCGGGCTGGTCGATGCGCAAGTCGGGACCCTGTCGGGCGGTGAGCGATCGCGCCTGTTGCTGGCGCGCGAGTTCGCCCGGCCGTCCAATCTGCTGGTGCTCGACGAACCGACCAACGATCTCGACCTGGAAACGCTCGACCTGCTGCAGGAAGTGATCGGCGATTATGACGGCACCGTGCTGATCGTCAGCCATGACCGCGATTTCCTCGACCGTACCGTCACGATCACGCTCGGGCTCGACGGATCGGGCACGGTGGATGTCGTCGCCGGCGGTTATGAGGACTGGGAAAAGCGCCGCCGGCTGAAGGTCAGCGGCGGCAAGCGCCCCAATCCACGCAAGGTCGAGCCGACCGCACCGCCCGCGCCCAAGGTCAAGCTGAGCTACAAGGACCAGCGCGATTATGATCTGCTGCCCAAGCGGATCGAGGAGATCGAAGCGGCGATCAAGCGCGATGAAGCACTGCTCGCCGATCCCACACTCTATGCGCGCGATTTCGCCAAATTCGAACGGCTGACCAAGGCGATCGAGACGGCGCGCGAGGAGAAGGACGCGGCGGAAATGCGCTGGCTTGAGCTTGCCGAGCAGGTCGAGGCGCTGACTTAAGCGGTCAACTCCAGCGTCACCCGCGTTCCCGTACGGTCGCTGTCGGTGGTGATCGTCCCGCCGGCCTGACGGGCGAACGCCTCGATCAGCCGACTGCCCAGGCCATGGTCGGCGCCAGGCGAAACAGGCTTTTTGGGCAGGCCGACACCATCATCGGTCACGGTCACGATCCAGCCGCCACCGGCGCGGTTGTGAAAACCGACCCGGATGCTGCCGAGGTCGCGGCCGGGAAAGGCATGTTTGGCCGCGTTGGTGACGAGTTCGTTGACGACCAGCCCGATCGATACGGCACGGTCGCGTGGCACCGACGCCTGGTCGGTATCGCAGCCGAGCGTGATGCCGCCGCGCAGGAACAAGGCTTCGGAAAGCGCCGAGCACAGATCCGGCAGATATTCCTGCATCTCGACCATGCCGGGTTGCTCGCTGCCGCGATAGAGATGGCGGTGGGCCCGGGCGATGCTGTCGATGCGCATCTGCGCGACGCCCAGCGCTTCCGCGGTCGCCGGATCGGCCGCGCGACGCTTCTGCATGTCGAGCAAGCCCGCGACGATGGCGAAATTGTTCTTCATGCGATGGTCGAATTCGGCAAGGAACAGGTCGCGATCGGCGATTTCCCGGTCGCGCTCGCGCGTCGCGCGATAGGCCGAACGACGGAACAGCTCGGCCAGGCCGATGGTGATGAGCGCGGTGACCACCACCACGCCGACCGAAAGCGCGCCGACCGAATCCACGAAGCGGAACGAGTTCTGGATCGGGTAAAGATAATACCAGATGTACAGGATCATGACCGTCGCGGCGACGATCCCGGCCAGCGCACGCGCGAACAATGTCGCGATCATCATCGCAGGATAGATCAACGCGAACGGCGCGGCACCGCCCACGACGATATCGAAGCCGATGCGGAGCAGCCGCGCCGCGCCCGATGTGACCAGCCCGACAACGACCTGCGTCACCCAGATCGGAATGGTGGGCGAGAGTCGATCGCACAGGTCGAGTTCGCCGATACGGGCCATCGGGTGAGACAGCAGTGGTCGGGCGATCAAGTCAAGCCGCGTTTGGCGAAACCTGATCCACTTCTGCTATAATCGCAGCGACCGGCCATGCCGCCCGGCGAGATCGACGATATAGTGCCAGGCGACGCGGCCCGACCGGCTGCCGCGCCGCGTCGCCCAGCCGACGGCCTCGACCGGGTCGAAGGGCAGGCCATGCGCATCGGTATAGCCCCTGACGATGGCGAGATAGCCTTCCTGGTCGACGACATGAAAGCCGAGACTCAGGCCGAAGCGATCGGCCAGGGCGAGATTGTCGTCGACCGCATCGCGCGGGTTGATCGCGCTTTCCTGCTCGGCGATGTCGCGCGGCACGAGGTGCCGGCGGTTCGAGGTTACCAGCAGCCGCGCATTGGCTGGCCGCGCTTCCGCCCCGCCCTCGAGCATCGAGCGCAGCGCGCGAGCGTCGCTGGCGGCGTTGAAGCCGAGATCGTCGATGAACAGGACGAACGCACGGGGCACGGCCGCGATCGCGGCGAAAAGCGTCGCGAGCGTGTCGAGTTGCGTGGTCACCACCTCGATCAATGCCAGCGCCTTGCCTTCGGCCTGCAGCGCGGCGACGCTGCTCTTGACCAGCGCCGACTTGCCGGTGCCGCGCGCACCCCAGAGCAGCACGTCATGCGCGGCATGGCCTTGCGCGAGGCGATCGAGATTGGCGACCAGTGTCGCCTTTTGCGCATCGATGCCATGAAGGTCACCAAGCGGCAGCGCCGCGAAATCACGCGCGGGGGCCAGCGCCGTGCCACGCCACAGATACGCCGGATGGGCGAGCGGATCGGCGGGCGCCGGCGCAGGCGGCGCGATGCGTTCGAGGGCAGCGGCGATACGGTCGAGGGGCGTTTGCTGATCGTCGGCCATATCATCTTCCGTTCGGGCTGAGCCTGTCGAAGCCCCGCTCTTCTGCATCGCGTTAGAAGAAAGAACGGCCCTTCGACAAGCTCAGGGCGAACGGCTGAGATTAAACCAGCGTCTTCAGCAGCGCGGCGGCCGCCTCGCGGTCGGTGAAGGTCGGATCGCTCAGTGCGGCATCGATCTGCGCCCGGGCATCGGAACCGCGGCCGAAATCGGCATAGGCCTGTCCGAGATGCCAGCGCAGCATCGCATGTTCGGGTGCAATCGAGACCGCCTTTTCGAGCAATTGCACTGCCCCCTTGTTGTCGCCGCTCTGGTACAGCGCCCAGCCATAGGCGTCGGTCGTCGCCGGGTTGAGTGGTGCGAGGGTATAGGCGGCCTTGGCATAGGTCATGCCGGTCGTTTCATCGCCATCGCCGATATAGGCATAGGCAAGCTCGGTCAGCAGCGCGGCATCGCCATTGCCGACGCGCTGGCGCAGATTTTCCAGCGTCTCGATCGCTGCATCGAATTCGCCCGCGGCGATCTGCCAGTGCGCGGCGAGCCGCTGGCCGGCGATATTCTGCGGATTCTGCGACAGGAACAGCGCAAGGGCATTGGCCGCTTCGGCGCGGTGGCCGGCATGGTCGAGCGCATCGACCGTGCGCAGCATGGTCGGTTCATCGAAACGGATATCGGCAGCATGGCGATACGCGGCCGATGCCTCGTCATAGCGCTTCATCACCATCAGCATGTCGCCGGTCGCAAGCCAGGCAGCGGGTGCCCCCGGCGATGTGCGCGTGAGCGCCTGCGCCTGGGCGAGTGCAGCCCCATAGTCGCCGGCATCGGCCAGCCCGCGCAGAAAGACCACGCGCCGCACCGGGTCGTCGGGATTGTCGTTGGCGAGGCCACCGAGCACCGCGAGGCTGTCGTCTGTTCCGAACGGCAGCGAAGCGTCACGCGCCGGAAAGGCCGCGCGGTCAAGGAACTTGCCCGCCCAGTCTCGCTCGCCGGTCCGTTCGAACGCGCGTGCGACCAGGGTCAGCGTATAGCTGTCGGCATCGAAGCGCGCCGCGACCGGGCGCAGCACGTCGAGCGCGCCCTGAGCATCGCCCGAGCGCAGCAGCGCCGCGCCGAGCAAGCGGCGCGCGGTGATGTTCATCGGCTGGCGGCCGACCAGTTCGCGCCATTTGTTGATCGCCTGCTCATAGCCGCCGGCTTCGTAATCGAGCATGCCACCGAGCAGCAGCGCGCCGGGCAGTCCGTTGAGCGCATCGCCGGTGCGCTGCAGCAGCGTGCGAGCGAGATCGTCATTGCCCGCCCGCGCGGCCAGCACCGCCTGGAGATAATAGGCCTGGGCACTGCCCGGACGCGCGGCAAGCGCACGGCGCGTGGCATCAAGCATGTCGCCATAACGACCGGCATCGCCGAGCGTTGAGGCGTATTCGATCAGCGCGGGATGGTAATAGGCATCGCGGGCCAGCGCGGCCTCGAACCAGGGCAGTGCCGCAATCAGGCCATATTGGCCGCGGACCAGTTCGCCGCGCAGCGTGAGCGCTTCGATATTGGCGGGGTCGAGGGCGGTCGCCTTGACCGCGGCTTCGATCGCGCCGCCGACATCGCCGCCGTCGAAACGCACCCGGCCGAGATCGGACCAGGCGGCGCTATTGCCCGGGTCGACCGACAGAAGATTGGCCAGCGCGCGCTGCGCGCCCGGCAAGTCGCCCTGCGCGGCAAGCGCGCGCGCGCCGACGCGGACAGCATAGCCGGCGAAGCGCGGCGGCACCGTCGCTGCAGTGCTCAACGCACGCTTGGCATCACCCTGCAGCAGATAGGCATGGGCATAGAGTTGCTGCGCGCGCTTGGGGTCGAAACCCGCCGCCTTGGCGCGATCGAGTTCCCCCTCGGCGCCCAGGCCGTCGCCGAGCGACAAGAAGGCGCGCGCGAGCACGGCATGAGCGAGACCCCAATTGGGATCTTCCTTGATCGCCGCCTGGGCATGGTTGCGCGCCGCGCTGATATTGCCGGTCTTGAGCATCGCCAGGCTCTTGGCGAGCGACAGGCGCGCGGCATCGGCATCGGCCCGGGCCGGCGTCGTGACGGCAAAAGCGAGCAGCGCGGCGGCGCCAAGCGACGACGCAATGGCGGTCGCCAGGCGCAGAAGCGATTTGGGAGCGAGCAGGTCACGCATGGAGATCATAGCTCTTCAAAAGATCGTACAGGGTCGGCCGGCTCACCCCTAGCAGCTTGGCGGTATTGGAAATGTTACCATCGGCGCGGGCCAATGCATGACGGATCGCCTTGCGGTCGGCGACCTCGCGCACGCTGCGCAAGTTGAGCGGGACATCTTCGGCATCACCCGCCAGGTCGAGATCGGCAGCGGTGACCAGCTTGCCCTCGGCCATGATCACCGCGCGCTTCATGCGGTTCTCCAGCTCGCGGACATTACCCGGCCAGGCCCAGGCATCGATCGCGGCGCGCGCATCAGGCGACAGGCCGGTGACCGCGGAATGCATGGTCTTGGCGTATTTCTTCAGGAAATGCTGCGCGAGCAGCCCGGCATCGCCGCTGCGCTCGGCAAGCGAGGGAATGCGCACCACGATTTCCGCGAGGCGGTAATAGAGATCCTCGCGAAAGCGGCCATCGGCGATCATCGCATCGACATCCTGATGCGTCGCGCACACGATCCGAGTGTCGACCGCAATCGGCTTGCGCCCGCCGATCCGCTCGATCACGCGCTCCTGCAGGAAGCGCAGCAGCTTGACCTGCAGCGGCAGCGGAATGTCGCCAACCTCATCGAGGAACAAGGTGCCGCCCTGCGCCAGCTCGATCTTGCCCTCGGTCGTCTTGACCGCGCCGGTGAAGGCGCCCTTCTCATGACCGAACAATTCGCTTTCGAGCAGGGTTTCGGGAATCGCCGCGCAATTGATCGCGACGAACGCGCCGTTCCGGCGCGGACTGGAATCATGCACGCCGCGGGCGAGCAATTCCTTGCCCGTACCGCTCGCGCCGAGCAACATGACCGATACGTCCGCCCCCGCGACACGCTCGATCGTGCGGGTGACCTTAAGCATCTCCGGCGCGGCGGTGATCATTCCGCCCAGCGCGGTCGTACCGGCGCGTTCGGCGAGGCGGCGATTCTCCGCCTCCAGCGCATGGACATGGAAAGCGCGCGCCACGATCAAGCCGAGCGCATCGATATCGATCGGCTTGGCGTAGAAATCCCAAGCCCCTTCGCCAATCGCCCGCAGCGCGCTTTCGCGGGCGCCATGTCCCGACGCGACGATGACCTTGGTGTCGGGCTTGAGGCCGAGAATGGCCTGCAATGTCGCAAAGCCCTCGCTCGTGCCGTCCGGATCAGGTGGCAGGCCGAGGTCGAGCGTGACGACATCGGGTTCCTCCGCGCGCACCGCGTCGAGCGCGGTGGCGCGGTCGGAGGCGACGACCACGTCATACCCTTCATAAGCCCAGCGCAGCTGGCGCTGCAGCCCGGCATCGTCCTCGACGATAAGCAGTTTCGGTTTCGCGGTCATGCGGCGTGTTCCATCGGTAGCGCGCGGGCGGATGACAGGATGACGCGGAAGCGAGTGCCCTCACCCTCCCGGCTGGTGACTTCGACGCTACCGCCCATCGCCTGAGCGAGCTGCCGCGCCTCGAACGCACCGATGCCGAAGCCGCCGGGCTTGGACGAGGCGAAGGGCTTGAACAATTTATCGCGCAGGAATGCAGGCGACATGCCACAGCCCTGGTCGATCACGTCGATGACGACGCTGGCCGCATCGATCGAGATCGCGATCGTCACCGGTTCGACCGACGGGCTGGCCTCGATCGCATTCTGCAGCAAATGGCCGAGCAGCTGTTCCAGCCGCGCCGGATCGGCCTGTGCCAGCGCTTTCACTCCGATGATCGCGACCGGATGCTGGGCGCGGCGGCGCGCGGCGACGCGCTCGACCAAGGGCATCAGCTCGACCGGACGCAGCTCCTCCGCACGAGCGCTGTGATGCTGCGACAGTCGTGCGAGCAGGTCGTTCATGCGCCCGGCCGAATCCTGCAATGTCGCAACCATGTCGGCGCGGAAGTCGGGATTGTCTGCGTGACGTTCGGCGTTGCGCGCGACCAAAGTCAGCTGGCTCACCAGATTCTTGATGTCATGCAGGATGAAGGCGAAGCGGCGATTGAATTCGTCGAAACGCTCGGCATCGGCCAGCGCCTCCTGCGCGCGCGCCTCGGCGAGATAGCTCGCGGCCTGGCGGCCGGCGATGCGCAGGAGATCGAAATCCTCCCAGTCGAGCGCACGATCGATCGGCGGCCGGGCGAGCAGGATCGCGCCCTGCAGCCGGTCGAGATGGACCAACGGAATGAGCGCCCAGGTGGTGCCGTCATCGAGCATCCATTGCGGCACGCTCGCTGCTTCGGCGCTGGCCTCGGAATCGAGTCCGACATCGCTGCGGATGCGGTCGAGTTCGATGATCCGTCCGCTGGCGACGAGGTGGCGGGCAAGGACTTCATCCCCGCCGGACGCGGGCAGCCCGTCGCGATCCCAGTTCCAGGCAGCGCCGATGCCCAGCCCCGCACCGTCCGGCACCAGCAGCAGGCCGGCGGGCGAATCGGTCAGATCGGCGACCGCCTTCACGATTCGCTCGTCGAGCGGCGCGGCCCCTCTCGGGCTTGCCGAGCGTATCGGTAAAGCGCGTCCATTCGGCGCGATAATCATAGCGATGATTGAACAGATGCTTGGCCAGCTTCACTTTCGCCCAGGCCTTGAGCCAAGGCGAGGAGACCAGGGTCAATGTCGCCGCGGCCGATCCGAATACAAAGGCGGTCTGGGCGATGCGGACATAAGTGCCGCCGAACGCGGCGATCCCGCTGGTGATCAGCACCATCGTCACCAGCCACAATATCGTCGCGGCAAGCGACAGCGATTGCCAGGCGACGGTGCGCGACAATTTCAGCGTCCAGTCGCCGTTGCGCATCACCGCCAGCGCGAACAGTGGTGCGAGCAGCGCCATCGCGGCACCGCGCAGCGCAACGAGTTCGACGCCCCAGCTCCGCGTCAGATAGGCGGTGGCATAGATGGCCAGGTCGAGGCTCCACATCACGGCAAGCGCAATGACGACCAGCAGGATGCCGCCGCGCGCACGCGGGGCGACCGCCGAATAGAGATGATGGACCAGCACCAGCGCACTCACTGCGACCATCATGCGCAGCAGCAGCCGGGCGGATCCCATCGATATGGCGTCGGCCGGGGCCAGAGTGGTTTCCGCGATCGCCAGCGCGATCCCAGCCAGCACGATCAGCATGACGACGCCGTAAACAGTCGCCACGGCCTTGCCATGCGGCGCGCTCGGGTCGCGCCGGACCAGGGCGAACATGAAGGCGAGCCAGGCAAGATTGCGCCCGCTCTCGGCGATCCGGGCCATGACGTCGCGAGGGTCGATCCCGGCCACCGCCAATGCCCACAAGGCGGTCGCGATCAGGGCAACGACGAAAGTCAGACGCGGCAAGGCGGTGGCCGCATCGCGCAGCTGCGACATGGCGATCATGCCGAACAGCAACGCGGCGACCGCATGGCCCCACAGGATGAGCGTCATCGCCACGCGGCCGTTACCGCGCGCCTTCCGGCCACAGCACGACGCGGATCGTCTGCAGCAGGATCAATATGTCGAGAAAGGGCGAATAATTCTTGGCGTAATAAAGGTCATATTCGAGCTTCTGCCGCGAATCCTCGATCGACGCGCCATAGGGATAGTTGATCTGCGCCCAGCCGGTGATGCCCGGCTTCACCATATGCCGCTCGGCATAATAAGGCAGCTGCTGCTCGAGATCGTCGACGAATTGCGGCCGTTCGGGACGCGGGCCGACAAAGCTCATTTCGCCCTTCAGCACCGACCAGGTCTGCGGCAGTTCATCAATTCGCACCTTGCGGATGAAGCGGCCGATACGGGTGATGCGCGGATCGTCCTTCTCGGCCCAGACCGCCTGCCCGCCGATCTCGGCATCCTGGCGCATCGAGCGCAATTTGATGCAGTCGAACCCGACGCTGTACAGCCCCACGCGGCGCTGGCGATAGAATGCCGGGCCCTTGCTCTCCAGCTTGATGGCGATCGCGGTGAGCAGGATGACCGGTGCGGTCAGCGTGAGCAGCAGCGCGCTCGCGGCAATATCGAACAGGCGCTTGAACACGCTCGACAGCATCCGTCCAGACGAGAAGCCATCGGAGAAGATCAGCCAGCTCGGATTGACGCTCTGCAGGTCGACCCGGCCCGTTTCGCGTTCGAGAAAGGTCGAGATTTCGTTGACATGCACACCGGTGGTCTTGATGCGCAGAAGGTCCTTGAGCGGCAGCGCGTTGCGGCGCTCCTCAAGCGCGAGCACGACTTCGCTGGCATTGAGCAACACGACGTGATCGGCGAGATTATAGATCGCATCGCGCGCGATCGCCTCCGGGATCACCCGCGCCGCCTCGCTCATCGAGACATAGCCGACCACGACGAACCCCGCGCCGGGCGTCGCGGCAAGCGCCTTCAACCGCGCGGCGCGGGCGCCGGCACCGAGCACGACGACCCGGCGTTTGAACGCCTGCCCGCCGATCATCTTGCCGAGCAGGATGCGCAGGCCGACCAGCAATATCATCGCCGCGCCCATCGAATAGAGCAGGTTGGAGCGCCAGAAGGTGATCGCCGGCATGACGAAGAAGATCACACTGAGGAAGATCACGCCCAGCGAAATGGCGACAACCAGGCGCGCCGCGGCGTAGCGCAACGATTGCAGAGAGTTCGCGCCATAAACCCCGACCGCGATCATCGCGAGTTCGAGCGACACGGCGAAGGTGAGCAATTGCGGTATGCGGGTGTGAATCGGTTCGACCAGCATCTCGATCTGGTTTGCGCGATAAATCCAGCCGAACTCGGCCGCGGCCAGCAGCAACACGACATCGAACAGGCCGAGCAACAGCACGGCATGCGGTATATAGTGCTTGAACAGCCTGATCATTACGTCGAGTCCCAGCGGTCCGTGTAAATTTTTCCGACACGTGCGATCCGCTGTCGCAGAAATTGACAAATAAAGGTTGAACGCCGCCTTCCCCTTGCGGCCATGGCAGATCGGCATTCCGGAAGATGGTGCGTTTGCGACCTATCCGATCCGGCCGGTGGGCGATCGCTGGCTGTTCCTGGCTGATATTTCGGCGAATTTTTCGCCGGCAGTTAGAATTTTCGGATTTATTGTTTTATTTCAAATTCTTGGCTAAATCCATCGCGCTCAGGAACAGCCAGCTATCAGCCAGTTAACAGCCAACGGAACAGCCAGCATAACAGCCAGGAACAGCCACGAGGCTGGCTGTTATCGACAGAACAGCTCGTGCGAGAAGATTGGTTTTCCAGCGATGAGAAAGAGCGGGGCGGACAGCATGCATGCGTTTCGTCGAGTTCCGCGGTGGCATGATCCGCTTCGGTATTGAATCGCCGAACGATGGAGCTGCAGCTTTGCAAGGAGAACCATTGGCCGAACTGGTGACGGCCAGTCTCGATCCGCTGCGCGATGACGGGGGGCTGATGTCGGGCGAATTGCATAAAGATTGAGCCTGCGGGGATCGGGCTTGATCGAGGAGAGTTGTCTGATGCGCGCCTGGCCCTAAGGATAGCGCGCAACAGGAGGATTCGAATGCCGCTTTCCAGACCGATCGTTCCCGTCATCCTTTCGGGCGGATCGGGTACGCGGCTCTGGCCGATGTCGCGGCCCGAATGCCCGAAACAGATGCTCGCGCTGACCGCCGAGGAGACGATGCTGCAGCTGACCGCGCGGCGCGCCACCGGCGAGCGTTTCGCAGCGCCGATCGTGGTGGCCAATGCCCGGCATGCCGACATGATCGACGAGCAGCTCGACGCGGTCGAGGCCGGTGCGCAAGCCGTGATCCTCGAGCCGATGGGCCGCAATACCGCGCCCGCCATCGCGCTTGCCGCGATCGCGGCGGGCGGCGGACCGGCGCCGTTGCTGATCATGCCATCGGACCATGTCATCGCCGATGTCGACGCATTCCATGCCGCAATCCATGCCGCGATGCCGCTTGTCGCGGAAGGGTGGCTGGTGACCTTCGGCATCGCACCCGACGCCCCTGAGACCGGCTATGGCTGGATCCAGGTCGGAGAAGAGATCGCCAAGGGCGTGCACAAAGTCGCGCGCTTCGTCGAGAAGCCGCCATTGGACAAGGCCGAGGCGATGCTCGCTGCCGGCGACCATGCCTGGAACGGCGGCATCTTCCTGTTCCGTGCCGACATGTATCTCGACGCACTCGCCTCCTTTGCGCCCGACATGCTGGTCGCGGCGCAACAATCGATGGACAAGGCCCGGCATGACGGGAACCGGGTCTATCCCGACGCCGATGCCTTCGCCGCCTCCCCTGCCGATTCGATCGATTATGCGGTGATGGAAAAGGCCGCGCGCGTCGCCGTCGTGCCGGTCGCCATGGGGTGGAGCGATCTCGGCAGCTGGGACGCGCTCTATGCACTCAGCGCCGATGTCGACGGCCATGCCCATGCCGGTCATGACGGCGGCGAGGTCGTCGCGATCGACACCACCAATTGCCTGGTGCGCAGCGACGGTGTGCGGATCGCCATTGTCGGCGTGCAGGATCTGATCGTCGTCGCCAGCGGCAATGACGTGCTGATCCTGCCACGCGGCCGCAGCCAAGAGGTCAAGAAACTGATCGAGGCAATGAAAGACACCTGATCCGGTGCAGACCTGAACCCTCGGTACGCTTTCCCGGCGAGGCCGGGGCCCAGGAGGATAAGGTCGAGGGAACGGGCGCAACGCCAATTACCTCCTGTCCCGCGACTGGGCCCAGGCCCTCGTCCGGGAAGCATCCCAAGTGACCGCTCGATCCAGCTTCACTTGCAATTACATAACAGGGTATATAACATGCTATCGACTCAATGGAGCGACCGGCATGACGAACGACATCATGAAGGAAATGGGGTATCTGTTCCTCGGCAGCCGGCTGAAACGGCTGGCGGAACGGATGCAGGGTGATGTCGCGAGCATCGCCGAGCGAGCCGGCCTGGCGATCCAGCCAAGCCAATACCCGATCCTCATCGCGCTCGACCGCTTCGAAACGCTGACCGTTGGCGTACTGGCCGAGAAACTGGGCCTCAGTCAGCCGGCGATCACGCGCAACATCACCAGGCTGGTCGAACTCGGCCTGATCGAGACGATCGCCATGTCGGGCGACCAGCGACGCAGATCCCTGTCGCTGACCTCAGCCGGTCGTGACGCAATGGTGCGATCGAAGCGCGAGGTCTGGCCGCATATCGACGCGGCGGTGGTCGAATTATGCGCCGGGCTGAACGGCCCGCTGCTCGAGCAGATCGCGGCGATCGAGGACGCGCTCGATCACAACTCGATCGAGCAGCGCGCGCTGGCCGGGCCGGTGTCGGGGTTGACGATCCGCGAATTCTCCGACGAACTGGCGCGCGATTTCCACGACATCAATGCCGAATGGATCGCATCGATGTTCCGTATCGAGCAGACCGACCGCGACGTGCTGGAAAACCCCCGCGCGCGGATCATGGATCCGGGCGGGGTGATTCTGTTCGCTGAAGCGAGGGACCTCGGCATCATCGGCGCCTGCGCGTTGCAGAAGACCGGCGAGCGCCGGTTCGAGCTGACCAAGATGGGCGTGCTCGAATCCGCCCGCGGCCGCAAGGCGGGCGAGTATCTGCTCGCGGCGATACTACGCCGCGCCCGCCAGATGGAGGTCGAGACGCTCTATCTGCTGACCAGCTCGAAATGCGCCGCCGCGATCCATCTTTATGAAAAGCTCGGCTTCGCGCACGATGCGGAGATCATGCGCGACTTCGGCGCGCGCTACGAACGCTGCGATGTGGCGATGCGGTATAGAGGCTAGGTCGTGGCGCTCTTCGCGGTCTTGACCGTTTTCACCTTCGCCGGCGCGGCGACGATGGGCTTGGCGAGAGGGCGTGCGAGGGCGCGATTACGCCGTTTGTTGGCGGTGCGTAGCTGACCCATGGGAAGTCCAATCACGTCGGAGGCAATCGCGGTTCTGGCCGAGCGCCGGCCACCGCAATGATGGCCCGGTTCATGGTCATGATATGCGATCCGTTACAAGCGCTATCGGGACCGCCCCGGCTTGCACCGGAAACCGGATGCGCGAATGATGCCAATTGAAGACGATCCCGGAGCAGAGACGATGCTTTCCCCCACCACCCTGACCGCAGCCTTCGACCGCGTGACCGATTACTGGTCGCCCAAGGTGGTCGGGCGGGTGAACGACCAGCTGCTCAAGGTGGCCAAGCTGAAAGGCAAGTTTGTCTGGCATGCGCATGATGGCGAGGACGAACTATTCTACATCGTCAAGGGATCGCTGCGGATCGAGTTCGAGGATGGCCCGGTCGAGCTGTCACAGGGCGATTTCCTGACCGTGCCGAGCGGCGTGCGGCATAACCCCGTCGCGGACGAAGAATGCTGGGTGCTGCTGATCGAACCGGCTTCGACCAAACATACCGGCGACGAGGTTACCTCGCGTACCCGCAGCCTGGACGAGCAGCTCAGCTAGCAGGAAGCCTTTGCGCGGACAGCGCAGCGGCAATGTTGTTTTCGACACTAAGAAAGAGCGCGCCGGGACAAGTCCGGCACGGGATGGCATGCCTGGTCCCGTGCGATGGTTGAATCGCGGCCGGCAACAATGCTGAGGGGCAACGCCAAAGGCGGGAGAGATATGTTACACCGGAGATGTAACATATCTCCCGTCGCCGCATCGACGAGAATCCAGATAATTCGTTATATATCAAATATTTAATCTAAATCTGACAACATTGGGCACCACCAGGATCGAGCGCCCATTAACGGTCCGTTGCAGATATCGACGGCAAATTGCTCGGGATTGGTCATTCTAAAGTGCATGGGAAGGAAAGAGATGCTTTCGTTCGCATATTTGGCCCTGGCAATCGGCCAGGTGGTGAGCACTGGCAGCCAACCCTCCCCAAGGGCTAATCTGTCCGAAGAGCTTTATTGGGCAAGTGCCGAGGCAAGCGGCAGCAGGCTTTGCGATGCCGCGCGTCGCCAGCGATATGGTAAACAATATGAGGCCAGATATGGGCAGCGGATACGCAAGCTGGTGCAAGTCCACACCGCTATTGCGGGCCCGGATCCGGAGTTTATCGTCACATCGAGCTGTCGTTCAATGCGCGCATCGTCCTACGCACAAGATCAGGATCACAACCGTGCCCTGAAACAGTTCGACGGTGCGCTCAAACGGCTGGAGGTCCGTTTTGGCGGATATTGAAAGGGGCCCCCTTCTCACCAGGAAAAGCCGCCCACGATAGCGTCGCGCTCATTGCGTCAGTTGCTCTCCCACCAAAAGCGGCGCAGATTTGGCCGGCGGATCAGGAGAGACTCGATGAAGCGCGCCCTGCGCCCCTCCCTGAACGGCGCAATATGAGCCAGCAGCGCACGGTGCGCAGAGCCGATCTCATCGCTGGATTGTCGGTCGCCGGGCTGATCTTGCCCGAGGCGGTCGCTTATGCCGGCATCGCCGGGCTCGCGCCGCAACATGCCATTCTCGCGGCGATCGTCGGCGCACTGGTCTATGCAGCGATCGGCCGCAGCCGCTTCGCGATCGTCTCACCGACTTCCTCCTCGGCGGCGATCATGGCCGCGTCGCTCGGCACGCTGACCGCCGATCCTGCCGTGAAGATCGCACTTGCGACGATAACAGTCGCGCTGGTCGGCATCGCCTTTCTGGCCGCATCGGCAGCGCGCCTTGGCGGGCTGACCGGTTTCGTGTCCCGGCCGGTGCTGCGCGGCTTCGCCTTTGGCCTCGCAATCACCATCATCCTCAAGCAGATGCCGCTGGTCTTCGGCGTCAGCCCGCAGGCGGGCAATGTCTTCGAGCTGATCGCCGGCCTGTTGTCCGATTTCGGCGCCTGGAACTGGACCAGCATCGCTACCGGGACCACCGCGCTGCTCCTGCTGCTCGCGCTGCGGCGCCTGCCCTCGGTTCCGGGGGCGTTTATCGTGCTGGCAGCCGGCATCGCCGCCTCGATCCTGTTCGACCTGCCGGGACACGGGGTTGCGACGGTCGGGCTGATCGACCTGAGCATCGCACTGCCGACGCTGCCGCATATCCCCTATCCGATGCTCACGGGGCTGGCCGAGCTCGTCATCCCTTTGGTCCTCATCCTGCTCGCGGAAAGCTGGGGCACGATGCGCGCACTGGCGCTGAGCCATGGCGACCGGATCGAGCCCAATCGCGAGCTTGCCGCACTCGGCGCGGCCAACCTCGCCTCGGCGCTGGTGCAGGGACTGCCGGTCGGCGCAGGCTTCTCCGCCGGCGCGGCCAGCGAGGCGGCCGGAACCAGGACGCGGGCTGCCGGCGCAATCGCGGCGATCGGGCTTGCGCTGCTGATGCTGGCCGGTGTTCGGCTGGTCGCGCATCTGCCGCAGCCGGTGCTGGCGGCGGTGGTCATCGCGGCGCTTTCCCACGCGCTCAATCCGCAGCCGATCGTCCGCCTCTGGCGCCTTGGACGCGACCAGTATGTGGCGATCGGCGCGGCAATCGGGGTCCTCGCACTCGGCGTGCTCAACGGCATGCTGCTCGCGATACTCTTGTCGATCGCCGCATTGGTGCGCCGGCTTGCCTCGCCACAGCTGGTCAGGCTGGGGCGGCTGGGCAGTTCGCGCAACTTTGTCGACCTTGCCCGCCATCCCGAGGCCAGCGCCGTCCCTGGCGTGGCGATCTGGCGGCCAGCCGAGCCGCTGTTCTTCGCCAATGCCGAAGCGGTGCTTGCCCTGATCGCCGACCAGCAGGCGGCCGACCAGACCGTCACCACGGTGATCGTCAGCCTGGAGGAAAGCTTCGATATCGACAGCAGCGCGGCCGATGCGCTGATCGAATTCGATGCGCGCCTGCGCATGAACGGCGCCCGCCTGCTGCTCGCCCGGGTTCGTGACAGAGTGCGCGACTTGCTGACGGCGGCCGGAGCCCATGACCTCGCCGTGCGATCCAGCTATAGCGTGGACGACGCCGTCGCCAGCCTGCCGCAATCCGTCGTTCCAATGGAAGCTGTCGATGATCCAGGATCCTGAGCCGCTATTGCACCCGCGCGCGATCGCCGACCTGCGTCCGACACAGATCACGGTCGGCCTGCGCGAGGTCGAGCGCAAGCGCCAGGAATGGCGCCAGCGCGCCGACCGCGAGGGACCCGATTATCTCGGCCGCCACATGCTGCCGGTGGTGCTCGGGCCGAAGGACCGGGCCTATCTGATCGACAATCACCATCTTGCGCTCGCGCTGCATCTGGAGGGCGTGAAACACGTCCTTGTCCATGTCATCGCCGACCTGAGCGCACTCGCCCGGCCCGCCTTCATCACCTTCATGGACAATCGCAACTGGCTGCATCCGTTCGACGCGAAGGGCATCCGTCAGGATTATGACGATATCCCGAAAAAGGTCACGGACCTGACCGACGATCCGTACCGGTCGCTGGCCGGCGCGCTGCGACGCGCGGGCGGGTACGCCAAGGTCGATACGCCCTATGCCGAGTTCCTGTGGGCCGACTTTCTCCGACGGCGGATCAAGCCAGGGCACCTCGAAAGCCATTTCGGGCAGGCGCTGTCCGATGCGCTGGCATTCGCCAACGGCCATGACACGGCGCATCTGCCCGGCTGGGCGGGGACGAACGACTAAGGGCGACACCCCGGCGGCAAGGGAGATGCAGTCGGCGCAATGATCGCGATGCCGTCGAGCCGCTGCACGCGCCCGGCCAGCACCCTCGGCACCTTGCCATCGAGCAGCACATAGAGTCGTGTCGGTTCGATCCGCCCGGCCTGAAAGTCCCTTGCCTCGGCATCGAGGCGCGCGCGCATCCCGGCGGTCTCGCGCGCGGCATAGGTGAAGCGAACCGGACGGCACAGCCGAACCGCGCGCCAGGTCACCTCCTCCATCAGCGCGAGATCGGCAAAGGGATTGGGCGGCTGGAAATCGATCGTGCCTGCCTGCGCGATCAGCGCATCCCAGCGTGGGTCGCGGGTGCGATGATAGTGGGCGGACGAGTCGGCCGCAGCGCTGGTCGCACGGACGGCGGCGAGCATCGGCATCAGATCGACCAGCTGCAGCGCCAGCGCTCCAGCAAGGATGAGCGTCGCGCGCGGCATGCTGCAGACGACCAGCAAGGCGGCGACCGCCAGCGTATAGGTTGCCGGCCAGAACAGGCGCCCTCCTGCGCGGACCGGGTCAAGCGCGTCGGTCAGCGCCGGGGGCAGATGGAAAGTCCATAACGGCACGCCCCAGAATTTGGGCTGTGGCCCGATGGCGACGACCGCCAGCACCAGCAAAGCGGGCACCAGACAGGTCAGGCGGCGCAGCGCATCCCCCGGCATGGCAGGCGTCGCAAGGCGTGTGGCGCCTGCCGCCGACCAGGCCATCCCGATCAGTACCAGAGCGATCAGGCCGGCACCGAGATACTGGAAACCTTCAAAACCATGCCCGTCATCGGGCGATGACGGCAGCAGCGCGGAATAGGACGGATTGGCCGGGTTCCACCACGCGTCGAGCGCCACCGGGAACGCGCCATAGGTGCCGGTCGATGCGAAACGCTGCCCAAGCACACCGTGCAGCGCGACGATCGCCACCGCCAGCGCCGCCACGCCGAGCGCGCCGATCAGGGTGCGCCGGCGCTGCGGTTCGACCCATAGCGCGCGCAGCATCGCACTCGCCCAGATCGCCGCGACGATCAGCAGCAGATAGGAATGGACCAGCGCGGCAGTACCGAGCACGGCCGCCCACCAGAAAGACGAGCGCGACCGCAACGGATCGAGATGAAGCCATAGCGCCCACAGGATCAGCCACTGCGCGCACAGGCTGGCATGGCCATAGCGGTTGATCAGCACCGGCATCAGCGCAAGCAGCGCGGCGCACAGCCACGCGCTCATGCCGTCCGGCGCGCGCGGCCGGACGATCGCCCAGGCGAAGCCGACCTGCAGAATGATGCAGGCGAGATACCACAGGCCGAGGAACTGCAGCCCCGGCGGCAGCCAGCGCGCGACCGGGCCGAGCAGGATGCCGAGCAGCGGGATGCTGTCGGTGAACAACAATGTCATCCCCTCCGGCGCACCCAGCAAAGGCTGGTGCAGCAAAGGCCAGGGACCGCCGGCGCGCAGATAGGCAGCGAGCCCGATCGCACTCTGGCCGCGGTCATGCCCATCGATCAGCCAGCCGACATTGGCCGGGTTGAGCACACCGAAATGCATCCACGTCGCAAAGACCATCGCGGCAAGCGCGCCAAGTGCGGCAAAGGACAGGGAACGGCGCATCATCGACCGTCAGCCATGCCCCGCCACGCTTCGATAAATGGTTAACGGACGGTCGCGGATCGGTGTTTGTCGGAATTCGCGGAAAAGCGAATTCCAGGGCGGTACCCTTCAGCGCATTTTCAAACCCTCGTCAGAGCGCGGTCAGCGTCATGCTGTGGCTGCAGCCGCCCGACACGATGATGCGGATCGCGGTCAGGTCATGCGTTTTCGGCGCGGTCGATGCCAGGTCGTCGCCGATCGCGTTCCGATCCGCCACGGAAAGCGGCGTGGCGGGCGCGAGCGTCGCGACCAGATTGGGCAACGCAGCCTTGAGCGGAGCGGATTCGCTGCAACCGGTCTTCGGGCGACTGATCAGGCGGACCTGCCACGCCTTGCCGTCGGGCAGTGCGAAGACCTGGGCCAGACCACCGGTCGCGGTGATCGTGCGGATCGTCCCGCCGGTGGTCGTATCGCGGATGCCATCCTTGACCGTACCGCCCTTCCACGGACCACCGGCTCCCTCGATCGCCGTCGTCGCCTCGTTCAGATCGGCCGCGAAGGCGGGCCGGGCGGGCGCAACAATGTTGGTCGCGCTATCGTCGTCCGCGACCGGCGCAGGCGCGGAATCGCATGCAGAGAGCGTCAGCAATACCGTCGCGGCGCTCATCCAGACCAGGCTTCGCATTCTTGTCATCCCCTTTACGCCATCAACGCTTCGCACTGGTCGAGCGTATCCTTGAAGGTCGCGATAATCGCCTGATACGGCGCCGGCGACGCCATATCGAGCCCCGCACGCTTGAGCAATGCGACCGGATGATCCGATCCGCCGGCCTTCAGCACGCCGAGATAATTGTCCCGCTCCTTCGCCCCGCCCTTCAGGATCGAGCGCGCGAAATAGGACGCGGCCGAGATCGAGGTGGCATATTGATAGACATAAAAGCTCGAATAGAAGTGGCCAATATACTCCCATTCGGATGCATAGACCGGGTCGATCGCGACTTTCGGCCCGTGATAGCGCTTGAGCAGGTCGAGATAGAGTGCGCTGAAGGCTTCGCCTGACAGCCCCTCACCCGCTTCCGCCTTGTCGTGGCAGGCCAGCTCGAACTCAGCGAACATGGTCTGGCGGAAGAAGGTGCCGCGAATCCCCTCGAGCTGCTGGCCGAGATAGAAGAGCTTCTCTTCCTTCGTCTTGGCACGGCCGACCATATAGGCGGCGAGCAATTGCTCATTACAGGTCGAGGCAATCTCGGCCGTGAACAGCGGATAGTCGGCCTTGTCATAGACCTGCGCTCTGGCCGCGAGCAGCGAGTGCATCGCATGGCCCCATTCATGCGCATAGGTGGTCATGCCTTCATAATTCTCGCCCAGATTGAGCAGCAGATAGGGATGCACGTCATAGGCGCCGGGGTTCATATAGGCGCCCGAGCGCTTGCCGGGGCGTGGCAGCGGATCCATCCATTTTCCTGCCGTCGCCTTGCCCAGCAGCGTGACATAATCGGGGCCGAGCGGCTTGACCGCTTCGAGCACGACGGAGCGCATTTCCTGGATGGTGACCTTGCGCTCCAGCGACACGAGCGGCGGATAAATATCGTAATAAGCCATATCGGGCAGCTTGAGCAGGCGCCGGCGCAGCTCGAAATAGCGGTGCAGTTCGGGCAGGCCCTTGTTGGTCTCGGCAACCAGCGTGCGATACACCGCCTCGGGCACGTCATTGCCCGACAGCGAGGCGGCGAGCGACGTCTTGTACCGCCGCGCCTTCATGTCGAACACATCGGCCTTGAGCTTCGACAGATAGGCAGCGCCGAGCGAGTTACGGAACTGGCCATAGGTCGCCCAGAAGGTGTCGAACACCTTCTTGCGATCGGCGCGGTTGGGTGCGTCGCGCACCAGCGTATAGCCCTGGTCGTCGAGCCGGATCGACTTGCCGGTCGACAGAGTGATGGTCGGCCAGGGAATGTCGGAAGCGACCAGCTGGCCGCGAATATCCTCCGGCCCCTGGAGCGGCGCGCTGGTGCTGGCGAGCAAGGCTTCCTCGTTCGCACTCAGCGTATGCGGGGCCTGGCGCAAGGTGTTGCGCAGCGAGAAATCGAAGCGCGATTTGAGCACGGCATTGGCGGCGATGAAGCCCTCGATCTTCTCCGCGCCGATCGCCAGTATCTCGGGCGAGAACCAGGACACCGCTTCACCATAGGCGGTGTAGAGATCGATCGCCTGTGCCTGGCGCTGCTGATTGGCGGAGACGCGGACATCCTCATCGGCCTTGAGGCTGACATAGACATAGATTCTCGCAATCGTCCGGCCCATGTCGGAGATGGCGACCATTGCCTTGGCCAACGTCTCGGCGCTGTCGCCGAGCTTGCCGCGCCAGGCAGTCAGCGACGGCACGGCAGTGAGCGCCCCCTTGCGCGCGGCTTCCCAAGCGGCGTCATCGGGATAGATTTCCGACAGGTCCCAGGCGGCACCGTTCGCCGTCGGTGCCGTCGCGGCGCCCAGCGCCCCGGACTCTAAAGCCCAGGCCGGTGTCGCCGCGGCGATCGTGGCGGCCAGCGTTGCGGTGGTGGAGGCGGCAAGCGCCTCGCGGCGAGTCAAACTGGTCATGGGTTCCCCCGGATTGCGATGCGATGACCCGTACTGTGTCGCGGCAGGCGGGCAATTGAAAGAGGGTGTGTCAATTCTGTAAGGCACCGGAAATCGAAGCGCCGGCCTCCCCGCAGCGGCAGAGGATGCCTAGTCTGCAGAGGGCCAGAGTATCAGCGGCCTGCGCCCGGATCCTGCTCCAGAATCAATTGTCGAACCGCGAGGCCAAGCGGCGTTAGATGTTGCGCGTTATTGACCAACCCTCGCGCATGGAGGGTTTGCCCGACGCGATGTTCATGGTCGTATGTCATGCCATCGCCAAGCTCCCACGCCCATGCGAGGGCGTCACGCTGCTCCTGCGTCAGCGTGGGCACCACTTTCCTTGCATGTGCGACAACCTTATCCGTCATGGACCAAACGAACGAGATGAAGGCGAGCGAGGCTGCATATCGCATCAGGCTGGAGCGAGGGATGGCTTGAGTCAACCGGCGCACATGGAAACCGGCATTTGTATCGTTGCTCGTCGATCACGGTACGACAAGGAAGTCGGCGCTGGTGATGGTGGCGGGATGATTGGCGAGGGTGGCGAAGATGATCGCCGCGCCCGCACCCGACCCATCGGCATCATAGGACAGGGTGCCGGTCGCCGCGTCGTACAGGATATGTTGATCCGCGGTGGTGGCAGGTCCGTTGCTGAACGCGCTGGCGCTGAGCGTGCCCAGCCCAAGCCCCGCAAAGACCGACTGGTCGAGCTCGATCCGGTCGGTGCCATGGACGAAGTCCGTGATCGTATCGACATTGGCGGTGCCGAGCGCGGTGTCGAACACGAACGTATCAGCACCGCCCAGGCCGGTGAGCGTGTCGCTGCCCAGACCGCCGTCGAGCCGGTTGCCGCCGGCATTGCCGCGCAGCGTGTTGACGAACGTGTTGCCGGTCAGGTTGATGAAGCTGGTTCCGGCATCATTTGCCGTCGCCAGTGTCTCGATCTCCTGCCCGGCGCCCAGAATATAGGCGCGCGTCGCAAGCACGGTGTCATTGCCCCCGCCCATCGCCTCGCGGACGATATCCTCGGCAACATCGACATAATAAATGTCGTTGCCCAGGCCACCCTGCATCGCGTCGATGCCGGCGCCCCCATCGAGGATGTTCGCCGCGCCATTGCCGATCAGGATATTGGCGAGCGCATTGCCGGTCCCATTGATCGCCGCTGCCCCGGTCAGCGTCAGATTCTCCAGCCCGGTCAGGCCATTGAGCGAGAAGCTGATCGAGCTCTGCACCAGATCGGTGCCTTCGCCGTCGAGCTCGATCACCCGGTCCAGGCTGTGATCGACGACATAGACATCGTTACCCAGCCCGCCATACATCCGATCGCCGCCGGCACCGCCATCGAGGATATTGCCGCCGGCATTGCCGCGCAGCGTGTTGGCGAATTCATTGCCGGTCAGGTTGATGAAGCCGGTCCCGGCATCATTGGCCGTCGCCAGCGTCTCGATCTCCTGCCCCGCCGCCAGCGCATAGCTTCGCGCGACGAGTACGGTGTCGCTGCCGCCGCCAACGCCCTCGAGGACGACATCCCCGGCGACATCGACATAATAGGTGTCGTTGCCCAAGCCGCCCTGCATGGTGTCGGTGCCGGCGCCGCCATCGAGGATGTTCGCCGCTGCATTGCCGATCAGCACATTGTTCAGCGCATTGCCCGTGCCGTTGATCGCCGCACTGCCGGTCAGCGTCAGATTCTCCAGCCCGGTCAGGCCACTGAACGAAAAGCTCACTGAGCTCAGGACAGTATCCGTTCCCTCGCCATCAAGCTCGATCACGCGGTCCAGGCTGTTGTCGATGACATAGGTATCGTTGCCCTTGCCGCCGTAAAGCCGGTCGCCGCCGGCCCCGCCGTCGAGCCGGTTGGCGCCTGCATTGCCACGAAGCGTGTTGGCGAACTCATTGCCGGTAAGATCGATGAGGCCGGTGCCGGCATCGCTGGCCGTCGCCAGCGTCTCGATCTCTTGCCCGGCACCCAGGGCAAAGCTTTTCGCGGCGAACACGATGTCGGTGCCGCCGCCGACCGCCTCCAGCACGGAATCGCCGGCGACATCGACATAATAAGTGTCGTTGCCCGCACCACCCTGCATCGTGTCGGCGCCGGCGCCGCCATCGAGGCGATTATTGCCGGCATTGCCGATGATCATATTGGCTCGCGCATCACCGGTCGCATCGATATTCGCCGTGCCGGTCAGGATCAGCGTCTCGATAAAGACGGACTGGGTGAAGGAAATCGAGATCGAGCTTTCGACCGTGTCGTTACCCTGGCCATCATATTCCAGCACCGTGTCGCTGCTTTCGTCGATGATGAAGTAGTCATCGCCCTTGCCGCCGATCAGCTGATCGCCGCCGCTATGGCCGTCGAGCCGGTCGTTGCCATCGCCGCCATTGAGAACGTCGTAACCGTCTCTGCCGATGAGCGTATCGTTCCCCCCCATGCCGAAGCTGGTGCCGAACCTGCCAGAGATGATCGTGTCGTCCCCGGCGCCGCCGATGATCTGGAAGATTGGAGGTGAATCGAAACCGACGAGCTGGTTCAGGTCGATCCGGTTGCCGGCATCGGACAGATAGAAATAGGTGGTGCCAATCACTGCCACGCCTGTCAGCGAGACGGTGCCGCCGTTCATGAAGACATAGCTGCCGTTGATGATGATATTGTTCAGCTGGGTGGTCGCGACGCCGATCTGGCCAGCGAACGTTCCGTTGAGCTGCTCGATCCCCGTGAACGTCGCGCCGGAAAGGTCCGTGAGGCCGATCTTGTTGTTGACGAAGATCGTGTCGAAGCCGTTGCCGCCGTTGATCTGCTCGCCGGCCCCGACCTCGGTCGCGGCATCGATATAGATGCGGTCCGCGCCGTCGCCGGCGTTGACGATGTCCGCTCCCGCACCGGCATGGATCGTGTCCGCGCCGCTGCTGCCATTGATCGTGTCGTCGCCGTCCCCGGCAAAGATCGTCACGATGGCCGATTGATTGGCGATGGTGATCGTATCGCCATAGCCCGATCCCCAGATCGTCTTGACCGACTGCATGTTGCGGATCGTGCCCCCGCCGAGCGAGAACGGCCCGCCATTGATGATCGATGCGGTGTCGATCGTTACCCCGCTCGTCGCGCCGGCCAGCGACAGCCCCAGCGTGTTCCACCCGGTGCCGCCATCGGCATCGTCGCCATAACCGATCGACAGATAATCGTCGCCATTCCCGCCGGACAGCTGATCATGTTCAGCCCCGAGGTCCGCCTGGCTGGCTGCGACAATGTCATTGTGATCGGAATAGAGGTAATCATTGCCGTCATTGCCGTTGATCCGGTCGGCGCCCGTGCCGCCCTGGAGAAAGTTCCCCCGGCGCCACCGTCCAGGATATCGTCGCCATCCTGACCATAAGCGGACGTATCGGTGCCGCGATCGACGATCGTGATGGTATCATTGCCTGCTCCGCCATAGGAGAGCCGGCCCGACACAGTGAGCGTGTCGTCGCCATCGCCACCAAAACTGACACTGGATGTACTGACGGCGTTGATGATGTCGTCGCCAGCCTCGCCATAGAGATAATGACCTTCACCGGCATCATCGAGCGTATCGTTACCCTCGCCGCCATAGATATCGCCGGTGCCCGTGCCGGCCGTGATATGATCGTCCCCGCCCAGGCCGAAAATCGGACTCTTCACATTGGAATATAGGTCGCCGCCGATGATGGTGTCGCCGAATTCACTGCCGTCGATCCACAGGACCGACGAGATATATCTTATCGTACCGCCCCCGACGGTGATCGCGCCGCCACTGGTGAGCCCGCGAAAATCGACCGTCACCCCGGCCGAGGCGCCCTGGAAGCTGATCAGCAGATTGGAATATTCCAGGCCGCCATAAACATTGTCGCCATAGCCGGCATAGATCGTGTCATAACCGCCGCCGCCATCCAGGTTGTCCACGGCGCTGCCGGTGTCGAGCACGGGGCGGACATAACCGGGATTGGTGCCATTGAGCGGCGCCTTCCAGGCCGGCGATATGACGGACGAATACAGAATATCGTCGCCCGCGCCGCCATTGATCGTGTCCGCGCCGTCGCCGCCCGCCAGGACGTCCTTGCCGTCGTTACCCGAAATCTGGTCGTCGTCGCTGCCGCCGGTATAGACGTCATCGCCCGGCGTTCCGTTATAAACCGACATCTGCCTCTCCACGCGACTCGATAGCTCGGCCACGCTATCACAACTTGTCGGAGCGGTAGTGCAGACCCGCGCGAATTTTGAATCGGCGCGACGTTATTGAAGCAACGGTCCCGGAACGAAAAAAGGGCCGGGGTTGCCCCCGGCCCTTTTTTGCGTTGGTCGATGTTTGGCATGGGCGCGGGCAAAGCCCGCGCTTTCGTCGGACGGGTCTGGGGGCATTGCCTCCGGTCCGCCTCGGGCGAGTCCTGATTGAGCTTTCGCTCAATCAGGCCGCCTTTCGGCTTAGAAGTCCATGCCGCCCATGCCGCCCATGCCGCCACCGCCGCCCATGGGCATGGCAGGCTTGTCTTCGGGCAACTCGGACACGGCGGCTTCCGTCGTGATGAGCAGGCCCGACACCGAGGCTGCGTCCTGCAGCGCGGTGCGAACGACCTTGGTCGGATCGATCACGCCGGCTTCGACGAGGTTCTCATAGACGTCGGTCTGAGCGTTGAAGCCCTGGTTCGGGTCATTGCCCTCGAGCAGCTTGCCCGAGATCACCGCACCGTCATGACCGGCATTCTGCGCGATCTGGCGGACCGGCGCGTAGAGCGCCTTGCGGACGATATCGATGCCGCGGGTCTGGTCGTCGTTCGCGCCCTTCAGGCCTTCGAGCGCCTTGGTTGCGTACAGCAGCGCCGTACCACCACCGGGGACGATGCCTTCTTCGACCGCTGCGCGGGTCGCGTGGAGAGCGTCGTCGACGCGATCCTTGCGCTCCTTGACTTCGACTTCGGTCGAACCGCCGACCTTGATCACGGCAACGCCGCCGGCGAGCTTGGCAAGACGCTCCTGGAGCTTCTCCTTGTCGTAGTCGCTGGTGGTGTTCTCGATCTGCTGGCGGATCGCATCGGTGCGGCCCTTGATCGCTTCATGGTCGCCAGCACCATCGACGATGGTGGTGTTGTCCTTGTCGATCGTGACGCGCTTGGCGGTGCCGAGCATGCCGACGGTCACCGACTCGAGCTTGATGCCCAGGTCTTCCGAGATCATCTCGCCCTTGGTCAGGATCGCGATGTCCTCGAGCATCGCCTTGCGACGATCACCGAAGCCAGGCGCCTTGACCGCTGCGACCTTCAGGCCGCCGCGCAGCTTGTTGACGACGAGCGTGGCCAGAGCCTCACCCTCGATGTCTTCCGCGATGATCAGCAGCGGACGGCCCGACTGAACAACCGCTTCCAGGATCGGGAGCATCGCCTGCAGGTTCGACAGCTTCTTCTCATGGATCAGGATGTACGGGTCGTTCAATTCGACCGACATCTTTTCCGGGTTGGTGATGAAGTAAGGCGACAGATAACCGCGGTCGAACTGCATGCCTTCGACGACATCGAGTTCGAATTCGAGGCCCTTGGCTTCCTCGACGGTGATCACGCCTTCCTTGCCGACGCGCTCCATCGCTTCAGCGATCTTCTCGCCGACGACGGTGTCGCCATTGGCCGAGATGATGCCGACCTGTGCGATTTCCTTGGTGCCCGAGACGGGCTTGGAACGTGCCTTGATGTCCTTGACGACTTCGATGACCGCAAGGTCGATGCCGCGCTTCAGGTCCATCGGGTTCATGCCGGCCGCAACCGACTTCATGCCCTCGCGCACGATCGCCTGAGCGAGAACGGTCGCGGTGGTGGTGCCGTCGCCGGCCACGTCGTTGGTCTTCGAGGCCACTTCGCGCAGCATCTGCGCACCCATGTTCTCGAACTTGTCCTTGAGCTCGATTTCCTTGGCGACGGTGACGCCGTCCTTGGTGATGCGCGGTGCGCCATACGACTTGTCGATGACCACGTTGCGGCCCTTCGGCCCAAGCGTGACCTTCACCGCATCGGCGAGGATGTCGACGCCGCGCAGAATGCGTTCACGCGCGTCACGCGAAAATTTTACGTCCTTGGCTGCCATGTGAGGCTACCCTTTCAATGTAAAAGTTGGAAAATCTGAAGAGGCGAAAAGGTTAGCCGACGATCCCAAGGATATCGGATTCCTTCATGATCAGCAGGTCTTCACCGTCGACCTTGACCTCAGTGCCCGACCATTTGCCGAACAGGATCTTGTCGCCGGCCTTGACGTCGAGCGGGGTGATCTTGCCGTCATCGGCGCGGGTGCCGGTGCCGACGGAGACGACTTCGCCTTCCTGCGGCTTTTCCTTGGCGGTTTCCGGGATGATGATCCCGCCTGCCGTCTTCTCTTCCGCTTCTACCCGGCGGACGAGGACGCGGTCGTGCAACGGACGAAAGTTCATGCGCGATAGCCCTTCTAGTGGTGATGATCTGAATCGTTGTTAGCACTCTTACGAGTCGAGTGCCAGCACGGCGCATATGTGGAGCCGCCCTGCGATCGTCAACCACCCTGCGACGAAAAGCCCGTGGCGCGGCGTGGAACGGGTTGCGAGCCAGCCACGGCCGCGACAGAGTGGTTGAGCATCCTGGGAGGCAATCTTGAAAAAAGCGCTTCGCGTCGTCCTGCCCTTTATCAGCCTGCTCACCAGTCTCGCTGGGACAGAAGCAAGGGCGGCGGCTGAAGCTCTTCCAATCTATAATTTCGATATCTTCTGCCGGAAGCTTTCCGGTGGCGATTTTGCAAAAGACGTGAAATGCGGCGAACAGGAAGGTGCCGCCTATTCGACGCTCGAGAAGATTTGGGCCTCCGTCCCGGAGCAGCGCAAGGTCGAGTGCCACAATGTCGCTTATGATGCCGACAGCGGCGCAGGCTCCTACGCCCTTCACCTGCGCTGCATCGAAAAAGGGAAATAATGGCCATGATGTCAATATATCTTCTTGCGTCGGCCATGGCGGCGGCCAGCCCTGCGGCACCGGCCGATGCGGCGACCATCGCGGCGATCGAGGCGACCTGCTTCGACTATATCGATGGCCAGCTGGAGGGAGCGCCCGACCGGGTGGCGCGGTCGCTCCACCCCGATCTCGCCAAGCGCGCGGTCATCGGCGACACGCCCTATGAGCGCCTCGGCTTGCGCCGCATGACCAAGGAAGAGCTGGTCAATCTGACCAGGAACGGCGCACTCAAGACGCTGCGCGAGAAATGGGACCGGTCATGCCGGGTCCTCGACGTCACCGACAGCGCGGCATCGGTACGCCTGGAAACGCCCTGGTTCGTCGACTATTTCCATATGGGTCGGTTCGACGGCAAATGGATCATCGTCAACGCGCTCTGGTACAGCAAGCCGAAGACCTAGTTTGGCAATAAGCCCAGCCGCCCTCGCGCCGACCAGCGCCATAGCAGCAGCGCCGACACCGCAAGCAACCCGGCGCCTAGCCCGAGCCAGATTCCGACGCCCTGCAAGCCGAAAGTGAAGCCGAGCAGGATCGCGGTGCCGAACCCGATCACCCAATAGCCGAACGCGGCGATCAGCATCGGGATGCGGGTGTCCTGCACGCCGCGCAGGATGCCGGCCGCCACTGCCTGCGCGCCGTCGACCAGCTGGAACAGCGCGGCGACGGCGAGATACTGAAGCGCGAGCCCCACGACCACCGCGTTCGCGGGCGCATCGGCATCGATATAGGCGCTGATGAACAGCCGCGGTAGCGTCCAGATCGAGGTCGCCGTCACCACCATGAAGCCGATCCCGACGATCAGCGCGACACGGCCAGCGCGCGAGATCCACAGATGATCGCGCGCGCCATAGGCCATGCCGACGCGGATCGTCGCCGCCTGCGCGACGCCGAACGGCACCTGGAAGGCGACCGCGGCGATATTGAGCGCGATCGCGTGCGCCGCGACCTCGGCGACACCGATCAGACCCATCAGGATCGCCGCCCCGCCGAACAGCGCCCCCTCGAATGTCCAGGTCAGCGCGATCGGCACGCCGAGCCGGACGATCTCGAAGAAGCGCGGCCATTCGGTGCGCCACCAGCGGCCGAACAGCCGGTAGCGACGCAGGCCGCGATCGCGGAGCAGGATCGCCACATAGCACAGCATCATTACGGTCATGGTCACGACCGTGGCGATCCCCGATCCTTCCAGGCCGAGCGCGGGAAAACCGGCATTGCCGAACACCAGACACCAATTGCCGAGGATCGCCGTCAGCAGCGCAAGCCCGGTGACCAGGAATGCCCAGCCGGGCCGCCCCAGCGCGGCGGCCGTGGTGCGCATCACGGCGGCGGCAATCCCGGGCACCAGCGCGAACAGTGTGATGTCGAGGAACGCACCCGCACGACGCGCGACGGCGGGGTCCTGCCCAGCCGCGAGCAGCAACGTCTCGCCATGCGCGAGCACGATCAGGAACGGCAATGCACCGAGAATCGCCAGCCACAACGCCATGCGAAAGGACCGTCTTACTTCGCGCACGGCATGGGCGCGCCGGCCGAGCTCGGCAGCGATGATCGGCGCGGCGGCGCTGGTCAGGCCGATCAGCGCGAACATGATGACGTTGAACATGAACACGCCAAGCGTCGCGGCGGCGAACTCGACCGTGCCAAGCCGCGCGACGAAGATCACATCGACCCCCGCGACGCCCATCTGCAGCAGATTCGCGCCGACCAATGGCCCGGCGAGCCACAGCAATGCACGCAGTTCGCCGCCCATGGTACGGGGTGCGCGGCCGACGGTTGGCGGGGTGATGGCGGTCATCGTCACGCCCACGCCCCTATCGGGCAATGGTCACGACGTCACGTCCGTCCGGCTGCAGGGCCGCTTATAATGCGCCCCGTATTGCTGAAACCACACACGCCGGGCTAGATGGCCCAGGATAGCGGGCAACCCGCGCCGGCAACGGAGACTGCAGACGTGAAATTGGTTCGAGGCGCCTGGAAGATCCTGGTCGGCATCAAGGACGCGCTGGTGCTCGCCGCCATGCTGTTGTTCTTCGGCTTATTGTTCGCCGTGCTTGCCGCCAAACCCAGCCCGGCAACGATCGGCAATGGCGCGCTGGTGCTCGACCTGAACGGCTCGATCGTGGAGCAGCCAGCCGAGGCGGATGCCTTTTCGGCATTCGCCGGCGGCAGCGCGCCAGTCAATGAATTCCGCCTGCGCGACGTGGTGCGCGCGCTCGACAAGGCGAAGGATGACGACCGCGTGAAGGTCGTGGTGCTCGACCTGGACAGCTTTACCGGCGGCTATCCGGCAGCGCTGAATGAAGTCGCCGAGGCGGTCCGCCGCGTCCGCGACAGCAAGAAGCCGGTGCTGGCCTATGCCACCGGCTATACCGATGCCGGCTATCGCCTTGCCGCCAATGCGAGCGAGATCTGGATGAACCCGATGGGCGGTACGCTGTTCACCGGACCGGGCGGCAGCCAGCTTTACTATAAGGGGCTGATCGACCGGCTCGGCGTCAATGCGCACATCTACCGCGTCGGCAAATACAAATCGTTCGTCGAACCCTATACGCGCAGTGACCAGTCGCCCGAGGCGAAGCAGGCGTCGCAAGCGCTGTACGGCGTGATCTTCGACCAGTGGAAACAGGCGATCGCCAAGGCACGACCCAAGGCGAAGTTCGATCCGTTGCTGATGACCCCCGACGCGGTGGTGACCGCAGCGCAGGGCGACATCGCCAAATCGAACCTGGACGCAGGGATCGTCGACAAGCTTGCCGAGCGGATCGATTTCAACAAGCGCGTGGCCGAGATCGCCGGCAGCGACACCAACAAGCCGGCGGGTAATTTCAACACGATCAAATATGCCAATTATCTCGCTGCCAATCCGCTGCCGACCGGTGGCGACGCGATCGGCGTGCTGACGGTGGCAGGTGAGATCGTCGACGGCAAGGCCGATACCGGCACCGCCGGTGGCGACACGATCGCCAAGGCGCTGTTCGATGGGCTCGCCAAGAAGAAACTCAAGGCTTTGGTCGTGCGGGTCGATTCGCCCGGTGGCTCGGCGCTGGCGTCGGAAACGATCCGCCGCGCAATCCTAGAGGCGAAGGCGCAGAAGCTGCCGGTGGTCGTGTCGATGGGCTCGGTCGCGGCGAGCGGCGGGTATTGGGTGGCGACGGCAGGCGATACGATCTTTGCCGAACCGACCACGATCACCGGCTCGATCGGGATTTTCGGGATCATCCCGACGTTCGAGAACACGTTGGCCAAGATCGGCGTGACGTCGGACGGGGTGCGCACCACGCCGATGTCGGGACAGCCGGACGTGATCGGCGGCACCACACCGGAGGTTGACCGCGTGCTGCAGGCCGGGATCGAGCATGGCTATCGGCAGTTCCTGAACCGCGTCGCCGGCGCACGCAAGCTGACGGTCGAGCGGGTCGACGAGATCGCCCAGGGCCGCGTCTGGGACGGCGGCACCGCGCGCCAGCTCGGCCTGGTCGATCGTTTCGGCACGCTGAAGGATGCGATCGACGAGGCGGCAAAGCGCGCCAAGCTCGATCCGGCCAAGGTCCATGCCGTCTATCTCGAAAAGGAACCCGGATGGCTGGCAAAACTGGCCGCGCAATGGAGCAGCGGCGACGATGAAGAGGAGGCCGGCGGCGATGTGTTCGCGCGCATCAGCGGGGATCGCAAAGCGGTCTTTGCGCGCGCGGTTGGCGACATGCAGCGCCTGACCCGGACATCGTCGATCCAGGCACGCTGCCTGGAATGCGCCGGCATGGGCCCTGCCCTGCCAAGCCGTGACGATCTGCGCGTGATGGACCTTCTGCTCGCGAGGTTCACCAAGTGATCGTGATCAGGGCAGCGCGGCCCGAGGATGCCGCCGCGATCGCCGCAATCTACGCGCCGCATGTGCTCACCGGCACCGTGTCGTTCGAGACCGAGGCACCCGACACGCGCGCGATGCGCGGCCGGATGGCGTCGTCCGACGGGCTCTATCCGTGGATGGTCGCGACCAATGGCGATGAGGATGGCGGCGTGATCGCCTATGCCTATGCGACGCGTTTCCGCGACCGTCCGGCCTATCGCTATGTCGTCGAGACATCGATCTATGTCGCCGGCACGGTGCAACGCCAAGGCGCAGGCCGACTGCTTTACGAAGCGCTGATCGACACGTTGCGCGCGCAAGGGTTCACTCAGGCGATCGGCGCGATCGCCTTGCCCAATGAAGGGTCGATTTCTCTTCACGAAGCGGTCGGTTTCCGCCGCGCCGGCGTCTATCGCGAGGTCGGCTACAAGAATGGCCAGTGGATCGATGTCGGTTTCTGGCAGTGCGAACTGAACGACGCGGTCGTGCCGCCGATCGAACCCAAGCCGTTCAGCGAAGTGGGCGTGGTGCGGATCTGACGCCGCCGGGCATCGATCTCACCAACCGAGCGCGGTACGATATTCCTGCGCTTCGGCTGGTGGCATTTGATCGAGCAAGACGCGCGTGGTGTAATGGCCCTGCATGCGCGTGCCTTTGCGATATTGCCAATCGATGATGTCGGCCTCGTTGATCTTGACGCTCTGGCCGATCGAATAGCCCGGTGCTTCCGGCACATTGCCCAGCACCCCGACAACGCCATCCGCATCGCGCGTCGCTACCGATGCCCAGATATATTCGGCCGCCGGTCCAGGCAGAAGATCGAATTTGACTGAGAACATCGATTCGTCGGCGGCGGGCTTTGCCTGATGTTGCCAGAATTCCGGCAATGTCCGTCGCCCCTCCCGCTTCGCGGCTTCCATCGCCGCATCATCGGGTGCGACTTTGATCACCTCGTCCTTCGATGCCGGCTTCTCATCTTGCCGAACGGGATCGGAACAGCCCGCCACTAGGACGGCCGCCAGCATCGCCACGAACATATTGAGCCTCGGATTTCTCATCACCCAGTCATGCTGGGGGAATGGCTCGCCCGGCACAAGAGGTCAGCGCCGCCCGCGATAGGCCGGCAGGGCAAGGCGGAAATGGATCGCGGCGGCACGGAGCGCGAACCCCGCCAGCGCGGCGATCGTCGCGGCGACAGCGACCGGCGCACCGATCAGCACCAAGCCGATATAGAGCGTCGAGGCGAGTGCCGCCGCCGTCACATAGAGCTCGGGCCGCATCAGGATCGATGGCTCGCCCGCCAGCACGTCGCGGATGATGCCGCCAACGCAGGCGGTGACGACGCCCATTAACACCGCGGGGACCGGGGGCACACCATAGCCCAGCGCCTTGGCCGCGCCGAACACCGCATAAGCGGCGAGCCCGACAGCATCGAACCAGTCGAGCGCCGCGCCCTTCCACCAGCGTTCGGGCGTTGCCCAGATCACGAAAGCGACGAGCAGGCACACCGCGGCATAGCGGCTGTCCTGCATCCAGAAGACCGGCGCACCGATCAGCAGGTCGCGTACCGTGCCGCCGCCGACCCCGGTAATCAATGCGAAGAAAGCGAGCGTCACCATCGTCTGCCCGCGCTTCGCGGCGGCGAGCGCGCCGGATGCGGCGAACACGGCGAGGCCCGCAATGTCGAACCAGGGGGCGAATTCGGGCAGGACATGCGTGGCGACGGGAAGCATTGGCGATCTGTAGCGAAGTCGGCGGCGTTCGCGAAGATGGCGATGACGGATGCCTGCCCCCATCGTCACCCCGGACTTGCTTGGCGGATATCCCTTCGGGCGAGGATTGGCACGATCGAGAGCGATTGCGCCTTCCGTGTGCTCCCGCGAAGGCGGGAGCCCGGACTGGATTCCCGCCTTCGCGGGGACACAAGGTCCCTTAGCCAAAAGGGATAAGCACCGACTCGTTCCGGGATAACGGCGATAATGTGGGACGGCAGTGCGACTTGATATACCGGACCGGAAAGCCCCAAACGCAAATAGGGGCCGGCATTGCTGCCGACCCCCTGTCGCCGGACTTCGACCCGCTTCGCATTCCTGAAAGAATGCCCGCGCCTTCTGGTTTCGGCGGCACGCTCCCCCTGCGCCGCGAACGGCAGCAGGCTTTGCGGTTCGGTCACCGGGGCCGGGTGCGACGATCTTGCGACCTTCAGCTACCCCGGCCTCGGCGGCCAGCTCAAGTCAGGGTCGAAACCCTGGCCCTCGCCTCGGCCACTCTCTATCCGGATCCGTCTCGCTCGTCCCGAAGGGCCAGCGCGCGCTCATCCGGCTTCCTGCAGCCAACGCCCTTCTTCATCGCGGGGACTTCGAAGGACGCCTGGAATGCCTGCCTCGTCTCCTTTCGACCGCCACCGTTTTCACGGTCTTGCTCGATCGGCTCGGGGGACCTGCATCCCGCCGACATCGCCAATGGTTTCCTTGCGGCACCTGTTCGCTCTCTCGGCATAAGCTCCTGATGTTTCTGCGATTTCTCGCTTCCGCATCCCTTGCTTACAGTCATGATGCTGTCATCAAAACCGAGTCGCACCAACAGGAAAACGACATGCCTCGGCTGTGGATAACGTGGATAACATGGATCGATCTGCCGCGCCCGATCGCACATGAACGGATCGTTGTTTTGGGTTCATGCAACCTGGGTTAGAAACGGAGCGTTACGGACCCGGTATTGATTCAGATAAAGGGAAATCACATGCGCAGTTTCATCATGGCACTTACCGCCGCCTCGCTCGTCATCCCGGCGACAATGGCATTCCCCACCGCCCAGGCGGAGGCACGCAAGCGGAACCACGAATATCGCGAATGGCGCGGTCGTGACGGCCGCACCTATTGCCGCAAGCCTAATGGCACCACTGGCCTGATCGTCGGCGGCGTTGCCGGTGCATTGGTCGGCCGCACCATCGACACGCGTGGCGACCGCACGGTCGGTACACTGGGCGGCGCGATCGCCGGTGGCCTGCTTGGTCGTGAAATCGACCGCGGTGGCAGCAAGCGCCGTTGCCGCTAAGCTTTTGCGGCACCACTTAAGGGGCGCGGCGTGATGCCGCGCCCCTTTTGGTATCTGCAAAGGATCTCACGACATGACGACGCGCAGCGGATCGGCCCGGTACGAGGGCTTCGGCAAGGACGGCAAGGGCCATGTCTCGACTCAGTCGGGCGTTCTTTCGGATACGCCCTATGCCTTCAATACGCGCTTCGGCGACGAACCCGGCACTAACCCCGAAGAACTGATCGCCGCCGCGCACGCCAGCTGCTTCACCATGGCGCTGAGCTTCGCGCTCGCCCGGGCCGGCTTCAGCGATGGCACGCTCGAGACCAGTGCTAAGGTCACGCTCGACAAGGACGGTGACGGCTTTTCGATCACCAAGTCGGAACTGGATCTGAAGGCGACCATCGCCGGAATCGACGCGGATCAATTCGCCGCGATCGCCGCGGACGCCAAGGCGAACTGCCCGGTGTCGAAAGTGCTCAACGCGGAAATTTCGCTGACGCACAGTCTGAACAGCTGATCCACAACGCTGTCGGGTTGATGAACGGAAGGTAGTTTTCGGTTCACGCAACCCGGCGGCGGCATGGGCGTTCTTTCTCCATCGTTCACGACCAAGGAAACGCGTCATGCGTATCGCACTTCTCGCCGCACTTGCGGCGATCGCCCTGCCCGCCATCCCGGCGGTCGCACAGGACAATCCGCGCGAAGCCAATCGCGAATATCGTGAGGATGTCCGCGACGCGCAGCGCGACTATCGCCGCGACCGGCGTGACGCCGATTCGCGCCGGGACGTTCGGGAAGCCCGCCGGGACTATCGCGAGGATATTCGTGACGCACGCCGCGACCGCAACCGCTCCGTGCGCGACTGGCGCCAGTATCGCAATTACGACTATAACCGCTACGAACGCGGCCAGCGTACCTATTATGCCGACCAATATTATCGCGACGGCCGTTATTATCAGCCACGCCGGCTGGGCCGCAACGACCGCATCTATCGCGGCAACAATGGCCGCTATTATTGCCGCCGCAACGACGGCACCACCGGCCTGATCATCGGCGGCATCGCTGGTGGCCTGCTCGGCAATTCGATCGCCAATGGCGGGTCGAAGACGCTTGGTACGCTGCTTGGCGGCGGTGCGGGCGCGGTGCTCGGCCAGTCGATCGACCGCGGCCAGATCAACTGCCGCTAAAGGCGAAATCGCCGAAAACGACGCCAGAAACGACGGGGCCCCGGTGATCGATCACCGGGGCCTTTTCGTATCCGCTCAGGCGAGAAGGATCAGAGCAGGCCGCCGCCGACGAACAAGCGGATCGCGCAGATGATCACCAGGATGATGTTCAGATTGCGCCCCGCCTTGCTCGACGACAGCGCGCCAAGCGCGATGCCGACGATCCCGATCGGGATGGTCAGCCAGTTAAGCCAGCCAAGCAAAGGGATGAAGCCCACCAGGGTGAGGACAAGGACCAGCAGGCCGACCAGGATCGATGCGATGTTAAACATGATCGGAACATGGCGGCGGTGTGTTCACTGCGCAAGTGGTGATCGACCGCGATGCTCCTGTGGCGCCCCGCCCCTCTACCCCGGCGCTCAATCCGGTGTCCCCAACGCAATCTTAACCCATTTCCGGGCATGTTTGTCGCCTGTGCGGGAGTGTCTGATGGTTCGCAGTCGATATTTTGGAGCGATGGTTCTGGTCCTGCCCGTGGCGCTTGCCGCGTGCGGGCCGCGTGAGGGTGAGCGCAATCTCGATTCGCTCGACCAGGAGCTGATCGACGGCAATGCAGCGGGCAATAGCCGCGATCCGGCTCTGACGAGCGCGTTGCAGGATCAGATCATGGTCGATCCCACGCTGACGCAGCAAGCCAATAACGACGCCGTCCGCCCGCCGGCGCGACCCTATTCCGGCGCGGTTCCTGCCGACGGCATCGCCGCCGGCGCCCGCGGCACGACCGGCGCCGCGACGAGCGAGACGCTGAAATCCACCCCGGCGCCCAAGGCCGGTTCATGCCCGCAATGCGACGCGGCGCGCGAATCGCTGACGCTCGGCGCACTTGCCGCACGCCAGAAGAATGGGGGCACGGCGAGCTGTGCGACAAATTTGCGCTATTCGACGCGCTGGGCACAACGCATGCCCACCGACGTGCCGCTCTATCCCGATGCGCGGGTCAGCGAAGCGGCCGGCACCGAAACTGGTAACTGCACCGTGCGCGCGGTCAGTTTCGCGACCTCGGCGCCGCTGCAGACCGTGCTCGACTGGTATTATACCCGCACCACCAATGCCGGCTTTTCGGCCGAGCATCAGGCCGAGGGCGACGAACATGTCCTGGGCGGGACTCGGGCGCGCGACGATGGCGCCTTCGCGCTATTCCTGACCAAGCGCCGCGATGGCGGCACCGATGTCGATATCGTGGCGAACAACGGGCGCTGACTGAGCTTACATCCTATATATTTCTCTTCCCCGGCGAAGGCCGAGTTGAGACGCGTTTGCGGTGATGTGAGGGACCTGTTTACAGCGACCTTGCAAACTGGACCCCGGCCTTCACCGGGGAACAACGAGGTTCCGAATGACGGCAGGATAATCGACTGCCACCACAACATTTCTCTTTCCGCGTCATCCGCGCTAACGCGGGCGCCATGAATTCCCTTCTTCTTGTCATGGCCGGCGGCGCGGTCGGTTCCGGCGCGCGATTCCTGACCGGTCGCGCAACGCTCGCCTGGTTCGGTCCCTCCTATCCCTGGGGCACGCTTGCCGTGAACCTGATCGGCGGTTTCCTGATGGGCGCGCTGGTCGGCACGCTCGCCCGCACCTCCGTCCCCGGTGAAAACTGGCGCCTGCTGCTCGCGGTCGGCGTGCTCGGTGGCTTCACCACTTTCTCGGCCTTTTCGCTCGACACGGTCGTCATGCTGCAGCGCGGCGACCTGGGCATGGCCGCCCTCTATGTCCTGGCATCGGTGATCGGCTCGATCGTCGCGCTGTTCGTCGGACTCTCGCTCATAAGGGCAGTAGCATGAGCGACACGAAAAAAGCCGCCGGCAACGAGGCCGAAGTACGCCAGTTCAATGTCGGCGCCGATGATGACGGCATCCGGCTCGACCGCTGGTTCAAGCGGCATCTGCCCGACACCAGCTTCACCACCGTCGCGAAATGGGCGCGCACCGGCCAGCTGCGCGTCGACGGCGCGCGCGCGACGCCGGGCGACCGCATTGCCGCCGGCCAGTCGATCCGAGTACCCCCGGCCGAACCGGTCCGCGAGGATGCACCGAAGAAGCGCGAACGCCCGCCGCTCAGCGACGAACAGACCGATTATATCCGCGAGATGGTCATCCACCGCGACAAGCAGGCGATCGTGCTCAACAAGCCGGCGGGCCTCGCCACGCAGGGCGGGACCAAGACGCACGAGCATGTCGACGGCCTGCTCGACGGGCTGCAGTTCGACGGCGAGAGCCGCCCGAAACTGGTCCACCGCCTCGACAAGGACACGTCGGGCGCACTGCTCATCGCACGCACCACGCGCGCGGCGGCGTTCTTCGCCAAATCCTTCTCCTCGCGCAGTGCGAAGAAAGTCTATTGGGCGCTGGTCGTCGGCGTGCCGTCGATCGAGGACGGCATGATCGAGCTGCCGATCGCCAAGCAGCCCGGCAGCGGCGGCGAGAAGATGCATGTCGACGAAGCCGAGGGCAGCCCTGCGCGCACCCGTTACCGTGTGATCGAACGCGCCGGCAACAACACCGCCTGGCTCGAACTGATTCCCTATACCGGCCGCACGCATCAGCTGCGCGTGCATCTCTCAGCGATCGGCCACCCGATTGTCGGCGACGGTAAATATGGCGGGCAGGCCGCGTTCCTGACCGGCGGGATCAGCCGGAAAATGCATCTTCATTCGCGGCGCATCCGGATCGACCATCCCGATGGCGGCGAAATCGAGATCCAGGCCGAACTGCCGACGCATTTCGCCGAGAGCCTGAAGCATCTCGGCTTCGACGAGATGCTCGGCAACATGATGCCGCTCGACACGCCGCCGCCGCCAAGCAAGGCGGTCAAGAAGCAGCAAGCCAAGCAGCACGCGAAGAATCTGCGCAAGGACCGCAAGGGCGAGCGCCGCCGTCGCGGCAGCCGCGACTAGCCCGTGCACCCCAATCCGGCATTCCGGCCCGGCGACGATGCCGCCATGCTCGACTGGGCGGTGGCGATCGGCTTCGCGCATATCTTCGCGGTTACGCCCGCAGGGCCGATGATGGTGCATGCGCCGATCGTCGCGGTTGGCGAGCGGCAGCTGCGCTTCCATGTCTCGCGCGCCAATCGCGCGACGCCGCATCTCGACGGCGCCAGGCTATTGCTCAGCATCGCCGGCGCCGATGGCTATATCACACCCAACTGGTACGCGAATCCTGCGCCGGAAGTGCCGACCTGGAACTATACCGCGGTGGAAATCGAGGGTCATGCCCGCAGTGTCGACGAAGCGGGGCTGATCGACCAGGTCGATCGCCTCGCCGCGCTGCATGAGCCGCGCATCATCCCGGAAAATCCGTGGACCCGCGACAAGCTCGATGAGGCACGCCAGCGCGCGATGCTCCGTGCGATCATCGCATTCGAGGTCACGGTCGATGCGGTGCGTGGCACGCACAAGCTGAGCCAGAACAAATCCGCCGGCGACCGCGCACGCGTGATCGCCGGTCTGAAACGCAGCGGCAATACCGCACTGGCCGAGGTGATGGAGGCATGAACCGACTCGCTTTGTTCGATTGCGACGGCACGTTGGTCGATAGCCAGGCCAGCATCTGCCAGTCGATGGAGGAGGCGTTCGCGCTTCACAGCCTCGTCCCGCCCGAACGCAACGCGATTCGCCGCATCGTCGGCCTGAGCCTGGTCGAGGCGATGCGTGGACTGTTGCCGCACGCCGATGATGCGCAGCACCGCGCGCTGGCGGACGATTACAAAGCGGCCTTTTTCCGTCTGCGTAGCTCCGGAGCACTTGCCGATGAACCCCTGTTCGAAGGCATGGTCGCGGCATTGGACGACCTTGCCGCAGCTGGCTGGGTCTTCGGGGTCGCGACCGGCAAGTCGGATCGCGGCCTGCTTCGCGTGCTTGACGAACATGGCATCAGGGCGCGCTTCGTCACCTTGCAGACCGCCGATCGCCACCCTTCCAAGCCCCATCCCTCGATGATCGAGACTGCGATCGCCGAGGCTGGGGCATCGCCCGAGACGACGGTGATGATCGGCGACACCAGCTACGATATGATGATGGCGCGCGCCGGGAATGTCCGTGCGCTGGGCGTGGCATGGGGCTATCATCCGCCGGAGGAACTGACTGCGGCGGGAGCACACGCCATCGCACAGACGGTCGCGGCGCTGCCGGCGCAGATGGAGGCGATATGACAGATCCCGAAACCACCGCGCGCAACCGCTATTTCGCCATTGCCGGATCGCGCATCGCCGGTGTTGCGGGCGCCTTGCTCGGGCTCGTCCTGATCGGTCGGGCGCAGATCGTCGAACAGAAGATCCTCGGCACCGCGATCGTGCTGTCGGCGCTGCTGATGGTCGCGATCGTGCCGCGCGCGCTGGCGCGGCGCTGGCGCACACCGCCGCAGAACTAGGACCAAGAGTGAAGCGTTTCTGGACCGATGTGGCGATCGACGCCGGGGGCGTGGTCGCGCTCGACGGCAAGCCGGTGCGCACGCCCGGCCGCGCACTGCTCGCCATTCCCTTTGCCGCGCTGGCCGAGGCCGTGGCCGATGAATGGCGCGCGGTGACCGGCGAGATCGATCCCCGCACCATGCCGCTGACCGGGCTCGCCAACGCCGCGATCGAACGCATTGCCCCGGATCCGCTACGCTTCGCGGCCGGGCTCGCCGTGTTCGCCGAAAGCGACCTGCTCTGCTACCGCGCGGAAGACCCGCCGGCGCTGGTCGAGCGTCAGGCAATGTATTGGGATCCACTGCTCGGTTGGGCACGCACCCGCTACGACGTGCATTTCGAAGTGATTGCGGGGATCATGCATCGCCCGCAGCCGCCGCTCACCATTGCTCGCCTGACCGATGCCATCAACGCGCGGACCGCGTGGGAACTGGCGGGGCTGGCGCCGATCGTCACGATTGGTGGCTCGCTGATCGCGGGCCTCGCCCTGATCGAGCACGCGGCGACCGCCGACGATGTGTGGCGGGCAATCGAACTCGATGAGGACTGGCAGGCCGAGCAATGGGGTCGCGACGATCTGTCGCTTGCCGCACTGGACTCACGGCGACGCGATTTCGAGGCCGGGGTGCGATTTCTCGCGCTGATCTGAGGATCGAGTCCGCAGGTGATCGGAATAGCCCAATTATCCACATTGTGCGGGATCGTGCAGTTTGATACGCACATTTATGCCTGATTCTTTGTCTCCTGACCAACGCCGCGCGCGTATTTTGCACAAACTTACTGAAAACGACCGCGTGATCGCGCGCGATCTTGCCGAGGAATTCGGTACATCCGAGGACGCAATCCGGCGGGACCTGCGCGATCTGGCAGCCGCCGGTCAGTGCAAGCGCATCTATGGCGGCGCCCTTGCACTGTCGCCGGCGCAAGGGCGGTTTGCTGAACGGGTCGATACATATTTGGCGGCGAAAAATGCACTGGCCCGGGCAGCGCTGCCGCTGATCGAAAGCGGACAGACGCTGTTCATCGATTCCGGCAGCACCAACCTGATGCTCGCCGATATCCTGCCCGGCGACCTCGCCTTGACGGTCGTCACCAACTCGGTGTCGATCGCCACGACATTGTTCCGCCGACCGGGGATCTCGCTGGTCCTGATCGGGGGGCATGTCGATCCCGATATCGATGGCGCGGTCGGGGCGCAGGCGATCGACCAGATCAGACTCTTCCGCCCGGACCTGTCGATCATCGGCGTATGTGCGCTCGATCCCAGCTATGGCGCTGCCGCGTTCGACCCGCGCGATGCGGACTTCAAGCGCGCAGCGGTGGGAAGCGCAAACCGGGTCGCGATGCTGTCCACGGCGGAAAAGCTCGGCACTACGGCGCCGCATCGCATCATGCCGGTGAAGAGCATCGATCATCTCATTGTCGAATACGGCTCTCCCGGCGATATCTGCGCAGCGTTCGCGGCGCAGGGCACGACAATCATAACCGCTCGGCCAAGCTGAGTTTCACGCTGCGACACCCCCGCGCCGGCCACCATCCTCCCAAGTTCGGAACCCTGATCATGATCGAAACGGCTGACCGCCCCGCCACGCGCCTGGCGACAAGACTGGCATTTCTGGTCGCTGGCTTCGTCATGGCGTGCTGGGCGCCGCTGGTTCCCGCGGCAAAGATGCGCGCCGGGGTCAATGAGGCCGAACTCGGCATGCTGTTGCTGTGCCTCGGCATCGGCTCGATCCTCGCGATGCCCGTCACGGGCATCGTCAGCGCGCGCATCGGCAGCCGTCCGATGATCCTGCTCGGCGGCGTGGGGATCAGCCTTGTCCTGCCGCTGCTCGCAATCGCGAGTTCTCCCGCCCTTCTCGGCATGGCGTTGCTGCTTTTCGGCGCATCCCTGGGAACGATCGACGTGGCGGCGAACGCGCATGCGGTGGAGGTGGAGAAAGCGGCCGGCACGCCATTGATGTCCGGTTTCCACGCGCTCTTCAGCGTCGGCGGATTTGCCGGCGCCGGGCTGACAACCTCATTGCTCGCGCTGTCCGTTGCTCCGTTGCTGGCCACGATCATCGCAGCGCTGATGGCGTTGGCGGCAATCGCCTATGCCGGCCCGCGGCTGTTGCGCGCACGACCTGCCGTCGAAGACAGCAGCTTCGTGCTGCCGCGCGGCGTCGTCCTGCTGCTGGCGGCGCTGGCCGCCGTGACCTTCCTTGCCGAGGGGGCATTGCTTGACTGGAGCGCGCTGCTGATCGACGCAAAGGCGCTCACCCCGCCGTCGCTGGCCGGTCTTGGTTATATGCTGTTTTCCATCGCGATGACGATCGGCCGGTTCAGCGGTGACGCGATCGTCACGCGACTCGGCGGCCGGCTCGTACTCAGGATCGGCGGGCTGGTCGCCGTGCTGGGCTTCGTCGTCCTGCTGACCATCCCGGTCGGTCCTGTCGCGATGGCAGGCTTTATCCTGATCGGGCTGGGGGCGTCGAATATCGTGCCGGTGCTGTTCAGTGCCGCGGGCAAGCAACAGGCCATGCCGGCCGGAATGGCGATCGCCGCCATCACCACCACGGGCTATGCCGGGATCCTTGCCGGACCAGCGGTGATGGGCTTCGTCGCGCATCTCACCAGCTTGGCGACCGCATTCTGGATGCTCGCCGCCCTGCTCTGCCTCGTGCCGCTTTTCGCCGCGCGGGTCTCGAAGTCATAACGCAGCTATTAAGTTAATCATCTGATATATAACGATATTGTGGAAATCCTGATCGAGGTGACCACGGGAGATATGGGACATCTCTGGTGTCCCATATCTCCCCCGCTCGTTCCTTCAGCCCTGTCGCTGATCGCGATTCAACCATTGCACGGGATCAGGCATGCCATCGCGTGCCGGACATATCCGGTGCGCTCTTTCTCAGTGTCGGAAAACAGTATTGCCGTGGGGCCTCTTACCATGCTCCGCACATGATTACGGCGCGAAGGCATGAGCCTTCGCGCCGCATTCCGACTTCAGTCGATGTCAGTTGCAGACCCGGACGTCGACGCGCTCGCCTGAATAATCGTCCCACCGCGTTTCGACATGGCAGCTGCCATAGCCGCGCTGGTCGCGATAGCGGTCATAGCCATTATAGCCGTTGTTGCGGTCATAGGCGCGGCGATCGTCATAACGGCGGTCATCATAACGGTCATAGCCGTCGACCTGATAATAGCCGTCGTTGCGATACTCGCGATCGCGGTTGCGACGACGGTCGTTATTGCTGCTCGATATGATCGCGGCACCGATAGCGAGACCGGCAATGCCGGCGATGATGGCAGTGCCCGTATTGTCGTGGCCGCGACGATGGCCACCATAACGCTGCGCCTCAGCAGGCGCGGCAACGGTCAGAGCCGTCGCGCCAAGCGCGAGAGCGAGCGTTGCTTTGGTGAACAGGGTCGTCATTGCTTCTACTCCTCAAGAGCAGCGCCGATGACGACCGATTCGGGCGCCTTATCGTGCAGCTTGACGATGTATCTGCACGAGTCGCCGTGAACGGATACGGAATGCGTCTTGCAGCATCCATTCATCCGCAGCCGATCGGAACGTCAGATCAGCGGAGTAACTTGCGGATAAAGCCAATGATCCCCGTCTGGCGCGACCGCTTCAGTCGTTCAGCTGCCAGGATCGTCTTCACGCACTCGAAACATTGTTCGACATCGTCATTGACCAGGACATAATCATAGCCATCCCAATGGCTGACCTCGTTCGCCGCACGATCCATGCGGGCATTGATCACCGCCAGCGAGTCGGTCGCGCGCTTCTCGAGCCGGTCTCGCAGGATCGGCATCGAGGGCGGCAGGATGAACACGCGCACCACGTCGCCGCCGGCCAGCTGGTGAAGCTGCTGCGCACCCTGCCAGTCGATATCGAACAATATGTCGCGCCCCTGTTCGAGCACGTGCCAGACCTGCGCCTTGGGCGTCCCGTAGCGATGGTCGAAGACATGCGCCCATTCGAGGAATTCGTGATTCGACGCCATTTCGCGAAATGTTTCGAGATCGACGAAATGATAATCCACGCCATCGACTTCGCCGGGACGCGGCGGGCGAGTGGTGTAGGACACCGACATGCTGAGCTCGGGCTCGGCCGCGAGCAGCTTTCGCGCGATGGTCGATTTGCCGGCGCCCGATGGCGAGGACAATACGAACAGCACGCCGCGACGCTTGAACCCGTGCGGGTCGTCCGTGGAATCGATCGGCTTTGCGGAAGACGGCATGGGCGCTAATGGCGGCGCAATGGGACAGGCGTCAAGTCACGCGCGACCGGATCGCGACAAAAGCGGGCTCGACAAGCGCTGGCTGATCGCGACCGGCGTGATCATCATCGCCGCTGCGGCGATCCTGCTGGCGGTGGGCCGAACCCCGATCTGCACCTGCGGCACGATCCGCCTGTGGGAAGGCGCGGTCAACTCGCCCGAGAACAGCCAGCAATTGAGCGACTGGTATTCGCTCAGCCATTTCATTCATGGGCTGATATTCTATGGCCTGACCTGGACCGTGCTACGCCGCCAGCCGGTCGGGATGCGGCTCGCGATAGCGGCGCTGATCGAATCGGGGTGGGAGCTGCTCGAAAACTCGCCGATCATCATAGATCGCTACCGCGCCGCAACGATCGCTGTCGGTTATAGCGGTGATTCGGTGCTCAATTCGGTATCCGACATCGCGTTCATGACGTTTGGATTCCTCATCGCGCGCAAACTGCCCTGGTGGGGCAGCGTCGCACTCGCGCTCGCGCTGGAACTCATCGCTCTGTATGCCGTACGCGACAATCTGACGCTCAATGTCTGGATGCTGGTCGCACCGAGTGATGCGGTCCGGGCCTGGCAAGCGGCCGGCTGATCAGACGATCCGGCCCTTTGCCTTGTGCCGGTCATAGGCCTTTTTCGCGACATAGGCCCCGCCCAGTGCAAGCCCGATTGGACCGAGCCGGGTAATCACGCGGCTCGCGACCAGGCCGATCGCCGCGCCCTTCAGCCCGCCCTGCCCGTCGCGACGATCGATTTCCGCACCAAGCAGCGCGCCAATCAGGCCGCGGATCATGCGGCTTTCTCCGAAGAGCCGAACGCCTTTTCCTTCAGCTCCGCAGCACCGCGGAGTACCGCCCAGCCGACCGCGTAGGTCACCGCCAGCGGCAGCACGACCTTCAGCACATTCGCGGTGATCGCACCGTAGATCGCGCCGTCCGCGGCACTGTCGTCGCCGCTCATCGAATCGATCACGCCGCCAATCAATGCGCCAATGGTCGTTGCACCCATGTCATCGTCTCCGTGGTTCGCCGGGCTAAGCGTTTGGCGGAGCGAGGAGTTCCATCGCAGTCTCCCCGGCACGGGGAGGGGCGAAGATCAAACCATCGTCTCCGGCCGCACCAGGCGGTCGAACGTCGCGGCATCGACCAGGCCCAGCGCCAGCCCGGCCTCCTTCAGGGTCAGGCCTTCCGCATGCGCGTACTTGGCGATCTTGGCGGCGTTGTCATAGCCGATCTCGGGCGCCAGCGCGGTGACCAGCATCAGCGAGCGATCGACCAGTTCCGCGATCCGCCCGCGATTCGGTTCCAGCCCATCGACGCAGCGCTCAGCGAAGCTCGCCATGCCCACGCTGAGCAGATCGATCGACCGCAGCAGATTGGCACCGATCAGCGGCTTGAACACATTCAGCTCCAGATGCCCCTGCAAGCCGCCGACCGTGATCGCGATGTGATTGCCGATCACCTGGCCCGCGACCATGGTCAGCATCTCGCACTGGGTCGGGTTGACCTTGCCGGGCATGATCGAACTGCCCGGCTCATTGGCCGGAAGGTCGATCTCGCCCAGCCCCGATCGCGGCCCCGACCCGAGCAGCCTGATATCGTTGGCGATCTTGGTCAGCGCGACCGCGAGCGTGTTGAGCGTGCCGGAGAAATGCACGATCGGATCGTTCGATGCGAGCGCCTCGAACTTGTTCTCGGCGGTGCGAAACGGCAGGCCAGTGATATTGGCGATCTCCGCGGCGATCTCGACATCGAATCCAGCGGGCGCATTCAAGCCGGTGCCGACGGCGGTCCCGCCCTGGGCAAGTGCGGACATACCGTGCAGCACCGCCGGTTCGATACGGTGACGGCAGCGATAAAGCTGATGCGCATAGCCGGAAAATTCCTGGCCCAGCGTCAGTGGCGTCGCATCCTGCAAGTGCGTCCGCCCGATCTTGACGATCCCGGTCCAGTCCCGTGCCTTTGCCACCAGCGCATCGTGCAACCGGCCGAGCGCGGGAAACAGATCGCGCGTGGCGGCAACTGCGGCGGCGATATGCAGTGCGGTCGGGAAGCTGTCGTTGGACGACTGGCTCATATTGACGTGATCGTTCGGATGAACCGGCGACTTGCCGCCACGTGTGCCGGTCAGCACTTCATTGGCGCGGCCCGCGATCACCTCATTGACGTTCATATTGGTCTGCGTACCCGATCCCGTCTGCCAGATGACCAGCGGGAATTGGTCGTCGAGCTTGCCGCTCGCCACTTCGGCCGCTGCCGTCTCGATCGCATCGGCAATCCCGGCGTCGAGGCCATGCGCGCGGTTCACCCGCGCCGCCGCCTGCTTCACGATCGCCAGGGCATGCACGATGCCGATCGGCATGCGCTCCTGCGCGCCGAACGGAAAATTCTCGATCGAACGCTGCGTCTGCGCGCCCCAATAAGCGGTGCTGGCAACCTCGATCGCGCCGATCGAGTCGGTTTCGGTGCGCGTTTGCTCAGTCATTCATCACTCTCCGTCGCCCGTGCCCAATCCCGTCATCCCCGCGAAAGCGGGGATCCCGCTGCCTGGGTCGATCTAGGGATTGATCGGGAAAAGAAGAAGAAGCGGGATTCCCGCTTTCGCGGGAATGACGGGAAGACAGCGCTTACTTCTTCCGCTTGAAATCCACTGCGACGACGTTCGATCCGTCTTCGACAGGTACCACGGTCGGGCCGTCATTCTCGGCCTCATCATGCGGGTCGGGACCATCGGGTCCATCCTGCGCCTGGAAGCGCAGCTCGAAATTGACTGACGGATCGTGGAACCCGGTCACCGCCGCATAGGGAATGACCAGTTTCGACGCGACCTGATTGAAGCTCAGCCCGACCGAGAATCGCTCGTCATCGACCACCAGATCCCAATAGCGATTCTGCATCACGATGGTCATTTCATCGGGAAACCGCTCGATCAGCCGCTGCGGAATATCAACGCCGGCGGCGTGGGTCTTGAAGGTGATATAGAAATGATGGTCGCCGGGCAGGCCGCCATTGGCCGCGACCGAGCCGAGCACACGCCCGACCACGGCACGCAACGCCTCCTGGACGATCTCGTCATAGGGAATCAGGCTGTCGGGCAATCCATCGCTCATGGCCCCTTGGGTAGCGGGGTTTGGCTAACCGTCAAGATTGTATGCGGGAAAGGCGCGTGCAGAAGATCGGGGGTGAAGAAGATTGGCGAAGATTGGGGACCTGAGATTGCATGAACAGGCTATCGCGCTATGGGGGGCGGCATGATGCGCACCGCCACGATCAGCCGCTCGACCAGCGAAACCAGTATCGACGTCACGGTCAATCTCGACGGCACCGGCGTCTATGACGTATCGACCGGGATCGGCTTTTTCGATCACATGCTCGAACAGCTCTCGCGCCACTCGCTGATCGACCTGGACGTGAAGACGATCGGCGACCTGCACATCGACCAGCATCACACGGTCGAGGACACCGGCATCGCGATCGGCGAAGCGGTGGCCAAGGCGCTCGGCGACAAGCGCGGCATCCGCCGTTACGGCGACGCGCTGTCGCCGATGGATGAGACGCTGACTCGCGTCGCACTCGACATTTCCGGGCGCCCCTATCTCGTGTTCAAGACCGAGTTCAGCCAGAAAAAGCTCGGCGAGATGGACACCGAGATGTTCGAGCACTGGTTCCACAGCTTCGCCCAGGCGGCCGGCATCACGCTGCATGTCGAAACGCTCTACGGGCAGAACAACCATCACATCGCCGAAGCCGCGTTCAAGGGCCTGGCGCGCGCGCTGCGCACTGCGGTCGAGATCGACCCGCGCAAAGCCGATGCGATCCCCAGCACCAAGGGGATGCTGTAGATGATCGCACGGCCCGAAGAGCCGTTGTGCATGATCCTGCTGCGCTACGTGGCGCCGCTCGATCAGGTCGATGCGCAGATGGCCGCGCATGTGGCCTGGCTCGAACTAGGCTATGCCGAAGGCATCTTCATCGTCTCGGGCCGCCGCGCACCGCGCACCGGGGGTGTGATCCTGTGTCGCGGGCATCGGCCTGAGGTCGAGGCGCTGGTCGCGAGCGATCCCTTTGTCGTTTCGGGCGTGGCCGAGGCAGAGGTGATCGAGTTTGGCGCGAACATGGCAGCGGATCGTTTTGCCGCCCTGCTGATATGACCCTTGCGCTGATCGACTATGGTGCAGGCAACCTCCACTCGGTCGCCAACGCACTGAAAGCCGCGGGCGCGGCGGACATCGCAATTACCAGCGACGCAGCTATGGTGGCAAAGGCCGACCGCATCGTGCTGCCCGGCGTGGGTGCGTTCGGCGCTTGTGCGGCCGCCTTGCGCGCGGTGCCCGACATGGTGGAGGCGCTCGACGCCCGCGTGCGCGGCAACGCGATTCCGTTCCTTGGCATCTGTGTCGGCATGCAGCTGATGGCCGATACCGGCGAGGAGCTCGGCACGCATCAGGGGCTTGGCTGGGTGCGCGGCAGCGTGCGGCAACTGGCGCCCGCCGATCCAACGGCCAAGGTGCCGCATATGGGCTGGAACGACGTCACCCCCGCCCGGCCCCACGCGCTGATCGAGCCCGGCGAAGCCTATTTCCTGCACGGCTATGCGTTCGACGGTGACGATGTGCTGGCCGGCACCGATCATGGCGGCCCGATCACCGCCGCGATTGGCCGCGACACGATGATCGGCGTGCAGTTTCACCCCGAAAAGAGCCAGGCTTACGGTCTCGCCTTTCTTTCGCGCTTCCTGGAGTGGCGGCCATGACTCTCATCATCTTCCCCGCAATCGACTTGAAGGCAGGCCAGGTAGTCCGCCTCGCCGAGGGCGATATGGATCGCGCGACAATCTATGGCGACGATCCCGCCGCCCAGGCGATGATCTTTGCCGGACAGGGCGCAGAATATCTCCATGTCGTCGATCTCGATGGCGCCTTTGCCGGCGCCTCGGTCAATGGCGAAGCGGTGGCGTCGATCGTCAGCCAGTTTCCCGGCCATGTGCAGCTCGGCGGCGGCATCCGCAACCGGGCCGCGATCGAGAAATGGTTCGATCTGGGCGTCTCGCGCGTCGTGATCGGCACTGCCGCGCTGGAGAATCCCGAGCTGGTGCGTGATGCCGCGAAGGATTTTCCCGGCGGCATCGTCGTCGCGGTCGACGCGAAAGACGGCATGGTCGCGACGCGCGGCTGGGCGGATGTGTCCACGGTCGAAGTGGTCGATATGGCGCGCCGCTTCGAGGATGCCGGCGTCGCCGCCTTGTTGTTCACCGACGTCGGGCGTGACGGCATGCTCAAGGGCTGCAACGTGCAGGCGACGGTCGATCTGGCGCGCGCGGTGCGCATTCCGGTGATTGCCAGCGGCGGGGTCGCCGGGATCGGCGAGATCCATGTGCTCGCGCTGCACGCGCGAGACGGGGTCGAGGGTGTGATCACCGGACGGGCGCTCTATGACGGCCGGCTCGATCTGGCCGCGGCGCTGAGCGTGGCGGCGGCGGCGGCGTGAGGCCATGACCGTCCGCGCTCGCGTGATTCCCTGTCTCGACGTCGCCAATGGCCGCGTGGTCAAGGGCGTCAACTTTGTCGATCTGCGCGACGCTGGCGACCCGGTCGAGCAGGCGCGCGCCTATGACGCAGCCGGCGCCGACGAACTCTGCTTTCTCGACATCACCGCCAGCCACGAAGCGCGCGGCACCATTCTCGATGTGGTCAGCCGCACGGCCGAGGTCTGCTTCATGCCGCTGACCGTAGGCGGCGGCGTGCGCACGCCCGATGACGCGCGGGCGCTGCTGCTTGCCGGCGCCGACAAAGTGGCAGTCAATTCCGCCGCCGTTGCCCGCCCCGAGCTGGTCGCCGACATGGCCGACCGCTTCGGCAGCCAGTGCGTCGTCGCCTCGGTCGATGCACGCCGCGTCGACGGGGGCTGGGAAGTCTTCACTCATGGCGGCCGGCGCGCCACCGGCATCGACGCGGTTGCGCATGCACTGAACCTTGTGCGGCTCGGTGCGGGCGAATTGCTCGTCACCTCGATGGACCGCGATGGCACGCGCGACGGCTATGACCTCGAACTGATCCGTACCATCGCCGACCAAGTCGCGGTGCCCGTGGTGGCGTCGGGTGGGGTCGGCTCGCTCGGCGATCTGGTTGCCGGCATTCGCGAAGGTCATGCCAGCGCAGTCCTTGCCGCATCGATCTTCCATTTCGGCGAAGCCAGTATCGCCGACGCGCATGCCGCACTTTCCGCCGCCGGGGTGCCGGTGCGGCAACCGGTCCGGACTTAGTTCCGATCACGTCGTCATAGGCAGAATTTAACCGGCCGCCATTATACCGCCGCTATGCGCTTTCTGCTCCTTGCCCTCATCGCCGCACCGGCTTTTGCCGCCCATACCGGCGTACCGAAAATCCGTACCGGCCCCGAACTGTCCGACATCGCCTTGTTCGTGATGGCCGCGATCGGCGTCTTCCTGATCCGCCGCGCGATGCGCGCCCGGTTCGCCAGGAAGCAGAAGGATTGACCTTGAGCCCGTGGTGCGCCAGCCAGCATGGATGGCCGAAGATTTCCTGACCAGCCTCGAAACCGTGATCCGCGACCGCCGGGGCGCGGACCCGTCGACCTCCTACACCGCCAGCCTGTTCGCCAAAGGACGCGCAAAAATCGCCCAGAAATTGGGTGAGGAAGCGGTCGAAACCGTGATCGCCGCGCTGGACGGGGATGCGAAGGCGCTGACCGGCGAGGCGGCCGATCTCGTCTTCCACCTGCTCGTGCTGCTCGCCGATGCTGGTCTCAGCCTCGACGATGTGCGCGCCGAAATGATGCGGCGCGAAGGCGTGTCGGGGATCGACGAAAAGGCCGCGCGCCAGAGCCAGTAAGGAGCCTTTGATGCCAATCGACGCCACCAGACCCTATGACGACGAGAATGTCTTCGCGAAGATCCTGCGCGACGAAATTCCGTCGCGAAGGGTCTATGAAGACGATTATGCGATCGCCTTTCACGACATCAATCCGCAAGCGCCGACTCACATCCTGGTGATCCCGCGCGGGCGCTATGTCTCGTGGGACGATTTCAGCGCGAACGGCTCGGATGCCGAGATTGCCGGCTTCGTGCGCGCGGTCGGCACGGTCGCGCGGGCGGCGGGGCTGGTCGCGCCCGGATACCGGCTGCTCGCCAATACCGGGATCGATTCCGGACAGGAGGTGCCGCACCTTCACGTCCACCTATTTGCCGGGCACGGCCTGGGGCCGCTGCTGGTGCGCCATACCGGCGACCAAGGGGCGGGACGATAAGGGGATTGCGCGTCTCGATTTAGCCTTTAGGTTCCGCGCCATAAATATCGGGCCAATAATGGCTCGCTTTCCCTTGGGGGACCGATTTCCATGATCTTCGGGCGCATCAAATCAGTCGATGCCATTCTTGCGACGGCGGAGAGAAAATCTCTCCACCGGACGCTTGGCGCGTTCCAATTGACCCTGTTCGGCATTGGCTGCGTGATCGGTACGGGCATCTTCGTGCTCACCGCCGCCGGTGCGCAAAAAGCCGGCCCCGGTCTGATGCTCGCCTTCGCGATCGCCGGCGCGATCTGCATCGTCGCCGCGCTCTGCTATGCCGAAATCGCCTCGATGATGCCCGTCGCGGGCTCCGCTTACACCTATACATATTCCGTGATGGGCGAATTGCTCGCCTGGACCGTCGGCTGGGCCCTGATCCTCGAATATGCCGTCGCGGCAAGCGCGGTGGCGGTCGGGTGGTCCGGCTATTTTACCGGCACGATATTGAACCAGTTCCTGGGCATACACTTACCCGCGGCGCTCTCCTCGGCGCCGCTCGCGCTGGGTGGCGCGCCAGGCGGCATCATCAACTTGCCTGCCGTGATCATCTCGCTGCTCATCACCTGGTTGCTGATGATCGGCACCACCGAGTCCGCGCGCGTCAACGCTGTGCTGGTGCTGATCAAGGTGACCGCGCTGACCGCCTTCATCGTGCTGACCCTGCCTAGCGACCAGTTCAGCACCGCCAATTTCAACCCGTTCCTGCCCGCCGGCCTGTTCGGCGGCTTCGGCTCGGGCGTTGGCGCGGTGGGCGCCGCGGCGACGATCTTCTTCGCCTATGTCGGCTTCGACGCGGTCTCGACCGCAGCGGAGGAAACCAAGAACCCGCAACGCAACGTGCCCATCGGTCTGATCGGCAGCCTGTTGTTCTGCACTGTCTTCTACATTCTCGTCGCAGCCGGCGCAGTCGGCACGATCGGGGGCCAGCCGATCATGGGCCCGGGCGGCATCCCCTTCCCGGCCGGTTCGGAAGAACTCGCCCGTCAGTGCGCGATGGCCGAATATTCGCAGATGCTGGTGTGCTCGAACGAAGCCCTGGCGCATGTGCTGCGCGCAATCGGCTTCGGCACCGTAGGCAACCTGCTTGGTATCGCCGCCTTCATCGCATTGCCCTCGGTCATCCTGATTCTTCTGTTCGGCCAGACGCGCATCTTCTTCGTGATGTCGCGCGACGGGCTGCTGCCCGACGGGCTGTCGAAGATCCATCCCAAGTGGAAGACACCCTATATCGTCACCGCGCTGACCGGTGGCGCCGTGGCCTTCGCAGCGGCGTTCCTGCCGGTCGGCAAGCTCGCCGACATCGCCAATGCCGGAACACTCTATGCCTTCATGATGGTCGCGATCGCAGTCATGATGCTGCGCAAGACCGAAGCCGCGCGCATCCGCAGCTTCAAGACGCCAATGCTCTGGCTGGTGGGTCCGGCCACAATCCTGGGCTGCGTGTTCCTGTTCTTCAACCTGCCGTTCGAGGCGATGATCGTCCTCCCCGTCTGGGGCGCGGTCGGCCTCGTCATCTATTACCTCTATGGCTATCGCAACAGCCATATGGGCCGCGGCATCGAAGAGGTGAACGAAGCCTCGCTCAGCGAACTCGAGCCCAAAGTGCCAGGCACCGAATGAGTTGATCGATCGGGAGATCGGAAAAAGGGGCGGGGAAGCAATTCCCGCCCCTTTTTTTATCACCGAGCATGCCGATCGGCAGCATTTCCGTAGCGGCAAACAGCGTGACGGATTGCGCCTGCCAGCTTTGGCCTTAAACACGCACCTTTCGCGATTCAGCAAATCGCAGATTGTTTTAGGGGACCCGTTCATGATCTTCGGGCGTATCAAATCACTCGACGCCATCCTTGCCACTGCCGAGAAGAAATCGCTGACGCGGTCGCTCGGTGCGTTTCAGCTGACCATGCTTGGCATCGGCGCGGTCATCGGCACCGGCATCTTCGTGCTGACGGCGGAAGCCGCGCAAAAGGCCGGGCCGGGCATGATGATCTCGTTCATCATCGCCGGCTTCGTCTGCGCCTTCGCGGCGCTCTGCTATTCGGAAATGTCGTCGATGGTGCCGGTGTCCGGCTCCGCCTACACCTATAGCTATGCCGTGATGGGCGAATTGATCGCCTGGATCGTCGGCTGGGCGCTGATCCTCGAATATGCCATCGCCGCTGGCGCGGTTTCAGTCGGCTGGTCCGGCTATGTCGTCGGGCTGATCCAGCACGCATTCGGGATAAACATACCGCATATGCTGGTCCGCGGACCCTATGACGGTGGCCTGATCAATCTTCCGGCGATGCTCATTGCGGGGCTGGTCACCTGGTTGCTGGTGATCGGCACCAAGGAAAGCGCAATGGTCAACGCGGTGCTGGTCGCGATCAAGATCACCGCGCTCACCTTGTTCATCGTGCTTGCCCTGCCGGCCATGAACATGGAGCAGTTCACGCCCTTCGCGCCACTCGGCTTTGGCGGCATCTCCGCTGCGGCCGCTTCGATCTTCTTCGCTTATGTCGGCTTCGATGCGGTCTCGACCGCGGCGGAAGAAACCAAGAACCCGCAGCGCAACATGCCCATCGGCCTGATCGGCTCGCTGACCGTCTGCACCGTCTTCTACATCCTCGTCGCAACCGGTGTCGTCGGTACCGTTGGGGCGCAGCCGGTATCCGGCCCGGGCGGCCAGGTCCTTGCGCCAGGCAGCATCGAGCTGGCCAACCAGTGCGCCGCGATCAAGGACGCAGCTGTCGTCTGCTCGAAGGAAGCGCTGGCCTGGACCATGCGCGAGATCGGGTGGAAGCAGATCGGCAATCTGATCGGCCTTGCCGCCGGCCTGGCCCTGCCTTCGGTCATCCTGATGATGATGTTCGGGCAGACCCGCATCTTCTTCGTGATGAGCCGTGACGGCCTGCTCCCGGCGGTGCTGTCAAAGGTCCATCCGCGGTTCCACACGCCGCATGTCATCACCATCATTACCGGCCTGTTCGTCGCCCTGTTCGCGGCGTTCTTCCCGGTCGGTCTGCTTGCCGACATCTCGAACTCAGGCACGTTATTCGCCTTTGCCGCGGTGTCGATCGCGGTGATGGTGCTGCGCCGCACGGATCCCGATCGCCATCGTCCGTTCCGGACTCCGGCAGTCATGGTGACGGCGCCGATCGCGATCCTGGGCTGCGCCTATCTGTTCTACAACCTAGGCATGCCGACCAAGCTGATGTTCGTTGGCTGGGCGGTGGTCGGCCTGATCGTGTATTTCAGCTATAGCCGTCACCGCAGCCATGTCGGCCGCGGCCTGGTGGAAGTCCATGAGATCGATAGCGACGCACCGCCCCAGCCGGTGCCGCCGATCGTCTAAGGCCGGATCGTCATTCGGGGAGCCGCGATGCGAGTCGCATCGGCATCGCGGCCCGAATTTCCGCTGTTTTCCGGAATAAAAAAACGCACCCCTGTTAAGTTGGATTTTCAAGCCGAATTCTTCGCCTGCCTTCAAGAGCTTGAGCCAGTTTTCCGCTGTTCCCGATAACAGGGGTGGAACAGCGGATAACAGGGGTGAGCCGACCCCTGTTATCGGCAGAAGCAGCGGGCGCGTTGCGCCGGTATTTTTCCAGTCATGTCAAAGAGCGGGACGGAACGCCGATTGCCCCCCGTCGGCCGTCACGCTGTCATGACCCGCTCCGGGGTTGAATCGGCACCGCCCGACCGCGGAAACGAAAAGGGGTGCTGTCCGACCGGACAGCACCCCTTTTTCGTTGGCATAGCGAAGAAGCGTGTCAGCCGAGCTTGCTCGCCACCAGCGCCTTCATGTCGACCATTGGCCGCGCGCCGATATGCGAGATGATCTCCGCCGCGCAGATCGCCCCCCAGGCGAAGCGACTCCTCGACCGACTTGCCCTGCGCCTGACCGGTCAGGAACCCGGCCGCGAACAGGTCGCCGGCGCCGGTCGTGTCGACCACCTTTTCGATCGGCTCGGCAGGAACCGCCACGGTATTGCCGCCCGACACCGCGATCGCGCCATTCTCGCTGCGCGTCACCACCAGCATCGGTACCTGCACCGCTGCTGCCGCCACCGCCGCGTCGAAATCCTCGGTCTCCATCAGCGCGAGGATTTCCGCTTCATTGGCGAACATGATGTCGATCAGGCCGTCGCTCATCAGCTTGCGGAAATCGCCGCCATGACGCGAGATGCAGAACACGTCCGACAGCGTGAAGGCGACCTTGCGGCTTGCCTTGCGCGCGATCTCGATCGCGGCGCGCATCGCCTGGCGCGGTTCTTCCGGATCCCACAAATAGCCTTCGAGATACAGGATCGCGCCGCTGGCGATCAGGTCACGGTCGAGCGCGCTGGCGGGCAGGAACTGCGACGCGCCGAGAAAGGTGTTCATCGTCCGCTGCCCGTCGGGCGTGACGAAGATCAGGCAGCGCGCGGTAGTCGGCGCGCCATCGCGGGCGACGGTGCCGAAGGCGACCCCGGTGGCGCGAATATCGTGCGCAAACACTTCCCCGAGCTGGTCATTCGCGACCTGTCCGATGAAACCGCACCGCGCACCAAGCGCAGCCATGCCGGCAACGGTGTTCGCGGCCGATCCACCGCTCGCTTCGATCCCCGGGCCCATCTTGGCATAGAGCGCATCAGCGTCCTCGGGTGAGAACATCAGCTGCATCGATCCCTTGGTCATCCCCTCCGCGGTGATGAAGGCATCGTCAGTCTGCGAAAGCACATCGACGATGGCGTTGCCGATCGCGACGACGTCATAGGTTGGGGTGGTCAAACAAAGTCTCCGGAAAAACGGGCCCGCCCGGGATTTGCCCCGAACGGAGAAGCATTCGCCCTAATTTGCCCATCCCCGCAGCGCAACCGCCGTTGACGTGGGCACGCCAAGGCCGCACCACGCTGTCATGATCCGCGCCTTTCTCCTGTCGGTCGGCCAGCTCGGCGACAAGCGCATCATGCTGGTGTTTCTCAAATCATTCGCCCTGACCTGCCTGATCCTCGCCGCGATCGGTGCGGGACTATGGTTCGGCGCATATTCGCTGCTCATCCGGATCGGCGCCAGCGCCGAGGTCACTGATCTCGCCGGTGTCGCTGTGGCGCTTGGCATCATACTCTCGGCATGGCTGCTGTTCCGCGCCACCGCGATCGCGGTGATCGGCATCTTCGCCGATGAGGTCGTACTGGCGGTAGAGGACAGATATTATCCCGCGGCGCTGGCGCAGGCGACCGACGTGCCGCTGGGCCGCTCGATCGTCATGGGCCTCGGTTCGGCGGGTCGGGCGATCGTGGTCAACCTCGCACTATCGCCGGTCTATCTGCTGCTGATCGTCACCGGTGTCGGCACGCCGATCCTGTTCTTCGTCGTCAATGGCTGGCTGCTCGGCCGCGACCTTGGCGACATGGTCGCGGCGCGGCATATGCCGCAGGCCGATCTGAAGGCGTGGCGCAGCACGACCAGGGTCAGCCGGTTCGCAATCGGACTGGTCGTCACCGGCCTGCTGGTCGTGCCGATCGTCGCCTTGTTCGCGCCGGTGCTCGGCGCGGCGATGGCGACACACTGGTTTCATGGAGGACGTACAGCGTGAAGCAATTGCTGATTGCGGCCGGGCTCGGCCTTTCATTGGCCGGTTGCGCGACCACCGGCACGCCAGCTCCAGCGAGAGCCCGGCCGCCGATCGTGCCGATTCCGACCACCAGCAACAATGTCGTCGGACTGGAACGGGTGATGGGTCAGAATGCGCGCGGCCTGGTCGCCTTGTTCGGCCGGCCCGGTGCCGACCTGCTCGAAGGCGATGCGCGCAAGCTGCAGTTCGCCAGCGGCACCTGTGTGCTCGACGCCTATCTCTACCCCAAGGGCAAGGCCGAACCGGTCGTCACCCATGTCGATGCACGCCAGACCGACGGCAGCCCGGTCGACCGCGCCAGCTGCGTGGCGGCGCTGTCGATGAAGGCGCAGGGGAAGTAAGGCGCGGCGAACAAAACCGGCGATGGGATAGATCGCCAGCTGTCACGCTCCTCATTGGTTCAATGGTAATCTGGCGACGATTACCCCTTATTGGACAACCTCGGACTGCGCACATTGGCAGGGATGTGACCATCAGCTAGGTTTTGCTGATGGCACAAACGCAACAGAGCTTCGTCAATAAAAAGGACGGACCGATTTACATCTCGGTCGAGATCTGGCCGGAGTGCTTCGAGTTGGAGCCAGGCGACAAGTTGACCCTGATCTGGGATGCTCCCGACAAGGAAGACGCGGCTCAGGTCGATTTCGTCAACGATCGGGAGCTTGTCGTATGGCCGAATGGCGAAATTGACGATATGCAATTTCTTATCAACGGAGAACCTGCTGGGGATCGCAGTTGGGTGTTCAAGCACAAATAGCCCGATTGGCTGCAACTCAGATCCATTCCGCTAACACTGCCTCATCGACCTCAGTAGCAAACCGCCCATCCCGCTCTGCCATCCAGCGCACCGGATCCAACCGCGACAACGCCCATACCGCCGCGCCGCGCACGACCGGGGCCGGATCGTCCAGCAACCCGGCCACCTCGCTGACCAATCCCACCGATCCGCTGTTCCCCGCCGCGATCAACGCATTGCGCACCATCCGGTCGCGCCCGATGCGCTTGATCGGTGAGCCCGCGAACACCTGGCGGAATCCAGCATCGTCCAGTGCCATCAGGTCGGCAAGCTCCGGCGCGACCAGTTCAGCGCGCGGCGCGAATGCCATGTTCGCATGCGCGGCCTCGGCGAACTTGTTCCATGGACACACTGCCAGGCAATCATCGCAGCCATAGATGCGATTGCCCATCGCCGCGCGAAATTCGGTCGGGATCGGTCCGGCATGCTCGATCGTCAGATAGGAAATGCAGCGCCGTGCATCGAGCCGATAGGGAGCGGGAAAGGCGTTGGTGGGGCACGCCCGCTGGCATGCATCGCACGACCCGCAAGTGTCGCTGCCGCCCGGATCGGTCGCCAGATCGGCAGTGGTGTAGATCGCGCCGAGAAACAGCCAGCTGCCATGCTCGCGGCTGACCAGATTGGTGTGCTTGCCCTGCCAGCCAAGCCCCGCCGCTTCGGCGAGCGGCTTTTCCATCACTGGCGCGGTATCGACGAACACCTTGACGTCGGCGTCCTTCAATTCACCGACCAGCCAGCGCGCCAGCGCCTTCAGATTGCGCTTCACCACATCGTGATAGTCACCACCCTGCGCATAGATCGAGATTCGCCCGACTTCGCCTTCCGCGGCGAGCCGCAGCGGATCGGTCGCCGGCGCATAGCTCATCCCCAGTGCGATCACGCTGCGCACCTCGGGCCATAAAGCCGCGGGGCTTTCGCGGTGGTGCGCACGCGCCTCCATCCAGATCATATCGCCATGCGCGCCCTCCGCGAGCCATTGCCGCAGCCGCTCGGCAGTGCGCGGCGCGGCATCGGCGCGCGCCACGCCGCACGCGGCGAAACCGAATTCGCCCGCCTTCGCCTTCAGGCGATCGGTAAACTGCCTGCCCGCCTCAGGGTGGCCCTTGAACTGCTTGTCTTCGCGCACCCGCACCCGCTACCACGAGCCGGCAGAACAAGGGAATTTTCGTTGAACCAGGGCCTCGCGATCAGCGCCACGGGACTGATCAAGAATTTCGGTGGCCGCCGTGTGGTCGATGGAATCGACATCGCCGTGCCGCGCGGCGTCATCTACGGTGTGCTTGGCCCCAATGGCGCGGGCAAGACCACGACCTTGCGCATGCTGCTCGGCATCATCGAGCCTGATGGCGGCCACCGCACCCTGCTCGGGCATGACCGCCCACGCGAGGCGAGCGACCAGATCGGTTATCTGCCCGAGGAACGCGGTCTTTACCCGGCGATGAAGGCAAAGGACGCGATCGCCTTTCTCGGCGCGCTGCGCGGCCTCGATCTCAAGACCGGACGCAAGCGCGCCGTAACCCTGCTCGAGGCAGCGGGCCTCGGCCATGCCGTCGACACCAAGATCCGCAAATTGTCCAAGGGCATGGCGCAACTCGTCCAGTTGCTCGGCTCGGTCGTGCATCAACCCGAGTTGCTGGTGCTCGACGAACCCTTTTCGGGGCTCGACCCGGTCAATCAGGAACGGCTCGAGGCCTTGATCCTCGCCGAGCGCGATCGCGGCGCGACGATCCTTTTCTCGACTCACGTCATGGCCCATGCCGAGCGGCTGTGCGACCGGCTGGCGATCATCGCCGGAGGCAAGCGCCGCTTCGAAGGTACGGTCAACGAAGCACGCGGCACGCTGCCGATGCGCGCGCACTATATCCCGCATCATGACGGAGACGGCATTGCCGCCTTGCTCCCCGCCGATGCCGCGCGCGACAGCGACGGATGGCGCTTCACCGTGCCCAAGGAGGGAATCGAAACCTTGCTGGTAAGACTGATCGACGCCGGATTCGGCATTTCCGGCCTGTCGATCGAACGTCCCGGCCTGCACGATGCATTCGTGCGGATCGTCGGCGCCGACGCGCTGGAGCAGGCGGCATGAGCAACCCGCAAGTCGGCAATACCCGACGCCTGATCCGCCAGACCATGACCATCGCCCGGCGCGACTTCATCGCGACGGTGTTCACCCCGACTTTCCTGATCTTCCTCTTCGCGCCGCTGATCATGGGGTCGTTCGGTGCGATCGGCGGCATGGGCGCGATGACCGTCACGCAAAGCGGCGAGAACAAGAATCGCATCGTCGCGATCGTCGCGCCGGGACAGGGTGTCGTGATGAAGGACATGGACGCACGGCTGCGTCGCGTGTTCCGCGCCACCGAAAAGCCGCCCGAACTGCTGCTGATCGAAACACCGCAAGCCGACACCCGGGCCCAGGCCCAGGCATTCTTCGGTGCCAGGGATTATGACGTCCAGTCGGCGCTCTACGGTCCCCTCGACAAGCCGGTCATCCTATACGGCGCGCAAGGGTCCCGCACTGCCGATTATCTCGCCGAACTGGCCGAGGCGACGCTACGTGCCGATCGTTCCGGCGGCACCGCACCGCTCAGCACGCCGATCAGAACCCTCATCGCGCGCGAGCGCACCTCGATCGGCGGACAGAATCAGGCAGCTTTCTTCACCGTGTTCGGCATCTTCTTCCTCACGTTGCTGCTCGCCGGCCAGGCGGTCGGCACGATGGCGGAGGAGCGCAGCAACAAGGTGATCGAGGTTCTCGCCGCCGCGGTACCGCTGGAATCCGTTTTTCTGGGCAAGCTGATCGGCATGTTCGGCGTGGCCATCCTGTTCGTCGGTTTCTGGGGGACGTTGGTCAGCCAGATCGGTGCGATCACGCCCCCTGGGTTTGCCCAAGCGCTGAAGGAAATTGGCCCGGCGGTCGGCATGCCCGTCTATATCGCCCTGTTCTTCGGCTATTTCACCATGGCGTATATGCTGCTCGGCGCGGTGTTTCTCAGCGTCGGCGCCCAGGCCTCGACGATGCGCGAGATCCAGATGCTGTCGCTGCCGATCACCATCGTGCAGGTCGCGATGTTCGGCCTCGCTGCCACCGCCGCGTCACAGCCGGGCACACCGCTCGCGACCTTTGCTGAGATTTTTCCGCTCTCCTCGCCCTTCGCCATGGCGGCGCGCGCGGCAAATCAGCCGGAAATCTGGCCGCATATCGCAGCGCTCCTTTGGCAAGCGCTATGGGTCGCGATCGTCATTACGATCGGCGCACGCGCTTTCCGCCGCGGCGTGCTGCAGTCGGGCAGCGGCAAGATGAATTTGAAAGCGATGTTCCGGCGCGGCGGCTGACGAAAAATCGCGTCCGCCCCTCGCCCCATCGCAAAAGGTTGCAAAACGCTATTGACCGGAGTGTCAGTTAGAGCTTTCTTTCGATTAGAGGAGAGTCGAAAATGGCGACATTAGCGCAAGACGTCGGAGCGCAGGATCAGACCGCGCCCAAACCACCGCGAGTGGTCGACCCGCTCGATGTGAGCCGCCCCGAACTCTATCGCGACGACACCTGGCACGAGCCATTTCGCCAGCTTCGCGCCGAAGCGCCGGTGTACAAGGTCGAGCAAAGCGGTTTCGGTACCTTCTGGTCGGTCTCTACCTACAAGCCGATCGTCGAGGTTGAATCGCTTCCCGATATCTATTCCTCCGAAGCCGGCGGCATCACCATCGCCGATTTCATCGAGGAACGCAGCGATGTGCGCATGCCGATGTTCATCGCGATGGACCGGCCCAAGCATACCGGCCAGCGCCGCACCGTCGCCCCCGCCTTCACGCCGAGCGAAATGGTCCGCATGTCGGATAATATCCGCATGCGTACGGCCGAGATTCTCGACACGCTCCCCTGGGGCGAGGAATTCGACTGGGTCGACACCGTGTCGATCGAACTGACCACGCAGATGCTGGCGATCCTGTTCGACTTTCCGTGGGAGGATCGGCGTAAGCTGACCTTCTGGTCCGACTGGGCCGGCGATATCGAACTGGTCAAAACCGAGGAATTGCGGCTCCAGCGGCTGCAATACATGTATGAATGCGGCGGCTATTTCCAGAAACTGTGGGACCAGAAGGTCGGCAAGGAGCCGACCCCGGACCTGATCTCGATGATGATCCATTCCGATGCGATGCGCGAAATGGACCAGATGGAATTCCTCGGTAATCTGATCCTGCTGATCGTCGGCGGCAACGACACGACGCGCAACTCGATGACCGCCGCGGCCTATGGCCTCGACCTGTTTCCCGATGAGCGCACCCGGCTCGAAGCAGACCCGTCACTGATCCACAACACAGTTCAGGAAATCATCCGCTGGCAGACGCCGCTCGCCCATATGCGCCGCACCGCGACGCAGGACACGGTGCTGGAAGGGCAGGAGATCAAGCAGGGCGACAAGCTCGCGCTCTGGTATCTCTCGGCCAATCGCGACGAGAGCGTGTTCGAAAATGCCGACAAGATCATCGTCGACCGGCCCAACGCACGTCGTCACCTCGCCTTTGGCCATGGCATCCATCGCTGCGTCGGCGCGCGGCTGGCCGAGTTGCAGATCGCGACCCTGCTGGAGGAAATGGCCAAGCGCCGCATGCGCGTGAACGTCGTCGGCGAGCCCGAGCGCGTCGCCGCATGCTTCGTCCATGGCTATCGCAAGCTGCCGGTCGAGATTTCGAAATATTGACCCTGGCAAAGCCCCCTCCTCCGGGAGGGGGCGACCAGATGCATCTCGAATGCCGGAACGCGCGTAACTATTGTCGCGTTACCGACGAATGAGAAGCATGATGATCCAGAACCGACGTGCCTTTCTGACGATCGCCGGCAGCAGCGCTGCCGCCGTCGCCCTGTTCGGGTGCCGCGGCGCCACCGCCGGTGCGCCCGAGACATTCGAATACCGGCTGACCGATGCCGAGTGGAAAGCCAAGCTCTCACCCGCCGCCTATCAGACGCTGCGCCATGAAAGCACCGAACGGCCGGGGTCGAGCTCGCTCAACAACGAACATCGCGCCGGCATCTTCTCCTGCGCGGGCTGCGCACTGCCGCTCTATTCATCGAAGACCAAGTTCGACAGCGGCACCGGCTGGCCGAGCTTCTGGCAACCGCTGGCGAATGCGGTACGCACGCGCAAGGACAGCACGCTCGGTTTCACCCGCACCGAAGTGCATTGCCGCCGCTGCGGCGGGCATCTCGGCCATGTCTTCGAGGATGGCCCGCCGCCGACCGGCAAGCGCTATTGCATGAATGGCGTGGCGATGGCGTTCACCCTGGGCAAGGTTCCCGGGTAGGGTATAGCCTTTCGCATAGATTGCGGTCGGGCACGGCCCCGCGATAGACATGCCCTGCCGGCGCCATTGCCGGAGTTCGAAGGGCGACGCGATGAGCATCTTTCCGGCCGACATCTTCACCGAACCGACCGATGTCGACCCCGACACGCTCGCCAATCTCGGTCCGTTGCGGCGGCTCGCCGGGACCTGGCAGGCCGACAAGGGCATCGACCTCAATCCCAAGGCGGACGGGCCGGAACGGCGCATCTTTCGCGAGCATATCGTGATGGAGCCGATCGACCCGCAGGCCAATGGCCCGCAACTATTCTACGGCTTGCGCTATCACATCCATATCAACACGCCCGAGGAGGATATCACCTTCCATGACCAGGTCGGCTATTGGCTGTGGGAGCCCGCGACCGGCCTGGTGATCCAGACCGTCGCCATCCCCCGTGGCCAGGTGCTGATCGCATCCGGGCAGGCAGCGCCCGATGCCGCGACGCTGGAACTGAGCGCGACGCGCGGGCAGACCGAGTACGGTATCTGCTCAACCGCTTTCCTCGAATATGCCTTTCGCACCGACGCCTATCGCATCGCCATCAACTTCGAGCCCGATGGGTCATGGAGCTATGTTACCGACACGACGCTGACCGTGCACGGCCGCGCCGATCCCTTCTCGCACCGCGACCAGAACACGCTGCGCAAGATCGCGGAGGCCGAGCCGAATCCGTTGGCGCGGTTGCTCAAGGCAAAGCAGGGCTGAGGGGGAAACAACCATCGTCATCCCCGCGAAAGCGGGGATCCCGCTTCTTTCTCTTCAGGAGAGCGGGGCAAGGCAGCGGGATCCCCGCTTTCGCGGGGATGACGGACGGGGCGAGCTTTAGAAAGCGACGCGATCCACCAGCGAGAGGACGCCGTTCGCGCTGTTCTGATGAGCGGCCATCGTCACCGGGGCCACCTCATCCAGCGTGTCGTCCTGCCGCGGTGCGCCGTCCGAATAGATGAAGCCATTGGCGACATAAGCGGTCGTGCCAAGGCCGCCATTGCTGGCGAACCACACTTTGACCAGGCTCCAGTCGCCCGCTGCCGATACGTCGACTGCGCGGACATTGCGTTCGATCCCGCCGCGGCGCGACCAATTGGCATGGGTGAGCAGAACTTCACGATCGCTGACGATGCCCGACACCATCGCGACATGGCCGAGACGCATACGACCGTTCGAGGCGAAGGACAGGACGGCGCCGACCTTGGGAGCATGGCCACGAGCGTAACGGCCAGCGGCCTGGCCCCACCAGGTGTTGGCATTGCCATGAATGTTGATGCCGGAAATGGTGCGGGCATAGGGAGCGCACTGCCAGAATTGGGCAGAAGCCGGTGTCGCCGTCAGCAAGGCGCACGATACCACCAGCGCAAAACGCGCTGCCAAAGCCCGAAAATTCATGTGACCCCCTCAGGTCGCGACCATTCGTTGGATCGTCCAAAGCAGGTCGCGGCGGCGGTGGAAACCCCGCGACCGCGACCAATGGAACCTTTTCCGACGAAACGAGTTGACCGCGCGATGACTGCCCGATGAACGGCGTTATTGCGTGGTTTTCCAGCCGACAATCTTGTCGACCGTGCCCGATGTGACCGGGTGATAGCCCGCCCGCGCCTCAGCATAGATTCGTTTTGCCAGCGCCTGGCCGTGCGCGCCGTCACCCATCAGCGTGGTGAATAGCGGCGCGACGAACTTGCGCCGCCCCTGTGCGAGCAGGAACTGCTCGGCCGATTTTTCACCGCGCGCATAGCGATTCGGCAGCACCAGCTGCAGCCACACGAAGCGAATCTCGCTATTGCCGGTGTCCGACCAGGCGAAGCGATCATCGAGCGCCTTGATCCGCTCCGCCGGCAGCGTGCGCGGCAATTGCGTGATGAAGCGCATCGTTTCCTGCGTCGTGACATTGCCTGGCACCGCCGCGACCGGACCGCCGGCGGCGAACGCCTTGGCCGCCGCGTCGATCGCCGGGAATGCGTCGGACGTCACATGCACCGCATTGGCCGGGATACCCGGCTGATAGGCCCATTGGTCGATGCCGATCTTCGCCTCGAGCGCCTTGTCGCCCTTGATCAGATTCTCGCGCAGATCCTTGAGGAACCCGGCAGTGGTCTGCGGTTGAAAGGCATGGCGGTCGAAATAGGCGCGCAGATATGCGTCCCATTTCGCGCGGCCCACCGCGGCCTCGATCGTGCGCAGGAACGTCGCGCCCTTGTCATAGGCGATCTGGGTCATGCCATCGTCGGGCGAGCGGTTGAGGGGAATGTCGAGGCGCAGCTGCGTATCCTTCGACGCCGGTCCGCCCGCTTCCTTGATCGCGGCCTGCATGTCGCTCCATGACAGATCGGCCTCCATCGCGGCGCGTTTCGGGCCATAGATTTTCTCCATGATCCGGTTCTCGAAATAGCTGGTGAAGCCTTCATTCAGCCAGAAATCATTCCACGTCGCATTGGTGACGAGATTGCCCGACCAGCTATGCGCCAGTTCATGCGCGATCAGGCTGACGAGGCTGCGGTCGCCGGCAATCGCGGTCGGCGTGGCAAAGGTCAGGCGCGGATTTTCCATCCCCCCGAACGGAAAGCTCGGCGGCAGCACGAGCAGGTCGTAGCGGCCCCAGCGATACGGTCCGTACAGGCTTTCGGCGGCATCGACGAACTTCTCCAGTTCGCCAAATTCCTTGGCCGATTTCTCCAGCATCGACGGCTCGGTCCAGATGCCGGTGCGCGGCCCCGTTGCCTGGAAGCGCAAATCGCCGACCGCCAGCGCGATCAGATAGGGCGCGACCGGCTTGTCCATCACATAGCTGAACGTACGCATGTTATGGGGCGCGGTCTGGCCCAGCGCCGATTTCGATTCGCCGCTCATCACCGCGGTCAGCCCCTCGGGCACGGTGATCTTGGCCTCCCAGGTCTGGCGGATGCCGGGCGAATCCTGAGTCGGGATCCAGCTGCGGTTGAGGATCGCTTCGCCCTGGCTGAACAGATAGGGCAATTTCTTGCCTGCGGTCTGCGCCGGGGTCAGCCATTGCAGTGCATCGGCCTTGGGCGATGTCGAATAGGCGATCTTGATCTTGCGTGCCCCTTTTATATCGATGGGGCCAAGCGTGACGGTCAGCGGTGCGCCGTGGATCGGGTCGACCGCCCCGAGCGTGAAGGGCAAGGGCTTGCCCGCAGCATCGGTCACCGCAGTGACGGTCAGGTTGCGCGTATCGAGGACGATCTGCTTCGCGGTTGGCGCTGCGTCGACATCGAGCGTCGCGCTCCCCGACAGGGTGTGCGCCGCAAAATCGGTGGTCAGATCGATCGCGACATGCGTGACCCGCGCCTCGGCCGGGTTGGCATAGCTGTGAATGTCCTTCGCATCCGGCGTCAGCAGCACTTGCGACACGGCGGGCGCGTCATCGGCCGCCTTGGCCGCGCCATTTTTCGCGGCGGTGCAAGAGGCGAGGACAGCGGCGAGCGCAATCAGCGAAACGGTGGCGATACGCATGGAAGGACCTTTGCGAGAATGAATACCGGCCTTGCTAGCCTGCACCGGGCCGGGAATGAAGCCCATCCGTCACCCCTCTCGCCAACCCATGCCACGCCGACTATTATGCGGCCATGAAATTGCTCGTTCTGGCCCTGTGCCTGCCGCTGATCGCCTGTTCGCAAAGCCGGGGCGTCGGCAACGACACCGGCCTGTTCGGATCGGACAACAGCACCGCGATGACTCCCGGCGCGCGCGCAGTGCAGATCGGCGAAGGCGGCCCCACCTTCAACGCCTGCGCAACGGTCGGCCGCGTGGTCAATCTGTCGCCCGGCGGCGAGACCTACCTGCCAGTCCGGGCCGCGCCCTTTGTCGAGGCCGATGAGTTGGTGCAGCTCTCCAACGACGCCCGTATCTATGTCTGCACCCGCTCGATCGACCAACGCTGGCAGGGCGTGGTCGTGCCCCCCTCCGACGCACCCGACACCGATTGCGGCGTCCTCGCACCGGTGGAGAGCCCGCGCAATTACACCGGGCCGTGCAAAAGCGGCTGGGTGTCGAGCGCTTTTGTCCGGCTGACCTCGGGTTAGATCATGGTGAGGCGTTTGCACGGACGCTGCGGCTTCCGGTGCGCTGGCGAGCCCGGCACGGAATGGCATTACAGCTTCTGAGCGCGCATTGGAACGCTGTCGTCGTCCTGGCTGTAGCGACCGGCGCTTGCCGGTTCGGGAACGAACAGCGGGAGATATGTTACACCGGTATGTTGCATATCTCCCCTTCCGTCATCCTTAGTGATACGATTATATAATTATTATATATCAAATACTTATGCTTGTGCTGTGTTGAAATAGCTCTCCGCCATCATCGGGAGAGTGAGGATCGACTTTTTCTGAGAGTTCGGGGCAAGGCAGCCGGATCCCCGCTTTCGCGGGGAGGACGGGGACTGGCATCTCTCACCAAATATCCGCCTTACGCCCTGTCGATTTGACTTCGCCCAGGCTATTCGCGCTTGGCATCAAGGCATCCGACTGAACCCGCGGCGTGTTCTAGCTGATGGAAACGTCCGCTTGCGCCCATTCCTCGGCAGCGACGGCATCGATCTGACGCACGATTCCCCTGGTCAGCGCGCCTGGAATCGTCACCTTGAACCCGCGCTCGATCAGCCCTTCGACCGCCCAGCGGACGCAATAATCGGCCGCGACACCAATCACCCGAACATGATCCACACCATCCTGCTTCAGCCTGGCGAAAAACGCGTCGCGCGGCACCCGCACCTCAGCCTTGCCGATCGACTCGATCACGACATCGGCCTCCGCCCACATATCGAACACCCCCTTTTCGAGGCGATAGCAGCGGATCGCAGGATCGACCGCCGCCGGGTCGAGTAGCGGTGCCCAGCCCGGGGTGCCGCGCATGCAGTGCGGCGGGAACTCCTTCGCTTCCTCCGATCGCGCATAGATCTCCGGCACATGGGTATCGGCAGTGAACAGCACGCCAGCAGTGTCATCCGGCCGCAAGGCGCGGAGCCATGCGGTCATCGGTGCAATCAGCGCTTCGGCACCTGCCACCGGTAATGCGCCACTGGGGTTGATGAAATCGCCCTGCACATCAACCACCACCACGAAGCTCCTCACCACCAATCTCCTTCCGATCCGTATGGCCTCATATCGCGCTAGTCTTTGCCGACAGCGTGGAACAGAATTTCCTCGGCTTCGACCGGGCGCCACGCGATGATGGGCCTTACAGCGCATGCCTTGCATCTGGCAGCCGGTTGAGCTGGAAGGGATTCCATGGCCGTCACCGACATCGCAACCCGCACCTATGACCATGGCTGGCGGCTCGACCCGATCGTCCGCTCGCTGCTCGACACCGATTTCTACAAGTTGCTCATGCTGCAGATGATCCGCCATCTGCACCCGGATGTGCAGGCGACCTTCGCGCTGATCAATCGCAGCAAGGCAATCCGCCTGGCCGAGGTGATCGACGAACGCGAGCTGCGCGAACAACTCGACCATGCCCGCACCTTGCGCTTCGGCAAGAAGGAACTGATCTGGCTGGCCGGTAACAGTTTTTACGGGCGAGAACGCATGTTCAGCCCCGATTTCATCGCCTGGCTCGCCGACTTCCGGCTTCCCGAATATCAGCTGCGTATCGTTGACGGCCAGTTCGAGCTGACGTTCGACGGCCCCTGGACTGACACGAGCATGTGGGAAGTTCCGGCGCTCGCGATCGTCAACGAACTGCGTTCACGCGCCGTGCTCCGGGGCAAGGGGCGGTTCGCGCTCGACATCCTCTATGCGCGCGGCAAGGCGCGATTGTGGGGCAAGGTCGAGCGATTGCGCCAGCTTCCCGATCTCGTCATTTCCGATTTCGGCACGCGGCGGCGACACGGCTTTCTGTGGCAGCGCTGGTGCGTCGAGGCGCTCAAGGAAGGATTGGGCGAGCGCTTCATCGGCACGTCGAACGTGCTGCTGGCGATGGACAATGACCTGGAAGCGATCGGCACAAACGCGCACGAACTGCCGATGGTGCAGGCGGCTTTGGCCGATGACGATGCCGGTGTGGCTGTCGCACCCTATCGCGTGCTCGAGGACTGGCGCGCGCATTATGACGGCAATTTGCTGATCGCGCTGCCCGATGCATTCGGTACCGCCGCCTTTCTGCGCAACGCCCCCGACTGGCTTGCCGACTGGACCGGCTTTCGCCCCGACAGCGCTCCGCCGATTGCGGGCGGCGAGCAGATCATCGCCTGGTGGCAAGCGCATGGCCGCGACCCGCGCGACAAATTGCTGATCTTTTCCGACGGCATGGATGTGGAATCGATCGAGGCAACCTATCGCCATTTTCACGGCCGGGTGCGGATGAGCTTTGGCTGGGGCACCAATTTGACCAATGACTTCCGCGATTGCGACCCTGACGGCGCGCACGGACTGGAACCGATCTCGCTCGTCGCCAAGGTCATCCGCGCAAACGGCCGCCCCGCGGTCAAACTGTCCGATAATCCCGCCAAGGCAACCGGCGACCCGACCGAGATCGCACGCTATCTGCGCATCTTTGGAGGCGATGGCCGGGCCGAAACCAAGGTCGAGGTCTGATTTGCCGATATTCCGGTCACGAGACGTGGCGCAGCCTCAGCCCCGGCGCAATTTCCACCGCCGTGCCAGCCAGCCGACCGGTCGCAACACCGGATAGAGCCAGGTCAGTCCCGCTGGCAGCGTGATGAGTTGCCGATCCGCCGGCGAAAAGAGCTCAAGCGCGAGTTGCCGCCGCCAATAGCGCCGGTCGGGCTTGATCGCATAACCAATGCTGCGCGACAGCACCGACCCCTGCCAGAAGCGCCGCCAGGAATGCCGTCCGGGCTGTTCGTGCCAGCCGGCATCGCGGTGGAAGCGAGCCGCGAGACGGTCGAGCAACCGCACCTGCCGGCTGGCATGGGCACGCGCAAGAATCGCTGGCGGGATCGAATGCCCGAACCAGGCATGCAGCCGCGCAAAACCGTGCAGCATCGCGCCGTCCAGCCCCAGCGCCGCAGCATCGGCCAGTGCGCGCTCGGCCGCCTCCGGCGTATCGATCAGGGCGGCAAGATCGTGCAGCCACATCAGCCGTGCCCAGCCATGTTTTGCGCCGTGGAGGCACAGATAAACCGGCAGGCGATGCCGTGCCATGGTGGGCATCGAATAGGATCCGACGGACACGGTTTCCCGATCCGCCCACAGCGTTTCGCAATCCCATGACAGCAATTCGGCATTGTCGGTCAACCGGTCGTGGACCTCGACCAGAATTCGGCTCCGGCTGTGCAAATAGCCGATTTCCTTGACGATCGGTGCCGTTCCCGCCGCATCCGGCACGCCATTGTCGGGGCGGAAATAGCCGAGCCCGGTCAGGATCGCATCGACCTGAGCCGCCTTGCCGCGCTCGATCACGAAATCCAGGTCGCGGCCGGCACGACGCGCGGGGTCGCGATAGAGTTGGACCGACAGGGGCACGCCCTTGATCATCACGAAGCGAACGCCCGCCTGTTCGAACGCACGCGCGACGCGCACCGCCTCCTCGATCCGCTGCAGCGTGGCAACGACGTTGGCGGCGTTGATCCGGCGCAGCGCTGCCGCTGCGGGTGCGGGAACCACGTCCCCGGCGGCGAGCAGGGGCGCGGTGAGCCATAACAAGCCGTGCCGGGCCAGCCCCTGGACCACGATATCCCAGTCCAGACCGGCACCTGCGGCGGTTCGCAGCAGCTTTGGATCATCCGGACCATCCAGCGTCCGGACAGCAAGCAGAATGAACCGCAATTCCGGCGAGAATGCACGCGCGTTCAGACCGTCGATGCGGGCCGCCCCGGGCGGCTGGTCGATGTCCACTGTTTGCGCGCCCCCTGTTCGCTCGCCCCAAAGCCCGGGTTCCTTATGCCCGTCGAGGCGCGATGCACAACCTGTGCGATAGCAGGAGAGCTTGCAGGTGACGTCCTCCGACGCGTCCGCTATGGCGCCCGCGTGACGTTCGATTATCTTTTTGGCGGCCTTACCATTCGCTCGTCGTTGCGCTTTGACGGCTTGCGCGAAGGGCGTTCGACCGGAGCGCACCCGGATATCATGGTGACCAGCGGGACCGGCACGGCGCCCGAGCCCGACCACGAACATTTTGCCTGGCCGGGACGTTATGGCCTCAAGCTCGGCGAGTATCGCGGGCAGTGGCTGATGCGCTCGGCGTTCGACGGCAGTTTCCTGATCGCCCGCGACGGTACCAGCATTCAGGTCTTTTGCGATCATCTGCCCCCGAGCCAGGCGCTGACCGACGTGTTGGTCCGCCGCATATTGCCGCGCGTGACGACCCTGTTCGGCGCGACCGCGATCCATTCGGCCGCGCTCGCCGGGCGTGGCGGCGCGCTGATGCTGCTCGGCCGGTCAGGCGCGGGCAAATCGACCCTGTCCGCCGCGCTGGCGCACTTCCTCGGCTGGGAGATACTCAGTGACGATATTTCGATCCTGCGGGGCGACGGCGCACCGATGCTCACACCAGCAGCGACCGGCGTCTGCTTGTGGCCGCCATCACGCGACGGTCTCGGCCTTGCCCCCGAACATTGCACCGAAATGCCGGGCTATGACGGCAAATTGCGCTATGATCCGTATCGCGGCAGCGGGGACCCTGCGTTGCTGCAGGCATTTGTCTTTCTCGATCGCACAGCCGACTGCACGTCACCGCGCCTCGAGCGGCTCTCCCTGGCGCAAGGCGTGGCCGAAATCGTGCCGCAGATCATCCGCTTCAATCCCCATGGATCGAGCGCCGCGGAACGCGTCGCCGCGCTCGGAACACTCGCACCGATCATGCGCTCGACGCCGGTCTGGCGGCTGATCTATCCGGCATCCTACGCGGCGTTGTCGACGGTCGCAGCGACGATCAGCGGTCTGATCGCCCCGCAGCGTCAGGATCACACCGGCGCCTGATCGCCGTCAGGCATGGCCCGGCGACGCGCGGGGTTATTGTCGCGCGGCAAAAGCTTGCGTACGCACAGCACCATGCGGAATCGAGCCCAGGATCTTCTCACCTTATTGCCCCTGGTCGAGGGGAAACCCGATGCGATGATTGCGCTTGCACGGCAATTTCGCGGCATCGACGAGACGGCGCGCGCGCTCGACCTCGCAACCAGGGCCTTGACGCTCGCGCCGGATGACGGCGAAGTCCGCGCGCTCGCTGCCGACCTGCTCAGCGACGGCGTGCCGCGCTGGCATTTCGTTATCGTGCGCGACCGGCCACGCAACGATGCCTATGAAGCCGCGCTGCGCCGCGCGATCGTGCCGGGATGCAAGGTGCTCGAAATCGGCACCGGCACGGGGTTGCTGGCCATGATGGCGGCGCGCGCCGGCGCCCATGTCGTGACCTGCGAGGCCGATGCAGCGGTGGCGGCTGCGGCACGCGACGTGATCGCCGCGAACGGGCTTTCCGATCGCATTCGGGTCATCAACAAGCATTCGACCACGCTCGACCTCGTCGATCTTGACGGACCGGCCGACATATTGGTGTCGGAGATCGTCAGCAATGACCTGCTCAGCGAAGGCGTGTTGCCGGCGCATGAAGATGCCGTGCCGCGACTGCTCCGGCCCGGTGCTGCCGTCATTCCCGCGCGGGGCCGGATACGCATCGCGCTGGCCGAGGATAGCGGGTCGCGCAGCGGCCGTGTCGATACGGCGAGCGGATTCGACCTGACGCCGTTCAATCGCCTCGCTCGCCCGTACCGCGAAGTCCCCGTCGCCAGCGAGCATCTGGCGTTGCGCAGCGAGCCGGCCGATCTGTTCGACTTCGATTTCGCCTCGGGCGGGCCATGGCCGGATCGACGCGGCTCGGTCCCGCTCGGCTCGACCGGTGGCGTCGTCAACGGCATCGTGCAATGGATCGCGCTCGAGATGGACGATCAGGGCCGATACGAAAATCGCCCGGCAACCGGCACACCGTCATGTTGGGGCGCGATCTTCTGGCCGTTCGAACGCCCCGTCGAAACCGTTGCGGGGCAAATCATCAACGTTGCAGCCCGGCATGAAACAGATCGCATTCGAGTCTGGCGCGACTAATCGTTGCGCTCATGAGTCGTTCAGGCTAGTCTAAACCAGACGATTGCAAGGGAACGGTCGATGGATACGAACAAGCACGTGAATGCGGGTGAAAACACCGCCGATTCCGCCACTCGCGAAACCTGGGTCAAGCCTGAGATCGTGTCGTTCGAGCCGGTCAAGGCGGCGGAAGGTATTTCCTATCGCCCGACGGACGGCATCAGCAACCTGACCTGATCGCCTGGCGATGGGGTATCCGGCCCATTTTCTGGGTGGGCCGGGGCCTGCCCAGAACTGCGCGCCGATTGCATCAGCGCCGACAAGCCTTGGCGACACGTGACATTTCCATCCGATTTGATGGCCCCATCTGATTCGGCGACGTCGCGGCCTCCTTACGATCTCGCGACCGCGAATCATGATTATCCGCCCTGGCACGGTCTGCCGCGCAGCACGATCCTGATCTGCACACATCCGAGATCGGGCAGTACCTTGCTTGGCGAAGCGCTGTATTTCGCCGGCGGGTTGGGCTGTCCGCTCGAATATTTCCATGCCGGATTTCGACCCAGCCTGGCAGCTCGCTGGGCGGCGCCCGATATCGAGCGGTACATCAGCGCAGTGCATGGCAATCGCACCGACCCGGGCGGCCTGTTGGCGGTCAAACTATTCTGGCGCGACATTCAGGAGCTGGCGCAGGAAATCGACCCGGAGCGCTTTGCTGTCCTCGATGGCGCTTTGCCTGAGGCGTTGTCGCCCGCCGTCTATCGCGACCTTGCCGCGCTGCTTGCCACGGTCTTTCCGACGCCGACATTCGTCCATCTCCGCCGCCGCGATCGGCTGCGTCAGGCGATTTCGGCGCTCTTCGCCAGCGAAACCGGCAAATGGCGCGAAATTCCCGAAATGGCACCCGGGATCGACGGACTCACCCCGCACACCCGGCCCGATTTCGACATCGAACGGCTCGATCGGCTGATTGGCTATGCCGATTTCTGCCACGGCCACTGGCGCAATCTCTTCGCCGCGATCGGCGCGACGCCGCATGATGTTGTCTATGAGCAACTCGTCGCCGAGTATCGGCACACCATCGGCAGCCTGTTCACAAAACTCGGCAGCGATGCCGAACCGCCGGCGATCCGCATGCAGCGCCAGGCCGACGCCCGCAGCGAAGCGTTCGTCCTGCGCTATCTGCGTGAGTGCGCGGCGCGGCCAGTCGCAGTCCCATGAGCGGCGGCCTGATGACGCCATATCTGCGACAGGCAGATTTTCTACCACCCCATGATCATGCCGCATTGCTCGACTGGACGATGGCAAACCTGTCGCGCTTCAGCCCGGCCGGGCTTGCCGGAAATATCGTCGATCCAGCGGTTCGGCGTGCGCTGACCCTGCGCGATCTGGGCCCGCATCACGACCTGCTGGAAGGCCATGTCCGCGCGGCGGTGCCGGATTGGATCGCTGCGTTGCGTGTCACGCCGTTCGCGATCAGCGAAGTGGAACTCGAACTGGCGGCACACAATGACGGTGCGCATTTCCTGTTCCATTCCGATACCTACACCCGCGATCAGCCGGCGCGCGGCGACCGGATGCTGAGTGCGGTCTATTATTTCCATCAGGAGCCCCAGGGTTTCAGCGGCGGATGCCTCAGACTGCACCGGATCGGCGCCAGTCCGGGCGACGCCGGCATCGACGTGCCACCGGCGCAGAACAGCCTGGTGGTCTTTCCATCATGGGCCCCGCACGAGGTGCTGCGCGTCGACTGCCCGTCGGGCGATCTCGTCGATTCGCGCTTCGCCGTGAATTGCTGGGTTTATCGCGCGCGCGAAATAGAGCGGTCTGGTACCGCTGCAGTGCAGCCGTAAACGATTCTAGGCGGATTCGTCGATGACCAGCAGGCCGCGGTCACGCATCTGCACGACGAATTCCGCGGCCTCGCGCCGGCAAGTCGCCGCATCGACCGCAAAGACCTTTTCCAGCTGGACGTATAGATCGGACAAGGTGCTGGGCTCTTCGACCAGATTCCAGATTCGCGCCGCGGTCTTGTTGAGCTGGAAGAAATAGCCGCTATCGACATCGAGCAGGATCGCCTCATCGGCAACATCCGCCGCGATCAACGTCGGCTTGCGGCTGATCACCGCAGTGTCTTCGATCTGTGTGGCAATGATCATCTATAATTCCCCCGGGGATCGGGGTAACCATGCGCGGCCACATGATCAAGCAACGCGACAGTGGCACGGGTGAACCGATTCAGGACGCGGACTCCAGCGCGCGCGTCTCGACCCCCATCAGCGGTGCGGCATTGGCCAGAACATCCGGACGCGGGCGCACAACGATACTCATCAGCTTGCCTTCATGTTCGATCAAGAAATCGCGCTCGACCAGCCAATCGGCACAGGCGGCAAGCGCCGGATCGAGGCCAATACGCGCGCGCGGCCGTTCGAATTCGGTCAGCGCGTCGCGATGCGACGCCGAAAGCGGCGTGATCGGCTGTCGCGCGATCGGCCGCGAATCGAGCACAACCGACGACGCCCCGACCGTCACCAGTTGCAGCATCGGCCGTCGCGCGGCGAACCAGGCGCGCTTCCATGTCGCGACCGCCGCCTGCATCCGCTCGACCAGTTCGGGTCGGTCGAGCAACTCGGTCGAATAGCTGCCGTCGAAATGATAGGCGACGTCCGCCGCGGCCACCTCCGCCGGATAGAGCGCGCGATAGCCGGAGAACGGCGATACCGCGCCAATGCCCAACCCGATCGAATCCTTGTAATAGGGACTGTAGCGGTCGATCAGAATCTGGTGCGCGGCGTTGGGCGGCTCGAGATGCGCAAGGCGCGGCATGACCGCGATCATCTCTTCGTAATTGGCCACGGTCTCGCCGGGAAAACCGTAGATGATGCCCCATTGCACCTCGATGCCGACCCCGGCGCAGCTGCGCAGCAGCGCAATGTTCTGGTGCGCCGACACGCCCTTGCGCATCAGCCGGAGCAAGTCCGAAGAGAGCGATTCGATCCCCGGCTGGATCGCCACCACACCGCCGCGCGCCAGCGCATCGACCTGCGCTTCGCTGAGATTGGCCTTCACTTCATAGAAGAGTTTGCGGCGCGGCTCGGTCTCGGCCAGCGCGGGCATCAGATCGGTCAGATAGTGATGCGGCATGATATTGTCGGTCAAATGGATGTGATCGACCTGCCACTCCCCGAGCGCCGCCATTTCCTCGAGTACCAGCGCTGCCGGTTTGTCACGGAACGCCATGCCTTCGCCGTTCAGTCCGCAAAAGGTGCAATGATTCTTTGCACCCCACCAGCAGCCACGCGACGTCTCCATGGTCAGGAAGCGCGGTAGCCAGCCGGGCAAGGCACCCGCCGCCTGAAGCGGGCGCAGCGCGGCGAAGAAATCGGTGAAATCGGGTGCGAAAGCGGTGCGCATATCGCGGATCGGCTCGCTGCGGACGACCCGATCGGCGGGACGTATGCCGTCACGCACCAGCCGCTCGCAGAATTCGGGAAAATCGGCGTCGGATTCGCCGGCAAAAAAATGATCGACCCACGGAAACGCCTGGGCCAGGCCGTTGCAGATCGGCCATGCGACATTGGCGCCGCCCATCACGATGCAGGTGTCGGGCGCGATCTGCTTGATCCGTCGCGCCACAGCGCCGCACGCAAGGTTCTGTTCGAAGGTCGACGACACGCCGAGGATCCGGGGCCGCAACGCAAGTATCTGATCGACCAGCGTGTCGAGTGCCGGCGCGACCGAATCACAAATCTCGTCATGGACCGTCTGAAGCTCGGCGCTCAGCGGATCCAAAGCCGGCAAGCGCGCGACAGTCTCCGGCGGATAGGCATGCGCACGATAGAGGCGCTCGCCGAGCATGGCGCGCATCGAAGCGTCGCACACCGCATCGTACCGCTCCAGGCCACAGGCAGCCGCCAGCAACAGATTGCCGTACAGGATGCGCGTGCTCAGTCCGCGCGCCTGGCAGGCGCTCTTCAACACCGCGGTGCCCAGATGCGGAAAATGGGCCGAACTAAAGGCCGGCAGGACCAGGCAGATATCGACCCCGAATTCGCCCGCTTGTTGCACCATATTCCCCTCCCCCAAGCGGGTCTAACAGACTATCATGGCCAATGGCAGCGCCGCGTTGGGACAGCGGGGCTACAGGCCGAAGGCATTCTCAAGCCACATGTCCATCGCCAGCGCGAACCATACCGGCCCCCATTGCGACTCTGGAATCGGTCCGCTCGATCCGTCCCTGCGCCATTTGCTGAACGGCGCGTGCAGCGCGGCGATCCGGTCGGGATCGATCCAGCCGAGCGTTGCGGGGAGCAGGTCGCGCGGTGCGCGCTGCTCGAACAGGGCATCGACCGCATCGACGATATGACCGACGAAATACGCCTTGGTGGTGCGCGTCCGGACCAGTTCGGGCAAGGTGCCGCGCATCGCCTCGCGCAGCAGAAATTTGCGGCAATCATGCTTGCGCAACAAGCTGCCCGAGGCGCCCATGAAGAAGCCCGCGAGCCGGAGATCATGAAACGGATGACGGGTCTCGATCCCCTGGCTTTCGGTATAGGCGAAAACCGGTTCATAGCTGATGTGACGGCGGGCATGCGTGAACACGGCATAGCGCGAGCGCTGCGCAAAACCGCGAAGGCCCTGCCGCGCGATGCCATCATGCCAGCGCGCCTCCAGCCCGACACGCGCCATCCAGTCGGGGCGGATCCAGTCCGGCGGATCGAGGCGGAAATCGAGATGCGGGTGAAGCAATGCCTCGCGGTGACGCGCACTGATCAACGGCATCAGCGCGGGATAAAGCGTGCGCCGCGCGATGACATGCGCCGGGGCGCCCGGCCATTGCTCGGCGCCATGGCGAAACAGCGCACGCCATTGGCCGCGGGCGAGCAAATCGGGCCAGTGCGCGAACGATCCGTTGAGCCAGTCGTCGCCGCCTTCGCCGGTCAGCAGGATGCGGCGGCCATCCTGACGCAGCTGCCGGCATACCGACACCGTGGTGTCGAGCGTGTTGGGACGCAGCGGCAATTGATAGGAATCGGCGCACCATTGCCGCGCCGTGTCGCCGTCGAACGGCTGGGACGGCACCACCTCCGCGGTGATGCCGGCATGAGTCTCGACCGCCTGGCTCCACACCGTCTCATCATGCGGCTCGCCGGGAAAGCGCGCGCTGATCGCGCCGACGGGCCGATCGATCCGCCCGTCGCGATGCAATTCCGCCGCGCGGCACACCACCGAGGAGGAATCGAGCCCGCCGGACAATTGCGAGGTCACCGGCCCCGACCCGCGCGCGGCAGCGATCAGCGACTGGTCGAACAACGTGCGGAAACGTTCGACATGCTCGTCGAGCGAGAGCCGCGACAGATCCTCGAATGGGCCGCCATGCCACGCCCATTGGCGAACCCGGCCGCCTTCGAACGCCAGCGCGCCACCCTGCGGCACGCGCTGCACGCCGTGCCAGAAAGTGTCGGTTTCCGTAACGAAGCGCGCGGCGAGAAACTCGCCGATCGCACCTTCGTTGAGCCGCCGCTCGATTCCCAGGCCGAGGACCAGCCCGCGCGGCTCGGTCGCAAAGCCGAAGCGATGCCCGTCGAATGTCCAGATCAGCGGACGCCAGCCGAATGGCGATCGCAGCAACAGCAAGCGCCGGCGCTGCTGCTGCCAGATCGCGATCGCGTAATCGCCCGCCAGCCGCTGCACGAAATCGTCGCCGAGCCGATCGAACAGTGCAAGGGCGATCTCGCCATCCGGCGCGGAGGCAGGGAGGGCCTCCGACGGACCGAGCAACGCGAGCAGTTCTGCGCGATTGTCGATCCGGCCGTCGAACACCATCACGGCGTCCGAGCGCCGGCTGACGAACGGTTGCACTTCTCCCACGGCTTCGGGTGTCGTCGCATGCGCGAAGCGGATCATCCCCGCCGGGCCGCCATGCCAGCGGGTCACGCCATCGAAGCCGCGCCGCGCCGACGCACCGACGATCCGCGCCAGCAGCGCATCCTCCATCGCGCGGCCATCCGCAAAAACGGCACCGGCGATGGCGCTCAATCAAGCTCTCGCGACAGGTGGGAAACACGGGGTAATTTTGTCAGCATCGCATGATCAGTCGCATCGCTTGCGCCATGGCGCAAGCCGTCGCCGTCGCCGTGCCCGCATCGGTCGATCGGAGCGCGAGCGATGCGCCATCGATGACGATAGAACCAAGCCGGAAATCATGGCTTACCCCTCTCCGGTGTTCGCCCATCAGCGCCGCAGCAGCATGGCGATCCAGGCGAAAAACAGTTTGACCATGAACTTCCCCGAAAAACGGGGAAAATTGGGCACGTCGCCGGGAAGCGTGACGCCTGCGGGACGGTCCCTGGTCATGACGCGCATCTCGAGCGGCGGAGCGCCGTCTGCGAAGCGGGCGCGATACAGGCTCAGCCAATGCCCGTTCGAAAATTCGAGAAACATCGCCGAGTTGCAACAGGTCGCCAACACCCGCCGCGTCGGTGACGCCGGGGTCAGCCTGCGATCCTCAAGATACTCGGCACCCTTGATGCAGGTGACGCGATCCTTGCGGTACAGGATGAATTGCGTCGCCCCATCGGCATCGAGCACTGGCGGTGCGGCGAAAAGCTGCTCGATCTGCCGCCCGGCCTCCTGGCAACTATGGCAATAACAGGCAGCGGCGATGATCGGCGCGCGCCTGGTTTCGAACGCGACGGTGCCGCAGGCACACTGCGCGGTCAGATTGGGAATCGATATCGACATGGCCGGTCTCCGTGATGGCGCGAACATCCCTTGTCGTTCGGGCCCGGGCAGAATCGACCGGCCATGATTTTTATTTCAGCGGCAGCGGGGATCAGCCTCCGTTCTCAGCGGTCGCCAGCGCCTCGAGCCGTGCATTATGCTCGGTCCGCCCGAACGGAAAGCGGCTGAAGAGAAATGCCCCGGTCAGTCCCAGCACGATATAGACCGTTATGAAGATGATGGTCAGCCGGTCGACCGTTCCAACCGGCACCTGGCTTGGCTTCGCCGCTTCGGGGAAGTGCGCCAGCGCCAGGATCAGGCCGGCAAGCGCGATCCCGAAACCGCTGGTGCATTTCTGGATGAAGAAGGATCCGGCGAAGAACACGCCTTCCGATCGCCGTCCGGTCCGCGCTTCCGAATCCTCCACCACATCCGCCATCATCGACGCGCCCAGGATCATCGCCGAAACGCTGCACGCCGTGTTGCAGGCGAAGATCGTCAACAGCAACGGCACCATCCGTGCGTCGTCCGGCGACGGGAACCAGCCAACCAGCCTTAGCCAATAGGGCAATGTGAGCAGGAATACCGCGCCGGTCATCGCGGCCGACGCCGCGACCGGCTTGCCGAAGCGTCGCCCGATCCGCGGTGCGATCACAAATGCCATCGTCGCGCCCGAGAACAGCGCGAAGATCAGGAACACGTACGCCAGCTTCTCGAAATGCCAGACATAGGCATAAAGATAGTTGGACAGCGCGAAGCTGATCCCCTGATTGGTATAGACCATCAACCCGGCGCCCATCAGCACCAGGAAACCGCGATTCCTTATCGTGGTGCCCAATTCGCTGAAGCTTGCGCCCAACGTGCCGTTGGCGGGCGATTTGGGCAGCCGCTTGATCTCCGGATGCGTGCCGATCGCCGAGGTCAGGATGGCGATGAGCATGACGCTCGCCGCGACCCACGACATCTGGGTATAGCCCCCGCGCTCGAGCAGGCCCTTGGGATGCGCGGCGTCGGTCGGCAGGAAAATGGTATAGGCGGCAAGCAGGATGCCGAGCCCGCCGGCCCAGCCGAACAGGTAACGATAGGCGCTGATCCGCGTGCGCTCGTCATAATCGGCGGTCAGTTCCGACGTCAGCGCCTGTGACGGTACCTCATAGGCCGATACCGCGCTGCGCACGAGGATCGCAGTGACGAACAGCCACACCAGAGTCATCGGCTCGCTCAGCGCGGGCGGGTTCCAGATCAGCAGCCAGCCGACCGCGATGGGGAGCGCCGCCCCATACATCCAGGGATGACGCCGGCCCCAGCGGCTGCGCGTGCGGTCGGAAAAGAAACCGATCGAGATATCGACCACCGCATCGGCGACCAGCGCGGTCATGATCACCAGCCCGACGGTCGCCGCGGGCAGGCCAAGCACCTGATTGTAGAACAGCAGCAGGAAAGTCCCGAACCCGCTGTCCTTCACGCCGTAGGCGACCGCACCGAAGCCGTAGCTGAGCGTGGTGCGCGGGGAGAGCCGGCGCGCGGCCGGCGCGGCGCCGTGGATCGGCGCGGCCGTACCGCTCATGCCGCAAAGGCCTCGAGCGCGGCGAACATCGACGGCGCTTCCGCATCCCAGCTATGGCGCGGGCCGATCGTCATGCCGCCATCGACGGTGATGTGCGTGCCGGTGACGAACACCGCATCATCGCTGGCGAGATAGGCGACCGCCGCCGCGATATCCTCCGGCCGGCCGGCGCGCTGCAGCGGCTGCGCCTTGGCGGCGATCGCGCCGATCGCGGCATTGGCCATGGCGCGCTTGTCGCCCTCGATGCCCAGTGCCGTGGTGAAGATGTTGGTGGTGATGAAGCCCGGGCAGATCGCGTTGACCCGGATATTGTGCTTCGCCAGATCGGCGGCGGCCATTGTCGTCAGATGCAGCACGCCCGCCTTGGCGACCGAATAGGCGGTCGGCGCGGCGCCGGTCTGCAAGGCCGCGATCGAGGCGGTGTTGACGATCGCGCCGCCGCCCCGCGCCGTCATCAGGGGTGCTGCATAGCGGATGCCGAGCGCGACCGAGCGCAACAGCAAGGCCTGGGTGCGATCCCAGTCTTCCGGGCTGATTACATCGATCGGATCGCGTGAGCCTGCCGCGCCGGCATTGTTGAATACCACGTCGAGCCCGCCCGCCGCATCGGCCGCCAGCATCAGCGCCTCGATATCGCCGGCCTGCATTACATCGGTGCGCTGGAAATGGATCCTGCCGTTGGAGGTCGCCGCGATCTCCTCCCCGCCGGCCACATCGATATCGCCGATCCATACCACAGCGCCTTCTTCGGCGAGTCGCAGCGCGGTCGCGCGGCCGATACCCGAAGCGCCGCCGGTAACGACGGCACGCTTGCCGGTAAAACGCATCACATTCTCCTGGGTAATATTCTTGGGGGGCGATATTTTTGGGTAGCATAGTATGGGGTTTAGCGCGGTCAATCGCGTGTTTTTGGAATTTCGGGTTTGCGGGACGCGTTGCCCGACACTACCACGTCACGATCCGGCGCGGCTCATTCCCGCACCCAAGACGATGAGGATGTATGGCACTCGATCCGGAAACCTTCGACGCACTGATCGACACGGTGCGCCGCTTCGTCGCCGAACGGCTTCGCCCGCTCGAGGGTGCGGTCGAGGAAGCCGATGCGATTCCCGCCGAGGTGATCGCCGAGATGCGCGACATGGGTCTGTTCGGTCTGTCGATCGCCGAGGAATATGGCGGCCTCGGCCTGACCATGGCGGAGGAAGCGCGCGTTGCGATCGAGCTCGGCCGCACCACCCCCGCCTTCCGCTCCAGCTTCGGCACCAATGTCGGCATCGGCAGCCAGGGCCTGGTGATGGCCGGCAATGACGAACAGAAATCGGCCTGGCTGCCGCGCATCGCCAGCGGCGAGATCATCACCAGCTTCGCACTGACCGAGCCCGATGTCGGCAGCGATTCGGGCGCGGTGAAGACGAAAGCGGTGAAGGCCAAAGACTCTGACGGAAACGATGTCTATCGCCTGTCCGGCACCAAGCGTTTCATCACCAATGCCGACAAGGCGGATCTGTTCACCGTCATGGCGCGCACCGGCACGGAAGCCGGCGCACGCGGCGTCTCCGCCTTTCTGGTGCCGCGCGACCTGTCTGGCCTGTCGATCGGCGAGCCGGAAAAGAAGATGGGGCAAAAGGGCGCCAAGGTCGCCGATGTGATCTTCGACGATGTGCCCGTCCCCGCCGCCAATATGCTGGGCCAGGAAGGCGAAGGCTTCAAGATCGCGATGCGCGTGCTTGATCGCGGCCGGCTGCATATCTCGGCGGTGTGCGTCGGTGTCGCCGAGCGGCTGATCGCCGACTGCGTGGCCTATGCGAGCGAGCGCAAGCAGTTCGGCAAGGCGATTGCCGAGCATCAGCTGATCCAGGCGATGATCGCGGATTCGAAGACCGAGGCGCTCGCCGCTCGCGCGCTGGTGCTCGAAACCGCCGCCGCCAAGGACGCTGGCAAGGATGTGGTGATGGAATCCGCCGCGGCGAAATATTTCGCCTCGGAAATGGTCGGCCGGGTCGCCGACCGCGCGGTGCAGATCTTCGGCGGCGCCGGCTATATCTCGGATTACGGCATCGAGCGTCTCTACCGCGACGTTCGCCTGTTCCGCATCTATGAAGGCACCAGCCAGATCCAGCAGCTCATCATCGCCCGCGAGACGATCAAGCGCGGGGGATAGCCACCCGGAAGAATACCCACCCCCGTTCGTTTCGAGCGAAGTCGAGAAACCTCGCGCAGCATTTGTGTCCTGTTTCTCGACTTCGCTCGAAACGAACGGAAGAAGGAGAAACTAACATGGACACCACCAACCTCTTCCGCCTCGACGGCCGCACTGCGCTCGTCACCGGCGGTTCGCGCGGCATCGGCAAGATGATCGCAGCCGGCTTCATCGCTCAAGGGGCGACCGTCTATATCTCTGCCCGCAAGGCCGATGCCTGTTTCGAAACCGCGAAGGAACTGGGTGAGAAATGCATCGCCCTGCCACAGGACGTCTCGACCGTCGCCGGCTGCAAGGCGCTCGCCGCCCAGCTCGCCGAACATACCGACAGCCTCGACATATTGGTCAACAATGCCGGCGCCGCCTGGGGCGAACCGTTCGACGTCTTCCCTGAGAAGGGCTGGGACAAGGTCATGGACCTCAATGTAAAATCGCCCTTCTTCCTCACCCAGGCGCTGCACGAGGCACTGAAAAAGGCCGCCCGCCCCGACCGTCCGTCCAAGGTGATCAACATCACCTCGATCGACGGCCAGCGGCTCAACCCGTGGGAAACCTATAGCTATCATGCGTCGAAATCGGCGCTGATCTATCTCACCAAGCGCATGGCCGCACGGCTCGTGACCGACTCGATCAACGTCACCTCGATCGCCCCCGGCGCCTTTGCCAGCGAGATGAACAAGGCGGCGCGCGACCATGGGTCCGAGATCGCCAGGGGCATCCCGGCCAAGCGCATCGGTGTCGACGAGGATATGGCCGGCGCCGCCATCTACCTCGCCAGCCGCGCCGGGGATTATGTGATCGGCGACACGATCACCGTCGATGGCGGATTGGTGCATGCAGCCTTGGGGACCAGCATCGACGCGTAACTCCTTCTCCCCTTGTGGGAGAAGGATACGAAGGCTTGAGAGCGAAGCGAACTAGCCGAAGTTGGATGAGGGGGAGTGCAGGGTTGAGGCCCCAAGTCCCCCTCACCCTCCCAAGCCTGCGGCTTGGGCCCAGCATGACCGACCCAACGCTCTCTCCCACAAGGGGAGAGGGGAAAGAGCGCCTACCCCACCGCCTGCGGATGATGCGGCTGCAGGATCAGTGTGCGCCCCTCGACCCGCCACGACTTCAACCGCGACAGGAAGTTCATCCCCAGCACGTCCATGTCGCCGAACGCCGGCGACACGACGATCGGCACGTCGCGCGCGACGATATTGCCGATGCGCAGCTCGGGGGCAGTCGCAGTCATCGCCCGGATCGAGCCATTGGCGGTCTGCAGCACCACCGGGAAGACCGGGCTCTCCAGCTCGAGCCCGGCGGCCTCTGCGCTCCGCTGCGACATCGCGGTCACCGTCGCGCCGCTGTCGACCAGCATGCGCCGCTCGGCACCGCCGATCCGTACCTTGACCCAGAAATGCCCGTCACGCGCCATCGGCACGCGCATCTCGGTGCCGACCACCTGCTGTTCCGGGCCCCGGAGATTGAGCGCCGTGACGATCCGCTCGAAGTCCGGATCGCTCCGAGCCCGCTCCCTCGCCAGCGGCACCAGCAATGCCGCTACCACCCCGACCAGCCCGATCGTCAGCAACGTGCCGATGATCCGGATGCGCCGCGCCAGCACCACCAGCACCGCGACACCGGCGATCAGCAGATAGAAGGGCATGCCGCCCGGCGTGAAATCGGTCATCTTCGATCCATGGACGTTCGGCCCGTCTTTTCCGGACCGCTACGACAACCGAAATGTATGAATGCTGACCTAGCGATTGAAGGGTGTCTTAGTTCCTCCCGCACCGGGGAGGAACTTGAGTCTCAGCGCGCGATTCCACCTGCCGCGAGCACTGCCAGCGTCACCAGTTCGCTCGCAGTACTGGTCATCGGCGCGATCTGCACCGACTTCTCCATGCCCACCAGCATCGGCCCGATCACTGCATCGCCGCCCAGCTCGCGCAGCAGCTTGGCGGAGATATTGGCGCTCTGCAGCCCCGGCATGATCAGCACATTGGCCGGCCCGGACAGCCGCGCGAAAGGATAATTGGCCAGCTGTTTCGGGTTGAGCGCCACGTCCGGCGCCATATCGCCTTCATATTCGAAACTGACATTGCGCCCGTCGAGCACGCCGACCGCGGCGCGGATATTCTCCAGCCAGCGCCCCTCGGGATTGCCGAAGGTCGAATAGCTCAGGAACGCCACGCGCGGCTCATGCCCCATGCGCCGCGCGACCGTCGCGGTCCCTTCGGCGATGTCGGCCAGTTCCTCGGCGCTTGGCCGTTCGTTGATCGTGGTGTCGGCCATGAACACGGTATGGCTTTGCCCGACCATCAGGTGGATGCCGAACGGCGTGCGGCCCACTTCAGGATCGATCACGCGGCGCACTTCGCGCATGGTGTGCGCATAGGTCCGGGTGATGCCGGTGATCATCGCATCGGCATGGCCCATCTGCAGCAGCACCGCGCCGAAGATGTTGCGGTCCTGGTTGATCATCCGCTCGCAATCGCGCCGCAGATAACCGCGCCGCTGCAGCCGTTCGTAGAGGAAATCGACCATGTCCGGCACCAGCGGCGAATTGCGGCTGTTGTGCAGCTCATAGCTTTCCGGATCGGCCACGCCGAGCGCCTTCAACCGGTCCGGCACATCGTCGCGCCCGACCAGCACCGGCGTGCCATAGCCGCCCTCGCGGAACGCGATCGCGGCGCGCATCACCACTTCCTCCTCGCCTTCCGCGAACAGCACGCGCTTGGGGTGCGCGCGCGCGCCCTCATAAGCGAGCGTCAGCACTGACGTGGTCGGGTTCAACCGGCCGCGCAGTTTCTGGCGATAGGCTTCCATATCGAGGATCGGCTTGGTCGCGACGCCCGAATCCATCGCCGCCTTGGCAACCGCGACCGGCACATTCTCCATCAACCGCGGGTCGAACGGCGCCGGGATGATATAGGCCGGACCGAAGCTGTGCTGCACGCCATAGGCCGCGGCGACCTCTTCCGGCACGCGCTCGCGCGCCAGCTCGGCGATCGCATTGGCGGCGGCAATCTTCATCGCATCGTTGATCCCCGTCGCGCGCACATCGAGCGCGCCGCGGAAGATGAACGGGAAGCCGAGCACGTTGTTGACCTGGTTGGGATAGTCCGAGCGGCCGGTCGCGACGATCGCATCGGGCCGCGCCGCCATCGCCTCGGGCGGGGTGATTTCAGGATCGGGATTGGCCATCGCGAAGATGATCGGCCGCGCCGCCATGTCCTTGACCATTTCGGGCTTGAGCGCCCCCGCCGCCGACAGGCCGAGGAACACGTCGGCACCGACCAGCGCCTCGGTCAGGGTGCGCGTCGTGGTGTTGGCGGCATGCGCCGACTTCCACTGGTCCATGCTCTCGGTGCGACCCTGATAGATCACGCCGGAGCGGTCGCACATGATGACATTGTCATGCCGCACGCCCATCGCCTTGATCAGCTCGGTACAGGCGATCGCGGCCGCGCCCGCGCCATTGACCACCACCTTGACCTCGCTCATGTGCCGCCCGGTCAGCAGGCAGGCATTGATCAGCCCCGCCGCGGTGATGATCGCGGTGCCGTGCTGGTCGTCATGGAAGACGGGGATGTTCATCCGCTCGCGCAGGGTCTGCTCGATGATGAAGCATTCCGGCGCCTTGATGTCCTCGAGGTTGATGCCGCCGAAGCTCGGCTCCATCAGCTCGACCGCGTCGATGAAGCGGTCGACATCCTCGGTCTTCAGCTCGATATCGATCGCGTCGACATCGGCGAAGCGCTTGAACAGCACTGCCTTGCCTTCCATCACCGGCTTGGACGCCAGCGCGCCGAGATTGCCGAGGCCGAGGATCGCCGTCCCGTTGGAGATCACCGCGACCAGATTGCCCTTGGCGGTATAGTCATACGCGGTGGCGGGGTCGGCGGCGATCGCCAGCACCGGCACCGCGACGCCGGGCGAATAGGCCAGCGCGAGATCGCGCTGCGTCGCCATCGGCTTGGACGCGATGATCTCGATCTTGCCGGGGCGCCCCTCGGAATGGAACAACAGAGCTTCGCGCTCGGAAAACTGGACGTTGCTGTCGTCTGACATTTTGGCCTCTCGATCTCGGGCCAGTCTTTAGGAGGGACGCGGCGATATGCAAACCGGCTTGGTGGGGGTGCAGGGTTGGATTTTGTGCGGGATGTCGCACTGAGCGGGCGGGATGTGGGACGGAACTGCGATCATCGAACTCGGGAAATGCTGTTTATAATTATTTCTGGTTCGCGCCTTCATCACGCAGCAAGCACACATAATCAGAGTACAAGAAATCTGCTTTCTCGAATCAAATCCAAGCCAATCCGAGATAATCTATAAGATTTATCACTTTCTTGGCTGAATGAGATTCAAAATTTCTTCAGATTTGCCCGGATTTAACCTATCATGTATTGCAATCGATATTATATTTACCTCAATGACACCATTTGAATCCGGTCTGATGTCACTAAATAGCACGGATCCTCTTAATCCTAATATACCTTCAATATTTCTATATTCTATATTTCTCAATTCACTCAAAGAAGATTCCGAAATTTGCTTCGCCTGAATTCTAAGTTTACGACACTTAAAGCTTGGAATAACAATAGTCTCTCCTCTGAGATAGATAAAATCGACGTCATCAATGGCTACATTTTTACCGACGCTCCTGACATGATTCCAGCATATTCCAATATTATGCTTTTCAGATTTCATTTCGGATGAGCATCCAGTGACGAGCAGTGACGGGACGATGAAGAGCGCTAAAAGCTTCACGGACAGTTTTGCCCCGGGAATGGTTCTTGCCACTTAGGGGGGTTCCAATGGAAGCCATTATACAGCTGTCGCGCGCACCCGCCCGAATGGCGGTGTTTCGCTGAGACTCGGTCATACCGGGATGCCAAACCCTCGAATCCACCCCAAGCCTTTGACTGACATAGGAGCCAACTCGATACGCAGCCCGCTCTCTTCGATCAACATCTGCTAAAGAACTTGGCTGCCCACGGACTAGATATTGCGCACCATGCACAGCTTCGTGCGCCAACACCACCGCGCCATAGCCAATATTATTTCCAATTTTTGCGGAATCCAGCGTGATATTTACGCGACCATTCTGAAGCCCTGTCAAACCATCTGCCGCCCCGTTTACTTTCCCAAGTTTAATATCAACTTTGTTTCCGTCATTCAATGACCCAACGAACTTCGATGCCGCTTTCAATGTAGAATCGGCTATACGAGTTCCCGTTTTTGGAGTATCCGCAGCCGATTTTAAATTCTGCGCATATTTTTGGATAACTGGGCAATCGGCCTTGTCGCAATTATACTCGCCAGTCGGGTCACTTCGATTGATAGGGTCATTTCCGACATAAGCATAAAGGTTTATCTGATCGTCGTATCCTATCGGATCAACTTGTAGGAATCGCCCTAACGTTGGAGAATATATGCGCGCCTTATAATAATACATACCAAGCTCGGCGAGCCAAGCTTGGCCCGTGTATTGGAATCGCCCGGTGTTGGCAGCACTTGGGATACCATACTCATCATAAGCATTGATAGATGGCGAGCCGCCCGAACCGCTGGTGGCTGCGATGATTGACCCTTGATAGTCAGCATGAAGCCAGCGCACGACGCCGTTGCCGTACCAGACAAGCGGATCGTCCGCACCCATCCCACCCCCATGAACATAGCGCGCTGTCATCGCGCCGGCACTGTCATATTCGGCGACCAGAGCATCTCCGTCATAGAGAAATCGCGAGCTGACCACCCCCCTTGCCACCTGCCAGAGACGACCCATCGGATCATAGACAAGCGCTGTTCCGTTCGACGCTGAAATCAGCCGATTTTCGGCATCATAGACATAACTGCTTGCCCCGTCCGAAATCAGATTGCCATTAGCATCATAGGTGAAGTTGGCCGAACCGGCGGCAATATATTGATTGAGACCGTTCTTTGTATAATTTCGGTTGACCGCGATCGCATCGCGCCACGCATAATCATCATTGTCACGATTCTTTCCGACAATTTGTGACGCTGGATTATAGACGATGGGTCCCACAGTGACGTTACCATTTCCTCCGGCAAAATGATCAGATTGGCTAGTTATTTGCCCTATCGCGTCATAGGCATAGGATACCCCGCTTCCAAAAAGTTCAGTACGAGTAGAAAGCAGACCACTGGAATTATAGCTAAATTGGTTCAGCGGGACTTCGGTACCCATCCCTTCATAAAGACCGATCAGCCGATTTAGTGCATCATAAGTGTAGGTAAACACCTGTCCGTCAGGGTGTATGAGCCGCGTGCGATTGCCGACTTCATCATACTCGGCAGTCAGAGTCTTGGTGATACCGCCCATGCTGATCGTGTTCGAACGGAGGCTGCCGAACGCATCATAGCTTGCGATCAGCCCATCAGCGCCGGTCGCGGAGTCAAATTTCGCGCTCAGCTGGCGCCCCATGATATCGTAACTGTAATATACATCGCGCGTTGCCGATGCCGGTGCGCAGGCGCCCGACTGAATTGGTGCACAGCCATCAGGCACAGTTTTCGACGTCATACGATTAACGTTATCATAAGCGAAAATGAGCGTCTTGCCATCACGCCGGCGCAACGACGTCCGGTTACCGGCTGCGTCATAGCCATATTGCTCATAATCACTTCCGCTGACTGTCCCAGCTATTGCTTTATCAGGAAAGTACCAGCGCGACTGACGGTCATAGCCATCATATGTGAACTGCGCCTTATTGCCATTGCCGTCCGTGACGAACTGACGCTTGCCGTTTTGAGTGTAGCTGTAGGTGACGTAGTTGCGCATCAGCGGCGTACCATAAGCCTGCTGAATACGTTCCAGTTGGCCAGCCACATCATAGAGATTTCTGATAATACGATCTGAGCCCTGGGCTCCTGTCGTACCTAGTGAACATGCAGCGGCACTGCCCGCCGCCAGCAGAGCCCCCATATTCATTCGCGTCGCCGCGCAATCAAGTAATCCACGATCGAAATAGGAGTTGTCGGTAACGCGGATCGTTTGCCCTCCAGCCGACGTGGCTTCACGAACCCCGTTGCGACGGCTATCATAACTCAAGTCAGTACGTTCAAGCACCGTCAACACTGCACTCACCGTATCAGGTAAGGTTCCCGTTTCAACACTCATGGTTTTATCGTCGGAATCGCGATAGTTGAAGCGCTTAGCCATACGGAGCCCGTTGGGCGCCAGTGCACCGATCTCCCATGTCTTCCGGCCGGCAACATCATATCGGAAATATTGAGTGTCGTCCCAGCCCGGCCTCGGACCATCGATCGACAAGACCCGGCCCGCTGCATCATAGCTGTATCGAATTTCCCGGATTTGGCCGGTTACGGCATCGACCTGGCGCTGGACCATCGGCAGGGTGATCTGATCCGAATAATCATATTCAGTCCTGATCTCCGCATTGGTGCCGCAGGTCGTCGTTGCCCCGCAGATGCGCACCACCTTCTTGCGCGAAATGATGCCCGTTCCGGTGTCGTACGCCTCATATTCGACATAGGTCCTGCGGCGCACGCCACTGCCGTCGGCCGGGTCCGTCTGCTCGGTGAGCTGGCCGCGCGTGTTATAGACATAATCCGTCTGTCGCCCGAGCGCATCGCGCGTCCAGGTCGGGCGATAGCACAGCACAGTGTCGCGACAGTCCAGGAAACCGCCCGGAGTATAGCGGCCGCTCAGATCGACAAAGGACTGTTCGACAATATTGGCCAGACCCGATCCCGGCTTGGCGATCGATGTCTTGGAAATGACGTTGCCCGCATCGTCCCAGCCGATCGAGACCGCATTGTTTTCCGGGTAGATGATCTTCGTGACGCGAAGGCCGCCATCATATTCATAATTGGTCTGTCGGCCGAGTTCGTCGGTCGTTCGCGTGATGAGATTGCGGTTGCCGGCGGTCGATAAGGGATTGGCATTGATGATCGTGTAAAGCTTCTGATAGCCGTTGGGGCCGGTCACGGTGACGCTGTTGTAGAGATAGTTATCGAGGCCCGTATAATATTGCGGATTACCGTAGGCATAATTCCACTGCACGCCGTCGCGATTGACCGTTCCGATCATTGGCGCATTGGTCGGAAGACTGGCGGGCGTGACGGTCAGCGCCGGAGTACTTTCCGTCGGCAGGGTCCGGGTATAGCTCGCTGTTTCGATGTCGGCGCCAAGGGTCCCGAGATCATACCCCTGATATACCCGGCCCGCGAGGTCCGTCACCGCGCCATTGCTATAGCTCAGCTTCCCCAGCGGGGTGCCGGGCACATTGACATTGTACAGCGCGACTTCACTCGCTGTTCCCCAGCCGATCTGGGTCAGGTCGTTTCCCTGATAGGCAATGGTGATGTAATAGCCCAGATTGCTTTCGACCCTGACAGGGCGATACCACGCGCGCGACAAAGTATCGGTCGGTAATGTCGATGTATCATATGTGTAACTGATAACTTCGCCGTCCGGATATTCGATGCGCGAGGTATAGAATAATCGCTTTTGCTGCGGATTGGTCGGAGTCGGAACCTGATAAAGATGAACCAGATTGATGGTATAGCGCTCACCCGATCCGCCACGGCGAAAGTCGGTCCCGGCGAAGTTCAGCATCGACCCCGAACGGGTGACGCTTTGACAATCCTTGCTCTCCATACTCCATAGGCAGCGAAATGATTCCGACACGCCGTCCGCCGTGTGGACCGTATATTCGGCACTCTTCTCAGTCTCCGTAGCCCAGTCGGTCAGCACCTGGCCGGTCACATAGGGCGCAGCATTCTGCACCCGGTCGAACTTGAGCCGCGGCGCAGCCGGGACCGAGAGGACCAGCGCTTCGGGTGCCATCTTTCCGGTGACGATATTGACCCCGTTGCGGTCAGGCTCGATCTCCAGCGGTGAAATCGACTTGGGCAGATCCTGCGCCTGGGCGGCGAGGGGCACCATCATCCCGGGGATAAGCGCGACCATGAGCGCGGCCCGGCGGCTGATCCGACGCATGACCGTGAAGATATCGGCAGCCCGTTTTTCAATCCGCATGCAACCGCTCCAGAGCGTTCCGCTCAAATCCTGGAAAGATGAGATACCCGTTCCACGGTGCGCACCGTGGTCGCTTCGATTAGTCGATCGGCAGCGCATTAACCTGGCCCCCCGGTGCAGGCGGGTCCCGACGCCACCGTGTAGGTGATGGTGCCGGTCGCCTGCCCGCCGATCGAATTGGCGACGACGTACAGGATGTTCCGGGTTCCTCCGGCCTGCGCGAAGAACGTCACGTTGTTGCCCGAGATCGTTCGGGTATAGCCGACCCCGGTCGCCACCGAGACAAGCGTCAGCGGATAATTGCCGCCTGGATCGGTGTCGTTCGCGACTGGATTGATCGTGAACTCATCGCACCGGGCGTGGCTGCCGCCATTGTCGGGATTCGCGACCGGTCCAGTACTTGGAGGAATATCGTCATTCTTGATGACGCCGACAGCCTGTGCCCTGTCGATTGTCGCACCATGACTAGGCGACGACAATGTCACATAGAGCGTCTCATCCGCTTCACCGTCGCTGTCCTGAATGACCGGCACGACGATCTGACCGGAAGAAATCAATAGGGTTCCTGACGTCGGCGTGAAATCGACCCCGGAAGTCGCCGTTCCGCTGGATGTCGTATAATTGACCGTTATCGGAGCATCGAACGCCGCGCTGACGCCGATACTGAATTTAAGCGATGTGCCTTCAACCTGTGGCACCGCATCGAGTATCGAGAGCGACGGCGGCGGATTATTATTCAAAATGCTCACAGTTCCCGTCGAGCTGCCCAACGTCGCTCCCGAAGGCGCCGAGAGCGTGAGCGTGAACGTCTTTGGCAGGCTGAACAGGTTGTCCTGAATGGTCTTGACTTGAACCACCTTCGACATCTCGCCGGGGCGAAACAACAAAGTGCCGCTGCTGGAGATATATTTTCGATCGGCCATCGAACCACCGGAGGTGGCCGTGCCATCAGCCGTGGCGAAGGAAACCGAAGAATTGAGCCCGGTCGCCCCCGTCTTGGTCACCGTCACATTCGCATAATCGCCCTCCATCACCGACACGTTCGCCACCGACAGAACCGGCGCGGTATCATTGTCGGTGATCGTCCCCGTCCCCCGGGCGGTGGAGATGAGCGCCCCGCCCGACGCACCGGACAAGGAGACCGTAAATGTCTCGGCGCTCTCATAAACGGTGTCATTGACGGTCGTGATGGTGACGGTCTTGCTCGTCTCTGCGGGCAGGAAGGTCAGCACCCCGGTCAGCTGGCCGTAATCGGCCGGCGCGGACGCGCTGCCATTGGCAGTCGCATAATTGACCGTCAGGGTCTTGTTGGTCGAGCCCGTCTTGGTCACCGTCATGACGATCGAGCTGCCCTCGGCCGCGCTTGCGCTCGAAATGGCGAAGCTCGGTGCGACATCATTGTCGGTCACCGACACCTGGCCCGTCGCGGTGGTGATGATCGCCCCGCCGGTCGCACCGGATAGTCCGACCGTAAAACCCTCCGTGCCTTCATAGGCGGTGTCGTTGACCGTGTTGACCGTGATGGTCTTGCTCGTCTCGCCCGATGCGAAGCTCAGCGTACTGGACACCGCGCCATAATCGGCTGGCGCGACTGCGCTGCCATCGGCGCTGGCATAATTGACGCTGACCGCCGGTCCGGTCGCGCTCGACCGGGTCACGGTCAGGGTCGCCGTTCCCCCTTCGGTGACGGTCGCGTTCGAAATGGCCAGTTGTGGCACCACTTCATCGTCGGTGATGGTCACGGCGGCATTGGCATCGGCTATGCCGACACCGCCGGTCGGGCTCGACAGCGTGACCGCGAAAGACTTGGTGCCCTCGTAAATGCTGTCATTGATGGTGACGATGGGGATGGTCTTGCTCCCCTCGCCGGCCGCGAAGCTGAGCGTGCCCGACGCGGCGGTATAATCGGCCGGCGCGACCGCCGAGCCGTTCGACGTCGCGTACCCCACCGTTGCCGCGGCCGCGGAGGACCCCGTCCGCGTGACGATGACGGCGGCCGTTCCGCCTTCCGTTACGGTAGCGTCGGCGATCGAGAAATTCGCTGTGGGCGCACCAGAGACGGTGTAGTTGGAGCGATTGTCGGCCGGATCGAACCCGGTCGAAACCTGGCGTCCATTGCCGGGGCCGCCGGTGATCGATGTCGCGATCAGCCGGCCCAGCGCATCATAGGTGTAGACAGTGGATTCATTCGCGACGGCGGTCGTTGTCACCAGGCCAACGCACACAAGCGCGCTTACGCGCGACCTTAACCGCCCCATGGATTCCCCGTTTCCCGCCCGTTGATGCCCGAATCAATGTGATGAAATCACATTGCAATCACTATCGTTTCACCAACGGCATAACTGGGGAACCCCTCCCCAGCAAGCGATTGGATCGCGTCATCAGGTCGCTCATTTCTATATTGAATAATTAACGCCGCAATATTTCGTACCGCGCCGACGCCATCATTGCCGGCCCCGGCAGATATCGAGCGAACAACGCGCCCCGCGCAAAGTCCCGCCTCAAAAATTCCGCGGCGCCGCCCCCGCATAAGGATCGAAATCGGCCGGCCGGGTCGGCGCCGGCGATGGCGTCACTACTGGCGGTGGCGGCGCGACATAAGGCGCCGGCGGCACATAGTCCCGCTCATACCCGCCACTCGCCGCGGACCGGATGCCCGCCGCGATAATGCCAGCGCCAAACAGGATGAAGCAGCCGGTGATCACCGTCGCTCCACTGCGCCAGTTGATCCGCCCGTTGAGCATCATCATGCCGATCACTGCGACCGCGATGATCGCGATCGTGGTCGCGACCGTGCCGAGCAACGTCCCCTGCAACCAGCCGACCGCCGCGACCAGCGGGTCGGACCCGGCCGGATCGGCGAGCGAGTAGGACGGCGCATAGGAAAGGACGGCGATACTCGCCATGGCGGCTGAAACACTCCGGTTGAGCGCCGGGCATAGCATCGCACCGCCGGACCAACCAGCACCTCGCCAATCAGTCGTCATCGTCGCTGTGCAGCGCCCGCACGATCGATACGCCCTGCTGCAGGCCAGTGAGGATCTCGTCATCGAAATCGCCGACCGGGACATATTCGCGCCGGACACCCGAATAGCGGGCCTCGGCTCCGTCCCGCTCCAGCGTCGCGAACAGTGCGACCTGCTCGCGTTTCTGCGCTTCCTCCGCCAGTTGCACCAATTGAGTCCATTGCCGCTGCGCCATGCGGTTGCCTGCGACTGCCGCCATCGTCATCGCGCGGAACACCGCCTGGTTGGCCGGCAGCTCGATCTCGGTGTCACCGTCGCGCACGGCGATGCGACGATAGGCTTCCTCCAGAATCATCGCCCGCGTCGGCAGGTCCGATCCGGGCAGCCGATCGCCCTTGCGGCCGCTCGCGCCGCGAAAGCGCGGCCGGCCTGCCGGATTGCCCGACTGGCCCTTGGCAAAGGGCTTGCCGACAATCCGTCGGGTCGGATCACAGTCGTCGGCCGGATATTGTTCGCTCGATTCTACGTTTTGCTGGTTCATGTCATCGCCCCGGTCATGAGTCGTCCAACCGCCCCTCAACCAGCTTTTCGCGACGATTTGAATCGATCCGGTGCTGTTCCGGCGTGCCGCCATGCTGTTATCGATGCTGTTCCGTGCTGTTCTTCAATAACAGCATATCGGCCATTCAACCCATTGAATGAACTGAAGAATTTCTTCGCAAAAATCCAACTTAACAGCAGCGGAAAAATAAATGCCGGATATCAGCATGCAACAGCATGCCATGGGCCGGGTCCGGGCTCGCCATCGCACGCTGCAAAACGCGCCAACTCCGGCATGACGACACCGGAATTTCCCGCTAACCGCGTGGCCATGGCCGCTACCCAGACTTCGTCCGCCCCGACCCCGATGATGGCGCAATATCTCGCGCTCAAGGCCGATGCGCAGGATTGCCTGCTCTTCTACCGCATGGGCGATTTCTTCGAGATGTTCTTCGACGATGCGAAGATCGCCGCTGCCTGTCTCGATATCGCGCTCACTGCGCGCGGCGAGCATGACGGCGTCGCGATCCCGATGTGCGGCGTGCCGGCGCATTCGGCCGAGGGCTATCTCGCCCGGCTGATCAAGGCCGGCCACCGCGTCGCGATCGCCGAGCAGACCGAAAGCCCGGCCGAGGCCAAGAAGCGCGGCGGCAAGACCCTGGTCGGCCGCGCCATCGTCCGCGTCGTCACCGCGGGCACGCTGACCGAGGAAGCGCTGCTCGATGCGCGCACCGCCAATTGGTGCGTCGCGATCGGCGAAGCGGGCGGTCCTGGATCCGGCGGCAGCGTCGCCATCGCCGCCGCCGATGTCTCGACCGGCCGCTTCGAACTGATCGAGACCGATATGGCCGGCCTGGGCGCCGAACTTGCCCGGCTTGCCCCGGCCGAAACCATCGCCTCGGAAACGACCATATTCGACGAAGCCGCGACCATGCTGCGCCCCAGGGTCGAGTTCGACAGCGCACGCGGCGAGGCGCGGCTGAAGGAATTGTTCGGCGTCGCCACGCTTGACGGCTTCGGCCAGTTCAGCCGCGCTGGCCTCGCCGCGGCGGGCGGGTTGATCGCCTATCTCGACCATACCGCCAAGGGCTCGCTGCCGTTCCTGCGCCCGCCGCGCCTGCAACGGGCCGCACAGCAAATGGCGATCGACGCCGCGACACGCGAAAGCCTCGAACTGACCCAGACCGCGACCGGCACGCGCAAAGGCAGCTTGCTCGACGCGGTCGATCGCACCGTCACGGGCGCCGGCGCGCGGCTGCTTGCCGCCGATATCGGCGCGCCGCTGATGGACCGGAACGGAATCGAAGCGCGGCTCAACCTGGTGCAATTGCTGTGCGACGATAGCGGCCTGCGTGAAGAGCTGCGCGGTACCTTGCGCAGCCTGCCCGATATCGGCCGTGCGATCGGCCGGCTCGCGGCGGGTCGCGGTAGCCCACGCGATCTCGGCCAGCTCCGCGACGGCCTCAACGGTGCGTGGCGGCTGAGCGAGCGGCTCGACCGTATCGCCGAGCCCCCTGTCCTGCTCGCCGCGCTTGCGCCGCAGCTGCGCGGTCATGGTGCGCTGATCGATCTGCTCACCCGCGCGCTGGTTGCGGCACCACCGATCGACGCCTCGGACGGCGGCTATATCGCCCCCGGCTATGACGCCGCGCTCGACGATCTGCGCGATGCGGGTGCCGGCGGCCGGCGCGCGATTGCCGCACTCGAGGCCGATTACCGCGCCCGCACCGGCATCGCCCAGTTGAAGATCCGCCATAACGGCGTGCTCGGCTATCATATCGAAGTGCCTGCGCGGGTTGCCGATGCGCTGATGAAACCCGATAGCGGCTTCACTCACCGCCAGACCATGGCCGGTGCGGTACGCTTCAACGCGCCCGAGCTGCATGAGGTCGCGCTCAAAGTGACTCAGGCCGGCGCCCATGCGCTGGCGGCGGAAGCCGCGCATCTCGAAGACCTGACCCAGGCCGCGCTCGACAAGCGCGAGGCTGTCGCTGCCACCGCCGATGCGCTTGCCCGTTTCGACGTCGCTGCCGGCCTGGCCGAGCGCGCGAGCGAAGGCGGCTGGACTCGCCCGGCGCTCGTCGACCATGCCTGTTTCGAGATCGAGGGCGGCCGCCATCCGGTGGTCGAGGATGCGCTGGCCAAACGCGGCGAGCGCTTCGTCGCCAATGACTGCCGCCTGTCGGAGGACTCGCGGCTATGGCTGGTCACAGGTCCCAACATGGGCGGCAAATCGACCTTTCTGCGCCAGAACGCGCTGATCGCGGTGCTGGCGCAAGCCGGCAGCTATGTGCCCGCCATTGCGGCAAAGCTCGGCCTGGTCGATCGGCTGTTCAGCCGCGTCGGCGCTTCGGACAATCTCGCACGCGGCCGTTCGACCTTCATGGTCGAGATGGTCGAGACCGCTGCGATCCTGGCACAGGCGACATCGCACAGCTTCGTCATTCTCGATGAGGTCGGGCGCGGCACCAGCACTTATGACGGCCTCGCCATCGCCTGGGCGGTGGTCGAGGCGATCCATGAGGACAATCGCTGCCGCTGCCTGTTCGCGACGCATTATCATGAACTGACTCGTCTCGCCGAACGCTGCGACGCGCTCACCCTCCACCATGTTCGGGCGCGCGAATGGAAGGGTGAACTGGTGCTGCTGCACGAAGTGTCGGAAGGACCGGCCGACCGCAGCTATGGCCTCGCCGTCGCGCGGCTGGCCGGATTGCCGCCGGTGACGATCGCGCGCGCGAAAGCCGTGCTGGCGAAACTGGAGGCGGGCCGTGCCAAGACTGGCGGGCTTGCAGCGGGCCTTGACGATCTGCCGCTGTTCGCCGCGGCGGCCGAAGCCGTGGAAGAGGAGCGCGATGCGCTCCGCACAGAGGTCGAGACGATCGACGTCGACGCGCTTACGCCACGCGAAGCGCTGGAGGTGCTGTACCGGCTAAAGGCGCTGGCGCGTGATGGGAGCGATTGAGATCGGACGCGGGACCTCCCCTGCCCGGCACGCCGGACTTGCTCCGCGGATGCCCGCTTCGAGCCTATATCCTGTTCCCCGGCGAAGGCCGGGGCCCAGTCGAGGGATGTCTGCAACAGCGCAAGGTGCCTGTTACCTTCTACCTTGCGACTGGGCCCCGGCCTTCGCCGGGGTAGCAGTAAAGGATTATCCGTCAAAAAGGAGCAATTCCCAAACCTGCTCCGGAGCGACGACGGGATTTGAAGCCGGCAATCGGGCCGCCTCCGCCTGGATTACCTCATCCCCGTTCCAGCACCGTGTAGGTCATCGCATGCCGCAGCCTGAAGCCCAGCGCTTCGTACAGGCCGATCGCGCCGGCGTTGCTCGGATAGACGTGCAGGAACGCCGCATCGCCCCGCGCCAGGATGCGTTCGATCACCACCTGCATCAGTGCGCGGGCATAGCCATGGCCGCGATGGTCCGGATGAGTGCACACCGCGCTGACCTCGGTGAAACCCAGCGGCTTCATCCGCTCGCCGGCCATCGCCACCAGTCTCCCGTCCCGCTTCACGCCGATGAAATCGCCCAGCCGGTTGGTCTGGGTGAAGAACGGTCCCGGCGCGGTCAGCGTCGCCAGCGCAAGCATCTCCGGCGCGTCAGCGTCGGTCAGCGCCACGAACTCGACCGGATCCCCTTGGGCATGCAGCTCGGCCAGCACCATCTGGTTGATGATCGCGCGCGACCGCACCACCACCCCAATCGGCAGCGCGACCTCGCGCGCCTCGACCAGGCCGAGCGTGCCGGCCGCCGGCAACAATGCTCCGAGCGCGGCGAGGTTTTCGGGCGCATCATCGGCCGCGGCACCGAACAGGTTGACCTCGGGCACGAAGCGCAACGCACGCGCATCGCCCAGTGCAAGATGCGCCTGGCGGCTGGTCAGGCTGTGCCACACCGGGCGGTCGAGCGGATGGAGTGTTGTCGTCATGACTCGCTTCAAGCACGGGATTGCGCGATGGTCACCCCGCTTTCTGCGGCCAAAGCAATGCTCTCCACCGGGGCGGTGACGCGGCATCCCGAACGCGGTATCTGATCCGCATGACCGGCCGCTTCGACTCCCTGCCCCAGCGCCGCGCGATCATCGATCGCCGCGTGCTTGCCGACACGCTTGCCGCGCTGGAGGGCGACGACAAGGTCGCGCTGCGCCGCGCTGCCGCGGTGCAGCTCAAGGCCGCGCTCGACGCCGGGCGTGCGGAGATCGCCCGCCGGCTGGTCGAACATCCCTCGCGCGGGCTCGAGGCGGCCGCCGCCCAGGCGTTCCTGACCGACCAGTTGCTGCGCCTGCTCTACGATTTCACGGTCACCCGGCTTTATCCGGTCAACAATGCCACTGCCTCGGAACGGCTCACGCTGATCGCAGTCGGCGGTTATGGCCGCGGCGAGATGGCGCCGCATTCGGACATCGATATCGGCTTCCTCACCCCCTGGAAACAGACCGGGTGGAGCGAGCAGGTGATCGAGACCATGCTCTATGCGCTTTGGGATCTCGGCCTGAAGGTCGGCCACAGCAGCCGTTCGCTCGATGAGATGGTGCGCCAGGCAAAGAGCGACATCACCATCCGCACTGCCCTGCTCGAAGCACGCTATGTGTGGGGCGACACCGATCTCTACGAAGAGGCCGCGCGGCGTTTCAAGGTCGAGGTGCAGACCGATACCGCCCGCGCCTTCATCGCCGACAAGCTCGCCGAACGCGACGTGCGACACAAGAAGATGGGTGACACGCGCTATGTCGTCGAACCCAATGTGAAGGAGGGCAAGGGCGGCCTGCGCGATCTCCATACGCTCTTCTGGATCGGCAAATACGCCTATAACGTACAAAGCTCGGCCGAACTGGTCGGTGCCGGGCTGTTGACCGCGGACGAATATCGCCAGTTCCACCGTGCGGAGAATTTCCTCTGGGCGGTGCGCTGCCAACTGCACAGCATCGCCGGCCGCGCCGAGGACCGGCTGACCTTCGACCTGCAGCGCGAGATCGCCGAACGGCTGCGCTTCGCCGACCGCCCGGGCAAATCGAGCGTCGAACGTTTCATGCAATATTACTTCCTGCAGGCGAAGACGGTCGGCAATCTGACCGGCGTCTTCCTTGCGCATCTCGACGAGAAATTCGCTGCGCGCGGGCGCCGCTTCGGCCTGCCGACGCTGCGGCGTCATCCCAGCAAGCTCAACGGCTTCCGGCTCGAACGCGGCCGGATCACGCTGCCGTCGGACGATTTCCTGGTGAAGAAACCGGTGCGACTGATCGAGATGTTCGCGCTTGCTGACAAGCATGGGCTGGAAATCCACCCACTGGCGATGCGCGCCGCCGCACGCGACGCGAAGCTCGCCGACGATATCCGCAAGGATCCCGAGGCCAACGCCTTCTTCCTCGACGTGCTGACCAGCCCGCGCGATCCCGAAACCGTGCTGCGCTGGATGAACGAGGCGGGCGTGTTCGGGCGTTTCGTGCCCGATTTCGGCCGCGTCGTCGCGCAGATGCAGTTCGACATGTATCATCATTATACGGTCGATGAGCACACGATCCGCGCGATCGGCCTGCTATCCAAGATCGAACATGGCGAGCTCAACGAGGATCACCCGCTCTCCACCGCGATCATGAAGCAGATCGTGTCGCGCCGCGTGCTTTACGTCGCGGTGCTGCTGCATGACATCGCCAAGGGGGCGCGGCGGCGACCATTCAGTGCTCGGCGCGGAAGTCGCACACCGGCTCTGCCCGCGCTTCGGCCTCTCCCCGGCGGAAACCGAGACAGTCGCCTGGCTGGTCCGCGCGCATTTGCTGATGTCGGCGACCGCGTTCAAACGCGACCTGTCGGATTTCAAGACGATCCTCGATTTCGCCGAAGCGGTGCAGAGCCCGGAGCGGCTGCGCCTGCTGCTCACCCTGACCGTGGTCGACATCCGCGCGGTAGGGCCGGGCGTGTGGAACGGCTGGAAACGGCAATTGCTCTCCACGCTCTATGAATCCGCCGAGGAGGTGCTGCGCCTCGGCCACAAGCAGAAGGGTCGCGGCGAGCGCATCGCCGCCAAGCAGGAGGCGCTGCAGGCTGCGCTCGGCTGGGACGATGCGGCCTTCGCCCGGCTGGTCAAGCGTCTGCCCGAGCCCTATTGGGTCGCCGAGCCGGACGATGTGCTGGTGCGCAATGCGCGGCTGATCGAGGCAGCCGGAGGTGCGCAACTGTCGATCGCCGCGCAGGTCTATCCCGAACGCGGCGCGACCCCTGGTCACCGTCTATGCCGCCGACCATCCCGGCCTGTTCTACCGCATCGCCGGGGCGATCCATGTCGCCGGCGGCAACATCATCGACGCGCGCATCCACACCACGCGCGACGGCATGGCGCTCGACAATTTCCTCGTCCAGGACCCCTTCGGCCGGCCGTTCGACGATGCCGGGCAGCTCGGCCGGCTGCGCACCGCGATCGAGGATGCGCTGGCCAATCGCGGCAAGATGCTCGACCGGCTGCTGGCCAAGCCCCTGCCCCGCACCCGCGCCGAGGCGTTCGAGATCGCGCCCAATGTGCTGATCGACAACAAGGCGTCGAACCGATTCACCGTGGTCGAGGTCAATGCCCGCGACCGCCCGGCGCTGCTGCACCAGCTTGCCTACACATTGTTCCAGTCGAAGGTGACGATTCACTCGTCGCACGTCGCGACCTATGGCGAGCGCGCGGTCGACACTTTCTACCTGACCGATCTGCTCGGCGACAAGATTGCCGGCGGACCGCGACTGAAGACGATCGAACGCCGCCTGCTCGACGCGGCGGCGGGGCGGGAGATGGTCGAGGCCGAGTAACGAGAGGAGACGGACGATGCCGGTGCTGGGAATTGGTGGGCTGTTCTTTCGCGCGAAGGACCCGGACGCATTGTCCGCCTGGTACCGCGAGCATCTCGGCATCGGCGCGGGCTGCGTCGCGACCGAGGGGGCGACACCGGACGAATGGTCATGGCAGACGGAGGGCGGCCCGGTGGTGTTCGCGCCGTTCAAGCACGAGACCGACTATTTCGCCGCCGACAAGCAGTTCATGCTCAATTTGCGCGTGCGCGATCTCGACTCGTTGCTCGAACACCTCAACGCGGCGGGCATCGACATCATCACCAAGCCGGAATGGAACGACCCATCGATCGGCCAGTTCGCGCGGATCCACGACCCTGAGGGCAATGCGCTCGAACTGTGGGAACCGCCGGCCGGGTGATCGGCTGATAGATAGTCGACAGCAGCGTCGACCTCCTGCATGCGATCATGCGGGGACAAACCAGGGAGATAGCATCGGATGTTCAGTCATATCATGGTCGGCGCGAACGACGTCGAAGAGTCAAAGAGCTTCTACGACACGACGCTTGCAACGCTCGGCATCCCGCCGGGCCGGGTCGATGAAAAAGGGCGCGTCTTCTACGTTACGCCGACTGGAATCTTCTCGATCTCAAAGCCGATCAATGGCGAACCGGCCTGTTTCGCCAATGGCGGCACGATCGGCTTTGCCGCCAAGTCGCCCGAAGAGGCCGTCGCCTGGCATGACGCCGGTGTCGCTGCCGGCGGCGCATCGTGCGAAGATCCGCCCGGCATCCGCCAGGGCAGCTTCGGCCAGCTCTATCTCGCCTACCTGCGCGATCCGGCGGGCAACAAGCTGTGCGCGATGCACCGCCTGCCCGCCGCCTGATCCAGGCCTATCCCGCCGCCGTACCGCCGATCGCGCGAACCGTATCGACCGCGATCTGCAGCCGGCGGCTTTGGACCTCGAGCAACGACCGCTGCGCATCGAGCGCGGCGGTCTGTGCGGTGACGACTTCGAGATAGTCCGACGCGCCGTCGCGGTAGCGGATCAGCGCGAGATCGCGGGTGCGTTCGGCGGCGCGCGTCGCGGCCTGCTGATCCTGTTCCTGCGCGGCAAGACTGTGCGCGCGAGCCAGGTCATCCTCAACCTCGCGGAACGCGGCGAGCACGGTCGAGCGATAGCCGGCGGCAGCCTCGTCATACTGCGCACGGCTGATCCGCACCCGCGCGCGCCGCGCGCCGCCGTCGAAGATCGACAGCGCCGCCGACAGCGGGCCGAGCGCCCAGAAACCGTTCGGCGCGCTGAGGATATCGCTATTGCCCGCCTCGAACCCGCCGGTCGCGCCGAGCGTCAAGGATGGGAATAGCGCCGCGCGCGCCACACCGATCCGCGCGTTGGCGGCGGCAACGCGGCGTTCCGCAGCAACGATATCGGGGCGGCGTTGCAACAGGGTCGAGGGCACGCCGACTGGAATGGCCGGCGGCTGACGCTGTATCTCGGCGACGGGAATCGAGAAGCTCGACGGCGACTCCCCGACCAGCGCAGCGATGGCATGTTCAAACGCGGCACGGTCGCCTGCGACGGCCGACAGTTCGGCGCGCGCACTCGACAACAAGGCGGCCGAGCGGCTGACGTCGATGCCGGAGGCAATCCCGCCGCTGTGCCGCGTATCGGTCAGCTCGAACGCGCGCTCGAATGCTTCGACCGTCTGACGCAGTAGCACCGCGCGCGCATCGAGCCCGCGCATCTGGAAGTAATAGTCGGCCAATGTCGCCTGCAACCCGAGCCGCACGGCGGCGACGTCCTGTTCGCTCGCTTGCGCATCGGCGGCGTTGGCACGGACCGAATTGCGCACCCGGCCGAACAGGTCGATCTCATAGGCAAGCGACCCGCCGAGGCGCAGATCGGTATAGCGCGCGGCGCCGCTGCTGCTCAGCGGGCGCCCGGCCGAGACCCGCGCACGCTCTGCGCTGACGCCGGCATCCAGGCTCGGCAGTTGCGCGGCCTGACTCTCGCGCAGCTGGCCGCGCGCCTGGTCATAGCGCGCAACCGCCCCGGCGAGATCGGGATTGCCCTTTTCGATCCGCGCCTCAAGCTCGTCGAGCATTGTATCGCCGAATGCGCTCCACCACGCGCCGGGCGCGACGCCGACCTCGGCCGACTGCCACTTGCCCAGCTCCTTATAGGCGGGCGCGGTCGGGGCGGCCGGCACGCTATAGGGCGGGGCGAGCGAGCAGCCGCTGAGCCCGGCCGCGAAGATCGCCGTCAGCGCGGCCCTAGCGCGGGGCACGAGCCGCTCCCGCGCCTGGCCTGGCGGTCGTGCTGATCCGCACCGGATCGCCGTTCTGAAGCGAGTCCGGCGGGCTGTCGATCACGCGGTCGGCGACAGTCAGGCCAGCGCTGATCTCCACGCTGTCGCCATCGTCACGGCCGATCGTGATGGTCTTGAGCTGCGCCTTGCCGTCGGCGCCGACCACCGCCACCTGAGTGCCCTTCGACCCGATCACCAGCGCACTCGACGGCAGACGCAGGCCGGCGCCGCTGCCGCCACCGACCGGGAACTTGACCTGAGCATAGGCGCCCGGTTTCAGCGCGCGGTCGGCGTTGGCGGTCTGCAGCTCGACCAGCACCGTGCCCGATTGCGGATCGACCGCCCCAGCGCTGCGCGTCAGCGTGACGTCGAAATTGCGACCGGGATATTCGGGCACCGTCAGACTCGCATGCATGCCCTGCTGGATCTGGCCCGAAAAGGCCTGGGGGATACGGACATAGATGCGCATGCGGCTGACATCGGCGACGGTGAACAGCGGCGTCGATGCCGCCGTCCCGGAGGTAACCAGCGCACCGATCTGAGTCGAACGGCTCGTCACCGTACCAGAGAATGGCGCAGTGAGCCGGGTGAAGCCCTGCAGTGCCCCAAGCCGCCGGACATTGGCCGAAGCCGCGCTGGCGATCGCCGACTTGGCGGCAAGGTCACCGAACTTCTCATCGGTCTCCTGCTTCGACACTGCGTCCTTGGCGAGCAGGTCGCGCCAGCGCGTCGCGGTCGATGCGGCAAGCGCGCGGTTGGCGCGCGCGGTCTGCAGGTCGGCGCGTGCGGCCTCGACCTGCTGGTCGACCTCGGGCGCATCGAGGATGGCGAGCGTCTGCCCGGCGCGCACGGAATCGCCGATATCGACGAACCAGCGCCGGACATAGCCGTTGGTCCGGGCATAGATCGGCGCGCTGTTGAACGCCTGGACATTGCCCGGCAGGGTCAGCGCATCGCTCGCGCCAGCACCCTTGGCCTGGATCACGGTGACGATCGGCGTCGCCTGTGCGGTGGTCCAGCTGGCGAGCTGCGCATCGGAATGGCTGCGCGCGAAGATGCCAAATCCCGCAAGCGCGATAGCAACGACCGCCGCAGCGACCCCGATTTTCTTCAAGGAACCGGAAGCGGGTTCAGACATGTACTTCCTCCAAACTCTGAGTCTCCGAGCCCGCAGTCGCGGCGGGTTTCCCGGCATGCTTGCGGTGAACGATGCTGAAGATCACCGGCACGAACATCAGCGTCGCGATCGTCGCGACGATCAGCCCGCCGATCACCGCGCGGCCGAGCGGCGCGTTCTGCTCGCCGCCCTCGCCAAGGCCCAGCGCCATCGGCAGCATGCCGATGACCATCGCCAGCGCGGTCATCAGCACCGGGCGGAAGCGAGTCATGCCCGCCTCCAGCGCCGCCCTGGTCGAGTCACCGAGCTCAGCGAGCCGCTCACGCGCGAAGCTGACCACCAGGATGGAGTTCGCGGTCGCCACGCCCATGCACATGATCGCGCCGGTCAGCGCCGGCACCGACAGCGTCGTGCCGGTGAGGAACAGCATCCAGATGATCCCGGCGATCGCGCCGGGTAGCGCCGTGATGATCACGAACGGGTCGAGCCAGCTCTGGAAGTTCACCACGATCAGCAGATAGATCAGCACGATCGCGCCGATCAGGCCGAAGAACAGGCCGGAAAAGGCACTGTTCATCGTCGCATATTGCCCGCGCAGTGCGACTGTCGTGCCCTTGGGCGCGCTTGCCTTCAATTCCGCCAGGACGTGCTTGATGTCGCCGGCGATCGCGCCGAGATCGCGGCCATTGGGCGTCGCATAAATGTCGATCGCCCCCTGGATATTGTAGTGCGAGACAACCGCCGGCGAGGTCGAACGGCTGATCGACCCGATCCCGCCCAGCACCTGTGCGGTTCCGCCGGCCGTGGCGCCGGTGACCGGAATATTGGACAGGTCGCTGATCGATCCGACGCGATATTCGGGGGTCTGCGCGACCACCGAGTAGGACACGCCATTCTCCGGGTTGAGATAGAAGACCGGCGATGTCTGCGACGTACCGGCAAGCGATGAAGCCACGCTGTTGGTCACGTCGCGCTCGGTCAGGCCAAGCCCGCCAATCCGGCTGCGGTCGATATCCACGCTCAATTCAGGGTAGCGCGCCGATTGCTGGATCCGCGCATCGGCCACGCCGGGGATCGCCGCGATCCGACGCAGGATGGTCCGCGCATAGGCATAATTCCCTGCCTGGTCCTTGCCCGCGATCTGGATGTCGATCGGTGCAGGCGCGCCGAAATTGAGGATCTGGCTGGTGATGTCGGCCGGCAGGAACGAGAAGGTCGTCCCCGGGAATGCGCCCGGCAGCGTCTCGCGCATCTTGCGGACATAGTCGGCGGTCGGTTTATGGCCCTCGGCCAGCTGGATCAGGATGTCGCCATCCTGCGGCCCGATCGTGCCGGAGTTGTTGTAGGTGGTATTGATCGAGCTCACCGGCAGGCCGATATTGTCGACCACCGAGACAAGCTCGTCGGCCGGGATGATCTGACGGATGCGCCCGGCAATCCGGTCGAACGCGGCCGATGTGTCCTCGATCCGGCTGCCGATCGGCGCACGGACATGCAAGGTGATCTGCCCGGCATCGACACTGGGGAAGAAATTCTGCCCCAGGAACGGCACCAGCAGGAACGAGAGCGCGACGACGGCGAGAAAGCCGAGCAGGAACGGCCGGCCGGTCGCCAGCGCGCGTTCGAGCAGCCGGCCATAGGCGAGCCGCAAACGTTCGAAGCGTGCCTCGAACCCGCGCTGGAAACGGACCAGTGGATTGCGCGAGGTTGGCGTGCCCGCCGCATGCAGGTCGCCGGCATGCGGGCGCAACAGGTACATCGCCATGGTCGGCACCAAAGTGCGCGACAGGATGAACGATGCGATCATCGCGAACACCACCGCCAGTGCCAGCGGCACGAACAGGAACCCGGCGACACCCGGCAGGAAGAACATCGGCACGAACACGATACAGATGCACAGCAGCGAGACGAACGCCGGGGTGACGATCTGCGCGGCGCCGTCGAGGATCGCCTGGCGCACGCCCTTGCCCTGTTCGAGGTGCCAGTTGATGTTCTCGATCGTCACCGTCGCGTCGTCGACCAGGATGCCGACCGCCAGGCTGAGGCCGCCGAGCGTCATCACGTTCAATGTCTGGCCGGTCGCGGACAAGGCGATGATCGCGGCAAGGATGGCGAGCGGGATCGAGATCGCGATGATTACGGTCGAGCGCCACGATCCGAGGAACAACAGGATCATCAGGCTGGTCAGCGCCGCGGCGATCGCACCTTCCTTGACCACGCCCGATACCGCCGCCTCAACGAACAGCGACTGGTCGCCGATCGGCACGATCTTGAGTTCCGGCGGCAGGGTCGCCTGGATCGCCGGCAAGGCGTCCTTGATGCCCTGCACGATCGCGAGCGTCGAGGTCGCTCCGTTCTTGAGAATGGTCATCAACACCGAGCGCGAGCCATCAACATGGACGACATTGGTCTGCGGTGCGCTGCCATCGCGGACATGCGCCACGTCGCGCATATAGATGGTCGCGCCGTTCACTACCTTGACCGGCAGCGCGTTGAGCTCGTCGATCGAGCCGGGCGCATTGTTGAGGCGGATATTATACTGGAAGCCGCCGATCTTGGCGAAGCCCGCCGGGTTGATCTGGTTCTGCGCGGCGATCGCATTGCCGACATCCTGCGCCGACAGCCCCTTTGACTGCAGCGCCTGGGGATCAAGGTCGATCTGCACCTGGCGCTGCCGCCCGCCCGACGGATAGGGGATCGCGGCGCCCGGCACGGTGACCAAGCCGGGGCGAACCTGATTCTGCGCCAGGTCGAACATATGGCCTTCGGACAGACCCTTGCCCGACAGCGCGAGCTGCAGGATCGGCACGGTCGAGGCGTTGTAGTTGAGGATCAGCGGCGGGGTGATCCCCGGCGGCAACTGGCGCAGCACCGATTGCGAAACGCTGGTCACCTGCGCGGTGGCGGTGCGGATATCGGCCCCGGGCTGGAAATAGATCTTCACCACACCGATACCGGGCATCGACTGGCTTTCGATATGATCGATGTCGTTGACCGTGGTGGTGAGCACGCGTTCGAACGGCGTGATGATCCGCCCGCTCATGTCGTTGGGCGACAGGCCGCTATAATTCCACGCGGTCGCGATCACCGGCACGCGAATATTGGGGAAGATGTCGACCGGTGTGCGGATCGCCGCAAGCACGCCAACAATGGCGATCAGGATCGCCATGACGATGAAGGTGAGTGGGCGCGACAGCGCGACTCTGACGATACCGATCACGGGAATACCTCAACCAAACGCGGGCACGAATGGCGGCGACTCCCGGAGCCGTCAGACCTGCTCGGGCCCCATGTCGCAGCGCAGCAGCGAAATGCAAGGGTCAACAAGGCTTCCCTATCAGAAAAAGATACCGATCGGTCTAGAAAGGTCCCAAGCGGCCCCAAATTTTGGGATCAAACCGGCAATGCTGCTCGAATCGGGCATTCCTGGCATTCACTCTCATATTGAATATACTAATTGTATAGTGATTCTTCCGGAGATTCGAGATGCGAAATTTGCCTATGCCCAATGATGATCTGCCCCGCCTGCTCGACGGTAAGGTGGCGCTGCTGATCGGCGCGAGCCGTGGAATCGGCGCGGTGACCGCCCGGGTGCTGGCGCGGGCGGGCGCGCGCGTGATGCTCGGAGCGAGGGATGAACAGGCCCTGCAAACCGTGGCCCGGGAGATCGAAATCGAAGGGCACGAAGCACGCTTCCTGCCAGTCGATGTCGGCGACGAGCGGTCGGTCGAGCGCTTGATCAAGGCTGTGCTCGACCATTTCGGGCGGCTCGATATCGCGTTCAACAATGCGACCGACGCTTCGATACCGAAGCCGCTCGCCGAGATGAGCATCGACGAGTTCGACCGCGCGATCCGCACCAATATCCGCGGCACTTTTCTCGGCATGAAATATCAGGTGCCGGCGATGCTCGCGAGCGGCGGCGGTTCGATCGTCAACATGGCCTCGCTTGCCGGGGTCCAGGGGGTCGCCAATCTGGCGGGATATGTCACCGGCAAGGCGGGCATCATCGCGCTCAGCAAGGTTGCGGCACTTGATTACGCCGATCACAGCATCCGCGTGAACATACTCGCGCCCGGGCCGATCCTCACTCATCATCTGGAAGCCGCCGGCGAACAGGCACAGCGCCAGGCGGCGCTGGCGACGCCGATGCGCCGGCTTGGCGCAGCCGAAGAGGTTGCACAGGCGGTGCTCTGGCTCGGATCGGATCACAGCAGCTTCGTCACCGGCGCTGTCCTGCCGATCGACGGCGGGCAATCGGCCGGTATGAAGCCGGAGCGCATGTACCGCCAGGGCCAGGAGATGGCGCCGGCCGCAGGCTGATCATGCCACCCCGCCAATCGTGCGAACGCATGCTCCGGAATATGCGAACAAAATGCCCTGATATTGAATCGAGCCGCATCGCGGCGATTTTTTAACGCCCAAACCCTTGAACGGGGCTGCCCTCGACCATATTAGTTGCCGCAGCAACCATTGCTGGGGCAACAACGTGTCGTTTTACACCGCGGAAAACTACTCTCCGGATATCTCGGTCGGCTATCTGGCAAAGCAGGTTTATCAGATCACATTGAAAGGGCTCGAGCCCGCCTTTGTCGGAGAAGATGTTTCTTATCTCCAGTGGAGCGCGCTTGTTTCCATCCTGTACGGCCGGGGTCTCACATGCCGTGCACTGGCGCATGACCTGGGGCATGACAAAGGCGCCACGACACGCCTGATTGATACGCTGGAAGAGCGGGGCCTGGTCATTCGCGATCGAGATGCCGAGGATCGCCGTGTCATCAATCTGCGCGTGACGGTTCAGGGCGAAGAGATCGCGCGACGCTGCATGCTGCGCGTCCTGACGCTCTGGAACGGCTGGCTCGCGGACTGGTCACCCGATGATGCGACCCGGCTGATCGGTTATCTCCAGCGGCTACGCACGTCGCTCGAAACCGCTGTGGGAGACGAGCCATGCGCTTGACCGGCTTCGCTCTCGCAAGCGCCGCGCTGCTTGCGGGTTGCGCGATACCCGCGTCCCGGCCCGAACTTTCTCCAATCAACGATGCTTCGCTCGGACTTTCTGGTGCTGCCCGGGCCCCGGCGATTGCGGATGATTGGTGGCGCTCATTCGGCGATCCGCAGCTCGACCGCCTCGTCGCCGACGCACAGGCCGGCAATCCCTCGCTGGAAGCGGCGCTGGCCCGCGTCCGCCAGGCAAGCGCGATCCTGGCGAACAGCCGCGCGGATAACGGCCCCAACGCAGCCTTTGACGCATCGGCCCAATATTCCCGGCTCAGCGGCCAGTATGAAATCCCGCCGCCCTTCGCCGGCACCACCCGCTTTCTCGGCCAGGCGCAAGCCGGATTGAACTGGAACCTCGATCTGTTCGGCCGGCAAAAGGCGGTGATCGCCGGCGCGCGGGCTTCTACTCGCGCTGCATTGCTGGATGCGACCGCGGCACGCCTCGCACTCGCCGGATCCGTCGTACAGACGTATATCGAAGCGGCGCGCGCCGAACGATTGGCGGCGATTGCGCAGCGCACGATCGCGACCCGCGAAGATTCGTTGCGGCTGGTCCGGAGTCGTATCCGCAACAAGCTGGCGAGCGAGCTTGATTCCCAGGCAGCGGAAACATTGCTGGCCCAGGCGCAGCAAGCGCTGGTGCGCGCAACCGCGCAGCGCGCACTGGCAGCCAATGCGCTGGCCGCGCTGGCCGGGCGCGGCGCGGATTATCCCGCGACGATCGCCCCGACGGCGCTGAAACTCGACACCGCCCTGCCCTTGCCCGCGACCATCCCGGCCGATCTGCTCGCGCGCCGGGCGGATGTCGCCGCGGCACTGGCGCGGATCGACGCGGCGGGACAAGGACGGCTCGCTGCGCGCCGCGCTTTCTATCCCGATATCAATTTGTCGGCGCTGGTCGGGCTGCAAGCGATCGGCATCGGCAATTTCTTCACCTCCGATGCCGGCACGGCGGGCGCCGGCGCCGCGATCCATTTGCCGATCTTCGACAATGGCCGACTGAAGGCCGGTCTCGCCGACGCGACCGCGGGGGTCGATCTCGCCATTGCCGATTACAATGAAAAGGTGGTCGGCGCGGTCCGCGAGACCGCCGATGCGCTGACTCGGGTGCAGAGCCTCACCGCCGATCGCGCACGCCAGACCCAGGTGGTGCGCGGTTTTGCCGAGACCGGCCGCCTGAACACGATCCGCGTGTCGAGCGGGCTCGAATCCCGGCTTGGCCTTGTCGACAATGATGTGCGGCTGCTCGACGCGCAGCAAGCCGATGCCAATCTCGCGGCCGATGCCGCCAGCCAGCGCGTCGCGCTGGTCCTGGCGCTGGGCGGCGGCTTCGATCCGAAGGACATGAAATGAGCTATATCGAAAAGGTCGAAGCCTCCGACGCTTCCGAAACGCCGGTCGTTCCCGTGCGCGGTAATCCCAGGCTGCGGCGCAGGGCGCTGACCGTCCTGGCTGCACTGATCGCCATTGCCGCGATCGTGTGGGGCGTGTTCCATTTCCTGCTCGCCAAGCCGTCGGAGGAAACCGACGACGCATATGTCGCGGGCGACGTGGTGTCGATCACGGCACGCGATCCAGGCATGATTCTGGCGGTCCGTGCCGACAATACGCAAACGGTGCGTGCCGGCGAGCCGTTGCTCGACCTCGACCCGGCGACGGCCGATGTCGGGCTGGCGTCTGCCGCCGCCGAGCTGGCGCGAACGGTGCGTTCGACCCGGTCGGATTTCTCGAAACTCAATGAAACCGGCGCGGCGGTCGTCCAGGCCGAAGCTGAACTGGCGCGCGCGCGCAACGACCTTTCCCGCCGCCGCGGCGCGGCGGCCGAAGGCGCCGTGTCGGGCGAAGAATTGAGCCACGCCGGGGACGCCGTGAAGGTCGCAACCGCCACGCTTGCGCTTGCCCGGAGCCAGGAGGCGCAATCGCGGACCGGAGTGCAGGGCACGACCGTCTCGAACAACCCGGCGGTACTCGCCGCCATTGCCGCGTATCGCCGTGCCGCGATCACGCGCAGCCATATGCATATCGTCGCGCCGATCGACGGCGTGATCGCACAGCGCACTGTTCAGCTCGGCCAGCAAGTCGCGGCGGGTACGCCGCTGATGGCAGTGGTGCCGCTCGACCGGGTATGGGTCGACGCCAATTTCCGCGAAACACAGCTGCAGGATATCCGCCTGGGCCAGAAGGTGACGGTGACCGCCGACATGTATGGCAGCAGCACCGTCTATCACGGCCATGTCATTGGCCTGGCCGCCGGAAGCGGCAATGCCTTCGCGCTGCTCCCGCCGCAAAATGCCAGCGGCAACTGGATCAAGATCGTGCAGCGTTTGCCGGTACGTATTGCGCTCAACAGCGCTGAACTGCGCGCCAACCCGCTGCGCGTCGGCCTGTCGGTCAACGCGACGGTCGACACCAGCGACACGTCCGGCACGCGCATCGGCGCCCCGGCCCGCCAGGCCTATCAGGGCATCGAAACGGACGGAGCCGATCCCAAGGTGGAAGCGCGGATTGCGCAGATCATCGCGGCCAATCGCTGATGTCCGCCGCCGTCCCTGCGCCGCTCAGGGGCGGCGCGCTGGCCCTCACCGCATTCGCGCTGGCGCTCGGCACCTTCATGCAGGTGCTGGATTCGACCATCGCCAATGTCTCCCTGCCGACGATCGCCGGCAATCTCGGCGTCAGCAGCGACAATTCGACCTGGGTGGTCACGGCGTTCGCCGTGGCCAACGGCGTGGCGGTGCCGCTGACCGGCTGGCTGATGGGCCGGTTCGGGGTGGTGAAGACCTTCTGCACCTCGGTCATATTGTTCACCATCGCATCCCTGCTGTGCGGCATCGCCTGGGACCTGCCCTCACTGATCGGTTTCCGGATTCTGCAGGGTGCCGTCTCGGGGCCGATGATCCCGGGCAGCCAGGCCCTGCTGATCTCGATCTTTCCGTCGGACAAACGCTCCACCGCACTCGGCGTCTGGTCGATCACCACCTTGGTCGGCCCGATCATGGGGCCGATCCTCGGCGGCTATATCTCCGACAATTATCACTGGAGCTGGATCTTCCTGATCAACGTGCCGGTGGGCATTTTCTGCGCCCTGATCTGCTGGCGCGGCCTGCGCTCGCGCGAGACGGCGACGCGCAAGCTTCCGATCGACCAGGTCGGCCTGGTCCTGCTCGTGCTGTGGGTCGGTGCGCTGCAGATGATGCTCGATTTGGGCAAGAATGACGACTGGTTCAATTCCACCCGGATCGTCGTGATGACCGTGGTGGCGGTGATCGGTTTCATCGCCTGGGTGATCTGGGAAATGACCGACGCCAACCCGACCGTCGACCTGTCGCTGTTCAAGCATCGCAACTTCGCCTTCGGCTCGGTCGCCTTCTGCCTTGGCTATGCGGTGTTCTTCGCCAACACGCTGATCCTGCCGCTCTGGCTCCAGACTCAGCTCAGCTACACCGCGACTTGGGCCGGCCTGGTCGCAGCGCCCAGCGGTGTGGTTGCGGTGCTCCTGACGCCGTTCGTCGCGCGCGCATCGGGCAAGGTCGATGCACGAATACTGGCAACGATTTCCTTCATCGCCTTTGCCCTATCCTATTTCATGCGCTCCAATCTGAACACGAGCGCAAGCACCTGGGATCTCGTGCTGCCGATGCTGGTGCAGGGTGTGGCGATGAGCACCTTCTTCCTGTCGATGGTGACGATCTCGCTCGACGGTATCCCGCCGGAGCGGATGCCGTCGGCCACCGGCATCGTCAATTTCGCGCGCATCACCGCAGGCAGCTTCGCGGCTTCGATCACCACCACGATGTGGGATCGGCGCGAAGCAATGCATCAGAGCCATTTGTCCGACGCGGTGGGCAGCGCATCTCCCTTTCAGATGGCACATGCCGCGCTGGAGCGGCTCGGCTTTACCGATCTGCAGGCGACGGCGGCGATCACCCGCCAGATGGTCGGCCAGGCGTATCTGCTTGCCTCGACCGATCTGTTCCGGGTCTCCGCCTGGCTGTGCGTGGCACTGATCGGCACCGTATGGCTGACGCGCCGGCCGTCCGCGCCAAAGGGCCCGATTGCCGCGGACTGAAGCGGCTTGGAGCAGAGTTGATCACCCTATCCGTTAACGACACCAGTTCAGTTCGGCGCCTGCCCCAATCGCGCGGAGTTGCCAGACGGCGGAACGGGTGGGGTCGCCGAGAGCGCATCGCTGAGCGCATCGTCGTACCAGTGAGCCAGATCGGCCTTCATCCGGCGCAGCGCCTCCGGATTCAGATAGGTCATATGGCCCGCCGGGTAATAGGTGAACTGCAGATTCGCCTGCTGCGACCGTTCCAGCATCATATGGCCCAGATCGTTTTCGGTGCCGAAAAACGGCGTCGCCATGTCATAATAGCCGTTCATCGACAGCACTTTCAGATACGGGTTGGCGCGCATCGCCGCCGCCAGATCGATCGCAGTGTTGGGATTGTTCTGGCTCTGACCCTGACCGCGCCCGGGCGCATCATGCTTCCAGTTCCATGTGAAGCCCGCCGCATCGCGCGCGGAAAGCCGGTACGGCAGGTCAGTCTTGTAGCCGAGTGTGGTCGACACATAATCGTTGAACGAGGCGATATACGCGCCGGAGATCGCATCGGACGACGCGTCCGTTTCGGGCCGTTCGCCTGCCGCATCGGTGTCGATACCGGTATAGCGTGAATCGAACCGGCCAACGGTGCGCGCGTCGCTGCGCAGCAATTCCTTCTGGAACCGCGGCAGATCGATCCGGAGGTTGGCGCGCTTGATGAATTCGGGCGACAGGCCAATCAGCTGACTCATCCGATTGGCGACCTGATCGCGCTCCGCATCCGGGATCAACTGTCCCTTGGCCAAGGCCGACATATAGGGCCCGTTGGCAAACTCCCGCGCCTCGGCAACGATCGTGGCGACGTCCACCGGCCGGTTCTGCACCCGGTTATGGTACCAGGCCGTCGCAGCGTAGCTGGGAAAATAATTCAGATAGACTTGGTCGAGCCCGGGCTGGCGATAGCCATAATTCATGATCGACGACAAAAGCACGACGCCGTTGAGCGCCATGCCGCGATCCTGCAGCTGATAGGCAAGCGCGCCGGACCGCAGCGTCCCATAGCTTTCGCCGAGCAGGAATTTCGGGCTCATCCAGCGGCCATATTTGGTGACATAGCGCAGGATGCCCTTGGCAAAGGCATCGACATCCTCATCGACGCCGTAGAATTGCGCGGGCTTCATATCACCGAGCGGGCGCGAATAGCCGGTGCCGATCGCGTCGAGGAAAACAAGGTCGGTCTTGTCGAGCAGCGAATCCGGATTGGGCCCGACGTCATAGGGCGCGGGCCGGATGAATTCGGGATTGGTGGTGCGCAGCCGGATCGGCGCGAACGATCCCATCCGCAGCCAGAAGGACGGGCTGCCTGGCCCGCCATTATAGAGGAACGTGACTGGCCGCTTGGTCCCCGGCTTCACGCCGTCAAGCGTGTAGGCGGTGTAGAACATCGAGGCGGTCGGCTTACCCTCGATATCGCGGATCGTCAGCGTTCCGGCCGAGGCGGTATAGCCATAACGGCGGCCATTAATGGTCACTGCGTCGCGGTGAGTCGTCTCGGTTTCGGCCACCGGTGCATTGGCCCAGGCGGCCTCCGCTTCGCTCTTCATCTTGTCGGCGTTGGAGGCGGTTGGGGAACCGGCCGGTGCCTTGTCGCGCCCGGGAGTCTCTTGCGCAGCCAGCGCGGCGGAAGTGGGAGCGGCGGCGAGGGCAAGCGCAAGGAGCCTGACGATCACGAAGAATTCCCTTGGATTGTCGAAAAACGCCGCATTTCTCCCTGTTTAAGTCCGGCAACGCAATCCCGGGGGCGACAAAAAGTAGCCCCTGAATCCCCGGTTGGGCTGTGCGGTCCGAAAACGACAACGGCCCGCTCCCCAACAGGGAAACGGGCCGCAGCGTAACGAAATCAGGCGATCAGAAGCGCGTGCGCAGCGTCAGGCCATAGGTACGCGGCTCACCGAGGAAAGCCGAGAAGACCTGGTTGCCGACACCGCCAAAGGCCTGCACCTGACCGATCGAGCCGGCGCCCTGGAACGGTGCGTTGAACGCGACCTGGGTATATTGCGTGTCGAGCAGGTTCTGCGCCCAGGCCTCGATGCTCCAGCTCTTGTCCTTGCCGCGCAGACCGACACGGGCGTTGAGCAGGAAGAAGCCGTCCTGCTCCTTCTCGACGAACAGGTCGGAGCCGGTGTTATAGTCGCTGGTCATACGGCCATCGACATAGAACAGCGCGCTCAGGCCGGTGTCGCCGATGTCCGGCGTCCAGCTGGCCGACCCGGTCACGACATGGCGCGGCGCATTCGACAGCTGCTGGCCCGACAGCAGGAACAGGGCGGGGTCAAGTGCCTCGCCCGCCTCGCTGCCGACCAGGTTCTTCTGATATTTGGTGTCAGTGAAGCTGTAGCCCAAATTCACCGCAAAGTTGCGCGCCGGATAGAGGCCCGCCTCAATTTCGACACCCTGCGACACGACGCCATGCTTCACCTTGCCGGTGCACGCGCCGGTGGTGGCGCTTGCATCGCGATCGGCACCGTTCAGGCTGGTGCTGCACGATCCGATATTCTGCACCACATAGTTGGTGCCGTTGAAGGTGTTCAGCTGGAAGTTACTGAATTCCTGACGGAAGCCGGCGACGTTCAGGCTGAACTGACGCGACTTGTACTTGAAGCCGATTTCGAACGCGTTGACCGTTTCCGGATCGAAGCGCAGCTGCGCGGCATTTGGCGAGGCCGTGGTGCTCGGCAGATAGGCAAGCCCCAGATCCGAACGATCGAGGTTATAGCCGCCCGCCTTGTAGCCGCGCGAATATGAACCATAGACCAGCAGGTCGTCGATCGGCTTGTACGAGATGACGGCGGTGCCGGTGAATTCACCTTCGCTCAGCCGGTTGTTGATCGACTTACCATTGAGCGTCGAGCTGGAATTGCCCGTGCAGGTCAGCGTCAGCAGCGCAGCAGCGGTGCTGGCAAGCTGTGCATTGGTCAGATACGGCGCCAGTGCTGCCTGCTGCGCGGTGCAGACCGTGTTGTTGTTATTGAAGGTCGCGTCGAAATTCTTCCGCTCATGCGTGTAACGCAGGCCGCCGGTGAAGCTCAGCCGGTCAGTGATCTTGAAGATATTGTGCGTGAAGAAGGCGTAATTCTCGCTGTTCTGGTTATACACATCGCGCGTGCTGCCCAGATTGTTGAGCGTGCTCAGGCGGTTGAGCGCACCGATAACGACCGGGGCAGCGGCGCCGAGCGCCCCATTGACGGCACCGATGCCGATCGGGCTGAGGCAGCCTGGAGCGTTCGGGTTGCGCAGCGCGGCCGACGGATTGATGCTCGCCACGGCGCGGCAGGCAGCAAAGGCGCCGAACTGCGAACCGAACTGAAGATTGTCGACCACCTGCAAATCTTCGCGCGAATAATAGCCGCCAACCAGCCAGTTGAGCTTGCCGCTCAGCGCTTCGCCATTCAGGCGCAGTTCCTGCGTGAAGGTGTGGAACTGACGATAGTTGTTGCCGTCATCGGCGCGATAACCAATGTCGAGATTGCCGTAATCGATGTCCGACGCGCCGCCCGATTTGTACTCACGGTACGCGGTGATCGAGGTCAGCGAGGCACCACCGAGATTATAGTCGATCTGCGCCGAGCCGCCGTAATCCTTGGTCACATTACTGTATGCGCGGCCCGGCGTATTGGCGATGCGGCGATTATAGGGATCGCCCGCGCTTGGGAAGACCGCGCCCATGCTCTTCATGATATCGACGATCGGGTTATTCGGCGAAACCGCATAGTCGCCCGGAGCACCCGGAGTCGGATCGACCTTCTGACGCAGATCGACATAGACCGCGCCGCAGCATTTTTCGTTACGACGGGTATAGTCGGCGAGCAGCCGGACAGTCAGGTCCGAGCTTGGCTCGAACAGCAGTTGGCCGCGCACGAAATAGCGGTTGCGGTCGTTGTAATCGGTGTTGTTGGTGACGTCGTAATAGAAACCGTCGCGGCGGTTGTAGACACCGTCGATACGGAAGCCGAGCGTCTCGCTGATCGGGCCGGTGATGGCACCGGCGACGCGGACATTGTTGTAATTGCCGTAGGTCGCCTCGGCATAGCCGCCGAGCTTGTTCATGTCGGGCGACTTGGTGATGATGTTGATCGTACCGGCCGATGCGTTGCGGCCCGACAGCGTGCCTTGCGGCCCGCGCAGGATTTCGATCCGGTCGACTTCGCCGAGATCATTGAGACCCGAACCGGTACGGCTGCGATAGACGCCGTCGATGAACACTGCGACCGAGCTTTCCAGGCCGGGATTGTCGCCGACCGTGCCGATGCCGCGGATACGTGCCGAGGCATTGGCTTCGCTGCCGGTCGAGGAGACGAGCAGCGACGGGGCGAGCTGGCTGAGCTGGCGGATATCGGTGGCACCGGAATTCTGCAGCGCTTCCTGGCTGACCGCCGACACCGCAATCGGCACGTCGGAGAGGCGCTCGCTGCGGCGCGTCGCAGTGATCAGAATGTCGCCCTGCTCGCTATTGTCCGTGGCCGCTGTGTCGTCGGCCGGTGCCGCTTCCTGCGCTGCGCTGGGCGCTTCCTGCTGGGTGGCCGCGGCATCCTGCGCAACGGCAGGGACGGCAAAGGCGATGGCAGCGACGGACAACAGCAACGCGGATTTGCGCATCGGGAAACTCTCCTGAAATTTTTTCTAGTTGGACGGGCGCTCTTAAGCGCTATCCGACCCGCGTCCAGTCCGAAACGGGCGGATTTCCGCCATTTATGGCCGCATCGGGAACAATCGTCAGCCGCACATGCAGTTTATGCAGGCGTGATTGGGGTTTGACGCTACGGCAATGGTAGGATCATTCTGCAAGCTACGGATTTACGCATGCAATCTTTGCAGATGCGAATGGAGCTTGTTGAGCCGTCATGGAGATTGCCGGCCCGGAACGGATTGTCCGCAACGGCTTTGCCGCAACACGATAGTCTCGCAATTCAGCTCTGACAGGGCGGCAAAGTCGGGCTAGAGACCGCTGGCCCATCCGATCGGAGCTTGCCTGTATGCCGTTTCACGATTTCGCCGCCTATGCGACCCGGACGCTGGACGACGCCACGATCGCGGAGCTGCCGCGGCATTATCGTGGCAAGGTGCGTGACAATTACGATCTTGCCGATGGCCGCCGCGTGATCATCGCCAGCGACCGTCTCAGCGCTTTCGATCGGATCCTGTGCACCGTCCCCTTCAAGGGCCAGCTACTGACTCAGACCGCGCGGTTCTGGTTCGAGGAGACGGCGCATATCTGCCGTAACCATGTGCTGGACTATCCGGATCCCAACGTGCTGCTGTGCCGCCGGCTCGACATTCTGCCGGTCGAAATCGTCGTGCGCGGCTATCTGGCGGGGACCACGGGCACCTCGATCCTGACCCTTTACAGGAATGGCCAGCGCGCCATGTACGGCATGTCGCTGCCGGACGGACTGCGCGACAATGAGCGGCTGCCGCATCCGATCATTACGCCGACCAGCAAGGAATTCGATGGCGGCCATGACGAGCCGCTGAGCCCGGCGGAGATTTTCGAGCGCAAGCTCCTCACCACGGCGCAGTGGGAGGAACTCAGCACCACCGCACTCGCGCTGTTCGCGCACGGCCAGAAACTGGCGCAGGAGCGCGGCCTGATCCTGGCGGATACCAAATATGAATTCGGCATCGACCCGGACGGCAATATCGTCCTCGCCGACGAAATCCATACGCCCGACAGCAGCCGCTATTGGAAGCAGTCGAGCTATGAGCAGCGTTTCGCCGGCGGCGAGCGGCCCGAGAGCTTCGACAAGGATTTCGTCCGGGCGTGGGTGGCCGAACGCTGCGATCCCTACCGGGATGCCATTCCCGAGATTCCCCGGAATCTCGTACTGGGTACGTCCGCCGTCTATGCCGAGGCGTTCGAAACCATCACTGGTCAGTCGTTCGAACCCGATCTCGAAGGCGCAACGGTGCTGGATCGTATTCGCGATCGACTGCGGCCTTTGTTTGGATCCGGCTGATATCGGCCGGGTTTTAGAGCACCGAGCGTTTTATCAGGACCACCCACTCACCGTTCGCGCTGAGCTTGTCGAAGCACCGCTCTTTCTTTCTGCGATCGAGAAGAAGAACGGGCCCCTTCGACTGCCTGCCAAGGCAGGCGCTCAGGACAGGCTTCGACAAGTTCAGGGCGAACGGGAGGGTGCATGGGTGCGTCAACGGACATTCGCACGGCGACGAGCGCACATCATACTGTCGTCGGAAGCGGTGCCGGCCAATAGCTCGCTGCCACCGGGACATGATCGACCCAGCGGCAACGCATCAGATCATTTCGGCGCGAGCACCATCAGCATCTGCCGGCCTTCCATGCGCGGATAGGCCTCGACCTTGGCGGTCTCGACCACATCGGCCTGGACGCGCTGGAGCAGCGCCATGCCGAGCTGGCCGTGGCTCAGCTCGCGACCGCGGAAGCGCAGGGTGATCTTCACCTTGTCGCCTTCGTTGATGAATTCGACGACCTTTTTCATCTTGGTGTCGTAATCATGGTCGTCGATGTTCGGACGCATCTTGATCTCCTTGATCTCCTGCGTCTTCTGCGACTTGCGTGCGAGGTTGGCCTTTTTCTGCGCCTCGTACTTGAACTTGCCGACATCGAGGAACTTGGCGACGGGCGGATCCGCATTGGGCGACACTTCGACAAGGTCGAGCCCGACGCTCTGCGCCTGCTCCATCGCTTCCCGGGTGTACATCACGCCGAGATTCTCGCCGTCCTGATCGATCACGCGGACTTTGGGCGACTGGATGAATTCGTTGAAGCGAGGGCCGTTCATCGGTGGCGCCTGCCGGGTCATTGGGGGTCGGATAGGTATAGCTCCTGTGGTTATTCTGGTATTTCGCGCGCGATCCATAGCTCAACGCGCGACTGAGCGAAAGTCGCGCGTTGAGGATCGTTCACGCTGGCCTATAGATCGGGTGCCAGCGCGCTTTTGGCAAGCATCGCCACGGCATCGGCAAGGCTCAGCATTTCCTGCCGATCGCTGCCAAGGCGGCGCAGCGCGACGGTGCCCTCCTCCGCCTCGCGCTTGCCGACCACGAGCAGGTTGGGAACCTTGGCCAGGCTGTGTTCGCGCACCTTGTAGTTGATCTTCTCGTTGCGCAGATCGGTCTCGACCCGCAGTCCCGCCGCCGACAGCGCTGCCACCACTTCCTGCGCATAGTCATCCGCATCGGACACGATCGTCGCGACCACTGCCTGGACCGGCGCAAGCCACATCGGGAAGCGCCCGGCATGATGCTCGATCAGGATGCCGAGGAAACGCTCGAACGTGCCGAGAATCGCGCGGTGAAGCATCACCGGGCGATGCCGCTCGCCGTCAGCACCGACATAGGATGCATCGAGTCGCTCGGGCAGGACATAATCGAGCTGGATCGTGCCGCACTGCCAGGTCCGGCCGATCGCGTCGGTCAGGTGGAATTCGAGCTTGGGCGAATAGAACGCCCCCTCGCCCGGCAATTCCTCCCAGCCATATTCCGGTCCGGCACGACCCGCCTGGGCGACTGCATCGCGCAAATTGGCCTCGGCCTTGTCCCACATCTCCTCCGTCCCGAACCGCTTTTCGGGGCGCAACGCGAGCTTGATCGCATAATTCTCGAAGCCGAGATCCTTGTAGACCAGGTCGAGCAGGTCGCAGAACAGCCGGACTTCGTCGACGATCTGGTCCTCGCGGCAGAAGATATGCGCATCGTCCTGGGTGAACTGACGCACGCGCATGATACCGTGCAGCGCGCCGTGCGGCTCGTTGCGATGGCAGCAACCGAATTCGGCCAGGCGCAGCGGCAGGTCGCGGTACGACTTGATCCCCTGGCGGAAGATCAGGACATGCGCCGGGCAGTTCATCGGCTTGAGCGCCATCAAATCGCCCTCGCCGGTCAGCACCGGGCCCTCGTCCTCGGTATTGGGGACTTCGTCGGGCACGACGAACATATTCTCGCGATACTTGCCCCAATGGCCCGAGGCTTCCCATTGCCGCGCGTCCATCAACTGCGGCGTCTTCACTTCCTGATAGCCAGCCGCGTCGAGCCGGCGGCGCATATAAGCCTCAAGCTGGCGCCACAGCAGATAGCCCTTGGGATGCCAGAAGACCGACCCCTGCGCTTCGCTCTGCAAATGGAACAAGTCCATTTCCTGGCCGATCTTGCGATGGTCTCGCTTGGCTGCTTCCTCGATGCGCACGAGATGCGCGTCGAGCTGCTTCTTGTTGAGCCAGCCAGTGCCGTAGATGCGCGACAGCATCGCGTTCTTCTGGTCGCCGCGCCAATAGGCGCCCGAGACACGCGTCAGCTTGAACGCCTGCGGGTCGAGCTTCCCGGTCGAGGCGAGATGCGGGCCGCGGCACATGTCGAGCCAGGCGTCCTCGCCCTTGCCGGCGCGGTACACCGTCAGTTCCTCGCCCTCCGGCAGTTCGGCGGCCCATTCGGCCTTGAAGCTCTCACCCTGCTTCTGCCAGCGCGCGATCAGGTCGGCACGGCTCCACACTTCGCGGAGCAGCGGCTCGTCTCGCGCGATGATCTTGCGCATCTCCGCCTCGATCGCCGGCAAATCCTCATCGGTGAACGGCCGGTCCTTCGGTGCGAAATCATAATAGAAGCCGTCGTCCGTCGAAGGACCGAAAGTGATCTGCGTCCCCGGAAACAGCGACTGCACCGCCTCGGCCAGCACATGCGCATAGTCATGGCGCGCGAGTTCCAGCGCGTCGGCCTCGTCACGCGACGTGACCAGCGCCAGATTGGCATCGCCCTCGAACGGGCGCGTGATGTCGCGCAGCTCGCCATCGACGCGCGCTGCGATCGCCGCCTTGGCCAGGCCCGGCCCGATCGCCGCGGCGATATCCGCCGGCGTGGTGCCGAGCGGCACCGCACGGACCGAGCCATCGGGCAGCGTGATCGAAAGCATGTCGTTCATCGAAATAGTTCCTGTCGATTTGGCGGGCTTATGCACACCCGCGAAGCTTTGGAAAAGCCTCTGGGGAAAAGCGTCGTAGGTGGTTTTCAGGAACGGAAGAGAGACACCGGCTCACCCGTTCCGGGTGAGACCTTCAGCGTGAGCGTCAGTTCAGGCGACGCGCAAGCCGAGATCCCCCCGGAAAACCGGGGTGGTGGTAGTCATGCGAAAGATGATCGCGTGCGGCATGGGGACGATATAGCGAACCGGGGTCAGGGACGCTAGACCCATAGGCCCGGCCGCTGGGCATATCAGCGAGTCCCAAATGGAGTCCGCCATGCCGACACCGAGTCTCACCGCGATCGTGCCCTGCAATGACCTCGACGTGTCCGAAGCTTTTTACGCGCGGCTCGGCTTCACTGCGCCGGAACCGCATGAGCATGACGATTACCGCATCCTGGCCGACGGCAAGGGCGGCAACCTGCACCTGAATCGGGCAGTGGAGGGTTGGGTCGTGCCGGGGCGCAATCCGTTCGGCCTGTATCTCTACACGCCCGATGTCGATGCGGTCGCGGCCCGCTTTGCCAGCGAGATCATCGAAACTGAGGGCCCGAGCCACAAGCCATGGGGCATGTACGAATTCGCGCTCAGCGATCCCGACGGGGTGCTGGTTCGTATCGGCTGGCCGAGCCAATCAGCACAATAGAGCACCGTCGCCTTGGGTAGAATCACCCGTTCCTCGTTCGTGCTGAGCTTGTCGAAGCACCGTCCTTCTGCTCCCCGCACCGGAAAGAGAAGGACGGCCCTTCGACAGGCTCAGGGCGAACGGAAGGGGGCGGGTCAATTCAACTCGAAACCGCTCTGGCGGCGACACGCGCGGCTACCGATCAACGCGCGGGCAGGACTTGCTGGAGCGCGCGGGTGAAGCCCGGTGGAAAGACCGTCAGGTGATTTTCCTCCGGCAAGACCCGTGAGGCGATGGTGAGTCCGGGATAGTGGCGCGATTTCAGCTGCGTCTCGAATGTCGTCATGTCTGCCACCAGATCGTCCTTGCGGTTATATCGCGGGTCGCCCGGACGAACGGCCTCGAAGGCGCCGACATACATGAAGATGTTGGCCGGCAGATCCTTGTGCGTGCGGGCATAATCCTCCTCTACGCGCAGCATATATCGATCGTCATACCAAAAGGACGGGCTGCCCAGGATATAGTCGTGGAACATGCCCGGATCGCTGAACAGGATGCGCGTTCCGAGCAGCGCGCCATAGGAATGGCCCATGAAAATCCGGCGGGCAGGATCGGTCCGGTACCGCGCTTGCACGAAGGGCAGGACGCTCTTCTTGAGATAATATTGATAGGCCCATGCCTGGCCATGAACCTGGTCCTTGGGCACGTCCATAGGGGCATTGGCGGTCGGGGTATAATCGCGGCGGCGGCTGGTCATGCCGTCCTCGCCCTTGGCGTAGGACAAACCGACAAGGATGAACTCCGCGATCGCGGGTCCTTCCAGATTGACGCGCCGGCTGATCGACCGGATCAGCGGAAAGCCGTAATCGGCGTCGGCGACATACATCACCGGATAGCGCCGCGACGGGTTGGCGGCGTAGCTCGCCGGCAGGCTCACGAACAGCTGATAGGATCGGCCAGTGGCGGGATCGGGCACCGTCCAGACCTGGGTATCCTTCAATTCGTAAGGCTGCCCCTCGGCCGTCTCGGCCACGACCGGCACCGTACAGCCGGGCAACAGGGCGGCCGCAAGCAAGGCCGCCATCCAGCTCGTCTTCATCCTCGCCCCCAAAATCCCTGTACCCGCGGCATGACGGTCATGGCGGTCGGTTGGAAGCCGGAATACCGTCCGATCGATCGCCTTTGCGGCAACAGGTTGTGCGATCGAGCCGGATCATCGGCCCGGCGCGCTATTGCTCGGCGGGGACAGCCAGTTCGGCGGCGGGCTCCTTGCGGGTCAGGGTGAAGAACGGGAGCGCGTAATGCACCACCCAGCCGATCGTCACGGCATACAGCACGGTGCCGATGCCGACGGTGCCGCCCATCAGCCAGCCGACCGCCAGGACCGTCAGCTCGATCGCAGTCCGGACGATCTTGATCGGCCAGCCAAATCGTGCCGCGATACCGGTCATCAGGCCGTCGCGCGGGCCGGCGCCGAGTCCCGCACCAATATAGGCGCCGCCAGCAATGCCGTTCAGCACGATCCCGACGATCAGGAAGGCGAAGCGCGCAACATAGCCCTCCGGCGTCGGCAGAATCAGCAGCGACAGGTCGACCACCGTGCCGATGATCAGGATGTTGAGCACAGTGCCGATCCCGGGACGCTGCCAAAGTGGAATCCACAATAGCAGCACCAGCAGCCCGACCGCGTTGACGGTCATGCCGAAGCTGAGCCCGATCTGCGGCGCCAGTCCCTGATGCAGCACATCCCAGGGATCGAGTCCGAGATTGGCGCGCAACATCAGCGCCATGGCGAAACCGTAAAGCGATAGGCCCCACAGGAGCTGGAAAAGGCGTTGTTTCATCATGGGCAATGCCAATAGCCAGGATAGGCATTGTTTTTGAGGGCCAATTAAAAGATATTGGCTCTTATGGATGTCAACTCGCTCAGCCCAATCTCACTCGCTCGCCAGCTCGGGGTGTGGCGCAGCGAGACGGGCGGCGGCCCCACCTATCGCCAGCTTGCCCGCGCGCTGCGCTTGCTGATCCTGGATGGCCGTATCGGCCTTGGCGTGCGTATCGGCGGCGAGCGCGACCTGGCGCGGGTGCTGGGCGTCAGTCGCACCACCATCGCCGCGGCGTTCGAGCTGCTGCGCGACGAGGGCTATCTGCTGAGCCGGCAAGGATCGGGCAGCGTCACGCGACTCCCGGGCGTCGGGCATGGCGCCACGCCCGATGCGGACGCGCTGCTCGAAGAACCGAGCCCGGACGAACACGGCCCGGACGTGATCGACTGGACCAATGCCGCACTGCCCGCACCGCAAACCATCTGGTATGCCTATGAACAGGCGTTGAGCCAGATGCCCGCTTTTCTGTCCGGCCTTGGCTATGAAGTGTTCGGCATCCAGCGCCTGAGGCGGGCGATCGCAGCCGATTATACCGCGCGCGGCTGCCCGACGACGCCCGGCCAGATCCTGGTCACCAGCGGCGCGCAGCATGGCCTTGCTTTGCTGCTGCGTTTGCTCGCCGGACCGGGCGACCGCATCGTCGTCGACCATCCGACCTATCACAACGCGATCGCCGCAATCCTGAAACAGAATTGTGTCGCGGTACCGGTCGGACTTCCCACGACCGGCTGGGACATCGACGCGATCTTCACAGCCCTTCGCCAAACCGGACCACGGTTCGCCTATATCATCGCCGATTTCCACAACCCCACCGGCCGGGTCATGGATCCGGACACGCGCGCCGCCCTGGTGCGGGCGGCACGAGCGACCCATACCCCGCTGGTGATCGACGAGACGATGGCGGCGGTCACGCTCGACCAGCCGGCGCCGCCGCCCGTGGCGGCGCACGACCCGCATGGCGACACGGTGATCAGCATCGGATCGGCCAGCAAGCGCTTCTGGGGTGGCCTGCGGATCGGCTGGCTGCGCGCCGATCCACAGACGATCGTCGCGCTTGGCCGCATCCGCTCGACGCTCGACCTGGCAACCCCGGTCATGGATCAACTGGCGGTCGCCGCGCTGCTCGACGGCAGCATCCGGGGAGATGGTGACAGAAAGGATGTTCGTGTCCGTCGCGACCATCTGATCGCGCGGCTCCATGAGGCTTTGCCGCACTGGCGGGTGCCGGTACCTGCGGGGGGTTTCACGCTCTGGGCCGAGATGCCGCGCCCGGAAGCATCGGCACTGGCCGCCATGACGCAAAGCCTGTCGCTGCGCATCGCGCCCGGCCCGCGCTTCGGGGTGAATGGCGCGTTCGAACGCTTTGTCCGCCTGCCCTTCACCTTGCCCGAGACAGAACTCGACCTGGCGGTCGATCGCCTCGCCATGGCCGAAGCACGCCTGCGCACGCGCCATGGACGCGTGCCCGATGCGGCATGGGAACTGGAAGCGGAACGCGTGATCTAGCGCGGATTCGCTACGTCGATGGCCCAGCTATCAATTCCATGGATAGCTGAGCGAGAATTTATCGAAATTGATGGATACCAGAAATCGCGATGTAGCGCCGCCAACCCATTGCTGTATCCCAATAAACATGCAGTTCGGCCCGATCGGCAGCGTGGCCCGCCTGCTTCGCGCCGGAATATGGTACAATAGGGTGTAACATATCTCTCGCCGCCCTCCCGCAGTCCTGTTGCCGGCGACGATTCAACCATCACCCGGGATCGCGCATGTCATCACTTGCCGGGCTTGTTTTCGGCACGCTCTTTCTGATTGTCGAAGAACAGAACCGCAGCGCCATCGGCGCATGCCCAGCCGCTGCGGCTGTCTCATCGCGCGCTCATACTGGGCGGGATCAACATTCAGTTTTGTAGAGAATTCATCGCCTGCCCCTGCCGCCACTCCGGGCTTTTCGGTGCTTATTCCCTTCGACCAGGGGATTGGCATAGTCGAGAGCGATTGCCTCTTCCTTGTGCTCCCGCGCAGGCGGGAGCCCAGACTGGGTCCCCGCCTTCGCGGGGACACAAGCTTACTTATCTTAAAGGGAGTATCGACTTGTTCCGGGTGACGAAATATTTCGAAAAGCGAACTCCCCAAACCTGAATGTCGACCCGCTCTATACGAACGGATTTCCCGCCGTGGCATAATGCGACATCGCCATGGTAGTGAGTTGCGCGTTGACGCGAATGCAGCTGGTAAAGGTGCTGGCGTCGGTAACCAGCACATTGGCGGTGCCATGGACGCGGCAATCGAGATCGACCACGCCTTTTTCCGGGTCGGCGTTGCGCCCATTGCCGCCCTGAGGGTGCGAACTGGACAGCGTGACGTCGTCCGCTTCACGGATACCCTGTTCGTAGAACAGGTCGATATCGTCACCCTTGCGCAAGATCGGCCCGCGCGTGAGCGCCGGATAGACTTCCTCCGCGCCCGCCGCGAAATGCACCCGGGTGAGCGTGGCGAGTGCACGGCGCAGCAGCGGCAGTTCGACATCGTCGCGCAGCTTGAAATGAAGCTTGCCGCCGATCAGCCTTCCCTGCCGATCGGCCGGGAAGAGGATGCCTGCGGACGCCAGACGGCTATAGTTAAGCATGCGCCCGGCATGATCGCCGAACCAGCCCGGCATCAAGGTCGACATGCTCATCGGCGGCTGGAAATGCGATTCGAGCAGGAAGTCGCCACGATCGACATAGGTCGCCATCTGATCCTCGTCCCACGCCCGCATCGTTCCGGGCATCAGCGCGACCACCGGACAGGCGATATTGAGCGAGATGCCCTCCCCGGTGCCTTCGATGCCGCTCTTGTCGAGGATCCGGCTCGACGCCATCGTGCCGGCGGCGACGACGACGCCCTTGGTGGCCCTGATCGTACGGCGGCTGCCGTCGGGCTGTAGCACCTCGACGCCGGTCGCGACGCGTCGCCCATCGAGATCGGATTCAGCCCAGATGATCTTCTCGACCTTGGTCTGCATCAGGATTTTTGCGCCCGACGACCTGGCGTCAATCAGGAAGGACTGCGCCATGCCTTGCTTGCGGCCATAGGGGCAGCCGGTGTTGCAATAACCGCAATAGGCACAATCGGCATTGAGCTCGCGCGGCCCGTAATTCTTGCTGAACCACAGCGCCGGCGATGCCGCATCCATCGGATCGCTGCTCGCGGCGGCATGCGCCGCCCAACCATTGAGCAGATGCGTGCCATTGTTGCGGCCGCTCTTCTGATCGATCGGCTCGACGCCGAGCCGCTTCTCGACCGCATGATAAGCGGCATTGAAGCGCTCTGCATCGACCGGAGCGCCAAGCGCGGCCCAGTTGGCAAACACGTCATTGGCCTGCGGATGGGTCATGCCCGCCTGCTTCACACGCAAGGCGATGCCATTGTTGATGACGGTCGAGCCGCCGACACAATGTCCCTGAAAAATGACAATGTCGTGGTCGCGGCTGGTCTGCAGACCGCCGTCGACGAAGAGCCGCGCAGTCATGCGGCGTTCTTCATGCGTGATCGCGGCGGAGGGATAGTGCGCTCCAGCCTCGATCACCAGCACGTCATGATGCTGCGCGAGATTGGCAGCGGCGACCGCGCCGCCGGCGCCCGAACCGATCACGATGACCCCGACCGTATCGGGTGCCTCGTTCGGCGCGAGCACATCGTCATGCGCGAGATCGCGCCCGGGAAACAGCCTGATCGGCACCTCGCCGGTCCCGCGGATGCGCTGGTGCGGCAATTCGAAACCGATCGCGTTCAGCACCGGATTGTCGTCATTATCCTCTTCGACCGCACCGACCCAATGACCATAATAGCCGGCATAGATGACACCCCGGATGCGGGCGAGATCCTGCATCAGATTATTCTGCGACCGCGCAAGCCGCTTCGCCACACGCTTGGCGCCCCAAGCGGGACCGAACAGCAGGAAGAACGGGCCACCCAGCAGGAAGCAGACCAGATAGAGGCTGAGGCCGATCTCCTTCGGCTTGTTGCCCTCGAACATACCGAACTGATGCTGCAGATTGGCAACGACCTGAGCGGACGTGATGCGCATATCGACGCCGTGGAACAGCGCCTCGGTCAATGCCTTTAGAATAGCCGCCTGAAGCGGATTGAACGGTGTTCGCATCTGGTTGCCCCCGAATGGTCCCGGGCGCGAACCTAGCGTGCGACATAGACGGCGGCGAGCGGAGACTTGCCGGTGCGCAGGATAATCGGAGCCATTGCGGCGGTTGTTCTGATTGGACCCCGCCGCATCTATCTGACGGAGCGACCGGAATCGCTGCGCGCCAGTTCGGCTCGGATAAGGGCTGCGACATCATGGCCTAAAATCGTCAGCCCTTCGATATTGGCGTCGTAAATCGATACGCCGGCCAGGTTGACATCGGTGAAGCGTGCGTCGCGGAGATTGACGTTCGAGAAGACGCATTCCGACAGGTCGGCATCGTCGAACGTCGATCGCGCAAGAGAGCAATCTCGGAAGAACGCCTCCGACATAATTTCACTCTCGAAACTCTGCCCTGCCATGACGTGTATCCTTCCGATGTTACAACTCATCCAGATATCAGGGATATTTAATACGCATGCAGATATTAATTCAGCGATCCACTCCCGATTCTCTTTGATAAAATCTCTACTGCGCTGTGTCCATATGTGATATTTAATACGCATGAGCGTATCGAATCACTTGCCCCATCCGGAGCCGCTTCAGTCGTTCCGCCTGTTGCCATGGCGCACGCCCGCTTCCGATCGTGTCCTGATCTGGATCGCGATCGCCGTCACGGCGGCGCTGCATCTGGCGACCGCGGGGCGCTATGACATGATGCGCAACGAGCTCTATTTCCTCGCCTGTGGCCGGCACCCGGCCTTTGGCTATGCCGACCAGCCGCCACTTGTTCCGCTGATCGCCGCCGCGACTCAGCTGTTCGGCCCCAGTGTCTGGCTGTTGCGCCTGCCGGCGGTGATGGCCGCTGTGGCTCTGATCCCGCTCTGCGCCGCTTTTGCCCGACTGATCGGAGGCAATCGGAGTGCGGCAGTGATTGCCGCGATCGCCGCCGCTTCGGCGCCGGGACTTGCCGGCACGACCACGCTCCTGACCACCGCGACTTTCGAGCCGATCGCCTGGACGGGGTGCGCGTATCTGATCGCCCGCGCCGTGCTGCGCGAAGATCGGCGCGCGCTGCTCTGGGCCGGACTGGTCGCCGGTCTTTCGATGCAGGCCAAATACGGCATCGTGATGTGGCTGGTGCCGCTGGCCCTGGGGGTGCTGCTGACGCCCGCTCGCCGGTTGCTAGGCTGGCGCGAAACCTGGACAGCGATGCTGATCGCCGTTGCGATCGCTGCACCGAGCCTGATCTGGCAGGCAGTCAATGACTGGCCCTTCCTCGCCATCATCGCTCATCATACCCAGGGCGTGATCACCGGCGGCCCGGTGCGTTTCGAGATCGGACAGATATTGGCGCTTAATCTGGTCCTCGCGCCTTTATGGGTGACCGGGATCGTCGCACCCTTCGCGTCCGAGCGACTGAAACCCCTCCGATTCCTGTCGATCGCGTTCGTCGGCGCCACCGCGATCAATCTCGCCACCGGCGGCAAGGACTATTATCTGTTCGCCGCCTATCCGAGCATGTTCGTAGTGGGCGCGGTGGCCTGCGCGCGACTGTGGCGCTGGGCGGCCGGCCTCTGGATGGCGGCCGCTATTGCCAATTTCGCGCTCGTGGCGCCGATCGTCTTCCCGCTGCTCGATCCGCCCGCCTTGCTTCGCCTGTTGGAGCACAGCCATTTGCGCCCGGCACCCGATGAGAAAGCAGCGATCGGCGCGCCCTTGACTCAAGTCTTCTCCGACGAGCTCGGCTGGCGCGCGCTCGCGCACCAGGTCGCGGCGGTGTACCGGTCGCTGCCGCCGGCCGAGCGCGGGCATGCGGCGATCTTCGCGAACAATTATGGCGAAGCGGCCGCGATCGACGTTCATGGGCGCGGGCTTGGCCTGCCGCCGGCGATCAGTGGCGACAATCAGTATTTCCTCTGGGGACCGCGCGGCTATGACGGTAGCGTCATCATCGTCATCAATGGCGATCCGGAACGCTGGCGGCGTCTTTGCCGCAGCGCGCGGATCGCCGGCGTTTTCGGGGTGCCGCTGGCAATGCCCTATGAACGGGATCGGCCGATCATGGTCTGCCACGGGCTTCGGGGAGGGTTCACCAATGCATGGGACGGGTTCAAGCGGTACGGTGCATGAATAGGGATATGCTTCCGGAGCCATATGATATGGCCAACCCAATCCGGCGTAGCCTGTCGGACTTTGCGCGGCGCATGCGGAGCCTGCGCGTCGATCACGGAGTCAGCGCCGCCAAGCTGAGCGTATTGGGCAGGCTCTTGCGAGCCGATGGGCCGCTGACGGCGACCGACCTTGCCGCGCTCGAACGGCTGCAGCCGCAGTCGCTCACCCGGATCATCGCCGACCTCGATGAACTGGGTTTCATCACCCGCCGCCAGGGCGAGAGGGACCGTCGTCAGATCGAGATCGAGATCACCGCCGCGGGTTCCGAGCTGATTCGGCGCGACGCCCACCGGCAGAATCTCTGGCTCGCGCAGGCGATGACCGAGCGCCTTACTCCGGCCGAGCGTGCGATGCTGCGCCTGGCTGCGGAGCTGCTCGACCGGCTCGCCGAACAACCGGCCGAACCGATCAGCGAATCCTAATAGGGTCCATTGAACGCGACATGGGTGAAGCGACGGCGCGCAACATCATATTCGACCCCGAAAAAGCTGACGCCACCGTCGCAGACCTGCATGGGCTCCCGCTGCCAGTCGAAGGCGATGCTCGAAGAATCGTCCTGCGCGAAACTGCCATAGATATAGCGCCGCCCTCCACGAACGATGCCGACATATTGCCGCCGCCAATCACGCAGCAGGTTTTGCCAATGTGACGACTCGCCGGAGCTTCGTTTACGCAACTCTCCGGGAAGTGCAGCCTCCAGCTCGCGGATACCGGCGGCCTGGGGCTGCCAACTGCCTTCACCGATCTTCGGTGCGCTACGCGAGCATTGCCGCAGTATTTTCGGGACGGCCGACCCCGGCAGAATATAGGCGCCCTTGGGCAAGGCCGGTTCGGCAACGGCGCTGGAAGCGGCAAGAGCCAACAGGCCCGCAGCCCCGATTCCGACCGTCATCATTCGCATCTTCGCCCCCTATACCAAGCCGAACGGCACCACCTTGTTGGTGCGCACATGCCCGATATCGGCGGACCCAAGGAACGGCACCTTCATGTCCTTGCACCAGCGTTCGATCATCTGTTGGGGAGTTTCGGCGAACTCCGGCGTGTTGGGTGTCACGTCGCTGATCGCGCCGAGCCGGACTCCGGCAATGCCCTTCAGCTGGGTCGCATTGGCCATCTGGAACAGCATGCGATCAACGCGGTAGAGCGCTTCCGACACTTCCTCGATCATCAGCACATGATCGGTCAGGTCGGGCATCCACTGCGTGCCGAGCAGATTGTTGAGGATCGACAGGTTGAACGCGACGGTCGGCTGTTTGCCGAGACTCGGCTCGAGCCAGCGGCGGTCCTTGTCGACCAGCCAGCTGAGCGTGCGCGCGATCACGGCGTCACCGCCATTGCTGTTGTTGATGCTTGAGACCATCGGCGCATGGACCGGCTTGCCGATGCGCCGCGCATAGAGCGCGCCAAGGATGAAGCCCATGTCGGAAAAGCCGGCATAGCTTTTGGTCTTGGCGGCGGGGCCGAGGTTGGGGATCACATCGGCAAGAATGCGGTTCGAGCCATAGCCGCCCCGCGCGAACCACAAGGCATCGATCGCCGGGTCGTTGGCGTATTCGAGAAAAGCCGCGGCACGCGCTGAGTCCGGACCGGCGAAATGCCCGCCATCGGTACGATAGCATTGCGGGTGGAAAATCAGGTCGACCGACGGATAGGCGATCGCCGCGAACGCCATCGCGCGCGCCGCCACCACTTCGTCGATCCGTCCCGCCGGGGCGACAACGCCAATCCGCATGAGCTGTCCCGGCTCCCTTTCCACAACTTGCCCCTTTGGCGCATTGCCGATAGCGCGACGCAATGCATAACGGCAAATCCTACTTCTTCGTCGGGATCGGCGGCAGCGGCATGATGCCACTGGCGATGATCCTGGCCGGGCGCGGTGCGATCGTCGCCGGGTCGGACCGGACGCTGGATCAGGCACGGCTGCCGGCCAAGTTCGCCGACCTGCGCACCAGAGGCGTCGCGCTGTTCCCGCAGGACGGCAGCGGCGTTACCAGCGCCGACCAGATCGTCATCGCCTCCGCCGCGGTCGAAGCGACCGTCGCCGATATCGTCGCGGCTGACCGGATCGGCGCGCCGCGAATGAGCCGGGCGGAATTGCTCGCCAGCCTGTTCAACGCAAGCGCGTTGCCGATCGGCGTCGCCGGGACCAGCGGCAAATCGACCGTGACAGGCATGATCGGCTGGATTCTGCATGCCTGTGGACGCGACCCGACGGTGATGAACGGTGCGGTGATGAAGAATTTCGCCGGCCCCGACGCACCGTTCGCCAGCGCATTGGTGGGGGGCGGGGCGGCGTTCGTCAGCGAGGTGGACGAGAGCGACGGGTCGATCGCGCTCTATCATCCGCGCATCGCGGTGCTCAACAATGTCAGCCTCGATCACAAGTCGCTGGAGGAACTGCGCACCCTGTTCGGCGACTTTGCCGGCAAGGCGGCAACCACGCTGGTCAATATCGGCGATGCCGAGACGGCAGCGCTGACCGCGACACTCGATCCGGCGCGGATGACAACCTTCGCGATCGATGTGCCGGCCGACCTGATGGCCGAGAAGCTTGTACCCGAACCCTTTGCAATCGGCTTCGACCTGGTCACCGGCGGATCGCGGCACAGTGTGCGGCTGTCGGTACCCGGCCGCCACAATGTCTCCAACGCACTGGCCGCGATCGGCGCTGCCACCGCGGCGGGCGTGCCGCTGACCGAGGCGATCGCCGCGATCGAAGGTTTCACCGGACTCAAGCGGCGCTTCGAACTGGTCGGCGAGGCTGGCGGTGTCGCCGTGATCGACGATTTTGGCCACAACCCGGACAAGATCGCCGCCACGCTCGACACGCTGCACGCCTTTCCCGGGCGGCTGCTGCTTCTGTTCCAGCCGCACGGCTATGGCCCGCTCAAGGTGATGCGCGCCGAGCTGGTCGCGATGTTCGTGAAGAAATTACGCACCGACGACCTGCTCGTGCTGCCCGACCCGGTCTATCAGGGTGGCACGGTGGTACGTGAAGTGACCAGCGCCGACATCATCGCCGATGTGGTGGCCGGTGGCGGCAACGCGCTGCATATCGCCGACCGCGCAGCGGCTGCGGCATCGTTGGCCGACCGGGCGCAGGCGGGCGACCGCATCGTCATCATGGGCGCGCGCGACGATACGCTGAGCCAGCTTGCCGCCGAAATGCTGACACGAATTGCCGCCAAAGGCTGACAGCAAGCCCCGGCCATGATAGAGGTCGGCCATCCGCAACGAAGAGGTTCGCCCATGTTCCGCCGTCTGTTTCTCGATCATCCTGAGTCAGTCGGTGAGAGTTTCGGCGAGCATTTCGGGGTCGCATCGCGCTTCGGTTTCCGGATGGTGTGCGGCGGGCTCGGTTGCATGATCCATGCCTGGCTGCCCTTCGCGTTCAAGACCGCAGGCAGCGACGCAGTGAAGGAATTGCACGAGGTGCTCGTCGCCAAGCGCGGCGCGGCACGCGCGGCTCAGGCCCAGATGACGACGGTCGAATACGTCATCTGATTTCAAGATTCCCCGGCGCTGTCCTGCCACCCTGTCCCGGACAGGGCGCGACGCCCCTATCTCAGGGTGAGAACTCCACATAGGTGTGATTCAGGCCGTCCAGTTCCGAGTCTATTATGGCGCTGATAACGGACCAGTCGCCACCGGCCAGACCCGCCCCAATCTTCGGATAGCCAATCCGGCAATCGCGGAACTGCAAGGCAATTGCCCGCATGACGTGACGGATGGCGTCGTAATCGGCCTTCATCCCTGCACCTCTCCAGTGAAACTGGGTGTAGGCGTTGACGATGATGAATGAATGGCCGTCTTGTTCGACCTTGGCAGCGGAAAAGCTGCCGAGCTTCTCCCGGCTTCCCTTCTCCGTTTCCAGATCGGCTGCGTAAGCCGCGGGAAATTGTCGCTTGATCGCCAGAGCGATGCCCTTGCCCATCTGACATTGGCAGTTGCAGCCATGGACGATCACATCGAATTCACCCTCGCAGGCCAGCGCCAGCAAATCGCCACGGACGGTGTGCATCGAAAGCTCCCTCATTTGGCGCAGGCGGCCAGCCACGAGCTTTGTATAGCAGTCAGTTATGAACGCCGGACAGGGCAGCTATGGCGATTTCGACGTTGGCATCCTGACAAGACTCCCATCCAATATGGAAAGGAGAGTTGACAGAAAAGATGTCCTTTCTGTAAAGGATGCTTTCCAGATTCGAAAGGGACCTTTACCCATGTTCGGCGCAAGCCCCGCCATCAAACGCTACAATCGCCGCGTCATCTGGCTCAGCCTGGGATATGCGGCATTGCTGTTCGCCGCTGTTGCGCTCTTCTCCCGTGGTGCGGTCCATGGCCCCCTTGCCTATCTCGTCGCCATCCTCCCCGCGGTGCCACAGATCGCGATCTTCATGATCATCGGCCGCTATCTGATTGAGGAAACCGACGAATATCTGCGTGACCGGTTCGTCCGCCAATTGCTGATCGCGACCGGCTTCGCGCTCAGCGTCACCACCGCCTGGGGCTTTCTGGAGAATTTCGGGCTCGTGCCGCATGTCTATGCCTATTACACGGCCGTGCTGTGGTTTGCCGGCATCGGCATCGGCGCGCTGGTCAACAGGCTGGCGATCGGGCGCGAGACATGAAGAACCGCCTCAAGGTGCTGCGTGCCGAACGCGACTGGAGCCAAGGAGATCTCGCCGACCGGCTCGAGGTTTCCCGCCAGAGCGTCAATGCGATCGAGACCGGGCGCTACGATCCCTCGCTGCCGCTTGCCTTCAAGATCGCCGAACTGTTCGACCTCGCCATCGAAGACATTTTCACCAGCCCGTCAAAGGAAGCATGACGTGATCACTCATTTCAAAGCCCGTATTCTCGCCAGTGCCGTCTTGATGCTGGTCATCCTGCACCCCGGCGCCGGCCGTGCCCGGACTCCGGTAGCCAGCACCTCGGCCCAGGTTGTTCCAGCCATGACGCAGATGGAACACATCTCGATCCAGGCAAGCGGCAAGGGTCCTGCCATCTTCCTGATCCCCGGCCTGTCCAGCCCGCGGGCCGTATGGGATGGCGTGGCGCCCGAACTGGCCAAGACACACCGCGTCTATCTGGTGCAGGTCAACGGCTTTGCTGGCGACGATCCGCGCGGCAACCTGAAGCCCGGCATGCTCGACGGGATTGTCGAGGATCTGAATGCCTTTATCACCAAGGAGAAGATCGGCAGCGCACCGATGGTCGGTCATTCGATGGGCGGGCTGGTCGCGCTGATGATGGCCAAGGCGCATTCCGGCGACGTCTCTCGAGCGCTAATCGTGGATTCGCTTCCCTATGTCGGGCTGATCTTCAATCCGAATGCGACGGTCGCGGCGATGGAACCGCAAGCGAAGATGATCCGCGACCAGATGGCCGCCGCCTATGGCAAGCCGGTCAATGAAGCCAATGCCGAGCGGACCGCCAATGGCCTGGCGCTGAAGCCGGAATCGCGCGCCAAGGTAAAGGCATGGATTCTGGCGGCGGATTCGCGCGTCAGCGGCCAGGCGCTGTACGAGGATCTGACCACTGACCTGCGCCCCGATCTGGCCACGATCCGGACGCCGCTGACCATCCTCTATCCCTGGTCCGATACCGGCATTCCCAAGGTGCGCGCCGATGCGCTGTATCAGGGCGTGTACAAGGCCGCGCCTAGCGTCAGCTATGTCGATATCGGCGATGCCGCGCATTTCGTGATGCTCGATCAGCCCGAGGCATTCATGACCGCATTGAAGGGGTTCGCCGACGCGCGCTGACGCCGCTATGGCAGGCAGCGAGATGGGGCTGGAGCGGGAGCAGGCGGCTGATGATTGGTTTTGATGACGTAAGAGCTGCCGCCGAGCGGATTGCCGGAAAAGTCGTACGCACGCCGGTCGTCCGCAGCGATGCGATCAGCCGGCTGACCGGCGCGGATGTATGGCTGAAGCTTGATACGCTGCAGGTCACCGGCGCTTTCAAGGAACGTGGCGCCGCCAATCGTCTCGCGCTGCTGACGCCGGAGGAGCGCGCTGCCGGGGTGGTTGCGATGTCGGCGGGCAATCATGCCCAGGCCGTCGCGCGGCATGCTGCACTTCTCGATATTCGCGCGGTGATCGTAATGCCGGCCTTTACCCCGGCGACCAAGGTGACGCGGACGTCCAAATGGGGCGCCGAGGTCGTGCTGCACGGCGCCACGCTCGCCGATGCGGCCGCGCATGCACGAGCCTGTGCGGAGAATCAGGGTCTCGTTTTCATTCATCCTTATGACGATGACGCGATCATCGCCGGCCAGGGCACGCTCGCGCTCGAACTGATCGAGGATGTGCCTGAGCTCGACACGCTCGCCATTCCTGTGGGCGGTGGCGGATTATTGGCAGGATCGGCGCTTGCCGCGCAGGGTGCCGGACGAAAGATCGATGTCTTTGGTGTCGAGGTGGAAAGCTATGCCGCCATGGCCCAGGAACTGGGCGGTGATCCGGTGAGTGTCGGCGGGAGCACCATCGCCGAGGGGATCGCCGTGCGCGACGTCGGACGCCGCCCGATCGAGATCGCCCGGCAATTGGTGAAACAGGTGATCACTGTCCCCGAGCATGTGATCGAGAACGCGATCGCCCTGCTCGCGGAAGAGGTCAAGATCGTTGCCGAAGGCGCGGGCGCAGCTGGCGTCGCTGCGCTGCTGGCGCACCCGGAGCTGTTCCGGGGCCGCCGGGTCGGCATCCCGATTTGCGGTGCGAACATCGACAATCGGGCGCTGGCCAATGTGCTGCAGCGAGTCATGATCCGCGACGGACGAATCATGCGGCTCGTGCTCGACATTCCGGACCGGCCCGGCGTTCTGGGCGAGATCGCGACTCGCATCGGCCAGGCCGGTGCGAACATCATCGAGGTATCGCACCACCGCCTGTTCACGGCGCCGAACGTTCAGGCGGCACGTCTCGAAGTCATGTTCGAAGCGCGCGATGCGACGCACAGCGAGGCAGTCGTCAGCTTACTTCAGGAGCATTATGCCGTCACGCGTGTGTAACCTCGAGCAATGAGCACTCGGCCGAGGACCCTTTTCGAGACAAATCCCGCGTGTGACCAGGGATAAGGGAATTCAATTCGCCCGCGACATCCTCTAAGGGGCACCGCATGAATGCCCCCGCCCCACCTCGCCCCGCGCTCGCTTATTATCTGACCGAAGGCACCGGCCCGATGACGGTGTTCCTGCCAGGCTATGCCTCCGACATGACTGGGGCCAAGGCGCTGGCGCTGGAGGCATGGGCAAAGGCAAGCGGACGCGCGTTCCTGCGTTTCGATTATGGCGGCTGCGGGCAGAGTGAAGGCGCGTTCGAAGACCAGACGCTGGCCGGATGGCGCGACGATGCCCTGTCGATGATCGAGCAACTGGCCAATGGCCCCGCTGTGCTGGTCGGGTCGTCGATGGGCGGATGGATCATGCTGCTGGTGGCGCGCGACCGGCCCGAGCTGGTGGCAGGGCTGATCGGCGTCGCTCCTGCACCAGATTTCACCGACTGGGGCTTCACCACCGACGAGAAGCTGGCGATCCTGTCGGGCGGCAAGGTTTCGCGCGTGTCGCCCTATTCGGACCAGCCGACCGTCACCACTGCCGCGTTCTGGAATTCGGGCGAGGCGAACCGGCTGATGTTCGGCGCGATTGCGGTCGATTGCCCGGTGCGGCTGTTGCAGGGTCAGTCCGATCGCGACGTGCCCTGGACACGCACCGCACGGCTTGCCGAGCTGATCCGTTCAGCCGATGTGCAGACGCTGTTGATCAAGGATGGCGACCACCGCCTGTCGCGCGACGCTGATATCGCGCTGCTGATCAAGGCGGTCGAGGATGTGATATCGCGCCTATGATCCTGCCCCTGCTGTTGCTCGCCACCGCCCAGTCTCCTGCTGTCCAGCCTCCTGCAGTTCCGCTGGCGGGTCCGCCCTCCACGGCCGAGGAGCGCTCCGCGCGCTGCCTCGACCAGGCGACCAAGAATCCGGATGCCGCCGCCGAGGAAGCCGGTCGCTGGCAATTGGCAGGCGGTGGGTTCCTGGCGCAGCAATGCCTGGGCATCGCCTATACCAACACCGAGAAATGGGGCGCCGCAGCGGCCGAATTCGAGGGCGCGGCCCGCGCGGCCGAGCTCGCCAAGGACCGGCGTGCGGCGCTTTACTGGGCGCAAGGCGGCAATGCCTGGCTTGCTGCCAAGGATCCGGGCAAGGCGCGCGCCGCGCTCGACGCGGCTTTGGCGGCGGGCACGTTGACCGGGCTGCAGCGGGGCGAGGCGTATCTCGACCGTGCGCGGGCGCAGGTCGCGAGCAAGGATCTGGCCGGCGCGCGTAGCGATCTCGACCAGGCGGTGGTCGATGCCGCCGCCGATCCGCTGGCCTGGCTGCTCTCGGCGACGCTGGCGCGGCGCATGGACGACCTGCCGCGCGCGAAGAAGGATATTGCCGAGGCGCTGCGGCGGTCGGGGGACGATGCCTCGGTGCAGCTCGAGGCGGGGAACATCGCTGCGCTCGCCGGCGACGAAGCGGGCGCCAAGGCCGCCTGGAACCAGGCCGTGTCGATCGCCCCCCAGGGTGACGCTGGAATCGCCGCCAAGGCCGCGCTGATGCAGTTCGCTCCGCCCATCACTCCCTGAATCTCTCGCTGAATCTACAGCTCGATTCTCGCCGGAATCGCAGGGGCCAAATTGCGGGATGCCTGCGCGCGCCCTATCTGGGGGGCGACGCCAGCAGGAGCAGCCCTTGTGAAATATCTCCACACCATGATCCGCGTGACCGATCCGGATGCGACGGTGACGTTCTTCAACCTGCTCGGGCTGAAGGAAGTGCGGCGGATGGACAGCGAGAAGGGGCGCTTCACGCTGATCTTCCTCGCCGCCCCCGGCGATGAGGATGCGCAAGTCGAACTGACGCATAACTGGGACCCGGAGGACTATTCGGGCGGGCGCAATTTCGGTCACCTCGCCTATCGCGTCGATAATATCTACGAAACCTGCCAGCGGTTGATGGACGCCGGGGTGACGATCAATCGCCCGCCGCGCGACGGGCACATGGCGTTCGTGCGTACGCCCGACAATATCTCGGTCGAATTGCTGCAGGACGGTGTGCTGCCGCCGGCCGAGCCCTGGGTCTCAATGCCGAACACCGGTGAGTGGTAAGATGACTGCCGCCGGCCTTCTGGAATTGACCGGCGCACGATTGCCGATCGTCCAGGCGCCGATGGCCAATTTCGCCGGGCGAGAGCTGGCGATCGCGGCGATCGGCGCGGGCGGGGTCGGGTCGCTCGCCTGCGCGGTGCTCGACGCTGCGACAGTAGGGATTGAAGTGGCGGCGATCCGCGCCGCGGCCACCGGACCGCTCAACCTCAATTTCTTTTGTCACACGCTCGGCCCGCAGCCGGACGAGACGGTGTGGCGCACCACACTCGCGCCCTTTTATGCCGAGGAGGGCGTCGCACCGCCGACCGGATCTCCACCACTGCGGCGGCCGTTCGATGCAGCAATGGCTGAGGCAGTCGAACAAGCGCGACCGGAGATCGTCAGCTTCCACTTCGGCCTGCCCGACGAGGCGCTGCTTGCGCGGGTGCGTGCCATGGGGACGCTGATTTTCGGCAATGCGACGACATTGGCCGAGGCGCATCATCTGGCGGCGCAAGGCTGTGACGCAATCATCGTGCAAGGCCGGGAGGCCGGCGGTCATGCGGGATATTTCCTTGACGGATATCGCTCCCGGCCACTTGAAGAAATCCTGCCGGAGATCGTCGCGGCGGTCGACGTGCCGGTGATCGCGGCCGGCGGGATTGCCGATGCGATAGGCGTTTCGGCCGCGATGGCGAATGGCGCCGCCGCGATACAGGTCGGCACTGCCTATCTGCTGACGCCCGAGGCATGGACCAGCGCGGTGCATCGCCGGCGGATCGAGACGGCCTATCCGGGCGACCTGATTGCCACGAACCTGTTCAGCGGTGGTGTGGCGGGCGGACTGCGCAACCGGCTGACCGATGCGCTCGGCCCGATCAGCGATCTTGCCCCGCCCTTCCCCTATGCCAGCGCCGCGCTTGCACCACTGCGCGCCAAGGCGGAAAGCGAGGGGCGCGGCGATTTCTCCCCGCTTTGGGCCGGTGACGGCGTGACGCATGCCCGCGCCGAGTCGGCCGGCGATGTTACGCGCCGCCTCGGCAGCGCGGCGCTTAATTATCGGAGCCATTCATGACCGACCTCGAAATCGTGCGCGTCACGGCGCTGAGCGACAATTATATCTGGCTGGTCCATGACCCGGTTTCGGATGAGACGATGGTCGTCGACCCCGCCGAGGCAGCGCCGGTGCTGGCCGAAGCGGACAGGCGCGGGTGGCGGATCGGGGCGATCTGGAACACGCATTGGCACCCCGACCACACCGGCGGCAATGCCGCGATCAAGGAAGCGCATGGCGCCGTGGTGACCGGTCCAGCAGCGGAAGCCGCGCGCATCCCGACGCTCGACGTCGCGGTCGGTGAAGGCGATACGGTGACGCTCGGCGGGCATGTCGCGACGGTGCTGGAAACACCGGGACATACCGCCGGGCACATCACTTTCCATTTCCCTGGTGACGCGATCGTCTTCACCGGGGACACGCTGTTCGCAATGGGCTGCGGCCGGTTGTTCGAGGGCGATGCCGCGCAGATGTTCGCCAATATGCAACGCCTCGCAGCCCTGCCGGCGGCGACGATCGTCTATTGCGCGCATGAATATACCCAGTCGAACGGCCGCTTCGCGCGCGCCGCCGAACCGGGCAATGCGGCGATCATCGAACGCATGGTGAGCGTCGATGCGGCGCGCGCGTCGGGTGAACCGACCGTGCCGACGACGATCGCACTGGAACAAGCGACCAACCCCTTTCTACGCGCCTCATCTGCCGAGGAACTGGCCGATCGACGAGCTGCCAAGGATGCGTTTCGCGGCTGATTCTGCTATGACGGGCCGGGGCAATCGGAGTCACGGAGAATGGCCATGCGTATCTTGTTGCTCGCCCCACTAGCGCTGGTTGCCTGCGCTACCACCGCCGATAGCCGCGCGGAGAGTGACGCCGAACTCGCCAAGACGCTGGCCGGCCGCGTTGCCGGCGCGCCGAAGCAGTGCCTGGACGATATTCAGCTCGGCAGTCCGCAATTCATCGGCGACCGCACACTGGTGTATCGCCAGTCCGAGCGGCGTTACTGGGTCAACACCCTGGCCTATGCCTGTTCGGGCATGAGGTCCGACAGCATTCCGGTATTCAAACTGTTCGGCAGCCAGGTCTGCAGGGGCGACACATTCGATATGGTCGATCGCAGTTCAGGCATTCGCGGCCCGACATGCCGGCTCGGCGATTTCGTGCCCTATGAGAAACCCGGGAATTAGCGCCATCGCCATTCAGTCGGGCTGGGCCGCTGAAACAGTCGGCGAGCAGGACGAGGTTTTTTCCAGTCATGTCAAAGAGCGGGGCGGGAGACCGCATGGCCTCTCGCCCGCCACCACCTTTCATGATTCATGACCGCGCCGAATCAGCATCGGCTCAACGCGCCCATCGCTGAATGTCGACCGATCCTAAGGCGTCACGCCCAGCTGGGTGAGCATGAACGCATTATATTCGGCGGAGTCGCGATAGCGCTGGAAGCGGCCGGATTTGCCGCCATGCCCAGCCTCCATATTGGTGCGGAACACCAGCGGATATGTGCTTGTGGCAGTTGCGCGCAGCTTTGCGACCCATTTCGCCGGTTCATAATATTGCACCTGCGAATCCCACAGGCCGGTGCCCACGAACAACGCCGGATAGGCCTGTGCCTTGACTTGGTCATAGGGCGAATAGCTCAGCATATAATCATAGGCCGGCTTCTTCGCCGGATTGCCCCATTCGTCATATTCGTTGGTGGTCAGCGGGATGCTGGCGTCGAGCATCGTCGTCACCACATCAACGAACGGCACCTGCGCGACGATTGCGCGATAGTCGCCCGGCGCCATATTGGCGACCGCGCCCATCAGCAGCCCGCCGGCGCTACCGCCCAGGGCGGCAACCCGGCCCTTGGCGGCATATTTGTGCGCGACAAGGTAGCGGGTGACATCGATGAAGTCGGTGAAGCTGTTCTTCTTGTTCATCAAATGGCCGTCGTCATACCATTTGCGGCCCATTTCCTGTCCGCCGCGGATATGCGCCAGAGCATAGACCATGCCGCGATCGAGCAGGCTGACGGTCTGGATCGAGAAGCCCGGATCCATCGACGCGCCATAGCTGCCATAGCCATATTGCAACATCGCGGCGGTGCCGTCCTTCTTAAAGCCTTTCTTATAGACCAGGCTGACCGGCACTTTGGTGCCGTCGCGCGCCGGCACCCACACGCGTTCGGTGACATATCGGGTCGCGTCGTATCCCGGCACGGGCTGCACCTTGAGCACGCGGCGTTCGCCGGTGGTGGCATTCACCTCATAGGTGGTGGTCGGCGTGGTCAGCGAATTATAGGTATAGCGCAGCCAGGGCGTGTCGGTTTCCTCATTGACGTCGATCGCCATCGCATAGGCGGGCTCGTCGGAGTTGACGAAGCTGCTCTTGCCGGCATTGGCGAGCATGCGCAGCCTTTTGTTGCCGCCCGATCGTTCCTCGATCGCCAGGAAACCGTGGAACGGCTTGAAACCTTCGATGAAGACCGCCGGGTCGACCGGTACGAGATCGGCCCAGACGGCGCGCGTGCCGTTGGCCTTCGCATCCGCGACGGTCATCAGACGATAATTGGGCGCCTTCCAGTCGGTGCGCACGATCCAGCGGCCATCGATATGGTCCGCATCGTAGCGGACGTCGCGCTCGCGCGGCGCGAGGACGGCAAAGTCGGTCGGCGCTTTGGCACCGGCGCAGCGCTGTTCGTTGCTGACCGTGCTTTGCAGCGTGATGCAGACATAAGCGTCATCGGATGTGCGTCCCAGCCCCATATAGAAGCTGTCGTCCTTCTCCTCATAAACCAGCCGATCGGCCGAGGCGGGCGTACCCAGGACGTGCGCCTTGACCCGCTTGCTCAGCAGCGTGATCGGGTCCTTCTCGATATAGAAGATGGTCCTGTTGTCGTCGCCCCAGACGAGATTGGCCTCGACGTTCGGAACCGTGTCGGCGAGCAGTTCGCCGGTCGCGATATTCTTCACCTTGAGCACATATTGGCGCCGGCCCACGGTGTCTTCGGCCCAGGCGAGCAGTGTGTTGTCGGGGCTGACAGTGCGTGAGGCGGTCTGGAAGAAGCCCTTGCCCGCCGCGAGCTTCGGCTGGTCGAGCAGCACTTCCTCCGGCGCGTCCATGCTGCCCTTGCGCCGCGCGGCGACCGGATAATCGGCGCCAGTGTCGAAGCGCGTATAATAATAATAGCCGTTCTTCAGATAAGGAACCGAGCTGTCATCCTGTTTGATGCGCCCGATAACCTCATTGTAGATCGTATCCTGCAGCTTCTTGGTCGGCGCGAGGATGGTGTCGGCATAATCATTCTCGGCCTTGATATAGGCGAGCATGTCAGGGTTTTTGCGCGTGTCGTCGCGCAGCCAATAATAGTCGTCCTGGCGGGTGGCCCCGAACGGCGCCTTGATCTCATGCGGCTTCTTCGCGGCGACGGGGGGCTTGGATGCGTCCTGTGCGATGGCGGGGGACGTGAGGGCGGCGGCCAGACTCAGTGCGACAAATGGATGCTTCACGAACGACTCCCGATGCGGAATTTGCGGGAGGCTAGCGTGGGGATCGGGAAAGCGGAAGCGCCGCTGACAAACATGTTCCCCGGCGAAGGCCGGGGCCCAGTTGCGATGGCAGAGGTAATGAGGGCCGGCGCCTGACTACCACTTGTTCCTCAACTGGGCCCCGGCCTTCGCCGGGGAGCAGCTCAAAGCACGAAGCGGCTGAGATCCGTATTGCGCGCGATGCTCGCCAGCTGGCTCTCGACATAGGCGGCGTCGACCACCACGGTCTCGCCACCACGATCCTCAGCGGTGAAACTCACTTCCTCGAGCAGTTTCTCCATCACCGTCTGCAGCCGGCGCGCACCGATATTCTCGATCTCGCCATTCACTTCCGCGGCGATCTTCGCGACGGCGGCGATGCCGTCCTCGGTGAAGTTGACGGTCACGCCCTCGGTCGCGATCAGCGCCTTGTATTGCTGCGGCAGCGACGCTTTGGTGTCGCTCAGGATCGCGACGAAATCCGCCTCGGTCAGCGCCTTCAGCTCGACCCGGATCGGCAGGCGGCCCTGCAGTTCGGGCAGCAGGTCGCTGGGCTTCGCGACATGGAAAGCGCCGCTGGCGATGAACAGGATATGGTCGGTTTTCATCGGCCCATATTTGGTCGCGACCGTGGTGCCCTCGATCAGCGGCAACAGGTCGCGCTGCACGCCCTCACGGCTGACGCTCGCCCCGCCGCGCTGTTCGCTGACCGCGATCTTGTCGATCTCGTCAAGGAACACGATGCCATTGGCCTCGGCATCGGCGAGCGCCGTGCGGCTGACCTCTTCCTGGTCGAGCCTTTTGTCGGCCTCTTCCTCGACCAGCTTCTCCCATGCATTGGGCACGGTGAGCTTGCGGCGCTTGAGCTGATTGCCGCCCAGCGCCTTGCCCATCATCTCGCTCAAATTGATCATGCCCATCTGGCCGGGCACTTCGAACGGCATCTGCGCCTGCGCCTCGAGCTCAATCTCGATCTCGGTATTGTCGAGATGCCCGTCGGCCATGCGCTGGCGGAACGCCTCGCGCGTCGCCTCGCTGGCGCCCTTGCCGGTCAGTGCGTCGAGCAGGCGGACCATCGCCGCTTCTTCGGCCTTGTCCTTTACCGCGATGCGGCGGCGTTCCTTTTCGAGCCGTACCGCCTCCTCGACCAGGTCGCGCGCGATCTGCTCCACATCGCGGCCGACATAGCCGACTTCAGTGAACTTGGTCGCCTCCACCTTGATGAACGGGGCATCGGCGAGCTTGGCGAGACGGCGGCTGATCTCGGTCTTGCCGCAACCGGTGGGGCCGATCATCAGGATGTTCTTGGGGGAAACCTCGTCGCGCAGATCGGCGCCGAGGCGTTGGCGGCGCCAGCGGTTGCGCAGTGCGACGGCAACCGCGCGCTTGGCGTCGCGCTGGCCGATGATGTGCTCGTCGAGTGCGGCGACAATGGCTTTGGGTGTCAGTGCGTCGTTCATTTTTCTCTCTTCTCCCCTCCCGCTGGCGGGAGGGGCCGGGGGTGGGCTCGCGCTCACCCGATAAGTCAGTGTTGGGGGAGATCGGGAGCCCACCCCTCAATCCCCTCCCGCAAGCGGGAGGGGAAGAAGATCAGGCCGTCTCCAGCGTTTCCACGGTCAGCCGGTCATTGGTGTAAACGCAGACCTCAGCCGCAATCGCCATCGCCTTGCGGCAGATCGTCTCGGCATCCTGTTCGTAATCGACCAGCGCGCGAGCGGCGGCGAGGGCATAGTTGCCGCCCGACCCGATCGCCGCGACGCCGGCCTCCGGCTCAAGCACATCGCCATTGCCGGTCAGGATCAGCGTCACTTCCTTGTCGGCGACGATCATCATCGCCTCCAGGTTGCGGAGATATTTGTCGGTGCGCCAGTCCTTGGCCAGTTCGACCGCGGCACGGAGCAATTGCCCATGATGCTGTTCGAGCTTGCGTTCGAGGCGTTCGAACAAGGTGAAGGCATCGGCGGTCGCACCGGCAAAGCCGCCGATCACCGACCCGTCGCCAAGGCGGCGGACCTTCTTCGCATTGGGTTTCATCACGGTCTGGCCCATCGAGACCTGGCCATCGCCCGCGACGACGACTTTGCCGTTCCGGCGCACGGAGAGAATTGTCGTGCCGTGCCACGTCATGGTATCGCTCATGGCGGCGGATATGGGAGGCGTTTGGCGTTCGCGCAATCGACAAGCCGCGAATGTCGCCTTGATCCTATCTTTCGCCGGGAATGCCGATAGCATCTGTTTTGGGAAAATCCGACGTTTTGAATGAAACCGACGTTTTGAATGAAACCGACAGGGGGTCGATCATGGCGACACAGCTTCCAGACAATGAACCCGCAGGCATGGTGAACCGGATCAAGCGATTGTTGCTGACACCGGCGGCGGAATGGGACCGCATCGACAGCGAGCCGATGACGGTCAAGGGCATCTTCACCGGCTGGGTGGTGCCGCTCGCGGCAATCGGCCCGGTGGCTGGGCTGATCGGATCATTGGTGTTCGGCTATGGGGCTTTCGGCATCACCTATCGCCCATCGATCACCAGCGCGCTGACCACGGCGGTGATCGGCTATGCATTGGCGCTGGCCGGCACCTATGTGCTGGCGCTGATCATCGATGCGCTCGCGCCAAGCTTCGGCGCGACCAAGAATCCGGTATCTGCGCTGAAGGTCGCGGCATTCAGCGCGACCGCGGGCTGGCTGGCCGGTATATTCCAGATCGTTCCGGCACTCACGTTCCTCGGCCTGCTCGGCCTGTACAGCCTGTACCTGCTGTGGATCGGCCTGCCGAAGCTGATGAAAGCGCCTGCCGATAAGGCCGTGCCCTATGTCATCGTCACCATGGTGGTTACCGTGGTCGTGTACCTCATCATTGGCGGGGTTGCGGCGGCGATTTCTTCACAGGTCGCTCGGCCATTGATCAGCGCCAGTGCTGGAACGACGAGCGGTACCATGGAGGTTCCCGGCGTCGGCAAGCTCGATCTCGGCAAGCTCGAGGAAGCCAGCAAGAAGATGGAGGCTGCGGGCGCGCGGATGCAGGCCGACGCCGCCAGCGGCAAGACCAACGCGGTGCCAGCGGCCACGTTGCAGGCGCTGCTCCCGGCATCGGTCGCCGGCTTTACGCGTGGCGACACGGAATCAACCAGCGGCGGCGCGGCCGGCATCGGCGGCAGCCGGGCCGAAGGCAAGTATAGCGCGGGCGACCAGCAATTCACCTTGTCGGTCGCCGATATGGCGGCGCTCGGATCGCTTGCGACGCTCGGCGGGGCATTGAATGTCCAGTCGAGCAAGCAGACCTCGACCGGTTACGAAAAGACCGAGATGGTCGGCGGCGCAATGGTGACCGAGAAATGGGATACCACCGATAAGCGCGGCAAGTATGAGACCATGGCCGGGAGCCGCTTCCTTGTCACCGCCGAAGGCAATGTCACCGATATCGCGACGCTGAAAGCGGCCGTGGCCGCGATCGACACGAGCAAGCTGGCAGCGTCGGCGAACTAGGCCGACGTCCGGCCGGACGCACGGCGCTCTACCTGCATCATTTGCACCGCTTCGCTGGCTGTTCCTGGCTGTTATCGCGAAACTGTTTTTTTGCTGGCTGTTAAGTCGGATTTTTCGGCAAGATTTTGGTTTATTTTCAATCATTTGTGCATGGCTGGCTGTTATCGAATAACAGCCAGGTATCAGCCAGCATAACAGCCAGGTAACAGCCAGCGATGCTGGCTGTTTTCACCGGAACAGCCAGCACCGGCATTGCAGATTTCCAGTCATGAGAAAGAGCGGACGAAACGCCCAACCGCGTTTCGTCTGGCACTGTGCTGCCATGAACCGGTTTCGATATTGAATCGTTTTTCGGAAAATCGTTTCCGGGGCCATCGCGTCCGGGCGAGGCCGAGCTAGCGCGAATTCGCCTTCAGGAAATCACTGCTTTCCCGCAGCGTCGGCGCGCGGCCGCGAAACGGTTTTGACAGACCCATGACCAGGTCGTTGTGGCTCTTGCCGGGATAGAGCCGCAGCGTCACCGGCGCGCCCAGCCCTTGCAGCTTCCTTGCCAGGTGTTCGGCATTATAGGGCTGCACCACGTCATCGGCCGTGCCCGCCGCGAGCCATAAGGGCGGAGCATCGGCGCGGGCGAACTGGATCGGCTGAGTTTCCAGCGGGCGCGGCCAATGGCTCATCGCAGCGATGCTGCGCGGCTTGTCGAACGGATAGAAGTCATAGGGCCCCGCGAGCAACGCGGCGGCGCGGACGATGCCGGGATCGACGCCGATATCGGCCAGCCAGTGCCGGTCGAGCGCGACCATAGCCGCGTTGTACGCGCCGGCCGAATGTCCCGACAGCGTGATCCGCTTGGGATCGCCGCCATAGCGCGCGATATTGTCACGCACCCATTTGACCGCCAGCGCGCTGTCCTGGACGAACACCGGGAAGCGCACGCCCGGCACCAGCCGATAATCCGGGACGACCGCGATAAAGCCCTGCGCGGCAAAGGCGCGGCCGGCAAAGCCATATTCACCGCGCGACCCCTTCACCCAGCCACCGCCATAATAGAAGATCACGACGGGCAATGGAGTTGCCTCGGCACGGTCCTTCGGTGCCCACACATCGAGCTTCTGCGCCGGCTCCGCGCCATATGGGATGCCGTTTGCGACCTTTTCAGCGTTGCTGTCGCCGGGCGTGTGCGAATTGATGAAATTGAGCACGGCCGGCGGTGAGGCGAAGAACAGGACCAGGCCGAGGGTCAATCCGATCACAGCAATGACGATCAATAGCTTGATCCAGATCGACATCGGTTGCTCCTCATCTCTGCCCCTTTTTAAAAAGGGAAGCCCCTATGGATGACGGGGGGCCTACCCCTTATTCCGGCTCTTCATCAGCGGTTGAATCCGCGTGCCGAACGCCTCCACTCCTTCGACGAAATCGTCGAAGGTCAGCAGCACACCGCCGGTATTGGGCACTTCCGCCATCTCGTCGAGCATTCGCGCGACGCTTTTGTAGCTGCCGACCAAAGTACCCATGTTGATATTGACCGCACCCTCCGGTGCGGCGAGCTGGCGGACATTGGTGGAGGCGTTGTGCTTGTCGGCCGCCCCCTGTTCGGCGAGCCAGGAGATCGCGTCGATATCGACGCCGTCATTATAGCTTTTCCACTTCGCCATCGCCGCTTCGTCGGTTTCGTCGGCGATGATCATCACCAGCACGAAGATCGACACGTCGCGTCCGGTCTTCGCAGTCGCAGCGGCGAGGCGTGCATTGTTCGAAGAGAAAGCGGTCGGCGTGTTGACGCCCTTGCCGAGGCAGAAAGCGTAATCCGCCCATTTGGCCGAGAAGGCGAGCCCTTCGTCCGAGCTGCCCGCACAGATGATCTTCATATCACCTTCGGGCTTGGGGCGGACGAGACAATCGTCCATCTGGTAATATTGGCCCTTCAGATCGCTTCGGCCGGTTTCCCATAACTCACGGAGAATCTGAGCATATTCATCAAGCATCTGATAGCGGTTGCGGAAATGCTCATCGCCAGGCCACAAACCCATTTGGCTATATTCGGGCCGTTGCCACCCGGTGATCAGGTTCAGCCCGAAGCGCCCATGGCTGATCGAATCGATCGTGTTGCACATCCGCGCGGCAAAGGCGGGCGGGATGACCAGGGTCGGGCAGGTCGCGTAGATCTTGATCTTCTCGGTCACCGCAGCGAGGCCGGCCATCAGCGTGAAGCTTTCCAGGCCATATTCCCAGAATTCGGTCTTGCCGCCAAAGCCGCGCAGCTTGATCATCGAGAGCAGGAAATCGAGCCCATGCTTCTCCGCGCTCTGGGCGATCTGCTTGTTGAGATCGAAGCTCGGCATATATTGCGGCGCGTTCTCGCTGATCAGCCAGCCATTATTGTTGATGGGGACGAAGACTCCGACCTGCATGGCTTAGCTCCTCAGAAAATCGAGAATGAGTGTGTCGAAAGTATCGGGATCAGTCACGTTGCACGCGTGCCCCCCGATTTCATGGTTTCGAGCCGGGCGCCGGGAATGGCTTCGCCGAGACGTTTCGAGCAGCCGGGCGGGACCAGTCCGTCATCCTCGCTCGCGAGCAAAAGCGTCGGCACGATCAGTTCCGCCAAGCGGTCGATCACGTCGAAGCGCACCGCTTCGAGGATACGCTGCTCGACCATTTCCTTGGGGAAGGCTGCGATATGCGCGGCCTCTTCCTGCTCCAGTTCGGCGTGATGATCGGAGATCCATTGCGGCGGATAGAGAAAGATCGGCTGGGCGTGGACATAGTCGCGCACGCCGCCATGACGCAGCAGGCTCAGCCGCGTGTCGAAACAGCGCGCGGTATAGGGATCGGGCTGCCCCCAGCCATTGACCACCACCAGCCGATCGACCCGTGCCGGCGCATCGAGCGCGAGCGTGAGACCGCCCATGCCGCCAATGGCGTGCCCCATGATCGAGGCACTCGGGATATTCAGCGCATCCATCAATACGAGCATATCGTCGCCGATGCTTTCGATGCGCGGCGTGACCGTTCGATCCGAGCGTCCGGTGCCGCGATGATCATAGGCGATGACGTGGAAATGCTCCGCCAGCGCGGCAATGTTCGGGCGCCAGTAACTTGCCGATCCGCCCATGCCCGACGACAGGATGAGCGGCGGCGCACCCGGTGAACCATGGGTTTCGTAATAAAGACCCGCGGCCTCGGCCATCAGTGCCCCCTCGCGGGCTGCGTCACGAAACGTGCGCCACGCTGGCGATTTCGACCAGGCAATCGGGCTTCACCAGATCGCACCGGATGCAATAGCGCGCCGGCTTCGCACCCGGGAAATATTCGGCATAGACCGCATTGAAGGCGGCGTAATCGGCCAGATCCTTGAGGAAGATATGGTTCATCGCCACGTCCTCGAGCGTCGCGCCGCCGGCCTCAAGCGTGATCTTGATGACGTCGAGGATATGGCGGGTCTGCGCCGCGGCATCACCGACATGCAGCACCGCGCCGCCTTCGCCGAGCGCGAGCACGCCCGAGACATAGACGGTGTTCCCTGCCCTGGCGCCGGCCGAATAGGGTGCGATCGGGGTGGGGAATTGCGGCGGGTTGATCGGGGTAAAGGGCATATGGTCTTCCTATCTTCCGTTCGTGCTGAGCTTGTCGAAGCACCGTTCTTTCTTCTCAACATCTGCGGAGAAGAAGAACAGCCGTTGGCCTAAGGCCGCCTTCGGCCCGACAAGCTCAGGGCGAACGGATGGTGGTAGCTGGGTCGCTGTCGGCAATCTGCCCGAACGTGCCGCAGAAATCGGGCACGGTCGAAACCCAGCCGAAGAATTTCTCGACATTGTAGACGGTCGCAGCCTGGAGATAGTCCGGCCCGAGATGATGCGTCGCATCCTCCAGCATCACGCCGAAATATTCGAGATGGAAGCCGTCGCGCAGCGTGCTTTCGACGCAGACATTGGTGGCGATGCCGACGAACACGATGTTGCGGATGCCGCGCGCGCGCAGCGTGCTATCGAGTTGCGAGTTGAAGAAGGCGGAATAGCGCGTCTTGTGCACGCGAAGATCGCCCGGTTGCGGGGTCAGCGCATCGACGATCTCGTAATCCCAGCCGCCGCGCGCGAGCAATTGCCCGTGCAATTCGGGCCGTGCACGCATCGTCTTCAGCGCGTTGGACTTATGCCAGTTGGGCGAGCCGGGGCCGCCGGCTTCGGCATAGTCCGGGTCCCAGCCATTCTGCAGATAGACGATCTGCACACCGGCTTTGCGCGCGGTGTCGAGCACCGCCGCGACCCGGTCGATCGCGCCCGCCGCACCGGAGATGTCGAAGCCGGCAAGATCGACATAACCACCGGGCGAGGCATAGGCGTTCTGCATGTCGATCACGACGATCGCGGTTTCATCGACCGCGACGCGCAGCGGCTCGGGCCGCGCAGGCAAGGTGACGTAGCGCTTGCCCTCGACCGCCGGGGACGAATTCACGGTCGTGTTTGCGGACATCGGCACCTCGTTACAGTCGAAGCGGCCAAGTGTGACGGGCGCAGCGCTCTCCCGCAAGGGGCGAGGCGTTGCCACCCCCCTTGGCGCCGATCCGGCCTATTGCGCCGCCGTCGCGGGCGCCGCCTTGCGATAGCGGTCGAACCAGGCGAGGATCGCCGAGGCCTTGGCGGCGGACTGGGACGGCCGGGCAGCAATGCTGCCATGGCCGGCGCCGGGCACCTTGACCAAGGCGGTCGGCACGCCGGCGATCTGCAGCGCGGCATAATATTGCTCGGATTCGCTGACCGGCGTGCGGTAATCGTCGCTGCCGACCACCACCAGGGTCGGAGTCTTCACATTGCCGACCAGGCTGAGCGGCGAGCGCGCCCAATAGCTCATCGGATCCTCCCAGGGCAGCTTGCTGAACCAGTAGCGCGAGGTGAACAGAGTCGCGTCCATGGTCAGCGCCTCGCTGATCCAGTTGATCACCGGCTTCTGTGTCGCAGCCGCCTTGAAGCGATTGTTCTTGCCGACGATCCACGCCGTCAGCACGCCCCCGCCCGACCCGCCGGTGACGAACAGATTGTCGGGATCGGCGGTGCCGTCGGCGATCGCCGCATCGACTGCCGCCATCAGGTCGTCATAGTCCGCCGACGGGTAATTCTTGTCGATCAGATTGGCGAACTCCGCACCATAGGACGTCGAACCGCGCGGGTTGGTCCACAGCACCGCATAGCCATGCGCGGCATAGAGCTGCATATCGGTCGCGAAACCCGGGCCATAGGCGCTGTTGGGCCCGCCATGGATTTCGAGGATCAGCGGCACGCGCTGCCCCGGCGCACGGCCCGGCGGAGTCGCGATCCAGGCATCGATCGCGCGGCCATCGGGTGCGGTGACGCTCAGCTTGCGGGTCGGCGCCAGCGCCTTCGCGCCGGTCAGCACCGCATTGAGATTGGTCAGGCGGCGCGGTTTGCCACCGGTCGTCACCCAGACATCGGCGGGCGCCGACGCATCGCCGCCGGTATAGGCGATGGTGCCACCGCGCGAGACCGAGAAGTCGCCGCCAGTATAGGGCCGGTCGAGTCCCCCGCCCCAGACATTGTCGGCCAGCGTGGTGACCCGTCCATCGACTCCGATGCGCACGACACGGCGCTGCCCATGATCGTCATAGCTGGCATAGAGGCTGCGGCTATCGGCAGCCCACACCGCATCCTCGATGCTGCGGTCGAGCGACGCGGTGAGCGAGCGCGGCGACGTGGCGTTGCGGTCGCCGATATAGAGTTGCGTATTCTCATAACTGCGCCGGGTATCGTCGAAGCCGAGCCAGGCGACATGCGCGCCGTCGGGCGAGATGCGCGGGCTCGCATCCGGGCCGTCGCGACTGGTCAGGGTGCGCAGCGTGCCGGTCGCGACATCGACCGCGATGACATCCGAATTCATCACCTCACGCTCGGCCTTTGGCCCGCGGATCGCGGCGAACAACAGGCTGGCACCATCGGGAGTCCAGGACAGCGGCCCGCCATCGTCGAACCGGCCAAAAGTCAGCTGGCGCGCCGCACCGCCATCCGCCGCGACGACAAAGACATGGTCATAGCCGGGCTTGATATAGCCGGGCCCGTCGGCGCGGTAGGTGACGCGGTCGATCACTTCGAGCGGTTCGGCCCATTTGGCACCCTCCGGCTTGGGCGGCGCGCTGCCGAGCTTCGTCCCCTCCCCAGCCACGGTTGCGGTATAGGCAAGCCGGGTGCCGTCGGGCGACCAGGCGAGCGCGCTCGGATCGCCGGGCAGGCTGGTCACGCGCGCGCTGGCGCCGGTCGCGATCCAGCGGACGAAGAGCTGGCCGCGATCGCCATCGGCGGCGGCATAGGCGATGCGCGTGCCGTCGGGCGACCAGCGCGGGCTCGATCCCTGCGTTGCGAACGGCGACTGGCGCCCAGTGGCGACGTCGATCAGCCAGAGCGACGACTGCATCCGATCGGTCATCACATCGCCGGTGCGCCGGACATAGACGATGGTGCGGCCATCAGGGCTGATCTGCGGATCGGCGGCGATCGACAGGCCGAACAGGTCGGACCCGGTAAAGGCGCGAGACGGACCATCGGGCGCGGGTGCGGGCGACTGAGTCTGTGCGGCGACCGGCGCGGTGGTGAGAAGCAGAGCGAGAGCAAAGGGAATGCGCAAAGGATGACTCCATCGGCTGGGTTGGCGGACAATGGCGAATTGCCGGCCGAAGGCAAGCGACTGCGCGCGGAAGTTCAGACTTGTGCCGTACCGCCGGCAACATTCGCGATCCTGCCGGCCAGCGGATGGCTCAAGACCGGAGCCCAGAGCTAGGCTCAGCGCCGGGGTTCAAGGCTGGGGTTCAGGGCCGGACCGAAGCTGGGCATTGAATTTCGTCGCCCCATGGCGTTGACTGCCCGGGCGTTCGGCACGGTGAAATCGGGGCGATTGGGTGTGGCGATTTTCGAAGTCGAGCTGGATATGGGAACGGCGGACACGCCGCACCGGTCGCGTCACCTCCAAGAACAGCTCAAGGCGGCCATTCTCGACGGGCGGTTGAAGCCGGGCAGTCAATTGCCGTCGAGCCGCAAGTCGGCAGCCCTGTTCGGCATGGCGCGCACCACGATCGTGAGCATCTATGATCAATTGCTGGGCGAAGGATATCTGACTGCGCGGCACGGTTCGGGGACCTATGTCGCCGACCGGCTGCCGGCCGCGCATGCGGCACGATCGCCGGATGCCGAAGCGGACCATCGCCTCAACCCCTTCTGGTTCCGACCCGATGTGACATCGGCCTTCGGTTTTTTCGATGACGGAACCGTCCAGGCGGCGGACGTGGCGCACTATCCAGAGCGCTTCGATTTCCGTCCCGGCCTGGTCGACCTGGAGCATTTTCCGTTCGCCATCTGGCGCCGCGTCTCGGCGCAGAAGGTCCGCGCGTTCGAGCGGGCGCCGTTCAACTATGGCCATCCGCAAGGCGACCCAGATCTGCGATCGGCAGTGTCGATGCATTTGTCGGTGATGCGCGCAATCGCCTGCCATGCCGATGACCTGGTCGTCACCAGCGGCACGCAACAGGCGTTCGACCTGCTGGCGCGCATCCTGGTCGATCCGGGCCGGACCGTCGTTGCGGTCGAGGACCCGGGCTATACGCCGACGCGCATTCCCTTTGCGGCGGCCGGCGCCCGGCTCTGCCCGATCGCGGTCGATGGCGATGGCATGATGGTGGAATCGCTGCCGGCCGATGTCGACATCATCTGCGTCAGCCCGTCGCACCAGTTCCCGCTCGGATCGACCTTATCGAAGGAACGCCGCGCGGCGCTGATCCGGTTCGCGCGTGCGCGCGGCGCGATCATCATCGAGGATGATTATGATGGCGAGTTCCGCGCCAAGGGCGGGCCGATCCAGGCGCTGAAGACCGCCGACGAGGACGATGTCGTCTTCTATGTCGGCACTTTCTCCAAATCGACTCTACCCAATATCCGGCTTGGTTTCATTCTGCCGCCGTCCTGGGCGAAGAGCGTGCTGGTGACTGCCAAGATCTGCATCGACGGTCCCTGCTCACTGCCCGCCCAGGCGGCGATGACCGGCTTCATCGCCGGCGGTCATCTGACGCGGCACATCAGCCGGATGCGGCGCGTCTATGGCGACCGCCGGCAATTGCTGCTCGACCTGCTGCGCGAGGATTTCGCCGGGTGGCTCGAGCCGATCGAATCCTCCTATGGCCAGCATGTGACGGCGATGTCCAACGGCGCGATCGATGTCGATGCGGTGGCCGCTACGCTGTTGCGGCGCAATGTCCAGATCCGCAGCCTGAAGCGTTATTATCTCGGCCCCGCGGGCAAGGCCGGGCTGGTGTTCGGGCTGGGGTCGATGGACGACGCGACGATCCGCCGCGCGATGGCGCTGGTGCAGCGGACGATGCGCGAGGTCGCGGATCAATAGACGTAGTTGATCGCCACCGCCGGGGTGATCGATGCGGTGACGTTATGCCCTTTGGGAACGAAGCGCGTGCCGAGCAGCACGCCGAGATTGGGCTTCCAGCTATATTCGATCGCCGGTGCGATCGCGAACCCGTCGCTCGCCCCGGAGCGGTAGCGAACCGGGTTGCCGACGTCGCGAATGTCGAACCCTTGTACGCGGGTCGGATTGTCGTGACTGTAGATCAGGTCGAGCGCCAGCACCCAGCTGCGCGTCAGGCTGTATTCGCCCGAGACACCGAGGCTGAACGATTGCCCCGGCCGGGCGCGGCCGCGAAACCCGTCCCGTGTGCCGTAGACGCTGACATCGGTGAGCGTCGCATGATCGGAAAACGCGGTCGAAGCATTGAGCCGGGCGCGAAAGATACGACCGTTCGGCAACCAGAAATACTGCTGCGCATAAACCGAGACGGTGGTGGTGTGAGCGCCACTCCCCAGCCCGTCGGCCGGCCGGTCGCCGAGCCGGTCATGCTTTCCGGTCGGCAGCGAATATTGCACCGAGAGCGCAACCGCGGGGGTTGATCGCTCCGCATCGAACGAGGCCAGCCGGTACTGCGCCGACAAGGTAAGGTCGCCCATCGCGACGCCGGAGCCGTTGCGGCCCTGCTTGATCGCGTTGAAACCGAAGGACGGCTTCACGCCCATGGTCAGCGTGTCGGTCACGCCATAGAGCATGTACGTGAGCGACCCGAACCCGTGCGACGTGGCGGTGATCCGGTCGAAGACATAGGTTTCGATCAGCGCATGGCCGCGCGGCAGCGCCCCCGCCGAATTGGCCAGCATCGGACCGGTCCACCACGCCTGATCGAGCGGCTGACGTTCCGGCAGCGCCGTCGCCGGCGCGACCGGCAGATCCTGCGCCAGTGCCGGCGCCTGGCACAGGCCCGCGGTCACGAAGCACAGAAATAGTCTCGGCCATCCGGTCATGGCGCGCCCATCGCATCGCGGTGGCCGGGCGCCATCCCGGCGCTTGCGTTCGAACCCTGGCCGGTCACGCCCCGACCTTCCCCGTCCTGTCGTGTTCCATCATGGCTGAGACCTTCCCGATCGAGCGGAAGGTCTCGGGCGGACGATCACCACCAACAAGCTCCACCTCCGGGGATTTGTATCAGTCCACTTTGGACGCGCATGACCCGGCGGCCGGGCGCAAAATGCACTTTTGGCTGATGGAACAGCGACATGGAGGTCGTCAGCACGAGCGGAAAATCCGTTCGGCGCAAAGTGGTCAGGTCAAATCGGCGGCAAGTGGCTGTTGTCGCCCGTCACCCCGTGCCGCACACCGACGGTCATGAAATTGCTCGGCATTATCGCGCTCGCTGCCGTCGCGACCGTCGCCACGGCGCGTTCCACCCAGGAGCCGGAAATTGCCTATCCGGCAAATTTCCGCAAATGGCAGCATATTTCGAGCGGCTATATCGGCGAGGGCAATCCCGGCTTTCCGCGCTACGGCGGCATCCATTATATCTATGCCAACGACCGCGCCATGACCGGATATCGCACCGGCACGTTTCCGCTCGGATCGGTCCTGGTGTTCGACGTTCACGATGTGAAGACCGGGCCCGGCACGATCGATCCGACCACACGCAAACTGGTCGATGTGATGGAGAAACGGCACGGCGGCTGGCGCTTCGTCGAATTCGACGGGGACAGCCGCACCAAGATCAGCGTGACCGGCGATCAGGCGGTCAAGGTCTGCGCCGCATGTCACGAGACCGCCAAGCGCGATCATGTCTTCAGCAACTTCGTCGATCCGTGACCGGCAGCGTCACGCCAGGAAGAACAGCAATGATCAACATCGCATTTCTGACGCTGGTCGCCGGCGCGATCGCCTTTCAGCCCGGCCTCGGCCAGGCCCAGTCCCCCACTCCAGCGGAACGGCCCGCCGGTCAGTCCATGCCCGCCCTGCGCGACGGCGCGCGCGATTTCGATTTCGAGTTCGGCACCTGGACCGCCCATATCTCGCGCCGCCTCCGCCCGCTGACCGGATCGACCGAATGGATCGAATATGACGGCACATCGGTGGTCCGCAAAGTGTGGGACGGCAACGCCAATCTCGGCGAGCTGAGCGTTTCCGGGCCCGGTGGAAAAATCCAGGGGCTGAGCCTCAGGCTCTACGACCCGGCATCACGGCAATGGAAGATCAGCTGGGCCAATGCCAGGGACGGTGCGATCACGCCGGCAATGATCGGCGGGTTCGATGCCAGGGGGCGTGGCGAATTCTACAATCAGGATATGCTCGGCGACCGCCAGATCTTCGTGCGCTTCATCTTCTCTCCGGTGGTCGACAAGGGCTTCAGGATCGAGCAGTCCTTCTCCGGCGATGCCGGGAAGACCTGGGAAGTGAACTGGATTTCCGATTTCAGGCGGGCGGACTGATGCTGCGACAGGGGATCAGGAGAATGAAGATGAGACTGCCGATCATGATGCTGGCCCTGGCGATCGCCACGCCTGTCGCTGCGGCGCCGGCCGGGCAGGACACACTGATCGCCTTCGCCGACGCGTTCGACAAGGCGCAGCTGACCAAGGATGGCGCGGCACTGACCAGGATGGTGTCCGATGATCTGGTGTTTATCGACGGGTCGGGCAAACGGCTTGGCAAGCGCGATTTCATCGAGGGGTGGTCCGGGGCGGATGACAGTTTCGAGCCCGTCGTCCTCATCGACCGGACGGTGACGCAGCTCGGTCCCGATGCCGGGATCGTCGGCGCGGAAACGCTGTTGAAAGGAACGTCCGGCGGCAAGGCATTCACCAGCCGCTTCCGCTTTTCCGACACGTTCCGCCGCATCAAGGGGCGGTGGCAGGCGGTGCATATCCAGGTCACCCGCATGCCGTGAATGGATTGCGAGCCGGCGCGCCTTACGCTTGGCGGAATTACCTCCCCCGTTCGGGCTCAGGGCGAAGGAAAGGAAGTTGGATCAACGCAACTCGAAACCCCTCTACCGCCCCGAAAAGCGCTCAAAAGCGGCGCGTGCGCCCTGATCCTGCAGCAGTGCCAGATCGGCGATCAGCGCCTTTCGAAAGGCCTGTTCATCGGCAAGGCGCGCCGGGAATATCTGCCGCAATGAAAGCAATGCCGCCACGCGATCTTCCGGGGCAGTGGCATTGCCCAGCGCATCGGCGATCACCATCGCCAGCGGGTCCTCGACCCCATGCACCGCGCCGAGATCATTGCGTCCGCCGGTCCAGGCCATCCACGCCGCCACCGCCAGGGTCAGCGCCGGCGCGGCACGCCCGCGATCGAGCCGCGCCAGGATCGGCGCGAGCAGCCGCTGCGGCAATTTCTGCGATCCATCCATCGCGATCTGGCGCGTGCGATGCTGCAGCGCCGGGTTGGCGAAGCGGGCCAGCAGCGCCGCCCGATAGGCGGGAAGGTCCAGCCCGGGCGGCGGGGCCAGCGTTGCCGCCGTTTCGTCCATCAGCGTTTCGACCAGCGCGCGCGCGGCGGGGAGTGCAATCACCTCATGCACAAAGTCGATGCCGGCCAGGCCGCCCAGATAGGCGATCGCGGAATGCGACCCGTTGAGCAGGCGGAGCTTGGCTTCCTCCCATGGCGCAACGTCGGCGGTGAGCTGGACGCCCGCCGCCGAGAGATCGGGGCGCGGGCCGCTGAAGCGATCCTCGATCACCCATTGCCGGAACGGTTCGGTCTTGACCATCGCGCGGTCCTCGACCCCGATCCGGGCCGTGAGGCGGGCAATATCGTCCTCCAGCGTTGCGGGAACGATGCGGTCGACCATCGACGAGGGGAAAGCGACCTGGTGCTCGATCCAGTCGGCAAGCGCCAGGTCGCCCTTCGGCACGGCGGCCAGCACCGCCTGTTTCAGGCGGCCGCCATTGTCGGAAAGATTGTCGCACGAGATGGCGGTGAAGGGATCGATACCGTTCGCCCGGCGCTGCGCGAGTGCGGCAGCGAGATAGCCGGCGGCGGAGTCCGACGCACTGGACGCATAGCCTTTCTCGGTGATGGTCAGCGTGACGATATGCGTGTCGCGCGCGGCGAGTCTTGCCACCAGTGCCGCCGGATCCTGCGGCGCGACCAGCACATCGCGTACCGCGCCGACGACCTGCACCCGCTCGTCCGCCCCGTCACGCGTGACGACCGAATAGAGTCCGTCCTGCGGCGCCAATGCCTCGTGCGCCGCCGGCGACCGCAGTGACGCGCCGGTCACACCCCAGCGCAAGTCCCCGGCGTTCAGGGCATGCTCGAAAAAGAACGCCTGATGCGCGCGGTGAAAGGCGCCGATGCCGAGATGGACGACCCCCGTCCTGACCCCGGCACGGTCGTAGCGCGGGCGTTCGATGCCGGCCCGCAGCCCGGGCAATGTGGCGGTAGACAGGCGCGTCACAATCTATACGCCTGTTTGACCAGATCATAGGTCAGCGCGCGTGCGACCTCATGCGCCTCGTCCTCGTCGATCCGGTGCTCGGCGACGAGTTGCGCGAGGAAGCCGCAATCCATCCGCCGCGCGACATCGTGCCGCGCCGGGATCGACAGGAATGCGCGGGTATCGTCGTTGAAGCCGACGCCATTATAGAAGCCGGCGGTCTCGGTGGTCTGTTCGCGAAAGCGGCGCATCCCTTCCGGACTGTCATGAAACCACCAAGGCGGGCCGATGCGCAGCGCGGGGTAATGACCGGCGAGCGGCGCGAGTTCGCGGGAATAGGTCGTCTCGTCGAGCGTGAAGAGGATCAGCGTCAGGCGCGGATCGGAGCCATGCGCGTCGAGCAACGGCTTCAGCGCATCGACAAACGATCCGGCAAGCGGGATGTCGCCGCCCTTGTCGCGCCCGAAGCGCGCCAGCACGTGCGGGTTGTGGCTGCGATGGACGCCGGGATGGAGCTGCATCACCATGCCGTCCTCGATGCTCATCCGCGCCATTTCGGTGAGCATCTGGCCACGGAACAATTCGGCCTCGACGGCGGTCGCACGGCCGGCGCGCGCTTTCCGGTACAATGCCTCGGCATCGGCAGCGCTGAGGTCGGCGGTGGTGGCGCCGGGATGGCCATGATCGGTCGAGGTCGCGCCCATCGATCGGAAAAAGGCGCGGCGCGACTGGTGCGCGCGCAAATAGCCGGCAAAGCTCGACACATCCTCGCCGGCAAGCGCGCCGAACCGGTCGATGTTCGCCGTGAAATCGACCGCATCGGGATCGGTCACCGCATCGGGACGATAGGCGGTGACGACGCGCCCGGCCCAGCCGCTGTCGCCGATCGCGCGGTGATGGTCGAGCGTGTCGAGCGCGCCCTCGGTGGTCGCGATGACCTCGATCCCGAACCGTTCGAACAGGCTGCGCGGTCGGAACGCCTCGGTCGCCAGCGCCGCTGCGATCCGGTCGTAATAAAGATCGGCGGTGGCCGCCTCCAGCCGCACGTCGATGCCGAAGACCTCGGCAAAGACATAGTCGAGCCACAGCCGCGACGGCGTGCCGCGGAACAGCGGATACTGCTGCGCGAACCGCCGCCAGATCGCACGCGGATCGGTCTCGAACGGCGAGCCGTCGAGCGTCGGCACGCCGAGCGCCTCGAGCGGCACGCCCTGGCTCTTCAGCATGCGCAGAACATAATGGTCGGGTACGATCAGCAGGTTCGCCGGATCGGGGAACGGCGCGTTGCCGGCGAACCAGGCCGGATCGGTATGGCCGTGCGGGCTGACGATCGGCAGGTCGCGAATCCCCGCGAACAGGTTGCGCGCGATGTCGCGGGTGCGCGGATCGGCCGGGAACAGGCGGTCGGGGTGGAGATGCAATGGCGTCATGGGCGGATCGGCTCGAGCGGTTGATGGCGGGGCGGGATGCGGTGGATACCGCCAAGTGCGACGAGATGGGCACAGGCGGCAACCGCAAAGATCGGCGGGTAGCAAATGGGTCTGGGCTTGAGGGGCGGTTTGGATCCTTGCCGCGATCGTGCGGGGCGAACAATGTTGAATCGAACCGCGTGGCCGTTGCAGAAAGAGGGTTCACGCGGAGCCGCGGAGGCGCGAAGTTTTTTTGCGGCGCGGTCGTCGCGCTGCCGCAAGTCGCCGCTTTATGGGCGGGCTGATCATCGCAGATTAGCCGTGCCGTGGAGCACATCCTCTCTGCGTCCTCCGCGCCTCTGCGCGAACATAATGCATTCTGAGTACTTCCCCCTTCTGTGTCCCCGCGAAGGCGGGGACACAGTCTGTGCTAGTGTCGGGTCGGATCGTCCCCCGGACGATCCTTTGAACATGCGGGGCATGTTCAACCCTACACTCCTTCGCGGGGGCACAAGAGAGGGAAGCGCAGCTTGTGGTTTAGCATCGCGATCAGCGCGGACTTGCCGATGCCGTGGCCCGAGGCGCGGGATCTTTGAGATGCTCATGGATCGCGGTCATCACCTCGCGCTGCCATTTGCGCAGTCCGGTCACGCCCTTCAGCGCGGCGTCGGCCGCGGGATTATTCTCGGGCATGATAGCGCAGCGCCTCGTGAGATTCCGGCGATTTCCGGTTGGCGACCCGGGCCGCCGCCTTGCGGAGTTCTTCGGCCCAATTCTTATCCTTCTCAGGCGGCGGGGTCGGTCGTGCCCAGAGTCCGGGGCGGCGGGCGCGCATCCACTGCAGTGCGGCGGCGGCATCTGGGCGCACCTCGCGCTTGTAGCGCACGATCACCGGTTCTTCGGTGCCGGCCGGGTGATAGACGCTGACCGCTTCCTCCTCATAGCCAATCGCGCGCTCGTACAGCGCGCGCTCCACGCGGTCATCCGCGACCTCCTTGCCGAGCCGGGTCGCCTCGGCGAACTCGGGATAAGCGGCGCGCCAGCGGAAGATCGTCATGCGACAGACGCCGAAGGCTGCGGCCAGCTCGCGATCGGTCAGACCCTCGGCGTAAAGCTCGCGTGCCTGGCGGACATAATCGGGGTCAAAGGTCGAGGGACGGGTTTCCATGCTGCCTGCGATAACCGGGTCTGCATGGGGTTTGAATCGAGGCTCGCAACAAAGGTCGGGGGAGATATGTTACACCGGATTGTACCATATCTCTGGCAACAGGGCGTGCGGCGAATTACCAGGTATCTATTTGAATATAAATGATATTTAAGCTCACCTGGCAAGCGATCGCGTAAGCGGTGCATTCTATGAGTTCAGGAGTTGAGTAAACTGGCGCCGTAATCTCGCTTGTGGAAACACACCCATGCGGTGATGTTGCTGAGATGAAACGGCTCGGATTCGTTGCTTATGGCGCCGGCATAGCGGGCATGACGCTACTGACTGCGGTTACCACGATCAACTCGACGATTTTTGTATATCAATATGCTGGAGGGATCACCGCGCTCGGGGTCATAGGCTGGCTTATTGCTTCGCTTGGCCCGATCGCCTCGTCGGCCTTTGTCTGGGTGATAGCGCAACGGATTCAGGCAGGCTGGCTCCTGCACCTGATTTTCATTCCGTCGGCGATCGCTATGTTCGGGTTGGGGAAATCTCTGTATTTTCGTGAGGCTGGCGTGTTGGGTGACAGCATGATCGATGGCTTCGCATTGCTAACGGCGACCGGGTATTTAATGCTTGCTCTGTTCATTCACCTCGCCGCCTTCACCGCGTCAGGTATTGCCAGCCTCAAGCGCTGGAAACAGGGTTGACGGCGTCACCTCGCGAATCTGCCTGACGGAGACGGATGATGGCCTGGCTGCGATGCGACAGTATTCTTATCGAGGATTGCCCGACCCTCGAATGGGATGAACGATCAAAGGATTGGTTGAAAACCGTCCGGGCAAAGCAGCGCCAGCCGCTGGAAGCGCTGCCGCCCGAACATCCCGACCATGTCTGGCAATTCGGCGGACCATCCGGCATCCCATATCCAGAATCACCCGCCTTTCCGCTCGTCACGTCGGTTGTCCACTCGGTTGGCCCCCTTCCCGACCATTCACCCCCCGCCGGTGCGAGCTCGCGCTTCAAGGACGCCGTGGAACGATTTGAGCCCGGCGTTCACCAATTCTTTCCCATGGAAGTGCTTCTGGAGGACGGGACGGTCGATAAATCGCGCTGGCTTATGCACATATGCAACCGGGTCGACGCCATTGCGCTTGAGCATTGTGCGGACGTTTATGAATATCGTCCGAAGCCCGATCAGCACCCTGGCTGGTATTATTACCGCAGCAATTTCGATAGCAGGACAAGGATCGCGGTCAGGAAATCCATGATATCCGGCAAGGCGCTTTGGTATGATTTGCGGCTTCAACGGTTCTTTTTGGGCCAGGAGCTTGGGCAGTTTTTGATAGAAAACGGCTTCAGGGGGTATGACCTCCCCTGCGATGGGTTAGGCCGCTCACAGCATGTCGAAGAAGTGTAAAGCACCCCCAATCATAAAAATTACGGCAGATCAGGTGATTACTGGGATGCGGAACTCCTGTGCATCGTATTACGCTCCGCCCGTCGCTCAATCGCTTTGAAAATACGGCAAACATTGAAAGCTACAGGTTGCCATGACGCTCTCCTTGCCCGCCGATGAGAAGGATGAATATTTCGACCGGCTGGTTAACAGGCTGGCCCGCGAACTCTCGACAGGGTTCGGCTACTCACTTGAGGAAGCAGAAAAACACCTGTCTGATTTTTATGAGGACTATGAGAAGAACCGTCCGCCCGGTTGGACTGCCGCCGATTATTTTTGGCACGATGATAGTGCGGTCATTCTGCGCCTTGGCTACGATCTGGCCGGCGGAAATTCGTCCAGCCTGGCGTTTCTGGATTGGAGGAAGGAATGCTGGGAGCCGCTGCGCAATGGCGAGCGGGTTCCTGATCCGCCAAAGTGAATGATCGCCCCCGCCGACAGTCGAGCCCATTGAAACGAATGCCTTTGTGCTTGCGGTACTATGCAGGATTGTTCGCATCGAGATTGGGGCGCGAATTACGGGGACACAACGCGAATGAGCTGGACCACATGGACGATCCACGACGTCATTTTTTTGCCGTTCCTGATGGTCACCCTGCTCGTTACATTCTCGGCACGAGAACGCCTGCGAATGAAAGCGCCAAAGACCAGGCTTGCTATTGGTGGCGCTGGCATCTGCCTGTCGTTAATCATCTTTTTGCAATTATGCGCTTATTACCCAAGCCCGATCCGGGTGCGGATTCGCTGGCTCATGACATAGCGTTAATTGCGTCATGTTCTTTTTTGCCGGACTGCTGATACTGTCAGCCACGCAGATCATCGGTGGGGCCGTTCAAGTATTCAAGCGGTGGCGCTACTATCGGCGCAACGCCCGCTAATCACGACTTTCACAGATTGTACAGCGCCCCACATCTTCAGGTGCGGGCGTGACTGTGGGAGTAGCGATTCACCGTAAACCCTATGCCGGCCATCATAATCGCATCTATTTCTTTGGTTGCCCACGTTCTCGCGCGATCGCCGCACTTTCAGCCTTGAGAGGCCGGGACACAGGGCAGACTTCCTGCGCGTAAGAGCTCAGTGTGTTGACCAGATTGTCCGGCACCAATTGATAATAGACAAATTGTCCACGCTTCTCGCTCTTCACGAGGCCAGCATTTTCCAGAACGGAGAGATGCTGCGACACCGCCGGCTTCGACATTTCAAACCGCGACGCGATCTCCCCGGCGTTGAGTTCCGTGTGCGCGAGGTACGCGAGAATCTTGCGGCGGGGCGTGGAGGCGAGCGCTTCGAAAACCTTCTGCATGCGGATCATTTAAGGGATAAGCTAACTGCTTGACAAGGGGCGCGGCAGGTAATTAAGCAATAAGCTAATTACCTCGGAGATTATGATGACATCCGAACCCGACCGATGCCCCCACTCTGACCGATGCGAGGTCAACACCCTGATCGAAGTACCGGGATGCGATCCCGTTGATGGCGTGGTTCGCTGGGACCCGATCCATTCGCTGTGGAATGGCGGCATGCTTGCGGCCTCGATGGTGTTCGCGCCGCAGCTGTTCAGCCTCAGCGCGTTGCTTGTTTTTGTGACGTTGACGGGAGGCACATTGCTCCTTGGGCACAGCGTCGGCTTTCATCGGCGGCTCATCCACCGCAGCTTCGAATGCCCCCTCTGGCTGGAGCGCAGTCTCGTATGGGCCGGTACTTGCGTCGGGATGAGCGGGCCGTTCTGGATGATCCGGACGCACGATCTGCGAGACTGGGCGCAACGCCAGCCTGATTGCCACGACTATCTGGCTCATCGGAAACCGATGCTGATCGATGGATGGTGGCAACTCCATTGCCGGCTGGTTCTGACGCGGCCACCAGCCTTTGATCTCGGCGATGTCGGGCGCGACCGCTTTTATCGGTTTCTCGAAGCCACCTGGATGGCACAGCAACTTCCGATCGCGCTGATCCTCTTTGCCGGCGGCGGCTGGAGCTGGGTCGTCTGGGGCGTCTGCGTGCGGGTCAGTGCCTCGGTCACCGGACATTGGTTCGTTGGACATCTCGCCCATCGCAAGGGGCCGCAGAGCTGGCTGGTCAACGAAGCCGGCGTGCAGGCGCATGATGTCCCATGGGCCGCCATCCCCACCATGGGCGAGGCGTGGCACAACAACCATCACGCTTATCCCGGGTCGGCGCGGATCGGCCTCTATCCCGGCCAGAGCGACTGGGGCTATGTTTTTATCGTGTTTCTGCGGCGACTTGGGCTCGCATGGGGCATTGCGCTTCCTCAACATCTCGCACGAGATCATGCGCTTACGCGGGTTGCGCGGCCAGATCATCACGAGCCGGGACTATAGGAGCGCAATATTGCTAATTAATATTGTGTCCCCAAAATCCCGTAATTCTTGAGGCCGCGCAGCGCCTCGCGCCTTCGGGCGCCAGGCGTTGTTACGCCTGCTTATTGGCGCTACGCGATGGCAGAGCACCTTCAGGGAATGTCGAGGAATGCAATGTCGGACAGCTTGACCGGGCAACTTCTTCCACACGAGCGAGTGTTATGGGAAGGCAAGCCAGGCACCGGCATCATTCTCCGGCCTGTCGAAGCATTCCTCATCCCGTTCAGCTTGCTGTGGGGTGGCTTCGCACTGTTTTGGAACGTCAGCGTTTGGGCGATCGACGGGAATGGCGCGGACCTGCCATTCAAACTTTTTGGCCTGCCCTTCCTGGTTGCGGGCCTTTACATAACAGTCGGGCGCTTTTGGCTGGATATGCGGATTCGTGGCAACCTTGCTTATTTGGTAACGGATCGCCGCATCCTTATCTGCAAGCGAGGGAGAAGCTCGACGTCGAAATCGATCGATATAAAGCGATTGCCCGCACTTGAGTTTGACGAACGATCAGACGGCACCGGAACGATACGGTTTGGAGCGTCGGGAAACTGGTTCAATGGCGGCAATTTCGGCATCTGGCAGCCGACCTTCGATCAGACGCCGCAATTCATTCGCATCGCCGACGTGCGCGCTGTGTATGAACTGATTCAGAAGCAGGCTGCATAGCCGTCCCAAAAGCGTTGGAACCCCGGCCCAGCTTACGATCTACTTTTGGTCTGAAAGCAAGCGAGCGCCAGCGCCTTGCGGCGCTGGCCAACCATATACTGATGTGGAAATCTTGGTCGGGGCGACAGGATTCGAACCTGCGACCCCCACACCCCCAGTGTGATGCGCTACCAGGCTGCGCTACGCCCCGACCGAGGCGAGCGCGTCTATGCGGGTGTGGCGCAGGATGCAAGCGCCTGTGTCGCCCGGCACCACGAATGTTGCGCGTCCCCGGTGATGATGATAGCGCCCGGCCCTTGTAGCGCGGGGCCTCCGTCCCGCCATCCCGCGATTCAGGTAGACCCATGTTCATCCCCTCCGCCTATGCCCAGACCGCCGGCGCCGCCGCCAATAGCGGCATTGGCTCATTCCTCAGCCTCGCACCGCTGTTTCTCGTCTTCATCGTGTTCTATTTCCTGATGATCCGCCCGCAGCAACGCCGCATGAAGGCGCTCCAGGCATCGGTCGAGGCGGTCAAGAAGGGCGATTCGGTGGTCACCGCCGGCGGCATCCTGGGCAAGGTGACCAAGGTCGAGGACCGCTTCGTCGAGGTCGAGATCGCCCCGACGGTCAAGGTCCGCGTGGTCAAGGCAACGCTCACCGACGTGACCGGCCCGGGCACCGCCAAGCCGGCGAACGACTGACACCATGCTGGATTTTCCGCGCTGGAAAGTAACGTCGATCGTCGCCTTTCTGGTGGCGCTGATGCTGCTCGCCGTTCCGAGCTTTCTCCCCGAAAGCACCACCAACTCCTGGGGCAAGTTCCCGCACCCGCGGATCAATCTCGGTCTCGATCTGGCCGGCGGTTCCTATCTGCTGCTCGAGGCCGATACCAAGGACATCGCGACGAAGCGCGTCGAGCTGATGCGCGAGCAGGTCGCGACGGAAATGCGCCGGGCCTCACCGCGAATCGAGATCGGCGATATCTCGACGCGTGACGGCACGCTGAGCTTCATGCTGCGCGACGTGACCAAGCTCGACGCCGCGCGCGAAGTGCTCAACAAGCTCACGGCCGGGGTCGGCATGACCGGCCAGCGCGACTGGGACCTGAACGTCGTCGATTCAAGCCGCATCGTGATGAAGCCGACCGATGCCGGGCTGAAGGCCGCGGTCGACCAGGCGATGGGTGACGCGACCGAAGTGGTGCGCAAGCGCATCGACGAACTCGGCACGCGCGAACCGACCATCGTGCGCCAGGGCAGCAACCGCATCGTCGTGCAGGTCCCCGGCCTGCAAAATCCCGATGCCCTGAAGAAACTGCTCGGTGAAACCGCCGAGCTCGAATTCAAGCTGGTCGACCTGACCGCCGATCCGGCGCAGATCGCCAAGGGCAATGCGCCGATCGGCAGCATCGTCCTGCCCTATCCGAACAACCCGCAGGGCGCGCCGGTCATCGCGGTCAGGCGTTCGCCGACTATCATGGGCGACCAGCTGACCGACGCACGCCAGTCGTTCAACCAGCAGACCAACGAACCCGAAGTCGTCATCACCTTCGACAGCCAGGGCGGGCGGCGCTTCGCCAACCTGACCCAGGCCAATGTCGGCAAGCCCTTTGCGATCATCCTCGACAAGAAGGTGATCTCCGCCCCCAACATCAACGAACCGATCCTGGGCGGCACCGCGAGCATCTCGGGCAGCTTCACGGTCGAATCCGCCACGCAGCTCGCCATCGCGCTGCGCTCGGGCAAGCTGCCGGTCGCGCTGAAGGTGGTCGAGGAATCGACCGTCGGCCCCGATCTCGGCAAGGAATCGATCCGCGCCGGCATTCTCGCCTCGGTCATCGCGGTCACCGCGGTGGTCGTGTTCATGCTGCTGACCTATGGCCGGTTTGGCGTCTATGCGAACCTCGCCGTGGTGATCAACGTGGTCGTCATCGTCGGGGTGCTGGCATTGCTCAACGGCACGCTGACCCTGCCCGGCATCGCCGGCTTCGTGCTGACCATCGGTACCGCGGTCGACGCCAACGTGCTGATCAACGAACGCATCCGCGAGGAACGGCGCCGCGGGCGCAACGTCGTCCAGGCAGTCGAGCTCGGCTACAAGGAAGCGAGCCGGACGATCTTCGAGGCCAATGTGACTCACGCCATTTCGGGCATCATCATGTTGCTGCTCGGCTCGGGCCCGGTGAAGGGCTTCGCGGTCGTGCTGCTGATCGGCATCGCCACCTCGGTGTTCACCGCCGTCACCTTCACGCGAATGATGGTCGCGCTCTGGCTGCGCAAGGCGCGGCCGACCGACATCAATATTTGATCGGCGAAAACTCATGCGCCTTCTGAAACTCGTTCCCGACAATACGAACCTGCCGTTCGTATCCCTGCGCAAATGGGCGTTCGCGCTGACCATGGCGCTGTCGCTCGCCGCGGTCGGCCTGGTCTGGGCCAAGGGCCTGAACTTCGGCGTCGATTTCGTCGGCGGCCTGATGATCGAGGAAAAATTCGCCACCGACCCGGACCTCAACAAGGTGCGCGAAGCGGTCGACAAGCTCGGTGTCGGCGATGCGACGTTGCAGCAGTTCGGCGATGCCAGGACCTTGACCATTCGCCTGCCGGTGGTGGCGAGCGCCGATGAAGGCGCGACCAACGCCGTGGTCAAGAAGGTCGAGACCGCGCTGGCGACGCAATTCCCCGGCGCCACCTTCTCGCGCTATTCGACCGTGTCGGGCAAGGTGTCGGACGAGCTGATCCGCAACGGCGTGCTCGCCGTGGTGCTGGCGGTGCTCGGCATCGGCCTGTTCGCGATCTTCCGCTTCGAATGGCAGTTCGGCGTGTCGACCGTCGTCGCGATCGTCCACGATCTGCTCATGACGCTCGGCTTCTTCGCGCTTACCCAGCTTGAATTCGACCTCAACATCGTCGCGGCGGTGCTGACCATCATCGGCTATTCGATCAACGACAAGATCGTCATCGACGACCGCATCCGCGAGAATATGCGCCGCTATCGCAAGATGGACATGCCCGGCATCATCGATCTGTCGGTCAACGAAACGCTGCCGCGGACCGTGATGACCTCGCTGACCATCCTGCTTGCGCTTGGCGCGCTGCTTGCCTTTGGCGGCCATGTGCTGCGCGGCTTCACCGCGGCGATGATCCTCGGCATCTTCGTCGGGACCTATTCGTCGATCTATGTCTCGTCGTCGCTGCTGATCTCGCTTGGCCTGCGCGCAGACCCGAACAAGCCCGATGCGCCGACGGCACCCCAGACCGCGGAGCGGGTCGGCCCCAAAGATCGCCCCTGAATGAAAATGGAAAAGGCCAGGACCGATGGCCCGATGATCTCGGGCTTTTCGGCTGGCGGCTTCAAGATCGACGACGGCGTCTATGCCGCGCTGCTCATCACCCCGGTACGCGCCGATGGCTGGACCCCGCCGGCGGTCGCCGAGCTGACCATCGCCGATCTCGAACCGCTGCTGGCGCTCGATCCGCCGCCGGAATTCCTGCTGCTCGGCACGGGCCCGTCGCTGATCCGCCCGCCCGTCTCCCTGGTCCGGGCGATCGAGGCGCGCGGTCTTGGCATCGAGGCGATGGACAGCCGCGCCGCCGCCCGCGCCTGGGCTGTGCTGCGCGGCGAAGGCCGCTGGATCGGCGCGGCGCTCTATCCCCTCGCCTGACGGTCATATTCCGCCTGCGAACGTCGCACGCACCCTCTCGACGCAAGCGCGCCGACCGCGCTAGATGATCGCAAAAGAGGGAGGGAATGATGAAGTCCACCGCGCTACTGCTTGCCCTGATCGCAACACCCGCCGCTGCCCAGACGACCTCACCGCCAACGCCCGGGAACGCGCCGCCGGCGTTGATCAATCCACCGCCGCCGCCCGCGCCGGCCAGCCCCTCGCCCGCCCCCGACTACAAGCAGGATGCGAGCTGGCTGTGCCGGCCGGGCCGAGCCGACGCCTGCGCCGCCAATCAGGACGTCACGGTGATCCGCGCCGACGGCAAGCAGAAGATCGAGAAGTTCAAGCCCGACCTGCAGATCCCGTTCGACTGTTTCTACGTCTATCCCACCGTATCGCTCGATCCGTCGCCCAACAGCGACATGACCGCGGGCACCGAGGAGAAGAATGTCGCGGCATTCCAGGCCGCGCGCTTCACCCAGAAGTGCCGGGTCTATGCGCCGCTTTATCGCCAGGTCACGCTGACCGCGCTGCAGGCCCTGATGCAGGGCAAGCCGACCGCAATGGACCGCGCCATGGCCTATGCCGATGTGAAGGCGGCGTGGGACGATTATCTCGCGCGCGACAATAATGGCCGCGGCGTGGTGCTGATCGGCCATAGCCAGGGCGCCGGCATCCTGAAGGAGCTGATCGCCAGGGAAATCGAGACCAAGCCGCTGGTGATGAAGAACGTCATCTCGGCGATGCTGATCGGCACCAATGTCGCGGTGCCGACCGGTCAGGTGGTCGGCGGCGACCTGAAAAGGATGCCGCTGTGCCGCGCCGATGGGCAATATCGCTGCGTCGTCAGCTACGTCACTTTCCGCGCCGATTCGCCGCCGCCCGCCGGAAGCCGCTTCGGCAAGGTCGCGACCGCCGGCCAGTCGGTCGGCTGCACCAACCCGGCAGCGCTTGCCGGCGGCAAGGCGGTCACCAACGCGATTCTCGGCGCAAAGGGTGCCGGATTCGGCAGCGATACGATGGGCCCCTGGAGCAGCAGCGGTGCGCCGGTCACGACCAGCTTCGTGAAAGTGCCCGGCCTGATTTCGGCCGAATGCGTGTCGAAGGACGGCTTCGACTATCTCGCGGTAACGGTGAATGCCGATCCGAAGGATGCGCGCACCGACACGATCGTCGGCGACGTGGTGGTCGGCGGCCAGCTGCTCAAGGACTGGGGTCTGCACCTGATCGACATGCCGGTCGAGATGGGCGACCTGGTAACGCTCGCCGACCGTCAGGCGGCGGAGTGGCGCGGTATTCCGTGGAAGACGCGGAAATGAGTCGCCAGCTCCGATAGGTGATCATAGAGCGCGGCGGTGTTCGCTTCCCAGGTGAAGCGCGCCGCCGCGTTTCGCGTTTCGTCGCGCGGCACCGGGGCGGCGAGCAGGTCGGCGATCGCCGCGGCGAAGGCGGCCGCCTCGCGCGGCACGATCCGGCCGGCGGCTGGCGTTGTTACCACCTCGCGCGCGCCACCGGCATCGGTGATGACCACCGGTGTACCGCAGGCGAGCGCCTCGACCCAGGCATTGGCAAGCCCCTCCGACGAGGATGCGAGCGCCATCATGTCGGCGGCGGCGAGCAAGGCGGGCAGATCGGCATGCGGCACGCCGCCGAGCAGGCGGGCCCGGTCGCCGATACCGGCCCGCGCGATCTGTGCCTCCAGCGCCGCCCGTTCGGGCCCCTCCCCCGCGATCAGCAGCGACACGCCCGGCAACGACTCGACCGCGCGCAGTACGATGTCATGCCCCTTGCGCGGGATCAGCGCGCCGAGCGACACGACCAGCGGGCCGGCAACGCCGAGCGCCGCTTTGCCCGCGGCACGATCGCGCGGCGCGAAGCGGCCGAGATCGACTCCGGTGCTGTGCACGCGAATCCGGTCCGCCGGCAGGCCGAGCGCCACCATGTCCGCCTTCATCGCCTGCGACACGGCAAGCATGCCCTGCGCCTGCTTTCCCGCAGCGACGACCTGACCGCTGGTCGCGGGAGCCATGCCCCAATGATGCACGTCCGCTCCGCGCGCCTTGATCGACACCGGCACGTCGAAATGCCGACCGAGCGCCACCGCGGCGGGACCATCGGGAAAGAAGAATTCGGCATCGATCACGTCGAAGGGGAAATCGCGACGTATTTCGGTCAGCAGCGGCGTCAGACCGCGCACCAGCGCGGCGACATGGAAGCGCCCTCTGGTGCCCGGGATCGTCGCGAACCTCGGGCGCCAGGCGTCGAGTCCCTTCCACATTTCTCGCCGGGGCAGTGCGGCAAGCGGCCGGTAATGCGCCAGCGTGGCGAGCGGCCAGGGCGGCAGGCCGACCGGCGCGACCAGCCGCAGCTCGACCTCCGGATGCGCGGCGAGGCCCAGAGTCTGGCGCTCGACGAACACGCCGAAATTGGGGCGCGAAACATCGGGGAACAGGGTCGAAAGGGTCAGGACACGAAGCATGGCGGATGCCGCTATACCGAGCGAAGGTTACTTTGACCCTTCTTGTCCGTCAGATCCGCCCGCGGCTCAGATCCTTCTGTCACCCGGATAGGCGAACAGCAGATCGCTGCCGGCCGACGCCACGATCTCCGTCGTCCCTTCGAGCATCAGGCACTCGCCCGCCTGCCACGCGACACCGCCGGCCGTCCCGTCACCGGTTACCGGGATGAGCCAGCCCGACACACCGGCCGGCAATTCGACCGAGCGCGTGCCGCCCGGCCAGCGTTCGAGCACGAATTTCGGCCCTTCGACCAGGAGAATGCGGTCGTCCGCGACCCGGCCCGGCGCGCCTGGCGCGACATAGGGCACGGCATTGGACACGTCGACGCCATCGTCGAGATGCAGTTCGCGCGGGCGGCCATAGTCATACAGGCGATAGGTCGTGTCCGAATTCTGCTGCGTTTCGATCACCGTGATGCCGGCCCCGATCGCGTGGATCGTGCCGCTCGCCGAATAATAGAAATCGCCCGCCTTGACCGGTTTCCAGTCGAGCTTGTGCTCGATCGACCCGTCGAGTGCGGATTGCCTCAGCTCTTCCTTCGACATCGGCTCGAGCGTGCCGAGCGCGATCGTCGACTCGGGTTCGGCGGCCAGCACGACCCAGCATTCGTCCTTGCCGCGCGGCAGGCCCCGCGCCTGGGCCTGGGCGTCGTCGGGATGGACCTGCACCGACAGTTTTTCGGAAGTGAAGAGATATTTGATCAGCAGATCGGCGCCTTCGGGGTCCGGCGCCTCGAACCACACTTCGCCGATCGGCGCGTCGGCGGCCGCCGGATCGGGGAAGCCCGGCCAGAGTTTATGGCGGCCCCAAGGCTTTTCCACCCGGCGCGTGGTGAGCAAGGTCGCGGTCATGTATCGAATCCTTCCGGTGTGCCGAGCTGGCATAGCTGCAACGCACAAATCCCGCCACGCGATCCCGCCACGCGCCACGCCAAAAAACATTGTGAGCGCGCCGCGGGCTGGGCTAAGGGTAGCCGCGATGCGTATCTCAATGTCCCGTCCGCTAGCGCTTGCGCTCATCGCCGCGCTGGCGCTTCCGATCGCCGGTTGCGCCCGCAATCGCGGCAAGAACGACGTTCCCTATGTCGCGCGCGACGTGGGTACGCTGTATTCCGCGGCGAAGAAGCGGCTCGATCAGGGCCGTTACAAGGAGGCCGCGGCGCTGTTCGACGAAGTCGAGCGCCAGCACCCCTATTCGATATGGGCACGGCGCGCGCAGCTGATGAGTTCGTTCAGCAATTATCTGAGCAAGGATTACACCAGCTCGATCCAGTCGTCGCAGCGCTTCCTGTCGGTTCATCCCGGCAACCGCGACGCACCTTATGCCTATTACCTGATCGCGCTCGGCTATTACGAGCAGATCAGCGACGTGACCCGCGACCAGAAGATCACCCAGCAGGCACTCGATTCGCTCGGCGAGCTGACGCGGCGCTATCCCAATACGCGCTATGCCTCCGATGCGCGGCTCAAGATCGATCTGGTCCGCGACCATCTCGCCGGCAAGGAAATGGAGATCGGGCGATTCTACGAATCGCGCGGTCAGTGGCTCGGCGCGACTCTGCGCTTCCGCAAGGTGGTCGATGAGTATCAGACGACCACGCACACGCCCGAGGCGTTGATGCGGCTGACCGAGACGTATCTCGCACTCGGCGTGCCCGATGAAGCGAAAAAGGCGGCCGCAGTGCTTGGCGCGAACTATCCCGGTTCCGACTGGTACGAGCGCGCGTACAAGCTGATCGGCGATCATCCCGCCGTCGCGATGACGCCGATCGCCAAGGGCGAACAGATCATCCCATTGGGCCTGCCCGGCGCGAAACCGACCCTGCCGGGGTCCAACGCGGTCGCGCCAAAGGACGAAAAGGCCCCCGCCTCGTCCAACAGCAGCCCGAGCGGCAACTGACGCTGCGCGGCCGGTGTCGCGGCCGGTCGCGCAAAGAACAATTCCAGAACACCGGAATTTCGGTTAAGGGCGGCACGGAACCATGCTGACCGCGCTCTCCATCCGTGATGTCGTGCTGATCGAGGCACTCGACCTGGAGTTCCATGACGGGCTCGGCGTGCTCACCGGAGAGACCGGCGCCGGCAAATCCATCCTGCTCGATGCACTTGGCCTGGCGCTGGGCGCGCGCGGCGATACCGCGCTGGTGCGACACGGCACGGCGCAGGCCGTGGTCACCGCAAGCTTCGATACGCCGCATCGGGATGGCCCGATCGCGGCATTGCTGAACGAAAACGGCCTCGACATCGATTCCGGCGAACCGCTCATCATTCGCCGTATCGTCAAGGCGGATGGGGGTAGCCGCGCCTTCATCAACGATCAGCCCGCCTCTGCCGGCCTGCTGCGCGAACTCGGCACCCATCTGGTCGAGATCCATGGCCAGCACGACGATCGCGGCCTGCTCGCCCCGAGCGGTCACCGCGCGCTGCTCGACGCATTCGGACGGATCGATAGCGGGCCGGCGGCCCGCGCGCATCGCACCTGGCGCGCGGCGGAAAGCGAACTGGCCACGGCACGCGCCGAACTCCACATCCAGGAACGCGACCGGGAATGGCTCGAGCACGCAGTCGCCGAACTGACCGCCTTCGCCCCCGAAACCGGCGAAGAGGAGATTCTCGCCACGCGCCGCGCCGGCATGCAGCGCGGCGAGAAGATCGCGGACGACCTTCGAGCGATCGCCGACCTGCTCGAAGGGTCGGATGGCGGGCTGGCCCGATTGCGCCAGGCCGCGCGTATTCTCGAACGCGTCGGTGAAGACCATGAGGCGCTGGGCGAAGCGCTGGCGGCAATCGACCGTGCGATCACCGAAGGTGCCGAGGCGCAGGACAAGGTCGATGAGGCGGCGGTCGCGCTGGCATTCGATCCGGCGCGGCTGGAAGAAGACGAGACACGGCTGTTCGACCTGCGCGCGCTGGCCCGCAAGCACCGGGTACAGCCCGACGATCTCGCCGCGCTGACCGAAGAACTGGCCGCAAGGCTGGATCGGATCGAAAGCGGCGGCGCGGGGATCGCCGCGCTGGAACGCGCGCTGGCCGAAGCGGCGAAGACCTATGACACGGAAGCGGACGTACTGACCGCGCGGCGCATCGAGGCGGCGGCGCGGCTCGACGCAGCGGTGAAGGGCGAACTCGCTCCCCTGAAGCTCGACGCGGCGCGCTTCCGCACCGCGATCGCCCCGCTCGCCGCCGAAAGCTGGGGCGCGGCGGGCAAGGACCGGGTCGAGTTCGAAATCTCCACCAACCCCGGAGCGCCATTCGCCGCGCTGACCAAGATCGCCAGCGGGGGCGAATTGTCGCGCTTCATCCTCGCGCTGAAAGTCGCGCTGGCCGAAGAGGGCGGCGCGGCAACGATGATCTTCGACGAGATCGACCGCGGCGTCGGCGGCGCAGTGGCGAGCGCGATCGGCGAGCGGCTCGCCCGGCTGGCGGGCGGCACCCAGTTGCTGGTCGTCACGCATAGCCCGCAGGTCGCGGCGCGCGGCGGCCATCACCTGCTCATTGCGAAAAGCCATGACGGCATCGTCACGCGCACCGGCGTGATTGTGCTCGACGATGCGGCACGGCGCGAGGAAATCGCCCGGATGCTCTCCGGTGCGCGGATCACCGACGAGGCCCGCGCGCAGGCCGACCGATTGCTGGAAACCGCATAGAAACGCCTGGCGCGCAACGCTGCGCGCCAGGGATTCATTGATCGGCTCAGAAGCGGAAGGATCCGCCCAGCGACAGCCGGTTCTGGCGCAGATTCTTGTCGAAATTGGTCCGGTTATACTCGCCGCGCAGCGAGAAGGACGATGTCAGGGCAAGCTCCACGCCGGCGCCATAGGTCCAGCCGCCATCGGTGTGCTTGTAGACTCCGTTGCCGGTCACCTGACCGGTGATCTCTTCCTTGTTGCGCAGCCAGCGATAGCCGCCCCGCCCATAGATCAGCAGGCTTTTCACCGGCATCACACCCGCACGCGCGGTGAGATCATAGGTGATCCCGGGGCGAACCCGGTAGGTGCCGCCCAGAAGCGAGCGCTGCTTGACCGAGCGCCCGCCGGTGCCGATGCCGGCTTCCGCGCCGATCAGGAAGTTGGAACCAAGCGCCGCGTCATAACCGATCGCGCCGCGGATCTTGGCAAGGCCGGCCTTGCTCTCGCCACGGTTCGATACCGGGGCGCCGTTCTGACGCGCCTTGGTGTCGGCGCGGCCGATTTCGACCGTGGCATGCGCGCCGTTGAAGGGCGATGCCCCATCCTGCTCCTGCGCTTGAGCGGTGATTGGCAGCGCGAGTGCCGCAATGGCCAGGAGCGAAAGCGTCGTCTTCATCATGTATCTCCCTGATGACAGTGCGGCCGAAACACACGCCGGCCGATGGACAGGGATATCCAGCGCAATTGTGGAGGTCGGATCAGTATCGTGTAGAGATCATGTGGAGCGGCCCGCGCGCGGCAACCGCATGGTGAAGACCGTGCCGCCGCCATCATGGCTTTCCAGGGTCGCGCTCCCGCCATGGGCTTCGACGATGACGCGCACGATCGCGAGGCCTAGGCCGGTGCCGCCGCTATGGCGCGCACGCGATCCCTCGGCGCGCCAGAAACGGTCAAAGGCGAGCTCGCTGGTCCCGGGCGGCAGGCCCGGTCCGTGATCGACGATCTCCAGCACCCCATCGTCCTCTTCGATCCTGGTATGGATGCGCAGCACACCGCTCTGCGCAGCATAGCGCTGGGCATTGTTGAGCACCGCGCTGATCGCCTGGCGCAGCCTGCCGCCATCGGCGACCACCACGGCGGGAACCAGATCAAGCACGGGGTCGAGGCCGGCGGCTTCCAGATCCGGCCTGACCACGGCCAGGACATGCTCGACCTGTTCCGACAGGTCGACCGCCACCAGGTCGAGCAGCATGCGGTTGGACTTGGCCAGGTTGAGCGTCTGCAGATCGTCGATCAGGCGGCCCAGCCCTTCGACCTGGAAGAGCAGGCCACGCATTTCCTCCGGTCCGCCGGGAAAGACGCCGTCCTCGATGCCGTGCAGGCGCCCCCGCAATATGGTCAGCGGCGTGCGCAGCTCATGCGCCACCGCAGCGGTGCTTTCGGCCAGTTCGCGCTCCGCCCGCTGCAGCGAGCGGGACATCGCGTTGAAATCGGACGCGAGCTGATATTCCTCGCGCGAGGCCCATTTCGGCGCGGATGCCTGAGCCGACAGGTCGCCCTCCGCGACGCGTCGCGCGGCATGGGCGACATTGTTGAGACCGCGGCCAAGGCGGCCGAGCAGGACATATCCGAGTGCGAATCCTGCAGTGGCAGCGAGCAGCGTGAAGAGCGCAAGCGCGGTATTGATCCGTTCGTCGACCAGGTCTTCCATACCCCGGGTTTCCCGGAGATAGGCGGCAAGATCCTCGGTTCGCGGCAGGCGGCTCGCCTCCGACGCCCTGAGCGCGCGGGTCGCTGCCGGTGAGAGTGTCCGCTCGATCCGCTGCTCTTCGATTGAGACGAAAATGGTCATCGTCACCACGAACAGGACGGCATTCATCAGCACGGCGCCCGCCAGGACGATCGCGATCTGACGTGAAAGCGGCCAGCGTCGCCAACGGCGGCGTCGGATCGGGGGCTCGGTCATGATGCCATCAGCCTGTATCCCACGCCCCGCACCACCACGCACAATCCAGCCGCACCGGCCCGATCGAGCTTGCGGCGGAGATTGCTGACATGGCTGTCGACGGTGCGCTCCAGAGCGTTGCTTTCGGGAAGGCATGCGTCGACCAGGTCCCCCCGCGTGAAGACGCGACGCGGTGCGCGGGCGAGATGGGCGAGCAGCCGGTACTCCGTCAGGGTAAGGTCCAAAACCAGGCGGTCGCCGCCCCGTGCGACCGACGCCCGGTAATTTTCCGTATCCACCTCCAGCGTATCGACGCGCAACACGGGGTGGCCGAAATCCTCTCCCCGGGTTCGGCGCAACACCGCCTTGACCCGCGCCACCACCTCCATCGGGTTGAACGGCTTCACCACATAATCGTCCGCGCCGATGCGCAAGGCCGACAGCTTGTCGAGATCCTCCGCCCGCGCCGTCGTCATGATCACCGGTGTATTCTCCCGGCCGCGGATTTCGGTGAGCACCGAAAAACCGTCGCGCCGCGGCAGGCCGATATCGAGCAGCACGAGATCGGGCCGCAGCGTCTTGAGGTGAGTCAGTGCGATCTCGCCATCGCCGGCGCAAACGGTACGGAAACCATCGCGCTCCAGATAGGATTGCAGGATCCGCGCGATTTCGGGTTCGTCCTCGACGATCAGAATCAACGCGTTTTCCACAGCCGGCCAAACTCCTTCGTCAACAAGCGGCTTAGTGCCGTCCGACAATGTTTTCACAGAATTGTGGAGATCGCGTGGAGTGCGAGACCATTGCGCCGGCGGCTGCAGCAATCCCGGCGCCGGTATCTGTCCGGCAGGTGATGATATGCCCGACCCTGGACAGCGCTTGAATCACCGCCGGCAGCAGCACTGCCGGAAGATATGTTACACCGGAATGTACCATATCTCCTGCCGCCGCCGCGTTAGCGTAAGGGTATAATATCCTTGTATTTCAGATACTAAAACCAAATCCAGTTGATGCGATCCACCTTTGCGGCTTCCCGGCGAAGGCCGGGGCCCAGTCGAGAAGGCCGAGGTAACAACGCGAAGCGCAGGCCAACAAATGCTCACCCACCGGGCCCCGGCCTTTGCCGGGGAAGCAGGTAGCGCCGAATCGGTGCGCCTTGAGTCGGTGGCTTTCGGGAAAGCTCGCCGCCTGCAACAACAACGCGCCAGCGCTGGACGCTGTCGCCGGTGCGCACGACATGCCGGTATTACGCGGCGACAAGGCGACAATAGGGCCAGAGTTAAACCCAGAGTTAAACGATGCGACAATTCCACAAAACCATGCTATAGCTCTCTCATCGCGCGAAATTGCCCACAAGCATCGCACGACTGAGAGACCTTCGCGCTCCCGCTTGTTTTAAGCTTCGGAGCTGACCGTTGGACCTCGAAACGCCACTTGGCCAACATCCATTTCGCAACGTCTTCGCCCCATCGGGCGACTGACGCGACCGCCTTCGAGATGCACCGGCCGGGGCCGGACGGTGCTTTCGGTTTTTCTTCCCGGCTCCGTCTACCCAAGGAAATACCTATGCCGATCGGCACCGTAAAATTCTTCAACGCCGACAAGGGCTATGGCTTCATCGCGCCTGAAGGTGGCGGGAACGACGCCTTTGTCCATATCAGTGCCGTTGAAGCAGCCGGCATGCGCACGCTCGATAAGGAGCAGCGCGTTTCGTACGAGCTCGAGCAGGATCGTCGCGGCAAGATGTCCGCTGTGAACCTCGCTTCTGCGTGATTGACACGCGGGCGCCGGATTCGTCCGGCGCCCGCGCGCTTTCACCCGGAACCCCGAGGAGACACCCTACGAATACCACCGCACTGTTCTATCGCGATCGCGCACGTCAGGCTGAGGCCGACGCCGATTCCGCGACCCTCGACAATGTCCGTTCGCGCTGGCTGCGCGCTGCAAAAGCATGGGACGAAATGGCGACTCGCGCCGAAAAAGACCGCCGAACGCCGCTCCGTCAACGAAGAAGCCAAGGCGCTGGCCGGCGAAGACGACGATTAGCGTCTCCGGCCCCGCATTCCGTTAAACCCCCGTTCGTTTCGAGCGCAGTCGAGAACCGGCCCTGGCGCTCGGAACATGTTTCTCGACTGCGCTCGAAACGAACGGGGTCGGGGCATTTGACGCTCCACCGTTTCGCGAACCAATCCCGGTTTGAATCAAAGCCGCTTGATTGCCCCCCGGCCCCTCCGGTAGCGCTGGCGCATGACCGCGCCCCAACCAGCCGATTTGCCCGAAACCGAGGATGAAGCCGCCGCCCAACTGGCGCGGCTCGCCGGCGAGATCGCACATCATAACGCGCTCTATCATACCGATGACGCGCCGGAGATTTCGGACGCGGATTATGACGCCCTGGTCCGCCGCAACGGCGCGATCGAAAAGGCCTTTCCGCATCTGGTCCGTGCCGATTCGCCGAGCGTCCAGATCGGCGCCGCGCCCGCCGGCCATCTTGCCAAGGTCGCGCATGCCAGGCCGATGATGAGCCTGGAAAATGGCTTTGCCGATGAGGACATTGTCGAATTCATCGCCCGCGTCCGCCGTTTCCTGCTGCTGCCCGAGGGTGAGCCCGTTGCGCTGACCGCCGAACCGAAGATCGATGGCCTGTCGTGCTCGCTGCGCTACGAGAAGCGCAAGCTGGTCCGCGCGCTGACGCGCGGCGATGGCCAGGTCGGCGAGGACGTGACCGAGAATGTCCGCACCATCGGCGATATCCCCGCCACCCTGCCCGCATCCGCACCCGATCTCTTCGAAGTGCGCGGCGAGGTCTATATGGACAAGGCCGCCTTCGCCGCGCTGAACGCGCGGCTGCTGGCGGAAGCCGAAGCGGCGGGAGATGCGTCGAAGGCGCGGCAATTCGCCAACCCGCGCAATGCGGCCGCCGGATCATTGCGCCAGAAGGATCCGGGCGTGACTGCCTCGCGGCCGCTGCGCTTCCTCGCCCATGGCTGGGGCGAGACCAGCGCGGTGCCGGGCGAGACCCAGACCGAGGTGGTCGCGGCAATCCGCAGCTGGAACATCCCGGTCGCGACCGCCTTTACCCGCGTCGAGGGGGTCGACGACGCGCTCGCCGTCTATCGCGGCATCGAGGCCGGCCGCGCCGACATGCCGTTCGATATCGACGGCGTGGTCTACAAGGTCGACCGGCTCGACTGGCAGGCGCGGCTCGGCGCCGTTGCCCGCGCGCCGCGCTGGGCGATCGCGCACAAATTCCCCGCCGAGCGCGCGCAGACCCTGCTCGAGCGGATCGACATCCAGGTCGGCCGCACCGGCAAGCTGACCCCGGTCGCGCGGCTGACCCCGGTGACGGTCGGCGGCGTGGTGGTGACCAATGCGACGCTGCACAATGCCGACGAGATTGCGCGGCTCAACGTCTGGCCCGGCGACCGGGTGGTGCTGCAGCGCGCGGGCGACGTCATTCCGCAGATCGTCGAGAATCTGTCGCGCGACGAAAGCCGCGGCGCGTGGCCCTTCCCGACCGTCTGTCCCGAATGCCAGTCCGACGCGGTGCGCGAAGAGGGTGAAGTCGATATCCGCTGCACCGGCGGGCTGATCTGCCCGGCGCAGCGGATCGAACGGCTGCGTCATTTCGTCGGCCGTGCCGCACTCGATATCGAGGGCCTTGGCCTGAAGCAGATCGAGGATTTCTTCCATGACGGGCTGATCCACAGCCCGGCCGACATTTTCCGCCTGACCGAGGAGCAATTGCTCGCGCGCAAGAAGGACGGCCGCGTCTGGGCGACCAATCTGCTCGCCGCGATCGAGGCCAAGCGCACGCCCGATCCGGCGCGCTTCCTGTTCGGGCTGGGCATCCGGCATATCGGCGCGGTCACCGCGCGCGACCTGGTCAAGGCGTTCGGCACGGTCGAGCGCATCGCCGAGGTCGCCGTCGACCCCGAGGCACGCGCGGAACTGGAATCGGTCGAAGGCGTCGGCCCGGTGGTCGCCGAAGCGCTGGTCGATTTCTTCGCCGAGGAGCATAATCGCGAGGCTTGGGCGGACCTGCTCTCCGAAGTCTCGCCCGCCGCCTATGTTTCCAATGTGCGCGAGTCGCAGGTCAGCGGCAAGACCCTGGTGTTCACCGGCAGCCTCGAGACGATCAGCCGCGACGAAGCCAAGGCCCAGGCCGAGGCGCTCGGCGCCCGGGTCGCCGGATCGGTATCGGCCAAGACCGACCTGGTCATTGCAGGGCCGGGCGCCGGATCGAAGCTCAAAAAGGCCGCAGAACTGGGCGTTGCGGTGATCGACGAGGCCGGCTGGGCGGAGATCGTTGCGGCTGCCCAATAACCGGGCAGTGATGCTTTTTTGCAACGCACCATGAAATGAATCTCCGGGGGTCTGGCGTAAGTACCCCGATGTCATCTATCCGAAATAATCGGCGTGCAGGGCGCCCGGTAACGGACAGTGAGCCGTCTGATCAGAGCACGAAGCTCGAAGGGGAACATAAACATGCGAAACAACCTATTCATGGGCGTGGCTGTTGCCGCCCTGATGATTCCGGGCGCCGCGTACGCGCAGTCGACCGGTTCGACCGAATTTGGCGAAGACGACATCGTCGTTACCGCCAGCACCGCGCGCGGTGTTGAAGGAATTGTCATTCCTGATTCGCCCAAGGCGCGTCAAATCTTGACCAACGATATCATCAATCGCAGCGTGCCGGGCAACACCGTGCTTGATGCGCTCAACATCATCCCCGGGGTGAACTTCACCCAGAGCGATCCGTTCGGTTCGGCGGGCGGCAATGTCCGCATTCGCGGATTTGACGGCAACCGCGTGTCGTTGACCTGGGACGGCTTCCCGCTGAACGATACCGGCAACTATGCGGTCTATTCGAACCAGACGCTCGATCCGGAGGTGATCCAGGAGGTCAACGTCAATCTCGGCGCGACCGATATCGACAGCCCGACCGCGAGCGCCGCTGGCGGAACGATCAACTATAAGACCATCACCCCGAGCGACAAATTCGGCGCAATGCTGGTCGGCTCCGCGGGCCAGAATGACTTCATGCGTATCTTCGGCATGGTCCAGACCGGCGAATTGACTTCATTCGGCACCAAGGCCCTGGCGTCCGCCAGCATGGCACGGAACGATAAATTCAAGGGCCCGGGCCGGAACGAGAAAGAACAGTATAACGTCAGCATTTATCAGCCGCTTGGCAGCAATGGTGACTTCCTTCGTCTCTCGGGTCACTTTAACAAGAACCGCAACAACTTCTATCGCAACCCAGGCGTTAATGACCTCCGCACATTGTTCGGCGCGACGAGAATCCCAGCCGCTGCAGCTGCCACTCCAGCCAATCCGATTGATCTGAGCGACTTCAACCACGCCCAGCAGGACATCATCAACAATTTCGAAAATGATGCGATTTGCGCTCGTCCGGTTCGGGGTCCAGGCGCGCAGAACGATGGCGCTGGAGCCGCCGCCGCATGTTCCAATTTCTATGCCGTGCGTATCAACCCGACGAACACCGGCAATGTGCGCTTCAATTCGCGCTTCACGCTGACAGACAAGCTCCTGCTGACGACGGATGCCGCATATCAATATGTGCTCGCCAATGGCGGCGGCAGCACGACACTGGCTGAGAATTCGGCTCGTGCTCGCGGCGGCACGCCTGGCGCTCCCGGTGTCGATTTCAACGGCGATGGTGATTATCTGGATACGGTGCGGTTCTTCACACCAAACAACACCAACACCAACCGCATCACCGGGACGGCATCGCTGATCTACGATATCAACGATCAGAACCGCGTCCGCATCGCCTATACCTATGAGCGTGGTCATCATCGGCAGACTGGCGAATGGGGATATCTGACCCAGACCGGTCTTCCCGAAAGCGTGTTCGGTGGCCGTGGCGATGCCCGTCCGGTGCTTACGGCGGATGGCTATCAGATTCAGCAGCGCAATCGCCTGTCGATCGCTCTGCTCAACCAAATCTCGGGCGAATATGTCGGCAAATTCCTGAATGATGCACTGACCGTCCAGATCGGCGTGCGTGCGCCGTTCTTCAAGCGCCAGCTGGAGAATCGCTGCTTTACCGAAGCCCGTGGTAGCGGCTTCGCCTATTGCACCAGCGAAACCTTCCCGGCCTCGCAGATTATCGCGCCCGGCGGTCTGGTTCCGTCATCCGGACCAACGCCTTATTATGCGCCTTTCAAGAAGACGTATAATTATAACGCGGTTCTGCCTAGCGCCGGCCTGATGTACAAGTTCAGTGACAGCGTGAATGTCTTCGCCAGCTACGCAAAGGGTTTCTCGGCACCGCGTACTGATAATCTCTATCGTTCGCCCTTCGTCGATGTGCAGCCGGAAAAGACCGACTCTTTCGACCTGGGTGTGCGCATGACGAACAGCCGGGTGCAGGCTCAGGCGACCGCCTGGTACATCACTTATAAGAACCGGATTGTTACCTCATACGATTTCGATCAGGGCATCTCGCTCGATCGCAATGTCGGCAAGGTCGACAGCTATGGCGTCGATGCGACCGTAACGGTGAAGCCGACCGACTGGGCGTCGATCACTGCCTTTGGTTCCTACATCCATGCCGAGTTGAAGGACAATGTTCTGCTCAGCGGGTCCGGCGCGACGTCAGTCTTTGCTCCGACCAAGGGCAAGCGCGTCACCGAAACGCCGGAGTGGCAGGTCGGTGGCCGGGCGCTGATCAAGGCTGGCCCAGTCGATCTGGGTACCACTGTAAAGTGGGTCGACAAGCGCTTCGCTACCGACGTCAATGATGTGGTGGCACCAGCTTACATGCTGGTCGATCTCGATGCGCGGCTCAAGCTGAGCGATTTCGGCCTGGAAAAGACGTACCTTCAGTTGAACGTGAAAAACCTGTTCAACGAATTCTATTTCGGCAACATCTCGACGCAGATCAACGCTGCGGCCAACCCGAACTTCTCGGTCGGCTATCCCCGCACGGTGCTCGGCAGCGTTCACGTCGAATTCTGATCGTCTGACCGGACAAAAAATTGGCCGCCATCCCAACCGGGATGGCGGCCTTTTTTGTGCCGGTGATGTAATTCTCGCGGCCAGAAACTCCTGTCCTACCGCATCAACACCAGTTCCTCCGCCATCGACGGATGCAGCGCCACCGTCTGGTCGAAAGCGTCCTTGGTCAGGCCCGCCTTCACCGCAACTGCGGCCGCCTGCAGGATTTCCGGGGCGTCGGGCCCGATCATGTGCAGGCCGAGCACTTTCCCCGTCTCGCTGTCGCAGACCATCTTGTAGAGCGCGCGTTCGTTGCGGCCGGCGAGCACATTCTTCATCGGCCGGAAGTCCGAGGTGTAGACCTTGCATGAGCCGAGCTTGTTCTTCGCCTGGCTCTCGGTCATGCCGACGCCCGCCATGGGCGGGTGGCTGAATACCGCGGAGGGGATGCAGTCATAATCGACCCGGGTCGGCTTGTTGCCGAAGATCGTGTCGGCAAAGGCCTGGCCCTCGCGGATCGCGACCGGGGTCAGCTGCACGCGGTTGGTGACGTCACCGACCGCATAGATGCTCGGGCAGGTCGAGCGATTGTCCTCATCGACCTTGATCGCGCCCTTGTCGTCGGTCTCGACGCCCGCGCTGTCCAGGCCGAGCCCCTTGGTATTGGGATCGCGCCCGGTGGCGAACATCACCGCATCGACCGTGACCGGTTCATGGTTCGACATGCTGACCGTCAGACAGCCATTCTTTTCCTTGCTGATGCCCTCGAACGCGGCATGGAAGCGGAACTCGATCCCCTTCATCATCGAGATCTGCAGCAAGCGGTCGCGGATCGATTCGTCATAGCCGCGCAGAATCACGTCGGTGCGGTTGATCAGGATGACGTGCGCCCCGAGTTGATGGAAGATGCCGGCGAATTCATTGGCGATATAGCCCGCGCCCGCGATCAGGATGCGCTTCGGCACCGCGTCGAGATGGAACGCCTCGTTCGAGGTGATGCCATGTTCATGCCCCGGGCAATCCGGCACCGACGGCGTCGCGCCGGTCGCAACGAGGATGATCTTCGCGGTGACCTCTCGCCCGCCGGCGAGCTTCACGCTGTTCGGGCCGGTGATGACCGCGCGTTCGGCGATGATCTCTACGCCGTGATTTTCCAGCGTCGCGGTATAGGCGGCGTTGATCCGGTCGACCTCCTCCAGCACATTGTCGCGCAGCACGGGCCATTCGAAGTCGCAATCGGGCACGTTCCAGCCGAAGCGGCGCGCATCGGCCAGATCCTCGGCGAAATGCGCGCCGTAGATCAGCAACTTCTTGGGCACGCAGCCGCGAATGACGCAGGTGCCGCCGACGCGATACTCCTCCGCCACCGCGACCCTGGCGCCATGCGCGGCCGACACGCGCGCCGCGCGCACCCCGCCCGAGCCTGCGCCGATGACGAACAGGTCATAGTCGTATTTGGGAGCGGTCATTCTTTACCCTCGTCAAAAGAAAACCGTTCGTGCTGAGCTTGTCGAAGCACCGTTCTTCCTCTCTCGCTTCCGGAAAAAGAACGGCCCTTCGACAAGCTCAGGGCGAACGGAAGTTATATGCGGTCAGCCAAATGCCCGCTTGATCAGGTCGTCGGTGGAAGCATCGAAGCTTTGCCCGCCGGCAATTGCCGCCTTGGCCATCTCCTTGCCCAGCTCGACGCCGAACTGGTCGAACGGATTGATGCCGAGCAGGATCGCATTCACGAACACGCGGTGCTCATAGAAGGCGATCAGCGCGCCCAGGCTGCGCGCGTCGAGATCGTCGAGCAGGATGGTCGAGGACGGCCGGTCGCCCGAATAGCTGCGCGCCGGATCCTCGACCTGCTTGCCCGCCATCAATGCGGCGCCCTGCGCAAAGGCGTTGAGCAGCAATTGCCGGTGATGATCCTCGGCCAGCGTATCGCCCGCCTCGATCACCGCGACGAATTCGACCGGCACGAGATGCGTGCCCTGATGGAGCAGCTGGAACACGGCATGCTGCGCGTCGGTGCCGACTCCGCCCCAGGTGATCGCGGCACTCGGGCGGCCAAGCGGCTTGCCGTCGGTGGTCACGCCCTTGCCGTTCGATTCCATCTCCAGCTGCTGAAGATAGGAGGGCAGCAGCCGCAGCCGTTCGTCATAGGCGAAGGTCGCACGCGTCTCGGCATGACGCACCTGCGTGTAATAAAGGTCGGCAAAGGCGGCGAGCGCGGGCGCATTCTCGTGCAGCGCGGTCAGCCGGAAATGCCGGTCCATCTCGGCCGCGCCTTCGAGCAATTCCTCGAAACAATCCCAGCCGAGCGCCAGCGCTGCGGGAAAGCCGATCGACGACCAGAGCGAATAGCGCCCGCCGACCGATTCGCTGAACGGCAGGATGCGCGTTTCGTCGACGCCCCATTCCAGCGCCTTGTCGGGATCGGCGGTCAGCGCGACGACACGGCCGTAAATATCCTCGACGCCGTGCTCGGTCATCCATTGCAGCACGCTTTGCGCGTTGAGCATCGTCTCGGTGGTGGTGAAGGTCTTCGACGCGATGACCAGCAGGGTCGCCGCCGGATCGAACCTGGCGAATGCCTCCTCCAGCGCGACGCCATCGACATTGGACACGATCGCGACATCGTAGCGCCCCGCCTCGCGGCCGAGCGCATCGACCAGCAGGTCCGGCCCGAGCGCAGACCCGCCGATGCCGACATGCAGGATATGGCGGATCGGCCCGAGCGCCTCGCCCTCGATCGCATCGATCAGCGCGCGCATCCGCGCATGGAGCGCGCGCGCCCGTGCGACGCTGTCCGCCTTGCCTTCGCCGCGCTCGGCAGTGTGCTCGGCCGCACGGCCTTCGGTGACGTTGATCTCTTCGCCGGCGAACAGCGCCTCGCGCTTGCCCGCCAGCCCCTGCGCCTTGGCCAGCGCTTCGAACGCGCTCACTGCCTCTGCCGTCAGATGCGTTTTCGACCAGTCGAAATGAATGCCCGCGACGTCGGCGGAGAAGCGCGTCACCCGGTCCGGGTCGTCCGCGAACAGGCTTTTCAGCGGAATCGCGGGAAGCGCCTCGATCTTGGTCCAGTCGGCTGCGGGCATGGGTACCTCAATATTTGCTGTCGCCAGTGTCGATGTGGTGCGCTTAGGGTCCATACTCAATGGCCGCAAGGCAACCGCCAGCTTGACGCCCTGCCCGCGCATGCCCAAACCGCGCCAATGACCGATACCGATACCCCGCCCGTCGTGGCGACTCCGGACTCAAGCCGAAAAAGCCCCGATCGGAGGCGGCCGATACGGCAATCTTCCTGCTGAAACTCGCGGTGGTCGTGCTGCTGTTCCGCAGCTTCATCTTCTCGCCGTTCAGCATTCCGTCGCAATCGATGCTGCCGCGCCTGTATATCGGCGACTATCTGTTCATCTCGAAATGGAATTACGGCTATTCGCGGCATTCGCTGCCGTTCAGCGTGCCGTTGATCCCCGGGCGAATTTTCGGGCGCGATCCGACGCGCGGCGATGTCGTGGTGTTTCGCGGGCCGGCCGACCCGGCCGGCCATGCCAATGACGTGATCAAGCGCGTCATCGGCCTGCCCGGCGATACGATCCAGATGCGCAGCGGCCAGGTGATCCTGAACGGCACCGCGATCCCGAAGGAGCGCGTCGCCGACTTCACCATACCGCTCACGCCCAATTATTCGGGCTCCGAGTGCCCGGCGCAATTCCAGCAAGTCGATGCCGGCAAGCCGATCTGCCGCTATCAGCGCTTCCGCGAAACGCTGCCCGGCGGGCGGTCCTATTTCGTGCTCGACCGCGGCGAAATGCCCGTCGCCGACGAAACATCACTCTATTCGGTGCCGGCCGGCCATGTCTTCGTGATGGGCGACAATCGCGACGACAGCGGCGACAGCCGGTTCGAGCCGCCCCAGGGCATGGGCATGGTCCCGATGGAGCGGATCGAAGGCAAGGCAGTAGTCAGCTTCTTCTCGACCGACGGCTCGGCCAACTGGTTCCTTCCCTGGACCTGGTTCAGCGCGGCACGGTGGAGCCGCATCGGGGAAGGCTTTTGAACGACGGCCGCAGCGATGACCTGACGGGCTGGATCGCCAACACGTTCGGCCATCGCCCGGCCGACATCGCCCCCTTCGAACGCGCCCTGACTCATGGCAGCCAGGCCGCGGCGAATTACGAGCGGCTGGAGTTTCTCGGCGACCGCGTGCTCGGCCTGGTCATGGCCGAATGGCTGTTCGCCCTGTTTCCGAACGAACCGGAGGGCGCGCTGTCGAAGCGGCTCAACGCGCTGGTCACTGGCGCGGTGTGTGCCGATGTCGCACGCGGGCTTGGCATTGCCGCTCATCTCAAGCTCGGCAAGCAGGCACGCGACGACGGCGCGACCGACAGCGACAATGTGCTGGGCGATGTGATGGAGGCGCTGATCGGCGCACTTTATCTCGACGGCGGTCTCGACGTGGCGCGCGCGGCGATCCGCAGCGGCTGGGGCGAGCGGGTCAAGACGCAAGGCTCGGCGCCGCAGCACCCCAAGTCCGCGCTGCAGGAATGGGCAGCGGCGCATAACCGCCGCACCCCGGCCTATGAAGTGGTCGACCGGTCCGGCCCGCACCATGCGCCACGCTTCACCGTGAAGGCCTCGATCGGGACGCTGGCGGAAGCGACGGCCGAGGGGAGTTCGAAGCAGGAAGCGGAGACGGCGGCGGCGGCGGCGTTGCTGGCGAAGCTGGGGTGAAGGCAATAGTGGGCCATTGCACTTTGAGTACCGCCCTCTCCCCGTTCGTGCTGAGCTTGTCGAAGCACCGCTCTTCCTTCTAAGCTCAATCAATGACGTTCTGGGCTTACATGCTCCATTGTCGCGGCGGGACATTCTATGTCGGCCATACCGACAATCTCGAACATCGTATCAACCAGCACCAGAGTGGCGCCATTTCCGGCTTCACCCGCACCTACGCGCCCGCCACCTTGGTTTGGAGCCAGCAATTTCCATCGCGGATCGAAGCGCTGGAGGCGGAGCGCCGTATAAAAGGATGGACCAGAGCCAAGAAACTGGCACTGATCCGCGGTGACTGGTCGCTGATCTCAAGGCTAGCGAAGGGGAAGAGCGGCCCTTCGACAGGCTCAGGGCGAGCGGAGGATGGGGATGTGCCCAATACAGCTCTTGTCCAAACCCCAGCCATGCGCCAACCCGGCGAGCATGACTGAATCAAACCAAATACTCGGCCAAAAATGCGGCCTCGTCGCCATCGTCGGCGCACCGAACGCAGGCAAGTCCACCCTGGTCAATGCGCTGGTCGGGCAGAAGGTCGCGATCGTCAGCCCCAAGGCGCAGACCACGCGCACCCGGCTGATGGGCGTCGCGATCGAGGGCGAGACTCAGCTGCTGCTGGTCGACACGCCCGGCATCTTCGAACCCAAGCGCCGGCTTGATCGCGCAATGGTCTCCGCCGCCTGGGGCGGGACCGAAGGCGCCGATGTGCTCGCGCTGGTGGTCGACGCCAAGGGCGGGCTGGGCGCGAAGGTCACCGACATCGCCGAGTCGATCAAGGACCGCAGCGAGCCCAAATATCTGATCCTCAACAAGGTCGACCTCGCCGACAAGGCCAAGCTGCTGCTCCATGCCGAGAAGCTCAACGCGCAAGTCGATTTCGCAGAGACTTTCTTCGTCAGCGCAACGACCGGCGACGGCCTGGTCGAACTGAAGGCGCATCTGGCGAAAGCGATGCCCGAGGGACCATGGCATTTCCCCGAGGACCAGGTGTCCGACGCGACCGAGCGGAGCCTGGCGTCCGAAGTCACGCGCGAGCAGCTCTACCTCCAGCTTCACGCCGAGCTCCCCTATGCCAGCGCTGTCGAGACCGAACAGTATAAGGAGCGCGAGGACGGATCGGTCGAGATTCACCAGCAGATCCTGGTCGAGCGCCCGACGCAGCGCGCGATCATTCTCGGCAAGGGTGGATCGCGGATCAAGGAAATCGGCGCGCGGTCGCGCACCGAACTCGCCGCGATCATGGGCCGCCCGGTGCATCTCTATTTGCATGTGAAAGTGAAGCCGGGCTGGGACGAAGAGCGCGAGGTCTATCGCGACATGGGGCTGGATTGGGTCGATTGATCGCGCCGCTCGCGCGTGACGGGTCTCAGAAATCCACTGCCAGAAAGGCGCTGACCCGCCTTTTGTCCATCAGGCCGTAGCTGTTGCTGCCCAGGATGGTCCACGCGAAGCTGTCCGTGACATTGGCCATCTGCACCCGGAAGACCGCGGGAGACTTGCCAAGCTTGAACCGGTAGCGCGCGCCGATATCGATCAGGGAATAGGCATCGACCGAAATCAGGTTGTCGCGCGACGCCGCGCGTTTTCCGTAATGAGACAGCGCGATGTCGACCGAGAGGCCGGCAAGAAAAGCGGGACGATAATCGGCATTGGCGCGCAGGATGCGGGCGGACTGGCCGAGCGGAAGCTTCCCCACTCGTCCCTGCTCGACCGCTTCGCCAGTGACGCGGGGGCGCATCAGGACCGCGCCGGCGACCAGGCTCAGGCGATCGGTCGGATTGCCTGACAGGCTCAGCTCGACGCCGCGATGCCGCACGGTGCCGAGCGCGGCATAGACGTTGCGTTCGTCGGTGTTGAAATAAGGCTTGCTGACGTCGAACAGGCCGGCCACGAATTTCATCCTCCGCGTCACCGCCCAGCGAATGCCGGCATCGGCCTGGCGGGTGCGGATTGCGGGCAGTGCTTCATTGCGGTTGGCGGCATTGTTCGGGGCCAGCCCGCTTTCTTCCAGGCCCCGGGTATAGCCGGCATAGAGCGCAAGGTCGTCCGAGAGATGAGCGGCCAGCGCACCGTTGAACAGCCAGGGCCGGTCGCGCGTCTCGGTGCGCGGCAATCCGCGCGGCAAGTCGACCCCCTTGCGATAATCCGCGCGCTGCACGCCAAGACTCAGTTCGCCGACGCCTTTCCACCGTCCCTCATAGGCAATGCCGATGGTGGTCTGGCGCACCCGATCATGCGTGCGCTCGCCAAAGACGAACGCGGCGGGTTCGGGTACGGGAACAGCCACTCCCAGCGTCCGTGCGCCAAGGTCGATCGGATCGGCCGCACCGCCATAGCGACTGTCGAGCCGGCGCGCACGAACCGAAGCATGAAGCATGTGCAGTCGCGGCCCGTCGGCAAAACTGCGGCTGACGCGCAATTCACCGCTGGTCGACGCGTAGCGCTGACCCGGATCGGCAATCACGCGCTCGGTGGTGCGCCCGTCCGGCTGGGTGTCGAGAAACAGTTCGGCGAAATTGCGCTCATTGACGAAGATCGAGCGGAACACCCCCGCAGCGACCGACCAGTCGCGGCCGACTCTCGCCTTGGCGATCATCCCGCTATTGACGCTGTAGCTATCCTTGGCCGCCCATGACTGACCGAAATAACGCCGCCGTGCGATCGGCGGCGGCGCATGCGCGCCGGCGGTGATGATCGTCGGCGCGACTTGCTCATCCTTGCCGATCGTCATCGACCAGAACGGGATGATTTCGATATCCCTGCCCGGCCGCCAGCGCGGGATCACGGCGAAACGCGAATAACGTGCGTCCGACCCGTCATAATATTCCTCATGCGCCCAGGATGCACCGGCGGCCAGGCCAAGCCGAGCTCCGTCGATCGGAATCTGCGCATCGACCTCCAGGGTCGGCGCACCATAAGCGAAGCTGCCGGCGACGACGCTGACGATCGGCCGATCCCCGACATCACGCAGCCGGTAATCGACGATCCCGGTCGGCGCGGGAAAGAGATAGCCCTGCGCCGAAAGCCCGACTCGGATGGTCGATCCGGATACCAGGCGCTGCGCGATCGTCCCCTGGCGGTCGATATAGATGCCCTCGATCCGCACATTGCCGGCCGTGACTGGAGAGAAGCCGCGCACCTGGCCGGGGCCGTAAAGACCAATGCTTTCATTGCCGATCGAAGTGCCGAATGCGTCCTCGGCCGCGGTTACCGCATTGTCCTCGGTGCGCTGGGCCAAGGCCGGGTCGGCAAGCGAGGCGACCCCAAGGGCAAGGATCCTGGCCATGTCGCGCATGATCAGAGGTCCCGTGGCCAGGCCCGGGCGCGGTGCAGGCCGAGAGCGATCAGCCCACCGCCCAGCAACAGCAGCCAGATCGCAAAGGGCAAGATCGCGGTGACACGCGCCGATGCCGGCCGATCGGTCATGGCAAAGGCCGGCAGGATATCGCGGTCGATCAGGCTGAACCGGCCGCGTGTCGCCGGTACGGCGCGCGGCGTCGGCGCGGCAATCTCATGCTGGACGCGCGGATAGAGGATCGCCCGCAAGCGCAGCTGATAGGCGCGCGCCTGCGCTTCGAACTGGTGGTGACGCTCGTCGCCGGTCCCGGCCAGCACCGCCAGCGTCGCTTCCAGCCCCAGTGACGGCACCAGATAACCAGCGATGGCAGCAATCCCGGCCTGTTGTTCGCGGTGCGCCATTATTGCGCTGCGGAGCGGGGCCAGCCGCCGCTCGGTCTCGGGAACCAGGAATGTGAGGCGAGTGGCATGGTCGATCGTCTCGAGCCGGCTCTCCGCGCCCTCAAGGTCCGGCCGCGCGGCGACCGCTCGCTTCATAATGGCGTCGCGATCGGCCTGAATCGCATCGCCGATGCGGCGCTGTGCGTCGATATAGGCAATGGCAGACGGCGGCGGGGACAGGGTCGACACAAAAGCGGCGCCAAGCAAGGGCACGCCGATCGTCAGCGTCGCCCAGATGGCGGCCAGCATGCCCAGCGCCGCGGCAGACCCCGGGAACCGGGCAAGGACCAGCAGCGCCAGTCCTGACCAGAACAGCATATAGGCGAGGACCAACATCAGCGCGGCAATCAGTTCGGGCAGCGCGGCGGTGATCGCAGCCCCGGCCATGGCGAGCGCGGCCAGAAGCGAGATGAGCACGATCGGCGCGGCCCAGACGAGGATCGCTGCGCCCCGCGCGCCCAGCCAGAGCTGCGGCCCGGTGGATTGCGCCGCGACCAGCCGCAGCATGCCGCGATCGCGTTCGACCGTGACGAGCAGGCCGAACAACAGGATCAGCGCGACCGGGAGCAGATAGACCAGCGCAAAAGCCAGGTCGAACCGTCCAAGCGCCAGCCCGCGCGGATTTTCGAAATCATAGCTCTCGTCGACGCCGAACAAGGTGTTGATCTTCACCTCGAGCCGGCCTGGCGCGATGTCGCTCACGCCGGCGGCAAGGGGCGACAGCGGCAGATGCGGTTTCAGCGCATGCTGGTAGACGAAATATTGGCTGAAGCCCGAGACATTGGTAGGATCCTGCCAATAAGGAACTTCCGGCGCATCCGGCGTGACCGGAGCATGATAGGCCGCGGCGCGCGCCTCGACCGTGGCGCGGTGCGCAACTTCCGCCATGCGCGTGCGAAGCTGGGCCTGGACCTGCGCCTGATGCAGCTGGGCGGTATTCAGAGCGCCCCACAGAAAACTTGCGCCCAGAGCCAGCAATATCGCCCAGAGCAGCGGCGTGCGTCCCACACGCCGCCATTCCCAGGCGAACAGATCGATGAAACGCGGCTCACTCATGGCTTCAGTCTCCGGGCAGTGACGCCCAGCACCAGCCATGCGCCTCCCAGCCAGGCCAGCAGCGCCGCGAGCGCGGGCAGGACGGTGGCAGAAGCGCGGCCCAGCACCGGCGCGGCATAGGCGAAGGCGGGAATTTGCGACCAGAGCCGCGCATCGCTGGTGTGGCGCGCATCACCCTGCGCGCTGTGTGCCATGCCATCGGCATTCATCCGGTTGACCAGGTCGCGCCGATAATGCTCGGCGGTGATGATGAAATCATGATGGTGGCTGAAGTCGCTGCCGGTGAGCGACGCGGACAGGCTTTGCGCCGCGATCGTCGGCGACAGCAAACCGAACGTCGCGAACAGCCGGTCCTGCCCGATGACCTGGCCGTAAAAGCCGCCCAGGACCCGGTCGAACACCTCGTGGCTATGCCGCTCCACCATATCGAGCTCGGCCATGCGGGGATTGGGAATATCCTCGATCCGGTCGACGCCGTGGCGGGCAAGCAATGCCGCCTTGTGGCGCTTGCTGTCTTCGGCCGACCAATAGGCCGGGGTTTCGTCGAGAATGCGCTGCCGCACCGCTTGGCTCGATTCGAGCGGCCGCAGCGTATCGGCGGCGCCGCTCGCCGCACGTGGCAGCACCAGCGCCAGCACGATCCACAGACCGAACAACATGGCCAGCGCAATCCGGGCATCGCGCGCGCGCAACGCCACGACGATGCCGATCGCGGCAAGCAGCGCAAGATAGGCGGACATCAGCCCCACCCAGAGCACGAGGCGGGCAAGCACATCCAGGTCAAGCTGCCCGCCAATCGCCGCCAGCACGGCTCCACCCAACGCGACCGGTACGATCAGCAGTGCAGTGGCCGCACCCCAGATCGCCAGCGTCTTGGCGCGAATGATCGCCGCCGGATGGACCGCAGCACCCAAGGCGAGCCGCATCGTGCCGCGTTCGCGATCCTGCGCCACGACGATGAAGGCCAGCAGGAACACGATCAGCGGCGCGAACCCCAGGATCAGCGCAGCCGGATTCGCCAGGCCGGCGCGCTGCAACAAAGATGCATCCTGTTGCGGCCGGTACAGCATGTCATTCTGGTGATGCGCCTCGAGCCACACGCTCTGGCCGACGAACGGCCCGACGCCGGGATCAAGTCCCGCCAGCGCCGGCGAAGGCTTGAACGCGAAGATGCTGTAATGCGCCGCGCTGTGCGGGTCCTTTTCCCCCTGCCCGACCCAGCGCGCACGCTCAGCCGCCGCCACCGCGCGCTTGGCGCCATCGCCGCGCGCCGCGTCGAGGCTGACACTGGCGAAGGACAGCAGCACCAGCCCGGCAAGGCACAGCAAGGGCCACCAGGCGCGCCGATCGCGGCGCACCATCTCCAGCTCGTACCGGGCAAGATGCCGGATCATGCCGCCAGCTTTTCGAGATAAAGCTGTTCCAGCTCGACCGGCCCGATCGTCGCCGCATCGCGCTCGTCCACCAGCACGCCGCCGCGCAGGATACCGAGCCGGTGCGCGACATGCTTGACCCGGAACAGGTCGTGCGTCGCCATCAGCACCGCGATACCGCGCGCGGATGCCGCGCGGATCACTTGCGACAGATCATTGGCCGCGCCCGCGTCCAGGCCCGATGTGGGTTCGTCGAGCAGCAACAGCCGCGCATCCTTGGCCAGCGCAATGGCAACACCGACCTTCTGGCGCATCCCCTTGGAGAAACCCGCCGCGCGCCGGTCGTGCGCTTCGCCCTGCAGCCCGGCATCGGCGAGCAACCCGCGCGCCGTACCCGCATCGATCCTGCGCCCGGCCAGCAGTGCGAAATATTCGAGATTCTCGATCGCGGTCAGCGCCGGGTGAAGCATCACCGTTTCGGGCAGATAGGCGATACGCGTCCGGGCGCCGATCGGATTCGCGACACCATCGATCCCGTCGATGGTGATCGACCCCCGATCGGGCGACAGGAAGCCGAGAATGAGGTTGAGCGTGGTGGTCTTGCCCGCGCCATTGGGCCCGAGCAGTGCATAGACCTCGCCCGGTTGCAGCCTGAGCGACAGCCCATCGAGCGCAAGGTTGCCGTTGAATGCGATCGAAACCGCATCGAGGTCGAGGACAGAGTCTGGCATCATGATCAGAACCTGGTGGTGAAGTTGATATCGATGCTGCGCGGTGCGCTCAGCGTGATCTGCCGCGCCGATCCGCCGAACCAATTGGCATAGAGCCGGTCCGTCAGGTTGCGGCCGCGCAGAGTGATTTCCCCGAAGGGCAGGCGATAGCCGATCGAGGCGTCGAACACGGTCGAGCTCCCGACCCGCACGCTGTTGGCATTGTCGGTGAAGAAATGGCTGGCATGGCGCATGCCGCCGGTCAGCGTGATCGGCACCCGGTCGATACGATAGACGCCGAACAGGCTCGCCACCCGTTCGGGCACGACCGGCGGGGTGTTGCCCGATCGATTGGCCCCGCCCGCCTCGATCAGCGTGTCGAACCGGGCATCGAGGATCGCGAAACTGCCGTCGAGCCGGAATTGCTTCGTCAGTGCCGCCGAAGCCGACAACTCGATGCCGCGCGAGGACTGGCTGCCGCCCTGAAAGGCCGGCGCCGAGCTGTTGGCGGGATCGCGGGTCAGGATATCGTCCTGCTTGATCCAGTATCCGGCCAGCGTCAGGTCGAGCCGATCGTGCCACAGGCTGGTCTTCAGCCCGGCCTCGATCGACCGCCCACTGGTCAACTTGAATTTGGCGTTGGCGGCCGACAGCAGGGCCAGGCTGCCGACCGGCGCGACGGCATAGCTATACTGAGCGAAGATCTGCGTCTTTGCCGCCAGGCTATAGACGATCCCGGCGCGCCAGGAGACCGGGTCATAGCTGCGTGAAAAGGCCGTGAGCGTACCGGCATTCAGGTCGGCGATGCTGCGATCCAGCGCGATATGATCGTAGCGGATGCCGCCGATCAGCAGCAATCGCGGCGTCAGATTGAACGCTTCCTCGGCAAAGATCGAGGTTACGGTCGTCGTGGAATCGAAATCGACCCGGCCATCGGGGAAATTGGCGGCGGTTTCGGCAAGCGAGAGTGATCCGCGCACCGGATCGTACAGGTCGACGGATGTCGTCGATCCGAAGCGGCGCGGAATGGCGAGGTCGCTTTTGCTATACTCCACACCGATCGACAGGCGATTGCGATGACCGCCAATCGCCACGTCACTGGCCAGCACGGCGCGCTCGACCAGGAATTGATGATCGTGATCGATCCGCGTCGTGCCACGCCGGAATGCGCCATTGGGGGAAAGTCGCGCTAGGCGCGGTATAGGTGTAGACCTCCGAATTGCGAAAGCGGCGATCGGCGCTGTAATAGCTCAGCTCGTTGGTGAAGGTCAGCGCATCCGAAATCTCATAGCCGATGCGCGAGCGCAGCCACCAGGTCTTCGATCCCTGATCGGCATTGGCGACATTGTAATTCTTGCGCCGTAGCGCCTTGTCGATGACGAAGCCGTCGCGGGTCGTGACCAGCCCGCTCGGGTCGCGCGCGACGGCGGTCGGCACCAGCGGTGTGCCCCAATAAGCGGTGCCGTATTTATCCTCGAGATAATCGACCGCCAGCTCCACCGTAAGCCGCTCGACCGGCTTGACCGTCACAGCCAGCGTCGTGGCGAAGAAGCGCGCATCGGTGTCATCGATAAAGCCGCTGGTGCGGTTGATGCTGCTGACGCCGCGAACCGCGACGCTGTCGCTCAGCACTACATTGGCGTCCACGCCGAGCCGCGCGGTATCGAAACTGCCATAGCCGGCGGTCACGGCATAGGCGTTGCCGTTGAACTGCGGCTTTTTGGGTACGAGGTTGACCGCCCCGGCGAGCGACCCTTCCCCGTACAACACACCCGCCGGCCCTTTCAGCACTTCGATCCGGTCGAAGCTCCAGCTGTCCAGATTGCGGATGATCAGCGCCGAATTGGTCTGGCGCACGCCGTCATAGAGCAAAGAGATGGCGCCGCCGGTAAAGCCGCGCATCGACAACTGCCCCGGGCTGCTGGCGATCTCGCCCGAGGTTGCTCCGGGCGTTGCGTTCAAGGCTTCAACGCTGGTGCGCAGCCCGCGCTCCTGCATCAATTGCTGCGAGAGGATATCGACGATCGCGGGCGTTTCACGGACGCTGAGACCAAGCCGGCTGCCGGTCTCGCTCTTCGCATCGAGCAGCAGCTGGCGGTCGGCCAAGCCGGTGACGATGATGTCCGACTGTTCCTGATCGTCCTCGGCTTCCTCGGCAAAAGCCGGATAGGCGCCGAACACCAACAGGCTGCCAGCCAGGGCGACCGAGCCGCGCCGCGCAAATGTCATGAACATGGAAATCCCCCGAAGACGTCCGGTGGCCGTATAAGTAACGTTATATCATTTCAACCCCATTCAAACACGCGATTGAGGACCCGGGCGGTTTTTGCGATGAGTGTCAGGCCTGAGTCAGCAACGCCTCGACCCATTCAGGCACCAGCACACCGGCAGCGCCCAAACGCACTTCGCTGAAATAGACACTCCCCGCCGATGGCTCCAGATTGAGCTCCAGCGTCTGCGCGCCATGGTAGCGCGCGGTCTGTACGAACCCGGCGGCGGGATAGACTGCACCCGAGGTCCCGATCGACACGAACAGATCGGCGCGCGACAAAGCGCGCTCAATCACCTCCATCCGGTACGGCATCTCACCGAAGAACACGATATCCGGCCGCAGCGCTTCCGCCCCGCATGTGGCGCATGCCGATCCCGGCGGCAGGCTTTCGCGCCACGCGACCCGTGTATCGCAAGCCGCGCACAGCGCCGAGTTCAGCTCGCCATGCATATGCAGCATGCGTGTCGCCCCGGCACGCTCATGCAGATCGTCGACATTCTGCGTGACGATCAGCAGCTCGCCCGACCACTCCCGATCGAGCCGCGCCAGCGCGTCATGCGCGGCATTGGGCACGACATTAGCCAGCGCCGCACGGCGCAGGTCGTAGAAGCGGTGAACCAGATCGGGGTCGTGCGCGAGTGCCTCAGGCGTACAGACCTCCTCGACCCGATGCCCTTCCCACAAGCCGCCCGGCCCGCGAAACGTGGCGATACCGCTCTCGGCCGAAATGCCCGCGCCGGTGAGGATGACGATGTTCTGGATGTCCTGCATGAGACCGTTTAACCCGGCGGGCGGATGTGTGGAATGGATACAAAGCGGATATAGACCAAATCATGACCCGCGCAGACCAGACCGAAATTCGCATGCGGATCGTCATCGAACAGCCCGTACCGGGTGTGCTTCACAGTCTGCAGTCCGGAGATGACATACCGCTCGATCCGAAGCGATCGGAGGCCGGCGAGCGGCTGGCATTTGATTTCCCGATTCGTATTGCGCCCGGCCCCGGGTTTTTCGGCGATCAGGTGCGGCGCGAGGGTCCAGAGCGGCGGTTCGTCTATATCCGTATCGGGCAATCGGCTGGCGACCCTTCCTCGCCCTGGTCGCGCCGGATGAAGATCGACATCCACGATATCGAACAGCACTTGCTCGATCGCGCGACAGCGGGCGACGGGGTGATCGAGTTATCGGTCAATGGCACCGGAAAGGACGGGACGCCTGCTTGCGCTACCGTGCAAGTCGCAGGACGACGCATCGCGTAGCACCACCTCACTCCTTCACGATCAGCCGATACCCCACGCCCGGCTCATTGATGATCAGCCGCGGCGCAGCGGGATCCGCCTCCAGCTTGAGCCGCAAATTGCGGATCACGATGCGCAGATAATCGACCTGAGTCTCATGCGCCGCGCCCCAGATCTCGCGCAGCAACTGGCTATGGCCGATGATCCGGCCCGGCCGCTTGGCCAGTTCGGCCAGCACGCCATATTCCTTGGGCGAGAGGTGGATTTCCTCCCCGGCGCGGTCGATGCGGCGCATAGCGAGGTCGATCGTCACATCGCCCGCCCGCACCGGCACCGGCTCTGCATCGTCGCGGCGGTGGTGACGCAGCGCGGTGCGGATGCGCGCGAGCAGTTCATCGGTGTCGAACGGCTTGGTCAGGTAATCGTCCGCGCCAAGGTCAAGCGCAGCGACCTTTTCCGCCGTGTCGTCGCGCGCGGAGACGACCAGGACCGCCGCCCCACGCTTCTTCATCAGCTGGATCAGTTCGAGCCCGTCGCGATCCGGCAGGCCGAGATCGAGCAGCACCACCTCCGGCTTGTCGATGTCAAGCAGCGACAGCGCTTCGCGAGCCGTCGCTGCCTCACCGACCTGCCATCCCATCCGCTCGACCGCCACCCGCAACAGGCGGCGGATATGCGTGTCGTCCTCGACGATCAGGATCCTGGGCATGACCGGCATGCCCTCTTGTTAGAGCCCCGCGCGCATCCGGTCGAGCGCGCGGTTGAGTTCGAGAACATTGACGCGCGGTTCGCCCAGGAAACCGAACAGCGGATACTCGATCCGCTCCTGCACCAAGGCACGGACCTTGGCGGAGTCGAGACCCCGCGCCTGCGCGACGCGGGCCACCTGATAAAAAGCCGCCTCGGGGCTGATATGGGGGTCGAGCCCCGAGGCGGAGGTGGTCACCAGGTCAGGGGGAACCAAGGACCCCGGTGAAGTGCGAGTGGCGGCAAGGTCAGCGGTCACCCGGTCGCTGAGCGCCTGCGAGGCGGGGCCGAGGTTCGACCCGGACGAGGCGCTGGCGTCATAGCCCTTGCCGGCGGCGGACGGGCGGCCGTGAAAATAGCGCGGGCTGGCAAAGCCCTGGCCGATCAACGACGAGCCGACCACCTTGCCCTGATCGATGATCAGGCTGCCATTGGCCTGGGCGGGGAACAGCCCCTGGCCGATGCCGGTCAGCGCCAGCGGATAGGCGACCCCGAGCAGCAGCGCGAAGGCGAGAGTCAGGGCAAGCGCGGGGCGCAGGGCGGTTTTGATATCGGTAAGCATGGTGTGGATCCTCAGGCGAGGTGAAGAGCGGTGACGGCGAGATCGATCAGCTTGATCCCGATGAACGGCGCGAGCAGCCCGCCCAGGCCGTAGACGGCGAGGTTGCGCGCAAGCAGTGGCCCGGCGGGCATCGGCCGATAAGTCACCCCCTTCAGCGCGAGCGGCACGAGCAGCGGGATGATCAGCGCGTTGAAGATGATCGCCGACAGGATCGCGCTTTCGGGCGTGGTGAGCCCCATGACATTGAGCACGCCGAGCCCGGGATAGAGTGCGACGAACATCGCCGGTATGATCGCGAAATATTTCGCGACGTCATTGGCGACCGAGAAAGTGGTCAGCGCACCGCGTGTCATCAGTAATTGCTTGCCCAAGCCCACCACCTCGATCAGCTTGGTCGGGTCGCTGTCGAGATCGACCATGTTGCCGGCCTCGCGCGCGGCTTGTGTGCCGGTGTTCATTGCCACGCCGACATCGGCCTGAGCCAGTGCGGGCGCGTCATTGGTGCCGTCACCGCACATCGCGACCAGCCGCCCGCCCTGCTGTTCCTTGCGGATCAGCGCGAGCTTGTCCTCCGGCGTCGCCTCGGCGAGGAAATCATCGACCCCGGCTTCGGCAGCGATCGCCGCGGCAGTCAACGGGTTGTCACCGGTGATCATCACCGTGCGGATGCCCATCTGGCGCAGCTCGCCAAAGCGTTCGCGGATCCCCGCCTTGACCACGTCCTTCAGCGCGATCGCACCGAGCAGCACCCCGTCGCGCGACACGGCAAGCGGCGTCGCGCCCGACCGGGCGATCTCTTCAGTTACGCGGCGCAGCTCGGCGGCGGCGGGCGTATCGCCCAACCCTGCATCGGCGCGCAGGATCGAATCCACCGCACCCTTGCGCACCACGGTCTCGCCGACCTTCACCCCCGAAAAGCGCGTCTGCGCGGTGAACGGGATGATCGTCGCGCCGTCCGGCAGCGCATCGAGCCGCTGAGCATATTTGCCGCGTGCGAGCACGACGATCGAGCGGCCCTCGGGAGTCTCATCGGCAAAGCTGGCAAGCAGCGCCGCACCGGCCAGCGTGTCGACGCTGGCCCCGCCGACCGGATGGAATTCGCTCGCCTGGCGGTCGCCGATGGTGATCGTGCCGGTCTTGTCGAGCAGCAGCACGTCGATATCGCCCGCCGCCTCGACCGCACGGCCCGATTTGGCGAGCACGTTGAAGCGCACCAGCCGGTCCATGCCGGCGATACCGATCGCCGACAGCAGGGCGGCAATCGTGGTCGGAATGAGGGTGATCAGCAACGCGGCAAGGATCGCCACCGGCACTTGTCCGCCGGCAAAATTGGCGAAGCTCGGGATCGTGCCGACTGCGATCAGGAAGATGATCGTCAGGCCGACGAGCAGGATGGTCAGCGCGATCTCGTTCGGCGTCTTCTGCCGCTCGGCGCCTTCAACCAAAGCGATCATGCGATCGAGGAAACCCTGGCCCGGCTCGGCAGTGACGCGCACCTTGATGCTGTCGGACAGCACCCGCGTGCCCGCCGTGACGGCTGAGCGGTCACCTCCCGCTTCACGGATCACCGGCGCGCTTTCGCCGGTGATCGCGGCTTCGTTGACGCTGGCGACGCCGAAGATCACTTCACCGTCAGCCGGGATCAGATCGCCGGTCTCGACCAGCACCTCGTCGCCCTTTTCGAGCCGGTGCGCCGCGATGAGCCCCCAGGTCTCGCCCACGCCAAGCAGGCGCTTGGCGGTGAGGTCGGCCTTGGTCGCGCGGAGCGACGCGGCCTGGGCCCGGCCCCGGCCTTCGGCCAGCGCCTCGGCAAAGGTGCCGAACAACACGGTCAGCCACAGCCAGACGATCAGCTGGATCTGGAACGAGACGCCAAGCGGCTCGCCGCCCAGGATCAGCAGTACGGTGAGCAGCGTCGCAACCGTGGCGGTGGTGAACATCACCGGATTTTTGATCAGCGCGCGCGGATCGAGTTTCTTGAACGAGTCGCCGATCGCGGGGATCAGCAACTTTGCGGTGAAGATCGAGGATGGGGTGGAGGTTGATGCGGACATGGTCGTCGCTTCTCTCAGGAGAGGTGGCCGCCGAGCATCGCGAGATGATCGGCAACGGGACCGAGCGCTAGGCTCGGCAGGAAGGTGAGGCCGCCCAGGATCAGGATGATGCCGACCAGCAGTCCGACCCAGAGCGGCCCGGTGGTCGGGAACGACCCGGACGAAGGCGGCGTGACCTTCTTCGCCGCCAGGCTGCCGGCGATGGCGAGCATCGGCACGATCACAAAGAACCGCCCGACCCACATCGCGATGCCCAGCATGGCATTGTAGAAGGGCGTGCCCGCGCTGAGGCCAGCAAAGGCGGAACCGTTATTCCCGACTGCACTGGTGAAGGCGTAGAGGATCTCACTGAAGCCATGCGGCCCCTTGTTGAGTGGCCCGGCCAGCCCGGCGGTCACCACCGCGGCGATCGCGGTGCCGCCCAGGATCATCAGCGGCAGCACGGCGATCGCCAGCACCGCGAGCTTGACCTCGCGTGCCTCGATCTTCTTGCCGACATATTCCGGCGTCCGCCCGACCATCAGCCCGGCGACGAACACCGCAAGGATGGCGAACAGCAGGAAGCCATAGATGCCCGCCCCGACGCCGCCGATCACGACTTCGCCCAGCTGCATGTTGATCAGCGGGATCATCCCGCCCAGCGCGGTGAAGCTGTCATGCATCGCATTGACCGCGCCGCAGGACGCAGCGGTGGTGACGCTGGCGAACAGAGCGGACGCGGCGATGCCGAAGCGCACCTCCTTGCCCTCGAGATTGCCGCCGGCGACGCCGAGCTGGTGAAGCACGGGGTTGCCCGCCGCTTCCTGCCAATAGGCGACCGACGTGCCGGCGAGGAACAACAAGGTCATCGCGGCGAGGATCGCCCAGCCCTGGCGCGTGTTGCCGACCGCCTTGCCGAAGGTCCAGGTCAGGCCGAAGCCGATCAGGAAGATCGACAGCATCTGCACCAGATTGGTCAGCGCGGTGGGGTTTTCGAATGGATGCGCGGAGTTGGCGTTGAAGAAGCCGCCACCATTGGTGCCGAGCATCTTGATCGCTTCCTGGCTCGCGACGGGTCCAAGCGCGATGACTTGCTTCACGCCTTCCAGCGTGGTCGCATCGACGCTCTGCGCCAGGGTCTGCGGCACGCCGCTGGCGATCAGGAAGGTCGCATAGACGATCGAGATCGGCAGCAGCAGATACAGCGTGATGCGCGTCATATCGGCCCAGAAATTGCCGATCGCCTTGGCCTCGCGCCGGGCAAAGCCGCGGAACAGCGCAAAGGCCAGCGCGATGCCGGTCGATGCCGACAGGAAATTATGGATCGTCAGGCCGAACATCTGGCTGAAGTTCGACAGTGCGACTTCGCCCGAATACCATTGCCAGTTGGTGTTGGTGGTGAAGCTGATCGCGATGTTGAACGCGCCGTCGGGAGCGACCCCGGCAAGCCCATGCGGATTCATCGGCAGCAGATCCTGGAAGCGCAGCACGAAATAGGTCAGCAGCAGCAACGCCAGGTTGAACGCCAGCATGTGCACGGCATAGCGCCGCCAGCTCTGCTCGACCTTCGGGTCGATCCCGGCAAGCTTGTAAAAGCCGGTCTCGACCGGCCCGAGCACGCGGTGCAGCACCGTGCGCCGCCCTTCATAGAGCGCGAACAGCCATAGCCCGACCGGCTTGGCCAGCGCCCATAAGATGATGATGAAAAGGGCGATCAGCCCCCAGCCCTGAAGCGTCATGGCGCTGTTCCGTTCAGAAACGCTCGGGCCGCAGGAGCACGGCCACGAGATAAAGGAGGAGACCGGCGGCGGTGACCGCGGCGAGCATGAGGTGCAACGTCATCGGCTCAGGCCTCGTCACACAGACGGGCATAGGCCAGGGTCAACGCGACCAGCCCGGCGAGCGCGCCGAGCCATAGAAGATCGGTCATGGGATTTGCCTTTGTTGCGGCGCGGGACTCGCCGGCTCGGCAAGGCAGATAGGCGCGGCAGGCATTAAGGTGCGCGGGCGAATGCGCGGCGATCGCATTAAGATTCCATATAGATTGGCTGTGCGGCGTGGTGTTCACGCCCACTAGCGCCTAGCTTCCTGCTTCTAGTCTATTGCTTCCCCGGCGAAGGCCGGAGCCCAGTCGCGGAACGTCGATGAAATGAACGCAGCGCCCGATCACTTGTGCTTCGCGACTGGGCCCCGGCCTTCGCCGGGGAAGGGCTAAGGTGGTGAAAGACCCGGCCCGCCCCTCCCCCGACGCCCTGCTCCGCACCGCGCAGCGCGAGGCGCGTGGTGCGCTGAAGATTTTCCTCGGCGCCGCCCCCGGCGTCGGCAAGACCTATGAGATGCTGAGCGAAGGCGCGGCGCGGGCCCGGGCCGGCATGGACGTGGTCCTCGCCATCGTCGAAACCCATGGCCGCGCCGAGACCGAGGCTTTGGTCGCGCCGCTCGAGACGATCCCGCGCCGGTCCATAAACTATCGCGGCCAGGCGCTGACCGAGATGGATATCGACGCGGTGCTCGAACGCCGCCCGCAGCTCGCACTGGTCGATGAACTGGCCCATTCCAATGTCGATGGCAGCCGCCACCCGAAACGCTGGCAGGATATCGTCGAGCTGCTCGATGCCGGCATCAACGTCTACACCACGCTCAACATCCAGCATGTCGAGAGCCTCAATGACGTGGTCGCGAGCTTCACCCATGTGCGGGTGCGTGAGACCGTGCCCGACAGCGTGCTCGAGGATGCTGAGATCGAAGTGGTCGACATCCCGCCCGACGAGCTGATCGAGCGGCTGCGCGACGGCAAGGTCTATATCCCGGCCGAGGCGACCCGCGCGCTCGGCCATTTCTTTTCCAAGGCCAATCTCTCAGCGCTGCGCGAAATGGCGCTGCGCCGCGCCGCACAGACCGTCGACCGCCAGATGCTCGAACATCTCGACGCAAGCGCCACGCCCGGCACGTTTGCGGCGGGCGAGCGCGTGCTGGTCGCGCTCAACGAGCTGCCTGGCGGCGAAGCGCTGGTGCGCACCACCAAGCGGCTTGCCGATGCGCTGCACGCGCCCTGGACCGCGGTGTTCATCGAAACGCCGCGCGCCGAGACGTTCGACGATGCCGCCAAGGCGCGCCTTGCCGCCACGCTGCGGCTTGCCGCCGGGCTTGGCGCGACGATCGTCACCGTGCCGGCCGAGAGCGTCATCGCGGGCCTTCGCGCGCAGGTCGCGGCGATGCGCGCGACGCAATTGGTGATCGGCAAGTCGCGGCGCAGCTGGTGGTTCGAGCTGCGCCACGGATCGGTCGTCACCACCATGCTGCGCGAGGCGGCCGGCCTTGCGGTGCATGTCATTCCCGCCACCGGTGAGGTCGCCGCCAGCCGCCCGCAACGCGTGCGCGGCGATGACGAAGGGCCGATCGTCTATCTCTATGTCGCCGGCCTGGTCGCGCTCACCACCGCGCTCGCCCGGCTCGCGCTGCCGCTGGTCGGGGTGGGGGCGACCGACCTGATCTACTTGCTGCCGGTGATCGTCGCCGCGCGCCGCTATGGCCTGCGCCCGGGGCTGGCCGCCGGGGTGATGGCGGCATTGGCGTTCAACTTCTTCTTCCTCGCGCCGATCTACACCTTCACCATCGGCGAGCCGCAAAGCGTGCTCACTTTCATCGTGCTGCTTGGCATCGCCGCGTTCATCAGCCGCCTGACCGGCGACATGCGCTCGCGCGCCACGATCGGCGTGCGCGGTGCGCGCGAGAATGCCGCGCTCGCCGCCTTTGCCCAGGCGCTGACCCGTGTGTCGGACGCGCAGGCCACCGCGGAGACGATCTGTGAGGAAGTCGCCGGTCTGCTCGACGTCAACACCGTGCTGCTCGCCGAAAGCGACGGACAGCTGAGCGTCATCGCGACCAGCGCGGGTGCCGCGCCACTGACGCCGGTCGACCGCGCCGCGGCGGACTGGTCGCTGAAACGCGGCGAGGAAGCGGGATACGGCACCGCCACGCTCAACGGGTCGGACTGGCAATTCCACCCGCTCAAGACCTCGATCGGCGTGCTTGCGGTGCTCGGCATCGCGCGCAGCGACGGCGGCGAGCCGGTCCCGTCCGACCGCGCCGTCTTGCTTTCCACTCTGGTCGGTCAAGCCTCGCTCGCGCAGGAACGGCTGCGGCTCGAGGGCGAGACGCGCCAGCTTTCGGTGCTCGAAGAACGCGACCGGCTGCGGGTCGCCTTGCTCTCCTCGATCGGCCATGATCTGCGCACTCCGCTCACCGCAGTGCGCGCGGCGATCGAGCGGATCGCCGCCGACCATCCCGGTTCCTCCGCAACGCCAGTCGCGCGCGCGGAGGTCGACCGGCTGCAACGCTTCCTCGACAATCTCCTGTCGATGCTGCGGCTCGATTCAGGCGCGCTGACCCCGGCAAGCGAAGCGATCGACCTGACCGACGCGGTCGGCGCCGCGCGCCAGGATCTCGGCGATTTGCTGCGCGACAAGCGGATCGCGCTCGACGTGCCGGTCGATTTGCCGCTGGTCCGCGCCGATCCGCTGCTGCTCCACCATGTGCTGATCAACCTGCTCGCCAATTCGGTGCAGCATGCCGGCAATGCGGGCATCGTCACGATCGAGGGACGGCGCGATGCGGGCAAGGTCATGCTGACCGTACGCGATGACGGCCCCGGACTGGAGCCGGGCAGCGAGGCGCGCATCTTCGACATGTTCGCCAGCGGCACCGGCACCGACCGCTCGGGCGGCAGCGGGCTTGGACTGGCGATCGTCAAGGGCTTTGCCGCCGCAATGGGCGTTGGCGTGACCGCGCGGACTCATGCCGAGGGCGGGGCGGCGTTTACGCTGACCTTCAGCGACCTGGTGGAGGTGGATGCGGGATAGCGAACCGGGGAGAGATATGGGACACCCTATTGTCGCATATCTGGGCGCGCGCGGCGCATCTCATGGATGTCGCGAGAGAGAGGATTTCTGAATGATGGCCTGGATCGGCTATAGCCTGCTGGCGGGGGCCATCGCCTATTTGTGCGGCGCGATCCCGACCGGTTACTGGTTGGGCAGACTGCTGAAAGGCGTTGATATTCGGGAGCTTGGTTCCGGCTCTACCGGCGCCACCAATGTCCTGCGAACCTTGGGCAAACTGCCCGCTTTGGCCGTGTTGCTGATCGATTTGCTGAAGGGCGTCGCCGCTGTCGTTTTAGCCTATTGGCTCTTTTCGCTTCCCGCGGTGATCGCCACCGCACCGGCCGGCTTCAAAGCCTGGTTGCCTTGGGAAATCGCCATCATCGCCCTGATAGCAATTGTCGGACACAGCCGATCGATCTGGATCCGGTTCACCGGCGGCAAATCGGCCGCGACGGGATTGGGCGTATTGCTGGCCCTGTCCTGGCCTGTGGGACTGGGAGTCGCCATCAGCTTCGGTGTGGTCCTGGCTATGTCCCGGATCGTGTCACTCAGTTCGATAGTGGCGGCCGTGATGGCCGTCGTCCTGATGGCGATGTTTCATCAGCCCATGGCTTTCCTGCTCATGGCGATCGCCGGCGCGCTGTTCGTCATTCTGCGCCACACAGCCAATATCCGGCGGCTTCTGGCGGGGACAGAAGCCCGGATCGGATCCTCATAGCCGCGCAGTCTACGCTGTTGTCATGCGTGCCCCCCCTTATGGGGAGCACGCATGCCTGAATGCCCGGTATCAGCGGATCAGCGCAGCCCGCCACTGGCGGTGAGCTTCTCACCGGTCAGCCAGCGTGAATCGTCGGAGGCCAGGAACACCGCGATGCTCGCGATGTCGTCCGGCTGACCAATTCGGCCAAGCGGCGTCTGCGCCACGATGGTGTTGATGAAATCCGACCCGATAAAGCCCGCACTGTGGACGCCCTCGGTCTCGACCGCGCCGGGGTTGATTGCATTGACGCGGATCTTGCGTGGACCGAATTCGACCGCCAGCACGCCGGTGATCGCGTCGACCGCGCCCTTGGTGCCGGTATAGACGGTCGAGTCCGGCGGGAACAGGCTGGTCACCGCCGACGAGATATTGATCACGCTGCCGCCTTCGCCGAGATGCTTCGACGCCGCCTGCGTGGTCAGCAGCACGCCGAGCACATTGACGTCGAACATGCGGCGGTACAGCTCTTCGGTCACGGCCTCGATCGGCGCGAATTCGTAGATGCCCGAATTGTTGACCAGCACGTCCAGCCGCCCGAAATTGCTGATCGCCGCGTCGATCACGCTTTGCGCTTCGCTCGCTTTGGTGACGTCGCCCTGTACTGCGACCGCCTTGCCGCCGGCTTCGGTGATCGCCTGGACCACCACATCCGCGCCCGCCTTGCTCGATGCATAATTGACCACGACCGCGGCGCCTTCTGCGGCCAATGCCTTGGCAATGCCCGCGCCGATTCCCTTGGATGCGCCGGTGACCACCGCGACCTTGCCTGCCAGTTTCGACATGATTTCATTCCTTTCGACGATAGACCGGCGGCCGATATGACGCACCTAGTCCCGTTGTTCGGAATATTGGAACTATTGAACTGACCGTCAATGGCCGCTATCTAAAAAAACATGCGACCCTTTCTGCATCCCTCGATCGACGACATCCGGCCGGAGGCAGTGCTTCACGCCTTGTCGGATCCGGAACGCGCAGCGATCTTCTCCGGGATCGCCGGCGCCGGCTGTGTCGAGAAATGTTCGGTCTTTGCCAGCTTCGGCGACCGGGTCATTCCCAAATCGTCGCTCTCGCAACATTTCAAGATCCTGCGCGAAGCCGGGCTGATCCGGTCCGAGCGGCATGGCGTGGAAATGCGCAACACGTCGCGCTGCGCGGAAGTGGACGAACGTTTCCCCGGCCTGGTTCTCGCCATCCTGACCGCGTATGCGCGGATCATCGAACAGGACGCGAGCACCGGCTCAACGGGGAATTCGGTGACGGGAATCAGCGACGATACGCTCATTGGAAACGCGACTCAGCCTTGATCCGTGCGACATCGCGACAGGAAATGACGTCATTTTCCGATGCCGTCCTGTATAGCTGCTTTATGAAGAATCGCAGACCTGAGGCGCATCCCGCATGACCTGGCTGGCTTGGCTGCATTTGCTTGCCCTGGCCGGCGTATCCGCCGCGCCGCTTGAGATACTCGACATCAAAGGTCCCACTTTGGCGCATGGCGGCGACCAGACGTCAGGGAAAGGCTGCGCGCCGGTGCATGCCGGGCGGCTCGACGAACTGAAGCCCCCTGGCGCGGCCGGGTGGCGCGCATTTCGGTCAAGTGCGAGCCTATGCCGGGAATCGACGGTGAACCCGATGCGAGCATCTCGGCGGTCGCGGTGCTGAAACCAGGCACCGTAGCGCTGCAGGGAATAGCGGTAGTCGAGCTGCGGACTTCCGAATCATGGGCGCATGGCGAAACCAACTATGTCCTGAAGGCACGCTACGACGCGATCGCCGACAAACTGACCGCCCATGTCCGCCGGCAATGCCTGGCCGGGTGGAAGCAGACCGAAGCAGCCCCCGGTGGCTGGTGCGCGGTCAGCGCGGATGCGGAGCATCGCGGCGTCTTTATCCAGACCGGCGAGCTGGGCGGGATCTGGCTGCATCCGGACGCGGACGATCCGACACGGACGATCTATGCGGATGCCTGGTCGGAATAGTCCGCGCCCCGAAAGGGCGCCTAGCCCTTGTCCTCGGCCAAAGTGTGGGCGACGAGCGCATTTGCGTGGCCATGACCCATGCCGTGCTCGTCCTTGAGCATGGCGACGAGTTCCATGTGCTTGGCGGGGTAACGCTCGCGTAGGAAAGCTTTCCATTCGGCGATGGTGCGGCCGTACTTCTTCTCGATGGACGGGAAGTAGGAAGCAGGGCCTGTGATTTTCTCTTCGGTCATGCGCGCCATTCAATTCACCAAATGCTGACGGGTCAAGTCCGTTGTCGGAACGCAACGCCCTTACGGGCAAACCCTGAAAGCAGCCGGATCGCTTACGACCCATAACCGTCATCGGGACGAAGCACCTCCTCGATTCAAACCTACCTCCACTCATGTCACCGCTCCGCCAGGACCGGCTCGTCCAAAGTCGATCCTCCGCTCTTTGACATGACCGATAAACCAAAGACGATTTCCGTCCGCGGACCCGTCGCAGAACAGCATCCAATCCGCTGCTGTTCCGTGCTGTTATGCTGCTGTTTCCTTGCTGTTACTCAATAACAGCATTTTCGTCCGCAAGCCGCTGAAAACACGCCAATAATTCCGACCAAAAATCCAACTTAACAGCATCGGAAAAATTGCCGCCTCAAAACAGCAAAAACAGCACCGGCGCAGCACCCCGCCCCACTGTAAAGAATTGGTAAGCCCCGCCCGGTACAATTGCCTGCAGCAACTCTCTCCGAAGGAGCTTGTCATGCGTTTGTTGGCGGGGGGCGTGATCCTGGCGGCCGGGGCAGCGTATCTTTTCCTCCGGCAGCATCCCGCGAATGTCTACCCCGTCCCGGTGGCGACGGCATATGAAACGCTCAGCACCATCAAGTTCGAACCGCCGGACGACGGCGCGACGGCAAACGAGATCAGCGGCAACGGCGTCGATAAGGTCATCTGGATCGAGAAGGGCGACCTTGCCAGCTACCGCTGCGACCTGAAGCTCGCGGCTCTGCCCAGGGATGCCGGGCAGACTCATGTCACCGTCACCTGCAGCGGGGGCGGTGACGGCCCAGCCGCGGGCCTGGCCAAGATGCATCGCAACGCCGTCATCGAACATGTCGACGCCGCGCTCAGCGGGCGGCCGTTCGATGCAGCCAGGGCGGATATCACCGCCTATCGCTGGCCCGGCAACGGCAGTATCGGCACGGCGGCCGGACAGGCGCCGAAGACGGGCGCCGAAGTGCGCAAGGGGGCGCGCGAGACCCAGGGGCCGCCCGCGACAAGCTGAGCGGCGATCCCTCCACCCGGATAGCCGGAAGCCCGGCATTCGCCCCGCCCCTGTTCAGACGGTCCCGCAAGTACCGGAAAAATTCCCGCGGCGAGGGAAATTGGCCTGATGCCCCCTGCCCCCCTTGCTCGTCATCGCCCCCGTCAAACGCTTCGACACCGCCGCCAACCGCGCTACAAAGCATCATGATACGCCGCTTGCTGCCGATCCGTGACCGCCGCCTGGCGCTACGCCGCAAGGGTGCGACGCCGCCCTGGCTGTCCTTGCTGTTCCGCGTGGCGCTGGCCTTTGCGCTGATCGGGGTCGCACTGGCAATCTTCTGGTTCGACCGCGACGGGCTGCGCGATAATGCCGATGGCGCAATCAGCTTCACCGATGTGGTCTATTTCACCATCATCACCATCACCTCGGTCGGTTATGGCGATATCGTGCCGGTGTCGGATCAGGCGCGCCTGTTCGACAGTTTCCTGGTCACGCCGATCCGCTTGTTCGTATGGCTGATCTTCCTTGGCACGGCGTATGATTTCCTGCTCAAGGGTGCGTGGGAGAGATGGCGGATGAAAGTGATCCAGCGCAAGCTGCAGGACCATGTCGTGGTCGTTGGCTATGGCACCAGCGGGTCCGAGGCGGTCAGTGAGCTGATCCGTCGCGGCACCGACGCATCGACCATCGTGGTGATCGACGAGCGGCCCGCGGCGATCGAGGCGGCCGAGGATGTCGGTGCAACGGTCATCAACGCCGACGCCACGCGCAACGCGACGCTCGACGCGGTGCAGGTCGGGCACGCCCGCGCGCTGATCGTCGCGGCGGGACGCGACGACACTTCGATCCTGATCGTGCTGACCGCACGCCGCCTCGCCCCCGATGTGCCGATCAGCGTGATCATCCGCTCCGAGGACAATGAGGCGCTGGCGCGGCAGGCCGGCGCAACCACCGTGATCAACCCCGCCAGCTTTGCCGGCCTGCTGCTCGCCGGGTCGACGCATGGGCCGCACATCGCCGATTACATGGCCGATCTCGCTGCCTCAGACGGCCGCGTCGCACTGCATGAACGTCGCGTCACCGCGGAAGAGGTCGGCAAGCCGCTGGCCGCGATCCTGACCGGGCTTGGCCTGCGCATCTATCGTGGCACCGAATGCTATGGCTTCTGGCAGCCCGAAGTCGGCAAGCTCCAGACCGGCGACCTGGTGGTGGAGATCGTCCCCAAGAGCGAGGCGCAACCGGTCGCGCCTGCCTGACCCTCCCCAGTCATCCTGTTCCGATGCAGAAAAGCCTGTTCTCAGGCACCCCTGTTGTGGCAGCACATCGCTCCGCCCACCCCGACCTTTTGGCTTCCCACGGCCTCAGCCCCTGGACGACGACATCATGACTTCGATCGGCATCATCGGCAGCGCGGGGCGCATGGGTCAGGCGCTGGCCGCGGCGATCCCCGACCTCGGCGCGACCCTGGTCGGCGGGATCGACGCTGGCGGCGACCCCGCGGTGCTGACGCGCGACGCGGATGTGTTGATCGACTTCTCGGTGCCCGGCGCGCTGGAGGCAACGCTTGCCGCGGCGCGCGCATCGGGCACGCCGATCCTGATCGGCACCACTGGTCTCGGACCCCAGCACCATGCGCTGATCGACGCAGCCGCCGCCGAGATCGCCGTACTGCAGACCGGCAATGTCTCGCTCGGCGTCACTCTGCTCGCCCGGCTGGTGCGTGACGCCGCCGCGCGACTTGGCCCCGACTGGGATATCGAGATCCTCGAGATGCATCACCGCCACAAGGTCGACGCGCCGTCCGGCACCGCGCTGCTGCTCGGCGAGGCGGCGGCCGAGGGACGCGACATCACTCTGGCCGAGGCGAAAGTGGCCGACCGCGCCGGCCTGACCGGTGCACGCTCCGAAGGGACGATCGGCTTTGCCAGCTTGCGCGGCGGATCGGTCGCCGGCGACCATCTCGTCGTCTTCGCCGGCGAAGGCGAGCGGATCGAGATCGGCCACCGCGCGGAGAACCGCGAGATTTTCGCGCGTGGCGCGATCACCGCCGCGCTGTGGCTCGCGGGGAAGCCGGCGGGGCGCTACGGCATGAGCGACGTGCTGGGGCTGTAAGATGAAAGCGATCCTCGGCGGCGCAATCGGCGTGCTGGTCGGCCTGTTCAGCCTGTATGTCGCGCTGGCGATGACCGGCGCAGGCCATGGCTGGGTCACGCCGTTCTTCTTCTCCCTGGCGTGCCCGATTCTGTTCCCGCTCGCCGCCGTTCGTCTGGCCCGCGCCGATCGCGGCGAGGTCGGCATGAGCGTCGCCATCGTCATTCTTGCCGTGGTGCTCGACCTGCTGTTGCTGAACGCCACGATAAGCGAAGGCGTGGGATATATGCACCGCGTCGGCGGCATCGCCTGGCTGTGGCTCTCGCTCTGGGCACTGTGGCAGGTCGTCGCGCTGGCCACTTTGGTCCTCCAGGGCATGGCGATGCGGCGCCGCGACGATGCCATGACCGGTGCGGCATGAAGCGCGCCGACGTCGTCGAATTCTACGCCCGCCTCGCCGCCGACAATCCGCACCCCGAAACCGAGCTCGCATACGGCAATCCCTATCAGTTGCTGGTCGCCGTTGCCCTCTCCGCCCAGTCGACCGATGTGGGGGTCAACAAGGCGACCCGGCTGCTGTTCGAGGAAGTCGACACGCCCGCGAAGATGGTCGCCTTGGGTGAGGCCGAACTGAAGCAGCACATCAAGACGATCGGCCTGTTCAACACCAAGGCGAAGAACGTCATCGCCTTGTCCGAAGCGCTGATCCGCGATCATGGCGGCCAGGTGCCGGACGATCGCGACGCGCTGGAGAGGCTGCCCGGGGTGGGGCGCAAAACCGCCAATGTCGTGCTCAACACCGCGTTCGGGCATGAGACCTTCGCGGTCGACACGCATATCTTCCGCGTCGGCAACCGCACCGGCCTGGCACGCGGCAAGACGCCGCTGGCGGTCGAGCTGGTACTCGACAAGGTGACGCCCCAGCCCTTCCGGCTCCATGCTCATCACTGGTTAATCCTGCACGGCCGATACACCTGCAAGGCACGCACGCCCGAATGCTGGCGCTGCATCGTTCGCGACCTGTGTGCGTTCAAGCCCAAGACGCCCGCCCCAAAAGGCACGGCGCACCAGGAGATCTAGCTATGCGCACCCTGCTCATCGCACTTGCCCCCATCCTGATCGTCACGGCGATCGCCGCTCCCGGCATCGCGCGCGACCGCAATCAGGTTCCGGAGGCAACGCCCGCCGGCAAGTCCGAAAGCTGCATCCAGCTCAACCGCATCCGCCAGAGCCATGTGCGCAGCGACCAGGTGATCGATTTCGAGATGCAGGGCGGCAAGATCTATCGCAACACACTGCCGCAAAGCTGCCCGGGCCTGGGGTTCGAGGAGAGCTTCAGTTACAAGACTTCGCTCAACCAGCTCTGTTCGGTCGACATCATCACCGTGCTGCAATCGCCGCCGACCATTCGGGGCGCAAGCTGCGGCCTGGGTCAGTTCCAGCCGGTGACGCTGGTGAAGAAGGCGAAGCGCTGATCATTTAAGGTCGGCGGCTGCGCGCAAACGGCGCAGCGCGTCATTCGCCTCCGTCTCGTCAAGGCTGGCAAAGCCGAGCCGCAGGCCGCGCTCCACCGACGGTGCGGTCGCATAAGAGGTGGAGGGCGCGAAGCGCAGCCCCACCGCCGCGCCGTTGCGGTCGATCCGATCGAGTAGCGCCGGGTCGCTGAAGCGCAGCCAGAAGGCGAGCCCGCCATCGGGCACATCGAACTCGGCCAGCCCGCCGAGATGACGCTTGAGCGCCGCGGCGAAGGCGTCGCGTCGCGCGGCATAGACGATGTTCATCTTGCGCGCATGGCGACGCAGCTCGCCGGCATCGATCAGCTCGGCGACAGCATCCTCGGTCAGCGTGTTGCCCTGTCGGTCGAGCGACATGACCTGATGCGCGATGGCGTCGATCACGCGTGTCGGCGCGACGATATAGCCGATGCGCAGGCTCGGCAGCGTCAGCTTGGACAGCGAGCCGATATAGATGATCCGCCCGGGCGCGTAGCTGGCGAGCGGCAACAACGGCTGCGATTCAAAATGATATTCATGATCGTAATCATCCTCGATGATCGCAAAGGCGAATTGCCGCGCGAGTTCGAGCAACCGCAAGCGCCGCTCGGGGCGCAGCGCAACGGTGGTGGGAAACTGGTGGTGCGGCGTCAGAAAGATCGCGCGGACGCGGTGCAGCCGGCACATGCGCTCGACCATCTCGACATCGATACCGTCGCGGTCAAGCGGCACGCCGACCACCCTGGCGCCCATCGCCTGGAACGCGGTGGCGGCGGGCGCGTAGCTCAGCGATTCCATCAGCACCGTGTCGCCCGGCGCAAGCAGGATCCTCGCCGCGAGCGACACGCCCATCTGACTGCCGCGCGTGATGCAGATATTGTCGATACCCGCGACCAGCCCGCGCTGCGCATTGAGCATGTCGGCGATGCACTGGCGCAGCACCGCCGACCCGCGCGGATCGCCATAGCGCAGCCGGTTGCCGCGCCGCGCCCGTCCGATCGCGTCGCGATAGGCGCGGGCGAGCAGCTCGGTCGGAAACAGCCGGCAATCGGGCGTGCCCTCGTCAAAGGTCAGCCAGTCGCTGCCCGACAGCACGAAGGGCGCGCTCTCGGTCATTGCGAAGGGAAATTCGGCAGTGTCGGACGGTGCGCTGACACCGTGCAGCTCGAGCGGCTGTTCGGGCAGGTTCGCAGCAATCATCGTACCGCGCGTACCCCTGGATTCGAGCCAACCCTGCGCAGTCAGGTCGTCATAGGCGAGCACGATCGTCTTGCGATTGACCTCGAGCGTCGCAGCGAGTTCGCGGCTGCTCGGCAGATACGTGCCCGGCGCAAGGCGTCCGCGTTGAATCTCATGGATCAGCGCATGGACGATCTGGAGGTAGAGCGGCATCGACCGCGCAGCGCTGATCCGCTCGGACAGCATCACCTTCCATGGTCGCAGCATTGGACCCCGATCACCTCATCAATTCAGGCCGCTTCATGGGCCAGCCCTCCGCAGGCGGCAAGCATCGGCTCAACGCTTCAACTGTTCGGCAAGCCAGCGCGAAGCGTCCTCGATCGCACGCGCGGCGAGCGGTGCAATGCTCGCCGCCTCGATGAAGCTGTGCGTCGCGCCCGGATAGACCCGCGCCTCGACCGCCACGCCCGCTGCAGCGAGACGCGCCGCCATCGCGCGATTCTCGTCCGCCAATATGTCGCATTCGGCAATGCACAGGAACGCCGGCGGCAAGCCGGTCAGGTCAGCGAGCAGCGGCCGGACATAGGGATCGTTACGGTCCGCATCGCCGAGATAATCGTCCCAGAACGCGTCCATCTCGTCCGGGTTGAGGATATAGTCGTCGCTGTCGAACCGCGCGTGCGATGCGCACCGCGCGGTGTCGAACGCACCGTAATTGAGCAGCATCGCACTGATCCAGTCGCGGCCGGTATCGCGCAGCCGCAACGCAGTCGCGAGCGACAGATTGCCGCCGGCGGAATCGCCGCCGATCGCGATCCGCTGCGGATCCAGCCCAAGCGCAGCCCCCTCGGCGCGCAGCCAGCCAAGCACGGCGTCGATCTCGTTCAGTGCCTGTGGATAGCGCGCCTCGGGGCTGAGGCTATACTCCACGCCAAGTACCGCGCAGCCGCTACGCGCGGCATAATCGCGCATCAGCCGGTCATGCGTGTCGATGCTGAACAACACCCAGCCGCCGCCATGGAGATAGACCAGCACCGGCAGGTCCGGCGCATCGCCTGGCCGGTGGAGCCGGACGCGCACGCCCCCCACCTGCAGCTCGCGAGTCGACGCCATCACCGGCCCGCCGATGTTCCACGGCTCCCGTACCAGCGCCGCGATCCGCCGGCGGTCGGCGACATCGACCGGGCCGTCCGCACCGTGACGCGCATAATCGGCCATCACCCGGCGATGGAAGACGCGGATATCGGGATCGAGATCGTCGGGCATCACGATTGCCGGGCTGCACGCATCATCTGCGACAACGGCGTGTCGCCAAGTGCGGCGACGATCTCTTCGAACGCCGTGGCGGATTCGTCCTGGCCGAGTTTGAACTTGGCCTCGGCACGAATCACTGTCGCGCGGAATGCGACAATATGCGGGAGCATCTTCGCATAACGATCGCCCATCGCCCCCACGGTCCAGGCATCCGCCTTCCGGCCTTCCAGCACATTCACCAGTTCGGCGATCGCGCGGTCGTTCTCCTGTGGCAGCAAGCGAATGTCGACCTCGAACTGCGCGACCGCATAGTTCCAGGTCGGCGCCCAACCTGGCGTCGACACCCAGGCGGGCGGGATATAGGCATGCGGCCCCTGGAACAGAATCAGCGCGCGCGGCTGGTCGCGTACCATCGCCGCTTGCGGATTGGCGCGCGCGAAATGGCCGAAGAATTCGACTATTTCGCCGGCTTCATTGGTTTCGGGCAGCAGCGGCAACGGCGTCGTCGCATAACCCTCGGGGCCATGCGACACGACCAGCGCGAGCATTTGCGCGCGCACGAACGCGGCGACATCGGCCGGCGAACCGGGTGAGAATTTGCTCTTCATCGCTGTGGCACGGCGCCCCATTTGCGCTCCGCCGCCCAGATGGCGAAGGCGTGAAACAGCGCTTCCTGCGCGAGGGCCGCGGACGCGCCCGACGCGCCCATATGCCCGCCGGTGGTCGCGATCCGCGCCATCACCGGATTGCCCGCGGTGGTCAGCGCCCGCGCGCGCACCGCGAACTTGAGCGGCTCGTAGAAAGCGACGCGTTCGTCGGCGACGCTGCCGGTCGCAAGCAAGGCCGGATAGGCGGCGGGCTTCAACTGGTCATAGGGCGAATAGCTCGCGATATAGGCATATTCCGCCGGCACGCGGGGATCGCCCCAGATCGGCAGCGCGGTCAGGCCGAGCGGATGGCTCTCGAAATAGTCCATCGTATTGAGTGGGTCGACGAACGGCACCTGCGCGATCACGCCCGCCCAGAGATCCGGCCGCATCGTATAAACCGCCCCCATCAGCAATCCGCCGGCCGAATAGCCATGCGCGACGATCCGGCCCTTGGCGGCATAGCCCCCGGCGATCAGATGCTCGGCACAGGCGATGAAGTCGGTGAAGCTCTTCTTCTTGCCGGTCTTGAGCACCGACCGCCACCAGTCATTGCCGCGCTCCGCACCGCCGCGAACATGCGCGATGGCATAGGTCCAGCCCTGGTCGACCAGGGCGATCTTGCCGGCCTCGAACGCGGCATCGACAGTCGCGCCGTACGAGCCATAGCCGTAGAGGAACAAGGGCGCCTTGCCGTCCTTCGGCATGCCCTTGCGGCGCAGGATGGTGATCGGTACGCGCACGCCGTCGTCGGTCTGTGCCTCGATCCGCTCGAGATCATATTTGCCCGGATCATAGGCCGGATTGGCCACAGCCGGTTTTGCCGGAGCCGATGCCCCGTCCTTCAGTGTCAGGCGATAAGGGCGCGGCGCAAGGCGCGGCGATTGATAGATGAAGGACAGCGCCGACGCTCCCCAGCCCTGGCCGTGCGGCACCGACAGGGCATAGGCCGGCTCGTCGAACGCAACCTGGCGCTCCGTGCCATCCTTACCCATCATCACCAGGCGAGGCAGCGCGTCGCGCCACTCCTCGCGCACCATCACGTCCCTGAACGGATGGATCGCGGCGATGAAACGGCCGGCTTCGTGCGGCACCCACTCCTGCCAATGCGCGCGGCCCGGCGTCGCGACCGGCGCGGTCATGATCTTCATGTCGATCGCGCCATCGACATCGGTCAGGATCACCAGCCGGTCGTTCCAGTGATCGACATCGTAACGCAGGTCGGGCGCGCGCTTCTCGACCAGGACAGGTTTCGCCGTCGGATCGCTCGCCGGGACCAGCCAGGCTTCGGTCTGTGCGCTGTTGGCCATGCGGATCACCACGAAGCCGCCCGAGGCGGTGGTCTTCAGCTCGATGAAGAAGGCCGGATCGCTCTCGGCATGGATTTGCACGTCCTTGCCGCTCTGCATGTCGCGCCGCCACACCGAATTGGGATGGCCATTGCCGTCGCGGCCGACCCAGAAAAGGTAACGGCCGCCGGCATCGAAGGCGAAGCTGCCATGGCTTTCGTCGATGTCGGTCACGACCATCTTGCCGGTCGCGATGTCGCGCACACGGATGCCGAATATGCCCGATCCGGTCAGGTCCTGCGACCAGCCGAACAATTTCTGGTCGGGGCTGTGGAAGGTGCCGCCCCAGTGCAACGCGAAGAACGGTTTGCCCGCCGCCTCGGCGCCGACATCGAGCAGCACCTGCTCCGCCCCGCCGCCGACCGGGCGGCGCGCGAAGACCGGATATTGGCTGCCGGCCGGCTGGCGCTGATAATAGAGATAGTCGCCATCCTCGACCTCGATCGGCGCGGCGGCGCCGGCCTCGACGGCATGAGTGCGCGCCAGCAACGCCGCCTGCAGCGGCTTCGACGGTGCGAGCATCGCATCGGTATAGTCGTTCTCGGCCTTCACCGCGGCGGCGATCGGGGCGTCGAGCGTTGCGGGATCGCGCAGCACCGCATGCCAGTCCTTCGGCCGCATCCAGGCATAATCATCGTTACGCTGATGGCCGAACTTGCCGACGATCGTCGGTACGCGCGCGGGCTGTGGCGGCACCGGCCAGCGCGGCTTGGCGGCCAGCGCCACGCCCGGCCTGGCGACCGCCCCGGCGGCCAGGGCCAGCATCGATACGCAAAGATGTCGCCGGTCGATCATGTCATTCCCATCCAGATGGCGCGGGGCGGCCGACTTTGCCGGCCACCCCGCCTGTGGATCACATCGCCCAATTGGCCTGCAGGCCGAAGGTGCGCGGCTTGACGATGAACCGGCTCGCGCCGGATCCGAAATCCTGATAGCCGAAGGTGATGGCGCGCTTGTCGCCGATATTCTCCGCGAACGCGGCGATCGTGAACTCGCCGATCTTCGCCGACACCCGCGCGTCGAAGATATGATAGGGCGCAAAGGTCGTGTTCTCGTTGAGGAAACCCGGCGAGCGCGACACATAGCGGTGCAGCAGGGTCACCGTCGGCGCCGCCGCGCCACCGAAATTATAAGAGGCGGTATTGGAGATGCGCCACTTCGCCGCAGAGGGCAGCCGCTTGCCCGATGCCAAAGGGGGCACCGCGGTCGGAATATCCTCGGTCAGCTTGGCGTCGAGATAGGTCAGGTTGGATGCGAGCGACAGGCCGCCCAGATTGAGCGTGGCGGATGCTTCGGCGCCATAGATCTCGGCGGCACCGGCGTTGGCGCCATAGGTCAGTCCGTCACCCATCCGACGCAGCCGGACCTGCAAATTGGTCCAGTCGATATAGAAGCCGGTGACGCTGACGAAGAGCTTGCGGTCGATCAGGCTGAAACGCGTGCCGACCTCATAATTCCACAAACTGTCCGACGTCGTACCGGCTGGGATCGGCGAGCCGGCGAGCTGCGGCAGCGTGTTGGGCGATCCGAAACGATAGCCCTTCGAGGCCAGCGCATAGAACATCAGGTCAGGATTTGGCTGAAACTTGATCGATGCCTTGGGTGCGAAGCCCGAATCTTCGACGCGGTAGGGTGGATTGATCACCGTGCCGCCGGCAAAGATGCCGAACTGGTCGGTATAGGTATCGGTCTGGGTACGGAACAACCGGCCGCCGCCAGTGATGGTGACCGGGCCGAAATGCAGATTGGCCTCGCCGAACAGCGCATTCTCGTCGCCCTTGGTGTGCGATGCTCCATAATAATATTCGTCGCCGCGCGTCAGGCCCGCCGCGACCTCGGCCGGATGCGCCGCGGCATAGCCGGGCGACGACAGATGTTCCTGAAAGCCCTTGGTCGTGTCGATATGCGTCGCGCCGATCAGCCAGTCGAACGTCTCACCCTTGGGCGACGCGAAGCGGACTTCATAGGAGAAGGTGTCACTCTGCCCCGCCTGCAGGAAGTGGTGTGTCCCTGGATTCAGGCCGGCATAGAACGGGATCGAGGTGAAATCGTCATAGATGTCACCGGTCTTGCGATTGTACGTCCCGATCATAGTCGCAGTGGCGAAGCCGAAATCGTGATCGAGCCGCAGGCTGTGCAACTGCGTCTTGAAGATCATCGGGACTTCGAACTTGCTCGAACGCTGAAGCAGGCCAAGCCCGAGATTGCTGACGCTGGGATCATCGGTCCTGGTCTTCTGATACAGGCCGAGATAGCTGATCGTGGTATCGACGTCGGGCGTGAAGAAGATCGACCCGCGCATGCCGAACGTGTGGACGTCGTTCGAGCCCTTCACGCCAGTGCCGACATTGTCGATATAGCCAGTATCCACCCGCTGCGTCGCGACAACGCGCACCGCCAGCTTGTCCGCTACGATCGGCACGTTGATCATGCCCTTGGCGCGATAGTTCACCTCCCCGGCCGAAAAACGCGTGGTGCCGATCGCCCCTTCCGCCGCCGCATGAAAGCCGCTCGGATCGGCAAGGTTGGAGATGAAGTTGATTGCGCCGCCAAGCGACGCCGATCCGAACAATGTCCCCTGCGGCCCGCGCAGCACCTCGACCCGCGCTACGTCGAACGCGTCGATATCGGGAATGACGATGGTGTAGCCCGGCTCGTTCATCGGGATGTCGTTGATGAAATAGCCCGTACTGCCCTGTCCCTGATCAAGCCCCGCGGTGGTGCCGATACCGCGGATCACTGCGGCGGAATTGTTCGACGGCCCTTCATTGAACGCGACACCCGAGGTACGGGTGAGATAGTCTTTGAAATCCTGCGCGCCGATCGCCTCGAGCTGCGCACCGGTCATGGCGGACACGCCACCCGCGACATCGCTCAACCGTTCGGACCGCTTGCTGGCGGTGACAATGATGTCGCCCCCGCTTGCCGCAGCATCCTGGGCAGCCGGCTCAGTCTGATCAGTGGCCTGCGCCCAGGCGGGTGCAGCGCCAGCAACAAGCAGGGCAATCGCCGACACGGCGGGCAGGCAGCGCGATACGGTTCGAGTCATGGTTGGTCCCCTTTGATGATGCGAGCCGCGGCCATTGCCGCTTGCCCAGGCTGGCTTCGTTGAGCCCTTTCCGGTCAGCCGCTGTGCGGCCCGAAACGCTGCGTCCCGCCGACAAAGGTGCGCAGCACCTTGATGCGGGCGATGTCCGCCGGCGGCACAGTGCGCGGGTCGGCATCGAGTATGGTGAGATCGGCGAGATAGCCCGGCGCGATCAGCCCGAGCCGGTCATCCTGGAACCCGGCAAAGGCATTGGCGCTGGTATAGGCGGTCAGCGCCTGTTCGACCGTGATCTTCTGGTCGGGCAGCCAGCCATTCGGATTGAGCCCGTCGATCGTCGCGCGAGTCACCGCGGCATGGATTCCGGTGATGGGATCGAACGGCGCGACCGGCCAGTCCGACCCGAAAGTTACGCGCGCGCCGGCGTCGAGCAGCGACTTGAACGCATAGGTGCCGTGCAGCCGCGCCTCACCGATCCGTTTCACCGCCCAGCGGCCATCGTCTATCGCGTGATACGGCTGGACCGAGGCGATCACCTCCTGCTTTGCGAAGCGCGGGATCGCCGCGGAGCTGAGATGCTGGGCATGTTCGATGCGGAAACGCCGGTCGCGCTTGCCGTTGACGCGCGCGACATCGGCATAGATGTCGAGCAGTTCGTCATTCGCTTCATCGCCGATTGCATGGACGGTGACCGGCATGCGGTGCGCATCGGCGGCGGCAACCCATTTGGCGATATCGGCGCGCGGCGTCACCCGCACGCCGCGCGTGTCCGGCGCATCGCTATAGGGATCGCGGAACAAGGCGGTACGCGATCCGAGCGACCCGTCCATCAATCCCTTGACCCCGCCCCAGCGGATCCAGTCGTCACCCTTGCCTTCGGCCGCGACGATCGCCGCCATCTTCTCCCAATCGGCGATCGGCACGAAGGAATAGAAGCGCATATCGGGCCGGCCCTTCGCGCCGAGCCGCCGCAGCGCCTCGTACATCGACCAGTCGATCTCGGGCGAATGCGCCTGGGCGATGCCCTTGGAGAGCCCCTCGGTGATACCGCCGCGCAGCACATCCTCGATCCCGGCATGGTCGAGCTTGGGGATCGCGCGCTCGGCGAGCCAGGCGGCATTGTCCTTGAGGATCCCGGTCGGCTCGCCCGCCGCGTCGCGCACGATGACACCGCCTTCCGGCGCCGCCGTATTGCGGTCGATCCCGGCGATCTTCAGCGCAGCCGAATTGAGCAGGATCATGTGTAGATCGAGCCGCGACACCGCCACCGGATGATCCGGCGTGACTGCGTCGATCCAGGCGCGAGTCGGCAATTCGCCGCCCCAGAGCTGTTCGTCCCAATAGCCGCCCTCGACCCATTGGCCGGGCTTGAGCAGCCTTGCGGCGGCAGCCACGCGCTCAGCAAAGGCGGCCGGGGTTTTCGCCTCGCGCAGGCTCGGCTGGCGCAGCATTGCCGCGCCGCGCAGAAAATGCGTGTGATTGTCGATAAAGGCGGGTGACAGGAACGCACCGTCCAGGTCGATTACCCGCGTCGCTTTGGTCGTCGCGGCGCGAACCGGGCCTGCGCCGACCGCCGCAATGCGTTCGCCAACGATCCCTACCGCGGTGACCGCCGCACGCTCGCGCCGCCCGGTCCACACCCGGGCATTAACCAGCGCGATATCCAGACCCGGCGCCGCCGCGAACAATGGCGACGCAAGCATCATCGCGGCGCTCGCGCCGATGAACTGCCGACGATCGATCATGGGCACCTCCGGGAAGAAAGGGTCTGCGTCATATTTGTTATAGAGAGCTGACAAGGCGGATCACGAAACATCCAATTTCAGCATAGTGGACGGGTCCAATGGCAAACGCCGCTCATTCTCGGAGAACGGGAAAGGGTGCGCAAATCCGTATGCTGGGAGCGACCGACGAGAGATCGATGGCACTCGCCTGCCAAAAATCCCCCCGAAATCACGATGCCGGCATCTTAAGGCATGACAGTAAAATACTGTGGTGTTTGCGATGTGGTGCGTATTAGCTGTCGATGACCCCGGATTCCGAGGAAAATGCGCTGTTAACTGATCAGCAATCCGACATGGCCGCGCATGTCCGCCACTGGCGGCCGGCGCTGATGTCGTTCTTCCTCAAGCGCGTGCATAATCATGCCGAGGCAGAGGATCTGACTCAGGAAACTTTCGCCCGGGTATTCGGAGGATCGGGTGCTGAAACCGGCCTCCATGCCGGCTATATCTTCAAAGTGGCAGCCAATCTGCTGCGCGACCGCTCGCGCCGTTCGCGCGTGCGGACCGAGCAATATGACACGGTGTGCCTGCTCTACGGTCAAGGCGTCGACTGGATCGACCCGGAAAAGATTGCCGCGGGCCGCAGCCTTGTCGCGCAGATCATGCGGTCGCTCCGCGACCTGCCCGAACGCACGCGGACGATCTTCATTCTGTATCGCATCGAAACCATCGACAAGCGCGTCATTGCGGAAAGCTTCGGCATTTCGCCCAGCGCGGTCGAAAAACATGTGGCGCGCGCCACCACGCATCTGATGGCGCGAGCCCGGGAAATCTCAAAATGACCGCTCCCGCACATCAGGATCACAGCCAGATCGACGAACAGGCGGCGCTGTGGTGCCTGCGCCTCAGCGAAGGACGGCTCGATACCGACGAGCGCTGCGAATTCGATGCATGGATCGCCACGGACGACGCCCATGCCATGGCGTTCGAGGAAGCGGTGGCGATCTGGCATGGGGTGGAGGATGTTGCCGACACACCCGAGATGATCCGCTACCGCGCGGAGGCGGTGGAATCGCTGCGCCGCGCCAATGCGCGCCGCTGGGCGCGCACGCATTGGAGCATGGGCGGATGGGGCAGAGCGGCCGCCGCTTTCGCCGCAGTGCTGCTGGTGGCGATGGTCTATCTGCTGCACGATCCGATGACCTCCTATTCGACCGGAACGGGCGAACGTCGGGTCGTCATGCTCGACGACGGCACGCGCGTCACGCTCGATGCCGCAACGCAGGTCAATGTCCGGATGGACCATAACAGCCGGCGTCTCGAGCTGGTCTCGGGCCGCGCAAAATTCGACGTCGCGCATGATGCGATGCGGCCGCTCAGCGTGCTCGCGCGCAACCGTTTGACCCTCGCGACGGGTACGTCGTTCAGCGTCGAGCTGCTGGCAGAGCAGATGCGCGTCGTGCTGTATGAAGGCCGGGTCGAAGTGATGGCCCAGGCGAAGGACGGCACGCGGCGTACTATCTTGCCCGTGGCCGGGCAGCCCGGACCGACACTCGTGCCCGGCAGCGAGCTGATCGCCTCGACCAGCGCCGCCACAACCCGCATCGCGCCGACCGACGTCTCGCGGTCACTGTCCTGGGAAAGCGGCCAGCTTACCTTTGACGGCGAACCGCTCGCAGTCGCCGTCGACCGGATGAATCGCGACGCCCGCGAGAAGCTGGTCATCTCCGATCCGCGGATCGGGGCCTATGTCGTCAACGGCGTCTTTCTGGGTGCCGATGCCGACGCCTTTGTCGAAGGCGTGTGCGCGCTGCACCCGGTGCAAGCGAGGCGCGAGGACGGGCGGATCATCCTGTCGTACCGGGCGGCCTGAAGAACGGCAAACCACTCCTCGCTTTCAAGCGCCGAAATCAACGGTGCGCAGGTTAGAACGGAGAGAGATGAGATGAGATTATTGCCCACCATTTGCGCCGTGGCAGTGGCGGTGGCCAACATACAGGCGGCAAGCGCTACCACCTATACACCCGCAGGCACCTACGTCTTCCAGGGCTGGGTGCAGACGGTCAAGGGTTTCACACTCACCTGCATCCTCACAGTCACCATCACTGTTCCCGAAAGCGCGCCGGATGCCGATGGCACGGCATCCCACGGCCACAACGCCACCGCGACCCCGGTCCTGACCGCAGGCAATGCCCTATGTCCTGTGCAGATGTTCAGTGGCGCGCCGTATCCCGTGTCGTTCGACGGGACCAGCATATCGCTCAATAGCGTTGCCTACCTAGCCTTCGGTCCAGGCGGCTGCACCGGGACGCTCAGCGGTAAATGGAGCGGCAACACAGCCTCTCCCAGAGCCATCTTATTCAACACCAGCTTACCGGGCGACGGCGGGACAGCACCCTGTCGATTCACAGGCAACCTCAATCAGGTTTCGGGTGAGGCACTCAGTATCACCAACCCCTGATCTGCTCGACAAATCCAACGAGGTCCCCGCCTGCCCGGAGCGCATGGGTTCGCGCTCCGGGCATTTTTTTACTCGCCGTAACGGATTTAAAAAAAGCATCGAGGCAAGTGAGGGATAGACATTGATGTGCGTATTACCCTCTGATCGACCGTTCAAAAACGAACGGCGGCGATATAGGGGAGGTGTTACGAAATGCGGGATTCCTTGCGCGGTTATCTTTACTCTGCAACCGCAGTGATCGCGATCATGGCGCAGCCGTCGGTGGCCGCCGCGCGCACTCAGACATACCGGTTCAACATTCCGGCGCAGGCTTTGGGTAATGCGCTGAAGGCGTTCGGCGAAACCTCACGGCAGCAGATCATCTTCGACGCCGCGGCAGTGAACGGCAAGACCAGCCCGGCGCTGGTCGGCAGCTTCAGCAAGGACGAGGCGCTGTCGCGTCTGCTCACCAATTCCGGTCTGACGGTTCAGACCGGGCGCTCGGGCGTGCTGATCGTCCGGCCGGCGGTATCGGCTGTCGAGCCGATTCAAACTCGCCCGGCATCGAGCGATACCGCGGTCGGCGCCGCCACAGCCAGCCAGGAAGACACCAGCGACATCATCGTGACGGCGCAGAAGCGGGAGGAATCGCTGAAGGACGTGCCGATCGCCATCTCCGCCTTTTCCAAACAGTCGCTCGACGATCACAAGATCGAAAGCGGATCGGAATTGCTGCGTGCCGTGCCCAATGTGAACTTCTCCAAGGGCAATTTCAGCATGTACAATTTCTCGATCCGCGGGATCGGGACCAAGGCGATTTCGGCGTCGAGCGATCCCGCGGTGGCAGTCAGTTTCAACAACACGCCGCTGATCCGCAATCGCCTGTTCGAATCCGAATTCTTCGATCTGCAGCGCGTCGAGGTACTGCGCGGGCCGCAGGGTACGCTCTATGGCCGCAACGCGACCGGCGGCGTGGTCAATATCATCCCGGCGCTGCCGAGCGATAAATTCGAGGGTGATGCGAAAGCGGAAGTCGGCAACTATTCCACGCGCCGGCTGAGCGGCATGCTCAATGTGCCGCTCACCGATACTCTTGGCGTTCGCGTCGCCGGGTCGATGACCAAGCGCGACGGATTCGACTTCAACACCTTCAGCCAGAAGCGTGTCAATGGCCGCGACCTGTGGTCGACCCGCGCCTCGGTGCAATGGGAGCCGAGCGATCGGTTCAAAGCCAATGCGATCTGGCAGCATTTCTACGAGAAGGACAATCGCTCGCGCACCGGCAAGCAGCTCTGCTCGCGCGATGAAGGCCTCGCCAAGGTCGGCAACACGGTGGTGCCGGACGAATTGCGCGACCGCATCAGCCAGGGCTGCCGGGCCGTCTCGCTCTATGACGACAGTTCGTTCGGCGCGCCGAACGGCAGCAGCCTCGGCTATATCCTGGCCGGCAGCTACATCATCAATGCCGGGGTTGACCCGTTGACGGGGAACACCTTGCTCGGCCTTTTGTCGGGCGATCCCTATGCAAATGTCGTGCAGTCGCGCAACCTGCGCGAGATCGCAACCAGCTATGACCCGGTATTTCGCGCAAAGAACGACGTCTTTCAGCTGAATCTCGAGTATAAACTCACCGATTCTCTAAAACTCGTCTCGCAAACCGCGTATGCGCGCGATCGCTATTATTCGTCGCAAGATTATAACCGTTTCGTTTCCGGCTCGATCTTCACCGATACGACGGGATTGATTGACCCCTTCACTGGCCTGCCGATCCAGAACCAGGGTCAGGGTGCACCGGGCGGGATTTTCACCGACCCTCAGCTCGGGGCATCGAATCGCATCCTGTCCGCAGACTTGAGCCGCTCGCGCAACGACCAATGGACGCAGGAACTCCGCCTGCAATCGTCGTTCAGCGGTCCCTTCAATTTCAGCCTCGGCGCCAATTACCTGAATTTCAAGTCACAGGACGATTATTACGTCTTCAACAACATCTTCACCTTCGTTGCAGCCAATCTCTACAACCGAAACGGATTCACCCCACTGCCGTGCCCGCCCGGCACGACCACCGTCGACTGCGTCTATATCGATCCAAATCCGATCGGCTCGCTGAACGACCTCGGCCACAATTATTTTCTCAGCCGCAACATCGTGAAAACGGAATCATGGGCCGTTTTCGGCGAAGCGTATTGGGAAGTCGCCGATAACATCAAGATCACCGCCGGGCTCCGTTTCACCAAGGATGACAAGACCGCGACACCGGTCCCCAGCCAGCTCCTGCTTGGCGGCGCACCGGACGTCGGCAACAGCGGCGGCTTCGTCAACAGCGGCTATCCCAGGGATCCCGACATCAATCAAAGCTGGTCCCGGCCGACTGGACGTCTGGTGGTCGACTGGAAGCCCGACCTCGCATTCACAGACGACACACTGATCTACGCGTCTGCGTCGCACGGTTACAAGGGAGGTGGTGCGAACCCCCCGCGCGCCAACATCAACCCACGGATCGTCCAGTATCAAGCGCTGCCCGGGACCTTCAAACCGGAATATATCAACGCGTTCGAGATCGGCACCAAAAACAGCTTTGCCGGCGGCAAGTTGAGTTTCAACGCAACCGCATTTTTCTATGACTACAAGGATTATCAGGTTTCCCAGATCGTTGATCGCATCTCGCTCAACGAGAATTTCGACGCGCAAAGCTGGGGCGTGGAACTCGAGGCCGCATGGCGCCCGTCACGTGCATTCCGGGTCGATGCCAATCTTGGCTATCTCAGGACTCGGCTCAAGAAAGGCGCACGGTCGATCGACGTGATGAATCGCACCCAAGGCAATGAAGATTGGGTGGTGCTGCGTCCCTGGATCCAGGTTCCGTCGAACTGCATCGCGCCGCGTGACAAGGTTGAGGCCATTCTCAATTCCCCCCTGGCGGGACCATTCGGACTCCTCGCGCTCGGTGCATTGTGTGGCGGGTCCAAGGGTTACGGGTCGTTCACGCCTGGCGCCGACACCATCCTGCCGTTCAATGCCTTTTTCGGCTTCGATTATAATCCCTTGACCGACGCCCCTAATGGCGGTCGCGGCTTCTATGCCGATCTCGAGGGCAATGAACTGCCCAACGCGCCGCGCCTTACCGCCAATATCGGCGCCCAATACACCTTCTTCATCGACGATTGGAACCTGACCTTCCGCGGCGATTATTATCGCCAGTCAGCGAGCTGGGGCCGCGTCTACAACACCGCCTATGATCGGTTGAAACCGTGGGACAATACCAACCTGGCGATCACATTTGCGCGACCGGAATCTGATCTCGCCTTCCAATTCTATATCAAGAATGTGTTTAACAACACGCCCATCTCCGATTTCTTCACCAACAGCGATGACACCGGACTGACCACCAACGTATTTACACTGGACCCCCGCATCATTGGTTTCAGCGTCAGTAAGAAATTCTGATTTTTTTGGATATAAAATCTTGGTAAAACGATGAGTATGGTAGGAATATATGCCAACATGCACTTAACATATCCACTTATGCGGCCAATTTTTCGCATTATACTCTAATAATTCTTAGTGACACCAATTGTCCTAGTAATGAGTCATTACTGGGAAGATTAGTTTTGATTCTATTAAATATAAAGTATCGCTCCAATATTATTTATCCAACAATATTGACATCGATGTGAAAACTGTACATTGTTTTTAGGCACCCAATTCAATGAGTGCGAATCACAATTCGAAACCAGGAGAGTTGAGATGAAATTATTTTCTGCAATTTGCGCCTCTGCATTGGCGCTGGCTGGCGCAGGCACTGCCAACGCGACCACCTACACCCCGGCAGGCACCTATGTGTTCCAGGGTTCGGTGAACGTGAACAAGGGCATCGCTCTGACCTGCGTGCTCAAGCTCACCGTCGTCGTTCCTGAAGCGGCACCGGACGCTCATGGCACCTTCTCGCATGGCCACACCGCCACCGCGACGCCGGTCCTGAGCGCAGGCAACTTCCTGTGCCCGACGGTGACCTTCAGCGCCACGCCGTATCCGGTCTCGTTCGATGGCACGAACGTGACGCTTTCCGGCGTTGTCGTGAACACGATCACTCCGGGCGGCTGCAGCGGCAGCATCAGCGGCGTCTGGAACGGCGGCGCGACACCTCGCAGCATCTCGCTTAATGCCTCGCTTCCCGGCGGCGGCACCTCGGCGCCTTGCACGATCGTCGGCACCATCACCCAGATCTCGGGTCCGGCCGGCCTCACCATCACCAATCCCTGATTGGCGGTGAAATAACGACAACATTCCTCCCGACTTGCCTGGGCGCGCTCCTCCGCGCCCAGGCATTTTTTTCGATACGGCACTCAGATCACCAGTTTTGAATCGCGAACCCGGCAACAGGAGAGTTGAGATGAAACTGATTTCGGCAATCTGCGCTTCTGCGCTGGCGCTCGCAGGTGCAGATAGCGCTCACGCGACCACCTATACCCCAGCGGGCACGTCCGTATTTCAGGGTACGGTGATCTTTACCAAGGGCGCGCCCTTCAGTTGCCCGTTCAAAATCACGATTACCGTTCCCCAGGCAGCGCCGGACGCCCATGGCACCGCCTCGCACGGCCATGTCGCGACAGCGACTCCGGTATTCAGCGGCATATGTGCCGCGACGGCCTTCAACAATATTCCCTATCCGGTGTCGTTCGACGGGACGAACATATCGCTCCAGAATGTTCTCATGATTTTTGTCGCCCCGGGCACGTGCAGCGGGACTATCGTCGGCTCATGGGGCGGCAACACAGCCATGCCCCGAAACCTTTCGGTAAACACATCCCTGACCGGCACAATGTCACCCCCCTGCACGATCGTTGGCACGCTCAACCAGGTTTCCGGGTTGCCGCTGAACATCACCCCGTGATCGATGGACAAACGACCGATTAACCTTTCAACGGCCAAACGACTGAAATACAAAAAATATACGCAGGAGAGCGACCATGAATAAGTTCATCACGCTATGCGCCGGCGCAATATTGTTCGGCGCACCACCTGTCAGTGCACAGACCTTCACGCCGATGGGAACATATTTGATCACCGGGCCGGTTACGGTGTCCAGGGGCGGTATCAACATGTCTTGCACATTGAACGTCACGCTCACCGTGGCAGCAACGCCCTCAAGCACGGCATCTGCGGTTCCGCAGCTCCAGCCGGGCGCTATATTTTGCCCAACCTTTACCTTTACCAGCACCCCATATGCCGTCACCTATAACGTCGCAAATGCAACAATATCGATGAGCGGCGTCGTCATCGGCTCATGCAGCGGTACGGTCACCGGAGCATGGAACAACTCGTCCAAAATTCTGACCCTCAATGCGACTCTGCCCGGTGGCTGCACAATCAACGGGCAGTTGACGGCGCCCAGTTCGCTGGAAATTTACTGAAACCCAACCGTCGACGGGTTCCCGCCATCCACCTGATCCATCTGCAATCTCCGGATTGCCGGATAGCGCTTCTGTGGCGCAGATAGTTCTGGATCGGAGCGTGCGGCTCATTCATTGTCGGGCCTCTGGGGGCGGGTTTCGACATGATCAGGCAGTACGAAACCGATATTGACAGCCATGCATATTCGGGGCTCTTCTCTTCCGGCACGTGGGAAAAATAAATGCTGGAAGTGACCAATGTCGGAAAAGCCTATGGGCCGCCGACACAACCAATCCCGGTGCTGAAAGATGTTTCGTTTTCGATTCCGCGCGGCGCATTCTGCGCGGTCCTCGGTCCTTCGGGTTCGGGCAAGAGCACATTGCTTAATATCGTCGGCCTGCTCGACAAGCCCGATAGCGGCCAGGTCATGCTTGACGGCGTCGCGGTGGATTATGGGTCGGCATATGAGGCGGCGCGACTTCGCAATGCCATGCTCGGCTTCGTCTTCCAGTCCTTCCAACTGCTGCCGCGGCTGCCCGCATGGCAGAATGTCGCACTGCCTTTGCTCTATCGCGGCATTCCTCGCGAACAGCGCAAGGCCGCTGCGCTGGCCATGCTGGAGCGCGTCGGGCTTGCCGATCGCAGCCACCACCGCCCGACCGAATTGTCCGGCGGCCAGCGGCAGCGCGTGGCGCTGGCGCGGGCACTGATCGGCGAGCCGAGCCTGATTCTCGCTGACGAACCGACCGGCAGCCTCGACAGCATCACCGCAGTTGAGGTTATGGCCTTGTTGCGGCACCTGAATCGCAGCCTGGACGTCACGATCCTGATGGTGACGCATGACCGCGATCTGGCCGCGCAATGCGATCGGCAGATCGAGTTTCTCGACGGCCGGATCATTTCCGACAGCGTATCGCCTGCAGCACCACGTCCGGTGGACGCATGACGGCCATATCCGTCACGGCATCGGGCGCGCCGCTTGGTGAGATATTCGCCGAGGCTTTTGCCAATCTGTACAGTCAGGGCATTCGCTCCGTACTCGCGCTGCTGGGCATCACGATCGGTACTGCATCGATCATTGCCATGCTCAGCATCGGCAATATGGGGCAGCTCGAAGCACTCAAGAGCTTCAAGAATATGGGGGTCGATATGCTGCAGATCCGCGCGGCGCCGAACGGCAGCGGCGCGGCCGGCTTCGACCGTCGCCTGGTCGACGCATTGCCCGGCAACGATCCGGACATCCTGGCGGCGATGCCCTTGTCGATCGGCCGTGAAACTGTCGCGACCGGCGGAAAGACCGCAGATTTGGCAACGGTCGCCATATCACCCGGCTTTGCGACACTCGCCAGACTACCGCTGCGCATCGGGCGCCTGATCGGCGATGCCGACGAGTGCGGACTGGTCGCGGTGGTCGGAGACGGCGCGACGACGAAATTGTCGGCACCGGGCGCCGCACTTCTGCCCGGGGCGAAGATCGCCGTCGGCAATTATGCCTACACGGTGATTGGCATATTGGGGGCGACGCCCACCGAAGCGATGAACCCCGCCGATTACAATGATGCGGTGTTCGTGCCGTTCGGGTGCAGCCGCCGCGTCATGCCGGGCGGTGACCCCAATACGGCATTGATCCAGCTCAAACCCGGCACCGATTCGGTGGCGGTGGGCGAGCGGGTGAAGACGCGCCTTGCCAATGCGACCTCTGTACTGACCATCGTCGATGCGCGCGCGCTGGTGACAATGATGAAGGCGCAGATGGGGGTTTATACCCGCCTGCTCGCGGCGATCGGCGGCGTCTCGCTGCTCGTCGGTGGAATCGGTGTGATGAATGTCATGCTGATGAGCGTGATGGAGCGCCGGCGCGAAATCGGTCTGCGCGCGGCAATCGGCGCGACACCGCGCGACCTACAGCTGATGTTCCTGATCGAGGCCGCTGTGCTTGCTCTGGTCGGGGGCATTGTGGGCGTGGCCCTGGGCGTCGGCGCGTCTTATTTCATGGCGCGGGCGATGCACTGGAGCTTCGCAGTAGCCCTGTATGTGTTGCCACTCGGCACAGGTGTTGCCGGTATCGTCGGCATGATGTTCGGCCTGTATCCAGCGATCACGGCGTCCCGGGTTGATCCGATCGAGGCGCTGCGTGCGGAATAGGCGCCTGATAGGGCTTTATGTCGGGCACCGAGACCGGCTCGGCCAGGCTCGGCTGGGCTACCGGGCGTTTGAGTTCCTTCGGCGTGGCACACCCGGCAAGCGGCATCAGCAACGCGACGGCGACCATACCGGTTTTCATCATGTCCATCGGCTCCTCAAGCGCATCATCACGGTGAGCTGCATTCTCGCTCTGGGTAACGCCGTGACGGCCGGCGCGCAAATGGTGCAGCCTCTCCCCTCCCCCTATTCCTCGCCAATCCCGCCGCCGCCATCGCAGCCGGTGCCGGGCGGCGCACCGATCACCATCGGCCTGACCGAGGCGGTGGCGCTCGGCTTACGCGACAATCGCACGATCAAGTCGGCCTATCTTTCGCGCATCACCCAGAAATTCGACCTGTTCGTCGCCGGCACCCGATTCCGGCCGCGCATCAGTATTGCCGCCGATGTCGCCACCGGACGCACCGGCGGCGTGTTCAGCACCACGTCGAACGTCAGCCCGCAAGTGACGATGCTCGCACCGACCGGCGCGTTCGGAGGGTTTTCCTGGACACGAAACGACCGCTTTCAGGACGGCAGACGCTATACCGGCGAGACCAGCTCGCTCACGCTTACCCAACCTTTGCTGCGAGGCGCTGGCGCGGTCAATCTCGCTCCGATCCGGCGCGCGCGCCTGCAGGAGCGGATCAACCAGCTCGGACTGCAGAATACCGTCTCGAATGTCGTGAGCAGCATCGTCTTCTCCTATCGCGCGCTGATCCAGGCGCAGGAGCAGATCCGGCTGGCCGAACTGGCCCTGCAACGCACCAAGGATCTGCTCGCGACCAACCGCGCGATGATCGAGGCCGGGCGCATGGCCGCCGCCGATATCGTGCAGACCGAATCCGGAGTCGCGAATCAGGAAGTCGCCCTCCTCCAGGCCGGTCAGGCGAGGGCGTCGGCCCAGCTGGCGCTGCTCCAGCTGCTGGCGCTCGATCCACGCACCAATATCGTCGCCGGCGATGGCATCGATACCGATCATGTCGCGATCGACCTCGACAAGGCGCTCGAACTCGGGCGCGCGGCACGAATGGACGTGCTGTCGTCGGAACTGGCGGTGGAGCAGAGCCGGATTTCGCTGAGCGAAGCAAAGAATAATCGCCTGTGGGACCTGTCGGCAAAAGGCAGCCTGTCTCGCTTTCAGGGCAACAGCGCGTTGCAATCGCCGTTGGACGGCAAGACCGACAGCCGCGTCGGCCTGACTCTCAGTATCCCGATCTGGGGGGACTATGGCGCGAAGCAGGGCGAGATCAATGCGACAATCGGGCTGCGACAGGCCGAGCTCAATTATCAAGACACCAGCCAGGCGGCCGAATCGCAGATTCGCGACGCGGTGCAGAGCGTCGAGGCGAGCTGGCTCCAGCTTGAAGCCGCACGTCGCGCCCGGTCATTGGCGGCGCGAGCGCTGGACATCCAGCGCGAGAAGCTCAAATTCGGACGCGCGTCCAACTTTGAGGTATTGTCTTTCGAGGCCGACCTTCGCGCCGCGGACGCGCAGGAATTATCGGCGCGGATCAACTATCTCAATCAATTGACCTCACTCGACCAGCAAATCGGAAGTACGCTCGATACATGGAAGATCGACCTCAACGACTGAACCGGTTCATTCCGAAAACGCGTCGCGGCAGGATCGCTGCGACGCTGGCGCTGCTGTGCGGCCTGCTGGCGATCTGGTGGCTCTGGTCGGGGGACGACAGTGCGCCATCGGCGGGCGCGCTCATCGAGAAAAGCCAGGTGGTGAAGCGCGAACCCTTCGCCTCGACACTCAACGTGATGGGGACGATCGCCCCCGGCAACGGTATCGACATCACCGCGCCGTTCGACGGCACCATCAAGTCGATCCGCTTCGCATATGGCGACCTGGTCAACCAGGGCCAGGCACTGGCCGAACTCGACCTTTCCGAACTGGAGCAAAGCCGCAATGAAGCGGAAAGCGCTTATCTGAAGGCAGCGCAGGCATCCAACGACATGACGTCCTGGACCAGCGGCCCCGAAATGTCCCGCGCCCGGCGCGCGGTGGCCACGGCGATGTTCGAACTGAAAGATACCGAGAACAAGCTGCGCGAGACCAAGGCGCTGCTGGATCGCGGACTTGTCCCGCGGTCCGAATATGACGGCATGGTGCAGCAGGAGCGATCAAGGAAAACCTCGCTTGAAACAGCCCAGGAAGATCTGGAAGCAACTTCGCGTCGCGGTCAGGGGCCAAACCGCCGCATGGCCGAGCTCGAGCTGAAGAATGCGCAACTCCGTCTGGGAAAACTGGCGGGCCAGTTCGGCAGCGCGATCCTGCATGCACCTGATGACGGGATCGTCGTGCGCCCGCCGGTCGGCCAGGGCGAGGGCGCGGCCAGCGACCCGCTGCATGTCGGATCCAGAGTCTCCAAGGGCCAGCTGATCGGCACGATCGCTCGCGCCGGTGGGCTCGGCGTGTCTTTCCGACTGGACGAGGCCGATATCAACCGGATCAAGACCGGCATGCCGGTGACGGTCACCGGGCCCGGCTTCAACGACCTCTCGCTTGCCGGACAGATCTCCAGTGTCGCCGGCGAGGCCGGCAAGGACTCGGCAGCAGGCACCGGGAAGGCGAGTTTCACCGCGACCGCCCGGCTCGATGCCCTGACTCCCGAACAAGCCCGGCGCGTCAAGATCGGGATGACCGCGATGGTGATCGTGATCGCTTACAGCAACCCGAACGCGATCGTCGTCCCCCCCCGAAGCAGTGCAAGGTGCCGCACCAGCAGCGACCGTCATGGTGCGGGATCGCAAGACCGGGAAGACGGCCCCCAGAACGGTGGGACTTGGCCTTGTATCGCCCACCGGTGCCGAAATTCTCTCCGGCCTGAAGCCTGGCGAGGAAGTGGTGTGGTCCGTTGCGGCGCCCCCTGCTCCGGTAACGCCTTGATCCTGCCTCCTCGGCGGCTTTCGAACGCGACCCTGTCGAAACGGCTGGCGCGGCGCCACAGGCTTTGCTAGTCGCTCGACGTTACAGGCACCCGTAGCTCAGCTGGATAGAGCGCTGCCCTCCGAAGGCAGAGGCCAGAGGTTCGAATCCTCTCGGGTGCGCCACACTCTCGTGGCTACCACACCACAATATGCCAGAGCCGGCTTTCACTGCCGGCACATTGCATGTCACTGACCGGGCCATCAACCTGATCGAGAAGAGCTTCGATTGCGAGTTGTGCGTCGGCCCGCCCGGCGACTCAAGCTTTGGTCGCCCGGGAGATCGGCGAGCTCTCGCTGAGAGCGGATCTACACGGCCCCGGTACCGCTCCAATCGTTGAAGTCCGCAATGCCGGCCGCTCTTCAACAAATGATGGTGCCGAAATTCAATCTCGGCAGTTGTTTTTTCTATACGGGCTCGTACGATCCTGTTCAGGCCGATACAGCCCATGAGGAGAGAACTTGGCATGCGCACGATGAAACTCGCCTTCGCGATCACCGCGCTGCTCGCTTCATCGACGCTGCAGGCCCAGGCCATTGACGACACCGGATTCCTCGAATTTCCGATAGTGACCGACATCAGTGCCGCGACGGTGCCGGCCTTCGCCTGGCTGGTGCGCCAAGGCGAAAGCAGCACGCTGATGGTCGCGCGCGTGCCGGACTTCAAGCCAGTGAAGCTGTTCGCCCAAGCCGATGTCGACGGACAGCCGATCAGCAGCGTTTCGATCTCGCCGGACGGCAAGTTCGTTGCGTTCCAGACCGGTGTCCCGTTCAGCGGAAGCGGGGAAGGCTTCAACCCCGCCAGCCTGATCGAAGCCCCGAAGGTGACGCTCTGGGTGGTGGCAGCCGCCGCCGGCGCCAAGCCCGTCAGGATCGGCGCTGGCGCCGATCCCAAATTCACGGCCGACGGGAAGCGGATGCTGTACCGGCAGGGGCGTGATCTCTGGGCGGTCGACCTTGCGGACTCGTCGACGAAGCCGGCGATGCTGGTGCCGGGTGGGGCCGCATTTGGCCAGGCGGTGTGGACCAAGGACGGCAGATCGATGATCTTCGCGCAGGATCGCGGTGGCTGGTCCTTTCTAGGCCGGTACACGCTGGGCGAGGACCGGATTCACTGGCTGGTCACGGGCGCAGACCGGCTGAGCTCACCGGTGCTTTCGCCGGACGGCGCGACCGTCGCCTATCTCCGCTGGCCCGGCAGCGAGCACACGGTCACCGAGGATCTGCTCGAAAACCGACCGTTCGCGGTCGAGACCGTCGATATCGCCAACGGACAGGTGCGCACGCTGTATGGGGCAAAGGGCAAGGCGGGGTCGCAATTGTCGGACGACCCGGAAGGGGTCCTGCGCTGGGCTGATGATCGCAACATCGTGGTCCGGTCGGAACAGGATGGCTGGGCGCGGCTCTATGCGGTCGCGCGCAGCGGCGGCGCACCGCGCGCGCTCACACCGACGAACTGCGAGGTCGCGGAAAGCGAGTTGGCTGCCCCCGATACGCTGTTCGTGGTCCATAATTGCCGCGACATCGACACGCGCCAGCTTTCCAGCATCACCGTATCGTCGGGCCGGGAGCACGCGATCCCGAGCCAGGACGTGGTCATGGGCCTGGCCGGCGCGGTCGGTGACGGACGCTATGTCGCGTTCACCGGCAGCAATGCCGAGGATGCACCATTGCTGCGCGTGCTGGACCTGAAATCGGGCAAGCTGGCGCTGGCTGAAAAGCCGTCCGATTATGGCTACAGCCACCGCTTCAGTGCCCCGGCGCCGAAGGTGGTTCGGATCAAGGCGAGCGATGGCGGCACCGTGCCGGTGCAGCTGTTCCTGCCGGGCACGCCAGGGCCCCACCCAGCCTTGGTCTATGTCCATGGCGGCCCGCCACGGCAGATGTTCCCCGCCTTTCACTTCAGCGGCTATTATGCCAGCGACTTCGCAGTGAACCGGCATCTCGCCGAACTCGGCTATGTCGTGGTCAGCGTCAATTATCGTTCCGGCGTCGGATATGGCCGCGATTTCCGCGAGGCGCCGGGGCGTGGCTGGCGCGGTGCGTCCGAATATAATGACGTGCTTGGTGCCGGGCGTTGGCTGGCGCAGCGCAGCGATGTCGATCGCAAGCGGGTCGGTATCTGGGGCGGGTCCTATGGCGGGCTGCTCACCGGCCAGGCCTTGGCGCGCAATTCGGACGTGTTCGCGGCCGGGGTCGCAATCCACGGCGTGTTCGACTGGTCATGGCCGTCGCCGACACCGGGACACCAGAATCCGAGCAAGGTGTTCGGTGTCGGCGAGGCCGACAAGCCGCTGGCGTTCCGGTCGTCGCCGCTCGGTGCCATTGAAGGCTGGAAATCGCCCGTGCTGCTGGTGAGCGGCGACCGCGACATGAATGTGGATGTGCTCGAGACGATCGACCTGAATCAGAAGCTGCGCGCCAAAGGCGTGGACGTGCGCACGGTGATCATCCCGGGCGAGGCCCATGATATGATCCGCCATTCCAGCTGGCTCAAATTATGGGCCGAGAGCCGCCATTTCCTCCAGGAGAAGCTTGAGAAATAGGGGTTCCACCGGGCTGCCCCTGCGGCACAGGCCGGTGGACCCGGTCGTGGCGGAAATCCGTGCTCTTCACCGGAGCAGATAGTCGGCCTTTTGTCGCTTTACTTCCCGGCGACCCACTGCTGATCGGCAACGATGGGGACGAGACTCCCCCGTTCAGTGATCATCGCAAGATTGACACCCTCGACAGGCTTGAGTAGCGCCCTACTCATTAAGATATGGTATATCATTCCATACAATTGGGGGTAATGATTTTGCGGCATTGGGCAATCAAAGGATTCTCTGTCTTCTCATTGGTCAATGCCTGCGCGCCCTATGCGGCGGCACAGGAGCTGCCGGCGGATCGCCCCGATCAGCAAGCTCAATTGGAAACGGAGGGCCGCAGGAAGTCCGACAGCGACAAGGCACCCGGCGACATCATCGTCACCGGTTCGCTGATCCGCGGCTTGCCGAAGGAATATGTCGCCAGCCCGATGTTCAGCTATGATCAGGCCGATATCGTGCATTCCGGGGCAGGCTCGGTTTCGGAATATATGCTCACGATCCCGCAGAATTTCACTGGCGACCTGAGCGAATTCGCCACGACCGGTGCCGGCATCGGCAGCCCACTGGGCGATGCGACCACTTATAATCAGTTCGACGGTTTCGCGGGCTTCGCACTCCGCGGCTTGGCATCGGATGCAACGCTGACCCTGCTCAACGGGCGGCGCATGCCTTCGGTCGGCCTGACCGAAGCGCCGACCGTATCGACCATTCCATCAATGCTGATCGAGCGCATCGACATCATTCCCGACGGCGCTTCCGCGACCTATGGCGCCGATGCGGTCGCCGGTGTCGTCAATATCGTGACCCGCAAGCCGACCAGTGGCCTCGAACTGCAGGTGCGCGGCGCAACCGCGACGCGGACCGGCAAGGAGGATGTCCAGATCAGCGGGCTAGCCGGGCATTCCTGGGGCAGCGGCAATGTCTATGGCATGGCGATGTACCAGAAACGCTCGCCCTTTATCGGCGACCCGGTCGATGTCTCGGGCGAAGCGCTGCAGGTCACACAGCTCCCGAACGAACGGCTCACCGATCTTTACGGCGGCATTCAGCAGGACCTGGGCGACCTCACCTTCTCGATCGACGCGTCCCGGTTCCAGCGTGACCGCGATTCCCGCCAGATCTTCCTTGACGAGCCTGCTTTCAACCGGGTGTTCAAGACCCGCACGACCGGTGTGTCGATCTATAACGGGGTTCATTGGCAAGGTCAGGGGTCCACCGCGCTTGACCTGACGGTGGACTATCACCGCACCCATACCGACGGCAGCTCGAGCCGGGTCGGGCGACCGCCCAGTTCACGCGAATCCACCAACACATTGTTTGTCGCGGAACTGCGCGGCCAGACCACGCTGGCGACCTTGCCGGGCGGCCCCGTGCTGGTCGCCGGCGGCTTCCAGTATCGCGCCGAGACGCTGCGCACCGATGCGACGATCTTCTTCAATCGCAATGGCGGCACACGCAAGGTCAAGTCGGTGTTCGGCGAAGTGAATGTGCCGATCATCGGCGCGGACCAGAATGTGCCGCTGATCCGCTCGCTGACCCTGTCGGCTGCCGGGCGGTATGAGGATCTGGGGTTCGACCGGACATTCTCGCCCAAGATCGGGCTGCGCTGGCAGGTTGACCGATCGATCGCGCTGCGCGGTACCTATGCGCGGTCATTCCTTGTGCCCCGGTTCCGCAGCACGATCGGCATCGCCGAACAGGTATCGTTCGGCCTTTACGATTATAAATTCCTCGACCCGAAGGATCAGAACCCCGCCCTCCCCGCCGGTCAGGCGCTGGTGATGTTCCGTGCTGGTGCGAATCCCGATCTCAAGACGCAAAAGGCCGATACCTTCACCGTCGGTGTGGATGTCACACCGACCTTCATCCCCAATCTCACGGTCAAGGCCGGCTATTACCGGGTTCGCATTTCCGGCCGCGTCGGCACCCCCTCGCCCGACGACAGCCTGTCGGTGAAGGATCTGCAGGTCTTCAACATCGCCAACCCTACCCCCGCGCAAGTGAAGCAGGTGATCGAAAACCCGGACGTGTTCCGCCGGTTCGCGGAAGTCCCGTCGATCAATGGCGGCGATCTCACTTTCTTCGACAGCGCCGGCCAGGTGCCGGCCGCGCTGTTGTCCCAAGTGCAGCTGATCGCCGACATCAGGGCACAGAATTTCGCGGTGGAGTCCACCAATGGCCTCGACCTCGATCTTGCCTATCGCACCAAATTGTTCGGCGGCACCGCGATGGTGAACCTGACCGGCCAATATATTCTCGGCCTTGATCTCAAGGCCGGTGGCTCAACCGCGATTTCGCGGCTCGATGGCTATGCCAAGCCCGCCGATCTGCGGCTGAATGGTACCATCGCCTGGGGGCGGGGCGGCGTCTCGATCGGATCGGTGGTGAATTATGTCGATGGCTTCACCGACGATCGACCCGACCAGCCGATCCGGAGCGTCGGGTCCTATACGACGGCCTCATTGTTCCTGAGTTTCGATCTGGGCCACCTCCTGGACGCGCCGCTGTTCGCGGACAGCCAGGTGCAACTCGTCGTCGCCAATCTGTTCGACCGACAGCCTTCGCGCGTGATTGACGGGGTGGTGGGCTATGATCCGTACAACAACCCGCCCAACCCCCGAACGGTGGGAGTGACTGTAAGCAAGCGGTTCTGAATGGCCGACCTTACCCTGTCACAGGATCACTCCAATGCGTCGGCGCGTCGCGGGCTGCGCCATCGGACGGCATAGGGCAACGCGAACATGTACAGGCCGCTGAACAGGAGCAGGAAGAGCGGGAGCAGTGGCGAATAAGTCACCCAGAGCGGAGGCTCTCCCCATATCCGGGCAACGAAATTGGCGATGACGGTCAGCGTAAAGACAATCGACAGCCAGCGATGGGTCTGCCGGATCCAATTGTTCCAGGTCAATGTTCTTCCTTTCGAAAATGCGCCGAAGCGGGTCGATCAACGCGACGTGTTCAGTGCGACGGCGGCGCGAACCAGCACCTTCAGCGCGTCCTCGTCGATCGTCTCGCCCTCATGAAAATCGATCGCGCGCCGGGTATTGCCGTCAAGGCTCGAATTGAAGAGGCCCGACGGGTCTTCGAGCGCAGCGCCCTTGGCAAAGGTCATCTTCACCGCCGCCTTATAGGTCTCGCCAGTACAGACCATGCCACCATGATACCACACCGGCACTCCGCGCCACTTCCACTCCTCGACCATGTCGGGATCGGCCTGCCGGATCAGGGCACGGATTCGGGACAGTAGCTCGCCCCGCCAGTCGCCCAGTTCCCGGATCCGCTCATCGATCATTCGAGACGGAGAATAGGCTTCCCCGGACTCGCTCTTGCTCATCGGAACTCTCCCTGACTTTCGCTTCCGCCGACGGATCTCAATCCAGCCGCGCCACTGCCTTCTCCAGATTGGCGAGATGTTCCGCCCAGCCATATTTGGCGCCGTTGAAGGCCTGTTTCTGATCCGGCCGGAAGCCAACCTGTTCCATGCGCAACAGCGTTCCCGCACCGGTCGGAATCAGCGTGAGGGTCACCACGCTCTTCAGCGCATAGGCCGGATCGTCATGCGCATAATCCCAAGTGTAGGACAGCGTCTCGTGCGGCTCGGCAATGAGCACTTCACACGTCACGCCGCCCCAGTCGCCGCTGAGATTGAAGCGATGGCCGACGACAGGAGCGAAATCGTCATTCCGCATCAGCCACTCCTGAATCAGATGCGGCTGAGTGAGCGCCCGCCAGATCTTTTCCGCCGGATACGCGATCTCGCGCTCGACAGTGACGGAACGTGTTTCAGTCGTCGTATCGGTCATTGATCCATCCTTTTCAGTAAATCCTCGAGATGGTCGAACCGGTTCTCCCAGAACCCGGCCATCTCCTTGGTCCAGTCGATCAGTGGGGACAGCGCATCGAGTTGCGCGCTGTAATGATTCTGCCGGCCCTCGTGACGGTCGCGTACCAGCCCGGCCTCTTTCAGCACGCCGAGATGTTTCGAGACGGCCGGTTGCGAGACGCCGGCGCGCGCGGTCAGCGCGCTGACCGTCTGCTCCCCGTCACGGCACAGCCGCTCGAAAATGGCGCGCCGCGTTGGGTCGGCGAGCGTCCGAAAGAGGACATCATGAGTAACGGGCACGCGCAATCAATAACCCCCCAGCTATGAATTAACCCATAGCCAGCGAGTTATATGTTAGTCAAGCCACATATGCGGCGGAGGCGATCGCGCGTTTCAGCGCAGCTATTCCGGCCTCCGCCGAGGTTTCCGCGATGTTGGCAAATCCCAGCATCAGGGCATCACCCGTCCGGTGCGCGATCGACTGGGCGGACAGCGCGGACACCCATAATCCCTTGGCGCGGGCTAGGCTCACAAGGTCGATGTCCGGGCCATGGCCACTGAGTTCCGCAATGAGATGGAGTCCGCCTTGCTGGTTCCGGATCGTCACCGCATCGCCAAAGGCCGATTTCAGTGCGGCGCCCAGCGCCCGGCGGCGCAAATCATATTTCGCCCGCATGCGCCGCAAGTGGCGTGAGAAATGGCCATCGGCGATGAAGCCTGCGAGCACCGTCTGCATGAATTCCGCCTCGCCGCGGTGCATCAGCGTCGCGGCCTCGACCGCGGCGCGCGTGAACGCTTCCGGGACCACCAGGAAGCCGAGGCGCAGGCTGGGCAGCAGCGTCTTGCTGAAGCTTCCGGCAAAGAACACGCGGTCGCCGGCATCCAGGCTTTTCAGTGCGACGGGCCTGAACCCGAGATAATGGAATTCGCTGTCATAATCGTCCTCGACGATCCAGCTATCGGCCTGCCCGGCCCAGTCGAGCAGCATCCGGCGCCGCTCTGGCGCAAGGGTGATATTGAGCGGGCTTTGATGCGACGGCGTCACCACCGCGAGCCGGGCGTCGGGAGCCAGCCTGATCCCCTCCTCCACCCGCAAACCCCGAGCATCGACCGGAACCGGGATCACACGTGCCGACTTCGCCGCCAGCGCCTCGCGGGCAAAAGAATAGCCGGGATCCTCGAACCAGACCTTGTTCCCCTCGCGCAAAGTCAGTCGCGTCGCGAGGTCGAGCGCGCCCTGATAGCCCGGCGTGATGAAGATCTGTGCCGGATCGCAGGCAAAGCCCCGCGCCACGGCGAGATACCCGGCAATGGCCTCGCGCAGTGCCGGCAATCCGGCGGGCAAAGGATGATGCGGCATCCGCGACGACAATCTCCGCGCGGTTTGCGATACGAGGCGCGCCCAATGCGCATAGGGAAACAGATCGAGCGCAGGCAGGCCGATATGAAAGCGGGTTGGAAAATCCCGGCTGGTCGATACCGTCGGCGGCGTTGCGGGAACCGCTCTTGGCCGCGTCACCAGCACGGGAGAGACGATCGTGCCCCGGGATCCGCGCGCGATGATGAACCCCTCGCCGATCAATCGCGCATAGACCGCGTCCACCGTCCCCCGCGCCACGCCAAGTTCGGACGCCAGCGTCCGGATCGACGGCAACCGCGCGCCCGGCGCCAGACGCCCGGACACGATCGCCTGGCGGATATCGCTATGGATACGGGACTGGAGCGTGCCGTCCCGGCGCCGGTCGATAGTAAACAAGGCTGGTTCGCGCGCCGCCATGGCCCAGTCATTATCCCGGAAACTGGCTCAATACTATGGGACAAACCTGTGCTTAGCAGGATGGCGTCCGGGACCGTCACATGGCCACCGGCCCTTGCAGAGGACCTGATGACCATAGCCACCCAAGAAACCGCCAGCCCATTTGCCGCGTCCCGCCGGACCGTTGCAGTCATCATTGCCGGCATTCTGGCTTATCCGTTTTTGCTGCAATTCTTCCGCCTCGCCGGCCGTGCCACGGGCGATGCAGGGATGGCGTGGCCGAGCGTCGTGGCATGGACCGGCGTGGTGCTGTTCATGGCCCTGGCCTTTGCGCTGCCGATAATGGGCTTCTTCCTGGCCCGGGCCAGCAGCGAGCTTCCGCTGTCGGAGCAGGCGCTGTTTCAGCGCAGGGCCGCGCATCTCGCCTTCGCGACACCGTCGCTATATGTCGCCGCCGGCGGCTATGCCGGTCTGGTGAAACTCAGCGCGCAGGAAACGCTGCTGTGGATCGGGCTGTGGCTCGCGGTGGCGGCGCTGCTGTTCTGGCGCACACCGGCACGCGAGCGCGCCGCGGCCACCGCCGGTGCCCCGTCATGGCTCCCGGTCGTGCACGGCTCCGTCGCGGCCGCGCTGGTGCTGATCTTCCTGGCCGGTCATCTGACCAATCATTTGAGTGCCTTGTTAGGCCTCGAGGTGCAGCGCGCGATCATGCACACTTTGCGGCTCTGGTACCGGTCGTCGCTGGTGCAGCCGATCCTGGTCGCCGGCTTCCTCTTCATGATCGGCAGCGGCCTGCTGCTCGCCCGCGCCCGCACCACCACCTATACCGACAGGCTGGGCACGCTGCAGACGCTGACCGGCATCTATCTCGCGGCGTTCCTCTTCTCCCACCTCACTTCGGCCTTCTCCGCCCGGTCGCGCGGCATCGACACCGACTGGCTCTGGGCCACATCAGCGCCCGAAGGCCTGCTTGCCGGCTATGTCCGGCTCATCCCGCATTACACGCTGGGCGTCGCCTGCCTGATCACGCATCTCGGATGCGGGCTGCGCGTGATCCTGTTGCACCACGGCGTCGCCCGCCGGACTGCGGACCGGATCGCCTGGTCGATCGCGGCCGGCGGGGCGCTCCTTGCCAGCCTGATCATGGCCGGGATGCTCGGCCTGCGGCTCTAAATCAGAAGGCGGGCAGCACCGCGCCCTTGTAATGCGTCTCGATAAAGGTGCGTGTCGCGGGGCTGCGCAGCGCCGCGATCAGCTTCACCACGCGCGGGTCCTTGTCCTCGCCGGCCCGGCCAACGACGAAATTCACATAAGGCGATTTCGCGTCCTCGATCAGCAGCGCGTCGCGCACCGGGTTTAGCTTCGCATCGAGCGCATAATTGGTGTTGATCAGCGCCAGGTCGAGCTGGTCGAGCACGCGCGGCAAGGTCGCCGCCTCAAGCTCCTTGAACTGCAGCTTCTTCGGATTGGCGACGATGTCTCGCAACGTCGACAGCGGGTTGGTCGGGTTCTTCAGCTGGATCAGACCGGCGCGCTGCAGCAGCAACAAGGCGCGGCCCTCATTGCTCGCTTCATTCGGGATCGCGACGGTCGCGCCGGCGGGAAGCGCCGCGAGCGATTTCCATTTGTGCGAATAGCCGCCCAGTGGTTCGACATGGATACCGGCATAAGCGACCAGCTTGGTGCCGCGCGCTGCGTTGAATTCGTCGAGATACGGCCCGGTCTGGAAATAATTCACGTCGATCTGGCGCTGGTCGACCTGCAGATTGGGCTGCACATAATCGTTGAACACGCGGATCTGCAGGTCGACGCCCTGCTTGGCCAGCGCCGGCTTCACCGATTCCAGAATCTCGGCATGCGGCACCGCGGTCGCGGCAACCGTCAGGGTCTTGCCGTCCTTCGGCGCCCCGCCCCCGAACAGGCGGCGATGAGGAATAAGGGAAAAGCAGCAAGCAACAGGCGGCGGTTCATGGGAATTTCCTGATCTAGCGGTGCGTGAAATGCCGGGTCAGCCGGTCGCCGCCCAGTTGGATCGCCTGGACGAGCAGGACCAGCAAGGTAACGGTGACGACCATGACGTCGGTCTGGAACCGTTGATAGCCGAAGCGGATCGCAAGATCGCCCAGCCCGCCTGCGCCGACCACCCCGGCCATCGCGGTGAACGAGACCAGCGCGACCGCGGTGACGGTCGCGCCGGAAACGATGCCGGGCATCGCCTCGGGGATCAACGCCCCGGTCACGATCTGGCGCGTGGTCGCGCCCATCGCCTGCGCCGCCTCGATCGTGGTGCGGTCGACTTCGCGCAGCGCCGCCTCGACCAGCCGCGCATAGAAAGGCGCCGCGCCGATCACCAGCGGCGGGATCGCCCCGACCACGCCAAGCGACGTGCCGACCAGCGCCACCGTCAGCGGGATCATCACGATCAGCAGGATGATGAACGGAACCGAGCGCAGAACGTTGACGATGGTGCCGATCACCGCATTGGCGACGCGGTTCTGCGCAATCTGGCGCTCGGCGGTCAGATAGAGCAACACGCCCAGCGGCAGGCCAAGCAATATGGTCAGCACCAGCGACCCGCCAAGCATGGCCAGTGTGTCGAGACAGGCGCGGCCGATATCCGCCCAGTCGACATTGGAGAACCAGCCGCTCATGCGCCAAGCGCCGCAAGCATGCGCCGGGTGGCGGGGTGCGTCGCTCCGGCGAAAATCTCCGCCACGCTGCCGGTCTCGGCCACACGGCCCTGCTCGAGCACCGCGACCCGGTCACACACCGTGCGCACCACCTCCATCTCATGCGTGATCAGCACGATCGTCAGCCCCAGTTCCTGGTTCAGCTCGCGCAGCAAGGCGAGCACGCTGCGCGTCGTTTCGGGATCGAGCGCACTGGTCGCCTCGTCGCACAACAGGATGTCGGGCCCGGTCGCCAGCGCCCGCGCAATGCCGACGCGTTGCTTCTGCCCGCCCGACAGCTGCGCTGGATATTTGTCGGCATGATCGCCCAGGCCCACGCGATCGAGCAATGCCGCGACCCGGGCGTCACGCTCGCTGCGCGCCACGCCGGCGAGTTTCAGCGGAAAGGCGACATTGGCGGCGACTGTCCGCGACGAGAGCAGCCCGAAATTCTGGAAGATCATCCCGATCCGCCGCCGCAGCGCGCGCAACGCCGCCGGCGCAAGCGCCGCCACATCGGTACCCTCGATCTCCACCCGCCCGTCGCTCGGCTTTTCCAGTGCATTGATCAGCCGGATCAGCGTCGACTTCCCCGCGCCCGATGGCCCGATCACCCCAAACACCTCGCCGCGCGAGATCGACAGCGTCACGCCATCCAGCGCCGCGCCGCCCGCGCCCGCAAAGTGCTTCCGAACATCCCTCAACTCGATCATGCCGTACCCATCACCTGTGCCGCGAAGCGCTCCATTTCCTCGGCCTGCGGGCTCATCTGTAGCAGCAACAGGCCTAGCCCGGCCGCTTCATATTCTTCGATCCGCTCGCGCAACTGCTCCGGCGTCCCGACCAGATTGGGGCGCAGCCCGCGATTGGACACCGAATATTCCTGGATCTTCAGCTCGCGCTCAAGCTGCGTGCCCGACAGCCACTGGTCGAAATTGGCATAGCCCGCCGGCAGGTCGGTCACATCGGTAATCCGCGCCAGCTCGCGCTGCGCTTCCGCCTCGCTGTCGCGCACGATCGCATAGGCGGCCATGCCGTATTGCATCGGCACGCCGCCAGCCGCGGCGCGGCGTTCGGCCATATCGGCAATCTTCGGCGCGATCGCCTCGACCGGGTCGCCATGCATGACATAGGCATCGCACTGCGCGGCGATCATCGCCTTGGCCTTGTCGCTCTCGCCCCCGGCATAGACGGTCGGCCGCCTGACCGGCTTGGGCGCGCAGATCGCGTCCTCGGTGCGGTAGAATTGCCCCTCGAAGCTGAATCTCTCCTCGGTCCACAGGCCATCGACGACGCGCAGCCATTCCTCGGTGCGGGCATAGCGGTCGTCATGCTGGTCGAACTGCAGGCCATATTGCCGCGCTTCGTCCGCCCACCAGGACGACACGACGTTGAGCGCAAGCCGCCCGCCGGCAATGCGGTCGATATTGGCGGCGGCCTTGGCGAACAGCGCCGGGTGATGGAAATTGGGCCGCACCGCGACCATCAGTTCGATCGTCTCGGTCACTGCGGCCAGCGCCGCCGCGGTCGACCAGGCATCGAGCGCGGGCTGTTCGACGCCCTTGATGTCATTGAGATTGAGCTCGGCGATCAGCGTCAAGTCATAGCCCAGCTGTTCCGACCGCTGCGCCAGTCGCTTCGCATAGTCCCAGCTCGCCTCCATGCCTTCATCGGGCACATTGCGCAGCCAGCCGCCGAACACCGGCATCCAATATCCATAGCGCATCAGCCGCGCGCCTCCCGGATCACCTGTACCAGATAATCGACCAGCCGGTCATGCGGGTCCCAGCCGAGCACATCGACGGGCTTCGCGACGAAATTGGACAGCGCATTGATATCGTAGAAGCGCGCGACCCCGTCGCGGTCATCGATCATCACTTCGACCCCGCCGATATCAAGCCCCGCCGCACGCGCAATCGCCTCGGCTGCCTGGGTCAGCACCGGCCCCGGATCGGCCGCGACCATAGGAATCGGCGCGCCCGGAACCTGGCAGGCATCGGCCGGGCACAGATCGAACGCACCGCCCCCGGCAATATCGAGCGCGTAGAGATAGGCGCGGTCGAGCGTCTCGATCCGCGTGATCGTGCCGTTTCGTGCCGGGACATAATCCTGCACCAGCAACACGCCATCGACGCTGGTGGGCAAAGTCCCGTCCGCGATCGCAGCGCGCAATTCGTCCATCGAGTCATAACGCGTGATGCCCGCGCCCGACCCGCCGATATTGGCTTTCACCACCAGCGGGAAGGACAGGGTCGCGGCGGCCGCTTCGATATCGGCGACGCGGTGCACCACCCGCGTCTCCGGAATGGCAAGCTCCAGGCTGGCGATCAGCGACAATTGCCGCGCCTTGGACGAATCGATCGCCAGCACCTCGGGCCCGTTGATCACCCGCGCACCGCCGCGGCGCCAGTGATCGAGCAGCGCCATGGTGTGGAAGATCGGATGCTCGCCGGCACGCAGGAAGCTCGACATGGCGATGCGGTTGAACACCACCGGCGCGGGCGGGCGCCGATCGGCCGGGTCGAAATGCCCGTCGGGGCGCAGCGCGACATGGCTCACCCCGCGCCGGTCGAGCGCGTCGAACAGCGGCACGAACCATGCGGGATGTTCGAACAGGACAGCCAGGTCGGTCACGAGATTTCACACGCCATACCGACCCGGCCTGCCACGCCACGCGCATCAATACCACCGAAGGCAGCTTGGGCAGCGGCAAGTTTTGGTTTTCGCGCCAAAATCCTGCACAGGCCGGCGTCCCCGTCCGATCAGGCGCGCTCGGCTTCCAGGAAGTCGGTGATGCGGTCCGGGTTGGGCTGGATGCCGTTCATCTGCAGCAGCGCCCCGATATTGCCGCGATGCCCGGCGCCATGCGACGCGACATGCAGGATCATCTCGCCGCGCGTCATCCGCGCAGGCGCGCCGTTCGAGAAGCTGAAGTCGATCGCTTCATCGACCATGTCCGGCGTGAGGCGATCGGTATAATCGACATACCAGGCCCCGATCGAGCGGGACTTGTCCACCAAGGTTTCGAACGACGGCAGCACCGCCGAACGCGGCACGGCATAGGCATGACCTCGCGCTTCGAGATTATGGCTGAAAATCTCATCGACCGTCTGGATGTGATCGAGCACGCGCAGGATCAGAATCTGATGCGGCTCGTCGAAGCGATCCATAGTGTCCGCAAGAACCGCGTTCAGGCCATCGGTCGACCAGCGCTTGTAACGCATCAATGTACGATAGGGGCAGGTGAGCATCTCTATACCTTTCATTCCGGGGGAAATTTGCCGTGCTCCGGCAGGTGGACATAATGCGAGCTATCGCTCATAATTGTCTACTCGCATGCCGATGGAGCACCGGACTTGGCCCGCAAGCCGCTCGTAAATCCCCGGAAAATGGCCTCTCAGGAGCGATCGCGCGCGACCGTCGATGCGCTGATCGAGGCGACGGCTCGCATTCTGGTCCGCGATGGGTTCGACAAGGCGAGCACCAATCGCATCGCCGAGGAAGCCGGCGTCAGCATCGGCTCGCTCTACCAATATTACCCGAGCAAGGAGGCGCTCGTCGCCGCCGTCATCGAGCGTCACAACCAGCAAACGATGCGGGTGGTGCGCGGCGCACTGGCGGAACTGGCGACGCTACCGGTCGAGCAGGCGGTGCGCAGCCTGGTCGCCATCGCGATCGAGGCGCACCGCATCGACCCCAGGCTGCACCGCGTCATCGCCGAGCAGATCCCGCGCGTGGGTCAGTTGGAAAATGTCGAGACCTTCAGCCGCGACAATTATGCGCTGTTCCGCGCCTATCTCGAGGCACATCGCGATGAACTGCGCATCGTCGATGCCGAGCTCGCCGCCTTTGTGTGCGTCACCTCGATCGAGGCGCTGACGCATATGGCGGTGCTGCACCGCCCCGACATCGCCTCCGACGATGCCGTCGCGACGCTGGTCGATGAGGCCACGCGGCTGATTGTTCGATATCTACGGGAGTGAGATGACTCTACGCACGCCCATGGCGGGCAGCGAGAGAGGTTTTGGCAAGTCCCGCCCGAGTCAGGACGGCCCGAAATGGAAGATGGAACCGAGGGTGTACTCGTTCGGGGAGCTCGACTTGTTGGTTTCCCGCCATTGCGAGGTCATGACAACCGGCGTCGTCTAGGGTTTGCGTTTCGTGTCAGGAGACGATGCATCGGAAATCTGTTCGACTGGTGTGTGTTCTGGCATGCTTCGAGGCCCCCCCTGCGTAGGACCTTCCTAGCTCTCCGGATACACATTCTCAAGAGTCGGCCCATATGGTGCCCATAGGGCGCCGACCCATATGGCGAGGAATATCTCCCTAATTGACCCACCTATATTGCTTCCCCGGCGAAGGCCGGGGCCCAGTCGGCAAGCATTTTTTGGCTGATGCTGCGCTTCGTTAGCTCGACCGTCTCGACTGGGCCCCGGCCTTCGCCGGGGAGGCATAAGAAGTGTCAGAATCAAAGCAGGTTAGTATAAACCTGCCGCCCAGAGCCCAACCCCTTCACGCAATCCCCCAGCGCGCCCGCACCACACGATCCAGCACCGCCAGCGGCATCGCTCCCTGCAGCAGCACGGCATGAAACTCCTTCAGGTCGAACCCTGGGCGCGTCTTCGCCGCATCGCGCAGCCGTTCCCAGGCGGTATGCCCGATCTTGTAGCTGCACGCCTGACCCGGCCAGACCGTGTAGCGATCGATCTCGCCCTGGCTGCGGCCCCGGGCGATGCCGGTGGTCGCGATCAGATGATCGGTCGCCTGTTCGCGGCTCCAGCGCTTGGCATGCATGCCGCTGTCGACCACCAGCCGCGTCGCGCGGAACAGCAGCGATTGCAGATAGCCCACCTGCCCGAGCGGATCGCCCTCATACATCCCCATCTCGTCGGCGAGCTGCTCCGAATAGAGCGCCCAGCCTTCCGAATAGCCGCTGAAGAAACCGCGCCGGCGGATCAGCGGGATATCGTCGCTTTCCAGCGCCAGCGTGACCTGCAGATGATGGCCCGGCACCGCTTCATGATGCGTCAGCGTCGCCAGGCCGAATTTGGGCCGGTCGAACGTGTCGCGCAGATTGATGTAATAGATCGCCGGCCGCGACCCATCGAGCGAGGCATTCTCATAATAGCCGCCCGGCGCGCCGGCCTGGATCGTCGGCGGCACGCGGCGCACCTCGACCGGCGCCTTGGGGAAGCTCGCAAACACTTCGGGCAGGCGCGCCTGCATCGCGATAATCTGCCGGTTGAGCTGCGCGAGCAGCGCGTCGCGGCCGGGATCGGTATTGGGATAAAGCTGATCGGGCCGCTCGTTCAGCGCCACCAGTCTTTGCCCGACCGTGCCCTGCGTCATCCCCTGCGTCTTCAATATGCCGTCGATCAGCGCACTGATCTCCGCGACCTGCGCCAGGCCGAGGCGATGGATCTCGTCGCCGCTCATCGGCACGGTGGTCGCCGCTTCGGCCGCCGCCGCATAATAGGCATCGCCATCGGGCAGCCGCCAGCATCCGGCGTCATGCACCGCCTTGGCGCGCAATTCAGTGACCAGCGCGCGCTGGCGTTCCAGTGCCGGAAACACCTTGTCGCGCACGATCGCTGTCGCGCGGGCGACGCGATCGGCCGGCAGGTTCGCGGCCTTCAGCTTCGTGGCGAAGGTCGCAACCATCACGGTCTGTTCGGCCGGCCGCTCCATCGCGCTACCGAGCTGCTTCAGGGTCGTGTCGAGGATATAGTCGGGCGCGAAGATGTTGCGGCTCGCGTCCGCGCGCTGGCGATCGGTGCTGTCGTCGATGCTTTTGGGGAATGCCTCGAGCCGCGCAAGATAGGCATCCGCCTCCGCCGCATCGCGCACCCGCGCCTGCGATTCGAGGAAGTCGGGGATATCGCGGTACGGCCCGGTCAGCTGGCTCAACACATAAGGCGCGAACCGGCCCAGGCTGCTGCCGTAAGGGAATTTCTCGGCGCCGGCGATCGCCCGGGTCAGCTGATAGGTCACGATCTCATGATCGAGCTTGGCTGCCGGCGACAGCCCATTGGTGTCGAACGCGCTGAGCTCGGCCAGTTCCGCCTTGGCGCGCTTCAGCTCGCGCGCCTGGCCGGCGGCGGATTCATCGCCCAGCTTCGCCTTCAGCGCGGCGCGGGCGCCCGAATCCAGCCCCAGCCGCGTCGCCTGTTCGGGCGACTCCTCGAGCCGGCCGTAGAAGAAGCGATCGAGCATCGCCCGCAACGCCGCATCGCCCTTCGCCCGCGCCGCGATGGCCCGGGCCGGGAGCCCGGCCGCAACAGAGGCAGCGGCGACGCCGGCGATGAATTGACGACGCTGCATGTGATGTCTCCCTGACGATGACTCGGTCCGACCATTTATATGGTTCGCCGGCATTATGGAGATGTCTGGCGATGCGGCCACCCCAAAAGCGCCGGGTCGAAAGCCCGTTCAGCGCATGCTCTGGTCATGCTTCTCTCCTTTAGGCAGGGTAGCTTGTATCCCCGCGGAGGCGGGGATCCAGTCTGGGCTCCCGCCTTCGCGGGAGCACAAAGGAAGGGGCGATCGCTCTCGACTGTGCCACCCCCTTGGGCGAAAGGGATAGGCACCTCTTGCAACCCCTTCGCGCAGCCCGTTCCCGGCAGCGATTCAACCGCCCCGCAACATCGGGCATGTCGCCCCCGCCGACTGACACCGGCACGCTCTTTGACATGACTGGAAAATATCGAACGATTCTGCGCTGGCTGTTTCGATCAGAACAGCCAGCATCGTTCGCTGTTCGCTGGCTGATACCTGGCTGTTAGCTGGCTGTTAGCTGGCTGTTATCCGATAACAGCCAGCCCCTATCCAAACCCTTGAGAATGAACCGTAAATCCTCGCTCAAAGTCCAACATAACAGCCAGCAAAAATGTTTTGCGAAATAACAGCCAGGAACAGCCAGCACATCCGCGCTATGAAGACTCGCCATTGCCGTAGAACAGCTCGCCGATGCGGATTTCCCCACGCCCGCTGGCAACCCGGTGCGCATTGCTGTCGCGAAGCGAATAGATGCAGCCGCAATATTCCTGCTGATAGAATTGCTCGCGCTTGGAAATCTCGATCATCCGCGACGCGCCACCGCCCTTGCGCCAGTTGAAGGTCCAATAGGCCAGGCCGGGATAAGGCGCCGCCGCGCGTTCCCCGCTGCCGTTGATCTGCGCCATGTCCTTCCAGCGCGAAATGCCGACCGATGACGTGATCACCGGAAAGCCATGCTCATGCGCGTGCAGCGCGGTGCGTTCGAAGCGCATGTCGAAACACATGGTGCAGCGCAGCCCACGCTCGGGCGCCCATTCCATGCCCTTGGCGCGTTTGAACCAGTTCACCGTGTCGTAATCGGCATCGACGAACGGCACGCCATGCTGTTCGGCAAAGCGGATATTCTCGTCCTTGCGGAGGAGATATTCCTCCTTCGGGTGGATGTTCGGATTGTAGAAGAAGATTGTGTAATCGATGCCGCTTGCCGTCATCGCTTCCATCACTTCGCCCGAACAGGGCGCGCAGCAACTGTGCAGCAGGACCTTTTTCTGCCCATCGGGGGGCGTGAGAATGGGGCGGTCGATAAGGGTCATGGCTCAGCCTTGCGGCATCGCTTCGGGGATGATGGTCTTCACGATCGAGGCATCGAGCGCTTCATACTCATGCAGGCCGATCACGTCGTAAAGCTCGGCCCGAGTCTGCATCTCGTCGACCATCGCGTGCGCCCCGCCATCGCGCGCGATCGCCGCATAGAGCTTGCCTTGCGCCTTGTTGGCAACGCGCAGCGAGGACACCGGCCAGATCACCATGCGGTAGCCCATCTCCGCGAACTCGGCTGCAGTGAAGAAGGGCGTCTTGCCGAACTCGGTCATGTTGGCGAGCAGCTTCACGCCCGGCATTGCCTTGGCGAAGGCGGTGAACATCTCGCGCGTGTTGAGCGCCTCGGGGAAGATCGCGTCCGCCCCGGCCTCGACATAGAGTTTCGCGCGCGCCACCGCGGCGTCGAAGCCCTCGACCCCCGCCGCATCGGTGCGCGCGACGATCACCAGATCGCGGCTGGCCCTTTTCGCCGCCGCGACCTTCGCCGCCACATCCTGGGGCTCAGCCAGTTTCTTGCCGTTGAGGTGCCCGCATTTCTTGGGCAGGATCTGGTCCTCAAGATGCACCGCGCCGGCGCCCGCTTCCTCGAAAGTGCGGACCATGTGCATCACGTTGAGCACTTCGCCATAACCGGTGTCGCCATCCACCAGCAGCGGCAGGGCGGCGGACCGGGCGATCTGGCGGATGAAGAAGGCGACCTCATCGACCGTGATGATGCCGAGATCGGGCAGGCCCATGCTCGCGGTCATCGCCGCGCCCGACAAATACAGCGCCTCGAACCCGGCCGCCTTCGCCTGCAGTGCGGCATGGCCATTATGCGCGCCGGGGAGCTGGAGGATCTCCGGCCGCTCGAGCAACGCGCGGAACCGCTTCCCGGCCGACTCCTGCGGCAGTTCGTCTGCGATCAGATAGGGCATGCTTCTTCCTCTACGCCGTCAAGCTGTCGCCGCGCGCCGCGAGCGGCACAAAGGCGAGGTTTTCCGGGCCGGTATAATGGGCCGAGGGACGGATTATCTTGTTGTCGATGCGCTGTTCGACGACATGCGCCGCCCAGCCCGAGGTGCGCGCGATCACGAACAAGGGCGTGAACATCGCGGTCGGCACGCCCATCAGATGATAGGAGACTGCGCTGAACCAGTCGAGATTGGGGAACATCGACTTGGCGTCCATCATCACCTGCTCGATCCGCTCGGCGATGGCATATTGGCGGATGGATCCCGCCTCGTCGGCCAATGCCTTTGCCACCCGCTTGATCACGACATTGCGCGGGTCGGACACGGTATAGACCGGATGGCCGAAACCGATCACCACTTCCTTCGCCTCGACGCGGCGGCGGATATCGGCCTCGGCCTCATCGGGCGTCGCATAGCGTTTCTGGATTTCAAACGCGACTTCGTTGGCCCCACCATGCTTGGGGCCACGCAGCGCGCCGATCGCCCCGGCGATGCAGGAATAGATGTCCGACCCGGTCCCGGCGATCACCCGCGCGGCAAAGGTCGAGGCGTTGAACTCATGCTCGGCATAGAGGATCAGCGAGGTGTGCATTGCCCGCACGAAACTGTCGGACGGCGCCTTGCCGTGCAGCAGATGCAGGAAATGCCCGCCGATGCTGTCGTCATCGGTCTCGACCTCGATCCGCCGGCCATGCTGGGCATAATGATACCAATAGAGCAGCATCGACCCGAGCGAGGCCATCAGCCGGTCGGCAATGTCGCGCGTGTCGGGCAGGTTATGATCATGCGTCTCAGGCAGCACACAGCCGAGCGCCGAGACGCCGGAGCGCATCACATCCATCGGATGCGCCGCCGCCGGAATTGCCTCCAGCGCTTCCTTGACCGATCGCGGCAGGCCGCGCAGCGCGCGCAGCTTGGCCTTGTAGGCGGCGAGCTGCGACGCGGTCGGCAAGGTACCATGGACGAGGAGATGCGCGATCTCCTCGAACTCGCTGGTCTCGGCGAGATCCAATATGTCGTAGCCGCGATAGTGAAGATCGTTGCCGGTCCGGCCTACGGTGCACAAGGCGGTATTGCCGGCGGTGACGCCCGACAGCGCCACCGATTTCTTCGGCTTGAAAGTCTCTCCCATGCTCATGATCCTCAAAAGATGCCGGGGGCGCATCGGGACCGAGCCGCTCGGCATCGACCGTGAAGTTCAGGCCGGCGACGCCCGCCGCATCGAGCATCGGCAGCTGCTCGACCACCGCGAGGAAGCGGTCCTGCTCGGCGGCCGCGACGATCCCGTCCGCCAGAGTGCGGAACTTCTCGATGTAATTGGGCCGGGCGAAGGGCCGCGCGCCGGCCGGATGGGCATCGGCGACGCCGAGTTCATCGATGACCGACTGGCCGTTCTGCAGCTTGACGATCACCTTGCCGCCAAACGCCTTTTGCGGCCCCTTTGCATGGTAACGCGCCGTCCAGGCCGGATCTTCCTCGGTGGTGATCTTGTGCCACAATTCGACCGTGTCGGAGCGCTGCGCGCGTTCCGGTGCATAGCTTTTCTCATGGTGCCAGCCGCCGTCCTGCAGCGCGACGGCGAAGATATACATGATCGAATGGTCAAGCGTTTCGCGGCTCGCCTTCGGATCCATCTTCTGCGGGTCCTCGGCGCCGGTGCCGATCACATAATGGGTGTGATGGCTGGTCTTGATCAGGATACTGGCGATCTGGCTCAGGTCGCCGATCTTCGGCCTCATGCGCTTGGCGAGATCGATCAGTGCCTGGCTCTGATATTCGGCCGAATATTCCTTGGTATAGGTGTCGAGGATCGCCCGCTTCGGTTCGCCCGCGACCGGCAGCGGCACCTGATAGACATGCGCCGGGCCGGACAACAGCCAGGCGATGAAGCCATCCTCGCCCTCATAGGCCGGCGACGGCGCACCTTCACCGCGCATCGCCCGGTCGACCGCCTCGATCGCGAGCTTGCCCGCGAATGCCGGGGCATAGGCCTTCCAGGTCGAGATCTCGCCCTTGCGCGACTGGCGCGTCGTCGTCGTCGTGTGCAGCGCCTGCTGGATCGCCTGATAAGTGATCTCGGTCGACAGGCCGAGCAGCGCACCGATCCCGCCCGCAGCACTCGGGCCGAGATGCGCGATATGGTCGATCTTGTGTTCGTGCAGGCAAATGCCCTTCACCAGGTCGACCTGGATCTCGTAGCCGGCGGCAAGGCCACGCACCAGCGCTACGCCGTCGAGCCCCCTGGCCTGCGCCACGGCGAGGATCGGCGGGATATTGTCGCCGGGATGGCTGTAATCCGCGGCAAGAAAGGTGTCGTGAAAGTCGAGCTCGCGCACCGCGACGCCATTGGCCCAGGCCGCCCATTCCGGGCTGACCTGCACAGCGCCGTCGAGCCCGAACAGCAGCGCGCCGCCGCTCGTCTTGCGATGGCCAAGCGCCTGCGCCCGCGCCGAGCGGATCGGGCGGCGGCCGATCGAAGCGGCGGCCACGGCGGCATTGTCGATGATGCGGTTGCCGATCATCTCGACCACGTCGGGCTCCACCGCCACCGGGTCCGTCGCGACCGCGGCCAGTTTCCAGGCGAGCTGGTCCTCGCGCGCCAGGGGTTCGGCGGACTTGTAGGTACGGACGTCGTGCAGCTTCATGGAGTCAGGCTTTCTGTGGTGAACGGGGTTGGGGATCGATCGGCACCGGCCCGCCGCCGGCGTCGACCGCGACCATTTCGAACTGGCCGCGCATCGCCGGGCGGCGCTCGCCGGTGGTCAGCGTCTCGACGATGACGGCGACATCGACGGTCATCGAGGTCCGGCCGACCCGGGTGACATGCGCTGCCAGTTCGACCAGCTGGCCGACCGCGACCGGCGAATGGAATTCGACCTTGTCCGACGCCGCCATCACTACGGCACAGCGTGCGCGGCGGCTGGCGGCAACGAACGCGGCCTTGCCCATCAGGCTCAGCGCGGTGCCGCCGAACAGGGTGCCGTAGTGATTGGCCTGTTCGGGAAATATCATTTCCACGAAGCGGGTGTCACTCGATGCGTCGTTGATCAGCGGATCGCGTTTCGGTGCAGTGTGCATCGTGATTTCCCGAACGGGCCGCTTGCCGGCACGTTGGGTTTGCAATATTCACACAAACAGAGTCGCGGGAATGACTGAAATAGTGTGACTATGCGGACGAGAACATGCGGATTTGCAAAGTTTGTGAAGTAACATTGCGATGAGCAAGGCCTTTATGGGCGTGCGGCTGCGGCGATTGCGCGAGGAACGCAGCCTGACTCAGGCGGCGCTTGCCCAGACGCTCGGCATCTCGACCAGCTATCTGAGCCAGCTCGAACAGAATCAGCGTCCGCTCACTGTGCCCGTGCTGTTGCGGCTCAACGCGTCGTTCGGCGTCGATGTACAGATCTTCTCGGACGATGACGAAGCCCGGCTCGTCACCGATCTGCGCGAGGCATTGTCGGACGGCGCGCAGCCCGAAACCGTGTCGGTTGCCGAAATGCGCGAACTGGCAGCAAGCATGCCGGCGGTCGCGCGGACATTGGTGTCGCTGCACCGCCGGCACCGCGACGCTGTCGAGCGCAACGAGGCGATGGCGGCGCGGCTCGGCGACGAATGGATCGGCGATGCGCCGGCGCGCATGCCGTTCGAACAGGTCCGCGATTTCTTCTATGCGCGCCACAATCACATCGCCGCGCTCGATGACGCAGCGGAGCGGCTCTATGCCGATGCCGGCCTCGCGCCCCGCACCGTCCATGCCGGCCTGTCCGCCTGGCTGGCGACACGGCATGATGTGCGGCTGGTGTTCGACGATGGCGATCAGGCGCAGCGGCGCTTCGACCCGGTAAGCCGCACGCTGCATCTTTCGCCCGATCTCAAACAGGGCCAGCAAGCGTTCCAGATGGCGACTCAGCTCGCCTTGCTCGAGCTGGACGAGTTGATCGACCGGCTGACCGACGATCCGTCGCTGCGAGGAGAAGAGGCCCGCACATTGGCGCGGATCGGGCTGGCCAATTATTTCGCCGGCGCGCTGATCCTGCCCTATGGCGATTTCCTCCGTGTGGCGGAGGAGGCGCGCTACGATATCGAGCGACTGAGCCGGCATTTCGGCGTCGGGTTCGAAACGATCTGCCACCGCCTGTCGACCCTGCAGCGCCCCGATGCGCGCGGCGTGCCCTTCTTCTTCATCCGGGTGGATCGCGCGGGGAATATCTCGAAGCGACAATCCGCGACCGATTTCCATTTCTCCCGCGTCGGCGGTTCCTGCCCGCTCTGGAATGTCTATGCGGCGTTCGCCCGGCCGGGCCAGGTCCTGACTCAGCTGGCGCGCATGCCGGACGGGCGCACTTATCTGTGGATCGCGCGCACGGTCGGGCGCGGTAATGGCGGCTTCGGCATTCCGGGCAAGACCTTCGCCATCGGCCTGGGCTGCGACGTCCGCCATGCCGGCCGGCTGGTCTATGCCAAGGGGCTCGATCTGTCCGACCCGGATGCGGCAACGCCGATCGGCGCGGGGTGCAAGGTGTGCGAACGCCCAGCCTGCGCGCAACGCGCCTTCCCGCCGATCGGCCATGCGCTGGCGATCGACCAGAATCGCAGCATGCTCACCCCCTATCCGGTGACCTGACCACATCCGGTGCCGGGCGATATCCCAAAGCATCGCGGTCTGATACGAGACGGCCCAGGGTAGCGGGGGCGACATCAATCATGGGCAGCACATTGTCCGATCGGCAGGCGGTGTGGGCGTTCATGCTCGGTTGCTGCGCGGTGACCATCGGCGTGGTGCTGCATCTGCCGATGTTCCTGATGGGGCGGTCGATGGGATACCGCCTGTCGGGCATGCCGATGGACATGACGATGATCGGCGGCATGGTGCTGATCGTCATAGGCGTGGTGGTTGCCGCTTATGGCCTGTTGCCGCGTAATCTCGCGGCGCAGCGCGCCGCCAGCGCGCATATCGAGATCGCCGCGCCGGAAGACGCGCCACTGAGTGCCGCGCATTGGCGGCTGATGGCGGTGCTGGTCGTGGCACTGGTGATTGATGTCATGAAACCCGCTTCGCTCGGCTTCACCGTGCCGGGAATGGTCGCCGAATATGGCGTGCCCAAAGCGACTGTGTCCCTGGTCCCGTTCTTCGCCTTGATGGGCACCGTGGTCGGATCGGTGCTGTGGGGGATCATCGCCGATGTCTATGGTCGCAAGGCATCGATCCTGTTGTCGGCGGTGATGTTCGTCGGCACCTCGATCTGCGGGGCGATGCCGTCGCTCGCCTGGAATATCGGCATGTGCTTCATGATGGGTGCGGCCGCCGGCGGCATGCTTCCGGTCACCTACGCACTGCTCGCCGAGATGATGCCCAACCGCCATCGCGGCTGGAGCCTGGTGCTGGTCGGCGGGCTCGGTGCTGCGGGCGGCTATTTCGCTGCAAGCGGCCTGTCGGCACTGCTTCAGCCGATCTTCGGCTGGCGCATCCTGTGGCTGGCGAACCTGCCGACCGGGCTGATCCTGTTGCTGCTCGGCCGGATGATCCCGGAATCCGCCAAATTCCTCATCGCGCGGGGACGGCGAGCAGAGGCCGAGCAGGTGATGCGGCGCTTCGGCGCGGTGATGACCACGACCAGTGAACCGATCGCCGCGCCACGTCCCGCGATCAGGCTCAGGATGGCAGGGAAATTATGGGCGCTATGCATCGTCGCGATCGCTTGGGGCCTGGTCAATTTCGGGCTGCTGTTGTGGCTGCCCGCCGATTTCGTCGCCAAGGGCTATTCGGTCGGCGTATCGAGCGGGCTGCTTGCCCAATCGGCGCTGATCGCGTTTCCGACAATTGGCGTCGCCGCGTTCCTGTACAGCCGGTGGAGCACCAAATGGGCGCTGGTCGCGATGATCCTTGTCACGGTGGCGGGTCTGATCGGTGTGTTCCATCTGGAATCGGTCGGCAGCGGCAGCCCGGTCCTGCCGGTGGCGCTGCTGATCATCGGGTCGAACGGGATCATCGCGATCCTGCTGCCTTATGCCGCCGAATCCTTTCCCTTGCGCATGCGCGGGCGGACGACCGGCCTGGTCGCTGCCTGTACCAAGGGAGGCGGCCTGCTCGCACAGCTGTTGAGCATCAATGCGCTGGTGCCGAGCATGGCGACGGTCGCCGCGGCGATCACCGTGCCGGCGATGGCGGGATTGCTGCTGATCGTGCGCTTCGGGCGCGAAACACGCGGTGGCGACTTGCGCGACCTGGAAGATGCGCCCTGATCAGCCGCCGCAGGATTCGCGCACGATCAGGTCGGTCGGCAACCGCTCCGAATGATGGCTCGGGCTGTCGTCGAGGATGCTCGACACCAGCAGCCGCCCTGCTTCCTGCGTATCCTGCCGGATGGTGCTGAGCGTCGGCGTGCTCAGCCGGCTGAGCAGCATATCGTCATAGCCGACCACCGACACATCCTGCGGCACCGACAGGCCGACGCGGCGCAGGGCGCGGATCGCGCCCAGCGCGATCAGGTCGCTCGATGCGACGATGCCATCGAACCTGACCCCGCGCTGAAGGAAGCGGCTGATCGCCGCATCGGCGGATTCGAGCTCGAACTCGACCTGGATCACCAGCGCCGGATCAGCCTCGATCCCACTTTCCTTCAGCGCCTCATGATAACCGCGGCGGCGCTGCAGCGCCTCCGGGTCGCTGCCGCCGAGAAACACGATCGAACGCCGGCCGAGCCGCGCGAGATGAAGCGTCGCACGTCTGCCGCCAAGCAGATTGTCCGACCCGATCGAGCGGTATTTCTGGCCCGGCAGTTGCGCACCCCACACCACGAAGCGCGCAGGCGTATCGACCAGCTGGTTGAACGCCTCATGCAGCATGCTCTGGCCGAGGAAAATCACGCCGCTCGCCCGGCTGGTTGTGGTGGTCAGGACCAGGTCGTCATAGCTGGCTGGCGCGGTGTGGCTGACGGTGAAGTCGCAGTCGCGCGCGCGCGCCGCCTCGCCGATATTGGCGAGCAGTTCGAGGAAGAAGGGGTGCGACAGCGGCAGCGCGCGGCCGCGCATATGCGGCGTCACGATCGCGATCGATCCTTCCGCGCCGATCGGCCCGGCCGGCATCGATCGCCGGAACGGATATTGGTGCTCACGCGCCAGCGCCCAGATGCGTTGCTTGGTGCGCATGCTGATCAAGGGTTGATCGTTCAGCGCGCGCGATACCGTAGACACCGAGACCCCGGCGAGCTTGGCCAAATCTTCCAGGGTGGTTATTTTGTTGCTATCGCTGGCCATCGCACCGGAATTCGAGGGGGCATTCCCGCCGCCTTAATGCATTGAAAGAGGGTCTTTGCAAGCGACCGACCCAGTGCAGGTGAGCGGCGCGGCGGCATACAGACCGGCAGGAAGGCCGCATCTTTCGCTTTTTCAGATCTGGAACATGTGCTTCGGTCTGTTCGGCGTGCAGATCGTCTGGGGCCTGCAGAACGTCAACACCAGCCGCATCTTCCAGACGCTCGGCGCGGATGTCGACCAGCTGCCGATCCTGTGGATCGCGGCTCCTATTACCGGCCTGTTGGTGCAGCCGATCGTCGGGCATCTGAGCGACCGCACCTGGGGCCCGCTCGGCCGGCGGCGGCCCTATCTGTTCGGCGGCGCGCTGCTCACTGCACTGGCGCTGTTCGCCATGCCCAATGCGACCACCCTGTGGTCGGCCAGCGTGATGCTGTGGGTGCTGACCGCATCGGTCAATATCGCGATGGAGCCGTTCCGCTCGTTCGTTGCCGACACGCTGCCCGAGCAACAGCGCGATGCCGGCTTCGCCATGCAAGTGTTCTTTATCGGCGTCGGCGCGGTGTTCGCTTCCGCCTTGCCCTGGATGCTGACGCACTGGTTCGGCGTCGCCGGACACGCGCCGCCGGGCATCCTGCCGCCCTCGGTCCGCTTCGCTTTCTATATCGGTGCGGTCACGCTCATCGCGGCAGTGACCTGGACGGTCTTCACCACCTCCGAACGACCGCCGGCAAGCTTGATGGCCGATATGGCGCGCCAGCCGTCGCGAAGCACAAAGCCCCTGGCAAGCGGTGGTGCGATGGCGCGGCGCGGCGCCGGCTGGACGCTCGGCGGATCGGTGATCGGCCTTATCACCGCGGTCGAAGGATATCGACGCGAAGTGTTCCTGCTGGCCGGCATCGCAGTCCTGTTCGGCCTGGCGCAGATCGCCGCGGCCTGGTTGCGGCGCCAGGGGCGCGCGCCGCAGGGCCTGTTGCAGATCGTCGACGACATCGTGCTGATGCCTACCGTGCTGCGGCGGCTCGCGATCGTCCAGTTCTTCACCTGGTTCGGTATGTTCGCGATGTGGGTCTACGCGATTCCAGCCGTCGCGGCGCATCACTTCGACACCAATGACGTAGGCTCCGCCGCTTATGGCGAAAGCGCCGATCTCGTCGGTATCCTCTTTGCAGGCTATAACGGCGTGGCCGCGGTGGTCGCGCTTACTTTGCCCCGGCTCGAGCGCTTGATCGGCCGACGCAACAGTCACGCCCTGTGCCTGACGCTCGGCGCCGCCGGGCTGGCCGGCTTCCTGCTGATCGACGATCCCTCGCTGCTGTGGATCCCGATCCTCGGCATCGGCTGCGCCTGGGCGTCGATCCTGTCGGCCCCCTATGCAATGGTCGCCAGCGCCGTGCCTGCCGACAAGATGGGCGTCTATATGGGCATCCACAACATCTTCCTCGTCCTGCCGCAGCTCGTCGCCTCGGCGATATTGGGCCTGCTGGTCGAACAGGTTTTCGGCGGCCAGTCGATCTTCGCGCTTGGCCTGGCGGCGGTCGCGCTGGTCATCGGTGCGGCTGTTGCGGTGACCATCCCCGACATCGAAGGCGATCGGCGACTCGCGGCCTGACCGAAGGCGCAAGAGATCCAAAAGCCGTTCGGAAATCTATGCAAATTTTTGCATAGATTTGCTTTGTAGCAAAATTTATACGCCTCACTCGATCGATGCTAATTTCCGCCATCCTGAAACTTTGAACTAAAATCCCCAGATTTCAGTCGTTTTACAGCAAATAATGTGCCCGAAAAAATCGCTTGCATCCCTTCTCAAATTACGCAAATTTACGCAAATCGACGATGACGGCTCCACTGAAGCGCCGCATCCGACAGGGGGATGATGAAAGCGCATGCAAAATCGCGCACAGTGGAATGACCGGAATACGCCATCGCGCCATGTCGCGAGCGGCCCGGTGCGCCCTCGATCCTTCACGTCCGGCTGCGCCGAAACCCGGCGGCTCGCATCGAGCTCATGGCTGCAACCGCACGCATTATCGACCGATCGAACAGCGCCGACAGGGGCAGGACTACAGGGGAGTATCTCATGAAGAACGAGTTTTCGGGGCACGCCCGCGGCCTTGTGCTGCACGGCGGCGTATCGTTGCTGGCCCTCGCGATGATGGGGACTGCCGGCGCCGCTCAGGCACAGACCGCCAATGCGGTGGCCGACACGCCCGCCCAGACGCAATCATCATCCGGCAGCGCGCCGGTCGCAGAGACCACAGCCGAAGACAGGAGCGACGACATCGTCGTGGTCGGCGTCCGCGAAGCACTCGCTTCCGCGCAAAGCACCAAGAAGAATGCCGATACGGTGGTGGACTCGATCTCCGCGACGGATATCGGCGCCTTTCCGGACAAGTCGGTGGCGGCCGCATTGCAGCGCGTGCCCGGCATCACCGTCTCGCGTCTCCAGTCCAGCGACGACAGCACCCATCCCTCGGGCGAGCCCGCCGGCGTCCTGATCCGCGGCCTGCCGCAGGTCCGCACCGAGTTCAACGGTCGCGACAGCTTCTCCGCCGATGCGTCGCGCGGGCTCAACTTCAACGACGTCTCGCCCGAACTGATGGCGGGCGTCGATGCGTATAAGAACCAGACCGCGGAGATGATCGAGGGCGGCATCGCCGGCACGGTCAATCTGCGCACCCGCCTGCCGCTCGACAGCAAGGGACTGCTCGTCGCCGGTAACGTCAAGGCCACTTATGGCGACCGGTCGAAAGACTGGAACTATGAATATTCCGGCATCCTGAGCTATTCGGTCGACACCGGGGCGGGCACGTTCGGCCTGCTCGCCAACTATGCCCATTCGCACGTCGTGACGCGCACCGAGAGCGTGATCATGGACAAGATCGACACCTATTGCTCGGCCGGCGCGGTCGATACCCAGGGCAAGGCGATCATCGGTGCCGATGGCAAGATCGGCTGCACCGCCAACCCATTCGGCGGTACTGGCTGGGCCTATGCGCCCGACGGTGTCCGCTATTCACAGGTCGATTATGACCGCACCCGGCGCGGTATCGCGCTCGCCGCACAATATGAGGATCCGACCGGCGATTTCCGTGCCAGCGTGCAATATAACGACTCCAAATATCGCAATGCCTGGCTCGAGCGGGCCTCGCACACGATCTTCGACGGCAATTATTACGGCACACCCGCATTCAATCCGCGTGCGTCGACCGTCCTTGGCCCGGCACCCGGCACGTCCGGCTTCGTGTTCGGCCCGAACGGCATGCTGCAATCGGGCACGCTGACTCAGGGCCATGGCAGCTGGCGCGGCAGTTTCGATAGCGTGCAGGATGCGATCGACACCGGTTCGGCCGTTCCCGGCCTGCCGTTCGTCAATTTCTGCGGCGCCGGATCGTCCTGTTCCTCGCTGCGCGACGGCCTTTATTTCCAGAACGAAGCGCGGAACTTCGATCATAGCGAACGGACCCAGGATCTTTCGGCCAACTTCAAATGGGATTTGAACGACCGGCTCCACCTCAATGTGGATGCGCAGAAGATCTGGGCCCACACCAACAACAACGACATTCTGGTTGCCGTCGGATCGATGGCGAACATGGAATACAGCGTGAATCGCGACGGCACGCCGACGGTCAAGCTGCTGCCGGGCTCCAACGTCAATTATGCGGCCGGCGGCCTCGCCAATCCGCATAATTACTGGCTCCCGTTCATCCAGGGCCATGTGGAGGACAATGACGCCGACGAATTCGCGCTGCGCGGCGATGTCGAGTATGAATTCGGCGATGGCGGCTGGCTCAATTCGCTCAAGGTCGGCGTGCGCTATGCCGATCGCAACCAGACGGTGCGCTATTCGACCTTCAACTGGTCGCCGATCGCCGCACCCTGGAATTGCAACGGCCCAGGCTTCAACATCGACAACACCACACCGGGGGCCTACCCGGCCTGCGCGCAGCCACATGCCAATTTCAAGGGCTATGGCGCGGGCATCTGGGAATCGACCGACCTCGGCAGCGGCTTCTACAACGGCAATGTCTATGACAATGGCGACCTGGTTTACCTGAACCGCCCGACGCTCAGGAATTTTGACAAGCTCGTCTCATCGCTGAGCGGCCCGAACACCAACTCGCCACTGTCACCCGGCTGGTCGCCGATCTGCGATCGGAGCGGCCTGATCGCCAATAGCTGCTTCCTCCCGCAGGAAGTGATGCGGGTCAAAGAGAAGACCACCGCCGGTTACGCGATGCTGCGCTTTGGCGGTGACGACAAGACGATCTTCGGCGGCATCGGCGTTCAGGGCAATATCGGCGTTCGCGTGATCAAGACCAGCATCGACAGCGAAGGTCGCGTCGGCTTTCCGGACGCGAATATCTTCGGCAATGTGGCGCCTTGCGTTCCCGGGGCGCCGCCGCCCAATGGTTGGGTAGTCAATCCGGCCTGCTTCCTCACCCCGACGATCCGCGCCTTCGCGGATGGCGGTAGCGACCCCAACAACTACAAGACGGATTACACCAACGTCCTGCCGACCTTTAACGTCCGGTTCGGCCTGGACAGCAAACAGTTCATCCGGTTCGCTGCGTCGCGCGCCATGGCGCGTCCGGATTTCGGCCTGTTGCGCAACTTCGTGTCGATCCAGGCCCCGGTGTTCGATGGTCGTGCGACATCGCCCTATCTGGTGCGAGACGCGCAAGGCAACGTCACGGGATATAATTTCGTGTTCCGTGCGGAATCCGGTTTTGCCGGGCTCAAGCCGGTTCTCGCCGACCAGTTCGACCTGACCTATGAACGCTATATGGGACGGAGCAGTTCGTTCACCTTCGGCGCCTTCTACAAGCAACTGCACAACAGCATCGCCTATGGCGACTTTACCCGCACCATCACCAATAACAGCTCGACCCAGACGGTGCTGTTGCGCGGTCCCCGCAACGAGAAGGGCGGCGGCAAGCTCTACGGCTTCGAGGCCGCGTACCAGACCTTTTTCGACTTCCTGCCCGGCGCGCTCAAGGGCCTGGGGGCTCAGGTCAATTACACCTTCGTCAAGCAATCGGGGATCAACAACTCGAACCTGATCGCTGTCGGCGCGCTCGATGCTGGTGGCACCGGTGGCCAGGGCGCCGGACTCGATGTCAGTGGCGGCCGCGGTGCGGTGATCGACTCGCATCGACTCGCAGGAATCTCGGACCATACGTTCAACGTGGTCGGCCTGTACGAATATGGCCCGGTCGGCCTGCGCATCGCCTATAACTGGCGTTCGCGCTTCCTGACCAACAATCTCGACTGCTGCATCGGCCTGCCGGTGTTCCAGAAATCCGCCGGCTTCCTCGACGGGTCGCTCCGCTTCTCGGTCAACAAATATGTCGAATTGTCGATCGAGGGATCGAACCTGCTCAACACGACCACCGTGTACCAGCAACAGATCTTCGGTGACTCGGTTGCGACACCCGGTGCCAAGCCGGTCTATCTCGACTCGAACTGGGGCCGTGTCGACCGGCGCTTCCAGTTCGGTGCGCGGTTCAAATTCTGACCTTTTCCTGGCGTCGCCGCACCCGGCGGCGGCGCCTCCTTATCGATAGGGTCGGGTAACACACGCGCATGCAGGGAGACACAACCATGCCCCCGCCCCTGTTCAGGCCCCTGTTCAGGCCCCCGTTCAGGATCGTCATCGTCGGTGGCGGCACGGCCGGCTGGATGTGCGCGGCGGGCCTGGTCGGACGGCTCGACCCGACTGACTATGCAGTGACGCTGATCGAATCCGACGAGATCGGCACGGTCGGCGTGGGCGAGGCAACGCTGCCGCACATCAAGACCTTCAACGACATGCTCGGCATCGACGAAGCCGAGTTCATGCGCGAGACCCAGGCAACCTTCAAACTCGGCATCCAGTTCCGCAACTGGCATCGCCCGGACGATTCCTATATCCATCCGTTCGGGGTGTTCGGCGAGCCCTGGGGCGGCGTCGATTTCCAGCATCACTGGGTCCGCGCACGCCAGGCTGGCCGCGACGTCGCCCCGCTCGATGCCTATTCCTATGCCGTCACTGCTGCACAACGCAACGCGTTCGAATTTCCCAATGAAGATCTCAAGTCGATCCGCTCGACCTATGCCTATGCCTATCATTTCGACGCGAGCCTCTATGCTCAATTCCTGCGCCGCTGGACGGTGGCGCGCGGAGCACGGCGCATTGAAGGCATGGTCAGTGACATCGCGCGCGATGCCCAGTCGGGCGACATCACCGCGCTGACGCTCAAATCGGGCGAGCGGATCGAGGGCGATCTGTTCATCGACTGCACCGGGTTCCGATCGATGCTGCTCGGCGGCATTCTCGAAGTCGAATGGGAGGACTGGACGCACTGGCTGCCATGCGACCGCGCACTTGCGGTGCCGTGCGACCGGGCCGGTGATTTCACGCCCTATACCCGGTCCACGGCGCAGCAGGCCGGCTGGATCTGGCGCATCCCGCTGCAGCACCGCACCGGCAACGGATATGTCTTTTCTAGCCGCTTCATTGAGGTCGACGACGCGCGCGACACGTTGCTCGCCCAGCTCGACGGCGCGGCACAGGCGGAGCCGCGACTGCTGCGCTTCTCGCCGGGCCGCCGGGTGCGGACCTGGGCGGGCAATTGCATTGCGATCGGCCTGGCGAGCGGGTTCCTCGAGCCGCTCGAATCGACCAGCATCTTCCTGGTGCAGGCGGCAGTGATCGACCTGATCAATCTGATGCCACCCGCCACCGCGCGCGGGAGTATCGACCCGCGGCTGGCGCGCGAGTTCAACCGCCTGTCGGAGCTTCAATATGAGCGGGTGCGCGACTTTCTGGTGCTGCACTATGTCGCCAATGAGCGCATCGGTGAGCCGCTCTGGGATTATGTCCGGGCGATGGAGCTGCCCGACAGCCTGGCACACAAGATCGACCTGTTCCGCTCACGCGCGACCGCGCCCAATTATCAATATGGCCTGTTTTCGCGCGAGAGCTGGCTGTCAGTGCTGATCGGACAGCGCATCATGCCGACCGGTTATAACCGGCTCGCCGATGCGCTCGACCTCGATACGCTCGACACCAGGCTGGCCGACCTTGCCGGAAGGGTTGCGACCAACACGGCGGCGATGCCATCGCATAGCGACTTTGTGGCAAGCTATTGCGCCGGCGTCGATCCGGCGGGGATGCCGTTATGAGCGATACACGCCCCAATCACGTGGTGATCGTGGGCCGCGATGCCGCGCTGTGGTTGTCGGCAAGCGTCATCCAGCGCGCGCTCGGCCCGGCCGGGATTAGCGTCGAGGCGGTCGAACTGCCGACCCGGCTGCAGCCCGGCGACATCATCGTCACGCAACCCGCGATCGAGGCACTGCACAATCAGCTGCGGCTCGACGAGGCCGCCTTGCTCAGGACGACCGGCGGCAGTTTCTCGTTCGGGCAGAATTTCGTCGACTCATCCGGCGCGACCCCGTCCTTCATGCATGCGAGCGGCGCTTATGGCGCGCCGATCGATGGCAACGCCTTCTTTCCCTATTGGGTCAAGGCGCGCAGCTTCGGGCTCGACGTCGCGCTCGAGGATTTCTGCCTGACCGCCGCCGCTGCGAAACAGGGGCGAATGATGCTGCCCGACGAGACGACCGAAATTTTCGGCCGTACCGACTATGGCTATCATCTGCCCGCCCTGCCCTATATCGCCACGCTCAAGACCTTGGCGGCGCGCCTGGGCGTGGTCATTCATCACACCGCCACGGTGGCGGCGGAGCATGACCAGGGCGGTATCCGCGCGATTTCGCTCGACGACGGGCACCGGATCGAAGGCGCCTTGTTCGTCGATGCCACGGGGCCCGAAGCGCTGCTGATCGGCGAAGCGCTGGGCGTGGGGCGCGATGAATGGCGACCGCAGTTCGGCATCGATCGCCGGCTGAGCACGCAGGCGCCGCGCTTCCTGTCGGTCCCGGCCTATGGCGAAATCCGCGCCTGGCGTGACGGCTGGCTTGGCCTGTATCCCAGCCAGGCCGCAACGCATGTCGTGCAGCATTATTCCAGCGCCTGCTGCAACGACGGCGACGCAATGCGCGCGATGGCGACCGTGTCCGGGCTGAGCGTGTCCGGGCTGAGCGTGTCCGACGCGACCCTTCGCACATTCGATCCGGGCCGACGGCATGTCGCCTGGCAAGGCAATTGCGTTGCGATCGGCGAGGCCGCCTGCACGCTCGACCCGATCCATGGCGTCGATCTCCACGCGATCCAGCTCGGCCTGGTGCACCTGCTGCAGCTTTTCCCGGTGACGGCGGATTTCTCGGCCGAGCGCGCCGAATATAACCGCCTGATGCACTCCTCACTGGAGCGCATCCGCGACTTCCAGTCGGCCTGGTACGCGCTCAACCGCTATGGCAACTCCCCGTTCTGGACACAGGCGCGGGAGGCGGCCCGGCCGGACGCACTCGCGCACAAGATCGCGACCTTCCAGGCGCGCGGCGATATCGCGCCGATGGAGGATGAGAGCTTCTCATTCGACAGTTGGCAGGCGCTGTTCGTCGGGCTTGGCCTGATGCCCGAAAGCTGGTCGCCCGCGATCGACCGGACCTCGCCCGAGCGAATGAAGCAGGAATTCCGCCGCATCCTCGCCTTCGTGAAGGAGCAGGTGCTGAAGCAGCCGACGCACGAGCTGTATCTCGACAATTTCTGCCGGAGCGAGGCAGCATGACCGTCAGCGCGGCGCAACGGCAGACGGACGGCGACCCGCTGGACCGGTTGCCGCCAGTCGAGATACGGGCAGCCTCCTCGGTCAATCTCGACGCGTTGATCGCGAACGGCGTACCAGTGGTGCTGACCGGCCTGTTCGATGCATGGCCGGCGCTTGCCGCAGGCCGCCATTCGCCGGCGCGGCTCAGCGCCTATCTGAAGGCGATGGACCGCGGCATGGCCGGTCCGGTGATGGAGGCGCCAGCCAATAGCGGCGGGCGTTTCGGCTATGCCGCCGACCTGCGCGAGTTCAGCTTTTCCAAGCGCCAGCGCTCGATCCCCGAAACGCTCGACCGGATCGAGCGCCTGCTCGGCACCGCCGATGCGCCGTTCGTCGCGATCCAGATGCTGCCACTGGTCAGCCATTTGCCCGATTTCGTGCGCGACAATGCGATGCCACTATTGCCAGCGGTTGGCCCGCGGCTCTGGATCGGCGGGCCGGTGCGGACCCAGACGCATAACGACCGCGACCATAATCTTGCCTGTGTGATCGCCGGGCATCGCCGCTTCGTGTTGTTCCCACCCGAGCAGGTGAGCAACCTCTATGTCGGGCCGCTCGACAATCCCCCGCCACTGTCGCTGGTCGACCCTGAAGCGCCCGACCTGGCGCGCTTTCCGCGCTATACCGATGCGCTCGCCGCTGCTCGCGTGGCGCATCTCGCGCCGGGCGATGCGCTCTTCATGCCGAAATATTGGTGGCACCATGTCACCTCGCGCGACCCGTACAATGCGATGGTCAATTACTGGTGGGGCGACAGCGCGACCGGGCTGGAGCGCGCCAATGACGCGTTCCTGACTGCGCTGCTTGCGCTGCGCGACCTGCCGGCATCGGAGCGCGCCTACTGGAAGGCGATGTTCGACCTGCATGTCTTTGGCAGCGAAAGCGCGGTCGATCATATCCCGGCCGAGCTGCGCGGCGCGCTCGGGACGATGCGCCCAGCAGCCCGGGCAGCGCTGAAGCAGCAGCTCAAAATGGCCTTTCTCAAATCGTCATGACCTTTTTCCTGTCGCGTATCACGAAAGACTCCTCCCCATGATTCTTCGCCCCTTCCTCATCCTTGCCGCACTCGGCGCGCCGGCCGCCGCTTCGGCCGCAACCCGCGAATGCGCCCAGTCTCCGGGCAAGGTGATCGAGGTCTGCGTCACGGTCGAGGGCGGCCGCGCACTCTATACGGTAAGCCGTGAGGGCAAGCCGGTGCTCGCTCCCTCCGCGCTGGGCCTGAGCTTCGCTGGCGAGCCCGATGCGCGCTATACCGCGATCGCTGCGGCGCGGCGCGGTGCATCGGACACGACCTGGGAGCAGCCCTGGGGCGAGCAGCGCGTCATCCGCGACAATCATAGCGAGCTGGCGGTATCGCTGTCCGGCGACACGCCGCTGAACACGTCGTTCGATGTCATTTTCCGCCTGTTCGATGACGGGATCGGCTTTCGTTACACTTATGGTGCGATCCCCGCGGGCAAGGCCGTGTCGGTCACCGCCGACCGCACCGAATTCCACACTATCGGTGCCCATCAAGCCTGGTGGTACGAAGCGCTCGGCCAGGAACGCGACGAATATCTCTACACCAAGACCGATGCGCGCCGCATCACGCTGGCGGAGACGCCGCTGACCCTGAAGGGCGATAACGGGCTGTATCTCTCGTTCCATGAAGCGGCTTTGGTCGATTTCCCCAGCATGCTGCTGGCGGGCAATGGCGCCGGCACGCTGACCGCGCGGCTGATGCCTTGGCCCGACGGCACGCTGGCGCACAAGACCGGCCCCTTCACCACGCCGTGGCGCACGATGCTGATCGGCACCAGTGCCGGTGCGCTGACCGACAGCCGGATCACCCTCAACCTCAACGAGCCGAGCAAGATTGCCGACATCTCCTGGTTCAAGCCCGGCAAATATGTCGGCGTGTGGTGGGAAATGCATCTCGACAAGACCACCTGGGGCAGCGGACGGCGGCACGGCGCGACCACCGCCAATGTGAAGGCCTATATGGATTTCGCGGCCAAATATGGCTTTGACGGGGTGCTGGTCGAGGGCTGGAACCAAGGCTGGGACGGCGACTGGATCGCCAATGGCGACAAGTTCAGCTTCACCAAAAGCTATCCCGATTTCGATCTGCAGGCGGTCACCGCCTATGGCAAGGCCAAGGGCGTCAAGCTGATCGGCCATAACGAGACCGGCGGCGCGGTGGTCAATTACGAAGCGCAGCTCGACGCCGCAATGAAGCTCTACCAGTCGGTCGGCGTGTCGGAGGTCAAGACCGGCTATGTCCGCCACAGCGGCGACATCATCGCCGCCGATGGCACCCGCCAATGGTTCGCGGGGCAATATATGGTCCGCCACAACCTCCATGTCGCCGAAGTCGCCGCCGCGCATCATATCGCGATCGACGCGCATGAGCCGGTCAAGGATACCGGCCTGCGCCGCACCTGGCCCAACATGATCAGCCGCGAAGGCGCGCGCGGCCAGGAGTTCAACGCCTGGGGCCGGCCGACCAATCCGCCCGAGCATGTCGTGATCCTGCCCTTCACGCGGATGCTGGGCGGGCCGATGGATTTCACCCCGGGTATTTTCGATATCGCACGCAGTGGAACTGAACTCACGCACCGCGTGCAATCGACGCTGGCGACGCAGCTTGCCGAATATGTCGTGCTCTATTCGCCAGTGCAGATGGCGGCCGACCTGCCGGAGAATTACGAGGCGCGGCCCGATGCGTTCCAGTTCATCCGCGACGTGCCAACCGATTGGGAAACTTCACGCACGCTGGCCGGCGAGATCGGCGACTATATCGTCGTCGCACGCCAGCCGCGCAGCGGGCAGGACTGGTTCATGGGTGCCCTGACCAATGAAACGGCGCGCAAGCTCGACCAGTCGCTGTCGTTCCTCACGCCGGGCAGACGATATGAAGCGCAGATCTACCGCGACGGCCCGGGCGCGGATTATCGCACCAACCCGGGCGCGCTGGTGGTCGAGCGGCGGACCGTCACCAGCAAGGACAGCCTGGCGCTCGACATGGCGCCCGGCGGCGGAGCGGCGGTGCGCTTCAAGCTGCTGCCGTAACGCGGGGACACGCCCCCTTCGACCAGGGGTTGGCATAATCGAGGGCAACGCCCCTTCCTTGTGCTCCCGCGAAGGCGGGAGCCCAGACTGGGTCCCCGCCTTCGCGGGGACACAAGGTTCGGAGGATGAACGGCGGGAGATATGTTACACCAGTCGTGTAACATATCTCCCGCCGTCACCGTTCAAGCGGATTGACAATATCCTATATATATCAGATATTTATACAGATATCATCGATCCTGACCCCGCCGTGCTGCAAGCTCCTCGACGATCTCGTCATGGCGGCGACCGTGCAGCGGATAGAGCAGCATCGCCAGCCCGGCGAGCGCCAGACCGATTGACGGCAGGACGATGATCAACAGCTTCATATTGGCCAGCGTTTCGGGGGTCTGTGCGGCATTGGCATGATAGCCGATCCGGTCGAGCAGCCAGCCGAACAGGCCGGCACCCAGGCCGAGCGCGACCTTGAGGAAGAATTGCCCCAGCCCGAAGATCAGCGATTCCGTCCGGCGTCCGGTGCGCCATTCGCCGAACTCGACCGTGTCGGGCAGCATCGACCAGAAGCCGAGCGCAAGGCCAAGGCCGGTGACCTGCATCCACAGGAAAAAGCCCGTTGCCACGGCCGATGTGCGCACATCGTTGCACGCGAACCAGGCGAGCCCGGCCAGTCCCCAGACGATCGCCGCGAACCAGGCGTTGCGCTTGCCGATCGCGCGCGAGATCGCCACCCAGATCGGCACCACGACCAGCCCCGATACGGCAGCGAGCGTCAGGGTGGTGCGGCCACCAGCCTCGTCGGCGAGGTAATATTTGAAATAATAGAGGATCGATTTGCCGATCGCGGTCGAGCAGACCACGCCAGCACAGATCGCCAGCAGGATCGACCAGAGCGCGCGATTGTCGCGCAGCGCACGCCAATAATCGCCGGCCAGCAGCGGCGGCTCGATCTCGCCGCTCTCTTCCGGTTCGCGCGTGGTGAAGAACACGATCGGCAGCACCAAGGTGGCGAGAACCGCGAAGATCGCCGCTGCGAGCAGGAAGCCATGCGACAGGTTCCCGCCACCCAGCTTCGCGGCGAGCGGTTGGGTCGAGACGGCGATGACGATCCCGGCAAGCGTGGCGAAGATGATCCGCCCGCCAGCGATGGTGCCGCGCTCCGCCGAACTGGACGTGATGCGCGCGGTCATAGACGTGTAGGGGATCGACACCACCGTATAGGCGATACGGAACAAGATGTGCGTCGCGAGCATCCACGCGGCGAGTCCGGTCCCGGTAAAGGGTGGCTGATAATACAGCAGCACGAAGGCGATGCCGACAAACGGCGTACCGAACAGGATATAGGGGCGATACCGGCCCCAGCGCGTGCGCGTGCGATCCGCGATCGCGCCCATGATCGGGTCGATCGCGGCGTCGAAGATCGAAGCGATCATGTAGATCAGCCCGGCCACCGCGGCGCTCAGCCCCACCACATCGGTGTAGAAGAACAACAGGAAGAGCGAGATGCTCTGCCAGTAGAGATTGAAGGCGAAATCGCCGACCGTGAAGCCAAGCAAGCCCTTCACGCCCAGCCGGGGTGCAACCGAATCCGCCATGTCTCTCTCCCGCATTTTCTGCGAGACTAGATAAATTATCGCGAATTATCCAAATAAAATATCGAATCTGGAGAATATATCAGCCGTGGCGGCTATTTCTTGCGCGGCCGCCCGCGCTTCGGGGTGGCAGCAACCGCCTCGTCGTCCTCCGCAATGTCGTCCTGCTCTACCGTGGCGAGCGTGTTGGTGACGGTCTGATGGAACGAGGTTCCCATCTCGAAGAAATCCCGCACCAGCGTCTCGAGCCGCGGCGCATCGCGCTTGACCAGTGCATCGACGATCTCGCGATGCTTGCTGTGATGGTCGAGCCCGAGGTCGACGTCATAATCGGCGAACAGGTTGATATAGCGTTCGATCCGGTTGCCGAGATCAGTCCAGATCCGCATCAGCAGCGGAGAGCCGCAACCCGACAACAGCGTATGATGCAATCCGCCATATGCGAGCTGCCAGGTCTCGCGATGCTCCGGGCTGTCGAACAGCTTCGGCACCTTGAGCGAGCGGTGGAGCTGCACCACCACCGCCTCTTCCCAGGCGTCATCACCATGGTCGAGCGCCATTTTCAGCATCAGCCGGTAGATGCGACGATAGACGCCGACCAGGTCGGTATAATCCGCGAGCGAGACCGGGGCGACGCGGTGGCCCTTCTGATGTTCGTGCACGACCAGGCCGCCAGTGGTGAGGAGCAGGATCGCCTCGCGCACCGGGCTGTGTCCGACCTTGTAGAAATCGACCAGTTCGGCGATCTTGAGCCGCTCCATCGGCCTGAACACGCCGCGCACGATGTCGCGGCGGAGCCAGTAATGGACCGCCTGGGTGGGGTTGCGCTCAACATCGACGAACCCGCTGAGCGCGGGCGCGGTGAATGTGGCTACTGAAGGAAGATCTGTCGGCACCCGCATCATAGTAAACAGGCTGGGCGGCCTTGCAACCGACGCGCGCGTCCTTCGCCGCCGAACTGGATCTTCCTGAGACACGGATTACAGGGCGGTCGCGACGACCAGCAACGGGCCGGTCTCCAGCGCACGCACCGCAATAACGCCCGGTGCGGGATCGGCCAGCCGCTCGCACCCGACGGCCTCGATTGCTGCGCCGCGCGGGAAATGCGCCACGGGCAGGACAATCTCGGTCGGCGCGGCGATGACCGGATCGGCATCGAAGGCAATCCTGAACACGCCGCCGGCCGCGTCGAAACCCTGTTCGGTCAGCACGCCCTGCACTGCCCGGGCATAGGGCCGCGCAAAGCCCGGCACCGCACGCCCGCCACTGTCGGGATCGCCGTCATGCGTCGCCTGGTCGAGGCTGAAGATCGACAGATCCTCCTGATTCCAGCCATCGCCCAGCGCCGCATCGTTGCGATTGGACGCAGTATAGTTCCACAGCGTCCCGCTCATCAGATGCGTATCGAGCGCATCGTACATCGCGCCGAGCGCGGCGATATGATCTTCCCAGGGCGCCGTGTCGCCTGCCCGCCAAGCGGCATAGGCCGCCCCCTGATCGAGATCGAAGGGAAGGCCGAATTCCCCGATCAGCGTCGGTGCGCCACTTTCGCCCAGCGCATCGCCGAGGCGCTTGATCACACCGAGTTGCGCGGCATAGCTGGTCGCACGGCGCGGCTCGACCTGCTTGGTCACCAGGGTCGCGAAGTCATACCAGTGGCTGGCATTGACGCAGCGATCGGGCATGCCGTCGGGAAAACCCATGCCGGTGAATGCCTTGAACGGATTGACCTCGGCAAAGACCAGCCAGTCGGGCCGCACGCGCCGGACCGTCGCCGCCATGGCGTGAAAGAAAGGCAGGACATGGTCGCGTTCCGGATCGATCGCGGCACCATCGGCGCGGTCGAAATGGTCCGGGCGCAGCGCGGTCTCGCCGTCATAAATGCCGGCTTCGGCGAACGGGCAGGCGACGCCGTCGCGCCAGATCCGCACACCCGCCGGGTTGGCGACGCGGTGTCCGGCCGGTTCGACCTCGAACCCCTGTCCGGTCCGCACCACCAGCGGAATTTCGCGCGGCCGGCCATCGGCGATGAGCAACATGTCGAGCGGACTCATTGCGAGACCCGGTCGCACCGGTTCGGGTTGCTCCACGCTCCGCGCGCAGTGGCGATAGGTCAGCGGCCGGCCGATCATGCCGGTATCGGGTTCGTTGAGCGTGTCGAAGCCGATCACTTCGGGGATATCCGCCACCCGTTCGGCCACGGCAGTCATCGCGGCAAGATACTCGCCCTGCAGCAAATCCTGTACCGGCGTGCCGCCCGGCCGAAACCCGGGCAGGAAGCGCGCACCGCCGAAGAACAATGTCCACATGATCGCATTGGCGGGCAGACGGTAATTGCTGCCCCAGCTCATCTGCGGATAGGCCGCCTGACGCCCGCCCATCGCGGAATCGTAGCGCTGCTGCATCAGATGCGCGGCATCGGCAGCGCCGAAACGGGTGAAGTCGAGCCCGACCGCCTCGAACACCCAGCCCGGCGCACCGTCGCCGCCGGTCATGCGCGACCAGACATCCTGGTGGAAATCGATGAATACGGCAAAGCCATGCGCCGCCGCCTTCAGGCAGACGGCGCGGAGATAATCGAGATACGCCTCGTCGCGCATCCCCGGCCCGGCATGCGCCACTGCTTCCCAGGTGGTGAGCAGGCGCAGCGCGTTGAACCCCCAGCGCGCCAGCCGGCCGAGATGCCCATCCGCCTCGGCCAGCGGGAACGGCCGGCCGATGAAGCTGACCGTCCGATGGTCGGCGAAATCATCGCGCAGATGCGTGCCGGAAACCGACGCCGGCAGCTTGCAGTCGCCGCCGAGATTGACCCCGCGCAGCAGCACATGCCGGCCCGACCGGTCGACGAAGCGGGTCCCGCGGACATCAAGCACCGGCCGTCTCCCGCGCGGCGTCAAAGCAGGCCCGCGCCGTGTCGATCAGGAATGCGGCATCGGTCCAGCGGTCGCTTTCCTCACGCGGTTGGCCGTCGGGGCCGGTGACCATGCGGGGATAGAAGGAACGCGGCGGGAGCAGTTCGGGCATGACGGTAAAATAGCCTCCTGGGGATGCAGCGGCGAGGAAGCCGCGAAAGCTTTCCGTCCACATGCGCTTGAAGAAATCGAGATGCTTCGCGGCCGCCGGGTCGCCCGCGCTGAGCTGACCCATCGCGTTCGAGCAGGCACGCAGATGCAGGAAACGGGTGCGCGCGAACACCGGGCGCATCACGTCGAACTTCATCTCCATGTCGCCATAGGTCAGCTCATGGCCGATATACCAATGCGCGAAATCGCCGTTGAAGCGCAGTTCGGGAAAGCGCGCCACCAGGTCGAGCGTGCGACGGATATCCTGAGTCATGGTGGCACGGTGAGTTTCAAGCAGCAACGGGTGACCTTCATGCGCCGCAGCCTCGAGCAATGCCTCGGCGAGCCGTGCCATCTGGTCGTCACCCTCGACCCCGGTGCCGAGCTGCACCGTGGTGCAATCGCAACCGGCATCGCGCCAGCGTGCCGCGACTCCGCGCAGTTCGGCGGGATCGTGAAACACCCGCGCAATGCCGGTCGGGATTAATCCGGCGGCATGCGCCGCCGCCGGATCGAGCGTCTGGATGGTTTCATATCCGGCCTGTTTCAGCCGGGTATAGATTGCCGCCGTGTGACCCTTCGGCCCCGCTGACCAGTCCGGCAGATCGGCGATGGTGATGAAGCTCATGCCGGCGGCGAGACGCGGCGCTGCCGTCGTCCCGTCACCGGTGCCGGGTGGTTCAGAAGCCGACATCGAGCGACAATCCGATACTGCGCCGCGATTCATAGGGGCGGAACTGGCTGAGGCTGCGCGCAGCGCCGAACGGGGTCGAGAACATCGCCACCGCATAATCCTTGTCGAGCAGGTTCTTGGCGTAGACCGACAGCTTCCAATGGTCGTCCTTGCCGGCCAGCGCGATCGCTGCATTGACCAGGGTATAGCCCTCTTGCCGCGCGCGCGGATTGTTGGGGAAAGCGATCAGTTGCTCGGAGCGATAGCTCGCGCCGAGATCGAACTTCAGCTTCAGATCGTCCGACAGCGCCACGCCATAGGAGCCACCGAGATTGAACTGCCAATGTGGTGAGAAAGGCAGCGGTTTCCCGGTCAGGTTCTGCTGTACGCCGGCTGACTCCGGCGGTGCACCCGGCAAAAGCGTGCATCCTTCGCTGACCGTCTGGCCGCCAAAGCAGGGCGCGTTGGGGAACCGGCCCCACTCGGCGTCGACATAGGCGCCGCCGAGGGTAAGCGTCAGATCGGCCGGGTCGAGTGGCCTCCACGCCGCATCGAACTCGACGCCGCGGGTCTTCGCTTCGCTGCTGACGATCGGATAGGTCGAGGTGACCGGATCGCGGCCCGCGGTCTGATAATTGCTGATCTTGGTGTAGAACAGTGTGGCGTTGAGCGTCAGGCGCTGTTCGGGCCAATAGGTGCGCAGGCCAAGTTCGTAATTGGTCGGCCGTTCGGGCGCGACTTCGCGCAATATGCCGTTGCCGATATTGGTGTCGAAGCCGCCGCCCTTGAAGCCGCGCGTGACCGTGGCGAAGACATTGGCGTCGTGGCTGAGGTCATATTGCGCGCCCGCACGCCACACCAGCGCGGTCGTATCCACGCTGGCGTTGGCGCTGTCGCGGGCGTTGTTGCGCGGATCGAGCCGGTTCTTGGCGGCTTCGACGCGCTCATTGACGACCCGCGCGCCGGCGATCAGCTTGAAGCGTTCGGCCAGATTGATGTTGGCCTGGCCGAACAGCGCCATGTTGCGCGTCTCGGCGGCGATCCGTACTTCGCGGTAGAAGAACGGGAAGGGTATGCCGTTGAAAATCTGGGTCGAGCGCGAGATCACGTCGGAATTGAAATAATAGGCGCCGAGCACATAGTCGATCGTGCCTCCGGTCGGTGAGGCAAGCCGCAGTTCCTGGCTGAACTGATGCTGGTTGAAATCGGTGAAATTCACATTGAGCCGGTTGTCCGGCGAGGAATCTGAATCGAGGCCGTCATGCGATTGCCAGGCGCGCCAGGCCGTGATCGAGGTCAGCGTATAGCCATCGCCGAAACGATAATCCCCCTGCAGTGAAAACCCCTTGCTGCGCGCGTTCGAAAAGACGTCGCCATCGACATTCTGTTCGAGATTGCCGAGCCCCGGCACGATACCCGCGGCGAGCGCTTTTCCCTCGGGCGACGCCGCCAAAGGCGTGCCCGCCACCTCGGCCAGGGTCCAGATGCAGCAATCCGAGGTGCGCTTGAAATAGTCGCCGATCGCGGTGATCGTCAGGTCGGACGAGGGTTCATATTCGAGCTTGCCGCGAAAGCCGAATTCGTTGCGATTGTTGAGCTTGCGGCCGTCATAGAGGTTGCGGACATAGCCGTCGCGTACGTTGCGCCGCCCCGACAGCGAGAAGCGCAGCGTGTCCGAGATCGGCCCCGAGACATAGGCGGTGAAGCGGCGGTCATTGTCGGGCCAGGCCCAGCTGACGCTTGCCCGTCCCTCGAATTCCTTGGACGGGCGCTTGGTCACGACATTGACCACGCCGGCTGATGCGTTCTTGCCGAACAGAGTGCCCTGCGGGCCGCGCAACACTTCGATCCGCTCGACATCGGGCAGATCGGTGACCGACGCGCCCGACTGACCGAGCACCACCCCGTCGAGCACATAGGCGGTGCTGCCCTCGATCGCCTCGGACGAGAAGGTGCTGGTGCCGATGCCGCGAATGAAGAAGCCGAAATTGCGCGGCCCCGCCGCGCTGATCAGGCTCACGCTGGGCACCAGATATTGCAGGTCGCTGGTCTCGTTGAACTTGAGCGCCGAGAGCTGGTCCTTGCCGACGACCGCGACCGACAGCGGCACGTCCTGCAGATTCTCGTCACGGCGCTGCGCGGTGACGATGATGTCGTTGCCGTCCCCCTGAGCGGTCGGTTTCGGCGCCGGCATATCCTGTGCCGAGGCCGTGGCGGGCATTCCCAGCACAGCGATCGACAGGCCGGACAGCAGGCATAGGCGATAGAATCCAATCCGTGACATGTTTCATCCTCCCCAATCTTTTATGTTGTTGGTCGAATAAATTTATCAATTTTGAATTGATGTCAACGATTCAATCTAATTGTATGCTGCCGCGGCATTGTGGGGCTCATCGCAACGAACTCCGCCCTTCGTTCGGGTCGAGTTGAACGGGCGCGGATCGATCCCGGTGAGAAATGCGTCAGCCTGCCTTGCCCGGTGCAATATCGGGCCAGCACCGGCGGTCAGGCGCGCGGTGCCGGTATGATTCCCAGATCCGCTACGCGCCGCACACGCGCATCGTCGATCTGCGGCCAGGGCGCAGGATCAGGATAGACGCCCGACCCCAGCGGCCAGGCGAGTGGCGTTGCCCCGCCATCGATGACCGCGCCCGGCGGAATTCCGCTGCGGTCGACCGATGGATGGTGCTTGCCGTCCGTGCTGCGCGTGCAGCCATCGGCAAAATAGATCGCGGTATAGACGCGTCGCATCATCGCCGAGGCGTTGCCCATCGCCATGTGCATGGTCAGCCCGTGATGGAAGATCACATCGCCCGGGCTGGCCGGCACGAAGCACGCGTCAGCCGCCAGATCGTCATCGCCGTCCGTCCCGGAGAAGATATCGACGAAGCGCGCGTCCTGCCGGTGCGATCCCGGCACATAGCCCATGCCGCCAGTGCTGTTATTTGCCTCGACGAACGGAATCCAGGCCGTGACGGTGCGATATTCCGCGATTGGCCAATAAGGATGATCCTGATGTGCCTGAGTCGAGGCACCGCCCGGTTCCTTGTACAATGCCTGATCGTGCCACAGCCTGAGCCGGTCGGACCCGACCAGCAGCGCCGCCACGGCGCATACCGCCGGGTGGAAAGTCAGCGGCCGGACATCGGGGAAATCCTCCCAGATATACTGGCATTGCAGGAAGCTTTGTTCGTAGCGCGACTTCTCCTGCAGCGAGCGCGTGTCGCGCGCTTTGCGGACCGCCACCGCTGCGTCGACGGCGGCGGCATAGCCGGCCAGTTCGTCGGGGTTGATCAGTCCCTGCACGGCGACGAAGCCGTCGCGCACGAAATCGCTTTTCAGGCGCCCGAGCTCGAGACCGACGCGCATCATACTCAGCTGCCGAGAATGAGGAACTGGCGGCCGGGATCGTCCTGCAGGATTTCCTTGCCCTCGGCGGTCAGGGTCCGCGCGCCGTCGGGCGCATATTGCAGAATATAGGCCTTGCGCACCGTCCCATCCTTCAGATTGGGGCCAGTACGGTGCGGCGCGAGCGAGGAGAACAGGATGATGTCGCCCGCCTTGGCCGGCACGCAGACCGCATCCTCCACCTCCTCCAGGCATTTCAGCCCGATCGCAGTCGGCCAATGCTCCAGCGTACCGCGCTTGTGCTGCCCCGGCGCGATCCACGGGCAGCCATTCTCCTCATCGACATCGACCAGCGGAATCCAGAAGGTCAGATATTGCTGCGGCTCGATAAAGGTATAGCCATTGTCCTGATGCCAGGGGAATTCCTGCTTCTTGCCGGTCTTCTTGTAAACCGACTGATCCCAGTAGAGCCGCACACGGTCGCCGGACAGATCGTGGCACAGGTCCTGGATCACCGGGTGCGCAGCGAAATCGCGCAGCACCTCGGACCGCGCGACGAGATGCGCGGCGAAGGTGATCGTGCCGGCTGAGGTCAGGCGGAATTCGCCGCCCTGCTGCTCCGCGACGAAGCGCTCATAGGCTTCCTCGATCGGATCGATCGCCAGGGTGACCTCGGTGATTTCCTCTGGCGTGAAGGCGTTCTTGATCAGGACGAACCCGTCGCGGTCGAACGCGTCGGCCTCGGCCAGGGTCAGACGGCGCAGAGGACGGTCGGTCGCCACATTCTGCCATGAAAAGCCCGCGCTTCGTGCATCCACAGCGCCTGTGCCGATCCGGTCTTCAACCGATATAACCATGGCTCTTTCTCCTTGATTCGATTTTTTTTTATATTTATGACTAATTTTTATCGAGTCCACAGAAAAAATGCGGACGGGAAACTCGGGAGGCGGGCAACCGTCGGCGTCGTCAGACGCGACCGTCACGCAAAACGAGGAGAGAGAGATGAGGAAGGCGTTTGCCGCTATTATCGCCGTGACTCTGGTCATGGTCGTTCCGTCCGCGGGGCTCGCCGCTCCCAATCTTCCGACCAAGCCGATCGAGCAGAAATATTACGCTGACGGGACCTGGGCCGTGTCGCAGACGGTGACCGCCGCCAATTGCGATTCCAAGGGCAGCGTCTGCGACATCTATTATCCGACCAATCTTGGTGCCGGCGGATTCAAGCATCCGATCATCGTATGGGCCAACGGATCCGGCACATCGCCGATCGCGCCCGCCACCTATGCCTTTGTGCTGCGCCATTTCGCCTCATGGGGCTTTGTCGTCATCGCGACGCGCGACGGCACCACCGGCGAGGGCCAGACGGTGATCGACAGCGCGAATTACATCAAGGCGCGCAATGCCGATTCTGGCAGCATCTTCTACAATCAGCTCGACACGACCAAGATCGGCGCGATGGGCCATTCGCAGGGCGCCAGCGGTGCGATCAACGGGATGCTGAAATCGACCAATCTCATCCGCACCGCGATCGCGATCGAGATTGCGCAGCAGGCCTTCTGCAACCCGGCGAGCAATTGCCTGCTGACCGCGACGCTGACCGGCGCGACCAGCGGATCGGTCTTCTATATCGCCGGATCCAATGACGGTCTGATCTCGCCCGATACCCAATGGTTCGGGTCGCAGCTCAATTCCAACACCGCCTATTACAACGCGACCCCGGCCGCGCTGAACAAGGTCAAGGCGATCCTGAAAGGGCCGAACCACAACGACGTCCAGGGTACGCCGAACTGCCCCTCCGGCCTCGGCTTCTGCACCAACGGCGCGCATGGCTATCTCGGCTATCCGACCGCCTGGATGATGTGGCAGCTGCAGGGTGCGGCCGACGGCCAGCAGGCGTTCAAGGCCTCGGGCGGCGAGATCTTCACTGAAACCGCCAACTGGCAGAGCATACTCAGCAACGTACCCTGAAGAGCCTAGCCTGATGGATAGCCGGCACGGATTTGCCGTGCCGGCTGGTTGTCCTCAAGGGAGCAGCGGCCGATAAAATGACCGCTCATGGCGCAGGAAGCAGCGCGTTTCCTTCGCATAGGCGATCGCCTTCGCCACCTCCGGGTCGCTCGCGCTGGCAAGGCGATACTGCTCATAGGCCGCAAGGCTATCGAAGCTGAACAGGCAGAACGCCTCATCACTCGCCCCTTCCGCCGGCAGGAAATAGCCGTGATGGACGCCGCCGAATTTCGGCAGCAGCGCGAGCCACATGCGCGAATAGATCTCGAATTCGGCGAGCTTGTCCTGATCGACGACATAGCGGACATGGCAGGTAATCATGGGCGGCTCCCTCACCGATTGCGCGCCGATCCGATAGCCGCACGAGCCGCTCCCCGCCACTCCTGCCATGTGCGGAATCCCCGGTACGTCGAAAGGAGCCGGGAGGATCAACATGTTGATCCGAACGCAGGCACTGGACGCAGGCGGCAAAGTTACTATATACCGATCGGTATGGAACAGACTCTAGCCCCTCCGCCGGTCAAAGGGCGGCCCCGGGAATTCTGCACGGAGGAAGCGCTCGCCGCGGCTCTGCGCGTCTTCTGGCGCAACGGCTATGAGTGCGCCTCGATGGCCGAACTGACCGCCGAGATGGGGATTACCAAGCCCAGCCTCTACGCCGCTTTCGGCAATAAGGAAGCCCTGTTTCACAAGGCGCTCGATCTCTATGAGCGCGAAAAGCTCGCTTATACCGTCGCCGCCCTCGAAGCCCCGACCGCGCGTGGCGTGGCCGAGCGCTTCATGACCGGGGCACTCGAGATGCAGATGAGCACATGCGACCCGAAAGGGTGCATGGGCGTGATCAGCTCAGTGTCGTGTGGCGGCGCCGAATCGATCAAGGCGGATGTCGCCGCGCGCCGCGTCTCGTCCGAAGCCGCGCTTATCGCGCGCTTCGAGCGCGCCAAGCAGGAGGGCGATTTGCCCGAGACCTTGGAACCCGATGCGCTCGCACGCTATCTTTATGCCCTGCTCCAGGGCCTGTCGGTTCAGGCGGGATCGGGCGCGTCATGCGCTCAGTTGCAGCAGCTGGTCGACACCAGCCTGTCGATCTGGCCGACCCGCTAAAAATAAACATACCTAGCGGTACACAAAGTGCTTGACGCACTGCGGCATGAAGTTATATACCGATTGGTATTGAAGTTGGACTCTCCCGTGAGCCCGACGGTCGGCTAGGGAGAACCCCTGATGACGAACAACTAATTCCGGCGCGGCGGGTCTCGGCCCGTTGCACTTCACCAATTTCAGACGGCGATCGTGGGCACCGACAGGTGCTTTCGCGAGCGGCGTATCATTGCCTGATGGCCAGTGCGGCGCAGAGGACGGGTCTTCTGCGGGTGGCGTTGCGCGATCTAAATTCAAGGGGATTTCCAATGGCTTATCTGGACATCAACAATATCTCGGCCGCCCCGGTCATGGGTCGCGCGGCCGAGCGCCGTCAGATGACCGCACCGGCCGGCTTCTCGCCGCTCGAATGGAGCGTCATCGCGCTGGCCAAGCGCGACCGGATCAGCAGCCTGTCCGAACCGAGCCGCCTGTCGCGCGCGTTCGGCAGCCTGTTCGGGCTCGGCACCACATCGCATCTCGCCGAGCCACGGCTCGAAACGCTGCGCCGCCTCGCGGTTCATGCCTGGAAGCGCGGCTATGCGCTTCCGGCGTCCGAGGTCGCGCTGTTCCTGCAGGCCGGCTTCACCATGGGCCAGGCCGAGACATTGGTTGCGAGCGTCACCGGCGGGCAAGTCGGTCAGCTCGCATGGAGGATCGCCGCATGAATATGGTCACCCCGATCGATACCGAAAACAGCACGCCGGTCCGGCCGCTGCGTGATGGCTTTTCCCGCCTGCCGCGCTGGCAGCGCGGTGCGCTCATCATTCTCCCTCTCGCCTTGATCGGCGCAGCCGGCGCCAGGCTCGTCGATCAATCCCCGGCAGTGGCGGCGGCTCCCCCCTCGCCGCCGTCACTGTCGCGGCTCCATTGGTGCGGGACGTCAGCGAATGGGACGATTATGTCGGCCGTTTCGCCCCCAGCCGCACGGTCGAGATCCGTCCGCGCGTCGCGGGCGAAGTTACCGGCATCCATTTCCGCGACGGCGAGATCGTGCAGAAGGGCCAGCTGCTCTTCACCATCGATGCGCGTCCGTTCGCGGCCGCGCTGGCCGAGGCACGCGCCAATGCCGCCAGCGCCTCGAGCGCACTTGTCCTCGCCCGCACCGATCTCGGCCGTGCGACCAAGCTGATCGACGACGAGGCCATCTCGGCCGGTGAAGTCGATTCGCTGCGCGCCAAGGTGCAGGCGGCAACCGCCGCGCTGGCCGCGGCCAATGCGCGGGTCCGGGCACGTGCGCTCGACGTCGAGTTCACCCAGGTGCGCGCACCGATCGCCGGCCGGATCTCCGACCGCCGCGTCGATGCCGGCAACCAGGTGGCTGGCGGCGAAGGGACGGGCGGCACAGTGCTGACCACGATCAATGCGCTCGACCCGATCTATTTCAGCTTCGACGGATCGGAAGCCCTGTATCTGAAGACGCAGCGTGCGCGTCAACCGGGTGCGGAGCCGGCCGCGGTCGAGATCCAGTTGCAGGATGAGAGCGAGCATCGCTGGAAGGGCAAGCTCGACTTTACCGACAATGGCCTCGACCAGCGTTCGGGCACGATCCGTGGCCGCGCGGTGCTGAGCAATCCGAACTATTTCCTGACCCCGGGCATGTTCGGCAATATGCGCCTCGCCGCCGCGGGCAGCGCCAAGGCACTGCTGGTACCCGACGCCGCGATCCAGACCGATCAGGTGCGCAAGGTCGTGATGACCGTCGATGCGAAGGACCAGGTCGTCGCCAAGCCGGTGACGCTCGGCCCCGTCGTGGACGGCCTGCGCATCATCCGCTCGGGCCTAGCGCCCAGTGACCGGGTGGTGATCGCCGGGATCCAGATGGCCATGCCCGGAACCAAGGTCCAGCCGCGTGCCGGCAAGATCACCGGCGAGGCGTCCGCTCCGGCGCCACAGGTTTCGCTGCCGGTGGCCGGCGAGGCGACGCTGGGCGCGCGCTAAGGATCGATAGCCCTTCGTCCGCGCCGCGCCTGTCGAACCACCCCCTCGACACGCTCGGCGCGGGCGAGACCCGCTGACGGCCCAAAAACCAAATTCCTTCATCAAGGACAGTCCTCATGCGCCTCTCGCGCTTTTTCATCACGCGGCCGATCTTCGCCGCGGTGATTGCGGTCGTCATCACCCTGGTCGGGGCGATCGCCTATCTCAGCCTGCCGGTGTCGCAATATCCCGACATCGTGCCGCCGACCGTGACGGTCAGCGCGGTCTATCCCGGCGCGAGCGCCGAGACGGTCGCGGAAACCGTCGCCGCGCCGATCGAGCAGGAAATCAACGGCGTCGACAACATGCTGTACCAGTCGTCGCAATCGACCGGCGACGGCAAGCTGGTCATCACCGTCACGTTCAAGATCGGCACCGACCTGGATGCCGCGCAGGTGCTGGTGCAGAACCGCGTCGCGGTGGCCGTGCCGCGCTTGCCGGAGGACGTGCAGCGCCTTGGCGTCGTCACGCGCAAGACCTCGCCCGACTTCCTGATGGTGGTCAATCTGGTCTCGCCCGACGATTCGCTCGATCGCGGCTATATCTCCAACTATGCGCTGACTCAGGTGCGCGACCGGTTGAGCCGCATCGACGGCGTCGGCGACGTGCAACTGTTCGGCAGCCGCGACTATTCGATGCGCGTGTGGATCGACCCCGGCCGTGCCGCCGCGCTTGACCTGACCGCGGGCGAGATCGTCGCCGCGCTGCGCGCCCAGAACGTGCAGGTCGCCGCCGGCACGCTGGGCCAGCCGCCCTATGCCACCGGCAATGCCTTCCAGCTCAATGTCGAGACGCAAGGCCGCCTGACCGATCCCAAGCAGTTCGCCGATGTGGTGATCCGCACCGACGCCGATGGCCGCCAGGTCAAGGTATCCGACGTCGCCCGAGTCGAACTCGGTGCGCAGGATTATGGCTCCAACACCTATCTCAGCGGCAAGCCGACGGTGATCGTCGCGGTGTTTCAGCGCCCCGGATCGAACGCGCTTGCCGCGGCCGAAGGCGTCAATGCGGCAATGAAGGACATGTCGGCCCGCTTCCCCAAGGGCCTTGCCTATAGCGTCATCTACAACCCGACCGAGTTCATCTCGCAGTCGATCGACGCGGTGAAGGACACGTTGTTCGAGGCGATCCTGCTGGTCGTGCTCGTCATCCTGGTCTTCCTGCAGAAATGGCGTGCGGCGATCATCCCGGTGGTCGCGATCCCGGTCTCGCTGATCGGCACCTTCGCGGTGCTGGCGGCGATGGGCTATTCGCTCAACAACCTCTCGCTGTTCGGCCTGGTGCTGGCGATCGGTGTGGTAGTCGACGACGCGATCGTCGTGGTCGAGAATGTCGAGCGCAACCTGGAGCATGGCCTGTCGCCACTGGAGGCGGCGCGCAAGTCGATGGACGAAGTGTCCGGCGCCCTGGTCGCGATCGTGCTGGTGCTGATCGCGGTGTTCATCCCGACCGTGTTCCTCACCGGCCTGTCGGGCGCGTTCTACCGCCAGTTCGCGGTGACCATCTCGACCGCGACGGTGATCTCGCTGATCCTCTCGCTCACTCTGTCCCCGGCGCTTGCCGCGATCCTGCTCAAGCCCAACGCGCAGCAGGGCACGGGCAACCGCTTCACGCAGTTGCTGCGCCGTGCCGCCGACGCGTTCAACCGCGGGTTCGAGCGGCTCAGCATCGGCTATGCCGCCCTGACGCGACGGCTGGTGTCGGCGCCGAAGAAGATGATGACCGCCTATGCCGCGCTGATCGCGATCACGGCGGGCGTGTTCTGGGCGACGCCGACCGGCTTCATCCCGGCACAGGACCAGGGCTACTTCCTGACCGTCATCCAGCTGCCGCCCGGCTCCTCGGTCGAGCGTACCGATGCGGTGATGCGCAAGGTCGCCGCGCGCATCCTGCCCGGCGCCGGAATCAAGGGCGCGGTGATGCTCGCCGGGTTCGACGGACCGTCGCAGACGCTCGCGCCGAACGCCGCCGCCGCTTACTTCCCGCTCAAGAGCTTCGAGGAGCGCAAGAAGCTTGGCGTCAGCTTCCCGGAGATCATGGCTCAGGCGCAAAAGGCGACTGCGGACATCACCGAAGCGCGGCTGATGATCGTGCCGCCGCCCCTGATCCAGGGCATTGGCTCGGCCGGTGGCTATCGCCTGATGGTCAAGGACCAGGAAGGGCGCGGCTATGACCAGCTGGCCAAGGCATCGAATGACCTGATCGGAAAGGCCAACACCACCAAGGGTCTGAACCAGGTCTATACCTTCTTCGAAACCGCCACCCCGCGCGTGTTCGCCGATGTCGACCGGACCAAGGCAAACATGCTCGGCGTGCCGCCGGAGCGGGTGTTCGAGGCGCTGCAGGTCTATCTCGGCTCCGCGTTCGTCAACGACTTCAACCTGCTCGGGCGCACCTATCGCGTCACGGCACAGGCCGATGCACCGTTCCGCAATACGACCGCCGACATCGCCAATCTGAAGACGCGGTCCAATTCGGGCCAGATGGTGCCGATCGGGTCGGTCTCGACCTTCAAGGACAAGACCGGGCCATACCGCGTGGTCCGCTATAACCTGGCCCCCGCGGTCGAGGTCGATGGCGACACCGCGCCGGGTTATTCGTCGGGCCAGTCGCTGGTTGCGATGGAGAAGCTCGCCGACTCCACCTTGGCGAGCGGCTACAGCCATGAATGGACTGGCATCGCGTACCAGCAAAAGGCAGCGGGCAGCACTGCGGCCCTGGTCTTCCTGATGGCCGTGGTGTTCGTCTTCCTGGTCCTTGCGGCACAGTATGAGAGCATCACCTTGCCGCTCGCGATCGTGCTGATCGTGCCGATGTGTCTGCTCGCGGCCATGGCCGGGGTGAACCTGCGGGGGATGGACAATAACGTCCTGACCCAGATCGGCCTGGTCGTGCTGATTGCTTTGGCCGCGAAGAACGCGATCCTGGTGGTCGAGTTCGCCAAGCAGGCCGAGGACCAGGACGGGCTGTCGCCGATCGAAGCGGCAGTACGTGCGGCCAAGGACCGGTTGCGGCCGATCCTGATGACCAGCTTCGCCTTTATCCTCGGCACGGTGCCGCTGGTGACGGCAAGCGGGGCCGGCGCCGAGCTTCGCCAGGCGCTGGGCACCGCGGTGTTCTTCGGCATGATCGGGGTGACCGGCTTCGGCCTGCTCTTCACGCCGACCTTCTATGTGGTGTGCCGGGCACTGGCGTTGCGGCTTGGCCGCAAGCGTCAGGCAGGCTCCGCCACAGGGAGCCAGTCCTCCGAAGGCTCGGCTCCCACACTTCAGCCCGCCGAATAGGAGCGGCAGATATGAAACAGATCCTTCTCGCAACGCTGTCATCGCTCGCGCTTGCCGCCTGCGCCGCCGGCCCCAACTATGTCGCGCCGATCCCTGCTCCCAAGGCGGCGGCCCCGTTCATCGGCGCGACCAACCCAGCCTTCAGCACGGCAACAACCGACGATCACTGGTGGCGGCTGTACCGCGACCCAGTGCTTGACGGGCTGGTCGCCGACGCGCTGGCGGCCAATACCGATATCCGCGTCGCGGTGGCGCGGCTCGACAAGGCCCGCGCCTCGCTGCGCGGCGTCCGGTCGGACCGGCTGCCCCAGACCAGCATCGGCGCGAGCGGCACTTATGGCCGGTCGCCCGAGACTCAGCGCCTGCCCGGCAGCGCCACGGAGGACAGCGCGTTCGACGTCGGGCTGAGCGTGTCCTACGAGCTCGACCTGTCGGGCCGGGTGAAGCGCAACATCGAAGCGGCACGCGGCGACGTCGCGGCGGCCGATGCCGATGCCGATGCGGTACGCGTCGCGGTCGTCTCCGCCACCACCCGCGCCTATGTCGACGCCGCATCGTCGGCCGAACGGCTCGCGGTGGCGAAGCGCATCGTCGAGCTGCTCGACAAGTCGGCCGGCCTGACCGGCAAGCGAGTCGAGGCGGGCCGCGCGGCCAAGCTCGACCTGGTGCGCATCACCACTTTGCGCGACCAGCGCGCCGCACTGGTCCCGGCAATCGAGGCCGACCGGCAAGCTGCCCTGTTCCGTCTCGCCACGCTGACCGGACGCACGCCGCAGGACTTGCCCGCCGCGGCAGCCGAGCGGACCAGCACCCCGACGCTCGACCAGGCGATCCCGGTCGGCGACGGCGCCGCCCTGCTCGCGCGGCGCCCCGACATCCGCGCTGCGGAGCGCCGGCTCGCCGCCTCGACCGCACGGATCGGCGTCGCTACCGCTCAGCTCTATCCGCAGATCTCGCTCGGTGGATCGATCGGGTCGACCGCGACCAGCATTGGCGACATGTTCACCGGCGGTGCGCTGCGCTGGCTGCTTGGCCCGCTGATCAGCTGGTCCTTCCCCAACCAGGAAGCCGCGCGTGCGCGGATCGCCGCAAGTGAAGCGGATAGCCGCGGGGCGCTGGCCGAGTTCGACGGCACGGTGCTGCGCTCACTCGAGGAAACCGAGACGGCCTTGTCAAGCTATGCCCGGGAGATCGAGCGCAACGCGGCATTGCGATCGGCGCGTGACGGCGCCGAAGCAGCGATGCGCATCACCCGCGCCCGCCAGCGCGCCGGGCAGATCGACTTTCTCGACGTACTCGATTCCGAGCGGACCTTTGCCGACACAGAGGCGGACCTCGCCGCATCGAGCGCCCGCATCGCGAGCGCGCAGATCGACCTGTTCCGTTCGCTGGGCGGCGGTTGGGACAAGGCCGACCTGGCGGCGGCGGCCGCGATGAAGGCGGGCGGCAGTAAGGGACGCTGAGGCGGGGATGCCCACCATCAGGCGCCGCGCCCTCATCCTGTTTTCAACAATCAGAAAGCGCGCCGGTGTCTGTCCGGCAAGCGATGACATGCCCGATCCTGTGCGATGGTTGAATCGCCGCTGGCACCATGGCCGAAGAGAGAGGGCCGCGAATGGCAGGAGATATGTTACACCGGAATGTACCATATCTTTTCCTGTGAATGCTCGATACGAAGCTTATACAATTCGTTATATATCATATAGTTAGTCAAATGTTTCGTTGCCCTGAAACGGGCCGGCACCTATGCTTTTCGAACATGTCACCTTTTATTGCTTCCCCGGCGCAGGCCAGGGCCCAGTCGGAAAACAGGCGGTAACTGCTGCTGCGCTTCGTTACTTCAGCCTTTCCGACTGGACCCCGGCCTGCGCCGGGAAGCGCTGCTCTTCGAAGAGGATAAGCACCGAACACCATCCTGAGTGACGGCTGGCGGGGTGATGAGCCCCCACACAAATGATTGCCGATCCGCCCTACCCGCCCCAGCTTTCCCCCCACAGCCGCATCAGATTCGCCCCGAGCAGCTTCTCGATCCGCGCCGCTTTCCAGCCGCGCGCGGCCAGATCGTCGGCGAGCATGCGGAAGCGCATCGGGCTGTTATAATCCGCGACATAGTTGAACACGTCCGGCCCTTCGCCGGGCGCGGCGATACCTTGGGCGGAGCGTTGTTCGTAGAATTTACGCTGCTCGGCGCGCGCCTTGTCGTCGATCACCAGCGCGGTGGAGCCGCCATCGGTGCCAATCGAGACATGGTCCTCGCCGCAGACATTCACCGCATGGTCGAAATGGCGGATCAGATCGTCGCGCGTCGGTTTGCCCGAGGGCACCAGGAACGGCATGTAATAGATGCCGACCACCCCGCCCTTGTCCGCCACCGCCTTCAGCTCCGCGTCATAGACGTTGCGCGGATTGTCATGCAGGTCACGGCAGCCGGTATGGCTGATCGTCATCGGCCGTTTCGACGCGGCGATCGCTTCGGCTATGGTGCGCTGGCCGCCATGCGACAGATCGAGCAGCAGCGACGCCTTTTCGATCGCGGCAATGGTTTCGCGGCCCAGCGCCGAGATGCCGCCATTGGCGCGTTCGAGCGCGCCGTCGCCGGACAGGTTGCGACGGTTATAGGTCAACTGAATGATGCGCACGCCAAGGTTCTTGTACAGCGCAACGCGGTCGAGCTGCGTGCCGATCGCACTGGTGTCCTGAAAGCCCAGGACAAGCGCGACCTGCCCGTTGCGCTTGGCGGCGGCGATGTCGGCGGCGCGGGTCGCCTTGACCAGCAGTTCGGCATTGTCGGCAATCAGCTGATCCGCCTCGGCGATGCCAGCCACAGCCTTTTCGAACGCGTCGGGCAGGTTGCCGGGCTCACTGGCAGTATAGTGGAACGCGGTGGTGCCGGAGCGCAGCAATTCCACCCTACCCCGGGCGGAGAAGCGCGTCTGTCCCTCGACGAAATCGGGATCGGACGGCCCACCGAGCCCATCGATGACGATCGCCTTGCGCCAGGCGTCCTCGGGGAACCCGGCCGCGAAGGCGAGCGACGGCGAGAGAGCGAGCGGACTTGCGGCAATGAGCTGAAGTGCGGTGCGGCGGTTCATGGAGTTTGCCCTTTTTTGGGGAGAGTGCCTGTGCGTGGCGGGGGGAGCAAGGTGCGAAACGACGCGAAAGCGGACCGCCCCAAAGCAGCGACCCACTTTCGTGTTCTTGTTTCGCAGCTCGCTTATGCGGACGTCACTTGCTTGCTCCGGACGATCGCCTCGACCAGCAGCTTCGCGGCCAGTGCCGCCGCATCGGGGCGGATGCCGGGAGCAAGGGCCAATGCGCGGTCGCGGATGCCGGGGACAAGCACTGTCCGGAGCCCGGCCGACAGCGACTCCATGGTCGGCACAGGGCCGTCATGCGCCACGCCGATACCGAGATCGGCGACGCGGCTGGCCCAGTAAGGCTGATCCGCGACCTGGGGCACAATCAGTTGCGGCGCGCCGGCCATAGCCGCCGTGGCCGTGGTGCCGGCACCGCCATGATGCACGACGGCGGCAACCCGGCGGAACAGCGCCTGCTGATTGACCTCGCCCAGGGCGAAGCAGTCCCCCCGATCATCGACCGGCGCAAGATTCGCCCAGCCCTGTGCGAGGATCACGCGCCGCCCCTGCGCGCGAACCGCTGCGATGGCGACCTCGGCGGCGTTCTCCGACGCCTGCATCGCCATGCTGCCGAAACCGACATAGACTGGCGGGTCGCCGGCATCGAGAAACGCCTCCAGCTCTGCCGCGAGCGGGCGTGTGTCGGGCAATATCCAAGCGCCGGTCTGTTGCGTGTCTACAAGATCGGTCGGCTGCCACGGCCCAAGCACCGGGTCGGTCGCCAGCCATGGGCGGTGCGTGAAGACATGGTCGCGGACATTGTCGAGCGCCGGCAGGCCAATCAGGGCGCGGTGGGCATTGACCGCCTCACCGAACAACGCGTTCATCGCCTCCGCATTATGCGCCCATAGCGCAAGATTGTCGGTCATCCCCGGCGGGTGTGGCCAGCCGGGAAAGGTGAACGGCGGATGATGCGGCGATGGAAGATAGCACGGGCAGAAAGCGAGTTTGATATAGTGGATGCCCGATTTCTCAGCCACCGCCCGCGCGGCCGCGGCGGACGGAAACAGCCCCGTCGCCAGGATCGCGTCACAGCCACTGGCGGCCGCGCCGATCGCATCATATTGGGCCCCCACCATTCGGGCCGCGAGCTGCGGCAGCTTCAGCCCGGACTGCTTGGCGGTCGCGATCCATTGATGCACCGGCATGAAGGCCGGCGCCAGCGGCACGCCGACCCGGTCCAGCAGTTCCACGAATTCCGCATCGGCCGGCGCGGACACCAGCGTCTCCACGCCGAGCGCCTGCAGGGCGATGGCCAGCGCGGCGATCGGCTGTGTGTCTCCGCGCGATCCGTAAGTCGATAATAGTACACGCATGTTCGCTACTCCCTCCGGATTCGAGATCGAGGGGAGCGTTCATGGCGCATGACCGGGGGCTTGCCGCAAGTCCCCCGGTCCGCTATAGGATTTAAATGGGAAGTGCTTGATCCTTTCCATTTCCCTTCTTCGCCGCTGATTTTCCCGTGTGGACTGCGCGCGCCGTCGGAGCTTGGTTAAGCCTCAAAACCGGTCGTCCGTCGAGTAGTGGCGGGACCTGCTGGCCGTCTCCCAGCCCTTATTTACGCATGAATTTGTCGGCCCCCAGCTCCAGCGTGGTGATCTGCCCTGCCGCACCAAAGGTGAAGCCGACCGGGGTCGGGCCGAAAATGACCACCTGGCCCGGGCTTTTCCAACGCGCCATGAACTTGTCCTTGTCCTCATGGTCGAGCACTGCCGAAACCGCCGGGCGCGCGAGCAGCAGCTTGCCGTCGGCCAGCGTGATGACGACGTCGCCGAGCATGACGTTCGAATAGGTACCGGCATAGCGATCGAGCGGCAGGGTCGGCGGCGCCACCGTCGCCGGTGGTGGCGGGGTCTTTTCGCGCGCGACCCGAGCGGCATCGTCGCTGGCCTTTTTCAGGACCGCGCTGTGATCCGTCACCGGACCGCCCAGAAACGCGTCGAGCACGCGCAACTCGACGGCGGTGCCCAGCACGGTGCGCAGGCCGTTGGTCAGCACGACCAGCCCGAGCTTTTTCTCCGGTATCATCGCAATCATGCTCTGCATCCCGTCGATCGCGCCGGAATGCGCGACGATCTTCTGCCCGCGATATTCCTGGACACCCCAGCCCAGCCCATATTCGCTGAACTTGAAAGTCGTGCCGGGGCCGCCGCGCGGCACGATCTGGCCCGTGTGCATCTCGGCCAGGGTCGCGGGCGCGATGAGCTGCTTGCCCTGGAACGTGCCGCCGCCCAGTTGCAGGCGCAGCCACTGCGCCATGTCGCGTGCACTGGAATTGATCACGCCGGCGCCGCCCACATTATCGATCAGGCGATATTCGATCGGCACCGCCTTGCCATCGATCAGCGAATGCGGGGTCGCAACATTGGCCAACCCCTTCAGCGCGTTGACGCTGGTGGAACTGCGGCGCATCCCGAGCGGCGCGAAGATGCGGCTGGCGATGAAGCTGTCATAGCTGGTGCCGGCGACCGAGGAGACGACCTCTCCTGCCACGATGAACATCTCGTTCTGATACTGGAACTGGTTGCGGAAACCGATCGATTCGGTCTGGAAGCGCATCCGCCGGATGATCTCCTTGCGATCGAACCCGGAGCCGTACCAGAGGTTGCCATTAGTGACCACGCCGGTCCGGTGGGACAGCAGATCGCGCACCGTGGCGTGGCGCGTGACATAGGGATCGTCCATCTCGAACGACGGCAAATAATCATGCACTGCCCCGTCCCAGGCGATCTTCTGCTCATCGACCAGCATGCCGAGCGCCGCCGCAGTGAAGGCCTTGGTCGCCGATCCGATCGCGAAGACCGTGTCGGGATCGACCTTGCCCGGCTTGCCGTCCTCGCGGACACCGAAGCCCTTGGCGTAGACGATCTCGTCGTCCTTGACGATCACGACGGCCGCGCCGGGGACCTGCCAGGTCTGCCGGGCCGTCTCGATATAGGCATCCAGTCCCTCAAGTGCGGCGCTGGTCGATGGGGAGGATAGTGTTGCAGGTGCAGGCGCCGTGGCGGCGGTCTGCGCCAAGGCCGGGAACGCCGGCGAGATGAGGGTCAATGCCGTTGCGGACAGAATGACATGCTTCATTCGCGCAATCGAGATCATGATTGACCCTCCCCCATTATGACGGAAATCATGGCCGAGTTTGCGCGAGGTTTCAACCCAATCGAGACACAACAATCCTGATTAGGTGTTTATTTTCAATTTTGGCCAATGAAATTTGGAGGCTCAGCTAAGGTGACACGGTTGAAATAGCCATGTTGGCCAAAGGCAGATGTGGCGATACTTTATCGGGACCAAATTGGGGCAGGCGAATGACAATGCTGATTGTGTTCCTGATGTCCCGGACAGCCCTGATGGTTGCCGGAGGCACGCCGATCGGCCGTTTCCTATACCGTGTCATGGTGGAAGTGCCTGCCGCTGCCGCGAGCCGCCTTACCCGTGGCCATGTCGCAATGGCGATCGTCATCCTGATATTGGTTGTTCTTCATGTGAGTGCGGGAGACGATGATCCAGTCCGCATGGTGAGCCTGTTCGCGCCGGACCTGGCCATGTGGCTTACCGGCTTCGAAATCAGCGTTGTCATCGAGGCCGCAGCCAGTTTTGCAGCTGCATGGGCGGCGCTACGTCGAGTCAATGTTTCAAGCGTTCTTGCAACCCTTGCTCTTCGCTTTGCGAAGCACCCCAAAAGCAGGGCTGATCGAGCCCGCCGCAGCCGGCGTCGCCATCGCGCTTCGCCCGCGAATGACGATGAGGATGGGGCGGGGTTCGCACTGGCGAGTTGAACTCACTGCTTGCCGGTAGCGAGGATCGACCCGGTGGCCGACAGTGCGACCTAGGGTCGCCTGGTCAAAAGCCTCGACGCGAGCCAGCGCCTCGCTGGCTCATCGAATAATTTGAGCGTCGCATATGCCACCGCGACCGAAACGATCAGCACACCGAGGCCAGCCAATGCCCCCTGCATAGGCGGGACCTTTCGGTCGACCACCCAGCCGACATAGATATACATCAGCGGGTAATGCGTGATGTAGAGCGGATAGGACAGATCGCCGAAGAACCGCGCGACCCGGACCGAAGGCCCGTCACTCTGCTTCTCGCCAGCCCCGATCGCGACAATCAGCGGGAACAGCAGGATCACACAGCCCGCCTCGTACAGCCCGTTGATCCAGAGCCGCTCCGTGCCGCCAAAGCGGGGTAGCGACAAAGCGACGATCAGCATCAGGCTGCACAGCCAGAAAGCTCCGGGCAGCCGGACCCGCGCGCCGAGCCGCATCAGCAGGATGCCAGCAAAGAAGGGGAACATCACCCGCGTCACGCCGATCATGAGGCCGTCGGCGTCAAGTGACCAGCCGCCGATCAGGTCGCCGCGCTTGCCCATGACGAGCAGGAGGATGAGCGCAACTGCGGACAGCACAACCAGCACCCCGAGGCCACGATTCGACAACCGCCGCAGCCCGACCGCGTACAGGATATTGGCGCAATATTCGTAGAACAGCGACCAGGCCGGGCCATTGAGCGGGTAGGTTTCATTCCAGCCGCGAATGTCGGCCGATTTGGGCATCGGGATCATCGTGCAGCCGATCAGCATCACGAGGATGACCTGCCAGGCGGACGTCCCCGGCGCCTTTGGGTAAATGGTCGAGCTCTGAAAGGCGAATAGTGCCGCGCCAAGCACGCTGCCCAGCACCACCATCGGCTGGAGCCGGATCAGTCGCCGCTTGTAAAACTCCCACCGGCCCATGCCGCCCCAGCGATCATCATAGGCATAGGCAATCACGAAGCCCGACAGCAGGAAGAAGAAATCCACCGCCAGATAGCCGTGATTGATGATCTGCTTCCGCGGGTCATTGCCGGCATAAGCCTCGAACAAATGGAAGACGACGACCAGAAGCGAGGCGACGCCGCGCAGCCCGTCGAGAATGACATAATGACTCTTCGCCGGTGCCGTGGCGTCGGTCGAGGTGGCGGCAGCGCTGATCGGCATGTGCATCCATTGCTGGCAGTAGCGAAGCGCAATTTGTGAACGTTCTCAAAGAAGAGCGCAATACGCGTTCGGTTGCCGACTTTGCACGGTGGACTCAAGGATTGTCGCAACAGTTCGTGCGAACAATCAACTGGCCGAGAGCGACCGCGGATAGGCGCATTGGGGCTGTCGGCCAGCATCCAAGCCGCCGCGTCCGAGCGCGCGGCGGCATAGCCTCGTTTTGCGACGAAGTCTTATTCGGCCACGTCGATCGGGGTGGTGGCGATGATGACGGGACGTGCTGCCGCCAGATCGCGGGCCGCCAGGCCGAAGGCCTTGAAGTGATCCGATCCCATATGCGACTGAACGGCGGCCTGATCGGCATAGAGTTCGTTGAACACGTAACGGCGCTCGCCCTCGGCTTCGCGCCACAGGTCATAATGAAGCACACCCGGCTCGCTCCGTGATGCAGCAACACAGATGCTAGCGGCGGCCTCGAACGCCTGTTCTTCCCCCGCCTTCACCGTGACGAACGCGATCACTTTCACAGACATCAGATTCTCCATTTTCGTGGCCATGCGATGTGGCCTTGCATCCGCGGACAAGCAAGTCCGCCGTGCAACGTTCATGGATGCCGGACGGCAGGCAATGCTCAATTCACCGCAACGCTTGACCTCCGCAACGTCGCCGACTTCTATGCCCCAAATCACATCAGAGGGGAGCAAGTTATGGATCGCAACGGGGATCGCAATGGGGATCCAGGGGACAACGAAAACACCTTCACCCCCCACCCGCCGCGCGCTCCTCCGCTCCGCCGCCGCAACTGCCGCCACCCTCGCCCCCGGCATCGCCTTCGCCGCGCGCAGCGATGACATGGCCGCGATCCGCACTGCGGTGGAGAAAGGCCATGATGCCGCGATTGCGCGGATCCAGGACTGGATCAAGCATCCGACCATCGCCGCCGAACGCTTCCAGGTCGATGAGGGCGTCGCCTATATGTCGCGGCTGGCGCAGGAAGCAGGCTTTACCGGGGTGCGAGCGGTGCCGACCGGGGGCGTGCCGGCGGTGTTCGGGGTGCTGGATGTCGGGGCGCCGAAATGGCTCGGCATTTATTTCATGTATGACGTGAAGCAGTTCGACCCCAAGGAATGGTCGGTGCCGCCGCTCGAGGGACGGCTGGTCGACCGGCCCGGCGTGGGCAAGGTCGTCATGGGGCGCGGCGCCGTCAACCAGAAGGGGCCGGAGGGCGCATTCCTCGCCGCGCTGCATGCGTTCAAGGCGTCGGGCCGCAAACTACCAGTCAACCTGGTGCTGATCGCGGAGGGCGAGGAGGAGATCGCCTCACCCAATTTCCTCACCGCGATCCGCGACCCGCAGGTGCTGGCGGCGATGAAGAAATGCGTGGGCGTGATCATTCCCTCGGCCGGGCAGGCGCCGAGCGGCAATGCGACGATCACGCTCGGCGCAAAGGGCGCGGTCGAAATGGAGATCGTATCGGACAGCAAGACATGGGGCCGCGGGCCGGCGAACGATTTGCATTCGAGCCAGTTCGCGCGGGTCGACAGCCCGGCGTGGCGGCTGGTCCAGGCGCTCAATACGCTGATGGGACCGGACGGGCATACGCCGGCGGTCGAGGGCTATCTCGACCGGGTCACGCCACTGACCGTGCGGCAAAAGGCGCTGATCGCAGAAGCCGCGCGCAGCGGCAACGAAGCGGATTCCAAAAAGGCGATGGGCGTACAGCGCTGGATCAACGACGAGACCTGGGAGCAATCGCTCGAGCGGCTGGCGTCGCAACCGACGATCAACATCCAGGGGCTGGTCGCCGGCTATACCGGCCAGGGCGGAAAGACCGTGCTGCCGCACCGCGCGGTCGCCAAGGTCGAGATGCGGCTGGTGCCCGACATGACCAAGGACGACAGCGTCGCGAAGCTGAAGGCGCACCTGATCAAGAAGGGCTTTCCCGATATCGAGGTGAATGTGACGGGCGGATACGGCCCGACGCAAACGCCGGAGGAGTCGTCGCTGATCAAGGCGCACAAGGCAGTGCTGACGCGCGCGGGCGTGCCCTATGCCTTGTCGGTACGATCGGCCGGATCATGGCCGGGCGTGGTGTTCACCGGTGATCCGCTGCACCTGCCCGCCGCGCAGTTCGGGATCGGCACCGGCAATGGCGCGCATGCGCCGGACGAATATTTCGTGATCGAGCCGGTCAATCCAAAGGTCGCCAATTTGACCGCGCAGAGCATGGCCTATGTCGATTTGATGTATGAGATCGCCGCGCTGGGGTGAGTGGGTGAGATGCGTGCTATTCCGCGATCCGGTAAGTCACCGGCAGCACGACATCGATCGCGGCGCCCGGCGGCGCGTCCGGCAGCGGCGGCAGCGGCTGGGCACGATCGACCAGTTCAAGCGCCGCCGCATCGAGCAGCGGTGCGCCGGATGATCCGACGACGCCCCGGGCGAAGACGATGCCGTCCGACAGGATGCGTAAGCGCAGCATGACCGTACCGCTCAGTTCCTGCCTCAGCGCTGCGGCGGGATAATGCTGGAAGCGGAGGAGGTGCGCGAGCAGTTGCGCGCGCCATGCCGGGGTAACGATTTCGCTGTCGAGCAACCGCGGATCGGACGGTCCGCCGGGAACGGGCTTCGCGCTTGGCCCGATGCTCAGCATCGCCGGGCATGGCGGCATCGCCGCTGCCTCCGGATCGGCAGCATCGACGACCTGCCCGGGGAGCCGGCAGGGCGGCATTGTCGGCGGGGCTTCGATGACCTCGTAGGTTGGGACGGGCGGCACTGGTACTGGCACCAGGGGCACCGGTCGCGCGCGGTGTCGCGCCCTGGCCTGCCGGGCATCGGCCGGGACGAGCGGCGACAGCGCGATCGCCGCCGTCGTGATGGCCAGCGCCGCAACGCCGACATTGTGCAGGGCTGGCCGGATCAGCGACACTCTCATCACACACGCTCCTGTTCGATCGGCCCTTTTCCATCGTCGGGGCGTTCGACCTCGATGGTTGAACGCAAGCCGCCGGAAACGCACGCTGAAATGGCGATCGAACGCGAAAAAGAGTTCGCGCAGAGGCGCGGAGGACACCGAGACCGTATGAAGGCATCGCCGCCGTGCATGGCCGCACCTCTGACTTGGTGGTAGATTTGCTGTCGCGGCCTGCCGGCTCGACCCGCGGACCATCTCTGCGTCCTCCGCGCCTCTGCGCGAACCCTCTTCTTTGCCGACAAGATCGCTGGTTTGCGCAAATGGTCGCGCGGCTCCGGCGGTTCGTCCGGCATTCGGCGCTTTTCCGGAACTCGCGCGTCCATCACCGGGTTCTTCTTCCCTCAAGGAGACAATGGATGGCTATTCGATCCGCTATCGCCGCCGTCGCGCTGGTCGCGGCCGGGCTGGCGCTGTCGGGCTGCCGGTACGATCACCCCGGCTATGCCAGCGACCGTCCTCATCATGGCCATCACGGACATCATGGCGACCGTGATCGCGACCGCAACTAAGGGCCGCGCTGCCGAGGTTTGAGTCCTTTCCCGTCAGGGCGAACGGTGGAGAGTGAGCGCGACCGGATTGCCGCGAGGCGATGGCGCCGATACGCTGCGCGCGAATGATGCAGCACGCCCCGAACCGCCGGTTCCCGTCCTTCCTGGTCCGGAGCCTTGCCGTGTGCGCGCTGCTTTTCCCGTCGGGCCTGATTGCCAGCAGACCGGCCGGCGCCCGCGCCGCCGCGCCCGCATTACAGCAGCGGATGGACCGCGAGATCCCTGCCCTGCTCCGCGCGCAGAAGCTCGGCGGGATGGGCATCGCGGTGATCCGGGGCGGGCGCGTGGTGTGGACCGGCTATTATGGCGAGCAGAGCCCGGGCGTGCCGATCACGGCCCGCACTGCGTTCAACACCGCATCGATCGCCAAGACAGTCACTGCGGAAACGCTGATCGCGCTGGCGGCGGCGGGGAGGATCGATCTCGACGAACCGATCGCGGGCCATGTCGCCAACGCCGATCTTGCCGCTGATCCGCGCTACCAGCGGCTGACCGCGCGGCTGTTGCTGTCGCACCGTTCGGGCCTGCGCAACTGGCCCGATGACTATGACAATGGCAAGCTGGCGTTCGATTGGGATCCGGGCACGCGCTATCGCTATTCCGGTGCCGGGGTCGAACTCGCCGCGCTCTATGCCCAGGCGAAAACGGGGAAGACGTTGCGCGCGCTGGCGACGGAGACGTTATTCACGCCGTTGCATGTCAATGGGATGGCGGTCGGCGAATTGCCGGCCTGGACCGCAGGCAAGCTCGCGCTGCCAGTGGGCAAGGACGGAGCGTTCGGCACGATCGACGCGCTCTATCCGGGGCTGAAAGCGGGCAGCGGGGTGGGCGCATCCTATGACCTGATCACCACCGTGCCGGGCTATGCCTCGTTCCTGTCGGGGCTGATCGTGCAGGGTGGAAAGGACGCGGCGCGGCGGCGGTGGCGTGAGACGATCCTGACCGATCTCGACGGCGACGCGATCTATGGTTGCCCGCGCGCGGTAGTTGCGCGCTGCCCGGATGCCTATGGCTATGCGCTTGGCTGGCAGATGCAGCAGTACGGCACGCACCGCGTGCTGCAGCACACCGGCAATGACGAAGGGCAGACCGACCTGGTCTATTTCTCGCCGGATACGAAGGACGGAGCGGTGATCTTCGTCAATGGTGCGAACGGGTGGGTCGCGATCACCCGCGCGATCGAGCTGATCGGCGACGAACCGCTGGTCGCGGGCTATTATCACGGGCTGGTCGAGGCCGTGTTGCATCAGCAGATGCCCGCCGCGGAGGGCCAGTAAGCGGGCCGATACGAAAGGGAACAGGCCTGTTCTGGAGAATGATCCGCAACGGTTGCGCCGTTCAGACCATGCCGGCCTTGGCGCGCTTGGCGAGATACCACGCGCTTGCCTTGGGCGAGCGTTTGAAGCTGGTGCGGTCGACCGCGACCAGCCCGAAATGCTGGCCATAGCCGGAGGTCCATTCGAAATTGTCGAGCAGCGACCAGTACATATAGCTCTTCACATCAATGCCCTCGGCGATACACTGGCCGATCTCGGCGAGCGTTTCGTCGATCCATGCGACACGCCGCGTATCGTCGTCGGTGGCGATGCCGCTTTCGGTGACATAGATCGGCTTGGTCGTGCGCTTCGCGGCGAGGCGGATCGTGTTGCCGAGCGCGGGCGGGTAATATTCGTATCCGGCGGCGGTCATTTCCGTGCCGGGCGGCGGCGGCACCATGGTCTTCGCGTCGAGCCGCACCCGGGTATAGGTCTGCACGCCGACAAAGTCGCTGGCGTTCACTGCATCCCACCAGCTGCCATAAACCATCTTCTCGATCATCGGCGCGAGGCTTTGCTCGCCGACCGGCTGGAAATCCTGCGTGCTCAGCGTCACGCCGACCGGAAAGTCGCCCGGGCCAGCCTTGATCGCCTGATAGGCCTTGGCATGGGCGTCGAGCAGATGCGCGTCGATCCGGTCCGGGTCGGCGAACAGCAGCGAGGAGAATTTCGGCGCATTGGTCTTTGCCGCGGCCGCTGCGATCATCGCCTTGCGCTTGGCGACATGCTCCGGCGTCGCGCCCATGCGCAACAGCTTGCCGAGCAGATGGATGTTCGCTTCGTTGAACGGCGAGGCCATGCCGATCAGCGACCCGAGCGAACGTGTCGCCCGCTCGCAAAAGCGCGCGAACAGCTCGGCGCTGTCCGCCGCTTCCCATCCACCGCGTTCGGCGAACCAGAGCGGCACGGTGAAGTGATTATAGGTCAGCACCGGCAACAGGCCGCGCGCGCGGCAGGCCTCCAGCACACGAACATAATGGTCGAGCGCGGCGATCGAGAATTTGCCCCGCTCGGGCTCGATCCGCGCCCATTCGATACCGAAGCGATAGCAGTTCAGCCCCATTGCCCTGGCGATGTCGAAATCCTGTTCGTAACGGTTGAAGCTGTCACAAGCATCGCCGGACGGCTCCTTGAACACCGTCTCGGGCAGGTTTTCGAGCAGCCAGCAATCTGAATGGACATCATTGCCCTCGCTTTGATGTGCGGAGATGGCGGTGCCCCATAAAAAGCCCCTCGGCACCTTGCGCAACGGCTTGGCGAGCGCGGGCGCCCCGAGCAGTGCGCCCGCGGTCAGCGCAGCGCCGCCGATCACCGCCGCGCGGCGCGATACGGAACCTGACAGGGGGTGTTTGCGGTGGGTCATTGTCGCTCTCCTCCAGGTTGCGCTCTTCCGGCGCCATGGCGCGCATCATCATCTGATCGACGAGCTTCGTCAATACTTACTCACTCGGCAGTTAATATCATGTGTCCGGATTCTGTTTCGCGCGATTGGGAAACCCCCCTAGAATGGGTCTTCTAGGAGACTTGATGATGGGCATATTGGATTTTCTCTCGAAGCAGTTCATCGACGTCATCGACTGGACCGAGGAGCCGGGCGATCTGGCGATCCGCTATCCGGCACAGGACCGCGAGATTCAGAATGGCGCGCAGCTGACCGTGCGCGAGGGGCAAAAGGCGTTCTTCTATAACGAAGGCAAGATCGCCGATGTGTTCGAGCCCGGGCTGCACACGCTCGACACGGCGAACCTGCCGATCCTCACTGCCCTGCTCAACTGGGACAAGGGCTTCGCCTCGCCGTTCAAGTCGGACCTGTATTTCTTTACCACGAAGGAACAGGCCGGGCTGAAATGGGGCACGGCGCAGCCGATCACGGTGCGCGATGCGGAATTCGGGCCACTGCGCATCCGCGCATTCGGCAGCTATTCCTTCCGGCTCGACAATATCGCGGTGTTCGCGGCCAAGCTGATGGGCACGCTCGAAAAGCTCACCATCGCCGATGTCGAAACGCAACTGCGCGGCGCGATCGCCACGGCGCTCGCCTCGGGGCTGGGCGGCGGCAGCACGGCGTTCGTCGACCTTGCGGCTGACCAGGCGGCGCTGTCCGAACGGCTCAAGGCGGCCGTCGCACCGGCGTTCGAGGCCTGGGGCCTGGCCTGCTGCACCTTCTTCGTCGAGAGCCTGTCTCTGCCGGACAATGTGCAGGAGTATCTCGACAAGGCGAGCTCGATGCGCGTGGTCGGCGATCTCGACCGCTATGTGAAGTTCCAGACCGCCGATGCGATCGGCACCGCCGCCGCACAATCCGGCGGCGTCGCCGGGATTGGCGCGGGGGCCGCCGCCGGCCTGGCGATCGGTCAGAGCATGGCTGGCGGCCTCGGCCAGGGAAACGGGGGTCAAGGCGGCGCGGGCGAGGATCCCTATGCGATGATCCAGAAGCTCCACGGTTTGCTCGTCGCGGGCGCGATCACGCAGGAGGAGTTCGACGGCAAGAAGGCGGCGCTGCTGGCCAAGATCGGCTGAGGCGTGCTCGACGCGACCTGTCCCAATTGCGGCGCGGCGATCCATTTTCGATCCGCCGACCTGCCCGCCAGGGTGTGCGGTTATTGCCGCAGCCTGGTGATGCGCAACGGCGACCAGATCGAGGTGATCGGGCAAGTTGCCGAGGTGCCCGAGGATGTCAGCCCGTTGCAGATCGGCACGCGCGGCAGCGATGGCGGGATAGGCTTCGAGCTGATCGGGCGCGTGCGCTGGCGCTGGAGCGACGGCGGCTGGAACGAATGGCTTGCCTTGTTCGATGACGGATCGTCGGCCTGGCTGGGGGAAGCGATGGGCCGCTACATGCTGCTGCGCGTCGTCGAGCATGGTGCCACCAGGACCGACGCGGTCAAGCGACTGCGCGAGCGCCAGAAAATCGTACTCGGCACCACCGCGACGATCGACGGGATCGAGTACCGCGTGACCGATATCAAGGACGTGACCTGCGTCGCCAGTGAAGGCGAATTACCGTTCGGCGCGATGGTCGGGCTCAAGATCGTCAGCGTCGACCTGATGGCTGCCGATGGACATTGTGCAAGCCTGCAGAAAGAGGATGGCGAGGTCAGCGTCTATGCCGGACGCTATGTCTCGCTCGCCGAACTGCGCGCAACCCATTTGCGCGCGTTCGACGGGTGGCCGATGCCGCAATACGCCGCATGACCGACGTCACGCCCGAATCTCCCTGGGTCGCCGCCAAGACCGTCCGCGCCTTGTCCTGCACCAATTGCGGCGGCACCATCGCGCTGCGCGCGGCGGGCATCACCGTATCGCTGGTGTGTGAACATTGCGGCACGACGCTCGATGCGACCGACCCGGCGCTGCGCATCATCACGCGCGCGGCCGAAGCGATGAAGCGGCCGGAGATTCCGCTCGGGACGCGCGGTGACCTGCGCGGGACGACCTGGGAAGTGGTCGGCTATCTCGAACGCTGGGACGGCGAGACCGGCTGGGCGGAATATCTGCTGTTCAATCCCTATCGCGGCTATGCCTTTCTGGTCGATGACGGGCGGCGCTTCAGCCTGGGCGTGCTGCTGGACCGGCTGCCGCAACGCGGCGGCGGCACCATGGCGGTGTCACTCGACGATCAGCTCTATACCCGCTTCGGCTCGACCTATGGCACCTGGGTGCAGTTCGCGGTCGGCGAATTCTACTGGCGCGTCGCGGTCGACGAGCATGTGCAGGTGACCGATTTCATCCGCCCCGGCACGATGGTGTCGAGCGAGGAGAATGAGGGCGAACGGACCTGGACAAGACTTGACCTGCTCGAGCGCGGCGAATCGGAAACCGCGTTCGGCCTGCCCCGCCGACCGGCCAATAATGGCGGCACGCCGGCACCGCATGAACCATCGCCGTATCGAAGCATGATGATCCAGGCACTGGTCATCGCGCTTATCGCGATCGGCACCTTGTTCGTGACCGCGATCGGCGCGAGCTGGACCAGCACAGTAACCAGCGCGCAGATTTCGGTTCGGCTCGACGGCGCGGCCACCACCAAGGTGATCGGGCCGGTCGAACTGCCCGCGAAACGCAGCGCGGTCGGCATCAAGGCCGATGTGCCGCAGCTCGACAATAGCTGGATCGACCTGGATTACTCACTGGTCGATCGGCGCACGCAGCAAAGCTTCGATGTGTATGCGACGGCAGAAAGCTATCATGGCAGCGATAGCGATGGCCCATGGAGCGAGGGCAACTACCGGCCCGACACGCAGCTGTCGAGCATTCCGGGTGGTTCCTACGACCTGGTGGTCGAGGCAACCGGGCATCGCTGGCAACAACAGAGTTCAGCCTGGACGAACGAAAGCACCGCCACAACGGCGGATGTCCCGGTCCGCATCACGGTCGAACGCGGTGGGGTGTTCGGTGGCAATATCGTGCTGGCAATGATCCTGTTGCTGCTCTGGCCCGCCTTTGTCGCTTTCAGGCACTGGGACTTCGAGCGCCGGCGCATGGCGCCGGTCGCCGTATCGGAGGATGACGAATGAGCCGCCAGTCGATGCTCTATGCACTCTACAGCCTCGGCATTGTCGCCCTGTTCGTGCTCGCGACACGCGACGGCTATTCGCCCTTCGCCGATGGCGGCGCGCGCGGCATTGGCGCCATTGGCGGCCGTTCCGGCTTTGTCGGCCCGACACACAAGTGACACCCCTGATGACCACCCGCCTGACGCCCCACCACTCCCGCGCAAAGGAATAGCCCATGCTGTCCAGCACCGTCCTTCTCGCCACCCTGCTCTATGCCGGAATCGGCCTGGTCATCTTCGTCGTCGGCTTCTGGCTGTGGGACCGGCTGACCCCGGTCGATCTGTGGGGTGAGATCTGCAAGAACCAGAATGTCGCGCTCGGCAATCTGGCCGCCGGCATCGCCATCGCCATCGCGATCATCATCGGGGCGGCGATTCATGGGTGATGGTGGCCACCTTCATTGCCAACCAGAGAAGAGTGGCTTCCCCGGCGCAGGCCGGGGTCCAGTAGAAATGAAAGAAGCAATGGAACGCAGCGGCAGTTACCGTCTGTCTCGCGACTGGGGCCCGGCCTTCGCCGGGGAAGCTCAAGAATGATTGATGATGCCAGCCATGGATGAGGGCACAAGTCCCTCACCCGCGCCCATGACCAATCGCCTCGGTGCCGCCCTGCTCGTCTCGGCGTTTGTCGTCGCCACGTGCGGGCTGATCTACGAACTGCTCGCCGGCACGCTGGCCAGCTATCTGCTCGGCGATAGCGTCACGCAATTCTCGATCGTGATCGGCACCTATCTGTTCGCGATGGGTATCGGGTCATGGTGCTCGCGCTATGTCCAGAGCAATGAACTCGCGGTGTTCGTGCGGGTCGAGATCTTGATCGCGGCGATCGGCGGGGCGTCGGCGGCGGTGCTGTTCCTGCTGTTCGACCGGGTCAGCGATTTCCGCATCCCGCTGTACGGCCTGGTGCTGGTGATCGGCGCGCTGGTCGGGCTTGAGATCCCGCTGCTGATGCGGATCCTGAAGGACCGGCTCGAATTCGGCGACCTGGTGTCGAAAGTGCTGACCTTCGACTATGTCGGCGCACTTGCCGCGTCCCTGCTCTTCCCGCTGCTGCTCGTGCCGCATCTCGGGCTGATGCGCACCGGATTCCTGTTCGGCCTGGCCAATGTCGGCATCGCCATCGTGCTGATCCTGATGCTGCCCGACAAACGCCGCTTGCGCACCGAACTGGTCGCGGCGATTCTCGTCGCAGTCGCGCTCGCCGCCGGGTTCATCGGGTCGGAACGGTTGCAGCGCACCGCCGAAGTCGCGGCCTATGGCGAGCCGATCCTGTACGCCGCCTCGACGCCCTATCAGCGCGTCGTACTGACCAAGCGCGGCACCGATTTGCGGCTCTATCTCAACGGCAATCTGCAATTCTCGTCGCGCGACGAATATCGCTATCATGAGGCACTGGTCCATCCGGTGATGTCGCGCGCCAACAGCCCACGCGACGTGTTGGTCCTGGGCGGCGGCGACGGGCTCGCGGTGCGTGAGATATTGAAATATCCCAGCGTCCGATCGGTCACATTGGTCGATCTCGATCCCGAGATGACCACCCTGTTCACGCGCAGCGAGATGCTCGCCTCGCTCAACAACCACGCGTTCCGATCGCCCAGGGTGCATGTGATCAACGCCGATGCGTTCCGCTGGCTGCGCGCCAATCATCGCCGCTTCGATGCGGTGCTGGTCGATTTCCCCGATCCGACCAACTTCTCGGTCGGCAAGCTCTATACTGTCAGCTTCTACAAGGAGCTGACCCGCGCGCTCGCCCCCGGCGCGGTAGCCAGCGTGCAGAGTACGTCGCCCTTGGTCGCGCCGCGCGCCTATTGGACCGTCGCGACGACGCTGGAAGCGGCCGGGCTGATCACGCGCGGCTATCATGTCTATGTGCCGAGCTTCGGCGAGTGGGGCTTCGTGCTTGCCTCCAACCGGCCGATCGGGCCGCCCGGCCCCCTTCCCGCGGGTTTGCGCTTCCTGACGCCGCAGACCGACCGGCTCGCCTTCGTCTTTCCGCCCGACATGGCGCGGCGCGCGGTGCCGGTGAACCGGCTCGACAACCAGGCGCTGGTCCGCGAGTTCGAGGCCGAGTGGAGCGTGTACGAGGGCTGATGGGCGTTTCCCGACGCACCCTGATCGCCGGATCGGTCGCCGGCGCCGCCGTGCTGGGTGCGGGTGGCATCGCCTTGCGCACGCGGGACAAGACCATGCCCGGCACACTGGGCGGCGCGGATTTCGTGCGCGGCCACCGCTTGCGCGACGGCGCCCCCTTTCCTGAGCCGGCGCGCGAGACGCGGACCGGTATCGCGATCCTTGGCGGTGGTATTGCCGGCCTGTCCGCGGCCTGGACCCTGGCCGAAGCGGGAGTGAGCGATTTCCGCCTGTTCGAGCTGGAGGACCGCACCGGCGGCAATTCGCGGTCGGGGCGCAATGCGGTCTCGGCCTATCCGCTCGGCGCGCATTATCTGCCGATCCCCAATGAAGAGACGAAGGGCGTGGTGCGGCTGCTCGAGCGGCTTGGCATCATCACCGGCCAGCAGGACGGCAAGCCGATCTACGATCCGTATCAGCTTGTCTCCGATCCCGAGGAGCGGCTGCTTCATCTCGGCAAATGGCAGGAAGGGCTGGTGCCGACAATCGGCCTGACCCCGGCCGACACGCATGATCTGAATGCCTTCTTTGCCGCCATGGCCGCCTATCGCGACCGGCGTGGCGCGGATGGTCGTCCCGCTTTTGCGATCCCGATGGAGTTGAGCGCGCGCGACACCGATCTGCTTGCGCTCGACCGGTTGAGCTTTTCCGCCTGGCTCGATGCGCAGGGCTGGCGCTCGCCGGTGCTGCGCGGGCATGTCCGCTATGCCTGCCGCGACGATTACGGCACCGAGCCCGAGCAGACCTCCGCCTGGGCCGGGATTCATTACTTCGCGGCGCGACGCGGGCACGCCGCCAATGCCGGGGGCGACACGCTGCTGACCTGGCCGGAGGGCAATGGCCATCTCGCCGGGCGGATGGCGGCGCGGCTGCGCGATCGTCTCGAGTGCGGGCAGATCGTCCACCGCGTGCGGCGAAGCGGTGACGGCGTGACGATCGACAGTGTCGATGTCGCAGCCGGCACCGGCCAGCGCATCCGTGCCAAGGCCGCGATCCTGGCGATGCCGCATTTCGTCGCCGCGCGTGTGCTGCCGGCGGGGACGGCGGATGCGAGCGGGTTCGGCTATGCACCGTGGATCGTCGCCAATGTCACAGTCGACCGCCCGCCGGCCGGCAACGGGTTCGATCTGGCCTGGGACAATGTGTCGTGGACCAGCAAATCGCTCGGCTATGTCGTCGCCACGCACCAGTCGCTCGATGTGACGCACGGCGCCACGGTGTTGACCTGGTACATGCCGCTGTCGGACCTGGCACCCGCGGCGGCGCGGCGCGAGATGCTCGACCGGCCGCTTGAGCATTGGCAACGCATCGTGCGCGACGACCTGATCGAGACCAACCCCGACCTGGCGGGCGCGATCCGCCGCATCGACATCTGGCGCTGGGGCCATGCGATGATCCGCCCGACCCCGGGCTTTTTCTGGAACGGAGCGCGGGAGGCGGCCGCCCGGCCGCAGCCGCCCTTGTTCTTCGCTCATTCCGATCTGAGCGGCCTGTCCTTGTTCGAGGAAGCGCATTATCGCGGCACGCTGGCGGCGCAGCAGGCGATGACGCATCTCGCCATTCCCCATGACGATCTGCTGGCGTAGGAGGGCGCGTGGATTTTACCGGCACGCATCTCCTGATCGACCTGTTCGGCTGTCATGGGCTCGATGATATCGAGGTCGTGGAAGCGACGCTGCGCGAGACAGTCGCTGCGGCTGGCGCGACCCTGCTCGAGCTCAGGCTGCATGGCTTTGGCAAAGGACAGGGCGTGACCGGCGTCGCGATGCTGGCGGAATCGCATATCTCGATCCACACCTGGCCCGAGAAGGATTATGCCGCAGCCGATATCTTCCTGTGCGGGCGGCGGCATGACCTCGACGCCGCGCTGAAAGCGCTAGCGAGCGGCCTGACGGCGGAGCGATATACCGAACAGCGGCTGCAGCGCGGTTATGGCGTCGAGGTGCCGGTCGGATGATCCTGAAAACTCCCTGCTCTCCCTGATTCTCCCTGTTATCAGTATTTTTTCTGTCGAAATTCCGGATTTTCGGCCCTTCGAAGCTAAATTCATTATTTCTTTTCAATCACTTGAGATCGAGCTCCCTGTTAATCGATAACAGGGAGTGCCGCCGCAGATAACAGGGAGCGACGGCCCGATAACAGGGAGACATATCTCCCTGTTCTTGCCCGAACAGGGAGGCGGTTCTGGATCTTCGCGATGAGAAAGAGCGTGACGGAGCCGGTCAGGTCGTGGTCGGCAGTAGCGCTGGCATGGCTGGCGGAAAGGTTGAATCGACCCTGCGAAAATGCCGCGACGTCAGGCGCGTCCGCGCACCGCAAGCAGAGCGATGGTGAGCGACGCAGCAAGGGTCAGTTCGCCGACCAGCACCACCGTGCCATGCGCGCCGCCAAGCGTGATCCAGCTGGCGACATAGGCAATGGCGATCAGGCCGAAGCCGCTCCATTTCAGGTACGACGAGGTGCGAGGGCCGAGCATGCGGCCGGCCATCACCCGCTGATGGCGTTGATTGGACAGGCACAGCAGCACGAAGCCGGTGGTGGCGAGTACCAAGCTCAGCAGATAGCCCATCGCGGTCATGCGGCGCGCTTCCGCCGCACGGCGAGCATCCAGGCGATGGCTGCGAAACTGCCAGCAAGCAGCAGCATCATGCCGTCAAAGGCAATGAACAGCGTGTCCCCGGCAACCAGGCTCGCGGGCAATCCTCGCCCGGTGACGATGCCGCTGACCACCGGCACCGCCGCATAGGCCAGTGCACACGCCGCCGACAGCTCGATCCAGCTGCGCGCCGGCGGGCGCAACGCCGCCCAGGCCAGCGCCACGCCCCACACCGCGAAAAGCGCAGCAATCTCCTGCTCGGGCCGTCCGGCCATGGTGACCGGCAACAGCCGGTTGGCGAGGAAATAGCCCGCCAGCGCCAGCGGGAAGCCGGTGACCACGCCGATATTGAGCCGCTCGACGATGCGGAATCCGAGATGCGGGTGCACCGGATCGGGCAGGCGCGTGCGGCGCTTGACCGTCCACAGGATCAACCCGGTCGCGATCATCGCGGTACCGAACAGCCCTGAAACGAAATAGAGCCAGCGCAGCGGCATGGCGGCGTAGCGGCCGGCATGAATGCCGATCATCACGCCTTCGGTCAGCCGTGCGGCACCGCGTGGCGGCGCCGGCGCAAGCGGCCTACCGGTCACGCCGTTGAAGCGCAGCGTCTCGCCGCGCGTGTCCATGCTCGAGGACGGGGCACTGGTGACCGCAACGCTGGCCGCCCGGTCGCCGGGATGAGCGACATTGATGTAGCCGATCGCAGCGCCATTCCAGCGCCGCTGCGCCTCCGCGATCATCGGCGCGAGCGGGGCGAGCGGGGCCGCCCTCCCGCTCTTCTCGCCGCCGGCGACCTGCGGGAAGGCGTCGGCATAAAAGGCTGCTTCATCGGGATAGGCGGCGGCGATCGGCGCGGGCACATAGAGCGACGCGAGCGATACCAGCCCGGTATAGGTGATCATCAGATGGAAGGGCAGCGCGAGCACCGCGGTGACATTATGTGCGTCGAGCCAGCTGCGCTGCCCCTTGCCGAAGCGCAGCATGAAGAAGTCGATGAAGATCTTCTTGTGGGTGACGATCCCCGACAGGATCGCGACCAGCATGAACATGGCGGCGATGCCGACCAGATAGCGCGCCCAGATCACCGGCAGGTAATGGAGATCATAGTGGAAACGATAGAGAAAATAGCCGCCCGCGGTGGCGCGCGCGGTCACTTCGCGCCCGGTGCCGTCGAGCCGCGCATCGGTCGGCATGTCGGGCGCGGCCCCCTCGGCGGCTTCCCAATAGACCTCCGTGACCGCAGAGCGCTTGCCGGGCACCGTGATGAACCAGCTCGGCGATGTCGCGTGATGCTGCCCGAGCCAGCGCTGCGCCGCGCTCACCGCCGATGCCTGATCGGGCGCGGCGACCACTTCGGGCTGCATCCAGCGCGTGATCTCCTCCTGAAAATAGGCCGCGCTGCCACAGGCGAACATGACGAACAGCACCCAGCCGAGCAGCAGTCCGGACCAGGTGTGCAGCCCTGCCATGGATTGCCGAAAACCGGTCTTCATGCCCGCCCGCCAAGCAGGATCGACACGGTCAGGACCACCCCCAGGATCAGCGATGCCGCGCCCATCCACAGCCACAACCGGAGCACGCTGCGCGCGGCGAACGCCCACATCAGCAGCACGGCATAAAGGGCGAAGAAAGCAAGCATGGCGGTCGTCACCGCCTCGACCCGCGCGATCGGCAACAGTCGCGCAAGACAGGCAACCGCGAGCGAAGCCAGGATATAGCCACCGGGAATCGCGGCAAGCCGTCCGGCTAGAGCCCAGCCCCCTTCTTTCTCCGCTTTTGCCTTGGCCATGTCAGAACCGCCGCGCGATCGTCAGGCGGAAATTGCGCGGCTGGCCAGGCGTGATCCGCTGCTGACAGCAGGCATCCGGATAGTAACGCTCGTCGAACAGATTGTTGACATTGACCTGCGCCTCCCACGCTCCGAACTCGTAGGACAAGCCCGTATTGAACACGGTATAGCCGCCCAGCATGATTAAATTATCATGGAGATAACCCGAATCATAGATGAAACGACGGCTGTTATATTGCGCGCCGACGCTCAGGCCGAGCCCGGCGAGGCCGCCACCCTGAAAGACATAGCGCGCATAGCCGGCGAGATTGTGCCGCGGGACATTGGGCAACGGCGTGCCGACCGGGATGGTTTCGTCCTCGGCGATCTCGCCCTCGATATAGCTATAGGCGAGATTCGCGGTCAGCGCGCGCATCGGCCGCCACTGCGCCTCGACCTCGATCCCCTTGCTCCGCTGCAGACCGGTCACGCGCGAGAACAGGGGGAAATCGGGATCGGCGGTCAGGACGTTGCGGCGGCTGAGGCGATAGACGGAGATCATGCCGGTGAGCCCCGCTGCCGGCAGCGCGAGCTTCATGCCGATCTCGTAATTCTCGCCGCGTTCGGGCGGTGCCTGGCCAATCACCGTCGGAACGCCATCCACCACCTGCTTGACGATTTTCGAGCCGAATTGCGGTGAGAATGATTTCGCCCAGGTCGCATAGAGCACCGCGCCTTTGACCAGTTCGACCGTCGCCCCGACGCGTGGCGAAAAGGCGGTCTGCGCCTCGCCATTCGATATTGCCCGGTCCCAGCGGCCATTGACCGTGGCGGTGACCCGCTCGCCCAGCTCGAGATGGTCCTGGAGGTAGAAACCCCGCTGAGATCCCGTGTCATGGCCCATATAGGGCGCGCCGACCGGCCGCAGCGGCTGCGAATAATCGGGATTGAACACATCGAGCGGAAAGTGCGACGCATCGAAATCGCCATCGCCATCATAGCGCGAATCGGTGTGGCGATAATCGAAGCCGCCAAGCAGATTGTGCCGAACGGGACCGGTATCAGCCTTCAGCGTCGCGCGATTGTCGACCAGGATGCTGCGGAACGTCTCGCGATAGGGTCCGTAATAATAACGCCCGATGGTACGCCCCGTACCGGGAATGGGATTGCCGTCGGCATCGAGCGCGTCGTCGAGAAAGTCGGCGGCGAACATCCAGCGATCCCAGAAGGTCTTGCGGTCCATGTAGCGCAGCGACTGGCTGAACCCGGCGCGCTCGCTGAAATGATGATCGAAAATATAGCCGATCGTCGCGCGGGTTTCGTTCTGGATCGCCTTTTCGTCGCCATTCTCGTTGACCGAGAAATCGATCGGCACCTTGCCGTGCACGTTCGGAAGCACCGTACCATAGGCGTTGAGCGGGCTGAACGGATTGTCGCGGTCGCGCTTGTACGTGCCGATCACGGTCAGATCGGTCTCTGCGCCGATCTTCCAGCGCAGCGACGGCTGGAGATAGATACGATTCTGGCCGGCGAAGCGCACGAAGGAATCGACATCGCGATACAGCGCCACCAGGCGCGCGGACAATGCCCCGCTGCCGGTCAGCGGCGCATTGGCGTCGATCGTCCCCTCAACCAGATGATAGGATCCAGTCGACAGGGTGGCATCGACGAAGGTTTTGCCGGTGTCCGGACGCTTGCTCACCAGGTTGACGAGCCCGCCAAGCGACCCGCCGCCATACAGCACCGAGGCCGGCCCCTTGACCACTTCGACCGATTCCAGCCCGACCAGTTCATAGACCGATCCGCCGCCACCGGCTTGGTTGATCAGCCCGTCGAGATAGACGCTGCCATAAGAGGCGTCGAAACCACGCAACGTATAGGCGTCGTAAAAGCCATAGGTCGAACTGCGCGATGCGCCCGCCACGGTCAGCAGCGCGTCGGCCAGCCGGGTCACGCCGCGTTCCTTGATCGTCTCGGCGGTGATCACGCTGATCGCCTGCGGCACCTCGATCAGCGGCACGTCCGACTTGGCGGACTGCGCTTCCTCGAACTGGCCGGTGACGACGATGTCATCGTTCGCGTTCGCCGAAACCACGGTCTGCGCGCCCGCTGCGCTGCTCACGCCGATCATGAAGACCGCCGTTGCGGCGAGCCGGAATCTGTCCATTGCCTGTCCCCTTACGCGGGATGGCCATAAGAGGAATGATAATGCCTCTCAAGAGCAAACATCGCAACACCCGGCTCCATTGGCCGCAAAGCCGCGAAGTCGCCCCTCAACCGCCCCCGAGCCTATCCTCCAGCCAAGGCGCCGGATTGAGACCGTCGGCGATCCAGTCGGAGAAAGCGCGCGTCTTGCTTGGTGTGCCGCCCGCAGCGGGCGTGACGATGTAGATCGCACCGCGATCGGCGATCGGCCAGTCGGGCAATATTTCGACCAGCGCGCCCTGCCGCAGCAAGGGCGCGACATGCCAGTCGGTGGTATAAAGGATGCCGAGCCCGGCCAGCGCGCCCGCCAGGAGCAGATCGGCATCATCGGACGCCAGCGGCCCCGTCACGGTGATGACGACCGGCCGATCGTCCGGACCCTTGAATGCCCAGCGGAACGGATCGCGCAGGCCAGTGAAGGTCAGGCAAGCCTGGCGCACCAGATCCTCCGGCCGCGCGATCGGATCCTGGCGGGCCAGATAGGCCGGGGCAGCGCAGACCAGCCGCCGGCGCACACCGATCTTGCGCGCGATCAGCCGTGAATCGGCCATTTCGCCGAGCCGGACGGCGGCGTCGAACGCTTCGCCGACTAATCCGGCAAAGTTGTTGCTGTACTCGGCCTCGATCGACACCAGCGGATGTGCGTCGGCAAAGGCGATAATCAGCGGATCGAGCCACATCCGGCTGAAGGTGGTTGGAAGCGACAGCCGCAAATGCCCGCGTGCCTCGCCATCGGCGAAGGCAGCCGCATCGCGGTCCGCCGTTTCCAGTTCGTGCAGCAACGGGCGGACCCGGGCGAGATAGGCCCGTCCCGCCTCGGTCAGCGCGACATGGCGGGTCGATCGCTCGGCCAGCCGGATGCCGAGCCGCGCCTCCAGCGCCGCGATCCGCCGCGACAATACCGTCGGATCCTTGCCCAGCAGCTTGCCGGCGGCGGCAAAGGAGCCGGTATCGGCCAATGTGACAAAGGCCTGGATCGCGGCGAAATCGGGCGGGGGTAATTGCTGCATGATATGCAGCTATGAACGGTATGATTGCTGGGTTCCAGTCTGTAGCCGATATCCCATATCTGCCGGCAAGGAGATTTATCATGCAGGCGATCGAACTCACCCGGCCATCCCTCGACGCGCTGAGCCGCGTTCAGCATCCCGATCCGCGCGATCCGGGTGTGGGGCGAATCCTGGTGCGCATGAAAGCGGCAAGCCTCAACTTTCTCGACCTCGCCGTCGCCACCGGAGCCTATCCGGGCGCGCGCTATCCCAATGTGCCGATCGCCGATGGCGCTGGCGAAGTCATCGCGGTGGGGCCGGAGGTATGGCAGGTCGCGCCCGGCGACCGTGTCGCGGTTCACCCAAAGGCGCATTGGATCGCCGGGCGCTCGACCGCCGAGACCGCGGGCGCGATGCGCGGCGTGACCTTGCGCGGGTCGCTGGTCGAGATTGCCGAGCTCGACGCCGCAAGCGTGGTCAAGCTGCCCGGCCATCTTGATTGGGAAGAAGCCGCGACGCTGCCGATCGCCGCCACCACCGCATGGAACGGGATGGTCGCCGGGACTGTCGGGCCGGGATCGACGGTGGTGCTGCTCGGCACCGGCGGCGTCTCGGTCTTCGCGCTGCAGCTGGCCAAGGCGCGCGGCGCGCGCGTGATCATCACCTCTTCCTCCGACGCGAAGCTCGACACCGCACGCGCGCTGGGCGCGGACGAGATCTTCAACTACCGCGCCGACCCGGACTGGGACCGGTTCGTGATCGATCGCACCCATGGTGTCGGCGCCGACCTGGTGGTCGAAACGGTCGGCGGCGACAGCATTGCGCGCTCGGTTGCTGCGGTGCGCCAGGGCGGCACCATATTCACGATCGGCTTTCTCGGCGGCGTCGATACGCGCGTCGACCTGTTGTCGGTGATCGGCAAGGCCGTGCGGATCCAGGGCAGCAATACCGGATCGGTCGCCGACCTGGCGGCTGCGACCGCCGCGATCGGCGCGCATCGCATCACGCCGCAGATCGAGCGGCGCTTTGCCCTGAGCGAGCTGGTCGAAGGGTATCGGTTGATGGAACGCGGCGGCCATTTCGGGAAGATCGCCTTCACTCTGGACTGGTGACCGGTGACGCATATCGCCGAGTATGGGCGATGGCATCGGCCGCGCGAATGATGCACATCATGCCTCGTGATGGATGCGGCGACAGGCTGGCCGATGGAACGGCATGTTCGTGGCGCACGGCGCGGCCGGCGCTGAGGCATGACCGAAATTGGGACGGAGATCGGGGGCGATCCGGACAACAGGCTGCTCGCCGCCGCAGTGGCGGGCGACCGCGATGCGTTCGGCGAACTGTTGCGGCGGCATTATGACCGTATCCACGGCCTGGCCTGGCAGCTGACCGGGTCGCGGGCCGATGCCGATGATATCGCGCAGGATGTCTGCTGCACTCTGGCGGAGAAGATCGGCAGTTTCCGGGGCGAAGCCAAGTTCACCACCTGGCTGTGCAGCATCGTGTTCAACGCGTGTCGCGACTTTCGCCGCCGTCGCCGGTCGTTCGGCGGCTTTGCCGAGCGGCTTGCGGTGCTGACGGGCCTGGCGCGCACGCCGGACGGGCGCGACCTGTATGACGCGGTATGGATCAAGAGTGCGATCGCGCGGCTCAAGCCGGCCTATCGTGACGCGGCGGTGCTGGTCGCCGGGCAGCAGCTGACTCATGCCGAGGCAGCGGAGATATTGGGGGTCGCCGAAGCAACGGTGTCGTGGCGCATGCACGAAGTCCGAAAGCTGCTCACAGCGGAGCAAGGCAGCGATTGACGGCGCGCAGGCTCGTTCAAAAAAATAATTTCGAACCGGTCCCAAGGATTTCCCGGGCGGGCGCGTCCCAGTGACATGCGGACGATTGTGCGCCGCTGCCACCAGGGAGATTTCCTATGCCCCGCCTACACCATGCGATCGCCACCGGGCTGGTCGTCATGCTTCTAGCGTCCTGCAACAAATCCGGCGTCGACGGCACGCCCGCCACCGCCTCCGGTCAGGCGCCCGAGGCGGCCGCGGAAGCGGATCAGAATGCCGGGCAGGATATCGTCGTGACCGGCCAGCAGGTCACCGATTCGCGCCTCCGGCGAACCAGGCAGGAAGTCATGGCCTATCCGGCCGCGCCACCGCCACCGCCCTCCATTGTGGCCGCGCCAATGGTGATGGCGGCGAAACAGGGCTATGTGGCGACGATCGAGCCGCGTCCGTACCTGCCGCCCTATCAGGATGTCGGCCGCGACAAATTCACCACCACCGCGCAGAACCCGTTCAAGCTGGTGCGCGAAGAGCCGGTCTCGACCTTCTCGATCGATGTCGACACCGCATCCTATTCCTTCGTCCGCGCCTCGCTCAACCAGAATGTCCTGCCGCAGCCCGCGGCGGTGCGGACCGAGGAGATGGTCAATTACTTCCCCTATGACTATGCCGCGCCGCGCACCGCGCAGCAGCCGTTCAGCACCAATGTCGCCGTCTTCCCCAGCCCGTGGACGGCGGGACGCAAGCTCGTGCGGATCGGGATCAAGGGCTATACGATCCAGCGGACCACGCGGCCCCGCGCCAACCTGGTGTTCCTGATCGACACATCCGGATCGATGAATGCGCCCAATAAATTGCCGCTGGTCAAACAGTCGCTCGGCATGCTGCTCGATCAGCTCGACGGCGACGACCGGGTCGCGATCGTCACCTATGCCGGCACCGCGGGCACGGCGCTGCAGCCGACCCCGGCCAGCCAGAAAAGCAGGATCCTGGCGGTGATCGACCAGCTTGGCGCCGGCGGCAGCACCGCGGGCGCGGAGGGCATCCGCCAGGCCTATACGCTGGCCGAAGCCAATCTCGACCCGAACGGCGTCAACCGGGTGATCCTGGCGACCGATGGCGACTTCAATGTCGGCATCACCAATCAGGAAGAGCTGAAAGGCTATGTCGAGCGCGAACGCGGCAAGGGCGTATTCCTGTCGGTGCTCGGTTTCGGCATGGGCAATTATAATGATTCGATGATGCAGACGCTGGCGCAGAACGGAAATGGCGCCGCCGCCTATATCGACACCGCCGCCGAAGCGCGGAAGACCCTGGTCGAAGAGGCCACGTCGACGCTCTTCCCGATCGCCAAGGATGTGAAGATCCAGGTCGAGTTCAACCCGGCCACGGTCGCCGAATATCGCCTGATCGGGTATGAGACACGGATGCTCAATCGCGACGATTTCGACAATGACAAGGTCGATGCGGGCGATGTCGGATCGGGCCAGACGGTGACCGCGATCTATGAAGTCGTCCCGGTCGGCGGCCCGCGCGCGATCGGCGACCTGCGCTATTCGAAGCCGGAGCCGGCCGCCATGGGCGGCAGCGAATATGGCTTCGTCAAGATCCGCTACAAGCTGCCCAAATCGGACACGAGCCGGCTGATCTCGACCCCGATCGACCGGCGTTCGGAAACCATCCGATTCGAGGACGCGCCGCAGGATGCTCGCTTCGCGAGCGGCGTCGCGGCCTTTGCCGAATTGTTGCGCGGCGGCCGGTACAATGGGTCGATGAGCTATGACGATGTGCTGAAGATCGTCACGGCGGCGCGCGGCGAGGATGGCTTTGGCTATCGATCGGAGCTGGTGCAGCTGGTGCGCGCGGCCAAGGCGGCAGGCCCGATGGCACGGCTCGAGCGGTAAGCTCCAGCGGTATCGAATGCACGATCGGGCGCGGCCGATCGTGCATTCGACCCGCCGGTAATTGCAGTTATAAGGCTGGCAGATGGTTTTCCCGTTCCCTTGCCGCGCCGCGCAATTTGCCGCCGCGCCGCGCGCGCTCCGACGCGAGCCGCACGGCGCGTCCGGGTGATGAGGGCCGTGAATGAACAGCGATGACGACATCGCCGCATCGCTCCCCCAACCGCCGCCGCCCCGGCCGGCGCGGCGCGATGCCGCGATCGCCGAAGCGATGCGGCGTTTCGATGCGGCAGGCGAGGCGCCGCGTCCGGCCGGCCGGCAAAGCTCGGCGACACCCGCGCCATGGCAAATGCGGATCAACCGTCCGAAGATCGGCGCTTTGGTCACTATCGTGCTGGTCGCGGCGATCGGCCTGCCGATCCTGATGTCGGGTGATCCCCGACTCCCTGTTACCAATCGCGCGCCGGCAAACGGGGTCCAGAGCCCGGCAAACCCCGGCCCGGTCACCGGGCCATCGGTCGAGCCGGTACCGCCGATAGCAGCGACCGTGCCGCCGCCCCTCCTCCCTCCCCAGCGAGAAGCAGCGATCCCGCCCCCACCTGTGGTCGCTCCTGCCGTCCCGGCCGATGCGCCGTGCGGAACCGACAATTGTAGCGCCCGGGTAGCATCCGAAAGCAATGCCGATGCCAAGGCGATTACGGCGTTACCGCGCCCGCCCGAAGCGCAAGCGGCGCAAGGCTATAGCGCGTCGCCGCAAATCCAGGCGAAGCAGGAATTTCGGCGCCCGCCCGCCGCACCGGAAAACGCAGCCCGCGTCGCGACTGCGGCACCGCCCGCGCCTCCGCCGCCGCCTGCAAGGATTGCCGAGGCCGACACATCCGGCAGCGACATCGTGGTGACGGGGGCGAAGGTCAGCGCATCGGCCCGGCGGGTGGCACGCAGCCGGGCGAAGCGTGGCGACTGGAATGCCTGCACGGTGAGCGATCCGGGGCGCGATCTCGCCGCCTGCCGGAAACTGGTCGATGCCGGCAAGCCGGGTCCCGCCGGGCGTGCCGCCGCTTATCTTGCCGACGGACTGTCGCGCGCCTGGCAGGACGATGTGGACGGCGCGATAGCGGCATTCGACCGGGCGATCGAGGTGTCGCCGAAACTCTCCTTCGCCTATCTCAATCGCGGGCTGGCCCGTGCCCGCAACGGAGACGCCGCGCGCGCAATTGCCGATCTCGACCAGGCAGTGCGATACGCCCCGAACGCGGCGCGCAATTATTATCAACGCAGCCTGATGCGTCGGCAGGAGGGCGATGAAAAACGCGCCGCGGCGGATGAAGAGCGCGCGATCGATCTGGACTCACGATACGAGGCGGTGATCGTCCCCTAGCCGCGATAGCGCAGCGCTTCGACCAGCAATGCGAGGCCCGGCGACATCTGACGCCGGCTGGGGTAGTAAAGATAATAGCCCGGAAACGGCTCGCACCATTCTTCCAGCACGCGCACCAATGTGCCGGCCGCGAGCGGTGCGACGACCTGATCCTCGGGTACGAAAGCGATGCCGAAGCCGGCGATCGCCGCCGCCTGTATCATCATCGAGCTGTTGAAGATCAGTTGGCCCTCGACCCGCACGCGCACCTCGCGTCCATCGCGCTCCAGTTCCCAGGCATAAAGCCCGCCGGCCGATTGCATGCGCAGGTTGATGCAGCGATGGTGGGACAGGTCCTGTGGCGTGCGCGGGGCTGGATGGCGGGCGAGATAGGCCGGCGCAGCGACCGCCGCCATACGCAGCTCCGGCCCGATCGGCACCGCGATCATATCCTTGTCGAGCCGTTCGCCGAGCCGCACGCCGGCATCGAACCGGTCGCTCACGATATCGGCCAGACTGGCGTCGACATGGATCTCGATCGTCAGATCGGGATAACCGGGCAGCAGCCGCTCGATCGCCGGCCACAGGATCGACCGGGCGGCATGCTCCGCCGCGGTGATGCGGAGGGTGCCCGCCGGCTTGTCGCGCAGCTGGCCCAGCGCCGCCAGTTTCGCATCGATATCGTCGATCGCCGGGCGCAGCGTCTCGATCAGCCGCTCGCCGCCCTCGGTCGGCGCGACGCTGCGCGTGGTGCGGGTGAGCAGGCGGAAGCCGAGCCGCGCTTCGAGGCGGCGCAGCGTGTGGCTCAGCGCCGATTGCGACACGCCGAGCTTCGCCGCGGCGCGGGTGAAGCTGCGCTCGTCGGCAACGGCCAGAAAGGCGACCAAGTCGCCCAGATCCTCACGCCGCATGCGGGCTCTCCATCGTCATTCCCGCTATATATCATTCATGAATGTAGATCATAGCTTCATGCTGAATTGGCCGCCTAATATCATGAGCCTGCATATCCTAAATAAGGTGCGAGCGTGACGGCATGCGCCGCCACCGGCAGCAGGAGTACAGGATATGCAACAGCGTAAACTCGGTAGCAGCGGCCTGGAGGTTTCGGCGATCGGCCTTGGCTGCATGGGCATGAGCGCAACCTATGGACCGGCGCACGACGTGCCCGAGATGGTCGGGCTGCTGCGTGCCGCAGTCGAGCGCGGCGTCACTTTTTTCGATACGGCCGAAATCTATGGCCCGTTCATCAATGAAGAGTTGCTCGGCGAGGCCCTGGCGCCGGTGCGCGACCGGGTGGTGATCGCGACCAAGTTCGGCTTCCAGCCAGGCACCGACCCGCGCACTGCGCCGGGCGTCAACAGCCGTCCGGACAATATCCGCGCCGTGGCGGACGCCTCGCTCAAGCGGCTGAAGACCGATGTGATCGACCTGTTCTATCAGCACCGTGTCGATCCCGACGTGCCGATCGAGGAGGTCGCGGGCACGGTCGGCGACCTGATCCGCGAGGGCAAGGTGAAGCATTTCGGCCTGTCCGAAGCGAGCGTGCAGACGATCCGACGTGCGCATGCGGTGCAGCCGGTCGCGGCATTGCAGAGCGAATATTCGCTTTGGTGGCGACGGCTCGAGGCCGAGGTCATCCCGACGCTGGAGGAACTGGGCATCGGTCTGGTCCCGTACAGCCCGCTCGGTCGGGGATTCCTGACCGGGGCGATGGATGCCACCACTCAGTTCGGTAGCGGCGATTTCCGCAACAACCTGCCGCGCTTCACGCCTGAGGCGCGTGCCGCCAACCAGGCGTTCGTAGACCTGCTGAGCGAGGTCGCCGGTGTGAAGCAAGCGACGCCGGCGCAGGTCGCACTCGCGTGGCTGCTGGCGCAGAAGCCATGGATCGTGCCGATCCCGGGCACGACCAAGTTGCACCGGCTGGACGAGAATATCGCCGCCGCAGCGCTCACCCTCGATGGCGATGATCTGCGCCGTATCGCACAGGCGGCCGACGCCATCACTGCCGAGGGCGAACGCTATCCCGACCGGCTCGAAACCATGACCAACCTGTAGACAGTTGCCGATAAGGGGAGAAAGCGGCAACGCGGCTCGTTATCGTCCTGCCGATCCTGCCGCTTAACTTTCGGAGCAAGACCATGGACATTCAACGCAACGGGTCGAAGGAATCGGTCAAAGGTCCGGCAGACTATTTCACCGGCACCGTACGGATCGACGCGCCGTTCCAGCGTGAAGCGCCGGCACGGGTCGGCGGTGCGACCGTCACTTTCGAACCCGGCGCACGCACCGCCTGGCACACTCATCCGCTCGGCCAGACGCTGATCGTTACCGCGGGACTCGGATGGGTGCAGCGCGAGGGCGGGCCAAGGGAAGAAATCCGCCCGGGCGACATCGTGTGGATTCCGCCGGGCGAGAAACACTGGCACGGTGCGACCGCCGCCACTGCGATGACTCATATCGCGATTGCGGAAGCTCAGGGCGGTCGAGCGGTCGACTGGCTGGAGCCGGTCGATGACGCGCACTATGGCGCACCGGCCAACTGACTGGCCGGTGCATGCGACCAAGGCGTCAACCCGGTCCGCTGATCCCGGCGCTCATCCTGGCGACCACGGCTTCGCCGATGAAATCGTAGAGCTGCCGCGCGCTTGGCGGTAGCGCCCGCCCACCATCGTGCAGCGAAAGCGCGAATGGCTCGCCCGTCGGATTCGGCACTCCGTCCGCCGCCCCGAGCCGGCGCAATGCAGGGGGAAGCCCGATTGCGATCCGCAAGGTCACGCCCAGCCCGGCCTCGACCGCCGCCCAGATGCCCTGCACGCCGGGGCTGGTCAGGACCACGCGCCATGGGATGCCCGCCTCTTCCAGTACCGCCAACGCGCGCTGGCGAAAGAAGCAGGGCGGGTCGGACAACACCAGCGGCAACGGATCACCGGCATTCCATGCCAATCGCCCTGGCTCAGGGCCGATCCAGATTGCCGGCAGCCGTTCCATCACCATCGCATCAGGCCGGTGTGCCTGGTTGATCGCCAGCACGAGATCGAGTTCGCCACGATCGAGCCGGTCGATCAGTACCCGGTTGCGATCGACGACCGCCTCCAGCCGAACTGTCGGCAGGGCGCGGTTGAACCGGCCGAGCACCGCCGGAAGCCAGGTATCGGCGAAATCGCCGGGCAGGCCGAGCCGCACGGTGCCGCCTGCCGCCAGTCCGTTGATCGCGACCAGCGCTTCATCGTTGAGCTCCAGGATGCGCCGGGCATAGACCAACAAGGTCTCACCTGCGGCAGTGGCCACCAGACCGCGCCCCTGTTTACGGAACAGCGTCTGGCCGACCTGCTCCTCGATCTTGCGGATCTGCTGGCTGACCGCCGATTGCGAGCGGCCGATCCGGCCGGCGGCATGGACGAAGCCGCCAAGCTGCTCCGCCAGCACCAAGGTGCGCAGCACATCCATGTCGAGATTGGGCGATTGCATCACTTCATATTATCGAAAGTATAATATCAAAACTATCGAATTTTTGGAAGTGATGCTTGGCGTTAGAGCGAAGGCCAAACCAGCGAGGATCCCATGCTCAAGCTCATGCCACCACCCCGTACGATCGAAGTCGCCGCTGCTGCCGTGCTCGCGACCTCCTGCTTGTTCGCCTTTGGTCAGCCTGCAGACGCGCGCGAGACCATGCCGCCACGCGAGCTGGTTGGCAGCTGGACGCTGGTCGCCGCCGATGTCCGGCATCCCGATGGAAGCATTGGCCGCGACTATGGCGAGGCGCCCAGGGGTAGCCTGATGATCGACGCCCGGGGGCGCTATGCGCTGCTGATCTACAAGAGCGAGCGGCCGAAATTCGCCTCGGGCGACAAGGCCAAGGGCACACCCGAGGAATATCGCGAGACGGTGCTGGGGATGAGCACGCATTTCGGCACCATCGCCGTCGATGCGGCGGCGAAGACGCTGACCTTCGCGATCGAGGAGGCCAGCTATTCCAACTGGAACGGCGCGAAGCAGCAACGCCATTATGAGCTGAAGCGGGGCGAGCTCCGCTATACCGTCGAGGCGCGTCCCAATGGCGATGTGCCCATCTCGATCTGGCGGCGAATTGCCTGAGCCGCGCCGACTCCTCCACCTTTGCCCTTCCGTACTCCCCGAGAGGATGACCCGATGACTCTGATCCGCAGCGCGACGCTCGGCATGTTCTGCATGGCCAGCGCTTTATCGATTTTATCCGGCGGACCGGTCGGAGCCCATGCCATGCCACCCCATATGCCCGCGCCAGCCGATAGCGGCCCGGCGGCTCCCGATCGCAAACCCTATGAGATGGTGGCCTTTGCGAAGATCAAACCCGGCCAGGTCGTGATCGATTATCTGCCGGGCAAAGGCTATTTCACCCGGGTGTTCAGTGCGGCGGTGGGCAACCGGGGCAAGGTCTATGCGGCGACGCCGCAATTCTACATCGACCGGCTGAAGGGACGCCCTTTGCCGCCAGCTGTTTCCACCGAAAGCGGATTCAGCAATGTCAGCGAAATCGTCTCCGGTGACGAAACGCTGAATGCCCCGGTACCGGTGGACCTGGTCTGGACGTCGCAAAATTATCATGACGTCCATAACTGGACCGGCGCGACGGGCGTCGCGGCTCTCAACAAGGCCGCGTTCATGGCGCTCAAGCCCGGCGGGCTTTATGTAGTTCTCGACCATGCCGGCGTGGCGGGACTCGATGCGGACGGCATGGCGAAGCTCCACCGCATCGATGAAGCGCTGGTGAAGCAGGAAGTGCTTGCGGCCGGTTTCATACTCGACGGCGAGTCGCAGGAGCTGCGCAACCCCGCCGATCCGCGCAGCGCCAATGTCTACGACCCCTCGATCCGCGGAAGGACCGATCAGTTCATCCTGCGCTTCCGCAAGCCGCGGTGATGGAGACTCACGCGCGCCGCAGCCGGAACCCCGCCCCCTCATAGCTGCGCACTGCATTGCCGCGTTCAAGGTCGCGATTCTGCCCCCAGAGCGCGCGCTTGCCGCCCGCATCACCCGCGCGGCGCTGCTCATCGAACAGCATGACGAGCTTCAGCCGTGCGATCTTCTTGTTGGCGAATTGCGAGCGCTGGTCCTGCGAGAGAGTGGCGATACCCGTGGGCAGATGCGTCGCGCGGACCGCGCTGTCGGTCTTGTTGACATGCTGCCCGCCAGGGCCGGAAGCGCGCAACGTCTGGTAGCGGATATCCTCCTCGCGAAAATCGGGGATATCGTCGGCGCGCGGCGCGGGGGCTACGCCGACGAACCAGTTGCGGCGCTTGTGCAACGGGCGGAACGGGCTGGCGCCGATCCAGCGGATCGTGCCGATGCGTGCGGCGGCGAAGCGTTCCGCCCCCTCACCCACTACGCGCAGCAAGACCGATGGCGCAGTGCCGGAAAGCGGCTCCACCGGTTCGCAATCCAGCCCCTCCGCTTCACCTTCACGGCACAGGACACGGGCCAGTTCGGCGACGACCCACTCGCATTCGCAGGGCCCCTGCCCAGCCGAAAGATGCAGGATGATCTCGGTCATGCGCGCCTCGTCTTGTAGGTGATCAGCGGGCGCATGGTCGCGACCAGGTCGATCAGCCCGGCCTGATGCAGGTCGCGAATGACCTGATGGATATCCTTATAAGCCTGGGGCGCTTCCTCGTAGATCAGGTCGCGATCCTCGCAGATCACGCGGCTGCCGAGTTTGGTGCGTTCGAGATCGGCGATAGAGAAGCGACGGGCAAGCTTGTCGCGCGCTTCGCTGCGGCTCCATTTACGCCCCGCGCCATGCGCAAGCGACTGCAGCGAGGCGTCCGCATGATCGGGCCGGGGGCGGACGATATAGGTCATCTCGCCGCGCGAACCCGGCACCACGACCAGCCCCTTGTCGGCCGGCGCTGCACCTTTGCGGTGCAGCCAGCCGCAGCGATGCGCGGTGACACTGTTGTGACAGATGTCGAGCATCCGCTCTCCGCTCATGCCGAGGCGATCGAAGAAGCGATCGGCGATGATGGCGCGATTGAGGATCGCCCAGCGCACTGCGTCATCATGCTCTGCCAGATAGGCCCCGCAGTCGGGCTTATCCGCGATCAGAGCGCCAGTATTATGGCGCGCAAGATGGCGTTCGAGGATCGCATGGCCAAGGCCGCGCGAGCCGCTATGTACCATTAGATAGATGAACCCGGCGTCGAGGCCGAGCGATGCAAACAGGGCTTCATCCTTCACATCGTCAATGCGCAATATCTCGGCGAAGTGATTGCCGCCGCCGATGCTGCCAAGCGCTTCGCCCATCAGCATCGGCGGCAGGCCGGCATCGGCGAGACGCGCGGCATGATCGCCCGACCAGGGATCCTCCAGCCCGCGCAGCTTGCGCTCCGCCGCGTCGAGGCGGAATTTGCGCAGTGGCATCGACCCGCGCCACAACGCCATGCCGCAGCCGATATCGCTGCCCACGAGGTGCGGATAGACATGGGTGCGCGACCAGAATGCCGCGCCGACCGCGATACCGCGGCCCGCATGGAGATCGGGCAGGCCGACAATCTTGTCGATGCCCGGCAGGCGCGCGGTCTGGTGGAGCTGGTCGACCGCGGCCTGTTCGATCCAGCTTTCGGGCGAAGCGATGATGCGGATGGTGGCCTCAGCCATCGTGGCAGCCCGTTCCAGCGCAGTTCGTTCTTGGTCCGCGGAGCCATCTCGCCCGGTCGCGCCAGAACGAGGACGCTCGACGATGATCTTGAACATATCAGCGCGCATGACGAACCTCCCCGCAAACGAGGAAAACGGCATGGTGATGCGCGCACCGGAAAGATGGCGCGTTGCGAACAGAGAGAAGAAAGTTGGACGCAGCCGACCGGCTGCGGAAATCGTCTAGGCGAAATGGATCGCCCGCGTGGAGAGTGCCCATGCGGATTGTTCCTGAATACGGAAATATGAAGTGGCGGTGCTTGTTGCGTTGGCGGTTCGCATGACTCACTCCTTTCCGTTTGCTGGAACAATTGACGACAGGCGCGGCCAGTACGCCGGTCCATGATCTTTTTCAACCCGTCTCATGCACGGGGCGCTTCACATCACCCTCGCCGCAGGGCCTTGGCAGTCATCGCGCAGGTCGCACAATTTATCGCTGAACGGATGACCTGCGCATCGCCGCGGGCTCTGTCTCGGCCTGCCGGGGTGGGCGGACCCGCGTGCAGGAGCTTTCCGGCACGCGTTTAAAGGGATGAACCATATGCGTTTCCAATCCATCATGCTGGCGGGCCTCGGCGCCATCACGCTCGCCGGCTGCGCCAAGAAAGAGGAAGTCGCAGCGCTTCCACCGCCCCCACCGGGCGCGGTGGCCGGCAGCACCGCCGCCGATCGCGACGGCGACGGCATCATCGACGGCTATTACACGGCCGACGGCATCTACCACCCCAACGCCGTGCCGCAGCTGCCGCCGCCGCCCGCGCCGACGCGTCGAGGGGAAAGAGGCTGATCGCTTCACTTCGGGGAATGCGGCCGTGCCGCATTCCCCTCTGCCTGTCCGTCTGCTTGATGCCCGTCTGTCTGATGATCGCAACCATCGCCGCCGGCCCGGTCGCGGCTGCGCCGGCGCGCGCCACGACTGGTCCGACCGGCCCTGTCGCGCTCGCCATTCGCGAAGAAGCGGGTGGTTCGCTCAAACGCTTTTATGCCGATCGCGGCTTCCGCCCGCTTTGGGCGCCGGGCGGCAAGATCGGGCGGCAGGCCGATACGCTGATCCGCTTCCTCAGATCCGCCGAGCTGGATGGACTGAGGCCTTCTTCTTACGGCCCCGACAAGCTCAGCGATGCCATCGGTGCGGCGCGCGGCGGCGATCCCCGCGCGGTCGCCCGTGCGGAACTCCAGCTCTCCAACGCCTTTGCGCGCTACGTCCAGGACCAGCGGCGGGGCGGCGTGCGAATGATCTATGCCGATCGCAGACTGAAGCCGAAAAAGCTCCCGACCGATCGCGTTCTGCGCGCCGCCGCCTTTCCCAGATCCTTCAGCGACTATGTTGCCGATATGGGCTGGATGAGCCCGCTCTATGTCCGGCTGCGCGACCTGATGGCACGGGCCGAGAAAACGGGTGCGTCGCGAGAGACGGTCGAGCGGCTGCAGCTCAATCTCGACCGCGCCCGGCTCCTCCCCGGCCCCTGGACCCGCCACATCGTGGTCGACGCATCGTCGGGCCGGCTGTGGTATTACGAGGCGGGCGAGCAGGTCGGCACGATGCGCGTCGTGGTCGGCGCGCAGGAAACCCAGACGCCGATGCTTGCGGGCACGCTGCAATGGGCGATCCTCAATCCCTATTGGAACGTGCCCGATTATCTCGCCGAAAAGAGCGTCGCGCCGAAGATACTCGGCGGCAAGTCGCTCGCGTCGCTGCGAATGGAGGCGCTGTCGGATTGGAGCCCGTCAGCGCACAAGCTCGATCCGGCATCGATCGACTGGCCAGCAGTCGCATCGGGCAAGCAGGTCTTGCGGCTGCGCGAATTGCCGGGTGCGGGCAATTCGATGGGCAGAGTGAAATTCATCTTCCCCAACAAGGAAGGCATTTACCTGCACGACACGCCCAATCGCAATTTGCTGCAGAAGGATGATCGCCATTTCAGCAATGGCTGCATTCGCTTGGAGAATGCCGCCGAGCTCGGCCACTGGTTGCTCGCCAGGCCGATCGGCGCCGGTTCGGGCAAACCGGAACAGGCAGTACCACTACCAGCGCAAGTACCGGTCTATCTGACCTATATCACCGCGACCGCCACCGATGCGGGCGTCGCGTTCCGCAAGGATGTGTACGGCCGGGACAAGTGAAAGCACCGGTGAGGATGCCCCCGGACGGCCCCAACGCCGTCCGGGGACAAACCATCAGGCGGCTGCGCGCAATTCCCGCGCGGCTGCGACCATCGCTTCGATCGCGGGACGCACTTCCGCCCATTTGCGGGTCTTCAGCCCGCAATCGGGATTGACCCACAATTGGCTCGCATCGAGATGCGTGCGGGCGAGCTTCATGAGATCGACCATTTCCACGACGCCGGGAACGCGCGGCGCGTGGATGTCGTACACGCCCGGCCCGATCCCGCTCGGATAGCGGTAGCTGGCGAAGCCTGCGAGCAGCTCCATCTGCGACCGTGCGGTTTCGATCGAGATCACATCGGTATCCATCGCGCCGATCGACGGCAGGATATCGTTGAATTCCGAATAGCACATATGGGTGTGGATCTGCGTTGCATCGGCCACCCCGGCAGCGGAGAGGCGGAAGCATTCGACCGCCCAGTCGAGATAGGCCTGCCAGTCCTTGCGGCGCAGCGGCAGCCCTTCGCGCAGCGCCGCTTCGTCGATCTGGATCGCCTTGGCGCCGGCCGCTTCGAGATCGGTCACTTCGTCGCGGATCGCCAGCGCGATCTGCCGGCAGCTGGCGCTGCGCGGCTGATCGTCACGCACGAACGACCAGTTGAGGATGGTGACCGGGCCGGTCAGCATGCCCTTCATCGGCCGCACGGTGAGATCCTGCGCGTAGCGCCACCATTCGACCGTCATCGCCTTTGGCCGCGACACGTCACCGAACAGGATCGGCGGCCGCACGCAGCGCGAGCCATAGCTCTGCACCCAACCCTGGCGCGTGAAGACGAAGCCGGCCAGTTGCTCACCGAAATACTGCACCATGTCGTTACGCTCGAACTCACCGTGCACGAGCATGTCGAGGCCGACTTCTTCCTGCCAGCGGATCGCGCGTTCGGTTTCCTCACGCAGGAAACCTTCATAGGCCGCATCGTCGATCAGGCCCTTGCCGTGCTGCGAACGCGCCTGACGCACTTCGGGAGTCTGCGGGAAGGAACCGATCGTCGTGGTCGGGAACAACGGCAGACCAAGCGCGGCCTGCTGCTCGGCCTGGCGGATGGCATGGCCCGAGCGGCGCTGCTGCATGTCCGGCGTCACCGCCGCGATCCGTGCCGCGACCGCCGCGTCATGGATACGCGGCGAGGTGCGGCGATTGGCCGCGGCCTGTGCCGATGCAGCGAGCGGTGCTGCGACGCTGTCGCGCCCCTGGTTGAGCGCACCCTTCAGAACGCTGAGTTCCTCGATCTTCTGCACCGCAAAGGCCAGCCACTGCGCGATTTCCGCATCGATGCCGGTTTCCAGCGCCAGGTCGATCGGCGTGTGGAGCAGCGAGCAGGACGGCGCGAGGATCAGGTCGCGGGTTGCAGCGATCGGCTCAAGCCGGTCGAGCAATGCCGTCAGGTCGGCGCGCCAGATGTTGCGCCCGTCGATCACCCCGAGCGAGAGCAACAGGCTTTCCGGCGCCGCGGCGAGCACGGCACCGAGCTGTTCCGGTGCACGCACCAAATCGACATGCAGGCCGGCGACCGGCAGCGACGTGGCGAAGGACAGATTATCCTCCAGGCCGCCGAAATAGGTTGTCAGCATCAGCTTCACGCCGCAGCGCGACAGTCGGTCATAGGCGCGAGTCAGCGCGTCGCGCTGACGATCGCTGAGGTCGAGCACCAGACAGGGCTCATCGATCTGCACCCATTCAGCGCCGGCCGCGGCGAGCTGGCTGAGCACGGCGCTGTACAGGCCGACGACCTGGTCGAGAAAGTCGAACGCGTCGACGTCACGCGTCTTGGCCAGCGACAGCCAGGTGACCGGGCCGAGCAGCACCGGGCGCGTCTCGAACCCCTGCGCCCTGGCTTCGCGATAATCGTCGACCGCCTTGGCCGTCGTGAGCGAGAGGCGCTGTCCCGCAACCAGCTCGGGCACCATATAGTGATAATTGGTGTCGAACCATTTGGTCATTTCCTGCGCGGTCTCGCCCGCTCCATGGGCATGGCTGCAACCCGCATCGTCGCCGGTCGACCCACGCGCCATGGCGAAATAGGTCGCCAGGTCAGCGGTGCCTTCGGCGGCGGCATAGCGTTCCGGGATCGCCCCGAGCATGACGCTGGTGTCGAGCACATGATCGTAGAGCGAGAAATCGTTGGACGGCAGCCAGTCGGTGCCGAGCGAACGCTGCCGTGCCCAGGCCGCGGTGCGCAGGCCGGCAGCGGAATCGAGCAGTTCGGCTTCGCTCGACTTGCCGGACCAAAAGCGTTCAAGCGCGAATTTCAGTTCGCGGCGCGGGCCAATGCGCGGGAAACCCAATGTGGCAATCGTGACGGTCATGATCTTCATACCCGATGAAGGGCGAAGCGCCAGGCACGGACACAGGCACATGCGCCCGGACCACCCGAACCGGGGCCTGGCCACGACATGCAAGCGACCAGCCCGGACACCCCGCCGGTGGACGTTATCAAGCCCCCCTCCCCGTATCGGGGAGGAAGCGCCGGGCGAGGCAGGTCTCCTGGCTCGCGGGTCATCACGTCGGCCTGGCCTTCCCGGTGGCTTGACGCCGCCAGTGACACTTGATGGCCGCCGCTCGCCGCTTACAGTTGCGGGGGCAGCGCCGGCATTGTCCCTGGATCGCTCCACGGCCGCACCGGCTTCCCGTCTTAGCTCCACGAACGACATGTCCGCGAAGAACCTCGACGCCGCAGCATCCCAGCGAATGACTGCGGCGTCAAGTAAGATATAAAGATATCTTTATATTGTTATACCAGTTCGCCAATCGTTACCACCGGCGTGGTATGGCGCATCGCATTGTAACCGGTTACTTGAAGCCCCTGCGACCGGCGATCAGCGTCGGCGGGAGAGGTTGATGGCGGACGTACGGCTGATGCAAGCCTCGAAATCCTTCGGGACGACCGAGGTGCTGCGCGACGTGAATCTGGAAATCGCGGACGGCGAGTTCATCGTGTTCGTCGGCCCGTCGGGCTGCGGCAAATCGACCCTGTTGCGGGTCATTGCAGGCCTTGAGGAACTGACGCGCGGCGAGGTGTCGATCGGTGGCCGGACGGTCAACGACATCGCGCCAGCCGATCGCGGCATTGCCATGGTGTTCCAATCCTATGCGCTTTATCCGCATATGAGCGTGCGCGAGAATCTGGCCTTCGGGCTGAAGCTGCAGCGCCTGCCCCGGGCGGAGATCGACGCGGCGGTCGAGGCGGCAGCAGCGACGCTCGACATCGGTCATCTGCTCGACCGCAAGCCGAAGCAATTGTCCGGCGGGCAGCGCCAGCGCGTCGCGATCGGCCGCGCGATCGTGCGCAAGCCGCAGGTGTTCCTGTTCGACGAGCCGCTGTCCAATCTCGATGCGGCGCTGCGTGTGCGGATGCGTTACGAATTTGCCGGGCTGCACAAGACGCTCGGCACGACGATGATCTATGTCACGCACGACCAAGTCGAGGCGATGACGCTGGCCGACCGCATCGTCGTGCTGTCCGCCGGCCGGGTCGAACAGGTCGGCACGCCCGCCGAACTCTATGCCCATCCCGACACGATCTTCGTCGCCGGTTTCATCGGGTCACCGAAGATGAACCTGCTGCCCGCGACCCTGATATCCAATACGGCCAGCGGCGCGGTTGGTCCGGCTGGCTGGGGGCGCGGAGATCCGCACCAACATCAATGCGAGCCGCCTGGCGCCCGGGGCGGCAATGACGCTTGGCATCCGGCCTGAACATTTCATGCGCGACGGCGAGATCAACCAGGTCGACACGATCGTGCGCTTCGTCGAATCGCTGGGCAGCGCTCATTTCGGCTATCTCGATCTCGCCGGACTGGAAGAACCGCTGACCTGCGCGCTTGCCGAACGGCCGGCGACCGGCTCGGTCATCACCGTCACCCTGCCGCCCGAACATCTCTATCTGTTCGATGCGAACGGCTCGGCGCTCGCCCGGCCGCGCAACGCATCGGCGCGGGACGCCGCCTGACGCCGACCTGTCACTCCGCGCCGAACCAGTCGATCGGGTGGCCGGCGCGAGGGGAGTCGCGGCCATCGCCAGATCCGATTTTCCGCTGTTCTCCGGAATAAAAAAAGCCACCCCTGTTAAGTTGGACTTTGAGTGTCAATTTCCGGTTTGTTACCAATGCGTTGAGAGCTCGCACCCCTGTTAGCAATAACAGGGGTGGGAACGCACAGGAACAGGGGTGGGAAAGCGCATTAACAGGGGTGAGCCGACCGCTGTTCATGCCGGAACAGCGGTCGCGCAGGACGCGTAAATTATCCAGTCATGTCAAAGAGCGGGGCAGCGCCGACAAGCGCTCCGTCCGCCACTACGCTGGCATGACCAACAGCACGGTTGAATCGGCGCGATCCGCCACACCGCCCGTGCAGGATATCGATCCGCCCGAATCGAAATATTCGCTTGGCACGACACCATGTAACCGGTTACATGGCTCTCGTGGAACCGGTTACACGCGTCGTCAGAACGTGAACCGCCACCCGGATCGGCCCAGTCCCGATTCGTCATGGAGAAGGATTGAAGGGGCAATGGCCACGGCCACCATCAGGGATGTCGCACGCACCGCCGCCGTATCCGTCGCGTCAGCCTCGCGCGCGCTCAACGGCCATCCGAGCGTCACGCCGGCGACCCGCACGCGCGTGCTGGAAGCGGCCGACGCGCTCAATTACGTCCCGCATCTCGGCGCACGCAGCCTGTCGACGCGGCGATCGAACACGATTGGCGTGGTCCTGCCCGATCTGTTCGGCGAGTTCTTTTCCGAGATCATCCGTGGCATCGATTATGCGGCGCATCGCCGCGGACTGCAGCTGTTGCTGTCCAACATGCATGGCAGCGCGCAGGAGACCGCCGCCGCGTTGCGCGCGATGCGCGGCCGGGTCGACGGGCTGCTGGTCATGTCGCCGCAACTCGACGCCGACTTTCTGGCACATAATCTGCCCAAGGGATTGCCCGCAGTGGTGCTGAACGGACGGATCGAGGGCGCGCGCCACGCCTCGATCGCGATCGACAACCAGGCCGGGGCACATGCCGCCGTCGCGCATCTGGTCGAGCAGGGATGCAAGCGCATCGCGCATCTCTCGGGCCCCAAGGGCAATGCCGATGCCGATGAACGCGCGCGCGGTTTTCGCGACGCGGTGGCGACCATGCTCGGCGATCACGACCCGATCGTGCTGGCCGGCGATTTCAGCGAGGAGGCGGGGATCGCCGCCGGAACTGCGCTGGCGGGCCGGGATGTCGACGGCATATTCTCCGCCAACGACATCATGGCGATCGGCTGCATGGCGGCCCTGACCGAGGCCGGGCGAATGATTCCGGGCGACATCGCCATGGTCGGCTTCGATGACGTGCCGATCGCACGCTACGTCACGCCCGCGCTCAGCACGATGCGGGTGCACATCGCACAACTTGGCGAAAGCGCCCTGGAGCGGCTGGTCGCAACGATAGAGGCGGATGAGCCGCCCGAAGCGACGGCCGAATTTCTCATGCCGGAACTCGTCGTGCGCGCCTCCAGCGCGCGCACCGGCACCGTCACGTCAACAAAGGGTCCGCACGATCGGACGCAGGGGAGAGTAGTATGAACGGGTTCATGAAAGTGGGGCTGCGCGCGGCGCTGGCCTCTACGACCGTGCTTGGTGGCGCGATGGTTATGGTTGCACCGGCGGTCGCGCAAACGACCACGGCATCGGTTCGCGGCCAGGTCACCGGCGCCGGTGGCGCACCGGTCAGCGGCGCGACGGTGACGGCAGTCAATACAGGCACCAATCAGACATTCCGCGCGACGACCGACGCGAATGGCAGCTATTCGCTCAACGGCCTGCGACCGGCATCCTATGACGTGACCGTGACCGGCGCCGATGGCACCGAGAAAAAGCAGCGTATCAGTGTTGGGATCGGCCAGAGCGCCAGCCTCAACGTGACGCTGGGTACGGCGGTTGCCGATACCGGCACCGCCCCCGCCGGTGATGATTCCGACATCGTGGTGACGGCGGGATCGCTGATCGAGAGCAGGACGAGCGAAGTGGCGACCAATGTCAGCCAGCAGCAGATCCGCTCGCTGCCGCAGACCGACCGCAACTTCCTGTCCTTCGCCGCGCTCGCTCCGGGCGTGCGTTACAATGACGGCGAAAGCGACAAGGGCTTCACATCAGGCGCCTCGACCGCAAGCCAGGTCAACGTGTTCATCGATGGCGTGTCGTTGAAGAACAAGCTGCGCGAGGGCGGCGTTGCCGGCCAGCAGAACAGCCGCGGCAATCCGTTCGGTCAGCTCGCAGTGCAGGAATTCCGCGTCCTGACGCAAAACTACAAAGCCGAGTATGAGCAAGCCGGCGCCGCGATCATCACCGCAGTTACCAAATCGGGCACCAATGAGTTCCACGGCGAGGTATTCGGCCAGTACACCGACAAGGGACTGGCGGAGAAGGATTACAACAGCAAGCGCAACAATCAGCCCGAGCCGGCATTCAAGCGCAAGCAGTACGGCATCGCACTGGGCGGCCCGATCATTAAGGACAAGCTGTTCTTTTTCGCGACCTATGAAGGCAATGATCAGAATCGCGCCTTCAATGTGAAGGCGGGCGGCAACGCAGCACTGCAGGGAGCATTCGAAGCGAGTACCGGTCGTCGTATCAGTGATTTTGAAGGGGCATTCGTCAGCCCGTTTCGCGGTGATTTCTATTTCGGCAAGCTGACATTGACCCCCGACGAACGCCAAGTGTTCGACGTTTCGTTCAGTCGCCGGCAGGAAACCGACATCCAGAATTTTGGCAATATCACGGCGTATGAGGCAGCCGAGAACAAGCTCAACACCGTTGATACCTATCTGTTTAAATGGACCTATAGTGGCGATAAATTCATCAATGAATTCAATGCCAATTATGTGAATTACGATTTCAACCCGATCTCCCTGAACCCTGGCCTGCCGTCCCGCGAATATGCCGGCGTGCTGGTCATCGGCGGCAAGGATTCGACCCGTCGCGAGTTACAGCAGGGCTATACGATCCGCGACGACTTCACCTTTTCGGGCATCGACGGCCACACGTTCAAATTCGGTGCGCGCGTTGAAGTCACCGACATCGACTTCGACAATCAGTCTTTTGTCCAGCCCCGCTACACCTTTTTCAACGATGCAGCGAAGAACCTCAACTTCAGCTTCCCGGCAGAGGCCCGGCTCGGTCTCGGCACCTCCCTGATCAAATCGTCCAATACTCAGATCGGCCTGTATCTGCAGGACGACTGGGACGTCACCGACAAGTTGCAGCTCAATCTGGGCATACGATGGGATTATGAGACGAACGGGTTCGCCAACCACTATGTCACGCCGGATGGTGCTGCAGCGGCGCTCCGCGCCCTGCCGAAAACCTTCTATTTTGATCCCGAAAACTATATCACCGACGGTCATGATCGCCCGCCGTTCAAGGGCGCCATCGCCCCGCGCTTCGGCTTTTCCTATGATCTGAAGGGTGATCAATCGACCGTCATCTTCGGCGGCGTCGGTCGCTATTATGATCGCAACAATTTCAGCAACACCGTCGACGAGCTTGCCCGTCGCGTGAACCCGGTCGGCGTGTTCCGCTTCTCCGCCAATGGCCAGCCGCGCGATGGCTTGCCGACGGTGATGTGGAACAACAGCTATCTTACGAAAGAAGGCTTGATCGCCTTGCGCAATACATCGACATCGGGCCTGCCCGAATTGTTCGCGGTGAAGAACGACGCAAAACCGCCGGTCAACGATCAGGCTAGCCTAGGCGTTCGGCAGAAGTTCGGCCAGTGGCAAGCATCCGTAACGGGGTCCTATATCCGGGGTCGCAATGGCTATACGCATCTATTCGCGACCCGGACCAACAATGGCCTTGGCAGCTGCTGCAATACCGCACCGGTCGTACCGTTCGGCTATTCGAATGTCCTGATCGGCTACGACGGCCTCGATACGCGCTACAAGGCGCTCTATGTCACGATCGACAAGAATTACACGAAGTCGTCGGGCTGGGGTCTGAATATCGCCTATACCTTATCCAAGGCGGAGCAGAACGGTAACGATCTGTTCAGCCTCGATGCCGTGGTCCCGGATGCCTATGGCTGGCGTCCCAAGACGTCCGACGAGCGCCATCGGCTGGTCGTTTCGGGCATTGTCGACCTTCCGCTCGGACTGCAGTTCTCTACGTTGAGCACATTCGGTAGCGGCAACGCCTATCAGGTCACGGACGGCACCAACAGTTCTCCCGGCGGATCGAGGCAATATTATGCTTATCCAACCAAGAATTGCATCAGCGGTCTATTCGCATTCTGCGAAGTGAATCTGTCTCTGGAAAAACGACAGAAGCTCTTTGGAAGTCATGAAATCAGCTTTGCAGTTGACCTGCTTAATGCGTTTAACAACAAGAATTTCAAAGACTTCGATGGCTTCTTCAGCGCCACGGATCCGCTATTGACTCCCGATATCGGCAATAACCTGCTCACCCTGCCCCGGCGCATCCAGTTCCGCGCCGGATACCGCTTCTAACCCCCTCCCCCTACCGGCGGCGTCCCCCATCCCCTTGTCGGGCGCCGCCGGGATTTTTGTTTCGCGTTATCGACGGAGTTTCCCATGACCACGCGCCGCGACCTTCTGCACGGATCGGCGTTGGCGCTGGTCGCGCTCGGCGTTGGCTGCGCACCGGTCGTCGGGCTCGCCAAGGCGCCGGCCGAGCCGGCGCTGATCGGCGATCTGCAGGAACGCACCTTCCGCTTCTTCTGGGATACGACCGATCCGAAGACCGGCCTTGCACATGATCGCTGGCCAACCCAAAGCTTCTCGAGCATCGCCGCTGTCGGCTTTGCGCTGACCGCCTATCCGGTCGGCGTGGTCAATGGCTGGATCACGCGAGCCGAGGCGCGTGCACGGACGCTGACCACATTGGAATATTTCGCGGCGCTGCCGCAGGGGCCCGCCGCAACCGGCATGGGCGGGTACAAGGGCTTCTTCTACCATTTCCTCGAACGCGACACCGGGCACCGCTTTCGCGACACCGAGCTGTCGACGGTCGACACGACCTTGCTGTTCGGCGGGATGCTGTTCGCGCAAAGCTGGTTCGATAGCGACCATGAAGATGAGCGCCGCATCCGCGCGCTGGCGGACGAGCTTTATGCGCGCGCCGACTGGACCTGGATCCGCCCGCGCGCGCCGCTTATCGGCATGGGCTGGCGGCCGGAGAATGGCTTCATCCCGAGCGACTGGGACATCTATAACGAAGGCCTGCTGACCTATCTGCTCGCGCTCGCCTCCCCCACCCATGCGGTCGAGCCGGAGACCTGGGATGCCTGGACCGCGCGCTTCGAACCGCAATGGACCGATACATGGGGCGGCAAGCCCTATCTCCATTATCCGCCGCTGTTCGTGCACCAGTATAGCCATTTATGGGTCGATTTCCGCGGCATCGCCGATCGCTACATGACGGCCAAGGGGATCGATTATTTCGAGAATACACGCCGCGCGACTTATGCGCACAAGGCCTATGCCGCCGCCAATCCAGGCCAGTTCGCCGGCTATGGCGACGATATCTGGGGCCTGACCGCATGCGATGGGCCGGCGGATTTTCGCGAGCGTATCGACGGCAAGGAGCGTGCGTTCTTCAGCTATTCCGCGCGCGGCCCCGGCGACCGCGACGACGGCACGATCGCCCCGACCGCCGCGGCGGCATCGATCGCCTTTGCACCGGAGATTGCGATCCCGGCGATCGAGGCGCTGCACCGGCACTATGGCAAAAGCATCTATGGCAAATATGGGTTCATCGATTCCTTCAACCCAACGCTGACCGATCCGAAGGCGCCGCTTGATCATGGCAAGGTCGTGCCCGGCGCCGGCTGGGTCGGGCCCGATTATCTTGGCATCGACCAGGGGCCGATCGTGCTCGGGATCGAGAATTGGCGCACCGGCATGATCTGGGCGACGATGCGCAAGAACCCGCATATCCGGCGCGGGCTCAAGCGGGCCGGGTTCAAGGGCGGATGGCTGGGTTGAGCCTTGCCACCGCCCCTTTCCGTTCGCTTCGAGCGAAGTCGAGAAGCCGGTTCTTGGGGCCGGCTTCTCGACTTCGCTCGAAGCGAACGGTGGGTGTGTTGGCCCTCGCCGGATTCCTGCTGGCAAGTTGTTCGCCGCCCTCCACCAAAACCACGCTCAATCTATGGGCGATGGGCCGCGAGGGCGAGGTGATCGGGCAGTTGATCCCGGCGTTCGAAAAGGAGAATCCGGGCATCGAGGTACGTGTGCAGCAATTGCCCTTCACCGCCGCGCACGAGAAATTGCTCACTGCCTTTGCCGGCGATGCGCTGCCCGACATGGCGCAGCTCGGCAACAGCTGGGTGCCGGAGTTCGTCGCATTGGGCGCGCTTGCGCCGCTCGATGCGCGGGTCGCGGCGACGCCGGCGATCGATCGCACGGATTATTTTCCAGGCGTGTGGGATTCGAATGTCGTCGCCGGCGCGCTGTATGGCGTGCCCTGGTATGTGGATACGCGGCTGCTTTTCTATCGCCGCGACCTGCTCAAACAGGCCGGTTATGATCACCCCCCGCGCGACTGGGCGGAATGGCGCGCGCAGATGCACGCGATCAAGAAGCTGGTCGGACCACAGCGATACGCGACCTATTTCCCGCTCAATGAATATGAGGCGCTGGTCGTGCTCGGGCTCAATCAGCCGCAGGAAATGCTGCGCGATGGCGGCCGTTTCGGCAATTTCCGGAGTCCGGGCTTCAAGGCCGCCCTCACCTTTTACAGCGAGATGACCCGTGACAAGCTCGCACCGATCGCGTCGAGCACCGACATCTCCAATGTCTGGGACGAATTCGATCGCGGTTTCTTCAGCTTCTACATCAGCGGGCCGTGGCAGATCGGTGAGTTCAAGCGCCGCCTGCCGGCCAGCCGCCAGGGGATCTGGATGACCGCGCCCGTGCCGGGACCCGATGGTCCAGGCAGTTCGAATGCGGGCGGATCGAGCCTGGTGTTGTTCAAGGCGTCGACCAAGCAGGCGGCGGGCTGGAAACTGATCGAATATCTGTCGCGGCCCGCAACGCAAATCCGGTTTCATGCGCTGACCGGCGATCTGCCGCCGCGGCGCAGCGCATGGGCCGCGCCATCGCTGCGCGAAGACCGCTATGCGCGCGCCTTTGCCGATCAATTGCTGCGCGCCAAGCCGACGCCCAAGGTACCGGAATGGGAGCGCATCGCGACCGAAGTGCGGCTGGTCGCGGAGGCCGCCGCGCATGGGCGAATGACGGTCGATCAGGCGGCGACGGAGATGGATAAACGCGCCGATGCGATCCTCGCCAAACGGCGCTGGATGCTGGATCAGGGGACGGCGAAGTGAGAGTCGCTATACCCACTCCCGTTCGCCGTGAGCCTGTCGAAGGGCCATCCTTTCTTCCTTCTGTTGAGAACAAGAACGGTGGTTGGCCTGCGGCCGCCTTCGGCCCGACAAGCTCAGCACGAACGGAAGTGGGGGTGCGCTGCCCATGAAGCGCGAAGGTGCCGCCTGGATCTTCGTCGCGCCCGCGTTGGCCGCGCTCGGGCTATTCTTCTTCCTGCCGGTGGTGGCCGCTTTGGTGTTGAGCTTCACCGATTTCGACATTTACTCGCTCGCCGATATCCGCAACCTGCGCTTCGTCGGGCTCGACAATTATCTCACGCTGCTCAGGACGCATCTGTTCTGGAAAGCGCTCGGTAACACGCTCTATTTCGTCGTGCTCGGCGTGCCATTATCGATCGCATTGTCGCTCGGCGCGGCGCTCCTGATCAATTCCAAGCTGGCGCGTTTCAAGGGGCTGTTCCGGACGCTCTATTTCGCGCCGGTCGTCACCACATTGGTCGCCGTCGCGGTGATCTGGCGCTACCTGCTGCACACCAAATACGGTCTGATCAACTGGGGATTGGGCGGGTTCGGCATCGATCCGATCGACTGGCTGGGCGATCCGCACTGGGCAATGCCGGCGATCGTCATCTTCGCGGTATGGAAGAATTTCGGCTATAACATGATCATCCTGCTCGCCGGGCTGCAGACCATTCCCGACGAGCTGTACGAGGCCGCCAAGATCGACGGCGCGGGACGTTGGGCGCAGTTTCGCCACGTCACCCTGCCCGCCCTCGCACCCGTCATGCTGGTCGTGTCGATCCTGACCATGGCGGGGTATTTCCAGCTCTTCGCCGAACCTTATGTGATGACCCAGGGCGGACCGGTCGAGAGCACCGTCTCGGTCCTGTATTTCATGTTCGAACAGGGCTTCAAATGGTGGAATCTGGGCTTCGCGACATCGGTCGCATTCGTCCTGTTCGTCATCCTGTTCGCGATCACTCTGGTTCAGCTCAAGCTGTCGCAACGCTGGAGCGATCCATGAGAAAGGGCGCGCTCCTCACCAACATACTGATGGTGCTGCTCGGCCTGTTCGCGGTCGCGCCATTGCTGTGGATGCTGTCGGTATCAGTGATGCAGCCGGGCGAGGCGGCGCATTTCCCGCCGCCGCTGATCCCGGCCAATCCGACCACGGCGAATTACGTCACGCTTTTCGCATCGACCGATATGGCACGGTATTTCGCCAACTCGCTATTGCTCGCGTGTCTCGCCACCGCGCTGTCGCTGACCTTCAACGTGATGGCGGGGTATGCCTTCGCCAAGCTCAATTTCCGCGGGCGCGACCGGATTTTCCGCTTCCTGCTCACCGCTTTGGTCATCCCGGCGCAGGTGGCGATGATCCCGCTATTCCTGATCTGCAAGGAGTTGGGCCTGGTCAACAGTTTCGGCGGCGTGCTGGTGCCGTCGATCGCGACGGTATTTGGCATCTTCCTGGTGCGCCAATATGCGCTGGCCATTCCCGACGAGATGCTCGAAGCGGCGCGGATCGACGGGGCAAGCGAGTTCCGCATCTTCCGCGTGATTGTACTGCCCTCGCTCGGGCCGATCCTGGTGACGCTGGCGACATTCAGTTTCCTTGGGTCGTGGAGCGATTTCCTCTGGCCGCTGATCATCCTCAACGATGGCGACAAGGCGACGCTGCCGGTCGCGCTGGCCAATCTCAGCCGCGAACATGTGCAGGATTTCGAACTGATGATGGCGGGCAGCGTGGTGACCTTGCTGCCGGTGCTGATCCTGTTCGTGGTGTTGCAGCGCTATTACATCTCCGGACTGCTCGCCGGGAGCGTCAAGGGATGAGACTCTTGCACGCCCTCGCCGCGACCTTTGTTTGCGGCCTTGCCCTAACCCCCGTTCGCGCTGAGCTTGTCGGAGCGCCGCTCTCCTCTTCAAGCACGCAGGACGGAAGAACCGCCCTTCGACAAGCTCAGGGCGAACGGGGTGGGGGCGTTCTTGACGCGATGGACGTGGTCGGCTCGTGGCAAGCCAAGGCCTCCGATGGCATTTCCGCCACCGCATCGACCGTTCCCGGCCATGATGGCAAGGCGCTGCGGCTCGACTGGGATTTCGCGCATGTGTCGGGTTATGCCTATGTCCGGCGGCCATTGCCGATCACCCTGCCGGACAATTACGCGATCAGCTTGTGGGTGCGCTGGAGCGGGGGCACCAACAATCTCGAATTCAAGCTGGTCGACGAGAGCGGCGAGAATGTCTGGTGGGTGTCGCGACCCGATATCAAGCTGAAGCCGGGCTGGCAAAAGCTGGTTTTCCGCAAGCGCGATGTCGAATTCGCCTGGGGCCCGGCGACCGACAAGGTGCTGCGCAAGGCCGCATCGATCGAGTTCGTGGTCAGCCGCGGCAAGGATGGCGGCAGAGGCAGCCTCGATATCGACCAGCTGGAATTGACTGAGCTCCCCACCGTCGCCGCCACCCTGCCTGCGCCCAGGCTGAACGCACCGGACGGCGATTCGGCGCTGGCAATGGATGGCAAACCCGCGACGATCTGGTCAGGCAAGGGCCCGCTGACGATCGATTTCGGCGGGGCGAAGGAGTTCGGCGGCGTCGTGCTGCGCTGGGCGAGTCCGCCGCCCGACTATGGGATCGAGACGTCGATCAACGGCAGCGCCTGGGACAAGAGGCGGACCGTCGTGGCGAGCGACGGCGGCAGCGATCCGATCGCCCTCCCCGAAACCGAAGCGCGCTATCTGCGTATCGTGCCGGTGGCCTCGGCGAGGCTGGCCGAGGTCGAGATCAAGCCGCTGGATTGGGCGGCGACGCCCAACGCCTTTATCGCCGCACTCGCCAGGGAAGCACCACGCGGCACGTACCCGCGCGGTTTTTCAGGCGAGCAAAGCTACTGGACGCTGATCGGCACCGATGGCGGGGCGGCATCGGGCCTGATCGGCGAGGACGGTGCGGTCGAGATCGGCAAAGGCGCTTTCTCGATCGAACCGCTCGTCAAGGTCGGTGGCAAGCGATTCAGCTGGGCCGATGTCAAAGCGACACCAAGTCTGGCGCAGGGCTATCTGCCAATCCCGTCGGTGACGTGGGACGGGCCGGGCTGGACGCTCGAAGCGCGCGCTTTCTCCGATCCGGCGATACGCGATGGGCGGATGATGCTGCGCTATGTGCTGCGCAACAAAAGCGCTGCGACGGTCACGGCTGAACTGCTGCTTGCGGTACGGCCATTCCAGGTCAATCCGCCTGCACAATTCCTCAGCCAGCGCGGCGGGGTGAGCGAGATTTCGCGGCTCCGCTGGCGGGGCGGAAAGCTGGAGGTGAGCGGTGCAGGAACACCGGTCACGGTTGTGCAACCCTTGTCCGCTCCGAACGACCTTGCGATCGCGCGTTTCGATTCAGGTGATGCGCTGCCCACTATTGCTTCCTCGGCCAAGGCCGGGGTCCAGTCGAGGGACCGGCGTAACTGGACCCCGGCCTTGGCCGGGGAAGCAGTGGTTGACGAGACCGGTCTGGCCTCCGCCGCGTTGAGCTATGACGTGGCGCTCGCGCCCGGCGAGGCGCGTACGATTGATCTCGCCGTTTCGACACCCGGCAAACCACTGGCCCCTGTCGCCAGCACCGCAGCATTCGACGCGGCCGAGCGCGCGACGATCGCCTATTGGCGCGACCGGCTCGACCGCGTGGCGATCACCGTGCCACCCGGAAAGCAGGCACTTGCCGATACGGTGCGCACCAGTCTTGCGCATATCCTGATGAGCCGCGAAGGGCCGATGCTGCGCCCGGGCACGCGCAGTTATGCGCGGTCCTGGATCCGCGACGGAGCGATGATCTCCGAAGGCCTGTTGCGGCTCGACCAACCCGAAATCGTCGCAGCCTATGCCGACTGGTACACGCCATTCATCTTCGCCAATGGCAAGGTGCCATGCTGCGTCGATTTCAAGGGTGCCGACCCGGTGCCGGAGAATGACAGCCATGGCGAGTATATCTTCCTCGCAACCCAGCTCTATCGCTACACCGGCGATCGGGCGCGGCTGAACCGACACTGGCCCGCGATCCTCGGCGCCGAGCGGTACATGGAAACACTGCGCGCAGAGACGCAGAATGCTGCACCAATGCTGCGCGGCCTGATGCCGCCATCGATCAGCCACGAAGGCTATTCGGCCAAACCGCAATATAGCCTGTGGGACGATTTCTGGGCGCTGCGCGGCTATAAGGACGCGGCCTTTGCGGCGGAGACCTTGGGCAAGGCTGAAGCGCTTGAGATCGCGCTGAACCGCGATGCCTTCCAGGTCAACGTCCACCGCGCGATCGCCGCTGCGGCGACGCATTTCAAGATCGGCTATATTCCCGGCGCGACCAGCCTGGGCGATTTCGACGCGACGTCGACCACCATGGGCCTCGACCCGGCGGGCGAACAGTCGCGGCTCGATCCAGTGCTGCTTGCCGGCACCTTCGACCGGTATTGGCGTGACTTCATCGCGCGGCGCGACGGCATAAAGGCATGGCAGGATTATACACCGTACGAGCTGCGCACCGTGTCGGCGATGATCCGGCTGGGCAAACGCGAGCGGGTCGATCCGATGCTCGATTTCTTCTTCGCCGATCGCCGTCCGCAAGCCTGGAACGGCTGGGCCGAAGTGGTCGGCAAGAACCCACGCGAGATACGCTTCATCGGTGATATGCCGCATGCCTGGATCTCGTCCGATTTCATCCGCGCCGCGCTCGACATGTTCGCTTATGAACGCGCCGACGACGGTGCGCTGGTGCTTGGTGCCGGGCTGTCGGATGCGTATCTCGACGGACCGGGGTCATCGATCAGGGGGCTGCGCACGCCGCATGGCGATCTCGACCTGACGATCCGGGCGACACCGGCCAGATTGCTGGTGACGATCGGGGGCATGGCACGCCCGACGGGCGGATTCGTGCTGCCCTGGCCGTGGAGGACGATGCCGCGCGGCGCGACGATCAACGGCGAACCAGCCCGTTTCACCACTGGCGTGCTGCTCATCCCGGCTACCGGGCGCCCTATCACCGTCGAGGTATCGCGATGATCGTTACGATCCTTATGGCCCTGGGCCTCGCCATGTCATCACCGGCTATTCGCCCTGAGCCTGTCAAAGGGCCTGCTCGATCGAGCGATGCCGTGACCGGGAAAAGCGAGCGGTCGACCAGCCCGGACGGAGCGGGCATGGATGCGGAAGGACAACATCCGCAACCAGCTACCGCACCTGGCGACTATGCGTATCAACTATTCCTGCCGCGCGGCTATCTCGCTTCGGGCAAGGCGGCATGGCCGCTGGTCATCTTTCTACACGGATCCGGCGAACGCGGCCGCGATATCGAGAAGGTCAAGGCCAACGGTCCGCCGAGGATCGTCGCGGACCATCCGGGATCGCCCTTCATTCTCGCCTCGCCGCAATTACCCGACGATGCGCTTTGGGATGTCGCCACGCTCGACCGCTTGCTCGTCAGTTTGCGCAAACGCTATCGCGTCGATGCCAGCCGCATCTACCTGACCGGGCTAAGCCTGGGCGGCTACGGTACATGGGACTGGGCAGTCGCGCGGCCCGAGCTGTTCGCTGCGATCGCACCGATCGCCGGCAAGGGTGACAGCGCCGCCGCCTGCCGGATCAAGGACCTGCCGATCTGGGCCTTTCATGGCGACAATGACGATGACGTACCGACGATCGGCAGCTTCGCGATGATCGAGGCGGTGAAAGCCTGCAAGGGCGCGACCCCGCCGCGCCTGACCCTCTATCCCGGCACCGGACACGCATCCTGGGTGCCGGCCTATGACGACCCCGCCCTGTACCGCTGGCTGTTCGAACAGCGGCGCGCTGTGCCGGCCACTGACATGAAGAAGGACAAGAAATGACGCAGACGCCTTTCCCTGACGATTTCCTCTGGGGATGCGCCACCGCCGCCTACCAGATCGAGGGGTCGCCGCTTGCCGATGGCGCCGGCGCGAGCATCTGGCAGCGTTTCAGCCATGACCCGCGGCTGATGGCGGCCAAGGGCGATACCGGCGACGTCGCCTGCGACCATTACAACCGCATGGCAGACGATGTCGCGCTGATGAAGGAATTGGGACTGCAGGCCTATCGCTTCTCAGTCGCCTGGGGCCGGGTGCTGCCTGAAGGCACGGGTCGCGTAAACCAGGCGGGGCTCGGCTTCTATGAACGGCTGGTCGATACGCTGCTGGCAAACGACATCGAGCCGCTCTGCACGCTTTACCACTGGGACATGCCGGTCGCGCTCGACGATCGCGGCGGCTGGCTCAATCGCGACAGCGCCGACTGGTTCGCCGATTATGGCCGGGTGTTGTTCGACCGGCTCGACGGGCGGGTGAAGAAATGGGTCACGCTCAACGAGCCCTGGGTGGTGACGGATGGCGGTTATCTGCACGGCGCGCTGGCGCCGGGCCATCGCAACATGTTCGAGGCACCGATCGCCAGCCACAATCTGATGCGTGCGCACGGCGCGGCAGTGAAGGCCTATCGCGAGACCGGCAAGCACGAGATCGGCCTGGTGGTGAATCTGGAGCCAAAATATGCCGCGTCGGACTCACCCGAAGACCAGGCTGCGCAGCGTCGCGCCGAGGCCTATATGAACCGCCAATATCTCGAACCGGCGATCCATGGCCGCTACCCGCCCGAATTGAAGGAGATTTTCGGCGAGGCCTGGCCCGACTGGCCGGCCGAGGATTTCGCGCTGATCCAGCAGCCGATCGATTTCATCGGGGTCAATTACTATACCCGCAATGTGACGCGCGCCGATGACAGCTGGCCGCTCAACGCAGGGCCGGTTCCTCAGACCCAGGCGACTCATACCACGACTGGCTGGGAAGTGTTCCCGCAGGGCCTGACCGACGTGCTGCTCTGGGTGAAGGAAAACTATGGCGACCTGCCACTCTACATCACGGAGAATGGCGCGGCGTTCTACGACCCGCCCAATGCCGAGGGCGGCAGGGTCGACGACCCGCTGCGCGTCGATTATCTCCGCAAGCATATCGCCGCGATCGGCAGCGCGATCGAGCAGGGCGCCGATGTGCGCGGCTATATGCTGTGGTCGTTCCTCGACAATCTCGAATGGTCGCTGGGCTATTCGAAGCGCTTCGGCATCGTCCACGTCAATTTCGAGACACAGGCGCGCACGCCGAAGAATTCGGCTCGACTCTACTCACAGGTGATCGCGACCAACGCCGCCACACTCTATTGATTTGGGAAGACGGCATCAGCCCGCTCCCCCACTTGGCAACCATCCAGTATGATCCTGTGAGTGGCCGGGTGGGGGAGCGGGCTGGTGCCGTCTTCAATCACACAATACTGATCGATCTTTCCAAATCGGGCAGGCGGCCTTAAGCCGCCGCCATACCCGAGTCTCGAAAGGTCATTGCCATGCGTGAAGCCGCGATCATCTCCACCGCCCGTACCGCAATCGGCAAGGCCTATCGCGGCGCGTTCAACATCACCGAGGCGCCGGTGCTTGCCGGACATGTGATGAACGCCGCGGTGGAGCGCGCCGGGATCGATCCGGCGCGGATCGACGATGTGTTCTGGGGCGTCGGCGGGCAATGGGGCTCGCAAGGGGGAAATGCCGGGCGCATGGCAATCTTCGCCGGTGGTTTGCCGCAAAGCGTGCCCGCCTTCACGCTCGACCGGAAATGCGGGTCGGGGCTGACCGCAATCGCACTCGCCGCGCGTTCGATCATGGCGGACGATGTCGATGTCGCGCTGGCCGGGGGCATGGAATCGATCAGCTTCACCGTGACCAAGGATGCGCCGCGCTACATCAACCAGTCGGTCGTCGCGAAACAGCCCGCCGCCTATATCCCGATGATCGAGACTGCCGAGATCGTCGCCGAGCGATACGGCATCACGCGCCAAGCGCAGGATGCTTACGGCGCGCAAAGCCAGCAGCGCGCTGCCGCGGGCCTCGCGGCCGGCGCGTTCAGGGAGGAGATCGCGCCGATCACGGTCGAGAAGGCGCTGTTCGACAAGGAAGGTAATCGCACCGGGACCGAGACAGTGACGCTGGAACATGACGAAGGCATTCGCGCCGGCACGACATTGGAGGGGCTGAGCGCACTGAAGACGGTATGGCCCGGCGGCGAGTTCACCGGTCCGGGCAGCAATATCACCGCCGGCAATGCCAGCCAATTGTCCGACGGCGCGGCGGCACAGATACTGATGGATCGCCGCACTGCACAGGCCGAAGGCAAGGAAATCCTCGGCATTTATCGCGGCTTCCAGGCGGCGGGCTGCGGTCCGGAGGAAATGGGCATCGGTCCGGTCTTCGCGATCCCTAAATTGCTCGACCGCGCCGGGCTGTCGGTGGCCGATATCGGACTGTGGGAGTTGAACGAAGCATTCGCATCGCAATGCCTGTATTGCCGTGATCATCTCGGCATCGATCCGGAAAAGTACAACGTCAACGGCGGAGCGATCGCTGTTGGGCATCCGTTCGGCATGACCGGCAGCCGGCTGGTCGGCCATGCGCTGATCGAAGGCCGCAAGCGCGGCGTGCGCTATGTCGTGGTGTCGATGTGCACCGCTGGCGGCATGGGTGCGGCGGGGCTGTTCGAGATCGTCTGACGGTTCGTGGATCCAGAACTGTTGAGAGTTGGATTGATTTGCCACCGTTCGCCCCGAGCCCGTCGAAGGGCATGCGCATCACTTGGTCTTCGACAGCCCCGGATCTAGTCCGGGGCCGAAGGGTGGTTGGATTCCAGCGAGCCCATTGATGTTCCGAGCCGCCACCCGGCCTTCACCTGAGGAAGAACCGGGCAACTGCAAAGTCAGGCAAGAGCTGCCTTGACCGCCGCTTCGGACTGCGCGTGCAGCGTCCAGAAATCGCGCACCGACCCGCCCGACAGCTTCGCCTGGAGCACAGCGAGATGCGAGTGCCAGCCGCCGCCGAAATTGGCGAGGCCTGCCGGGCCGCTGATCCCGTTATGCGTCAGCACCAATTTGGTGCGCACGCCATCGGATGAAAGGTCGAAGGTCGCGACCCCTTCCTTGCCGCCGCTCCAAGTAAAGGCGAGGCGGTGCGGCGGATCATAGACAACCACCGTTTCGCGCGCGACATGACCTTTTCCAGCCTTGAATCGCTCGGGATAAGGCACGTCGTCAGTCGACAGATTGTCATGGTCGAACACCAGTTCGACCGCTCCGCCCTCATGAGACTCGATCGCGCCACCGGCGAACCACTGGCTGCGCAATTCCGGCTCGACCAGCCAGCGCCATACCGTTTCGATCGGCGCGTCGAGCGTGCGTTCCATGCGGATCGTGTCGGCGGCCGGGTGCTGCAGATCAATCATCATTCTTCTCCATTATAGGCGCGAGCGTGTTCAGGATCATGGTCCAGCCCTCACGGGTCCGGTCCTCATAGGCGGCCCGTTGCGGGTCCATTTCGTGAGTCAGCGTCAGGGTTGCCCCCCGATCGGTGGCGGCAATCGCGATCGATACGCGACTCCATTCACCCTCTTCCGCCGGATCGGCGGCGAACAGGAATACGAGCCGGGTCGGGCGATCGATCACCTCATATTGGAGCCGGTGCCCGGCATCACCCGCCGGCCGCCGCTCGACGATCAGCGCACGGCCGCCGACCCGGGCATCGATCTCGACCGTCTGCATTTCGCCACCGGGTGTCGCGAACAGGAACCTGCCCGCCTGAGCCGGATCGAGCCAGGCGTCGAACACGCGTTCCGGCGGCGCGGCGAAATCACGCGTCACGGTCAGGATGACCGGCGCGCTCATTTCGCGTCCTCGTAGATCATGATCCAGTTACCGCAGCGATCGTCGAACATCGCCGTGGTCGGCGTGGTCCCCTCGCCCTTGCGCGGCGGTGATTTGAAGGCCACGCCGGCCGCGGTCAGCCGGTCATGCTCGGCCTGGACATCGGCCACGGCAAAAGCGGTGAGCGGCACGCCATTGTCCTTCAACGCGCGCTGATACTCCTGCACGAACGGGAAACCGGCCGGTTCGAGCGAAATCTGCGCGCCATCGGGCTGTTCCGGCGAGGCCAGGGTGATCCAGCTCACCGGTCCCATCGGGATATTGACCTTTTCGACGAAGCCCAGCGTGCCGGTATAGAAGGCAAGCGCCTTGGGCTGATCATCGACGATGATCGTCGACAATGTGATCTTCATCCTATCTCTCCTCGGGTGTCTCTGGGCTGACCTGAGGGACGGCCGCGATAAACGCCTCGAGCGCGTCGAGGCGGACGGTCCAGAACTGCTCCCACTGGCGCAACCAGGCTTGAGCTTCCCGCAGCGGTTCGGCGCGCAGCCGGCAGAGCTGCGTCCGCCCCGCCTTGCGGCGCTCGACCAGTCCGGCACGTTCCAGCGCCTTCACATGTTTGGCGGCGCCAGCGAAGCTCATCGCGTGCGGTGCAGCGAGTTCGCCGATGCTGCGCTCTCCCCCCGCCATGCTCGCAAGCATGGCACGGCGCGTCGGGTCCGAAAGAGCAGCGAAAGTGGCGTCGAGTCGTTCAACCATATGGTTGTATATTGGCGAAGCACGCCAATTGTCAACCATATGGTTTAATATATTTGCGGGGGGGCAAACCCGCCTTGGCCGACATGCGCAGGGCGGCAAGCAAGAAGGGGGTACGCGCGGAGGCGCAGAGGACGCGGAAATGGTTCGTCAGCGGCGCTGGCGTTCGCAACGATAAACCGGGTCAAATAGGCAGCACAACGACAGGCGCTGACTGCGCACGATATGATCTCTGCGTCCTCAGCGCCTCTGCGCGAACCATCATTCGCGGCCGCTGGCGAGCCGCTCTCCCGGACAGTCGATCCGTCTCTAGCCGGGCTGCGCCATCATCAGCGCCGCGCGCAACGTGCGCACGACAATCTCGTCGCGCTGGTTGAGGCCCATATGCTCGAAGGTGACAATTCCCTGCCCCGGCCGCGAATTGGACGCGCGGAGCGCCTTCACTTCGGTTTCGACCCGGATGGTGTCGCCGGCAAAGACCGGCTTGGGAAAGCTCGTCTCGCTCATGCCGAGATTGGCGATGGTTGTGCCGAACGTCGTGTCCTGCACGCTCAATCCGATCACCAGCCCGAGCGTGAACAGCGAATTCATCAACGGTTTGCCGAACTCGGTGGTTGCGGCATAGGCATGATCTATATGGATCGCCGCGGGATTATGCGTCAGCGCGGAGAACAGGATATTGTCCATGTCGGTCACGGTACGCCGGATCTCATGGACGAATTTCCGCCCAACCTCGAACTGCTCGAAATATAGTCCCGCCATTGTGCCTCCGGTCGGCTTGATCCGTGATTCCGTCGCACCGCGCGACGCGCCGCTATACGCCCGACCCACCTGCCCCGCGCAACTATTCTCCACCTCACTCGCGGCGAAAACTCGCGCGATACTGTGCCGGCGAAATGCCCAACCGCTGCACGAACACCGCCCGCATCCGGTCCGCCGTGCCGAAGCCGCAATCGAACGCGACCGCCTTCAACGCCAGGCCAGTGCCTTCGAGCAGGTTGCGCGCGGCATCGACCCGCGCGCGCTCGACGAATTCATGCGGCGTGATGCCGGTTTCCTGGACGAACAGGCGTGCGAGGGTGCGCGTGCTCATGCCGACGCCGTCCGCCAGCATCCGCAGGGTGTGCCGGTCCCGGATATACTCCATCACATGGACCTGAACTCGCGCGATCGGTGACGTCTCGTCGGCCGGCGCAGTCAGGAAGGGGCTGAACTGCGATTGCCCGCCCTGGCGCTGCGCCGTCACGACCAGCCGCTTCGCCACCAGCAACGCGATCGCAGGGCCATGGCGTTCGCTGACCAGCGAAAGCGCGAGATCAATCCCCGCCGTGACGCCGGCCGAGGTCACCAGGCGACCATCGCGCAGATGAATCCGGTCATGCTCGACCTGCGCATTGGGAAACAACGCGGCAAGACGCTGTGCGTTCTGCCAATGCGTGGTTACCCGGTGCTCGTCGAGCAGCCCGGCATGGCCAAGCGCGAACGCACCGGTGCAGATCGATCCGTAAAGCGCAGCACGCTCCGACGCAGCCCTGAGCCAATCCGACATCACGGCATCCGAGGGAGCATCGGGCAAGGCCGGGCCGCCCGCGACCAGCACGATCGCAGCCTCGGGCAGGGGGTCGGCAAAACTCAGGTCGGGCAACAGGCGCATCCCGTTGGACGCGCGCACCGGATCGCGATCGGCGGCGACCAGCAAAGACTCGTAGCGGTCCTCCAATGCTATGAATGCGTTGGTTTCGGCGAAGACATCGACCGGGCCGGCCACGTCCAGCGCCTGCACGCCGTCATGGATCACTACCGCGACCGTCTGCACCGCCATTGCCCAATTCCCGCACGCCATGACGATGGCGCGAAATCATGTGCCATTGTCCCGATCCGATGGGCAAGCGGCATTGCCGCGCAAGATCTCACACCGCAGATAAAGCGTCACGCCTCGTCGAGCGGAGCGTCACCGTAACAACCGCCGGGTTGGCCACCGCGTGCGCGAGTCACGCCACGACCCGTCATGCCCGTCACAGGAGATTTTCATGACCACCACCATCGCAGGGATTGCCATTCCCGACAGCACCATGGCGCGCGCCGCGACCGAGCTCGTCCGCGATACCGAGGATGATCTGCTCTACAATCACAGCCGCCGTGTATTCCTATGGGGTGCATTGACCGCTGCGCGGCGCGGCATCGGTTATGATCCCGAACTGCTCTATATCGGCGCGATGTTCCACGATATGGGCCTGACCCAGGCCCATGCCAGCAAGGATCTGCGCTTCGAAGTTGACGGCGCCAATGCGGCGCGCGATTTCCTCACCGGCTATGGCCTGCCGGAACGCGATATCGACGATGTCTGGGCGTCAATCGCGCTCCACACCACGCCGGGCATCCCTGAACATATGCGGCCGACAGTCGCTCTGGTCACCGCCGGAGTCGAGATGGACGTGCTCGGCATCGCCTATCATGACTTCACCGCCGACCAGCGCGACCATGTCTGTGCGCACCATCCGCGCGAACATGATTTCAAGCACGGCATCATCGATCATTTCGCGCAGGGTACGATCGGCAAGCCACTGACCACTTTCGGCAATGTGAAGGCCGATGTGCTTGCGCTCAAGGATCCTTCCTATCAGCGGCTGAACTTCTGCAGCATCATCCTCGGCTCGGCCTGGCCGGACTGACCACAGAGTCGTCACCGCAGTACGGCCGGACGTGATTCAATAGCTGCATCGATCATGGCAACATCGCGCCGGATATGAGCCCGTTCGGCTTTCGTCCCGCTCTTTCCACCGTCAAGATAACAAGATCGGGCGGATTCGATCCAGTGCGGCACAACCCCCGGTCTGTCCGCTGTTGTTCCCTGCCCTCACCCCTGTTCCGCATAACAGCGGTGGAGGGGGTCAAGACATTCATAAATAACCCCAAATTCGATGCCGATTTCCAACATAACAGGGGTCGATTTTTTTCGCCGGATAACAGGGGAAAATCATGTCGCATCGCTGCTCTATCAATTGTGCATCGGGTCGATCAGGATCGTTATTCCGATATTGATTGGGGCGAGTCTCCAATCCGCTTGAGGGGGCCCGGGCATGAAGGATTTGAACGGGGAGGACTGGACCAAGGTCCAGGCTCTGTTTGACGAGTTGATCGACCTCAAGCCGGAGGAACGCGACAAGCGGCTGCGTCGCTCGAAGGTCTCACCAGACCTTCTCGCGCATGTGACCTCCCTGCTCGACGCCGCGTCGAGCGACGGCATCTTCGAAATGTCGCCCCCTGACCTCTCCCTGCCCGACCCGGCAACGGGGTATAGCTCGCTTGCCGCCGGCGAGGAGATCGGCGCCTTCACCATCGACCGGCTGATCGGGCGCGGTGGCATGGGTGAAGTCTATCTCGCACACCGGACCAGTACGGATTTCGAACAGCGTGTCGCACTCAAGATGCTGCGCGCCGAGGCGGCCGAGCAGGGCGGATTGTTCGACCGTGAACGTCGTGTGCTTGCGCGGCTCGAGCATCGCGGCATCGCCCGGCTGATCGACGGCGGCATCGGCCCCGATGGCCGCCCCTATATGGCGATGGAATATGTCGAAGGCGAACCGATCGACGCCTGGTGCCGGCGCACGGGGGCCGATCTGGACACACGGCTCAGGCTGTTCCGCGAGATTTGCGATGCGGTCGGCTATGCCCATGCAAATCTGGTGATCCACCGCGATCTCAAACCATCGAATATCCTGATCGACACCGCCGGGCGCGTCCGTCTGCTCGATTTTGGCATCGCGCGACTGCTCGATGACAGCGCCGCGGCGCCCATGGCGACTCAAGCGATCCTGACGCCCGACTATGCTGCGCCGGAACAGCTCGGCGGGGGCACGGCGACGGTCGCGGCGGATGTCTATGCGCTCGGCGTGATCCTGTTCGAGCTGGTGACCGGGGCCGGGCCCTGGCACCGCGAAGGCGCATCTGTTCCCTCGATCATCCGCCGGGTGCTGCACGAGGATCCCCCGCTGCCGAGCAAGACGGCGGACCGCGTCGGTGCACCGATCGCCAGCGGCCGGATCGCCGGCGATCTCGACGCGATCATTCTCAAGGCAATGCGACGCTCTCCACAGGAACGCTACCGCGGCGCGATCGATCTGGCGGACGACCTCCGGCGCCATCAGGAACTGCGCCCGGTCCAGGCGCGTGCCGGTTCGACCCGCTATATGGTCGGGCGTTTCGTGCGACGGTATCGCTGGGCGGTGACGGCAAGCGCCGCGGCGATCGTCGCGATCCTGGTCGGCGCGGGTGGTATCGCCTGGCAGGCGCGGCAGACCGCGATCGAGCGCGATGTGGCGCTGGACGAGGCGCGACGCTCCGATGCGATCAACCGGATGCTCACCGTCATGTTCCGGGACACCGCGGAAACCGATGCCGGGGCGGACGCGACGGTGAAGCAGATGCTCGACAAGACCGCCGAGCGGCTGGTCGGCTCGCTCGACAACAGCGCGCGATCGGCGACGCTGATCACTACGTTGTCGGACCTCTACGTCAATCTGGAGGATGCGGCGGGCGCTGACGTATTGCTGCGTCGCGCGCTGGCGCGGGGGATCGGTGGCAACGACGCCGTCGCGACCGCGGAGATCAAGCTCCGCCTCGCCTCTTCGGCCGCCGCGATGAACAAGTCGGACGACATGGCGCCATTGCTTGATGCCGCCGATGCCGTGTTCCGCACCGACCCTGCGCGCTTCCGCACCGAACGGCTGGAGGTGATCGGCGGTCGTGCGCAACTTGCCCGCCGTGGAGGCGACTATGACAGCGCAATCCGGCTGCTTGCGGACGCGATGCCGGAGGCGGATCGGGTCTATGTGGAGAATCACCGCGACCTGCTGACGCTCTACAACAATCTGCTCGTCTATATGGTCGAGGCCAATCGGCTCGATGCGATGCCCGCGGTTTTCGCCCAGGCCGACGCTGCGCTGAAACGCACCGGGCTGGAGAAAAGCACGCAGGGGCTGGCGATCATGCAGCTCAAGGGAATCAGGCTTCTGAAGCTGGACGAGGTTGCCCGGGCCGAGGTGATCTTCGAGCGCGTCGCCGCGCAGCGCAAGTCCGTGTTCGGTCCGTCGGCAGGCCTCGCGGCCGACCTGGGTGCACTCGGCCGGGCCAAGCTTGCGCTCGGCAAGTTCGACGAGGCGCGGCGCGTTCTGGCCGAAGCACGCCCCATCGCAACCGAGTATGTGGGACAAGGGGCCCTGTCCACGCTCGTCATCGGACTTGGGCTGGCCGAGGCGATGGCTGAAACCGGCGATGTCACGAGCGCGGACAAGGTGGTGGGCGAAGTCGCCCCTTTGGTGACGGCGATCGCTAAACCCGGGCTGCCGCATGCCATGCTCGCGCGCACCCAGGCGATCGTCCGGCTGAAGCAGGGGCGTCTGGACGAGGCGAGCGCGGCGCTCGATCGTTCCGAGGCGATCATCAGGGCGATGGGGCCGGCCGGAGCCGCCAATCTGAAGGGCTTTCCGCCGATCCGCGCACGCATCGCCAGCGCGCGCTAGTCGGTTACCATCTCGCGATAGATCAGCGCGCGCGCTTGAGTCCACCAGCGCCTTACCGTGCGATCGCTGACGCCAAGCACGGCCGCGGTCTCGCGTTCGTCCAGCCCGGCGAAGAAGCGGCAATCGACCACCTGCGCAAGATTGGGATCGAGTTCGGAAAGCTGCTTCAGCGCGTCCCCCAGCCGGACGACCTGCGCATCCTCCGGTATGGCGGCGGCAAGCGTATCCAGGCTTTGAGTGAAAGAATAGGTCGGAGCATCGCGCTTGGACGCCAGCCGAGCTCGCGCCGCGTCGATCAGGATGTGCCGGATGGCGGTGGCGGCGCAGCCCAGAAAGTGCGTCCGACTTTCCCAACCGTCGCGCTTGTGCAGCTTGAGATAGGCTTCGTTGATCAACGCGGTGGTCTGCAGCGTCTGGCGGCCACCGGCACGAAAATGTTCGCGTCGCGCAATGCTGTGCAATTCGTCATATAGCGATGCGACCAGGTCGCCCGAGGTGACGGAGGTTTGATCGCCTGAAGGTGCGTCCGGTTTGATCGGTCTTCCCCGCCTTGCCTGAAGCCTGGAACCCAGTGCGCATTTTATGGGCGCGGCATGGGGTGGATGGCAAGCGCGATTGGGCCGCGCTCCGGCAAACGCCAGCGCGGCCCAATCGACCGCGCTACTTCCGCGTCCTGGTGGATCCGGGTGCCGCCGCGACCTTCTCCGCCGCCTCCATCACGCGCAGGATGTTGCCGCCCGCCAGCTTGGCGATATTCGCATCGCTCCAGCCGCGCCGCATCAGCTCGGCCATCAGCTGCGGATAGGTCGCGACATCGCCCAGCCCGTCGGGCAATTCGTTGCCGGTACCGTCGAAATCCGACCCGATACCGACATGGTCCGGCCCGGCGACCTTGGCGATATGCTCGATATGATCGGCCACCTGCGCCAGCGTCACGCGCGGAGCAGGATGATCCTTCTCCCATTGAGCGAGCGCCGACTTCGCCTTGTCCGGCTGGCCGATATAGAGACCGCCAAAGGGTGGTGCATTGAGCCGCGTCCGCTCAGCCCCGCGATCCGCTGACCAGCGCCGATAGGCATCGGAGACATAGCTCGGCGCATAATTGACCATCACTACGCCGCCATTCGCCGCGACCAGCTTGAGCACATCGTCCGACACGTTGCGCGGATGATCGTCGAGCGCCCGCGCGCCCGAATGCGAATAGATCACCGGTGCCTTCGACACGCGCAGCGCATCGCGCATCGTCGCTTCGCTCACATGGCTCAGATCGACCAGCATCCCGAGCCGATTCAGCTCGCGCACCACCTCTTCGCCGAACGCGGTCAGGCCGTCATGTTTGGGATCGTCGGTCGCCGAGTCCGCCCAGTCGATGGTCAGCGAATGGGTCAGCGTCAGATAGCCAGCACCCAGGTCATGATACGTACGCAGCACCGACAGGCTGCCGTCGATCTGGCCGCCGCCCTCGACCCCGATCATCGAGGCGATGCGGCCACTGCGCTGGATGCGCCGCACGTCGTCCGCGGTTCGGGCGAGCGCGAAGGTCTCCGGATAGCGCGCGGCAAGCTGGTGAACAAAGTCGATCTGCTCGAGCGTCTCCTTGACCTGCTCCGGCCCGGGCAGATTGGCCGAGACATAGACCGACCAGAACTGGCCGCCGACCATACCCTTGCGCAGCCGTTCGATATCGGTGTTGTATGGCTGGGGCTTGCGGTCGAGCCCGCGGCGCAGATCGATCGTCCAACGCCCCTCGCCTTCGCGCTCGCGCAGCGTCTCCGGCCAGTCGTTATGACCGTCGATGATCGGCGTCGCCTTGAGCACGCGCGCTACCCGCGCCTCCTCATCCTGCGCATGAGCGGGAACGGTGAACGCCAGCAGCGCGACCGATGCGAACAGGCCCGTGGCCTTCATGATCCGGCTCATTTCGCGGCAGCCACCGGTGCGAAGAGAAGATCCTGATAGTCGTAACTGAAATCCGCAATCGGAGAGACCGGCTTCATCGTGACACGCTCCACTTTACCTTCGGCATCGAGACCGAAAGTGACATAGGCCGGTTCGATTGTCTTGTCGTCAAAACGCGTGACGAACGTATCATATTGCCAATGGTCGAGCCGCCCGCCCATTCGCGGGGTCGATTTGAAATCGATCGTCAAGCCGCCCTTGCCCTCCGCGACCTCGATATTGCCGTACCAGGGATCGGCGAAAATGCCGGTGTAGCGCGTCAGGGCGAGCGAGGGGCCGACCTTGGCCGGCGTGGCCGCGCTGGCCTTGAACATCTCAAGCCCCTTGGCGACACGGCTCTTCTTGTAGGTCGAATATTTCGCCGGCCAGTCCGCCGCCGGTGCGCCGAGATAATGATCGAGCAGCTCGTACATCAGGCCCTGGAGCAATTCGCCGTCCTCGCTGTTGATCTCGATCGCAAAGCCGACATTCTTTTCGGGCAGCAACACCACCATGGTCTGGAACCCGAACACCGCGCCGCCGTGCGAGACGATCTTCGCGCCGCGATAATCCTGTATGTCCCAGCCGAGCGCATAGCTGTGGAACTTGGCCTCGGTCGGTTTCAGATAGTCGGGCCGTACCGCGATCGGCTGCAGCGTGACCGGATTCCACATCTCCTTCGCCTGCGCTTCGCTGTACAATTGCCCGCCACCCGGCAGCTTGCCGTGCGCGAGCTGGATCGCGAGCCATTTCGCCATGTCGGTCGGACTGACCGCGAGCCCGCCCGCCGGCGCGGCGTTGCGCGCCAGGCCGTCGCGTTCGTTGAGCACTTCCTGCTCGCCGGCGCCGCGCAATCCGCTGCTCATCCGCGCATGCGGCTGGGCGCGATCGGCGGTGGCGAAGAAGCTGTCATCGTCGCTGGTCGACACGGTCATGCCCGCCGGCTTCAGCACATGCTCGACGACATATTTCTCCCAGGTCTGGCCCGACACCGACTCGATCAGCTGGCCGGCGACCATGTAGAGGACATTGTCATAGGCGAAGCCGTCGCGGAAACTGGTCGCCGGCTTGATATGGCGCAACCGCTTCACCGCCTCGGCGCGCGACAGATTGCTGCGCGGCACGAACAGCAGATCGCCCGCGCCCAGCCCGAGCCCGCTGCGATGGACCAGCAGGTCGCGGATCGTCATCTCGCGCGTGACCCAGGAATCATACATCTGGAAGCCGGGCAGGCGGTCGATCACCTTGTCGTCCCAGCCGATCTTGCCGGCATCGACCAGGGTGGCGAGCGCCGCGACCGTGAAGGCCTTGCCGGTCGATCCAGTCGGGAAGATCGTGTTCGGCGTCACCGGATCGTTCGACCCGAGCTTCTTCTCGCCCCAGCCGCGCGCGAGCACGGTCTTGCCATTCTCGACAATGGCGATCGCCATGCCGGGCACGCCGACCGTCTTGCGCAGCGTTTCGACGCGTGTCTCGAAACCCTTGGGCGGCGCTGCCCAGAGCGGCGTGGCGAGCTGAGTTGACGTCAGCGCCAGAGCAAGTGCGAAACGGTTCATTGGGCCTCCGGGGCTGGGTTGCCGCCACGCCACAGTCGGAAGACGCCAAGCGTCATCAGCGGCAGGACATAGACGGCGAGGAACACATAGGCGAGCGCGCGGTAGCCCTTGGCGATCAGGGTCACGAGCCCGAACCGGTCGGCGACCAGCATGCACAGGACAAGCAGCGCGATCGCAATCACGAGCCGCCCGCCATTGCCGAGCGCCGTACCGCGCCGGACGCGCCAGGCCTTGGCGATGCGCTCGTTTACGGCATGGACCGCGCCGGTACCGCTTTCGAGCAGGGCGGAGAAGATCATCAGCTGGAACAGCAGATGGAACACCGGATTGCCAAGCTGAGTCAGCAGATAATCCGACGGCAACACTTCGGCACCAATCTGCGGATAAAAGGCGATCATGCACACGAAGAAGATGATCGCCGGGATCATCGCCAATGGCCCGGCGACGAGTCCCGCGACCACTGCGTCGCGGTCGCTGGTCATGTGCCGCAGCACCGGCAGGATCACCACCGCGCCAATGATGTTGTAGCCGGCATAGGTCAGCCCGCCGAGCGCCCAGCCGTCGGACACCGCCGGGATGGCGAAACCGGTGGCGATGCGGTCGCCGAACCCGGCCAGCGCCAGGACCAGGAACAGCGCATAGACGCCGTAAAGCAGGAACGAGACATATTTGAACAGCTGCTCGACCGCCGTGTTGCCGTAGCCGGCAAAGATCGCGATGCCCGCCATCAGCGCCAGCGTGCCGGCGATCGGCGGCAGTCCCAGCGCGGCATGGCCGATCGCGCCCGCTGCTGCGCCGAACACGGCGAGGATCAGCACCAGAAACAGGAAATAACCCAGTTCGAACACCACCCAGCCGCGACCGAGCAGGGCTTCGAAGAAGCTGCTGTAATCGCGCGCGCCGGTGCGCCGCGCGAACAGGAACGTGGTCGCGGCGACCACGCTCCACACCAGCATCGCCAGCACCATACCGGCAAGGCCGCCCCATGGACCGCTGGGCAGAAAAAACTCTGCAAGCTCGCGGCCCGTCGCGTAACCGCCGCCGATGATCACCGCCTTGAAAGCGAAACCGGGCAGCAGGAACCGCTGGAACCAGCTCGATCCCGTCCTGGGTGCAACCTGGCTCATGCGAGGCAGGCGTCGATAAGGCGCTCGAACGCGGCGCCCCCGCGGATCGGATCGGCGACCGGCAGACCGAGCCTATCGGATTCGGCCGCGATCAGAGCCGCGGCGGTCTCGGTACCGAGCGCGCCGGTGTTGAGGCTCACCCCGGCGCAGCGGATCGCCGGGTTGGTCAGGCGGCCAAGCGCCACCGTCTCGGCAATCACCGTCTCGATCGACGGCAGGGTAAAGCCCGGATGACCTAGCATCGCGGTACGGCCGGGCTCATGGCAAACGACGAACAGATCGGGCTGGCTGCCGTGCAGCAAGCCGAGTGTCACCGCGGCATAGGCCGGGTGGAACAGCGAACCCTGCCCCTCGATCACGTCCCAGTGATCGGCCGGTGCATCGGGGCTGAGCAGTTCGGCCGCGCCGGCGAGGAAATCCGACACCACCGCATCCATCGGGATGCCGCCGCCGGCTATCATGATCCCGGTCTGGCCGGTGGCGCGGAAATCAGCATTGACGCCGCGTGCCCGAAAGGCGCGCGCAATGGCCAGCGCAGTGTATTTCTTGCCCAGTGCGCAATCGGTACCGACGGTCAACAGCCTTTTGCCACCGCGTTTCGCCCCCGTACCGACACGGATGCCCGCCGGCGGCGTACGCACGTCGATCAATTCACGCCCAAGGCGTTCAGCGGCATTGCGTAGAACCGGCATGTCGCCAAGCTTCATATGCATCCCGCTGACCAGGTCCAGTCCGGCCTCTAGCGCTTCGATCAGACCGGCGACCCAGCTGTCCGGGATCACTCCGCCGGCATTGGCGACACCGATGATCATCGCGCGCGCGCCGCGCAGCCGCGCCTCGGCCGGGGAGAGGCGCGGCAGGCCGGTCGAGACGGTCGCGCCGGCGAGCGCATATTCGCCGACACAGGCATCACCCGCCCAGTCGCGCAGGCCGAAAGCGGTCTTGGCATAGCCGGTTATGGTCGTGTCCCCGAGGAACAGGAGATAGGACTTTGGCAAGCCCCCGACGCACGCTCGCGGGGTTCGCGCAGTGCGCTTGAATGTGACATGGTACCGCCGATCAGAAGGAGAAGCCGAGCGTAGCGCCGACCGTACGCGGCCGGATCGGCGATGCTGCCACCGCCGTGCCGGGCCGCGTGCCAAAGCCCGCAAGATTGTTGAAACCGCGCTCATTGGTGAGATTCTTGGCATAGGCGGTGACGGTGAATGAGCCGAAATCGACGCCCGCGCGCAAATCGACGGTCTGGTAACCGTCGAGCTGCAGCCGGCGCCCGAACGCAGCACGATAGCCCGTGTCGAAATCGGCGGCTTGGTCGCCGATCAACCGGATGTTGCCGCCGACGAACGCCCTGGCGCTTCCCGACAACCTCCATTCGTAATCGGCGCTGAGATTCGCGTTCCATTTCGGCGAGAAGGGCAGCCGGTCGCCATCGAAACCGCCGGTCACCGCCGGCGTATCGTCGGTCAGGTTGGCGTCGTTATAGGCGGTGTTGAGCACCACGGTGAACCCGGCGGTCGGGCGGATCGTCGCCGTCACCTCGGCGCCGTAACTGCGCGCCTTCTTGCCATTGTCGTTCGCGCCAATCTGCCCGACTGCGCTGTCGAAGGCGCCGAACACCAATATGTCCTTCCAGTCGAGATAATAGACCGACGCATCAATCCCGAAAGTGCGATCCGCTGTCTCGGCCCGGATGCCGGCTTCATAGCTGATCAGCGTGTCGGCCTTGAAAGTGACCGGAAAATCAGGACCGGAGCCCGGCGGTACGACGTTCGGGCCGCCGGGGCGATACCCCTTGGCGACACGGGCATAGATCGACGCATGATCATTCAGTTCGAAGCGCGGCGAGACCGACCAGGTAAAGACATTCTCCTTGGACTTGCCACTCGAGATAAACGGAATGAACGGAATGCCGACCAGCGGGAGGTACGCGCCATCCTGGATCTGCACCGAGCGCTGGTCATTATGGCTGTAGCGTCCGCCGGCAGTGATGTCGAAACGGGACGAGACGTGCCAGGTCGCGCTGCCGAACGCCGCATATTCCTTGTAGACCGAGTCGAGTGACGCAGTGAGGAATTCACGGAAATCGGTCCCGCCGACCGTCAGTTTAGGATCGATGAAAGCCTTGCTGCCCAGCACAAATGGAGCGTAGCGCTGGAACAGATTGACAGTCTCTCGCGTGTAATAGCCGCCGATCAGCCATTCGAAACTGTCGGAATCCGCTGAAGCGAGACGCAGCTCCTGGGTGAATTTCTTCTGCTTGATATCCGCTTGCAGGACGATGCCGAGCGGCGTGGTGACATTGGCAAACGCCGCATAGACGCCGCTGACCGTGTCCCCCAGGACGACCGTATTGTCGATCACCCGGCGCTGGTCGAGAATGCCGTAGCTGGTCACCGAGGTCAGGTTGGCAACGCCGAAATCATAATTCAGCGTACCGTTATAGAGCCGGTAATCGACCTTGCTGCTGTCAGGATAGGATTCCGCCCGCGTCATCCGGCCGACCGTCAGCGGCCTCGAGGTCAGCGGATCGGCGTCGAACGATGAGGGCGAGTTGGCGCGGATGTTCTGCGCGACCGCGGTCAGGCGCACTGACAATTCATCGACTGGCTGGAACAGCAGCGAGGCACGACCGCCATAAGCCTCGGAATCGTTGATGTTCTCACCGGCACGGCCGGTCGCGTCGATAAAGCCGGCATTCTTGCGATAGAAACCACTGGCGCGCAGCGCGAGCGTCTTGCCCAGCGGCACATTGATCACCGCATTGCCGAGATAGCCGGTACCGCCATCATCGATCGTCTCGACGCCGGCCTGGCCGCGCACCTCGAAAGTGTCGAGCTTGGGTGCATTGGTCACGAACTTGAGCACGCCGCCGAGCGAATTGGCGCCGTAAAGCGTCCCCTGCGGGCCGCGCAGCACCTCGACCCGTGCCAGATCGAACGTGTCGAAATCGCCCGCCAAGACTGCGGCATTGCCAAGGCTCGAACTCGACCCGAACGGCGTTTCGTCGACATAGATACCGACGGTCGAGCCGACCGATCCGGTGTTGATGCCGCGCAGGACGACGCGCGCTTCGCCGGGATTGCTTTGCTGGATGGTGAGACCGGGAACGAGCGCAGCATAGTCGACGAAGCTGGTCGCCTTTTGCCGATCGAGCGTGTCGCCGCCGAGCACCGAGATCGACTGGGGGATTTCGAACAATGTCTGTTCGCGCTTCTGCGCCGTGACGATGATGTCGTCATTGTCCGGCTCCCTGGTCGTATCCCCGGTTGCCGGCCCCTGTTGCGCGATTGCCGGCGCCGCGATCAGGAAAAGCGAAAGCGCGGTGGTGGCACCGAGCATCTTTCTTATGTTGGTCATGACCTTCTCCCCCTTGATGACGTTCGGACCGTCTTTGCGGCCTTTGTTATTTCCACACCGCGCCGAGCAGCCGGTGGAAATTGCCACCCAGCAGCTGCGCGATATTGGCGTCGGACCAGCCGCGCCGGATCAGCTCCTCGGTCAGGTCGAACATCTTCATCGGGTGGTCGAACCCTTCGATGTCGATCTTCTCGCGAAAGGCGTAGCTTGCCTTGTAGCTCGCCTTGAGCGCGGCATATTGATCCGGCGGCATGTCGTCATAGCCGTTGAGATCGGCGTCCGACCCGATGCCGACATGATCGATGCCGATCAGCTTCACGACATGGTCGATATGGTCGACCATGTCGGACAGCGTCGTCGGATCCGTTGCCTTGACGAACATGCGCACGCCGCTGATCCCCATCACGCCATCGGTCTTGCCGAGCGCGAGGATCGCTTCGTCGGTCTTGGCGCGCGGGTGATTGCACAAGGCGCGGCAGTTCGAATGGGTGATCGCGATCGGCTGCTTCGACAATTTGATCGCGTCGAGCGTGGTGCGGTCGCCGCTGTGCGAGACATCGACCAGCATGCCGGCCGAGTTCATCGCCGTGATGATCGCTTCGCCAAAATCGCTGATCCCGCCATCGACCCGGTCGGTGCTGCCCGATCCGATCAAATTCTGCGTGTTGTAGGTGAGCTGAGCGCAGCGCAGCCCCAGGCGGTAGAAGAGCAGTACATCCTCCGGCGCGCCGAATTGCTCGGCATTCTGGAGGCCCATGATCATGCCGATCTTGCGCTCCTTCTTGGCGCGCTCGAGATCCTTGATACTGCCGACCAGCGAGAAGAGATCGCTGTTGCGCCCGGCGAACCCCTGCCACGAGGCGAGGAAGGTCAGCGCTTCCTCGCGTGCCTGCGGACCGCCGATCCCGATGGCATTATGGAAACCGGTGATACCGCAACTGCGGAAATCGGCGACCTGCTGCGCGGTCAGCGGGCGCGAAAAGACGTCGGGCGCGAAATCGATCTTGGGCACCGCCAGCATGTCTACGACCAGAGTCTTTTCGATGATGTCGAGCGTGCGCTTCGAATAGCGTTTCGCCGAGCCCGGTGCGGCGGCAAAGCTGCCGGCATTGATCATCGGGAAGCCGAGCGCGGTCCCCGCGACCGCGCCAGTGATCGCGCTGCGCAAAACCGTGCGACGATTTGGCGTGGGCAGGTCGGTCATTCGGATCCCCTCTTCATTATATTTATCCGATCTGGGACACTATTGTCCTGATCAGAGAATTGTCAACGTTATTTGCCTGTCCATGTCGGATCGACACTGCGCACCGGCTGATCGAGCAGCCGCAACAGCACCGCCGCAGCGACCGCAATCGCCGCGAGCAAGGCGAAGAAGGAAGCGTGACCGGTTCGGCTCCACAACATGCCGACCAGGCCAGCGGACAGGCTCCCGCTGAAGATCGCAAGATACCAGGCCGCAACGGTGGTCGCACCGAGCCGTGGCGGGGCAAGCCGTGCGAACAGTCCGAGCCCGGTCGGCAGGATGAACAATTCGCCAAGCGTGAAGATCGCGAAGAACAGCACGAACCACAGCCAGTCTGCGCGCGCGCCGCCGCCGCTCCATTCGACCAGCGCGAGCAGCAGATAGGCGCCCGCAACGATCATCGCGCCGAGCGCCATGCGCCGCGCTGGCGCGGTGTCGCGCCCGGCATCGGCACGGCGGCGCCAATAAGCGAGCAAGGGTGGGGTCATCAGCATCACCATCAACGGGTTGAGCGACTGGAACCAGGTCATCGGGATCGAGACACTGCCCAGAGATCGATCGACACCGGTATCGGCCCAGAGCGAAACGGTATTGCCGACCTGTTCATAGGCGCCACGGAACACGGTCACCGACAAGGCGATGGCGAGCAGCACCAGAAAAGTACGCTTGTGCTCGGCCCAGCGCGTCGCCGGCAGATCCTGGGTCGGCACGCGCGGCGCTTCGGGCGGAAGGTAGCGCTGCCCCTTCACATAGATGATCAGGCCGAGCAGCATGCCGATCCCGGCCGCGCCGAAACCATAATGCCAGCCATAGACTTCGCCGAGCGTGCCGCAGATCAAAGGCGCCAGGAATCCGCCGATGTTCACGCCGACATAATAGACATTATAGGCCCAGCTGCGGCGCGGATCGCCCGCCTTGTACAGATCGTTGATCTGGCTCGGCAGGCTCGGCAGGAACAGGCCGTTGCCCAGCGCGATCGTGGCCAGCGCGACATAGAAAAGCGGTTCGAACGCCATCATGAAATGGCCGGCCGCCATGATGCTGGCGCCGATGATCACCGCGCGGCGCTTGCCGAGCAGGCGGTCGGCGATCACCCCGCCGATGATCGGCGTGAAATAGGCGCAGGCGGTATAGGCGCCATAGACGAAGGAGGAATGCCCCTGCCCCAGCAGCAGCTGCTTGGTCATGTAATAGACCAGCAGCGCGCGCATGCCGTAATAGGAGAATTGTTCCCACATATTGGTCAGGAACAGCACGGTCAGTCCGCGCGGCTGACCGAACCAGCTTGGCTCCGCTCCCGTTGCGGGCCCTGTATCTGTCACGCCGTGACGACCGCTTCAGCGCCCCATACAGCGGCCGGACACCAAGCGGTTCCGTCGCGATAGACCATGCCCGGGGAACGATCCTGCTTCAGGAAGATCGGCCCGTCGAGATCATTGAGGTCGCAGACCTGGCCGAGCACGAAGCCGGGCGCCATACCCAGGCTCGTGCAGACCATGTTCCCGACCATCACGCCGAGCCCCGCCTCGCGTGCGGCGGCGGCAATCAGCAGCCCCTCGGTCAGGCCGCCACACTTGTCGAGCTTGATGTTGAACACATCGAAACGACCGACCAGCCCGGCGACATCTGCGAGCGTCAGCGCGCTTTCGTCCGCCGCGATCGGGATCGGCGAGCGATAGCCGTCAAGATCGGCTTCGCGGCCGCGCGCGAGCGGCTGTTCGATCAGCGACACATTGGCGGCAACCATCGCTGCGACCAGTGCATCGAGATCGCCGATCCTGAAGCCCTGATTGCCGTCGACACCGAGCCATACATCGGGCCGGGCCGCGCGGATCGCCGTGACCCGCGCAATGTCGAGATCGAGTTCGCCGGTCAGCTTGATCTTGATCGAGCGGGCGTGATCGAACGCCCGGGCGCCCTCTGCCATCTTTGCCGGATCGTCGGCGCCGAGGGTGAAGGTAGTGACCAGCGGCCGCGGTGCATCGAGTCCGGCCAACGCCCAGACGGGCTTGTCCGTCTGCTTCGACTCAAGTTCCCACAACGCTGCATCGAGTGCGTTGCGCGCTCCGCCGGCAGGGAGGATGCCGCGCAACTCGTCGCGCGACACCCCCGCTTCAATCGCCGCTCGCGCGCCTTCGATCGCGGCGCGCATCGCCGGCACGTCGTCGCCGAGATAATAAACGCCCGAAGCCTCGCCCCGTCCCTGATGATCGCCGTCGTCCAGAGTGACGACGATCACGTCCGCCGTATCGAACACATAGCCCGAGATGCGGAAAGGGGCGGCAAGCCGGAGCGTTTCATTGACGACCGAGAGTCGAAGCCTGGCCATCAGAAGTTCACCGTCATCGCGATCAGGCCGAAGACCCAGGCGACGTAGAACACAGTGAGCGTCGCGATCAGCAGCAGCACCGACCAGAGCTTGCTGAACCAGCCGCGTTTGCCCTGCCAGTTGATCCACAGGTTCCAGCCCGCCAGCAACACGCCGCCAACAAAGGCGATCGCGCCGAAGATCTGGAGCAGCCACAACATGCCATCGGAGGACGAGCTGAGGTTGGAAATATCCCCCATCAGCTTGGTCATGCCGACCATCCAGCCGATCAGCGCGGCCAGAACCAGCCCGGCGCCGATGCGGACGCCGCGATAGGCCTGGCGCGCGCGCCCTTCGAGGACGAGCGGCGCCTTGTAACGGCGACGGATCAGCGCGGCGATCGGCCATTGCAGCAGGGTCAGCGCGAGCACGCCGAGGCTGGCATAGAGCAACGGCATGATCCAGGTGGCGGATTGCGAGGCGGGCGCACGATCGAAGACCATGAAGGGCGACACCCCATCGAAGCTCCAGCGCACGACCTTGCCGTCCACGACCTTGGCCGCCAGACGCTCATGCCCGCCGACCTGACGCCATACGAACGGGGCGATCTCGATCCATTTCGACGGCACGCCGTTCAGGTCATGCACCATCGGCACCACCAGATTGCCCCTTCCGTCGATGCTGATAGCAACCTGGCCGATGAGATTGGTGATCGCCATGAAGCTGGTTTCCTGACGGCGGCTGTTGAGCCAGTTGCCGACCATCAGCTTGGCGTGCTCGGCAGACGTCTTTGCATCGACCTTGCCGTCGGCCGGCGCGATCGAAGGGAGATAGCGGTCAGCGAAATCCTCGAACATCGCACCGCGCAGCCCGCCGACCGCACCGTTCTTTCCGGCGCTGTTGAATGAGACGTAGAAGCCGATATTTTCTTTCATGAACAAGTGCAGCGAGGTGTGGAAAACGGTGGTGTCGCCAAGATGGGCGATGACCTGCCGTCCGTTGACGTTGGTTTCGAAGAAGCCGAGCTCCATGCGGTTGAGCGGCGGCAGGACGCTCAGCGGCGAATCGTGCATCAGGCGTGCGGTTTCCGGCTTCATCAGCCCGGCGCCCTGATTGAGATGCGCAACCATGAAACGCGCCATGTCGGTGCCCGGCGAAGCCAGGCTGCCGGCAGGTGCGGGCCCGACAATCTCATATTTGACCGGGTCGGCCGAGGCCTGCGGATAGCCTGTCGCCATCAGCGGCACGAGTTGCGCCGGCAAGGGCTGGCGGAAGGTCGAGTGCGACATGCCGAGCGGCTTGAAGATGTGCTGATCGACATAATCGTCGAACGACTGGCCGCTCACGCGCTCGACGATGTAGCCAGCCAGTGCGGTGGCGTAGTTCGAATAGGAGGGCGTCGTGCCTGGCGTGTAGATGCGGTTGGGAAGCCCTTGCTTCACATAGGTGCCGAGCGAGGTCAGATTCTTCGGATCGAAGAACATGATCTCCTTGCCATGTTCCTCGAACCCGCTGGTGTGCTGCATGATCTCACGCATCGTGACGGGCTTGCCGTCCTTCAGCGGTATCTTGAAATCGATATATTTATTCACATCCGCGTCGAGATCGATCTTGCCTGCCTCGACCTGCTGCATGACCGCAGTCCAGGTGAACAGCTTCGACACCGAGCCGGGCCGGAACAGGGTGAGATCGGGATCGACCGGTTTGCGCTTCGCGATATCGGCATAACCGAAGCCGCGCTTGGTCACGATCTGGCCGTCCTTGACCACGACCACCACTGCGCCGGCAATGTCACCGGTCTTGAGCGCGTACGGCATATAGCCGTCGAGCCAGCTGTCCAGATCCTGCTTGGTCAGCGGCATCTGGCCTTCGATCAGCGGCTGGGGCGGCGTCACGGCGGCGAGTGGCTTGCCGGCCGGCTGGACGGTTGAGGCCGGCGCCAAGGTGGGCGCGAGCGTGGCGGATTGCTGCGCGACGGTGGTGCCGCCGATCAGCGCCAGCGCGGCGGCAGCGAAGAGTTTGATAGATCGCATTTGGGATCCCCTCATTATCGGCCTTGCCCGCAGTCGGGATTGCTTCGCTGCGGTTGAGCCATTACCCTGACACAAATGTTCTGATTAAGACATGATGATCCTAATCAGAGAATTGTCAATGACCCCGGGAGAGATTGGCACCGCATGGCATCGACCAATCCAACGCTCGGCGCATTGCTCCGGGGCTTGCGCAACCGCGAAGGCTGGACGCTGAAGGAGATGAGCGCGAGAAGCGGCATTCCCGTATCGACGCTGTCCAAGATCGAGCATGACCGCTTGACCCTGACCTATGACAAATTGCTCCAGCTCAGCCAGCGGCTCGGCTTGCGCATGTCGGAGCTGTTCTCGGAATCGACCAGTTCGGGCGAACAGCCGGTCACTGCGCGGCGCAGTATCGGCGACCTGTCACGTGCGGTGCGGGTCGAGACGCCGAACTATGATTATCATTATCTCTGTACCGAATTGCGCCGGAAGCGCATGATCCCGGTCCTCACCACGATCCGCGCCAGGAGCGTCGCCGAATTCGGCGAACTCGTCCATCATTCGGGCGAGGAATATATCTATGTGCTGGAGGGCGGGATCGAGGTTCGCACCGAATTCTACGATCCGGTCACGCTGCAGAAGGGCGAATCCATCTATATCGATTCCAATATGGGCCATGCCTATCTGACGGCGGAAGGTTTCGACCAGGCCGTGGTGCTGGGCGTATGTTCGAGCGCCGACGAGGGGCTGATGGAATCGCTCCTGACGCTGCACGAGGGCGAGATATCGTCATCCGCAGAGGTGGTCGGCTAAGGGTCAAACCCGATCACTGCAGGGTCGATATCGCTCTCGTTACTGAAAAACAGGACGGAACAGGAGCCATAACAGGAGCCGTTTTGATCGACACAGGCGTTTGCACCCGATGCTTCGCGGCCATGAGAAAGAGCGGGACGAAAGCGCCCGGCTGGTGTCTCGTCCGGCCTCACCATGCGGCACCCCCGGATTCTGTTGAATCGCGTCAGGATCGTCAGCGCGCCGTCGGCGACAGGCTCCGAAAGGTCACCGACCAGCGGCGCCGGTCCATCGCGACGATGCTGTGTTCCCACTCATGCCGCGCCGCGCCGTGGAGATGATAGATCGAGCGCCGCGCAAGTGGCAGCGCCGCCCGTTCGAACTTCGTTCCGGCACGCCGGCGCAGTCTCAAGGTCGCGGGCGCTTCGAGCGAGATGCCGACGACATGGTCGAACACCGGGCGGTCGCGGTGCCAGCCGATTCCCGCCCCCGGATCGTAGCGCGTGACCAGCGCCTGGACGAGAGCGTCCGTCGCGAGGCCGGCAAAGTCTGCTGCGCGTTCCCGTAGCGGCAAGAGGCAGCCCGGGATCGGTTCGGTCTGCGCAAAGCTCGCATCCTCGAAATCATAGCGCCAGCCGAAGGATGCGGTCTGCCGTTTGCCCAGCCAGCCCTGGAAGCGAAACGGGATGACCGCAACGCCTTCCAATTGCGCGATCAGCGCCGCTTCCTCCGTCGCCGTCATCACTTCATCGGCATAGGCCAGGCCGGGTGGCAGCGTAGCGCATAGCGGCACGCCGAAAAGATTGCCTTGCATGCCCGCTAGGTCGGGACAGCCACGCCCGAATCCCGTTCGCCCGCCACGGCTTTCTCGCCACGCGAATAGGTGCCGGTCAGCAGGCCGGTGCCCAGCACCCGGTCCTTTAGCGCGTCAAGGATCGCCGACCGGCCGGGGTTCGCGTCGAGCACAGGCGCTTCGGACAGAGCGAACAGCTGAAAGACATAGTCGTGCGCGCCGTGCCCGGTCGGTGGATCGGGCGGCAACCAGCCTTCGACCAGATAGCTGTTGCGCCCGACATCGCGCCCGCGCCCATCGCCGGTGCCGTCGGCCGCGATTTCACCTTCGGCCAGCCTGCGCTCATCCGCCGCGATACCCGAGACGATCGCATGGACCACCGGGTTCAACGCCGGCGCGTCGGGATCCTCGACGATCAGGACGAAACAGGCTGTGCCGGCTGGCGCCGCACCCCAGACGAGCGGCGGCGAGACGCCGACGCCATCAGCGGTGAAGCGCTCGGGCAGGCGCCCGCCACCGGCAAAGGCAGGGCTCGACAGATCGATCTCCGCCCCGACATCGCCAATCTCGGGCGAGACGCAGATCAATTTGGCATGACCGGCACGGACATTGTGCAACAGGCTTCCCAGCCAACCGGGTACATGTTCGAGCATCTTCCTACCTTCATTGCCTAGCGCCCTGACAACCCCCGAACGCCACAGGAGTTGCGCCGGGAATCCGCTGCACCGGGGTGGCCACCGAAACACTGGTGGCCACCCCGGCTCACGGTTCAGGCAGCGCGGAGAAGACCGAGCTGCTGCAACGCGGTGACGCCATCGTCCAGGCCGACTTCCTCGGCGATCCTGCCATTCTCGATCCGCAGGACGGTCGTGCCGGTGAAGCGCATCGTGCGGCCGGACGCGGCCGGGAGCGAGCCGGCCAGGAAGTCACTGAATGCAGGACCGCTATGCGTGCCGCCGCCGATCCAGCGACCGACCACATGGTCGCCCTCCGCAATCAGATCCGCTGCGCCCCCGAATGCGAGATTGGGAAAGGCCGCACGGAAATCGGTCATGAATGCCTTGATATCATCATGGCCGCGACGGGGTTCGTGCAGCGAATAGTGCAGCAGCATATCCGGCGCGGCGAGTTCATCGACGATACCCAGGTCGCAGGTCTCTCCCCAGAATGAGGTGAACCAGCGGCCGACAATGGCCTTGTTATCTTCTTCCTTCGACATGTCATGGAGTCCTTGGTTTGCCAGATCGACGGAGCGGATCTGCAAGCCCCGATTAGGTCGGGCGGCCGAGGCGCGAACCCCGGGCCTTGCGGTCAAATCGCGGCAAGAACTCCCGACATATCGGGCTATTGCGGCTGATAAAATTTCTTCGCATCAATTCCCATTAAAAAAGTGGAAATTATCAGCCTCCCAACGCCGAGGTGATCCATGTCACTCAATCTGTTCGATATCGTCCCCGACTTCACGCAGGACTCCACCATTGGGCCGCTGTCCTTCTACGCCTGGGCGGGCAGCGACTGGGTCGTGCTGTTTTCGCATCCGCGCGACTTCACGCCGGTGTGCACCACCGAACTCGGCACCGTCGCGCGATTGAAGCCGGAGTTCGACCGCCGCGGGGTCAAGGTCGTCGGCCTGTCGGTCGATCCGGTCGACCGACATCATGAATGGGCGATCGATATCGCCGCCACGCAAGGGACCGAAGTCAATTTCCCGCTGATCGCCGACAGCGATCACCGCATCTCGACCCTGCTCGGCCTGATCCATCCCAACGCATCGGACACCGCGACGGTGCGCAGCGTGTTCGTCATCGACGGCGCCAAGCGGGTGCGCCTGACGCTGACCTACCCGGCATCGACCGGCCGCAACTTCCATGAAATCCTGCGCACCATCGACAGCCTGCAGCTGACCGACCGGCACAAGGTCGCAACGCCAGCGGACTGGCAGCAGGGCGACGACGTCATCATCCTGCCGTCGGTCTCGGACGGCGAGGCAAGCACCCTGTTCCCCGGCGGCTGGACCACGCATCGATCCTATCTGCGCACCGTCGCCCAGCCAGCAAAGGTGGACCCATCGTAACGCCGGACGCCGAATAGCCGCGGCTTTCCGGAACATAGCGAAGCCGGCCTGGAGGGCTGGCCGCACTTCATAAAAACAATCTCGAATCGAACAAAGGGACAATTATCGTGACGAACTTCCGGCCGCTTCTCGCCATCGCCGCATCGACGCTGGCACTCACTTATGCTGGCGCCGCCAGCGCCCAGGCCGCCCCAACCGACACGCAGGACGCCACAGCGTCCGGGACGCCCAATGATCAGGGCGACGATCAGGGCGACATCGTCGTCACCGGGACCCGCACCGCAGGGCGCTCGCGGCTCGACAGCACATCGCCGGTTGATGTGCTGAGCGCCGCTACCCTGCAGCGCCAGGGCACCACCGAGCTTGGCGCCTCACTCGCAGCAGTGGTGCCGTCGATCGATTTCCCGCGCTCATCGGCGGTGGACGGCACCGATTCGATCCGCCCGGCCACGCTGCGTGGCCTGTCGCCGGACCAGACACTGGTCCTGATCAACGGCGTTCGCGCGCACACGTCGGCGCTGCTCAACACCAACGGCTCGGTCGGGCGCGGCTCGGCGGCGGTCGATCTCAACACCATTCCGTCGGTCGCGCTCGACCGGATCGAAGTGCTGCGCGATGGCGCGGCGGCGCAATATGGATCGGACGCGATCGCCGGCGTGGTCAATCTGCGCCTGCGCGAGGCGCGCAGCGGCGGCGGCGCGACCGTGACCTATGGGCAGTATATCACTGACGTCGACACGGCGCGCGGCTCGCGCAACGAACATGACGGCGAGACCGTCACCGCATCGGGCTGGCAGGGCATCGCGCTCGGCCAGGACGGCTTCCTCACTCTGTCCGGCGAATATCTCAATCGCAACCCGACCAGCCGCGGCGATTTCGATCCGCGCAAGACGCCGATCCGGGTGCGCTCACGCTTCGGCGACCCCGATGTGGAGCAGTACAGCTTCTACGCCAATGCCGGCGCGCCGGTCGGCGACAATGGCTGGGAATTATACGGGTTCGGCGGCTATCAGCACCGCGACAGCACCAGTGCCGCCACACCGCGCGTCGCCGGCGGCAATCCCGTCAATGCCAGCGCCGACGCCCTGGCCAGCCTTTATCCCGACGGGTTCACCCCGCTGATCAACGTCAAGTCCGAGGATTTCACCGTCGCGGGCGGCCTGCGCGGCGAATTGTCCGGCTGGAAGGTTGATCTCAACCTTTCCTACGGGCGCAACCAGCTGACCATCAACACGCTGAATTCGGGCAACGCCACCTATGGCGCGAACTCGCAGCGGAATTTCTACGACGGCAAGCTGACCTATGATCAGATCGTCGGCGGCATCGATGTGTCGCGCGAGCAGCCGCTGGGCGAAGGCACGATCAACATCGCCTGGGGCGCGGAATATCGCCGCGAAGGTTTCAAGATCGGCGCCGGCGAGCATGCCTCCTATGATCGTGGCCCGCTCAGCGCCAATACCGCGCTCGGCTCGGGGGCCCAGGGCTTTCCCGGATTCCTGCCGTCGAACCGGGTCAATGTGCACCGTGACAATGTGTCCGGCTATCTCGATATCGAGGCGAAGCCCAATGACCGGCTGACCCTGGGCGTTGCGGTGCGTGGCGAAAGCTATTCCGATTTCGGCGAGACCGCGACCGGCAAATTGTCCGCCCGTTACGAATTCGCGCCGTGGCTCGCGGTGCGCGGCACTGCCTCCACCGGGTTCCGCGCTCCATCGTTGCAGCAGCAATATTTCACCTCGACCGCATCGGTCCTGACCGGCGGCGCGATTGTCGAGACTGGCCTGTTCCCGTCGATCAGCCCGGTCGGCGTCGCGCTGGGCGGCAAGCCGTTGCGGGCGGAAAAGGCGCGCAACCTGTCGGCCGGCGTGGTGCTGAAGGCGGGCGGGTTCGACCTGTCGGTCGATGCCTATCACATCAAGATCCGCGACCAGATCGCCTTGTCGGAAAATCTCGGCGGCACGGTGGTCGCGGCATTGCTTGCGGCCAACCCGGATACCAACAATGTGACTGCGGGGCGTTTCTTCCTCAACGGTATCCGCTCGACCACCAAGGGCATCGACGTGGTGGCGCATTATCGCACCAAGACCGACACTATCGGCATTTTCGACCTGACCGTGGCCGGCAATTTCAACGACATCGAGGTGACCCGCGCGCCGGCCCCCGCAACGATCATCGCGCCGCCCAACTCCCCGCCCGGCACACCCGCCAGCGCCACCCTGCCGATCTTCAGCCGGCAGCGGATCATCTCGTTCGAACAGGGCACGCCGCGTACCAAGCTGGTCGGCACGATCGACTGGTCGCTGGGCGATCTCGGCGTGACCGGGCGGGCATCCTATTATGGCGATGTCACGCAGCCAGGCAGCACCGGCTTTGCCGAGGACGATATCCATACCGGTCGCCACACCATCTTCGATCTCGAAGCGCGCTATCAGGTGATCCGGAACGTGAACCTGGCGGTGGGGGCGAACAATCTGTTCGACACCTATCCCGACTATGTGAAGGTCCTGTCGTCGCGCGGCACGCAGCTCAACAGCACCGGCCTGGTCGGCTTCCCCTATTATTCGCCGTTCGGGTTCAACGGCCGCTATCTGTACGCCCGGGTCGGCGTCACCTGGTGATGCGAGGCCGCCCGGCCGAAAGCTGGGCGGCTGCCGGATGCGAGTCGCGACCCTCATCGGACCCGATTTCCGCTGTTCGGCTCGGATAAAAAAAGCGACCCCTGTTAAGTTGGATCGAAAACGTCGATTTTCGCCCTGGTCCCAGTAGCTTGTGCCCTGTTCCGCGGTTTTCGATAACAGGGGTCGAGCCACGCAGGAACAGGGGTGAGCGACCGCTGTTCCCGCCGGAACAGCGGTCCAGAACCGCGCAATAGTCTCCAGTCATGTCAAAGAGCGTGACGACATACCGGCTGGCATCCCGTCCGCCGCCACGCTGCCATGCTCCGCGCCAGGATTGAATCGGCATCGTCGTCCGTATCGCCCGGCTTTCACTCGACATGTCGGCTCCGACCCGCACGCGAAGCAAATCTTCATCGCGTCAAACTTGCTCCACATTGAATATCCCATCAAATTGATAGAGATTTGATATCCGTTCAATCACGAGTGCCGAATCTCCATGGCCAAACCGCATCGATCGCCACAGCGCAGCTCTATCGATCGGGGGACTCTGGCCATCGCCACCCTGATCTATGGCGGCTGGCTTGCCGCGACCACATGGCATGCCGTGATCCCCACGCCGCTGCTGGTCCTGATCGGCGCCTGGCTCATCGCGTGGCACGGATCGCTGCAGCACGAGACAATCCACGGCCATCCGACGCATATCGCCGCGATCGATCGCGCGATCGGCTTCGTGCCGCTGTCGCTCTGGCTGCCCTATTCGCTCTATTACCGCAGCCATATTGCGCATCACGGCAGTGCCGAGATCACCAATCCCCATGAGGATCCCGAATCCCGCTATGTCGCGCGCCGCGGCGGTGCCGCATGGCTGGCCGCACGGATCCAGTCGACCCTGCCCGGGCATATGCTCGCGGGTCCGCCGATCGTGCTGGCCCGGTTCCTCAATAGCGAGATCCGTCGTGCATTTTCCGAGCCGGTACAGGTCATCCGCGACTGGCTGCCGCATCTGGCCGCAGTCGCCGTGCTGCTGGTCTGGCTCGATCATGTCGGGTTGAGCTTGGGCCGCTATATCCTGACCTTCGTCTATCCCGGCATGGCGCTCACCATGCTGCGGTCCTTTGCCGAACATCGCGCCCGGATCGACACGCCGGGCCGAGCGGCATCGGTCGAGCGCGGCGGGCTGTTCGGGCTGCTGTTCCTCAACAACAACCTCCATGCCGCGCATCATGAGCGGCCGGGGCTGTCGTGGCACAAGCTGCCTGCCTATCACCGCCATCATCGTGCGCGGCTGATCCGCGAAGGCGCGGTGCTGTATGCCGGCTATGGCGAGATCGTCCGGCGCTTCGCACTCCGCTCGCATGACTCACCGCTGCACCCCGCCTTCGAACGGCCGGTCGAATGACGCCGGGACTCGCCTCGCTCGGCATGTACGACCATGGGCCGCAACAGGCAGCGAACGACCGGCTGTGGGCGGAGCTTGCCCGCATCCTGCGTGCGCGCGGCATAGCCGGTGTACCCGACCGGCTCGAGCGCCGCCGATCGGTGCAGGATCTGTGGCACGCCCCGGATCTGCTGTTCGGCCAGATCTGCGGCTATCCATTGGTGAGCGATCCATCGCTGTCGCTGCGGGTGCTTGGCGTGCCGGTCTACGACGCGCCCGGCTGCAGCGAGGGCCTGCATCGCAGCTTCCTGATCACCCGGCGGGAAGAAGTGAGCTCGATCGCCGACTATCGCGGCCGGGTGGCAGCGATCAACGACCGGCACTCCAATACCGGCACCAATTTGTTCCGCGCCCTGATCGCGGACCTGGCGGGCGGCGAAGCATTTTTCAGCGAGGTGCGAGAGACCGGCGCGCACCGCCAGAGCATCAGCGCGATCGTGATGGGCGAGGCCGACATCGCCGCGATCGACGCGGTCACCTATGCCGCTGTGCTGCGCGCCGAACCCGAGCTGGCGACGACGCTGCGCATCCTCGGCACGACCGCGGAGTCGGCGACGCCGCCGTTCGTGACCTCGCGCAACACCAGTATCGAAACGGTCGCGGCCTTGCGCATGGCGCTGGCCGATATCGTCGCCGATCCCGGACTGGCCGAGACCCGCACAACCCTGTTCCTGCGCGACATCGTGCCCGGCAGCCCCGAGCGATACGCGCCGCTGCGCGCGATCGAGCGTGATGCCGCCGCTGCCGGCTACCCCGATTTACGCTGATCAATCTGAAAGGGCGTCCCCATGCGATCCATCACGATATTCCTCAGCGCGCTGCTTGCGACGACACCGCTCGCCGCGCAGACGATCGTCTTCGACCCGCATCTCGATCTGCCGAAATCGGCGACGGCAGCCGATTGGGCCGGTCTTGCCGACCCCGCATCGCAGTTCGACCTGGAACGCGCGAAGAAAGGCGGGTTGACGACCGCCGCCATCGCGCTGTTCGTGCCGCAGGGCCCACGCGATCCAGCGTCACTGACCGCCGCCCGGCGCGAAGCCGTCGCCCATGATGCGGCGATCCATGCGATCGCCGACCGCAACCCCGCGCTTGCGGCATTTGCCCGATCTCCCGCCGAGGTTCGCCGGATCGTCGCGAGCGGCAGGTTTGCCGTGGTCGAAAGCCTGCTCAACGCCTGGCCACTGGGCGACGACCTCGATGCGTTCGACCACTGGCAGGCGCGCGGCGTAAGCATCCTGGGCTTTGTCCATGCCGGGCATAATCAGTTCGCCGATTCCTCCCGCCCGGCGCTTCAGCTGGGCGACCGGGTCACCGAGCATAATGGGCTGTCGCCGCTCGGGCGCGAGGCGGTAAAGCGCCTCAATGATCTCGGCATATTGATCGATGTCTCGCAATTGTCGGACGCAGCCTTTGATCAAGTGATCACACTCAGCCGCGCGCCGGTGATCGCGAGCCATTCCGACGTTCGCGCGCTGATCGACAGCCCGCGCAACCTGACCGACGCGCAACTCGACAAGCTGAAGGCCCGGGGCGGCGTCATCGCGATCAATGCGTTCAGCGCCTATCTGCGCGCGCGCAGCCCGGAAACCTTGAAAGCCGTCGCGGCATTGCAGACGGAATATGGCCTGTCGCCGACCAGCGGCGTGACGCTCTCCGCCGAGAAGCAGGTGGAGTATGACCATCGCTACCACGACATTGTCGGCAAGGAGCCCAAAGCGAGCATCGACAATCTGATCGACGCGGTCGACCATGCGGTGAAGCGGATCGGCATCGACCATGTCGCGCTGTCGTCGGACTTCAACCATGGCGGCGGCGTCACCGGCTGGTCCGACGTCGGCGAGACCGCCAATGTCACGGCAGCATTGGCGCGCCACGGTTATAGCCCCGCGCAGATCGAGAAGCTGTGGGGCGGCAATGTCCTTCGGGTCTGGCAGGCCGCGATCGATGCGCGCGATCCGGCCTATCGGCGCAAGTCAGGCTGATCGCCGCATCATCGTACCGCGCCGGACGCCGGCCGCTTGCCCGTCTCGACCCAGGATCTCAGCGCCTTCCAGGCCGCGCCGGTCTGTTCCGCACTGAAGCCGCAATGGGTATAGCCCTCCACTCCGCCGATCGGCAGCGGCGCTTTGACCGCCGGCACCGTGTACTGGACCAGCTTGCCCCGATTGCCCGCCGCCGCGACGATCCGCCCGAGCGCTTCGGTCTGTGCATAAGGGACCAAGGAATCGATCCTGTTGTGGATCGTGATCAACGGCGTGCGGAACCGGCCGATCGCCTGGTGCCATTGGCGTGCGGCAGCCACCGCCGCCGGATCGGCAGCAATGCGCTGCACGCCCGTGTTGAACGCCTCCGCTTCCTGCGGGGTCATGTCGGGCGGGGCGTAGGATTTGCCGATATTGCCATAGATCTGACCGCCCAGCGTCTCCTTCAGATCGTCGGCGCCCAGGGTGATGGTCACCAATGGATAGGCAAGCGAGGCAGGTTCCGGCTCGAAGCCGCCGATCGCAGCCACTTGCCGAACGATCTTCGCTTCGCGCCCATCCGGGTTGGCGGTCGCCGCTTTGGACAATGCCAATACCGGGGTCGCGACCTTCGCGATCTGCGCCCATCTAAACGCTTCGCCATTGGTGGAATCCCCAGCCGGCGGCACGGTAGGCAGCGCGGAACGGGCCAGGTCCTGCTCGCCCGGCAACGCATAGGGCGTGCCGGCGGTGAGGAAATTATAGGCGGCACGCATGTCGATCAGCTGGCCGAACAGGCTTTCCCAGCCATCGGTTACGCCGCAGGCGGAGAGCGCGCCAGCAAACGCCGCGGGATGCTGCTCGATCAACGAGAGGACGATATTGCCGCCCATCGATGCGCCGCTGACATACACTCGCTTCGTGCCCAGCTTCACCATGAAATCGCGCAGGCGCAGTGTGTTCTCGGTGCCGGTCTGAACGCCCATCCCGGCTTTGTCATAAGCGCTATGCCCGACCGCGAAGCCCTCGGCATAGGCTGCGGCCAGCGCTCCGCCGCTCCCTGTTTTGCCCAGCGGGTCTTCGGCTACCGCGACCGGCGTCCCAGGCGTCGAATAGCCATGGGCGAAAAGCAGGGCATCATGGTTCCAGGTCGCCGGAAAGGCCATTGCGAACTGGTCGCCGTCAAGCTTGCCGTCGAGGATCAGGCCGCCGCCCGGCGCCGCCTTGGTCGCGATCCCGGTAGCGCCCAGCGCCTTTGCCCGCGCGACGATCCCCGCCTGTGCTGCGGTGAGCGCGGGTGCGGGAGCATCCGCGGCGACAACCGGGGCGGCAGAAGCGAGCAGCATGACGGCCGCCCATCTGGTCCGTGCGGATCCGGCGGCATGCGAGGTCCTCATAGCGATTCCTTTCCTGATGTGCGGATCAGCGCGGGCGCGTACCGAGGTATCGGTCGAAGAACCGGCCGATGATCTGATAGGTTTCGGTGGATTCGGGCATGTCCGGCCAGACAAAAAAGGCATGCGGCAATCCGTCGAACAGATAGAGTTCGGCCGGAACACCCGCCGCTCTCAAGCGGCGATGCGCCAATGTCAGCCCACTGACCGCGAAATCGCGCCCGCCGGCAAGCAACAAGGTCGGCGGAAAGGCCTTTATTTCGGCATCGGACGCCAGCGGATAAGCGATCGCGTCGCTCACCGGCACCTCGGCAAGATAGGGGGTCGGCAGGGTCGACGGCAGTGTTGCAACCGCAAGCGCCGGACCACCGGTTACAGGACCGGAAATATAGGGACTGTCGCCGGAATACGGTGCGGCGGTGCCGCAAAAGGTCCCGACCGCCCCGGGACGCGGCAGCCCCTGCTTCCGGATCCAGGCGATCGACTGGGCGGCGATGATCCCGCCCGCGGAACAGCCATAGATGCCGATATTCTCCGGGCGATACCGCTTCAGCAAGGCGCGATAGACTGCCGTCACATCTTCGGATGCCGCCGGATAGTGATGCTCGGGGGCAAGGCGATAATCGACCGTCACCACCTCGACCCCCATCGTGGCGGCGATCGGGATCGCTTCCACCAGGGCGCCGCTACCGGCACCCCAGATGAACGCGCCGCCATGGACGTTGATCAGCACCCGGCGCTGATGGCGCGGCGCGATCCCCTTTGCCGGCGTGACGATGTCCACACCGACCCCGGCGATCGTCTCATGCCGTTCCAGCGTCCGGAAGTTCCGCCGCATCTCGGCGAGCCGGTCGTCATTATACTTGCCGTAAAAGGCACGCGAGCGCGCGATGTCGCCCTTCAGATCCGGTGCTTTTGCCGCCGCCATCCGCTCCAGGACGCGCCTCGCCTCCGGACTGAGCTGGTTCGAGGTGGGCAAGGCGAAGGACGGCACCTGGAGCACTGCAGGGTGCTGCGCCAGGGTGGGCGCGGTACAGCACAGCGCCGCGATCGCCATGATCCATTTCATTTGCCGGATGCCCCAAGTTTTGCCGTCAGGAAACGCGCCATCGTGGCGAAGGCGGCGTCGCTCTCCGGCGCCTCGACATAGGCCCAGAAGGCGTGCGGCAGCCCGTCGAACATCACCAGTTGCGCAACGCCGCCCGCCGCATCGAGCCTGCGGCAGAAATCGGCGGTGGCGCTCAGCAGCACGTCGCGGCTGCTGGTCAGGCACAAGGTCGGCGGCCATCCTGACAGGTCACCGCGCGCCGGCGACAGCAAGGGATCGGCCAGATCCACCGAACCGGCATAGACGCGTGCCAGCCCGGTCATGCCGGGATCGCCGAACAGCGTCACCGAATCGCCGAAACCGGTCAGGTCGGCGCTCCCCGAGAACATGCCGAGCGCACCGGGCAGAGGCAGCGTCGCCGCCTTCAGGCGCGCGATCAGTTCAGGACCGAGGATCGCACCCGCCGACGTGCCATAGAGTCCGATCCGCCGCGCCGGCGCCTGTTTCAGCAGGGCGCGATAGACTGCCAGCCCATCCTCCACGGCTGCGGGGAAACGATGTTCGGGCGACAGGCGGTACAGCACCGCGACCACGCGGTATCCGGTCAACGCGGCAATCGGAATATTCTCGGTCAGCGATCCGGAATCGACCATGAAGCCGCCGCCATGGAGGTTCATCAACAGGGGTCTTCCCTTCCGCCAGCCCTTCGGCGTGAAGATGCGGACCGGAACGCCCTCGATCGCCCCGTCCTCCACCGCCACCTTGTAGCGATCGCGCATCCGGTCGCCGATCTCGTGCTGGATCGCGTCCGACCGGGCGCGGCGTTCGGCCATCGTCTTCGCGGCGTTGGGGCGCGCTGCGTCTGCGGCAAGCGCCGACCGTGCTTCGGTGCTGAGGTTGGTCGGCGGCGGCAGGACCTGCTGCGCCGTCGCCGCTGTGGCGAGTGCCAGGCCGAATGAAAGGATCATGGCGTTGCGCAACATCATCGGCGGGCCTTTACGAGTGCGGCATAAAGCCTGGCGCTTGGCTTGACGGTGCGTTTGAACGTCGTGCGATCGACCGCAACCAGGCCGAATCTGGGGCCATAGCCCGAGAACCATTCGAAATTGTCGAGCAGCGACCAGTGGATATAGCCGATCACCGGCACACCGTCCCGTCGCGCGGCATCGACCGAGGCGATCGCTTCGGGAATGAAGCGCGCCCGTTCGGCGTCGTCGACGGCATCGATGCCATTTTCGGTGACGAGGATCGGCTTGCCCGTCATGCGGTGGGCATAGCGCGCGACATTGCCGACCGCGGCGGGATACCATTCCTTGCCATTGGGCCGGCGTGGCGCATCGGCGGGCAGATCCAGCGCGCGGTCCGGCCCGATATAGTCGCGGCCATAGGTCTGGATGCCGACGAAATCGTCCTTGTCCATCACCGCGAAGAACGGGCCATAGACATCGGCGCGCTTGCGCTCGATCGCACTGTTCGCGCCGATCGCCACCTCGTCGGGAATGGCGAGACTCATGCCGACGGGAAGGTCACCGCGCACTGCCTTGATCGCCGCGCGCGCTTTGACATGCGCAGCAACCACGCCGGGGATCATGGGATGCGGTTCACCGGCATTGAGCAGCGAGAAACGATCCGATCCGCTTGCCCTGGCCGCCGCCGCGACCGAGGCCGCGATCAGCGCCTGAAATTTCGCATCGGGCGGATGTGCCGACCAGCGTCCGCCAAGCGCCAGATTGGGCTCGTTGAAGGTCAATGCATGACTGATCCCCCCGGCCATCGCCCGCGCCACCCGGTCGCAGTAGCGCGCGAACCAGTCAGGCGCCTGGGGGTTCTCCCAGCCGCCGGCGGCGGCGAACCAGCGCGGTGTGGTGAAATGGTTGAAGGTGACGACCGGCGCCAGCCCCTGTTCACGGCAGTGATCGACGATGCGGCGATAATGATCGAGATAGGCCTGGCTGAACTGGCCCTGCGCAGGCTCGATCCGCGACCATTCGACCGAGAAGCGATAACAGTTGAGCCCGAGCGTCCTGACGATCGCCACATCCTCGCGCCAGCGGTTCAGGCTGTCGCAGGCATCGCCGGAGGGCTCGGCGAAAACGCTCGGCCTGACCTGTTCGAGCAGCCAGATGTCGGCATTGACATTGTTGCCCTCGACCTGGTGCCCGGCAGTCGCCGCCCCCCACAGGAAATCGGATTTGCCCCGCGCCATCGCCGGCGCCGATGCCGTCAGCGATGCGGCGGCGGCCAGGCCAAGCGCATCGCGCCGGCTCAGCCCGTGCATTGTGTCGCTCATTTGATCGCGTCCGGGGCCGGGCGCTTGCCGGTTTCGACCCATGACCGCAGAACCCGGAATGCGCCCGCGCCCTGCTCCGAAGTGAAGCCGCAATGGGTATAACCCTCGAAATCGCCCGGAATGGGCAGCTTCATCCGGGTCGGTGGCACTGCATATTGGATGAGGTTCCGCCCGTTCCCGGCCCTGGCGACGATCCGTCCGAGCGCCTCGGACTGGCTGAACGGCACCAGCGAGTCGATCGTCTGATGGACGGTGACCAGCGGGATGGAAAAGCGGCCGGTCGCCTCATGCCATTTCCGGGCATAGGCAGTCGCGCGCGGATCGGCCTGGAAGCGCTGGATCTTCGCGTTGAACGCCGCCGTCTCTGCGGCTGCCATTTCGACCGGGCGATACAGTTTGCCGACATTGCCGACCGGCAGTCCGCCCATGGTGGCGACGATATCGTCCATGCCGAGCGCGGCGACGTAAAGCGGGGTCGCCACCGCCACGACATCGGGCGCGAACCCGCCGATCGCGGCGACCTGGCGGATGATCCGGGCCTCCGGCCCATCCGGATGCGTTCTGGCCGCGGTGAACAGGGCCAGCACGGGTGCCGCCAGTTTCAGCTTCTGCGCGGCACGAAAGGCATCGCCATCGGTCGTGTCGCCCGCCGGCGGCGTCACCGGCAATCCCGACCGGGTCACGTCCTGCCCACCCGGCAACGCATAGGGGGTACCGGCGGTCAGTACGGTATAGGCGGCGCGCATATCGGCAAGCGCGCCGATCTCGCTCAGCCAGCCATGCGTCACGCCGCACAATGCCGTCGCGCCGACAAAGGCGCGTGGATGCTGCTCGATCAGCGACAGGACGATATTGCCGCCCATCGAACCGCCCGCGAGATAGGCGCGCGAAGCCCCCAGCCGACCGGCGAACGCACGCAACGCCAGCAGGTTGCGCGTCGCCGTCTCCGTCCCGATCCCGTTCTTGTCGTAAATGGTGACGCCAGCCGCGAATCCCTGCCCATAAGCGTCGCGCAGCATCCCGGCGGCCGGATCCTTGACGATCGGATCGTCCGGCAAGGTCGGCTGGGCGCCGGGCGTGGCATAGCCGCCCGCGAACAGCAGCAATTGCCGGTTCCAGCCCCGCGGCACGCCGAGCGAGAAGCGACGCCCGTCGAGCTTGCCGCCCAGGATCATGCCGCCATCGGGACCCGATGCCGTCGTCACGTCGGTTGCGCCGACACGTTTCGCCTGCTCGATCAGCGCGACTTGTTCGGCGGTCGGCGAGAAGACCGCGACACCGGACGCTATGGTAGGCGATACCGGCGCGGCCGGGGTCTGCTGCGCCGGGACAGGTGCCCCGGCGAGCAGTGCGACGGGCATCGCGCCAAACAACATTCGCTTCATGACCGCCCTTTCAGAAGCGATAGCGAAGCTGGACGCCATATTGCGCCGGCTCGCCATAGATCGAATTGTTGAAGCCCGAATTGTTGTACCCCGGATTGGATGTCACTCGATATTGCTTGTCGAGGACGTTGGTGCCGTACAGGGCCAGGTCGAGCGGCGCGCCACGCACGTCGTTCCATTCCAGCCGCAGGTTGAGCAGGCCATAGGACGGGATCGTGTCGAACGGCTGGATCTCCGGCGTGACCCGCAGGCTCGATTGCCATGACCAGGTTGCCCGTATCGCCATGTCACCTTCGCGTGCCGGGATCGGCAATGCGAGACGCGCGTCGAGACTATATTTGTGCTTGGGCACGAACGAGAAGGGCGTCCCGGCGAGATCGCGGCTGGGTTGCGCGGCGGTCAGCGCCTGCGGGATCGCCGGGATCGCAAGCGAATTATATTCCAGGTATCGCGCCGAGTTGAACGAATAGGTGCCGCTCAATGTCAGCGCCTTGAACGGGATCAGCATGCCTTCGAATTCGAGCCCCAGAACGCGTGCCTTCTGGGCATTGGTCAGGATGTCCGAGCCGGCAATCGCCGCGCGCTGGATCACCTGGATATCGCTGAACCAGGTATAGAAAGCGGCGATGTTGGTGCGCGCGCGCACCGTGCCCAGGGTCCAGTCGCGCTTCAGCCCGACTTCGGCGTCGGTCACTTTCTCGGGCAGCACTCCGAACAACGGATGCTGCTCGCCGAGGAACAGCGAGACGATCGGATTGTTCGCGCCCGATTTATAGCCGCGACGCGACACCGCATAGAGCAAGGTCTGCGGGTCTGCCTGCCAGTCGAGCCCGAGTTGCCAGGTGGGTCCGTTGCTCCGTCCGTCGAATGCCGGCGAGGTGCAATTGGGGTATTTCAGCGTGGGAAAGCCACCGGCGGCAACCGCCTTGAACGCGTCATAGACGCACAGATTGGCATTGAGTCCGATCACCTGCGCCGCCTGGGCCGGGGTGATCAGCCCGATCGCTGCCAGCTTGTTGAACACCTGATAGCTGTCGGGCGACTGATAGCTCTGGATGTGGCCGCCATAGGTATCCCAGGTCCAGCGGAAGCCGGCCGTCGCGGTCAGGGTCGGTGCCAGTTTATACTGTACCTGGGCATAGACAGCCTTGCTCCGGCCATGGACCTCGGCGCTGGGCTGCAGCGAAAGCGCGGGCAGCAAGGGCCCGTTGGCACCGATCAATGCCTGTACCGCAGGCGGCAGGATGATCGGGCCGCCACCCAATATACCCCCCAGCTGCAACGGATTCACCGTCTGGAAGGTCAGCGGCGCCATGGTCTTCTGGTCGAGGTAGAAGCCGCCTGCCTGCACGCGCAGCGTTCCGTCATCATAGCGCGCCTGCACTTCCTCCGTAATGGTGCGCAGATTGTTGTTGTAGCTGCCCGGATACGCGCCGAGCAGGTCGGCGATCGGCAATGGGGTCGAATCCCGGTCGGTCGCGCTGGTCGAGCGGCTCCGGCTGTAGCTGACGATGTTCTTGAAGGTCAGCGTATCGCTTGCCCGCCACTCGGTGTTGTTGAGCACGAGCAGATTCTTGGACACCTCCCGGGTCGGCACGCTCAGCGCGGTACGGCGTATGCCGCGCGCCTGCTGCGCCTGAAGATAGGGAAGAAGCAACGCGGCATAGGGCCGGCCGGGGTTGACCGACATCAATATGCTGCCGCCGCCATGCTCGTTCACATCGACATAACTGACCGCAGTATAGTTGCTGATCGTGTCGGTCGGATTGAGCTGGACGCCGAGGCGGAGCGAATAATTGTTGCGATTGAGATAGTCGCGCCCCGTCACCACGTCGCGAACATAGCCATCACGCTTGTCGAACTGTCCCGCGACGCGGATCGCGAGAATGTCGCTGACGATCGGCACGTTGAGCGCACCCTGCACGCTGGTGCGCTGGAAATTTCCGAGCGTGCCGTCGATATATCCTTCGACCTTGTTCATCTTGGGCCGCGCCGGTTCGAGCAACACCGCGCCACCGGTGGTGTTGCGCCCGAACAGCGTCCCTTGCGGCCCCTTGAGCACTTGGAGCGAGGCCAGGTCGTAGAAATTCCCCGGCCCGCTGACGGTCGAAGGCACTTCGGCGAAATAACCGACCACGCCCGGGCCGCTGCCGGTGCCGGCGCCGCCGGTCCCGCCCATGCCGCGGATCGTATAGGTTTCCTGGTTCCGGGCGACATCGCCCAGCACCGACAGCGAAGGCGTGAAATTCTGCAGGTCGGTACCGTTGGCGATACCCTTTTCGCGCAATGCATTCTGCGTGAAGGCAGTCACCGCGACCGGCACCTTCTGGCTGAACTCCGCCGACCGGCGCGCGGTGACGACGATATCCTCCAGCCCGTCCGGTTGCTCCGCCGGCCGTCCGCTCTGCTGGTCGCCGGGCACTGCCGGAGCGGCGACCGTCGCGGGAACGACCTCTACCCTCGCTGCGACCCGAACGGGCGCCGCGGTCAGCACGGCGGTTCGCCCGTCAAACGAGGCAATGCGCAGATGCGATGGCGCGATCAGCCGGGTCAGCGCATCGACGATCGTCATGTGCCCCTTGATTGCCGCCGTCTGCTTGCCGCGCGTCGCTTCATCCGGCGCGATGATCTGAATGCCGGCCTGGCGAGCGAATGCCTTGATCCCCCGCGCCGCGGGCTGCACCGCAAGATCGAAGTCGCGTGCCTGTGCATGTGCGACACCGGGCGCCATAGCGGCGATCGATGTAATCGATATCATTCCAAAATAGACGGCTGTACGCAAAGTCCCCTCCCCTCCTGGTTTACGCGTCTCGAGCGCGTCTATGAAACAGGATGGGTGGCCCGCACTCTTCCGTCACCGGCGCCGCGATTATCTCACAATGCGTGTTGTCGTCTCATCCTGTTCGACATGACCGCCCACCATCGTCGCCGCCGACCGCGCGAAACTTTCCGGGTCGCCGGCCTGGAACCAGCCTACCACCTTTCGGTTCGCCAGGCTTTCCTCGACTGTCACTTGATGGCGGTTGTAGCGATTGAATTCGGCCGCCGCCTCGGCCAGCGTCATGCCGTCGAGCACGATCTCCCCGCGCGACCAGGCGAGCGCCTGCTCCACGCCGCCATTCCTGACTGCGGCGTTGCTGGCTCCGGTCGCATCCTGAAGGCGAACGCGGTGCCCCGCCTTGAGGCTGATGAACCGCGTGGGCGTGGTCTCGGACCAGGCGCGCACCGTGCCCGAGGTGACGGTGACGTCGGTGGCGCCATTGCGGCGTCGCACCGCGAACGCCGTCCCCACTGCCTCGACCCGGATCGGGCCCGCCGAGACGATAAAGGGTCGCGATCGATCCTTGGCGACATGGAACCAGGCCTCGCCGCGCTCCATCTCGACCAGGCGGCGCGACGGGGTCATGCGGACATGCGACAGGCTGGCCGTGTTCAACACCATCACCGAACCGTCGGTCAGTTCGGTGCGGGTTCGCTCCCCGAGCCCAGTGGTGTAAGCGCGGCTCCCATCCCCGCCGAGCCAGAAAAGGCCCGCCATCGCCGCGGCAACGATGCCGGCGCCGCCCAACGCCATGAACCGGCGGCGCGGCATCTCCCGACGGATCCTGGCAGCGCTTTCATCGACATCTTCAAGCTGCTGCCACATCGCCTGGGCGCGAAGATAGGCGCCCTGACGACGGGTATCGCCAGCCAGCCACGCGGCAAGCTCGGCCGCGGTCGTCGGATCGTCGCGCACGCGATCGATCCTTACCACCCATGCCGCGGCATCGCGGTTAATGGCGTCGGCGGAGTCGCGGACGTGCATGATCTTGCCTCTTCGTGAACAGGGACAGGTCGGAGCGCTCCTCATCGCTCAGCCCCGCCAGAATGCTGCGCAATCCCCGGGTCAGGTCATTTTCGACGACCATCTCGGTCACCCCCAACCGCTCCGCGGCCTCGCGCTGCGAGAGCCCTTCGAGCTTGCGCAACCGGAAAACAATACGCCGCCGTTCAGGCAGGGCCGCGAGCAGCGCCCCAACCCGCGCAAGCCAGTCGCGGTCGATCGCGATGCGCTCTGGCGAGAGCTCGTCGCTATGACCGGTAATGGCCTGCTCCATTTCGGCGGCGCCACCGATCGCTTCGATCTGCACCACCCGCGCGCGCCGCAGATCGGCCAGTACGATGTTGCGCGCGACCTGGAATAAATAGCGCCTGGGCTCGACGATATGGGTCACGTCGTCCATGGCGGCGATGCTGCAATATGCCTCCTGGATGACGTCCTCGATATCCTGGCGCGCCACGCTGCGACGCAACCAACGCCGCAACGCAGGCTCGTGCGGAAGAATATTCCGCGCCACCCAAGTGACCAGATCGACGCGCGCCATTCACCCTCCTAGTGCATGAGATGGGCGAGAGCAGCATTTCCGTCGACAAATCGGTGTCATGGAGCCGCCGGCATCGCATTTTCAAGTTGAGCGGATTCATCCAACGCGATTCAATCGCGCATCGGGATAGCGCATGGCGGGGGTCGAACGAGACGTCGGACCGGCGCTCTTGCCCCGCTCTTTCACATGGCCACGAAGCACCGGGCGGCCATCGCCCCTGTTTCGATCGAAACGGCCCCTGTTATTGCCCCTGTTATCGCCTGTTTCCATAACAGGGGCCGATCCAGCCAAGCTGCTGAAAACAAACACGTAATCCGCCAGTCAAATCCAACAATAACAGGGGCGAGAAATTTACTCCCGAAAACAGGGGGTAACAGGGGCGAGCAGTCGACGGCATGGCCGATCGGTCGGGATCGAAACCGCTCTAGCCGGCGGTCATGTACCGCTGGCGCTGCGCATCCAGGCGGACTTTCGCCTGTTCGAGCTCATGGACTTCGGTCGCTTGCAAAAGCGATTCGAGCACTCGCGACAAATGTGAAATCATCGCCTTTCGCGCGCGGCCCGGATCGCGGGAGCGTAGCGCCTCGATGATCCGCCGATGCTCCTCGATCACCGGCGTCACTCCCGCGAGATGAGCCTTGTCGCTGAGCAGGCGATATTGCGGCGAGCGAGCGCGCGCGTCCCACAGCATCTCCACCGCCATATACATGGCGCTGTTGCCGGTGGCTTGGGCAATGGCGAGGTGAAACCGCCGGTCGGCATCTTCGGACGCCATGATGTCGCCCGCGCTGCGGCTCATTTCGTCGACCAGCGCTTCGAGCCCGGCGAGCAACTCGTCGCTTATCTGTGCCGCGGCCAGTGCACAGGCCTCGCCCTCGATCGCACGCCTTGCCTCGAGCAATTCGAACGGCCCCATATCGGTCTCGACCGGCGCCCCGCCGCGCGGGACTCTGGCAGTGACATAGACGCCCGACCCCATGCGCACTTCGACCAGGCCATCGACCTCAAGGGCGATGATGGCTTCCCGGATGGTGGGACGCGACACCGAATAGGTCTGCGCAAGTAGCCGCTCCGGCGGCAGCCGTTGACCGATCTCATACGAGCCGTCGGTGATCCTGGCCGCCAGGTCGGTCGAGACACGCTCATAAAGCCGGTTGCTGTCGCCTCTCGCCATGACAAGTTCTTATCCGCAGCGGCATTGTCCGACAAGCAATCCAAACCGGCCTTACCAAAGCTCGAGAATATCTTGTGATTGGTCAAGCCAATAGTTAAACGGAATAGGCAGAATATGGCCGGGCACGCCATGCCCGCACGGATATGGGGAGGCTGAAATGGCCAGGTGGCATTTATCGATCATCGCAATTCTCTCCTCCGTCGGCCTGTCACTTGGCGCAGTGGGAAAGGCCCAGTCCGGCGCGGCACCCCCCGCCCCCACGCCATTGCTCGTTGCTGCGGATCTGCGGCCCGGCACCGACCTTTCCGGTCCCTGGCATTATTCGGTCGATCCCTATCGGGCCGGCTTGGCAGGCTTTCATGGCGGGGAGCCCAATGCCAGCGAGCGTCGTTGGGCGGACATCGATGTCGGCGCCACCATGCGCAAGGGCGACGGCGCGATGTTCGAATTCGATATGGATTCGGCCCCGATCACCACCTTGCCGGCGAGCTGGCTGACCCATGCCGCGGAGATGCGCTATTATCAGGGGCTGGTCTGGTATCAGCGCCATTTCCAGGCAGCGCTCCAGAACGGCAAGCGCGTCTTTCTCCGGCTCGGCGCGGCCAATTACAAGACCCGCATCTATCTGAACGGCACGCCCGTCGGCGAGCATGAAGGCGGGTTCACGCCTTTCGCCTTCGAGGTCACCAAATTGCTGCGCAACGGCGACAACCAGATCACCATCGGCGTGGATTCGGCAGTCACCGATACCAGCGTACCGCCGCCGGTCACCGACTGGGAGAATTATGGCGGCATCACTCGCTCGATCCGACTGATCGAAACAGCGGATACCTATGTCGACGATGCCTGGGTGCGGCTGACACGCAACGGGGCGCTGGCGATCGATGCGCATCTGGACGGACCGCGGGCCGCCGGGCGGTCGATCCGCTTCTTCATTCCCGCGCTCGGCCTCAGCCGGGCCGGAACGACCGACGCCAATGGCAATTGGCGCACAACCATTGCGGCGCCGCGCGCCCTGGAACGCTGGTCGCCCGAGCGGCCCAGACTCTACGACGTTGCGATCGAAGCGGGCGACGACCGGTGGCGCGACCAAATCGGGTTTCGCACCATCGAAACCAGGGGTTCCGAGATACTGCTCAATGGCCGGCCGATCTTCCTGCGCGGCATCAGCCTGCATGAAGAGGAGCTTGGCGTGTCGCCTGCCCGGGTCATCACCCCGGCCGCCGCCCGCGCGCTGCTGACCGAAGCGAAGCACGAACTGCACGCCAATTTCGTCCGGCTGGCGCATTATCCGCATGACGAAACCATGGTCCGCGCCGCCGACGCGCTGGGCCTGTTGGTGTGGAGCGAGGTGCCGGTCTATTGGCGGATTTCGTGGGGCAATCCCGATACGCTGGCGACCGCGCGCCGGATGATCGCCGAGAATATCCTGCGCGACCGCAATCGTGCGTCGATCGCGATCTGGAGCATCGCCAACGAAACGCCGATCACCGATGCTCGCAATGGCTTCCTGACCACCTTGGCGGCGGATGTCAGGCGGCTGGATGACACAAGGCTGGTCAGCGCCGCGCTGCTGACCGAGCGATCGACCGCGAATGGCCATCCCGTCATGACGATGACCGACCCGCTTGCCGCGCAGCTCGATGTGATGGGCATCAACACCTATAATGGCTGGTATGGCGACGACCGGCTGGCGGACGTGCCGGCGATCGAATGGCGCGTACCGGCCGACAAGCCGCTGATCTTCTCGGAGTTGGGCGCTGACGCCAAGGCCGGCTTCCACGACGCGCGCGCGATGCCGCAGAAATTCTCGGAGGAGTATCAGGCCGACTATTACCGGCAGACCCTGGCGATGGCGGCGAAGATACCGAATCTGCGCGGCCTGTCGCCTTGGATCCTCAAGGATTTCCGGTCACCGCGCCGCCAGAACGCGTTTCAGCAAGGCTGGAACCGCAAGGGACTCATGTCCGAGACCGGGCAGCACAAGCTCGCCTTCGACGTCCTGACCGGTTTCTATCGCGGGAAAGAGGATGGCGGCCGGTAATATGGCCGCCACCTCCTGCCGCAAAGGCGCGATCAATCGCGCTCGACCGGCAGCGGGGTCTGACCGAGTATGCTCTTCCGCCGACCGTACAGCGCATAGATCGCGACGCCGATCGCATTCCAGATCAGGCACCATATCAGCGTCTGCGTGGGCAGGCTGAGAAACAAATAGAGACAGCCGCCGATCGCTCCCAGCCCGACCAGCGTGGCGGCGGGGACGCGGAAAGGGCGCGGAAGTTCGGGCGAGCGGCGGCGCAGGATAAGCAGGCACAGGCCAACCGCGATGAACGCGATCAGCGTGCCGGCATTGGCGAGCGCTGCAATCTTCCCGATCGGCAGAAGGCCGGCCAGGATCGCCACGAGCACCGCCGTCACCAGCGTGATCCGCGTCGGCGTGCCTCGCCGCGAAATACGCGCCAGTCCCTGTGGCAGAAAGCCGTCGCGGGCCATGGCGAGAAAGATGCGGCTCTGGCCATAGAGAAAGGCGAGCAGCACCGTCGGCAATGCAATGACCGCAGCGGTTGCCACGATGCGCGCCACGCCGGCCTGATTGAGTGAGCGCAGGATCAGCGCCAGCGGCTCCGGGCTGTCGGCAAAGCGGGAAAAGGACACCGCGCCTACCGCGGCAGCGGCCACCAGCAGATAGATCAGCGTGCACGCGACCATCGAGCCGATGATGCCGATCGCCAGATCACGTTCGGGCCGCTTGGTTTCCTCCGCCGCAGTCGAAATGGCGTCGAAGCCGTAAAAGGCGAAGAAGATGATCGCCGCGGCCGCCATGACGCCGCGATGCACGCCATCGCCGCCATCGCTGGCCGCGAAGCCATAGGGCATGAATGGATGGAGATTGGCCGCGTCGAAATGCGGCAACGCATAGGCGACGAACAGCGACAGTGTCGCGATCTTCACCAGGACCAGCACGGTATTGACCCGCGCGCTTTCGCGCGTGCCGAGCAACAACAGCCCGGTGACCACCGCAATGATGAAGACCGCCGGCAGATTGATGATCCCGCCCAGCTCCGGTCCCTGCGTCAACGCGGCCGGAAACCCGATGCCGGCGAGCAACGGGGAGGCATAGCCCGACCAGCCAACCGCCACGGTCGACACCACCAGCGAATATTCGAGGATCAGGCTCCACCCCACCACCCAGGCGATGGTTTCGCCCAGCACCGCATAGGAATAGCTATAGGCGCTGCCCGCGGCCGGCATCATCGCGGCAAGTTCGGCATAAGCGAGTGCCGCGCAGGCACATACCGCGCCCGCAATGGCAAAGGACAACAATACCGCGGGCCCTGCCCGATCCGCGCCGACACCGATCAGTGTCAGGATACCGGTGCCGACGATCGCGCCGACGCCCAGCGCGACCAGGTGCGGCCAGGACAATGTGGGCGGCAGCGCGTCCGGGTGACGTTCCCCCGCCGGTGCAATCGGCTTGCGTCGTGTCCAGCTGTTCAACTCTATTCTCCAAAGGAATCGCCGCCCATCCCGTTACGACGGCACGTCGCATGGCACGATGACGCAAGGAACGCCGAATTACGAATCGAACGATCTCGCACCGCTCATCGTCGCTGTTTTCGGTCATCCGCGATTCGCTCACCGGCGTGTCGTCGACTGGGCTGACGATGGGCTCGACATTCGAAGCCCCGGCCTGAGTGGATGCGAGGTCAGCCCTGCCGGGCGACCCTGTCGAGCACAGCGGCAACCACCGCCGGGCGCCCCCTAACCGCCTCGCCGACCAGAATCACAGCCGGGCCGGCATCGGAAGTCCGGTCGATTGCCAATGGGAGGAGATCAAGCCGTGTATGGATCAGGCATTCACCAGGCAGGCTGATGTCGCTGGCAACCAACACAGGCGTCGCCGGATCGAGTCCATGCAAGGTCAATTGTCGGCAGATTTCAGGTGCAGCGCCGCGTCCCATATAGAATGCCAGCGTCACATCGGGATCGGCCAAGCCTGCCCAGTCGAGATCGTGTGTCTCACCAGCGCGGGCATGGGCAGTCACCAAGCGAAGTTGCCGGGCAGAGCCGCGTAAGGTCAGCGAAACGCCGGCGCTCGCGACCGCAGCGCTTGCAGCGGTGATTCCGGGACAAATCATAACCCGGATACCGTGCTGCGACAGCGCATCGACTTCCTCGGCCGAGCGACCGAATATCGATGGATCCCCACCTTTCAACCGGACAACGCGCTCCCCGGCAAGCGCAGCCCTGACCAGCAGGGCGTCGATTGCCGGCTGAGTCCGCGAATGCCGCCCGGCCCGCTTGCCAACCGGCACGCGCACGACGTGTGCGGGGATCAACGCCAGCACGCCCGCCCCCACAAGTGCATCATGGAAAACAATGCTGGCTGCCGCGATCAGTCGTTCTGCCTTGCGCGTCAGCAGATCGGGGTCACCGGGTCCCGCGCCCACCAGCCAGACGTCGCCCGGCGCAATCAGGTCATCCATGGTGGATATCCTTTCCCGGTTCGAGAAGTGCAGCAATTGCGGGGCGGCACGAGCCACAATTGGTACCGGCGCCGAGCGCAGCACCGATTGCCTCGATGCTGACCAACTTCTGCTCTGCGATCGCGGACAGGATGACGTTGAGTCCGACATCGAAGCAGACGCAGATGATCCGCCCACGATCAGGCGCGGGAGTCGCCGGCCGCCCGGCGAGCAATTCGAAAGGCGCGGCTCCCGCTTTGCCAAGCTGCGCGACCAGCCAGTCGCGCGGCGGCAATTCAGCACTGCGCGAGACGAACAGCGCCGCTTGCAATACGCCATCCTTCATCACCGCGGACCGGATCACGCCGCGCTTGGTATCGGCCATCTCGACACGTTCGCCCTCGGGAAGAAGGCCCGAGAGCGCGGTGATGTCGCCATCGCCGGCGAGTTCCATCAGCCACCCCCCGGCAGTCCGGATGCGAGTCCAGTAGGTGCAATCGGGCCGGGCTGGGTGATCGCGTGTCAGCAGGAAGCCGTTCCAGGACGGCTTGTAGGCGCTGACCGTCGCCGGCGTGTTCTTGAAGCCCGGCTGGCCCGAAACAGGATCCCGGTCCTGACCCGGGAGCAACCCCGCGCGGCCGCCGGCGCTGGTCTGGTCAGTCCAGTGAATCGGTATGAACAGCTCGCGTCGACGTTGCTCTACCATGCCGGCGACGCGAAAGATGCTTGATCCTTGCGCGGTCTCGACCCGCGCCAGCCCGCCGTCGGAGAGTCTCAACCGCTGGATAGTCTCGGGGTGGATCTCGACAAGCGGTTCGCGCCGATGCTGCGAGAGCTTCGGCGACAAGCCGGTACGCGTCATGCTGTGCCACTGATCGCGGTAGCGGCCGGTGTTGAGGCGCAGCGGAAAGGCACGGCTGCCATCGACGCGAGATACATGATCGACAGAAACCAGCCGCGCCTTGCCGTCCGGCGTGGCGTAGCCATTTGCAAAAGGCGAGGTGCCCCCCCATTGGAACGGGGCCATCGAGGCATACTCGGCGTCGCCGATCGCGACTTTGCCGGAGATATCCAGAACCCGCGCGCCATCATTCTCGAAACCGGTCTGGGCCGCGAACTCGCGGAAAATGCTCGCCGCATCGGGATAATCAAAACCCGTAAATCCCATCCGCTTCGCGACCTCCGCGATCGCCCACCAGTCGGCACGCGCATCACCCGGCGGCGCCATGAAACCGCGCTGGCGCGAAATGCAGCGCTCGGAATTCGTCACCGTGCCTTCCTTCTCACCCCAGGCGAGTGCGGGCAGCTTGACCTGCGCGTAGCGGCCGGTGTCGGTCTCGGCGACGCAGTCAGAGACGACCACGAACGGGCAATTGGCGAGCGCGACCCGCGCCATGCGCGCATCTGGCATCGAGACGGCGGGATTGGTCGCCATGATCCACACCGCCTTGATCCGGCCCCTGGCCATTGCGTCGAACATGTCGACCGCCTTGAGGCCCGGCCCGGTACAGATTGTCGGCGATTGCCAGAAGCGCTGCGCGCGATCACGCTCGGCATCGCTGAAACCCATATGCACAGCGAGCATGGAGGCGAGCCCGCCGACCTCGCGCCCACCCATCGCGTTGGGCTGTCCGGTGATGCTGAACGGGCCCGCACCGGGCTTGCCGATCCGTCCAGTGGCAAGGTGGAGGTTGATGATCGCGTTCGCCTTGTCGGTACCACTGATCGACTGATTTACGCCCTGGCTGAACAAGGTGACGGTGCGCGGATGATCGGCGAAGAGATCGTAAAAAGTCTGAAGATCGGTGGTCTCGATATCGCAGATCCTGGCGACATCGGTGGCGGGCAGACCCTTCCAAAACCCCTCCGGCACAGTAACATGGTCGGCGAGATAGCGGCCATCGAGGCGCCAGATCGAGCGCATCTCCGACAGCAGCCCCGCGAACAGCGCAACATCGCTATCAGGAGCGATGGCGAGATGGAGATCGGCCCCGGCGGCGGTTTCGGTACGGCGCGGATCGATCACCACCAGCTTCGTACCACGCGCGACGCGCGCCGCTTCGATTCGCTGCCAGACGATCGGGTGGCACCACGCTGTGTTCGACCCGACCAGGACGATCAGGTCGGCCGCATCGAGATCATTATAGCTGCACGGCACGACATCCTCGCCAAAAGCGCGGACATGTGCCGCCACGGCGCTCGCCATGCAGAGCCGCGAATTGGTGTCGATATTGGCGGTGCCGATAAAACCCTTCATCAGCTTGTTGGCGACATAATAATCCTCCGTGAGCATCTGGCCCGAGGCATAGAAGGCTACGCTTTCGGGGCCATATTCCGCAATCGTCGCAGCGAAGCGGCTGGCGACGAGATCGAGCGCCTCGTGCCAGCCGGCCCTCTCCGAACCGATCATGGGATACAATAATCGTCCCTCGAGCCCGATCGTTTCGCCAAGGTGCGTCCCCTTGGAACAAAGCTTGCCGAAATTGGCGGGGTGATCCGGATCGCCGGCGATCGTCGCGGTGCGATTCCCGGTCGGCGTCGCGATCACGCCGCAGCCGACGCCGCAATAGGCGCAGGTTGTCCTGACCGCAGTCAAGCCACCCCCGCGAGCGCGGCTGCGCGGCTGATCAGGATGCGCCCGCCATCGACCTTGACCGGGATCACCGGCACGCAGCCTTTGTCTTCGCCGAGCGCCTCGCCGGTCACGAGCGAGATACGCCAGTTATGCAGCGGGCAGGTGACCGTGGTGTCGTGAACGATGCCCTGGCTGAGTGGTCCGGCCTTGTGCGGGCATTGATTGGCGAGCGCGTAGATCCCGCCATTCGCGGTGTGGAAGATCGCGATCTCGCGCCCGCCCTGAACCGGCAGGGTGCGTGCGCCTAGCGCGGGGAGTTGATCGACGGGGCCGATATCGAGCCATTCGGGTTCCATCACGCGACCTCCAGCGTGCGGGCGATGAGCGCGGCCGCAGGGCGAATCTCGGCGAGGTGCTGGTGAAGCTTCCAGTCCTCGCCCGCCGCCCGCTTCGCCCAGGGATCGTTCTGCATGAAGCTTTGCGAATAGTGGAAGCGTGCGCGGAGCAACTCGCGACCCGCCGCATCCTCGACGATGCGCTGCCTGATATAGTCAATCCCGACCCGCTCGACCCAAGGCGCAGTGCGATCGAGATAGCGCGCTTCCTCGCGGTAGAGCTGGATGAAGGCGGCGCAATAATCGAGCGCGTCCTGCTCAGTCGCGACCTTGCAGAGGAAGTCGGTGCCGCGCAGCTTGATGCCGCCATTGCCGCCGATCGACAGCTCATAGCCGCTGTCGACGCAGATGACACCGATATCCTTGATCGTCGCCTCGGCGCAATTGCGCGGGCATCCCGATACCGCGATCTTGAACTTGTGCGGCATGAAGCTGCCCCATGTCATCTGTTCGATCCGGATACCGAGGCCAGTCGAATCCTGCGTACCGAAGCGGCACCATTCGGAGCCGACGCAGGTCTTCACCGTGCGCAGCGCCTTGGCATAGGCATGGCCACTGACCATCCCGGCTGCGTTCAGATCGGCCCAGACAGAGGGCAGATCCTCCTTTTTGATCCCGAAGATGTCGAGCCGCTGACCGCCCGTCACCTTTACCATGCGCGCCTGATACTTCTCGGCAACGTCAGCAATCGCGCGCAGCTCCTTCGGATTGGTCACACCGCCCCACATGCGCGGCACGACCGAATAGGTGCCATCCTTCTGGATGTTGGCGTGCATCCGTTCGTTGACGAACCGCGACTGATTGTCGTCGACGAACTCGCCCGGCCAGGCACACAGCAGATAGTAATTGAGTGCAGGCCGACACGAGGCGCAGCCATCGGGTGTGGTCCAGTGCAATTCCTGCATCACCTGCGGAATCGCCTTGAGCGACTTCTCGATGATCAGGCGGCGGACATCCTCATGGGTAAAGCTGGTGCATTTGCACGCCGTCGGCGCCGCACGCTCACCGGTATAATCCTCACCCATGGTGATCGCGAGCAACCCCTCGACCAGCCCGGTGCATGACCCGCACGATGCCGATGCTTTGGTGCAGGCGCGTACCGCGTCGAGCGTGCAGGCGCCGCCCTGGATCGCTGCAACAACCTTCCCCTTGCTGATGCCGTTGCAACCGCAGATCTCGCCGTCGTCGGCCATCGCCGCGACGGCGCCATTAGGGTTTGCCGATGCCCCTCCTCCCGAAGCGAAGGCCTGGCCGAAGATCAGCGCGTCGCGGATCGAGGCAACATCTTCCTGCTTTCTGAGAAGGTCGAAATACCAGTTGCCATCCTGCGTATCCCCATAGAGTACCGCACCGATCAACCTGTCGTCCTTGACAACCACGCGCTTGTAGATGCCGCGCGACGCATCGCGCATGACAATGTCCTCGCAACCTTCCCCCCCGCTGAAATCGCCAGCCGAGAAGACATCGATGCCGGAGACCTTGAGCTTGGTCGAGGTGACCGAGCCGCTATACCCATTGGGTATCGCGACCAGCCCATCGGCGAGGCTGCGGCACATCTCCCACAGCGGCGCGACCAAGCCATAAACCTGCCCTTGATGCTCGACGCACTCACCGACCGCGAGGATGTCTGCATCCGAGGTTACGAGATGGTCGTCGACATGAATGCCACGTCCGATCGCCAGTCCCGCATCGCGCGCGAGCTTCACATTGGGCCGAATGCCGACCGCCATGACGATCAGACTCGCCGGAATCTCGCGACCGTCCTTTAGCCGCACGCCTTCGACTCTGCCCTGACCGTAGATTTCGGCGGTGTCGGCTCCGGTCAGGATTGCCTGGCCACGCCGCTCGAGTTCTTCCTTGAGCAGCCAGCCAGCCGCCTCGTCGAGCTGACGTTCCATCAGGGTTGGCATCAGGTGCAGCACCGTCACCCTCATGCCGCGCAGACACAGGCCATGCGCCGCTTCCAGCCCGAGCAACCCGCCGCCGATCACCACCGCATCGCCACCCGCCGAGGCCGCGCGCAGCATCGCACCGACATCATCCATATCACGGAATGTCACGACACCGTGCAGGTCGTGCCCGGGAACCGGGATGATAAAGGGATCGGATCCAGTCGCAAGCAGCAGCTTGTCGTATGTCTCGACACGGCCCGACCGCGCGGTGACGGTACGCCGGGCACGGTCGATCGCAACGATTGGATCGCCCGCGACCAGATCGATCGCATTGTCGGTGTACCAGGCGTGATCGTTGATCACGATGTCCTCGAACGATTTGTCCCCCGCGAGCAGCGGTGAAAGCATGATGCGGTTGTAATTCACCCTTGGCTCGGCACCGAAGATGGTAATGCGGAATTTCGCGGGATCGCGCGCGAGGATCTCCTCGACCGCGCGGCAGCCGGCCATGCCGTTGCCGACGACCACCAGATGAGGAAGGGGCAAATGCGGTTTGTCGGTCATATCGCCCACTCCAGAGACAACCAGAATTTACTTGTGTCGGTCCCGAACCGATCGGCGTCGTAGGACGCATATTTGGCCAGCGCTGTGTATCGGCCATGCTTGACGCTCGCCTGCAGGTCGATCTCGTCGCCATAATGCTGGGCAAGCCGATCGCTCTCGAAACGGTGATAGGATGCGGTCAGGTCAATCGAGGCGAAGGGCCCGACTTTCTTCCAGCCATAGCCGGTCGAGACATAGGCATCGCGCAGGCCGTCGGGAGGGGTGACGAGGAACTTGTCGGCCCAGCCGTTGAACCTATGCAACGTCGCGAGCGGTGTCTGGAAGCTGGTCAGCGCGATCCCGTTGTCAGCGCCGAGCACTTCATAACCGCCGCCGATCCTGAATGCGGCAAGCTCGAACACGAGCTCGCCGGCATAGTAGCTCGCGGCGTAGCGGTTCGGATTGCGGCCATGGTCGCTTTGCCGCGCATAGCTGGCCAGATAGGTAAGCTTGGCCTTGGGCCCGATCGCCCGGCCGCCTGCAAAGCGCGCGCCATACGTCTGGCTGTTGTTGCGCAACACCAGCGCTTCGTCCTGATCGACCAGATAAGCAAAGCCGGTCAGCGTTCCGAGCGGGGTCGTATAACCGAGCGTCGCGAATACATTGTCGCCGCCGACCGCCTGGTAACGTGCCGGACCATAGCGGTTGCCGCCGTCGACCCCCCAAATTGTGCGGTCCGACCAGGCATAGGTGACATCTGCCTTGAGATGCTCGATACCAGACCATTCGATCCGCACTGCGTCAAAGGTCTGTTCATTGTCGCGCCACGCGACTGAACCGACGAAACGCTGATCGTCCAGGTTGATCCGCTGCCGGCCGACCGTCACGACCGTTTTGGTCAGGCCGCGATACTGAAGCTGGAGCCGGTTCAGTTCTATATTCTGCGCATCGGGCACGAGCGGGAAGGCAGTCTTGCCGTTGAGCCCGCTATTATAATGTTCCGAGATCGCCAACGTCGCCTCGCTTTCGGCAAGCAGCGAGAAATCGCCCGCCTTGGCCTCCACGCCGCTGCGGATGCGTATTGTCACTGCATCGGCGTCGCCGGCCAGCGGCGCCTGGTCGACATGCTCGTAACGCAGTCGAGCATCGACCAGCGGCTTCAGCGCCACTGGCCCGGCCAGGGCCGGTGCCGACACCAGCCCCCCGAGTAGAATGGGGAAAGCGCGCATCAGATCCGCACGCCGTTAGCGGTCGCACCCCAGCTCGCCCGCCAGCGCGCCTTGACCATGGTCAGCCCGGCCAGCGCCACGAGCGCGAGGCCAGCGAAAATCAGGAACCCTGCCGCAGTGGTGCCGGTGAGTTGCTTTGCGAAGCCGAGCGAAGAGGCGAGGTAGAAACCGCCCACGCCGCCGCCGAACCCGACAAGCCCGGTCATCACGCCGATCTCATGGCGAAAACGTTGCGGCACGAGCTGGAACACCGCGCCATTTCCGAAGCCCAGGGTAGCCATCACCAGCAGAAATAGCGCCATCGTGCCGACCAGCGATCCCGGCGTGGCGCTGATCGCAACCAGCGTTGCCGCGGCGAGAGCGTAAACGATGCTGAGCGTCCTGACGCCGCCGATCCGATCGGCCGTCGCGCCACCGAACGGGCGAACCAAAGATCCGATGAATACGCAGGCCGCAGTGCAATAGCCCGCCATTACCGGGGTGAGCGCGAACCGGTCGGTAAAATAGATCGACAAGCTGGCGGCAAGACCGACGAACCCGCCGAAGGTCACACCGTAGAACAGCATGAACCACCAGGCATCGGCCTGCTTCAGCACGTCCAGATAGGCAGCGACCTTCTTCGGCGCTGGTCGGTCGGGCGCGTCTTTGGCCATCGCCATATAGATGACGAAGACGATGACGAGCGGGATTGCAGCAAGGCCGAACACAGCGTTCCAACCGAATGCCTTGGCGAGGAGCGGCGCGAACAGCGAGGCGAGCACTGTACCCGAATTGCCCATGCCGGCGATTCCCATCGCCTTGCCCTGATGCTCGGCTGGGTACCACCGCGAGGCGAGTGGCAGCGCGACCGCGAAGCTGGCCCCGGCAAAACCAAGCACCAGACCCAATGCGAGCGTGCCGGCGAAGCTGTGAATACCGAACGCCCATGCCGTCAGCAGCCCGACGATGACGATGATCTGGCCGATCGCTCCGGTCAGCTTCGGGCCGATCCGATCGACCAGCACCCCGTTGACCAGGCGCAGTACCGCGCCGGCCAGGGTCGGCACCGCCACCATCAGGCCCTTTTGCGCTGGTGTCAGGGCAAGATCAGCGGCGATGATCGGTGCGAGCGGGCCGAGCAACACCCATACCATGAAGGCGAGATCGAAATAGAGAAAGGCGGCGATCAGAGTGGGGCGGTGCCCCACTTGCCAGAAGCCCTCCGTCTTGCCGGTGGCGATATTCGTGATGGATGGCCGCGATCCGGCGACGGGCCGGTCCTGCAGCACCTGTGCTTGCGTCATTTGCCTCGATCTCCTTCGAGCAAACGCAAAAAAGCCGCCGCGACGCCCGTATAAAACGGTGCCGGACGGCGACTTTGCCTCAAATTTTCGGTGGTGCCGGGTGCTACTTCGTTGCAGCGATCCGGCGGTCGATCGAAAGCTGACCCGGATTATGATTCGATGCAAGCCATTTTTTGCATCGCAGCGAAAATCAGGGCCGATTCGTCCCTGTCAGGTAAGCGTCGAGCGCATCGGGATCAAAACTACGTGCATCAAAGAACCGGTCGGCGCCAAGAATCAGGCGTCCCTGGGTTGTTCCCACACCTAAAGAATCGACGATCCCACCCTCCAACTTTGAGCTTGCACCCGGTAGCGGCACTCCGAACGGCCGAAGCGCGGCGCGATAGATATCGGGCCGAAAAACATGTTGCGCTGCATGGTAATTCGCCTCGTTGACTTCGGTATGCCCCGCCAGGCACATCTGGGCATAGAGCCAGGCGGCCTGGCTGACCCAGGGGAAATTTGCCGCCTCGCGGTGCTGAAACATGAAATCGGGAACATGGATCGCAGGAAAGCCGCGCGCGAATAATATCTGATCGGAAATGGCACGGCGGATCAGCGCCGCTGATCCATCGAGATAATCGGGCCGCGCGAGGATTGCGGCGATCTCATCAAGGCGCTTCGGATCGACAAACGCCACGCCCGCCCGGTACAGCGCCCGGATCAAACGGTTGGTCAGATGAGGATCCTCCTCCATCCGGGCGGTACGCATGGCGAGCACCTTCTCCACGCCGCGCAGCCAGACCTGAGAGGTGACCGCGACGATCACCCCGGCACCGCGATCGACCGCGACGCTATTCCACGGCTCGCCCACGCAGATGCCATCGACCTCGCCGCTCGCCAGTGCATCTGCGGCGAAGGGTGGCGCGACCGTGACGATTTCGACATCGCGGTCGGGGTCGATGCCGCTGCCGACCAGCCAGTAGCGCAACATGTAATTATGGCTCGAATAACGATGCACCACGCCGAAGCGCAGCCGTTCACCCCCCTCATGCACGATCGACGCTAGCTTGGCGCCGATCGCCGCAATATCGCCCGGCTGACCGATCACCGTCACCCGCTCGGCCAGGTCGGGGCGCAGTGTGATCGCGTTACCGTTTAGCCCCAGGACGAAAGGAACCGACAGCGGCGTCGCCGGCCGGCCCAGGCCAAGCGTCGTCGCGATGGCCAGCGGCGCCAGCAGATGGGCGGCATCACTATGGCCATAAAGTAGCCGGTCATTAACCGTCGCCCAGCTCATGTCGCGCACGGGAATCAGATCAATCCGCTCCTCCTCCGCAAAACCAAGCTCGCGTGCCAGGATGGGCAGGGCAGCGTCGACCAAGGGGAGGAAGCCGATGCGGAACGGGGTATTGCTCATAGGTCCCCCATCAGCCGGTCGGCAGTAACAATCGCGTCGGCAACATCGCCAATCCGCCGGCCACTATCCATCGCCGCCTTGCGCAACGCAGCGTAGGCGGCGGGCTCGTCGATCGCGCGCTTCTTCATCAGCAGTGCCTTGGCCTGGTCGATCGCCTTGCGCTCGGCCAGCGCACCGCGCGCCTCGTCCAGCTCGGCACGTAGCCGCGAATAGGCGCGGAAACGCCGGATCGCGAGTTCGAGCACCGGCTTGATCCGCTCCTTCCTCAGCCCGTCGACCACATACGCCGAGACGCCGGCATCGATCGCGGCCTCGATCCCCGCAGTATCGCTCTGGTCGACGAACATCGCGACCGGCCGCGCCATCGCCCGCGACAGCGCGAACAATTCTTCCAGCTCGTCACGATGCGGATTGGCCAGATTGATCAACACCACATCAGGCGCAAATGCCTCCAGCCGTGCGGCAATGCCCTTGCGGTCGGTAAAGACGGCGACGTCGGTCAAGCCCGCATCACGCAGGCCTTCCTCGATCACTGCCGCACGCGCGGGACTTTCATCGACAATGGCTATCCGCAACCACGCGCTCCTCGCTGCAGCGCAACATACGCCTTTCGACCCCAGCGGCGCAACCAATGCATTTGCGGAAACGCCGTCGATGGTCGTACCGCACCATAGTCGAGCCGTTCATGACCATAGGAGCCGATCAGGCGCCGATGCGCTCACGAAGGCTATGGTGCTTGAACTCAGGAAAAAGGGGGCCGGGTATAGGAGCGGTCGCTGATCGTGCCGAGCGCAACGATACGGCCGTTCCCGGCGCTGACGACAAGGCTCCGCACAGCATCATGCGCGGCCTCGAATTCGCTGTGCTTATCGCCGATTGGAACCGCGTTACCGACGACGCTTGACCTAACGCTTTCCTGCGACCCGTAACATCACGGCACCATGCCCCGGCACGCTGTATTTGACGGGGCCGGAGCCGGTCGACTTTCCGCGCCACAGATCACGCACCCGCGTGATCCGCGAAAGCTTCGCATCCGCCGGCAGGAAGGCGACCCGCGCGTCGATTTCTCCCCGGTTGAACAGGGCGATCGCGACCGAGCCGTCGGCCAGCGGCTTCGACCAGATTTCCACCGCGCCGTCGCGCCGGACGAGCGCGCCCTGCACGCCAAGGCGATCCTGATCGACGGCGATGACCTCCTTATTCTCCAGCAATTTGAGTGCGTCGGGCGTGGTCGTGCGCAGGTCGTGGCCCATCAGCAGCGGCGCCGCCGACATCGCCCATAGCGTCATGTGCGTGGTATATTCGTCGTGCGACATGCCACCATTGCCGACTTCCAGCATGTCGGGGTCGTTCCAGCCGCCGGGGCCGGCATGGGCGAATTTCGGGTTCCGGTCGAAGCCGATCTCACTCATTTTCTTGTAATCGTCGGTGATGTCGCCGGTCGTGCGCCAGAGATGACCGCCGACCGAGCGCCCCCATGATGCGACGTCGAAGCGGCCATATTGGCACAATGAATAGATGATCGGCCGCCCGGTCGCCTTTAACGCGGCGCCCATCTGATAATAGGTGCGCATGACCGTGTCGGCATCGGCATATTGCCATTCACCCGAGCAGAGATCGTATTTGAGATAGTCGACGCCCCAGCGTGCGAAGGTCTTCGCATCCTGTTCGACATGGCCATAGCTGCCGGTATAACCGGCACAGGTCTTGAGCCCCGGTGAGCTGTAGATGCCGAGCTTCAGCCCCTTGCCATGGATGTAATCGGCGAGTGCTTTCATGTCCGGAAATTTGTCGTTCGGACGGAGTTCGCCGTCGGGGCCGCGCGTCCCCTGCCAGCCGTCATCGATGTTGACATAGACATAACCGGCATCGCGCAGGCCCGATGAGACCATCGCGTCGGCCATCGCGCGAATCGTCCTGTCGTCGATATGCTCGGCGAACTTGTTCCAGCTGCTCCAGCCCATCGGCGGTGTCGCGGCAAGGCCATCGGGGGCGATCGTCGCGAGCGGCGGCAAGGGCACGTCGCGATAGGTGAGCGCGGCGAATTCAGCGGCGCTGGCGGGGCGTCCGGTCTGTTTGACGGTCGATTCCCAGATGCCGCCTTCGAGCAGGAGGCCCTGGTCGGTCAGCGTCGCGGTCCAGCGCCGCGTGGGCACGCCGCGCGTGTTGATGTTGCGGATGTCGAAGCTGAGCATTTTGCCGGCAAGCGTGATGTTGCTCATCGGCATCGCGCCGTACCAGTCGGAGGTCAGTTTGCCGGTAAAGCCGCCGTCGCCCCCACGCGACACTTCGAACAGGCGCACGCCGGGGTTGGGCGCGGGATCGTCGAAGATGACACGCATGCCGGCAACGAATGACGGGGCGGCCGGGGTGGCGCTGGTTTGGGCGGCGACCGGCTGACCGGCGGTAACAGCGGCGGCAAGCAGAGCGAGGGCATAGGTCAGGCGCACGTCGGCATACTCCCGGATGGATTCAGCAATGATCGAAGCAATTCAGACCCGGTCGGGCGCCGGCACATGCAGGTCGCTGCGGCGGCGACTATACGCGATATAGATTGCCAGCCCGATGACGTTCCACAGACAGAAGCGGATGATGGTCGAGGACGGCAGGCTGAACAGCAGATAGAGGCAGCCGAGGATCGCGAGCGTGCCCACGACATAGGGAGCCGGGCATTTGAAGAGCCGCTTCATGTCCGGCGCACGCTTGCGCAGCACCATCAGGCTGGCGCCGACCGAGATGAACGCGACCAGCGTGCCGGCATTGGCCAGCTCGGCGATTTCGTCGAGCCGGAAGAAACCGGCGACAGCCGCAATCGAAATACCGGTGATCAGCGTGATCAGGGTCGGCGCGCCGGTCCGTGGGCTGACCTTGGCCAGGCCGCGCGGCAACAGGCCATCGCGCGCCATGACGAAGAAGATGCGGCTTTGTCCGTACATCATCACCAGGATGACCGAGGGCAGCGCAATCACCGCGGCGAGCGCGATCAGATAGGCCGCTTTCGGTTCGCCGAGCGAGCGCAGCACGAGCGCAAGCGGCTCCGGCGAATTGGCGAGCTGCTGGAAGGGCAGCGCGCCGACTGCCGCGACCGCGACGAGCATATAGATGATCGTGCAGACGAGCATCGACCCGATAATGCCGATGGTCAGATCTCGGCCCGGATTCTTCGCTTCTTCGGCCGAGGTCGCGACCGCATCGAAGCCATAAAAGGCGAAGAACACGATCGCCGCGGCAGCCATCACGCCGCGCTTCTCCCCGCCGATCTCCGTGCTCGCGAACCCATAAGGCATGAAGGGTTCGAGGTTGTTGCCTTGAAAGGCGGGCAGCGCGAAGGCGATGAAGATGCCCAGCGCGACGAGCTTGATGATCACCAGTACGATATTCAGCGTCGCGCTCTCACGCGTGCCGGCGATCAGCATACCCATCACGCTCAGCGCGACGACAACGGCGGGCAGGTTGATGATCCCGCCGCCATGTGGCCCGACCAGCAATGCCGGTGGCAAATGGACGCCCGCTGCCTGGACCCAGCCGACCAGATAACCCGACCAGCCGACCGCGACGGTCGAACAGGCAAGCGAATATTCGAGGATCAGGCTCCAGCCGACGATCCAGGCGATCGTCTCGCCAAGCGCGGTGTAGCTGAAGGTATAGGCGCTGCCCGCAGCCGGAAGCATGGTGGCCAGTTCGGCATAAGCGAGCGCCGCGCAGGCGCACACCGCTCCGGCGATGGCGAAGGCGAGGATCACCGCCGGTCCGGCCCGCTCAGCGCCGACGCCGGTCAGCGTATAGATGCCGGTCCCGACGATCGCGCCGACGCCGAGCGCGATCAGATGCGGCCAGCTGAGCGTCTTGGCGAGGCTCTGACCGGCCAGATGCGTCGTGATGGTATCAAGCGACTTGCGCGGTCCGAACATCGATGCCCCCCTTATTGTGTTTTTTATCAGCCCGCGGTCGCGGCGAACTGAGCGCGCAGATCGTACAGCGTGCCCTCGATATGCTCTTTCAGCAGCGTTTCGAGCTGCCGCGCGTCGCGCGCCATCCATGAATCGATCAGCTTCTTGTGTTCGACATGCGCGCGCGCATTGCGACCGGCCGGTTTGAGATGCGCAACGACATAACGCTCGGACAGGATCGAGAGACGTTCGACCATCTGCGTGGTCAGCAGACGCCCGCCGGGACGCACCAGCGCAGTGTGGAAATCGCGGTTGCGCACCGCGACATCGCCAAGACTGTCATTGGCCGCGCGATCGAGCGCCTCGAACGCGGCGAGCGCCTTTTCGCGGTCCTGCTCGGACGCCACGCCGCACGCATAGGCAGCGGCGGCGGGCTCAATGCACAAGCGCAACGCATAGATCTCATCGACTTCGCCGGTCGACATGGCACGCACGAAATAACCGCGATTGGCCTGGCTGGTCAGCAGACCTTCCTGTTCCAGCCGCGCAACGCGCTTCGCGCAACGGGATCTTGCTGACGCCCAAATCGCTGGCCAGCGCGTCCTGGCGGATCGGCACATCCTCAGGCAATTGGCCCGTGACGATCTGCTCACGAACGATCTCGAAGACGCGCTCGGACAAGGTGCGGATAACGATGCTCATGAAAAGCTCACTCCCCGGTGTGCGCCGGAACGGCGCACTGCAATCGATGAATAAAGGTTGATCATTTGACCTGGAAACCCTCCCAGAAAGGATCGGCGCGATCAATCCAGATGGTGTTGAAACCGGTCGCGACGGCGGATCCCTCGATCGACGGGATGATCGCGGCCTGGTCGCCGATCGATGTCGCGGATTCCACCCGGCCGATGAAGCGGCTGCCGATATAGCTTTCGTGCACGAAGCGTTCGCCGACCGCGAGCCGGCCCGATGCGGCGAGATGCGCGAGCCGCGCGGAGGTGCCGGTGCCGCACGGGCTGCGGTCGATCGCCTTGTCGCCATAAAAAACCGCGTTACGCCCATCCGCGCCATCGCCGCGCGGTTTATCCGCCCACAATATGTGGCTGACGCCGCGGATCGTCGGGTCGAGCGGATGAACGGGCTCGAACTCCTCCCGCACCGCGTCACGGATGCGGCCGCTCAGATCGACCAGTCGTGCCGCGCCGAGATCGTCGAGCGAGGTATAGGCGCCCTGTGGCTCGATGATCGCATAATAATTGCCGCCATAGGACACATCGACCGACAAGGGGCCGATACCCTCGACATCGATTTCGATTCCGCGCGCTGCGACATAAGCGGGCACGTTGGTGATCTTGACCGCGACGACCTTTGCTCCGTCTTGCGTATAGGCGATGTCGATCACGCCCGCGGGGACCTCGACGCGCAATCTGCCGGGCTTGGCCGGCTCGATCAGCCCATGTTCGAGCCCGAAAGTGATCATGCCGATCGTGCCATGGCCGCACATCGGCAGGCAGCCGGATGTCTCGATAAACAGGATGCCGATATCGGCATCATCACGCGTCGGCGGATAGAGAAAACCACCCGACATCATGTCGTGCCCGCGCGGTTCGAAACACAGGCCGGTGCGGATCCAGTCGAACCGGGCCATGAAGTCCTGCCGTCGCTCGGACATCGAGGCGCCCTTCAGCAGCGGCGCGCCGCCGACGACCAGGCGGACCGGATTGCCCGCCGTATGGCCGTCGATGCAGAAAAAGGTGTGACGCATATCGGCGATGCTATCAGGCTGCCTGGGCATGTGCGAGAGTCGGACGCGTCGCGGCGGCCTTTTCGACCATCGCGATCACTTCGGCGCGGCGCGCGCCCTCAAGCACCATGCGCGGCGGCAGGACGCGTTCCGAACCGCGCCCCATGACCTGCTCGGCAAGCTTGATCGACTGCACCAGGTCATGCTCCGCATCGAGATGAAGCAGCGGCATGAACCAGCGATAAATCTCCATCGCCTTGGCATGATCGCCGCGCTCGAAAGCGGCGACCAGCTCGACTGATTCCTTGGGGAAGGCGTTGGTCAGCCCCGACACCCAGCCTTGTGCGCCGAGATACAGCCCTTCAAGCGCGACATCGTCGAGTCCGGCGAACAGCACGAAACGATCGCCGAATTCGTTGCGAAAATCGGTGAAGCGGCGCGTATCCGGCGCGGATTCCTTGACCGCGACGATGTTCGCGACATCGACCAGCGCACTCAGAACGTCCTTGTCGATCACCGTGCGATAGGCCGGCGGGTTGTTGTAGAGCATGATCGGCAGGCCGGTCTGTTCCGCGACACCCTTGAAATGCGCGACCAGCTCATGAGTCTTGGGCACATAAACCATCGGCGGCAGCAGCATCAGTCCATCGGCGCCGATCGCCTCCGCCGCCTGTGCGTAGCGCACCGCGCGGCGCGTGTCGTATTCCGACACGCCGGTGATCACCGGCACACGGCCGGCAACGACCTCTACGATCGCCTGAAGCACGGTTTTCTTTTCATCGAAGTCGAGCGAGTTATTCTCCCCGACCGTGCCCAATGCGATCACTCCGGTGACGCCATCATTGACCAGATCATCGACCACGCGCTGCGTGTCGGCGAGATCGATCGACAGATCCTCTCGCAACTGTGTGGTAACCGCAGGAAAAACACCTTTCCAGCCAATCGTCATCGCGTCTCGTCCCGTACCCTTGAGTTCATATACCGTATACGATAATGAAGTGTGCAGTGCAACAGGAGAAACAACCAATGCGGCGAGCAATCGTGATCGGCGGCGGAATTATTGGGTTGTGCGCCGGCCTCGAACTAGCTCGCAGCGGCTATGCCGTCACCGTGATCGAAGAACATGGCGACCGCACCGCCGCGTCATGGGGAAATGCCGGGCATATCGCCACCGAACAAGTCGCGCCGCTCGCATCGTTCGCGTCAATCCGCTCTGCACCGCGCCGACGCTTCTCGGCCGGCGGTGCGCTGGACCTGCCGCTGTCGGGCATTCGCGCATGGGCGCCGTTCGCGGTCCGGATGATCGCCGCGTCGAGGCCGGCGCGCTTTGCCGCAGGAAGCAGGGCATTAGCTTCGATCCTGGCGCCTTCGCTGCCGGCCTGGAAGGACCTGACCGAATTGATCGGCGCTGCCGACCTGTTGCGGCGCGATGGCCATTTCGTTGCCTGGGAGAGCGACGCGACGGCCAGGTCGGGCCGGGCCAGTTGGGGCGAGGCAGACACCGGCACCACGCAATTCGCGTCGGCGACGCCGGATGATCTCAACCGTCTTCGCAGAACGATTGCACCGTCGGTGGTCGACGCGATCCGCTTCACCGGCAGCGGCCAGATCACTGACCTGAACGCGCTGGCCGATGCACTCGAAGCGACGCTGATCGCGCACGGCGACACGATCAAGCGACGGCGCGCGACCATTGCGCTTGACGGCGACAAAGCGACGATCGACGGCGAGGCCCCCGATCTGCTGATTATCGCCGCCGGTGCGCAATCGGGCGCGCTGATGCGTGCCATGGGCTATCGCGTGCCGCTGATCGCCGAGCGTGGTTATCATATCCGTGCGCGGGCAGACCATTGGCCGGCCGACCTGCCGCCGATCGCGTTCGAGGATCGATCGATGATTGTCACCCGCTATGCCGATTGCGTACAGGCGGCGGGCTTTGTCGAGCTCAACCGGTTCGACGCGCCGCCCGATCCACGCAAATGGGACCGGCTGGAAGCACATGTCGCGGCGCTCGGCCTGCCGATCGCGGGACCGTTCGAGCGCTGGATCGGCGCCCGGCCCACATTGCCCGATTACCTGCCCGCGATCGGCCGTTCGCGCCATGCGCGCAACCTGATCTATGCGTTCGGCCATCAGCATCTCGGCCTGACGCTAGCGCCAGTAACAGCGGCGATCGTCGGCGCGCTGGCGCGGGACGAAGCCCCGGCGATGGATATTTCCCCCTTCGACATCGGCCGGTTCGGCGCCAATAGGATGACATCATGAGTATCGGTGGATCGACCGCGGCGGCGGAACTCGCAACTCTCCCTGCCTGGGCCGAGCGCGCGTTGCCGATTTCCCGCGCCGAACGGATCGCCCGGCTGGACCGCGCACGCGCCGCGACCGAGGCGGCGGGCGCGCAGGCGCTGCTGGTCAATGCGGGGGCGAGCCTGCGTTATTTCACCGGCATTCCCTGGGGGCCAAGCGAGCGCATGGTCGCGCTGTTGTTGCCGGTGTCGGGCGAGCCGATGCTGGTCTGCCCGGCGTTCGAACGCGGCACGCTGGAAGCCGACCTCGCGATCGACGCCGACCTTCTGCTGTGGGAAGAGGATGAGAGCCCGGTCGCACGCGTCGCCGATGCGATCGGCGCGGGCGGGACGCTTGCCGTCGATCCGCTGCTGCCCTTTGCCTGGGGCGAAAAGCTGCGCGGCGCCGGCCTGACGCTGGTCGATGGCGCGCCAGCGATTGATGGTTGCCGCCTGATCAAATCGCCCGCCGAACTCGCTTTGCTCGGCCAGACCAAGGCGATGACGCTCGAAGTGCATCGCCGCGCCGCGCGAATCCTGACGCCCGGCATCGCCGCAAGCGAGGTCGTGCGTTTCATCGATGCCGCGCACCGCGCGATCGGCGCCGCTGGCTCGACCTTCTGCATCGTCCAGTTCGGTCGCGCGACCGCCTTTCCCCATGGTCTGCCGGGCGAGCAATATCTCGCCGAGGGCGACCTGGTGTTGATCGATACCGGTTGCCTGGTCGAAGGATATCATTCCGATATCACGCGGACCTATGCCTTTGGCGCGGTCGGCGACGAGGAGCGGGCGATCTGGTCGCTGGAGAAAGAAGCGCAGGCCGCGGCCTTTGCCGCGGTGCGCCCCGGCGCGACCTGCGAGTCGGTCGATCACGCTGCACGGCGCGTGTTGGAAGCCGCCGGCCTCGGCCCCGATTACCGCCTGCCCGGCCTGCCGCACCGCACCGGTCACGGCATCGGCCTGTCGATCCATGAGCCCGCCTATCTGGTGCGCGGCGACCGCACCATTCTCGCGCCCGGCATGTGTTTTTCCAACGAGCCGATGATCGTCCTGCCCGACCGGTTCGGCGTCCGGCTGGAGGATCATTTCCACGTCACCGAAACCGGCGCGGCCTGGTTCACCGAGCCGCAATGGTCGATCGACGATCCGTTCGGCGGATGAAGCAGATGATGCGCGGTCTCGGCATGCGAGGATGCCCAAATTAGGAGATCGACCGGTGACCATGTTTCACGCCGCAACGGCATGCAGGCTGTTGTCGATCCTGGCGCTGGCTACGGTCGTCCACGCATCGCCCGCAGCGGCGCGCAAGGTTGTGGTGAAGGTCGATGGCCGGACCATGCCCTGGGATCCGGGCGTCAATGCCAAGCTGCCGTTCGGCCAGAGCGACGGGAAGCGTCCGGTCTATGTCTGGGGGCTCGAGCTGACCGCCAATGACCGGATCACCCTCATCGCCACCGGACTGGTCAATGTCGTGCATGGCGGGCCACGCCCGCCCGTATCACAATCGCGCGTGCGTACCGCGGCCGATGACACCGGGCCGGTCGGGCTGGTTCAGCCGGGCTTTCCCGACATTGGTGATGCGATGAAGTCGATGGGCCAACCCAATGGCTTCGGCCCGGTCGCTCAGTTCGGCGCCTGGGGCCCGGCCGGGCAGCCCTATCAGCCCGCCAACGCCTATCGCGGCGCGTTCGGCAGTGTTTTTCCGAGCTATTATATTCGACCCAAAGATTATCCTGTCCGTATCAATGCGCTGATCGGCGCATTTGTCGATGCCGATGGCACGGTGATCGGCCAGCCCTTCCCGATCGGCGACTATGCCGTCGCGCAGGTTCCCGAGGGCGCCGTAGCGATTGCGCTTGGGCTGAACGCCGAGAGCTTCGCCTATAATCGCGGCACGTTCGAGGTGGTGATCGACACCAAGGTAGGACGAGTGACCGTCGAGGATGCGCCAGCGCCTTAACCGGACAAGCGCATCTCGTCACCGCCCGGCGGAATCGCAAATACGCCCCGGCCCGCAACGATCGTCACCGTCGCGACGCTGTCGCCGGCCGACAGCCGGTAAATGCCGTCGGGTAAACCGGCCACCCGCAGTTCGATCGGTGCGCTCGGAGCCACCCGCTCGACCCTGAAGCGGATGTCTCGGCCATCGGCGCGAAATACGATGCGGCGTTCCGCGGCGAAGCGGCCGCCGACCAGTTCGAGGTCGAGCGTCGCAGTATCCAGCCGCAAATGGACGCGCCGCCTGATCCCGTCGCGCGGGGTCATTGCGACACCGCCCGGCACCGCACTCCATATCCCGCCGTAACAGATCCGCCCGAAGATCGGATCGTCCGCCAGCACCGTCGCCGCGCCGCGCAAGCCGCCGCAGAAACCCAGATCGATCTCGCAGGAATAATACCATGATCCGCGCGTGTGCGGTTGATCGAGCCAGGTCGTGCCGGTCGGCGCCGGTTCGAAACCGCCGCCCGCGCCGCCGTCATTGCCCTCCCCCGGATACCAATAGCCGTAGTTCGATTCGGCCGTGCCAGTGTTCATCAATGCCCAGGCGCTGAGAAAGGAGGCATAGCCGAGGCGGAGCAGCGGGTGCGGATCGGTTGCATCGTACAGCGCATGGTCGAGCACCGCCCAGCCGCCCATTTGCGCCATATAACTCAGCGTATAGCTATCGCCGCCCTGTGCGCGATAATCGCTGCCGAGATGATAATAGGCCGGCTCCAGCCAGCCACGGCAGAACAGGTTCGCCGCCATCTGCCGCGCGCCAAATGCCTTCGCTTCCGCCGGCGTCACGCCCGAGCGCGCCGGATCGTCGAGCGCATAGCGCGCCAGCGCCTGGGTGGATTCGAAGCCGGTTGAATCGAATGGATATTCCGATCCGAACAGATCGGCATCCTCCTGCACGAAGTAGCGGATCTTGCGCGTCCAGTGCGCGCGCAGGCGGCCAGCCTCTCCCATCATGCCGGCCGCCGCGAGTTCGTCGATCAGGTCGGGCAGCACGAGTTCGTTGTAGAAGCCGGTCTGATAGGCCGACCAGCCGGTCACCTCGAGCGGGATCGTGAACATCGCCAGCGCCGTGCCATAGGCACGTTCGAGATAGGTTTTCGCCGGCGTCCTGGTGCGAATCTGCGGATTGCGCCGCGCGGCCCGATACAGGCCGAGATACAAAGTGAAGATGTGCGGGTAATCATAGGGCCTCCAGATATGCATGCGGCCGCCATTGCCCGGATCGGCACTTTCGCGATTCTGTTTCCAGTCGGGAATGCCGTAAATCCCATAGGATCGGCTTTCCTCGGTAGTGCGCTGCAGACCGCCCCACACGAAGCGATCGACATATAATTCCAGCGCATCGATTTCCGCCTGTACCGCGAACTCGGCATTCTTGGACGCGAGGAACGCCGGTTTGCTCAGGCCCGGATCGTCGCAAGTCACCTCATAGATGCGCCAGCCCTTGATGCGATCGTAATTATCGGGGCCGAGCAGCGTCCCGCTCGCCATGTTCCATTCGCCGAACAGCCCGTCATACCATTTGCTCGCGTCGCGATGCTGGCGCCGGACGATGAACGCCGCGCGCTTGGCGATCAGCGTTTCGACCGGTTCGGTGACGAAGAATTCAAGGTGTGTGGTGCGACCCTTGCCATGGCGAATGGTCAGCCGGTTCTCGCCGAGCCGCGCGAAGTGCACGCGGTACAGCGTCCGGCCGGCGCGCCGGCCGAGACGTTCGATCCGCGTGGCGCCGGGATGTTCGGCATCCACACCGGCGATCCGCTCGTTGCTGCGTAGCGCAATCGTTGCCGACAGATCGGTCGGGACGGTCATGCCGGGAACGACGTCGACATCGATCAGCCCGCGCGCGACGATCGTATCGCGCACCGCGGCGTAGTCCTTGCTCCACGAAAAGCGCATGCCGTAGCGCCGCCGCGACTGCGCGCCGCTTACCGCGAGCATCAGGCTGGTCAGCGGCTGGCGCCATGTGCTGCCCGCCTTGCGCGTCACCGCACCGGCCGCGGCGGCGTGGATATAGACGCAGAAGCAACTGCCGCGATCCCGGCCGGCCGAGCTCTGGTCCCAATATTCCAGATGAGTCGAGGGATCGGGCGTCATCGTCAGATACGGACCGACGCTGTTGGCGCGCATCCAGAACATCCACGATCCGTGGCCGGACACGAAGCTGTGTTTCAGCACCGATGCGGTGACGGGTTGCTTGGCCTTGAACTGCCAGTTCATCGGCAGGGGCAGCTTCACATCGCCGATCTCGATCGGCTGACCGGAGCGGTTATCAAGCACGATTGCCCAGTCGAGATGCTCGCCGATCGCCCGTAATATGATCTCGATGCCGAGCGCCGGTCCCTGGTCGTCGTCGATCCGGTAGCGCAGCACGCTTTTGCCCGGCGCCGCCTCGGTCGACGATGTGCCGCTGGCGGTATCGTAATTGCGCCACCCCTCGCCCGCGCGGCGATAAGCGATGGTGATATGGCCGATCTGCTCCTTCGCCTCGATATAGTCGGTGTCGAACGCGTCGCCGGCGCGGCGCAGGCTGGTCAGTGCGCCGTCCTCACCGCACAAGGCGAGAAACGGAGATAACGCCGGCCCAAGCGCACGTCCGCCCCGTCGCGGCGGCGCCGCCGGATCGGCAAAGCCCATCGCCGCGAGCCCGGCGCCGGCGATCACCGGCGTCGAAAGCAACGCTCGCCGGCTGATGCGGCGCGCCGTCATGCTCAGTCGCACCCTTCGATCTTGCGGTCGCGGCTCGGTGGGGTCGGAACACCAGCCTTGGACGACAGGACTTGCCATTCCTGCACCGCGACGCCGGCATTGGTGCCCTGCGCGCTCGACGCGGTGAAGGTCGCACGCAGGCAGCGCGTGGTGACCGGCGCGAAATCCGTGTCCTGATAGGCGCCGGGGGCGGCGCCATAGCCCGAGGCGCTGGGCACCGGCTTCCAGCCCTTGTCCCAATAGTCGATTGCCCAACTGGCCGGCGGGGCGACCCCGATCCCCGATCCGGCGGGCTGGTCGCCCCAGAACCAGATGCGCGACCCGTTGACTGTCACCGGCTTGCGCCAGCGATATTCGATCCATTGCCGCTTCGGATTGTTGCCGGTCCAGCTGCCCCACATGTCGGGCGGCAGCGGCGATGCCTTGGTGATCCCGTCATTGAGCGCCCTGATCCAATATTGCAGCGGGATCGGCTCGTTCGAGGCCGCGGCATAGGCCGCGCCGGCAATGTTGCGCGTCGGTGCCGGCGCGACCTGGGGCAGCCGTGTCGGCACCACGGTGCGGATGCGCGCCGGCGACACGCTGTCGTCCCATTCGATCCGGTCGAGTGCGACCGAGCGGCGGAAATGCCCGCCACCGACCGCATCGGCGGTGTGATAGGCAAGATACCAATTGCCCTTGAACTCGACCGCGCCGGGATGCGACGTAGTAGAGGACACCGGCTTCAGCATCACGCCGCGATAGGTCCAGGGGCCGAGCGGCGAGGTCGCCGTGCCATAGCCGATACAGGCATGATAGACGGCCGGCGTGCAGGCCGAGTCCGGCCCGGCATTGTTGCCGGCATAGAGCATGTAATAAACGCCCTTGCGCTTCATCAGCCACGGCGCCTCGAAAAAGCCGGTCAGGCCCTCGATGCGTTTCTCATCACCCTTTGGCGTGATCATGTCGCGCTGCAATTCCATCCCGCGCAACTGCCCGAACGTGCCCCAATAGATGAACACGCGGCCGTCATCGTCGACGATCACGGTCGGGTCGATATTCTGGATGGTGTTGGCGATCGGTACCTTCTGGCTGATGATCGGCCCGGCGGGATGCGCGTCGCGCCACGGCCCGACTGGCGTATCGGCGACCGCGACGCCGATCGCGAAGCGGTCCTTCGCATCGCCGTCGCGCTGCAGCACCGGGGCGTAGAAATAGAATTTTCCGTCCGGCCCCTTGACGATCTGACCAGCATAGGCGCGTCCGCTTTCCGCCCATTTGAATACCGTCTCGGGCCGGGCGATCGCGGGATAATGCGTCCAGTTGCCCGATGCCGGGTCGCTGGTCGACAACAGCTGCCATTCGTTCATGATGAAGTCGTTGACGTCGGCTGGCGCCTCGTCGCGCCCGGCAAGAATCCACAATGTGTCGCCATCGACCAGCGGCGCCGGGTCGGTCGAATAATAGCGGCCATCGGCCAGGATCGGGTTGCCCCGGCTGACGATCGGTTCGGACTGCTGCGCCGCCGCCGCGGTCGACAGGACCAGCGCGCACGCCACCCCGGCGTTCAGGACACGCATCATGTCATTCCTCATCGGGATAAGGCCCCTTGCCACCGGCCGCGATCAGCTGATCGACGCGCTGGTCGATCACCGGGAGTGGCACCGAACCGAGTTCGAGCACCGCGTCGTGGAAAGCGCGGATATTGAATTTCGGCCCCAGCGCCTTTTCGGCGCGCGTCCGCGCCTTCTGGATCGCGAGCTGACCCATATAATAGCTCAGCGCCTGGCCCGGCCATGCGATGTAGCGATCCACTTCGGTGGTGATCTCATGATCGGCCAGCGCTGTATTGTCGTGAAGGAATTGCTGTGCGCGCTCGCGGCTCCAGCCCTGGCTGTGGATGCCGGTATCGACCACCAGCCGCGAGGCGCGCCACATCTGGTAACTGAGCATGCCGAACACGTCATAGGGCGTGTCGTACATGCCCATTTCCTCGCCCAGCGCCTCGCAATACAGCGCCCAGCCCTCGCCATAAGCGGAGAGATAAGCGTCGCGGCGAAACTGCGGCAGCCCGGTATTTTCCGCCGCAAGCGGCATCTGCAGCGCATGGCCCGGCGCGCTTTCGTGCAGGGTCAGCGCGGCGAGCGAATAGAGCGGCCGGGCCGGCAAATTATAGGTGTTGACCAAATAGATGCCCGGCCCGCCACGCCCGCCGGTGTAGAAGGGCGCGAGATCGTCCGGCACCGGCTTGATCGCGAAACGGCTGCGCGGCAGGCGGCCGAACCATTGCGACGCCTTGCCGTCGAACGTCTTTGCCAGCCAGGCGGCACGATCGAGCAGGTCCTGCGGCTTCTTCGCGTAGAATTGCGGATCGGTGCGCAGGAATTTCAGGAATGCGGCAAGATCGCCCTTGAAGCCGAGCTGCTTCATCACGTCCAGCATGCGCGCGCGAATCTTGGCGACTTCGGCAAGGCCGATCTGGTGGATTTCCTCCGGCGCCATATCGAGCGTGACGAATTCGCGAATCTTGGACCGGTAATAGGCCTTGCCGTCGGGCAGGTCGTACGCCGCGAGCGTGGTGCGTGCGCCGGGGATATACTCGTCGCGCAGGAATCCGAGCAGCCTGGCATGCGCCGGCACGATCGCGTCGCGGATCGCCGCCTGCGCTTCGGCGCGCAGCGTCGCCTGAGTCGCGGCCGGGATCACCGACGGCATGGATTTGAACGGCGCATAGAAAGGCGACGCCTCTGGCGAGGCGGCCTCGGCGACTTGCGCCACGCCGATATCGCGACCGGTCAGCGTCACTTTGGCTGGCGTGAACCCTCGTTTCAGGCCGCTGCGCATATTGCCGATCTGCTGATCGAAATAGCGCGGCACGTCGCGCATCATGCCGATATAGTTGCGATAATCCTGTTCGGTGCGGAAATTGCCGCGCGACCATTCGAGCACTTCGCCCCAGAAGCTGGTGTCCGAATTGAGCGGCTTTTCGTATTCGCGATAGCGTTGCTCGGCGAGCAGCGCATCGATCTGCCCCTTATAGACGGCATAATCGACCCGCGCGCGGCGCGAGAGCGTCTCGGGGCGGATTGCCGCCAGCCGCTTCGACACCTCGGTCCAGCGCGCGAGCTTCGCCGCCTGCGTCGCCGGTCCGACATCCGGCAGGCGCAACGCCGCATCCTTGGGCGCGTCCTCGCCGGGGCCTTGCAGGCGCTGACGCCATGCATATTCCGCCGTGTAGATCGTCTTGAACCGCGCATCGGAGGATTGCGCAGCAGGACTGGCGCGACGCGGCGCGCCATGCGTCGGCACGGCCATCACCGATGCGCTCACGATCATTCCCGCAAGCAATCGCAGCCAGTGTTTCATATCCGCTCGCTCCCGCCGACCAGGTCCATGATCTCAGCATGCAGCGCCGTCGGAACGACGACACCCTCGCTCAGGCTGCGCGCCCGTGCGGCATAACGCCGCTGCGACGGCAGGCGAGCGCCCTGCCCTTCGATCGCCTCGAACAGCGCTTCGGCGCGCGCCAAGCTGGCGGCGACACCGGCACCGAGAAAGCCCGCCGGATCGATCGCGATGATCAGCTCGCCACCGATCGGCGATCCGCCGCGCCCGGCATCACGCGCGAGTGATTCAGCGCTGGTCAGGTCGCCGATCAGCGGACCGGCGAGCAGCTCGACCATCGCGGCAAGCGCCGATCCCTTGTGCCCGCCAAAGGTGCGCATCGCGCCGTCAAGTACCGCAGCGGCATCGGTCGTCGGCTGCCCTGTGCGATCATAACCCCAATCCTCCGGCACCGCCCGGCCCGCGCGGCGGTGCAGTTCGATCTCACCCCGCGCCACCGCGCTGGTGGCAAAATCGAACACGAATGGTTCGTGGCCCGGTCGCGGCCAGCCGAAAGCGATCGGGTTGGTCCCGAACACCGGCCTGGTCCCGCCGGCCGGCGCGACCCAGGCGTGGCTGGGCGTGACAGCGATCGCCGCCAGCCCCTGCTCCGCCAACGCCTCGACCTCCGGCCAGAGCGCCGCGAAATGGACGACATTGTTGACCGCCATTGCCGCGATGCCGAAGCGCCGCGCCTTCTCGATCAGCAGCGGCTTACCCATTTCGAAGGCGAGCTGCGCAAAGCCGCCGCCGCCATCGACCGCCACCAGCGCCGCGGCCGGCTCCTTCACGTCGGGCACCGCATCCGGCACGACGATCTTCGCCGCGACGCTGCGCGCCGCGACCAGCAGACGATAGATGCCGTGCGAGGCGCAGCCGTCGCGTTCGCCGGCAACCATCGTCTCCGCGACCACCTCGGCATGCATGCGATCCAGACCGACGCCACGCAACACCCGCCGCGCAAGCGCGCGGACTTCGGCGAGCGTCATCACGACTCCCGCCGATGCAGCGTCCTGGCTCGTGGCGTTCACGCCTTTGGCGCGGGCTTGGCGGTATAGAGTCGCACGCCGAAGACCGGGCCGGCGGTGCTGCGGTCATGCGGCACGAACCGGACACGCACCTTGTCCTTCTTCGCGGTCAACGCCTCGGCCAGCGGATATTCGACGTCCATGAACTTGCCCGGACGATCATTTTCGAGATGCTGCGTCGCGACTTTCACATTGTCGATCAGGATATCGAAATCGCGCTTGCGCTCGTCGCCCCAATAGGTCGCCTGCAGGATCAATGGCCCGGGCTTGGTCTTCAAGGTGAATTCGAAGAACCCGCCGGACCGCGCGTCGCGGCCGTTACGACCGCGATAGCTGACCGGATAGGATTGCTCGGAAACCAGGTTATGGTCGCGTTCGGGCTGCATCTCGCCGAGGAACATCGTATCCACGGAGCGCGCGGCGATGTCCTTCAGTCGTGCCTGGTCGGCAAGGAACGCCGCTTCCTCGACCTTCCATGCGCCTTCGCTGAAACGCTTGAAATAGACTGCGCTGCGCCGTTCATACTGACGATAAAATGGCACGAAATCGAGATTGCCGGGGCGGACGATGCCGTTGGTCGCATAGACCGCGTCAACCGGCGCCTTTGCGGTGAAGCCAGCGAGCAGGTCCGCACCGACCAGCGCAGGATCGGCCTCGCTCCATGGCGTGGCGGTCGGGCCGAGATCGGCGGCGAGCACCAGCGGACCGCGCAGGATCGCCACGACATCGGCATTGCCCGGCGTCGCTTCGATGCGCAGATCGAGCGGCAGCGTGACCGCGACGCTGTCGCCCGCTTTCCAGCGGCGCTTGACGATCGCATAACCGCCCTCGACGACCGGTTTCACCATTGCGCCATTGACCGTGACCACCGCCTTTCCGGCTGCCCAGCCGGGAATACGCAACGCGATCGGGAAGCTGCCCGGACGCGCCAGCCTGGTGATCGTCAGCCGCGATTCCGGCTCGAACGGATAGCGCGTGTCAAGCGTAAGCTGCGCGCCGCGCGCTTTCCATGTCGCCTCGACCGGGATGTAGAGGTTGACGAGCAACGCGCCCTCGCCTTCCCACAACACCGCTTCGCCATGCTTGGCATGGCTTTCCATGCCCGACCCGACACAGCACCAAAAGGCGTCGTCATCCTTGGTCGAATAGCCTCGCTCGGACCCGGTCATCAGCGGCGTCATATAAGTGAAGCCGGCGGTCTTCGGGTTCTGCGCCGCCATCACATGATTGAGGTGCGCACGCTCATAATAGTCGAAAAACGCGCCGTCCGGCTGCCAGCTGTACAGTTTCTGCGTCAGCTTGAGCATGTTGTAGGTATTGCAATGCTCGCAGGTCTGTTCGGTGATGTGCGCGGCGATCGAGTCCGGTTCGGAGAAATATTCACGGTCGGCATTGCCGCCGATCACATAGCTGTGATGCTGCGTCACCCGGTCCCAGAAATAACGCGCGGCGGTCGCCTGCGACGGCTTTCCGGTCAGCTCGTGCAGGCGCGCGAGGCCGATCAGCTTGGGCACCTGAGTATTGGCGTGGAAATTGGCCAGCTTGTCCTGTTGCGCGACGAGCGGATCGAGCACACGATTGTCATAGATGCGTTCAGCCACGACCAGCCAGCTTTTGTCGTTGGTCCGCGCGTAAAGCTCGGCATAGCTTTCGTTCAGGCCGCCATATTCGCAGCTCAGCAATTCCTGCATCTGCTTGTCGTCAAGCGCGGCGAAGACGCGTTCGAAATAGCCGCCAAGTCCCTTGAGCACGGTCAGTGCCTTCGGATTGCCCCATGAGCGGTGCACGTCGAGCAGGCCGGCGAAGATCTTGTGCACGGTATAGAGTGGCGACCAGGAACCGTTGAGATCGAACCCACCGGATTTGATCTCGCCCTTCATCACTTCGGGGAATATCTCCTCCCCATCGACGATCGTGCCGTCCTTGCGCTTGCGTCCGAGCGCGCCGACATAACCGGTGCCGCGCTTCGCCTGCACCTCGGCCAGTTCATCGACGATATAGTCGGCGCGCCGGCGCATCTCGGCATCGCCGGTCTGTTCATGGGTCAGGACCAGCGCGGTCATGTAATGGCCAAGCGAATGTCCGGCGATCGTGTCGCTTTCCCAGCCGCCATAGATCGGCGCTTTGGGTTCCAGCCCGGCATATTTGCGGAAATTGTGCAGCAGCCGGTCGGCGCTGAGCCGCAGCAGATAGACGCGATTGGCCTCCACCGCGGTGGCGAAATCGGATGGCCGCAACCGCACCGCGGACAGCGGCAGGGGCTTGGCGGTTTTCGGCAGGATCGTCGACGTCGCGGCGAACAAACGACCCGGCGCTGCTGTCAGGGCGAGAGCCGCAACACCGAACATCAATTCGCGACGGCTGGTGCGCACCATTGTTCAACTCCTACAAAATACCGTATACGATTAACGCCGATACAATCGGACGTCAATCGATGAAGGCATCAGTCTGGTGTTGTCTGGAACGTAAGAAGGCATCGGCTACCAGGCGCAAGGGACTGCGGTCGGTATCGCTTTCGCCGGCGCGCACCAAATCCGCGAAATGGGCATACATATCGCCATATTCCGCCTCGGGCGCGAGCGCCCGCTCCTCGCCCGCGATTCGGAGTTTACTGCCGCCCTGAGTCAGTTCGAGCCGGCCGTCCGCCGTATCGACGAAGATATCCCAGCTTTGCGGCCCGGTCTGGCGCCAGTCGAACACCGCGGAAATCGGCGCGCCGTCCATGTCGACCAGTTGGAGCCGCGCGGCGATCGGCGCGGCGCGATTGGCCGGCATTTCCAGCTCTCCGTCGAGCAGGACGATATGCTGCGGGATGATTGCGGTCGCGATCGACAGCGCGTTGATCCCGGGATCGAACACGCCAAGCCCGCCGGGCTGCCAGATCCATTGCTGGCCGGGATGCCAGCGCCGGACATCTTCTTTCCACACGATCTCCGCCGACACGATCTTGCGCTCGGCAAGCCATGCCTTGGCCTGCGCGACACCGGGCGCGTAACGCGAGTGCCAGGCGGCGAACAATGTCGTGCCCGTGTCCTCGGCAAGGCGGACCAGCCCCTCACATTCGGCCAGCGTCGCGCCCGGCGGCTTTTCCAGCAGCACATGCTTGCCCGCGCGGATCGCCTTCAGCGCCGCTTCGTAGCGCGCCTGGGGCGGCTGGCACATCGCCACCGCATCGATCGCGATGCCGGAGGCGAGCAACTCGTCGATCGTGCGGAACACCGGCACGCCGGGCGTGGTGCCTTCGAGGCTCGCCGCCGCGACCAGTTCGAAATCGCGCGACGCGGCGATCGCCGGCAAATGCTGGTCGTGCGCGATCTTACCCAGACCGACTACGGCAATCCGAATTGCCATCTCAGAGCGCCCGCACCGTTGCGGTAAGCGCGGGCGCGGCGCCGATCGGGTTGCGCACCGGCAAGCGGAATGGCGCGGCCTCGATCTCGAACACATCGCCCTGACGCGTGCGGACCTCATCGCTGAACGACAGGGTGGCCGTGCCGAAGAAATGGACATGCACGTCGCCGGGACGACGAAAGCCGGCATATTTGAAGTGATGATGTTCGAGATTGGCGAAGCTGTGCGACATGTTCGCCGCGCCCGACAGGAACGGCTTTTCCCACATCGTCTCGCCATCGCGAACGATGCGGCTGGTGCCCTCGACATGCTCCGGCAGGTCGCCGAGCAACAATTCCGGCCCGAGTGCGGCCGGGCGCAGTTTCGAATGGGCGAGCCAGAGATAATTGCCGCGTTCCGTCACATGATCGGAAAATTCATTGGCCAGCGCATAGCCCAGCCGAACCGGCGTACCGTCTTGATCGATCAGATAGATGCCGGCCAATTCCGGCTCCTCGCCTGCGTCGAGCGCGAAATCGGGTGACGGCAATGGCGCGCCGGGGGCGATCAGCGACATGCCATCGCCCTTATAGAACCATTCAGGCTGTGCACCGACCTGGCCATCGGTCGGCTTGCCGCCTTCGACCCCCATCAGGAACATCTTCATCGAATCGGTCTGTTGCGCCGCATCGTTGATCGCACGGTGCATCTTGTCACGGCCCTCGGCCGAACCGAGATGCGTCAACCCGGTGCCGGTAAGCAGCAGATGCGCAGTATCGGGATGATCGATCGGCGCGAGCAATGTGACCGAAGCGAGATCGATCGCTTCGCCTGCGTGCCCAGCGGCGTCAGCGAGCGCCTGGCTCGCGGCAGCGGCAAGCGACTGGCCAGCCGCCAGCGCCCGCAATGCCAGGTCGAGCGTCGTCGCGACGCCCGGCACGACGCGCGCGACACTATCATCATCAAGCAGCGCCACGCCGCGCGTGCCGTCGGCGTCGCGGAACTGGATCAGTGATTTCGCCATTCTATCCCTCTCCGCCCTTGTTGATCGGGCGCATTTTTTCTCTGAACGAGGCTCAGCCGCGCTCGACGATACCGTCGACCCGCCGCGCCACCTGCCACGGATTTGCCGAACGCAGCGCGTCGGGCAGCAAGGCATCGGGCAGACCCTGATAGCAGACCGGGCGCAGGAAGCGCTCGATCGCCAGGCTACCGACCGATGTGGTGCGGCTGTCGCTGGTCGCCGGATAGGGGCCGCCATGAACCATCGCATGACTGACTTCGACACCGGTCGGCCAGCCATTGGCCAGGATGCGACCCGCGCGCGCGGCGAGCAACGGCACCAGCGGCGCAACCGCGGCCTCGTCTTCGGCGTCGAACAACAAGGTCGCGGTCAGCTGACCTTCGAGACCGCGCACCAGCTTGGCGACCTCCGCCATGTCCTTGGCGCGGATCAGGATCGACGACGATCCGAATACTTCATGGCCAAGCGCCTTGTCGGCCAGGAACTTCTCCGCGGTGGTCGAAAAGAATGCGCCCTGCGCCTGATTGACGCCCTCGCCGACCAGCCCGCGCGCCAGCGTTTCGACCGACGCGTGCGCGGCAAGCGCCTCGACGCCCTGTTCGAAGCTCGTATGGATACCGGGTGTCAGCATCAGATGCGCGGGACTGGTCGAGAGCGCAGCCTTGGCGGCCTCGACGAACGCGTCCAGTCCCGGCCCGTCGACTGCGATGACCAGACCGGGATTGGTGCAGAATTGCCCCGCACCCATGGTCAGCGACTGAACGAATGCCGTGCCCAGTGCCGCGCCGCGCGATTTCGCCGCGCCGGGAAACAGGACCACCGGGTTGATGCTCGACATTTCGGCATAGACCGGGATCGGCTCGTCACGGCCGGCGGCAATGCGCACCAGCGCCAGACCACCGCCGCGCGACCCGGTGAAACCGACCGCCTTGATCCGCGGATCGGCGACGAGCGCGCCGCCCAGATCGTTGCTCGTGCCCGGCAGATAGGAGAAGACGCCCTCGGGCAGACCACAGGCAGTGACCGCTTCACGCACCGCGCGCGCGACCAGTTCGCCAGTGCCGGGATGCGCTGGATGGCCCTTGACCACGACCGGGCACCCTGCGGCAAGCGCGGACGCGGTGTCGCCACCGGCAACCGAAAAGGCCAGCGGGAAGTTCGAGGCGCCGAACACCGCAACCGGGCCGAGCGCGACATTGCGCCGCCGCAGATCAGGCCGCGGCAGCGGTGCGCGATCGGGCAGTGCCGGGTCGATCGTCACATCCAGCCAGTCACCCTGGCGGACGACACCGGCGAACAGCTTGAGCTGCCCGATGGTGCGGCCGCGCTCGCCTTCGAGCCGGGCACGCGGCAAGCCGCTCTCGGCCATTGCACGCACGATCAAATCGTCGCCGATCGCTGCGATACGGTCGGCGATCGTTTCAAGAAAGGCGGCGCGTTGCTCAAGCGCGAGTTCGCTGAAGACGGGAAACGCTGCTTCTGCGAGGGTGCACGCCGCGGCGACATCATCCAGTCCCGCTTGCGAGATGGGCGGCGCGAGAGTCGCGCCCGTCGCCGGATCGACACCGTCGAAGGTTTCGCTCGCGGTCCGCTCGCCCGAACCGATGAGAATCGCGCCGGTGATATCCATAAACTCTTCCGTCCTTAAGTCTGACAGTATACTATATTGCCATGCCCGGGCGTTTGCCGGATGCGACGGCATAAATCAAGCGATAGGTGATTGAATGACAAGGGTCGACTGCGTTGCCGATGTGCGAGCCATCCTTGGCGAGGGGCCGTTATGGGATGCCTCGCGCCACCTGATCTGGTGGGTCGATATCAAAGGCCGCGCGCTGCACCGCCACGATGTGATCAGCGGCGCGAATGACGTTCAACCGCTTGGCTTCCGGCTCACCGCGCTTGGCCTGGATGCGCAGGGCGGACTGGTCGGCTGTGGCGATCCGGGTTTCGTGCGACTCGCTGTCGACGAGCCGACGCTGCATGTCTCGATCGCTACGGTGATCGGACGGATCGACGAGCCGGCGGGCAATCGCTTCAACGACGGCAAGGTCGATCCGGCGGGGCGCTTCTGGGCGGGCACGATGGACGATGCGGAGGAGAGCGCGTCGGGCGTGCTGTATCGGCTCGATCCGAGCGCGGCGCCGGTGGCGGTCCGCAACGGCATCATGGTGCCCAACGGCCCGGCCTTTGCGTCGCCCGACACCATGTATCGCACCGATTCGGCGGCGCAGCGCGTTACCCGGGTGATGCTCGACGAAGCCGGCAACATGGTCGACGAACAACTCTTCGCGCAATTCGCCCCCGATCAGGGCTATCCCGATGGCATGACCGTCGATGCGGATGGCCATCTGTGGATCGCATTTTGGGACGGCTGGTGCGTGCGTCGCCTGTCGCCGGCCGGCGCCATCGTCGCCGAAATCCGCTTGCCGGTTCAGCGGCCGACCTGCCCGGTATTCGGCGGCCCGGCGCTCGACCGGATGTTCGTGACCAGCGCGACGGTCGGCCTCGATGCCGCCGCGCTCGCCGCGCAGCCGATGGCGGGCGGGCTATTGTCACTCGATCCCGGCGTGAGGGTGTCGCGCCCGCCATCTTCGGCGGGCGCTGATCAATCAGCTAGCGGGCGGCGGCACGACCGGTTTGCCGCTGATCACGGGCTTCGAACCCCAGAGCGCGTAGAACAGGACATAGAGCTCGCACGCCGCGGTCAGCAGGAAGGACGCCTGCAGGCCATACTCATCGGCGAGCTTGCCCTGCACGATCACCAGCGCGCCGCCGGCGATCGCCATGATCAGCAGCCCGGATCCCTCCTCGGTCAGCGGGCCAAGACCGCGAATGCCCAGGGTGAAGATGGTCGGGAACATGATCGAATGGAACAGGCCGACCGAAATCAGCGCCCACATCGCGACATGCCCGGTCGTGAAGGCAGCGATCAGCATCACGATCGTGGCACCGACGCTGGCGACGGCCAGCGCGTGGCCAGCGTCCATCTTTTGCATGACAAAGGCACCGACCAGCCGTCCGATCATCATCCCCCCCCACAACAGGAAAAGATAATTCGACGCCTGCTGATGAGTGAGGTTGCCGATCTCCGGCTGCGAGACAAAATTGATGAACAGATTGCCGACACCAATCTCGGCGATCAGGTAGATGAAGATCGCGGGGACCCCGAACACAAGGTTGCGGTGGTTCCACAGTCCATGGTTCCTAAGCCGGTATGACAGCGGCTGGTCTGCCCGATCGGTTTTGACGGCGCGCTGCGTCGCCACCCCCATCGCGGGCAGCGGAAAGCGCGCAATGACGAACGCGAGCAGCGCAAGCACGCCGGCAACGATCAGATACGGGAGCACCACGGATTGCGCGTCCGCCAGCCGCTCCGCCGGCGTCAGTGCCGCAGCACCCGCCACCGCCGTGCCCGACGTCGTACGACCGAGAATGAGATAACCACCAAATAGTGGCGCCAGGGTCGCCCCGGCCGAATTGAATGCCTGCACCAGGTTGAGCCGCGACGACGCGGTTTCCGGCTTGCCGACAACCGCGACATAGGGGTTGGCCGCAACCTGAAGCAACGTGATGCCGCTGGCGATCACGAAGAGCGCGAACAAGGTGAGTTCATAGGATGGCAGCCGCGCGGAAGGCACCATGAGCAGCGCACCGGCCGACATCATGCCCAGGCCGATGACCATCGACCGCTGATAGCCGACTCGTTCGATCAGCATGGCGGAGGGAATGGATGCGAAGAAATAAGCGATGAACCACACGGATTCGATCAATGTGGTCTGGGTGTAGGATAGCTCGAACACGCTACGAAGATGCGGCAGCAACGTGCCGTTGATGACGGTGATGAACCCCCACATGAAGAACAGGCTGGCAAGCAACGTGAGCGCCGAGGTGTAGGACGTCGCCCCTTGCGCTGTGCCGCGCAGATCATCGCTACCGCGTGCCGCTCCCGTGTCTGGAATTAGCGCCATTCCCGTCCCTTCCCGAACTTAGCCGATGAACCGGCTTTCCTTAAACTTATTGTCTGAGTATATACGGATGAATAGAAGGTCAATCTGGGAGTGGAACATGCAACCGAACAATTGGAAAGTCAGGTCGGGTATCGCCCTGTTCGGTGGCATTGCCGCATCGCTACTGGCATCGTCGGCACTGGCCGCGACCGCGCAGCGCACGGCATTCGGCACGATGAAGAACGGTACGGTGGTCGAGGCGGTCACGCTGTCCAACGCCAAGGGCGTCAGCGCGCGGATCATCGCTTACGGCGCGACGCTGCAATCGCTGAAGGGCCCGGACAAGGCGGGCAAGGTCGCCGATGTCGTGCTCGGCTATGACGATCTGGCCAGCTATGTCGACAAACCCAATTATTTCGGCGTGACCGTCGGCCGTTACGCCAACCGCATCGCCGGCGCCCGTTTCACGCTCGACGGCAAGACCTATAAGCTCAGCCAGAACGACAAGAGCAATTCGCTGCATGGCGGCGCGGTCGGCTTCGACAAGCAATTGTGGCGCATCGTGTCGGTCAAGCAAGGGCCGAGCGCGAGCGTGACGCTGGCGCTGACCAGCCCCGATGGCGACCAGGGTTATCCCGGCACGCTCAACGTCACGGTGACCTATGCGCTTGACGACAAGGGCGCGCTGACGATCGATTTCGACGCCACGACCGACAAGGCGACGGTGGTCAATATGACCAATCATGCGATCTTCGACCTTGCCGGCGAAGGATCGGCGCGCGGCATCCTCGATCATCGGCTGACCATGCCGGCGACCCATTATACCCCGGTCGACGACAAGCTGATCCCAACCGGCGAGTTGAAACCGGTGGCGGGCACGGTGTTCGATTTCCGGCGTGGCCGGAACGTGTCCGACGGCCTGCGCGACGGCCGCGATCCGCAGATCGTCGCCGGGCGCGGCTATGATCATAATTTCGCGATCGACGCTGGATTGACCCCGCAACCCAAGCTCGCCGGGCGACTGAGCGATCCGGCATCGGGTCGCATTCTGGAGGTGTGGAGCACCGAGCCGGGCTTGCAGGTCTATACCGGCAATTTCCTCGACGGAACGCTCGTCGGCAAATCGGGCCATGTCTATCGCATGGGCGACGGCATCGCGATGGAGCCGCAAAAGTTTCCCGACTCGCCCAACCAGTCAAGCTTCGATTCGCCGCGCGTCGACCCAGGCAAGCCCTATCATCATCGCATGATCTATCGCCTCACCACCGCGCGTTGATCCTTCGAAGTTCAGGAAAGTCAGTCCATAATGCCCAATTCGTCCGCTACCCCGAAACTTCGGTCGCGCGCCTGGTTCGACAATCCGGCCAATATCGACATGACCGCGCTGTATCTCGAGCGCTATCTGAACTTCGGTCTCAGCCTGGAGGAATTGCGCTCGGGCAAGCCGATCATCGGCATCGCACAGACCGGGTCCGACCTGAGCCCGTGCAACCGCCATCATCTGGTGCTGGCGGAGCGCTTGCGTGACGGCATTCGCGAAGCGGGCGGCATTCCGCTGGAATTCCCGGTTCATCCCATTCAGGAAACCGGCAAACGGCCGACCGCAGGGCTTGATCGCAACCTCGCTTATATCGGGCTGGTCGAGATCTTGTACGGTTATCCGCTCGACGGCGTGGTGCTGACGATCGGTTGCGACAAGACCACGCCAGCCTGTCTGATGGCGGCGGCGACGGTCAACATTCCGGCGATCGCCTTGTCGGTCGGGCCGATGCTCAACGGCTGGCACAAGGGCGAACGCACCGGATCGGGCACGATCGTTTGGAAAGCGCGCGAGCTGCTCGCCACCGGCGAAATCGACGATGCGGGCTTCATCAAGCTGGTCGCGTCCTCGGCGCCGTCGACCGGTTACTGCAACACGATGGGCACGGCGACGACGATGAACAGCCTGGCTGAGGCGCTCGGCATGCAGCTGCCCGGGTCGGCCGCGATCCCCGCACCGTATCGCGACCGGCAGGAAGTCGCCTATTACACCGGCAAGCGCATCGTCGACATGGTTGCCGAAGACCTGAAACCGAGCGACATCCTGACCCGCGACGCGTTCCTCAATGCAATCGTGGTCAATTCGGCGATCGGCGGATCGACCAATGCGCCGATCCATCTGAACGCTATCGCGCGTCACATGGGTGTCGAACTGCATATCGATGACTGGCAGAAGCATGGCCACCAGGTGCCGCTGATGGTCAATCTTCAGCCTGCCGGCGAGTATCTCGGCGAGGATTATTATCACGCCGGCGGCGTCCCCGCGGTGGTCGCCGAACTGATGCGCCAGGGACTGATCCATGAGGATGCGATCACCGCCAATGGCAAGACGATCGGCGACAATTGCCGCGACGCCACGATCGAGGACGAGCGCGTCATCCGTCCCTTCGCGACGCCGCTCAAGCAAGATGCCGGCTTTGTCGTGCTGCGCGGCAATCTGTTCGATTCCGCGATCATGAAAACCAGCGTGATCAGCCCCGAATTCCGCGAACGCTATCTCAGCGACCCGGCCGATCCGGAGGCGTTCGAGGGTCCGGCGGTCGTGTTCGATGGTCCGGAGGATTATCACCATCGTATCGATGACCCGGCGCTGGGCATCACCGACCGCACCTTGTTGTTCATGCGCGGCGCGGGGCCGATCGGCTATCCCGGCGCGGCCGAAGTCGTGAACATGCGCCCGCCGGCCTATCTGATCCGTGAAGGCATTCACGCCCTGCCCTGTATCGGCGATGGCCGGCAATCCGGCACGAGCGGAAGCCCGTCGATCCTCAACGCGTCGCCCGAGGCGGCGGCGATGGGCGGGCTGGCGCTGATCCGCACCGGCGACAGGGTGCGCATCGACCTCGGGAAAGGAACGGCCAATGTGCTGATCGACGATGCCGAACTCGCCGAGCGCCGCCGCGCGCTGACCGAAGCGGGCGGTTATGCCTTCCCGGCGTCCCAGACGCCGTGGCAGGAGATGCAGCGCGCGACCGTCGGGCAGATGGAAACCGGCGCTATCCTGGAGGGCGCCGAGAAATATCAGCGCATCGCGCAAACCGCCGGGCTCCCGCGCGACAACCACTAGAGTCACTCGCGATCAGCGGTTGGCGTGCGCTTTCCTCTCCCAGCCGTCACCCCGGCCTTGTGCCGGGGTCCACTGGGCGGCTTCAACCGCAAGGGCCTCGAAGCGCAGAGCGTGCGGCACCGTGGACGCCGGAACCAGTCCGGGGTGACGGCTTGGGGGCTGGCGACGCGCCAAAGCCGATGCGAGACCCGGCAAACCCCTGAAAGTGATCGGCCCTAGCTCCTAACCCTGCTCACTCGCGCATCGATATCTCGGTGTCGACGAGCGCGAGCTGGACCAGTTCGCGCATCGCGGCTTCGGCCGCGGTGGCACTGCCTTGCGCGATAGCGTCGTGCAGCGCGCGATGCTCGGGCATGGGGTCACGCGGCAATACGCCGTTGCGCTGCTTGAAGATCGTCGTCCAGGCGATCGCCGCCATGATCGTGCTGGCCAGCGCGATCACGGCTTCGTTGCGTGTCGCCTCGAGCATCACGGTGTGGAAACGCTGATCGGCAAGGCGTCCGACTTCGGTGGTCAGGCCGTGCTGGCCCATGACCTGCAACGCTTCGTCCATGTCGGCGACCTGCGCGTCGGTGCGGCGCTCGGCCGCGATCGCCGCCGCCGCCGGCTCGATCATCATGCGCAATTCGAACAGGTCGCGCAGAAACTGCAGGGTCGGCTCCGCTTCGAATTGCCAGGCGAGCAGGTCGGGATCGAGCAGGCTCCATTGGCGTCGCATCTTGACCCGCGTGCCCGCCTTGGGGCGACTGTCGACCAGTCCCTTGGCGGCTAGGATGCGAAAGGCTTCGCGCAATGCGGACCGCGAGATGCCGAGCTGTTCGCTGAATTCGATCTCGCCGGGGAAAAGATGCCCCTCGGGCAATTCGCCTTTCAGGATCTGGACGGCCAGCTGCTGCGCCAGTGATCCATGCATGCGTCGTCCGCTACGCCCTCCCGCCGGGAGGAGCCTGAATTTCTGGTCCGAGACATAATCGTTCATCGCTGCCCTCTCTATCCAAGCCTTGTAGTGGAGCGCGTCGGTAAAGCCAGGGCCTGTAGTCTGATCATATATCGTATAATATTCTTGACGCGAACATATTCGACTGGTGTAACGCCGCCGAAAGGGGTGGATGGTGAAACAGCAGAAATTTTCGCATTTTCGAAGCCTGGTCCCACCGATCGGCAAGACCGGCCAAGCGGCGTTGATGATGCGGCACCCTTTTGCGCAATTGACCCTCGCAACCTGTCTGATGCTGTGCGCAGCCCCCGGCGTCGCACAGCCCGCGCCGCTCGCTGCACATGTACAGCCTGCCGCACCGCCGTCGATCGTCGCGCGTTATCAGAAAGCTGACGATTATCTCGGCGCCAATCTCAACACGCTGATCGGCAATCGCGACCTTCAGGCGCGCTTCGTCGCCGACAGCAAGGGCGTGATCTATCGCGGCGGTTCGGCGGCGGCGCGCCAGATCGACTATCTCGACCTCGTCACAGGCGCGTCCCGCACGATCGTTACCGAGACCGTGCTGGCGGATCTGCTCGGCAAGGCGGCAGCAAAACCAGTGACCGCTGCGACGCTCAACATCGAAAAGCCCGAATTCGACCCGGGCAGCGGCGTGCTGAAATTCGGCGCATTCGACAAGCGCTGGGCACTCGATGCCAACGGAGCGCTGAGCGAAGCGGCGACCGGCGACTCCGATGGCGAGACCGGCCTGTCGCCCGATGGCCGTTTCCGCATCGTCGCGCGCAATTTCAACCTGTTCGCGGTCGACGTCAAAAGCGGCCGCGAAACCGCGCTGACCAGGGACGGCACGCGCGAGCAGCCCTATGGCCGCAGCATCCCGCAATTGCCCGACATCCTGAAACAAGGGACGGAGGATCCGGTCATGCCGGTGTCGGTGCGCTGGTCGCCGGACAGCCGGCAAATCATGACCTGGCGGCTCGACACACGCGGCGTCGCGAAACTGTCGATGACGCAGGAAAACCCGCCGGGCAGTTTCTACCCGCGCAGCTTCAGCTATATCTATCCGCTCGCCGGCGCGGAAAAGCTGCCCATGGCCGATCGACTGATCATCGATGTCGAGCGGGCGCTGAAGAAACGTAAGGCGAAGATCGTGCCCATCGCCGTACCGTCCGAAGCGCTGCTTTACCCGGCCGAACCCGATATGGGCTGGTCGGGCGACAAGGGCCGGCTGATGTGGACCGAGCGCGGTTACGGACAGCAGGTCGTCTACACCATCGACCCAAAAACCGGCGCGGCCACGGTCACCGCGCGCGAAGCGGCAAAACCGATCGTCACCGTCACCTCCAGCTTCATCCAGCCCGCGCCCGAACTGGGCGGCGAGCTTGCCGTGTCGGAGCGGTCCGGCTGGGCGCAGCTTTATCTGGTCACGCCCGATGCGCCCGATGGCGGCGCTCCGCTCACACGTGGCGATTGGGAAGTACTGTCGATCGAGCATGTCGATGCACAGCGCCGCTCGATCCTGCTCACCGGTGTCGGACGCGAGCGTGATCGCAATCCCTATTGGCGTGCGCTGTACCGCGTGACGATGGATGGCAGCGCGCCAGTCCTGCTGACCCCGGAACCGCTCGAGCATGAGATCAGCGTGTCGCCCGACGGCCGCTTCGCGATCGACGCGATGTCGAGCCCGACCATACCGACCCGTACGGTGGTGCGCGACACCAATGACGGACGCATCATCCGCGAACTGGGCCGTGCCGATCCGACCGCGCTGATCGCCAGCGGCTATACCGCGCCCGAATTGTTCAAGGGCGTGGCGGCGGATGGCACGACACCGATCTATGGCATGATCTATCGCCCCGCCCGGTTCGATCCTGCGCGACGCTATCCGGTGATCGACAGCGTTTATACCGGCCCGACCACCACTCAGGTGCCGACCAGCTGGGACGAAACCGTGTCGGCCAACGCCAACAGCGTCGCGCAATTGGGCGCGATCGTCGTGATGATCGACGGGCGCGGCACGTCGCGGCGCGGCCAGGCTTTCCGTCTGCCCGCCTATCAGAATCTCGGCGAGGTCGGGATCGACGACCATATCACGATGATCCGCCAGATGGCGGCACGCTATCCCTATATCGATACAACCCGCGTCGGCGTCTATGGCGGATCGGCGGGCGGTTATGACGCCGCGCGCTTCATCCTGCGCCGCCCCACCTTCTTCAAGGTCGCGGTATCCTCGTCGGGCAATCACGATTTGCGGCTCGACAAGGCATGGTGGCCGGAAGTGTCGATGGGTATTGCCGATGTCGCGACATGGGAGCGCAACTCCAACATGTCGGTCGCCGCCAATCTGCAAGGCAAGTTGCTGCTGATCCATGGCGATATCGACGATAATGTGCCCGTGACCGAAAGCTTCCGGCTCGCCAATGCGCTGATCCAGGCGAAACGCGATGTCGACCTGGTGATCCTGCCCAACACCACGCACCGCGTCGCCCAGCCATTCTTCTGGCGCAAGCTGCGCGACTATTTCACCCGCAACCTGCTCGATGAGGCGCCGCCGGCGCTGCTGCCGCTGACGCCCGTTCCGGCCGATGCCAGCACTTCGACCCCCAGCAGCTCGATCCAGTGAGATGATCATGTCCAACTCCAGACTTCTCTCCGCCGCCGCGCTGGTCCTGGCGAGCGTCACTGCCACCGGGCTGGTCACCTCCGCGATCGCCGCGCAGGAACAGGCGAAACCGAAACCGGTTTACAAGCCGATCGCGACTCAGCCCTTCTCGGTCGGCGCCTTTCGCATCGCGCTGCGCAGCGACACGGGTACGCTGGCACGGCTGTCGCCGGCGGCCGAGGCCGGCTTCGATTATGTCCCCGGCGGCCGAGAGGCGGAGCGCCAAGGCGATGGTTATGTCCATCTCGGCGATCTGCATCTGCGACTGCGCTCGGCCGGCGGCGAGTGGCAGGACTATGCCTCGCAGCGCGCGCGCAAGCCGATCCGCACGCTACCGGCCACCGCCGGGACGATCGCCGCCGCCGACATCACCGCCTCGATGGGCGGGGTGCCGATCACGGTCGAACGCCGCTGGGTCAATGTCGGCGGCGTACTGGCGCTGCGTTTCACGCTGGTCAACCGATCGGCCAGCGCGATCGAGGTCGGCGGGCTTGGCATGCCGATGGTGTTCGACAACATCATCACCGAGCGCAGCCTGGAACAGGCGCACACTCAGGCGAGCTTCGTCGATCCCTATATCGGCCGCGACGCGGGATATCTTCAGGTCACCCGCTTGAACGGCAAGGGCCCCGCGCTGCTCGTCGTGCCCGAACGCGGCACCCCGCTCGAGGCCTATCGTCCGATCCTGCAGGACCGTCATGCGCCCAAAGGCGACATCTTCACCGACAAGAGCGATCGCGGCCAGACCTCGGAAGGATTTTACGACTGGACCGTGGCGAGCAAGGGTTTCGCCGAGAAGGAGTGGAAGGACGCCAATGAACAGTGGAACGCGCCGACCAGCTTCACTCTGGCGCCCGGCGCGAGCCGCACCGTCGGCGTGCGTTTCGTCCAGTCGCCGTCGATCCGCGCGATCGAAACCACGCTGACCGCCAACAAGCGCCCGGTCGCGGTCGGCATTCCCGGCTATGTCGTGCCGACCGATCAGGAAGCGAGCCTGTTCCTCAATAGCGCGCAAGCGGTGAGCAAGGTGGAGAGCTGGCCGGCGGGTGCGCTGACCGCGACCGCCGCGGGTTCGGTCAAGGGCTGGCGCCGCTATACGATCCGCGGTCGCGATTTCGGCCGTGCACGCCTGTCGATCACCTACGCCGATGGCAGCGTGCAGACGGTGAGTTATTTCGTCACCAAGCCGCTCGACCAGACGATGGCCGATATCGGCCGCTTCTCGACCACCAAACAATGGTTCGACGACAAGAACGACCCGTTCAAGCGCGCGCCCGCGATCCTCACCTATGACCGCGACGCCGGCAAGATCGTCACGCAGGAACCCCGTGTGTGGATCGCGGGTATGAGCGACGAAGGCGGCGGCGGCGCGTGGGTCGCGGCGATGATGAAGCAGCTCGACAATCCCGACGCGGGCGAAGTCGCCAAGCTCGAACGGCTGGTCAACGAAACCGTCGTGGGCAAGCTGCAGGTCGCCGACGGCCCGCACGCGGGCGCAGTGCGGAAGAGCATCTTCTATTACGACCCGGCCGAATTCCCCGATTATTACGACAAGTCGGTCAATTGGAAGAGCTGGACATCCTGGTCGAAGAAAGACGCCGGCGATCTCGGCCGCGCCTATAATTATCCGCATGTCGCGATCGGCCATTGGGTGCTGTACCGGCTGGCGCGCAACCATCCCGGCCTGGTCAAGACCCAGACCTGGCGCTGGTATCTCGACCATGCGTACAAGACGACCGTCGCGATGATGCGCGACGCGCCTTATTATGCCGAGTTCGGGCTGATGGAGGGCGACGTGTTCGTCGACATCCTGAAGGATTTGAAACGCGAAGGCCTGACGGCCGAGGCGGCCGAGATGGAACGGCTGATGAAGGGCCGCGCCGATCATTGGAAGACGCTGCAATATCCCTTCGGCAGCGAGATGCCGTGGGATTCGACCGGCCAGGCCGAAGTCTATGCCTGGATGCGCTATTTCGGATATCAGCCCCAAGCCGATGTCACGCGCGAAGTGATCCTCGCTTATGATCCGACCATCCCGCACTGGGGCTATAACGGCAATGCGCGGCGCTATTGGGACTTCCTCTATGGCGGCAAGTTCCCGCGCATCGAGCGGCAGATCCATCACTACGGATCGACGCTGAACGCGGTGCCGCTGTTCGATGCCTATCGCCAGAACCCGGCCGATTTCCACCTGCTGCGCGTCGCTTATGGCGGCATGATGGGCGGCATCACCAATATCGATCAGACCGGCTTCTCGTCCGCCGCGTTCCATTCCGCGCCCGACATGCTGAAATGGGATCCCTATACCGGCGATTACGGCATGGGTTTCTATGGCCATGCGCTGACCGCGGCGACCTATCTGGTCAAGGATCCGACGTTCGGCTGGCTCGGCTTCGGCGGCAATGTCTCGCAAAACGCCGGTACGATCTCCATCGCGCCAAAGGATGGCGCGCGCACGCGCCTGTTCGTCGCGCCGGCAGGCGTGTGGCTGACGCTCGAATCCGGCAAGATCGCTGCGGCGTCCTATGATGTGAAGACCGGGGCGATCACACTGACGCTCGATCCCGCCGACGCTGCGACACCGGCCGCGCGCCTGTTCGTCGAAACGACCGTCGCCGGCGCGCGCCGCTACGCAACCGATCAGGGTGTCGAGGAACGCGGTGGCCGGACCATCCCGCTTTCTGCGCAACCGACCAGAGTGACGCTCAAGGCGAACTGATTTTTCGCATCTCCCCGGATATTGAAGGCACGTGGCATGAACAGGACGATGCGACTGATCCCCGCGCTTGCGGTGGTTCTCACGGCGTGTGGCGGCAGCAGCGGTGGCGGAGTCACCACCACGCCGGCGCCAGCGCCGACACCCACGGCCACACCGGCACCAACGCCGACGCCTTCGGCCGGGGCGTGCGTCCCCGGTGCCTATACGGCGGTGGCGACGTCCGATGCACAACCACCGATCCGCTACGAGACGGAGCATTTCGCGTTCCGCTGGAACAACAACGACGTCGCCCAGCCGATGGCCGATGCGGCGGGGGTGCAGCTGGAATATACCTGGAAATATTTCATCGACACGATCGGCTTCCGCGCGCCGTTCTGCGGCTCGGCGACCAAGCACAAGGTCAATATCGCGATCGTGCCAAGCTATGGCCTGACCGGCGGTGCCGATGGCAACGGCAATCCCGGCATGTGGATCGGCCCGGGCGCGCTGGCCGACCATTTCGGACTGGCGCACGAATTCACTCATGCGCTGCAGACGATGACCGGCGGGCTGCAGGATTCGCCCTATACCGGCTGGCTGTTCGAGAGCCATGCCAACTGGATGACCACGCAGCTGCCGGAATTCCGCAGCAACACGCATTGCTCGATCTTCCTCAAGCAATATCCGCATCTCTATTACGGGTCGACGCGCACGCGTTACTGCAACTGGCAGTTCCTCGAATATATCAAGGACCGCTACGGCTACGCCGCGATCAACGATATCTGGAACAAGGCGCCCAAGGCGGGCGATGCGGCACAAAAAACCGCCGATCCCCTGTCGGTGCTGATGGCCAATCAGGGCTGGACGATCGAGCAACTGAACGACCGGTTCGGCGAATGGGCGATGCGCAATGCCAACTGGGATTACATCAATCCCGACGGCAGCGATCAGGGTGTGGTGTACCGCGCCAATTACGGCAGCTATGATCAGACGACCGACAGCAGCATCCTGGCGGCGACGGTGCTCGATCCGATCGATCTCGCCAACCGGCGCTTCGCGGTGCCCTCGGCCTGGGCGCCGCAGCGCTGGGGTTATAACATCGTCAAGCTCTATCCCGATTCAGGCGCGTCGACCGTCACGGTCGATTTCCGCGGCGTGGTCCAGGCCGCATCGGCTACCGCCACCCTGCCCGGCCTGGCCGATGAGCCGAACCCGATCCCCGCACCCGATTCCGGCTGGCGCTACGGCCTAGTCGCAGTCGGTGCGGACGGCAAGGCGCGCTATAGCGCGATGCAGCGCGGCAGCGACGGGCAGGCGAGCATCGCGGTCCAGTCCGGCGATACCGGCTTGTTCCTGGTCGTCATCGCGACCCCCACCGCGATGCAGAAAGTGCGCTGGGACCAGCCCTGGTATTCGGTCTATCGCTATCCCTGGATGGTGCAGTTCACCGGCGCGATGCCGCAAAACTATCAGCCCGGCGCGGTGATCCTCGCCGGCGGCCACAAACACGCCAATGGCGGCGGCTGGGTCGCGGCGGGCGCGACCGTCGCGGCGAGCGCCTATGTCGGGCCCTATGCACGCGTCCTGTCGGGCACCGTGTCCGGTAACGCGCGGATCGAGGATCATGCGGTGGTCGCCGATCAGGCACAGGTGCTGGGCAATGCCCGGGTCGGCAACCTGACCGTGCTGCGCAAGAACACCGTGGTGCGCGACGATGCCCGCGCCTTCACGACATTCCTGGGTCTTGGCGAATATGAGAACAACATCACCCTGTCCGGCACCGCAGGCAATATCGGCGATGTGGAACAGCGCGGCGCATCCTTCGCAGGCGGCTTCTATTACGGCTTTGTCGATCAGGCGGCGGCAACCGATCCGAAGCGTGGATCGGCGCTGACCGCGCCTGCGCCGGAAGTGACGGCGACACCGGCCTATACGTGGCGCCCCTGACAGGAAAGAACGGAGCACACCGACATTGCTTGAAATCCGCTTGATCCTCCACGTGCCGGGGAGGATTAAAGGACCGCGACCATCCCACAAGCATCGAAGCGCGAACCGCGATTTTCGAAGGTTCAGCACCTCTTCGCTTCAGTCGTCGGGCATCTCGACGATGACCTTCAGCGACCCACTGTTGCCGGCGAAGCTTACATCGTTGAAGCCGAGCGAAAGCGCCTTGGCGCCCTCGGGGATCGGCACGCGAACGCCTTCGCCGACGATAAAAGGCCGCCCGACCAGCACGCCCTTGTCGTCGACGAACACCGCAACGAGCGCATGGAGATTGGCGGGATAGAGGATCTTGGGCGTGTACAGGCTGGGATAGACTTTGCCGCCCGGCCCCTTGGTATCGTCGACCGCCTTGCTCTCCACGCCCTTCGCATCGACCGCACCGTTACCGGCGGAAATGGTCGTGCCCTCGGCATAGATCGACACCTTACCCGACACGTCGGGAATGCCCGGCACGACCAAAGGCGCACCGGCGTCGCGACCGAACGGCATCTTCTTGTTCGCCTTGGGCAGCCAGGGTCCGGATTTCGCATCGACCTGCACGACCACCTGCCGGCCCCAGGCAGCAGCCGGCGCGATCAGGCCGGCAAGGGCAAGCGTGGCGAGAATGCTATTTGGGATCTTCAACGGACACACTCCCTTCGGCATAACTGACCACGACATCCAGCGCGCCGCTATTGTCGGAAAAGATATCGTCGTTGATACCCAGCGCGATCGCCGCCGCGCCTTCGGGAATCTCGACCTCTGCGCTCTCGCCGATCGCAAACGGCGTACCGATGATGCCACCATCGGCGTTGATGAAGCTGCCGACCAGTTGATTGAGCCGCAACGGGTATTGCGTTGCCGGAATGTAGCGGCTGGGAAAGAAGCTGCCCGACCCGCCGGTATTGGCATCGGTCACATAAGCGGCCTGACCCGACGGGCCGAACTTCTCGCCCCCGATGATCGTGTCGGTGCTTCCCGTCGCCCTGAAGCGCACCTTGGTGCCGGACAGCAGATTCATGCCCATGACGATCGCTGGCCCTTTGCCGTCACCCCGCCCGAACGGCATCTTGGGATTGACCCCAACACGCCACGGCATCGCGCGCGCATCGACCTTTACGGTCAGGTCCTTCGCGGCGGCGGGCGCGGTGACGAAGGCGGCCGCGACGACAAGCGCCCATACCGGAATCTTCATATGCGTCTCCTCATCAAGGCCTTGTCGTTGCCCGCCCCCAAAAAAGGGGCCGCGGCGTGAGCCGCGACCCTGGAGGTTGGTGTCGCATAAGGGGGAGATCGGAATGCATATGCGACCGTGAAACACTAAAAGCGGAAACGGGCGCTGGCCTGGAGCGTGCGTGCCTGGAAACGAACCCCAAGCGGCAGCAGATTCTGCTGTCCGAAATATCGCCTGTTATCGTCACCGAGCAGGTTGGTGCCCTCCAGCGACAACGTCATGAACTTGACCGGCGTGAAGTTGACCGCCGCATCCAGCCGTGAGGTATTACCGTTGTAAGGCGAATATTCCGGGTTATCGACGAAGATACCGAGGCGATAGCTCGACCGGTAATTGTATGCGATGCGCGTGCTGAAGGTCGGCGTATCATAATAAAGTGCTGCGTTTACCGTGTACTTCGAGGTGCCTGGGAAGTCGAACGCGCCGGGAAAATCTTCCGGATACGGATATTCGACGCGCGCTTTCGCCAGATAGGTGAAGTTGGCGCTGGCGCCGAAGTTGCGCCAGAAACCCGGAAGGAAATCGAAGAAACTCTGAGCGCTCGCCTCGATCCCCTTGAACGTACCTTTACCGGCATTGCGCTGCTGTTCGACGAAACCGGACTGCCCGGGCAAGCCGAAGCGCGAGAGATCCGCCTCTTCTTCACGGCTGTAATAGAGATAGCCGCTTGCAGTCTTTATATAGCCGGCCAGCGTGATCGATCCCGCGCGTCCGAAATAATATTCCAGCGACGCATCCCAATTGGTGCCGCGTTGCGCTTTGAGATCAGGGTTGCCGGCAAACACGATCGGCGGGGTGGCGCGTGTTTCCACAAAGGCGAACGGGCGCAGATCATAAAAGCCTGGACGCTGCACGTTCTGCGTGTAGGCGAGACGCAACTGCACCTTCGGCGTGAAATGCACGATCGCGTTGATGCTCGGCAGGATGTCGGTGTAATTCCCGCGACCGGTCGCTGCCTGCACGATGTCCTGGAAGCCGTTGCTGGCGTCCCCGGGACGATAGTCGAAACTGTTCACCGATCCGTAGGTGTTGGTGTAGCGAACGCCAGCCACGCCGTCGATCGGGAAGCCTAGCTTGAACGCATAGTTGATCTGGGCATAAGCGGCGAACGTGTTCTCGTTGGTCTTGAAGGTCTGCCCACGATCCTGCGAGGGGAATTCACTCGCAAAGCGCGCGGCGTTACCGGGATCGGTCTGCTGAATATAGGTGCGGATAGCCTCGATATTGTCGAGCAGTACGGCCCCGGGGATCTGGAACCATTGCGGGCTGGTCACGCCATCGATCTGCGGGGAAACCAATGATGCCTGGCCGCCGCCAGGGAAAGCCGACAGTGGTGCCAATGCACCGGCCACGCGTGGAAGGCCATCGCGATAGCCATAGGAGCGATCGCTGTTGCGGGTCGAGTAGCGGAAACCGGTTTGCAGCGAGCGCAACAGGCTCGCGTCGCTCAGCTGCAGTGTCAGATCGACCTGACCGGCAAATTCCTTGTTGGTCGATTGGCCTTTGTTGTCCTGGAAACGATCGACGCCATAATTGGCGATATTGGACAGGTCCGTATTGCCGAAGCTGATCGAGGGCGCTCCACCGGGAACTTGGTCCGAATTGAAGTTGACCGTCGCCGATGTCTGGTTGCGGAAACGCAATATCTGTTCGACGAAATAATAACCGTCGTTGCTCCAGTTATATTGCGCACTGGCGTTGATCTGGGCGCGGTCGCCGCGCCAGTGTGCCTCGAAATTGGTGGTGTAGAGGTTCGAGCGGAACGTGTTGTAGATCGAATCCACACCGGCCGGCACACCATTCGGATTGTTGATCGTCACCTGTTGTGCGGTGCGGCCGTCTTGACCGACGACGATATTGCTCAGCGTGGAACCATATTCGCGTGCCTGAATGAACAGGCGGTCGATCTGCCGCTGCTCGCGTGCGCCGATGTAACCGCCCTCCAGGACGAAATCGAGCCGGTCGTTGGCACGCCACTGGACCACCGCGTTCAGCGACGGCCGCTTCACATTGCCACGTTCCAGGCCGTAAAAAGCCCGATAGGGGATGATCGTGCCCCGCAAGGCAACGGGAACGGATGCCAAGGGCGAGTTGGGGTCGATAACACCGGTATTCGAATCGCGGCAGCACGCGACATCGGGCGATTCGCTCTCGATATAATTCTCGAAATAGTTGGTGCGTGTGTACGACCCGTTGAACAGCACGCCGATCTCGCCGATGCCGGTGTCCCAGCGTCCGCCAACCAGCAAGCTGGCATAAGGGCTGACCTTTTCCGAGATATCGTCATACACGCCGCGCACACTACCCGCGACGGTCAGGCCCTTTTTAAGGTCGAGCGGACGACGCAGTTCGACGTTGACGGTGCCGGAGATGCTGCCTTCGACCTGATCGGCGGTCCTGGTCTTGTAGACATCAACCGACTTCAGCAGTTCGGCCGGAATATCGGCAAGGTTGATCGAGCGCGCTTCGCCCAGGCTGGTGCTGTTACCATTGATCGTCGTCTGTACGCCACCCTGTCCGCGGATCGTGACGTTCTGGCCCTGGCCGCGTTCGCGGTCGATCTGCACACCCGTCACGCGTGACAGCGCCTCGGGCACATTGTTGTCGGGCAGTTTGCCGACGTCTTCGGACACGATTGAATCGACGATCTGCTTGGCGTTCTTCTTCTTGTCAGCTGCTTTGGAGAGGCTCTGGCGGATGCCATAGACGATGATGTCGGTATCATCGGCCGCCTGGTCCGTGGCGATACTCGTGTCCTGAACAGCAGGAGCGAGGGCGTTCGGGACTGGGTCCGCGCCGGGCGATTCGGCCGATGCGGCGGTCGCGCCAAGCGCGATCATCAGCGCACCCATGCCGCTCGTGATCTTCAGGAACGTCTTGATCTTCATGTTTTTCCACCCCTCAGGCCGTTGACGCCGTAGTGGGCACCTCGTATCCCCTCTGTGCCCTACAATATACCGTATACTAATAAAGCCAATACGATGCAAGCGGGGTAGGATTCATGCGTCAAAACGTCAGCGGATTGTCACATACCGGCACTTCAGCCCACGCCAGCATTCCAGCCTCGTGGCCATCGCCCCGTTCAACCCTCGACGTTCCGCCATCATCATCCGTGAAGGGATCAGGTCATGACTATCGCCAAATCCGCCACTCTCCTTCTCGTTGCGCTTGCGATCGGTGGCGCCTCAACGAGTTCGGTTGCGGGCAGGAAAGGCACATGGCTGTCACAGGAGCTCGCCGGGCGGATACCCGGTACACCGACTGACTGTATCGATCTGTCGCGCGTCGATGGCCCAATGATCGTCGATATGCACACCATTCTCTACCGCCAGTCGGGCAAAAGAATCTGGCGGATGGATGTCGGCAACACGTGCCCCGCGTTGCGGGAGGACATGGTGCTGGTGATCAGGCCATCCGATTCACGGTTATGCCGCAACGATACCTTCCAGGCCTTGGACCGCGATTCCAGAGTTCCCAGCATTTCGTGCCGCATCGGTCAGTTCGTACCGTACGACAGGCCTTAATTCGCGGCCTTCAAGGCGTGGACAGAGCCGTCGAGATTATTATCACGACACCGCATGATCTGTTGATAACTGTATATTTTATATATTCGTCTGATTGCTGATCCGGCCCGGGCCTCGTTTGTCGCAACAGGGCCACAACGGTCGCAATAACTCGCCGAAATCACTTCAAAATCCAAGCGGAGGCTCGGACACCGCGTCCAAAACTCGAAAGTAGAGCAATTTCAATATGTTTTGGCGGAGACGGAGGGATTCGAACCCTCGGTACCAGTAAACCCGGTACGGCGGTTTAGCAAACCGCTGGTTTCAGCCACTCACCCACGTCTCCAGACCTGGCGGCAAGCGGCGGCTATAGCGAGGGGTCGCGCGTCGATCAACAGCGCTATCGGTAGATTAAGCGAAAGAGTCTGCGCCGCCATTGGGCGCGAAATCGACTCGGGTCGTCGCTGCGTTCATTGCGGGTCAATCCCAGAGCGCGCTAGGCTTTGTGATTGGGCGCGTCGGGGGAGTAACCATGCGCAAGTTTATATCGACGATCCTCGCTGCGACCTTGGTACTCGGCACCGGCCCCGCGGGGTTTGCACAAGTACGCACGATCGACCCCAATCAGGCGATCGATTCAGACCTGTCCAGATCCGCGCCTGCACAGAAAACCCAGGATGCGCCGGTTCCGCTCGACGAAACGCAATCCTATCCCGATGGACCGCCGGGCGATCTGAGCCAGCCCAGCCAGTATCCGGCCAATTCCCAATACCAATCGGGTCAGTACCCGTCGAACCAGTCTCCATCGAACGTGCCCCAGTCGGATGTGCCTCAGACCGATCCGGCGCAGGATACCAACCGGGCCAATGCCGAAACCGAGGCCGCGACGGCGACCACCTTCAAACGTGAGGAATTGCTCCGCGCCGCCGAAAGCACCTTCGGCAAGGGCACGTCGGGCCTTGCCGGAATGCTCGAGAAGCTGTTGAAGGAACAAGGCGAGCCTAACGCCTATATCGCCGGCAGCGAAGCGTCGGGTGCGATCGTTGTCGGCCTGCGCTACGGCAAGGGCGAGCTGTTCCATAAGATCGAAGGACAGCAGAAGATCTATTGGACCGGACCATCGGTCGGCTTCGACCTTGGTGGCGACGGCAACAAGGTCTTTGCACTCGTCTACAACCTTCATGACTCGGAAGACCTGTACAAGCGCTTTCCGGCCGGCGAGGGGCGACTTTATTTCGTTGGGGGTCTTGCCGCAACCTATCTGCGCCGCGGTGATATCGTCATCATTCCGATCCGCTTGGGCATCGGATGGCGCCAGGGCGTCAATATCGGCTATATGAAGTTCAGCCATAAATCGAAGTGGTTTCCGCTGTAACCGCGGGCTTCTCCACCACATTGTCACCGGGTGCCGAGCGCACCCGGACCCTGCTCCGCTGGCTCCTCGCGGCTGCTTACCTGATCGCCGGCATCGCGCATTTGCGCTCGCCCGAAACTTTCCTGGCGATCACCCCTGAATGGGTGCCGTTTCCGCGCCAGACGGTCATGATCACTGGCCTGTGCGAAATCGCTGGAGCACTAGCTTTGCTCACCACGCGGTTGCGCTGGATCGCCGGTGCGATGTTCGCCGCCTATGCAGTCTGCGTTTACCCCGCCAACATCAAGCATGCGGTCGATGGCATCGCCATTGGCGGCAAGACACTTGGATTATGGTACCATATCCCGCGCCTGGCGTTTCAACCGGTGATCATCTGGTGGGCATTGTTTGCCGGCCGAGTGATAAATTGGCCGTTCCGACGGCGGGAGTATCCGAACTGATGACCGATTCGATTGACGACACCATCATCGACACGCCCGATGGCCCGATGACATGGGCGCAGTGGAAGAAAAAGAACCCGGTGCAGATCCCGTCGCGCCGCACCAAGGGCAAGGACCTGCCGGTCAAGGTGAAGCGGTTCACCGAGAAGAAATGATCGGGAAGCTGTTCGATCGAGAGTCGCGCACCCATGCTGATGTGCAGGCCCGATCCCTCGTTCAGCCGAACTCGACCGCCTCGAACCGGATCGGCTCGCCGATGGCAGCCTCAGCCAGCGCCCCATCCCACATGACGCGCCGCCCGCGCACAATCGTGCCGATTGGCCTGCCAGTCAGTTCCATGCCGGTAAAGGGCGACCAGCCGCAGCGTGATGCAAGCCATTCGTCAGTGATCACCCAGCGCGCCTTCAAATCGACGATCGAGAAATCCGCATCATAGCCAGCGGCGATCCGGCCCTTGCCAATGATATTGAACACGCGCTGCGGGCCCGCGCTGGTCAGGTCGATCACGCGCTGCAGGGTGGTGCGGCCATGCGCGACATGATCGAGCATCAGCGGCAGCATGGTCTGCACCCCGGGCATACCGCTCGGGCTGTCGGGATAGGTCTTGGCCTTTTCCTCGCGCGTGTGCGGGGCATGGTCGGAGCCGAGAATGTCGGGCACACCCTGGTTGAGCCAATGCCATAGTCCGTCGCGATGCACACCGGAACGGATCGGCGGGTTCATCTGTGCCCAGGTGCCAAGCCGGGGATACGCTTCCTCGCCCGCCAGGGTCAGATGCTGCGGCGTCACCTCGCAGCTGGCGATATCCTTGTTCTGGCCGAGCAGTTCCAGCTCCGCTGGCGTGGTCACGTGCAGCACATGAATCCGCCGCCGCGCAGCGCGCGCAAGGCTGAGGATGCGCCGTGTGGCGAGCAAGGCGCTCTCGTCATCGCGCCACACCGGGTGCGACGACGCATCGCCCGTCACCCGCTCGCCCGCACGCGCATTCATCCGCGCTTCGTCCTCGGCATGAATTGCGACGCGCCGATGCCCGGAGGCCAGCACTTCGGCGAGCGATGAATCCTCCGCCACCAGCAAGTCGCCGGTTGATGCGCCCATGAAGATCTTGACGCCCGCCGTGCCCGGCATGCGCTCCAGCTCGGCAAGGCTCGCCGCATTGTGATTGGTCGCGCCGACATAAAAGGCGTGATCGCACCACATGCGATGATGCGCGCGAGTGAGCTTGTCCTCGATCGCCTCGGCGCTGTCGGTATTGGGTTTGGTATTGGGCATCTCGAACACCGCGGTCACCCCGCCCAGCACCGCCGCGCGGCTGCCGCTTTCCAGATCTTCCTTGTGGACCAGCCCAGGCTCACGGAAATGGACCTGAGTGTCGATCACGCCCGGCAGGATATCGAGCCCGGTACAGTCGATCGTCTCGCCTGCGTCACCGGTCGGGCGGTTCGGTGCGCCGATCTCAACGATCTTGCCGTTGCGCACGCCAATGCTCGCCTGCACCGGCCCGGCGGGCAGGTGAACGGTGCCGTTGGTCAGAATCAGATCGAACTTGGCCATTGCCGCCTCTTTCGCTGGGGTCACCGCACCCCTACCTGTTCGTCATGAGCGAAACCACCCCGACAATGCTGGATGACCGCGCGCTGATCCGCGTTGCCGGCGAAGATGTGCGCGGCTTCCTGCAAGGCCTGGTCACTGCCGATACGATGGGGCCGCTGCCGGCCTGGTCGGGGCTGCTCACCGCGCAGGGCAAGGCCTTGTTCGACTTCCTGCTCTGGGCCGATGGCGGCGACCTGTTGATCGACTGCGAAGCGGATCAGGCCGATGCACTTGCCCGACGGCTGTCGATGTATCGCCTGCGCCGCATGATTACGATTGCGCGGGATGATAGTCTCGCAGTGCATTGGTCACGCGAGACTGATCGGGGTGTACCGGACCCACGCCTCGTCGAGCTCGGGCATCGCTGGATCGGTCCACCCACTGCCTCGGCCGGTGGCTGGCGCGCACATCGCCTGTCACTCGGCGTGACCGAGGGACAGGCCGAGTTGGGTAGCGACAAGACGCTGTGGCTGGAATGCAATGCACGCGAACTGAACGGCGTCAGCTTCTCCAAGGGCTGTTATGTCGGCCAGGAGAATACCGCGCGCATGCACCACCGGTCCAAAGTCAATCGCCGCCTCGTCGTCGCACCGCTCGATGAGGCCGGTGAGCGGACGCGGGCGTGCTACCCCGAACTCGGCATGATGGTCGAGCATCGCCGGGTCGAGGCGCTCGGCGACGCGATCATCCCCGACTGGCTCGCAGCCGCGCTATAGACCGAACGTCACCAGACCGCGTGCGTCGATCGACCAGGCGGGGTTCCATGCAATCTCCCAGCCATGGTCATCGGGGTCGGCGACATAGCCGCGGAATCCGCCATGCTCAGGCGCATCTCCCGATCGCAGGATCATTCCGCCAGCCCCGCCCAACCGTTCGATCAGCGGCTGGACATCCTCTTGTCTGGGCACATTATGCGCAATGGCGAACGCGCCGGGCCGACACAATCCGGCCCGCTGCATATCGGACTCAAGCGCCGGCTGGAGCCATGTACCAAGCATCAAGCCATTCATCTGATAGAAGATGATTTCGTTATTTTCGAACACCGGCGTCCAGCCGAAACCCTGGACGTAGAAGCGGCGCGAGCGCGCAAGATCGGCAATGCCGAGGGTTATCACGGAAATCTGTTGTTGCATGGTCCACACCCTTATCTGCGCCGCCGCATGATGCGCCAGCGTTCAGGGTCGCGGGACTCGATACAAAAGCATCGGCCAGAACACCGCCCCGGACATCTCCGGAGGTGCGATCGGGCTAACCATACCGATCCGCCTTTCTCGACAGGAGCTTGTACCTGCCCGACGATGGCGGCGCAATCCGCCCACCGCGCACTTTACCTCATGGATTGTTCGGGGCATGGCATTGATCCGGCACTTGGATATTCATCCGGCGCCCGGAATTACGAGAGCTTCGGATGATCGAAAGCGGCACGCACACGCCAAATGTGTCGGCGGAATCCTTTGGCCTCCCGCCCAATACCGCACTGCGTTACGAGCGGCCGGATCCGCGCCTGGCCGCCTATCTCACCGATTATCATGTGCTTGATTCGGACGAGAGCGATGTCGGTTCCGTCATCGAATGGATGCTGCCGAGTTGGCCGGCGATCCGCGTCATTCTCGCCGACAATCCCATCGCACTGACGATCGGCGGCACGACCTATGATCCGATGCCCGAAGCGACGCTCTATGGTACGACTAGCAAGGCGATGCGCCTGAGGACGTCGGGCGGCGTGACGATTGGCGCGGGAATCACCCCGCTTGGCTGGTCGCGGCTGTTCCGTGGGCCTGCCGACGGGTATCGCGACCGGATCGTGTCGCTCGACACGGTGATGCCCCCTGCAATCGTTACGGAACTCGTTTCGCTCTTGCGGGCGTCCGATCGCGCGCTGGACGTAAAAGCCATTCTCGACCGTTTCTTCCTCGATCATATGGGTCCACCGGACCGCAACGAAGCCGAAATCAGGGCGTTGATGGCGCTGATCGTCGATGACAAGACGCAGGATTTGTCGACCGCGGCGGCGCGGATCGGGATCGACGCTCGTCGGCTGCGTCGGCTGGCGACGCGCCATTTCGGGTTCCCTCCCAAGACGCTGCTGCTGCGCGCGCGATTCCTGCGTTCGTTCCTCAAGATGCTCGCCGTGCGCGACCATGCCGATTATTCGCTGATCGCCACCACCTATCACGACGCATCACATTTCCTGCGCGACGCCAACCGTTTCCTCGGCATGACGCCGCGGCGCTTCATGGCCATGAGGACGCCCTATCTCGATGCCGCGCTGCGCGCTCGTGCCGTCGTATTCGGTACAGCGACCACTGCGCTGCACGATGTGGATGCGGGATAAGCTCGCACAGATGAATCGGTTCGTCGTCATTTCGGGCTGCTCAGGTGGCGGCAAGTCGACACTGCTCGGAGAGTTGGCGCGACGCGGCCATACTATAGTCGAAGAACCCGGCCGCCGGATCGTCGAGCAGGAGCTGGCTTGCCGCGGCTCTGCATTGCCATGGGTCGATGGCATCGCGTTTGCCCACCGCGCCATCGACGTCGCGCTGACCGACCGGGCAGCCGTCGAACATTTGTCAGGCTGGGTTTTCTTCGACCGCAGCGCGATCGACGCGGTGGTGGCGCTCGACCATCTATCGGAGGGTCGAGGCCGATATGCCGGAACCCTGCCGCGCTATCACGACACCGTCTTCCTGACGCCGCCCTGGCCGGAAATCTACGTCAACGACCGTGAGCGGCGCCACGGTTTCGATGACGCCGTCGCGGAATATCAGCGCTTGCTGGTCGCCTATCCGGCGCATGGCTATCGCGTATCGGTGCTCGCCAGGATGACGGTCGGCAAACGCGCCGATGCCATCCTGACGGCGCTGGCACAGTCGGCCTCGGTCTGCTGACGCAAACGCCGCCCGCCGCTTAGCGCCCGATCGAGCTATAAGCGAACCCCGCCCGCTCGACTTCCGCCGGCGGGTAGATATTGCGCAGGTCGACCATGACCGGTGTGCCCATCACACCCGCAAGCCGCTTCAGATCAAGCGCCCGGAAAACGTCCCATTCGGTGACGATCACGACTGCGTCCGCCCCGGTCGCTGCCTCATAGGCATCCTTGCAATAAGCGATCTCGGGCATCATCGCCTTGGCGGGCTCCATCCCTTCGGGATCATAGCCGCGCACGGTCGCACCCGCGTCGATCAGGCTCTGCACGATCGCCAAGCTGGGCGCGTCACGCATGTCGTCGGTGTTGGGCTTGAAGGTGAGGCCGAGCACCGCAACGGTCTTGCCCTTACCGTCGCCGCCCAATGCCTTGATCACCTTGCGGCCCATCGCCCGCTTGCGGTTATCGTTGACCTGAACCACCGCTTCGACGATCCGCACCGGCGTTTCGTAATCCTCGGCGGTCTTGAGCAGGGCCAGCGTATCTTTCGGGAAGCATGATCCGCCATAGCCCGGCCCGGCATGAAGGAATTTCGATCCGATCCGGTTGTCGAGACCGATGCCGCGCGACACATCCTGAACGTTCGCACCGACCGCTTCGCATAAGTCCGCAATCTCGTTGATGAACGTGATCTTGGTCGCCAGGAACGCGTTGGCAGCATATTTGATCAACTCGGCGGTGCGTCGCCCGGTGAACAGGATCGGGCTCTCATTGAGGTAGAGCGGGCGATAGACGTCGCGCATTACCTGCATCGCACGTGCATCCTCCGTACCGATGACAATTCGGTCGGGGCGCTTGAAGTCTCCGATCGCCGCGCCTTCGCGCAGGAATTCCGGATTCGAGACCACAGCGACCTCATGACCATTGACCAACTCGGCCATGATCGCCTCCACCTTGTCGCCAGTGCCAACCGGGACGGTCGACTTCGTCACGATCACGATCGGGCCGGTCACCGCTTCGGCGATCTCCCGCGTCGCGGCAAAGACATAGGAAAGGTCGGCATGGCCATCGCCGCGCCGCGACGGCGTGCCAACCGCGATGAACACCGCATCGGCACCCGCAACGGCGCTCTTCAAATCAGTGGTAAAGGTGAGCCGTCCGGCCGCGACGTTGGCCGCGACCAGCTTGTCGAGGCCTGGTTCGAAGATCGGCATCCGCCCCGCTTCGAGTGCGGCGATCTTCGATTCGTCCTTGTCGACGCAAATCACGTCATGGCCGAAATCCGAGAAGCAGGCGCCGGAAACCAGGCCGACATAGCCCGAGCCGATCATCGTGATGCGCATGGTGGACCGTATCCCATTGGTTGCAGGCGTTGCCGCCCGTGTCACCGCGATCCTCTAGCCGAACATCGCCGAATTGCCACCCCATTGGCTTGCATCAACAGGACCATGCGCGACGAACACGAGGAATTCGAAGCCTAAACATTTAAAAGACCAGACACACAAAAGGGAGGCCAGCAATGCTGACCTCCCTTCCGTGTTTCGTACGAGACTGGGCTTAGTTGCCCGAGCCAGGCCCGTAGCTGATTTCCACGCGGCGGTTTTCCAGCTCGCGAACGCCATCGGCGGTCTCGATGCGGGGGCGGCTTTCGCCGAACGCTTCGGTGGAGATCACGCTGTCCGGAACCGAGTGCGACGTGAAGTAGCCCTTCACCGCGTCGGCACGACGCTGCGAGAGACCCACGTTGTACTTCGGCGAACCCGACTTGTCGGCGTGGCCGGCAAGCATGATCTGGGTATTGCCGCAATTCTGGTACTGCGAGATCGCGTTGTCGAGCAACGACGCCGCCTGCGGCGTGATGTCCGACTTGTCCCACTCGAAGAACACGATGTACGGCCCAGGCGAGCACACCACTTCCGGCGGAGGAGGAGGTGGCGGCGGCGGGGGTGGAGGAGGCGGAGGAGGCGGCGGGGGGCGGAGGCGGCGGTGCAGCCGGCTCGCCGAAGTTGTAGGTCAGGCCACCCAGGATGCTGTGCGTCCGGACCGTGCCGTCGAAAGCACGACCGGTGACATCGACCAGACCGACGTTCCGCGCGTTGAAGAAGCGATACTTCAGCGTCGCATCGATATGGCTGGTGATCGGAGCACGGATACCCGCAAGACCCTGCCACGCGAAGACCGTGTCGGAATCGTCCAGGAAGTCGCCGCGCGTGTTCAGTCCATAGCTGGACTTGACGCGAGCGACGCCGACGCCGCCGCCGACAAAGCCCTGAATGCCGTCGTCTTCACCGAAGTCGAGCAAGCCGTTGACCATGAAGCTGAGCACCGAAGTCCGGCCACCGGCATAGTTATAGGTGCCTGCGGGAAGGTTCGAAATCCCCCCACTCGCCAGGTATGCCGGCGTGGTCACGCTCGAGCGATAGGAGTCAACCGTCGCGCTCTTGTAGCCGACTTCCGCTTCAACGCGGAAGGGGCCGAAGTCGTAGCCAATGACGCCGTCGACGTCATAGCCATATTTAGAATCAACCGTCGAAGCGTCGCTTACCGCGCCGATATCGAAGTTAATGTCTTCCACGATCATCGCGCCACCTTCGACGCCCACGTACCACGAATCATCGCGTGCGAGGGCTGGTGTGGCGAGAGCAGTGGAGGCAAGCGCCATAGCGATGGCAAGCTTCCGCATAAAAATCCCCTTTCGTCGTTGTCACTCGGACAGCGCAAACTCCCCTACCCAAAGGTTGGTTTCCACGCAAGCGCACAAATTTTGCACGCTGTTGCCTTAACGCAACATAAGCGGGTGATTTCCTGCATTTCGATTAAGATCATCCGACACCCGATGCGGCTCGAACCGGGGGCCGAATATCTTCAAAAAGCCTTTGATCGCCCAAGCGGCTCTGTCCGCGTCGAAGGGGCGTGACCGAATGCAAGGCGGCGCAAATCCAGCGACGGTTGGCGAAACGCGCCCTTTTGCCTCTCCGAAACGGCGCATTTGCGTGACTTCCGGCGATTGCCACTGCTTTGTTATTGGCAAAAACGGACGGCGCCGATGTAACGAGCCGCCACCACCGCGCATGCCTGCGATCCGGGCGGACGCCTCAGTGATCGGCGCGCGCCATCGTCATGCAGGAGATTTCGCCCCTCCGGTGAAAATAACCGCGTGCGCGGTTCTTTTTTGGACAATTATTCCGGCAGTGTCGTCATGCCGCCATGACGACAGCGCCAAAAACTGAAATCTCCGTTCCAGCGAGCGGTGATTCGCGTTTGACGGACCGGTGCAGCGCATGTCGTTATCCCGCAACAGGCGTTCGGAAGCGGGCATGGAGGGTCGCGACTTCATCGAAATACCCCGCACCGCAACATCGTTGCGATCGACGGGGCCGTTGGCCGAAAGAATCGCATCCGGATTGGCGATCTGCCTGAATAGCGACAACGGCGATTGCCGGGGTCAGGCCCCTGGATCCCGCGTCGCGAGCCATATGATGTGCCGCGCGCCCTTGCCGCCGGTACCCGACCGAACCACCAGCTCTTCGACCGAGAAGCCGTCGCGCAGGCGCCGCGCGAAGGTTGCCTCGGCGCCTGCCGACCATATGGCGAGAACACCGCCGGGACGCAGCGCCGCGCGTGCCGCCGCAAGCCCGCGCGCCGAATACAGGCCGTTATTGCCACCGCGCGTCAGTCCATCCGGTCCATTATCAACGTCGAGCAGGATCGCATCGAACGCCGCGTCCTGCGCCCGGATAAGTGGTCCGACATCCCCTTCGATCACGCTGACCCGCGAATCTTCCAGGCTCCCGCCATGTACTGCCGCCATCGGGCCCCGCGCCCAGTCGATCACCGCCGGTACGAGTTCAGCGACCGTCACCTCGGCCGCCGCACCGAGTACCGTCAACGCGGCACGCAAGGTAAATCCCATCCCCAATCCACCGATCAGCACCTTGGCATCGGTGCGCGCTACCCGCGCCAGCGCCAACGTCGCGAGCGCTTCCTCCGAGCCGCGCACCCGACTGCTCATCAATTCGTTGCCGCCGAGCATGATCGACCAGTCGCCGCCGCGCCGGAACAGCTTGAGCTCGCCGCCCCCGGGCACATCGGCGCTATCGATCAATTCGCGTGGAACCATGGCTCCGGCTTTAGCGACGCTCGTCCGTTCACACCACCCACATCGCAGATCCTACGCCGACCTGGTGTCATGGGCGGTCCGGATTTTGCCTATTTGGCGATGATGACTTTGGCAGCCGACCTGCCTAAACCAAGCGTCGGGCACCGCGCCGTTGGCGCGGTGCCCTGATCCGCTCAGCGGCATTTCACCTGCTGATTATTCTGGTCGATCGATTTGCCGGCGACACCGCCGACGATCGCGCCCAGTATCGTACCGACGCCGCGCGAATGCCCGCCATCGATCACATTGCCAAGCACACCGCCGCCGATCGCACCGACGATCAGACCGGTCGTGCCGTCATTGCGCTTGCAATAATAACGCCCGTCCTGGCCGCGATAGACGCGCTCGTCCGCGCTGAGCACGCGCTCCTGATAATTGCCGTCGCGATAATAGCGTGACGGCTCATATCCGCTTTCAAGCCGATCGTCGTCATAGCCGCCCGGTGCGTTGTTATAGCCGCCGGGACCGCCATAGCCGGGGCCGCCATTATAGCCGCCAGGACCAGGACGTCCGCCGCCACGATTGCGTGCCTGCTGGTAACGGTCATATTCCTGCTGGAACACGCGAAGCTCATCCTGCAGTCGCTGCTGCGCCTGCTGGAAGCGTTGCTCCTCCTGTCGCGTCTGCGCGCTAGCTGGCGCAGCAAAGGCCATCAGGCTGGTGGCGCAAAGCGCGGCGACGATCGTGAAACGCGACATACTTGTTCTCCGGCGTGGTTCGTTGACCCCAACCGACATGGACGCCCTTTGTTGCGTCACTGTCAAATCGTTACGCATCCGATATCGTGGGATCGCGCCGAAACGGCTCGATTTCAGGTTGGGATTTCAGCCCGACGCCCTGGCGCAATACTCAATCAGGCGATCGCGTCTATCAGCCCCGCCCAGGCGGCGATTTCGTCGTTGAAATGCCGATCGACCGTTACGTCGCCGGCGATTCCCCGGTCCGCATCGACATCGGCCGATCCTGCCCAGTCATAGGTCGCATTACCGGACAAGCGGACCATGCCGTCACTTTCGGCCTGTCCCCTGACCAGCCCGCCGCGATTGAAGACGCTCAGTTCCACGCCGAACTCCACGCGCCCGGTCAGGCATGCAGCGAAGACCGACGCCGCCATCGCACTGCCACAACTGTCGGTCAGCCCGACGCCACGCTCGAATGTCCGAACGAACAGATCCGCCCCGCGCATTTCGACGAACGAGACATTGGCGCGGTTGGGCAACCAGTCCGGCGCCGCCTCGCACAGCTCACCGATCACGACCAGTTCCGCGTCGTCGATCGTCTCGACGAAACTCACCAGATGCGGATTGGGCATCGCCACTGCCGTGAACAGCCGGGACGAGGGCAATGCGGCGATCGTCTGTTGCACGATCTGGTGCCCGGCGCCGTGCAGCGGCCATTGCGTCACATCGAGATCGGCCGGTCCGGCCGTTTCGCGGATCGTCACCACGCCCGGCGCGAGATCGGCATCGCGCTCGGCATGGGCACTCGATGTCTTCAGCTGCACCTCGGCGCGCTCGATCGACAATGCCTCGAAACCAGCCCGCGCCACGCAGCGCAAGCCGTTGAGGCATGTCTCCGCCTCACTGCCGTCGGAATTGAACATGCGCATGCCGAAATCGTGCAGCTTATCCCCACCAGTCAGCAGCAACAGCCCGTCGCCACCGACCGGTCCGCGCCGATCGGCCAGCGCACGCGCGACCCCGGCCCAGACCATATCGTCGAGATCGAGATCGCGCGCATCGATCAGCGGGAAATCATTTCCCGAACCATGGCATTTGACGAAATCGAGCCGCATGGCGGCCTTATAGCGAGAGCGTGGCAGTCACGCCACCGGGTCCGACGCCATCATGCCATCGCCGCGACGATCGCCCGCTCCTTCGCAATGATCGGCGCAAAGCTCGGTCGTGCAAGGATGGCGGCGACATAGGCCGCGGTCCCGGGCCAGCGCACCGGATCGATAACGACGCTCAGATGATCGAGATTCACGAACGGCGAACATACCGCGAGATCGGCCAGCGTAATGCGATCTTCGACCAGGAAGCCCGATCCCGGCACGACCCCTTCGAGATAGTCGAGCAGGGGTGGCAACTCGGTCGCCTCCGCCGCTGCCGCGATGCTTTCGTCGCCAGCGATCTTGAGCACCTTGGGCGCTACGAAACGGTTGAAGAACAGCTTGCCGCCAAGCGCGCAGACCATCGTATCGGCAAATTCCTCATACCAGACAGTGCGCGCCCGCGCGATCGGATCGGTCGGAATCAGGTTCGGTTCGGGAAACTTCGCCTCGATATACGTGATGATCGCGGTCGAATCCGAAATGCAGAAGTCGCGCCCCTTGTCGGCGCCGGGATCGCGAAAGCCCGGCATCTTGCGGAACGGGCTCGCCTCCTCGAATTCGGGACCGCCACGCCCCATGCCGCCGTTCTTGAGTTCCGGCACGATGCCTTTTTCAGCGGCGAACGCCATCACCTTGCGCACGAACGGAGACATGGTCGAACCATAGACGATCATCGGAAATCTCCCCAGATTATGCGATAATGGTAATAGTTGCGTTTTAAAATGCAACCTTTCCATTCGCCACAAGACAGGCTGCAACCTTTATGTCACCTTGCCCGGCATGACCTTCGGGGACGCCGCTTGACCGCATTATTGTTTATCGCGCTCGTTGCGGCGGGCTTTGCAATCGCCCGGCTGTTCAACCGGGTTGCAAGACTCGAACGCTGGGCCAGGGTGCTGCAGGATCGACTGAACACACTCGACCCCGATTTGGCCAGGCCGCTACAGGAGCCCACCCCGCAGACTGCCCCCTTGCCGCCGCCCGTGGTTCGCGCTCAGGCCCGGCCGGCGCCCCCTCCGCCAGCAATTCTCGCGCCACCGGAGCCGCCCGAGCCGATCACACCGCCTGCGCCCGCCCCGTCACCGCCAACCGCACCGGCGCAGCCGGCGCGGCCGGCGCGCGAGCCCGTTCGGCTCGGCTTCGAGGCGATCGTCGGCGGCAAATTGCCGATCTGGATCGGCGGCGCCGCGCTGGTCCTCTCGGCTTTCTTCCTGGTGCGCTTCTCGATCGAGAACGGACTGCTCGGCCCGGTCGCGCGCACGATCATCGCGACGCTGTTCGGGATCGGCCTGATCGCGGCAAGCGAAGTCGCACGCCGAATCCCCGCAACGCGAGACGATCCGCGCATCGGCCAGGCGCTGGCAGGTGCAGGGATCGCGATCCTCTACGGCACGCTTTATATCGCCGCCGCGCTGTACGACCTGATCGGCGACCTGACCGCATTCATCCTGATGATCGGCGTGACCGTCGCTGCGCTCGGGCTGGCGCTGCGCCACGGTCCGCCGACCGCGATCATGGCGCTGATCGGCGGCTTTGCCGCGCCGCTGATCGCCGGATTCAGATCCGCCGGGATCGGCCCGTTGCTTGCCTATCTCGGACTGCTCGTCGCGGCCCTGTTCGGCCTGGCCATCCGGCGCGGCTGGGTCTGGCTTGCACTCGCCGCCTGCGGTGGCGGGTTCGCCTGGGTCAATCTGCTGATCGCAACGCTCGTGGCAAAGGATCTGGCCGGGGTCGGCGCCTTCGTCCTGCTGCTGGCGATCGGCGCGACGCTCGCGCTGCCGCGAACCGGCGCCGCGCGGCCCTGGCTTCGCTTGCTGCCGCTGGTGGCTGGGCTGGTACAATTGCTGGTCCTTGCTCCCGCGCTCGATTTCGGACCGCTGGCCTGGGGCCTCTACCTGCTGCTCAGCGCCGCCGCACTGTGGCTCGGCTGGCGGGATGAGGCGCTGGCGCCGGGTGCCGCCGCCGCACTGGGGCTGGTGCTGCTGCTACTCGCCGTCGGCCTTGACCGGCACAGCGCCACGGCGCCGATCGCCGCGATCGCCATCACTGCACTGTTCGCGATCCCCGGCCATCTGCGCGCCCGTACCAACTGGCTCTGGGCTGGCATCGCCCTTGGCGGCACGGCCGGTCCGGTATTGCTCGCCAATGCCATCGGGCATCAATTGCTCATTCCGCTCGGCTGGGCGGCGCTGCTGGCGCTGGCAGCGGGAGCAAGCGCGTCGCTAAGCTGGCGCGACCGGTCGAGCGCGCGCCCTGAACACATCTTCCTGCCGGCACTAACCGGGGGTGCGGCACTCGCCGCGATCCTGTCGATGGTCGCCCTGGTCGAGCTGCTTCCGATTCCGTGGCGCTGGCCGGCATGGCTGGCGGTCGGCCTCGCACTTGCCGCCTGGGCCCATCGCAGCAAGGATGGCAGCATCGCTCTGCTCGCCCCGATCGTCGTGGCCGCGACAGGCCTGGCGGTGGTCGCCGGGTTCTTCGAACTTGGCGACTATCTCGGCAGCGTGATCGATACCGAGCCATTGCCGCCGGTCGCCGACCTGATCGCGATCGGCGTGCTGCCGCCAGCGTTGCTCGTCGGCATCGCACGCCTCTTGCCGCGTGGCCGGACCGCGATGGGGATCGAATGGATCGCCTTCCTGCTGGCACTGGCCTTTGTGCCGGCGATTCTGCCCGCGCCCTGGCATGCCGCCGGACTTGGCCTTGCCGCCCTGGCGACGATCGCGGGGCGTCTGCCGCGCAACAAGACCCTGGTCGCCCTGGCGGCGATGGTCGCCGCCATGCTGCCGGTCCTGGTCCAATTGCTCGAGTTGATCGGACTGTCGCTCAGCGGCGATGCCCTGCCCTACAATCTGCTGCCGCCGATCGCGATGGTGCTGCGCGACCTGGCCCTTCCCGCCGCGTTCGTCGCCGGCGGCCTGCTGCTGCGGCGTGACGCGTTGGAGGTTGCGCGGCAGGGCGTGATTGCCGCGCTTGCGGTCGCCGCCATTGCCACGCTGTATGCGCTTGCCAAGCAGCCGCTGGCCATTGCCACCCTGCCCCGCTTCGAAGCGGTCGGGTTCCTCGAACGCGCGATCCTGACACAAGCCATCCTCGCTGCGGCCTGGGCATTGCGCGCGCGCCAGCCCAGATTGTCCGAGGCATTGCTGTGGTTCGGCCTGGCCCGCTTCGCCTGGTTCGACCTGGGCTGGTTCAACCCGCTGTTCGTCACCCAGTCGGTCGGCAGCCTGCCGCTGCTGAACCTGGCCACGATCCATGTCGGCCTGATCGCGGCCTGGCTGTGGCTGACAAAGGAAGATCGTCGCTGGCGTATCGCGACGCTCGGTCTGGTCGCGCTCGCCGTCGCGGTGACCGTGCGTCAGGCGACGCATGGCGCCTTCCTCACCGGCGATCTGGGCCGGACCGAGAACTGGCTCTATTCCGCCGCGCTGCTCGGCCTGTCACTGGCCTGGCTCGCGCGGGGCATTCAGAGCGGCGCCGGCGACCTGCGCGTTGCCGGCCTCGCCCTGCTCACGCTGGTCACGCTGAAGGTCTTCCTGATCGACGCGTCCGCGCTCGCCGGCATCCTGCGCATCCTGTCCTTCCTCGGGCTCGGCATTGCGCTGATCGGCATTGGCTGGGCCTATGGCCGGGTCATCGGCAAGGCAAAGACGATATCCGACGCAGCCGAAACGTGACCAGCCCGATACGACACTACCAACGCATGACGTAACCGATATCGGGCTTGGCGCGCCCGGCGACCTGATCGCGCCACACGCGCTGCATCGCCTCGCCGCCGCTTTGGCGGTCCACCGTCACCCAGCCATCGGCATCGATGACGAAAGCGTGCCAGCGTTCCGCCACCGCGGTCTGGAATCCATCCTGCCCGATCGCCCCGATCAGCGTCGCCGCGGCATCGGGGGCGAAGAACCAGACCGGCTTCGGCCCGGCCGTCGCGACGCCAGCGTCGGCCCCGCCCTCATCGTGATGCGTCACGCCGACCTTCAGGATGTGCACCAGCCGATCGGCGAGCCGCGCATGGACATCGGCAAGCACCCCGGCATTGCCGGCGAAATCGACCAGCACCGCCGTACCCGCCACCTCCAGGGCATCGAACGCATCATAGGCAACGACCTGATCGTACAGCCCGGTCTGTTCGACAAATGCGATATTCGATTCGCTGGTCAGGCCGATCCGCCGGATCCCGGGGCTGCTCGCCCGCGCGACATGCGCCAGGCCCATCGCGGTCTTGCTCGACGCGCTGGTCAGGATCACGCTGCCGGTGCCATGCCAGTCCTGCCGCCGCAGCTGATCATCGATCAGGAAGCTGGTCAGGAACAGCGGCTCGAACAACATCCGCGCATCTTCGCGCGCCGGGTCATGCGCCGGGTCCGCGGCGAGCCGGCGATACTGGTTATAGACCGCCGCCATCGGCTGGCGATGCGTGGTCATGTCGCGGAACAGCCCGGCCGAAACCTTGCCCGGTGCGACGATCAGATGAGTCGCCATCGGCAGATAGCCATAGACCCGCTCGCCGACCGCGATATCGGGATGCCGCGACGCCGTGACTCGCGCATGACCCCAGACCGGCACAATCCCCCACCCCTCGGGCGCGGGGAAGAAATACCAATATTTCACCTGCTCGCCGACCACCGCATAGGTCACATTATTGGCGGTCAGGGCGAACGCCTCGATTGCCAGCAACACCTCACCATCCTTTGGCTCGGGCGCGATCGTCTCATTGATCGCGGTTTGCTCCAGCGCATCCTTGCGCACCATCATCTCGCGCTTGACCGGCATCGCTCTCTCCCCTGGGGTGGACCGCATCGATAGCCATTTTCGCGGCGAAAGTCAGCGGGAACCAGCGCCAGTTCCGATCACCGTCGCGACCAGCGCAACCACGCAGCCCTGGGCGGGGCACTTGCCAAATCGTCACGGCTGGCCGACAGAAGAATGGCCTATCTGGTTAGGACCCTTAGTCATGATCACCGCGATCCGCGAAGTCCGCCGCGCCAAGGGGCTGACGCTCGACGATGTCGCACGCCGCTGCGTCCCACCGACCACCGCGCAAACGATCGGCCGGCTTGAAACAGGCACGCGCACCGTCTCGGTCGGGTGGCTCAACCGCATCGCCGGCGCACTCGGCGTCGCCGCAGCCGATCTTGTCAGGCTGCCGATGCGCAGCGACATACCGGTGGCGGCGATCCTCGATTCCGGCGGAGTTCATGCGCCAAAACACGAAACCACGCTGACCCCGCCCTCGCCCGGTCCCGGGCTGATCGCGGTGACGGTCGCCGCCGGTGTCGGCGATTATCGCAGCGGCGACGAACTGTGGTGCGAGACGCTGGCGCCGGACAGTTTCGGCCAGGCGATGAATCGCGACGTCCTGGTGCCCCGTCCCGCCGGCCGCTTCCTGTTCGGACGCCTGATCGGACGCGAGGGCGGCAAGCTCCATCTCCTGCCCCCCGGACCGGGCGGGCGCCAGCAGGTGGTTGCCGACCCGCCCTGGATCGCACGCGCGGTCCGCCTGGTACGATCGCTCTAGGAACGGTCGCAACCGGAATTGCTGGCTGTTCCTGGCTGTTATTTCGGAATATTCTTTTTGCTGGCTGTTAAGTTGGATTTCCCACCTGGATTTTCAGCGCGTTTTCAACTGCTTCAGCCAAAGCTGGCTGTTATCGAATAACAGCCAGCTATCAGCCAATGAACAGCCAGCATAACAGCGAACATATCAGCCAGGATCAGCCAGCTGATGGCATCGGCTTTTTCTCACCATGTGAAAGAGCGGAGCCGGACGCCTGAGAGCATCTGACCGCCCCCTCCCTGTCAAGGTCCGCACCGGTATTGAATCGGGCTGGGAATCACACACCGGAAAAACAGGCGCCGGCGATCATTGCGGCTGCGGTATGAACGCGCCTGACAAGGCAATCCGGATCGCTTAGGCTCACCCCGCGACAGGTGGCGACCGATGACCGGGATGAGGCCAGTCAGGGGAGATCAATCATGAGCGCACCCTCACCATTGCAGCTGGCGGGATCGCTGGTTTCCTACACCATCGCGACCAATGGCCAGCCGATCGACAGTGCATGGCAAGTCATCTCGATCGACATCTGGGCCGGGGTCAACACATTGCCCCGGGCTCGTATCACCATCGCCGACGGCAACGCGGCGGAGGCGGCCTTCGCGATCAGCGAAGCCAGCACACTGATCCCCGGCACAACGCTGGCCATTACGCTCGGCTATGATGAGACCGGCACCCAGGTCTTTTCCGGCATCATCGACCGGCAGGGCCTGGAGCAGGGCCTTGACGGCTCTTCGCTGCTGATCATCGAAGCGAGCGACCCGGCTCTGGCGATGACGCTCGCGCGGCGCAACGCAGTGTTCGAAGGCATGACCGACAGCGCCGTGATCGAGCGGCTGATCACCGCCACCGGGCTGACCGCATCGGTGACACCGACCGCGGCCGTGGAAGAGGCGATCGTCCAATATCATGCGTCGGACTGGGACCTGATGCTGGCACGCGCCGCGGTGAACAGCATGGTCGTGACGGTGTCCGGGGGACAAGTGGTGGTTGCGCCGCCGGACACTACCCAGTCGCCGGTCCTCACCCTTACCAATGGCGAGTCGATCCTCGACTTTCGCACCGTGATGGACGCAGCGACGCAATATGCCGCGTCGGCGGTGCAGAGCGTCGCCTGGGATCCCGCGACTCAGGAGCTCGCCATGGCGGGTGCGGCCAGTTCGACGGTGACGACGCCCGGCAATCTCTCGTCCGATATCCTTGCCACGGCTTTCGGTGTCGATCAGCTCCGCCAGCAGACCAGTGCGACGATCGGCAAGGACGATCTCACCCGCTGGTCCTCGGCGCGACTGACTCAGGCAAGGCTGGCCAAGATCCGGGGGCATGTCCGCTTCCGGGGCAGCGCACTGGCCCGGCCCGGCTGCATGATCACGCTTGCCGGACTGGGTGCCCGGTTCAACGGCAATGCCTATGTCTCGGGCGTTCACCAGCAAGTCGTCGCGGGCAATTGGACGACGGAGGTCGAGATCGGCCTTGCGCCGCAATGGGCCGCGCGGGATGCGGCCGAAGCCGGGGCGACGGCGGCGAGCGCAGCGGGCCAGATTCCCGCCGCCGCCAACCTTCAGACCGGCCTCGTCACCAGGATCGACGGCGATCCCGATGGCGAATACCGCGTCCTGGTCGCGCTGCCGCTGCTCGAGGCGAATGCAGGCGTCTGGGCGCGGCTCGGCGGCTTCTATGCCTCACGCGGCGTGGGCGCATTATTCTATCCCGAAGTCGGCGATGAAGTGGTGGTCGCCTTCATGAACGGCGACCCGCGCTTTCCGGTGATCATGGGCAGCCTCTACAGCAAGAAAAACCCGCCGCCGGTCCCGCCGACCGCTGCGAACGACCAGAAGACGATCGTCACATATGGCAAGTTGCGCATCGATTTCTTCGAAACCGACGGTGCGATCGAGCTATCGACACCGGCCGGGCAGATAGTCCGGCTCGACGACAAGGCCGGCACGGTGACGGTCGAGGACAGGAACGAGAACAGCGTCACCCTGGCGACCGACGGCATCACGATCGACAGCGCCGCCAGGATCACGCTCAACGCCAAGGCCGGGATTGCCATTACCGCGCAGGGAATATTGTCGCTGGCCGGCAAGGAAGGCGTGACGATCGAGGGGCCGACAATCCAAGCCAAGGCCGATGCAAGCTTCAGCGCGCACGGTGCGGCGGAGGCGATACTGAGCTCAGGCGGTATCGTCACGGTGCAGGGTCAGCTGGTGAAGATCGACCAATCCGACGCTTAGCATGACGGCGGTCCGCTGCCGGCCTGACAAAGCTGACGCCTGATCGGCCGCCGGGTGCGTCCAGGCCGGCCTCACCCGATTCACACCAACGGATCGGTGCCGCGAGCGCCTGCGCCGGATGGGGGGATGGTGGGCGATGACGGGCTCGAACCGCCGACATTCTCGGTGTAAACGAGACGCTCTACCAACTGAGCTAATCGCCCCCGTTGCGCCGCATGCCAAAACCCGGCCATGCTGGCAACCGTCAAGCGACAGATATCGCGCAATGATTTCAGGCGATCGGCAGGCCGGCGCGTTTTACCGCCGCCAGATAGCCCATCATGCCGGCGCGCGCCGTGGCCGACAGGGCCATGAAAGCGCGGCGGCGGTCGAACGGGTCGGCATGGCGTTCGAACAGCCCCGCCTCGCTCATTTTGGCGATCCAGCGCAGCGCAGTGGTCGGTGCGACCGCCGCAGCGATGCATAGGCTCGAGACCGAGACTTGCGACCGCTCCAGCTCCGCTGCGAACAGATCGAGCAGCATGTCCCAGGCCGGATCCTCAAGCAGCCCGGCATCGAAATACTGCCCGCGCAGCCGGCGCGCGCGAATCGCGGCGCGAATATCCTGCGCATCGATATCCGCCGTATCGGCGGGCGACGGTGGCGCATATGCGAAGCGCCGATCGCCGACGCCGGACTTCTCGCGCTGTGCCAGGTCGCCATTGTCGCTTCGCGTCAGGCGGGCAAGCGTCTCGGCAATCCGGGCGACTTCCTCGTTCAATCGCCGCAAGCGCGCCTCCTCGCCGTCGCGGCCCGATTCCTGCGCGCAGGCAGTGCGCGTGCGCGCCGCGATGGTCAGCGCAACGACACGCTCGGCGACCGACGGAAGGCAGAGAAGTTGAACATGCGGCCCGAACAAGGTCCCCGCGACCAGATCGATCTGCCCTTCGGCCAGGGTGATGACGATGCGTGCCTGGTGTTCCCGCGCGATATCATCGAGCAGCGGCAGCGTGCCGGAGAGCAGCTCGGACGATACCGATTCCGCCTCGGCCACGATCACATCGATTGCCTGATGGTCGGCGATCCGCGCCGCCACCTGATCCCAACGGAGCGTGGCCTCGATCCGTCCGCCAGCCAGTACGGCCGCTTCGGACACCAGCTGCACGGCGGCGGCATTGTCTGCCACGATCAGCATCTGAGGTGTCACCGCAAAGGATGGCGCCGCCGTCTCGATCATGCCTTGCTCCGATACCTACCTAACCCATTCGCAAACTACGTAATTTGCAGGCCGCAGGGGGCCCGACCGTATCCATAATGGACCAAATGGCCATCAAAGTCTTGGGGAGGTATATCAGATGAATTAGATTAGACAAATTATCCCGTCAATCGAGCGACTTGACGATTTCTTCGACCATCTTCTTGGCATCGGCAAGCAGCATCATCGTATTGTCCATGTAAAAGACATCGTTGTCCACACCGGCATAACCGACGCCACCCATCGATCGCTTGATGAATAGGACCGTCTTGGCCTTTTCCACATCGAGCACCGGCATGCCATAGATCGGCGAACTTTTGTCGGTCTTCGCCGCAGGATTAGTCACATCATTGGCACCAATCACGAAGGCAACATCGGTCTGCGCGAACTCGCTGTTGATATCTTCCAGTTCGAATACTTCGTCATAGGGTACATTGGCTTCGGCGAGCAGCACGTTCATATGTCCGGGCATACGTCCCGCGACTGGGTGGATCGCGTATTTCACCCGCACGCCATGCTCCTTGAGCTTGTCGCCCATCTCGCGCAGCGCATGCTGTGCCTGCGCCACCGCCATGCCGTAGCCGGGCACGATGATCACCTGTTCGGCCTGCTGCATCAGGAACGCCGCATCCTCGGCCGAACCGCGCTTCCACGGACGATCGCTCGCCGCGGCCGCCCCGCCGCCGCTGGTATCGGCGCCGAAGCCGCCGGCGATGACACTGATGAAGCTGCGATTCATTGCCTTGCACATGATGTAGGACAGGATCGCGCCCGACGAGCCGACCAGCGCGCCAGTGATGATCATTGCGGTGTTGTGCAGCGTGAAGCCCATCGCCGCCGCCGCCCAGCCCGAATAGGAGTTGAGCATCGACACCACGACCGGCATGTCCGCGCCACCGATCGGGATGATCAGCAGAAAGCCGATCGCGAAGCTCAGGCCGGTGATGGTCCAGAACACCCATGGGTCCTGATCCTGGGTGAAATAGCCGACCAGGCCGACGATCGCGGCGAGCACCGCGAGATTGATCACATGCCGTGCCGGCAGCATGATCGGCTTGCCGCCCATATTGCCGTTGAGCTTCAGGAAGGCGATGACCGAGCCGGAAAAGGTGATCGCGCCGATCGCGACGCCAAGGCCCATTTCGATCTTGCTGACGGTCAGGATCTGCCCGTCCGGCCCGAGAATGCCGAACGCCTCCGGGTTGAGGAACGCCGCTGCGGCGACCAGCACCGCCGCCAGGCCGACCAGCGAGTGGAACGCCGCGACCAGCTGCGGCATGTCGGTCATCGCGATCTTTCGCGCGGTGACCAGGCCGATCGCACCGCCGATCGCGATCGCAATGACGATCTCGATGATGCCGACATTCATGTGGAGATAGAGCGTCGTCGCGACGGCAAGCGCCATGCCCGCCATGCCGAGCCGGTTGCCGCGCCGCGACGAGATCGGGCTCGACAGGCCGCGCAAGGCGAGGATGAAGCACACTCCGGCAATGAGATAGGCGAGTGCGGCCCAGGCGGGCGTGGCGATGGCGGCTTCGTGCATGATCTTGTCCCCTTGTCGTCGCCCGGCGCATCGCGCGGGCAACCCACCCCTGTTACTTGGCCGCCGGGCGGTCCTTCTTCTTGTACATGGCGAGCATCCGTTCGGTGACCGCGAAGCCGCCGAAGATGTTCACGCTGGCCAGCGCGACCGCGACCAGCCCGAGCCACTTCGAGGTCGCCGAACCCGCCGCCGCCGAGGCGATCAGGGCGCCGACGATGATCACCGACGAAATCGCATTGGTCACCGCCATCAGCGGCGTGTGCAGCGCCGGGGTGACCGACCAGACGACATAATAGCCGACGAAACAGGCCATCACGAAGATCGACAGGATTGCGATGAAGTCCATGATTATCCCCTAACGGTCCATCTTTTGCGCAAGGAAGCTCTGCAGCCCGCGCATATCGGTATTGCGCCCGACCTTGAACTCGATCGGTTCATGGCCGGACAGGAAGATCTTGATCTCGGCATCGAGATCGAACGTGCCCGCCGTCTCCACCGCGAAGGCGGTGATCGAGCGGTACGGCACGGTCAGGAATTCGCGCTTGCTGCCGGTGATGCCCTGCACGTTGATGTACAGCACGCGCCAGTTGGTGAAGGCGATATAATCGCGGATCGTCTTGTAGACGAAATAGATCGTCTCACCATCGGTCAGCGCTTCGCCGTGCTTGTCGATCAGCTCGCGCGGGTCGGCGGCGGTGGCATTGAGGATGCCCATTACGCCTGCTCTTCCTCGGAACGATGGTTCATTGCCTCATCCAACTTACGGAAATTGTGTCCCCGCGAAGGCGGGGACCCAGTCCGGGCTCCCGCCTTCGCGGGAGCACATGGGCCCGCGAGCCATTCTATCCGAAACTCCGTTCCGGAAAGGATCATCCCAGCAGCCGCTGGTTGACAACCACGCCGCCCCTGGTCAGCCGGATCGCGTCGCCGATCTCTTCGTCGAGCACCGGCTTGCCGCTTTCCTTGTCCCAGAAGGCGCTGAGGAAATTATACAGGTTGCGGCTGAACAGCGCGCTGGCATCCGCGGCGAGACGGCCGGCGACATTCTTGTGGCCGATGATCTTCACGCCGCCGATCTCGACGACTTCGCCCAGAACCGCGCCTTCGACATTGCCGCCGGCCTCGACCGCGAGGTCGACGATCACGCTGCCCGGCTTCATGCTCGCAACCTGCGCTGCCGAGATGAGGCGTGGCGCGGGACGCCCCGGGATCAGCGCGGTGGTGATGACGATGTCCTGCTTGGCGATATGGCCGGAGACCAGTTCGGCCTGCGCCGCCTGATATTCGGGCGACATCTCACCGGCGTAACCGCCCGAGCCTTCGCCTTCGATCCCGGCGACATTCTCGACGAAGATCGGCTTGGCGCCGAGCGACTGGATCTGTTCCTTGGTCGCCGAGCGCACGTCGGTCGCCGAGACCTGCGCACCGAGACGGCGCGCAGTGGCGATCGCCTGCAATCCGGCGACACCGACACCCATCACGAAGACGCGCGCGGCGGAAATCGTGCCGGCCGCAGTCATCATCATCGGAAAGGCGCGGCCATATTCGGACGCGGCGTCGAGCACTGCCTTGTAGCCGGCAAGGTTCGATTGCGAGGAAAGAATGTCCATCGACTGCGCACGGGTGATGCGCGGCATGAATTCCATCGCCAGCGCTTCGATCCCGGCCGCGGCATAGGCATCGACCCGGGCGCGCTCCCCGAACGGATTGAGTCCCGCGGCGAGCCAGGCACCGGGCGCGGCGCCGCCAAGCGACGCGGGATCGGGGCCCTGTACGCCCAGGATGATATCGGCGCCCTGCAGCGTTTCCGCCCGGCCCCCGACCTTCGCCCCCATTTCGGCATATTGGGTGTCGGCGATCGACGCCGCCTCACCCGCACCGCTTTCGACCGCCATCTCGGCGCCGAGCGCGATGAATTTCTTGACCGTTTCCGGCGTCGCGGCAACGCGGCGCTCGCCCGGGGCTTGTTCCTTGAGGACTGCGATCTTCACCCGCGTCTAGCCGGCGATCAGCCAGATGACCGCAGCTGCGATCACGGCACAGGCGACAGCGCCCCATTTCAGCAAGCTGATGATGCTGTGATAGGTCGCCTCGTGCGCCTTCATGTCACTGTTGCCGGCCATGATGTCGTTCCCTGATTTGTCGGTCCCCAATTGCGCTTAGCCGCCCCCGCGCCGTCCCTCAAGTCCCGTCCCACGAGTCCCATTGAGGGGCAGTTTAAGCCCGTCTTTACCCGCGTGCATTAAGGTTACCGGCGAACGGGAAAACAGGAATGGCCGAATGACGCGCAACGGACAGCGCCTCCTCATGTTGATCGACGACGAACCGGCGCAGCGCCGACTCGTCGCAGCGCTTGCCGCGCGTCGCGGCTGGCGTGCGGTCTTCGCGCAGGATGGCGAAATGGCGATCGCCATGCTCGGCACACAGGACGGCATGCAACTCGACGCGATCCTGCTCGATCACTGGGCGCCGGAAGCCGATGCCAGCGCGCTGATCGCCGAAATCCGCGAACGCCGCCCTGCACTCCCCTTGCTGATGCTCACCGCCAACGGCTCGGTGGCGCAGGCGGTCGGGGCGATGCGCGCCGGCGCAACCGATTTCCTGGTCAAGCCGCTTGCCCCGGAACGCCTGCTCGCCGCGCTCGATGCGGCAGTGACGGGCAAGACATCGGGTGAATTGCGTCCGCTGACCGAAAAAATCCCGGCTCTGCTCGCGTTCGACGAGATCGTCGGCTCGGCACCTGATTTCCGCGCCGCGCTCGCCATCGCCGCCAAGGCAGCGCGAGCGCGTGTCGCGGTGCTGCTCGAAGGCGAAAGCGGCGTCGGCAAGGAAGTCGTCGCCGAAGCGGTCCATGCCGCCTCCCCGCGCGGCAAGAAGCCGATGATCACGGTCAATTGCGGCGCGATCCCCGCCAACCTCGTCGAAAGCGAGTTGTTCGGGCATGAGAAAGGCGCCTTTACCGGGGCGTTCGAACGCAAGATCGGCCGCTTCCAGGAAGCCGATGGCGGCACATTGTTCCTCGACGAAGTCGGCGAGATGCCGCTCGAGGCGCAGGTCAAATTGCTCCGCGTGCTGCAATCGGGCGAAATCCAGCCGATCGGCGCGCGCCATACGCGCGAAGTCGATGTCCGGGTCATCGCCGCGACCAACAAGAGGCTGATCGAGGAAGTCGAGGCGGGCCGGTTCCGCGAGGACCTCTATTACCGGCTCAATGTCGTACAGGTGACGATCCCGCCACTTCGCGAACGCACCGGCGATATTCCCGCGCTTGCTCGTCATCTGCTCGCGCGGATCGCGCAGCAGCCGGGGCTGCGCCCGCTCGGCATCACCGACGATGCGCTGGCACTGCTCGGCCAATATGACTGGCCTGGCAATGTCCGCCAGTTGCAGAACGCGCTGTTCCGCGCCGCCGTGCTGTGTGACGGCGCGGCACTGACCCGCGCCGATTTTCCACAGATCGCGGCGCTCGGCGCGCAACGCCACACCACGCCGGGGCCATCGCCGATGGCGACCAGCGGCGGCGTGACGCTGTTCCATGCCGACGGCAATCTGCGCGCGCTGGAAGAGATCGAGGCCGATGTCATCCGCCTCGCCATCGGCCATTATCGCGGCCGCATGACCGAGGTCGCGCGGCGGCTCGGGATCGGGCGATCGACCCTGTACCGCAAGCTCGGCGAACTGGGAATCGACAACGCCGCGGCGTGAGGCTGAGCCGGTAAGATGATGCCCGAGAGGGATGTGAATCGAGCCGACGATCATCGCCTGTGCTCGACTCGGTCCGCATCGTCCGGATAAGGTAGGGTATGCCCAATTCAGCGGCAAAAGAGGGTGTCGCCCCTTTCCCGTCATCACCGCGAAAGCGGGGATACCGCTACCTTGCCCCGCACTCGGAAGAAGAAGCGGGATTCCCGCTTTCGCGGGAATGACGGGGGTGGTTCAACCTGAAGTTGCTTCAGCGATGGACGACCGGATCGCTGCGATCCTTGCCCATCTGCGGCAACATGCCGACCCGGGCTATCGCGACGATCTCGCGCGGCGCTACGCCATCATCGCGCCGACCGCGATCGGCGTGCGCATGACCGATATCAAGGCGATCGCGAAACGGCTCGGACGCGATCACCCGCTGGCGCTCGCGCTGTGGGGAAGCGATATCTACGAGGCGCGGCTGCTGGTGTCGCTGATCGCCGATCCGGCTTTGACCACGCCGGAGATCATGGACGCATGGCGCGCGGATTTCGACAATTGGGCGATCTGCGACACATTGTGCTTCAACCTGTTCGACCGGACGCCCCATGCGCTGGACAAGGTCCGCGACTGGAGCCGGCTGAACGACGAGTTCGGCCGCCGCGCCGCGTTCGCCTTGCTCGCCAGCGTCGCGCTGCATGACCGCAAGATGCCGGATGCCCCGTTCCTCGATTGCCTGCCACTGATCGAGGCGGCGACGGGTGACCCGCGCAACTTCGTCAAGAAAGGCGTAAGCTGGGCGCTTCGTGCGATCGGCGAGCGCAATATCGCGCTGAACCGCGCAGCGATCGGGCTGGCCGAACGGCTTGCGGCGTCTGATGACCGAACCGAGCGATGGATCGGCAAGGATGCGCTCAAATCGCTGACCGGGCCGAAGCTGAAAGTGAAATTTGGGCTGTAGATCATGAGCAGCCAGGACCCATTTCTGGCCGGGGGTGGAACGGGTCTTGCGCAATTGCCGAGAGAGCATCAGGGGCGAACGAAGGGAGATATGGGACACCGGTATGTCGCATATCCCCACCTTCAGCGCTTTGGTGGAATTCGTATAATATTGTTATATATCAGTATATTAATATATATTTTCACTTAGTCCCACCAGAAATACCACCAGTCATCATTCACCAGCGATGCCGCTAATGCGGAGAGCGAGCCAACACCCTGGTCGATGATATCCGTGCAATAGAGATATTGTTCGCGCGCGAGCGCCAGCGCCTCGGGGCGACCGATGGGACGGCGCGCTACGCGCAGGTTCATCGTATCTGCGTTGATGCCGATCAGTTCAGCGCCATTTGACGCTGCCCAATGGTGGAGGGCCGCGACATGATATTCGGCGGCGGTACAGCCATTCCAGCCGCCCCAGCGCAGATAGGCCGGCACCTCCCAACTTTCGCGTGCCGGAATGAGCAAAATATGCACGCGGTCGAATGGCTTGCCGGTCAGCACATCGCGCGCAACGGTCAATCCAGTTTGCTCGTTCTCGGTCGGCCAATCCCCCAGCGGCGGCGGTGGCGGCTCGCCATATCCGTCCCAGCGCCTCAGATCCTCCGGGAAACGAAGTCGGGCCGCAACGTCGAGAATCTCGGCAGGGCGCCTTGGGGGTGGCCCGTGGATCGGGCTTGGGAACACCGCCGGATCGTCGATGCTGAATGTCTCCGCAATACGTTCCAATTGCTCGTCGTCGCCGACGATTATCGGCCAACCACGCCCGACACGCCGCAACCGTTCCCATTCGGCAAGCGCTTCAGCCCCGGTCGTTTCAACACGCTCATAGGGCAGCGCCTTCATCATACGATCATGCATCGCTTCATAATCGGCGCGCTGCTTGGGCGTAAGGTGACCGAGATCCTTCGTCATGGTCTTTGATTGGGCGTAGACACGAGGCATGGTCAAGGCAGCTGCCGCACCGCCGAGCCATTTGAGCGCGCTGCGCCGCTGCATGATCAGCCGCTCACCAGCGCCTGATCCTTCATCCCGCGCCAGACCCTGAGCGCCTGCACGGTTTCCGCCACATCATGGACGCGCAGCAACTGCATGCCCGTCTCAGCCCCCTTCAGCGCCAGGGTCAGCGAGCCGCCGAGCCGCTGATCCGCCGGTGCTTCGTTGGACAGCGCGCCGATCATGCGCTTGCGGCTCGCGCCGAGCATCACCGGGCAGCCAAGGCCATGGAACAACGCCAGCCCGTTGAGCAGCGTCAGATTGTCCTGCAACGACTTGCCGAACCCGATACCCGGATCGACAATGATCTTTGCTCGGTCGATACCCCCGGCGACGGCCGCAGTGACGCGCGCCTCGAGCCAGTCATAGACTTCAGTCAGCACCGCTTTGTAGCCGGTGCCGCCATGCGGACCCTTTTTCGGGTCGGGCGAATGCATCAGGATCACCGGGCAACCGGCGCGTGCAACCACCTCCAGCGCGCGGTCGTCCCACAGCAGCGCCGAGACATCGTTGACGATGGACGCGCCGGCCTTCAGCGCCGCCTCCATCACTGCCGCCTTGCGCGTGTCGATCGAGACCAAGGTCCCGCCACCGGCAAGCCTCTCGATCACCGGGACCACACGGGCGATCTCGTCGCCTTCCCATACCGTCGGGGCATTGGGACGAGTCGATTCGCCACCGACGTCGATCAGCGCTGCACCTTTGGTCGTCATGTCGAAGCCGGCGCCGGCTGCATCGTCGTGCAGGCCGCCATCGGAGAAACTGTCGGGCGTGACATTGAGGATGCCGGCGATCATCGGCTGGTCGAAGCGCAATGTACGGCCGCCGAGCGTCAGCGGCGCACGTGGGGCGGTGATCGCCCGATGGAGCTTTGCGGCGCGTTCGTCGGTGCCGAGCAGGCGATCAAAATCGGCGATCGGCACGGTGCGGCGCGCGCCGTTCTCGATCACTTCATAAGCGGCGAACCATTGCATCCCGCCGGCGAGCCGCGCGACTTCGCCGTCGCGGCCGACCGGCGTGTCGACGAACTGGATCGGGCGGAGGTGGAAGGTAGAGACGGACATCAAATCAACCGTTCGTGCTGAGCTTGTCGGGCCGAAGGCCAACCACCGTCCTGACCTTTTCCACCGTCAAAGGAAAGAACGGCCCTTCGACAAGCTCAGGGCGAACGGAGGGTAGCGATCCTTAAATCTGCGTCGCCAGCAGATAGGTCTGGCGCAGATCGTCGATCGGCTTCAGCCCTTCAGGCGTCTCGTAATGCCAGAAGGTCCAGCCATTGCACGCCGGCGCGCCCTGCAGAACCGAGCCGAGCTTGTGGATCGATCCGGTCGTATCGCCCGACATGACCGAGCCGTCGGCGCGCACCGTGACGCGGTAACGGCGCTTGGCATCCGTCAGCACGGCGCCGGCGACCAGCATGCCGTTCTCGACGATCGTGCCGAAGGCGACGCGCGGTGCGGCCTTGGGGCTTTGCATCGTCTTCAGCGCGGATTCGTCGAGCGGCAGCGCCGCCTCGATCCGCTCGATCGCCGCCGAGCAATAATCCGCCTCGCGCTCGATGCCGATCCAGCGCCGGCCGAGCCGTTTGGCGACCGCGCCGGTCGTTCCGGTGCCGAAGAACGGGTCAAGCACCACGTCGCCGGGCTTGGTGCAGGCCAGCAGGATGCGATAGATCAGCGCTTCGGGCTTTTGCGTCGGATGGACCTTCACGCCGCCCCGCTTGAGCCGCTCCTGCCCGCCGCACACCGGGAATTCCCAGTCGCTGCGCATCTGCAGTTCGTCGTTCAGCGTCTTCATGCTGCGATAGTTGAAGGTATAGCGCGCCTTTTCGCCCATCGACGCCCAGATCAAAGTCTCATGCGCATTGGTGAAACGCGTGCCCTTGAAATTGGGCATCGGGTTGGATTTGCGCCACACCACGTCGTTGAGGATCCAATAGCCGAGATCCTGGATCGCCGAGCCGACCTTGAAGATATTGTGATAGCTGCCGATCACCCAGATCGCGCCATCGTCCTTCAGGATGCGCCGCGCCTCGGTCAGCCATTCGCGAGTAAATTTGTCATAGGCCGCGAGGCTGTCGAACTTGTCCCAATCGTCGGTCACCGCATCGACATGACTGCCGTCGGGCCGGCTGAGATCGCCGCCGAGTTGCAGATTGTACGGCGGATCGGCGAAGATCATGTCGACCGACTTGGCCGGCAATGCGCGCATCGCCGAGACGCAATCCTGCATGATGATGCTGTCTAGCGGAAGCTCAGCCAGCGGCCGCTGGGCCAGCGGCAGTTCTTCGACCATGGGCGCCGCAACGCGCGCCTTAACCTTGTCGATAACACCCATAAGCTCAGCCCCCGTCTATAATCCGCGCATCCCTGCGGATGTACGGACTCCGGTCAAGCGCAGAATAGTTAACAATTTCGGTTACCAAATCGTTAACAAAGCGGAACATTTTGGGAAGCTGCCCAGATATTGAGTCGGCATGAGTCGGCAGACTCAAGGGATGGGGTGTGGCGCAAAAGACTCATGGGTCGAGATTTGGCGATTAAAAATCGAGCCAGGCCTGTGCAACCGGCGCAAAGCTGCGCCGATGCAGTGGCGAAGGGCCATATTGGCGCAGCGCGTCGAGGTGCGTGCGCGATCCATAGCCCTTGTTCGAGTGCCAGCCATAATGCGGATGCGATTCGGCGTGCGCGATCATGATCGTGTCGCGAGTGTGCTTGGCGACGATCGACGCGGCGGCGATCGACAGCGAGATCGCATCGCCCGAGATGATCGCGGTCGCCGGATGATCCCAGCGCGGCAGGCGATTGCCGTCGACCAGCACATGGCCGGGCATGCAGCCCCCATCCCTGATCAGCGCCTCGACCGCCAGGGTCATCGCCTTCATCGTCGCCCAGAAGATGTTGAGCGTGTCGATCTCGTCGGCCTCGACGATGCCGATCCCGACCATCGCGCAGTCGCGCAGCCGGTCGTGCAGGCGGGCACGTTCGGCCGGGGACAGTTTCTTCGAATCATCGATCCCGCGCGGTACGCCCTTGGCGGGCAGGATCACCGCCGCTGCGACCACCGGCCCGGCGAGCGGCCCGCGCCCGGCCTCATCGACCCCGACAACGGGTGCGAGGCAGAGCTTTTCATGACGCAGGCTGGGTTTGGGACTGGGTTTGAGGTTGGGACGCGTCACCGGAAATCCGTCACAAATTGCTGGCCCATCGGACCATGACCATGCCCGAGACCCGGCGCTTCTTCCAGAGCGCGGCGGACAAATCGGATCGCCCGCTCCACCGCCTGGGCGAGCGTCATGCCCTCGCCCAGGCCAGTCGCGATCGCGCTGGACAGAGTGCAGCCGGTGCCGTGACTGCTGGTCGTGTGCAGTCGAGGCGCGCGCCAGTTCTGAACCGAGCCATCGGCATGAATGAGGCGGTCTTCAATCTCTTCGCCATCTGCATGACCGCCCTTCACCAGCAATGCGGTGCCGATGTGATTGACGAGTGTTCTCTCCTCCGTTCGTGCTGAGCTCGTCGAAGCACCGTTTTTTTCTCCCGCGCCGGACGGAAGGAAGAACGGTCCTTCGACAAGCTCAGGGCGAACGGAGGGGAGGGTCGCGCTGAGCACCGCCAGCTCCGGCAAATTGGGCGTAGTGACCGTCGCGACCCGCATCAGCCGCCCGAACGCGGCGATCGTATCATCGTCGGCCAGCACCGATCCACTCGTCGCGACCATCACCGGATCGAGCACGATCGGCACGCCCGCCATCTGCTCCAGCCGGTCCGCCACCGCATGCGCGGTCTCGGCCGAGCCGATCATACCGATCTTCACCGCGTCTACGCCGATGTCGCTCACCACAGAGTCGATCTGCGCGATGACCGTCCCGGTCGGCACGCGGTGCACGCCCTGCACCCCGAGCGTGTTCTGCGCGGTGATCGCAGTGATGGCGGTCATCGCGTGGCCGCCAAGCATCGTCACTGTCTTGATATCGGCCTGAATGCCCGCGCCGCCGCCCGAATCCGAGCCGGCGATGATCAGGATGCGCGCGGTCATGCCGCGCCTTTATAGACTCGTACGGTCGAGGCGGGGTGGCGTTCGAGCCGCTTGCCGGTGCGGGTCGGGCGGTCGATCAGCTCGCCACCGCAATTGGGGCAGACATCGTCCATCGCCTCGGTGCATTCCGCGCAGAAGGTGCATTCGAACGAGCAGATGAACGCGCCTGGCGCATCGGCGGGAAGGTCGACGCCGCAGCGTTCGCAATCGGGGCGCATTTCAAGCATGGACTATCCTCTAGCACCTTCTCCGTTCGTTTCGAGCGAAGTCGAGAACCTTGCGCAGCATTCGTAGCTTGTTTCTCGACCCCGCTCGAAACGAACGGAGGGGTGGTTTGCCTTATTCTCAGGCCGCCGCCACCCGTACCGCGTCGCAGATGCGATCGACAAGCCGCGTCACCTGATCGGAATCATCGCCTTCCGCCATCACACGGATCACCGGCTCGGTGCCCGAGGGGCGGATCACCAGCCGGCCCTGACCGGCCAGTTCCGCCTCGGCCGCCGCAATCACCGCCTTGACGCTTTCGTCCTGGAGCGGCTTGCCGCCCTTGAAGCGGACATTCTTGAGCAGCTGCGGCACCGGGTCGAAGCGGTGCAGGAACTCGCTTGCCGGCGCGCCGGCCCAGACCAGCTCGGCCAGCACCTGCAGCGCTGCGACCAGTCCGTCGCCGGTGGTGGCATAATCGCTGAGGATGATGTGTCCGGATTGCTCGCCGCCGACATTATAGCCCTGCGCGCGCATCGCCTCGAGCACCTGCCGGTCGCCGACTCCGGTGCGGATCAGGCCGATGCCCTGCGCCGCGAGATGCCGTTCGAGTCCGAGGTTCGACATTACCGTCGCGACCAGCCCGCCGTTCTTCAGCCGCCCGGCGCGCGCATAGCCGCTGGCGATCGTCGCCATCAACTGATCGCCGTCGACCACATGGCCAAGCTCGTCGACCACGATCAGCCGGTCGGCGTCGCCGTCGAGCGCAATGCCGAGCTGCGCGCCTGAGGCGACCACCGTCTCGCACAGCAGGTCGGGCGCGGTCGACCCGACACCGTCATTGATGTTCTTGCCGTTCGGGCTGACCCCGATCGCGATCACATCGGCACCGAGTTCCCACAGCGCCGAGGGCGCCACCTGATAGCCCGCACCATTGGCGCAATCGACCACGATGCGCATGCCGTCGAGCCGGAGGCTTTCCGGAAAGGTCGATTTGGCGAAATGGATGTAACGGCCCTTCGCATCGTCGACGCGTCGCGCTCGACCGATGTCCGGCCCTGCCACGAGGGGGATATCGCCGTCGATCAGCGCTTCGATCGCCAGTTCGTCCTCGTCGCTGAGCTTGTAGCCGTCGGGCCCGAACAGCTTGATGCCGTTATCGGCATAGGGGTTGTGGCTGGCCGAGATCATCACGCCGAGATCGGCGCGCATCGAATGAGTCAGCATCGCGACCGCCGGGGTCGGCATCGGCCCGAGCAGCACCACGTCCATGCCAACACTGGTGAAGCCGGCAACCATCGCCGATTCGAGCATATAGCCCGACAGGCGCGTATCCTTGCCGATCACCACGCGGTGCCGGTGGTCGCCGCGCTGGAAATGCGCACCCGCCGCCATGCCGACCTTCATCGCCATCGCCGCAGTCATCGGGTGCGCATTGGTCGCACCGCGAATGCCATCGGTGCCGAAATATTTTCTTGCCATTCCGCGCATTCCCATTCGCTATGCGTCCCGGCTCTGTACTGTCCCGGGCCGCGTACTGCTATTGTCTCTAGTTCCAGCCTTATCGCCAGCCATATCGAAGGATCAGCATGTCGCAAGCCACTCGTATTCTGCTGGCGCTGATCGCCGGGCTCGTGATCGGCATCGCCGCCGCATCCGCCTCGGCCGACTGGGCGCTGGCGGCGACCAAGATCACCCAGCCGATCGGATCGGCCTGGCTGCATGGGCTGCAGATGGTGATCGTGCCGCTGATCGTCGGGCTGCTGGTGACCGGTGTCGGCGCCACCGCCGATGCGGCGCGCGCCGGGCGCATCGCGGGGCGATCGGTGGTGATGTTCGTCATCCTGTTGTGGAGCGCCACATTGATGTCGGCACTGCTCGTGCCGATGCTGCTCAAGCTGTGGCCGCTGCCCACCGCCTGGGCCGAGGCGCTACGCACGTCGCTCAGCCGCGCGGCGGCGCCGGCCGGCACGGTGCCGAACCTCGGCGCTTTCTTCGACACGGTGGTGCCGACCAATGTCGTGACCGCCGCGGCGGCCGATGCATTCCTGCCGTTGACCGTGTTCGCGATCACTTTCGCCTTTGCCATCACCCGCCTGCCGCCCGAGCCGCGCGCGCTGCTCACCGGATTCTTTCAGGCAATCGTCGACACGATGCTGGTGATCATCACCTGGGTTTTGAAACTTGCGCCGATCGGCATCTTCGCACTGGCCTATGGTGTCGGTGCGCAGACCGGAGCAGCGGCGTTCGGCGCATTGCTCCATTACATCGTTACCGTCTCGGCAATCGGGCTGGTGGTGCTGCTCGCCGCCTATCCAGTCGCGGCGATCTTCGGCCGGGTCGGCATATTGCGCTTCGCCCGCGCAGTCGCCCCGGCCCAGGCGGTCGCGATCAGCACGCAATCCTCGCTGGCCTCTTTGCCCGCCATGCTCAAGGCAAGCGCCGAGCTTGGCGCGCCGGCGACCAGCGCCGGCATCACCTTGCCGATCGCGGTGGCGATCTTCCGCGCGACCAGCCCGGCGATGAACCTTGCGGTCGCGCTGTACGTCGCGCATCTGCTTGGCATGCCGATCGGCCCGGGAGCGCTCGCCGCCGGGGTCGCGACCGCCGCGATCACCACCATGGGCTCGGTCTCGCTGCCCGGCACGATCAGCTTCTTCGCCTCGGTCGCGCCGGTCGCGGTGGCGATGGGGGTGCCGATCGAGGCTTTGGGGCTGCTCGTCGCAGTCGAGACGATTCCCGACCTGTTTCGCACCGTCGGCAACGTGACGATGGATGTCGCCGTTACCATATCCGTCGCGCGCGCCGATGGCGGCGCGGCTGAGCCGGAGGCGGAGATCGTCACATGAAATACCGTACACTCGGACAGGATCTGAAGGTTTCCGCGATCGGCGTCGGCTGCATGCCGATGGTTCGGGAAGGGAACATCATTTACGGCAGCGCCGATGACGATGAATCGACCCGCACCATCCATGCGGCAATCGACCTCGGGATCAATTTTTTCGACACGGCGCAAATCTATGGTCCGTTCGCCAATGAATCGCTGCTCGGCACCGCGATCCGGGGCAAGCGCGACGGCCTGGTCATCGCCACCAAATTCGGGTTCCGCTTTTCCGGCAACGACATCATCGGCGTCGACGGCAGCCCGGCCAATGCGCGCGAGGCGTGCGAAGGGTCGCTCAAGCGGCTCGGCATCGACACGATCGACCTGTTCTACCAGCACCGCGTCGATCCCAACGTGTCGATCGAGGAGACGGTCGGCGGGATGGCCGAACTGGTGAAGGAAGGGAAGGTGCGCCATCTCGGCCTGTCCGAAGCCGGCCCTGAAACGATCCGCCGCGCCGCCAAAGTCCATCCGATCGCCGCGCTGCAAAGCGAATATTCGATCTGGGAACGCGATGTGGAGGGCGATATCCTGCCCGCCTGCCGCGAGAACGGCATCGGCTTCGTGCCGTACAGCCCGCTCGGGCGCGGCTTCCTGGCCGGCGGGATCCGCAGCCTCGACGATCTCGCCGCCGACGACTGGCGCCGCAACGATCCGCGCTATTCGGCCGAGAACATGCCCGCCAACCTGGCGATCGTCGATGCGGTGGCGGGAGTGGCGCAGCAGCACGGCGTGTCGAACGCGCAGGTCGCACTTGCCTGGCTGCTCGCTCAAGGCGAGGATATCGTGCCGATCCCCGGCTTCAAGCGCCGCACGACGATGATCGACAGTGCCGGCGCGGCAGATGTGGTGCTGAGCATCGATGATCTGACGACGCTCGATGCGGCCGCGCCGCGTGGTGGGACGTCAGGGCCGCGTTATGCCGAGCGCGGGATGCGGATGGTGCGGCTATAACCTAGCTCCTCCCCGGAACGGGAGGATTTAGGTCATAGCCACCGCCAAATCCCGGCCGCCCATCCCGCGAGCGGCAAATGCGCCCAGGTCGCGACCAGCCACAGTACCACGCCGCCGGCAAGATCGTGCGGCTTGAAACCGCCGAACCTGGCGCGGCCCGCAGCGATCGCGGCGAACGGCCAATAGCTCGTCTTCGCCTCCCAGGCCCGCCAGCGCTCGGGCTGCAGCGCTTCCTTCTTGCGGTCCTGCAGCGCCGCGCCGACCAGGGCGAGGACGATCACCGCGCCCGACAGGATGATGTTGGAGGGCAGCGGAAACACCGCGATGTGGCTCGCGCCCCACAGCGCGAAAGCCCACATCATCGGGTGCCGCGTGATCGAAAAGACCCCTCGCGCCTCACCTGGCGCGTCACCCGGCGTGCCGGGATTGGGGAGTGCCGGGTTGCCGATCAGCGACCCGAGCAGCAGCACGCTGGCGATCAGCATCACCAGCGTCACCACTAGCCAGAGCCCGTCACCGACCGGCCATAATGCTGCCTCGGCCCCGACCGCGCGATAGGCGAACGCAAGCAAGCCAAGCGTGACCGCGGCGACCAGCGCGTAAAGGCCGAGAAAGGGCCCCTCCCCGATCCTGGCCACGATCGGCCGCCTGAGCGGATGGGACAGCAGGAAATGCGTGCCGACGAATGCAGCCGCCGCCGCGAAGACCATTTCCGTGCCGTCCATCTGTCGTCTCCCGGTTATTTGACTCCGTGCATCCACTTCTTGAGCGGCCAGGACAGCACCAGCAGGAGCAGACCAAGGCCGATCGCCCATTCCGAAATCCAGGTGAAGGTCGTCGTATAGGTTTCAAGACTGACCTTCAGGTTGGTTACCTCTCCACCGACCGTAGAGACGCTGGCAACCTGCGCGATCATTCCAGCGACATATTGCGCGACCGAGATCGACAGGAACCAGACGCCCATCATCAGGCCCACGACGCGCGCGATCGACAATTTGGTAATCATCGACAGCCCGACCGGCGAGATGCACAATTCTGCAATCGAATGGATCAGGTAAAGGCCGGCAAGCCAGGCGAGCCCGACCTTGAAATCAGTGCTGGCGAATTGCGCACCCCAGACCAGGAACAGAAACCCCGCCCCGACGCCCATCAGGGCCAGCGCGAACTTGATCGGAATCGATGGTTCCAGCCCGCGTTTCGACAGGAAAGTCCACAGCACGCTGAAGATCGGCGCGAACATGACGATGAACAGCGCATTGAAGATCTGCGTCTGTCCGGCCGGCATCACATAAACCGGCTGGTCGATCAGGCCCGAGCGCGCGAAATGCAGGCCGACGAATGCCGCAAAGGCACCGAGCGCGAACCACATGCCCATCGACCGCTTGATCGCCGGTTCTTCACCACTCGAGAAGAACCACCATAACACCCATGCAATGCCCGCACTGAGCGCCGCTGCGAGCGCATAATAGCTCCACGGACTGGCATGGAACATTGCGAACAGCGGCCGGGTCCATTCAAGCGCAAGATTGGTATTGCGATCCGCAAACAGGGTCAGCGAAGAACCTGCCTGTTCGAACAGCGTCCAGAACACGACGTTGAAAATGATCAGGATCATCGCCGCGAGCATCATCTGGAATTCCTGGCGCGACCCTTTGAGCCACGACCAGATGAGGATCACCGGCACCCCGAGCAGGAAGGTCAGGAACAGCGCCTTGCCCATGATCGGCAAGGTCAGGACATAACCGATCAACCCGGTGCCCGCCGCGGGCTCCACATAATCCATCAGGTTGGAGAACAGAAACCAGAAGATCGGAATCATCGCCAGTGCGCCGATATAGATATACCAGTCCTTCGTCGCATCCGCGTTTTCCGGGCGCTCACCATAGCCCGCGAGACGGCCGCCATCGAACTGGAAAAGCAGCCATGAGCAGAGCATGCCAAGGGCAGCGAGGCCAAATCCGGCCCAGAAACCAACCGATTCGGCCAGCATCGGGCAGAAGAATTGCGAAATCAGCGATCCGAGATTGATGCCCATATAGAACATCGTGAAGCCGGCATCGCGTCGTCGGTCGCCGGTCGCATAAAGAGTGCCGACCATGGTCGAGATGTTCGGTTTGAAAAAGCCGTTGCCGACCGTGACCGTCGACAGGCCGACGAGCAGCATCAGGATGAACAGCGGTGACCGCTCGCCGTCGGACTTGAACTCGCCATCGGCGAATTTGCGGACTTCCTTGTTGCCGCTGTCGAGCAGTGACACCGTCTTGTCGTCATTGCCTTTGATGCGCAGCTTCTGGCCATCGACCAGCACAAATTTGCCGGATGCTGGACCAGTGGATTCGGCGGTGATCTCGTATTTCTGGCCGTCGATCGTCGAATAGGGTTTGGCGGCGTCGCTGCTCGCACTGAAGCTGAGGATCAGATAGCCGATCGACATCAGGATCGCGCCGAATTTCACCGAGCGCTTCGAGCCGAGATAATTGTCGGCAATCAACCCGCCGACCAGCGGCGTCAGATAGACCAGCGCAGTGAAGCCGCCGTAAATGCCGTTTGCGGTCGTGTCGCTGAACAGGAAATGGTTGGTGAGATAGAGCGTGAGGATCGCCCGCATGCCGTAATAGCCGAACCGCTCCCACATCTCGGTGGTAAACAACCGTTTGAGCTGGCGGGGATGTTCGAACCAGGTGCCGGTGCCGATCGGGTTGACGTGGCTGATATCCGGCTCGCGCGGATTGTCCGCGGTCGGGGTGTCCACCATTTTTGTTAAGCTCCCTGAATGCCTTGGCACCGTCAAACGCGGCGCGCTTTATGACGCGGACACTAGCGGCAATCGCAGGGGTGTAAATATGCGGCCTGGCGGTGGAGACGGGGCGATACTGAGCACGAAGGGCGAAGAAATATGCATCCTTTCAATCGTTGCGTTGCGGCGCGGCGCGGCACCACCTACCTGCGCTCGATGTTCAACGACCTCTCCACTCCACTCGCCTATCTCGCCACGCGCCGCTCGGGCAAACCGCGCGACCTGGTCGCGCCCGGCCCCGATACGGCTCAGCTCGAGACGATCCTGCAGATCGCCGGGCGCACGCCCGATCATGGCAAGCTTGCTCCCTGGCGCTTCGTCATCGTGCCCGCCGAAGCGCGCGACCGCTTCGCCGCAATGCTGCTCGATGCATACCGGCAGGAACGTCCCCAGGCCGCGCGGCTCGAGATCGAAGCGGTCGAGAGCTTCGCCCGCCAGGCCCCGACCCTGGTCGTCGCGCTGTTCAGCCCGCGTACCGAAAGCCATATTCCGCTGTGGGAACAGGAACTATCGGTCGGCGCGGCGTGCATGAACCTCCTCCATGCCGCTCATGCGATGGGCTTTGCCGGCGGCTGGCTGACCGGCTGGGCGACCTATTCCGAAACCGTACGCGATTCGTTCGGCGCGGCGCCGGAACGGATTGCCGGTTTCATCTTTCTCGGCACGCCATCCAGAGAATTAGAAGAACGCCCACGCCCCGATTTGCGCACAATTGTTACAGAGTGGAGTGTTTAAATGACTGGACTAAACAGCCAATTGCTGTATTAGGGCAGCATGACAGCGCTTAATTCCGAAGACAGTCCGGTCTATATCAAGCTGCGTGCCACCATCTCGGCAGCGATCCTGCGCGGCGATTTCCGCGCCGGCGACCAGCTTCCTTCGGTTCGCGCGCTGGCGGCCGAACATGGCGCCAACCCGCTGACTGTCGCCAAGGCCTATCAGAGCTTTCAAGACGATGGCTATGTCGAGGTGCGCCGCGGTGTCGGCATGTTCGTGCTGGCCGGGGCGGCAGAAAAACTGCGTATCGCCGAGCGCGATCATTTCATGCAAACCAGCTGGCCGCGCATCCGTGACCATATCACTCTGCTCGGCCTGGACGCCAGCGACCTGCTGGAACGCGAACGCGCCTGAGCCACGACTCGGGCGTTTTTCGGGCCACAACCCCTTGCCGTCATCGAACCGTCATCGGATTGTCCTAGCGCGCTCACGAGCCGCCGGGTAATTGCTGTCGCCCGAAGCGCAGGAGAAAAACTATGGCCGTCGCCCGATTGTCAAAGAACCCCTCTTCCAAAAATGGGGCCGTCCGCGCCGCTGTCCACCGTCACGATCATCTCTCGAAACAGGGCCTGCTCGAACGCGCCTTCACCTTCGCCTTTCGCGGCCTGGTCTATGCGCAGATCTGGGAAGACCCGGAGGTCGATATGGAAGCGCTGGCGATCCAGCCCGACAATCATGTCGTCACCATCGCCTCGGGCGGTTGCAACGTGCTCTCCTACCTCACCGCCAATCCACGCGCGATCACGGCGGTCGATCTCAACACCGCGCATATCGCACTCAACCGGCTGAAGCTGGTCGCGGCGCGCCAGTTGCCCGATTACGAGGCGTTCCACCGTTTCTTCGCCCGCGCCGACAGCCAGGCCAATGTGCTGGCCTATCGCAGCGCGATCCGCCCGCATCTCGACGAGACGACGCGGCGCTATTGGGAAGGACGCGACCTGATCGGGCGCCGCCGCATCGGCGGCTTCGCCAAGGGCGTGTACAAGCGCGGACTGCTGGGCAATTTCATCGGCGCGGCGCATCTGCTTGCGCGGCTCGGCGGATTGAACCCGAAGATCCTGCTCAAGGCGCAGTCGATCGAGGAACAGCGCGAGATCTTCGACCGCGACTTTGCCCCGATGTTCGACAAGGGCTTCATCAAATGGCTGACCGATCAGCCCGCTTCGCTGTTCGGCCTTGGCATCCCGCCGGCGCAATATGAGGCGCTGGCCGGCGATGAAAAGATGGCGGTGGTGCTGCGCGAGCGGCTCGAAAAGCTTGCCTGCGATTTCGACATCAAGGACAATTATTTCGCCTGGCAGGCGTTCGGCCGCGGCTATGGCGAGGGACCGAGCGCGTCGCTGCCCCCCTATCTGCAACAGGCGCATTATGACGAGATCGTCGAGCGCGTCGACCGCATCGAGGTCCGCCACACCAACTTCACCGATTATCTGCGCGGCCGGCCCGACGGCTCGCTCGATCGCTACATCCTGCTCGACGCGCAGGACTGGATGACCGACGAGCAGCTTGCCGATTTGTGGAGCGAGATCACCCGCACTGCGAAACAGGATGCACGCGTCCTGTTTCGCACCGCCGGCGCGCCGACCATCCTGCCCGGCCGGGTACCCGACGCAATCCTGTCGCGCTGGGCGTACCGCGCGGAGGAATCGCTGGATTATACCAGGCGCGACCGCTCCTCCATCTATGGCGGCGTCCATCTCTACGTGCTGGGCGCTGCTGCCTGAGATGGACTCGAACCCGAATCCATCTCAGGCCGGGCACATGGATGCGATCTACCGGACGCAGCGCCATTTCTACGACCTGACGCGCAAATATTATCTACTCGGCCGCGACCGGCTGATCCGCCGGCTCGATCCGCCCAAGGGGGGCAGCGTGATCGAGATCGGTTGCGGCACCGGCCGCAACCTGATCGCGGCGGCGAGGGCCTGGCCCGAGGCGCGCTTCTACGGCATCGATATTTCCGAAGCGATGCTGGAGACCGCGCGGGCCAAGGTCGCCAAAGCAGGGCTTACCGACCGCATCACACTGGCACAGGGCGATGCGACCGAGTTCGACGCGCAAGGACTTTTCGGCATCGCGACATTCGACCGGGTGTTCCAGAGTTACACGCTGTCGATGATCCCCGACTGGCGCGGCGCGCTGCGCGAGGGCGCGGGCAAGCTTGCGCCCGGCGGACGGCTCGATCTGGTCGATTTCGGGCAGCAGGAGAAATTGCCGCGCGCCTGGCGTGCGTTTCTCTACTCGTGGCTGAGGAAGTTCGACGTCTCGCCGCGCGGGGACATGAAGGCGGCGATCGACGAGGTCGCGGGCGGGATTGGCGCAAGCGGCGAATTCATATCGCTCTATCGCGGCTATGCCTGGGCGGGGTCGATCGGGCAGACTGAGCGTTGACAGCACAAGCCCGGTCCGACGGGATCGAGAGCCTCCACAATCAAGGCGCGCCGGCCGCCTTGCCCTGGGTGATGGGCAATGCCTGGAATGACAACACGCACGCCCCGCCCTCATGGCTGAGCGTCAACAGGCTGTAGAATTTGCCCGCAGCTTTTGCAGCGGCGAAATCCTTGCCGCTCAGCATCGATCCATCCTGCCACCGACCATTCTCGCGAAGCGCAAAGAAATTTGCCGAGGTTCCGAAATGGAACGCGGGGGCAAAGCCAAGCATGGCCTGGACATCGGACGCGAGATCGGGCTGCGCGGTTGTGACTGAAATGCCGCATGTGACGAATCGTGCGCTCGGTACGTTGGTATCGCGTGCGTTCAACCTCAATATCGCAGTCCCGAAAATTTTGAACCGATCGGCGGTAACATCGAAATCCTTCGGCTTGTCCGGGCCACTGCTTTGCCACCCATCCTGGTCGGCATGCGACAACACCGTCTGTGACGGGCTGCCGGGCACGCAAAGCTGGTCATAAGCCGTAACCATTATCTTGTCGGTCGCAGGAGCGGTCACCGCCGCCAGGACAGCCATAAGGATCATCACATGAATCCACTCATCTGAGGCTTCCCGGCCTGCGCAAATTACTGCGTTTCTGCGGGTTCGTAAAGAATGCCCGGCGTGTGCCGGGCGTTCGATCGGCATCATATCAGCAGCGTATGGAACACGACCGAAACGGAATTTGACTTCGAGTACCAGGATGGGTGGGACGGAAGGCTCAGCAGGGAGGCCCGATCCATGTCAGATCAACCCGTCGATCCATTACCCGAAGCGAAGAGCGATCCGCGCAGACCCTGGATCAGCCCGACGATCATCACCCCCAATGTCGAGCTTGCGACCTGTAAGGTTTATTATAACCGCGAAGTGAGCAACAGCCTCAACATCATCGGCCCGTCCTAGCGCTTAGTGAAAATCGCGCGACTTGGGGATGATCCGCACGTCGCGCGGATGACGGTGGCGCCCTGCCCCCGGATGACTTGGCGGCTGCGGATGTTCGAACACATCGGCGCGCGAGAGTTGCGACTTCGCCGTATCGGTATCGGACAACCGGTCAAGCAGATCGGTGCAGTCATGGATACGGTCCGCCATCAGATGGACCACGCCTTCCGGGCTCTTCTGCAACTCGCCCTCGACCATCATCAGCCGCGCTGCCATCACCTGGCGCCGGAACCGTTCGAACATCCGCGCCCAGAGCACGATATTGGTGATGCCGGTTTCGTCCTCGATCGTGACGAAGATCGCATTGCCCTTGCCCGGGCGCTGGCGGACCAGCACGATCCCCGCGGTCTTCACGCGGCGGCCATTTTTGGTCGCCGATGTCGCAGCGCAGCTGAGCACGCCCCTGGCGGTGAAGACCGGA